>NZ_CP050320.1:0-248254 GCF_011765665.1 Enterobacter sp. SES19
GCCGCTTCGCTTTTCGCTGCGGCGCGGGGTGTGCATATTACGCTTTCCCGCTTCAGAGTCAAGCGTTTATTTTCGCTTTTCTCTGCTGACCCGGCGGCGTGTGTGCCGTTGTTCCGTGTCAGTGGAGGCGCATTATAGGGAGTTATTCCGAGGTGACAAGAGGAAATTTAAAAAAAATTTCCATCCGCGTTTTTTTTCACCAACAGAGGTGAAATCAAGCTACAAATTGTTCTATTTGATGTATCTGCAACCACAATCACATTCGAGGTGGCATAATTATCAGCATGAATCTTTAAGGAATAAAAGCGATGCCATTAAGCGCACAACAGCTGGCCGCCCAAAAAAACCTGTCGTATGTGCTGGCAGAAAAGCTGGCTCAGCGGATTTTAGCGGGTAAATATGCCCCGGGCAGCATCCTGCCGGGTGAAATGGAGCTGGGTGAGCAGTTTGGGGTGAGCCGTACCGCAGTGCGCGAAGCGGTGAAAACCCTGACGGCAAAAGGTATGGTGCTTCCACGTCCTCGTATTGGCACACGCGTGATGCCACAGAGTAACTGGAATTTTCTCGATCAGGAGCTGCTCTCCTGGTGGATGACGGAAGACAACTTTCATCAAGTCGTCGATCACTTTCTGGTGATGCGCAGCAGCCTTGAACCTCAGGCATGTCTGCTTGCCGCCATGCTTGGCACAGCAGAGCAGAAAGCGCAGCTTAACGCGTTGATGGAAGAGATGGTGTTCCTGAAAAAACACTTCAACCGCGAACGCTGGGTTGAGGTCGATATGGCCTGGCATGAACATATCTATATGATGAGCGCCAATCCGTTCCTCACCTCGTTTGCCTCATTATTTCATTCGGTGTATCACACCTACTTTACCTCTATTACACAAAACGACGTGGTAAAACTGGAATTGCATCAGGCGATAGTGGATGCCATTCAGGAAAGCGACGGGCAGCGAGCCCTGAGTGCGTGCCAGGCATTACTGGCTGCGCCAACCCACCAGCAGGTAAATAAATGACAAAGAAAAAAGCGCGCAGCATGGCCGGATTGCCGTGGATTGCAGCCATGGCGTTTTTTATGCAGGCACTGGATGCCACCATCCTCAACACCGCGCTTCCCGCTATTGCGCAAAGCCTTAACCGCTCCCCGCTGGCGATGCAGTCCGCCATCATCAGCTACACCCTGACGGTTGCAATGTTAATTCCGGTTAGCGGCTGGCTGGCCGACCGCTTCGGTACCCGTAGAGTTTTCATGTTGGCCGTAACGCTCTTTACGCTCGGTTCGCTGGCCTGTGCGCTCTCCTCGTCCTTAACGGAACTGGTTATCTTCCGCGTATTACAGGGTATTGGCGGCGCGATGATGATGCCCGTGGCGCGCCTTGCCTTATTACGAGCCTACCCTCGAAGCGAACTGCTTCCCGTGCTCAACTTTGTCACCATGCCGGGACTGGTCGGCCCGATACTGGGCCCGGTACTCGGTGGCGTGTTTGTCACCTGGGCAAGCTGGCACTGGATCTTCCTGATTAATATTCCGATTGGCGTTGCGGGGCTGCTGTATGCCCGCAAATATATGCCGAACTTCACCACGCCAAGACGCAGCTTCGACATGGGTGGCTTTTTCCTGTTTGGCCTGAGCCTGGTACTCTTCTCCAGCGGGATGGAGCTGGTTGGCGAGAAGATCGTCGCGACGTGGATGGCGCTCTCCGTTATCCTCGCCGGCGTGCTGCTGTTCCTTCTTTATATACGTCACGCGCGCCGTCACCCGACGCCGTTAATCTCTCTTGGGCTCTTCAACACCCGAACCTTTTCCGTCGGGATCGCGGGAAACATTGCCTCGCGTCTGGGGACGGGCTGCGTACCGTTCCTGATGCCACTGATGCTGCAGGTGGGTTTCGGCTACCCGGCCATGATTGCCGGCTGCATGATGGCGCCCACCGCAATGGGCTCGATTCTGGCAAAATCGACCGTGACGCAGGTGCTACGCTGGTTTGGCTATCGCAAGACGCTGGTTGGTGTGACGGTCTTTATCGGCCTGATGATTGCGCAGTTCTCGCTGCAGTCCGCCGCGTTACCCGTCTGGATGCTGATCCTGCCGCTATTTGTGCTGGGCATGGCGATGTCGACGCAGTTCACCTCAATGAACACCATCACCCTTGCGGATTTGACCGACGAGAACGCCAGTAGCGGCAACAGCGTGCTGGCGGTAACACAGCAGTTGTCCATCAGTCTGGGTGTGGCCGTGAGCGCGGCGGTACTGCGGTTTTATGAAGGTTTCGACAGCGCGAACACCGTCGAGCAGTTCCACTATACCTTTATCACCATGGGCGCACTCACCGTCGTTTCAGCGCTGGTCTTTATGCTGTTAAAACCGAAAGATGGCCGTAACCTGATTAAAGAACGCCATAAGGCGAAAGCTAAACCGAACCCCGTTCCATCAGAACAGGAGTAAGCTGCAGGCGTTGCTGCTGCAGCGTGGGCTGAGCCATTCGGTGGATCAACACATCGATGGCCAGCTCGCCCAGCTCATCTTTTGGCTGATGAATGGTGGTGAGCGGCGGCGTCATATAGCTGGCCAGCTCGATATCATCGTAGCCGATTACCGCCATATCGTCGGGAACACGCAAACCGGCCTGATATAACGCCTGATAGGCGCCAAACGCCATGGCATCGTTGCCGATAAAAACAGCCTGCGGACGCTGCGGCTGCGCCAGCAGCGTCTGCATCGCTTCAAAACCACCGTGAAACTCAAAATCGCCGGTAATACGGTACCCTTCCGGCACTGAAAGTCCTGCCCGCGCCATTGCGGCGAGATACCCTTCCAGACGCAAACGCGCCGGGGTTTTGTCCAGCGGGCCGGTAATACAGGCGATGCGGGTATAGCCTTTATCGATCAGATACTGGGTGGCCATATCGCCCCCCAGCAGGGAGTTATCCTGAATAAGATCGCTGGTGCCGTCGAACGGTGCCCAGTCCATCATCACCGTGGGAATGGAGGGGTAGCGCTGGATGATCTCTTTCGACGGCTGGTGCGTTTCGGTACAAAGCAGCAGTAGCCCGTCGACGCGTTTTTGCATCAGCGTTTCCAGGTTACGATTCATGCGCTGCTCGTCACCTTCGGTATTGCACAGCACCAGGCTGTAGCCACGCTCGAAGCAGCTGCGCTCCACGCCGCGAACCAGTTCTGAATAAAAGGGGTTGGTACTCGCGGTGATCAGCATACCGATGGTGCGCGTCTGGTTGAGCTTAAGGCTGCGCGCCAGCGCAGACGGCGCATAGTTGAGATCTTTTACCGCCGCTTCGACTTTCTCCCGAATCGCCTCGCTGACGAAGCGATCGTTGTTTATAACGTGAGAGACCGTCGAGGTAGAAACGCCCGCCATGCGGGCGACATCTTTCATTGTGGCCAAGCGTTACCCCTGCTGACTTAAGAATTCATCGATCTCTTTACGCCACGGAACGGAAGGCTGGGCGCCCTTGCGCGTCACCGCAATCGCGGCGGCAGCGTGTGCGAAGCGGATAGCGTCATCCATTCTCATGCCTTCCAGCAGCGCGGTCACCAGTGCACCATTGAAGGTGTCTCCCGCTGCGATGGTATCAATCGCCTTCACCTTAAAGCCCGGCACGCGACGGCCTTCGCCATTGACGCTTGCCCACACCCCACGGCTACCCAGGGTGATGATCACTGTTCCGATGCCTTTGTCGTGCAGCGCACGCGCGGCTCGCGCGGCATCATCATCGTTTTCAACGCGAATACCCGTCAGCTTTTCGGCTTCGGTTTCGTTCGGCGTGATGATGTCCACCAGCGCCAGCAGCTCGTCAGATAATACACGGGCAGGGGCCGGATTAAGTACGACAGTGGTATGATTTTCATGCGCAATTTTGGCGGCGGCCAGCACGCTTTCAACCGGCGACTCCAGCTGCATCAGCAGGGCTTCCGCTCCGCCGATGAGTGCACGTTGCGCTTCTACGCGTTCCGTCGTCAGCGCCGCGTTAGCGCCAGCATGAATACCGATGACATTCTCACCTTCTGCGTTGACGAAAATCAGCGCCACGCCGGTAGATTCCCCTGCAACAACGCTGACCGGTGCGATATCGATATTGTCGCTCGCCAGCTGCTTGCGTACGCGCTCGCCGGTATCGTCATCACCCGTGCAGGCGATAAACGCAATATTTGCCCCGCTGCGACCGGCAGCAACGGCCTGGTTTGCACCTTTACCGCCAAATGCCACCTGATACTGGTTACCCGTGACGGTTTCGCCCGGTGTCGGGAACGATTCAAGGTTAAGAATGTGATCGGCATTGATACTGCCAAGGACGACGAGGTTACCTGCGGTTTTCATGGTTGGATTGTCCATCAGAGAGCGCCACCGGTGTTACCCGGTGGCGTATGCCACACTTTTCTTTATTGGTGTCCCTCAGGCCGCCGTGACGGCCTGATTCGCCTTTACTGCTTGATGACCAGCTTCAGGTCAACCGGGTATTTGGCCTGAACTTTTTCGCCCTTCAGCACTTTGTCGGCAGTTTCAACGCCAGTGGCGCCAATCTGCTCAGGCAGCTGAGCGATGGTCGCAGCCAGTTTGCCATCGTTTACTGCTTTTTCACCATCCGGCGTGCCGTCAAATCCGACAACCATCACATCAGATTTACCAGCGGTCTGCAGGGCACGCAGCGCGCCCAGCGCCATTTCGTCGTTCTGCGCGAATACTGCCTGCACGTCAGGGTGCGCGGTCAGCAGGTTCTGCATGACGTTCAGACCCTTAGTACGGTCGAAGTCTGCCGGCTGGCTCGCCAGTACGTTGAATTTATGCGCTGCAACCGCCTGCTGGAAGCCTTCGCCACGCTCGCGGGCGGCAGACGTCCCGGCAATCCCCTGCAGTTCGATGACTTTCGCGCCTTCGCCGGCTTTCTTCGCGATGTAATCACCGGCGATTTTGCCGCCCAGCACGTTATCAGACGCAATATGGCTCACCACTTCGCCTTTGGTTGCCTGACGGTCCAGGGTGATTACCGGGATCTTCGCCTGGTTTGCCATCTTCACGGCGTTGCCTACGGCATCAGAATCGGTTGGGTTGATCAGCAGAATTTTGGTGCCGCGAACGGTTAAGTCCTGAACGTTAGCCAGCTCTTTCGCCGGGTTGTTCTGTGAATCCAGAACCACCAGGTTGTAGCCCAGTTTGTCCGCTTCTTTCTGCGCGCCATCCTTCAGAGAGACGAAGAACGGGTTGTTCAGGGTAGAGACAACCAGCGCGATGGTGTCTTTCGCCATGGCGTTAGCACTTACGGTTGCGCTCAGCGCGACAGCGGAAACCAGGGTAGCCAGTTTTTTCATGTTCATATCTAAGATGTCCTGTAGTGTCGTCAGTTACTGTTTTTTGTTGTCTACCAGTACCGCCAGCAAAATCACCACTGCCTTAACGATCATCTGGTAATAGGAGGAAACACCTAACAAATTCAAACCATTATTCAGGAAACCGAGGATCAGTGCGCCGATCAATGTCCCAACAATGCGACCTTTACCGCCCGCAAGACTCGTACCGCCCAGAACCACTGCCGCAATGGCGTCCAGCTCATACCCCGTACCCGCCGTTGGCTGCGCGGAGGAGAGGCGCGCCACTTCGATAATGCCTGCCAGTGACGCCAGCAGACCGCACAGGGAGTAAACGATAATTTTGACTTTATTAACGCTGATACCGGACAGGCGCGTTGCCGCTTCGTTACCGCCCAGCGCATAGATATAACGGCCCAGGCGAGTGTGATGCAGCATGTACCACGCCGCCAGGAAGACGATAGCCATGATCCATACCGGGGTCGGGACCCCCAGCGGGCGACCGATACCGAACCAGCCAAACAGATCGGCGTTATCGGTAAAGCCGGTATTGACCGGGCTGCCGTTGGTATAAACCATGGTCACCCCGCGCAGCAGCAGCATCATCACCAGCGTCGCGATGAACGCCTGAACGCGGCCTTTTGCCACAATCACGCCGGTGACGGCGCCTATCGCCGCACCTGCCGCCAGGGCAGCGGCCACGGCCACCAGCGCGTTGACTTCAATGCCGACAATCGAAGCGGCGATCGCGCCGGTGAGCGCCAGCAGGGAACCGACGGACAGATCGATACCTGAGGTCAGAATCACCAGCGTCATGCCGACCGCCATAATGGCGTTCACCGACGTCTGCTGCAGAATATTGAACAGGTTATTAACGGTGAAGAAATTCGGGCTCATGGTCGACACAATCGCGATCAGCACCAGCAGGGCAATCAGCGATTTTTGCTCCATCAGCCACGCCTTTGTGAAATAGCGGCGACCAGAAACAGCCTGGGTAGTCATCTTCTTACTCCTGATTCACGCGATTAAGCTTGCCCACAGCGGCAGCCATCAGAACTTCCTGGGTGGCCTGCTCGCGAGTGAATTCACCGCCGAGATGCCCTTCATGCATGACGATAATGCGATCGCTCATGCCTAATACTTCTGGCATCTCGGAAGAGACCAGAATGATGCTCAGACCGTCGGCCTTAAACTGGTTAATCAGCTGATAGATCTCTTTCTTCGCGCCCACGTCTACGCCGCGGGTTGGCTCGTCGAGGATCAACACTTTCGGACGCGTCATCAGCCCGCGCGCAATCGCCACTTTCTGCTGATTCCCGCCGGACAACAGGCCAATCGCCTGCTCCATCGACGGGGTTTTGACGTTAAAGAGGCGGATAAAATCGCTCACCGCCTGCTGCTCGTCTTTATGCTTCAGGCTGCCACCGCTGTGGCTGAAATAGCGCAGCGCGGTCAGGGACATGTTCTCTTTTACCGACATGCCCAGCACTAAGCCGTCGCGTTTGCGGTCTTCGGAGATATAGACGATGCCGTTCGCCAGACCATCCTGCGGTGAGCGGGTGACCACTTCATGGCCGTCGAGGGTGACATAACCGCTGGTGCGCGGCAGTGCGCCGTACAACACTTTCATCAGCTCGGTACGTCCCGCCCCCATCAGGCCCGCTACGCCCAGGATCTCGCCCTGGCGCAGGGTGAAGGTCACGTCGTTCACACCCGGGCCGCAGAGGTTGTCCACCTTCAGGCGGATCTCACCCGGCGCTTTATCCAGATGCGGGTACTGATCTTCCAGCTTACGTCCCACCATCATTTCGATGAGCGTATCTTCGGTCAGCGTCGCCACTTCGCGCTCGGCAATAAACTGCCCGTCTCGGAAAACGGTGACGTCATCGCAGATTTCGAAGATCTCTTTCATACGGTGAGAGATATAGACAATCCCGCGCCCCTGCGATTTCAGCTCGCGGATAACGCGGAACAGGGATTCGGTTTCGGTATCGGTCAGGGCGTCGGTCGGTTCATCCATAATGATGACCTTCGACTCGAAGCTCAGCACCTTCGCGATTTCCACCATCTGCTGATCGCCAATGGAGAGATCGCCCACCAGGCGGTCGCTCTTAAAGCGCAGGTTCAGCTTCGCCAGCAGCTTGTCCGCTTCGGCATACATGGTTTTCCAGTCGATCTTACCGAAGCGGTTCACGAACTCGCGGCCGAGGAAGATGTTTTCCGCAATGGTGAGTTGCGGGATGAGGTTCAGCTCCTGGTGAATAATACCGATGCCCGCTTCCTGAGAGGATTTCGGGCCATTGAAGGTGGTCTCTTTACCCAACCAAAGGAGTGAACCGGCATCGCGTTGATAGATACCGGTCAGCACCTTCATCATGGTGGATTTGCCGGCGCCGTTTTCGCCCACCAGCGCCATGACGCGCCCGGGGTAGACGTTCAGCGCCGCGCCGGAGAGAGCTTTTACGCCCGGGAACGACTTATCGATCCCTTTAAGTTGCAGTAATGCGTCCATGATGGCCTCAGAAGGTGACGCCAGCACAGAGAATGATATTCGCATACGGGGAACACTCCCCGCTGCGAATCACCGCCTGACTGTCTGCGGTTTGTTGTTTGAATTGTTCGTGCGTTGTGTAACGAATTTCTATGGTATTTCCCTGGTGTTGTTGCAGCTGCTCAAGGTGGCTGAGCAACGTTTCGTGGAGTTGCGGATTATGTTGTTTGATTTCCGCCGCGAGAATGACCGCCTCAACCTGCATCTCCGCGGTCACCACGTCCAGTACCTGCATAAACGAAGGTACGCCCTGCGTTAACGCCATATCGATACGGGTTGTGCTGCGCGGAACCGGTAAGCCTGCATCGCAAACCACCAGCGTATCGGTATGCCCAAGACGGGAAATAACCGATGAGATTTCTGAGTTGAGTACAGTGCCTTTCTTCATTTTCTTGCTCCACTAGCGAAACGTTTCGCTAAAAGTAGTGTAGCCCCAGAAATGTTCAGAAAACCATCATGACGTAACAGATTTGTGATCGACGTCGAAACGTTTCGCTAAGTGAAATGGCGTGGAGGTAAATGCAAAACGGTAACCCCCTGGTTACCGTTTTTTATGTTTGCGCCCTCTCCCTGTGGGAGAGGGGCGGGGTGAGGGCATCAGGCCGCACAAAGACTTAAATCTCGACCTGCGTTCCCAGCTCAATCACGCGGTTAGGCGGGATCTCAAACTGGTCAGGCGCACGCAGGGCATTACGCTGCAGGATGAGGTATAGCTTGCCGCGCAGGCGCAGATACCACGGGCGCTTGCCGATAATCAGCGACTCGTGCGACATAAAGAACGACGTCTCCATCATCCGGCAGCTCAGCCCTTCCAGGCCGCAGCGGTGGAACACCTCTTCCACGTTTGGCGTTTCACGCCAGCCGTAGCTTGCCACCACGCGCCAGAAGGTCGGCGACAGTTGCTCTATTTGCACACGACGCACATTGTGAACATACGGCGCATCTTCGGTGCGCAGCGTCAGCAGGATCACGCGCTCGTGCAGCACTTTGTTGTGCTTGAGGTTATGCATCAGCGCGAACGGAATGACATTCAGCGCGCGAGACATGTATACCGCTGTACCCGGAACGCGTACCGGCGGAGATTTCTCCAGAGAAGCGATCATCGCCTCCAGAGAATTCCCGTGCTCGTGCATGCGGCGCAGCAGGCGGAAACGCTCGCTTTTCCAGGTGGTCATGACAATGAACATCACCAGACCCAGCGTCAGCGGCAGCCAGCCACCGGAGACAATCTTGTCGAGGTTCGCAGAGAACAGCGGCACGTCAATGCACAGGAAGCCCACCAGAATCATCGCCACGAGGAATTTATTCCAGTGCCAGTTTCGGTACGCCACCGTGGTGGAGAGAAGCGACGTCAGCACCATCGTACCGGTTACCGCAATACCGTACGCCGCCGCCAGGTTACTGGAGTGCTCGAAGCTGACGATAACAATGACCACAGCGAAATAGAGCAGCCAGTTAATGAACGGGATGTAGATCTGACCCGACTCCATCTCTGAGGTATGGATGATGCGCATCGGTGAGAGATAACCCAGACGCACGGCCTGGCGCGTCAGAGAAAACACGCCGGAAATCACCGCCTGAGAGGCAATGACGGTCGCCAGCGTCGCCAGGATCAGCATCGGTACCAGCGCCCAGTCAGGCGCCAGCAGGAAGAACGGGTTCTTGATCGCTTCCGGGTTTTTAAGCAGCAGCGCCCCCTGACCGAAATAGTTCAGCACCAGCGACGGGAGCACCACAATAAACCATGCCACGCGGATAGGCAGTTTCCCGAAGTGACCCATGTCAGCATACAGCGCTTCCACACCGGTGATGGAGAGCACCACGGCACCCAGCGCCACAAAGGAAACCACTTTGTATTCGAGGAAGAAATGCACGGCCCAGTAGGGATTCAGCGCCTGCAGCACTTCCGGGTTCGCGATAATGCTGCGCAAACCAAGCGCCGCCAGGATCAGGAACCAGGCCAGCATAATCGGTGCAAACAGTTTGCCCACCAGCCCGGTACCGTGCTTCTGGATCATGAACAGCAGCGTCAGGACAATAATGGCCAGCGGAACCACCCATGAATCAAGTTGTGGAGCGATAATCTCCAGCCCCTCTATCGCCGAGAGGACCGAAATAGCGGGCGTGATAACCACCTCTCCGTAGAAGAAACTGCCCCCAATCAGGCCGATAATGACCAGCACAGAGGTCATTCTGGCCGAGGTATTGCGCCCGGCAAGAGACATCAGGGTCAGGATCCCACCTTCACCTGCGTTATCAGCACGCATAACGAAGGAGAGATACTTAACGGAAACCACCAGGATCAGCAGCCAGAAAATGAGGGACAGGAAGCCAAACACGGCATCGCGTTCAACACCAAAGCCAAACTGGCCGGACAGACATTCACGAAGCGTATAAAGCGGGCTGGTGCCAATATCACCGTAGACAACCCCGATCGCCGCAAGCGTTATTGCGGGTAATGATTGCTTATTATCAGTGCTCATAGACTAGTCTTTTCGTTTAAATAACAAATGTGTTCCTGGTCCCTTGGCCCACAAAAAGCGCACAGTATGCACGATTCATTGCAAAATCGTACCCCTAAATGCAACCGCATTAATGTAGCGCAAAGAAAATTGCGCCGCACTTCAGTCTATTACCAGCCCTGACTGAAACGTCTATACTCGCTTCAATTGGCCGCCACGACGGCGAAAGGATGCAAAACTATTATGGCTCACTCACATTTATTAGCAGAAAGAATTTCCCGCCTCAGCAGCGCGCTGGAGAAAGGCCTTTTCGAGCGTAGCCACGCCATTCGCCTCTGTTTACTGGCGGCGCTCAGCGGTGAAAGCGTGTTTTTGCTGGGACCGCCGGGCATTGCCAAAAGCCTGATTGCCCGCAGGCTAAAATTTGCTTTTCAGAATGCCCGCGCCTTCGAGTATCTCATGACCCGCTTTTCCACCCCTGAAGAAGTGTTTGGCCCCCTCTCTATTCAGGCGCTGAAAGATGAAGGGCGCTATGAGCGTTTGACGGCGGGGTATCTCCCTGAAGCTGAGATTGTCTTTCTCGATGAGATCTGGAAAGCGGGACCGGCCATTCTTAACACCCTGCTCACGGCGATAAACGAACGTCGGTTCCGCAACGGCGCCAGTGAAGAGAAAATCCCGATGCGCCTGCTGGTGGCCGCCTCTAACGAACTGCCCGAGGCCGACAGCAGTCTGGAAGCGCTGTATGACCGTATGCTCATCCGCCTGTGGCTGGACAAAGTGCAGGACAAATCAAACTTCCGCTCCATGCTGGTGAGCCAGCAGGATGAGAGTGAAAACCCGGTATCCGCTTCGCTGCAGGTGACGGATGAGGAGTATTACCAGTGGCAGCAGGATATCAGCAAAATCAAACTGCCTGACGCCGTATTCGAGCTGATCTATCTGCTGCGTCAGCAGCTTGATCTCCTCCCTTCTGCACCCTATGTCTCCGATCGTCGCTGGAAAAAAGCGATCCGCCTCCTGCAGGCCAGCGCCCTGTTTAGCGGCCGCGATGCCGTTGCCCCCATCGATCTGATCCTGCTGAAAGATTGCCTCTGGCACGACGCGGAAGGCATGAATCTGATGCAGCAGCAGCTTGACGTTTTGATGACCGGACACGCCTGGGCACAGCAGGCAATGCTCAATCAGCTGGGGGCGATTGCCCAGCGGCGCATCCAGCTCCAGCAGCAGCAAAGTGATAAAACAGCCCTGAAAGTGAATCGCCTGGGAGGCATGTTCGCCCGCAAGCCGCACTATGAGCTTCCTGCCGATCTGACTGGTACAACGCTCACGCTGCTGCTCCAGCAGCCGCTCAAGCTGCATGATATGCAGGTGGTACACATTACGATTGAGCGCGAGGCGCTAGCGCAGTGGCTGGATAAGGGCGGAGAGATCCGTGGAAAGCTCAACGGCATCGGCTTCGCGCAACCGCTGAATATGGAAGTGGACAGCAGCCAGCATCTGGTGATCCGCGACGTCAGCCTGCAGGGCTCGCGTCTGGCGCTGCCGGGCACCGCCTCGGACAGCGTACCGGAAGAGATTAAGCAGCAGCTGGAAGCGCTGGATACGGAATGGCACCAGCAGCATACCCGCTTTAGCGAGCAGCAAAAATGCCTCTTTATTCATAGCGACTGGTTAGGCCGCATCGAAGCCAGCCTGCAGGACGTCAGCGCGCAGATCAAACAGGCGCGTCAATGCTAACCCTGGATACGCTTAACGTTATGCTGGCCGTCAGCGAGGAGGGGTTGATCGAAGAGGTGGTCATAACACTTCTGGCGTCACCGCAGCTGGCAGCCTTCTTTGAAAAATTTCCGAAGCTCAAAAAGGCGATGACGGACGATCTTCCGCGCTGGCGCGAAAATTTGCGTCAGCGGTTCAGGGAGACCGAAGTTCCGCCTGAGTTAACGGAAGAGGTGGCCTGCTATCAGCAGTGCCAGCGGCTCTCCACGCCGCAGTTTATCGTCCATCTTCCGCAAACCTTGACGTTGCTCGACAAGGTCCACTCCCCGTTTGCCAGCCAGGCGCGGGCGCTGGTCACGGATAACGCCACTTTTACCCCGGCGCTGCACACCCTCTTCTTACAGCGCTGGCGCCTCAGCCTGGTGGTGCAGGCCACGACGCTAAACCAGCAGCTGCTGGATGAAGAGCGCGAACAGCTGCTTAGTGAAGTTCAGGAACGAATGACCCTGAGCGGCCAGTTAGAACAGGTGCTGGTGGAGAATGAAAACGCCGCTGGGCGTCTCTGGGATATGAGCGCAGGCCAGCTCAGGCGCGGGGACTATCAGCTGATCGTCAAGTACGGCGATTTTCTGACGCAGCAGCCCGAGCTGATGAAGCTTGCAGAACAGCTGGGACGCTCAAGAGAGGCAAAGTCGGTTCCAAAGAAAGACGCCCCGATGGAAACCTTCCGCACCCTGGTGCGTGAACCGGCCACCGTACCGGAGCAGGTCGACGGGCTCCAGCAGAGCGATGATATTTTGCGTCTGCTGCCCACGGAGCTGAGCACGTTGGGGATGACCGAGCTGGAGTATGAGTTTTACCGTCGGCTGGTAGAAAAACAGCTTCTCACCTACCGGCTTCACGGCGAAGCCTGGCGAGAGAAAATCAGCCAGCGGCCGGTCGTTCATCAGGATTTTGATGAACAGCCGCGCGGGCCCTTCATCGTTTGCGTGGATACGTCCGGATCGATGGGCGGGTTTAACGAGCAGTGTGCAAAAGCCTTTTGTCTGGCGCTGATGCGCGTGGCGCTCGCCGATCGCCGTCGCTGCTTCATCATGCTGTTCTCCAGCGAAGTCGTGGGCTATGAGCTGACGAACCAGCAGGGGATCGAGCAGGCAATCCGCTTCCTGAGCCAGCGTTTTCGCGGCGGCACGGATCTGGCCAGCTGCTTTCGCAGCATTGTGGAGCGTATGCAGGGCGGCGACTGGTACGACGCCGACGCGGTGGTGATTTCCGATTTTATTGCCCAGCGGCTACCGGATGACGTGGTGAATAAGGTGAAGGAGTTACAGCGGGTGCATCAGCACCGTTTTCATGCGGTGGCGATGTCCGCCCATGGAAAACCCGGCATCATGCGCATCTTCGATCATATCTGGCGCTTTGATACCGGGCTGCGTAGCCGCCTGCTCAGACGCTGGCAGCGTTAATTACAGAAGAGAGCCGACGCTTTCACGTACCTGCTGCGGCCAGACGCCACACTGAACCTGACCGATATGGGGTAATTGCAGCAACAGCATGGTCAGACGGGACTGGCCGATACCGCCGCCAATCGTCTGCGGCATTTCCCCACGCAGCAGCGCCTGGTGCCACTCGAGTTTGAGACGATCTTCATCACCGGTGACCGCCAGCTGGCGCTTCAGCGCGTCAGCATCCACGCGGATCCCCATAGAAGAAAGCTCGAATGCGTCTTCCAGTACCGGGTTCCAGACCAGAATATCGCCGTTCAGCCCGGCAAACTCGCCCTCACCCGCAGTGCTCCAGTCATCATAATCCGGCGCGCGAACATCGTGGCGTTTGCCATCAGACAGTTTGCCGCCGATCCCAATCAGAAATACCGCGCCCAGCTCTTTAGCAATCGCACGTTCACGGCCTTTGGCATCCAGATCCGGGAAGCGGGCCAGCAATTCCTGGCTGTGCACAAAGTGGATCGTATCCGGCAGGAACGGTGCCAGACCAAACTCTTTGCTTACGGCTGCTTCGGTCGCTTTGATCCCGGCGTAGATCGCCTCAACGGTGGATTTCAGCGTGCCGACGTGGCGCTCGCCGTCACCCATTACGCGCTCCCAGTCCCACTGGTCAACATAGACAGAGTGAATTGGGGTGAGGCGGTCTTCATCGGGGCGAAGGGCTTTCATGTGCGTGTAGAGCCCTTCGCCCGCGCTGAAGTCGTGTTGCCCCAGGGTTTGACGCTTCCACTTCGCCAGTGAATGAACCACTTCAAACTGGGCGTCTGGCAGTGTTTTCACTTTCACCTGTACCGCTTTTTCGCATCCAGACAAGTTATCCTGGGTCCCGTCACCCACGCGGCTTAGAATCGGCGCCTGGACTTCAATTAGCCCAAGTTTATCTTCCAGCTGGCGGGAAAAATGGGATTTAACGAAACTGATCTGGCGTTGTTTTGCGATGTAAGCGGTTTTCATTATTTATACTCCTGCGTCCTGTTGATATTGATTAAGCAACAGAAATGGCATCACATTCAATAACTCATCAACAAAAAGCCACCTTCACTTTTGATTCGATAAAATTAAACGCTAGAATAGAGTGATTCATTAATCTTCATAAGAAAAAGCTATGGAAAATTATCAGATCGACAATCTCGACCGCGGCATTCTGGAGGCGTTAATGGCCAATGCCCGTACCGCCTACGCCGAACTGGCGAAACAGTTTGGCGTCAGCCCGGGAACCATTCACGTTCGCGTAGAGAAAATGAAGCAGGCGGGGATCATTACCGGCGCACGCATTGACGTCAGTCCTAAACATCTGGGTTATGACGTCTGCTGCTTCATTGGCATCATTCTTAAAAGCGCCAAAGACTATCCTTCCGCCCTGGCAAGACTAAACGCGCTGGATGAAGTCACCGAGGCGTATTACACCACCGGGCACTACAGCATCTTTATTAAAGTCATGTGCCGATCCATCGACGCCCTTCAGCAGGTACTTATCAACAAGATCCAAACAATCGATGAAATTCAGTCCACCGAGACCCTGATCTCCCTGCAAAACCCGATCATGCGTACCATCCGCCCGTGATCGGGCAAATTCATTCCCACATTTTCCACAGGTAGATCCCAGCTCGCTCACAGCGTACAATGACCGTCTCTTTATCCAGGCGAGCGATCAATGGCGGACATTACCCTTATCAGCGGCAGCACCCTTGGTGGTGCGGAATACGTAGCGGAACATCTGGCTGAAAAGCTGGAAGATGCGGGCTTTTCCACGGAAACCCTGCACGGCCCGTTGCTGGAAGATCTCCCGACTGACGGGGTCTGGCTGCTGATCACCTCCACGCACGGTGCGGGCGATCTGCCGGATAACCTGCAACCTTTATATGACGAACTGCTGGAACAGCAGCCCGACCTGTCAAACGTCCGCTTTGGCGCAGTGGGGATCGGCAGTCGCGAATATGACACCTTTTGCGGGGCAATAGAGAAAGTCGAAGCCGCTGTCACCTCCTGCGGAGCAAAACAGCTGGGTGAAACGCTCAAGATCAACATCCTCGATCATGACATTCCGGAGGATCCAGCCGAGATCTGGCTCGCGGAATGGAAAAATTTACTCAAAAACGATTAAAGATCGCGCGAACAGATGTGGATAACTCTGGTTAAAAGCTCGTATTAACCCGTAGTTATCCAAAGAACAACCGTAGCGTCGTTTTTGGCCTGTGCATAAAGTCGCGATCTGATCCCAGCTTATACGGTCCAGGATCACCGATCATTCACAGCAAACGATCCTTTCTAACTGCATGATCTTCTTTATGAGATCGGACTTATCCACACAGGTTCGCGATCCTAATAAGAGATCACAATAGAACAGATCTCTAAATAAAAAGATCTTCTTTTTAATAGCCCAGGATCCCAATGCTTTCTCGAAAGACTAAAGTTGAGTAGAATCCACGGCCCGGGCTTCAATCCATTTTCATACCGCTTTACGCGAGGCAGACCACCATGTTTTATCAGGATCCTTTTGACGTCATCATCATTGGCGGGGGTCACGCAGGCACTGAGGCCGCAATGGCCGCAGCGCGAATGGGTCAGCAGACCCTGCTTTTGACACACAATATCGACACGCTGGGACAAATGTCCTGTAATCCGGCGATTGGCGGCATTGGGAAAGGACACCTGGTAAAAGAAGTGGATGCACTTGGCGGCCTGATGGCGAAAGCGATCGATCAGGCTGGCATCCAGTTTAGGATACTAAACGCGAGTAAAGGCCCCGCTGTCCGTGCGACCCGTGCTCAGGCAGACCGCGTACTTTACCGTCAGGCGGTGCGTACCGCCCTGGAGAACCAGCCGAACCTGATGATCTTCCAGCAGGCGGTTGAAGATCTTATCGTTGAGAACGATCGCGTCGTGGGTGCCGTGACCCAGATGGGCCTCAAATTCCGCGCGAAAGCCGTGGTGCTGACCGTGGGCACATTCCTGGACGGTAAAATTCATATCGGTCTGGATAACTACAGTGGTGGCCGTGCTGGCGATCCGCCGTCTATTCCACTGTCTCGTCGTCTGCGCGAACTGCCGCTGCGCGTTAGCCGCCTGAAAACAGGCACGCCGCCGCGTATTGATGCGCGCACCATTGATTTCAGCGTGCTGGCGCAACAGCACGGTGATAACCCAATGCCGGTCTTCTCGTTCATGGGCAATGCGGCACAGCATCCGCAGCAGGTCCCGTGCTACATCACGCATACCAACGAGAAAACCCATGACGTGATCCGCAATAACCTCGATCGTAGCCCCATGTATGCTGGCGTGATCGAAGGGATCGGTCCACGCTACTGTCCGTCGATCGAAGACAAAGTGATGCGCTTTGCCGATCGTAACCAGCACCAGATCTTCCTGGAGCCGGAAGGGTTGACCTCGAACGAAATTTACCCGAACGGCATCTCCACCAGCCTGCCGTTTGATGTGCAGATGCAAATTGTTCGCTCAATGCAGGGGATGGAGAATGCGAAAATCGTTCGCCCTGGCTACGCTATTGAGTACGATTTCTTCGATCCGCGTGACCTGAAGCCAACCCTGGAAAGCAAATTCATCCACGGTCTGTTCTTCGCGGGTCAGATTAACGGCACCACCGGCTATGAAGAAGCGGCTGCACAGGGTCTGCTTGCCGGTCTGAACGCCGCGCGCTTTTCTGCTGAGAAAGAGGGCTGGGCACCAGGCCGTTCTCAGGCGTATCTGGGCGTGCTGGTTGACGATCTCTGCACGCTGGGTACCAAAGAACCGTACCGTATGTTTACCTCTCGCGCGGAATATCGCCTGATGCTGCGTGAAGATAACGCCGACCTGCGTCTGACCGAAATGGGCCGTGAACTCGGTCTGGTCGATGACGAACGCTGGGCGCGCTTCAACGAGAAGCTGGAACGCATTGAACAGGAACGTCAGCGCCTGAAAACCACCTGGGTGAATCCGCAGGCGGAAACTGCTGCCGAAGTAAACGCTCACTTAACAGCGCCGCTGTCGCGCGAGGCCAGCGGGGAAGATCTGCTGCGCCGTCCTGAAGTCACCTACGAGAACCTGGTCAAACTGACCGCGTTCGCGCCGGGCCTGGAAGACGCTGAAGCGGCAGAGCAGGTTGAGATCCAGGTGAAGTACGAAGGTTACATCGCGCGTCAGCAGGATGAGATCGAAAAACAGCAGCGTAACGAAAACACGCTGCTGCCGGAAATGCTGGACTACCGCCAGGTGACGGGTCTTTCTAACGAAGTGATCGCCAAGCTGAACGATCACAAACCGGTGTCGATCGGTCAGGCGTCCCGCATCTCGGGGGTTACCCCTGCGGCGATTTCGATCCTGCTGGTCTGGCTGAAAAAGCAAGGTATGTTGCGCCGCAGCGCGTAATTGACATTGCTTTTGGCGGGTGGCGCTTCGCTTACCCGCCCTACTTATTCGTAGGCCCGATAAGCGGCAGCGCCACCGGGCGAAAAATCTCTAAACAGGTATTCACCGTGCTCAACAAACTCTCTCGTCTGCTGGATCAGGCAGGTATTTCGCTCACCGATCACCAGAAAAATCAGCTGGTGGCCTATGTCGATATGCTGAACAAATGGAACAAAGCGTACAACCTGACGTCTGTTCGCGACCCCAACGAGATGCTCGTTCGCCATATACTCGATAGCATCGTGGTTGCCCCTTGGTTGAAAGGTGAGCGTTTCATCGACGTGGGTACGGGTCCAGGTTTACCGGGCGTTCCGCTGTCGATTGTTCGCCCTGAGAGCCATTTCACGCTGCTGGACAGCCTTGGCAAGCGCGTGCGCTTTTTACGTCAGGTACAGCATGAGCTGAAGCTTGAGAACATCACGCCCGTGCAGAGCAGGGTAGAGGAATTCCCGGCAGAGCCGCCGTTTGACGGGGTTATCAGCCGCGCGTTTGCTTCGCTCAATGACATGGTGAGCTGGTGTAAGCACTTGCCTGCGGAGAACGGCCGCTTTTATGCGCTGAAAGGGCAGTTGCCAGGCGATGAGATTGAACAGCTTCCAGACGGTTTTGCTGTCGAGTCTATTGAGAAATTAGAGATTCCTCAGCTCGAAGGTGAACGTCATCTGGTGATAATTAAGCCAAACAATTTTTAAAAAATTAATAAAAAATGTGGAATTCGTGCTGTTCTTATCATGTTAAAAAACAGCACAACTACCGGGGTTTTATCGGGGAGCTTTTAACCTCTGTTTCACTAAGGTTTTTCTTCCGGTTAACGTAGCGCCTATTATTCACCTAGAAGATAGTCATCTGTGAAAATATAAGTCTGCTAAAAGTGGAAGGCAGTAACCAGAACGTAATGTTAATTATTTATTAAGAATGTCAATAAAAGGTTTTTATTGTGTACTGGGCTGTTTTGAAAATAGTTGCGACATTTTGTGTTTAATTTCATAAAGATAAATTTTCGCGATTTGCGCCTTTGATAAATACAACCTTATCGCAAATGTGTGTTTTGTGATCTCGTGCACGCTTTATCGACAACGTTTTCGCGCTGTTTGCAGTTTTGGTCGAAGGTTGACGCTTTCAGCGAAAGTTAAAAAATAGCGGTGGGGAAAAATATTTAAACATTTATTCACCTTTTCGCTACTTAATGTTTGAAATCACGGGTGCGCACCGTATAATTTGACCGCTTTTTGATGCTTGACTCTGAGCCTTAAAGGACGTTTTATACGACACGCGGCATACCTCGAAGGGAGCAGGAGTAAAAACGTGATGTCTGTGTCGCTCTTGAGTAGAAACGTTGCTCGTAAGCTTCTGTTCGTTCAGTTTCTGGCTGTGATAGCAAGTGGACTGCTGTTTAGCCTCAAAGACCCCTTCTGGGGCATCTCCGCCGTGTGCGGGGGTTTGGCGGTTGTGCTGCCAAACGTGTTGTTTATGATTTTTGCCTGGCGTCATCAGGCGCATACACCCGCCAAAGGCCGCGTGGCCTGGTCCTTCGCCCTCGGCGAAGTGTGTAAGGTGTTGCTGACCTTTGCTCTACTGGTGATGGCGCTGGCGGTTTTGAAAGTGGTCTTCATGCCGCTGATAGCAACGTGGGTTTTGGTGCTGGTGGTACAAGTTCTGGCTCCAGCTGTAATCAATAACAAAGGGTAAAAGGCATCATGGCTTCAGAAAATATGACGCCGCAGGATTACATAGGTCACCATCTGAATAACCTTCAGCTGGACCTGCGTACATTCTCGCTGGTGGATCCACATAACCCCCCGGCCACCTTCTGGACGATCAACATCGACTCCATGTTCTTCTCGGTGGTTTTGGGTCTTCTGTTCCTGGCCATGTTCCGCGGTGTTGCTAAACGAGCGACCAGCGGTGTACCAGGGAAATTCCAGACCTTCATCGAAATGATCATCGGCTTCGTCCATGGCAGCGTCAAAGACATGTACCATGGCAAGAGCAAGCTGATTGCTCCGCTGGCGCTGACCGTGTTCGTTTGGGTCTTCCTGATGAACCTGATGGACCTGCTGCCAATCGATCTGCTGCCGTTTATCGGCGAGCACATCTTCGGCCTGCCTGCACTGCGTGTTGTACCGTCTGCGGACGTGAACATCACCCTGTCGATGGCGCTGGGCGTGTTTATCCTGATTCTTTTCTACAGCATCAAAATGAAAGGCGTAAGCGGCTTTGTGAAAGAGCTTACCTTGCAGCCGTTCAACCACTGGGCGTTTATTCCGGTCAACCTGATCCTGGAAGGCGTTAGCCTGCTGTCCAAACCTGTTTCACTGGGTCTGCGACTGTTCGGCAACATGTATGCGGGTGAGCTGATTTTCATTCTGATCGCGGGTCTTCTGCCGTGGTGGTCACAGTGGGTTCTGAATGTGCCGTGGGCCATTTTCCACATCCTGATCATTACGCTGCAAGCCTTTATCTTCATGGTTCTGACGATCGTCTATCTGTCGATGGCGTCTGAAGAGCACTGATTTTTTACCAACACTACTACGTTTTAATTGAAACAAACTGGAGACTGTCATGGAAAACCTGAATATGGATCTGCTGTACATGGCTGCCGCTGTGATGATGGGTCTGGCGGCTATCGGTGCTGCGATCGGTATCGGCATCCTCGGGGGCAAATTCCTGGAAGGCGCAGCGCGTCAACCTGATCTGATTCCTCTGCTGCGTACTCAGTTCTTTATCGTTATGGGTCTGGTGGATGCTATCCCAATGATCGCTGTAGGTCTGGGTCTGTACGTGATGTTTGCTGTCGCGTAGTAGTAGTTTTAAAACCCTAAGCCACAGAAATTAAAGAGGTATTGTGCTGTGAACATGAACGCAACAATCCTCGGCCAGGCCATCGCGTTTATTCTCTTTGTCTGGTTCTGCATGAAGTATGTATGGCCGCCTTTAATGGCTGCCATCGAAAAACGTCAGAAAGAAATTGCTGACGGTCTGGCTTCTGCAGAACGCGCTAAGAAAGATTTGGACCTTGCACAGGCCAACGCGACAGACCAGCTGAAAAAAGCGAAAGCGGAAGCTCAGGTAATCATCGAACAGGCTAACAAACGCCGTTCTCAGATCCTGGACGAAGCCAAAGCTGAAGCAGAACAGGAACGTACTAAGATCGTGACACAGGCTCAGGCAGAAATTGATGCTGAGCGTAAACGTGCTCGTGAAGAACTGCGTAAGCAGGTTGCGATTCTGGCTGTTGCTGGCGCCGAGAAGATCATCGAACGTTCCGTGGATGAAGCTGCTAACAGCGACATCGTGGACAAACTTGTCGCTGAACTGTAAGGAGGGAGGGGCTGATGTCTGAATTTGTTACGGTAGCTCGCCCCTACGCCAAAGCAGCTTTTGACTTTGCTGTCGAACACCACAATGTCGATCGCTGGCAGGATATGCTGGCGTTTGCCGCTGAGGTGACGAAAAACGAACAAATGGCTGAGTTGCTTTCCGGTGCGTTAGCACCTGAAACTCTCGCCGCGTCGTTTATCGCCGTGTGCGGAGAGCAACTGGATGCCAACGGCCAGAACCTGATTAAGGTGATGGCAGAAAATGGTCGTCTCCGTGTGCTCCCGGATGTTCTCGAGCAGTTTGAGCACTTACGTGCCCTTAGTGAAGCAACCGCTGAAGTTGAAGTGACTTCTGCGACTGAACTGAGTAACGAACAGCTTGCGAAAATCACCGCCGCGATGGAAAAACGTCTGTCACGCAAAGTTAAGCTGAATTGCAAAATCGATAAGTCTGTAATGGCAGGCGTAATCATCCGCTCGGGTGATATGGTCATTGATGGCAGCGTACGCGGCCGTCTTGAACGCCTTGCAGACGTCTTGCAGTCTTAAGGGGACTGGAGCATGCAACTGAATTCCACCGAAATCAGCGAACTGATCAAGCAGCGCATTGCTCAGTTCAGTGTTGTGAGTGAAGCTCACAACGAAGGTACTATTGTTTCTGTAAGTGACGGTGTTATCCGCATCCACGGCCTGGCCGATTGTATGCAGGGTGAAATGATTTCCCTGCCGGGTAACCGTTACGCTATCGCACTGAACCTGGAGCGCGACTCCGTTGGTGCAGTTGTGATGGGTCCATACGCTGACCTCGCCGAAGGCATGAAGGTTAAGTGTACTGGCCGTATTCTGGAAGTACCGGTTGGCCGTGGCCTGCTGGGTCGCGTTGTTAACACCCTGGGTGCGCCAATCGACGGTAAAGGTCCGGTTGAGCACGATGGCTTCTCCCCAATCGAAGTTATCGCACCAGGCGTTATCGACCGTCAGTCCGTAGATCAGCCTGTTCAGACAGGTTATAAGTCCGTTGATGCCATGATTCCAATCGGTCGTGGTCAGCGTGAACTGATCATCGGTGACCGTCAGACCGGTAAAACCGCGATGGCTATCGACGCCATCATCAACCAGCGTGACTCCGGCATCAAATGCGTGTACGTGGCCATCGGCCAGAAAGCGTCCACCATTTCTAACGTGGTTCGTAAACTGGAAGAGCACGGCGCACTGTCTAACACCATCGTTGTGGTAGCAACTGCGTCTGAATCTGCTGCACTGCAATACCTGGCACCATATGCCGGTTGCGCAATGGGCGAATACTTCCGTGACCGCGGTGAAGATGCACTGATCGTATACGATGACCTGTCTAAACAGGCTGTTGCTTATCGTCAGGTTTCCCTGCTGCTCCGTCGTCCACCTGGACGTGAAGCGTTCCCTGGCGACGTATTCTACCTCCACTCTCGTCTGCTGGAGCGTGCTTCCCGCGTTAACGCGGAATACGTCGAGAACTTCACCAAAGGTGAAGTGAAGGGTAAAACGGGCTCTCTGACCGCTCTGCCGATCATTGAAACCCAGGCGGGTGACGTTTCTGCGTTCGTTCCGACCAACGTAATCTCCATTACCGATGGTCAGATCTTCCTGGAAACCAACCTGTTTAACTCCGGTATTCGTCCGGCAGTTAACCCGGGTATCTCCGTATCCCGTGTTGGTGGTGCTGCTCAGACCAAGATCATCAAGAAACTGTCCGGTGGTATCCGTACCGCACTGGCACAGTATCGTGAACTGGCTGCGTTCTCTCAGTTCGCATCCGATCTGGACGAAGCAACCCGTAAACAGCTGAGCCACGGTCAGAAAGTGACCGAGCTGCTGAAGCAGAAACAGTACGCACCAATGTCTGTTGCTCAGCAGGGCCTGGTTCTGTTCGCGGCTGAACGCGGTTACCTCGAAGATGTGGAACTGGCGAAAATCGGTAGCTTCGAAGCCGCTCTGCTGGCTTACGTCGACCGTGATCACGCTCCGCTGATGCAAGAGATCAACCAGACCGGTGGCTATAACGACGAAATCGAAGGCAAGCTGAAAGCTATCCTCGATTCCTTCAAAGCAACCCAATCCTGGTAATCGTCCGGCGGCTTGTCTCAGGACAAGCCGCCTGGCATTGAGGAGAAGCTCATGGCCGGCGCAAAAGAGATACGTAGTAAGATCGCAAGCGTCCAGAACACGCAAAAGATCACTAAAGCGATGGAGATGGTCGCCGCTTCCAAAATGCGTAAATCGCAGGATCGCATGGCGGCCAGCCGTCCTTATGCAGAAACCATGCGCAAAGTGATTGGTCACCTTGCAAACGGTAATCTGGAATATAAGCACCCTTACCTGGAAGAACGCGACGTTAAGCGCGTGGGCTACCTGGTGGTGTCGACCGACCGTGGTCTGTGTGGCGGCTTGAACATTAACCTGTTCAAAAAACTGCTGGCGGATATGAAAGCATGGTCTGAAAAAGGCGTTCAGTGCGATATCGCAATGATCGGCTCTAAAGGCGTCTCTTTCTTTAACTCCGTTGGTGGCAACATTGTCGCTCAGGTGACCGGTATGGGTGATAACCCGTCCCTGTCCGAACTGATCGGCCCGGTTAAAGTGATGTTGCAGGCTTATGATGAAGGCCGTCTGGACAGACTGTACGTTGTCAGCAACAAATTCATTAACACCATGTCTCAGGTTCCAACGCTCACGCAGATGCTGCCGTTACCGGCATCAGAAGATGGCGAGCTGAAGCAAAAAACCTGGGATTACCTGTATGAACCCGATCCGAAACCGCTGCTGGATACCCTGCTGCGTCGTTACGTTGAATCTCAGGTTTATCAGGGCGTTGTAGAAAACCTGGCCAGCGAGCAGGCCGCACGAATGGTGGCGATGAAAGCCGCGACCGATAATGGCGGCAGCCTGATTAAAGAGCTGCAGTTGGTTTACAACAAAGCTCGTCAGGCCAGCATTACTCAGGAACTCACCGAGATCGTCTCGGGGGCCGCCGCGGTTTAACCAGGTTTACGAATTACGTAGAGGATTCAAGATGGCTACTGGAAAGATTGTCCAGGTAATCGGCGCCGTGGTGGACGTCGAGTTCCCTCAGGACGCCGTACCACGCGTGTACGACGCGCTTGAGGTACAGAATGGTAACGAGAGCCTGGTGCTGGAAGTTCAGCAGCAGCTCGGCGGCGGTATCGTGCGTACCATCGCGATGGGTTCTTCCGACGGTCTGCGTCGTGGTCTGGAAGTAAAAGACCTTGAGCACCCGATCGAAGTCCCGGTAGGTAAAGCAACACTGGGTCGTATCATGAACGTATTGGGTCAACCAATCGACATGAAAGGCGACATCGGTGAAGAAGAGCGTTGGGCTATCCACCGCGCGGCACCTTCCTACGAAGAGCTGTCCAGCTCTCAGGAACTGCTGGAAACCGGTATCAAAGTTATCGACCTGATGTGTCCGTTCGCGAAGGGCGGTAAAGTCGGTCTGTTCGGTGGTGCGGGCGTAGGTAAAACCGTAAACATGATGGAGCTGATCCGTAACATCGCGATCGAGCACTCCGGTTACTCTGTGTTTGCGGGCGTAGGTGAACGTACTCGTGAGGGTAACGACTTCTACCACGAAATGACCGACTCCAACGTTCTGGACAAAGTATCCCTGGTTTACGGCCAGATGAACGAGCCACCAGGAAACCGTCTGCGCGTTGCGCTGACCGGTCTGACTATGGCTGAGAAATTCCGTGATGAAGGCCGTGACGTTCTGCTGTTCGTTGATAACATCTATCGTTACACCCTGGCCGGTACGGAAGTATCTGCACTGCTGGGTCGTATGCCTTCAGCGGTAGGTTATCAGCCTACGCTGGCGGAAGAGATGGGGGTTCTTCAGGAACGTATCACCTCTACCAAAACCGGTTCTATCACCTCCGTTCAGGCGGTATACGTACCTGCGGATGACTTGACTGACCCATCACCAGCCACCACCTTTGCGCACTTAGATGCAACCGTGGTACTGAGCCGTCAGATCGCGTCTCTGGGTATCTACCCGGCCGTTGACCCGCTGGACTCCACCAGCCGTCAGCTGGATCCACTGGTTGTTGGTCAGGAACACTACGACACCGCGCGTGGCGTACAGTCCCTGCTGCAGCGTTACCAGGAACTGAAAGACATCATCGCCATCCTGGGTATGGATGAACTGTCTGAAGAAGACAAACTGGTGGTAGCACGTGCGCGTAAGATCCAGCGCTTCCTGTCCCAGCCATTCTTCGTTGCGGAAGTATTCACCGGTTCTCCGGGTAAATACGTTTCCCTGAAAGACACCATCCGTGGCTTTAAAGGCATCATGGAAGGCGAATACGATCACCTGCCGGAGCAGGCGTTCTACATGGTTGGTTCCATCGACGAAGCCGTGGAAAAAGCCAAAAAACTTTAACGCCTTAATCGGAGGGTGATATGGCAATGACTTACCACCTGGACGTCGTCAGCGCAGAGCAACAAATGTTCTCTGGTCTGGTCGAGAAAATCCAGGTAACGGGTAGTGAAGGTGAACTGGGTATCTTCCCGGGTCACGCACCGCTGCTCACCGCCATTAAGCCTGGTATGATCCGCATCGTTAAACAGTTCGGTCACGAAGAGTTTATCTATCTGTCTGGCGGCATTCTTGAAGTGCAGCCTGGCAGTGTGACCGTTCTGGCCGATACCGCTATCCGTGGCCAGGATCTCGACGAAGCGCGAGCCCTGGAATCGAAGCGTAAGGCTGAAGAGCACATTAGCAGCTCTCATGGTGACGTGGATTACGCTCAGGCGTCTGCGGAGCTGGCCAAAGCGATCGCGAAACTGCGCGTTATCGAGTTGACCAAAAAAGCGATGTAACACCGGCTTGAAAAGCACAAAAGCCAGTCTGGATACCAGGCTGGCTTTTTTTTTCGGCCTTAATTCATGATGAAAAAGATGTAGAATTTTAAGCATCAAACGTTTTTACTTCTCACTCAAACTACCGTCAGGATGCGTATGTCAAACAGTGCGATGAGCGTGGTGATCCTTGCCGCAGGCAAAGGGACCCGCATGTATTCCGATCTGCCTAAGGTGCTCCACACGCTTGCAGGAAAGCCAATGGTGCAGCATGTCATTGATGCAGCGAATGAACTGGGTGCGAGTCAGGTCCACCTGGTCTACGGCCACGGTGGAGATCTGCTTAAAAAGACGCTGAGCGATGACAAGCTCAACTGGGTGCTTCAGGCCGAACAGTTGGGTACAGGCCATGCGATGCAGCAGGCAGCGCCTTTCTTTGCGGATGACGAAGACATTTTGATGCTCTACGGCGATGTCCCGCTGATCTCCGTTGAAACACTGACTCGCCTGCGTGCAGCCAAACCGCAGGGCGGCATCGGTTTGTTGACCGTCGTGCTGGACGATCCGAGCGGTTATGGCCGCATCACCCGTGAAAACGGTAACGTCACGGGTATTGTTGAGCATAAAGATGCCAGCGACGAACAGCGCAAGATTCAGGAGATCAACACCGGTATCCTGATTGCCAATGGCGCGGATATGAAGCGCTGGCTGTCCAAACTCAACAACAACAACGCGCAGGGTGAATACTACATCACCGACATCATTGCGATGGCGTACCACGAAGGGCGTGAAATTGCCGCCGTTCATCCGGCGCGCATCAGCGAAACGGACGGTGTGAACAACCGCCTGCAGCTTTCCCGTCTTGAGCGTATTTATCAGTCCGAGCAGGCCGAAAAACTGCTGCTGGCGGGCGTGATGCTGCGCGATCCGGCGCGTTTCGATCTGCGTGGTTCGTTATCTCACGGGCGTGACGTTGAGATTGATACTAACGTTATCCTCGAGGGTAACGTGACGCTGGGCAACCGCGTCAAAATTGGCACCGGCTGCGTGATTAAAAACAGCGTCATCGGTGACGACTGCGAAATCAGCCCGTACAGCGTGGTGGAAGATGCCCGTCTGGATGCCGCCTGTACCATCGGCCCGTTTGCGCGTCTGCGCCCGGGCGCTGAGCTGCTGGAAGGCGCTCACGTGGGTAACTTCGTGGAAATGAAAAAAGCGCGTCTGGGTAAAGGCTCGAAAGCCGGTCATCTGACCTATCTTGGCGACGCGGAAATTGGCAATAACGTGAATATTGGTGCAGGGACGATTACCTGTAACTATGACGGCGCGAATAAGTTTAAAACCATCATCGGTGATGACGTGTTCGTTGGCTCCGATACGCAGCTGGTGGCGCCTGTTACCGTGGGTAACGGGGTGACCATTGCCGCCGGAACAACCGTCACGCGCGATGTGGCCGAGAACGCGCTGGTGTTAAGCCGCGTTCCGCAGGTCAGCAAGCAGGGCTGGAAACGCCCGGTGAAGAAAAAGTAACGGATTTACCCCTCACCCTAACCCTCTCCCCACAGGGGAGAGGGGATCGTTCGGTGCGGTGTTTTTCTCCCTCGCCCCTTTGGGGAGAGGGCCGGGGTGAGGGGATAATATAATCCTCCCCCCACAAGCAGTACCCATAAAAATAACCCCACTCTCTACAAGGCTCGGGGCGCCCGGAAGGGCAAAAACAGGTCAGCGACAACGCAGGCATAATGCCTAAATTCGGAATCTAAAATTATGTGTGGAATTGTTGGCGCAGTTGCGCAGCGTGATATTGCTGAAATCCTTCTCGAAGGTTTACGTCGTCTGGAATACCGTGGTTACGACTCAGCCGGTCTGGCTGTCGTCGATGCAGAAGGCCATATGACCCGTCTACGTCGTCTCGGTAAAGTGCAGATGCTGGCCCAGGCCGCGGAAGAACATCCGCTGCACGGTGGTACCGGTATTGCGCACACCCGCTGGGCGACGCACGGTGAACCGTCTGAAGGTAACGCACACCCGCATGTGTCTGAACACATCGTGGTCGTGCACAACGGCATTATCGAAAACCACGAACCGCTGCGCGAAGAACTGAAAGCGCGCGGCTATACCTTCGTCTCTGAAACTGACACCGAAGTGATTGCTCACCTGGTGCACTGGGAGTTGGAGCAGGGCGGCACACTGCGTGATGCGGTGCTGCGTGCTATCCCTCAGCTGCGCGGTGCGTACGGTACGGTGATCATGGATTCCCGCGACCCGTCCACGCTGCTGGCCGCGCGTTCCGGTAGCCCGATGGTTATCGGTCTGGGCATGGGCGAAAACTTCATCGCCTCTGACCAGCTGGCGCTCCTGCCGGTTACCCGTCGCTTTATCTTCCTCGAAGAGGGTGATATCGCGGAAGTGACTCGCCGCAGCGTGACCGTATTCGATACCAAAGGCGAGCAGGTGAAACGTCAGGAGATCGAATCGAATCTGCAGTACGACGCGGGCGACAAAGGGGCTTACCGTCACTACATGCAGAAAGAGATTTACGAGCAGCCAAACGCCATCAAAAACACCCTGACCGGGCGCATCAGCCACGGTGAAGTGGATCTTAGCGAGCTGGGCGCAAACGCGAACGAACTGCTTGGCAAGGTCGAGCATATTCAGATCGTGGCCTGCGGCACCTCCTACAACTCCGGTATGGTTTCTCGCTACTGGTTTGAATCCCTGGCGGGCGTGCCGTGCGATGTGGAAATCGCGTCTGAATTCCGCTATCGCAAATCTGCGGTGCGTCGTAACAGCCTGATGATCACCCTTTCCCAGTCTGGCGAAACGGCGGACACGCTGGCCGCGCTGCGTCTCTCTAAAGAGCTGGGTTACCTGGGCTCGCTGGCCATCTGTAACGTTCCTGGCTCTTCTCTGGTGCGTGAATCCGATCTGGCGCTGATGACCAAAGCAGGCACCGAAATCGGCGTGGCCTCCACCAAAGCGTTTACCACGCAGCTGACCGTTCTGCTGATGCTGGTGGCGAAGCTGGCGCGTCTGAAAGGCGAAGATGCTTCCGTTGAGCACGACATCGTTCACGGCCTGCAGGCGCTGCCGAGCCGCATTGAGCAGATGCTGTCTCAGGACAAACGCATTGAAGCGCTGGCGGAAGACTTCTCTGATAAACATCACGCCCTGTTCCTGGGTCGTGGCGATCAGTATCCGATTGCGCTGGAAGGCGCGCTGAAGCTGAAAGAGATCTCCTACATTCACGCTGAAGCCTATGCGGCAGGCGAGCTGAAACACGGCCCGCTGGCGCTGATTGACGCGGATATGCCGGTCATCGTTGTGGCACCAAACAACGAACTGCTGGAAAAACTGAAATCTAACATCGAAGAAGTCCGCGCCCGCGGTGGTGTCCTGTACGTCTTCGCCGACAAAGATGCCGGTTTTGTCAGCAATGACAACATGCACATCATCGAGATGCCGCATGTGGAAGAGGTGATTGCACCCATCTTCTACACCGTTCCGCTGCAGCTGCTGGCCTATCACGTTGCGCTGATCAAAGGCACCGACGTCGACCAGCCGCGTAACCTGGCGAAATCGGTTACCGTAGAATAATCCCTTCAGGCTCCACCTTCGGGTGGAGCTTTTTTATCCTGCCTGGTTTGTTTTTCATCAATCCTTTCTCATTTTTAATAATGACAATTTGTCATCTTCAGCTACTTTTTTCAGTGTCACATAAAGAAAATATTTCTGAAAACGTCTTGTCATAAATGTGGCTAACGCATTGAAAAATAAGCTTTATTTTACTGTTTTTTAAGTGAAGTTTTCATTGTCATAAAACTGTCATAATTCGTACATTTATCTGTCACCTGTTTGTCCTATTTTGCTCATCGTAGCCACTAAACAACGATTTACGAAAATCTTGCAGGAGACATTATGAAAGTTATGCGTACCACTGTCGCAACTGTTGTCGCCGCGACCTTATCTCTGAGCGCGTTCTCTGTATTTGCAGAAGCAAGCCTGACTGGCGCTGGTGCAACCTTCCCTGCGCCGGTGTATGCCAAATGGGCGGATACCTACCAGAAAGAAACCGGTAACAAGGTTAACTATCAGGGTATCGGCTCCTCCGGTGGCGTTAAACAAATTACCGCGAACACGGTTGATTTCGGCGCGTCTGACGCTCCGCTGTCTGATGACAAACTGGCTCAGGAAGGCCTGTTCCAGTTCCCGACCGTGATCGGTGGCGTAGTCCTGGCCATCAACCTGCCGGGCGTGAAGTCGGGCGAGCTGGTGCTGGACGGCAAAACCCTGGGTGACATCTACCTGGGCAAAATCAAAAAATGGGATGACGAAGCGATCGCTAAACTCAACCCAGGCCTGAAGCTGCCTTCTCAGAACATCGCCGTGGTTCGCCGCGCGGATGGTTCTGGTACCTCTTTCGTGTTCACCAGCTACCTGGCAAAAGTGAACGAAGAGTGGAAATCTAAAGTCGGCTCCGGCTCTACCGTTAACTGGCCAACCGGTCTGGGCGGTAAAGGTAACGACGGTATCGCTGCGTTCGTACAGCGTCTGCCTGGCTCCATCGGCTACGTAGAGTATGCGTATGCGAAGCAGAACAACCTGTCCTACACCAAACTGGTTTCAGCCGACGGCAAACCGGTTAGCCCAACCGAAGAGAACTTTGCTAACGCAGCGAAAGGCGCTGACTGGAGCAAATCGTTCGCGCAGGATCTGACTAACCAGAAAGGCGAAGGTGCATGGCCAATCACCTCTACCACCTTCATCCTTGTTCACAAAGAGCAGAAGAAACCTGAGCAGGGCACCGAAGTGCTGAAGTTCTTCGACTGGGCATACAAAAACGGCGGCAAACAGGCTAACGCTCTGGATTACGCCACCCTGCCGGACAACGTGGTTGAGCAGATTCGCGCTGCATGGAAAACCAACGTGAAAGACAGCAGCGGTAAAGCGCTGTACTAACAGGATATATTTAACGAAGATGGCGGGTGGCGCTGCGCTTACCCGCCCTACGGTTTAAGCTGTAGGCCCGGTAAGCGTTAGCGCCACCGGGCATATTCGTAAAAACGTCTCAAACAGAAGAGTAATTTATGGCTGCAACCAAGCCTGCATTTAACCCTCCGGGTAAAAAAGGTGACATGATTTTCAGCGCGCTGGTTAAACTGGCTGCGCTGATTGTGCTATTGCTGCTGGGCGGCATTATCGTGTCTCTGATTTTCTCCTCATGGCCGAGCATCCAGAAATTCGGTTTCTCCTTCCTGTGGACCAAAGAGTGGGACGCGCCGAACGATATCTACGGCGCCCTGGTGCCGATTTACGGCACGCTGATGACCTCGTTCATCGCCCTTCTGATTGCGGTTCCGGTGAGCTTTGGTATTGCCCTGTTCCTGACGGAGCTGGCGCCGGGCTGGCTGCGGCGCCCGCTGGGTATTGCCATCGAACTGCTGGCGGCCATTCCAAGTATCGTCTACGGCATGTGGGGCCTGTTCATCTTTGCACCGCTGTTCGCCACATACTTCCAGGAACCGGTCGGTAACGTTCTTTCTGCCATTCCGTTTGTGGGGGCCCTGTTCTCTGGCCCGGCTTTCGGTATTGGCATTCTGGCGGCAGGTGTGATCCTCGCCATCATGATTATTCCGTACATTGCGGCGGTCATGCGCGATGTCTTCGAACAAACGCCGGTGATGATGAAAGAGTCGGCCTACGGTATCGGCTGCACCACCTGGGAAGTGATCTGGCGCATCGTCCTTCCGTTCACCAAAAATGGGGTGATCGGGGGCGTGATGCTGGGCTTAGGTCGTGCGCTGGGTGAAACCATGGCGGTCACCTTTATCATCGGTAACACCTACCAGCTCGACAGCGCGTCGCTCTACATGCCGGGTAACAGTATTACCTCGGCGCTGGCGAATGAATTTGCGGAAGCGGAATCGGGGCTGCACGTGGCGGCGCTGATGGAGCTGGGTCTGATTCTGTTCGTTATCACCTTCATTGTTCTGGCGATTTCCAAGCTGATGATTATGCGTCTCGCTAAAAATGAGGGGGCACGCTAATGGCTACTCTCGAAATGCAAGCTACCGCTGAACTGGCGGAATCTCGCCGTAAAATGCAGGCCAGACGCCGCATGAAAAACCGCATTGCCCTGACGCTCTCTATGGCGACGATGGCATTCGGCCTGTTCTGGCTGGTCTGGATCCTCTTCTCGACGGTCGTTCGCGGAATTGACGGAATGTCACTGTCGCTGTTCACCGAAATGACGCCGCCGCCGAACACGGCGGGTGGTGGCCTGGCGAATGCCCTGGCGGGCAGCGGACTGCTGATCCTCTGGGCGACGGTCTTTGGCACGCCGCTGGGCATCATGGCGGGCATCTACCTGGCAGAATACGGTCGTAAATCCTGGCTGGCGGAAGTCATTCGCTTCATCAACGACATTCTGCTGTCTGCACCGTCTATCGTCGTGGGTCTGTTTGTATACACCGTGGTGGTGGCGCAGATGGAACACTTCTCCGGCTGGGCGGGGGTGATTGCACTGGCGCTGCTGCAGGTACCGATTGTAATTCGAACCACCGAGAACATGCTGAAACTGGTGCCGGACAGCCTGCGTGAAGCGGCTTATGCGCTGGGTACGCCGAAATGGAAGATGATCTCGGCGATTACGCTGAAGGCATCGGTCTCTGGGATCATGACCGGTATCCTGCTGGCGGTTGCGCGTATCGCGGGTGAAACGGCGCCGCTGCTGTTTACGTCCCTCTCCAATCAGTTCTGGAGCACGGATATGATGCAGCCGATCGCCAACCTGCCGGTGACGATCTTTAAATTTGCGATGAGCCCCTTCGCGGAATGGCAGCAGCTGGCTTGGGCCGGGGTGCTGATCATTACCCTTTGCGTACTGTTGCTGAACATTCTGGCGCGCGTCATTTTCGCGAAGAAGAAACACGGTTAATTTTTTACGGCGCGGCAGATCGCGGCGCCGAATGAGGAAATGAGTCAATGAGTATGGTTGATACTGCCCCGGGTAAGATTCAGGTTCGTGATTTGAACTTCTACTACGGCAAATTCCATGCCCTGAAGAACATCAACCTGGATATCGCAAAGAACCAGGTCACGGCATTTATCGGTCCGTCCGGCTGTGGGAAATCCACGCTGCTGCGTACCTTTAACAAAATGTATTCGCTCTATCCGGAGCAGCGTGCTGAAGGGGAAATCATCCTCGACGGCGAAAACATTCTGACCCAGGCTCAGGATATTGCCCTGCTGCGCGCCAAAGTGGGGATGGTGTTCCAGAAACCCACACCGTTCCCGATGTCCATTTATGACAACATCGCCTTTGGCGTTCGCCTGTTTGAAAAGCTCTCCCGTGCCGATATGGACGAGCGCGTGCAGTGGGCTTTGACCAAGGCCGCATTATGGAACGAAACCAAAGATAAGTTGCACCAGAGCGGTTACTCTCTCTCCGGTGGTCAGCAGCAGCGTCTGTGCATTGCGCGCGGTATTGCGATTCGCCCTGAAGTGTTGCTGCTGGATGAGCCGTGTTCAGCGCTGGACCCGATCTCAACCGGCCGCATTGAAGAGCTGATCACCGAGCTGAAGCAGGATTACACCGTGGTTATCGTGACCCATAACATGCAGCAGGCTGCACGTTGTTCCGATCACACGGCGTTTATGTACCTGGGTGAATTGATTGAGTTCAGCAACACGGACGATCTGTTCACTAAGCCCGCGAAGAAACAAACCGAAGATTATATTACTGGCCGCTACGGTTGATTTGCCTTAGTGCATGTGGAGAAACCATGGACAACCTCAATCTTAATAAACATATTTCAGGCCAGTTCAACGCAGAGCTGGAAAGCATCCGCACGCAGGTGATGACCATGGGTGGCATGGTTGAGCAGCAGCTTTCTGATGCAATTACGGCAATGCACAACCAGGACAGCGAGCTGGCGAAGCGCGTCATTGAAGGCGACAAAAACGTCAACATGATGGAAGTCGCTATCGACGAGGCCTGCGTGCGCATTATCGCGAAACGTCAGCCGACGGCGAGCGACCTGCGTCTGGTGATGGCAATCATCAAAACCATCGCCGAGCTGGAGCGTATTGGTGACGTGGCCGATAAAATCTGCCGCACCGCGCTGGAGAAGTTCTCTCAGCAGCACCAGCCGCTGCTGGTGAGTCTGGAGTCGCTGGGCCGTCACACCGTGCAGATGCTGCACGACGTGCTGGATGCCTTTGCGCGTATGGACCTGGACGAAGCGGTGCGTATCTACCGTGAAGACAAGAAGGTCGACCAGGAGTATGAAGGCATCGTGCGTCAGCTGATGACCTACATGATGGAAGATTCCCGTACGATCCCAAGCGTACTGACTGCCCTGTTCTGCGCGCGCTCCATCGAGCGTATCGGCGACCGCTGCCAGAACATTTGCGAATACATTTTCTACTTCGTGAAGGGTCAGGACTTCCGTCACGTGGGCGGCGACGAGCTGGATAAGCTGCTGGCGGGTAAAGATCCGAAAGAGTAATGTTTGTGGCGGGTGGCACTAGCGCTTACCCGCCCTACTAGCCCTGTAGGCCGGATAAGCGCTAGCGCCATCCGGCTTTGTTTTTTCAGCGAGTAATATCCCACCCGCGCGCCTTCCACAGCGCGGGCAACTGCGCCAGATCGGTGAAGGTCGTGACTTTTGGATGATCGATCGGCTTGTTGTGCGGGTCGGCGCAGAAGTAAAACACCTCCATTCCCGCATCAATCCCCGACTGCGCGCCCGCAGATGAGTCATCCACCAGAATGCAGTTCTCTACGTTGACGCCCATCGCTTTCGCCGCATGGAACATCAGTGCCGGGTCCGGCTTCCAGCGCTGGATATCGTAGCCGCTGAACAGCTTTTCCGGGAAATGGTGCAGCATCTCAAGCTTGCCCAGCGAGTGCTGCATTTTGCTGACCGGACCGTTAGAGACGACGCAGATTGGCACCGTCATCGCATCCAGCAGCGCGTTAGCCCCGGAGATAACTTCCAGCTCTGAATCGAACAGGCGTGCGACCTCGGCGCGGTACACCGGTTCCAGATCCGCTTTCGCCAGTTCCACTCCGTGTTCTTCGTTAATGATGTCGATGATCTCGTAGAGCTTCACGCCCTTAAAGCGTTTAAACACCTCTTCGAGTTCCAGCGTAATGCCAAATTCCTGGAACATAGTGACATACGCGCGGGAACAAATGACCTCACTGTCGACCAGCGTACCGTCGCAGTCGAAAAATACCGCTTCAATTCCGGACATGCCTTTCCCTTTTAACCAGTTTAACGTTTACGTACGGCAGTTCGCCGAAACGCAATCGTTGCCGTATAAGCAAAATCAATGAAAAAAGTATCACGTAACCGCCACTATTGTCGCATTTTGGTATAGGATAGCGACGAATTTTCCCTCCTTGTTCGGAAATTGATGATGAGTCAACAACACACTACCCAGACGTCTGGTCAGGGTCTGCTTGAGCGCGTTTTCAAACTGCGCGAGCACGGCACAACGGCACGCACCGAAGTGATCGCGGGTTTCACCACCTTCCTGACGATGGTCTATATCGTTTTTGTGAACCCTCAAATTCTGGGCGTTGCTGGCATGGATACCAGCGCCGTCTTTGTAACCACCTGCCTGATTGCGGCCCTTGGCAGCATTCTGATGGGTGTGTTCGCTAACCTGCCGGTCGCGCTGGCCCCGGCGATGGGTCTGAATGCGTTCTTCGCGTTCGTGGTCGTTCAGGCGATGGGTCTGCCGTGGCAGGTGGGTATGGGCGCCATCTTCTGGGGCGCGGTTGGTCTGCTGCTGCTGACCATTTTCCGCGTGCGTTACTGGATGATTGCGAACATTCCTGTGAGCCTGCGCGTGGGCATCACCAGCGGTATCGGTCTGTTCATCGGTATGATGGGGCTGAAAAACGCCGGCGTTATCGTGGCGAACCCGGATACGCTGGTGAGCATCGGTCACCTGACCTCTCATAACGTGCTGCTGGGCGTGCTGGGCTTCTTTATCATCGCGATCCTGGCTTCCCGCAATATTCACGCGGCGGTGCTGGTGTCCATCGTGGTCACCACCCTGCTGGGCTGGATGCTGGGCGACGTTCACTATAACGGTATTGTCTCCGCGCCACCGAGCGTCTCTACAGTGATTGGTCACGTCGATCTGGCGGGTTCCCTGAACCTGGGCCTGGCGGGCGTGATTTTCTCCTTCATGCTGGTCAACCTGTTTGACTCCTCCGGTACGCTGATTGGCGTGACCGACAAAGCGGGTCTGGCGGATGAAAAAGGGAAATTCCCGCGCATGAAGCAGGCGCTGTTTGTGGATAGCGTCTCCTCTGTAACCGGTGCTTTTATCGGAACCTCGTCTGTTACCGCGTACATTGAATCTTCTTCCGGCGTGTCCGTGGGCGGCCGTACCGGCCTGACGGCGGTGGTCGTGGGTATTCTGTTCCTGCTGGTGATCTTCCTCTCTCCGCTGGCGGGTATGGTTCCACCGTACGCGGCGGCGGGCGCGCTGATCTATGTGGGGGTGCTGATGACCTCCAGCCTGTCACGCGTGAAGTGGGATGATTTAACCGAAGCGGTGCCGGCGTTTATTACCGCCGTGATGATGCCGTTCAGCTTCTCCATTACCGAAGGTATCGCGCTGGGCTTTATCTCTTACTGCGTAATGAAGATCGGTACCGGCCGCTTCCGCGACCTCAGCCCATGCGTGATTGTTGTGGCGCTGCTGTTTGTGCTGAAGATTGTGTTTATTGACGCCAAATAAACAGTAAGCCCTTTTCTTCGAAAAGGGCTTTAGTGTTTGTTCCCTCTCCCCGTGGGAGAGGGTCAGGGTGAGGGCATCAGGCCGCAATGATCTTACGCCTTCACTCGCTTAATATAATCCCCGAACGCCGTCAGCTGGCCAGAGAGATGGTCGCGCGTGCTCTGATCCACCACCTCACCCGTTTGCGGGTCGACCTTATTCTGAATCACTCCGCCCATAAATTCCGGCTTGTTCATAACCATCGCATCGAGGAATACCAGGATCTGGCGCAGGTGATACTGGCAGCGCGCGCCGCCAATCGCGCCCATGGAGCTGGTCTGGATCAGCACCGGTTTGCCTGACAGCGGCTGCTCAGGTAAACGGGACAGCCAGTCGATGGCATTCTTCAGGCCACCCGGAACCGAGTAGTTATACTCTGGCGTGACGATGACCACGCCGTCAGCTTGGCGGATCTGTTCGGCCAGCGCCTCAACGCTCTGCGGGAACCCTTCTTCCTGCTGGACATCCGCATCATACAGCGGAATATCGCCAATAGACGGCAGGGCGCTAATTTCCATACCTGCAGGCGCCAGCTGTGGCAGCGTGCGGGCTACCATCCCGTTAAATGAACCTTTGCGGAGGCTTCCCAGTAAAGTAACGACTTTCAACGTATCAGACATGATTACTCCTGTTTCATCATGATGACCCTGATTGGATCAGCTAAGGGTGAATGCTTTTTCTGCCGGTAAACTGGTTAAACGCATCAGGCGTGCGGCGGGCTCGTTGGCGCGCTCGGGCACATCAGGAAGGCTACGCCATCCCTGTTGAGTGTCAAATTCCCAGATTTTCATGCGTTCGATGGCGGGGGTAACCGCAATGGACCAAATGAGCACATCCTCTGCGTCACTGAGCGCCTCTACCAGCGTGGCCTGAGTGGCACGAAGACGTCCGGAGCCTGGCAGCAGCTGCAGCAGGCTGGCGTCGTCTGAGGCGCATCCACAGAGCTTGCGAATGCTCTGGCGTAAGGTAATGAGCTGGGCTCTGGCTTCGACAGGATCGTTCTGGTTGCGGACCCACAGCTTCTCATTGCTGGAGAGCGGATAGTCTTCATGCGCATTACCGCCATGGAAGCTGCGCGTCGCGCGCTGAAGTTCCATATCGAGCCCACAATCCCCTTCGGTGGTCAGTGCGACGCCAATGATATTGCCCGCGTAGGCAATCGAAAAACGAGGGAGATCCGGGTCGGCAAAGACCGGACGGCCTTCGGGTTGGGTAATGATATCCGGCAGCTCGCTGGTGCCGTACAGCATAAACAGCAATTCTGCGAGAAGCGCTCTGGACGCTAAAAACCGCGTCCTGCGGTGTTCCGGGAGAGTGAGTGCTTCAGTGTGACAGGCTGAAGAAATTCTTGCCGATACGAGACGTCCTTCCGTAAGTATCCCTCTTGCAAAGTGCGTAGCCATTTTTCGCTCCTTGATAATGGTCGTAATCGGTTAAACGGTTACATGATTATCGCTTAACTTGACTCCTGTTTTAATCAGTAAATGGGAGTAAGAGAAGCCTTAGGACCGAACTTTACATTTTCTTAGGCAAAAATTGGATCGCTCGCACCGTACAGCGCCTTGATGGTCTCCCGCAGCCACAGGATTTTCGGATTATGACTGTTCCGTTTATGCCAGATCAGCGTGAAGGGAACGGTAAGCTTTTCAGCCTGCGCTTCATCAATGGGAATAGGAAGCGCGATCAGCTTCCGCTGGTGGAGTTCATTGTAGTGATGGCAGTAGTGCGGAGCCGTGGCGATATAGTTATGGTTGGGCTGCGCCGCCATAAACATCGCCTGTTCAAAGCCCGGCAGGCTCATGGCGATCGTGCGCTCGCGTCCCATCTCCTTTAGCACCTCATCAAGCGCCCAGGTGTCGCTGCGTTCCCAGAAGATGCTGATATGGGGATAGCGCAGGAAGGTCTCCAGATTCCACTCTTGCTGAAGCGCCGGATGATCCTCGCGCAGATAGACGCAGGGGCGATCGCTGAACAGAATTTCGTAGTCGATAAACCACGGCATCAGCTTAAGCAGTTCGCGGGATCGCGGATGCGTTTCACGCCCGGTGAAGCCCAAATCCACCTCGCCACGCGTAATCGCGTCCAGCGAGTCGTAATCCCACTGACGCATTTTCACCGTAGCCTGCGGATAGCGCTGGTTCACCTGCTCCAGCAGAGTATTGAAGCGGATCAGCATCAGCGGCGTTTCCGCGGCCAGCACGAACGTCAGCCCGCCCGGAGAATCATGGTGGAATTTATCGAGGATTTGGTTGCCGATTTGCATCCAGTCAGCCAGATCCTGCTCAAGACTTACCGTCAGTGGCGTCGGCAGCAGCCCTAGCGGTGTTTTGACAAACAGCGGGTCGTCAAACCAGTCGCGCAGCTTGGCCAGCGATTTGCTCACCGCCGACGGCGTCACGTTCATCCGCTTCGCCGCTTTGGTGACGCTGCGCTCCTGCAGCAAAAGCTGCAGGCACAGCAACAGGTTAAGATCGAGACTGCTGATGGGCTTCTTCATAGTGCGCCGCGGGCCGGATGACCATAAGTAAGGTAATGCACACTATGCTACAGCCAATCAGAACCCCGATCAGCATATTCAGCGCGTTAAGCCCGATGACCGCCGCCAGCCAAATCCACAGCGACGAGCCGCAGACCTGCGCGATCCCCAGCACCGAGCTTGCTACGCCTGCCCGCAGCGAGAAGGGGCCAAGCGCCTGGCTCATCGCCACGCCAAAGCCAACCGAGAACCCGGCGCAAATAAGGGTAATACCCACCAGCATCACTGCATGTGAGCTGGTGGTCGCCAGGATCGCGCCTGCCGTGAGGAATAAAACCTGTGAGGTCAGCATCAGCGTGCGCTGGCTGAAAACATTTAGCGCAAATGGGGTAGAGAACGAGACCGCCATACTGACCATCGCGGTTAATGCCATCACCGTTGAATACTCACCGCGATCGAAGCCCATGGTTTCCATCAGTAAAACCGGGGAAACGTTTACATAGGTCAGGATCACCGCCACGCTTAACGTGGTCACGGCCAGACGGCTGAGGAAAAAGCGGTTGAGAAGCTTCTCTGCCGGGTGAATGGTGGCAGTATGGCCGGTATTCTGCGAGCCCGGGTGGGTCTCTTTCAGCACGGCGATGGATAAGGTAAACACCAGCGCGCCCATGGCCGCCATGGTCCAGAACAGGCTCTGCCACGGGAATTTCAGCATGATCAGATATCCCACGACCGGGGCCAGCACCGGGATGATGCAGGTAATACCGTTCAGCATCGAGAGTACCTTAGCGCGACGCTGGGCGCTTAGGGTGTCGCGCAAAATGGCAAACGCCACCACGTAGCAACCGCCAGCGCCAATACCCTGGATAAACCGTCCGGTCAGGAACACGGTGCTGTTCTGCGCCTGCGAGCAGAGAAGAGAAGCCAGGGCAAAAATGATGGCGCCGGTTATCGCGACAGGCTGACGGCCTGCCTTATCCGCTATCTTCCCGGCAAAGACCATCGACGACGCCATCCCGGCGAGGTAGGCCGAAAACGCGATGTGCAGCTGCGCCTCGCTGGCACCCAGATCGCGGGCGATGTGCGGTAACCCCACCAGATACATATCAATACCAGACGGATAAAGCAGAACTAATGCGAAACTACAAAACAGAAAACGCGCCATAAACCCCCCATAGATGCAGGCATGCAGGATAGGGGGTGAAAAGGGATTAGGCGAGTTGCCATTTGGACAATGGTGATTTCCCGGGAGGAAATCACCATTAATTAGCGGGCATTACTTACCAATACAGAAGCTCGAGAAGATCCTTCCCAGCAGATCGTCCGACGTAAACTCCCCGGTGATCTCGCTCAGATTCTGCTGCGCCAGGCGCAGCTCTTCCGCCAGCAGTTCACCCGCCCACGCGCCGATCAGCTGTGCTTTACCCTGAACAAGGTGATTTGCCGCCTCTTCCAGCGCCTGCAGGTGACGACGACGCGCCAGGAAGCCGCCTTCCATGCTGGTGTCAAAGCCCATGCTCTGCTTGAGATGGTTACGCAGGTCGTCAACGCCTTCACCGGTCCGCGCCGACAGGCGAATCAGTGAGTGACCATTCACATCGCTGATGCCGAGCGTTTCGCCGGTCACGTCCGCTTTGTTACGCACCACGGTGATTGGCAGTTTCGCCGGCAGACGGGCGATAAAGTCTGGCCAGATCTCAGCCGGGTCAACGGCGTCGGTGGTGGTGCCGTCCACCATAAACAGCACGCGGTCGGCCTGCTCGATCTCCTGCCAGGCGCGTTCGATACCGATGCGCTCCACTTCGTCGCTGGCATCGCGCAGGCCCGCTGTGTCGATAATATGCAGCGGCATCCCGTCGATGTGGATATGCTCGCGCAGCACGTCGCGGGTGGTCCCGGCAATGTCGGTCACGATCGCCGCTTCACGGCCCGCCAGGGCATTCAGCAGGCTCGATTTCCCGGCGTTAGGGCGTCCGGCAATCACCACCTTCATCCCTTCGCGCAGCAGGCTGCCCTGGCGCGCTTCGGCACGGACGGCGTCGAGATTGGCCATCACCTGGTTGAGCTGGGCTTCGATTTTGCCGTCAGAGAGGAAGTCGATCTCCTCATCCGGGAAGTCGATAGCCGCTTCCACGTAGATGCGCAGGTGAGTAAGTGCTTCCACAAGGTGATTCACACGCGCGGAGAATGCCCCCTGCAGCGAGTTCAGGGCGGAGCGGGCCGCCTGTTCAGAGCTGGCGTCGATCAGGTCAGCAATCGCCTCCGCCTGCGCCAGGTCGAGCTTGTCGTTGAGGAAGGCACGCTCGGAGAACTCGCCCGGCTTCGCAATGCGCAGGCCAGGCAGGGTCAGGATACGTTTTAACAGCAGGTCGAGGATAACCGGGCCGCCGTGGCCCTGAAGCTCCAGCACGTCTTCACCGGTAAAAGAGTTCGGGCCGGGGAACCACAGCGCAATGCCCTGGTCCAGCGGCGTGCCGTCGGTGTCCTTAAACGGCAGGTAATCAGCGTAGCGCGGCTTTGGCAGTTTACCCAGCACCGCTTCGGCCACCTCGCGCGCCTTCAGGCCGGAGATACGCAGAATGCCTACACCACCGCGTCCCGGTGGGGTTGCCTGGGCGACGATAGTGTCGTTATGGCTCATGGTTGCTCTCGTTCAATACAAATAAAAAAGGCGGTCAATCGACCGCCCTTATTTTAGCGTTAACTTACCGAATCAGGACTTTTTCTTTTCGCGGCTATGCAGGCCACGTTTTTCCAGACCACGGTAAATCAGCTGCTGCTGGATGATGGTCACCAGGTTGCTGACGATATAGTACAGCACCAGACCTGACGGGAACCACAGGAAGAACACGGTGAAGATGACCGGCATAAAGGTCATGATCTTCTGCTGCATCGGGTCGGTCACGGTGGTCGGCGACATCTTCTGGATGAAGAACATCGTCACGCCCATCAGGATCGGCAGGATGTAGTACGGGTCCTGTGCGGACAGGTCATGGATCCACAGGGCGAACGGCGCGTGGCGCAGCTCAACGGAACCCATCAGCATGTAGTACAGCGCAAGGAAGATTGGCATCTGAATCAGCAGCGGGAAGCAACCACCCAGTGGGTTCACTTTCTCTGCTTTGTACAGGGCCATCATCTCCTGGCTCTGACGCTGTTTGTCATCGCCCAGACGCTCACGCATTGCCTGAATCTTCGGCTGCAGCATGCGCATCTTCGCCATGGAGGTGTACTGCGCTTTGGTCAGCGGGTACATGATGCCACGAACGATGAAGGTGATAACGATGATGGAGAAGCCCCAGTTACCCAGGAAGCTGTGGATGAACTTCAGCAGCTTAAACAGCGGCTGAGAGATGAACCACAACCAACCGTAATCTACGGTCAGATCCAGGTGCGGCGCGACAGCGGCCATTTTGTCCTGAATTTCCGGGCCGACCCACAGGGTGCTTGCCAGCTTACCGGTTTGACCCGGCTGTACCAGAACCGGCTGAGATTTGTAGCCGATGGCTGCAAGACCGTTACCCAGGTTCGCGGTATAGAAGTTGTTGGTACCGTCGTTATTTGGCACCCACGCAGTGGCGAAATACTGCTGCAGCATTGCCACCCAACCGCCTTTAGCGCTGACGTTCAGGTTTTCGTTATCGGCAATGGTGTCGAATTTGTATTTCTCATACTTCGCGTCTGGCGTGGAGTACGCCGCGCCACGGAAGGTATGCAGCGCAAAGTTGCTGCTTCCGGTGTCACGGTGAGACGGCAGATTGATGGACTGCTTCAGCTGGCCAAAGGTCGACAGCTCCAGCGGTTTCGCACTGGCGTTCTGTACGCTGTAGCCCACGTTCACCGCATACTCACCGCGTTTCAGGGTGAAGGTTTTGGTGAAGGTGTTGCCTGCGGCGTCGGTGTACGTCATCGGGATCGCGAGTTCGTTCTGACCATCAGCCAGCACAAAGGTGTCGTTCTCGACGGTATACAGTGGACGCGCACCGTTAGCCGGGTTATCCGGGCCGTCACGACCGGTCAGGCCGCTCTGCGCCTGGTAGATGAACTCAGGCGTGGTTTCCAGTAACTGGAACGGTTCGTTAGACTTCAGCTCTTTCGGGTAGGTTAACAGCAGCGCCTGCTCAACATCACCACCACGGGTGTTGATAGTCAGCTCAAGCACATCGGTCTTAACCGTAATCTGTTTCCCCTGGCCACTGGCCGGTACGCCCTGGTCGGCGGCGCTACCCGCTGCGGTGGTCGTAGTCTGCGTGGTCTGCTGCTGGGGTTGAGGATTTTTATCCTGCTCCCATGCCTGCCAGATCATGAAAGACACGAACAACAAAGCGATGATAAGAAGATTGCGTTGCGAATCCATCGTTAGTGTTCTCTGGTATCAAAGGGTCCTGGGGGGACGGGGTCGTCTCCACCTGGGTGTAAAGGGTGGCATTTTAATACGCGTTTCACCGTCAACCAACTGCCTTTTATCACTCCAAACCTGCGCAATGCCTCAATTCCGTAGCTTGAGCATGTAGGTGTGAAACGGCAGTGCGGCCCGAGTAGCGGACTAATCAGGCGTTGATAGACCCGAATGAGGGCTATCAGGACCCGTGAGCCAGGCGACAGTGGCGGCGCCATAATTTTTCCAACGCTTCCGAGAGAGCACGGTTATCGAGGTCGGCAACCCCTTTCTTCGCCACCACCACGAAATCCATTGAAGGCAGTTCGTGCTGACGTAAACGGAAGCTTTCACGCGTCAGACGTTTAATCCGATTGCGTTCATGCGCACGCTTAACATTTTTCTTGGCGACTGTGAGACCGATGCGGGGATGCCCCAGCGAATTTTGGCGGCCGAGGATGGTGATTTGCGGCGTGCCAGCCCGTAGTGGCTGCTGGAAGACGAAAGTGAAATGAGCGGGAGTTAACAAACGTAACTCCCTGGGAAATGCTAGCTTAACCACTCAGGGGTTAGCTTTATTACTTGGAAACGGTCAGACGAGCGCGGCCTTTAGCACGACGACGTGCCAGAACCTGACGACCATTTTTAGTAGCCATACGAGCACGGAAGCCGTGAGAACGGTTGCGCTTCAGTACAGACGGTTGAAAAGTGCGTTTCATGGCGATTTCTACCTAAACTTGAATAAATTCACTGACTTTTGCGTATACCCGAACGAGTTTCGAACGACTAACGCCTCAGCGTGGGTGATTAAAGAGGCCGGATTGTAATAATTGTACACTCCGGAGTCAATTCTCTTTCCTTATTTCCCGCGTATTTCCGCACGTTTTCGCGTGGAAAATGAGCAACGGACGACGCAGGAAGATGAGCATCACGCGCCGGGTCGAGGATTATACGGGCTCAACGATAAAGCGCAAGGATCGTCCCGGATCTTCGTTAGATCATTTAAGCAAAAAATTGTCTGTACTCATTAATTTTTCCAATATGCGGACTAAATCGTGGGGCACTCCCGTCAGGATCGTTTACACTTACCCGGTTTCGGATCTTCCTGTGGATAAATCGGGAAGAATCTGTGAGAAACAGAAGATCTCTGGCTCAGTTTAGGCTATGATCCGCGGTCCCGATCGGGATCCCAGGATCCTGGTCAGGATAAATTGCAGATAGCAATTCGCACGTCCCCCTTTACACAGGGTCATGTCGATGTGCGCCAACAATCATGAATATTCAATAGTTTTCTTTTATTGTTCGAGTGGAGTCCGCCGTGTCACTTTCGCTTTGGCAGCAGTGTCTTGCCCGATTGCAGGATGAGTTACCAGCCACAGAATTCAGTATGTGGATCCGCCCGTTGCAGGCGGAACTGAGCGATAACACGCTGGCTTTGTATGCGCCAAACCGTTTTGTGCTCGATTGGGTAAGGGACAAGTACCTTAATAACATCAATGGACTGCTGAACGATTTCTGCGGGTCAGATGCCCCACAGCTGCGCTTTGAAGTGGGTACAAAGCCGGTCACCCAAACCGTTCGTGAAACCGTGAACGTCGCAGCGCCTGCTCAGGCCGCTCCTGCTCCGGCCCCTCGCGTCGCCCCCGCTCGTCAGGGCTGGGATAATGTTCCCGCACCGGCTGAGCCAACCTACCGCTCTAACGTTAACGTGAAACACACGTTCGATAACTTCGTTGAAGGTAAGTCGAACCAGCTGGCGCGCGCGGCGGCTCGCCAGGTTGCTGATAACCCCGGTGGAGCCTACAACCCGCTGTTCCTTTATGGCGGCACGGGTCTGGGTAAAACGCACCTGCTGCATGCGGTGGGCAACGGCATTATGGCGCGCAAGCCCAATGCCAAAGTGGTGTATATGCACTCCGAGCGCTTCGTTCAGGACATGGTAAAAGCCCTGCAAAACAATGCGATCGAAGAGTTTAAACGCTACTATCGGTCTGTTGACGCGCTGCTGATCGATGACATTCAGTTCTTTGCCAATAAAGAACGATCGCAGGAAGAATTTTTCCACACCTTCAATGCCCTGCTGGAAGGTAATCAGCAGATCATTTTGACCTCGGATCGCTATCCAAAAGAGATCAACGGCGTTGAAGATCGTCTGAAATCCCGCTTCGGCTGGGGCCTGACCGTGGCGATCGAGCCACCGGAGCTGGAAACCCGCGTCGCGATCCTGATGAAGAAAGCCGATGAAAACGACATTCGCCTGCCGGGCGAAGTGGCGTTCTTCATTGCCAAGCGTCTGCGCTCCAACGTGCGTGAGCTGGAGGGGGCACTGAACCGCGTTATCGCCAATGCCAACTTCACCGGTCGTGCGATCACCATCGATTTTGTGCGTGAAGCGCTGCGCGATTTGCTGGCATTGCAGGAAAAACTGGTCACTATCGACAATATTCAAAAGACGGTGGCTGAGTACTACAAGATCAAAGTGGCAGATTTACTGTCTAAACGTCGTTCCCGCTCGGTGGCGCGTCCGCGTCAGATGGCGATGGCGCTGGCAAAGGAGTTAACCAACCACAGTCTGCCGGAAATCGGGGACGCGTTTGGTGGCCGTGACCATACGACCGTGTTGCACGCTTGTCGCAAGATTGAGCAGTTACGCGAAGAAAGCCACGACATAAAAGAAGATTTTTCCAATCTAATCAGAACATTATCATCGTGACGCTATGAAATTTACCGTTGAACGTGAACATTTATTAAAACCGCTGCAACAGGTGAGTGGCCCATTAGGTGGCCGCCCAACGCTGCCTATTCTCGGAAACCTGCTGCTTCAGGTCGCGGACGGTACGCTGTCGCTGACCGGTACAGATCTGGAAATGGAAATGATCGCGCGCGTTACGCTGACGCAGCCGCACGACGCGGGCGCGACCACGGTTCCGGCACGTAAATTCTTTGATATCTGCCGCGGGCTGCCGGAAGGCGCTGAAATCGCCGTGCAGCTGGAAGGCGACCGTATGCTGGTGCGCTCTGGCCGCAGCCGTTTCTCGCTCTCCACGCTGCCTGCTGCGGACTTCCCGAACCTGGACGACTGGCAGAGCGAAGTGGAATTCACCCTGCCACAGGCGACGATGAAGCGTCTGATTGAAGCCACGCAGTTCTCCATGGCGCATCAGGACGTTCGTTACTACTTAAACGGCATGCTGTTCGAAACCGAAGGTGAAGAGCTGCGTACCGTGGCCACCGACGGCCACCGTCTGGCGGTCTGTTCTATGCCGATTGGCGATTCATTGCCAAACCATTCGGTGATCGTGCCGCGTAAAGGGGTGATTGAGCTGATGCGTATGCTCGACGGTGGCGACACGCCGCTGCGCGTGCAGATCGGCAGCAATAACATCCGCGCCCACGTGGGCGATTTTGTCTTCACATCGAAGCTGGTTGACGGTCGTTTCCCGGATTATCGCCGCGTATTGCCGAAGAACCCGGACAAAACGCTGGAAGCAGGCTGCGACAGCCTCAAGCAGGCCTTTGCCCGTGCCGCGATCCTCTCTAACGAGAAATTCCGCGGCGTGCGCCTGTATGTGAGTGAAAACCAGATCAAAATCACCGCTAACAACCCGGAGCAGGAAGAGGCAGAAGAGATTCTGGACGTCACCTACGCCGGGGCTGAGATGGAAATCGGCTTCAACGTCAGCTACGTGCTGGATGTGCTGAACGCGCTGAAATGCGAGAACGTGCGCATCCTGCTGACCGACTCCGTTTCGAGCGTACAGATTGAAGATGCCGCATCACAGTCGGCTGCCTATGTTGTCATGCCAATGAGACTGTAATGTCGCTCACCCGTCTGTTGATCCGCGACTTTCGCAATATCGAAAGCGCGGATCTCGCTTTATCCCCTGGCTTTAACTTCCTGGTTGGCGCGAACGGCAGCGGCAAAACCAGCGTGCTGGAGGCCATCTATACGCTCGGCCACGGCCGGGCGTTTCGCAGTTTGCAGATTGGTCGCGTCATCCGCCACGAACAGGAATCTTTTGTTCTGCACGGGCGTTTGCAGGGGGCGGAGCGGGAGACCGCCATCGGCCTGACCAAAGACAAGCAGGGCGACAGTAAGGTGCGCATCGACGGTACCGACGGCCACAAGGTGGCGGAGCTGGCGCTGCTGATGCCAATGCAGCTGATAACGCCGGAAGGGTTTACTTTACTCAACGGTGGCCCCAAATACAGAAGAGCGTTCCTCGACTGGGGATGCTTTCACAACGAAGCCGGATTTTTTAACGCCTGGAGCAACCTGAAGCGTCTGCTCAAGCAGCGTAACGCCGCGCTGCGCCAGGTGACACGCTACGCTCAGCTGCGTCCGTGGGACATGGAGTTAATTCCTCTTGCGGAACAGATCAGCCGCTGGCGTGCCGAATACAGCGCAGGTATCGCCGAAGACATGGCCGACACCTGCAAACAGTTTTTACCCGAATTCTCTCTCACCTTCTCCTTCCAGCGCGGCTGGGAGAAAGAGACGGATTATGCCGAGGTGTTAGAGAGAAACTTCGAGCGCGACCGCATGTTGACCTACACCGCGCACGGCCCGCACAAGGCGGATTTCCGCATTCGTGCCGACGGCGCGCCGGTGGAAGACACGCTGTCGCGCGGGCAGCTCAAGCTCCTGATGTGTGCGCTACGCCTGGCACAGGGGGAGTTTCTCACCCGCGAGAGCGGGCGGCGCTGCCTGTACCTGATAGATGATTTTGCCTCGGAACTTGACGACGCGCGGCGCGGGCTGCTTGCCAGCCGCTTAAAAGCCACGCAGTCGCAGGTTTTCGTCAGCGCGATAAGCGCTGAACACGTTATAGACATGTCGGACGAAAATTCGAAGATGTTTACCGTGGAAAAGGGTAAAATAACGGATTAACCCAAGTTGAAATGAGCGAGAAACGTTGATGTCGAATTCTTATGACTCCTCCAGTATCAAAGTCCTGAAAGGGCTGGATGCGGTGCGTAAGCGCCCGGGTATGTATATCGGCGACACGGATGACGGCACCGGTCTGCACCACATGGTATTCGAGGTGGTAGATAACGCTATCGACGAAGCGCTCGCGGGTCACTGTAAAGACATCGTGGTCACCATCCATGCGGATAACTCTGTCTCCGTCACCGATGACGGTCGTGGCATCCCAACCGGTATTCACCCTGAAGAGGGCGTCTCTGCGGCGGAAGTGATCATGACCGTCCTGCACGCAGGCGGTAAGTTCGACGATAACTCCTATAAAGTTTCCGGCGGCCTGCACGGCGTAGGTGTTTCGGTAGTAAACGCCCTGTCGCAGAAGCTGGAGCTGGTTATCCAGCGCGAAGGCAAAATCCACCGTCAGCTCTATACGCACGGCGTGCCGCAGGCACCGCTGGCCGTTACGGGCGACACCGACAAAACCGGTACCATGGTGCGTTTCTGGCCGAGCCTCGAAACCTTCACCAACGTCACCGAGTTCGAGTACGACATCCTGGCGAAACGCCTGCGTGAACTGTCGTTCCTGAACTCCGGCGTCTCGATTCGCCTGCGCGACAAGCGTGACAACAAAGAAGACCACTTCCACTACGAAGGCGGTATCAAGGCGTTCGTTGAGTATCTGAACAAGAACAAAACGCCTATTCACCCGAATATCTTCTACTTCTCCACCGAAAAAGACGGTATCGGCGTGGAAGTGGCGCTGCAGTGGAACGACGGTTTCCAGGAAAACATCTACTGCTTCACCAACAACATTCCACAGCGTGACGGTGGTACTCACCTTGCAGGCTTCCGTGCGGCGATGACCCGTACCCTGAACGCCTACATGGACAAAGAAGGCTACAGCAAGAAAGCGAAAGTCAGCGCCACCGGTGACGATGCCCGTGAAGGCCTGATTGCCGTTGTCTCCGTGAAGGTGCCGGATCCGAAGTTCTCCTCACAGACCAAAGACAAGCTGGTCTCTTCTGAGGTGAAATCGGCGGTTGAGCAGCAGATGAACGAACTGCTGAGCGAATACCTGCTGGAAAACCCGTCCGACGCGAAAATCGTGGTGGGCAAAATTATCGATGCGGCGCGTGCCCGTGAAGCGGCGCGTAAAGCCCGTGAAATGACCCGTCGTAAAGGCGCGCTGGACTTAGCCGGCCTGCCGGGCAAGCTGGCTGACTGCCAGGAACGCGACCCGGCGCTGTCCGAACTGTACCTCGTGGAAGGGGACTCCGCGGGCGGCTCTGCGAAGCAGGGCCGTAACCGTAAGAACCAGGCTATCCTGCCGTTGAAGGGTAAAATCCTCAACGTTGAGAAAGCCCGTTTCGACAAGATGCTCTCTTCTCAGGAAGTGGCGACGCTCATCACCGCGCTGGGCTGCGGCATTGGCCGTGACGAGTACAACCCGGACAAACTGCGCTACCACAGCATCATCATCATGACCGATGCGGACGTCGACGGCTCGCACATTCGTACGCTGCTGTTGACCTTCTTCTATCGTCAGATGCCTGAAATCGTTGAACGTGGCCACGTCTACATTGCCCAGCCGCCGCTGTACAAAGTGAAGAAAGGCAAGCAGGAACAGTACATCAAAGACGACGAAGCGATGGATCAGTACCAAATCGCAATCGCGCTTGATGGCGCGACCCTGCACGCGAACTCGCACGCCCCTGCACTGGCCGGTGAGCCGCTGGAGCGTCTGGTGTCCGAGTTCAACGCCACGCAGAAAATGATCACGCGTATGGAACGCCGTTATCCGAAAACGCTGCTGAAGGAGCTGGTTTATCAGCCAACTCTGACCGAAGCCGATCTGAGCGACGAGCAGACCGTGACCCGCTGGGTGAACGCTCTGGTGACCGATCTGAACGAGAAAGAGCAGCACGGCAGCCAGTGGAAATGCGATGTTCAGCAGAACGCCGATAAGCAGTTCGAGCCTATTATTCGCGTGCGCACCCACGGCGTTGATACCGACTACCCGCTGGAGCACGAGTTTGTCACCGGTCCGGAATACCGTCGCATCTGCACCCTTGGCGAGACGCTGCGCGGGCTGATCGAAGACGATGCGTTCATCGAACGTGGCGAACGTCGTCAGCCGGTAGCCAGCTTCGAGCAGGCGCTGGACTGGCTGGTGAAAGAGTCCCGTCGTGGCCTCGCGATCCAGCGCTATAAAGGTCTGGGCGAAATGAACCCGGAGCAGCTGTGGGAAACCACCATGGATCCGGAAAGCCGCCGCATGCTGCGCGTTACCGTTAAAGACGCGATTGCTGCAGACCAGCTGTTCACGACCCTGATGGGTGATGCGGTTGAACCACGTCGTGCCTTCATCGAAGAGAACGCCCTGAAAGCGGCAAATATCGATATTTAATCGGTTTGAAACCGCACGATAACTGGCCGCGCTTTTAGCGCGGCTTTTTTATGGGCGCAGGCATATCCAGCGACATTGCGGACGGTAAACGGCTCGCCAGCGTATCTATCGCCATTCTTACCCTCAGCGGCAGATGCGGCGTCTGCTGCCACACCGCATGAACGTCGAAATGCACGTCCGGTGCCTGCTTCAGGAGCGGGACGAGTTTACCCTGGTGAATATCTTTAACGACCATCCAGCAGGGCAGCCATGCAATGCCGTGTCCGGCCAGCGCAGCGTCGCAGATCGCCTGCAAATCATCCATATTAAGTGATGACCGGGGAGTAAAGGTGTGAGACGTTCCTTCGTTATCCATCAGCTGCCAGGACAGCACTCTGCCTGCGCGCAGATAGTTAATCGCCGTATGCTGGGGTAAATCAGCCACGCTTTGCGGCTGGCCTTTCTTCTGCAGATAATCCGGCGCGGCGCATAGCACCATGCGGTGTTCTCCCAGCCTTCTGGCGACCAGCACGCTGCTGTCCTGAAGCGTGCCGTTACGCACCGCCATATCAAACCCTTCCTCGACGAGATCCACTACCCGGTCGCTGAATGACATTTCCAGTTCAAGCCCGGGGTGTTCCTGCGCCAGCGCTATCAGCAGCGGGGCGACACACTGGCGACCAAACAGCACCGGCATGGCAACGCGCAGGCGGCCACTGACCTGCTGTTTCCCTGTTTCAAGCAGCGATTCCGCGCCCCGAATCTCCTCCAGCGCGCGCAGGCAGCGTTCATAAAAAAGAGCGCCGTTATCGGTCAGCCTCTGGCTACGGGTGGTGCGGTGAAAAAGACGTACCCCCAGCCGCTCTTCAAGGCGAGCGATGCTTTTCCCTACCGCCGAGCGTGACAAATGCAGGCGAATTGCGGCCTGAGCGAAACTTCCCGCCTCAACGGCGGCCACAAAAACAGGAATATCCTTCAGCGTATCGGTCATGGATTGTATCGATTATGGCGTCAATAAAGAGAAAACTTATCGCCACTGGTGACCTTTAGTCAACGGTAGACTGTCAGGACTAAAGCTCATCTGATGGCAGGAGAAATAAAATGACAGAGACAATGCAACGCTGGTCCATGGACGCCCTCGGGCGCGAGAACCTCAAGCTGACTCAGGCACCCGTTCCACAGCCCGGCCCGGGTGAAGTGCGCGTACGGGTGAAGGCCGTTGCGCTCAACTATCGCGATAAAATGGTTGTTGAAGGCACAATGCCAATCCCACTTTCCTTCCCGTTTACCCCGGCGTCTGACATGGCGGGCGTCGTAGACAGCGTGGGTGAAGGCGTCACGCGCTTCCAGCCCGGCGCTCGCGTTATCTCAACCTTCTTCCCGGAGTGGATCGACGGTAAACCGCAGGCGGACGCGCGCAATTTGCCCTATAAAACGTCCGGTGGATACTTCCAGGGGATGCTGGCCGAGTATGTGATTGTGAAGGAAGACGCGCTGGTGGCCTCCCCGGAGACCCTGGATGACGCCGAGGCCAGCACCTTACCCTGCGCAGGGCTTACCGCCTGGTTTGCGCTGGTGGAACGCGGACAGCTGCGCGCCGGGCAATCGGTGCTGGTGCAGGGCACGGGCGGGGTGGCGATTTTCGCCCTGCAAATTGCAAAAGCGCACGGCGCAGAGGTATTTGTCACGTCCGGGAGCGATGAAAAGCTGGCGCTGGCCAAAAAACTGGGGGCCAGCCAGGGCATCAACCGCCTGAAAGGCGACTGGGCTGAAAATACGCTGGCGCTCACGCAGGATCGCGGCATCGACCATATTATTGAAACCGTGGGGGGCGAGAACCTGAAGCACTCCCTGCGCGCCGTTGCCGTTCACGGACGTATCTCCGTTATTGGCGTGCTGGCCGGGACGGAGATTACCCTCTCTGCTGGCGAGCTGTTGCTGAAATCCCCCGTCATTCAGGGGATCGGCGTGGGACACCGCCGGGCGCTGGAAGATTTCGTCCGCGCTGTTGACGTCACCGGACTGAAACCCGTGATTGAGCATCGCTACCGTTTTAACGAGCTTGAACAGGCGTTTGAACATCTCGATCGCGGCGCGTTCGGTAAAATCGTTCTCACCCGCGAGTAGGTCTTTGTTCCCCGGGATAAGCGTAAAAGGGGGCTTTTGTTGCGCAATGTAGCTCTATTTTTGTGTGCTTAATCGCGTTAGCATGAGGCAGCACTCATTTATCCCGGGGAACTCATGGCTATCAAACTTATTGCAATCGATATGGACGGCACGCTGTTGCTGCCAGACCACACTATCTCTCCAGCCGTTAAGAACGCGATCGCTGCGGCACGCGCAAAGGGCGTGAATGTGGTCCTGACCACGGGGCGTCCGTATGCGGGCGTGCACAGCTACCTGAAAGAGCTGCACATGAATCAGCCTGGCGACTACTGCATCACCTATAACGGTGCGCTGGTGCAGAAAGCCGCGGATGGCAGTACGGTTGCGCAAACCGCGCTGAGCTACGATGACTATCTGTTCCTGGAAAAACTGTCCCGGGAAGTGGGGTCCCACTTCCACGCCCTCGATCGCAATACGCTTTACACCGCCAACCGTGATATAAGCTACTACACGGTGCATGAATCCTACGTTGCGACCATTCCGCTGGTGTTCTGTGAAGCGGAGAAAATGGACCCTGCCACCCAGTTCCTGAAAGTGATGATGATCGACGAGCCGGAGATCCTGGATAAAGCGATTGCACGCATTCCGGCCGAGGTGAAAGAGAAATACACCGTGCTGAAAAGTGCGCCGTACTTCCTCGAAATTCTCGATAAACGCGTCAACAAAGGCACCGGCGTGAAATCACTGGCCGATGCGCTGGGGATTAAACAGGAAGAGATCATGGCGCTGGGCGACCAGGAAAACGACATCGCGATGATTGAATTCGCGGGCATGGGCGTGGCGATGGATAACGCCATTCCGTCGGTGAAAGAAGTGGCCAACTTCGTGACCAAATCCAACCTGGAAGACGGCGTGGCTTACGCCATTGAGAAGTTTGTGCTGAACTAAAAACCCGCTTGCGATACCCTGATGCGATAACTGCGCATCAGGGTATCCTCATGAAACAAATCACCTTCGCTTCCCGCAACCACCAGCTGACCAACATCAATACCTGGACGCCGGACAGCCAGTGGCTGGTCTATGACGTGCGCCCGTCCGGTGCATCGTTCACCGGTGAAACCATCGAGCGGGTCAATGTCGCTACGGGCGAGGTCGACGTGGTTTATCGCGCCACCGATGGCGCGCACGTTGGCGTGGTGACCGTTCATCCCGCGCAGGAGAAATACGTCTTTATCCACGGCCCGAGAAACCCGGATGCAGACTGGCACTACGATTTTCATCATCGTCAGGGGGTGATCGCGCAAAACGGTCAGGTGAGCAACCTGGACGCGATGGATATCACTTCGCCGTACACCCCTGGGGCGCTGCGCGGCGGCAGCCACGTCCATGTCTTCAGCCCGAACGGCCAGCTCGTCAGCTTTACCTATAACGACCACGTGCTGCACGTGCGCGATCCTAAACGTGATTTACGCAACGTCGGCGTGGCTGCGCCTTACGGCCCTGTGAACCCGCAGGGGAACCATCCCCGTGAGTATCCGGGAACCTTCTGGAGCGTGCTGGTCAGCCGCACGACGCCCAACCCGCAGCCGGGCAGCGACGAGATTAACCGCGCCTATGAAGAGGGCTGGGTGGGCAACACCAGGCTGGCGTTTATCGGCGATACCCTCTCTGCGCAGGGCGAAAAAGTCCCGGAACTGTTTATCGTCGACCTGCCAGAGGATGAGCAGAGCTGGAAACGCGCGGGCGATGCGCCGCTGCAGGGCACCGAAGAGACCCTGCCAGCTCCGCCTGCTGGGGTGAAGCAGCGTCGTCTGACCTTTACGCATCAGAGAGCCTATCCGGGCCTGGTGAACGTGCCGCGCCACTGGGTTCGCAGCAACCCGCAGGGGACGCAGATCGCGTTTCTGATGCGCGACGATAACGGCATTGTGCAGCTGTGGCTGATCTCGCCTGAGGGCGGCGAGCCGCGCCAGCTGACGCAGACCGCGAGCGGTATTCAGTCTGCGTTTAACTGGCATCCGGCGGGTGACCGACTGGGATTTGTGCTCGAAAACCGGATCGCCTGCTGCGACGCGCAGACCGGAGAGGTGACGTTTTTGACGTCCGATCACGGCAATCCGCCGTCTGCTGATGCCGTCGTGTTTTCTCCGGACGGGCGCTTTATCGCGTGGATGGAAGAGACAGGGGGTTTCCGTCAACTTTGGTTAACGGAAACCGCGCAGAACTAGCGTGGAGGCATCTCTGCGGGCGGGATAACGGCGTTTGTCGCCAGATTCTCCTGCTCGCTTTTTTCTACCCGTGAGCGCACGGAGTTGTCCTTACGAAACATATCCCACGGTAGCAAAAGCGTATCCGCCACAGCCGTAAACGGCATATCCAGGATAACCAGGGATTTGGTGCCCCAGTTTGTATCGTCATCGGAGATCATCGCCGCGCTGGCGCGCGTCCCCGGATATGTTCCTTCTTTACCGCCGGTGTGAGACATCACGCTCGAACACCCGCAAAGTAAAACTACCCCGCTGAACGTCGTCAGCTTTATCAGAACATTTTTCATCATCACTCAGTCATCGTTAATGGCACTGCATAGACCTGCAACTCAGGGTTATAACGAGCCTTAACCAAAATGGATAGCCCGATAACCCCGCACTGTGGCAGCCATCGCAATTTAACCCTTTGTGCTGTTGTCCCAGTCTAAGCGAGATGCAGGAAAGTGCAAAAAAAAGTGCAGTCGTCGCGCTTGAAAAGCCCGGTTGTAGACCCATTTTAAGAATACGACCCGATAACGAACTCGCCTGATGGGTGTTCGGGGGGCGCAAAGGCCTGTCCATGGTGGAAGGCTACATTTTCTCGCTGATTTCAGGAGTTTTATTTATGCGTAACTTCGATCTTTCTCCGCTATACCGTTCTGCAATTGGTTTTGACCGCCTGTTTAACCATTTAGAAAATAACCAAAGCCAGAGCAACGGCTACCCTCCATACAATGTTGAGCTGGTTGACGAAAACCACTACCGCATCGCCATTGCCGTCGCCGGTTTTGCAGAAAACGAACTGGAGATCACCGCGCAGGACAACCTGCTGGTGGTGAAAGGTTCCCATACGGCCGAGCAGAAAGAGCGTACTTACCTTTACCAGGGCATCGCCGAGCGCAACTTTGAACGCAAGTTCCAGTTAGCCGAGAACATTCACGTGAAAGGCGCGAACCTGGTCAACGGCCTGCTGTTTATCGAACTGGAACGTGTGATTCCGGAAGAGAAAAAACCGCGTCGTATCGAAATTAACTAATTATGCGGGTCGCGCGAGCGGCCCACCCAGAATTGCTTGCCGTAACGGGAGCATATGCGAATCCATCAGGATTTGCAGGAACAACTGCGCACAAAATTAAACTGTGCCGAACTCGCTTCTCAGAAGGAGATTTAGTATGCGTAACTACGATTTATCCCCCCTGCTGCGTCAGTGGATTGGTTTTGACAAACTGGCTAATGCCCTGCAAAACACCGCTGAGCAACAGACGTTTCCGCCGTACAACATCGAAAAAAGCGACGATAACCACTATCGCATCACCCTGGCGCTGGCCGGCTTCCGTCAGGAGGATCTGGATATCCAGCTTGAAGGCACGCGTCTGACCGTGAAAGGTACGCCGGAGAAACAAGAGACCGAGACCAAATGGTTGCATCAGGGGCTGGTTAATCAGCCGTTTAGCCTGAGCTTTACCCTGGCAGACCATATGGAGGTGTCCGGCGCCACGTTTACCAACGGGCTGCTGCATATTGACCTGACCCGCAACGTGCCGGAAACCATTCCGCCGCAGCGTATCGCCATTAGCGACCGGCCGGCGTTAAACAGTTAACAGTGTGCGGGTTGATGCCCTCACCCCGGCCCTCTCCCACAGGGAGAGGGTGAAAAGATAAAGCCCTGCCCCGGCAGGGCTTTTTTGTGCGCCATCGCCCATACAACCGCCCACGGCTCTGAGAGAATCCTTAGCATAACTAAGGTTATGCCAAGGAAGTGGATCATGAGTGATATCGCGTTAACCGTCAGCGTGTTGGCCCTGGTCGCTGTTGTTGGCCTGTGGATAGGGAATATCAAAATCCGCGGCGTCGGGTTTGGGATAGGCGGGGTGCTGTTTGGCGGCATTTTTGTCGGCCACTTTGCCGACCAGCTCGGGCTGGTCCTCAGCGCCGAGATGCTCCACTTTACTCAGGAGTTCGGCCTGATCCTCTTCGTCTATACCATCGGGATTCAGGTGGGGCCGGGCTTTTTCGCTTCACTTCGGGTCTCCGGATTACGGCTCAACCTGTTTGCCCTCGGCATTGTGGTGATGGGCGGGCTTGTCACCGCCATTCTGCATAAGATTTTTTCTATCCCGCTGCCCGTGGTGCTGGGCATTTTCTCCGGAGCGGTCACCAACACGCCCGCGCTCGGTGCCGGACAGCAAATCCTGCGCGATTTAGGCATCGAACCCGGCATCGTCGATCAGATGGGGATGAGCTACGCCATGGCCTATCCGTTTGGCATTTGCGGCATTCTGCTCTCCATGTGGCTGGTCCGCGTCCTGTTTCGCATTAACATTGATAAAGAGGCGAAAGACCACGAAACCACGCTCACCAACGGCCATATGCCGATTAAAACCATCAACATTCGGGTTGATAACCCCAACCTGAACAATATGGCGATTCAGGACGTACCGATCCTGAACAGCGCCAATATCATCTGCTCGCGCCTTAAGCGCGACGATATGCTGATGGTGCCCGCGCCTGGCACCATCATTCAGCAGGGCGATCTGCTGCATCTGGTCGGCCAGCCCGGCGATTTAAACAACGCGCGGCTGGTGATTGGTCAGGAAGTGGATACCTCTCTCTCAACCCGTGGCACCGATATGCGCGTGGAACGCGTTGTGGTGACTAACGAGCATGTTCTTGGCAAAAAAATACGCGATCTGCAGGTAAAAGAACGCTATGACGTGGTGATCTCCCGCCTCAACCGTGCGGGTGTCGAGCTGGTCGCCAGCCCGGAGGCCAGCCTGCAGTTCGGGGATATCCTCAACCTGGTTGGGCGACCGTCGTCCATCGACGCCGTGGCGGATATGGTGGGTAACGCCCAGCAAAAACTGCAGCAGGTGCAGATGCTGCCGGTGTTCATCGGTATCGGGCTTGGCGTACTCCTTGGCTCGATCCCGCTGTACGTGCCGGGCTTCCCGGTGGCGCTCAAGCTGGGCCTGGCGGGCGGGCCGCTGATTATGGCGCTGATCCTCGGGCGTATCGGCTGCATCGGTAAGCTCTACTGGTTTATGCCGCCGAGCGCCAACCTGGCGCTGCGCGAGCTGGGCATCGTGCTGTTCCTGGCGGTGGTCGGGCTGAAGTCCGGCGGGGATTTTGTCGATACGCTGATCAAGGGCGAAGGGATGAGCTGGGTCGGCTACGGCATCTTTATCACGGCTATTCCTCTGCTGACGGTGGGCATACTGGCGCGGATGTTCGCCAAAATGAACTACCTGACGCTGTGCGGCATGCTGGCGGGCTCCATGACCGATCCGCCCGCGCTGGCCTTTGCCAACAACCTGCACGCCACCAGCGGCGCGGCCGCGCTCTCCTATGCCACCGTCTACCCGCTGGTGATGTTCCTGCGCATCATTACGCCGCAGCTACTGGCGGTGCTGTTCTGGGGGATGGGCTAGCAGGTCGTCCGGGTGGATGCGCCGCAGATGGTAGTCCACCTGGTAATCGCTGGTATTTCGGAACATCACGGAATAATTGAGAAACTCGCCGCTGTCGCTGTAGGAAAGGGACGTAATGCGCAGCAGCGGCGTCTGTTCCGGGAGGTTCATATAGCCGGCCAGCGTTTTATCTGCCAGCACCGGCGTCAGGCTCTCGTAGTTCCCGCTGATGGTGATCCCGCACTCCTTCTCGATGTAATCAAACTTAGACCCCTCAAGATGCGCCAGCGACAGATTGCGGAACAGCTTCACCGGCATAAAGCTGTCCTCCAGCATCAGCGGCTTCCCGTCCACGTAGCGCACCCGTCGGGAAAAGTAGATCCGCTCATCCACCTGAATCCGCAGCTGGCTGGCGATGGCGGGTGGGGCGGGCATCACTTCGAACTGCAGCACCTTGCTCTGCACCTCTTTTCCCTGCTGGCGCAGCACCTCCACCAGCCCGGTCAGGTTGGTGGTTTCGTGGTGAACGTCTTTACGCGACACAAACGTGCCGCTGCCGTGCCGCCGCTCAACCAGCCCCCAGCTCACCAGCAGATCCAGCGCCTTGCGGATGGTCATTCGCGCCACACCGAACTCCTGCGCCAGCGCTTTTTCGCCGGGCAGCGGGCTTCCGATGTTGTAGTCCGACGAATTCAGCCGCAGCCGCAATCTGTCGGCAATAGATTTGTAGATCACCAGTAGACCTCTCTGCCCTTATCAGGGCGTGGATGGCGTCCTGACATGTCTATATTTACCGAAAAAAGTAGACCTGATTGGTCAAAATAAAACCATGAATGCGATCACGAATCGCAGCGGCACGCCATGTTCGCGCATCAGTAAGTTCTTATGCTCACCTCAGGCCAGCAAAAAACCATAAAGGCCTCTACCCCTACAGGTTGTTTCATGAGGATTTATAAATGCTCAGTCAAATACAACGTTTTGGCGGTGCCATGTTTACCCCGGTGTTGCTGTTTCCGTTCGCCGGGATCGTGGTGGGAATCGCCATCATGCTTCGCAACCCGCTGTTTGTCGGCGAAGTCTTAACGGCCCCCGATCATCTTTTCGCGCAGATTGTTCACATCATTGAAGAGGGCGGCTGGGCGGTGTTTCGCAATATGCCGCTGATTTTTGCCGTCGGCCTGCCGATTGGCCTGGCGAAGCAGGCCCAGGGCCGCGCCTGTCTGGCGGTGCTGATTAGCTTCCTGACCTGGAACTACTTCATCAACGCGATGGGGATGACCTGGGGCCACTTCTTTGGCGTCGACTTCTCCGCCGAACCGACGGCGGGAAGCGGGCTGGCGATGATTGCCGGCATCAAAACGCTCGATACCAGCATCATCGGTGCCATCGTGATTTCAGGCATCGTCACCGCCATCCACAACCGCTATTTTGACAAGCCGCTGCCGGTGTTTCTGGGGATTTTCCAGGGCAGCTCGTTTGTCGTTATTCTCGCGTTCTTCGTCATGATCCCCTGCGCCTGGCTGACGCTGCTGGGCTGGCCGAAAGTGCAGATGGGCATTGAGTCTCTGCAGGCGTTCCTGCGCTCTGCCGGGGCGCTGGGCGTGTGGGTCTATACCTTCCTGGAACGTATTCTGATCCCAACCGGATTGCACCACTTCGTCTACGGTCCGTTCATCTTCGGCCCGGCGGCGGTTGAGGGAGGGATTCAGGTCTACTGGGCGCAGCACCTGCAGGAATTCAGTCAGAGCACCCTGCCGCTGAAAACTCTCTTCCCGGAAGGCGGCTTCGCCCTGCACGGTAACTCAAAAGTGTTTGGTTCGGTCGGGATTGCGCTGGCGATCTGGTACACCGCGTCGCCGGAAAACCGCGTCAAGGTCGCGGGGCTGCTGGTCCCGGCCACGCTTACCGCGGTGCTGGTGGGCATTACCGAACCGCTCGAATTCACCTTCCTGTTTATCTCGCCGCTGCTGTTTGCCGTTCACGCCGTGCTGGCGGCGACCATGGCGACGGTGATGTACACCTTTGGCGTGGTCGGGAACATGGGCGGCGGCCTGCTGGATCAGTTCCTGCCGCAAAACTGGATCCCGATGTTCCATAACCACGCCGCGACGGTCTTCACCCAGATCGGCATCGGCGTCTGCTTCACCGGAATTTACTTCGTGGTCTTCAAAACGCTGATTGCGCGTCTGAACCTGAAAACGCCGGGCCGGGAGGAGAGCGAAATCAAGCTCTACAGCAAGGCCGACTATAAGGCGGCGCGTGGGCAAACCACAGCTCCGGCTGCGGCCAGCCAGCAGGTCGGGCAGGCCGCCGGATTCCTGCAGGCGCTGGGCGGTGCGGCCAACATCGAAAGCATCAACAACTGCGCCACCCGCCTGCGCATCGCCCTGGTCGATATGGCGAAAACGCAAAGCGATGACGTCTTCAAAGCCCTCGGCGCCCACGGCGTGGTGCGACGCGGCAACGGCATTCAGGTGATTGTCGGCCTGCACGTTCCTCAGGTGCGCGACCAGCTGGAATCGCTGATGAAAACCCCCTTAACGAATGAACAAACCACCCTGACAGAGGCTATATCATGAAAAAATTCTCAGTTGTCATTGCAGGCGGCGGCAGCACCTTTACGCCTGGTATCGTCCTGATGCTGTTAGCCAACCGTGACCGTTTCCCGCTGCGCGCCCTGAAGTTCTATGACAACGACGGCGCGCGTCAGGAGACCATCGCCGAAGCGTGCAAAATTATCCTTAAGGAACAGGCTCCGGAGATTGAGTTCAGCTACACCACCGACCCGAAAGCGGCCTTTAGCGATGTCGATTTCGTGATGGCACATATCCGCGTGGGTAAATACCCGATGCGCGAAAAAGATGAAAAAATCCCGCTGCGCCACGGCGTGCTGGGTCAGGAAACCTGCGGCCCGGGTGGGATTTCCTACGGCATGCGCTCTATCGGCGGCGTGCTGGAGCTGGTGGATTATATGGAGCAGTACTCTCCGAACGCGTGGATGCTGAACTACTCCAACCCGGCGGCGATTGTCGCGGAAGCCACGCGCCGCCTGCGTCCGAACGCCAAAATCCTCAACATCTGCGATATGCCGATCGGCATTGAAGGGCGCATGGCGCAGATTGTCGGCCTGAAGGACCGCAAAGAGATGCGCGTGCGCTACTACGGCCTGAACCACTTCGGCTGGTGGACGTCGATTGAAGATCTGAACGGCAACGATTTGATGCCGAAACTGCGTGAATACGTGGCGAAAAACGGCTATGTCCCGCCTTCTGACGACGCTCATACCGAAGCGAGCTGGAACGATACGTTCGCTAAAGCAAAAGACGTGCAGGCGCTGGATCCGGACACCATGCCGAACACCTACCTGAAGTATTACCTGTTCCCGGACTACGTGGTCGCGCATTCCAACCCGGAACGTACCCGCGCCAATGAGGTCATGGATCACCGTGAGAAGCACGTGTTCAGTTCCTGCCGGGCGATTATCGAGGCGGGAAAATCCTCTGCCGGTGAATTGGAAATCGACGAACACGCGTCGTACATCGTCGATCTGGCGACCGCCATTGCCTTTAACACCCAGGAGCGGATGCTGCTGATTGTGCCAAACAACGGGGCCATCCATAACTTTGATGCCGACGCGATGGTGGAGATCCCGTGCCTGGTGGGCCATAACGGGCCGGAGCCGCTCACGGTGGGCGATATTCCTCACTTCCAGAAAGGGCTGATGAGCCAGCAGGTGGCGGTGGAAAAACTGGTGGTGGATGCCTGGGAGCAGCGCTCGTACCAGAAACTCTGGCAGGCGATCACCCTGTCGAAAACCGTGCCGAGCGCGTCCGTCGCGAAGGCGATTCTGGATGACCTGATCGAGGCCAATAAGGATTACTGGCCAGAGCTGCACTGATCGTCCTGACCGGCATCGCCCGATGCCGGTCTCCTTGTCCTTGTCGATTTACGCTATGCTGAAGCCTGCCCGTAGCACGACAAGGAACCTTCATGAAAATTTCCCGCCTCGGCGAAGCGCCGGACTACCGCTTCTCGCTGGCTAATGAACGCACGTTTTTAGCGTGGATCCGCACCGCGCTGGGATTCCTTGCCGCCGGGGTGGGGCTCGATCAGCTCGCGCCCGATTTCGCCACGCCGCTGATCCGCGAGGTGCTGGCGCTGCTGCTGTGCCTGTTCGCGGGCGTGCTGGCGATTTACGGCTACCTGCGCTGGCTGCGCAATGAGAAGGCGATGCGTCTGAAGCAGGATCTGCCCTATACGCGTGGGCTGCTTATCATCAGCGCGATTCTGCTGGCGGTGGCGGGCGTAGTGATGGTGCTGGTGTTCTATGGCGGATAGCCGCAAAGCGCGACGCGAAGCGGACCCCGGCCTGCAGCCGGAGCGGACGTCACTCGCCTGGCTGCGCACGCTGCTGGGGTATGGTGCGCTGATTGCCCTCGCGATTAAGCACAACTGGCACCGCACCGGGGTGCCGTTCTGGATCTCGCTTGTCGTGCTGGCGCTGGTGGCGATTATTTTATGGCGCTATACCCGCAGTCGAAACCTGATGGACGTGGCGCAGAACGATTTTGTGCAGCCGAAGGCGGTGAGGGATAAGTTCCTGATCGCCCTGGCCGTGCTGTCTCTGTCTTTACTCTTCGCAGTGACTCACATTCAGCAAATTGTGAGCTTTTAAAGCCCGGTGGCGGCTACGCCTTACCGGGCCTACGGTTAACGGCCTTTTGCTAAATACTTCGCCATTTCGTCTTCCGGCACCATGCCGCCGCCGGTCGCCCATACCAGGTGGGTAACGCTGGCATCTGAAGGCACGCGCAGCGGCCCGGCCATGCCCGCCAGCGCGGACGGTTCCAGCCGAATGCCTTCCTCATGCGCCAGCCAGCCGAGCATGTCGTACATGCTCTGGTCGGAAAGCGTATAGAACCCGTCAAGCAGGCGCTCCATCGCGCGGCCCACGAAGCCGGACGCGCGCCCTACCGCCAGACCGTCCGCCGCCGTAACGTTATCAATGCCCAGATCCTGCACCGCAATCTCATCGTGCAGGCCGGTGTAAACACCCAGCAGCATGCACGGGGAGTGCGTCGGCTCCGCGAAGAAGCAGTGGACGTTATCGCCAAAGGCCAGCTTCAGGCCAAACGCCACGCCGCCGGGGCCGCCGCCGACGCCGCACGGCAGATAGACGAACAGCGGATGATCCGCATCCACCACGCGGCCCTGTGCGGCAAACTGCGCCTTCAGTCGCTCGCCTGCCACCGCGTAGCCCAGGAACAGGGTGCGGGAGTTTTCATCGTCAATGAAGAAACAGTTCGGATCGCTTTCTGCCGCCTTGCGTCCCTGCTCCACCGCCACGCCGTAATCCTGCTCATATTCCACGACGATGACGCCGTGGCTGCGCAGTTTGGCTTTCTTCCACTCGCGGGCGTCGGCGGACATATGCACCGTCACCTTAAAGCCGATGCGGGCGCTCATAATGCCGATGGACATCCCGAGGTTGCCGGTTGAGCCTACCGCAATGCTGTACTGGCTGAAGAATTCCTTATAGCGCGGCTCCAGCAGAATGCTGTAGTCGTCTTCAACGCTCAGCAACCCGGCTTCCAGCGCCAGTTTCTCCGCGTGGGCCAGCACCTCATAGATGCCGCCGCGCGCTTTGATCGAGCCGGAGATCGGCAGATGGCTGTCTTTTTTTAGCAGCAGCGTGCCGGGAACGGATTTGCCAGACTCTTTCTCCAGCCGCGCCTGCATTGCCGGGATCGCGACCAGCTCGGATTCGATAATCCCGCCCGTGGCGGCCGTCTCCGGGAAGGCTTTCGCCAGATACGGCGCGAAGCGTTTCAGGCGAGCGTGCGCGTCGTCCACGTCGGCTTTGGTCAGCCCGACATAGGGCAGTCCTTCCGCCAGCGTGGTGGTTCGCGGGTTAAGCCAGGTGGTTTCTTTCAGGGCAATCAGATCCTCAACCAGAGGAAACTGTGCGGTTAAAGTAGTGATAGTTGCGTTTTCCATAATACGTCTCTTCGCGCTCAGATAATGAAGGAAAGCAGGAATGTGCCGCCAAGTGCAAGCACCGAGGCGATAAACGTCGCCGTCGTATAGTATTTGAAGGTCTCATTCAGGGTCGCGCCGCAGTACTGCTTCACCAGCCAGAAGAGGGAATCGGTCACGATCGTGCAGCCAATGGCGCCGGAACCGATGGCAATGGTGATGATCTCAGGGCTGACGTTCGGGTAGAGCGGCAGCATCGGCGCGACGATCGCCGTCGCCCCCATCATCGCCACCGTCGCGGAGCCAACGGCGGCATGCAGCACCAGCGCCACCAGCCAGGCGAGCAGGATAGGGTGCATGTGCAGGTTCGAGAGAATATGCGCCAGTGAGTCCGCCAGTCCGCTGGTTTTCAGGATGGCGTTGAACGCGCCGCCCGCGCCGATAATCAGCAAAATGTTGGCGATAGAGCCGAAGCCGTGCTCGGTGTGCGTCAGCATCGCGCCCATGCCCATGTGCTGGCGGATCCCCAGCAGGTAATAAGCGACAAACACGGCGATAAACATGGCGGTGATCGGGTTGCCGATAAACTCCAGCAGCGTATACAGCGTGCCTTCTTTTGCCATATTCAGCTCGGCGATGGTTTTCACCAGCATCAGGGCAATCGGCAGCAGCACCGTGAACAGCGTGGCGCCCAGCGACGGCAGGGTGTGCTCTTCCCGCACCTTCAGGTCTGAAAATTCCGCCGGAACCGGTTTAAACGGCAGACGATTGCCGAGCAGTTTCAGGAACAGCGGGCCACCGACCAGCGAGGCCATCAGGCCTACCATCAAACCGTAGACAATGACCGTCCCGACGTCCGCACCTAATTTATTGGTCACAAACAGGGCAGCAGGATGCGGCGGCACCACGCAGTGCACCGCCATCAGCGCGGTACAGAGCGGAATAGCCAGCTTGAGCAGCGACGTGTGGGTCTTTTTGGCGATGGAAAACGCCAGCGGGATGAGCAGTACTACGCCCACTTCCACGAACAGCGTGATACCGCAGATCAGGCCCACCAGCACCATAATCACGTCTGCTGACAGCCAGCGGCAGCGCTGCAGTGCGATCCCGATGCGCTCTGCCGCGCCGGAGACTTCCATCATCTTGCCGAGAATGGTGCCCAGACCAATCACCGCCGCCAGGAAGCCCAGCGTGCCGCCAATCCCGCTCTCAATGGCGTTCACCATATCCAGCGGGCTCATCCCCATCATCGCGCCGACGAAAAAGCTCGCCAGCAGCAGCGCGAGGAACGGGTGAAACTTCAGTTTTACGATGGTTAAAACAATCAACACAATGCTGACCAGCAGCGTTGCCACAACCCAGACCTGAGATCCCATATCTCACCTCACCCTTATGTCATCTGAGGGTATTGGACGAAAAATCGGCGTGGGCTGACAAACGATATAAATTGGCGTTCAGGTGAGCCAGATTGGATCAACTGAGTGACTGCGCTCTAAAAAGCACACTTAATTCGTATTAGGTTCACATAAATTCACCCTTAAACGGTATGCTGAGCGCAGCAACCACGCGTGAGAATTGTGATGACCGATGCAAATGAAGCCAGAAACCGGCTGTTAAACGGCTGGCAGCTGTCGAAAATGTACACCTTTGAAGTGGCCGCCCGGCATGAGTCCTTCGCGCTGGCGGCGGAGGAGCTGTCGCTTAGCCCCAGCGCGGTGAGCCACCGCATCAACCTGCTGGAAGAGGAGCTGGGCATTCAGCTGTTCGTCCGCTCGCACCGTAAAGTCGAGCTGACGCAGGAGGGAAAGCGCGTCTACTGGACGCTAAAATCATCCCTCGACACCCTGAATCAGGAGATCCTGGATATCAAAAACCAGGCGCTGTCCGGTACGCTGACGGTCTACTCCCGGCCGTCGATCGCCCAGTGCTGGCTGGTACCCATGCTGGGTGATTTTACCCGTCGCTACCCGTCGATTTCGCTCACCATCCTGACCGGCAATGATTACGTCAATATGCAGCGAACGGGTATCGATCTGGCACTTTATTTCGACGATACGCCGCCTAACCATCTCTCTCATCACTTCCTGATGGACGAGGAAATTTTGCCCGTCTGTTCACCACAATATGCCCGTGAGCATGAACTGTTGAAAAACCCCGATAACCTCAGCCACTGCACGCTGCTGCATGACCGTCAGGCCTGGAGCAATGATTCCGGTACGGATGAGTGGCTGAGCTGGGCGCAGCACTTTGCGGTGAACATGCCGCCATCGTCTGGTATTGGTTTCGATCGTTCTGATTTGGCGATTATTGCGGCCATCAACCACGTCGGCGTCGCGATGGGGAGAAAGCGGCTTGTGCAGAAACGGCTGGAACGAGGCGAGCTGATCGCCCCGTTTGGCGAAAAGACCCTGAAATGCCATCAGCACTACTATATTTCGACGCTTTCTGGCCGTCAGTGGCCGAAAATTGACGCCTTTATCGGCTGGCTGAGAGAACTGGCAGGTTGAAGAATTATTACGCTTTCGCGCTACACCAAATATGAAAAAGCGTGCTAAATACAGGTAATGCTTTCGATTTATCCAGGGTAAACCGTGTTAAAGCCTTTTATTGTCTCTGCATTACTGATCTCTTCCGGCTGGGCGATTGCCGCTGAGCCGCCGCTGACGGCTGCCCATTATGCGCAGCAGCTTGGCGTCGGGATGGATGTGGACTGGGCGCGAACCGAGCGCGGCATACGCGAATTCGACCCGCTGGTGGTTCGCGATTTTCGTGCAAAAGGCATTACTCACGTGCGCATCCGCGTGGCCGATGAGCCGACGGAAGCGCGGCTGATTCACCTGCGCAAGCTGGTGGAAGCCTGCGAGCAGTATGGCGTGATCCCGATAATCGCTTATCAGGCTGATGAATATAAAAACGACCCAAAAGCCGACAACGAAAAAGAGACGATCAACTGGTGGATTGCCGTAGCGCACTATTTCGGTCAGAGCTACCCGCTGCTGGGTTTTGATCTCATTTATGAGCCAGCCGACAAGCTTAACCACAACCTAGCGTCGCTAAACCGCGTGTATGAAAAAACCATTAAAGCGATCCACGACATGGACCCGCAGCGCATGATCTTTATTGCGCCGCGCCTGCGTGCCGCGCCGGAGGATTTATCCAGCCTGAAGCTGCCTGCGCACAGCCAGAACTACCTGCTGGCGGAGTGGCATATTTTCCCGTGGGGGCCGCTGAAAAATAGCGGTAAATACCCGTGGACGTCCGGCACGGCGGCGGAGAAAGCGGCTATCCATAACCGCATCAACGCCGCGCTGCACTGGCAGCAAAAAACCGGGCACGTTAGCTGGGTCGGGGGCTGGGGCGTGGGAGAATCAAGCCGCTTTACGCCAACCGCTTCGCAGCTGGCCTTCGCCACCTTTATGGCCTGCGAGCTGCAAAAGGCGAAAATCCCGTATGCGCTTAACGCGGATTTCCAGTTTTACGACGGAGAAGAGGGCGCCTGGCGGCCAGCGCCAGAGCCGTTATTACAGGCGATGATCGCCCCTGTCTGTGAAAAGCCCGGCGAGAAGCCGGGCCATCATGCGGTTAAACCGGCTGCTCGTGATGCGGGACACGCGACGCCAGCGGCAGCCAGCACAGTAAAATCAGCAGCCCCATCAGCGTCATCAGCAGGCCCAAACTAGCCTGCCCGGTCTGCGGCATCATCGCCGAGAGCCAGGCCAGCGCGCCGGAGCCGATATTCTGCAAGCCGCCCACCAGCGCGCCCGCCGTACCTGCGAGGAACGGGAACGGCTCCATCGCGCCGCTGGTGGCGAGCGGGAACAGCATCCCCGCGCCGAAGAAGAACAGCGCTGCCGGGATGAGCAGCGTCCAGACCGACATCACGTCAAACAGCCCCGGGATCCACATCATCAGACCCGCCAGCAGACAGCTGATCACCGACTGCCACATCAGGGTGGAGAAGCGTTTGTTTGGTCGCCCGGCAAACCACGCGCCGAAGAACGCCGCCGGGATCGGCAGAATAAACAGAATGCTCACCACCATGCTGCTCAGGCCCAGCCCCGCGCCTAGCAGCACGCCGGAACAGGCTTCGAACACCGCAATGCCCGCCAGGCCGCCGATCAGCATCAGCAGATAGCAGGTAAACGCGCCGTTGCCGAACAGCGTTTTATAGCTGGTGATAAGCTTCGTGCGCGGCGCATCCAGCGGGCGCGTTTCCGGCATCCAGCGCGCCATGCTGAAGGTGACAATCACGCAGAGCACCAGCAGGAAGGCGTAGCAGGCGCGCCAGGACCACATCGTGTCCAGCAGGCCGCCGATCAGCGGGGCCAGCAGCGGGCTGACCAGAATACCCATGTTTAACAGGCTGTTGGCATGGCGCAGCTGGGTACCCTGATACATATCGCGCGGTAAGGTACGCGCCATCACCCCGCCGACGCCGGTCCCGACGCCCTGCAGGGCGCTGGCGGCAATCAATACGGTCAGGCTGTGGGTGGTAATGGCAATTACCGTCGCCACCATGAAAATGCTCATGCCCACCAGGATCACCGGGCGACGCCCGACGCGGTCGGACAGCGGGCCGTAGAAGAGCTGCGAAACGCCATAGGTCAGCAGATAGGCTGCCATTACGCTCTGTACCGCGCCCTCGCGGACGTTTAATTCCTTTGCCATGTCGGCAATCGCCGGAATGTAGATGGTTTGCGCCATCTGACCGACGGCCACCAGTAACACCAGCATCAACAATAAGTTAACGTTCCGTTGCTTTTTCATGTCGCTGAATACTTTTGCCAAAAGAGAAAAATGAAGAATAAGTGACTGCGCATTCCCATAAATGCGCGAGGAATCTACCACAGAGAGATGACAATTTAAGCATTGTCTTGGTGAATGAAAAAACCGGTAAAGGCAGGATTTGTAAACAAGAACGGCAACTAATGTTGCCAGTGCTTTACGCCAGGCGCAGCAGAATGGCGCCGCCGGCAATGCCCAGCGCCGCCGCGATGCGCAGGCCCGCAACCTTCTCTTTTAAAAGCAAAAAAGCGATCAGCGCGCCAAAGAGTATGGAGGTTTCCCGCAGAGCCGCGACCACTGCCAGCGGTGCCTGCGTCATTGCCCACAGCGCCAGACCATATGAGCCCATCGTGCCAACGCCGCCGAGCAACCCCTTTTTCCAGTGCAGACGCAGGTAGCCGGACGCCTCGCGCCGACGCGCCACCATCGCCCAGCTCAGCAGGCAGAAACCGTTCATAAAGAAGGTCCATAGCGTATAGCCCAGCGCGGTGTCCGACAGCCGTACGCCGGTGCCGTCCACCAGCGTATACCCGGCGATAAAACAGGCATTCAGCAGCGCCAGCCAGATCCCTTTCCGCGACTGCGTGCGCCCGTTCATCGCCATCGCCAGAATCGACAGGCAAATTACCCCAATGCCGGACCAGGCGAGCCAGGAGAGACGATCGCCAAGCGCCAGCACGCTGATCAGCGCCACCAGCAGCGGTGCGGTGCCGCGCATCAGCGGATAGGTCTGGCTCATATCGGAGACCTGATAGGTCTTTGCCACCAGCACGGTGTACACCACCTGCAAGGCGCAGGAAACAATCAAAAACGGCCAGCTTGCGGCAGAGGGCTGTGGAGAAAACGGCAGTAAGACCAGAGCGATAACCGTGGCGGAGCCGCTGACGCTAATCGCGGAATAGAGCTTGTCCGTTCCGGCTTTGACAATGGCATTCCAGCTGGCATGCAGCAGGGCGGCGAACAGCAAAATGCAGAATACGGTGATGGTCATGGCATATCGGGTGATGAATTGTCACTCAACTGTAACATTCACGTCCTGAAGCTGCCAGCCGGTTACACCGCACAAAAAAGGCGGTGCGTCACCCGCGGTTCGTCCGAGACCAGCGTAAATCCTGCCCGGCGATAAAACCCGTAGGCAGCGTCCGGCGCATGGGTATTGAGGAAATCAAACCAGATGCTGGCATCGGCCATCACGACGGTTAAAAGCTGCTTGCCAATCCCCAGCCCGCGGCACTTCTCGCTGACGTAGAGATGGCGAATACGTCCGGCGCGCGGCTGCTGGCTGAACGGATCGCGGTTGAGGCCGCACACGCCCACCAGCTTGCCGTTAAGAAACGCACCTAACAGCTTTTCACCCGGCGCGTTAAAGCGGTTCTCACCCCGCTGCCAGCTCTCTTCGAGCCTGCGCAGCATGTTAAAATTCAGTGCAATACTTTCCGCCTTCAGGGCGATATACCCCGGCTCATCCGGTGTGACAGGCTCAATTAACAGACGCGACATAGCATTCCCTCGTTATTAAAGAGGGGCGGTTGCCCGCCCCTCTCAGGTGCGACTTGAACCTGAATTACCGAAGGAATTTCAGGACAGCATCAAGCAGTTGCAGTACAGCAACAATGAGTTTGAGGATAAGTATCACCATATCCACTACGCTCATACGCGTCTCCTTTTGGTTAAAAGGAGCACGATGCTGGCGTACCTTTCCGCCGCCTGTTGCCAGCACCTGGATTGACGTAACACAGTGTGCTCACTTCAGGGGTTAAGGCACTGACGGCACCACCCGTTTCAGCCAGGACTTCGTTGCGCCGGTAGAACTGCGGCCCCCTCGCTCACTGCGAACACCCTCAGTATAGATAAATACTGTATGTATGAACAGTATTTTTTGGACAAAAATCGAAAGGCGATCCATACTCAAAAACGTCAAAATCCGTGCCGGAATTGCGCGTTCTTCTTCGATCGCGTATACTTTTTTCGTTGACGTAACACAGTGTGTTCTGCGGCAACCAACCGCAAAACCCTGATAAAAACCTCGCTCCGGCGGGGTTTTTTGTTTTCAGATGTTAGATGGCGCAACGATGTTTGTTGACACATTGGCAATGCATGGTATTGTTGCCATAATGGCAACGGACGCGGCAGGCATGCAGTATGCATTTAATCTCTATGAAGGCAATTTATGATGCGGTAACTCAGTTTCCGCAGCACAAGGAAGAGCTCCTGTTTTTAGGCCGCACCATCGAAAAGAGCCATTGCCCGACACCTGCTGCGCTGAAAAAACTGTTTCCGACGCTGGATAACTTTAAGTATCTGGATAAGCATTATGTTATTGATATTGCAAACAACAATCTCAGAGTAGTGGCTCTCATCTTCTTTGAAAGCCAAAAGTTTTATGTGCGCCATGTTTTTACTCATAAGGAATATGACCGTTTTACGGAGAAACATCGCACTAAGGGGAAGAAATGATGATCGTCGCTGATGCAATGAAAGCTACGCATGCCCTTGTTGCGGCTGTTCCTTTACTGGGTGAACAGCCGAGCGAGAAAGATTATAAAGATGCGCTTGAGCTGGTTGAGTATCTGCTCATGAACGAGCCCGATAGCCCCTTGCTGGATATTGTGTGCGCCAGGATTAGCCGTTACGAAGCCAACCGGCCAGAGATAGTCGCATTACGCAAGGAGATGGAGTCCGTTCCCGTCGGTGTTGCGGTTTTAAGAACCTTAATGGATCAGTACAACCTGACGATATCGGATTTTCAGGATGAAATTGGCAGTAAATCGATGGTTTCACGGGTTCTGAATGGTCAGAGACAGCTTACGCTGAACCATATTAAAAAGCTGGCGGCCAGATTTGGGGTATCACCTGCGCTGTTTATTGAGTGAGTCAAAGTCGACTTTTTGAGTGTCACCACCCAACAAACGAAACGTGATCCCTGACGCATTTTTGCGCAGATGAAAATTTTTCCATTGTCACGCCCGAAAACCTGTGTTTGTATAAATTCAATTAATGATTCCAAACACAGGTCCCCAATGACTTCATCCATCTTCACTTCGACTCTACTAAAAACTGCGCAACCAGCCGCAGTGGTCGTCGTGCGTGTGGTGGTGGTCGTCGGCAATGCGCCGTAGGGACTGGATCAACACACGAATCCAAAACCCCGCCGGCGCAAACCGGGCGGGGTTTTTCGTTTAAGAGCCTCCCCGGAAAGTCGGCCCAGAAGAAAAGGACTGGAGCATGGCAAGTTCGGGCACAACATCCAACAAGACGCGTTTTACTGGCGCGCAGCTGATCGTTCATCTGCTGGAGCGACAGGGCATCACCACGGTTGCGGGCATCCCCGGCGGCACGGTGCTGCCGCTGTACGATGCGTTAAGCCAAAGCACGCAGATCCGCCACGTCCTGGCACGCCACGAGCAGGGGGCAGGCTTTATCGCTCAGGGCATGGCGCGTACCCAGGGTAAACCGGCGGTCTGTATGGCCTGCAGCGGGCCGGGCGCAACCAACCTGGTGACCGCCATCGCCGACGCGCGCCTCGACTCCATTCCGCTGATCTGCATTACTGGCCAGGTGCCGTCCTCGATGATCGGCACCGATGCGTTCCAGGAAGTGGATACCTACGGCATCTCTATCCCCATCACCAAACATAACTATTTAGTTCGCGATATCAGCGAACTTCCTCAGGTTATCAGTGATGCGTTCCGCATTGCCCAGTCCGGCCGCCCGGGCCCGGTGTGGATAGACATTCCTAAGGATGTCCAGACCGCAGAGATCGAGATCGACGTGCTGCCGGAGCCGGGCGACCGTGCCCCCGCGCCAGCATTCAGCGCTGAGAGCGTGCGCGATGCCGCAGCCATGATCAACGCCGCCAAACGTCCGGTGCTCTATCTGGGCGGCGGGGCGATTAATGCTGCGGATGAAATCCGTGAGTTTGCGGAAAAAGCCAACCTGCCGACCACCATGACCCTGATGGCGCTGGGCATGCTGCCAAAAGCGCACCCGCTGTCCCTGGGGATGCTGGGCATGCACGGCGCGCGCAGCACCAACTACATCCTGCAAGAGGCTGATTTGCTGATTGTTATGGGCGCGCGTTTTGATGACCGGGCGATCGGCAAAACCGAGCAGTTCTGCCCGAACGCGAAGATCATTCACGTGGATATCGACCGCGCCGAGCTGGGTAAAATCAAGCAGCCGCACGTGGCGATTCAGGGCGATGTTGCCGAAGTGCTGGCGGAGCTGATCCCGCAGACGGACGCAACCGACCGCGCCGACTGGCGTAAGCTGGTGGCCGATCTGCAGCGCGAGTTCCCGGGCGCCATCCCAACCGAAGGCGACCCGCTGAGCCACTATGGTCTTATCAACGCCGTTGCTGCCTGCGTGGACGACAGCGCGATTATCACCACCGACGTGGGCCAGCATCAGATGTGGACCGCTCAGGCCTACCCGCTGAACCGTCCGCGCCAGTGGCTGACCTCCGGCGGTCTGGGCACTATGGGCTTTGGTCTGCCTGCAGCAGTTGGTGCAGCGCTCGCCAACCCGGACCGCAAGGTCATCTGCTTCTCCGGCGACGGCAGCCTGATGATGAACATTCAGGAGATGGCGACCGCGGCCGAAAACCAGTTAGACGTGAAAATCATCCTGATGAACAACGAGGCGCTGGGGCTGGTGCATCAGCAGCAGAGCCTGTTCTACAAGCAGGGCGTATTTGCGGCGACCTACCCGGGAATGATTAACTTTATGCAGATTGCCGCCGGTTTTGGCCTGCACACCTGCGATCTGAACGCCGAAGAAGACGCGCAGGCGGCGCTGCAGGCGGCGATTTCTCGTCCCGGCCCGGCGCTGATCCACGTGCGTATCGACCCTGAACAAAAAGTGTATCCGATGGTGCCGCCGGGTGCGGCAAATACTGAGATGGTGGGAGAATAAGCCATGCAGAAACAACATGATAACGTCATTCTGGAACTCACCGTCCGCAACCACCCTGGCGTCATGACCCACGTCTGCGGGCTGTTTGCCCGCCGGGCGTTTAACGTGGAAGGCATTCTCTGTCTGCCGATTCAGGGCAGCGAGCACAGCCGCATCTGGCTACTGGTCAACGATGACCAGCGTCTGGAGCAGATGATGGCGCAGATCGACAAGCTGGAAGATGTCACCAACGTGGCGCGTAACCAGTCCGATCCCACCATGTTTAACAAAATTGCGGTGTTTTTCGAATAGATCGCTTAAGGTAAGCGTCTTTCGCTCTTGTAGGCCGGATAAGCGCAGCGCCATCCGGCGTTTTCAGACCGCAGGAAGACACATGACCACCATCGCCCTTATCGACGACCACCTTATCGTCCGCTCTGGCTTTGCCCAGCTTCTCAACCTCGAACCAGATTTCCAGGTCGTGGCCGAGTTTGGCTCCGGTCGCGAGGCGCTGGCGGGCCTGCCGGGGCGCGGGGTGCAGGTCTGTATCTGCGACATTTCGATGCCGGATCTCTCCGGGCTGGAGCTGTTAAGCCAGCTGCCGAAAGGGATGTCGACGATTATGCTGTCTGTCCACGACAGCCCGGCGCTGGTCGAGCAGGCGCTCAACGCGGGGGCGCGCGGGTTTCTCTCCAAACGCTGTAGCCCGGACGAACTGATCGCCGCGGTGCGCACCGTCTCCACCGGCGGCTGCTATTTAACGCCGGATATCGCCATCAAGCTGGCGGCCGGACGTCAGGATCCGCTCACCAGACGCGAACGTCAGGTGGCTGAGAAGCTCGCGCAGGGGATGTCGGTAAAAGAGATTGCCGCCGAGCTGGAACTGTCCCCGAAAACCGTACACGTTCACCGCGCCAACCTGATGGAAAAACTTAACGTCAGCAACGACGTCGAGCTGGCGCGCCGCATGTTCGACAGCTGGCAATGAGTCCCGTCTTTTCGCGGCTGATCGCCGTCGTTGCCAGCTTCTTTATCTTCTCCGCCGCGTGGTTCTGCTTATGGAGCATCAGCCTGCACCTGGTGGAACGCCCCGAGCTGGCGGTGCTGCTGTTTCCCTTCGGCCTGCGACTGGGGCTCATGCTCCAGTGCCCGCGCGGATACTGGCCGGTTTTGCTGGGCGCAGAGTGGCTGCTGCTGGTCTGGCTGGCGCAGGAAGTCGCTCTGGTGCACCTGCCATTATTGATGACCGGAAGCCTGCTCACGCTGCTCCCTGTTGCCCTCATTTCCCGCTACCGTCACCAGCGCGACTGGCGCACGTTGCTGCGGCAGGGGGCGGCGCTGATTGCCGCCGCGCTGCTGCAGTCCCTGCCGTGGGCGGGTGATAAGGAGATGCTCAACGCGCTGCTGCTGACCCTCACCGGCGGCCTGACCCTCGCGCCGACCTGCCTCGTCATCTGGCATTACCTCACCAGTACCGTCTGGCAGCCGCTCGGCCCGGCGCTGGTTTCCCAACCGGTGAACTGGCGCGCCCGGCACCTCATCTGGTATCTGCTGCTGTTCGTGGTGAGCCTGTGGCTTCAGCTGGGTCTACCTGCCGAGCTTTCACGCTTTACCCCGTTTTGCCTTGCGCTGCCGATTATTGCCCTGGCCTGGCACTACGGTTGGCAGGGAGCGCTGATCGCCACCCTAATGAACGCCATCGCGCTGATCGCCAGCCAGACCTGGCACGACCATCCTGTGGACCTGCTGCTTTCCCTGCTGGCCCAGAGCCTGACCGGGCTGCTGCTCGGGGCGGGTATCCAGCGTCTGCGCGAGCTGAACCAGTCCCTGCAAACCGAGCTGGCGCGCAACCGGCGTCTGGCTGAACGCCTGCTGGAGACCGAAGAGAGCGTGCGGCAGGAGGTCGCCCGCGAGCTGCACGATGATATCGGCCAGACGATTACCGCCATCCGCACCCAGGCGGGCATTGTCCAGCGTCTGGCGGCGGAAAACGCGGGCGTGAAGCAGGGCGGAGCGCATATCGAGCAGCTTTCGCTGGGCGTGTATGACTCGGTGCGACGCCTCCTCGGCAGGCTGCGTCCGCGCCAGCTCGACGACCTGTCGCTGGAGCAGGCGGTGCGTTCCCTGATGCGCGAGATGGAGCTGGAAAGCCGCGGCATTGTCAGCCATCTCGACTGGCGAATTAACGAATCTGTCCTGAGCGAAGGCCAGCGCGTGACGCTGTTCCGCGTCTGTCAGGAGGGGCTGAACAATATCGTCAAACACGCCAGTGCCAGCGCGGTCACGATCCAGGGCTGGGAGCAGGACGAACGCCTGATGCTGGTAATTGAAGACGACGGCTGCGGCCTGCCGCCGGGCTCCGGCCAGCAGGGCTTTGGCCTGGCGGGCATGCGCGAGCGCGTGAAGGCGCTCGGCGGCACGCTGAACCTCTCCTGCACCCACGGGACGCGCGTCAGCGTCAGCCTGCCGCTAAGGAGCCACCATGTTTAAGACCCCCGCGAACGCCGCACCGATAGGTAACAAAGCGGAAATCGACGCCCGCTACCGCTACTGGCGTCGCCATATTCTGATCGCTATCTGGCTCGGCTACGCGCTTTTCTACTTTACCCGCAAAAGCTTCAACGCCGCCGCGCCGGAGATCCTCGCCAGCGGCGTGATGACGCGCACCGATATCGGCCTGCTGGCGACGCTGTTTTACATCACCTACGGCCTGTCGAAGTTCTTCTCCGGCATCGTCAGCGACCGCTCTAACGCGCGCTATTTTATGGGCGTTGGGCTGATCGCCACCGGCGTGGTCAACATTCTGTTTGGCTTCTCCACTTCGCTCTGGGCCTTCGCCCTGCTGTGGGCACTGAACGCCTTTTTCCAGGGCTGGGGCGCGCCGGTCTGCGCCCGCCTGCTCACCGCCTGGTATTCGCGCAACGAGCGCGGCGGCTGGTGGGCAATCTGGAACACCGCGCATAATGTCGGCGGGGCGCTGATCCCGATGGTGGTGGGTGCCGCAACGCTGCACTACGGCTGGCGCGCGGGGATGATGATTGCCGGCGGCCTCGCGATTGTCGCCGGGCTGTTCCTCTGCTGGCGCCTGCGCGACAGGCCGCAAACCGTTGGCTTGCCCGCGGTGGGCGACTGGCGGCACGACGAGATGGAAATGGCGCAACAGCAGGAGGGGGCGGGGCTGACGCGCAAAGAGATCCTCACCAAATATGTGCTGAAAAACCCGTATATCTGGCTGCTGTCGCTCTGCTACGTACTGGTGTACGTGGTGCGTGCGGCCATCAACGACTGGGGCAATCTGTACATGTCCGAGACGCTCGGCGTGGACCTGGTGACCGCCAACTCGGCGGTGACGATGTTCGAGCTGGGCGGGTTTATCGGCGCGCTGGTGGCGGGCTGGGGCTCGGACAAGCTGTTCAACGGCAACCGCGGCCCGATGAACCTGATATTCGCCGCCGGGATTTTGCTCTCCGTCGGCTCGCTGTGGCTGATGCCGTTCGCCAGCTACGTGATGCAGGCGGCGTGCTTCTTCACCACCGGCTTCTTCGTGTTCGGCCCGCAGATGCTGATCGGCATGGCGGCGGCGGAGTGCTCGCACAAAGAGGCAGCCGGTGCGGCGACGGGCTTTGTCGGGCTGTTTGCCTACCTCGGCGCATCGCTCTCCGGCTGGCCGCTGGCGCGGGTGATCGACATCTGGCACTGGAGCGGATTCTTCGCGGTGATCGCCATCGCGGCGGGGATCTCCGCCCTGCTGCTGCTGCCGTTTTTGAACGCGCAGGCGCCGCGCGAAGCGTGACGCGCCTCACCTTTTGCTGCCGAGTGGCGCAAAACTAAGAAATTTTCCCGGTTTCACCTGGACGCTGTCTCAGGCATCTCTCCCGGCTGGTTTTTACAATGCTGCAAAAATCAGCTCAGGAGTAACTCAGTCATGCTGGCCTTCTTAAATCAGGTGCGCAAGCCGACCCTGGATCTGCCGCTCGACGTGCGGCGCAAGATGTGGTTCAAACCGTTCATGCAGTCCTATCTGGTGGTCTTCATCGGCTACCTGACCATGTACCTGATCCGTAAAAACTTTAACATCGCGCAGAACGACATGATCTCCACCTACGGGCTGAGCATGACGCAGCTGGGGATGATTGGCCTGGGCTTCTCCATCACCTACGGCGTGGGTAAAACCGTTGTGTCCTACTACGCGGACGGCAAAAACACCAAGCAGTTCCTGCCGTTTATGCTTATCCTCTCCGCCATATGTATGCTCGGCTTCAGCGCCAGCATGGGCGCAGGGTCCGTTAGCCTGTTCCTGATGATCGCCTTCTACGCCCTGAGCGGTTTCTTCCAGAGTACCGGCGGGTCGTGCAGCTACTCCACCATCACCAAATGGACCCCGCGCCGCAAGCGTGGTTCGTACCTCGGCATGTGGAACATCTCCCACAACCTCGGCGGTGCCGGTGCGGCTGGCGTGGCGCTGTTTGGCGCTAACTACCTGTTCGACGGCCACGTGATCGGCATGTTTATCTTCCCGTCGATTATCGCCCTGATTGTCGGCTTTATCGGCCTGCGCTACGGCAGCGACTCCCCGGAATCGTACGGCCTCGGCAAAGCCGAAGAGCTGTTTGGCGAGGAGATCAGCGAAGAGGACAAAGAGACCGAAGAAAACGAGATGTCCAAATGGCAGATCTTTGTTGAGTACGTGCTGAAAAACAAAGTGATCTGGCTGCTTTGCTTCTCGAACATCTTCCTCTACGTGGTGCGCATTGGCATCGACCAGTGGTCCACCGTGTATGCTTTCCAGGAGCTGAAGCTTTCTAAAGAGGTGGCGATTCAGGGCTTCACCCTGTTCGAAGTGGGCGCGCTGGTTGGTACCCTGCTGTGGGGCTGGCTCTCCGACCTCGCCAACGGCCGTCGCGCGCTGGTGGCCTGCGTCGCGCTGGCGCTGATTATCGCCACGCTCGGCGTCTACCAGCACGCCAGCAACCAGTACGTTTACCTGGCGTCCCTGTTCGCGCTCGGCTTCCTGGTGTTTGGTCCGCAGTTGCTGATTGGCGTGGCAGCAGTGGGCTTCGTCCCGAAAAAAGCGATTGGCGCCGCCGATGGGATTAAGGGCACCTTCGCCTACCTGATCGGCGACAGCTTCGCCAAGCTGGGTCTGGGGATGATTGCTGACGGCACGCCGATTTTCGGCCTCACCGGCTGGGCGGGTACCTTCGCGGCGCTGGATGCGGCAGCGATCGGCTGTATCGTCCTGATGGCGATGGTTGCCGTGCTGGAAGAACGTAAAATTCGCCGTGAGAATCGTGCGCAGAAATTAAAAACAGCCTGAGTGTGCAGGTAACTTCTTTGCCCGGTGTGTGATGCCGGGCTTTTTTTATTAGCTGAGTTAAGACCTACCCCAGAACAAAAATATCCCCTGTTGCCGGGGTAACCGCGTCCGGCAACCACAAATTGCCCCATTTACCCGTACAATGGCAGCCCATTATTTTGTCGGGTTGTAGGCCGTGCAGAAACTGCCTGAGTGCCCAGAGCTTACGCGGTGACGCACAGCGAAGATGGAAACCACCGAAAATTGCATGAATATGGTTGATGCCGGTTATTCTCTGACAGTGACGCACAATATCGATCAGACCTCGGTGCCCACAGCCGATAAAAATGACCAGGCCACGGTCAGATTTATAAATTAGAACCCCTTCATCTTTCACATAATCCACATTCGCATTTTTACTACCGATAACACCGTATGCGTGCGGTTTGGCGACAGGGATCTCCCCTGACCATATAAAGCGCTTCCCAATCTGGAGCGGGGTGCTGCTGTACTCCATGCGATAGTGTGAATAATCATTTTTCAGCGACAACTTTTTTAATCTGGCGGTATACCCTGAAAACTGTATTGCCGAGTAACGCTCGCAGGCCACGTGGGGATGGCAGACGATCCGGCAATTATCCGGTAACCACGGAACGCCGCCGCAATGGTCATAGTGCCCGTGAGAAAGTACAGCTGCGGTCAGGCGGGTCAAATCGACTCCCATCAGAGCTGCGTTATGTATGAAGCTATCATCCGGACCGGTATCAAACAGAATGGAATCATTTTCATCCTGTATAAACAGGCTGAGTCCTGCTTTAGCTCGCAGTAAATTTTTAGCGCCGGGATTAGGTCTGTTCTCCAGCAGGACACTGATTGTTATGGACATGTTCGCTCTTTCCCTGAAGTGAAGATTCGTTACCGCCAGGCATTGACCATACACCGTGTATATATAATCGTCCCTATAAAAACTAAAACGACTTTCCTGCCGTTTTTCCAGCGCTTTTCCATTCACTATTATGCTTCTACCCGCTGTCGACGCCGTGCGTTTCCCGCTATGATGAGCGGCTAGTCTAAGGAGAACGCATGGTCTGGATAATGCTGGCAACGCTTGCCGTGGTGTTTGTGGTGGGATTTCGCGTCCTGACCTCAGATTCCCGCCGCGCCATCAAACGTTTAAGCGAGCGGCTTGGCATCACCCCGATGCCGGTTGAGTCGATGATCGACCAGTTTGGTAAAACGTCGGGCAATGAGTTTATCCGCTACCTTGAGCGCCCGGACGAAGCGCATCTGCAAAACGCGGCGCAGGTGCTGCTGATCTGGCAGGTCTGCATTGTCGACGGTAGTGAAGAGAACCTGCACACGTGGCACCGCCTGCTGCGTAAAGCCCGCCTGGCTGCGCCTATCACCGATGCACAAATTCGTCTCGCGCTTGGCTTTATGCGCGAGATGGAACCCGATCCGCAGGAGCTGAACGCCTTCCAGCTGCGCTATAACCAGCTCTTCCTGCCGGAAGAGGGCGTGTTTTATCTGCACTGATCCCCTGTAAAAACGACAAAAGTTGTCTAAACGTTAAATTCGTCACACTTTTGATGATAAACTGCGCGACTTTTCCGTACGTTTTTATCTTCAGGTGACGCCATGACAGAACATATCCAGCCCACGACCAGACCGCAGACCAACGAGGTTTCACGCCCCAACTGGTCGGCCGTCTTCGCCGTGGCGTTCTGCGTCGCCTGCCTGATTACCGTTGAGTTTCTGCCGGTCAGCCTCCTGACGCCGATGGCGCAGGATCTGGGCATTTCCGAGGGCGTGGCGGGTCAGTCCGTTACCGTCACCGCCTTCGTGGCGATGTTCGCCAGCCTGTTTATCACCCAGGTGATTGGCACCATCGACCGCCGTAAAGTGGTCATCCTGTTCAGCGTGCTACTGACGCTCTCCTGCCTGCTGGTCTCCTTCGCGGAAAGCTTCACCCTGCTGCTGCTCGGGCGCGCCTGTCTGGGGCTGGGGCTCGGCGGCTTCTGGGCGATGTCCGCCTCGCTGACCATGCGCCTGGTGCCTGCGCGCACCGTGCCAAAAGCGCTTTCCGTTATCTTCGGTGCGGTTTCTATCGCGCTGGTGATTGCCGCGCCGCTGGGCAGTTTCCTGGGCGGGATTATCGGCTGGCGTAACGTCTTCAACGCGGCGGCAGTGATGGGCCTGCTCTGCATTATCTGGGTGTGGAAGGCGCTGCCGTCCCTGCCGGGCGAAGCGGCGCATCATAAGCAGAACATGTTCAGCCTGCTGAAGCGCCCCGGCGTGCTGGCAGGGATGACCGCGATCTTTATGTCCTTTGCTGGGCAGTTTGCCTTCTTCACCTATATACGCCCGGTGTATATGACCATGGCGGGCTTTGACGTCGACGGCCTGACGCTGGTGCTCCTGAGCTTCGGTATCGCCAGCTTTGTCGGCACGTCGCTGTCGTCACAGTTCCTGAAGCGCTCCCTGAAGGTGGCGCTGGCGGGTGCGCCGCTGGTGCTGGCAGTGAGCGCCACGGTGCTGGTGCTGTGGGGCAGCGATAAGTGGGTCGCGTCGGCGATTGCGATTATCTGGGGCTTTGCCTTCGCGCTGGTGCCGGTGGGCTGGTCGACGTGGATCACCCGCTCGCTTGCCGATCAGGCGGAAAAAGCCGGGTCGATTCAGGTGGCGGTGATCCAGCTGGCAAACACCTGCGGTGCGGCCATTGGCGGCGTGGCGCTCGACCATCTGGGGCTGACGTCACCGCTGGTGATTTCCGGTACGCTGATGCTGCTGACGGCGCTGCTGGTGGCAGGGAAGGTTAAAGCGAAGTAGTGTTTTTCTCCCTCTCCCGTGGGAGAGGGTTGGGGTGAGGGCATCAGGCTACGCCGATGCCTTAACCCTTCTACGCGAATCCATCGAAATCAGCACCACCGACGACACAATCAGCAGCGTTCCCAGCCAGTCCGGCAGGGTGAACGCCACGCCCAGCAAAATCACCGACAGCAACGCGCTGCTCAGCGGTTCGGCACAGCTCAGAATGCTCGCCTTCGGCCCGCCGATCATCTGCGCGCCTTTCAGGTACAGGCTGAACGTCAGCGCCGTGCCAATCACCACCAGATAGAAAAACGCCAGCAGCAGGCTGCCGTCAATCACGAACGTGGTCCCGCGCCCGGCGTAGAACGGCGTCAGCATTACCCCGGCAATCAACATGCTCCAGCCGACAATCGGCAGCGTACCGTAGCGGGCAATCAGCGTTGACGGGTACGTCGTATAAAACGCGGCGGCAAACGCCGAGGCGATACCGAAGAACAGCGCGGCAGGCGAGATGGAGAGCGAGGTTGGGTCGCCGTGGGTCACCAACAGGAAGGTGCCAACTAGCGACGTCATAATGGCCGACAGCACAAACACGCCGGGACGCTTTTTCCGCGCCAGCGCGAACCACGCCACAATGATGGTCGGTGACAGAAACTGCAGCACGGTAGCGGTCGCTGCGTTGGATTTTTCAATCGTCAGCAGGAAGGTGAGCTGCACGGTGAGCGCGCCGACCAGCGAGAAAAACAGCAGGCTGAGGGCGTCTTTACGATGCTTGATGACCGAGAAAATCTTGTCGCCGTGAACGAAGGAGAGCGTCAGCAGGATCACGCCGGTAAACAGCAGGCGAACCATGGTCAGGTAAGGCGAAGAAATGTGGCTTTTCTCCATAATGTACTGCGCGCAAACGCCGGAACTGCCCCATAAAACGGCGGCGATCAGGACGTTCAGCATCCCTTTACGTGTGGAACCCATTTTCTCCCCTGTTATGTTGGTTTTTTTGTAGCATAACATGGGATCTTGCCGGGTGGCGCTACGCTTACCCGGCCTACAAAACCTTGTAGGCCCGTGCAAGCGCAGCGCCGCCGGGCGAAACAAACGGCGCTCTACTAGAACCACGCCTCCCACATCGCGCCGACGTTGAAGTCGTCGAGCGTCTCGTCTTTGGTGTTATTCACGCGCGCGGTGCGTGCGTTATCCACCTTGCCGCCGGTCACGTAGAAGCGCAGCATCGGACGGAACTCTGGCCCCATGGCGATAGACATGTTCTGCGACAGGGTCAGCTTCCAGCCCTTATTATCGCCGCCGTTGTCGTAATCCACGTGCTGCCAGCCCGCTTCCAGCCAGGTGGAGTGAACGTCGTTCCACCAGTGCATCGGACGCACGATGGCGTTGTAGTTCTTACGGTTGTCGGTCTTATCACGGCTGTTGTCGTAGTCGTGGAAGGCGAGGATGTACTCCACCTGCGTGGCCTGGGTGAATTTGTACAGCCCTTCGAAGCTGGCGTAGACCGTGGTCAGGTCTTCGGTTTTATTGAACACGCTGTTGTCCGAGTTATCGGAGTAGCGGGCAATCACCTTGTTCACGCCGCTGTCGTTGGTGTGGCTCAGCACCACGCCGCCCTGCCAGGCGTTCAGACGCTCATCGCTCTCCACCGCTTTTGAATCAAAGCCGTAGTTGGCGTACAGCTCCAGATCCAGCGGACCGAGCTTCATACCGTGGATTTTAGAGGTGGCCGCGTAGTTACCTTTGTCGCCCGTGCCGGACCCGCCGGTACAGGTGATGCGTGACGGGTTCGCTTCGTCTTCCATCACTTCCGGGCTACAGGATTCCACTGCCGCCACGGCAGCGACGTCAAACTGCACGCCGCCGATATCGAAGTTCTTCACCCCGGCGCCCTGGCCGTCGTGGTTCATCCAGAAGTAATCGTTGATGCCCTGCTGCGGACGCTGGTGGAAGTCGCGACCGGCCCAGAAATAGGCATTCGGGTTGGAGGCCATAATATTGGTCACCCCCGCGTAGGCCTTTTTCAGGTTAACTTCGTCGCCCCAGTGGTCAATCATCACGTTGATGTCCCAGATGGCGCCGTTTTCGCCCTTGAAGGCTTTAGAGAGCTGGAACTCGCCGCCGTTGCCTTCGTTACCCAGACGACCAATTGCGGACGCGCCGTTGTAGGAGCCATCGACCGCCACATATTTCTGATCGGCGGCCTGGAAGTGCGCGCCATAGCGGGCGTAGCCGGTAAATTTAATCCCGAACGGAATCGCCATGTCCGGGGATTGCGCCGCGCTCTGCGGCTCGGTCACCACGTCCGCTTTTTTCGCGACGGCGGCATCCATTTTGGCCTGACGTTCGGCCAGGGCTTTATCCACCGCTTTCGCCACAATGGCGTCGATTTGCTCCTGCGTGAATTCCTGGGCGAGCACGGAAATTGGGCAAAGCGCGGCGATAACCGCCATGGTTAATGGAAGTTTTTTAATCGTATTCATGGTTATCTCAATATAGTTTAATTTTATTCAGACAATAACCATCCCGCTCCGATCTGACAGAATATGTCGCTATCATCAGAACAAGTGGATTTCTAGTTTTAGGTACAGAGGTATTACAGTAATTTATTTCGCCATAGACTATCTCTGATATAAATGAATAATTTCTTCGGATAATTCACGCGCTAATAAGGAGTTCATTAAATGATCCTGCGCGTGCACCATAATTAAGGTCATCGGCTGGCGGGCTTCGCCCGCGTCCTGCTCAATCAGTTTGGTCTGCATCTTGTGCGCCTGACGCGCGTAGCCGTCGGCTTCGCGCAGCAGGCTTTTGGCTTCGTCAATGTTGCCCTGGCGCGCCGCGTGCAGCGCTTCAAAGCACAGGCTGCGGGACTGCCCGGCGTTGACGATAATTTCCATTACGGCTTCTTCTAGTGCGATCATCATCATTACTCTTTATCAAAGCTGTTATTTAAGGCGGTGGCGGCAAACCACTCCCCGCTTTTCTTAATGGTGCGCTGCTGCGTCTCCAAATCGAGCTGGATAAATCCGTAGCGATTTTTATAGGTATTACACCACGACCAGTTATCAATAAATGTCCACATATGGTAGCCAAGACAATTACACTCTTCGCTTATGCCTTTATGCAGCCACGTTAAATGCTCAGATATAAAATCAATGCGGTATTGATCGTTAATCTGGCCATTTTCAATAAAACGTTGCTCGTTTTCGACGCCCATGCCGTTTTCAGAAATAAAGCAGCGGGGGTTGCCGTAATTGTCGCGCAAGTTAATCAGAATATCGTAAATACCCGGCGCGTAGATTTCCCAGCCGCGGTAGGGGTTCATCTTGCGGCCCGGCATCTCGTAGCTATCAAAGAACCATTCCGGCATAAACGGCGACTGCGGGTTCACCGCGCTGTCGCGACACTTCACGCGACGCGGCTGATAGTAGTTAATGCCGAGCAGGTCGATTTTCCCTTCCGCAATCAGGAAACCGTCTTCCGGCTTGCAGGCGGGCAGCTGGTCGTAAGATTTCAGCAGCGCCACCAGATCGGCCGGGTATTCGCCGCGCAGGACCGGGTCGAGGAAGCTGCGGTTAAACATCAGATCCGCAACGTGCGCCGCCTTCACGTCTGCCGGGTTCTGCGAACGCGGATACGACGGCGTCAGGTTCAACACGATGCCGATCTCCCCCGCGTAGTGCCCGGCGCGGTAGGCCTGAACCGCCTTCGCATGGGCCAGCACCGTGTGATAAGCCACGGTGGCCGCCCGGCGGAAATCCACTACGTTGGGGTAGTGGAAGTCGTACAGATAACCGCCTTCCACCGGCACGATCGGCTCGTTGAAGGTAAACCAGTGCAGCACGCGGTCGCCGAACAGCTCGAAGCAAATCTGCGCATAGCGGGCGTACGCGTCCACTACGTCACGGTTTTCCCAGCCGCCAATTTCCTGCATCGCCATCGGCATGTCGAAATGGAACAGGGTGATAAACGGCGTGATGCCCTGTTCATTCAGCTCATCAATGACCTGATTATAAAAATCGACCGCGTCCGGGTTCACTTCACCGATACCGTCGGGGATCAGGCGCGCCCAGCTAATCGAGGTACGAAAGCTGTTGTGGTTCAGCTGTTTTAACAGCTGAATGTCCGTTTTCCAGTGCTGATAAAACGTGGAGGTGTGCTGCGGCCCCACGCCGTTGTGAAAACGGTTCGGCTCGCGGGCAAACCAGTAGTCCCACGTGGTTTCACCCTCTCGTGTCCCTTCCGTCTGGAGAGCGGAGCTTGCGCTGCCCCACCAGAAGTTATCGGGAAATGCGTATTTCATGACCCTTCCTCTTTGACTTAATTACTTGTGGCTTCAGCGGCACCCACGGCTGCAGCCTGGGCTTTCTGCTCTTCGTTTTTAATCAGCGTACGCTCATAGGCGCGCAGGAACGGCAGGTACATCAGCGCCGACATCACCATGCAGACGAGGCACATCACCACCGGGCTCAGCGCCCAGTTCGCCGCCCACGAGGCGCCAATCGGCGCGGGCGTAGTCCACGGGGTTAACGAGACCACCTGTGCCAGCCAGCCGAGCTTCGTGGCGCCGTACGCCAGGCAGGCGTTGACCAGCGGAACGAACACGAACGGGATAAACAGCATCGGGTTCATGATGATCGGCGCGCCGAACAGAATCGGCTCGTTGATGTTAAAGAAGCTTGGCACCACGCCCATTTTGCCGATGGTGCGCAGGTGGGTAACGCGGCTGCGCAGCAGCAGGAAGGCCAGCGGCAGGGTGGAACCGACGCCGCCAATCAGCAGGTAGTGATCCCAGAAACCTTGCAGATAAACGTGCGGCAGCGCCGCGCCTGCGGCCAGTGCCGCCTGGTTTGCCGAGAGGTTCGCCATCCAGAACGGGTTCATGATGCCGGTAACAATCAGCGAGCCGTGGATACCCGCGAACCAGAAGATCTGGCACAGCAGCACGGAGAGCAGAATGGCAGGCAGGGAGTCAGACGCGGACACCAGCGGCTCCAGCAGGTGCATGATCGCCTGCGGGATAATCATCCCGGTCTGCGCTTCAATGAACAGGTTCAGCGGGTGCAGCGTGCCGATCACCACCATCACCGGGATCAGGATCTCAAACGAACGCGCCACGCCGGTGGGCACTTCCTTTGGCAGGCGGATGGTGACGTTGTTCTGCTTCAGCCAGGCGTACACGCGGGTTGAGTAAATGGCGGCGATCAGCGCGGTGAAGATGCCCTGGCCGGAGAGGTACTGGGTTGAGATTTTGCCGTCGGCATACGGCGCGGCGACCAGCAGGAAGGCCATAAAGGCCAGCAGGCCGGACATCACCGGGTCGAGGTTAAACTGACGCCCCAGGCTCGCCCCAATCCCTACCGAGATGAAGAAGGTCATCACGCCCATGCTGAGGTTAAACGGCAGCATCAGCTGTTCGCGGTAGGTTTGGGAAAAATCCAGCCAGCCGCGGGCGAAGCTGTTAGTGGTATCCGCCGAGAACGGCGGGAAGATGAACACCAGCATAAACGAGCCGATGATCATAAACGGCAGCGCGGCGGTAAAGCCGTCGCGGATGGCAATCACGTACTTTTGCTGACCGAGCTTCGCGGCCAGCGGGGTAATTGACTGCTCAATCACCGCAACCATGGATTGATATAACGAACTCATGTGAACACCTTTTAGTGTGCCGCTTCGATGAGCGACAGAGCATAGTCCAGTACTTTATCGCCACGCTGCATGCCGTAGTCCATCATGTCGATGGGCTGCACCGGAATGCCATGCGTCGCCGCCTTGTCTGAGAGTGTCTGTAACATGTATTTCACTTGCGGTCCGAGAAGTACCACCTGGTATTGCGGAAACTGCGTATCAAATTCGGAAACACCGTACGCATCAATCTTCACCGACAAACCACGTTCTTTCGCGACATCGACCATTTTGCTGACCAACAGGCTGGTGGACATCCCGGCAGAGCAACACAGCATAATCTTGAACATCGACAACCATCCTCTAAATGTAAAAAGTTATTGCGAGGATGATTGGACATGATACGGAAACCGGTTTCCATTCATAAAAGACAGAACTGTGACAACCATCAAGATCCAATACTTATGAGGCTAATTAACCGGATGCAGGTCACATAATTTGGCTATTTTGACATCATTTGGAGTGGAAACGGAAAATCGGTTTCCATGGAAAACGGAAACGGATATACTCCGCTCTGGCTATAATGTGAGCCGAAGCGGTCATGGAATTTGCAGGCGCGAGGTAAGCCTGCCAGGGGAAAGAGATGTCGACAATCAATGATGTATCACGTCTTGCCGGGGTGTCTAAAGCCACGGTATCGCGAGTGTTGAGTGGGTCGCGTGGCGTAAAGGAAGCCAGCCGTCAGGCCGTTCTGAAGGCAGTGGATGAGCTTAACTACCGGCCTAATGTGATTGCCCAGTCGCTGCTGAGCCAGTCTACGGGCTGTATCGGGGTGATTTGCGCCCAGGAAAACATTAACCAGACCACCGGTTATCTCTACGCGCTGGAAAAACAGCTCAGCCAGCATCAAAAACACCTGCTGCTGCGTTTCGCGCACAGCAAAGCGGAAGTGATGCACGCTCTTGAGGAACTCTCCTGCGGGCTTTGCGATGACATCCTGGTGATTGGCGCGCGTTTCCCGCTGGACGTCGACATGGACAACGTCATTCTGGTGGACTGCATGGAGTCTGATAATTCCAACAGCATCCAGTTCGATCACGCCTTTGCCGCCGAAACCGCCTGTAACTACCTGACCAGCCAGGGGCGACGCCAGATTGCCCTGATCCATCCGCACGGCAGCGGTTTTGCTGACCAGGTGCTGCTCGGCTACAAGCACGCGCTGGAGAAAAATTTCCTGCCCTTTAATCGCAACCTTGTGTTCATGGACGCGACCTCGTCGTCCGTTGCGCTACAGGAGCTGCTGAATAACGCCAGCACGCTGAACTTCAACGCTCTGCTGGTGGCGGACGAGCAGGAAGCCCAGCGGGTGATCCCGCAGCTGCAGGCGTTTAATAAATCCGTGCCGGACGACATTATGGTCTTTAGCCTGGCCGGATCGCTGCACCTGCCGGGTATTCCGGTGATCCCGGCGATTGAATATTCTATGGATGCCATGGCGGCGCGTATCGTGAGCTGGCTGACGGAGAAAACGCAGATGCTGGGTTCGTATGTGCTGCGCGGGGATTTGATCATTCCAGACGTGCGTAAGCGTTAAACATGTTGTGTAGGCCGGGAAAGGCGCAGCCGCCACCCGGCGAGAAGCACGTTTCCAGCCCTCAGTAATCTTCCATACAATCCACCTGACCAACCGCCGCCCAGTAGGCATCCAGGTTGTCGCGCTTCACGGCGGTAACGGCATTTTTGATCAGCAACTGATTGGCCTCGGAGGACAAAATCATCGCCTGCCAGGCCTTATCGCTCTGCTTTTTCTGTGGCGTACAGGTTTTCTTAATATCTTTCAGGACCTGTTGCTTAATCTGCGCCTCTTTCGCCGGATCGTCCTTTTCCTGAGCATGGACAAACGCGGCGAACAGCAGACAAACCAGCAGGCAGACCAGGTGCGCAGCTTTCATCAATAACCCCCTTTAGAAGTCACAGGCTTCCCATGAAATATATCGTTACATTCAGTGTAGCGACTCCAGTCGAAAGTATGAATTTTCTCCACGATGCGTGTGTGAGATAGTGAAACGGCACAGATAACAAGGAGAAAAATATGCACCTGAGTATTACTCATGCGGTTACGGCGCCCGAAAAAGAAGAGTTGCTCGTCGGCCTGAGAGCGTATAACGGACAGTTTCTCGATCTGACAAACTTTAGCGGCGACATTGGCGTTTACGTGCGCGACGATAAAGGCGTCATGCTTGGCGGGCTCATTGGGGTGCGCAAAGGCGACTGGCTGAATATCGACTTTCTCTGGGTGAGCGATGCCGTACGCGGATCCGGCGTGGGCAGCCAGCTCATCAAAACGGCGGAAGATGAAGCCAGACGCAAAGGCTGCAAGCACGCGCTGGTGGATACCGCCAGCTTCCAGGCGCGTCCGTTCTATGAAAAACAGGGGTACCAGCTGCAGATGTCTTTGCAGGATTATCCGTACCCGGGCATGCAGCGACATTACCTGGCGAAAGCCCTTTAAGCTCTGAATCCGCAGGCCGGGTAAGCGCAGCGTCACCCGGCCATACCCGCATATAACTTATCCTTCTTATTGATTCTTTTTCGGTTTTTATTTCACCGCCTCGTTGTCGATATAGTCACTACAACATTCAGCAAAAGGAACTGTCTTGTGAAACGTCGATTGGGTGCTCTGGTACTGGCTGGCCTACTGCTTGCCGGGTGCGATCAAAGTGGCAGCGATGCCAAACACATTAAAGTCGGCGTCATCAACGGCGCCGAACAGGATGTGGCGGAAGTCGCCAAAAAGGTGGCAAAAGAGAAATATGGCCTGGACGTGGAGTTGGTGGGCTTCAGCGGCTCGCTGTTGCCTAACGATGCCACCAACCAGGGGGAACTGGATGCCAACGTCTTCCAGCATCGCCCGTTCCTTGAAGAAGATAACAAGGCGCATGGCTATAAGCTGGTGGCCGTGGCGAACACCTTTGTTTTCCCGATGGCCGGCTATTCCCGCAAAATTAAATCCGTGTCTGACCTGAAGGACGGGGCAACCATTGCCATTCCAAACGACCCGACCAACCTGGGCCGCGCGCTGTTGCTGTTGCAAAAAGAGAAGCTCATTACCCTGAAGCCGGATACCGGGCTGCTGCCCACGGCGCTGGATATTACCGCCAACCCTAAGCAACTGAAAATCATGGAGCTGGAAGGGGCGCAGCTGCCGCGCGTGTTGGACGACCCGAAAGTGGATGTCGCCATCATCAGCACCACCTATATCCAGCAAACCGGGCTGTCACCGGTGCATGACAGCGTCTTTATTGAAGACAAAAACTCGCCGTACGTGAACATCGTGGTGACGCGCGAAGACAACAAGGACGCGGAGAATGTGAAGGCGTTTATCCAGTCGTATCAGTCACCTGAAGTGGCAAAAGCGGCTGAGACGATCTTTAACGGCGGGGCAGTGCCGGGCTGGTAAACGATGTGACAGAAAACAGGTTGCTTCTCTTGGCCCGATTCCATCGGTAATCGCCCTTTAGCCCACAGCGTCAATTGCGACGGCTGGCTATCCTCCTTATCACACCAACCGGAGGATAGCCCATGAACATTACCCACATTCGCAACGCCACCCAGCTGATTTCCTATGCCGGAAAACGTCTTTTGATCGACCCGATGCTGGCCCCAAAGGGTGCTTATCCGGGCTTCCCCGGTACGGCGTATGCCGAACGCCGTAACCCAACGGTTGAACTCCCCGTTGACGTCAACACGCTGCTGGACGCCGACGCGGTGATCGTCACCCATACCCATGACGATCACTGGGATCGCGCCGCGGCGGAGCTGATCGCCAAAGACAAACCGATTTACGTGCAAAACGACCGTGACGCCGCGCTGCTGCGCAGTCAGGGATTTAGCAACCTGACGGTCATGACCGACGCGACCACCTTCGGCGATATTCAGATTACAAAAACCCAGGGCGGACAGCACGGTACCGATCGCGCTTATGCCGTGCCGGAGCTGGCGGAACGGCTGGGCGAGGCCTGTGGCGTGGTGCTGCGTCATCCTGATGAGAAGACGCTCTATATTGCAGGGGATACCGTCTGGCGTGACGAGGTAGCGGCCGATCTGCAAAAACACCAGCCGGACGTGGTGGTGCTGAACGCCGGCTATGCCCACGTCATTGGTTTTGGGCCCATTATTATGGGGCAGGAGGACGTGCTTAACGTTCATTTCCTGCTGCCGCAGGCTAAAATTGTGGCGAGCCATATGGAGGCCATTAACCACTGCCTGTTGACCCGCAGCGCGCTGCGTGAGTACGTTGAAGCTAATCAGGTGAGTGACGCAGTGAGCATTCCCCAGGATGGCGAAACCGTTATTTTCTGAGTGCGTTAAAGGGAAAGGAGAGACAGATGTCGCTAATCAACGTCGCGATTGTCGCGGTAGACGGGTTCAGCCCGTTTCACTACTCCGTTCCCTGCATTCTGTTTGGCGATTCGGTCTCCGGCGAAAAGCGCTTTAACGTAACGATTTGCGCCGAAACGCCGGGGTTCCTTACCTCAAAAGACGGATTTGCTCTCAACGCCACGCAGGATTTTACCGCCATTGGGCAGGCCGATATTGTTGTCGTTCCCTACTGGCAGCACGTTCTGGAACGCCCGCCGCAGGTGCTGCTCGACAGCCTGGTGCAGGCGAGAGACCACGGTGCAGAAATCGTCGGGCTGTGTCTGGGATCGTTTGTGCTGGCCTGGGCGGGGATCCTCGACGGCAAACGTGCGGCCACCCACTGGGAGTTCGAACGTCAGTTTCAGTCGCTCTTCCCGAACGTTCAGCTGGATATTAATGCCCTTTACGTGGATGACGGCAATATCATCACCTCCGCCGGTACTGCCGCTGCCCTCGACTGCTGCCTGTATATCATTCGCCAGCGCTTTGGCAGCGTGGTCGCCAACCAGATTGCCCGCCGGATGATTGTTCCGCCCCACCGCGAGGGCGGGCAGGCGCAGTTTATCGCCCAGCCGGTACCCAAAGATACCCGCGACGGACGCATTAACTGCCTGATCGACTACCTGCAGCAGCACATCACCGAACCGCATAGCCTGGATTCCCTGGCGGAGGTGGTTTCGATGAGTCGCCGAACCCTGACCCGTCATTTTATTAAAGCCACGGGGATGAGCGTCGCTGACTGGCTTACCGCCGAACGCCTGCGGCGCAGCCAGATTTTGCTTGAAGCCGGAAATATGCCGATTGAACGCGTTGCTGAGCTTGTGGGATTTAATTCCGCCGTCACCTGGCGACAACAGTTTAAAGCACGTTTTGGGGTGAGCCCCGCAGAGTGGCGAAAAACGTTTCGGCTTCATGCCTAGTGTATTACCACTAACTCAAGATTTAAGGGTGAGTTAAACAATTTCTTATTTTCTCTTAATATCCTTTTCACTTTTCTGAAAGAACTATTAATTTTAGGTGCCCTAATGCAAATTAGATATACTCGCCTTAAGAATGCTCTTATATTACAAAAATAATCATTGCGGACGTTTTTGTGGCATGGATGAATAGCTCCAAAATAAAAAATAGAATAATTTCATTAGTAAATTATGCTGCTGCTATCTTATTGGCTGTCTTTTTTTTAGCGCGCGCCAATGCTGCGCCGCTGTCGCCAGCCGATCGCGATTCCATTCAACAGCAACAGCAGCAGCTTTTATTACAGAACCAGCAACAGCGTGAAGAGCTGGAGCGGAGCATTCCTCGCCCCGCGCCCGCCAGACCGCTGCCTGTTACCGGCTCCGGACCCTGTTTCACCATTCATACCATTACCCTTTCCGGTGCGACCTTAATCTCCCCGAAAACCCGGCAGACCCTTGTCGCGCCGTGGCAGGGCCGCTGTCTGGATATGGCGAAAATAACGGAACTTCTCGCCCATATTTCTGACTGGTATATCAGCCGGGGATATATCACCAGCCGCGCTTTTCTTACCGAGCAGGATCTCTCCGGCGGCCAGCTGAATATTGTTGTGCTGGAAGGTCGGCTGGAAGCGATCCGTCTGGAAGGCGAAACGCCGCGCATGCTGAAAATGGCGTTTCCGGGACGGGTGGGCGGCATTCTTAATTTACGCGACATCGAACAGGGCATGGAGCAAATTAACCGTTTGCGTACCGACCCGGTTCAGATTGAAATTCTTCCGGGGACGCAGGCCGGATATTCCATCGTTAATCTCACGGCAAAACCGGAATTTCCCTTAAGTGCATCCGTAAGCCTGGATAATAGCGGGCAGAAGAGTACCGGGGAAGATCAGCTGAGTGGCGTGCTCACCGCGAATAATATGCTGGGGCTGGCGGATAAATGGTTTGTCAGCGGCGGGCGCAGCAGCGATTTTGCCAGCGCGTACGATGCGCAGAATTTCCAGGCGGGCGTCAGCGTGCCGTTTGGCTACGGATTACTGGACTACAGCTACGCCTGGAGTAACTACCGGACCACCATCAGTAACCAGGGATTCAACTGGCTCTCCACGGGCGATACCAGAACCCACCGCGTTAACGCGTCATGGGTGGTCTTCCGCAACGGGGATGTCAAAACCGGCATTGCGGCAGGCGTGGTTCAGCGCTCCAGCCGCAACTGGCTTAACGACGCGCCGCTGCAGAGCAGCACGCGCAACCTCTCCAGCCTGGTCCTGGGCATTACGCATACGCAAAAAATGCTGGGCGGCGTGGCGACCTTCAACCCGACCTGGAGCCACGGCATGCCGTGGTTCAATGCCGAAACCGACGAAGATAAGTCCGGGGATATGCCGCGGGCGGAATTCCGCAAATGGAGCCTGAACGCCAGCTTCCAGCGGCAGATTACCCGTAATGCCTGGTGGCTGACCAGCGCCTATGGCCAGTGGTCGCCCGATCGGCTGTACGGTTCCGAGCGCCTGACGCTCGGCGGCGAAAGCTCCGTGCGCGGTTTTAAAGAGCAGTACCTGTCCGGGGACAACGGCGGCTACTGGCGTAACGAGCTGGGGTATTCCCTCTTCACCCTCCCGGTGATTGGTGCGGTGAGCGCAACGGTCGCCGTTGACGGCGGCTGGCTGGAAAAAGACCGTCAGGACCGCTTTGCCTCCGGCACGTTATGGGGTGGCGCGGTGGGGCTGAGCAGCGCAGGGCGCTGGTACAGCAGCCAGATTTCGGTCGGTACGCCTTTGCACTACCCCGACTGGCTCGGCCCGGATCATGTGAGCGTTAACTGGCGCATTGCCTTCATGCTTTAAGAGACTCTACGACTATGGATACCCGTCACCCACCCGTTCGTTTCTCGCAGCGTCTGATCAGCTGGATTGTCTGCGGCTTAATGGTCTGGCAGCCGATGGCGCCTGCCGTCGCGGCGGCGCTTACGCCGACCGGGCAGACCACGGTCGATCGGGCGGGGAACGGGGTGCCGGTCGTTAACATCGCCACGCCCAACGGGGCGGGTATCTCGCATAACCAGTTCGGTGAGTATAACGTCGGCAAAGAGGGGCTTATCCTCAATAACGGCACGGACCGTTTAACCCAGACCCAGCTGGGCGGGCTTATCCAGAACAACCCCAACCTGCAGGCCGGGCGGGAAGCGAAAGGCATTATCAACGAAGTCACGGGGGCAAACCGCTCGCAGCTGCAGGGCTATACGGAAGTCGCCGGCAAGGCGGCAAACGTTATGGTGGCCAACCCGTACGGCATCACCTGTAACGGGTGCGGATTTATCAACACCCCGAACGTCACCCTGACCACGGGGAAACCGCAGTTCGACGCCAGCGGTAACCTGCAGGCGCTGGAGGTGACGAAAGGCGCCATCACGGTTGAAGGCCAGGGGCTGGATGCCAGCAAGAGCGACGCGCTGTCGATCATTGCGCGCGCGACGGAAGTGAACGCCGCGATACATGCGAACGACCTGACGGTAACGGCAGGGGCGAACCGCGTGGGCGCAGACGGCAGCGTCAAACCGATTGCCGGTGAGGGCGCCGCGCCCGTGGTGGCCGTGGATACCGGCGCGCTCGGCGGGATGTATGCCAACCGTATCCGCCTGGTCTCCAGCGAGACGGGCGTGGGGGTGAACCTCGGCAACCTCACCGCGCGCCAGGGCGATATTCAGCTGGACGCGGGCGGGAAACTGACGGTCACGAACAGCCTGGCCAGCGGCTCGATTACCGCGAATGGCGCGGGAGTGGTCCTCAACGGCAGCCATCAGGCCGGGGGCGCGCTGAATGTGACCAGCTCGCAAGATGTGGAACTCAATAACAGCACGCTCGCCAGCCAGGGCGATATGCGCCTTTCCGCTGCGGGGAAAGTGCAGACGACGGGCGGCGGGACAAACAGCGCGGGCGCGCTGTCGGTGAGCAGCGGGCAGGGGATGACGCTCAGCAATACCTCCCTGGTCTCCCGCGGCGCGGCGACGCTGGACAGTAAAGATACCCTGACCGTAAACGGCGGCGGCGTGTCGGCACAGGGCGGGGCGCTAACCGTCACGAGCAAACAGGGCACAGCGCTTGCGGATGCGACGCTGACAGGCCAGGCCGACACCACGCTGTCCACCGACGGCAGCCTGACGCAGCGCGGCGGCAGCGTCACCAGCAAAGGCGCGCTCAGCGTGGCGGCCGGGAAAGATATCACGCTGACGAATACCCGCAGCGGTAGCGATACCCGCGCGACCCTCAGCAGCGGCGGCACGCTGTCATCCACGGCCAGTGCGGTCTCGGCAGGAGATAATCTGGCCCTGAGCGGCGGACAGCTGGTGATGGACGGCCAGAGCCGGGCCGATGCCACGGGCGATGTCCGCCTGACGGGCAGCGCCGTCAGTAATCAGGGGCAGGTGAATGCGGGGCGCGACATTGCCCTCTCCGGCAACAGGGTGTCCAACAGCGGCCAGCTGGCAGCGAAAGGCCACCTTGACGTGAATGCAGGAGAGCTGACAAACGGCGGCACGGTGCAGGGTAACGACGTCACCCTGAAGGGGCAGACGGTCACTAACAGCGGTACCCTGCAGAGCGCCGGTAACCTGGCGCTAAGCGCCGGTAACCTGGAGCAGCGGGGCACGCTGAGCGCGAAGGGCAATGCAAACGTCACGGCGCAGCAGACCCTGCGTAACAGCGGCAGCCTGCTGGCTGACGGGGCGATGAGCGTGACGGCAGACGCGCTTGAACAGAACGGCACCCTGTCCGGCGCGACGGCGCTGACGGCGCAGGCCGGCACTCTGACCAGCGGTGAGGCGTCCCGCACCACCAGCCAGGGCAATGTTCAGATTACCGCGACCCGCAGCGCCAGCCTGAACGGGCAGACGGACGCGGCGGGGGCATTAACCGTCAGCACCGGCGACCTGACCACCGGCCAGGATGCGCATCTGCAGAGCGGGCAGGGGCTCTCTCTGCAGGCGCAGAATGCCGCGCTGAACGGCACGCAGGCGGCGAAGGGGGCCCTGTCGGTGACGGCGGGCACGATTGCGCACGCCGGGAAATCCACCGGTGACACGCTGAGTTTTAACGCGACCGGCGACCTGACCAGCGGCGGAGAGCTTACCGCCAGCGCCATCGCGCTCAGCGGACAGAACATCCTCCAGTCCGGCGTCGCAAAAGCGGACCGCATGACCCTGACGGCCCCCGGGCGCATCACCAGCAGCGGTACGTTGGTTGCCGGTACGCTGGCGCTGGACGCTGCCTCGGTGGAGAACGGTGGACTGCTGCAGGGGACCACCCTGCTCGGCCTGAAGACCGGGTCACTCACGAACCTCGCGGGCGGGTCGGTCTACAGCACGCAGGATTTAACGCTGAACGTTCCGGTGCTGGCTAACAGCGGGCTTATCACCACCGACGGCACGCTGCGCATGAAAGGCGACACGCTGACAAACCAGGGCGAAATCAACGGCGTCAGCCTGAGCAGCGACTACCTCAGCCTGACCAACGCCGATACCGGACGCCTGCTGGCGGACGACCGGCTCACCCTGAACGGCACTGCGTTTGCTAACGCGGGCAATATTGCGGCCAGCGACCTGCACATCACGGCGGACAGCCTGCAAAACCAGGGCACCGTTGAGGGGGACTCGGCGCTGACGCTCGGCGTGACAGACCTCACTAACCGTGGCGCGCTGCGCAGCAGCGGAACGCTGACGCTTAACGGCGACACGCTGGCCAATAGCGGCGAGCTCAGCGCCACCGCGCTGCTGCTGAACCTGACCCGACAGGCCAGCAACGATGCCGGCGGGCGGGTAATTGCCCGGGACGGCCTGACGCTGACCACCGCCAGCCTGACGAACAGCGGACTGATGGCCGGTACCGACGCGCAGTTTAACAGCGCGTCGTTGACCAACGGCGGCACGCTGCAGGGGACACATTCCCTGACGGCGACCGGGGCACAGCTCAGCAACCAGCAGGCGGGCATGCTGCTCTCCGGCGGCGCGCTCGACCTGCACCACACCACCCTGAACAACGCCGGGCTGCTGCAGGGCAATACCCTGAACCTGGCCACCGGCGAGTGGAACAACACCGGTAATGCGCTGGGGGAAGCTGGCGTGACGGCGGCGGTGACCGGCACGCTGACCAGCAGCGGCAAGGTGCTCAGCCAGCAGGCGGCGGACGTCCAGGCCGGCAGGACCGATAACCGGGGCCAGCTGCTGGCAAAAGTGCTGACCCTGCGGGGCGACCTGCAGAACAGCGGTCTGCTTCAGGGGAGCAGCACGCTGGCCTGGTCCGGGAACACCTTCACGAACCAGGCTCAGGGGCAGGTGACGGGCGGCGATACCCTGACCCTGAGCGGACAAACCCTCAGCAACGCGGGCAGCCTTCAGGGGCGCAGCGCGACGCTTGAGGCCGGGAGCCTGAATAACCAGGGCAGCATTCAGACGCTGGACGGCCTGACCCTTTCCACGACCGGCAGGCTGGATAACACGGGCGCCCTGCTCAGCCAGAACCTGTTCACGCTGACGGCGGCGCAGCTGTTTAACGACGGCCAGCTGGCCGGGAAAGCGCTCACGGTGAACGCCGCGCAGCTGAACAACACCGGGATTCTTCAGGGCAACGACACGCTGGCGCTGACCACCCGCGCGCTGAGCAACGGCGCCACCGGGCAGATGGTGAGCGGCAGCGACCTGAGTTTGTCCCTGGACACGCTCGATAACGCCGGCCTGCTGCTGGTGAAGGGCGGGTTCACCCTGCGGGGCAGCGACCTGACGAACCGGGGCGATATTCAGGCGCAGAGCCTGGATTTGGGCCTGAGCAATGCCCTGACCAGTACCGGGAACATCGTTGCCACCGAAGATGCCGCGCTTAACGCGACGACGCTGACCAGCAGCGGCACGGTGGCGGGCAAAACGCTGACCGCAGGCGGTACTGAGCTGCGCAACAGCGGCCTGATGCAGGGCAGCAACGCGGTTAACGCCACCGCCGACCGCTTTATCAACGAGCTGAACGGTAAATGGCTCTCCGGCGGCGGCTTCACGCTGACGGGCGGACAGCTGACCAACGCCGGTACGCTGCAGGGCGCCACGCTGGGCATGACCGGCACCGCCCTCACCAACAGCGGCACGGTGAACGGGCAGGCGGGACTCGGCGGCACGCTCAGCGGGGCGTTAACGAATACCGGACTATTGCAGAGCGGCGGCGCGACCGCCTTCACCGCGGATACCCTGGCGAACCCGGGGCGCATCACAGGCGATACGCTGTCCCTCACTGCCCGCGATATGAACAACGGCGGGCTGATGCAGGGAACGAACGGCCTGGCGCTCACCGGCACCACGCTGACCACGGGCGCGACCTCGCGCACCCTCTCCGGCGGCATGCTGACGCTGGATGCAGGCCAGCTGACCACGCAGGGCACGCTGCAGGGGAACGGCGCGGACATCCGCGCCAGCGACTGGACGCACGGCGGGTCCCTGCTCAGCCAGGGAACGCTGACGGCCACGACCGGCGGCACGCTGACCTCAACCGGCTCGCTGATGAGTCAGGGCAGGGCGGATATCACCGCACAGACGCTGGATAACCGCGGGCAGCTCCTCAGCGAGGGCGATGTGATGCTCGGCGGCAGCACGCTTAAAAACAGCGGCACCGTGCAGGGGAACACCCTCACGCTGCGTCAGAGCAGCATTAACAACCAGGGCACCCTGACCGGTCTGCAGAGCCTGACCGTTCAGGGTCAGCAGCGGCTGATGGCGCGCATGGCGATGGCCGTGCCGCAGCAGGAGCTGATTAACGGCGCAGGCGGCAGGCTTCTCACCCAGGGTACTCTGACGATGGCGTCCGGGGCGGTGACCAACGCCGGCAGCTGGCAGGCACAGAACATCCTGCTTAACGCCCGGTCGCTCACCAACAGCGGGGCGGTGCAGAGCGCCGGTGCGCTGCAGATGACGCTGGCCGACACGCTCACCGGGACTACGGGCAGTAAGATTACCGCGCTGGGCGCCGCCACGCTGCAGGCCGCGACGCTGGCGAACCAGGGCCAGTGGGCGGCGAAAAACCTGACGCTGACCGGCGGCACGCTCAGCAACAGCGGCGCCATCAGCGGCGTGAATGGCCTGACCCTCAGCCAGACCGGCGCGGTCAGCCAGCAGTCTGGCGGCACCCTGCTGTCCGGCGGGGCGCTGAACGTCACGGCGGCCTCCGTCACCAGCGACGGCAAAATGCAGGGGGGCACGCTCGGCATCACCACCGGGGCGCTCACCAACGGCGGACGTCTGCAGGGCGATAACGGCGCGACGCTGGCCCTCAGCGGGACGCTGACCAACAACAGCGGAGGCGAAATCGTCAGCCGCGATGCGCTGACGCTGACCACGCCCGCGCTGTTTAACTACGGCCTGATCCAGGGCGGCGGCGAGACGCGGGTGACAGCCTCCTCCCAGGCGCGTAACGACGGCAGATTCCTCTCCGGCGCGCGCCTGACGCTCGGCACGCCGCAGTTCACCGGCACTGGCTGGCTGCAGGCCACCGACCTGATCCTGAATGCGGCAAACGCCACCAACGGCGGCACGTGGGTAGCCGATCGCGCCACCCTGACCGGCACCACCTTCGCCAGCCAGGGCACCACCCAGGCGGGACAGCTGACGGTTAACTACGGCCAGCTGAACAACAGCGGCACGCTGCTCGGCAACGCGCAGCTGAACATTAATGCCGACCAGGTGACCCAGAGCGCGGGCGGTAAGCTGCTGAGCGGCGGCAACCTGTGGCTGCAGAGCCGGGGGCTGGACCTGACCGGCCAGCTGGTGTCCCTGGGGGACTTAACGCTGCAGCTGACGAACGCGTTTACCAGCCGGACCGCCGTGGCGGCAGGCAGAACCCTGACCATCAGCAGCGGCGGCGACATCGATAACCGCAGCGTGCTGCAGGGGCAGGCGGTCAACCTGAACGCGGGCGGGCAGCTCAGCAACAACGGACAACTCACCACCGGCGGCGGCGCGAGCACGCTCTCCGGCAGCAGCGTGGCGCTGAACGCCGCGGGCTCGGTGCAGGGCGGGGGCGATATCACCGTTGCCAGCCGGAGCAACATTACCGTCGACGGCTTCACCGGCACGCGCGGCTCGCTGACCCTGAGCGCGCCGGGCGCCATCGTCAACACCGCGCTGCTGTACGCGGCGAATAACCTGGCGCTGTTTGCCGACAGCATCACCAACCAGCGCGGCGACATCATGGCGGGGAACAACCTGTGGATGCAGCGGGATGCGGCGGGGAATGCGAACAGCCAGGTGGTGAACACGTCGGGGAATATTGAGACGCAGAATGGTGATATTACGATCAGAACGGGGCATTTGCTGAACCAAAGGGATGGTCTGGTGGTGCTTAACAGCAAAACCGAAAACCTGATGGAGCAGGTCAAGTGGTTGAAGGACGGCTATGCGGATATCCCTCTTTCTGAGCTGATCGCGGGAACCGATTATGGCTATATCGTCATGGAATCCTGCAGCGGCGGTGGCAGTCCTGGGCATGGAGCTGGTCCTACATGCAGGGATATAGCTACTCCGATGCCGATGAAAAACAGTCCGGCGAAAGAGATTGCGATTTTACGAACGACACAAACTGTGTCCGCAAATGGTGGAGCGGGACGGATTAGTTCAGCCCAGGGGATGGTCATTCAGGCGGGGCAACTGGAAAATAATGCCAGTACACTGCTTGCCGCGAAAGATATGTTCCTTTCTGGTACGACTCTGCAAAATCAGTCATGGACTGATGGTACGGTGACGCGTTACAGGACATATGTTGCCGACCGTGAGCAATATAATCGTAAAGCAAATCCCTCCGCGTCGGTCGACGCAGATGTTTATAAGAAGACCCCCATTCACTATGTTGCACAGGGTGATGATCGGGACGAAGGATCTGGAGGAACAATATATCGTTCCGTCATCCAGGCGGGCGGTAACGTCACCGCAAACTTTACCAGTAACATCAGCAACACCAATACCACCGCGAACGCGGGCGGCGTCAGCAACGTTATCTCTACCCCGTCGCTGAACACCCTCAGCAACCAGAGCGTCGGCGGCGGCGTGCAAAAACAGGGGCTGAACGCTACCGGCACCGTGGCGGTGAACTCGCCGCAGTGGAACGATCAGCTCCAGGGTGCGCTGCAGCAGCTTAACGGCGGCAGCGCGCTGGAAAACGGCGGCGCGTCCGGCACGCCTCTCAGCAACATTGGCACCACGCAGAAAGGCAACGCCAACCTCGGCCAGCTGGGCGCGCTGGCGAACGCGGGGGTCACCACCGCCGATCTCAGAACCGCTCAGGGCGGAGCCGTCGGGCATTATCAGGGACAGCGCGTCGATACCAGCGCTTACCCGCTGCCGTCGGGCAACAACGGCTATTTTGTCTTCTCCGACAACCCGAAAAGCCCGTACCTGATCGGCATCAACCCGAAACTGAACGGTCTCGGACAGCTCGATCCCGCCCTGTTTGCCGATCTGAACGCAATGCTCGGGGTCAAACCGTCGTCCACGGCGCCGCAGGAGACGCGGCTGGCGTTTACCGACGAGAAGCAGTTCCTCGGCTCCTCCTATATGCTGGGCCGCCTCAACCTGAACCCGGATTACGATTACCGCTTCCTCGGCGATGCGGCGTTCGATACCCGCTATGTCTCCAACGTGGTGCTCAACCAGACCGGTAACCGCTACCTGAACGGCATCGGCTCCGATCTGGATCAGATGCGCTACCTGATGGACAACGCCGCGGCGGCGCAGCAGTCGCTGGGCCTGCAGTTTGGCGTCTCGCTGACCGCCGGTCAGATTGCCGCGCTCGACCACAGCCTGCTGTGGTGGGAGAAAGCCACCGTCAACGGCGAAACCGTGATGGTGCCGAAACTCTACCTGTCACCGAAGGACGTCACCGTCAATAACGGCAGCGTGATCGCGGGCAACAACGTCACCCTGAAGGGCGGCGACATCACCAACAGCGGCAGCTCGCTGCTGGCTAAAAACAGCCTGACGCTCGACAGCCAGAACAGCATCAGCAACCTCAACAACGGCCTGATGAAAGCGGGCGGCGACCTGAACCTGAGCGCCATCGGCGATATCAATAACATCAGCTCCACCATCAGCGGCAAAACGGTCGCGCTGGAGAGCCTGGACGGCAGCATCAACAACCTGACCCAGGTTGAGCAGATTGATATCAACGCCGGAGGGAAGTACGGCAAGATCGGCCTGAAAGACACCCTGCTGGGCAACACGGCATCCATTACCGCGCAGGATAGCCTGTCGCTTGAGGCCGGGAAAAACATCACCGTTACCGGGGCGAACCTGGCCTCCGGCGGCGATATGCTGCTGAACGCGTGGGGCGATATTGCCGTTAACGCGAACCAGATCAACGACGCATTCAGCTCCAGCCGGGCGAAAACCAGCCGTTCGTCCGTCACGTATCAGGGAAGTAACGTCACCGCGGGCGGCAACCTGCTGGTGAATACCGGGCACAACCTTGACGTGACCGCCAGCGACCTGAAGGCGGGCGGTAGCGCCGGGCTGAGCGCGGGCAACGATCTCAACCTGAACGCGGCACAGACCAGCGAAAGCAGCCGGAAAGGGAAAAGCGAGTCCCACAGCACCGGGCTCGACCGCACCACGATTTCCGCAGGCGATAACCTGGTGCTGAAGGCCGGGCAGGATATCAACGCTCAGGCCGCCGCGCTGGCGGCGGAGAAAAGCGTCGGGCTGCAGGCGGGTCGCGACGTGAATCTGGCTGCGGAAGAGACCACGCAGGGCGACAGCTATAGGTCAGGCAAGAAAACCGTTATTAACGAATCGGTGCGTCAGCAGGGAACCGAGATCGCCAGCGGGGCGAATACCCAAATCCTCGCCGGACGCGATGTCACCACCGAAGCCGCGCAGGTGACGGCGAAGGGCGATATCGGCGTGGCGGCAGGCCGCGACGTCAATCTCAATACCGCAACCGAAAGCGATTATCACTACAAAGAGCAGACCAAAACCAAAAAAGGTTTCCTCAGCAAGAAAACCACCCACACCATTGAGGAGAACAGCGCGACGCGTGAATCCGGTTCATTGCTGAGCGGCGATAACGTGCAGGTCGTTGCGGGCAATAATCTGCTGGTGAACGGTTCCGCCGTGGCGGGTGATGGCGACGTGAAGCTTAAGGCGGGCAACAACGTCGATATTGTGGCGGCCACGAACAGCGACACCTCCTGGCGCTTTAAGGAAGAGAAAAAATCCGGCCTGATGGGCTCGGGCGGGATTGGTTTCACCATCGGCAGCAGCAAAAGCACGCACGATCTCCGTGAGAAGGGCACCACCCAGAGCCAGAGCTTCAGTACGGTGGGTTCGACGGGCGGTAACGTCGCGATTTCTGCTGGAAACCAGGCCCACGTCGGCGGCGCGGATCTTATCGCCGGGAAGGATTTAAGCCTCAGCGGCGACAGCGTCATCATCGAGCCGGGGCACGACAAGCGCACCCGGGATGAAACCTTCGAGCAGAAGAAAAGCGGGCTCACCGTGGCGCTCTCCGGCACCGTCGGTAGCGCTATTAACAATGCCGTGAGCGCGGCGCAGGAGACCAAAGAGCAAAGTGATGGCCGCCTGAAAGCCCTTCAGGCCACCAAAACGGTGCTGTCCGGCGTGCAGGCCGGGCAGGCAGCGGATATGGCGGCAACCACCGGCGACCCGAACGCAATGGGTGTGAGCCTCTCGCTGACGACCCAGAAGTCGAAATCACAGCAGCATGCTGAGAGTGATGCGGTGGCAGGCAGCACGCTGAACGCAGGCAGCAATCTCTCCATCACCGCGAGCGGCAAAAACAAAGGTACAAACAGTGGCGACATCGTGATTGCGGGCAGCCAGCTGAAAGCCGGGGGCGATACTACGCTGGATGCACAGAACGACATTCTGCTGTCCGGCGCGGCGAATACCCAAAAAACCAGCGGCAAGAACAGCAGCAGCGGCGGCGGCATTGGCGTGAGCATCGGTGCCGGCGGCAACGGCGCGGGTATCAGCGTGTTTGCCAACGTCAACGCCGCGCATGGCAAGGATAAAGGCAACGGTACCGACTGGACCGAAACCACGATCGACAGCGGCAAAAACGTCACCCTTAAAAGCGGGCACGACACCGTTCTTGATGGCGCTCAGGTTAACGGCAATAAAATCGTGGCAGATGTTGGTCACGACCTGCTGATGCGCAGCCAGCAGAACAACAGCGACTACGACAGCAAGCAGACCAGCGTTGCGGCGGGTGGCAGCTTCACCTTCGGCACTATGTCCGGTTCAGGCTATATCAACGCCAGCCAGGACAAGATGAAGAGCCGCTTTGATTCGGTGGCCGAACAAACCGGGCTGTATGCCGGGGACGGCGGCTTCGATATCACCGTGGGGCATCATACCCAGCTTGATGGAGCGGTTATCGCCTCTACCGCCACGCCGGACAAAAACAGCCTCGATACCGGGACGCTGGGCTTCAGCGATATCCACAACGAAGCGGACTTTAAAACCTCGCACTCCGGTATCAGCCTGAGCGGCGGCGGCAGCTTCGGGGATAAATTCCAGGGTAACCTGCCGGGCGGCATGATCTCCGCTGCGGGTAATAAAGGCCATAAGGAAGGCACCACGCAGGCCGCCGTGGCAGAGGGCTCCCTCACTATCCGCGACAAAGCAAACCAGAAGCAGGACGTGGCCGATCTGAGCCGCGACACCGAACATGCCAACGACAGCATCAGCCCAATCTTCGACAAGGAGAAAGAGCAGAACCGCCTGAACGCAGTTGGGATGATCAGCGACATTGGTAGCCAGGTGGCGGATATTGCCAGGACGCAGGGTGATCTTAACGGGCTGAAGGCGGCCCAGAAAGAAACCGGCGCAACACTCCCCGCAAATGCGACAGAAAAAGAGCGCCAGAACTATCTTGCGAAACTGCGTGATACCCAGGCATACAAAAACGTGATGGTGACCTACGGAACCGGCAGCGCCATGCAGCGCGGCATCCAGGCGGCTACGGCAGCGCTGCAGGGACTGGCGGGCGGCAATATCGGAGGGGCGCTGGCGGGCGCGTCAGCACCGGAGCTGGCGAACATCATCGGCCATCATGCAGGCATTGATGACGATACGGCGGCAAAAGCGATTGCCCATGCCATCCTCGGCGGCGTAACCGCAGCCCTTCAGGGCAACAGTGCCGCAGCGGGTGCTGTGGGGGCCGCATCCGGCGAACTGATTGCGACAGCGATTGCCAAACAGTTTTATCCGGACACAGACCCGTCGATGCTGACGGAAGAGCAGAGGCAGACCGTGAGCACGCTGGCGTCTGTTTCAGCGGGCATAGCTGGCGGGATTGCTGGGGGAAATACGGCTGGCGCGGCGACTGGGGCCAGTGCAGGGAGGAATACTGCGGAGAATAATTTACTAGGCGGTGGAACCGAGGAAGGTCAGATAAAAGCCATGCAGGAACATACGAAAAATGTTATGTCCTGTAATACTGATCCTGGTGGTGCAGCATGTCAAAGAGGTCTGTCTACGCAGGAAGCGTTGATGGTGGCGCTCCCAGCGGGATTGGGCGGTGGTGTTCTGGCCGCAGCCTCGCCGGAAATAGCCGCTGCAGCAAAAGCTGTGTTAGCAGCCTGTACAAGTAATGCGGTACTGTGTCTGAACAATGCAGGGATAATGGCTTCAGAGGCGATAGTTCCTGGAGGGGTCGGAGCTGGTGGCGCAATTGGGATAGGCAAGTCAGTTGCTGAAGCGACAACAGCGAAGACAATAGCCAGCAATGTAAAAGCCAATATTGCTGCTAGCCAGGCAGGTAGAGAATCATCGAATTTTGATATTCACATCGCTAAATCAGATCAAATTCAGTGGGGTTATGCTGCTGATTTATGGGAAAGAGTAACTATTCCTGCGGGACAAAAAGTATATGGAGGCATTCCTGGGCAATCGTCTTACTACACTTCACTGGAAACACTCATAAACGGAAATTACAGTCGAACAAGTATTTTCCAGAGCCTGCAGGTATCACCACATCCTGAGTTCGGTTATCGGCCGCAAATAGGTGTTTATGAGGTACTCAATGATATAACAATTCCATCAGGCATTGTGAAAGAAAACCCATTACTTGGCCCAGGAGGCGCAACGCAGTATTTTATCAAAGATTACCGAGATAATTTACAATTGATCGATAAGATAGATCTGGAGCATTAATAATGATTATGTCCCCTTACATCGAACATGCCGTAGCTTTAGCTATATCAGTTGGATACCACGTTGAGAACGTGTCTACTGGATGGTCAAAGATGAATCAGGTAATTGAGTTGTCTGGAAAATTGACCCCGGAATTACGTCAATCAATTGAAGACAACGTTCCGAACCTCCGTTATTGGTCAACAAAGGGTACGCCTCATGATACTCCACAAGAGGGATTTACGTGTGATGAGTACCAAGTGTCTATGTTTTTCAAGTTATAAGATACTGAAAAATATGTGATTTTTTTGTTGAGGTTTATCCTTTTAGCGGCAGTTTATAAAATTGTTTTCCAGGAAGATATTTGAAGGGGTGAGCAAAACGGTGTTTAAACTAGATCTTGCACATGAAGGATAAAAGTAAAACGTAGGTTACTGTAATTATTAATAAAAATTTTTATGTGCGTCGTATTTGTGGTGCTGAGTTCGGGTATGAAAACATGAATTTAGAATCAATCGAACGCAACAGGCAAGAATGGCTCGACAGTGGGGCTAATTGGTTCAGAAAGAAAGATAAACCAGAAGGACCCCTCCTGCTTTAAGTCGGGCCAGGTATCTGGGTTTCTTTATTGGCATGCTTCACTGAAGCGAGATGCGAAAAAACAGTCTCCGTGCCTCTGGAGACTACCCCAGCCTCTCCACCCTCGTCTCCCCCTCAACCATCGACAGCTGATACAGCGAAAACGACCTCTGCTTCTCAATCAACTTTGCCAGCTCCGGCGAGTGGCTGGTGAGCCAGATCTGCGAGTAGCGGCTGGCCTCGGCGATTAAGCTCGCCAGCGCGGGCAGCATCTGCGGGTGCAGGCTGTTTTCCGGTTCGTTCAACGCGATAAACGCCGGTGGGCGCGGGCTGAGCAGCGCTACCGCCAGGCACAGAAAGCGCAGGGTGCCGTCGGAGAACTCTGCCGGTTCCAGCGGCCTGCTCAATCCCTCGCGCTGCATCATCATGCGAAAACGTCCGCCGGTGTTGTCGCTGTAAAACACGCAGCCGGGGAAGGCCTGATCGAGAATGCGCATCAGCAGCAGCTCGTCGCCAATCTCGACGATAGTCTGAAACGCGGCCGCCAGGTTGGCGCCGTCGCTGGCCAGCACCGGGGAGCGGAAACCGACCTGCGGAGCCCGCATCGCCGAGCCCGATGAGACGGAAAACTCATGATAAAAGCGCCAGTTACGCAGGGACTCGCGCATCTGGGACACTTCCGGGTAAAGATGCGGTTCGCCGAGCTGTCCGAATACCGATTCGTTCTCGTACAGCGTGCCGCTGTGGGTCACCTTCTCGTGATGCACGTTGTTCAGAAAGACCGCCTGGTTCTTACGTTTCATCAGCTGTGACGAAGGCCGACGGTGCTGGCCGCTCAGCCAGATGGACTCCTCTTTGATCACCGGGTCGAGCTGAAACTGCGAGGGATAGGGCAGCTTCTCCACAAACCCGACCTGCAGCTCGTATTCGTAGGTCTCTGTTTCTACGGCCAGATTCATCCGCCGCAGTTGGTCGCTGCGGGTTTTGCCTGCCCAGAACACCTTCAGAATGCCGCCCTCGTTCGCCAGCGCCTGGGAAAACTGCCCCTGGGCGGCGCTGTGCATCAGATGTATCGCCTTGTAAATATTGGATTTCCCGGTACCATTCGGCCCGAAGACGATGTTGAGCTGCTCCAGCTCCAGCGACATCTCGCGGATGGAGCGGTAGTTTTGAATGTGCAGGGTGTTGATCACTGGCAGGCCCCTTTTTTGCAGAATAAACCTGTATATAATCACAGGCTTTTGGATGAAATGCAAAAAAGAGACGACAGTGAGGATGTCGTCTAAACGGGGTACTGCTTTGGGCCTCTACGGGTCAATGGGGCCTTCGCATTTTTATGATCACTTGACTGCCAGACGCAGACCCAAATCATCAGGATAGGGATCAAAGTAGTTTTGCGTCATCAGATATCGGTCGGGGTATTCGGCCAGGTAGTGCTTCAGCAGCGTGATCGGGGCGAGAATAGGCAACTGCCCGTTGCGATAGTGCAGGATCACGTCGCGCAGCTCGCCGCGCTGGCGGGTGTTCAGCTGGCTACGGAAATACCCCTGAATATGCATCAGCACGTTGGTGTGATTTTTCCGCGAGGCGGGTTTTTTCAGGATGGTCATCAGCTTTTCCCGATACGCCACGAAGAAGGCATCCAGGTCTTCCCACTCGTGCAGCGAGGCAACGAACGGGCCTATTTCACGGTAGCCTGCCTGATGGTGCGCCAGCAGCTGAAGTTTGTAACGGCTGTGGAAGTCCAGCAGCGCACGGCGCGTGAGCCCATTTTTACGCAGCGCGTTCAGTTCGTGCAGGGCAAAAACACGTTCGACAAAGTTTTCCCGCAGCACCGGATCGTGCAGACGTCCATCCTCTTCCACAGGCAGCCACGGCCAGGTTTCAAGGAGGGCGGCGGTGAACAGCCCGACCCCCTCCTTGCGGCCCCGGTTGCCGTTTTCATCATACAGACGCACGCGTTCCATACCGCAGCTTGGGGATTTAGCGCAGACGATAAAACCAGCGAGATCGCCGATTTTCGGCAAAAAATCTGCCGTAAAGTCCGCCATTTTCTGCGTAACGTCTTCGTGAGGCGCATGGCTAAAACGCATCTGCGTTTCACCGTGTTCCGTCACGATCAGACGCAGCGCCGGGCGAGGGGTCGGCAGGCCGATGGCCATTTCCGGGCAGACGGGCCTGAAATTCACCCACTGGGCCAGCTCATCCATGACGAAGCCCATACGCTTATGTCCGCCGTCAAAGCGAACGGCGGATCCGGTCAAACATCCGCTAATACCGAGCACAGGTTTCGTTGTCATGGTGTTGTCCTCCCGTTCATATAACTAAAACTTACACAACATGACTAATTTGTCCAAGTATTCGCGGAACTATTTTTTATAATCCTTTAAAATCAATGCGTCTTAACTGCCCTTGTAGGTCGAGTAACCGTACTGGCTCAGCAGAAGCGGGATGTGCAGCTTTTCGTTGGTGCGGGTCACGGTAAACAGCACCGGGATCTCCGGGAAGAAGGAGTCGAGCTTTTTGCCGTGGAAGTAATCTGCGGTTTTGAAGGTCACTTTATACACGCCAGGCTGCATGTCCTGATCCTGCGGATAGAGCGATTTGATGCGTCCGTCGTGGTCGGTTTTGCCGCTGGCAATCGGGGTCCATTTGTCCTGCTGCTGCTTCTCCAGCGTGACGGTGACGCCCGGTGGAGGCGTGCCGGTTTGCTGGTCGAGGATGTGTACGCTCAGGGTGCCGACCGGGGCGGCGCTAAAGGCGGCGGGGGTAAAGGCCATCGCGGCCAGGATCAGCAGAGGGGCAGTTTTTTTCATGGTGTTTTCCTGTGGAATTATTCGTCACAGGAAAACGTTAGCATCTGCGGCGCGGGAAAATATTCAACTTTTCGTGAAGATCCCCGCAGGAGAAAATGATTAGAGGATAATCACTTCAAGCGATACCTGCTGCTGCCACTGCTCCAGCTGCTTTTTCCGCCCGGCGGTGAGTTTGCCGCTGGTGACCAGCAGCCATTTGCGCTCCGGGAAAATTTCCGGTGCCAGCGCGTCAGGCGGAACCGGCAGGATGTCGATCCGGTGGCCCTGCCCGGTGCGCGTCAGGGCTTCGAGCCAGATCTCGCACGGGTCGTTGAGGTGCCAGCCGCTGAGCAGAATATTATCGCCCGGCGCTTTTTTATCGCCTTCGAGGCAAAACGAGGTGTAGGCGATGAGGATGCCGTCGAGGATCGCGCGCAGGGTCATGGCGGCGGCGACGTTGGCCGAAACCTGGCTGCGCAGCGGGCGCAGCACGTTCGCGACCAGCTCCGGCCTTGGGTATTCGCGTCCGGCGTCGTAAATCATCTGGCGCAGGGATTCGACTTTGCCGTCCTGCAGGCGTTGCAGCATGTTCTGCTGCAGGGTTTGCCAGTTGTTGGTCCGTCCCGGCGTCGGGCGTTCCAGCAGCGGTTTGACCTGGCCAATCGGAACGCCTTTTTTTACCCAGTCGAGGATTTTGAGCGCCTGCTGGACGTCCTCATCGCTGTACTGGCGGTGTCCGCCTTCCGTGCGCTGTGGCTTGAGTAAACCATAGCGACGCTGCCACGCCCGCAGGGTGGTGGCGGTGATGCCGCTGAGTCGGGCGAATTCGCCGATGGAGTAAGCCATGTCCGTGTCCAGAGTGGAGGAATACTCTCAATATACTACGAATTTTCCCGAACGGGATGAAGCGCCGAAACGGTGCACTACACTTAACGTCCAACCGTGCAAATGAAAGGAATTCTCATGAAGCTATGGCCTGTTGTGACCGGTGTTGCCATTGCGCTGACGCTGGTCGCCTGTAAATCCCCCACGCCGCCGAAGGGCGTTCAGCCGATTTCTGGTTTTGACGCCAGCCGCTATCTCGGCAAATGGTATGAGGTCGCCCGTCTGGAAAACCGCTTTGAACGCGGGCTGGAGCAGGTCACCGCCACCTACGGCAAGCGCAGCGACGGCGGCATCAGTGTACTCAACCGGGGTTACGATCCGGTGAAGAACAAATGGAATGAGAGCGAGGGGAAAGCGTACTTTACCGGCGAACCGACCACGGCCGCGCTCAAGGTGTCGTTCTTCGGCCCGTTCTATGGCGGCTATAACGTGATCAAACTGGATGAGAAGTACCAGTACGCGCTGGTCAGCGGCCCGAACCGCGATTACCTGTGGATCCTGTCGCGCACGCCGACCATCCCGGATGCGGTGAAGCAGGATTACCTGAACACCGCGCGCAGTCTGGGCTTCCGGGTTGACCAGCTGGTGTGGGTGAAGCAATAAAAATCGTGCTTTCTTCCTGGGGCATTACTGGCTCGCCTGGATAGACTTCCGTTAAAAGCCTAACGGAGGGAAGACGACATGAACTGGCAGCCTTTTCGCGGCGATGCGCCGGAAAATATGACGATTTTTAGCGCGTCATTTCCCGACGTCAGCGACCAGTGGCCGATGAAAGACGACGCTGCCCGTGAGATCGCCTCCCTTGACCGCGCCCTGAAAGCCGAGCCAGCGCTCCGGCCGCCGCGGGTGGAGTACGACGAAGGGGAGCAGGCCGTGCTTGTCCCGCAGAACCGCTATTCCGAACAGGCCTTTCGCAACCGCCCGGCGCTCACCGCGTGGCGCACCCGGCTGGTGCCCTCCGCGCTGGCGCTGTTTGTGGTGCAAAACCCGCTGGAAGATCGCCTGCCTGACGGCACTAAAATGGACAGCGACAGCCGCCAGTGGTTTATCCACGCGAACGATGCGGTTGGCGTGCGTTCCCGCGCCAGGGTGCTGGCCGCGCTGGTGGATAAGTACATTCACAATGAGAGCGAGAACAACTGGGTCAGCCTCGCGAGCGGTGCCGCCATCCCGGTGCTGGAGGCGCTGCGTGAAGCAAAGCTCGACGGCCAGCAGGTCTATCTCACGCTGGTGGACAAAGACCCGGTGGCGCTGAGCTGGGCGGAAACCATGGCGGCGCAGGAAGGCATTGTGGTGGGCGAACAGCTGACGCTGCTCAGGCGCAACCTGCTCCATACGCTGGTGCGTAACGAGGACCTGCTGCTGGAGCTGGGCGAGCATCAGGCCGAACTGGTCGACGCGCTGGGGATCTTCGAATACTTCAATGATACCGATGCGGTGACTTTCCTCCAGCGCGCGCTGCGGCTGGTCAAGCCCGGCGGGGCGGTGATTGTGTCGAACATGCTGACCAGTAGCCCGCACATTGACTTTGTGCTGCGCGGTATCGGCTGGGAGGATATTCACCCGAGAACGCTGCAGCAGCTGCAGGATATCCACCTCGCGGCGGGCGTGCCGGTGGAAAACGTCACCGTCGTCGTGCCGAAGGATGGGGTGTACGCGGTGATGGAGATTAGGGTAGGGGATGAAAAACCGCACGGTCAGTCCCCTCTCCCTGAGGGAGAGGGTTAGGGTGAGGGGGGGAACAGACCGCAAAGCGTGGCTTGAAATAATTCGGTTTTCCAATCATGATCCCGCCATGAAAATCGAAACCGCACTCCCCACACACTTCGAACGTCTGGTCGCGATCTGGGAATCCTCCGTCCGCGCCACCCATCATTTTTTGCAGGAAAGCGATATTGCGGCGCTGCGCCCGTTATTGCTTAACGCCTATCTGCCTAACCTCAAGGTCGTGATGGCCCGCGATGATGCAGGCGTTATTCACGGCTTTTTAGGCGTGGATGAAAACCGTATTGAAATGCTGTTTGTTGATGACGCGAGCCGGGGGAAGGGCGTCGGGAAATTTCTGCTGCAACACGCCATCGCAGCGTTCGGCGCGAACGAAGTGGACGTGAATGAGCAGAACCCGCAGGGCGTGGGATTTTATCGCCATATGGGGTTTGAGCAGGTCGGACGCTCGGAACTGGACGGGCAGGGGAATCCGTTTCCGCTGTTGCATATGCGGTTGGGTGGACAGGCTTAACGCCCTTGACCTGCTCCCCATTGATTAATACACAGTAATGCTGGCAATTTCTTCATCGACTTTGAGAGTAACTGCGAACTTCAGTTCCTCGCTCGTAGCGGACGTTTTCTGGTCCATCTCCGGTCAGACATAACCCAGGCAGGGTATGTGGTCAATCAACCGCGGGGCATTAGGGGTCTTTGCCTGTTGCCTGGAATGCGCAATAATTGGGCGTATAACGGCAGCGTAAAAGGGACACTATGCTTCATCACAGTCAGGCAATGTCACTGGACGACATCTACCTTGAGGACATTCCTCACATTATCCATCCGGACACTGCGGCAGGAGATCTCGCAGAAACTGCACTGCCCAACCGCATAATTCAGGAGTGGAATTTACCACAGGGCTACACCCGGTTTGTCAGCCGTTATCAACCGTTTCACTGGCAGCATCCGTGGATGGCATACCGTGACACTCTTGCCGACATCAAATCTGGGAAGCTCGTTCTGCTGAGAAAAGACATAACCGGGCATGCTATTTCGGGAGTGCTGACGACATCCGGTGACCTTCGCAATGATCTGCCGCTGTTCCTTCATACCCGGCTCAGCCATCTCCTGTCCCGGCAACTGAAACGCCCGGGATATCACGTTCGCCCGGCGGCACCTGCGCAACATGCTCAGGCTGCAAAAATCATCAACAGCAAAACTGCTGGTCGCTTGTTGGCCGCGGGCGGGATCTATAATGGCAATATCGAGGGATTCCATCAGACCGCGCAGCAGCTCGGTGGCGATGCGCCAGCGGGTTACAATCAGGTTATGGACAATAAAGGGCTGGTTATTGCTGGCGCTTCTGTTGCTGCGGGTCTTGGCCTTGGCAGACTGGGGGCGGCGAGTGAGCTTAACAATCTCCATGTTCTGGGAAAAGTCGAGGGTGAATACTCGATGATAAAGCCCGGACCATTAAATGAGCGCTTTGCCGAAACATTCTCAGGCGGAGCTTACAAGGAAATAACATTGTCCCAGGACACCACATTTTTTAGAGGTGGTCAAAGCGGCACAGAGTTGGGTCGATTTTTCAGTTATGAACGACCTTTAGGAGTACTACAGACGCGTGTCGATAAGGCTGTGTTACCAAAATGGCCTGACGGTTCTGAATCTGTGATCGATAGTTTTTATGAGATAAAAATTCCTGCAGGATCGAAGGTATATGTCGGAGAGGTGGGCTACCAGTCTGATATTTTCCCTGGAGGTACTGAGCAAGTCGTAATCCCTGCGCCCTGGAATATTCCAGGCGTAGAGACGGTTAATTTTGGGGGATTGAAATGAAATCAGAAATACATACGTTACTTAATCAAATCATTGAATTACTTGTCTCTTGTGATGAAAGTGTTTGGTCAAAAAGACTAATTTATTATCGTGAGCACCTGGATTCTGATTATGACCAGGTCGTGTTAGGTATTAGGTCTATTTTCAGAGGGGCTGGTTCCTTTAACGACTTAATATTGCAAAATAACGGCAAAATGCTGCAAGCTGAAAACAATACCCTTAATGAGTTATCAGATAAGCTATACAGCTTAATAAAAGCAGAGATCTCAGTGCGTAATATCTGAAAGATGTCGCTGAAAATAACTGTCACAGGGCTGAATATCAGCCCTGTCCTGCTGCCCACCGGCAGTTACACGGAGTTAATCGTCGCGCTCAGCCCTGGATGACGCAGGCGTTATTCACGGCTTTTTAGGCATGGATGAAACCGCATTGAAATGCTGTTTGTGGATGATGCGAGCCGGGGGACCGGGATTAGCGTTTAGCCTGCTTATCCCATTTTAATAAGCCGACGATATCTTTCTCACCCTCGGCTTCTTTCAGCAGGCGCTGCTTTTTTTCAAACTCAATGTATTCTGAGCACGCCTTTTCATCAGCCACTTTCTTGCTGATCTTGCCTGCCCCTTCTAAAACGTCCGGTCGTTAAATTGCAGGAACTGCTCGAGTTTGGTTTGCCTGTCTCGTAATAAATCGTAAAGCTGAACTCACTAAACTGTGCTCTCCATACAATAAAATATCATATAAGAAATTGTGCAGTTATTTTTCAGAATTACATTACATTGAAACTACTCTTCTGGACCAAATTGTGGAGCAGCGCTATATGAATAAACCTAACGGGGCAAAAATTTTCATCTCTCATTCATCATTAGATAAACCGTTTGCAAAGATGTTATGTATGGACCTTGAAGAAAATGGGTATGCTCCTTGGTTGGATGAATGGGACATAAAAGTGGGGGAAGTATTCCCGAGCGAATTTCAGACGGACTAGAAGAAGCTGATTTTGTAATTGTTATTCTTTCTGAAAATACGGTTTCATCAAAATGGGTAGAAAGAGAATGGCAAACAAAATATTGGAATGAAATTCAACACAATTGTATTCATGTGCTTCCTTTACTTTTGAAAGATTGCAAAATACCTGAGTTGTTAAAAACAAAAAAATACGCAGATTTTAGAAATGATTTTAACAGTGGATTAAGGGACTTATTGGCAGCACTAGAAAGTTTGTATAAAAAGGAATGATTTTGGCGGAAGATCACAGGAGTCGAACCTGCCCGGGAACGCTGGCGTCCCCAACTGGATTTGAAGTCCAGCCACCTCACCGGAGATGACGATCTTCCGCGCCTCGATTGCTACATGGAGGCGGGGCGCATTATAGCTACTTTCAGGCATTTACCACATACCCCACACCACTTTTTTCACCTCTCTTTTGACCTGTACCCCCCTGTTTCAGGTAATTCCTAAGAAAATCCTCATGTTAGCCTTTCTGCTTCCCAACATTTACCGCGATCACAAAAAACAAGAAACGTAATCTGCTAATCAGAAAACGCAATACCCGCTCCTGAAACAATGGTTTAAAACTCTGTAACCGGTCTCAGCGCCCCCTACAGCGTGAAGGATAAAAAAAGATGAGCGAAGTATTGTCAGTAAAAGAGAAGATTGGCTACGGCATGGGTGACGCCGCCAGCCACATCATTTTTGATAACGTTATGTTGTACATGATGTTTTTCTACACCGATATTTTCGGCATTCCCGCCGGGTTTGTCGGCACCATGTTCCTGCTGGCGCGCGCGCTGGATGCGATCTCCGACCCGTGCATGGGGCTGATCGCCGACCGCACCCGCAGCCGCTGGGGTAAGTTCCGTCCGTGGATTTTGTTTGGTGCCATCCCGTTCGGCATCGTCTGCGTGCTGGCCTACACCACGCCGGACCTCAGCCTCAACGGCAAAATGGTGTATGCCGCCATTACTTACACCCTGCTGACCCTTCTCTATACCGTGGTCAACATCCCCTACTGCGCACTGGGCGGTGTGATCACCAACGACCCGACGCAGCGTATCTCCCTGCAGTCCTGGCGCTTTGTGCTGGCGACGGCGGGCGGCATGCTCTCTACGGTGCTGATGATGCCGCTGGTGAAGCTGATTGGCGGTGACGATAAGGCGTTCGGCTTCCAGGGCGGCATCGCCGTGCTGTCGGTGGTCGCGTTCCTGATGCTGGCGTTCTGCTTCTTTACCACCAAAGAGCGCATCCAGGTGCCGCCGAGCACCACCTCCATGCGGGAAGACCTGCGCGACATCTGGCAAAACGACCAGTGGCGCATCGTCGGCGTGCTCACCATCCTCAATATCCTCGCCGTCTGCGTGCGCGGCGGCGCGATGATGTACTACTGCACCTGGATCATGGGCTCGCCGGAGGTGTTCGTCGCGTTCCTCACCACCTACTGCGTTGGCAACCTGATCGGCTCCGCGCTGGCGAAACCGCTCACCGACTGGAAGTGCAAGGTCAGCATCTTCTGGTGGACCAACGCCGCGCTGGCGGTGGTCAGCGTGGCGATGTTCTTCGTCCCGATGCATGCCACCATGCTGATGTTCGCCTTTATCTTCGTCATCGGCGTGCTGCACCAGTTGGTGACGCCGATCCAGTGGGTAATGATGTCCGATACCGTCGACTACGGTGAATGGACCAACGGCAAGCGCCTGACCGGCATCAGCTTTGCGGGCACGCTGTTCGTGCTGAAGCTGGGTCTGGCGCTGGGCGGGGCGATGATCGGCTGGATGCTGGCAGGCGGAGGCTACGACGCGGCAGCTAAAACCCAGAACAGCGCGACCATCAGCATCATTATCGGCCTGTTTACCCTGGCCCCGGCGGTCTGCTACGTGCTGAGCGCCATCATCGCCAAACGCTACTACACGCTGAAAACCCCCTTCCTGACCAAAATCCTGGGCGAGCTGGCGCAGGGCGCGCGCCGTAATCAGCAGGAGTTTGAAACCCTGCCGGTCAGCAAAGAATTACAGAACTAAGAGGACGAGAGTATGAAAATCAGTGATGGAAACTGGCTTATTCAACCGGGCCTGAACGTGACGTATCCGGTTCAGGTGTTCGACGTGGAGCAGCAGGGCAATGACCTGGTGGTGTTTGTTGCACCGCGCGACGTGCGCGAACGCACCTGGCAGCTCGACACGTTGATGTTCACGGTGCGCCTGTTTGCCCCGCAGGAAGGGATTGTCGGGGTGCGCATCGAGCATTTCCAGGGCGCGCTGAACAACGGCCCGCACTATCCGCTGAACGTTCTGAAGGACGTGAAGGTAGAGATTGAAAACAACGCCGAGTTTACCGAGCTTAAAAGCGGCAGCGTCAGCGTGCGCGTCACCAAAGGCGAGTTCTGGGCGCTGGACTTCCTGCGCAACGGCCAGCGTATTACCGGCAGCCAGCTGAAAAACAACGGCTACGTGCAGGATACCAACGCCGACCGCAATTACGTGTTCGAACGTCTGGATCTGGGCGTGGGGGAAACGGTCTACGGTCTGGGCGAGCGCTTTACCGCGCTGGTGCGCAACGGCCAGACGGTCGAAACCTGGAACCGCGACGGCGGCACCAGCACCGAGCAGTCCTACAAAAACATCCCGTTCTACCTGACCAACCGCGGCTACGGCGTGCTGGTGAATCATCCCGAGAACGTCTCGTTTGAAGTCGGCTCCGAGAAGGTCTCCAAAGTGCAGTTCAGCGTGGAAGGCGAATATCTTGAGTACTTCGTGATCGACGGCCCGACGCCAAAAGAGGTATTAAACCGCTATACCCGTTTCACCGGGCGTCCGGCGCTGCCGCCTGCCTGGTCGTTCGGCCTGTGGCTCACCACCTCGTTCACCACCAACTACGACGAAGCGACGGTAAACAGCTTTATCGACGGCATGGCCAAGCGCGACCTGCCGCTGCACGTCTTCCACTTCGACTGCTTCTGGATGAAGGCCTTCCAGTGGTGCGATTTCGAGTGGGACCCGGTGACCTTCCCGGATCCGGAAGGCATGATCCGCCGCCTGAAGGAGAAAGGGCTGAAGGTCTGCGTGTGGATTAACCCGTACATCGGACAGAAATCCCCGATCTTCCAGGAGCTGAAAGCGAAGGGCTACCTGCTCAAGCGCCCGGACGGCTCCCTGTGGCAGTGGGACAAATGGCAGCCGGGGCTGGCGATTTATGACTTTACCAACCCGGACGCGTGCCGGTGGTATGCCGACAAGCTGAAAGGCCTGGTGGAGATCGGCGTCGACTGCTTCAAGACCGACTTCGGCGAGCGTATCCCGACGGACGTGCAGTGGTTTGACGGGTCCGATCCGCAGAAGATGCACAACCATTACGCCTACATCTATAACGAGCTGGTGTGGAACGTGCTGAAAGAGACGGTGGGGGAAGAAGAAGCGGTGCTGTTTGCCCGCTCCGCGTCCGTCGGGGCGCAGCAGTTCCCGGTGCACTGGGGTGGCGACTGCTACGCCAACTATGAATCCATGGCCGAGAGCCTACGCGGCGGGCTGTCGATTGGCCTGTCCGGCTTCGGGTTCTGGAGCCACGATATTGGCGGGTTCGAAAACACCGCCCCGGCGCACGTCTACAAACGCTGGTGCGCGTTCGGGCTGTTCTCCAGCCACAGCCGCCTGCACGGCAGTAAATCCTACCGCGTGCCGTGGGCCTACGATGACGAGTCCTGCGACGTGGTGCGCCACTTCACGCAGCTGAAGTGTCAGCTGATGCCGTACCTGTTCCGTCAGGCGGCGCTGGCCCGCGAGTTCGGTACGCCGATGCTGCGGGCGATGATGCTGGAGTTCCCGGACGATCCGGCGTGCGATTACCTCGATCGTCAGTACATGCTGGGGGATGCAATGATGGTGGCACCGGTGTTCTCCGAGGCGGGGGACGTGCAGTTCTATCTGCCGGAAGGCCGCTGGACGCACCTGTGGCACAACGACGAAATTCAGGGCAGCCGCTGGCATAAGCAGCAGCACGATTTCATGAGCCTGCCGGTCTACGTGCGCGACAATACGCTGCTGGCGCTGGGCAGCAACAACCAGAAGCCGGACTACGCGTGGAATGAGGGGACGGCCTTCCAGTTGTTTAACCTGAGCGACGGCGCAACGGCGGTGAGCGAAGTGCCTGCGGCGGACGGCGCGGTGGCGTTTACGCTGAAGGCATCGCGTCAGGGCGATATCGTGACCTTTACCGGCGCGGGAGACTCGAAAAACTGGTCGGTGTGCTTGCGCAACGTGCAGAAGGTGAATGGCGTGAAAGGCGGCTCACAGGCGGGCAGCGAGTGGGGCGTATTGGTGAAAGCGGAGGGGAATGAGGTGGTGGTTCACCTTTAATTCCCCTCACCCTAACCCTCTCCCCAAAGGGGCGAGGGAATGGTTTGCTCCCTCTCCCTTTCAGGGAGAGGGCTGGGGTGAGGGTGGTGTTGAAACTACACCGCCCGCCATCGTCTGCTGCACCTGCTGTTTATCCATATTCACCGCGTTCAGCTTGCCGTTCACCGTCGGCTTAAGCGGGGCATTCGCCTGCACGCTGCCGCTGGCGGTGAGCTGAATATTGCCGTCGCCCGCAATCGGCAGCGCGGGCCAGCCCCACTGCTGCAGTACGTTGAGCGGCACGCCGCGCCCGTTCAGGCTCACCGTAGTCTGCCGCTGCGGAAGCTGAGAAACCGTCGCTATTGCTTCCAGAATACCTCTTTCGGTAAACGCGCTCAGGTCGGTAATGTTCACCGTGGCGGCGTTCGCATTCAGCGCCAGCGACGGACGGCGCACGTCCACGCGGTTAAAGGTCGCCGCCGCGCCGTTCAGGGTCGCGCTGCCGCCCCAGACGCCCCACTGGCGATCTTTCACCAGCTGCAGGTTTGCGCCATAGCCATCCAGAGAGGTGATCTGCCACGGGAAGGCGGGATCGATGTCGATCACCAGGTTGCGGCTCAGGCCGAATTTTTGCAACGTGACGCTGTTCAGCCATTCCGGCAGAGGCTCCATCCACAGCGTCTTCCAGTTCTGCGGCAGGGTGTATTCCAGCCCGGCGATGGCGACATCGTCCAGCACCAGCGCTTTACCGTCGCGCAGCCAGTTACCGGAGGTGCGCACCATGCCGCCCTCCCAGCGGGAAGTGAACTGACGCAGCGCCATGCCCTGCGGGGAAAACTCTGCATTCAGAATCGGGTCGAAAAGATGCAGCGAGCCGTAGATAAACTCGCTGGCGTTCATCGACAGGCGGCCTTCCTGGCTCTGCCAGTCGCCTTTGCTGAGAGTCAGGTTGCGCAGGCTTAAATCGAGATCGGTCACCGCCCAGTCCGGGCCCTGAAGCCGGGCGTCGGTCACGTCCAGACGACCAATCTGCAGAGAGGGAATGGTGGCCAGCGGCGCGAAGAACGCCGTCAGCGTTTTATCGCTCTGCAGGCGGATTTCGTTCAGACGCATGGTGTCGATAATCCAGCTCCCGTCGGCGTTGCGCAGGGCGGAGCCGGTGAGTGAGCCGCGGGCCATATCGGCGCCAATCGTTTTCAGCACCACCTCCTTGCCGTTAAGCTGGCCCTCGATTAGCACGTTGGTGGCCGGTACGCCGTTCAGGGTCAGTGAGCCTGCGCTCATCTGAATCTGCGCGTTGTTCCCCAGCACGTTGCCGGCCTCCGGCTGCCACGGGCTGACGCCGCCCGTCACCTTCTGCGCGCTCAGGTCCCATTCGGTATTCGGGCTGTTAAAGGCCATGTTATTCAGCTGCAGGCGATCCGCCTGGAAAGGCAGCGGCGCCGTCTGCGGCGAGAGATTCAGCGTGCCGTCGAACAGGGTGATGGTGTCCATATGCAGCGGATCGGTTACCTGGCGGCTGCTCAGGCCAATATCGACTTTTTTGGCGACCAGCGTGGCGGGTTTACCGTCCCGACCAAAGATGACGTTTTCCAGAATGAGGTGGGAAGGCGACGAAAAGCGGTGATTCATCTTGTCGAAACTGAGTTCGTAGTCGGTATTCACCGTTACCCAGCTGCTGACCTGAGCCGCACCCCAGCGGGTCTGGAGCAGAATATAGAGCGCCAGCATCACAATGAGCAGGGCTACCAGAAGATAGACGAGTAGCTTTCCAATAAATTTCATGGTCTTCCATCCCGCAAAACGCACATAAGGGAGTTATGCACGATTTATGCGCAATCCTCAAGGCGGGAATGGTGTAATTAGATGTCACGGCAGGCATTGACTGCCTGCCGTGAGAGAAATCAATTTTTCTCAGGCGGGAAAACGAGGTTCAGCACGATAGCGGTGATACCGCCTGCGGCAATGCCGGAAGAGAGCAGGTTTTTCACCCAGTCAGGTGCAAACTGCAGGATCAGCGGCTGCTGGGAAACGCCCAGACCGACGGCCAACGACAGAGCGATAATCATGATCGCGCGGCGGTTCAGCGGCTCGCGGGAGACAATACGCACGCCGGAGGCCGCGATCGTCCCGAACATCACCAGCGTTGCGCCGCCCAGCACCGGCTCAGGGATGTGCTGCACAAAGCCGCTTACCGCCGGGAACAGGCCGAGGACGATCAGCATCAGCGCCACCACGAAGCCAACGTAGCGGCTGGCCACGCCGGTCAGCTGGATCACGCCGTTGTTCTGACCGAAGCAGGAGTTCGGGAAGGTGTTGAATACCGCAGAGACAAACGAGTTCAGGCCGTTCGCCAGCACGCCGCCTTTCAGGCGCTTCATGTACAGCGGGCCGGACACCGGCTGCTCGGAGACGTCGGAGGTGGCGGTGATATCACCGATGGTCTCCAGCGAGGTGATCATAAAGACCAGCATCAGCGGCAGGAGCAGACCCCAGTCAATGCCCAGACCGTAGTACAGCGGCGTAGGAACGGTGATCAGCGCGCTGTTGGTCGGCGCGGTGTTCTCCGGCAGCATGCCCAGCGCCCACGCCAGCAGGTAACCCGCCGCCATGGCGATCACCAGCGAGGCCACGCGCAGGTAAGGGTTACGCTGACGGTTAAGCAGAATAATGATCGCCAGCACGACGCCTGCCAGCAGCAGGTTTTTTGGCGCGCCGAAGGTGTGGTCGCTCATTGCGGCATAGCCGCCGCCGATGGAGGTAAGACCCACCTGAATCAGCGACAGGCCGATAATCATCACGACGACGCCGGAAACCAGCGGGGTGATAACGCGGCGAGCCAGATGCAGAACGCGGGAGATCACCATCTCCGTACAGCTGGCCAGCATCAGCGTGCCGAACAGCGCCGCCATCATGGTCGGGACATCCGCACCGCCGGTTTTCAGCGCCGTACCGCCCATGATCAGGGGCGCCACGAAGTTAAAGCTGGTGCCCTGAATCGACAATAATCCCGACCCCACCGGCCCCCACGCTTTAATTTGAATAATAGAGGCAACGCCGGAGGCAAAAAGAGACATGCTGATAATGTGCTGCGTGTCCTGCGCCGGTAAACCGAGCGCCTGGCAAATCAGCAGCGCCGGGGTGATCACCGCAACAAACATCGCCAGAAGATGCTGGCAGGCGGCGAACAGCGTTTGCGGCAGCGGCGGGCGGTCTTCAAGGCGGTAAATCAGTTCGCTATTTTGCTTCTGCGCAATCGGTTGCGCATCAGGCGACTCTATAGTGTTAACGGACATCGGCGGCAATCCCACGGTGGAAAAGCGGGCATTTTATCTGACCACCTGGTAAAAGCAAACGATTGCCAGCAAAAAAAGGGAAGAAAATCTGCCGCTGTGAGCAGGTTTTCTACAACGTATCGGGAAAAAAAATTACACTTTTTCGCGCCGGGAGCTCATGAAGAGCGCAAACCGGCCCAGGATAACGCCGCGTGTGTATGGAACACGCGCAAAACAGGAGCCTTCTATGATTCATCTCGATACGTTGTCGACACTTGTTGCCGCAACGCTGGTCTTACTGCTTGGCCGTAAGCTGGTACATAGCGTTTCCCTTCTGAAGAAATACACCATTCCTGAACCTGTCGCCGGTGGTCTCCTGGTGGCGCTGGCCCTGCTGATACTGAAAAAAAGCATGGGCTGGGAAATCGATTTTGATATGTCCCTGAAGGACCCGCTGATGCTGGCTTTCTTTGCCACCATCGGCCTGAACGCCAACCTGGCGAGCCTGCGGGCGGGCGGTAAAGTGCTCGGCGTATTCCTGATTGTGGTGGTGGGGCTGCTGCTGATGCAAAACGCTATCGGCATCGGGATGGCGACGCTGCTGGGACTGGATCCGCTGATGGGGCTGCTGGCGGGGTCAATTACCCTTTCGGGCGGCCACGGTACCGGGGCCGCATGGAGCAAGCTGTTTATCGAGCGCTACGGGTTTGAAAACGCGACGGAGGTGGCGATGGCCTGCGCGACCTTTGGGCTGGTGCTGGGTGGCCTGATTGGCGGCCCGGTGGCACGCTATCTGGTGAAGCACTCCACCACGCCGGACGGCAGGCCGGACGATGAGCTGGTGCCGACCGCATTTGAAAAGCCGGACGTCGGGCGCAGCATTACCTCGCTGGTGCTGATTGAAACCATCGCGACGATCGCCATCTGCCTGACCGTGGGCAAAGTGGTTGCGCAATGGCTGGCGGGCTCAGCGTTTGAACTGCCGACGTTTGTCTGCGTGCTGTTTATCGGGGTGATCCTGAGCAACGGCCTGGCGCTGATGGGCTTCTACCGCGTGTTTGAACGGGCGGTGTCGGTGCTCGGCAACGTCTGCCTGTCGCTGTTCCTGGCGATGGCGCTGATGAGCCTCAAGCTGTGGGAGCTGGCCTCGCTGGCGCTGCCGATGGTGGCGATTCTGGCGGTGCAGGCCCTGTTTATGGCGCTGTACGCCATGTTCGTGACCTGGCGGATGATGGGCAAAAACTACGATGCGGCGGTGCTGGCGGCGGGTCACTGCGGGTTTGGTCTGGGGGCCACCCCAACGGCTATCGCCAACATGCAGGCGATCACCGAACGCTTCGGGCCTTCGCACATGGCGTTTCTGGTGGTCCCGATGGTCGGGGCGTTCTTTATTGATATCGTCAACGCGCTGGTGATTAAGCTGTACCTGATGCTGCCGATGTTTGCCTGAATCAGGCGTTGGAATAGCGTTCGGTTTCCGGCATCCAGCGCTCAATTAACGCTGCCGCCTGTTCGGGGTAGCGTTCATGAATGTGGCGGGCGAGGCGCTGAACCTCGGGGATCATAGCCTGGTCGCGCAGCAAATCCGCCACTTTGAATTCCGCGTTCCCCGTCTGACGCGTGCCCAGCAGTTCGCCCGGGCCGCGGATCTCCAGGTCTTTTTGCGCAATCACAAAACCGTCGTTGCTGTCGCGCAGCACCTGCAACCGCATCTGGGCTGTTTTTGAGAGCGGGGCTTTGTAGAGCAGGACGCAGTGGGACGCTACCGCGCCACGGCCAACGCGCCCGCGCAGCTGGTGGAGTTGGGCAAGGCCCAGGCGCTCCGGGTTTTCGATGATCATCAGGCTGGAGTTCGGGACGTCCACGCCCACTTCAATGACCGTCGTGGCGACCAGCAAATGCAGCTCGCCCTGCTTAAACGACTGCATCACCGCCTGTTTTTCGGCAGGCTTCATGCGTCCATGAACCAGGCCCACGTTCAGCTCCGGCAGCGCCAGCTTAAGCTCTTCCCACGTGGCTTCGGCAGCCTGCGCTTCCAGCAGTTCCGACTCTTCTATCAGCGTACAAACCCAGTAGGCCTGACGCCCTTCGTGGGTGCAGGCGTTGCGTACGCGGTCGATGATATCACTGCGGCGCGTGTCAGGAATGGCGACCGTTGTGACCGGCGTACGGCCCGGCGGCAGTTCGTCGATGGTGGAGGTATCCAGATCGGCGTAGGCCGTCATCGCCAGGGTGCGCGGGATCGGCGTAGCGGTCATGATCAGCTGATGCGGGTGGAAGCCCTGCTGCAGGCCTTTCTCCCATAATGCCAGACGCTGGTGCACGCCGAAGCGGTGCTGCTCGTCGATAATCACCAGCGCAAGGCCGTTAAACTGCACCTGCTCCTGGAAGATGGCGTGCGTGCCGACAATCATCTGCACCTGCCCGCTGGCAATAGCCTCCTGTTGCGCAAGGCGCGCTTTGCCTTTTTGCTTCCCGGCAAGCCAGCCCACTTCAATGCCCAGCGGCGCGAACCAGGCGCGGAAATTGTTGGCGTGCTGTTCCGCCAGCAGTTCGGTCGGTGCCATCAGCGCGACCTGCTTGCCGTGGGCAATCGCACGCAGGGCGGCCAGCGCGGCAACCAGCGTTTTGCCGGAACCCACGTCGCCCTGCACCAGGCGCATCATCGGCACGTCGAGCGCCATATCGCGTTCGATTTCGGCGGTGACGCGCGCCTGCGCGCCGGTGGGCTTAAACGGCAGCGAGGCCAGCAGCTTATCTTTGAGTTCATCATTCTGGCTTAAGGGCTGGGCGTGGAAACGCTGCGCGCCGGCGCGGAGCGCCAGCATGCTCAGGTTATGGGCCAGTAATTCCTCAAGGATAAGACGCTGTTGAGCGGGGTGTTTGCCGCTTTCTAAGTCGCTGAGCTGCAGCGTTGGCGGCGGGCGGTGCAGGGTGCGCAGCGCCTCGGGCAGGCTCATCATGCCCTGCGCCAGCTCGGGTGGCAGCAGCTCGGTAATGGCGCAGGTATCCAGCAGCTCCAGCGCCTGATCGGTGAGCTTACGCAGCGTCGCCTGCTTGATTCCTTCGGTCGTCGGGTAAACCGGGGTGAGCGTCTCCTGCAGCTCCGGCGTGCTGAGATCGCCCTGCACGCGGTACTCCGGGTGGATCATCTCTGCGCCGTATTTCCCGCGTTTGGCTTCGCCATAGGCCAGCACCCTGCGGCCCGTCGCCAGGCTGTTTTTCATCGCCGCGCTGAAGTTGAAAAAACGCATGGTGAGAATGCCGGTGCCGTCGCTGATCTGGCAGGTCATCATCCGGCGCCCGCCGAAGGTGATGTTGCAGTTCAGGACTTCGCCTTCAACGGTGGCGTAAATGGCAGGAAGGAGATCGCCAATCTTGTATAGCTGGGTGCGGTCTTCGTAACGCAGGGGGAGGTGAAGCAGGAGATCCTGCACCGTGTGCAGGCCAATTTTTGCCAGCTTATTGCTTTGCGCCGCGCCCACGCCCGTCAGGCTGTTAAGCGGGATGGCATCCAGCAGGCGGCCTTTCATCGCTTACCCGGCGTACTGCATGGTGGCCCACCACTCGGCATCGGCTTCAATTTCGCCCTGCGCGTTGACGTGGGGATAAGGCAATTTTTTCTGCTTCGCAACGCGAGCCAGCACCGGATAGCCACCTTCAAACAGCAGGCGCTGCTGTTCCTCTTCCGGCAGCATGCTGTTGCTGCGCTCGTACATCCCGGCGTTCTGACGCTGGCGCTGCGCTTCATACAGAATGAGCGCGGACGCCACGGAGACGTTAAGAGACTGGACCATGCCGATCATCGGAATGATGATGTCCCGATCCGCCAGATCCAGCGCTTCCTGGGTGATCCCGGTTTTCTCCTGACCCATCAAAATGCAGGTCGGGCGGGTGTAGTCGATCTCGCGGAAATCTACGGCTTTAGCGGACAGGTTAGTGGCCAGGATCTGCATCCCGCGCCCTTTCAGGTGCGATACGGCTTCGCCAATGGTGTGATGATTTTTAACAGACACCCAGCTGTTGCTGCCTGCTGCCGCCGAGACCGTATTGCGCATACGGCCATCCGGCCAGACGGCGTGCACTTCATGCACACCGACGGCATCGGCGGTACGAACGATAGCAGAGACGTTATGAGGTTTATGCACCTGCTCCATGCAGACCGTCAGGTCAGGCTGACGCCTGGCGAGCATTTCGCAGATACGTGCATAACGTTGTGAATTCATAAACCTAGTTTCGGTTTCGGGTGACTTTAATCACGTCCGGCATGACGCGGATCTTGCGCATAATATTCGCCAGATGTACGCGGTCGCGAGCGGTCAGACGAATAAAGGCGCTATACACGCGGCCATCTTTTTCTTCCGTGTTCAGGCTCTGAATATTGGAAGAGGCCGTGTTGATCGCTGCCGTCAGGTTCGCCAGGGCACCCTGGTGGTTGAACATATCCACCTTAATTTCGGTGATAAATTCCTGCGCGGTCTCTTTATCCCACTCGACCGCCATAAACTTCTCGGCTTCTTTCTGATAGCCGCGAATGTTACGACAGGATTCGTGGTGGATAACCAGCCCTTTGCCTGGGCTGACGTGCGCAATAATCGGATCGCCAGGAATTGGACGACAGCATTTTGCGAAGGTGATCAGCACCCCGTCCGCGCCTTTAATCGGCAGGTGTCCGTGGCTTTGCGTCGTTGCAGGCACCGCTGTTGTATCGCCTTGCTGCAGGTTCTTCGCCACCACCACGCTCATGGCGTTGCCGAGGCCAATCTCTGCCAGCAGGTCGTCAAGCGACGTAAGCTTCATGCGCTCCAGCTCACGCTGGACGTTCTCCTGCGGAATTTCAGCCAGCTTACGGCTGCCGCCCAACGCGTGGTTGAGCAGACGACGCCCCAGGCTGACGGAATCATCACGCTTGAGGTTTTTCAGCAACTGGCGAATTTTGGCACGTGCTTTGGAGCTCACGACAAAGTTCAGCCAGGCCGCGTTCGGACGTGCACCCGGCGCGGTAATAATTTCTACCGTCTGGCCGCTGGAGAGCGGCTGAGACAGCGGATAAGGCTGTCTGTCGACGCGCGCGCCGACGCAGGCATGCCCGATATCGGTATGCACGGCGTAAGCGAAGTCGACCGGCGTTGCGCCCGCAGGCAGTTCGACAATGCGACCTTCTGGGGTGAAAACGTAAATCTCATCCGGGAAGAGATCGGATTTAACGCTCTCGATAAATTCAAACGAGCTGCCCGCACTCTGCTGAAGCTCCAGCAGGCTCTGCATCCAGCGCTGGGCGCGGATTTGTGCGGTCGTGCTGCTTTCGCCACCGTGCTCTTTATACGCCCAGTGTGCGGCAACCCCCATCTCTGCCATCTGGTCCATGTCTTCGGTGCGGATCTGCACCTCAACAGGTACACCGTGCGGACCAATCATCGAGGTGTGTAAAGATTGATAGCCGTTCGCTTTTGGAATGGCGATGTAATCTTTCATGCGCCCCGGACGCGGTTTGTAGAGGCTGTGCATCTGCCCCAGCACGCGATAGCAGGTGTCCGAGTCATGGACAATGACGCGGAAGGCGTAGATATCCATGATCGAGTGAAAACGCTGCTCTTTGAGCACCATTTTGCAGTAGATGGAGTACAGGTGTTTCTCGCGACCGCTGACGCGGCACGGGATCCCCGCTTCCTGTAAACGCCCTTCGATTTCAGAGAGGATCTTTTGAATCATCTCTTTACGGTTGCCGCGTGCGGCTTTCACCACCTCTTTAATCACGCGATAGCGGTTCGGGTACAACGCTTCAAAACCCAGTTCTTCCAGCTCGGTTTTAATGTGATGAATACCTAAACGGTGCGCCAGCGGACTGTAGATTTCGAGGGTTTCACGGGCAATGCGGCGACGTTTATCCGGGCGAAGTGAGCCCAGCGTGCGCATGTTGTGGGTACGGTCAGCGAGTTTGATGAGAATGACGCGGATATCCTGCACCATCGCCATAATCATCTTGCGGAAGTTTTCGGCTTGCGCCTCTTTCTTGTCGCGGAAATTCAGCTTATCAAGCTTAGAGACCCCTTCCACCAGTTCGGCAACGCTTTTGCCAAACAGCTGTTCCATGTCCTGGTAAGTGGCAGGGGTATCTTCGATCACGTCGTGCAGTAGAGCGGCCATCAGCGTTTCGTAGTCGAGTTTCATCTCGGCCAGAATACAGGCCACCGCTACCGGGTGCGTGATATAGGGTTCACCGCTTGAACGTGTCTGGCCCTCGTGAGCGTCACGTGCAACGAGATACGCCTGCTGAAGACGCTTAATCTGGTCTTCAGGCAGGTAGGTTTGAATCAGTTGATTCAGGCTTTCAAACAGATACAAGGGCGACCCGCAGGTTTAATTAACGACGACCTTCAGCAATAGCGGTTACGGCCTGCAGTTCTGCGGCTTCCTGCTCTTGCTGCTCCTGGCGCTCACGCACGTCGAGGATCTGGTTGTTGATCAGACCTTCTTCGATTTCGCGAAGTGCAATAACGGTGGTTTTATCGTTTTCTTCCGGTACCAGCGGATCTTTACCGCCTACCTGCATCTGACGAGCGCGACGCGCGGCGACCAGCACCAGGTCAAAACGGTTACCAATTTTCTCTACAGCGTCCTGAACAGTTACGCGTGCCATACTTAAAATGCTCCACAGGTGAAGAAATGACTGGGCATGATACTGAAAGTGGGTTCAGTCTGCCAACAGTTTGGTGATTAATGCGTCATGTCGCTGCTTCTGGCGGCTCATACGCAGACGTTCTGCACGAAGAATGGTTTTGAGATCGCTCAGTGCGGCATCAAAATCATCATTCACAATAAGGTAATCATATTCCGCGTAATGGCTCATTTCTGCAACAGCCTGTTCCATACGCTTTGCGATCACTTCTTCGCTGTCCTGACCGCGGCCACGCAGACGGCGATCCAGCTCATCTTTCGATGGCGGTAAAATAAAGATACTGCGCGAGTCAGGCATTTTCTTGCGAATTTGCTGTGCGCCCTGCCAGTCGATATCCAGGAACACATTCACGCCCGTGGCCAGAACCTGCTCAATGGTTTCACGCGAAGTACCGTAGTAATTACCAAATACTTCAGCGTGTTCAAGAAACGCGTCTCTGCCGATCATCGCTCTGAATTCGTCGTGATCCACAAAGAAATAGTGTTCACCGTGCACTTCACCCGGACGCGGCTGGCGCGTGGTGTGAGAAACAGAAACCTGTGTGTCGTACAACGGTTGGGTTTTTAACAGTGCCTGAATAAGGCTGGATTTACCCGCGCCACTAGGGGCAGAAACAATATAAAGCGTGCCTTGAGCCATGAGAGTCTTTTGTATGTGTTAACGAAGAAGTCCTACATACGGGCTTATTATACACGTCACCGCCGTGTGACGTAGCCTTTGTCACACTTTTTCCCCTCGATTATTGAATTTTGCGTGCCGTTTTCAGGTTTTATCTGTGGTTTTCAGCAACCAAAAGAAATACTGGATAGCGTCTCGCAATGCGAAACGTTGCCGTTAGCGTTGTTTCAGGCATCCGGGTATACCTCCTGCAACGCAAAGGAGGGGTAGCGATGTGGCGATGGATAAGCGGGTTAATGCTGTTGTGGTGCGGTTATGGCGCGGCGATGTGTCCGGTGTGGTCGCAGGCAAAAGCAGAGAAAGAGATGGCGTCGTTAAGCGCGCAAATCAAACGCTGGGATGAGGCTTACTGGAAGCAGGGCGTGAGCGAGATCAACGACGAGGTTTACGACCAGCTTCACGGGCGTTTAACGCAGTGGCAGCGCTGTTTTGGCAGTGAGCCTTCAGAAGAGAAACTCCCCGCGCTGACGGGGAGCGTAAAACATCCTGTTGCCCACACGGGCGTGCATAAGGTGGCCAGCAAAGAGGAACTGAGACAGTGGATGCGTGCGCGGCAACATCTGTGGCTGCAGCCGAAAGTTGACGGTGTGGCGGTGACGCTGGTCTATCGTGACGGGAAGTTAACCCAGGCCATCAGTCGTGGTGATGGCCTGAAAGGGGAAGACTGGACCGGGAAGGTGCGTTTAGTCCCGTCTGTTCCGCAAAAGCTCACCGGCAAGCTGGCGAACAGCGTCTTACAGGGCGAACTCTTCTGGTTGCGCGACAACCACATTCAGCAGCAGATGGGCGGAATGAACGCTCGTGCAAAGGTGGCGGGGGCGATGATGCGGCAAAAGGATAACTCGCTATTGAGCAAGATCGGCGTATTCATCTGGGCCTGGCCGGACGGACCGAAAGATATGCAGACCTCTTTAGCTGAACTGTCTCAGGCTGGTTTTACGCTGTCGGCACGGTATACGCTTCCCGCCGAATCTGTTGATGGCGTCGAGAAACAGCGCGCGGCCTGGCACGTGACCGCATTACCCTTTGCCACGGATGGCATTGTGGTGCGTTCGGAGGATGAACCTGCTGGCGAAGATTGGTTACCGGGAGAAGGCAACTGGGTCGTTGCGTGGAAATATGCGCCTACAGCCCAGGTTGCTGAGGTGAGTAATATTCATTTTTCCGTGGGGCGAACGGGCAAAATTTCCGTTGTAGCCGCGCTGGAACCCGTGCAACTGGATGATAAACAGGTGCAGCGGGTGAGCCTGGGCTCGGTTGGGCGCTGGCAGAGACTGGATATTGCCCCGGGGGATCAGATACAGATCAGCCTGGCCGGGCAGGGTATCCCCCGGTTTGATAAAGTGCTCTGGCGCGGGACGGACAGACATAAACCAGAGCCTCCGGCCTCGCGTTATCATTCGCTTAGCTGTTTCTACGCTTCCCCGGAGTGTATGGAGCAGTTCTTTGCCCGGCTGACCTGGCTCAGTTCAAAGCAGGTGCTTGATATTGAAGGATTAGGCGAGTCAGGCTGGCGTACCCTCTGGCAGGCGCATCATTTTGAACATCTCTTTTCATGGCTGTTATTAACTCAGGCGCAGCTGCAGTCTACACCGGGGTTTTCCTCAGCACGCGGGCTGGCGCTCTGGCACCGATTTAATCTGGTGCGCGAGAAGCCGTTTATCCGCTGGCTCATGGCATTGGGTGTGCCAATGACGCAGGCTTCGCTGAAGGCGATGGGAGACGTATCGTGGGAGAAGATGAACGGGCGCAACGCAAAGGACTGGCAGGCCCTGCCGGGAACGGGAGAGGAAAAAGCGCGACAAATCGTTAACTGGATGCTCGCGCCTCAGATTGATGTGCTGGCGAAATGGCTCGCTGAACAGCACATCAACGGGTTCTGAAACTAGTGTGCGCTGTGTTTGTAATGAAAAACGGGCAGCCCGAGCTTCAGGCGCAGCGCCAGCATGCGGGCCGTAAAGCCAAACAGTAGCGTCGAGATGACCACCACATCATGGTTAGAAACGTAATGCTGCAGGGCGATATAAAGCACCGCTGCCGCAAAGGAGATGCCGGCATACAGTTCTTTTTGAAAGACCAGAGGAATGCGCTTGCAGAACATATCGCGCAGCACACCGCCGAATACGCCCGTGACCACGGCGGCAATGGTAGCGATAACCGGTCCTTCCCCCATATCGAGCGCGATTTGCGCACCGATGATCGAAAAGACGATCAGCCCCAGCGCATCAAGCACCAGGAACAGGCGGCGAAGATGGGGCATAACGGGCGCCACGATGGTGGTTAACACGGCAGCAGTCGCCACAATAATCACGTATTCAGGGTGTTTAACCCAGCCGAGCGGGTAATGGCCAAGCAGGATATCGCGCACGGAACCACCGCCAAGCGCGGTCGCGGTAGCAATAATGATTACGCCGAAGGTGTCCATACGGCGACGTCCGGCGGCAAGCGCGCCGGTCATGGCTTCTGCGGTGATGCCAATGAGATAAAGGATGTGAAGCAGCATAGACCCTCCGGTGTGAACGCGGGGAGGTTAGCGATTTGTGCGCAAGATCACGATTGAGATTTTCTAAGGCGAGTCAGGTTGCCCTAAAAAATTTTATTAATTTATCTTGAGCAGGCTTGATGATAGGCGGTAAAACGTAAAAACGGATGTTGATATGGATTAGAAATAATAATGGGTGGTGCCGTCGACACCACCCGAAAGGCATTACTCGATGTTCTGAATCTGCTCGCGCATCTGCTCAATCAGCACTTTCAACTCAATCGCTGAATTCGTCACGTCAGCATTGATCGACTTAGACGCCAGGGTGTTCGACTCACGGTTGAACTCCTGCATCATAAAGTCCAGACGGCGGCCCACCGCTTCCTTCTTCTTCAGAATGTTGTAGGTCTCTTTAACGTGCGCTTCCAGACGGTCCAGCTCTTCAGCGACATCGATACGTTGCGCCATCAGCACTAGCTCTTGTTCCAGACGGGTGTTTTCCAGCTGAACTTCCGCTTCTTCCAGTTTGGCGACAAGGCGTTCGCGCTGCCACTGCAGCACTTCCGGCATATGGGCGCGGACTTTCGCCACTTCGGTGCTCACACCTTCAAGACGCTGCTCAATCATCGCTTTCAGCGCCTGACCTTCGGTTTCGCGGGCAACGATAAAGTCGTCCAGCGTGCCGTCGAGGGCTGCCAGGATTTCAGCGGCAATGGCATCCAGATCCTGCTCTCCAGCTGCCATGACGCCAGGCCAGCGCAGAATATCAACCGGGTTGATTTCACCTTCATCGCTCTGCATTTTGACCCAGTTCGCCGCATTCACGAGCTGTTTCGCCAGTTTTTCGTTGAGGATCAGCTCGCCCTGTGCGCTGGCATCAGGCTCAAAGCGCAGGTTACATTCCACTTTACCGCGCGTCAGACGCGTACGAATACGCTCGCGTACAACAGGCTCAAGGCTGCGGAACTGCTCCGGCATACGGAAATACGTTTCCAGGTAACGCTGGTTTACCGAGCGCATTTCCCATGTGGCGCTACCCCAGCTACCCTTGATTTCACGCCGGGCGTAGGCGGTCATACTGCGGATCATAGACATTCCCGTTTTTAAAGGAGAGATGGGGGGATTATAGCTTTCGGGGGCTTCTCAGGATAGGAATAAGCGTCCTTTATCCGTATAATGCGCAGCCACATTCGTTTCAAGCCGGAGAATCCATCATGCGTCCATCAGGTCGTAGCGCCAACCAGGTGCGTCCCGTCATCCTGACCCGTAACTATACAAAACACGCTGAAGGCTCCGTGCTGGTTGAGTTTGGTGACACTAAAGTGCTGTGCACTGCCTCCATCGAAGAAGGTGTTCCGCGCTTCCTGAAAGGTCAGGGTCAGGGCTGGATCACCGCAGAATACGGCATGCTGCCGCGTGCGACCCATACCCGTAATGCCCGTGAAGCGGCAAAGGGGAAGCAGGGCGGTCGTACCATGGAGATTCAGCGTCTAATCGCGCGCGCGCTTCGCGCCGCCGTTGACCTGAAAATCCTCGGCGAATTCACCATCACTCTCGATTGCGACGTAATTCAGGCAGACGGCGGTACGCGTACCGCATCCATTACCGGTGCCTGCGTGGCGCTGGCGGACGCTCTGAACAAGCTGGTTGCGGCCGGCAAGCTGAAAACCAACCCAATGAAAGGCATGGTTGCGGCGGTTTCAGTCGGTATCGTTAACGGCGAAGCGCTTTGCGATCTGGAATACGTTGAAGATTCCGCAGCCGAAACCGACATGAACGTGGTGATGACCGAAGACGGTCGCATCATTGAAGTACAGGGTACGGCGGAAGGCGAGCCGTTCACTCACGAAGAGCTTCTCTCTCTGCTGGCGTTGGCCCGAGGGGGAATCGAATCTATTGTAACGACGCAGAAAGCGGCGTTAGAAAATTGATTTTAAAGGCGACCAATGAGTCGCCTTTTTTTTGCCTATAAGACAGAAAAACCAAAGGAGCAAATCCATGAAATCGTATCAGCGCCAGTTTATTGAGTTTGCGCTCAACAAGCAGGTACTCAAGTTTGGCGAATTTACGCTGAAATCCGGGCGTAAGAGTCCCTATTTCTTCAACGCCGGGCTGTTTAATACCGGGCGCGATCTGGCATTGTTAGGCCGTTTCTATGCCGAAGCGCTGGTGGATTCCGGGATTGATTTTGACCTGCTGTTTGGCCCGGCCTATAAAGGTATTCCGATTGCGACCACCACCGCGGTGGCGCTGGCTGAACACCATGACCGCGATGTGCCATACTGCTTTAACCGCAAAGAGGCTAAAACCCACGGTGAAGGCGGGAATCTGGTCGGCAGCGCGCTGCAGGGCCGCGTGATGCTGGTGGACGACGTGATCACCGCCGGTACGGCGATCCGCGAATCGATGGAGATTATTCAGGCCAACGGTGCGACGCTTGCTGGCGTGCTGATTTCTCTTGATCGTCAGGAGCGTGGTCGCGGGGAAATTTCCGCTATTCAGGAAGTCGAGCGCGATTACAGTTGCAAAGTGACGTCGATTATCACTCTGAAAGACCTGATTGCGTATCTGGAAGAGAAGCCTGAGATGGCGGACCATCTGGCAGCGGTACGTGCGTACCGGGAAGCGTTCGGGGTGTAGTTAAATTGCCCGGTGGCGCTACGCTTAACGGGCCTGCGCATTTCGTAGGCCCGATAAGGCGAAGCCGCCACCCGGCAACGGTGTTACTGCAACTGAGCAGCCACTAACGGCCAGCGGGCGTCAAAATCGTCCGTTGGACAGTATTTGAACTCGCTGCGCACAAAGCGAGAGAGCATCCCTTCACAAAACGCCAGAATCTGGCTTGCCAGCAGCGTTTCATCAATGCTGTAACCTTCGCCTTCGCGCATTTTCTTTTCGCGCAGTACCTGGCGCAGCTGAGCTTCAATGCGTTCGAAAAGCTGGTTAATGCGGCCCTGTAGTCTGTCCTGCTCAAACATCAGCGCGTGGCCGGTGAGGATACGAGTTAAGCCCGGATTGCGTTCACCGAAGCCCAGGATTAACAGCACAATCAGACGCAGACGCGCGGTGGTGTCTTTTTCGTCTTTCAGAATCAGGTTGATGCGCGTGATCAGGCTGTCTTCAATAAACTCGATCAGGCTGTCGAACATCCGGGTCTTGCTCGGAAAATGACGGTACAGCGCCGCCTCAGACACGCCCACAGAGGCGGCCAGTTTAGCGGTGGTGATGCGTTGACTGCCATCGCTGGATTCAAGCATCAGAGCCAGAGATTGAAGTATTTCTTCGCGACGATTCCTTTTCGCGGTTTGTTTTTCTGCCATGTTACAAAATACCCCTGAAAATAAGCACTTGCCAGGCTGGCATCCACACAGCGACCGCAAACGGGCGTTTGCGGTTTGTTATTGCATTATGACGCTGTGAGATACGTGTCTGTCGGGCCGTTATTTGCGCCCGGAATGGCCGAAGCCGCCTTCGCCGCGGTCGGTGGCGTCAAAGTCTGCCACCAGGTTAAATTCTGCCTGTACCACCGGTACAAAGACCATCTGTGCGATACGCTCACCCGGTTCAATGGTGAAGCTGTCCTGACCACGGTTCCAGACGGAGACCATCAGCTGACCCTGGTAGTCGGAGTCGATCAGGCCGACCAGGTTCCCCAGCACAACGCCGTGCTTATGGCCCAGACCAGAACGCGGCAGGATCACCGCCGCCAGCGACGGGTCAGCAATGTGAATGGCCAGGCCAGTTGGAACCAGGGTAGTGGCACCCGGAGCCAGTTCTACGGCGTCATCGAGACAGGCGCGCAGGTCAAGACCGGCAGAGCCGGAGGTGGCATAGGTTGGCAGCGGGAATTGCTCGCCAACACGCGGGTCCAGAATCTTAACGTCGATTTTTTTCATCATAACGGGTAACGATCTCGTCGAGTAATTGTTGGCCCAGGAGTTCCTTGCGCTCAAGCGGTAAGACTTTATCTCCATCCTGCCAGAAAAGGTGCAGTGCGTTGCTGTCGCTGTTAAATCCTTGTGTGGCCAGCGATACGTCGTTCGCGCAAATCAAATCGAGGTTTTTGCGGGTACGTTTTTGCCGGGCATATTCTTCCACATTATTCGTTTCTGCGGCAAACCCAACAACGTATGGACGGTGGCTTTTTAGTGCGGCGACACCGGCAACAATGTCCGGGTTTTTTACCATTTTTAGTGTTAATTCATCGCCTTGCTTTTTAATTTTAGCCTCGGCGATCGTCTCGGCACGATAGTCTGCGACGGCCGCACAGCCGATAAAAATCTGCTGGCTTTGCGCATGAGCCTGTACGGCGGCTTCCATCTCCAGCGCGGTAGTAACGTCAATTCGCTTCACAAACGCAGGGGTAGGCAGTGAGACCGGGCCGCTCACCAGCGTGACGTTCGCGCCACGCTTCGCAGCGGCGGCGGCAATCGCAAAGCCCATTTTACCGGAGCTGTGGTTGGTGATGTAGCGCACCGGATCCAGCGGCTCGCGCGTGGGGCCCGCGGTAATCATGATGTTGAGATGTTGCAGATCGTTGACAGGCGAAAAATGGGCTGCGGCCATATCAACAATCGTCAGCGGGTCAAGCATGCGACCCGGGCCAACATCGCCGCAGGCCTGGCTGCCGCTGTCCGGACCCCAGATAAGCAGGCCGCGTGAGGCCAGCGTCTCCAGATTGTGCTGGGTGGCCGCGTTACGGTACATCTGCTGGTTCATGGCAGGAACGACGGCAACAGGGGCAGGCGTGGCCAGACAAATGGTAGAGACCAGATCGTTTGCCATACCGGCCGCCACCCGGGCGATTAAATCAGCCGTGGCGGGGGCAAGGATAACCAGGTCAGCCCATTTACCCAGCTCAATATGGCCCATCGCGGCTTCGGCGGCCGGATCGAGCAGGCTGTCAGATACCGGGTATCCTGAAACGGCCTGCAGGCTCAGGGGAGTGATAAAGGCTTTACCGCCTTCGGTTATCGCGACCCGCACATCTGCCCCGCGCTCGCGCAGACGACGCACCAGCTCCGGCGCTTTGTAGGCAGCAATGCCGCCGCTCACGCCAAGAACGATTTTTTTACCGGCCAGGCTCATCATGATTCTTTCCTGTTGGGTTTCACCAGAGAGGAGGCATTTTATCACAATCCCCAAAGCGGGGTGATTTTGTCCTTCGACCACTTTGCGAGGCGCTACGCAAGAACGCAACGTGGCCGTCGAGCGCCGGATTGGCGTGTGGCAGCATGCGGTTAAAAAAGGGAGAAAGAGCATGGAAGAAGAGGATGAGCAGCTGCTGCCGCGTGAAAAACTGCTGCGCTACGACGTCACCTTGTTAAAAGATGACGAACTGCTGGCGCTCTTTTTACGTACCGGAACGCCCGGCAAAACGGTATTTACGCTGGCAAAAGAGCTGATAGCACGTTTCGGTTCGCTGTACAGTTTACTGACCGCCGATCTGGCGCAGTTTACGCACGTTGAGGGGATCGGCGTGGCGAAATATGCCCAGCTGCGGGCCATTGCCGAACTTGCCCGTCGTTTTTACAATGTCCGCATGGAGAAGGACGATCCGATCCTGACGCCCGCGATGACGCGCGAATTCCTGCAAAGCCAGTTAACCGATATTGAACGCGAGATCTTTATGGTGATCTTTGTTGATAACAGAAATCGGGTGCTGAAACATAGCTGTCTCTTTGCGGGCACGTTGAGCCACGTTGAGGTGCATCCGCGTGAAATTGTGCGGGAAGCGATAAAAGTGAATGCAGCGGGCGTGATCCTCGCGCATAATCACCCCTCTGGCTGTGCAGAACCGAGCAGAGCGGACAAAGAAATCACCGAACGCATTATCAAATGCTGTCAATTCATGGACATTCGTGTGCTGGACCATCTGATAATTGGCCGCGGTGAGTACATTTCTTTCGCAGAACATGGCTGGATTTAGGCTATTTCTCGCGATCCATCGGGATCTTTGTCTGTTCGGGACTTGAGCACACCGCCGAGTCAGCGTATACTACGCCACCTTTGAGAATCTCGGGTTTGGCATTTGGGCCTGGCAATCGAGAGTTCACTTAGAACTATGCGATGACCGGGCTGTAAAGCCTGACGAGGCGCCGATACCCCATACGAAGCTCGAGCTAATTTGATTTTTGGAGAATAGACATGTCCCGAGTCTGCCAAGTTACTGGCAAGCGTCCGGTGACCGGTAACAACCGTTCCCACGCACTGAACGCGACTAAACGCCGTTTCCTGCCGAACCTGCACTCTCACCGTTTCTGGGTTGAGAGCGAGAAGCGTTTTGTCACCCTGCGCGTATCTGCTAAAGGTATGCGTGTAATCGATAAGAAAGGCATCGATACAGTTCTGTCTGAACTGCGTGCCCGTGGCGAAAAGTACTAAGTACTTAAAGAGGAAATAAATCATGGCTAAAGGTATTCGCGAGAAAATCAAGCTGGTTTCTTCTGCTGGTACAGGTCACTTCTACACCACCACGAAGAACAAACGTACTAAGCCGGAAAAACTGGAACTGAAAAAGTTCGATCCAGTTGTACGCCAGCACGTACTGTACAAAGAAGCTAAAATCAAATAATTTTAGTCTCCTTGTATCGAAAAACCCCGCAACTGCGGGGTTTTTTGCATTCTGTATCTCAACGGAGGAACCATGCCTGAATTACCTGAGGTAGAAACCAGCCGTCGCGGCATTGAGCCCCATCTGGTCGGCGCGACGATTCTTCACGCGGTGGTCCGCAACGGACGTCTGCGCTGGCCGGTGTCCGATGAGATCCATGCCCTGAGCGATCAACCCGTCCTTAGCGTGCAGCGTCGCGCGAAATATCTGCTGCTGGAGCTGCCCGACGGCTGGATTATTATCCACCTGGGGATGTCCGGGAGCCTGCGCATCCTTACCGAAGAACTGCCTGCTGAAAAGCACGACCACGTCGATCTGGTGATGAGCAACGGCAAAGTGCTCCGTTACACCGACCCACGGCGCTTTGGCGCGTGGCTGTGGACGAAGGAGCTGGAAGGACATAACGTGCTGGCGCATCTGGGCCCGGAGCCGCTTTCAGACGCGTTTAACGCGGAATATCTTAAGGCGAAGTGCGCGAAGAAGAAAAGCCCGATTAAGCCCTGGCTAATGGATAACAAGCTGGTGGTCGGCGTGGGGAATATTTATGCCAGCGAATCGCTGTTTGCCGCCGGGATCCATCCCGATCGGCTGGCCTCTTCGCTGTCGGCGCAGGAGTGTGAGCTGCTGGTCCGGGTGATTAAAGCCGTATTACTTCGCTCGATTGAGCAGGGCGGGACAACGCTGAAGGACTTCCTGCAAAGTGACGGTAAGCCGGGCTATTTTGCCCAGGAGCTTCAGGTGTATGGCCGTAAGGGCGAACCGTGCAGAGTCTGCGGCACGCCAGTTATTGCCACGAAGCACGCCCAGCGCGCCACGTTCTACTGCCGTCAGTGCCAGAAATAGGGCTACTTTAGCTTTTCCATCAACGCCTGGTGGACGTTAACCGGCAGGAAATGGGTAACGTCCCCGTGATGACGCGCCACCTCTTTTACCAGCGTGGACGAGATAAACGACCACTCTTTGGAGGGCATCAGGAACACGCTCTCCAGCTCCGGCATCAGGTGGCGGTTCATGTGCGCCAGCTGCATCTCATACTCGAAGTCTGCCACCGCGCGTAAACCACGGATCAGAATGTTTGCCTGCTGAGCGCGGGCGAAGTTAGCCATCAGGTCGCTAAACCCGACCACCTCAACGTTCGGCAGGTGCGAAATGGCATCGGTGGCGAGCTGCACACGCTCGTGGAGGTCAAACATCGGTTTTTTGCTGGGGCTGGCGGCAATGGCCAGGATCACCTTGTCGAACATGCACGCTGCACGGGTGATAATATCGAGATGACCGTTGGTGATCGGATCGAAGGTACCCGGATAAATCGCTTTTGTGCTCATGGCTCACGTTTTCTCTGAGTAGCCGCGGCAGAGCGCCCACAGCTCGGTGTATTTGTTGAAAGTATACTGGGCATTCACTACCGCGAGTAACCAGCCCTGCTTACCGTCCAGTACGCCGCCGCGCAGCAGCAGCGTTTTCAGGAACGCGCCCAGCGTGTGGGTAAAGATACCCGTCAGCGAGGCCTTCTTGCCGCGCTGGTGACGCTCCTGCGCCCATGCGGTGGCATAGTTGAGCTGTTTACGCTGGAAGCTGGCGAAATCGCGGCAGGTCAGGTGCAACAGGTCGCCCGTCAGGGGGATCACCTGGGCGTTATCGCAGCTCAGGGATTCATGCACCAGATTATCGTTGTACTGATACCGCTCGCGCTCGTAGAGGCGCATCACGCGGTCAGGATACCAGCCGCTGTGGCGCATAAAACGGCCAAGGAAGTAGTTGCGGCGGGCAATGCTGTATACGGCGCCAGGCTGGGGCGAGGAAAGTACCGCCTGAATGGCCTGCTGAAGTTCTGGCGTAATGCGCTCGTCAGTATCGAGCATCAGGACATACTCACCGGTGGCATACCCCTGCGCGCGCTGGCGCTGGATGCCATAGCCTTGCCAGTCAGCGTCGACAAAGATTTTTGCTCCCGCTGCCCGGGCAACGTCCACCGTGTTGTCCGTACTTCCGGAGTCAAGAATGACTATCTCGTCAGCCCAGGCAACGGAGGCCAGGCAGTCCGGAAGCAGGTCGGCGGCGTTTTTGGCGATCATCACGACCGACAGACGCGTTGACATTAGTGGCTCCGCTGGGGCAGGTAAGGTTGCAGAAGTTGCAGCAGACGGGTCAGAGCACCCTGGTTCTGGTGCAGCACTTCGACCGCATGGCGCCCGTACCACAGGCGATAATCTTCGTCAGTCAGAAGGGTCGATACCTCTTTGACTACTGAATCTGCATCGGTCACGGTAATCAAACCATCGGCCTGCTGTAATTTCGCGCAGATATCTTTGAAGTTAAACGTGTGCGGCCCCATCAGCACCGGAATGGCGTGGGCTGCTGGCTCCAGCGGGTTATGTCCGCCACGCTCGACCAGGCTGCCACCGACAAACGCGAGGTCAGCAATGCCGTACAAAAGCATCAGCTCGCCCATCGTATCGCCAATCACCACCTGGGTGCTGCCGGAAGGGATCTCACCGCTGCTGCGCAACGTGAAGCTGAAACCGCCTTTCTGCACCATTTCACGGGCATCTTTGAAACGCTCCGGATGGCGGGGCACGAGGATCAGCAGTAAATCAGGGAAGCTTTCCAGCAGCTTGCGGTGAGCCTGCAGGATGATCTCTTCTTCACCGTCATGGGTACTGGTCGCAATCCAGACCTGACGACGCGGGGCCCACTGGCGACGCAGCGTGATCGCACGGGCAGCGAGCTCAGGGGTAACAGAAATATCGAACTTCAGGCTGCCCGTCACCGCGAGCTGGTTGCGTTTGAGGCCCAGAGAGACAAAGCGTGCCGCATCTTCTTCATTCTGCGCGGCGATCAGCGTGATCTTGCTCAGCAGGCGGCGCATAAATTTACCCAGCTTGCCGTAGCCTTTCGCCGAGCGCTCTGACAGGCGCGCGTTGGCAATCACCAGCGGAATTTTACGGGCATGCAGGGCGGAAATCATGTTCGGCCACAGTTCGGTTTCCATCACAATCACCAGCTTCGGGCGCACGGTGTTGAGGAAACGATTCATGGCGCAGGGCAGATCGTAAGGGAGATAGACGTGATGGACGTCTTTGCCAAAAGCGGATAACGCGCGCTCCGAGCCGGTTGGCGTCATCGTCGTGACGGTAATTGGCAGCGACGGGTAGCGGTGACGCAGGGCGCGAACCAGCGGGATTGCCGCCAGTGTTTCACCGACAGAAACGGAATGCAGCAAAATACCGTCCGGAGCGACTTTATTGCGGCAGAAGCCATAGCGTTCAGCCCAGCGTTTACGATACGCAGGCGCTTTACGGCTACGAAGCAACAGCCTCAGCCACACCAGTGGCTGAATGATGTAGAGCAGAGCGGTATACAACAATTCCAAGCGATTATCCGTTTTTTTAGTTTCGGCGGGCAAATTCTAAGCATTTAAGCCAGGTAAAGCTATCTCTTATGCCAGATACCGTTTCAAACGGAAATAACGGCGACCCAGCCGCCAGTGCTGGCGCAGTCCACGGGCATTTTTCCAGATGAGTGCCCAGATACCGCGGTCGAACAGTTCACGGATGATTTCGCGTTTTTTGCTGAGATCGCCGATGTTGTTAATAGCGTGCAGAATGCCCAGCCCCTCTTTTGCAATTTGCCACCTGCAGGCCGGCACCCGGCGCACGGCCTCCGGGTAGCGCTGGTTGATAACATCCAGCATTTCCAGGATTTTCATGTAGTGACGGGCGTTACGCATACGCGTGTCATCCGTTCCTGGCGTGTGCGAGACGGAGGCGGAATGAATCAGGTAGTCGTAGAACGTTTCGTCAGTGTACTGCACGCGTTTTGCAGTAAGCAGCACTTCAGTGGTCCACGGGATATCCTGATGACGCAGACCATGCTCAAAGGTGAAACCCTGCTCTTTAATAAATGCGTGGCGATAAATATTCAGCCAGGTAACGTGCAGGAATTTACGCGACGCCAGCGCGTGCTGTAGCCACGTTGGGCCATCCAGCACGTCTGTAGATTGCAGTTTGTCGGACGGGAAGATTTTCTTCGACGGCCTGCCGTCATCGTAGATATACGTGCCGTTGCAGGTAGCCACATCGAGATTGTTATTTTTGGCCATTTCAAGCAGTCGCGGATACATGCCCGGATAAATGACATCGTCGATATCCGGGAACGCGACGTACTCGCCTGTCGCTTGCGCCAGACCCGTATTACGGGCCGCCGAGACGCCCTGGTTCGCCTGGTCAATGACCTTGTAGAACGGGAATTCTCCGGCGTACTGCGCAATGATGGCCGAGGAGTTGTCGCTTGACCCGTCGTTCACAACGACCAGTTCCAGACTGTCCAGATGTTGAGCTTTGATACTGTCGAAAAATGCGCTGAGGAATTTTTCACCGTTATAGACGGCGACTACAAGGCTCAATAAAGGTGTGTCGGACATGCTTTCTCCGTTGTGTTCAGGGCAGGCCACCCAATATGGTGATACCATTCGTGCTGTATTATATCTGGTGGATACTAAAAACATATGCCTGGAGGGACAAAGATCCTGCCAGGCGGCAAATTAGCGTCACGCGGACGAGATTCTTAACAGGAAATGTATGCATATTGTTCACACTGAAGCAGACGGTGGCAAAGGCGGACAGCCTCTGCGCATTATCAACGAATCGCTTGGGATGATTCAGCGTGGCCATCAGGTTACTCTCCTTTGTCCGGAAACCGCGCCGCTGCATGCGCTGGCGCGCAATGCCGGATTGACGGTTGTCACGATGCCGTTGAAGCGCAAGAACCTTAAAAATCTGCGGTTGCTGCGTCGCTGGCTGAAGGATAACCGTCAGTCGATTGACGTTATCAACAGTCACAACTCTGCCGATACATGGCTGGTGGCGCTGGCGAATCTGACGCTCGCCAACCCTGTGCCGCTGGTCCGCACCCGTCATGCGTCAGGCGTACCGCGCAACAACTGGACGACCCGCTGGCTGTTCCGCACGGCCTGTGCGCATATCGTGACCACGGGGGAGGCGTTGCGTCATCAGGTGGCAAATATTGGCGTGCCGATGTCCCAGAGTACCTCGGTGCCAAGCGGTGTCGATACGCAGCGTTTTCACCCGAGAGATAAGCACGAAGCCCGCGCGCATTGTGGCCTGTCCGGAGACGATTTCTGGCTGGGTGTGGTGTCGCATTTGCGCCCGAACAAAGGCCATAGCGTACTGTTGCGCGCCCTGGCGAAAATCGACAATCCACACATCAAGCTGGCGATTGTCGGCGAAGGCCCGCACAAGGCGACGCTGGAACAGGAAATCGCCGCGCTGGGATTACAGCAGCGCGTGATCATGGCGGGACATCAACCCGATCCGGAACGCTGGTTTCCGGCCTTTGATATTGCGCTGAGTCCTTCGCACGATATGGAAGGTGTTCCGCAGGGCGTACTGCAATCATTAGCCACTCGTATTGCAACTATTGCGACGGACGCCGGTGGAACGGGAGATGCGGTGATTAACGGGCAGACGGGCATTTTAATCGCGCAGCGCGACGAAAACGCACTGCACGATGCCATAATGAAACTCTATGACGACTCAGCCCTTCGCGAGACGCTCGCGCAACAGGGGTATGACTATCTGAGTACACATTTTACCCGCGAATGTATGCTGGACGCGATGGAGAAGGTCTTCTCCGATGCGGCTCAGCGCAGCAGATCGCGATAAAGTGCCTGCAGCTCTTTCGCCATTCTGTCCAGGGTGAAGGGCTCTGCAGTTGCACGCGCAGCAGCGGAGTAATCGACACCCTGTTCACGGCCTTTCAGCCATTGAGATATGGCCTGCTGGTAGCCTTCGCTATCCAGCGCATCACGCACCCAGCCGTTTTTACCCTCGTTTATCCACTCCGCCGCACCGCAGCCGTGGCTGGTAAGCAGCGGCAGACCGCAGGCCAGCGCTTCCACGCAGACGTTCGGGAAGGGATCGTAAAGCGTCGGCAGGATCAGAGCATCAGCCGTCCCATAGACTTCGCGCACGTTGGCAACGGGTCCCAGGAACTTCACGCGTGAGGAAACCCCCAGAGCCTGTGCCAGTTTTTCAAACTTCCGCGCATGTTTATCGCGTCCGGCAATTAGCAGCCAGACGTCAGAATGCGGCACAATGGCGCGTAGCGCGGTGGCGACACCTTTACGGCTGAAACCTGACCCAACATACGCCAGTACCGGTGCGTTACGGGGAATGCCCAGTGCATCACGCTGCGAAAGGGCGCGGACCTCAGGGCTAAACTGAACGGTGTCTACGCCGTTGTAGATCACCGTCAGCTTGTCTTCCGACAGCCCGAAGCGACGGGCAATATCATCGCGCACCATCTTCGAATTACAGATCACCTTGCGCAGCTGCGGATGGGTAAACATCTGCGTCTCAGCCTGCAGAATGTAGCGGTGATAGCGGCTCAGAGATTGCGCCCAGCGCGCCAGTGGCGAGAGGATGCGGCCATATTGCTCAAGCCAGGCGGCGTGAACCCCGTCCCCGGCCCGGAAAATGGTCGCTCCCGGTATGCGCTCGTGACTTTGCACAATATCAAACTGCGCAAAATGCGAAGCGGCTTCGGTGGCAAAGCCGGATTCACGGGCGATACGGTTACGGAACGGCGGATTGACCGTCAGCGTTTTCCAGCCGGTGGCGTCTTCCCACTGGCGGGCAATCAGCGTCACGTCCAGGGACGTGTCCTGCGACAGCACGTTAAGCGCGCGCGAGACGAAACGCTCTGCACCACCGTTGGGGTTGTAGGTTTGTCGGACTATCGCCAGCTTCATGCAGGATTTTCCAGGAGCATCGTGTCGATGGCGCTCAGCACCTGCTGTGGGGTGATGGCTGTGATGCAGTCTGAGACACCGCTGTCTCCGCAGCCCGCTTTACCGCACGGCTGGCAGGTAAACCCGGCAACGATTACGCGATAGTTCACCCCCCACGGTGCCCACTTGATGGCGCCGGTAGGGCCAAAGATGGCGACGGTCGGGGTACCGACGGCGCTTGCAAGGTGCATCGGCATGGAGTCCACACCGAAATAGACCCGCGCGTGCTTCATGAGCGCGCCCAGTTCTTTCAGGTTCAACTGACCGCTCAAATCAAAGACCGGCTGGGTGAGCGCAGCGCGCAGCTCGTCCATGTAGGCCTTCTCTTCTTTTGACGGTGCGGCGGAAAGGATAATTGGCAAGCCGCGCGCCGCCAGGTTATCAATGGTCGCTGCCAGCTTTTTGATATCCCAGGCCTTAAACATCCAGCGCGAGGTCGGGTGAACCAGGATATAGGATTTACTCGTGAGCCCAAACCCGGCTAGTTTTTCGGCAACAGAGGCTTCTGCCGCGTCACCAGGCACAAAAAGCGTATGCTTGTCTTCGTCGGACTGGGGATGAATACCGATCCGGCGCAGGGCATCCAGATTGACTTCCACCATATGGCGGCTGTTGTCCTGAATCGCCGGGTAGAGCGTGGTGAACGACTTCACCCAGCGACGACGTGCCAGGCCCCCGCGTTTATCCGGCTTAAAGCCGACGGAGACGCGCGGCTTCAGGCGACGCGCCAGACGCGCGCCGTGCCAGTGTTCGGTCAGGTTAATGAGCACGTCGTACTGACGGTCTTTCAGGGTATTCAGCAGGGCGCGGTAGAGGCGGAATTGTTCAAACCACCCCTTTTTGCGCCAGTTGCGCCCAATAGTATGGACCTGGTCGATATGCGGGTGGCTGGTCAGCATCGCCTGCGTGTCGTCATAGACCAGCGCGTCGACCTCCACGTTCGGCCAGTTCTTTTTCAGCACGGTAAAAACCGGCGAGGTAAGCAGAACGTCACCGTGGTGACGCAGCTTAATAATCAGCACGCGCTTTGGCGGGCGCTCCGCTGAGAAAAAATCAGACATAGGCTCTCTCTGCTGCCAGCAAAGGCTCTAATTGCGCAAATACCGCAGCGGCGCTGAGATCGCTCAACTGCGATGAGTGTTCCGGGCGGCAGATATACTGATTTTTTCCATAGCCGCCGATCAGGCCCGGGTCCGTTGGGCCGTAAAGCGTGATGTTAGGACGGTCCAGCGCCGCCGTCAGGTGGCTGAGGCCCGTATCCACGGAGACCACAGCCGTAGCGCCTGCCAGCGCCTGAGCGACGCCGTCAAGTTTCATGCGTGGCAGAACGTCCACGTAATCAAACCCTTCTGCCAGACGTTTGGCCCGTGCCTCTTCGTGCGGTGCGCCCCACGGGAGTTTAATACGCAGCCCCGCGCTTGCCAGCAGGCCGATCAGTTCGCGCCAGTACGCTTCCGGCCAGTGCTTGTCATCGCGGGTTGTCGCGTGAAGGAAAATCAAATAAGGGTCGCTTTTCTGCGATGAGGCGTGCAGGAAATGCCGGGAAATTGCATAGTCGCCCTGGGTTTCCGGTTTCGCATAGCCCAGGCTTTTGGCAAACAGCTCGCGGGTACGTTCGACGGCATGCTGTTGCTTTGCGATGTGATGACGACGGTTATAAAACAGGCTCGCCAGCGGTTCGCGGGTGCTGTGCCAGTCCATCCCGTGCTTTACGCCGTGTGCCAGACGCGTTACCAGCGCGGCGCTTTTTACCAGCCCCTGGGCGTCGATGATGGCGTCGTAACGCTGTGCCTGCACCGCCTCACGGAAGGCTTTGCGTTCGGCTTTAATCGGCGCGGAGAACCACGCTTTGCGCCAGCGGCGAATCGCCACCGGGATCACGCGGTCAACCGCTTCATGCCAGGTGGGGATCTGCGCGAAGCCTTCCTCCACCACCCAGTCAAAACGAATGCCGGGAATGGCCCGCATGGCGTCCGTCAGTGACGGCAGCGTATGCAGAACATCGCCCATCGAAGAAGTTTTAACGATCAGTACCCGCATTCGTTATCCTTCTTCGCTCAACAGCAGCTCGTTAAGCTCTTCGAGAACGCGCGCTGGCGTAATGTCGATCAGGCTCTGATGGTAGCCTTCTGCGGCATCGCCTTTGCGCACTTTGTGGTAGCCGGTGATCAGGCGGATGACGCGCGCTTTATGAGAAAGCGGGGGCGTGAAGTCCGGGCTACTTGGGCCATACAGCGCCACCAGTGGGCGGTTGAGCGCAGCGGCGACGTGCATCAGGCCAGAGTCGTTAGTGACCACCGCTTTACAGGCGGCAATCAGGATAACAGCCTGTTCAAGCTGCGTTTCTCCTGCCAGATTGCGGCACCAGGCCTGCTGCTCGTTGCTCAGCGTGGCGAGAATTTCGTTGCCAGCCTCGTGATCTTTTGCCGAACCGAACAGGACAATCTGGTAGCCTTCGTCAATCAGCTGTTTCGCCAGCTCCGCATAGTGATAGTGCGGCCAGCGTTTTGCCGGGCCGAACTCGGCGCCTGGGCAGAAGCCAATCATCGGGCGTTCAGACGAAAGACCAAACGTGCTGCAGGTCTGGGATTTTTCACCGTCGTTAACCTGAAGCTGTGGCCAGAGCAGCGGCTGCGGCAGATCTTTCGCGCTGCGCATCACGCCTTTGTCATAGGCCAGCGCCACATAGCGCTCCACCATCAGCGGCCAGGCTTCTTTATCCAGCACCCGCGCATCGTTCAGCAGACCGTAGCGCATTTCACCGCGCCAGCCGGTGCGATGTGGGATGCCCGCAAAGAAGGGCACCAGGGCGGATTTAAAGGAGTTTGGCAGGACATACGCGCGATCGTAGCGCTTCTCGCGCAGGCTATGACCGAGCTTGCGGCGTTCGCCGATTTCCAGCGCCCCGTGGCCGAGTGGCATCGGGATGGCTTCATTCACTTCCGGCATACGCGATAACAGCGGACGGCACCATGCGGGTGCCATCACGTCGATTATCGCCTGGGGATAACGCGCCTTGAGCGTGCGATAGAGACTTTGCGACATCATCATGTCGCCCACCCATGACGGGCCGATCACCAGAATTCTCATACTTACGCGTCGCGGTTCAGCCAGGCCATATATTCCGTTACTCCTTCGGCAACGGTCTTGAACGGCTTGTCGTAGCCTGCGGCGCGCAGGTTGGTCAGATCGGCCTGCGTGAACGCCTGATAACGGCCTTTCAGTTTTTCCGGGAACGGAATGTACTCGATGCTGCCTTTTTTGTGATACGCCAGCGTGGCGTCAGCCACTGCCTGGAAGGATTCCGCACGGCCGGTACCGAGGTTGAAGATGCCGGACACGCCGTTTTCCCAGAACCACAGGTTTACGGCCGCCACGTCGCCCACGTAAACGAAGTCGCGCTTAAAGCCGTCGCTGCCTTCGAACAGTTTAGGGCTTTCTCCGTTATTCAACTGGGTGTTCAGGTGGAACGCCACGCTTGCCATGCTGCCTTTGTGGCCTTCACGCGGTCCATAGACGTTGAAGTAACGGAAACCAACGATCTGTGAGTTCGCTTCTGGCAGAACCTGACGCACGTACTCGTCGAACAGGAATTTAGAATAACCGTAGACGTTCAGCGGCTGCTCATATTCGCGGGATTCGATGAAGTCCGAGGTGCGGCCGCCGTAGGTTGCCGCGGAGGAGGCGTACAGGAACGGAATCTCACGCTCCAGGCAGTAGTGCAGGATCTCTTTAGAGTACTGATAGTTGTTGTCCATCATGTACTTACCATCCCACTCGGTGGTGGAAGAACACGCACCTTCGTGGAAGATGGCTTCGATCTCGCCGAACTCTTCGCCTGCCATAATCTGGATAAGGAAGTCTTCTTTATCCATGTAGTCAGCGATGTTCAGATCCACCAGGTTGACGAACTTAGTGCCATCTTTCAGGTTGTCAACCACCAGGATGTCGGTGATGCCTTTGTCATTGAGAGCCTTAACAATATTACTGCCGATAAAGCCTGCGCCGCCGGTAACGATGATCATAACTGTAACCTTTGAAGTGTGGAGCCCGGGGACAATCCCGGACGCTAATGTCTCTATCATATCATTAGTATGGCTGCCCTTCAGCCATTCACCTTCACAGCGCAGGGGTACGCGTGATTTATGCTGCAAAAACGATAAGAGATGACGTGTCATCTCGTCATGAACTATAGGTTTGGGTAATATGTCCCGAAATTTGCCGAGTCTGGAGAATTGCAATGCGTGGTGATTTTTACAAACAGTTAAACAGCGACCTCGACACCGCACGTGCGGAAGGGTTGTTCAAGGAAGAGCGTATTATCACGTCTGCCCAGCAGGCGGACATCACCGTTGCCGACGGCAGCCATGTGATTAACTTTTGTGCGAACAACTACTTAGGTCTTGCGAATCATCCTGAGCTGATTGCCGCTGCAAAAAACGGCATGGACACCCACGGTTTCGGCATGGCCTCCGTACGCTTTATCTGCGGTACCCAGGACAGCCACAAGCAGCTTGAGCAAAAGCTGGCGAGCTTCCTCGGAATGGAAGACGCGATTCTGTACTCCTCCTGCTTCGACGCCAACGGCGGTCTGTTTGAGACCCTGCTCGGCGCAGAAGATGCGATTATCTCCGACGCCCTGAACCACGCCTCCATCATCGACGGCGTACGCCTGTGTAAAGCGAAGCGTTTCCGCTACGCCAACAACGACATGGTTGAACTGGAAGCGCGCCTGAAAGAGGCTCGTGAAGCGGGTGCTCGCCACGTACTGATCGCCACCGACGGCGTGTTCTCCATGGACGGTGTGATCGCTAACCTGAAGGGCGTGTGCGACCTGGCAGACAAATACGACGCGCTGGTGATGGTCGATGACTCTCACGCGGTGGGCTTTGTCGGCGAAAACGGCCGGGGCTCCCACGAATACTGCGACGTCATGGGCCGCGTGGACATCATCACCGGTACGCTGGGCAAAGCGCTTGGCGGCGCATCCGGCGGCTATACCGCCGCGCGCAAAGAGGTGGTTGAGTGGCTGCGTCAGCGCTCTCGCCCGTATCTGTTCTCCAACTCCCTGGCGCCGGCGATTGTTGCCGCCTCCATCAAAGTGCTGGAGATGGTGGAGTCTGGCGCTGAGCTGCGCGACCGTCTGTGGTCCAACGCCCGTCTGTTCCGTGAAAAAATGAGCGCCGCAGGTTTCACCCTGGCCGGTGCTGACCACGCGATCATTCCGGTGATGCTGGGCGATGCGGTCGTCGCGCAGCAATTTGCCCGCGAACTGCAGAAAGAAGGTATTTACGTCACCGGGTTCTTCTTCCCGGTGGTGCCAAAAGGTCAGGCGCGTATCCGCACCCAGATGTCTGCGGCGCATACGCCTGAACAAATTGAACGTGCGGTGGAAGCCTTTACCCGCATCGGCAAACAGCTGGGCGTCATTGCCTGAGGACGTGTGATGAAAGCGTTATCCAAACTGAAAGCGGAAGAAGGGATTTGGATGACCGACGTGCCGGAACCGGAAGTCGGTCATAACGATCTGCTGATCAAAATTCGTAAAACGGCTATCTGCGGTACTGACGTTCACATCTACAACTGGGACCAGTGGTCGCAGAAAACCATTCCGGTACCGATGGTTGTCGGTCACGAATATGTCGGCGAAGTGGTGGGCATCGGCCAGGAAGTAAAAGGTTTTAAAATTGGCGACCGCGTCTCCGGTGAAGGCCATATTACCTGTGGTCACTGCCGTAACTGCCGCGGCGGACGTACGCACCTGTGCCGTAATACCATCGGCGTGGGCGTGAACCGTCCGGGCTGCTTCGCGGAATACCTGGTGATCCCGGCCTTTAACGCCTTCAAAATCCCGGACAATATTTCTGACGATCTGGCCTCCATCTTCGATCCGTTCGGCAACGCGGTACACACCGCGCTCTCCTTCGACCTGGTCGGTGAAGACGTGCTGGTCTCCGGCGCGGGCCCAATCGGCATTATGGCGGCAGCCGTGGCGAAGCACGTGGGTGCGCGCAACGTTGTGATCACCGACGTGAACGAATACCGTCTGTCTCTGGCGCGCAAAATGGGGGTCACCCGCGCGGTGGATGTCTCGAAAGAGAGCCTGACCGACGTGATGGAAGAGCTGGGCATGACCGAAGGCTTTGACGTGGGCCTGGAGATGTCCGGTGCACCGCCGGCGTTCCGCACCATGCTCGACACCATGAACCACGGCGGTCGTATCGCGATGCTGGGCATTCCGCCGTCGGATATGTCTATCGACTGGAACAAAGTGATCTTCAAGGGGCTGTTCATCAAGGGCATCTATGGCCGCGAGATGTTTGAGACCTGGTACAAGATGGCGGCATTAATTCAGTCCGGTCTGGATCTGTCCCCGATTATTACTCACCGTTTCTCCATCGATGAGTTCCAGCAGGGCTTTGACGCGATGCGTTCCGGCCAGTCAGGGAAGGTGATCCTGAGCTGGGAGTAACCTGTCTGCTGGCATCGCTTTTACGGGTGCCAGCACTCTTTCTTAGCGGTTTGACTTTCCAGAAGTTACTTGTTAACTTCTGGCGAAATTTCATCCATTCTGTCTTCTCCGCACGTTCATTCTTGCAATCAAAATGATTTCGTCAGGAAAGATATTGCCAGGCTAATCAGGTCATTATGTCCACACTGTTTTCACAGAAGTTGGTTGAGACACCTTCGCGATTTACCGCTTTCTTTACTGTCGTTATTTCTCTGCTAATAGTCATTGGCGTTAATATTATACATGCTAAATATAATGCGGTGATTAACCGCACGTTGGTTTTCGCGCTGATATTGCTGACATTAAAATGTATAAACAATAAATTAATCAGGAATGTACTGGCGATTATTTTATTAATTCCGGTTGCAGCAGATATTACTTTACAGCTATACGCCTGGAGTAATTTCAATTCTGCGTTTAGTTATGGTTTTGCGCTGAGCGTACTCAATACGACACCGGGTGAAGCAAGTTCGATGCTCGGTTTGTACTGGCGCGATTGCCTGATCTTTATCGCCCTGTCCGCGTTGTTCATTTATACCGCGAATACCGGCAAATGGCCTGTCGCGCCGCGTTTTCGTCGCTGGCCCGCCGTTGCGCTTGCCGTCACGCTGCTGGCTTTTTATGGTCAGGCCTTGCAGCATCAACTCAGGAAAAGCAGCGTCGAAAGCCTGGCACAGCGCGTGGTTCAGGCGACGCCTGTTAGCACATCAAAAGTCTTTATGCAGGCCATTGAAGATAATGCCGTGGTGGCCAATATCGGCAAAAATATTCCTGATTATAAAATCACGTTATCCGATACCGGCATCGAAAACTATGTGCTGATCATTGGTGAGTCTGAGCGTACGGCAAATATGAGTATCTATGGTTATCAACGAGATACTACTCCAGAGCTGGAAAAGCAAAAATCGCAGCTCTTACTGTTCCGCAATGCCGTTACGCCTGCACCGGTCACGATTATGGCGGTACCGCTGGCGTTAACCGCGGATACTGTGAATGCACGCGATCCGCGTAAGTATGGCGATAACGTCATCAATATCGCTAATAAAGCGGGATATGATACGTACTGGTTTAGTCGTCAGGGTAAAGGAGGGGCGCATAATAACGTCATTACCGGCATTGCTCTGAACACGAAACAGCATGAATGGATTGACGGGGGCTACGACGAAGACCTTTTGCCGCTGTTGCAGAATGCGCTTAAAGCGCCGGGCAAGAAATTAATTGTTCTGCATTTGTACGGAAGTCACGAACCTTCCTGTCGACGCTTCCCTGCCAGCCAGGCGGTTTTGCACGGTGATAATGAAGCCGATGACTGTTATGACAACTCTGTGCGATATACGGATACGTTGATGGGCAAGGTCTTTAGCCTTCTGGAAAACTCGCGCTCATCCGTCATGTATTTCTCCGATCATGGCCTCATTCGCGATCCGAAGCGTGCAGTCGCTTACTCCCACGGTAACGTTAATCCTCCGCGAGAGGCGCTGCATATCCCGGTGTTTATCTGGTACGGACATCAGGTGGATTCTGGTAAGCAATATACCGGAGATTACAATACCGTATGGTCAGCTGATGATATTAATACGCTGGCAGAGCTGTGGCTTGGGATCCATCGCCAGGGGGAGCCTGTCCAGTCGGTACAGTCCTGGCTTACCGGTTACAATAAGAACGTTTCCGTGCTGGACACGACCGGGAAGTCCTATGACTGGCGTAATATTCGTTAACACTGGTGCGATAAACTTGCATTTAGCAGTGTGCTAGCCTGCTTTGCCTTCTTAGTAAATGGAATAATGATGATTAATGTAGAACGAGATAAGGTCCAGTTTGCGTTGTTGCAATTACTCTTTGGACTGTGTGCTATCGCTTTTGGTTGCGTAGTTGTTTCACCCAATTTATCTGCCAAAATTTTGGGCCTGGCGGGTGTTACCGCATTCGTTATTTTCTTGTTGGATATTAAAAATTTCAGAAAGAATGATGCATTCTGGCTTTGTCTGGTCCTGTTGATCATCGGGATTTGCGATCTGGTCTGGTACCGAATGTATAAGGTTGATAGTGCGGCGATCAACTCATATCGCGCTTATCTTGAAGTCGGGAAAATCTGCCTGTTCGGAGCATTTTCCATCTTCGTGTTTGTGAACCGTAATCAGCTCAAAGTAGGTAGCAATAAGATTCATATGCTGCTGGCTATCGCATTGCAGGTGATGATTATTGTCTACGCCGGGTACCAACACCTGTTTCTTGAAAACCAAAGGGTAACGCTCTCCCTTGCTGGTGGAGCTGATGCAACAGGAGCTGCCTATACCATTGCGTTTATCTCGTTCTATACGATTCTGGTGCTACAACACAGTTCAAGTCGATGGAAAGAGCTGTTTATACTCGCGCACTTCTTTATTACCTTCCTGGTACTGGTGGCGACAGAAACGCGGGCAGCTATTTTGACCTATCCGATTATTTTCTTCGGCTTGATGGTGTTTAAGCTGTACCGGGACAAGCATATTCCGTGGAAGGGGGTGTCTGTTTTTCTGATCGCTTTGCTGGCAGGCGCATTTATGATGAAAGACAGTCTGACACAGCGTTATAATGACTTTAATAATGACATCGCTTCCTATGATAAAGCGAACAGTGCCACTTCTGTTGGGGCTCGTTTTGCTATGTGGAAGGTGGGATTAGCTGCATCTAAAAATAGTTATTTATGGCAGTCTACTGATGAGCGAAACGCAAAGATAATTGATGAAGTTAATAAAGATCCAAGCCTGTCAGGTGCACTGGATCACATTCGTGGTCATCTTCATAATGAAATCGTTGAAACGCTTTCTGTAAAAGGTCCTTCAGGCGTTATTCTCTATATTCTGTTTGTTATATCGCTTGGCTGGTATGCATTACGTATCCGTAAAAGTATTATTCTTTTCGCTTTCCTGGTCTCGATTGTTATGTTCGGAGTAGGTGGCGTGATGTTCTATTCAAAAACAACCCCTGTAGCCTGGATGCTGACGTTGATAATGTCGATTGTTTTCCTTGAACAGAACAAACACCATAAGGTCATTAAGTAATCGTTTTGATTCTCCATCGGGAAAAAGGTATTCTCCCGATGGAGAAATACCTTTTACCAGACGAGCATGCCATGAACGAACTGATTTCAGTAATCATCACCACCTACAACAGAGAGGCGTTGCTGGAGCGCGCAATTCGTTCAGTTATTGCTCAGACATACCCTGCGGTAGAATTGGTTATTGTTGATGATTGTTCTAATGAGCAAACCGCTCAACTTATCGAGCGTATGCGCGCGGAGTGTGAAGCGCGTTTTGTGCATTTCATCTACGAACGTAACGAAAAGAACAGCGGTTCTAACTTCAGCCGTAACCGGGGTTATGCGCTATCGCACGGCGTGTTTGTGACGGGGCTGGATGATGACGATTATTTCCTGCCAGAACGTCTGACGAAACTCGCTGAGCGGTATGATGATAAGTATGCCTTTGTGACGGATACCCCCGCCCGGCTTGATAAGACCCACCGCACTTATCCGGATACTGATGATAAAAGGATAATTGCGCTACAGGATATTTTGTGCGAAAACGTGGTGGGCAATCAGGTCTTGACCACTAAAGAAAAACTATTAGGGGTAGGCGGATTTTCTCCTGAAATTAAACAACAGCAAGATCGCGACGTCTGGATTAAATTAATTCTGAAATATGGTCCAGGTATCAAGTACAGTTTCAGTACTGCGATGGTGGATGCTGAACACGGGAGCGATCGGATTACGTCGCAAGTTAAAAAATACAATGCGTACCGTAAGCTCTATTTTAAATATCGACAGTACATGTCTGAAGTTACTCGCAGTAATAACTTGTTCCAGCTCATGTCTTTTCGTGGGTTTAAATCGACTCGTATGAATTGTTTATTACGAGGGCGTAAAAAAGACGCTAAGTTAAAAATGAAACTGCTTCGCCGTACGCTAAAAGAGCTATTCTGAATTTATTAAGGTGAAATGATGAATCTCAATGCAACGAATAAGCTCATCAAGAAAACCCGACGCTGGCACAAAAAAACGGGTTTTTCTCTTTTTCAGCGTGCGGCCAGCCATTTTGAGCGGAAGAAAAAAGAGACAATTTTTAGCGTTATTGATGATCTGCATGTTCAGCCTGACGCTGCGCAACTAACTGAATCGGAACAATCACGCGTCATCTGGATCTGCTGGTTCCAGGGGCTCGATAGCGCGCCTGAGTTGGTGAAACGATGCATTGCATCTGTTCAAGCAAACACGCCGGATGCGCAGGTCATTATCCTGACGGATGAGAATATCCCTGACTACCTTACTCTCCCTAAACACATCAAAACGAAATACCAGGCGGGGCTGATTAGTAAGGCGCAATACTCTGATATTGTTCGCTGTTCTCTGCTGTATCAATATGGCGGGATCTGGATGGACGCCACGGTGTTCATGACGAAGCCGGTGCCGGAAACATTTTTTGAGAACACCTTCTCATCACTACGTTTTGATTCACCTGAAAACGCATTGAGCCAGGGTTACTGGACGGCCTATTTTCTTGCAGCCCAAAAGGGATGCTCACTGGTAAAGACGGTTCGGGATATTCTGTATCGCTACTGGCAACACCACGATATCCTGATTGAATACTTCCTGATTGATTACAGTTTCTTATATGCGCGCGAGTGCTATCCGCAGTTTCGTCAGATCATGGATCAACAGCCGGTCACCGGGAATAATCGCTTTCTGATTCGCCAGTTCATCTCAGCGAAACCTGATTTGACGACCATGGCGATGCTAAATAATGATCCCGTGGGCATTTATAAGCTCTCGCACAAAGAACAATACCAAACTACAGACAACGGCCAGCCGACGTTGTATAGCCAGATCCTCGACGGTTCTTTCGAACTGAAGTGATAAAAAAGCCACCATGACGGTGGCTTTTTTATCGTCAGGCTTTCTTACCCCATCCCTGCCACTGCTGCTGGACGTATTTCACCAGCGTGCTGTTGCTGATGCTGTCTCCGATAACAGAGAAGAAGCGGGTCGCGTAGACCGGTTCAAGCGGCTGCTTCGGTACACAGCGCTTCACGCCGCGGAACGGATTACGCGGCGCTGTAGGGACGGGCTGCGCAGAATTCGGTGTGGAGGTATCCACCTGCGGCTCGTTCAGCAGATCGCTCGGACGTACAAGCGTGATATCGGAAGGCAAGGTCGGCAGCATTTGCTGCAGGACGCGAACGGTAGACGGGTGCGGGTGACCGATGGCAATGGCCGAGCCATTACGGCGGGCCAGCTGTACCGCGCGATTAAACTGCATGCGGATATCAGCTTCGTTCTGGGTATCATCCAGGAACACCTTACGCTTAATCACCTTTACGCCCGTTCCCTGAGCGGCGCGCATCGCCTGGCTGTTGCCGATGGTCATGCTGTCGAGGAAGTAGAGGTTATAACGCTCCAGCGCCTGCATCACTTTGAGCATCCCGTACAGGCTGGAGGTCATCGCACTGCCCATGTGATTGTTCAGCCCAACGGCGTACGGCACTTTGTTGTAGGCGTCGCGGATGATGCGCTCGATCTCCTCGCTGCTCATATCCGGGCGCAGGGTATCTTTTTCCAGCGGCTGCTTGCTGAGCGGTGCCATGGGCAGGTGGATGAGAACCTGATGACCGCTGCTGTGGGCTTTGGTCGCCATCTCACGCGCGTGAGGGGCATTCGGAAGGACGGCGACAGAGATGGCCGACGGCATCGCCAGCACCTGATTTTCATAGTGTGGACGATAACCGAAGTCATCAATCACGATAGCGAGTTTACCTGCGTATACCGGTGCAGCCAGCGCCAGCGCGCTGACGACGGAGAAAACGATTCGACGAAATTGAAGCAAAACTTATCTTCCCAACCACGGCTGTGGATTGACCGCCTGACCCTGACGACGAATTTCGAAATAGAGTGACGGGCGGCCCTGACCGCCACTGCTGCCCACAAGGGCGATGGGTTGGCCGGCGCGCACCTGTGTGCCGACGCTGACCAGCGCGCTCTGGTTGTAGCCGTAAAGACTCATATCACCTTTACCGTGTTCGACCACCACCACCAGTCCGTAACCCTGCAGCCAGTCGGCCAGAATCACGCGGCCATCGGCAATGGCTTTCACTTCGCTACCTTCAGACGCACCGATAACGATCCCTTTCCAACGTAGCTCACCCTGCAGCTGTTCGCCATAGCGATGCAGAATTGAACCGCGAACGGGCCAGAAAGCCTGACCGCGAGGCGAGCCTAAACCGCCGGTACGCGACATCAGGGAACGTTCGCTCTCGCTTGGCTTGTAGGTGGTCCCTTTGCGGGACGCTTCCTGCTGCTTATCGCGAACGGCCTGCGCCTCGCGAGCCTCTTTTTCGGCGCGCGCTTTCGCCGCCGCTTCTGCCCGGGCAATGCTGTTACGCAGTTTGGATTCGTTGGCGCGCATTTCGCTTAGCTGGCTTTGACCTTCCTGAATGGAGGATTCAAGGCCGGAAAGGGTTTTCTTACGTTCGTTGCGGGCCTGCTCCAGCTTCGCCTGCTGGGCCTGCTGATCGTAGAGCAGCGTCTGCTGCTGGCTCTGCTTCTCTTCCAGCTCGGCTTTTTGTGTGGAGACCTCTTCGCGCGTCTGCTTCAGCTGCGCGATCGTCTCCTGACGCGCCTGGTTGAGATAGCCAAAGTAGGCCTGCAGGCGCTGGCCGCGCTGGCTCTCTTCGCCGCTGAGGATCAGCTGGAGTCCGGTATGTTCACCCTGGCGGAATGCGGCATCAAGCTGTGCGGCAAGATTGCGCTCTTGCGCATCGCGCTGGCGCTCCAGTTTGGCAATTGACGCGTTCATCTCGTCGATCTGTTTATTCAACTGGGCGAGGGTGTTTTGCGTTTCACGGAGTTTACGCGTGGCGGCGGAGATCGCCTCTTCCTGCTGCTTGAGCTGGGCGAGCAGGGTGGAGCGCTGCTGCTGCTGCTGGCGCACCGCACGCTCTTTGGCGGCGATATCGGCCTGAATAGATTTCAGCTGGTCGCGGTCATCCGCATGGGCGGATGCGGCGCACAGCAATACGCCAGCGCTGAGTGCGCTGGCGTAAAACAGAGGTCTGACTGATAACCTAAGCGGCTTCACGACCCATGTGATTGAAAAAATCGCCTTTCCCCTCATGGGGAGCGATTATTCCACGATGAACAGCGGCTTACCAGTCATCTCTTCAGGGATCGGCATCCCCATCAGCGACAACATGGTTGGCGCGATGTCAGAAAGCTTGCCGCCTTCCACTGCTTTCAGTGATTTATCACCCACATAAATCAGCGGAACAGGCAGGTTGGTATGGGCCGTGTGCGCCTGGCCGGTCGCCGGGTCGCGCATCTGTTCAGCGTTTCCGTGATCCGCGGTGATCAGCAGCTGGCCGCCAACGGATTCAACCGCTTTCGCAACCTGCTCAACGCAGTGGTCCAGCGCTTCAACCGCTTTCACTGCCGCTTCCATCACCCCGGTATGACCGACCATGTCACCGTTCGGGTAGTTACAGATGATGGTGTCGTACTTACCGCTCTTGATGGCCGCAACCAGTTTTTCAGTCAATTCTGCAGAGCTCATCTCTGGCTGCAGATCGTAGGTGGCCACTTTCGGGGAGTTGATCAGAATGCGGTCTTCGCCTTTGAACGGCTCTTCAACGCCGCCGTTAAAGAAGAAGGTGACGTGCGCGTACTTCTCGGTTTCAGAGATACGCAGCTGCGTTTTGTCGTTCTTCGCCATCCACTCGCCGAAGGTATTGGCCAGCGAGGCGGGTGGATACGCGCATGGGGCTTTGATGTCTGCCGCGTATTCGGTCAACTGGATGAAGTCGAGTTTCACCACTTTCTTGCGGGCAAAACCGTCGAAGTCGCTGTTGACGAACGCACGGGTGATTTCGCGCGCGCGGTCTGCGCGGAAGTTCATGAAGATCAGCGCATCGCCGTCTTCCATGGCGGCATCAGCCTGGCCTTCAGCACGGATTACGGACGCTTTCACGAATTCGTCATTTTCATCACGTGCATAAGCCGCTTCCAGCGCTTCAACGGCGGTCGCGAACTGGAATTCCCCTTTTGCCAGGGTCAGCAGGTCATAGGCCTGTTCAACGCGATCCCAGCGGTTGTCGCGGTCCATGGCGTAGTAACGACCAATGATGGAGGCAACGCGGCCTTTACCCAGCGCGGCGAATTTGTCTTCGAAGGCTTTCAGGGAGCCTTCTGCACTGCGTGGTGGCGTGTCGCGACCGTCCAGGAAGGCGTGCAGATAGATTTTTTCCGCACCGCGTTCAGCGGCCAGCTCAACCATCGCCATGATGTGATCTTCGTGGCTGTGAACGCCGCCTGCAGAGAGTAGGCCCATGATGTGAACGGCTTTGCCAGCGGCAACGGCTTTATCAACCGCACCAGACAGCGTTGGGTTGGAGAAGAAGGTGCGTTCTTTGATTTCAACGTCCAGACGCGTCAGGTCCTGGTACACAATACGCCCGGCGCCCAGGTTAACGTGACCGACTTCAGAGTTGCCCATCTGACGGTCCGGCAGGCCCACTTCCAGGCCAGACGCGTCAATCAGCGTATGCGGACGTTTTGCCCACAGGGCATCCATGACCGGGGTTTTGGCGTTGAAAATAGCGTTATCCTGGCTGTCTTCACGGTAGCCATAGCCATCCAGAATCACCAGTACCATAGGTTTTTTAGAAACCGACATTGCGACAACCTCATGCTCAAGAGTCAAAATTTGCGTAATTTTACTACAGCTGAATCGATCAAATAGCCGCAGAAGATCAAAGAAAGCGCTGGGGCAAGGTGCTGACCAGACCATTTTGAGGCATTTTTTTAGGTGGCATGCCGCAGAAAATGGATTAGGTTAGGGTCGCTGGCTGTATTTGCCAGAACGCACAGGTATACTCCTGTCCTGGTTTTTTTTATCACTTAGTCGGGAGTAGTTACCCTCCATGCAAGAAATTATGCAATTCGTTAGCCGCCATCCGGTTCTGAGCATCGCGTGGATTGGCCTGCTGGCTGCTGTGCTGTTCACCACGTTTAAGAGCCTGACGTCTAAGATTAAGGTTATCACCCGTGGTGAAGCGACGCGTCTGATTAACAAAGAAGATGCCGTCGTTGTCGATCTGCGTCAGCGTGACGATTTCCGCAAAGGTCACATTGCGGGCGCAATCAACCTGTTGCCAGCTGAAATCAAAGCGAACAACGTCGGTGAGCTTGAAAAACACAAAGCCCAGCCGATTATCGTTGTGGATGCGACCGGCATGCAGGCACAGGAATCTGCCAGCGCGCTTCATAAAGCAGGCTTCGAAAACGTAACGGTGCTGAAAGAAGGTATTTCCGGCTGGAGCGGGGAAAATCTTCCTTTGGTGCGCGGTAAATAAGGAGTTCAGTCATGGCCCATATTGAGATCTATACCAAAGCGACGTGCCCGTTCTGCCATCGTGCGAAAGCGCTGCTGAACAGCAAAGGCGTCACGTTCCAGGAACTGCCGATCGACGGTGACGCGATTAAACGCGAAGAGATGATCCAACGTAGTGGTCGTACGACGGTTCCACAGATTTTTATTGATGCGCAGCACATTGGCGGCTGTGATGACTTGTATGCGCTCGACGCCCGTGGTGGACTCGATCCGCTGCTGAGCTAAGAGACTTTAGGACAATTAAAAAGGGTATTTCCATGTCAGAACAAAACAACACCGAAATGACTTTCCAGATCCAGCGTATCTACACCAAGGACGTCTCTTTCGAAGCGCCAAATGCGCCACACGTTTTCCAGAAAGATTGGCAGCCAGAGGTTAAACTTGATCTGGATACCGCATCTACCCAACTGGCAGATGACGTGTATGAAGTCGTGCTGCGTGTGACCGTTACCGCGTCTCTGGGCGAAGAAACTGCATTCCTGTGTGAAGTACAGCAGGGCGGCATCTTCTCTATCGGCGGTATCGAAGGCAACCAGATGGCGCATTGCCTGGGTGCGTACTGCCCGAACATTCTGTTCCCGTATGCGCGTGAATGCATCACCAGCCTGGTTTCTCGCGGTACATTCCCGCAACTGAACCTTGCGCCAGTTAACTTTGATGCGCTGTTCATGAACTATCTGCAGCAGCAGGCTGGCGAAGGTGCTGAACAACATCAGGATGCCTGATGAGCACTGTTAATGCGTCAATGACTGTGATCGGTGCCGGCTCATACGGCACCGCTCTTGCTATCACGCTGGCAAGAAATGGTCACGACGTGGTCCTGTGGGGCCACGACCCAAAACATATCGCCACGCTGCAGCGCGATCGTTGCAACGTTGCGTTTCTCCCGGACGTTCCGTTCCCTGACTCCCTGCACCTTGAAAGCGACCTTGCGACCGCGCTGGCGGCCAGCCGCAACATTCTGATTGTGGTTCCGAGCCATGTCTTTGGCGACGTACTGCGTCAGATTAAGCCGCTGATGCGCCCGGATGCGCGCATTGTCTGGGCGACAAAAGGACTGGAGGCCGAAACCGGACGCCTGCTGCAGGACGTTGCCCGCGAAGCGCTGGGTGATGCGATCCCGCTGGCGGTCATCTCCGGCCCGACCTTTGCCAAAGAGCTGGCCGCTGGCCTGCCGACGGCGATTTCGCTGGCCTCAACCGACCAGGCCTTCTCCGACGATCTTCAACAGTTGCTGCACTGCGGCAAGAGCTTCCGCGTCTACAGCAACCCCGATTTTATCGGCGTGCAGCTGGGTGGGGCGGTGAAGAACGTGATTGCGATTGGCGCCGGGATGTCCGACGGCATTGGTTTTGGTGCCAATGCGCGTACGGCGCTGATCACCCGCGGGCTGACCGAAATGTCCCGCCTGGGCGAAGCGCTGGGTGCCGATCCGGCCACCTTTATGGGGATGGCAGGCCTGGGCGACCTGGTGCTGACCTGTACCGACAACCAGTCTCGTAACCGCCGCTTTGGCATGATGCTCGGACAGGGCAGCGATGTAAAAGGCGCGCAGGAGAAGATTGGTCAGGTGGTTGAAGGCTACCGCAATACCAAAGAAGTCCGCGAGTTGGCACACCGTTTCGGTGTCGAAATGCCAATAACCGAGGAAATTTATCAGGTATTGTATTGCGGAAAAAATGCGCGCGAGGCAGCATTGACCTTATTAGGTCGTGCGCGCAAGGACGAGCGCAGCAGTAACTAGTCGGAACCGTTGTCATCTGAATGACCCAGCCAGCGCAGAACTGGCTGGTCATTAACTATCGTCTGGAGTAAGCAATGCCGTGTGAAGAACTGGATATCGTCTGGAACAATATTAAAGCCGAAGCCCGGGCGCTGGCCGACTGTGAGCCTATGCTGGCCAGTTTCTACCACGCAACGCTACTCAAGCACGAAAATCTTGGCAGCGCGCTGAGCTATATGCTCGCCAACAAGCTGGCTTCCTCGATCATGCCAGCTATCGCCATTCGTGAAGTGGTGGAAGAGGCTTATGCCGCAGACCCGGAAATGATCGCCTCTGCCGCCTGCGATATTCAGGCCGTGCGCACGCGTGACCCGGCGGTCGATAAATATTCTACGCCGCTACTGTACCTGAAAGGCTTCCACGCCCTGCAGGCTTACCGCATCGGCCACTGGTTGTGGAATGAAGGCCGCCGCGCGCTGGCGATCTTCCTGCAAAACCAGGTTTCCGTGACGTTCCAGGTCGATATTCACCCGGCGGCAAAGATTGGCCGTGGGATCATGCTCGACCACGCTACCGGGATTGTCGTCGGGGAAACGGCGGTGATTGAAGATGACGTCTCGATCCTGCAGTCGGTCACCCTGGGCGGTACCGGTAAAACCAGCGGCGATCGCCATCCAAAAATTCGTGAAGGGGTGATGATTGGCGCGGGCGCCAAGATCCTCGGCAATATCGAAGTCGGGCGCGGCGCGAAGATCGGTGCAGGCTCCGTGGTGCTCCAGCCTGTGCCACCGCATACCACTGCCGCTGGCGTACCGGCGCGCATCGTCGGTAAACCAGACAGCGATAAGCCGTCCATGGACATGGATCAGCACTTCAACGGCATTCACCATACCTTCGAGTATGGTGACGGCATTTAACTTCTGAGAATGGCGCCCGGGTAACCCAGCTGGCGCCAGGCTTCATACACCACGACCGACACCGCGTTCGACAGGTTCATGCTGCGGCTGTCCGGCATCATCGGAATACGGATTTTCTGCTCGGCGGGCAGGGTATCCAGGATCGTGGCCGGCAGGCCGCGGGTTTCCGGGCCAAACATCAGATAGTCACCTGCCTGATAGCTCACGGCGCTGTGTGCTGGCGTGCCTTTGGTGGTCAGGGCGAACATGCGCTGCGGCTGCTCGGCTTCCAGAAACGCGGCGTAATCGTGGTGGCGAACGACGGCGGTAAATTCATGATAATCCAGCCCTGCGCGACGCAGACGTTTGTCGTCCCACGTAAAGCCCATCGGCTCAATGATGTGCAGACGAAAACCGGTGTTGGCACACAGGCGGATGATATTGCCGGTGTTCGGCGGAATTTCTGGTTCGAATAAAACGATGTTAAGCATGCTGCCCCCTTAATTACGGGGGCAGAATAGCAGAAAAGAGAGGAACTACGCGACGCCGGGTTCCTGCGAGCGGCTGTACAGCATTTTGTAGACGGTTGCCGCAGCGGCCACCAGAGCGGGCACGCTGAGGATCATTAAAATACTGTCTGCCTGCCACTGCATCGAAAGAAGCTGGGCGCTGGTCATGGTACCCGCCACGCCGCCAAAGCGGCCGATCCCCTGCATCCAGGCGATGCCCGTCGCGCGGCACTCGGTGGGGTAAAAGGTGGCGGCCAGAGTCTGCATGCCCGACTGCGCGCCGTTCATCGCGATCCCCATCAGGAAAATCAACCCGCCAAACAGGGCGATATGGTTATGCTCAATGCCGAGCAAAAGAATAAGGCCCATCGTCAGCACGAAACCACACGCAACCACCCTGTGCGCTTCCCAGCGGTCCATCATCCAACCTGCAAGCAGGATGCCGGCGGTGCCGCCGAAGGTGAACAGCGAGGTGAGCCAGGCGGATTCAGCCAGCGCATAACCCATCCCCTGCATCAGCGTCGGCATCCAGCTCAGCAGGACGTAGTAGATGACCAGCCCCATAAAATAGGTCACCCACAGCATCAGGGTGCCGGGCAGCCAGGGCATGGAAAACAGCTGCGACACGCTCCCTTTTTTAGACGCGATTTTCTCCTCCGCCAGGAAAAAGCCCGAGACGCTCTCCAGCGTGCCGCGGGCGAACCGGCTGGCAATGCGGCGGACCTGCATGACGTCTCTCCCGCGCTGCACCAGAAACTTCACGGACTCCGGTAAAAACAGCGCCAGCAGCAGCGTTAAAATCAGCGGCGCAATCGCGCCGGTCAGCAGCACGCTTCGCCAGCCGTGGTGGGGGATAAGCCAGGACGAGATCGCGCCGCCGCCCGCCGCGCCCAGAGGGAAGCCGCAGTACATGGTATTAATCGCCATGGCGCGGCAGCGCTGGGGGGCAAACTCGGAGATCAGCGTAATGGCGTTCGGCATGGCGGCGCCGAGCCCCAGGCCCGTCAGAAAGCGCCACAGCGTCAGGGTATTGATGCTTTGCGCCCAGGCCGTGCCCAGGCTTGCCAGGCCGAAGAACAGACACGAAAAGACCAGCACCCGCTTGCGCCCCATCCGGTCCGATACCGGACCTGCGATCAGCGCGCCCAACGACAGCCCCAGCAGCGCTGCGCTCAGCACCGGCCCCAGATCCTGTTTGTGTATCCCCCATTCTGCCGACAGCGTAGGCGCGATGTAACCCATCGCTGCCGTATCAAAGCCATCGATCGCCAGAACCAGAAAGCCCAGCACAATGAGCAGCCAGTGAAACCCTGAAAAGCGACTGTCGTCGATCACCTGCTGAATATCCACCTTACCTGAATAGGTCATACGCTCCCCTCTGATGTGATGTTGTTTTTGTGTTCTTGTCTTTGCTTGTCTATACAATTGCGGACGGCAGGTGGATGTCAAATTTTCTTATCCAATATGTTATCTGGATGTTATTTTCGGCATAAAAAAGCGCCCGAGGGGGAGATCGGACGCGTGAGAAAGAGGCGTTAACGAGGGGGGATTCAGGCCGCGTTTCCCTGAGCAAGGGGAGCCAGCGCTGCAGGTAGTTTGCTTAACTCCTGCACCAGGGAATCCCTGCTGATTTCGCTAATGGTTTTCGCACCGGTCAGCGTCATCGCCACCTTCATCTCTTTTTCGATCAGGTTAAGCAGATTCGCCACGCCTGCCTGGCCGGCCGTCGCCAGGGCGTACAGATACGCGCGTCCCAGCAGCACGCTGTCGGCACCCAGCGCAATCATACGCACCACGTCCAGCCCGTTGCGGATCCCGCTGTCGGCCAGGATGGCGATATCGCCTTTCACCGCATCGGCAATAGCTGGCAGGGCGCGGGCGGAGGAGAGCACCCCGTCAAGCTGGCGTCCGCCGTGGTTAGAGACCACAATCCCGTCTGCGCCAAAGCGGACCGCATCGCGGGCATCTTCCGGGTCGAGGATCCCCTTGATCACCATCGGGCCATCCCAGAATTCGCGGATCCACTCCAGGTCTTTCCAGGAGATGGACGGATCGAAGTTATTCGCCAGCCAGCCGATGTAATCTTCCAGCCCGGTCGGTTTGCCAAGGTAGGCCGAGATGTTCCCCAGATCGTGTGGGCGACCGTTCAGGCCGACGTCCCACGCCCACTGTGGATGCGTTACCGCCTGCCAGTAGCGGCGGAGCGCCGCATTTGGGCCGCTCATGCCGGAGTGCGCATCGCGGTAGCGCGCGCCGGGGGTCGGCATATCAACGGTAAAGACCAGCGTGGAGCAGCCCGCCGCTTTAGCGCGCTCCAGCGCGTTACGCATAAAGCCGCGATCGCGCAGGACGTACAGCTGGAACCACATCGGCCGCTTGATGGTTGGGGCAACCTCTTCAATCGGGCAGACGGACACGGTGGAAAGGGTAAACGGAATGCCTTTAGCATCTGCGGCGGCGGCGGCCTGCACTTCACCGCGACGGGCGTACATGCCGCATAAACCGACAGGTGCGAGCGCGACCGGCATGGAAAGCGTTTCGTTAAACAGTTTTGTCTCAAGGCTCAGGTCAGACATATTCTTCAGCACGCGCTGGCGCAGAGCCACCTCCGACAGATCTTCCACGTTGCGGCGCAGGGTGTATTCGGCATACGCCCCGCCGTCAATGTAGTGGAACAGGAACGGGGGCAAAATGCGCTGCGCCGCGGCGCGATAGTCACTGGCTGCTGAAATGATCATGCTTTGTTCTCCCTGGAAATATCACTGTCGCCAGGCAGACGGGTAATACGCGCCTGTCGGGCCTGGTCTTCATCGAATCGTTTGATGGTGGTATGCACGAAACCGAGATGCGCCATCATCGCTTTGCGCGCGGCTTCGGCATCACCGGCCAGAATGGCGTTGAGCACCGCCTCGTGTTGTTCGGTCAGTTGGGCAAACACCGGCGGAACCAGATACATACGCTGGCGGCTCTGCTTCACGGAGGATTGCAGCAGGTCGAAGAACCCGCGCATGGTCTGGAGCAGCACGACGTTGTGCGACGCCTCGGCAATCGCCAGGTGAAAACGCACGTCCGCCTGGGAGGCGATGTCCGGGTCGCTGCTTTGCGTGGCCTCAAAGCAGGCGATGAGTTTCTCTTTGTCGGCGTCGGTTGCCCGCATGGCCGCGTGCCAGGCGGTACTGGTTTCGATGGCGTGACGCGCTTCAAGGATGTCGAAGCTGTAGTCCGGGTCGTTCTCCATCAGCGTCTTCAGCGGCTGAACGATGTTTTGCTCGGACCAGTCGTCATGCTGCCAGCGTACAAAGGTGCCGCCGCCGCGACGGCTTACCAGCACCCCTTCGCTGACCAGCGTCGCCAGCGCCTCGCGCAGTGAATTGCGCGACACGCCAAGCTGGGCGGCGAGCTGGCGTTCGGCGGGCAACTTCATGCCCGCTTCAAGCTGTTGTTCTTCAATCAGCGCCCGCACGCGAGAGGCAATCTCGTCGGACAGGCGTCTGGGCATCACTATCATGGGATCATCCAGGTTAAGACATAGGCCTGCAGGGTGGTGATCACCCCGACCATGCAGGTGAATATCAGGCTGTGTTTCACGGTAAAGCGGAACAGATCCGACTCTTTACCGACCAGTCCCACCGCCGCACAGGCAATGGCGATGGATTGTGGGGAGATCATTTTCCCGGTCACGCCGCCGGTGGTATTTGCGGCCACCAGCAGGACGTCCGACACGCCAATCTGCTGGGCCGCCGTGGCCTGCAGCGCGGCAAACAGGGCGTTAGACGAGGTATCTGACCCGGTCAGGAACACCCCCAGCCAGCCAAGGAACGGCGAGAAGAAGGTGAAGGCGTGGCTGGTATGCGCCAGCGCCAGTGCCAGCGTCGATGACAGGCCGGAGTAGTTCGAGATAAACGCGAACGCCAGCACCATGCCGATGGAGTAGATCGGCAGCATCAGCTCTTTAACGGTCGCCGCAAAAGTCTGCACCGCAGCCGCAGGTTTCATGCGCAGCCACACCACGGAAAGAATAGCGGCAAACAGGATGGCGGTCCCGGTGGCGGAGAACCAGTCGAATTTATAGACCGCGGCATACGGCGTGGCGGCGTGCACCACCGGCGGCATACGGGCGACCATCTTGTCGAGGAACGGCACCGAAACGTTAATCACCATGTCGTACAGCGCGCCACCCGGGGCGAACAGGGCTTTAAACGGCGGGATGCTCCACAGCGTAACCGTGGCGGTCAGGAACAGGAACGGCGACCAGGCGCGGATCACCTGTCCTGCGGTATAACCGGTGCGGGCCAGGGTTTGATCGACCTGCGAGGCGCCCATGTCGGCGAAGCGGAAAATACGGACCGGCTGCCAGCGTTTCAGGAACAGCGTCAGGCAGACCAGGGAAACCAGCGAAGAGATGATGTCCGGCAGCTCCGGGCCGAGGAAGTTCGAGCTGAGGTACTGGGCAATCGCGAACGAACCGCCCGCCACCATCACCGCAGGCCAGGTCTCCTTCACGCCGCGCCAGCCGTCCATAATCGCCATGATCCAGAACAGGACGATAATGGTCAGGAACGGCAGCTGGCGACCGACCATCTGGCCGATCTCGAAGCTGTCCAGCCCGGTGACCTGCCCGGCCACCAGAATCGGAATACCCATCGCGCCAAACGCCACCGGCGCGGTGTTCACAATCAGGCACAGGCCCGCAGCATAGAGTGGGTTAAAGCCCAGACCCACCAGCAGCGCGGCGGTAATCGCCACCGGTGCGCCAAAGCCTGCCGCACCTTCCAGAAACGCCCCGAAGGAGAAGCCGACAATCAGCATCTGCAGGCGCTGGTCCGGCGTGATGGAGAGGATTGACGAGCGGATAATGTCGAACTGCCCGGTTTTCACCGAGATTTTATAGACAAAGACCGCCGCGATGATGATCCACGCAATCGGCCACAGGCCGTAGAAGAAACCGTAGACGACGGAGGCCAGCGCGCGATCGACCGGCATTTTGTAGAAGAACAGCGCCACCAGCAGGGCGATGGCGACGGTGTACGTCGCGGCAAGGTAGCCCTTCAGTTTGAGCTTAATCAGCGCAAAGAAGAAGAACAGGATCGGAAGCGATGCGATCAGGCTCGACAGCCAGATATTGCCGGCCGGGTCGTAGTTTTGTTGCCAGAGGCTCATGCAGGTCTCCTGGGGACCAGACAGCCTGCGCTGCGGGTGAGTCTCCGCTCATCTCTGCATCACAGTCTGTGTAAAAGTGGTCCTGCCAATATTGTGTTGTAGGGTTAATGACAATGAATGGTTAACCAGATGTTATGAGCTAGCAATGATTTTGTGAGCGGAAATAATGGAATTGTGAACCAGGGGAGAAAGAAAAGGGGGATTGGTTGGGCCAATTTGAGGCGGGGGGTGGGGCCTGATGCCCTCACCTCGACCCTCTCCCACGGGGAGAGGGAGAAAACCGCACCGTACAGTCCCCTCGCCCCTTTGGGGAGAGGGTTAGGGTGAGGGGGATAAGTATCAGAACGCGGTCTTACAAAAACCCGTCATCTCTTTCAGGCCCATTTCGCGGCCAAGCTCGGTCATCGGGTGTACCACCACCAGACCACGGACGCTTTTCTTCAGCTTGCCCATGTCGGCCTGTTCTTTTTTGGTGATCGCGCGACGGTGCGGCATGTTCATCAGTTTCTGCGCTTCTTTGCTCAGCTTCTGGCCTTTCACTTCGCGCAGGCGCTCGATTTCTGTTTCCAGCGTGGCGACCTCTTTTTCCAGCTCGGCGTACTTCTCGGCGGAATCGACCAGTGACAGGCCCGCCATCTGGTGACGGATCAGATCCAGGCGGTCGCTCAGGCGTTTAATTTCGTTCTTTTCGACTTCTTTCATGACAAATAACTCTGAAAACGGGGAATTTACAGGGGAGGATACACCAATGTGAGCAGGCTTACTTCTGAAACGCTTTTTTTAAGCTGATTCGTGAAATCAGCTCAGTCAGGGAGAGAACCATCGTGGAACGGACAACCTGTTGATAACGCAGCTTTTGCATCGCGTAGAGCTCAGGGTCGCTGTTATCAAAATGGGGAGCAGGGGGCAGCGCGGTGACGCAGTGCAGCTCGCCGAAGGGCCCCAGGATCTCATCATCGGTAAAGGTGTATTCGTTACCGTCATGATTGAGTTCTTCGCGCAGCGCCATTAACAGCTCCGCATCTTCATACTCTTGTCGGTTCAGCACGCCAAGACCATAAATCAGCTTCAGACGCACGGATAAATCGCCCAGCGGTCCGTCTCCGTCCAGTAACGGTTCTACAGCATATTTTACCGCGTAGTCGTCTTTGCGAAACACCTGAAGCACCAGGATATTCACCGCCTCGGTTAACAGCTCGACGGCGGCAATCAGGAAACTTCGTACGGTTTTGCCAGCATTCAGACGCTCAAGCACACGATTTTCAAAGGCCTGGGTTTGTTCCATTATTGCCTGCATATCTGACAATCTGTTATCTGGGCGCAGGCTAACCTGCGCCGCATTCTGCATCATTTGGTTGCGTTGTATGCGTTAACCGCCTCCACAACCACGTCGCTGTTGGCGTCCAGACCGGAAATCTGCGCCAGCGCAGCCTGTGCGCCTTTGGTATCAATCAGCTGAGCCAGTTCCTGTGCCTGCGGGTCCTGCTCGCTGCGGTAGTGCATTGCGGCGGCAATCCCTTTCACCAGGTTGGCGTGCGGCAGGCCGTATTCCAGCGTGCCCAGCAGCGGCTTAATCAGACGATCGCCCGCGCTCAGTTTGCGCAGAGGCTGACGGCCCACGCGCTCAACGTCATCTTTCAGATACGGGTTTTCAAAGCGACCGAGGATTTTCTGGATGTATGCTGCATGTTTCTCAGCATCAAAACCGTAGCGTTTGATCAGCACCGCGCCGCTCTCTTCCATTGCCCCTTTTACCACCGCGCGGATCTTCTCATCGAGGATCGCGTCACGAATGGTCTGATGACCGGCCAATTTTCCGAGGTACGCGGTTATAGCATGCCCGGTGTTCAGCGTGAAGAGTTTGCGTTCGACAAATGCCATCAGGTTATCGGTTAATTCCATTCCCGGAATGGTCGGCGGGGCGCCTTTAAACTGGGTTTTATCAACGATCCACTCGCTGAAGGTTTCCACGGTCACTTCCAGCGGATCGTGGGTGGCGGATTCGGACGGCGGAACGATGCGATCCACAGCGGAATCCACAAAGCCGACGTGCGCTTCAACCCAGGCTTTATCTTCGTCTGCTACAGCGTTAAGAACGTGGCCTTTCAGCTGCGTGGTGCCGCGCACCATGTTTTCACAGGCGATGATGTTCAGCGGGGTGTCGATGCCCTGCGCTTTACGTTTTGCCAGGCCTTTCGCGACCGCAGGAGCGATGCGCTCAAGGACGACCGGACCTACGGCAGTGGTGACCAGATCGACGCTGGCGATAAGGTCGATAACGTCTTCACCGATGCTGCTGACCGCGTTGACGCCCGATACCGTCTCGACCTGCTCGTTTTCACCGACCACATGGACCTGATAGCTATGACGCGCATTCAGGGCATCCAGGACGACCTGATTCACATCGGCGAATGTCAGCGTAATGCCCGCGTCTGCCAGCAATTTGCCGATAAAACCACGACCGATATTACCTGCGCCAAAATGTAATGCTTTCATAGTGTTAACCTTCATCAATGTTTTTACCCGAGAGGGCTGGGGTGAGGAACGTTTTCCCCTCACCCTAGCCCTCTCCCCGGGAGGAGAGGGAGGAGTACCGTTATTTGTTAAGCAGAGCCAGAACTTCGTCAACGCTTTCAGTCTGTGCCAGACGCTCGATGACGGACTCATCATCCAGCGCGTTGGTCAGGCTGGTAATCACCTGAATGTGCTCGTTGTTGCGAGCGGCGATACCAATCACCAGACGGGCGATGTCGTCTTCTTCTTCACCGAAGCGCACGCCCTGCGGATACTGACAGAATACGACGCCGGTTTTCAGGACGCGATCTTTCGCTTCAACCGTACCGTGCGGCACCGCGATGGATTCGCCCAGGTAGGTTGGCGTCAGTTTTTCGCGTTCCAGCATCGCGTCAACATATTCAGGCTGAACGTAGCCGCCTTTCACCAGCTGCTCACCGGCAAAGCGAATCGCGTCTTCTTTGGTGGCCGCGGTACGACCGAGGAAGATGTTTTCCGCACCCAGCTTAAACAGGTGGGCGTTGCTCTCGTCAAAGCTGTCCTGCAGGCTGGAGCGCACTTTCACTTCGTTATCTTCGTGACGCTGCGCGGCAACCAGACGTTCGGTCAGGCTGGTGTACAGGCCGCTGTCGAGGAAGTTGGTCAACGAGATGTGCTGTGCCTGTGGTACCTGACGCATGGCGCGTTCGGTCAGATCGCGGTGCGTGATAACCAGGTCAACATCCGGCGGCAGGCTGTTAATAGCGCTGTTGGTCACGGAGATGTTGGTCAGGCCCGCATCCTGCACTTTCTTACGCAGCACGCCTGCACCCATTGCGCTGGAACCCATACCGGCATCACAGGCAACGATGATTTTACGCACGTGGCTCAGGTCGTTAGAGACATCACCTGCTGCCAGTGGCGTCGCGCCTTTGGATTCGGCTTTCATGTCGTGCATACGGCGGGTTGCCGCTTCAATGTCATCATCTTCTTTCACTTTGCTGGTTTTCAGCAGGATTGAAGAGACCACGAAGGAGACGGCCATTGCCGCAAAGATCGCCGCGATGTTTGCGAAGTAAGCCCCTTTTGGCGTCATCGCCAGTACCGCCAGGATAGACCCCGGAGAGGCTGGAGAAACCAGACCACCGCCCAGCACGCTCAGGGTGAACACACCGGTCATACCGCCGAGGATAACGGCCAGGATCAGACGTGGGTTCATCAGCACGTACGGGAAGTAAATTTCGTGGATACCGCCCAGGAAGTGGATGATCGCCGCGCCGCCAGCAGACTGTTTAGCGCTGCCACGGCCAAAGAAGATGTACGCCAGCAGAACGCCCATACCTGGGCCCGGGTTGGCCTCAATCAGGAAGAAGATAGACTTGCCGAGATCGTGAGACTGCTGGATACCCAGCGGCGAGAAGATGCCGTGGTTGATGGCGTTGTTAAGGAACAGGATTTTCGCCGGTTCAACGAAGATAGACGCCAGCGGCAGCATCTCGTGCGCCACCATGAAGTTAACGCCTGCCGCCAGAATTTTAGACAGCACTTCAACCGCAGGGCCAATGCCGAGGAACGCCAGAATGGCGAGAATCATCCCGATGATGCCCGCAGAGAAGTTGTTCACCAGCATTTCGAAGCCGGATTTGATCTTACCATCAACCCAGACGTCGAATTTCTTAATCGCCCAGCCGCCCAGAGGACCGGCAATCATCGCCCCGAGGAACATCGGCATATCTGCACCGACGATAACGCCCATGGTTGTGATAGCACCCACGACGCCACCACGGTCACCGCCCACCAGACGACCCCCGGTGAAACCGATGAGCAGCGGCAGGAGATAGGTAATCATTGGGCCAACAAGTTTCGCCAGCGTTTCGTTAGGCAACCACCCTGTCGGAATGAACAATGCGGTGATGATACCCCACGCGATAAACGCGCCGATATTTGGCATCACCATGTTGCTGAGGAAACGACCAAAGCTTTGAACTTTGATCTTGAAATCGGATGACATAAAACACCCCTTCTTCTGTTTACGCTTAGGCTTGTGGCCCGAGGTTTATTGTTAATGAGGCGGCAGAGGTAGCCGGATCCTGTTCTGATGCTGTGAAATCTGGCACTGAATCGTTCAACTGTCCAGACAGCGAAAATTTGTGTGACGCACGTCACTTAAATGTAGGGGGTGTTGACATCAATGAGGTGATCTTTATCACAAAACAGGTGTGCAAAAAAAATACGATGGCGAGAAATACGGCAAAAACCACCACTTTCTGTGATGTTTGTCACGTTTTGTTTTCATGTGTTTGTTTCTGGATTGTGACTGATTTCACAAAATATTTTTATGCGGATTTCTCCGGCTGTGATCGGCGGCAAACTCTGATTCGCGATTCAGCGCCAGGATGATATTGCACGACACGATAAGCTAAAAAACCACTTTTCATGTGTGGTATGGCGAAAAGTTAAAAGGTGGATTACGCTCATATTGTAAGGTTAAGTCTATTATTATTCAGGATATATTTTGACACGCTTATAAACTTGCATGGAGATATTATAAAAATACATACTTCCCGGCCCTGGGAATAATGAACACAACCCCGTGTTTATAAAAATTAATTAGGTTGCGTACCGTTTTATTAATTTAATGAGTTGACGTTGTTTAAGTGAGGAGAATATGTTTCTCAACTATTTTGCGCTGGGCGTATTGATTTTTGTATTTCTGGTTCTGTTTTACGGAATCATCGCCATTCATGACATCCCTTACAATATGGCCAAAAAGCGTAACCATCCGCATGCCGATGCAATTCACACGGCAGGGTGGATTAGCCTGTTTACGCTCCATGCCATCTGGCCGTTCCTGTGGATTTGGGCCACCCTGTACCGCGAAGATCGTGGCTGGGGTATGCAAAACCACATTACAAAGCCTGATGAGGTCCCGGGCATGGATGCGCTCGCCAAACGCGTGGCGGAACTCGAACAAAAGCTGGCCGCGGTAAAGCCTGCTGCTGATAAGAACACGCTGGAGCGCTAATCATGGATCTGTTGATTATTTTGACCTACGTGGCATTTGCCTGGGCCATCTTTAAAATATTCCGAATTCCGGTCAACCAGTGGACGCTTGCCACCGCAACATTAGGCGGCGTATTTATTGTTGCCGGACTTATTCTGTTAATGAACTATAACCACCCGTATACCTTTACGGCGCAAAAAGCGGTTATTTCTATTCCAATCACGCCGCAGGTGACCGGTGTGGTCAGCGAAGTGACCGATAAAAATAATCAGCTCATTAAAAAAGGCGAAGTGTTATTTAAACTGGATCCAGGCCGCTATCAGGCGCGGGTCGACAGACTTCAGGCCGACCTGGTAACCGCGACGCACAATATCGATAATCTGAAAGCGCAGCTGGCGGAAGCCGTTGCCAATACCACGCGCGTCTCCGCTGAACGCGATCGCCTCTATAAAGATTATCAGCGCTACCTGAAAGGCAGCCAGGCGAAGGTGAATCCGTTCTCTGAAAGCGATATCGACAACGCGCGGCAGAACTATCTGGCGCAGGATGCGCTGGTGAAAGGCTCCGTGGCTGAACAGGTGCAGATCCAAAGCCAGTTAGACAGCATGGTGAACGGTGAGCAGTCGCAAATTGCCTCCTTGCGCGCCCAGCTTGCCGAAGCCAAATACAATCTGGATCAAACCGTGGTGCGCGCGCCAAGCAATGGTTACATCACCCAGGTGCTGATCCGTCCGGGGACCTATGCCGCCGCGCTGCCTTTGCGCCCGGTGATGGTCTTTATTCCTGAACAGAAGCGTCAGATTGTGGCCCAGTTCCGTCAGAACTCGCTGCTGCGTCTGAAGCCGGGTGATGAAGCGGAAGTGGTGTTTAACGCGCTGCCGGGCCAGGTGTTCTCCGGGAAGCTTACCGCGATTTTGCCGGTGGTGCCGGGGGGGACCTATCAGGCGCAGGGCGCGCTGCAGTCGCTGACGGTCACTCCGGGTAGTGATGGTGTGCAGGCTATCATTGAGCTGAACCCCAATGCGGAGGTCGATGCGCTGCCAGACGGTATTTTTGCCCAGGTGGCGGTCTATTCGGACCACTTCGCCCACGTCTCGGTCATGCGTAAAGTGCTGCTCCGTATGACCAGCTGGATGCACTACCTCTACCTCGATCACTAATCCTTCCAGGGCAGGAATGCGACACGCAGACCTGCCCTTTTTTCATCGCTTGATCCATACTGACTTTTTTGCAGCATCAAGGATCAGGCAATGAAACTCATCGGTAGCTACACCAGTCCCTTCGTGCGAAAGATCTCGATTCTCCTGCTGGAGAAGGGGATTGAATTTGAATTCATTAATGAACAGCCCTACAACGCGGAAAACGGCGTTGCGCAGTACAACCCGCTGGGGAAAGTCCCGGCGCTGGTGACGGACGAGGGCGAATACTGGTTCGATTCCCCGATAATTGCCGAGTATATCGAGCTGCTGGGCGTTGCCCCGGCCATGCTGCCGGCTGACCCAAAAGCGGCGCTGGCAGTGAAGCAAATCGAAGCCCTGGCCGATGGCATTATGGATGCGGCGTTAACCTCCGTACGTGAACAGGCCAGACCCGCCGCCCAGCAGTCGGAAACGGAACTGTTACGCCAGCGGGAAAAAATCAGCCGCAGCCTGGACAGGTGCGAGCAGCTTATCCGGGAGGGTAAGATTCACCCCGACAGCCTGAACCTGGGGACCATCGCCATCGCCTGCGCCATCGGCTATCTCAACTTCCGCCGCGTCTCCCCGGGCTGGTGCGTCGACCGTCCGCTGCTGGTGAAACTGGCAGACACGCTGTTTAGCCGCGAGAGCTTTGCCCGTACAGAACCGCCAAAGGCTTGACGCGGGTTATAACACTTCGGCGTCGGAGGCGGTACAATCCCTCCACATGTTAACTCCCTCTCCCGTCGGGAGGGGGGAAGATATTTACTCGCCAGGCGCTTTCATGACTACTCATCATTCGCTGTACAGCCAGATCCCCGCTATCGACCGTCTCCTTCGCGAGCCCCGCATTCATGCTGTTGTTGAGCGCTTCGGCCATACCGCGACGGTGGAGATGTTACGCCTGCTTCAGGACGAAGCCCGATGCGCTATTCAGTCAGAAAACGTCTTGCCCGACTGGTGCACGGCGTGGGAGCAGGAAGTTGAACGCCGGCTGGATGAGAAAGCGCAAAGCGCGTTACGCCCGGTGATTAACCTGACCGGTACCGTACTGCATACCAACCTGGGCCGCGCGCAGCAGGCAGAAGAGGCCGTCGAGGCGGTTGTACAGGCCATGCGAGCGCCCGTGACGCTGGAGTACGATCTGGACGGCGCCGGACGCGGGCACCGCGACCGGGCGCTGGCGGAGCTGCTGTGCCAGCTGACCGGCGCGGAAGATGCCTGCATTGTGAATAACAACGCCGCCGCGGTGCTGCTGATGCTGGCGGCCACCGCCAGCGGCAAAGAGGTGGTGGTTTCCCGCGGCGAGCTGGTGGAGATTGGCGGGGCGTTTCGCATTCCGGACGTGATGCGCCAGGCAGGCTGCACGCTACATGAAGTGGGCACCACCAATCGCACCCATGCGAAAGATTATCGCGCGGCGGTGAATGAAAATACCGCCCTGCTGATGAAGGTCCACACCAGCAATTACCATATTGAAGGCTTCACCAAAACGGTTGACGAGGCGGAGCTAGCGGAAATCGGGCGTGAGCTGGATATCCCGGTGATTGCCGATCTCGGCAGCGGCTCGCTGGTGGATCTGAGCCTGTACGGGCTACCAAAAGAGCCGATGCCGCAGGAGATGATTGCGGCGGGCGTTAGCCTGGTCAGCTTTTCTGGCGACAAGCTGCTTGGCGGGCCGCAGGCCGGGATTATCGTCGGCAAGCGCGAGCTTATCGCACAGCTGCAGCAGCATCCGCTCAAGCGCGCCCTGCGCGCCGATAAAATGACGCTTGCCGCGCTGGAGGCGACGCTGCGGCTCTATCTCCACCCGGAAAAACTGGCCGACCGCCTGCCCACGCTGCGCCTGTTAAGCCGCGATGCCGCCTCGATTCGCGCCCAGGCCGAACTGCTGCTGCCGCGCATCGCCCCACACTACCCCAATTTTGACGTTCGCATTGAGCCCTGCCAGTCGCAGATTGGCAGCGGGTCGCTGCCGGTGGACCGGCTGCCGAGTGAAGCGCTCACGTTCACGCCGCGTGACGGGCGCGGCAGCCATCTTGACGCCCTGTCGTCGCGCTGGCGTGGCCTGCCTGCGCCGGTTATCGGGCGGATTTACGACGGCCGAATGTGGCTGGATCTGCGCTGCCTTGAAGATGAAGAGCGATTTCTGGAGATGTTGTTGAAATGATTATTGCCACCGCCGGTCATGTCGACCACGGAAAAACCACGTTGCTGCAGGCGATTACTGGCATTAACGCCGACCGCCTGCCGGAAGAGAAAAAGCGCGGCATGACCATCGATCTTGGCTATGCCTACTGGCCCCAGCCTGATGGCCGCGTGCTGGGCTTTATAGATGTTCCGGGGCATGAAAAGTTTCTGTCCAACATGCTGGCGGGAGTGGGGGGCATCGATCATGCCCTGCTGGTGGTGGCCTGCGATGATGGCGTCATGGCGCAAACCCGTGAGCACCTGGCGATCCTACAGCTGACCGGCAACCCGCAGCTGACCGTGGCGCTGACCAAAGCCGATCGCGTGGATGACGCACGCGTCCGCGAGGTGCGCGAAACGGTCCAGGCGACCTTACGGGAGTATGGTTTTGCCGACGCGTCGCTTTTTGTCACCGTGGCGACAGAAGGGCGGGGTATCGAGGAACTTCGCCACCACTTGCAGCAGCTTTCGTCGCGCGATCATGCCAGCCATCACCGCTTCCGTCTGGCAATTGACCGGGCGTTTACCGTCAAAGGCGCGGGTCTGGTGGTTACCGGTACGGCGCTGAGTGGTGAAGTCAGCGTGGGAGATTCGCTCTGGCTGACGGGCGTGAACAAACCGATGCGCGTGCGCGGGCTGCACGCGCAAAACCAGCCCGCTGAACGTGCCCATGCCGGACAGCGTATCGCGCTGAACATTGCCGGGGATGCAGAAAAAGAGCAGCTTAACCGCGGCGACTGGCTGCTGGCCGATGCCCCGCCGGAACCGTCTGAACGCGTCATTGTTTCCCTGCAGACACACATGCCGCTGACCCAGTGGCAGCCGCTGCATATTCACCACGCGGCCAGCCATATCACCGGGCGAGTGTCGCTGCTGGAAAACGATCTTGCCGAACTGGTATTCGATTCCCCGCTCTGGCTGGCAGACAACGATCGTCTGGTACTGCGTGATATTTCCGCGCGGGAAACGCTGGCCGGGGCGCGGGTCGTCGCGCTGAATCCACCTCGACGCGGCAAGCGTAAACCTGAATATCTGCAGTGGCTGGCCGCGCTGGCGCAGGCCAGCGATGATAACGCCGCGCTGCGGGTGCATCTCGATCGCGGTGCGGTAAGTCTGCGTGATTTTGCATGGGCACGCCAGCTGAGCGAGGAAGGCCTAATCCAGCTGACCCAGCAGCCGGGCTTTATTCAGGCTGGAAACAGTCTGCTTAATGCCCCGGTTGCGGCACACTGGCAGCGTAAGATACTGAACACGCTCGCGACGTACCATGAACAGCATCAGGACGAGCCAGGCCCGGGCCGTGAGCGTCTGCGACGCATGGCGTTGCCGATGGAAGACGACGCGCTGGTGCTGCTGCTGATTGAAAACATGCGCGAAAGCGGGGTGATTAAAAGCCACCACGGCTGGCTGCATCTGCCGGATCACAAGGCCGGGTTCACCGCAGAGCAAGAGGCGATATGGCAAAAAGTCGCCACGCTGTTTGGTGATGAGCCGTGGTGGGTTCGCGATCTGGCTCGCGAAACCAACACCGATGAACAGGTGATGCGTCAGGTATTGCGCCATGCGGCGCAGCAGGGACTGATAGTCGCGATCGTGAAAGATCGTTATTACCGTAACGATCGTATTGTGGCGTTTGCTAACCTCATCCGCGAGCTGGATCAGGAGCGCGGCTCGACCTGCGCAGCCGATTTCCGCGACCGGCTGAACGTGGGCCGTAAGCTGGCGATTCAGATCCTCGAGTATTTCAACCGCATCGGCTTTACCCGCCGTCGCGGTAACGATCATTTATTGCGAGATTCGTTGTTATTTCCTGAAACTCCGTGACCTCCGTCGTAAACACCGTTACCGGCTGGCGAGAAAATCGCCAGCCGGAACTACCCTTGTTGTACACCAACAGCAAGGAGACGGTCATGACAAACAATCCTCCCTCATCGCGTATCCAGCCCGGCGAGTATGGTTTTCCCCTCAAGCTGAAGCCCCGTTATGACAACTTTATTGGCGGCGACTGGGTCGCTCCCGTCGACGGCGAATACTATTCCAACCTGACCCCGGTTACCGGCCAGCCGCTGTGTGAGATTGCCAGCTCCGGCAAGCGCGATATCGACCTGGCGCTGGATGCGGCGCACAAAGCGAAAGAGAAATGGGCTCATACCTCCGTTCAGGACCGCGCGGCCATTTTGTTCAAAATCGCCGACCGGATGGAGCAAAATCTTGAGCTGCTGGCGACGGCGGAAACCTGGGATAACGGCAAGCCTATCCGGGAAACGATGGCGGCTGACGTGCCGCTGGCCATCGACCACTTCCGCTATTTTGCCTCCTGTATTCGCGCTCAGGAGGGTGGAATAAGCGAGGTAGACAGCGACACCGTGGCGTATCACTTCCACGAGCCGCTGGGCGTCGTCGGGCAAATTATTCCGTGGAACTTCCCGCTGCTGATGGCGAGCTGGAAAATGGCGCCCGCGCTGGCGGCCGGGAACTGTATTGTACTGAAACCGGCGCGTCTGACGCCGCTCTCGGTGCTGCTGCTGATGGAAATTGTTGGCGATCTTCTGCCGCCGGGCGTGATTAACGTGGTCAACGGTGCTGGCGGTGAGATAGGGGAATATCTGGCGACCTCGAAACGGATCGCTAAAGTGGCGTTTACCGGGTCGACGGAAGTGGGCCAGCAGATCATGCAGTATGCTACGCAAAACATCATTCCGGTGACCCTGGAGCTGGGCGGGAAATCCCCGAACATCTTCTTCGCGGACGTGATGGAGGAAGAGGATGCCTTCTTCGATAAAGCCCTGGAAGGGTTTGCGCTGTTTGCGTTTAACCAGGGCGAAGTCTGCACCTGCCCAAGTCGCGCGCTGGTGCAGGAGTCCATCTATGAGCGCTTTATGGAGCGGGCCATTCGCCGCGTGGAGTCTATCCGCAGCGGTAATCCGCTCGATAACGTCACGCAGATGGGCGCGCAGGTTTCACACGGACAGCTGGAGACTATCCTCAACTACATCGACATCGGCAAGAAAGAAGGGGCGGATATTCTGACCGGCGGACGCCGTAAAGTGCTGGGAGGAGATCTGCAGGAAGGGTATTACCTTGAGCCAACGATCTTGTTCGGTCAGAACAACATGCGCGTCTTCCAGGAGGAAATTTTCGGACCGGTGCTGGCCGTGACCACCTTTAAAACGATGGAGGAGGCGCTGGAGATTGCCAACGACACGCCATATGGCCTGGGGGCAGGCGTCTGGAGTCGCAACGGTAATCTGGCCTATAAAATGGGCCGCGGCATTCAGGCCGGGCGCGTCTGGACCAACTGCTACCACGCCTATCCGGCGCACGCGGCCTTTGGCGGTTATAAGCAGTCGGGCATCGGGCGTGAAACCCACAAGATGATGCTGGAGCATTACCAGCAGACGAAATGTTTGCTGGTCAGCTACTCCGATAAACCGCTGGGGCTGTTCTAATCGCCCAGCTCAGGCCGTCCATGGGCGGCCTGAGCAATTTGCTGGCGCAGGCAGTTCAGAACGCCGTCCAGGACGTATTGCACACGCCAGGGCTGGTATTCACGTTTGCGGAAGATGGCCGTCAGATCGAGCCACCACTCCTCCTGATGCGGGAAGCAGGGGACCAGCATCCCCCGCGTTAATTCTTTCTTCAGACTCTCTTTGGGTGCAAAAACAATCCCAAGATTATTTCTTGCCAGCTCCAGGGCCGTCTGCGTATTGTCGCAAATATAATTACCGGTCACCCGGTAGTCGTGCACGTTATCACTGCCATGCACGCGGAAACGCCAGATGTTCGCATCATCGACCAGCATGGAATCAATAAGAATGCAGGAGTGATTAATTAAATCTTCAGGTCCCGTTAAGGGATGTTTATTTAAATACTCTACGGTTGCGAATGCCGTAACGGAATATTTTGTCAACACGCTGGCGACCAGGCTTTCGTCTTTCGGTTGCGCATAGGTAATTAAAATATCGCAGTCATCAGGAAAGGAAACGCCTTCTGAAAATTCATTGCGGTCCAGATTGTAGGTTTTGAGGGAGATGCGAATGTCACCGATGTCTTCTATCTGATGGATCACGTGGCGCGCGAGATAGGTCACGATACCTGTGGGGGCATAGATTGTGACCTTTCCGCGCTTTTCATGCTTATAATCAGCAATGAAATTAACGAGTTGACTGTTCTTATCCAGCGTGGCATTAACGTAAGGGAGTAACGCTTCACCAAACTGGGTCAGGGCCAGCTGGCGCGTGGTGCGCTCAAACACCTTCAGTCCAACCCGAGTTTCAAAATCAGACAGATATTTACTGACGTTGGCCTGCGCCATGCCCAGCAGGGCCGCGGCATCACCAATGCTGTGGGTGGCTGCGATGACGGATATAATTTTTAATTCGCGTGGCTTTAGCTGTAATTTATTCATCATGCGCACCCATCTATATGATTTTATATATAATATTATATAAACCGCAGCGTTGCATTGGCAAATTTGTAACCATTATTATGCGCCTCGCTTGTTTGGCATTTTAATGGATTACATGTAATGACTATTAAATACAATTTACTCATCGCTGCCACGTTATTTGCAACATCCTCAGCAATGGCCGGTGACTTTTCACTTGGAGCGGGGGCTGTATTTAATGAGTCTCCTTACAAAGGCTATAACGAAAATACTACCGCAGTACCGTTAATTAGCTATGAAGGCGATCGTTTCTATGTTCGTCAGACCACTGGCGGATGGATCCTGTGGAAAGATGCAAAAAATGAATTCAGTCTGACCGCGTCGTGGATGCCGCTGCATTTCGATCCTGATGACAACGACGACCATCAGATGAAGCAGCTGGATGAGCGTAAAGCTTCTGCCTTCCTCGGTGGCGCGTACTACCGCCATGAGAGCTGGGGTTCGCTAAAAGTGGCGGTCTCTGGTGATGCCATGGATGAAAGCGGTGGCGTGATCGGCGAGGTATCTTACTTCCGTCCAATCAGGATGGAGCGCCTGACCCTGACGCCTTCTGTTGGTGTGTTCTACAGCGACGAAAGCTATAACGACTACTACTATGGCGTATCCGGCAGCGAGTCTCGCCGCTCAGGACTGGATCAATACACCGCTGGTGATAGCTGGACGCCATACGTTGGGCTGGCGGCTAAATATCAGTTAACCCAGAAGCTGTACCTTAACGCCAGCGCGGTCTACACCGTGTTGCCTGACGACGTGAAGAACAGCCCGATGATCGACCGCGACGACAGCTTCGCGCTGATGACCGGCCTGACCTGGCGTTTCTGATGCGGTAAAGCCTGTTTACTCCCTCTCCCTTGGGAGAGGGATGGGGTGAGGGCAACAGGCCGCAGAATTTCAACCTTCATCCACCCAGATCCGCATTTCTCCTTCTCCCCGGTTAGCCCAGCTAAACCAGGGAATAAAGGTCAGCGTGCGGGGCTGACGTTGTACCGGCGAGCGATCGTACTGCCACAGCGCATCCGTGTCCTCCACGTGACACCCAATCCCCTCTGCCTGTATTAGCATCTTGTGCGCGAAAATTCCTTTCCCTTCAAAGACCCTGAACTCGCTGTTTTCAGGCAGAGAAAGGTGATGCAGATTGGCGCCGTTATCGGCCTCTTCCAGGCAGTAGACTAGCGGGCCGCGCTGCAGGGCGACTTTCCCCGCCTGCTGGCGGACCTGTGGGTTACCATACACACGGCGAACCGGCATAGGTAACTTTAGCGTAATGACGTCACCCTCCTGCCAGCTGCGGGTGAGATAAAGGTATCCACGGGAGATCTCGCCCGTTACCGCTTCTCCATTTAATAAAACGTCAAGCGCGGCACACCAGTCTGGCAGCCTCAGGGCTAGCGTATGCGTGACGGGAACAGGCGAGGTAATGTCGATTTTTACCTGTTCATGCCACGGATAGTTACCGCTAATTCGCAGCGCCAGGGTTTCGTCGCCAACCGGTATGGCGACATCGTTGCCCACGTAAAGGTTAATAAAAAGCGCATCCTGGCGGACGGTATAAATGTAGTGCCCCAGCGACGTCAGCACGCGGGCGATATTCGGCGGGCAGCAGGCGCAGCCAAACCAGCGCTGGCGGACGGGCTTCACGTGATCGTAGATATGGTTGAACGCCAGGGTTTTCGGATGGACTTCCAGCGGGTTCACATAGAAGAAATGCTTACCATCCAGCGCCATTCCGCCCAGTACCGTGTTGTATAGCGCCCGCTCCATCACGTCGGCGTAGTGGCCGTCGGCCTCCATCTCCAGCATCCGGCGGGCAAACATCATCAGGCCGATGGAGGCGCAGCTTTCGGCATAGACCGTATCGTTGGGCAGATCGTAATCGCTGCTGAACGCCTCGCCGCTGCTTTGTGAGCCGATTCCACCGGTAATGTACAGCTGGCGCTGCGCCATATTTTTCCACAGCCGCAGGCAGTCCCGCCGTTTATCCTCGTCATGGCTCAGGCGTGCCAGATGCGCCATGCCCGCCATCAGATAGACAAAACGCACCGCATGGCCGACGGCCGTTTGTTGTTCCGAAAGCGGCTGATGAGCCTGGCTGTAGGCTTTGTCTTTGACCATCCACGCCGGGCCATAGGTGTTCCAGTATGATGTTCTGCCGCGCTTCTCGTATTCGATATCGTAGAAGTGAGGCTGAACGCCGCGTTGCTCGATGAAATATTTCACCAGAGTGAGATAGCGGGGCTCCTGCGTGATGTCGTAAAGCCGCATCAGCGCCAGCTCGATTTCCGGATGGCCCGGATAACCGTGTAGCTGGTTCTCGACGGGGCCAAACACGCTGTCGATATGGTCTGCCAGCCTGCACACCACCTCCAGCAGACGGCGTTTTCCGGTGCCCTGAAAATACGCTACGCCCGCTTCTATCATATGTCCGGCACAGTACAGCTCGTGACACTCGGCCAGATTCGTCCAGCGTTCGCCCGGCGCCTTTACCGTGAAGTACGTATTGAGATAACCGTCTTCACACTGCGCCGCCGCGACCAGCTCAATCACCTCGTCGGCGGTTTTCTCCAGTTCAACATCAGGCTTCTGGCACAGCGACCACGCCACGGCTTCCAGCCATTTCGCCACGTCGCTGTCCTGAAATACCATGCCGTAGAATTCACCCTGCTCCAGACCCGCCGCAATGCGGAAGTTGGTGATGGCGTGGCTGGGTTCGGCTTCCGTCACGCGGTCGTTTAGCGCATCCCACTGGTAGGGGATCACCACCTCACGTACCAGACGTTGATACTGCCCGAGAAACGGGTCGTTAATTTTCAGTTTATGCAGATCGGCTTCCATTATGGACATCGTGTTCTCCTCAGGAGGGTACGTGACGCTGGCGCAGGTTGGTAGCAATGCGCGACATCATAGGGTTGTTGAGTCTGCACCAGCGGATAGAGACGGCCAGCAGCAGATGGAAAAGGGCGGGGAGCAGCGTCTCCATGGCGGTGATGCCCTGCAGCGAAGCAGGCGTCTGGTTGCCCGCACCGGGCTGGTAGGCCACGGCGATAAACACCAGGCTGATGATCCCGGCGCTGGACGCCCACGCGAGCTTGATGAAAAACAGGTTGAAGGCGAAGTTCATCCCTGAAGAGCGCACGCCGGTTTTCCACTCGCCATAGTCGTCGGCAAACGCCATCAGCGAGAAGTGCAGCGGCAGGGTAAACCCGAGAATGACGCCGTTGCTCAAAATGACGATCAGCCACAGCGTCTGGTGCGCCGGGCCGCCAGGCAGGAACCACATTCCCACCGCGAGCGCGGCGAGCACCAGGTTGGTGTAGTAATAGAGTTTGACGGTATCAATACGGCGCGACAGCGGGCTGACGATGACCGCCCCCAGAATGGCGGCAAAAGTCACCATGGTGAAAAACAGCGAGGTATAGGCGGTACTGCCCTGCAGCACGTATGTGATGAAGTACATATACCCGCCGCCGCGAATGTTGAAGACGTTAATCAGCAGAAATGACATCACCAGCATCAGCAGCAGCTGATCGTTTTTACGCAGACCGGCCAGATGCTCGCGCAGGGTAAATTTCCCCATCAGCGCCAGCGGAACACGTTCGCGTACCCAGCAGAAGCAGCACAGGAACATCACCACGGCGATGGCACACAGGACGCCGACGCCAAGCTGATAACCTTTCGCGGCATCTCCCTGGCCCAACTCCGCGACCAGCCACGGCAGGCCCACGGAGACCAAAAAGCCCGCCACGCCGCACAGCACGAAGCGCCAGGACTGGCAGGAGATCACCTCGTTGTGGCGAGTGGTCATGGTGTTAATCAGCGCACAGTAGGGAACGTTGATGGCGGTATAGCCGACGGACAACAGCAGATAGGTCCCGAATGCCCAGGCGATTTTCACGCCCATGCTGGCTTCCGGAACGGTGAAGGTCAGCACACCGATAATGCCGATCGGGAAGGCGACCCACAGCTGCCACGGGCGAAAGCGACCCCATCGGCTTTGCGTGCGGTCGGCAATAATGCCCATTACCGGATCGGAAATGGCGTCAAATACACGTAGGGCAATAAACAGCGTGCCAACAAGCGCAGGGGTCAGGCCAAAGACATCAGTATAGAAAAAGGTCAGAAAATTCATGATCAGGCAGGTAATCACCGTCCCGCCCGCGTCGCCCAGGCCGTAGCCAATTTTTTCGCGCACGGACAAGCGGCCCTCTGTTGCCCCTTGTGTCACGTCTGATTCTGTAATCGGTGTGGAAGTCATGAAGTAACTCCTCGGTAATCGAATTTATTATCGTATTTGTGCAAGGTACGCATTTATTCTGCACCGAACGGAAAGGCCAACAAGGGAAGGGAAAAGTATAAAAAGATGACGATTCCGACCTGATGATAAAAATGTGATTCCGATCGGACAGTTATTCGAATATTGATTAATAATCAAAGCGTAAATTGAATATCAACGGCAATAAAAGCGGAATGGTGAATATCCATGCTTGAATTATCCATAGCGCTTCCGATTAAGGTCCAAAATGGCGGGTTATTTATCTCCCGGGGCGTGGGCCGCCACCCTGCGCGAAAATTAACGTCGTGGGAGATTATTTTTGTCGAAAAAGGGACATTAACGATCCAGGAAGAAAGCACGTTATTTGAGGTAAAAGCAGGAGAGAGTTTGCTGCTTTGGCCAGACCGACGCCATGTGGGCGTGGGCGACTTTCCGGCCGATCTTAAATTTTACTGGCTGCATTTTGAGGTTGAGCATCATTCGCACCGGTTGCCCAATCTGGCAATCGAACAACACTGCCGCGTGAGGGATGCACAGTATGTAATTTCTCTTTTTCGCCAGTTCCTGAGCGAGCAGGAGAAATTACAGCGAAGCGTGGCGCTGGAAATCATTTTATTACTGATTTTGCAGCAAATTTCTATTTCATCAGGCTATGAAGATAACGCAGATGAAGCCGGTGCGGCAATGGCGTGGAAGGCGAAACAGCTTATTCGCACGCAGTTTCATTTACCGCTTTCTACCTCGCAGCTGGCAAAAGCGTTGCACTGCAATGCCAATTATCTCGGGCGCGTATTTCGCCGGACGTTCCATTTAACCCTGACAGAGGCGATACATCGCCAGCGCGTCAGGGCGGCGGAAAAGCTGTTGCTGGATGGTTCTGCCTCGCTTACCGAAGTGGCAACGCGGTGTGGTTTTAATGACGTGGGCTATTTTCGGCAGATCTTTTCGAAGCATACCGGGCTAACACCCGCCGTCTGGAAACGGCGGTACTGTAAAGAGCATATCAATTCCGGCTGATCACTGGCCGTAATAGGCATTCACCCCGTGCTTGCGCAGATAATGCTTGTCGAGCAACTCCTGCTGCATAACCGGAAGCTGTGGCGCGAGCTGGCGAGAGAACAGGCCCATATAGGCGCACTCTTCCAGCACGACGGCATTGTGGACCGCATCGGCAGCGTCTTTACCCCAGGCGAACGGGCCGTGGGAGTGGACCAGCACCGCCGGGACCTGCATCGGGCTGAGATCGCGCTCCTCGAAGGTTTTAATGATCACTTCACCCGTCTGGTATTCGTATTCTCCGGCAATCTCTGCCGCGGTCATCAGGCGCGTGCAGGGGATCGCCCCGTAGAAATAGTCCGCGTGCGTTGTGCCCCAGGCGGGTAAATCCTGTCCTGCCTGGGACCAGATAGTGGCATGTCGCGAATGGGTATGCACGATGCCGCCAATCTCCGGATAACGACGGTACAGCGCAAGATGGGTGGGCGTGTCTGAAGAGGGTTTTTTATTTCCCTCGACCACTTCGCCGGTAGCGATATTCACCACCACCATATCCTCCGCCGTCATCACGTCGTACTCCACTCCGGAGGGCTTAATCACCATCATGCCGCTTTCACGGTCAACCGCGCTGACGTTGCCCCAGGTGAACGTCACCAGCTGGTGGGCGGGCAGCGCCAGGTTTGCTGCCAGTACCTCGGCTTTGAGTTCGTCTAGCATGTCATGCCTCCTTCCTGCATACGGGCTTCAATCCAGCGGCGCGCCTGGATAATCTCCAGCACCGGCTCTTTTGCTTTTTCAGTCCACATCTCAATCAGAAACGCGCCGCGATAGTTCAGCTGATTCAGCGTGTTAAACACGCCGACAAAATCGACGCAGCCCTCGCCAAACGGCACGTCGCGGAACTGTCCGGGGCTTTGCGCGGTGACGGGCTGGGTGTCTTTCAGGTGAATAGCCGCAATGCGGTCAATGCCCAGCGTCAGCTCGGCGGTGACGTCGTTGCCCCACGCGCTCAGGTTGCCAACGTCCGGATAAACGCTGAACCACGGCGAGGCGATCATGTCGTCCCACTTTTTCCATTTGCTGATGGAGTTCATAAACGCGGTATCCATGATTTCCACCGCCAGCATCACCTGCGCGGCGGCGGCCTGCTCTACCGCCCACGCCAGCCCGTCGGCAAAGCGCTGCTGCGTGCCTTCGTCGTGCTCTTCGTAGTACACGTCATAACCCGCAAGCTGGATGGTGCGAATGCCTAAGTCACGCGCCAGCCTGATGGCTTTGGTCATGATTTCGCGGGCGCGTAGGCGCACGGTTTCATCGCGGCTGCCAAACGGGAAGCGACGGTGGGCAGACAGGCACATGGACGGGATAGACACCCCGGTTTCCAGCATCGCTTCAACCAGAGAGGCGCGCTGCGCGGTGCGCCAGTCGAGGCGCGATAATCGCTCGTCGGTTTCATCGACCGACATCTCGACAAAATCGAACCCGCAGCTTTTCGCCAGTACCAGCCGCTCGGGCCAGGAGAGATCTTTTGGCAGCGCTTTTTCGTAAATCCCTAACGGATGCTGACGCATGGTTACGCTCCCCAGATGTCGCGAATATTCGAATGGAATGCCTGCGCCACCTGCGGCGGATTGACGGCGCCAGCCAGTGCGCGCCCGGCAATAAAGGCTTTAACGTTGATCTGCTTAAACAGCGGCAGGTCGGCGGGGGTGATGCCGCCGGTAATCGAAAGCTGTAAACCGATGTCGGAGAGCGCTTTCATTTTCGCGAGATCCGCTTCGCCCCACTGCTGACCGCTCGCCTGTGCGTCGCGCCCGCGGTGGTAGATTGCCTGTTTCACGCCGACGCGATGCCATGCGCGCGCGTCGTCCAGCGTCCAGTTACCAAAGAGCTCCATCTGGATTTCACCTCCGCAGCGCAGGGCCACCTCGTGGCCTCGTTCAACGGTTGCCAGCGGGGCGGCACAGATGATGGTCATCCAGTTCGCGCCCGCGCCAAACGCCTGTTCTGCCAGCGTTTCTCCGGCGTCGGCCACTTTCCAGTCCGCAACGATGATTTTATCCGGACACTGCTCGCGCAGGGCGCGCACGGCGTTTAGCCCTTCGGTCAGGCACAAAATGGTGCCCGCTTCGACGATATCAACGTGATCGGCAAGCATCGCGACGTCACGCTGCGCGGCCTGAAGAGAGGTATGGTCGAGCGCCAGCTGCAGTAATGGTCGGCTCATAGGTTGTTCTCCTTAACTCGGGCGTGATAGCCCTGTAGTGCTGAAATCAGTAGCTGATAGCGGTGATATTTGCGCTGATAGGCCGCATGGGCGCGCATGTCGGGCTCGATGACCCGGATGCCATGTTTGAGCGCGCGCTGCGCTGAGTGGAAGTCGGTGAACACACCGGTGCCCACCATCGCCGCCAGCGCCGCGCCGGAGCAGCCTGTCTCTTCCACCTGCGGCAGCTCAATCGCCAGCCCGCTGACGTCCGCGAGCATTTGCATCCACACGTCCGAATGGGTCGGGCCACCCGTCACGCGCAGCGCCTGCACCTGAGAAAAGCGCTCAAGCATGCGGTTGAGGTGGGTCATGTGGCAGAACACCACGCCCTCATAAACCGCCTGTAGCAGGTGCGCGCGGGTGTGTAGCGCCTGCATCCCGTAGAAGCCGCTGGTCATCTCCAGCCCGGCGTTGCTGCCGTAGAGGAACGGCAGGAAGTACACATCGCTTTCGGCTTTCGGCAGGCTGGCGACGGCGTGGTTGATCTCGCTGAACGACATGTCACCCCACTGTGCGGTGAGCCACTCAAGGTTGCCGGACGAGGTGGGGCTGGCTTCGTGAACGATATACTGCTGCGGATGCACGTAGCGGCCATAGACGTACGGGAAGGGTTCGCTGTCGCGAAGCGTACTGGCGATACCGCTGGTGACGGCCCAGGTGCCCATCACGGCGTTCAGCGTGTGCTCGTCCTGCAGTCCGGCGCAGAGCGCGGTGGAAACCACATCAAACAGTCCACCCACGACGGGCGTGCCCGCCGCGAGACCGGTAAGGGTGGCTGCCTGAGCGGTGATTTCCCCGCAGATTTCTGCTGAACCGACAATCGGCGGCAGGGCGCCGTCAATCTCGCTGATGCCGAGCCAGCGCGTAAGCTGTGGGTCGTATTTCCCGGTATTCATGTTGTAGAGATTGGACTCGGAGATGTTGCTCTCTTCGCAGCCCTTCACGCCGGTCAGGCACCAGCGCAGATAGTCGTGCGCCATCATTACGCTACCAATCTGCTGATTGCGCTGCGGCTCATTCTCTTTGACCCAGCGCAGAAGCGAGGCCGGGTGCCCGGTCCACAGCGTCTGGCGCGTATGCGGGTAGAGTTTTTCGGGAATGCCATCCTGCTGCCAGCGCTGCACAATCTCCAGCGCACGGCGGTCAGAGGAGAGTATGGCGTTACCCAGCGGTTGGTCCTGTTTATCGAGCAGAAACAGTCCCTTGCCTTGAGCAGAAATGCCGACGCCTTTAATCCGGTTGCCGTTTACGCCTGAATGTTTGAGCAGCGTGGCGACGGTAGCGTGGCAGTGCTGCCACAACTCATGCATATCCCGCTCGGCGTAGCCCGCTCGCGGGCTGAGCGTGGCAACGGAGCGACGTTCGATACAGACTTCCTTGCCCTGGCTGTTGTATAAACCGGCTTTCAGATAAGTACCGCCACAATCGATACCCAGCCAGAAGGGCTCTTTTTCACTCATCTTCATCTCACTTATTCGCCGGGTGGCGCTTCGCTTACCCGACCTACGGTTCGGTTTTCTCCCTCTCCCCGTGGGAGAGGGCTGGGGTGAGGGCATCAGGCCGCACGTTTATGCGGAGTCACCGTGGGATTGGGCTCTGCGCCGGCATCGCATTTCGCCGGTAACAGCAGAGCCAACAGCGACGCCAGGGCGAGTGAAACGGCCAGGCAGTAAACGCCGGCATCTTTGCTGTACAGGGTGATAAGCACCCCAACCGCATACGGGCCACAGAAGCCACCGAGGTTGCCCAGGGCGTTGATCACGCCTCGCGCGCCGCCCGCCATCTCTGCGCTGAACAGTCGCGCCGGAATGGTCCAGAACACGCCCGCGGCGGATTGCAGGAAGAACCCGCAGCCCACCAGTGCGGCATAGGCCAGCCAGGTACTCTCTTTCAGCGCTACGGAGAGGAACATGCAGAGCGCGAAGCCAATCAACGGCAGGGAGACAAACAGCTTGCGCTTGCCGGTGCGGTCAGAGAGCGTGGAGAACAGGAACATGCCCGCAATGGCCCCGATGTAAGGCAGGATGGCGAGCATGCCCACCTGACCGATGCTGGTGTGCGTCAGCTCTTTCAGGATGGTCGGCAGCCAGAGCGTGTAGCCGTAAATCCCGGTCTGATAGAAGAAGTTCAGGGCGATCAGTTGCCACATGGTTTTGTCGGACAGCACTGCGCCGAGCGACGCGTTTTTCACCTCTTTGCCAGCGATGGCCTGCTGTTCAGCCGCCAGCGTTTGCACCAGATAGTTTTTCTCCGCCTCTGAAATCCAGCGCGCTTCCTGCGGCCGGTCGTACACGGTGAACGCCCACAGCACCAGCACAACGACGGACATTAAACCTTCAATAATGAACAGCCAGCGCCAGTCGAGCGCGGTGATGATCCAGCCCGACAGCGGGGCGGTGATGATCCCGGCGATGGGCACGAACATGATCACAATCGCGTTGGCGCGACCGCGCTCGGCGTCCGGGAACCAGTTGCTGATCATGGTGAGCACAACGGGCAGCATCCCGCCTTCCGCCACGCCGAGTAAGAAGCGCAGCACCAGCAGCTGATACTGATTCGTCACGAGACCCGTAAGCACAGAGATCACCGCCCAGGCAACCAGCGACCAGCCGATAAACTTCTTGCCGCTGCCGTGCACGGCAATCTTGCCGCCGGGAACCTGCAGGAACAGATAGCCGATAAAGAAGATCCCGCCCGCCAGGCCTGCCATTGTTGCGGTAATACCTAATTCTTCATCCATACCACCCGGCATCGCAAATGCGATATTCACGCGGTCCATATATGAAATAATGCAGGCGATAAGAATGGGAGGAATGATTCTTAGCCAGCGCTGGCGCGGAATGTCCGCATGTAGAGCATGAGTAGAAATATTCATAGTTAATCTCTCAGTAAGGTAACCGGAATAAAATTTTCTTATTGTTATTGCGTTGCTTTATTCATTGCGCTGATACCGTCGCGTAAAATGGCGATGCGATGGCTGACATCAGCATTAGCATTTATTTCCAGTAATTTAATACCGGAGAATTTCAACGTTGCGGCGCTCGCCGCAGTAAAGAGTGATTTTGCGTGTTCAGTTGTCATCAAACTGTCGGCACAGAATGAGGAAAACGGCGCGTGCAGATCCTGCCATTCTCCGTACTCCCCGTGGGTGGTCGTGCCCGAAAACATCAATGCACCCAGTTTCCCGGCATTGAGTGCGGCCTGAACATGGTCAAGCGGAAGGGTGGTGTTACGGCCTTCGATGGCCGACCGCGCCCAGTTGATGCAGACGCTGATATCCGTCTCTTTTACCACCTCCAGCACCTGCTCTAAAGGCAGGAAACCCTTGCGCGGTGCTGGGCCGTTCATGGCATCGCAGTGTTCCAGCACCAGATCGCAGCCCCAGTCCCAGCCTGTAATTTCACGGATGGAGCGGGAAAACGCCTCGGTGGCCTGTTCGACGGAAACATTGCCCGCCTGCGGGGCTGCCTGCATTTCCAGGGCTATCACTTTGCCCGGATAACGGGCGTTCACGGCGTTAACTTTCTGGTGCAGATGCCGGTAAAAGTCTATACATGCTTTACGCTGCGTTTCGTCAGCTGACGCCAGGCCAAATGCGCTGTTGATACCGCGGCGGCGCATGGTTTCCATCACTGCCGTGACCACAATTTGCCATTCACCCGGCGTATGGCGGAACAGCCATTCGTCGCCAAGAGGATGAAGATTTTCAAGGCACGGCTGTTCCAGCCCGCGAATATTCGGCGTGTCGGAAAGTTCCCGCCAGAAGGTTTGTTCTTCTTGTTCCCCTTTCTGGTGAAACGAGGGTGCGCAGGGGTACGCACCAATAATAAAACCGGTGTTGGTCATTTCGCATTCCTGTATTTATCAGAAAATTAATCTAATTCGCTGATTGCCACTTTCACCACAATTTTACGAATTGCGGATTCCTTGTTTTTAATACAGGCAGGACGGTGTACATCCTGCGGGAAAAATAGGGCATAGCTGCCGGGTATCATTTCGATAAACGATTCATTTTCACTGTCGTGATAAAAAATAATATCGCGCTGTTCCAGCAATGATTCGCTTATTTCGTTATTGCCGGTATCAATAGCGATACCGATTTTCTCTTCACCCCACGCCAAAAACTGAATATCCAGATAGCGGCGGTGCACTTCCGGGCGGTTCACGTGCGGTTCCTTTGTCGTCAGGTCGAGAACCTGAGCAAAAATGTTGCGACCTTCAATTTCTACTACGCCTGGCGCCAGGGTGGTGAAATCCGTCGTGCGCAGAAAATTAAGCGCTTTTTCAATCCCCTGCGGCAGGCGACACGGATTTGGCTGGGAAATATGTCCAAATATCATGGCCCACTCCTTACAGAGACTGGATTTTCGCCCACACGCTGTCGTCGATGGTGATGCCGTCGCGGCGGTTCTCTTCCAGCAGGCGCGTGAATTCATGCCCCGGAAGGCGGACGGCAACGTTTTCATCTGACCGCTGCGCGGTGGTAACGAAGTCCATAATGCGCTGCAGTTTGGCATCGCGGGTTGGACCGTCGATCAGGCGATCCACCTCGATGGCGATAAAGATCTGCGACACGCCATACTCGTCGCTGTTGTCCTGGGTCACTTCCGCGACGGAAGATCCGTTGGAGAGCAGGGTGGCGATCATGTCGAGCACGATGGATAAGCCGGACCCTTTCCAATAGCCCATGGGCAGAATGCGGCGGTTTTTCTCGATCACGCCTGGCTCTCGGGTGAGATTGCCCTCGTCGTCAAAGCCGCCATCGACCGGCAGCTCGCGCCCGGCCAGGCGATTCACCTCCAGCATGCCGTAGGAGAACATTGACATCGACATGTCGACCATGGTGATCGGGTTAGAGGGAATAGCCACGATCAGCGGATTGGTGCCGATGCAGCACTCTTTTGATCCCCATGCGGGCATCACGGCAATTGAGTTGGTCCAGCAAATACCGATGTAGCCCTTCTCCGCCGCCTGCCAGCCGTAGCTGCCGCCGCGCATCCAGTGGTTCGCGTTACGCAGTGCCACCAGACCAATGCCGTGATCGGACGCCAGCTCGGTGGCGCGATCCATCATCTTTTTCGCCGTCAGGTTGCCAATGGAGCGCTGGGCATCCCACTGTTCGATGGCGCCTAATGTCATCACCCGTTTGGGCTGAGCGTCGGGAATGATATCGCCTGCATCAAGCTGCTGAATAAAGCGCGGGAAGCGGTTCACACCATGCGAATAGACGCCGGACTCCGTGGTGCGAGCGAACATGTTGGCGCAAGCGTCTGCGGTTTCCGCTTTCACGCCGCGATCGAGCAGAACCCGATTAAACGCCGCTTTCAACTCTTCGAAGGTCACTTTCATCCCTGTTCTCCTGTTCTTTTAAGGGCAAGTGCGAGTGCTTTTTTATCGCTAAATTTCACTATGCGAAATCTGATTTCAAATATAGCGATCAAATTTTGTCAGATCAACGACATTCATGTTTTTCAAAATCGATTAAAATCAACTGGTTGTGTTTTTTCTGTTGAGATCGTGAACTGACCCACACTTTGCGCTACCATCAGGACGCGCTAAACAGGAGCCATGTAATGAGCATGAAAGAGAGCGAAATGACGCAAGAGAAAGAGAGGCCAGCAGGCAGCCAGAGCTTGTTTCGCGGCCTGATGCTGATTGAGATCCTCAGCAACTATCCGAACGGGTGTCCACTTGCGCATTTATCGGAACTGGCGGGGCTGAATAAGAGCACCGTGCACCGCTTGCTGCAGGGGCTACAGTCGTGCGGGTACGTGACCCCGGCACCCGCAGCGGGCAGCTATCGTCTGACCACCAAATTTATCGCCGTCGGGCAAAAGGCCCTGTCGTCGCTGAATATCATTCACGTGGCCGCTCCGCACCTTGAGGCGCTGAACATTGCCACCGGCGAGACGGTGAATTTCTCCAGCCGGGAAGACGACCACGCGATCCTGATTTACAAGCTCGAACCGACAACCGGTATGCTGCGCACGCGCGCCTATATCGGCCAGCATATGCCGCTCTACTGCTCCGCAATGGGCAAGATCTACATGGCGTTTGGTCATCAGGATTACGTGGCGAGCTACTGGGAGAGCCATCAGGAACAGATCCAACCTTTGACGCGCAACACCATCACTGAGTTGAGTGCGATGTATGATGAGCTGGCGGAAATTCGCGATCGCAGCATGGCGATGGACAAAGAAGAGAACGAGCTGGGCGTTTCCTGTATTGCCGTGCCGGTGTTTGATATCCACGGCCGCGTCCCGTATGCGATCTCTATCTCGCTGTCGACGTCGCGCATGAAGCAGGTGGGTGAGAAGAACTTGCTCAAGCCGCTGCGCGAAACGGCAGAGGCTATCTCAAAAGAGCTGGGTTTTAACGTGCGCGAGGCGTAACTGATGAACCGATTTATCATGGCGGATGCGGGAAAATGCATCGGGTGCCGCACCTGCGAAGTGGCCTGCGCGGTTGCGCATCAGGACGACTTCACCGCACAGACTTTCACCTCCCGCCTTCGGGTGGTGAAGGGGGACGCCTACACTACGGCGGTGGGTTGCCATCAGTGCGAGGACGCGCCCTGTGCTAACGTCTGCCCAACCCATGCCATCAGCCGTACGGCGGGCACCTGGCTCGTTGAGCAGACGCGCTGCATTGGGTGCAAAAGCTGTGTGGTGGCCTGTCCGTTTGGGGCGATGCAGGTTCGTCTGGAGGGAAATAGAGCGCAGGCGCTGAAATGTGATTTATGTGCGCATCGCGAAGGCGGACCGGCCTGCGTGGAGGCCTGTCCAACCCACGCGCTGCGCTGCGTTGATCCTGCCAGTATTCGGGCTGAAAAGCTTACTGCATTTTATTGAAATTCCACGTGAACGTCAGACTGTAGCGCCAGTCTCTGTTGCGACTGTCTGTCGGAACATCCCCGACGGGTCTTGCCGCCTCCACCGTGACGCTATAGTGGCGCGTATCGCCTATCATCACCCCGGTCGCCACTGACCCGAGCCGTTGATGAGGCAAACCGGAGGTGTTAAACCAGGTTTGCGCGGTATCGGCCAGGATGTAGGGCTGGATTGTGGCAAGCCAGGTGCTCTCTTTTCGCATCTGGATATAGCGCAGTTCTACCTGCCCGCCATAGCCGTAATCACCGCTTGCTTCACTGTCCTGGTATCCACGGCCAAAGCGCTGGGCACCAAAGCTAACGCGTTCGGGCTCCGGCAACGTGTTATTTGACCAGTCTCCCTCCCAGGACGTTGATAGCCGCCATTTGTCGGCAAACAGCCAGGCAGCGTCCAGATAGCTTTTTGTGAGCGTAAAATTCATATCGGGTTTAGGAGCTGAGACGATATCCGCACCCATCGCATCAATACCCTGACGGACGTTGAGCCTGCCGCTGATGCTGGCGGTTGTGAATTGATGTGCACCATTAATGCCCACTTCCAGCGCGGGATAACGCGCGTGTTGGTTGACGGAGTTCAGACTATAGGTTTTGCCCTGCAGTCTGGCCTGCAGGGCATAATCATCCTGGCGGTCGGTGTAATCAAAACCGCCGGTCAGATTAATTTGTGATTTTTGCGTCAGCAGCAGGGGATAGCCAAACGTCACGCCCCCGTTGTATTGCGTTGTTTTTTGCTTCGAATCGACTTTGATATTGTTCGGCAAAGAGAGCAGGGGAGAAAAATCTCGCGGATCTTCACGGTAATAGCTGCCTTTTAGCTGCATGGTCAGCCCTTCATCGTTTAAAAACTGCTGCCAGTTGAGACCGACATAGTTTTTTCGCGTGTTGCTATCTAACGGTACAAGCGTGGCCACACCAAGCTGATCGCCATAGCTTGTCATGTTGCTGAGCGTGCCGTTCAGCATCATTAAATCTTGCCCTTTACGGGTATCGATGGTGGAAGCGATATTCCAGCTCCGCTCCTGATTACCGGTTATCTGCATCGCCGCCGCGCCATAGATATTGGTTGGCAGCTGCGCATTGGCCGTGACCGGAACGTTAGGGGTACGGGTCATCAGCTGGCTATAGCGATCGAACGTATCCTGTGACAGCGGTTTTTCCGCCATGATTTTTTCTGACAATCGTTTAAGACGCTCGGCGATATGAGGGTTATTACTGGTGATGTCGCTGTGAGCGACATACCCTTCAACCAGAACAATTTTAATATTGCCCTGCTGGAAATTATCATCCGGCAGCCAGGCATAGGAGAGCGGAAAACCGTCGGCCTTATAGAGCGCCGTAATATCATTTACCAGCCCCGTGAGCGTTTTTAGCGGCACGGTTTTTCCGGCGTACGGCCTGAAGGGCTGAAGCAATTCCTGCAAGGGATAACGCGTTCCGCCAATAAACTGAATGTGATGAATGGTAATGGGCGTTTCAGGCGTCAGCGTTGACTGCGGTTTTTCTATTTTGACTTTCGGCTGGGGGACAGCCTCAGTTTGTTCTGGGGCAACGTTACGCGAAACTTGCGCCGGGTTATCAGGGTTAATAATAGAGGGCAGTGTATCGGCGCGGGCCATGCTCAGCACAACCAGCCCCGTCAGCGAAAAAAGGAAGTGGTGTTTCATCGCGCTATCCCTGTTCATCATTCCCGGTTAGGGGGAGTGTCGCCGTATAAAGCGCCCCTGAACCAGGGGCGCAGAATGACAATAAGCAGATTACTGTTTGACCGGTGGTTAATGTGTTGTTGCGGTGGCCGTAACGCCCGACGTCAGGGTATTGAGGGTCGTATTGACCGTTGCACCCAGACTGTTGTTCGTGGCCGCCACGTTTGCATTAGCTGTGAGAGCGCCTGATCCTCCTCCGGTCGTCGAGGTGGCGGGTTTAACCAGCGTGCCGCTATCCGTCACCGTCTGGCCGACGTTCTGGACGACCTGACCCGCGCCGTTAAGCCCGCTATTACTGTTGCTGACGTTGGCCCCCACGCCGCTCACGGTGTTACCCACCTGGGTCAGCAGACCGTTGACCGGTGTGCCGAGACCCGTCGTGGTGCCCACGCTTTGCGTCACGCCCTGTACTCCGCCCAGCGTCTTGTTAGCCACGGTCGTGGTATCGGTTGTTACCTGAGTGACCGCAGGGCTGCTTACCGTGTTGGTGAGACCCGTGCCGGTGTTACTGACCAGTTGCCCGGTACTGTTGACCACGCTGCCCGTCAGGCCAGTTACACCGCTGACCGGTGTTCCGGAAGTGGAGCTCGCCAGGCCCGTGCCTACCGTTGAGACGGTATTGCCAAGGGAGGTGACCGACGTGGTCACGCCTTTGACCGTTGTGCCCACACCGTTCGCGTTGTTTGGATCGCCAACGCCAGTCGTGACGCCTGTCCCCACGGTGGACACAGCACTGCCAACACCGCTGACGGTGGTTGAAACGGTTGACGTGACGGGATTATTTGTCGGCAGCTGGCTTCCAAGACCATCCACCGTAGAGCCGACGCTGGTTACTGTTTTACCGGCATCACCCAGTATGGTATTTGCGCCTGCGGTAGTGGTTCCGCCACCGCCCGTGTTGCCTGTTCCGGTTCCTCCGCTGCCATTGCCTCCTGAGCCCGATCCTGATCCAGAACCCGTTCCGCCACCCGCGCCTGTCCCGGTACCCGAGCCGTTGCTGCCCGAACCGCCATTGCTCGCGGTCGAGCCACTTCCATCACCTGAGCCGCTGCTGCTTCCAGTCGCAGGGTTATTTTTGGCCGTTGAGTGATGAGAGCCGCCACCGCTTCCACTACAGGCAGAAAGAGAGAACGCGAGCAGTACCGCAACAGCAATAGCGCTGATGCGACTAACATTATTAGGTAGCATATGAATACTCCACGCAAAAGAACGCCGAGCGGCGTATTAGTGAGTATATGCAGTATTTTTAAATATGCATGAAAGTGACTTAATAAGGTATTTTGCGGTGTTGCAGGTGGTTATTTCAAAATAACAATAAGTTAAGATCTTTAACTGATGCTTAATTATTGGCGGAGAAGTTAGTGAGCATAAATTAAAGGAATATTCCTAAGGAAACTCAAGAGAGATGATAAATTAAACGCTACAGGATATATCCTTAATATAAGATTCAGATCACGGAAAAATAAGGCTCTTCATTTGAAGAGCCTTATTATTTAACAATTTCCTTCGCGCCAGGCTTTTTCGATCTCTTCGGCGAGAATTTTAACACCCGCTTCGATTTTTTCCGGATCGGGGACGTAGTTCATGCGCATGCACTGATGGGTATGCGGCCACGGCTTATCCAGACCCGGGAAGAAATAATCGCCCGGCACCATCAGTACGCCGCGCTTTTTCAGGCGCTGGTAAAGCAGTTCGGTGGTGATAGGTAAATCCTTAAACCACAGCCAGAGGAAAATCGCCCCTTCCGGTTTGTGGATTAGGCAGCGTTCTTCCGGCAAGTAGCGGCGAATTGTCGCAATCGTCTCCTGAACGCGCTGGTAATAGAAAGGCTTGATCACGTCATTCGACAGACGCAGCAGGTCCTTGCGTTTGATCATTTCGCACATCATTGCCGGGCCAATGCCGCCCGGTGAAAGGCTGATAATGCCGTTCATATTGGTGATGGCGGTGATGATTTTCTCATTGGCAATGATGATGCCGCAGCGGCTGCCCGGCAGACCCAGCTTAGAAAGGCTCATGCACAGGACGATGTTCGGGTTCCACAGCGGGCGTGCTTCGCTGAAGATAATGCCCGGGAACGGTACGCCGTAGGCGTTATCGATCACCAGCGGGATGCCGTGCTGATTTGCCAGTACATCCAGCTTCATCAGTTCGTCGTCGGTGATCACGTTGCCCGTTGGGTTAGTCGGACGCGATACGCAGATCATGCCCGTCTCTTCGCCAATATGCAGGTGTTCAAAATCGACGTGATATTTGAACTGGCCTTCCGGCAGCAGCTCAATATTCGGGCGCGCGGAGACGAACAGATCCTCTTCCAGGCCGGAATCAGCGTAGCCGATATACTCCGGTGCCAGCGGGAACAGCACTTTTTTGGTGGTGCCGTCGGCGCGACGCCCTGCGAACAGGTTAAACAAGTAGAAAAACGCGCTCTGGCTGCCGTTTGTCAGTGCAATATTCTGTGGTTCGATATCCCAACCCAGCTCGTCACGCAGCATTTCGGCGAGGAGTGCCAGCAGCTCGGTTTTACCCTGCGGGCCGTCGTAATTGCAAAGCGCATCGGTTGCTTTGCCGCTTTCCAGCATCTGAGCGAGCAGCGTCTGGAAATAGGTCGTCATCTCCGGGATTTGAGCCGGGTTTCCGCCGCCGAGCATGATTGCGCCCGGTGTGCGCAGCCCGTCGTTGAGGTCCTCCATCAGGCGAGTAATGCCTGAATGGCGGGTAAATTTGTCGCCGAAAAGTGAAAACGTCATAGCAGGTGATCTGTCGAGCTTATTTTGAAAGTGGGTAACCATAACGCTAGCACCGTGCTGGTGCAAATCGGGTGATGTGGTCGGATTTGTTGTTTTATAGGGCAGAGTTTGATTTGTGTAGTGAATAGTTCTGGTGGGATTTCCCTCACCCCGGCCCTCTCCCCTGCGGGGAGAGGGTTAGGGTGAGGGGGATAATTATTGATTACCCGCCCATACCACCATCACCTTATCGCCCTTGTGCTCGCGCACGAAGCCATACCCCTCTTTCAGCGACAGCGTGGTTTGTTTGCCTTCACCGATCGCCGGATGGCGGGCACGGAACTGACCCAGCGTTTGCCAGTGGGCGACGGTTAGGGCCTGCTTGCCCGTGACGTCCTGCCAGTTCATATCTGACCGGGTACCCTGCAGCGGGTCGGAGCCTGTCGGCCCGAACGGACGTTCAGATTCATCGCCGTAGTAAATCTGCACGCTGCCCGGTGCCAGCAGGAGCAGCTCCGCCGCGCGCTGGCCTCCTTCGCGGAACAGACGCGTATCGTGTGATGAGAGATAGCTCAGCACGTTGAAGCTTTGCAGCTTCTCCGCCATCTGCTGCCAGGTGAGATCCATATCGGCCAGGCAATCCACCGCTTTTGCCGCCTGCTCCTGATAGTCAAAGTTGATCATCGCATCAAAACCGTGGCGGTAATAATCGCTTTGCATCACCCCGTGGCCCCAGGATTCCCCGGTCATCCAGAACGGTGCGTTGTCGAGCTTTTTGTCCGGGTTCGCCCCTTTCCAGGCGGCCAGCGCCTGGCTTGCCTGGTCTTTCAGCTGTTGCCAGGCCGCAAGCTCAACGTGTTTAGCCGTATCCACCCGGAAACCGTCGATGCCGTAGTCACGGACCCACTGGCTGAGCCAGTGGGTAAGGTAGTCGCGCGGGGTATATCCCTTGATGGCCTTCGCGTGGGTATCGGGCTTGTGTTGGTAAAAGTTTGGCAATCCGGAAGGCGTCGTGGATTCCGTTTTCAGATCCGGCAGAAATGCCAGCGACATGGTTAAATCATCGAAGCCGGGGTTATCGTAATCACCGATGTCGGTGCGGATCCACTTTTTACCCCACCATTTTTCCCATGCGGCTTTGTCACTAAAGTTGATGTAGTCGTTAAAGCTGTGCCAGGTCTGGCCTGCGCCCGGCTTCCAGTCCGTCCAGCGTTCTCCCAGCGTCTTTTTCAGCTCATCACCCTGCAGGTACAGGGCACCAAACTGATATTCCTGCATGTCTGCCAGCGTGGCATAACCAACGTGGTTCATGACGATATCGAAAAGAACGCGGATCCCGCGCTTGTGCGCTTCGTCGACAAGCTGGCGTAAATCATCTTCAGTTCCCATATTGGCGTCGAGCGTTGTCCAGTCCTGGGTGTAGTAGCCATGATAGGCATAATGCGGGAAATCACCTTTGGTTCCGCCGCCTACCCAGCCGTGGATCTGCTCAAGCGGGGAGCTTATCCAGAGCGCATTCACCCCCAGCTGCTGCAGGTAATCGAGCTTGCTGGTCAGCCCCTTCAGATCGCCACCGTGGAATGTGCCAATCTCCTGCATGCCGTCTTTATGGCGGCCATAGCTGTTGTCGTTGCTCGGATCGCCATTCACATAGCGGTCGGTCAGTACAAAATAGACGGTGGCGTTTTGCCAGCTAAACGGTGCCGGCTTGTCGGTTTCGGCGCGCTCAAGCAGCAGCAGGCCGTTACTGTTGGCGGCTGGCTGCAGGGTTATTTTTCCATTCTGCACCGTCGCCGTCTGTTTACTGTAGTAGTCGCGCACGACGGAGCCTTCCGGGAAGGTATGGCTGACGTCCAGCGTCAGCGGCTTACCGTCCCACTTCGGACACTGGCGGATGACGTTTGCAACCGGCTGTTCTGCGGCACTCTGAATCGTCAGCAGCAGGGTGGGCGTGCCGGAACGGGTATCAATCCGCATCAGGTATTCACCGTCGCGGAAAAGTCGCCACTGCGGCGGTGTGCCGTCACAGGGCTTGAGCGACAGCATCTCATTGAGTTTTATCGCGCCTGTGGGCTGCCAGCACGTCTTGTCAAAACTCAGCGTAAGAGGACGCGTACCCTTCGCAAGCTTTGCCTGGCTGGTGAAGACTCCGGTGCCTTCGGCGCTAAATGCGCTAAACCCCGGCGATGACCAGTCGGCATATGCCAGTGCGGGTAACATCAGAAAGGCTAATGCGGTGCGTTTCATTCCTTTTTCCTGTCGCGGCATTTTTGACCAGTGTGCCAGCAGGCAGAGGGGAAAAACTCATCCCCTGTCGCTTTCTGCCGGGAGGATGCGTGAGGATGAGTGATCTTGCGCAAAATTAGGCAGTTATCTGCGAGAACGCACACATATTTTCGGAAATGATGTTTTTATGAGCAAGTTTCAGGTGACATAGTTTCGGAATTGGACTATTTCTATACGTGCTCTTGAAGTCTATTTTTGATATGATTTGAGATTCCGCTCTCAAATTTGTGAAAAAAATAAGGTGTTGGGATGATTACATCCGACCAGGAGACCTAATGATATCGACTCCCATTCGACGATATGGGGCTGCGATACTCATGTTACTCACCACGGCATTTTCGGGTGAGGTGCTTGCGAAGACGCACACGGATACAACGAGTAAGAAAGCCCACGTAATAAAGACGACAAGTAGTAAGGTTAGCAGTAAACAAGAGTATTCTCGCAATAGTGCAAAGAGTAGTTCACTTCCTGATTTGCGAAAATACCCTTCCGGAACACCAAGGAAAAAAGCGTTTCTCCGGACGGTAATGCCTTACATCACGAGTCAAAATGCCGCGATTACTGCGGATCGTAACTGGCTGATCTCCAAACAGTACGATAGCCGCTGGTCGCCGTCAGAGCGCGCGCGTCTGAAAGATATCACGCAGCGCTACAAGCTGAGCTGGAACGGTAACACGCGTCGTGTGCCGTGGAATGCTCTCCTTGAGCGTGTGGATATCATCCCGGGCAGCATGGTTGCGACCATGGCTGCTGCCGAAAGTGGCTGGGGGACTTCTAAGCTTGCGCGTAGCAACAACAACCTTTTCGGCATGAAGTGCGTGAAAGGTCGTTGTAACAATGCCCCTGGCAAGGTGAAAGGCTATTCGCAGTTTGAGTCTGTGAAGGATTCCGTCAGCGCCTACGTGGTGAATCTGAATACGCACCCGGCCTACTCATCGTTCCGTAAATCACGCGCTCAGCTGCGTAAAGCGGACCAGGAAGTGACGGCCAGTACGATGATCCACAAGCTGAAAGGTTATTCGACGAAGGGACAGAGCTATAACAACTATCTGTTCGCCATGTACCAGGATAACCAGCGCTTAATCGCCGCCCATATGTAATCTCAAAAAAACGCCTTCCACTGGAAGGCGTTTTCTTTTCTATATCAGCACCTCGCTGTGGCGATCCCGATACTCCTTCGGCGTGGTGTCATACTCTTTGCGGAACACCGAATAGAAATATTGCAGGGACGGGTAACCGCACATCTGCGAGATTTCGTTGATCGACAGCGACGTAGAGATGAGCAGGCTGCGTGCTTTCTCCAGCTTTTCAGCATGGATAACGGCATGAATAGTTTCGCCCACCTCTTCTTTGAACCGCTTCTCCAGATTCGAACGCGAAATGCCCACCGAATCCAGCACCTGATCGACTTTAATCCCTTTGCAGGCGTGGTTGCGAATATAGTGCATGGCCTGAATGACGGCCGGGTCGCTTAAGGAGCGATAATCGGTTGAGCGACGTTCTACGACGCGAACAGGAGGCACCAGCAGGCGTTGAAGCGGCAGAGATTCTTTATCCAGCAGGCGATGCAGCAGCTTCGCCGCCTGATAGCCCATCTGGCGCGTGCCCTGGGCAACGGAGGAGAGCGCCACGCGGGAAAGGTAGCGGGTCAGTTCTTCGTTATCAATGCCAATCACGCACAGCTTTTCGGGCACCGGAATGTGTAAATGTTCGCAGACCTGCAGCACGTGGCGCGCGCGGGCGTCCGTTACGGCAATAATACCGGTTTGCGGCGGCAGCGTTTGCAGCCAGTCCGCCAGGCGGTTTTGCGCGTGCTGCCAGTTTTCCGGCGCGGTCTCCAGCCCCTGATACACCACGCCGCGATACTTCTCCTGCGCGACCAGCTGGCAAAACGCGTGCTCACGCTCAACAGCCCAGCGCTTGCCGCTGGTGGCGGGTAAACCATAAAACGCGAAGCGATGGACGCCTTTCTCTTTTAAATGGAGAAAGGCGGCCTCGACCAGGGCATGGTTATCGGTGGCAATATAGTGGACCGGCGGATAGTGTTCGGGCGAATGGTAGGAGCCGCCGACGCCCACTATCGGGACGTCGACGTCGGTCAGCAGCTGCTCGATGACGGGATCGTCATAGTCCGCGATGACGCCATCGCCCAGCCAGTCTTTGATGTTCTCCAGACGGGTGCGAAAATCTTCTTCAATAAAAATATCCCATTCGGATTGCGACGCCTGCAAATATTCACCCACGCCTTCCACCACCTGACGGTCGTAGGCTTTGTTGGCATTGAATAACAACGTAATGCGGTGACGCTTTTCAAACATGGCTCACTTCCCAATTAAGTCACAATACGGTTATCAGGCCCGTCGCTTGGTGGCCGAGTCCATCCAGACTGCCAGTAAAAGAATGGCCCCCTTGACGATATACTGCCAAAACGTCGGGACGTCCATCATACTCATCCCGTTATCCAACGACGCCATGATAAATGCCCCCATGACCGCACCTGCCACGCTACCGATACCCCCTGCGAGGCTGGTGCCGCCAATAACGCAGGCGGCGATAGCATCCAGCTCGGCGATGTTACCGGCGGAGGGAGAGCCGGCCCCGAGACGCGAGCTGAGGATCAATCCGGCGATAGCGACCATCAGGCCGTTAATGGCGAAGACCGCCAGCTTGGTGCGTTCGACATTGATACCCGAGAGGCGGGCCGCTTCAAGGTTGCCGCCAATGGCATAAATACGGCGGCCAAACGCGGTGCGCGTGGCCATAAACATGCCGCCCAGCAGTAAAAGCGCCAGCAGCAGGACAGGGGTCGGGACACCGCGATAGTCGTTTAAAAGCCAGATGGCGCCCAGCACAATGACCGCCATGAGCGCCTGACGTCCCACTACCGACGTGGATGCTGGCGACGCCAGCCCCAGCGCCTGACGGCGCATACGTCCACGCCACTGCCACGCGACAAAGGCCAGTAACCCAATCACACCGAGGGTAAAGCCCACGCTATCTGAGAGATAACTCTGGCCAATCTGCGACATGGCTGCACTGGTCGGGGAGACGGTAGTGCCGTTAGTGATGCCGATTAAGATCCCGCGGAAGGCCAGCATCCCTGCCAGGGTGACGATGAACGACGGCACTTTACGGTAGGCTACCCACCAGCCATTCCAGGCTCCCAGTACCAGCCCCAATACCAGCGTGACCGCCACGGTCAGCGGCAGCGGCCAGCCGAACCAGACGTCAAAAATCGCCGCCACGCCGCCGAGGAGCCCCATCATCGAACCAACCGACAGGTCGATTTCCGCGGAGATAATCACGAACACCATGCCGACGGCGAGAATGCCGGTGATGGCGGTCTGGCGGAGCAGGTTGGAGACGTTACGCGCGCTTAAGTACGAGCCATCGGTCATCCAGGTAAAGAACAGCATGATGACGATAATCGCCGCGATCATCACGAAAACCTGCAGGTTAAGCGCTTTTAGCCCCGCGAACGCACCGGGCGTCGGAACGGCGACTTTGATATCAGATGGATTGCTTTTCGACATGACGTTCGCTCCTTAAAGCGGCTTCCATCACCTGCTCCTGCGTCAGGTTCTGGTTAATCAGGTTGGCTTTCAGTTTTCCCTCGTGCATGACCAGCACGCGGTCGCTCAGGCCGAGCACTTCGGGTAACTCAGACGAAATGACAATGACGGCAATCCCTTGCTGTACAAGCTGATTAATCAGTTTGTAGATTTCATATTTGGCACCGATATCAATCCCGCGCGTGGGCTCATCAAGGATTAGAATACGTGGATTGAGAAGCAGGCAGCGCGCCAGAATCGCCTTCTGCTGGTTGCCGCCGCTCAGGCGGCCAATGGCCAGTTCTGGTGAGGAGGTTTTGACCTTCAGCCGGGCAAGTGACTGGAGAATGCACTGCTGCTCGGCGGCATCGTCCAGGCTGCTCAACGCGCCGGAGAACCGGTCGAGCGCCGCAAGCGTAATGTTTTTTCCCACCGCCATGACCGGCACGATGCCGTCTTTTTTGCGGTCTTCCGGCACCATGGCAATGCCGCGGGCAATTGCCTGCTGGCAGTTGTCGATTTTCACCGGCTGGCCGTCGATATAAATCGTGCCCTCCCAGCGTCCCGGCCACACGCCAAACAGACACTGTACGGCCTCCGTGCGCCCGGCGCCGACTAACCCGGCAATACCGAGAATTTCGCCGCTGTGCAGAGAAAACGAGACGTTATTCACACGCTTGATGTGGCGGTTAACGGGATGCCACGCGGTCAGGTTTTCCACGCGCAGCACTTCATCACCTGTTGCGTGGGGCTCATTCGGGTAGAGTGCCGTCAGCTCGCGGCCCACCATCATGGTGATGATGTCATCTTCGCTCATCCCGGCGGCTTCACGCGTGCCGATGTGTTGCCCGTCTCGGATTACGCAGATGGTGTCCGAAATGGCTTTAACCTCGTTCAGCTTGTGCGAAATATAGATGCAGGCGATGCCGTGATTTTGCAGGTCGCGGATGATATTGAGCAGAACCGCGGTTTCCTGTTCGGTGAGCGAGGCCGTTGGCTCATCAAGGATCAGCAGCCTGACCTGTTTATTGAGCGCTTTCGCGATTTCGACCAGCTGCTGTTGCCCGAGGCCCAGATCCCCCACGCGGGTATCCGGTGAAATGTTGAGGCTCACCTGCGCCAGCAGCTTTTCGCAGCGGAGCGTCATGGTGTCGTAATCCAGCACGCCGTGGCGGGAAATTTCGGCCCCGAGGAAAATGTTCTCCAGCACGGTGAGATGCTTCACCAGCGCCAGCTCCTGGTGGATGATGGCGATGCCTTTGCGTTCGGTATCGCGGATGTGTGTCGCCTGGATAACTTCACCGGCAAAGACGATTTCGCCTTCGTAGCTGCCGTGCGGGTAGATCCCGCACAACACTTTCATCAGCGTCGACTTGCCCGAACCGTTCTCACCGCACAGCGAAACCACTTCGCCGGGGTTCAACCGGAGGCTGACGTTGTCGACGGCTTTCACCGTGCCGAAGCGTTTGGTGATGCTTTTCATTTCAAGTAAATAAGGCATAACTGCTCCACATAACCCGAGGGAAGAACAGTACAACGTGATGCGCCCCCGCAGAGCAGGGGGCGCGCCGGATTACAGTTCGCTCTTCTTGTGGAAACCGTCTTTAACCACGGTGGCGTCAATGTTCTCTTTGTTGACTTCAATCGGTGTGAGCAGGCGAGCCGGAACGTCTTTCAGCCCGTTATTCAGCGTTGCGTCTGCTTTAGGCTGTTTGCCATTGCCCAGCTCTACGGCGATTTCCGCCGCCGTATTGGCAAGCTCGGTAATTGGTTTGTAGACCGTCATGGTTTGGGTGCCTGCGATAATGCGTTTTACGCCAGCCAGATCGGCATCCTGTCCTGAAATGGCGACTTTACCGGCCAGCCCCTGTGCACTCAGGGCCTGGATAGCACCGCCTGCGGTGGCATCGTTGGAGGCCACAACCGCATCAATTTTGTTGTTGTTGGCCGTCAGCGCGTTTTCCATAATCTTCAGCGCATTTTCTGGCAGCCAGCCGTCGGCCCACTGATCGCCGACCACTTTAATTTTCCCGTTGTCGATATACGGCTTAAGGACTTTCATTTGTCCTTCACGGAACAGTTTGGCGTTGTTATCCACCGGAGAGCCGCCCATCAGGAAATAATTGCCCTGAGGCACTTTGTCGATCAGGCTTTGCGCCTGTAATTCCCCGACTTTTTCATTGTCGAACGAAATATAATAATCAATGTCCGCATTATTAATCATGCGGTCATAGGCCAGCACTTTTATGCCTTCCTGTTTGGCTTCTTTCACCACGTTACTTAATACCTGGCCGTTATAGGGGATAATGACCAGCACATCGACGCCACGGTTGATCATATTCTCGATCTGCGACATTTGTGTTTCTTCGTTGCCGTTAGCCGACTGAACAAACACGCTGGCGCCGAGGGATTCTGCTTTTTTAACAAAAATATCGCGATCTTTTTGCCAGCGCTCCAGACGCAGGTCGTCAATCGCCATGCCAATTTTGACCTCTTTGGCATGTCCTGCAAAGCTTGTAAGGAGGAGCGTAGTGCAGAGCGTTAGAGTCAGGTTCTTTATCTTCATAATTATTAGGCCTTTTTGTAGGGGTATGTGTTGCTGAGATAAAAGAAACATTCACTGCTGAGACGCAGCAAATTTTTAACGCGGAAAGGCGGGCTGGCAATTACAGATTTTTATCTTCCCATTATGATATTTGGTTTATTTCTGAATTTATGACCGCGATCGGATTTTAAAATACGTAACGCCTTAATTACATTTGATTCTGGAATACGCGCCGAGAAATAGTTTGTCTGCGCATTATTTTGCGAGCCAGCGCACAGTTGTGCATTCTCTCAATAGCAGTGTGAAATAACGTAATTGAGCAACCCAAAATGTCTATTCACTATTACTCCTGTATCAACGACTCGCCGCATACCCTGATTATGGAGCTCAATATGCAAGCTTATTTCGACCAACTCGATCGTGTTCGTTACGAAGGCCCAAAAACGACCAATCCTTTAGCATTTCGTCACTACAACCCGGATGAGCTGGTGCTGGGTAAGCGCATGGAAGATCATCTGCGCTTTGCCGCCTGTTACTGGCATACCTTCTGCTGGAACGGCGCCGATATGTTCGGCGTGGGTTCCTTTGACCGCCCGTGGCAGCAGCCGGGTGAGGCCCTTGAACTGGCGAAACGCAAAGCCGATGTCGCGTTTGAGTTCTTCCACAAGCTGAACGTGCCGTACTACTGCTTCCATGACGTGGACGTGTCACCGGAAGGCGCATCGCTGAAAGAGTATCTGAACAACTTTGCGCAGATGGTGGATGTACTGGCGGCGAAACAGCAGCAAAGTGGCGTGAAGCTGCTGTGGGGCACGGCAAACTGCTTTACCAACCCTCGCTACGGCGCGGGCGCGGCAACCAACCCGGATCCAGAAGTGTTTAGCTGGGCGGCCACGCAGGTGGTGACGGCAATGAACGCCACGCATCAGTTGGGTGGTGAAAACTATGTCCTGTGGGGCGGACGTGAAGGCTATGAAACCCTGCTCAACACCGATCTGCGTCAGGAGCGCGAGCAGATTGGCCGCTTTATGCAGATGGTTGTCGACCATAAGCACAAAATCGGCTTCCGCGGCACGCTGCTGATTGAGCCGAAGCCGCAGGAACCGACGAAGCACCAGTATGACTACGACGTGGCGACGGTGTATGGCTTCCTGAAGCAGTTCGGTCTGGAAAAAGAGATCAAAGTGAACATTGAAGCCAACCACGCCACGCTGGCGGGCCACTCTTTCCACCACGAGATCGCGTCTGCGATTGCGCTGGGCATCTTCGGCTCGGTCGATGCTAACCGCGGCGACGCGCAGCTGGGCTGGGACACCGACCAGTTCCCGAACAGCGTGGAAGAGAATGCGCTGGTGATGTACGAAATCATCAAAGCGGGCGGTTTCACTACCGGCGGCCTGAACTTTGACGCCAAAGTGCGTCGCCAGAGCACCGACAAATACGATCTGTTCTACGGCCACATTGGCGCGATGGACACCATGGCGCTGGCGCTGAAAGTGGCGGCACGTATGATTGAAGACGGCGAGCTCGATAAACGCGTGGCGAAGCGTTACAGCGGTTGGAACAGTGAGCTGGGCCAGCAAATTTTGAAAGGTCAGTTATCACTTGCGGAGATCGCGAAGTACGCTGAACAACATCAGCTGGCGCCGCAGCACCAGAGCGGGCATCAGGAACTGCTGGAAAATCTGGTCAATCACTACCTGTTCGATAAATAACAGCACCCAGGCCCGGTAAGCGCAGCGCCACCGGGCATTTTCAGTTAAGGAATCCACTATATGTACATCGGGATCGATCTTGGCACATCGGGTGTGAAAGCCATCCTGTTGAGCGAGCAGGGCGACGTGTTAGCAACGCAGACGGAAACGCTGCAGGTTTCACGTCCGCATCCGCTGTGGTCGGAACAGGATCCGGAGCAGTGGTGGCAGGCGACGGATCGCGCAATCAAAGCCTTAGGCGAGCAGCACAGCCTGCGCGACGTGAAAGCGCTGGGGATTGCCGGGCAAATGCACGGCGCGACGCTGCTCGATAGCCAGCATCGCGTGTTGCGACCCGCCATTCTCTGGAACGATGGCCGCTGTGCAGAAGAGTGCGCGCTTCTTGAGGCGCGTGTACCCACGTCTCGTGAGATTACCGGCAACCTGATGATGCCCGGCTTTACCGCGCCCAAGCTGCTGTGGGTGCAGCGACACGAGCCGGAGATTTTCCGTCAGGTGGCGAAAGTCCTGCTGCCGAAAGACTATCTGCGCTTTCGTATGACGGGCGATTTTGCCTCCGACATGTCCGATGCCGCAGGCACCATGTGGCTCGACGTGGCGAAGCGCGACTGGAGCGAGGCGATGCTGGATGCCTGCCATCTGACCCGTGAACACATGCCCGCGCTGTTCGAAGGCTGTGAGGTGACGGGCGCACTGCTGCCAGACGTTGCAGAACGCTGGAATATGCCTGCCGTACCGGTGGTGGCTGGAGGTGGCGACAATGCCGCGGGTGCTGTCGGTGTCGGCATGGTTGAGGCGGGCCAGGCGATGCTGTCGCTGGGAACGTCTGGCGTCTATTTTGCCGTCAGCGACGGATATCGCAGTAATCCCGAAAGCGCTGTGCACAGTTTCTGTCATGCCCTTCCGGGTAAATGGCATTTGATGTCGGTGATGCTCAGCGCGGCGTCCTGCCTGGACTGGGCGGCAAAACTCACCGGCATGGCCGACGTGCCGGCGCTCATTTCTGCGGCGCAGCAGGCGGATGACGCTGCGGGTACCGTCTGGTTTTTACCGTATCTTTCCGGCGAACGTACGCCGCACAACAACCCGGAAGCGAAAGGGGTGTTCTTTGGCTTAACCCATCAGCATGGCCCGGCAGAACTGGCGCGTGCGGTTCTGGAAGGCGTGGGCTATGCCCTGGCCGACGGGATGGACGTGGTGCACGACTGCGGCCTGAAACCGACGAGCGTCACCCTGATTGGCGGCGGTGCGCGAAGCCCTTACTGGCGACAGATGCTCTCGGATATCAGCGGTTTGCAGCTGGATTTCCGCACAGGAGGGGATGTTGGCCCCGCGCTCGGCGCCGCGCGTCTGGCTCAAATAGCCATTCATCCGGAACAACCGCTTTCGCAACTGCTGCCGCAGCTTACCCTTGAACAGGCGCATGTACCTGATACGGTGCGCCATGCGCGGTACGCGGAAAGGCGCGACGTGTTCCGCAAAATCTACCAGCAGCTGCTGCCGCTGATGTCGTAAAAACGCTTGTCCGTGAAAGGCACGAGGATGTCCTTTTTTGGTCTGTGCGTGCCTTTATTTCCTTGCCAGTATGGTGTTACACCCACTGGCAAGGAGATCCATCATGTCACGCATTTCACTCATCAATATTGATACTCAGCAGTCGTTCCATCATCGCAATTACTGGCAGGAGGACGATATTCCTGCCTTTCAGCAGGCGATGCTGGGGCTGATTGAAGGCTGCCAGGCGCGCAATATTCCGGTCGTTGATATTTTTCATGTGGATGAAGACGGTCCCTTTACCCTGGAGAGCGGCTTTGTCAAACCGATGGCCTTTTTACGTCATCAGCCGGATGTAGTTTTCCAGAAACACGTCCATAATGCCTTCACGGATACCGGGCTCGATCGCTGGCTGCGCGAGCGTGATATCAACCAGCTGATTATCTGCGGCATTCGCACTGAGCAATGCTGCGAAACCACCGCCCGGGTGGCATCCGATCTGGGCTATGCTGTGACCTTTGTCAGTGAGGCAACGCTGACGTTTCCGATGACGTACAGGGGCATTACCCTTAGCGCAGCGGAAATTCGCCATCGTACCGAGACGGTACTTTCGGGGCGTTTTGCCGAGATTAAAACGGTAGCGGAGACGCTGGAGTCCCTGTAATGAGCATCGACGTTTGGTTCGTGATGTTGCCCGGTGTGCTGTCATTAGACATGACCGGCCCGGCAGAGACCTTTGTGCTGGCTGGCGACGCGTTTCGTCTGCATTACATCGGCCCGCAACCGGAGGTTCCGACGTCGATAGGCCTGACGATGAGCGGCATCCAGCCGTTACCGGAAAGGCTTCCTGAGGGGAGCCTGCTGGTATTGCCCGGCGTGAGCGACTCCCGCAGTCAGTTTTCGACACCACAGGCGTTACAGATACAGCACTGGCTGATGCGCCTGCAGCCGGTCATTCAGCGCCGGGATATCACGGTGATGTGCGTCTGTTCCGGAGCCTTACTGGCGGCGAAGTCGGGCCTGCTGAACAACCGGCAGTGTACAACCCACCATGACGTTATCAGCCGTTTACGCACCGCAGCTCCCACGGCGACGATTAAAGAAAACCGCATCTTTGTGCAGGACGAGAACATCTGGACCAGCGCGGGGATCACGTCGGGCATCGATCTGGCGCTGCATATGATTAACCGCCTGTGCGGCCCCGAAAAGGCGCTGGCCGTGGCGCGTGAGATGGTGGTCTGGTTCCGCCGTTCCGGTGACGATCCCCAGCTATCTCCGTGGCTACGCTACCGCAATCATCTTCATCCGGCGATTCATCGGGCGCAGGATGCGCTCACCGCCGAGCCGCATAAAACGTGGAGCTTGCCTGACATTGCCGCACTGGCGCACGTTAGCCCGCGTCATCTCACCCGGCTTTTCCAGTCACATTTAGGCATTAGCGTTCGCGATTATCTGGAGCAGCTGCGTCTGGCGGTGGCGGAGCAGTGGCTATTGCAAGGGCGCGGCGTGGAGCAGGCTTCACTGGCGGCAGGGTTTTCCTCCCCGCGCCAGTACCATCGCGCCCGGCAGCGAAGCATTAGCTGACGAAGCGGCGAGCGTCGATTTTTTGCAGCAGCATCGACAGCAGCAGGCTGATCGCCAGCGTGGCGGCAAAAATCCAGACGATATCCAGCGCCGGCCAGCTTTTTAGCTCAATGCCTCTCGTGCGCAGCGCGTGGATCACCAGCGCGTGAAAACCGTAAATCCCGAGAGAGTGCCGCGAGATCAGACTCAGCACGGGCACGGGACGCGCGTTCAGGGTGTTTTTGGCGAGCGTGAGCAGCGAGACGGCACAGATAAAGACCATCGGCCCGCAATACAGATACCAGGTATCGGCAAAATTGCCGCGCCACTGCAGCTCGTGCAGCGTCCCGCGTGAAATCACCGCCACGCCAGCGATAAACAGCGCCCCGCAGAGCCAGTTCAGACCGCGTTTTTGCGTATCCATCATTCCGATGGCGCGCCCCAGCATGCCGTAAAGCACGTAGTAAAAAGTATCGCCGTTGATATAGAGATTGACCGGAAGCCACTCAAATCCGTCGATTTTCTGTGAGAGCGTATTCGGGTTGGCAATAATGCCAGCCACCACCATCAGGGCCAGCAGCATTTTACCGCTGACGTTTTTTACCTGGATGAGCGGGGAGACCAGATAGATAACGATAATGGCGAAGAAGAACCACAGGTGGTAGAACACCGGTTTTTGCAGCACGTATTTCAGCGATAGTCCGGCGTTTATTGAGGTGAACAGAGTGATATAGAGCAAGGCAACGGCGCTGTAGAACCCCAGGCAGGCCGCGATGCGAATGAAGTGCCTCGGCTGCGCGCTGCGTTCGCCAAAAAAGAGAAAGCCGGAAATCATAAAGAACAGCGGCACGCTGACGCGTGACGCAGAGTTGAGAATATTGGCGATATCCCAGTTAACGGGGCTGATGCTGTGCGCATTCGTGACATACCAGGTCGTCGTGTGGATCATGACCACCATCAGACAGGCTATTCCTCGCAGGTTATCAATCCAGTTAATTTTTGACTGCATCAGTTCCTCGTATTCCCTGTAAATTGAGTGTGACTCCCATTGTCCAAATGTCTTCGTTTGGAAAATTCTGAGTTTTATTCCGCAGGCTTGTCGGGAGGCCACGAGATTCGCAGAATGCCGGACCATAATCTATAAAAGCGTTGATACTAAAAATAACAGCCACTGACCAGGGCGGTAATAAAAATGATGATGAAGCGTGTGGCGTCACTCTTTCTGCTGTTGATCCTGGCGGGATGCAGTGCGCCACAGGAAGCCCCTGTGCAAAAAGCGCAGCAGGGTAAAATGAGCCCGGAACGTTCACTGAATATGGAAGCGCTCTGTAAAGATCGGGCTGCTCGCCGCTATAACTCGGACGTGCAGAAAATTGACGTTACCGGCTTCGAACGTTTTCAGGGCAGCTATGAGCTGCGGGGCCATACGTCGCGCAAAGAGGGCTTTGTCTGCTCGTTTGATGCGGACGGCCAGTTTTTACACCTCTCCATGCGTTAGTCTGCTCGTATAATCAACAGCCAGACGCCGTCAGCGTTCTGGCTGGAAGGCTTATTTCCCAATTTTCCCTAAACAACCCCGTTTCGTACTGTATATCTTGCAGCCAGCGGGTATACTGGTCCCTTCCATTTAAAACCACACGTATCCAGCACGAAATACTATGCAAAAGTTTGATACCAAGACCTTCCAGGGCCTGATCCTGACCTTACAGGATTACTGGGCTCGTCAGGGCTGTACCATTGTTCAACCTTTGGACATGGAAGTCGGCGCCGGCACTTCACACCCGATGACCAGCTTACGCGCGTTGGGTCCAGAGCCAATGGCGACTGCTTATGTGCAGCCTTCCCGTCGTCCGACCGATGGTCGTTACGGTGAGAACCCGAACCGTCTGCAGCATTACTATCAGTTCCAGGTGGTGATTAAGCCATCACCCGACAACATTCAGGAACTGTACCTCGGATCGCTGAAAGAGCTGGGTATGGATCCAACCATCCACGACATCCGTTTCGTGGAAGATAACTGGGAAAACCCAACGCTGGGTGCCTGGGGTCTGGGTTGGGAAGTGTGGCTGAACGGCATGGAAGTGACCCAGTTCACCTACTTCCAGCAGGTGGGTGGTCTGGAATGTAAGCCGATCACCGGTGAAATCACCTACGGTCTGGAACGTCTGGCGATGTACATTCAGGGCGTAGACAGCGTTTACGACCTGGTCTGGAGCGACGGCCCGCTGGGTAAAACCACCTACGGCGACGTGTTCCATCAGAACGAAGTGGAGCAATCCACCTATAACTTCGAATACGCGGACGTGGACTTCCTGTTCACCTGCTTCGAGCAGTACGAGAAAGAAGCGCAGCAGCTGCTGGCGCTGGAGACTCCGCTGCCGCTGCCTGCCTACGAGCGTATTCTGAAGGCCGCCCACAGCTTCAACCTGCTGGACGCCCGCAAAGCCATCTCCGTGACTGAACGTCAGCGCTACATCCTGCGTATTCGTACCCTGACCAAAGCCGTTGCAGAAGCTTACTACGCGTCCCGTGAAGCCCTTGGCTTCCCGATGTGCAACCGAAACAAATAAGAGGCGGCCATGTCTGAGAAAACTTTCCTGGTGGAAATCGGCACCGAAGAGCTGCCACCAAAAGCCCTGCGCAGCCTGGCTGAATCTTTCGCTGCGAACGTGACTGCCGAGCTGGATAACGCTGGCCTGGCACACGGTAACATTGAGTGGTTTGCTGCACCGCGCCGTCTGGCGCTGAAAGTGGCAAATCTGGCGGCGTCTCAGCCGGATCGCGAGGTCGAAAAACGTGGCCCGGCGATTGCCCAGGCGTTTGACGCGGAAGGCAAACCGAGCAAAGCGGCTGAAGGCTGGGCGCGCGGCTGCGGCATCACCGTCGATCAGGCCGAGCGTCTGACCACGGATAAAGGCGAGTGGCTGCTGTACCGTGCGCACGTGAAGGGCGAAAGCGCGGAAGCGCTGCTGCCGGACATGATTGCCACGTCTCTGGCGAAGCTGCCGATTCCTAAGCTGATGCGCTGGGGCGCGTCTGACGTGCACTTCGTGCGTCCGGTTCACACCGTGACCCTGCTGCTGGGTGACACCGTTATTCCGGCCACCATTCTGGGCGTGGCGTCCGATCGCGTGATCCGCGGCCACCGCTTTATGGGCGAGCCTGAGTTCACTATCGACAATGCCGACCAGTATCCGCAAATCCTGCTGGAGCGCGGTAAAGTTATTGCCGACTACGAACAGCGTAAAGCCAAAATCAAAGCGGACGCCGAAGAAGCGGCGCGCCAGATTGGCGGTAACGCCGACCTGAGCGAAAGCCTGCTGGAAGAAGTGACCTCTCTGGTTGAATGGCCGGTTGTGCTGACCGCGAAGTTTGAAGAGAAATTCCTGGCCGTACCGGCTGAAGCGCTGGTGTACACCATGAAGGGTGACCAGAAGTACTTCCCGGTCTATGCCAACGACGGCAAGCTGCTGCCAAACTTCATCTTTGTGGCGAACATCGAATCGAAAGATCCGATCCAGATTATCTCCGGTAACGAGAAAGTGGTGCGCCCACGTCTGGCGGATGCCGAGTTCTTCTTCAATACCGACCGTAAAAAACGTCTGGAAGATAACCTGCCGCGCCTGCAGACCGTGCTGTTCCAGCAGCAGCTGGGTACTCTGCGCGACAAGACCGACCGTATCGCGGAGCTGTCCGGCTGGATTGCCCGTGAAATTGGTGCGGACGTTAACCACGCGACGCGTGCGGGTCTGCTGTCCAAGTGCGACCTGATGACCAACATGGTGTTCGAATTTACCGACACCCAGGGCGTGATGGGCATGCACTACGCGCGTCACGATGGCGAAGCGGAAGACGTGGCTGTGGCCCTGAACGAGCAGTATCAGCCGCGCTTTGCGGGTGACGAACTGCCGTCCAACCCGGTTGCCTGTGCCGTAGCGATTGCCGATAAGATGGACACCCTGGCGGGTATCTTTGGTATCGGTCAGCATCCGAAAGGCGACAAAGACCCGTTTGCGCTGCGTCGTGCTGCGCTCGGCGTGCTGCGTATCATCGTTGAGAAGAACCTGAACCTGGATCTGCAGACCCTGACCGAAGAAGCGGTGCGTCTGTACGGCGACAAGCTGACCAACGCGAACGTGGTGGATGACGTGATCGACTTCATGCTCGGTCGTTTCCGTGCGTGGTATCAGGACGAAGGTTACACCGTTGACACCATTCAGGCGGTGCTGGCGCGTCGTCCGACCCGTCCGGCTGATTTCGATGCGCGTATGAAGGCGGTTTCCCACTTCCGTACGCTGGAAGCAGCATCTGCCCTGGCCGCGGCCAACAAGCGTGTATCCAACATTCTGGCGAAATCCGACGAGACGCTGAACGAGCGCGTAAACGCCGCGACGCTGAAAGAGCCGGAAGAGATCGCCCTGGCGATGCAGGTTGTGGTGCTGCGCGACAAGCTCGAGCCGTACTTCGCGGAAGGTCGCTACCAGGAAGCGCTGGTGGAGCTGGCCGAGCTGCGTGACGTTATCGACGCCTTCTTCGAGAAAGTGATGGTAAACGTAGAAGATAAAGAGCTGCGTATTAACCGTCTCTCTATGCTCGAGAAACTGCGTGAGCTGTTCCTGCGCGTGGCGGATATTTCGCTGCTGCAGTAATGTGCCCGTTGTGACAAATGCTAAAAACCCGCTTCGGCGGGTTTTTTTATGGTGTGTTGCTGAAAATTTAACCTTGAAATGGTCAACCCATTACCGCTATCCTTATCCCCGTTAACTTTCTCGCGCTGGAGCACCCCCCAAAAATGAACAAACACGACTGATGAATTTCGATCCTTGCTAAACGCCATCGCGTCGGCAGGGGATGTTTTGATTTCATTCAGGAGTGCTTATGGCTCATTTTGCGCAGTCCCCTTCTTTTATTTTGCATCAGGTCACCTGTCAGTTTCCGACGGGCGATATTCTTTTTGGTCCGCTGAATCTCACGCTGGAACCCTCCCTGTGCGCGCTGGTTGGCCGCAACGGTAGCGGGAAAACGCGTCTGCTGCGTCTGCTGGCGGGGATGGAAGAACCGGCTACCGGTCATATTGAACGCTTTGGCTCGCATGCCTGGGTGGCGCAGCAGCACGTTATTTCGCCGCAGACGACGCTGGCTGAACTGCTCGGGTATGACGCGATTTTTAAGGCGCGTAAGCGCATCGACAGCGGCGATTACCAGCCTGACGATCTGGCGTTGCTCGATGGCCACTGGGATGTCGCCGAGCGCCTGAGCGAGGCGTTTATGAATGCGCAGCTCCCACCGTTTGATCCGGATAAGCCCGCCATTGAACTCAGCGGCGGTGAGCGCATTCGCGCCCTGCTGTGTGGGGCGTTTACGGCGAAAGCGGATTTCCTGCTGCTGGACGAACCCACTAACCATCTGGATCGACAAGGCCGGGCGTGGTTCTGCGACCAGTTGAGTCGTTTTCAGGGCGGCGTGCTGGTAGCCTCCCATGACCGCGAACTTCTGGAGCAGGTGCCGCGTATCCTTGAACTGAGCGCCTCGGGTCTGCGCAGCTACGGCGGGAATTATGCGGATTATCAAACCCAGCGCGATGCCGAACAGCAGGCGGCCCGCGCGGCGCTGGAGCATGCTGCAACCGAGCGAAAACGCACTCGGGTACGCATGCAAAAAGAGCATGACGACAGCCAGCGGCGTTCGGCAAAGACATTGCGCACCGTCGATACCCTGAATATCGCGTCGTTCGAGCGGGTCAAATATAAAGGCGCGGCAAAGGAGCGGATCGGCTCCTGGAAAAAACAGCACAGCGAGCAAAATGAAGCGCTGAACGCCGCGGTTAACAAGGCGCGTGAACGCGTTGAAGACGATAACCCGGTCATGTTCACCCTGCCGGGGAGTCAGATCCCGGAGGGGAAGCAGGTATTGGTGCTGGAGGATCTGGTGCTGCCGCATGTGCCTGTTCCTCCGCTCAACTGGCGGATGGATGGACCGATGCGCGTGGCGTTAAAGGGGCCGAACGGCTGCGGCAAATCGACGCTGTTAAAAACCCTCCTCGGCGAGATTGCTCCCCGTTCGGGTACCTGTAAGGTATCCGTCAGCTGCGCTTATCTCGACCAACATCTGTCCCGGCTCGATCTTTCGCAGTCGGTCATGACGCATCTCAACCTGAATCATACGCCTCTGGAAGAGGGGGTATTGCGAACCCGTCTGGCGCAGCTTCAACTGGGAGCTGACAAAGTGATGCTCCCGCTGGCGGAGCTCAGCGGCGGCGAGCGTCTTAAGGCCGCCCTGGCCTGCGTGCTGTGGCGCGCGGAGTCCACGCAGCTTCTGCTGCTGGATGAACCGACCAACCATCTGGATCTGGCCTCGGTCCAGGCCATTGAAGCCGCGCTGGCCGGTTTCCCCGGGGCTCTGCTGGTGGTATCACACGATGAGGCTTTTCTAAGAGGATTAACATTAACGCATGAGCTGGTGTGGGAAGAGGCGGGCTGGCGTTGTGATAGCCTTTAAAACACAAGCCCCCGCAAAGGCGGGGGCATTCAATCTTCACTACGCTATCTGTTTGCTGAGTGCAGGGTTGGCCTGAATCAGGCGCATCAGCCTTAACTCGGTTGGGGTGGGTTTCTCTCGTTTTGACTCCCACTCCTGCACCATAGCCACGCTGACACCCATCGCTCTGGCGAATTCTTCCGTTTTCAGTCCTGTCCCTTTGCGCAATTGCTCATATTCTGTAAAGGGATTGGATTTTTGTTGCAGGGTAATCGTCTGCGGTACATCTTTAAAAATGATCTGTTCCAGACTGCTCAGCAGTTCAAACTCAGGATCTTTATATTCCATTGAGGACTCCTCTTAAATCTCACATCGTGATCAAGAACATCAGAGAGCCAATTAAGAATAGTCCCTAATACCAACCCAGGATCGTCACGGGTGTGATTAATCGTGCGGTAACGATCGCTGTATCCGATTCAGCAATATGGATAGTTATGCTAATTCCCTGATTAGTCATATGTCGGCTTCGCCAGGTATTTTTTTGTAAATGGTAAGAAATAAATCGGCAATAGCCGTTTTGCATGAAAAGAGTATCTTGCAAGGCTGACCTGGACTATCCTTGTCAGCGTCGGGCACGCGTGTGCCGGTGTGCGCTTTTTTGGGTGAAAGGAGTAATAAAATGGCGACAGGAAAGTCCTGCTCTCGCTGGTTTGCGCCTATTGCGGCGTTGTTGATGGTTGTTAGCCTGAGTGGGTGTTTTGATAAAGAAGGCGATCAGCGCAAAGCGTTTATCGATTTTCTGCAGAATACAGTGATGCGCAGCGGCGAACGGTTGCCGACGCTGACTGCGGATCAGAAAAAACAGTTTGGCCCCTTCGTGTCCGATTACGCCATTCTATATGGTTATTCACAGCAGGTGAGCCAGGCGATGGATTCCGGTATCCGTCCCGTGGTGGATAGCGTGAACGCCATTCGCGTTCCGCAGGATTATATGACGCAGCGTGAACCGCTTCGCCAGTCCAACGGTGCGCTTGGCGTGCTGAGCCAGCAGTTGCAGAATGCGAAAATGCAGGCTGACGCGTCACGTTCTGCGCTGAAGCAGGGCGACGATCTCAAACCGGTCTTCGACAAAGTGTATGAGAAAGTGGTGACCAAGCCGTCTGAAGCGCTGCAACCGCTGATCCCGGCCGCGCAAATCTTCACGCAGCAGCTGGTCCAGGTGGGTGACTTTATCGCCCAGCAGAATACGCAGGTGAGCTTTGTTGCCAACGGTATTCAGTTCCCGACCTCGCAGCAGGCAAGCCAGTACAATACGCTGATTGGGCCGCTGGCCTCCCAGCATCAGGCCTTTAGCCAGGCCTGGAGTGCCGCAGTCACTGCCACAGAATAAACCGAAAAACCCCGCTTCTGGCGGGGTTTTTTATGCATAGCGAAAATAACGCTTGTCATTCCTCTACCACATCGGTATAACTATCCCCGTCGGTTTGTTACACAGACCTAAAGCAGTTTAGTAAAGCAGTCCAGATTGTTATCCATAGATACCCTTCGTTGTGACCCTTCCTTCATCGCTTAAAAATCTGTAACGCAATCCATCAAGCCGGAAGGCACAATATATTTGTTAATAAGGTAATTTCTATGTCTGCTAAAATGACTGGTCTGGTTAAATGGTTCAACGCTGATAAAGGTTTCGGCTTCATCACTCCTGACGATGGCTCTAAAGACGTGTTCGTACACTTCTCTGCTATCCAGAACGATGGCTACAAATCTCTGGACGAAGGTCAGAAAGTGTCCTTCACCATCGAAAGCGGCGCTAAAGGCCCAGCAGCTGGTAACGTTGTAAGCCTGTAAGCTTCCAACCCAGTAGCACAAAATTCAAAAACCCGCCTTCTGGCGGGTTTTTTCGTTTCTATCGTTGCACCTGCGGGTTCACGCAGTTTATCTCCACCTTTCCGCTAAGGGCGGCGATGAGATTATCGACCGCAGTGGCCGCCATGTTGTAGCGCGTCTCATGGGTGGCTGAGCCGATGTGCGGCAACGCAACCACGTTAGGCAGCGAAAGCAGTGGCGAATCCACCGGCAGCGGCTCCTGCTCAAAGACGTCCAGACCTGCTGCATGGATCTCACCGTTCTGCAGGGCCTCAATCAGCGCCTTCTCATCTACCACCGGGCCACGACCCGCGTTGATGAAAATGGCTGACTGCTTCATTTTCTTAAACGCTTCTTTGCCAATCAGATGACGGGTTTCGTCCGTCAGCGGCAGGACAAGGCAGACAAAATCGGCCTCCTGCAGCAGGGTATCCAGCTCGCAGTAACGGGCGTTGAAGCGTTCTTCGGCTTCACTATGGTGGCGACGCGCGTTATACAGAATCGGCATGTTAAAACCAAAATGCGCGCGCTGCGCCAGTGCCAGCCCGATACGCCCCATACCGACAATGCCCAGCGTTTTACCGTGAACGTCCACGCCGAACCAGTCCGGACCAATGCTTTTTGTCCACTCGCCCGCTTTGACGCGCTCGGCGACTTCCACTACGCGACGGGCCGTGGTGAGCATCAGCGCCATCAGCGTGTCAGCCACGGTTTCCGTCAGGGCATGCGGCGTATGCATCAGCAGGATCTTGCGGACGTTAAGGGCGTCCACATCAAAGTTGTCGTAACCCACGGAAACAGTAGAGGTAGCACGAAGCTTCGGCATTTTCTCCAGCAGGGCGACATCCACTTTCTCGCTTGAACCCAGCAGGCCTTCGGCGCTGGCGAACGCGTCGGCGTGCTGTGCCACGGTTTCCGGGCGCAGGTTCTTCACCTGGGTGACGGTGAAGTGTTCTTCAAGACGTTTCTGCAGATCTTCCGGCAGTGCTTTATACAAAATGACGGACGGCTTCATGCTAATCTCCGTTGATTTTTAAGGATTCAGGCGTGTCGAGCGCCGACAGGGTGTTGTTGATTATTAGCAGGCTTAACAACCAGAGTAAGCCACACCGAGGCGAAAAGCGCCACCCCCATAAAGACGTACGATGCGGACGGACTGCCGGTAGCACCGTTCAGGTAACCGACGAACCAGGAGCCGCAGAACGAGCCCAGTGCACCCATGCTGTTAATCAATGCCATTGCACCACCCGCAACGTTACGCGGCAGCATCTCCGGGATGATGGCAAAGAACGGTCCGTAAGGGGCGTACATGGCCGCACCGGCAATCACCAGCAGGGTATAAGAGGCCCAGAAATGGTTTGCGCCCACGGCCCAGGAGCCAATAAAGGCGAAGGCAGCAATCAGCAGCAGCGGCCAGACAAACAGCTTGCGGTTCTGCAGCTTGTCCGACGCCCAGGAGACGATAATCATCGCGATGGTTGCCGCCAGATACGGTACGGATGACAGCCAGCCTACTTCGACCATGCCGAGGTTTTCACCGCCGCTGCGGATAATGGACGGCAGCCACAGCACAAAACCGTACACGCCAATGCTCCAGGTAAAGTACTGCGCGCAGAGCAGGATTACGTTACGCGAGCGGAAGGCTTCACCATAGTTACGTACCGCCTTCAGACCTTGCTGTTCTTTGTCCAGCTGCGCCTGCAGCGCCGCTTTTTCATCTTCGGAAAGCCATTTCGCCTGGGCAGGTTTATCTTTCACCAGCACCCACCAGCAGAAGGCCCAGATAATCGCCGGCACCCCTTCGATGATAAACATTTCGCGCCAGCCGAAGGACTGGATCAGGTAGCCGGACACCACCGACATCCACAGTACCGTGACCGGGTTACCGAGGATCAGGAAGGTATTCGCGCGCGAGCGTTCAGATTTGGTAAACCAGTTGCTGATGTAGATCAGCATCGCGGGCATAACCGCCGCCTCAACGACGCCGAGGATAAAGCGAATGGCGGCCAGGGCAGGAATATTGTTCACCATGCCGGTCAGTGACGCGCAGGCGCCCCACAGGATCAGACAGATGAAGATCAGCTTACGCACGCTGCGGCGTTCCGCATAAATCGCGCCGGGGATCTGGAAGAAGAAGTAGCCCAGGAAGAAAAGGGCACCCAGCAGGGAGGAGATTCCTTTGGTGATGCCAAGGTCCTCTGTGATCCCGGCCGCGGACGCGAAGCTGAAGTTGGCACGGTCAAGGTACGCCAGGCTGTACGTGATAAACACGATTGGCATGATGTACCACCAGCGTTTTACTGCATTGGTCGAACTGTTCATAGGCTTGCCTCTGTTGTTGAGGTTGTTACCGCCGTTGTCTGTAGGGTACACGGTGGTTTGTTTTGTTGAGTGCGATTTATGCCCCCTCACCCTAACCCTCTCCCCAGAGGGGCGGGGTGAGGGGAATGTTTATTCGTTAAGCTCTGCTCGGGTGGGTAATCCTTCGCTGTCGCCCTGCACCTGAATGGCCAGCGAGCCAATCTTGTTGCCCCGCGCGACGGCCTGCTGCAGCGTTTTGCCTTCCAGCAGGGCGCTAATTACGCCGACGGCAAAACCGTCGCCCGCGCCGACCGTGTCGACAACGTTCTCAACCTTCACCGCCGCGACCGCGCCCTGTTCGCCGTTGGCCGTCTTGAACCATGCGCCATCGGCACCGGTCTTCAGCACTACCGCTTTTACCCCTTTATTCAGATAGAAATCAGCAATGCCTTCCGGCGTATTTTCACCCGTCAGGATCATCCCTTCTTTCAGCCCCGGCAGAACCCAGTCCGCTCTGAACGCCAGACGGTTCAGTTTCTCGACCATTTCCGCTTCGCTTTTCCACAGCACCGGACGCAGGTTAGGATCGAACGAGATCGTTTTTCCCTGGGCTTTCAGAGTGGCTGCCGCATGATCCAACAGTTCATACGAGCTGGCAGAGAGCGCTGCCGCCACGCCGCTCAGGTGCAGGTGGCGCGCGGAGGCGAAATAGTCTGCGTGGTAATCCGCAACAGAGAGGTGGCTTGCGGCCGATCCTTTGCGGAAATACTCCACAATGGGATCGGTTCCATTTTCGACCTTGGATTTAAGCTGAAACCCGGTAGGGAAGCGTCCGTCAAGGGTCACGCCTGCGGCATCGATACCCTCTTTTTTCAGCGAATCGAGAACGAAATGGCCAAAGCTGTCATCCCCCACGCGGCTGACCCAGCCCACGTTCAGGCCGAGACGCGCCAGGCCGGTCGCGACGTTGAGCTCTGCGCCTGCGACGCGCTTGATAAAGTGCTCTACCGCGCTCAGTTCGCCCGTTTCAGTGGCGACAAACATCGCCATGGCTTCGCCGATCGTGATGACATCCAGCGTCTTGTGCATGATTTACTCCTCGCGCAGCAGGTTGACGTAATGGCGGGTAACGGCGGTTAAATCCGTCCCTTCCAGCGGGAACTCGATCCCGCGTGGGGCATCGGCAGGGAGCTGGCCGAGCAGATCCAGCCAGCGCGCATCGGCGTGGTCCGGTGCCACGGCGCGGAAGTTATCTTTATGCGGCACGGCGGCTTTAACGTGGATATAGCTCACCGCAGGGGCCAGATGACGTGCGGCTTCTTCAGGCGAATCGCCAACCCACAGCCAGTTGCCCATGTCGAAGGTCAGCGTGACGGGGAGCGCCATTTCCCGGCAAGCGGCCTGGAAGCGCTGCATGGGGGCGAGCTGTCCGCAGTCGGTCTGATCGTTCTCCACGACCAGCACCATGCCGCTTGCGTTCAGCAGGCTACGCAGGGCGTCGAGAGGCTGCGCGTCGCGGAAATGGCCGAGGGAAACCTTCAGCCACAGGGCGTTCAGGGTGCTGGCCTCAGAGAGATAGTGGGTCAGGTCCGGGTTGAGGGTGCCGTCGGGCATAAACAGGGCGGCGGGGGCGGAGTAGCACGCCAGCAGGCCGAGCAGCTCAATGGATTCTCCCAGCGCCGGCAGCGCCAGCAGCTCGTCGCTGCTGAACAGTTCCCGGCGGATCTCCACGCCGTCTGCCCCTGCGCCTGCAATAACGGGCAGCATCGCCCGCTGACCGCCCGCCTGTCGCACCTGTTCCGCACCGTACGCGGCGGTGACCACCATAATTTTCCTGCCCATCTTCGGACTCCATCGCAACATATCAATACTATTACGCTAGATGGAACCGGTTCCAAAGAAAAGGTCAGGATGTTGAATTTATGATCGCTATCACAAGGGAAATTTAACGTGCGGTGGAGCCGCGAACGATCAGCTCGCCGGAGAAGACCTGCTCGCGAACGGCATCGCTGGTGCCTTCAATACGACGAACCACTTGTTCAACAGCAGCATAGCCAATCTGCCAGGTGGGTTGTTTGAGTGTCGTAATGCCGACGCCGGCCAGCTCCGCCCACTCCAGCTCATCAAACCCCAGCAGACCGATATCGCTGCCCCAGTGCAGGCCAATACGCTTGAGCGAGCGGGCGACCTGGAGCGTCAGCGCTCCGTTGGCTGATATAACGGCTTTGCGCATCCCGCGATGGCGCGTGTGGAACTGACGCAGGGTGTTGTCGAGCTGCCCCGCCTCGTGAAGCGGCGTTTCGGCATTTTCGGCGATCACGCCGGGATATCGCTCCAGCGTGGTGCGAAATGCGCTCAGGCGCTCGCGACGGGTGTTGACCATCCCCAGCGGTTCACTCAGAAACAGAATGGCCTCGAAGCCCTGCTCAATCAGATGTTCGGTGGCGGTCGTGGCGGCCTGGGTGTTATCCAGCCCGACCACATCGCAGGCAAATTCCGGGATTTTACGGTCGATAAGGACCATCGGCAGGGAGGATTGCTGCAGGCGGTTTAACCCCTCTTCGCGCATGCCCACCGCGTTAACCACGATCCCTTCCACCTGATAGCTGCGCAGCAGGTCGAGGTAATGCAGCTCCTGATCGACTTCGTTGTTGGTATTACAGACCAGCGGCGTGAAACCCTTCTCGCGACAGGCGGCTTCAATACCGCTAAGCACGTTCACGGAATAGGGGTTGGTGATATCGGCGATGATAAGCCCGATAAGGCGGGTGCGACCGCGTTTAAGCCCGCGCGCCATGAGGCTGGGACGATAGTCGAGATCGGCAATGGCTTGTTCAATACGCGCCAGCAATGCGTCGGACAACAGGTGTTTCTCGCCATTGAGGTAGCGCGAAATGCTGGTTTTACCGGTTTTGGCGGCTTTCGCCACGTCGCTGATGGTGGCCCGGGCTGGTTTGCTCATCGCTGATTTCCCTGAATTTAGTGAGAATACCTTAGCGGGAAAATCGGACGAATCAAGTAATTTGCCCGGTGGCGCTGCGCTTACCTGGGGTGCGGTCTGGTGCCCTCACCCCAACCCTCTCCCACGGGGAGAGGGGGAAATGCGATTACTGAATTGGGCTTAACGTGATCTCAACGCGGCGGTTCTGCGCTTTGCCTTCCGCCGTGCTGTTGCTGGCGATAGGGTTGGCAGGGCCCATGCCGCTGGTGCGGATGCGGTTCGCTTCAACGCCCTGGGTGATCAGCGAGCTGGCCACGGCATCGGCGCGCTGCTGGGACAGACGCATGTTCAGATCCTGGCTGCCGGTGCTGTCGGTGTAGCCCATCACGTTTACAGCGGTCTTGTTGTACTCTTTCAGCACCATCGCCACGCCGGTCAGGGTATTCGCACCCGCCGGTTTCAGCGTTGCGCTGCTGCTGTCGAAGGTCACGTTGTTCGGCATGTTCAGGATGATGTTATCGCCGCTGCGCGTCACGCTCACGCCGGTTCCCTTCATTTTGTCGCGCAGCTTCGCTTCCTGCACGTCCATGTAATAGCCTACGCCGCCGCCAAGCGCTGCGCCTGCCGCTGCGCCAATCAGCGCGCCTTTGCCGCGGTCTTTCTTGGAGGAGGAGAGCGCCCCAACGCCTGCGCCGACTAGCGAGCCGATACCTGCGCCAATGCCGGATTTACCCGCTTCGCGTTCACCGGTGTAAGGGTTGGTTGTGCAGCCAGAAACAGCCAGGGCACCGCTCACCAGAGCGGCAATAACGAGTACGCGTTTTTTCATCTTCTTTCCTTAATCCTTTTTATTCTTTGCCACGGCGAGCGTGGCAGTTGATTATGACGTCCAGATACGGAGAAAATTCCGGGTATAACTCTGAAATTTGTGACAAACCATAAACTGCCTCAGCAAGAAGGCCGTAAAACCTGCACGCAACCAGGAGCGCACGCTTGAGCACCTCAACGAAAACCATTCTGACCGCCGCCCACTGGGGACCGATGCTGGTCGAAACTGATGGCGAAAATGTTCTGTCGTCCCGCGGGGCACTGCCAACCCAACATCCCAACTCGTTACAGACCGTCGTTCGCGATCAGGTGCATAGCAAAACGCGCGTGCGCTGGCCGATGGTGCGTAAAGGTTTTCTGGCCTCGCCGGACAAGCCGCAGGGAGTTCGCGGTCAGGATGAGTTTGTTCGCGTGAGCTGGGATGACGCGCTGGCGCTTATCCACGCCCAGCACAAGCGCATTCGCGACAGTTACGGTCCGTCGTCCATTTTCGCCGGGTCCTACGGCTGGCGTTCTAACGGGGTTCTGCATAAGGCTTCAACGCTGCTGCAGCGCTATATGAGCCTGGCGGGAGGCTATACCGGTCATCTGGGGGATTACTCCACCGGTGCGGCGCAGGCGATCATGCCGTACGTCGTGGGGGGGAACGAAGTGTACCAGCAGCAGACCAGCTGGCCGCTGGTGCTGGAGCATACCGATGTGGTCGTGCTCTGGAGCGCTAACCCCCTTAACACATTGAAAATTGCCTGGAATGCCAGCGACGAGCAAGGCATTGGGTATTTCGACGCGCTGCGCAAAAGCGGCAAGCGCATCATCTGCATTGACCCCATGCGCTCTGAAACCATGGATTTCTTCGGCGACAGCGCCGAGTGGATTGCCCCCCATATGGGCACCGACGTGGCAATGATGCTGGGTATCGCCCATACGCTGGTCGAAAACGGCTGGCACGATGTCGAATTCCTGACGCGCTGTACCACCGGCTTCGATAAATTCGCCGACTACCTGACGGGCCAGTCCGATGGGGTGGCGAAAACGGCAGAGTGGGCAGCAGCGATTTGTGGCGTTACAGCGGAAAAACTCCGCGAACTGGCGGCGTTGTTCCATAAAAACACCACGATGTTAATGTCCGGCTGGGGGATGCAGCGCCAGCAGTTTGGCGAGCAAAAACACTGGATGCTGGTGACCCTTGCCGCGATGCTTGGGCAGATCGGTACGCCGGGCGGCGGTTTTGGTCTCTCCTATCATTTTGCCAATGGCGGTAACCCCACGCGTAAAGCGGCGGTGCTGGCGTCTCTGCAAGGCTCGGTGCAGGGCGGCGTGGATGCTGTGGATAAAATCCCGGTGGCGCGTATTGTTGAAGCCCTGGAGAATCCGGGCGGTTTTTATCAGCACAACGGTCTGGACCGCCACTTCCCGGATATTAAATTTGTCTGGTGGGCGGGCGGGTCGAACTTCACGCACCATCAGGATACCAACCGCCTGATCCGCGCCTGGCAAAAGCCGGAGCTGGTGGTGATTTCAGAGTGCTTCTGGACCGGCTCGGCTAAGCATGCAGATATTGTGCTGCCGGCGACCACCTCGTTTGAGCGTAACGATCTCACCATGACCGGCGACTACAGCAACCAGCATATGGTCCCGATGAAGCGCGTAGTGGCCCCGCGAGATGAAGCACGTGATGATTTTGACGTGTTTGCTGAACTGAGCGAGCTGTGGGAAGCGGGCGGTCGCGCGCGTTTTACCGAAGGGAAAAGCGATCTGCAATGGCTGGAGACCTTCTACCAGATTGCCGGACAGCGCGGCGCGGCGCAGGGCGTGACGCTTCCGCCCTTTGCTGAGTTCTGGGAGGCGAACCAGATCGTCGAGATGCCGGAGAGTGAACAGAACGCGAAGTTTGTCCGTTTTGCCGATTTCCGCCGCGACCCCGAGAACCACCCGCTGAAAACCGAGAGCGGAAAGATTGTGATCCACAGCGAGCGCATCGCCAGCTTTGGCTATGCCGACTGCCCGCCACACCCTATGTGGCTTGAGCCGGACGAGTGGCATGGTAACGCCCAGCCGGAGCAGCTGCAGGTGTTGTCAGCGCATCCCGCGCACCGTTTGCACAGCCAGCTTAACTATACCTCTCTGCGCGAGCGGTATGCGGTCGCCGGGCGAGAGCCGATCACGCTGAATACCCTCGATGCGCAAGCCCGCGGGATTGCGGACGGCGACGTGGTGCGCGTCTGGAACTCGCGCGGGCAGGTGCTGGCAGGGGCGGTGGTGAGCGACGGGATTAAACAGGGCGTGATCTGTATTCATCAGGGCGCATGGCCTGACCTTGAGCTTGCCGAAGGCGGTATCTGTAAAAACGGGGCGGTTAACGTGCTGACCAAAGATCTCCCCAGCTCGAAGCTGGGGAACGGTTGCGCAGGGAATACGGCCCTGGCCTGGGTCGAGAAATATCAGGGGCCCGCGCTTACCTTAACGGCGTTTGATCCGCCTGCCAGCTCATGATCCACGTCGGGTGCTGGGTGTCATCCTGCCAGGCGCTGTCTTCAATGCGAAAGCCCTGCGCATGGTAGAAGTTCACCGCCCGAACATTTTTCTGGTACACCTCCAGGCTTAAGTGCGGGAAGCGCTGTTGAACATAGTTCAGCAGCGCGCGCCCGATGCCTTTCCCGATGCATGACGGTGCGACAAACAGCGCGCCGACAAACTGAGACTGCATCACGCTGATAAATCCGCAAGGTTTGCCATCCTGTTCCCAGACCCAGGTTTCGGCTGACGGCAGGTAAACATCCCGCACCATGGCCTCGTTCTCTTTCCAGTAACCCGGCTCGATAAACGGATGTGCTTCCGTGGTGCTTTCAAGCCACAGGCTCAGAAGCGGCGCGGTATTTTCACTTTGCCATTTGCGGATCATGATGGCCTCCCGGATGACAGAAGCAGCCGGTAACGTGGTCGTTGACCAGGCCACAGGCCTGCATAAAGGCGTAGCAGATGGTGGAGCCGACAAACTTAAAGCCGCGTTTTTTCAGGGCCTTCGAGAGCGCATCCGAGGCCGGGGTGGAGGCCGGGATTTCCGCGAGCGTGGCGGCCTGGGTAACCTGTGGATCGTTGTTCACAAACGTCCAGACAAAATCTGAAAATGATTCGCCGTTTTGCTCCATCGCCAGATAAGCGCGTGCGTTACCGATGATGGCCTGGATCTTACCGCGATGGCGGATGATGCCGGCATCCTGCACCAGTCGCTCGACGTCCTCATCGGTCATCGCAGCGACGGCGACAGGATCGAACTGGTGAAAGGCGTTGCGATAGTTTTCGCGTTTTTTCAATACCGTAATCCACGATAACCCCGCCTGCTGGCCCTCCAGGCAGATCATCTCAAAGAGCTTTTTGCCATCCGTTTCGGGCACGCCCCATTCCCGATCGTGATAGTCGATATAAAGCTGATCCTGGCTCACCCAACCGCAACGTTCCATCCGTCATCTCCCTTATTGATACTGATTTCGCAAAAATTTCGTTCTGACTGGCTTGACGTGTTTACTATAAAGACAATAGTTAATACAGGGCTATATGCTCTCTAAAGTCTTCCTGAATAACGACAAATATCGCCGAATTCGGCTCTCTCTGGGGTCGCGTTGATGATGATAAAAAAAATCAGTGGTCGCCATGCTGCTTCTGGCCTGGTGGGAATTTCAGCCTGCCTGTTTTTTTGTAATACGGCGTCTGCCTGGCAACAGGAATATATCGTTTCAGACGCCCAAAATAATACGGCGGAACGCTATACATGGGACGCGGATCACCAACCGCGTTATGAGGATATTCTTGCGGAGCGTATCCAGTCTTCGCAAAACGCGCCAGGTCTTGCCCTGAATATTCCGTCAGGCAGCACCACGGAGGGGGCGATGAGCGTGGGCTGGAATTTTCCGGTTTCAGCGCGTATCACCACCGGGCCGGTAGTGGCGTGGCGGTACGATGGCACGGCTCCGATGATGATCAACGAGTTTGGTGATGGCGCGTCGACGCAGGCGCTCACCGACCCGCTCTGGCATGCCAGCGTCAGCACGCTGGGGTGGCGTGTGAATACCCAGTACGGCGATCTCCGTCCCTGGGCGCAGATCAGCTATAACCAGCAGTTTGGTGAAAACCAGTGGAAATCGCAGTTTGGCATGCCGCAAACGCCAGCCCCTGCCCAAAACGGTAGCTGGATGGATGTCACCGTGGGAACGGATATTCCATTTAATACGCACATGGCGGCGTATGCGTCGCTGGCTCAGGGGGAACACACCTCCACCGGTGAGGAGTTTTTATACACCCTTGGCGTCAGCGCAAATTTCTAGAGTTGTTACTTTTTTAAACGTTACGATAACATCTCGAATACAACAACCACGGGCCTTACAGCGATAGCAGATACTAACACGCTATCGCTTTATTCCCATGCCAGGTCATTCATTCCCGATTCCAGGCATTTCATTCCGTTCCGCCTGCATTTCATGCCGTTTTACCCCAGGCATATTAAGGTTTTGTTTATCGTTGTCCTCAGCGAACTTCCTTAATTTCTCTTGCAGGACAACTGCCATGAACACACCAACTTATAACCGCACGCGCTGGCTCACGCTCTTTGGTACCATCGTCACCCAGTTTGCGCTGGGGTCGGTCTATACCTGGAGCCTGTTTAACAGCGCGCTTTCCGACAAACTCGGCGCCCCGGTCAGCCAGGTCGCGTTCTCCTTTGGTCTGCTGAGCCTGGGTCTGGCGATTTCGTCTTCCGTCGCGGGCAAGCTGCAGGAGCGTTTTGGCGTGAAGCGCGTGACCATGGCGTCCGGCATTCTGCTGGGGCTGGGCTTTTTCCTGACGGCGCATTCCAGCAACCTGATGATGCTGTGGCTGAGCGCCGGCGTGCTGGTGGGGCTGGCCGATGGCGCGGGGTACCTGCTGACGCTGTCAAACTGCGTGAAGTGGTTCCCGGAACGTAAAGGCTTAATTTCCGCGTTTGCCATTGGTTCTTACGGCTTGGGTAGCCTCGGGTTCAAATTTATCGACTCTCACCTGCTGGCGTCCGTTGGCCTCGAAAAAACCTTTATGATCTGGGGCGCAATTGTTCTGGTGATGATTCTGTTCGGCTCCACGCTGATGAAAGATGCGCCGCAGCAGGAGGTTAAATCCGTGAACGGCGTGGTGGAGAACGACTTTACCCTCGCGCAGTCCATGCGTAAGCCACAGTACTGGATGCTGGCGGTGATGTTCCTGACGGCCTGCATGAGCGGTCTGTATGTCATCGGCGTGGCGAAAGATATCGCGCAGGGGATGGTGAAACTGGATGCAGCCACGGCGGCCAACGCGGTGACCGTGATTTCCATTGCTAACCTCTCGGGTCGTCTCGTCCTCGGTATTCTGTCTGACAAAATTGCCCGCATCCGCGTGATTACGATTGGGCAGGTGGTTTCGCTGGTCGGTATGGCGGCGCTGCTGTTCGCTCCGCTGAATGAAGCCACCTTCTTCGCGGCGATTGCCTGCGTGGCCTTTAACTTCGGCGGCACCATTACCGTCTTCCCGTCACTGGTGAGCGAGTTCTTTGGCCTGAACAATCTGGCGAAAAACTACGGCGTTATCTATCTGGGCTTCGGGATCGGCAGTATCTGCGGCTCGCTGATTGCCTCCCTGTTCGGCGGGTTCTACGTGACCTTCTGCGTGATATTTGCCTTGCTGATTATCTCCCTGGCGCTCTCGACCACGATTCGTCAGCCGCAGCGCGAAGTGTTCAAAGAGGTGCATGCTTAATGACGATGAAAAAGGCCGGTTATCCGGCCTTTTTCTTGTGTAAAAACTGATGATCTGGCTAAACCGTCTCGTTCTTAATTTTTTGTAAATATCTGTACCGATCACACACTCTGCTGCCACTTTTTCTTTTCCCTGTGGTCTACTTACCACGCGGGTAGACGTTTCCGATAACGACTTCTTAAGCGATTCTTTAACCTATTCATTTTTAAAACAAAAATGATCGGTGATTTCGTCCCTTTTTCCGGGTAGTTTGCATGAAATACATTAAATCGATGGCACAACAAAAGCTCTGCTTTTTGCTGGCGTTGTACATCGGCCTGTTTATGAATGGCGCAGTTTTCATCCGTCGGTTTGACGGTTACGCGCATGATTTTACCGTCTGGAAAGGAATTGCAGCGGTTGTCGAATTGGTCGCTGCTGTACTGGTCACCTTCTTTTTATTCCGTATTCTTACCCTGTTTGGCCGTCGCGTGTGGCGAGTGCTGGCTACGTTTATCGTGCTGTGCTCGGCGGGTGCCAGCTATTACATGACCTTTATGAACGTGGTGATTGGCTACGGCATTATTGCCTCAGTGATGACCACGGATATCGACCTCTCTAAAGAGGTTGTAGGGCTGCACTTTATTCTCTGGCTGGTAGCCGTCAGTGCCTTACCGCTGCTGCTCATCTGGAGCAACCGTTGCCGGTACACGCTAGTGCACCAGATTCGCACGCCAGGCAAACGTTTCAGAAGCGTCGCGATAGTCCTGCTGGCCGGTTTGATGGTCTGGGGACCAATTCGTCTGCTGGAAGTGAAGCAAAAGCATGATGAGCGTACCTCAGGCGTGGATATGCCAAGCTACGGCGGTGTAGTGGCGAACTCGTATTTACCGTCTAACTGGATTTCCGCGCTGGGGCTGTATGCGTGGGCGCAGGTGGATGAATCCTCTGGTAACAAATCGCTGATGAACCCGGTGAAGAAGTTTACCTACGTCGCACCAAAAGATATCGACGATACCTATGTCGTCTTTATTATCGGAGAAACCACGCGCTGGGATCATATGGGTATTCTTGGCTATAACCGTGATACCACGCCGAAACTGGCGCAGGAGAAAAACCTGATTGCCTACCGTGGCTATTCTTGTGATACCGCCACCAAGCTCTCACTGCGCTGTATGTTTGTGCGCGAGGGCGGGGCGAGCGACAACCCGCAGCGTACGCTGAAAGAGCAAAACGTCTTCTCGGTGCTGCATCAGCTTGGGTTCACGTCTGCCCTCTATGCGATGCAGAGCGAAATGTGGTTCTACAGCAATACCATGGCGCAGAACATTGCATACCGTGAGCAGATCGGTGCAGAGCCGCGTAACCGTGGCAAATCTGTCGATGACATGCTGCTGATTGATGAGATGAAACTGTCCCTGAGCGATAATCCTGATGGTAAGCATCTGATTATCCTTCATACCAAAGGGTCGCACTTTAACTACACCCAACGTTACCCACGTAACTTTGCCAAATGGAAGCCTGAGTGCGTCGGGGTGGATAAAGACTGTACCAAAGCGCAGCTGATCAACTCCTACGACAACTCCGTGCTGTATGTGGATCACTTTATTGATTCGGTGATTGACCAGGTACGTGATAAGAAAGCGATTGTGTTCTATGCGGCGGACCACGGTGAATCCATCAATGAGTATGAGCATCTGCACGGTACGCCGCGCAAGATGGCACCGCCGGAGCAGTTCCGTGTACCGATGATGGTGTGGATGTCTGACAAGTATCTGGAAGACCCGGAGAAAGCGAAGATGTTTGCTCAACTGAAGAAAGAGGCGGAGATGAAGGTGCCGCGTCGTCACGTTGAGCTGTACGACACCATTATGGGTTGTCTCGGCTATACCTCACCGAATGGTGGGATTAACGAAAACAACAACTGGTGCAAACTCCCTGATAACACCGCAAAAGCCGCGCAGTAGCTGCTCTGGCGAGAATATCGCCAGTTGAATGGCTTTTTGAAAATAAGGGATTGACGGGGGCGCACCTCAGCAGTAAGATGCGCTCCGCATTCGGCGAGTAGCGCAGCTTGGTAGCGCAACTGGTTTGGGACCAGTGGGTCGGAGGTTCGAATCCTCTCTCGCCGACCACATTCTGAAAAGGGCTAACCGTAAGGTTAGCCCTTTTTGCATTATGACCTTATCTCGTCAGAGTATCCAAAACGCCCCTTAGACCTGCTTCCACCTGCCTGTTAACGATTTTGTGACATAATCCATTGTATTTTTTTATATATAGATTGATCTTTTTTCGCGTTGCTTATGGATAACCTCAGCATTTTTCGCTGTGCGTTTTAACGTTCGCGGTATTTAGTGCTCAGATAATCACCATTCTGCAAGAAAATTTACCCATTCTGAATAAAAGTTAATCACTGATTGTTGAGAAATATGAAGAGGCTTGTGCTGCCAGATGGCGAGTAGCATAAATTTCCCTGCTGAAAACTGGCGTACATAGTTTTTTTAATCTTTGTTTGCGGTTTCTCACACTCAGCGTAAATCCCCGTCACCTGTATTGACGTTTTCACATTCTGTTGACAGATTGTAGGGCATGAGGGGCATTTCAGGGACGATCTGCGCTGCAACTCAAACGCTCTTCTGAAAGGATTCTCCATCCCTTTAAAGCCTTCGGGCATCACCGACCGGACCGGGTAAAAAATAAATAAAGGTCTGGCGGCGTAACACAACAAAGCAAAACATCACATTGGAGCAGAATAATGAGTATTTCCTTGAAGAAGTCAGGGATGCTGAAGCTTGGTCTGAGCCTGGTGGCTATGACCGTGGCAGCAAGCGTACAGGCAAAAACCCTGGTTTACTGTTCTGAAGGCTCGCCGGAAGGCTTTAACCCACAGCTCTTTACCTCTGGTACGACTTACGACGCAAGCTCTGTACCGATCTATAACCGTCTGGTTGAATTCAAAACCGGTACCACGGAAGTGATTCCGGGTCTGGCCGAGAAGTGGGACGTCAGCGAAGACGGTAAAACCTATACCTTCCACCTGCGCCAGGGCGTGAAGTGGCAGGACAGCAAAGAGTTCAAACCAACGCGTGACTTTAACGCCGACGACGTGGTGTTCTCCTTCGACCGTCAGAAAAACGCCCAGAACCCGTACCACAAAGTGTCTGGCGGCAGCTATGAATACTTCGAAGGGATGGGTCTGCCGGACCTAATCTCTGAAGTGAAAAAAGTGGACGATAATACCGTTCAGTTCGTGCTGACGCGTCCGGAAGCACCGTTCCTGGCTGACCTGGCCATGGACTTCGCCTCAATCCTCTCTAAAGAGTATGCGGACAACATGCTCAAAGCCGGTACGCCGGAGAAAGTCGACCTGAACCCAATCGGTACCGGTCCATTCCAACTGCTGCAGTACCAGAAAGATTCCCGCATTCTGTATAAAGCGTTCGAAGGCTACTGGGGCACCAAGCCGAAGATCGACCGCCTGGTCTTCTCCATCACGCCTGATGCGTCAGTGCGTTACGCAAAACTGCAGAAAAATGAATGCCAGGTGATGCCGTACCCGAACCCGGCTGACATCGCCCGCATGAAGCAGGACAAGAACATCAACCTGCTGGAGCAGGCTGGCCTGAACGTGGGCTATCTCTCCTTCAACACCGAGAAGAAACCGTTTGATGACGTGAAAGTGCGTCAGGCGCTGACCTACGCGGTGAACAAAGAAGCGATCATCAAGGCGGTTTACCAGGGTGCAGGCGTTGCAGCCAAAAACCTGATCCCACCAACCATGTGGGGCTATAACGACGACGTTAAAGACTACAGCTACGATCCTGAGAAAGCGAAAGCGCTGCTGAAAGAAGCGGGCCAGGATAAAGGCTTCACCGTTGAGCTGTGGGCGATGCCGGTACAGCGTCCGTACAACCCGAACGCACGCCGTATGGCAGAAATGGTTCAGGCTGACTGGGCTAAGATTGGCGTTCAGGCCAAGATTGTGACCTACGAGTGGGGCGAGTACCTGAAGCGCGCCAAAGCGGGTGAGCACCAGGCAGTCATGATGGGCTGGACCGGTGATAACGGGGATCCGGACAACTTCTTCGCCACCCTGTTCAGCTGCGCGGCGGCAAAAGACGGTTCTAACTACTCTCGCTGGTGCTACAAGCCGTTTGAAGACCTGATCCAGCCGGCGCGTGCGACCGACGATCACAACAAACGTATTGAACTGTACAAGCAGGCTCAGGTTGTTATGCACGATCAGGCTCCGGCGCTGATTGTTGCTCACTCCACCGTGTACGAGCCAGTGCGTAAAGAAGTGAAGGGCTACGTGGTTGATCCACTGGGCAAACACCACTTCGAAAACGTATCTGTTGAATAATAAGTAGGGTGTTCTCCCTCTCCCTCTGGGAGAGGGCAGGGGTGAGGGGCGTGCATGCATCCCCTCACCCTAACCCTCTCCCGAAGGGAGAGGGAATTTACATTTGTGAGCAATACAGACGTCACGCCACTGGTCGTGCGTCATCAGAGAGAATCCGGGTTATGTTGCAGTTCATCCTCCGACGTCTGGGACTTGTTATCCCCACGTTTATCGGTATCACCCTTCTCACTTTTGCCTTCGTCCATATGATCCCCGGCGACCCGGTAATGATTATGGCGGGCGAGCGTGGTATTTCCCCTGAGCGCCATGCACAGCTGCTGGCGGAACTCGGTCTCGATAAGCCGATGTGGCAGCAGTACCTCCACTATATATGGGGCGTGTTGCACGGTGATTTAGGGATTTCGCTGAAAAGCCGTCTTCCGGTGTGGGACGAGTTCGTGCCGCGTTTTAAAGCGACACTGGAGCTTGGCGTCTGCGCCATGATTTTCGCCACTGCGGTGGGTATTCCTGTCGGGGTACTGGCTGCCGTCAAGCGTGGCTCTATTTTCGACCATACCGCCGTGGGCCTGGCGCTGACCGGCTACTCCATGCCTATCTTCTGGTGGGGCATGATGCTGATCATGCTGGTCTCGGTGCAGCTTAACCTGACACCGGTCTCCGGGCGCGTCAGCGATATGGTTTTCCTGGATGACACCAACCCGCTCACCGGCTTTATGCTGATTGATACGGCTATCTGGGGTGAAGAGGGTAACTTCATGGATGCCGTCGCGCATATGATCCTGCCTGCCATGGTGCTGGGCACCATTCCTCTGGCGGTGATCGTACGTATGACCCGTTCATCGATGCTGGAAGTGCTGGGCGAGGATTACATCCGCACCGCCCGCGCCAAGGGCCTGACGCGTATGCGCGTCATTATCGTCCATGCGCTGCGTAACGCCATGCTGCCGGTTGTGACCGTTATCGGTCTCCAGGTGGGGACGTTGCTGGCGGGGGCGATCCTGACCGAAACCATCTTCTCATGGCCGGGCCTGGGACGCTGGCTGATTGACGCGCTGCAGCGCCGTGATTATCCGGTAGTGCAGGGCGGTGTACTGCTGGTCGCGACGATGATTATCCTCGTCAACCTGCTGGTCGATTTGCTGTACGGCGTGGTGAACCCGCGTATTCGTCATAAGAAGTAAGGGGCCATCATGTCACAGGTTTCTGAAAACAAAGTTGTTGCTGCACCGGTTCCGATGACGCCGATGCAGGAGTTCTGGCACTACTTCAAGCGCAACAAAGGCGCGGTGGTAGGGCTGGTGTATGTCGCAATCATGATCCTGATTGCGGTGTTTGCAAACGTGCTTGCGCCGTATAACCCGGCGGATCAGTTCCGCGATGCGCTGCTTGCGCCACCTGCGTGGCAGGATGGCGGCAGCCTGGCGCACCTGCTGGGTACCGATGATGTGGGGCGCGATGTGCTGTCCCGTCTCATGTACGGCGCGCGTCTGTCGCTGCTGGTCGGCTGCCTGGTTGTTGTGCTGTCGCTGATCATGGGCGTCGTACTCGGCCTGGTTGCCGGCTACTTCGGCGGCATCGTTGATAACATCATCATGCGTATCGTCGACATCATGCTGGCGCTGCCAAGCCTGCTGCTGGCGCTGGTGCTGGTGGCGATCTTCGGCCCGTCGATCGGTAACGCCGCGCTGGCGCTGACCTTCGTGGCGCTTCCTCACTACGTGCGTTTAACCCGCGCGGCGGTGCTGGTGGAAGTGAACCGCGATTACGTCACCGCGTCTCGCGTGGCGGGTGCCGGTGCGATGCGCCAGATGTTCGTTAATATCTTCCCTAACTGCCTTGCGCCGCTGATTGTTCAGGCGTCGCTCGGTTTCTCTAACGCCATTCTTGATATGGCCGCTCTTGGCTTCCTGGGCATGGGTGCGCAGCCGCCAACACCGGAGTGGGGCACCATGCTCTCCGACGTGTTGCAGTTCGCACAAAGCGCCTGGTGGGTTGTCACCTTCCCGGGTCTGGCAATCCTGCTGACGGTACTGGCATTTAACCTGATGGGTGATGGCCTGCGTGATGCGCTTGATCCCAAACTGAAGCAGTAAGAGGCACGAGATGGCGTTATTAAATGTAGATAAATTATCGGTGCACTTTGGCGACGAAGGCACTCCGTTTCGCGCCGTGGACCGCATCAGCTACAGCGTAAATCAGGGCGAAGTGGTTGGTATCGTCGGGGAGTCCGGTTCAGGTAAGTCAGTGAGCTCACTGGCGATCATGGGGCTGATTGATTACCCGGGCCGCGTGATGGCGGAAAACCTGCAGTTCAACGGTCAGGACCTGAAGCGCATTTCTGAAAAACAGCGCCGCCAGCTGGTGGGCGCGGAAGTGGCGATGATTTTCCAGGATCCGATGACCAGCCTGAACCCATGCTACACCGTCGGTTTCCAGATTATGGAAGCGATTAAGGTGCATCAGGGCGGGAATAAGAAAACCCGTCGTCAGCGCGCGATCGATCTGCTCAACCAGGTGGGTATTCCTGACCCGGCTTCGCGTCTGGACGTTTACCCGCACCAGCTCTCCGGCGGGATGAGCCAGCGCGTGATGATCGCGATGGCGATTGCCTGTCGACCAAAACTGCTGATTGCGGATGAACCGACGACGGCGCTGGATGTGACCATCCAGGCACAGATCATCGAACTGCTGCTGGAGCTGCAGCAGAAAGAGAACATGGCGCTGGTGCTGATTACGCACGATCTGGCGCTGGTGGCCGAAGCCGCGCACAAAATCATCGTGATGTATGCCGGCCAGGTGGTCGAGACCGGAAATTCGCACGATATCTTCCGCGCGCCGCGTCACCCGTATACCCAGGCGCTTTTACGCGCGCTGCCGGAGTTTGCCCAGGATAAAGCGCGCCTGGCGTCGCTGCCGGGTGTGGTGCCGGGTAAATATGACCGTCCGCAGGGCTGTCTGCTCAATCCGCGCTGTCCGTATGCGACGGACAAATGCCGGGCAGAAGAGCCAGAGCTGAACCAGCTGGCTGACGGTCGTCAGTCGAAATGCCACTACCCACTCGATGATGCCGGGAGGCCAACACTATGAGTACGCAACAGGCCACCACGCAACAACCGCTGTTGCAGGCCATCGATCTGAAAAAATACTACCCGGTGAAGAAGGGATTGTTTGCCCCTGAACGCCTGGTGAAAGCGCTGGACGGCGTCTCTTTTAACCTCGAACGCGGTAAAACGCTGGCGGTGGTGGGGGAGTCAGGCTGCGGTAAATCCACGCTGGGCCGTCTGCTGACGATGATTGAAGTGCCGACCGGCGGGGAGCTTTATTATCAGGGGCAGGATCTGCTCAAGCACGATCCGCAGGCGCAGAAGCTGCGCCGCCAGAAAATCCAGATTGTGTTCCAGAACCCGTATGGTTCTTTGAACCCGCGTAAAAAAGTCGGACAGATTCTGGAAGAGCCGCTGCTGATCAACAGTAATCTGAGCAAGGAGCAGCGTCGTGAAAAAGCGCTGGCGATGATGGCGAAGGTCGGCCTCAAAACCGAGCACTACGATCGCTATCCGCACATGTTCTCCGGCGGCCAGCGTCAGCGTATCGCGATTGCTCGCGGGCTGATGCTCGATCCGGACGTGGTGATTGCCGATGAGCCGGTCTCCGCGCTCGACGTATCCGTGCGTGCGCAGGTACTGAACCTGATGATGGATCTCCAGCAGGAGCTGGGGCTGTCTTACGTGTTCATCTCCCACGACCTGTCGGTGGTGGAGCATATTGCTGATGAGGTAATGGTGATGTACCTGGGGCGCTGCGTGGAGAAGGGGACCAAAGACCAGATCTTTAATAACCCTCGCCACCCGTACACCCAGGCGCTGCTGTCTGCGACGCCGCGTCTCAACCCGGACGATCGTCGCGAGCGCATTAAGCTGACGGGTGAACTGCCAAGTCCGCTGAATCCGCCGCCGGGATGTGCATTCAACGCCCGCTGCAGCCGTCGTTTTGGCCCCTGCACCCAGCTACAGCCGCAACTGAAGGATTATGGCGGCCAACTGGTTGCCTGCTTCGCGGTCGATCAGGATGAAAATGGCGAGAAGCCACAGGCATAACGAAAAAACCGGCGCTAAGCCGGTTTTTTTATGTCTGCTTGATTATTTCCGCAGGCGAATCTGGTCGACGGCGTGCTTCTCGCTCTTGGTGAGGATCAGGCTCGCGCGCTCGCGCGTCGGCAGGATGTTCTCTTTGAGGTTCACGTAGTTGATCTCATTCCACAGCCCCGTTGCCACATTGATCGCTTCTTCTTCAGAAAGCTGGGCGTAATGGTGGAAATAGGAGTCCGGGTCGGTGAACGCCCCTTCGCGGAACTTCAGGAAACGGTTGATGTACCAGTTCTGCAGCAGGTCTTCCGGCGCATCGACATAGATAGAGAAATCGACGAAATCCGAGACGAAGACGTGATGCGGATCGTGAGGATAGTCCATCCCGCTTTGCAGTACGTTCAGACCTTCCAGAATCAGGATGTCCGGCTGGACCACCGTTTTATCCCCACCCGGGATGCGATCGTAGATCAGATGCGAATAGACTGGCGCAGTCACGTGCGGCACGCCGGATTTCAGGTCAGAGACAAATTTCACCAGACGGTGCATATCATAAGAGAGCGGGAAGCCCTTCTTCTTCATCAGCCCGCGTTCTTTTAACACTTCGTTCGGGTGCAGGAAGCCGTCGGTGGTGATCAGCTCCACGCTGCGGTGTTCCGGCCAGCGGCTCAACAGCGCCTGCAGGACACGCGCGGTGGTACTTTTACCCACGGCCACGCTGCCTGCGATACTAATGATATAAGGAATGCGTTGACCGTTCGTCCCGAGAAACTGCTCCAGCACAGCCTGGCGGCGCAGGTTCGAGCTGATATAGAAGTTAAGCAAGCGAGAGAGGGGGAGATAAATTTCTGCCACCTCTTCCAGGGACAGATCTTCGTTTATCCCTTTTAACCGTGCGATTTCACCTTCCGTCAGCGTCATAGGGACGGAATCACGCAGGGCAGCCCACTGGCTGCGGTTAAAGTGAAGATAAGGCGTCATTAACGTTTGCTCTTTTTTGCTCATAAGCATGCTTCAGTGAGCCAGCGCTATACTGCCGGATCGTGGCTCATCACACAGTTAATTTTGGACAATGGGCAGGAGGTTAACACCAGATGGCAGGAATAATAAGAAAAAAGATGGATAGCGCTGCGTTACGCGGAAGCCGTCACGCTATGGTGTATACGGTGTAAATCACGCGTGCATGTTGATTATTTGACCCGTAATGTCTACTTTTACAGCGCTTAGCGCTTCGTTCGCATAAAATGTGAGCGAAAGAACGTTTTATGCAAATTTTTAGTTGCATGACCGCGCAGGTATCCATAGAATGCGCGCTACTTGATGCCGACTTAGCTCAGTAGGTAGAGCAACTGACTTGTAATCAGTAGGTCACCAGTTCGATTCCGGTAGTCGGCACCATCAAGTCCGGTGGGGTTCCCGAGCGGCCAAAGGGAGCAGACTGTAAATCTGCCGTCACAGACTTCGAAGGTTCGAATCCTTCCCCCACCACCACTTTCTGGCAGCGTAAATGCCGCCGGAGCTGGTTGGAAAAATTAGCCAGCTCAAACTGAAAAAGAGAGAAATCTCTTTTTTTGTTACAGAAAGAACTGGGTAGCCGAGTTTCAGGATGCGGGCATCGTATAATGGCTATTACCTCAGCCTTCCAAGCTGATGATGCGGGTTCGATTCCCGCTGCCCGCTCCAATACGTGCTGATATGGCTCAGTTGGTAGAGCGCACCCTTGGTAAGGGTGAGGTCCCCAGTTCGACTCTGGGTATCAGCACCACTTCACTTCTCCTTCCCGTTTCTCTCTGTTTCAATTTTACTGTATTCAACAATTCAGGCATTTCGCCTGGTTGATGTGGTGATATCACCGATTTATCCGTGTCTTAGAGGGACAATCGATGTCTAAAGAAAAGTTTGAACGTACAAAACCGCACGTTAACGTCGGTACTATCGGCCACGTTGACCATGGTAAAACAACGCTGACCGCTGCAATCACTACCGTTCTGGCAAAAACCTACGGTGGTTCTGCTCGCGCATTCGACCAGATCGATAACGCACCAGAAGAAAAAGCTCGTGGTATCACCATCAACACCTCTCACGTTGAGTACGACACCCCGACTCGCCACTACGCACACGTAGACTGCCCAGGCCACGCCGACTATGTTAAAAACATGATCACCGGTGCGAGTGGGAAGCGAAAATCATCGAACTGGCTGGCTTCCTGGATTCTTACATCCCAGAACCAGAGCGTGCGATTGACAAGCCATTCCTGCTGCCAATCGAAGACGTATTCTCCATCTCCGGTCGTGGTACTGTTGTTACCGGTCGTGTAGAGCGCGGTATCATCAAAGTTGGCGAAGAAGTTGAAATCGTTGGTATCAAAGAGACTGCGAAGTCTACCTGTACTGGCGTTGAAATGTTCCGCAAACTGCTGGACGAAGGCCGTGCTGGTGAGAACGTTGGTGTTCTGCTGCGTGGTATCAAACGTGAAGAAATCGAACGTGGTCAGGTTCTGGCGAAGCCAGGCTCAATCAAGCCACACACCAAGTTCGAATCTGAAGTGTACATCCTGTCCAAAGACGAAGGCGGCCGTCATACTCCGTTCTTCAAAGGCTACCGTCCACAGTTCTACTTCCGTACAACTGACGTGAC
>NZ_CP050320.1:248354-277645 GCF_011765665.1 Enterobacter sp. SES19
CTGTCTCAGTACGATTTCCCAGGCGACGATACCCCAATCGTTCGTGGTTCTGCTCTGAAAGCGCTGGAAGGCGAAGCAGAGTGGGAAGCGAAAATCATCGAACTGGCTGGCTTCCTGGATTCTTACATCCCAGAACCAGAGCGTGCGATTGACAAAAAGACGAAGGCGGCCGTCATACTCCGTTCTTCAAAGGCTACCGTCCACAGTTCTACTTCCGTACAACTGACGTGACTGGTACCATCGAACTGCCAGAAGGCGTTGAGATGGTAATGCCAGGCGACAACATCAAGATGGTTGTGACTCTGATCCACCCAATCGCGATGGACGACGGTCTGCGTTTCGCAATCCGTGAAGGTGGCCGTACCGTTGGCGCGGGCGTGGTTGCTAAAGTTCTCGGCTAATCGCTGATAACATTTGACGCAATGCGCATGAAAAGGGCATCATTTGATGCCCTTTTTGCACGCTTTCACATCAGAACCTGGCTCATCAGTGATTATTTTTGTCATAATCATTGCTGAGACAGGCTCTGCAGAGAGCGTATAATCCCTAAAGGGATTATTTCGATTTGGCTCGCCTCGCAATCGCGGGGTGAAATTATTTGTAGAATTCTTCTGACAGGTTGGTTTATGAGTGCGAATACCGAAGCTCAAGGGAGCGGGCGCGGCCTGGAAGCGATGAAGTGGGTCGCTGTTGCCGTGCTGCTGATTGTGGCAATCGTTGGCAACTATCTTTATCGTGACATGATGCTGCCGCTCCGCGCGCTGGCAGTGGTGATTCTGATTGCTGCAGCGGGCGGTGTCGCGCTGTTGACGACTAAAGGTAAAGCAACCGTTGCTTTTGCACGTGAAGCGCGTACCGAAGTCCGTAAGGTCATTTGGCCGACTCGCCAGGAAACATTGCACACCACGCTGATCGTAGCGGCGGTTACCGCTGTAATGTCACTGATCCTGTGGGGACTGGATGGTATTCTGGTTCGCCTGGTTTCCTTTATTACTGGCCTGAGGTTCTAAGATGTCTGAAGCCCCTAAAAAGCGTTGGTACGTCGTTCAGGCGTTTTCCGGTTTTGAAGGCCGCGTAGCAACGTCGCTGCGTGAGCATATCAAATTACACAATATGGAAGAGTTATTTGGCGAAGTTATGGTTCCGACCGAAGAAGTGGTTGAGATCCGTGGCGGCCAACGTCGCAAAAGCGAGCGTAAATTCTTCCCGGGTTACGTGCTGGTTCAGATGGTGATGAACGACGCGAGCTGGCACCTGGTGCGCAGCGTACCGCGCGTGATGGGCTTTATCGGCGGCACGTCTGACCGTCCGGCGCCAATCAGCGACAAAGAAGTTGATGCGATTATGAACCGCCTGCAGCAGGTGGGTGATAAGCCGCGTCCTAAAACGCTGTTTGAACCGGGTGAAATGGTCCGTGTTAGCGACGGTCCGTTTGCTGACTTTAATGGCGTCGTTGAAGAAGTGGACTACGAGAAGTCCCGCCTGAAAGTTTCTGTTTCTATCTTCGGTCGTGCGACCCCGGTAGAGCTGGACTTTGCGCAGGTCGAAAAAGCCTAAGCAGCGATCAAAAAAGCGGCGATTTAATCGTTGCACAGGGCGCGAGATTGGAATACAATTTCGCGCCTTTTGTTTTTATGGGCCCCGGCCCGTAAAACGAATTTTATTCACGGGGAGCCTCCCTGAGGCGCTATCACCCAATCAGAGGATTTTAGAATGGCTAAGAAAGTACAAGCCTACGTCAAGCTGCAGGTTGCAGCTGGTATGGCGAACCCAAGTCCACCAGTTGGTCCAGCTCTGGGTCAGCAGGGTGTGAACATCATGGAATTCTGTAAAGCGTTCAACGCCAAAACCGAATCCCTGGAAAAAGGTCTGCCAATCCCAGTCGTAATCACTGTTTACGCTGACCGTTCTTTCACTTTCGTTACCAAAACCCCTCCAGCAGCAGTTCTGCTGAAGAAAGCGGCTGGTATCAAGTCTGGTTCCGGTAAACCGAACAAAGACAAAGTGGGTAAAATTTCCCGCGCTCAGCTGCAGGAAATCGCGCAGACCAAAGCTGCCGACATGACTGGTGCCGACATTGAAGCGATGACTCGCTCAATCGAAGGTACTGCACGTTCCATGGGCCTGGTAGTGGAGGACTAAGAAATGGCTAAACTGACCAAGCGCATGTCCGTGATCCGTGACAAAGTTGATGCGACCAAACAGTACGACATCAACGAAGCTATCGCTCTGCTGAAAGAACTGGCAACTGCTAAGTTCGTTGAAAGCGTTGACGTTGCCGTTAACCTCGGCATCGACGCGCGTAAATCCGATCAGAACGTTCGTGGCGCAACTGTACTGCCACACGGTACTGGCCGTTCCGTACGTGTAGCTGTATTTGCTCAGGGTGCAAACGCTGAAGCTGCTAAAGCTGCTGGCGCTGAACTGGTAGGTATGGAAGATCTGGCTGATCAGATCAAGAAAGGCGAAATGAACTTTGACGTTGTTATTGCTTCTCCAGATGCAATGCGCGTTGTTGGCCAGCTCGGCCAGGTTCTGGGTCCACGCGGCCTGATGCCAAACCCGAAAGTTGGTACTGTAACTCCTAACGTTGCTGAAGCGGTTAAGAACGCTAAAGCAGGTCAGGTTCGTTATCGTAACGACAAAAACGGCATCATCCACACCACCATCGGTAAAGTGGACTTTGACGCTGACAAACTGAAAGAAAACCTGGAAGCTCTGCTGGTTGCGCTGAAAAAAGCAAAACCAACTCAGGCAAAAGGCGTGTACATCAAGAAAGTTAGCATCTCCACCACCATGGGTGCAGGTGTTGCAGTTGACCAGGCTGGCCTGAGCGCTGCTGCAAACTAATGCCTTTACGTGGGCGGTGATTTTGTCTACAATCTTACCCCCACGTTTGCTAACGAAAGTTAGCGGCTAAAAGATTTGTTCGTTGGAGCCTGGCCTAATCCAGGCCTCCGTCGAAGACCGCAGGTGTTTCGCAAGAGACTTAATCCCCTGCGTAGACGGTGACAGAACGCTAAGATTATTTTTGGATACTCTGGCTTGTTTCTGCTCACCGTATTAAGACGCTCTTTCCGTTGGGAAGAGTGAAGTGAGTTCCGGAACATGAGTTCCGGCAAACATCCAGGAGCAAAGCTAATGGCTTTAAATCTTCAAGACAAACAAGCGATTGTTGCTGAAGTCAGCGAAGTAGCCAAAGGCGCGCTGTCTGCAGTAGTTGCGGATTCCCGTGGCGTTACTGTAGACAAAATGACTGAACTGCGTAAAGCAGGTCGTGAAGCTGGCGTATACATGCGTGTTGTTCGTAACACCCTGCTGCGTCGCGTAGTTGAAGGTACTCAGTTCGAGTGCCTGAAAGACACGTTTGTTGGTCCGACCCTGATTGCATACTCTATGGAACACCCGGGCGCTGCTGCTCGTCTGTTCAAAGAGTTCGCGAAAGCGAATGCAAAATTTGAGGTCAAAGCTGCAGCCTTTGAAGGTGAGTTGATCACGGCATCGAACATCGATCGCCTGGCAACCCTGCCGACCTACGAAGAAGCAATTGCACGCCTGATGGCAACCATGAAAGAAGCTTCGGCTGGCAAACTGGTTCGCACTCTGGCTGCTGTTCGCGATGCGAAAGAAGCTGCTTAATCGCAGTTATCTTTATAAAGCATTTGCTTACGTATAAACTTATTCTGATTTTCAGGAACAATTTAAATGTCTATCACTAAAGATCAAATCATTGAAGCAGTAGCAGCTATGTCCGTAATGGACGTTGTAGAGCTGGTTTCTGCAATGGAAGAAAAATTCGGTGTTTCTGCTGCTGCTGCTGTAGCTGTAGCTGCGGGCCCGGCTGAAGCTGCTGAAGAAAAAACTGAATTCGACGTAATTCTGAAAGCTGCTGGCGCGAACAAAGTTGCTGTTATCAAAGCAGTACGTGGCGCAACTGGCCTGGGTCTGAAAGAAGCTAAAGACCTGGTAGAATCTGCTCCAGCTGCGCTGAAAGAAGGCGTGAGCAAAGACGACGCAGAAGCACTGAAAAAATCTCTGGAAGAAGCTGGCGCTGAAGTTGAAGTTAAATAAGCCAACTTTTCTGGTTGCAGCCTAAGTAATTAGGCTGATGGCTGGTGACTTTTTAGTCACCAGCCTTTTTGCGCTGTAAGGCATCAGTAGCATTTCACACTGTTTGACTGCTGATTGTCCTGACAATGCATGTTTCTATCGACGACTTAATATATTGCGACAGGGTGCTCGCTCTGTGTAAATCGCGACGAAATGATTTAAGCGTGATAGCAACAGGTATTGCGGAAAGTATTCAATTTTCCGGTCCACAAAATGGTGTTGCACAAACTGTCCCTTCGTCGGACAGATGGGTCGACTTGTCAGCGAGCTGAGGAACCCTATGGTTTACTCCTATACCGAGAAAAAACGTATTCGTAAGGATTTTGGTAAACGTCCACAAGTTCTGGACATTCCATATCTCCTTTCTATCCAGCTTGACTCGTTCCAGAAGTTTATCGAGCAAGATCCTGAAGGGCAGTACGGTCTGGAAGCAGCCTTCCGCTCCGTGTTCCCGATTCAGAGCTACAGCGGTAACTCCGAGCTGCAGTACGTCAGCTACCGCCTTGGCGAACCGGTGTTTGACGTTCAGGAATGTCAGATCCGTGGCGTGACCTATTCCGCACCGCTGCGCGTAAAACTGCGTCTGGTGATCTACGAGCGCGAAGCGCCGGAAGGCACCGTAAAAGACATTAAAGAACAAGAAGTCTACATGGGTGAAATTCCACTCATGACTGACAATGGTACTTTCGTTATCAACGGTACTGAGCGTGTTATCGTTTCCCAGCTGCATCGTAGCCCGGGCGTCTTCTTCGACAGCGATAAAGGTAAAACACACTCTTCCGGTAAAGTACTGTATAACGCACGCATCATTCCTTACCGTGGTTCATGGCTGGACTTCGAGTTCGATCCAAAAGACAACCTGTTTGTCCGTATCGACCGTCGTCGTAAACTGCCTGCAACCATCATTCTGCGTGCACTGAACTATACCACTGAGCAGATCCTGGACCTGTTCTTTGAGAAAGTGATCTTTGAAATCCGCGACAACAAGCTGCAGATGGAGCTGGTGCCGGAACGTCTGCGTGGTGAGACCGCGTCGTTCGACATCGAAGCCGACGGCAAAGTGTATGTGGAAAAAGGTCGCCGTATCACCGCGCGCCACATCCGCCAGCTGGAAAAAGATGATATCAAACTCATCGAAGTTCCGGTTGAGTACATTGCAGGAAAAGTAGCCGCAAAAGATTACGTTGACGAGTCAACGGGTGAGCTGATCTGCCCGGCGAACATGGAGCTGAGCCTGGATCTGCTGGCTAAGCTGAGCCAGTCTGGCCACAAACGTATCGAAACGCTGTTCACCAACGATCTGGACCACGGTGCGTATATCTCTGAGACTATTCGCGTCGATCCAACCACCGATCGTCTGAGCGCGCTGGTAGAAATCTACCGCATGATGCGTCCTGGTGAGCCACCAACTCGCGAAGCGGCGGAAAGCCTGTTCGAGAACCTGTTCTTCTCTGAAGACCGCTACGATCTGTCCGCGGTTGGTCGTATGAAGTTCAACCGTTCTCTGCTGCGCGACGAAATCGAAGGTTCCGGTATCCTGAGCAAAGACGACATCATCGAAGTGATGAAGAAGCTCATCGATATCCGTAACGGTAAAGGCGAAGTGGACGATATCGACCACCTCGGCAACCGTCGTATCCGTTCCGTAGGCGAAATGGCGGAAAACCAATTCCGCGTTGGCCTGGTACGTGTAGAGCGTGCGGTGAAAGAGCGTCTGTCTCTGGGCGATCTGGATACCCTGATGCCTCAGGATATGATCAACGCCAAGCCGATTTCTGCAGCAGTGAAAGAGTTCTTCGGTTCAAGCCAGCTGTCTCAGTTCATGGACCAGAACAACCCGCTGTCTGAGATTACGCACAAACGTCGTATCTCTGCACTCGGCCCAGGCGGTCTGACCCGTGAGCGCGCAGGCTTTGAAGTTCGAGACGTACACCCGACTCACTACGGTCGCGTATGTCCAATCGAAACGCCTGAAGGTCCAAACATCGGTCTGATCAACTCCCTGTCCGTGTACGCACAGACGAACGAATACGGTTTCCTCGAGACCCCGTACCGTAAAGTGACCGACGGTGTTGTAACCGACGAAATTCATTACCTGTCTGCTATCGAAGAAGGCAACTACGTTATCGCTCAGGCGAACTCCAACCTGGATGACGAAGGCCACTTTGTAGAAGATCTGGTTACCTGCCGTAGCAAAGGCGAATCCAGCTTGTTCAGCCGCGACCAGGTTGACTACATGGACGTATCCACCCAGCAGGTGGTATCCGTCGGTGCGTCCCTGATCCCGTTCCTGGAACACGATGACGCCAACCGTGCATTGATGGGTGCGAACATGCAACGTCAGGCCGTTCCAACTCTGCGCGCTGATAAGCCGCTGGTTGGTACCGGTATGGAACGTGCTGTTGCCGTTGACTCCGGTGTTACTGCGGTTGCTAAACGTGGCGGTACCGTTCAGTACGTCGACGCATCCCGTATCGTTATCAAAGTTAACGAAGACGAGATGTATCCGGGCGAAGCAGGTATCGACATTTATAACCTGACCAAATACACCCGTTCTAACCAGAACACCTGTATCAACCAGATGCCTTGTGTATCTCTGGGTGAGCCAGTTGAGCGCGGCGACGTGCTGGCAGACGGTCCGTCCACCGACCTCGGTGAACTGGCGCTCGGTCAGAACATGCGCGTAGCGTTCATGCCGTGGAACGGTTACAACTTCGAAGACTCCATCCTCGTCTCCGAGCGTGTGGTTCAGGAAGATCGTTTCACCACCATCCACATTCAGGAACTGGCATGTGTGTCCCGTGACACCAAGCTGGGGCCAGAAGAGATCACCGCTGACATCCCTAACGTGGGTGAAGCTGCGCTCTCCAAACTGGATGAATCCGGTATCGTTTACATCGGTGCGGAAGTGACCGGCGGCGACATTCTGGTTGGTAAGGTTACGCCTAAAGGTGAAACCCAGCTGACGCCAGAAGAGAAACTGCTGCGTGCAATCTTCGGTGAGAAAGCGTCTGACGTTAAAGACTCTTCTCTGCGCGTACCAAACGGTGTTTCCGGTACGGTTATCGACGTTCAGGTCTTCACCCGTGACGGCGTGGAGAAAGATAAGCGTGCTCTGGAAATCGAAGAGATGCAGCTCAAACAGGCTAAGAAAGACCTGTCTGAAGAACTGCAGATCCTCGAAGCGGGTCTGTTCAGCCGTATCTATGCGGTGCTGGTTGCCGGTGGCGTTGAAGCTGAGAAGCTCGACAAACTGCCACGCGATCGCTGGCTGGAACTGGGCCTGACCGACGAAGAGAAACAAAATCAGCTGGAACAGCTGGCTGAGCAGTATGACGAACTGAAACACGAGTTCGAGAAAAAACTCGAAGCGAAACGCCGCAAAATCACTCAGGGCGACGATCTGGCACCAGGCGTGCTGAAGATTGTTAAGGTGTATCTGGCCGTTAAACGTCAGATCCAGCCTGGTGATAAGATGGCAGGTCGTCACGGTAACAAGGGTGTTATCTCTAAGATCAACCCGATCGAAGATATGCCGCACGATGCTAACGGTACGCCGGTAGATATCGTACTGAACCCGCTGGGCGTACCGTCTCGTATGAACATCGGTCAGATCCTGGAAACCCACCTGGGTATGGCTGCGAAAGGTATCGGCGACAAGATTAACGCCATGCTGAAGCAGCAGGAAGAAGTCGCGAAACTGCGCGAATTCATCCAGCGTGCCTACGATCTGGGTACCGACGTGCGTCAGAAAGTCGACCTGAATACCTTCAGCGATGAAGAAGTGCTGCGCCTGGCTGAGAACCTGAAAAAAGGTATGCCAATCGCAACGCCGGTCTTCGACGGTGCGAAAGAAGCTGAAATTAAAGAGCTGCTGCAACTGGGTGGTCTGCCAACGTCTGGTCAGATTACGCTGTTTGACGGCCGTACCGGTGAACAGTTCGAGCGTCCGGTAACCGTAGGTTACATGTACATGCTGAAACTGAACCACCTGGTCGACGACAAGATGCACGCTCGTTCTACCGGTTCTTACAGCCTGGTTACTCAGCAGCCGCTGGGTGGTAAGGCACAGTTCGGTGGTCAGCGCTTCGGGGAGATGGAAGTGTGGGCGCTGGAAGCATACGGCGCGGCATACACCCTGCAGGAAATGCTCACCGTTAAGTCTGATGACGTGAACGGTCGTACCAAGATGTATAAAAACATCGTGGACGGCAACCATCAGATGGAACCGGGCATGCCAGAATCCTTCAACGTACTGTTGAAAGAGATTCGTTCGCTGGGTATCAACATCGAACTGGAAGACGAGTAATTCTCGCTCAAACAGGTCACTGGTGCCGGGTTAACCCCCGGCACCGGATTGTGCTAACTCCGACGGGAGCAAATCCGTGAAAGATTTATTAAAGTTTCTGAAAGCGCAGACTAAAACCGAAGAGTTTGATGCGATCAAAATTGCTCTGGCTTCGCCAGACATGATCCGTTCATGGTCTTTCGGTGAAGTTAAAAAGCCGGAAACCATCAACTACCGTACGTTCAAACCTGAGCGTGACGGCCTTTTCTGTGCGCGTATTTTCGGGCCAGTAAAAGATTACGAGTGCCTGTGCGGTAAGTACAAGCGCCTGAAACACCGTGGTGTGATCTGTGAGAAGTGCGGCGTTGAAGTGACCCAGACCAAAGTGCGTCGTGAGCGCATGGGCCACATCGAGCTGGCGTCTCCGACCGCTCACATCTGGTTCCTGAAATCTCTGCCGTCCCGTATCGGTCTGCTGCTGGATATGCCGCTGCGTGATATCGAACGCGTTCTGTACTTCGAATCTTATGTGGTTATCGAAGGCGGGATGACGAACCTGGAACGTCATCAGATCCTGACTGAAGAGCAGTATCTGGACGCGCTGGAAGAGTTCGGTGACGAATTCGACGCGAAGATGGGTGCGGAAGCTATTCAGGCCTTGCTGAAGAGCATGGATCTGGAGCAAGAGTGCGAGCAGCTGCGTGAAGAGCTGAACGAAACCAACTCCGAAACCAAACGTAAAAAGCTGACCAAGCGTATCAAACTGCTGGAAGCGTTCGTTCAGTCTGGTAACAAACCAGAGTGGATGATCCTGACCGTTCTGCCGGTTCTGCCGCCAGATCTGCGTCCACTGGTTCCGCTGGATGGTGGTCGTTTCGCAACGTCCGATCTGAACGATCTGTATCGTCGCGTTATCAACCGTAACAACCGTCTGAAACGTCTGCTGGATCTGGCTGCGCCGGATATCATCGTACGCAACGAAAAACGTATGCTGCAGGAAGCGGTAGATGCCCTGCTGGATAACGGTCGTCGCGGTCGTGCGATCACCGGTTCTAACAAACGTCCTCTGAAATCTTTGGCCGATATGATCAAAGGTAAACAGGGTCGTTTCCGTCAGAACCTGCTCGGTAAGCGTGTTGACTACTCCGGTCGTTCTGTAATCACCGTAGGTCCATACCTGCGTCTGCATCAGTGCGGTCTGCCGAAGAAAATGGCACTGGAGCTGTTCAAACCATTCATCTACGGCAAGCTGGAACTGCGTGGCCTGGCCACCACCATCAAAGCCGCGAAGAAAATGGTTGAGCGTGAAGAAGCTGTCGTTTGGGATATCCTGGACGAAGTTATCCGCGAACACCCGGTACTGCTGAACCGTGCACCAACCCTGCACCGTTTGGGTATCCAGGCATTTGAGCCAGTCCTGATCGAAGGTAAAGCTATCCAGCTGCACCCGCTGGTTTGTGCGGCATATAACGCCGACTTCGATGGTGACCAGATGGCTGTTCACGTACCGCTGACGCTGGAAGCCCAGCTCGAAGCGCGTGCGCTGATGATGTCTACCAACAACATCCTGTCTCCAGCGAACGGTGAGCCAATCATCGTTCCTTCTCAGGACGTTGTATTGGGTCTGTACTACATGACCCGTGACTGTGTTAACGCCAAAGGCGAAGGCATGGTGCTGACTGGCCCGAAAGAAGCTGAGCGTATTTACCGCGCTGGCCTGGCCTCTCTGCATGCGCGCGTTAAAGTGCGTATCACCGAATACGAAAAAGATGAAAACGGCGAATTCGTTGCGAAAACCAGCCTGAAAGACACGACCGTTGGCCGTGCGATTCTGTGGATGATCGTACCGAAAGGTCTGCCTTTCTCCATCGTCAACCAGGCGCTGGGCAAGAAAGCGATCTCCAAAATGCTGAACACCTGTTACCGCATTCTGGGTCTGAAGCCGACCGTTATCTTCGCTGACCAGACAATGTATACCGGCTTTGCTTATGCAGCGCGTTCAGGTGCATCTGTTGGTATCGATGACATGGTCATCCCAGAGAAGAAACACGAGATCATCTCTGAAGCGGAAGCCGAAGTTGCTGAGATCCAGGAGCAGTTCCAGTCTGGTCTGGTTACCGCGGGCGAACGCTATAACAAAGTTATCGATATCTGGGCAGCGGCGAACGATCGTGTATCCAAAGCGATGATGGATAACCTGCAGACCGAAACCGTGATTAACCGTGACGGCGTAGAAGAGCAGCAGGTTTCCTTCAACAGCATCTACATGATGGCCGACTCCGGTGCGCGTGGTTCCGCAGCACAGATTCGTCAGCTGGCAGGTATGCGTGGTCTGATGGCGAAGCCAGATGGCTCCATCATCGAAACGCCAATCACCGCGAACTTCCGTGAAGGTCTGAACGTACTCCAGTACTTCATCTCCACGCACGGTGCTCGTAAAGGTCTGGCGGATACCGCACTGAAAACAGCGAACTCCGGTTATCTGACGCGTCGTCTGGTTGACGTTGCCCAGGATCTGGTTGTCACCGAAGACGATTGTGGCACCCTCGAAGGTATCACCATGACCCCGGTTATCGAGGGTGGTGATGTTAAAGAGCCACTGCGCGATCGCGTTCTGGGTCGTGTGACCGCGGAAGACATTCTGAAGCCGGGTACTGCAGACATTCTGGTTCCACGTAACACGCTGCTGCACGAGCACTGGTGTGACCTGCTGGAAGCGAACTCTGTTGACTCAGTGAAAGTGCGTTCCGTTGTATCCTGTGACACCGACTTTGGTGTATGTGCGCACTGCTACGGTCGTGACCTGGCGCGTGGCCACATCATCAACAAAGGTGAAGCAATCGGCGTTATCGCGGCACAGTCCATCGGTGAGCCGGGTACACAGCTGACGATGCGTACGTTCCACATCGGTGGTGCGGCATCTCGTGCGGCTGCTGAATCCAGCATCCAGGTGAAAAACAAAGGTAGCATCAAGCTCAGCAACGCGAAGTCTGTTGTTAACTCCGCAGGCAAGCTGGTTGTGACCTCTCGTAACACCGAGCTGAAACTGATCGACGAATTCGGTCGTACCAAAGAGAGCTATAAAGTGCCTTACGGTGCGGTTATGGCGAAAGGTGATGGCGAGCAGGTTGCCGGCGGTGAAACCGTTGCAAACTGGGATCCACACACCATGCCGGTTATCACCGAAGTAAGTGGCTTCATCCGCTTTACTGACATGATCGACGGCCAGACCATTACTCGTCAGACCGACGAGCTGACCGGTCTGTCTTCTCTGGTGGTTCTGGATTCTGCTGAACGTACTACCGGTGGTAAAGATCTGCGTCCTGCGCTGAAAATCGTTGATGCTCAGGGTAACGACGTTCTGATCCCTGGTACCGACATGCCTGCGCAGTACTTCCTGCCGGGTAAAGCGATCGTTCAGCTGGAAGATGGCATTCAGATCGGTGCGGGTGATGCTCTGGCGCGTATTCCACAGGAATCCAGCGGTACCAAGGACATCACCGGTGGTCTGCCACGCGTTGCGGACCTGTTCGAAGCACGTCGTCCGAAAGAGCCTGCAATCCTGGCTGAAATCAGCGGTATCATCTCCTTCGGTAAAGAGACCAAAGGGAAACGCCGTCTGGTTATCACTCCAGTAGATGGTAGCGAACCGTACGAAGAGATGATTCCTAAGTGGCGTCAGCTCAACGTGTTCGAAGGTGAACGTGTAGAACGTGGTGACGTGGTTTCCGATGGTCCAGAAGCGCCGCACGACATTCTGCGTCTTCGTGGCGTACACGCGGTAACGCGTTACATCACCAACGAAGTGCAGGACGTTTACCGTCTGCAGGGCGTTAAGATTAACGATAAGCACATCGAAGTTATCGTTCGTCAGATGCTGCGTAAAGCAACCATCGAAAACGCAGGCAGCTCTGAATTCCTGGAAGGCGAGCAGGTTGAATACTCACGCGTCAAGATCGCTAACCGCGAACTTGAAGCGAACGGCAAAATCGGTGCGACCTTCTCGCGCGATCTGCTGGGTATCACCAAAGCGTCTCTGGCAACCGAGTCCTTCATCTCTGCAGCATCGTTCCAGGAAACGACTCGTGTCCTGACCGAAGCCGCTGTTGCTGGTAAGCGTGATGAACTGCGCGGTCTGAAAGAGAACGTTATCGTGGGTCGTCTGATCCCGGCCGGTACCGGTTATGCGTACCACCAGGATCGTATGCGTCGTCGTGCTGCGGGCGAACTGCCAGCTGCACCGCAGGTGACTGCTGAAGATGCATCCGCGAGCCTGGCAGAACTGCTGAACGCAGGTCTGGGCGGTTCCGACAACGAGTAATCGTTGAGTCGCTAATAAAAAACCCGCCTCGGCGGGTTTTTTTACATCTGCATGTTTTCAATTCACCAGCGGGATCCGACGATAAAGCTCAATCATATCGCCTGCCAGATCCTGAATGACCATCGCGTTCATCAGGTGATCCTGAGAGTGAACGGTGATCAGGTTAACCGGAAGCTTCCCGGTCCCTTCATCAAGACCGATAAGCTGCGTCTGGATCGTGTGCGCATGCTTCACATATTCACGCGACTCTTCCATCGCTTTTTCTGCTTCGTCAAACTCACCTTTACGCGCCATCTGTAACGCCGTCAGGGCCGCACTGCGCGCCGCGCCTGCGTTGACCAGCAGTTCCATAATCGTGGTTTCTAAGTCTTCCATTATGACTCCAGAAGTTTGAGCGCTTTTTCCAGTACGGCATCACCTTTCATCATGCCGTAATCCATCATGTCGATCACCGCGACCTTTTTACCTAGCGGCTCGGCCTGCGCCTGGAGTTTGGCCTGCTCGTATTTAACCTGTGGCCCCAGCAATACGATGTCGGCCGTCGCGATGTTGTCTTTAAACTCCGCAACCGGAACGGCTTTAATCGTGACTTCAACCCCTTTTTTCTGCGCGGCGTCTTTCATACGTTGAACCAGCATGCTGGTTGACATTCCCGCTGCACAGCATAAAACGATGTTCTTCATAATCAGCCTCGATCTACATGTGTTTATTGATAATTATCCCGTGCAGACCGCTTCAACAACCGGTTTACCGCGATTGTGTGTCAGGCATCACAAAGAAACCGGCGATTTTCTGAAACCGGTTACAATTTTGCATTGTCGGGTACCCGGCCCGTGGAAACGGGCAGGGTGAAAGAGGGGGGATTAGCTGATGGACGTTCGGTTGATGCGGTTTTTGCCCTGCTGTTTGGCGCTGTAAAGAGCGTTATCAACGCTTCCGATAAAGTGCTCCAGCGGTTCAAAATGCCACTCCCCAAGACCGCCGCTGAACGTAACCCGCAGGTTTTCTTCCCGCCAGACGCGTTTTTCAACAGCGGTACGCCATGCTTCCAGTAATGAGAGCGCAGAAGTCATCTGCTCAGCCTGGAAGATGACCGCAAACTCTTCTCCACCATAACGGTAAAGCGAGACGTGATGTGGCTGCATGATCTGGATCCCTTCGCGGGCCACGTTACGCAGAACGATATCACCGGTCAGGTGGCCCAGCGTGTCGTTAATCGACTTGAAGTTATCAATATCCACCAGCGCCATCGCGAAAGGCTGCTGGGCATTCAGCAGCTCTGCTATATCGCTATCAAACGCGCGGCGGTTTTTACAGCCCGTCAGCGCATCGTGAGTGGCCTGACGCACATAGGCCATTTCACGCTCTTTATTGGACTGAATCGTGTGGCTCAGCATCGCTTCCAGGCGCGGCGCCTCGCTGACGTCGCCGGTTTTGATGGCATTGATAATGTGCATCAGCACGCTACGCGAGGCGTGGCGGAGGTATAAGCCGAAGAGGATGATGATGATGGCCGCCAGCGCAAACCCCCAGCCAACAATCGTCGTTTCGTGGCGGGTAATATCGGTGAGCGTCGCATCCGATACCCGGTAAATGACAAACCAGTCCGGGTTGGTAAACGAGTAATAGTAATACCAGGCGTTGCTTTTCTTGTCGTAAAGGTGGCCTTCACCGCTGGTCATTTTGTCCATCAGCGCTTCGCTCACGTACTGCTTGAAGAGCGCGCCGGTATCCGGATGCAGCACCACAGCACCGTCACGCTCGACGACGAAGAATTCCCCCTGAACGGGCGCCACCATCTGACGCAGGGTGTAGCCCATTGATGTCAAATCGAGATGAAACGCGAGCGTTCCCTTCAGTCTGCCTTCTGGTGAAATCACTGGCTTATAAAGAGTGACCGTGGGGTGCCCCGTAAAGTAATCCATATAAGGACGGGTATAGTGGCTGAAGATGCTGGCTTCCGCCTGAGCGACAAACCACGGCCTCGTCCTGGGATCGAAGGTTTTACTCGTCTCCGTGGGGAGCACTTCCGGTGCGCGGAGGTAATGCCCCTGCGTGTCCGCCAGCGAGATGGAGGAGACGGTCGGCATCAGGTTCTGCAAATGCATCATCATCTGCAGCCCTTGCGTCGGATTGACGTTGAGCGTCTCGTTTAGCCTGTCGTCACGCGCAAAGTACATCGCGGAACGGCCCAGGATATAGTCGTTTTCACGCAGGATAGATTCGGTGTAGTTCACCGCCAGGTTGTGCGTGAAATTGCTATTGATCTTATGATAATCCTCAAGAAAATCCTTTCGTTGCGAAAGCGTCACCGCGATCGCGATCACCGCAAAACTGCAGAGGATCCCCGCGAAGCTGAGCATGATTGGCCGGGTAAAAGAGAGCTTTTTGCTGTGAAGTGCCATGAGCTGTACATCGTTCCTGATGGTGAATACTGTTCGTCTGCCGATATCCTCTCAGCATAGTCGCTGTCCTGCGGTTAGCGGTGAATTATACGGCACACGATTTCTGGCGGGATGATTTATCTTAAGAACCATTAAGAAAATGCTTATTCACCTGGCTGGGGCCGTTTGTGCAATGAACCAGAAGCAGGGCGAAACGAGGAAGAAGCTTTTCGCCCTGGTCAGCATCCGTTGCTGACCGTGTGACAATAAAAAACCGGACGATCGCTGACAATCCTCCGGTTTTGCCTTTTCGTCGCGCCTCGACAATTTTTTATGATGTTGCAGTGCGTTTCAACGTCACTGCGAGGCTCTTCCCAGCCAGCTGTCCCAGTCTTTCCAGACAGGCTGAAGACCCTGCGCCGTCAGAGCGGCGGCGACCGCTTCCGGACGTCGTCCGTCATGCGGCGCAAACTGCTCGAGCTCCGGATGATCGTCGGCGTAGCCGCCAGGCTGTGTTTTGGAAAACGCGCTGACGTTGTTAATCGCAAGCGGGATAACGCGATCGCGAAACGCCGGGGACTCACGCGTTGAGAGCGATAATTCCACTTCCGGAGCGAGCAGGCGAAACGCGCAGATGGTTTGCACCAGCTGGCGTTCATCCATCAGCGAAGCCGGTTCAATCCCGCCCGCGCAGGGCCTCAGACGCGGGAAGGAGATGGAATAACGGCTCTGCCAGTAGCGCTGCTGAAGCCACAGCAAATGTTCCGCCACCATGTAACAATCCACCCGCCAGCTGTCGGAGAGCCCGATCAGCGCACCCAGACCGATTTTGTCGATGCCCGCGCGACCCAGCCTGTCCGGTGTTTCCAGCCGGAAAAAGAAATCCTGTTTCTTGCCCTTCAGGTGGTGCCGGGCGTACGTCGCCTCGTGGTAGGTTTCCTGGTAGACCATGACCCCGTCCAGCCCGAGGGTTTTGAGCTCCGCGTACTCCTCCTGCGCCAGGGGCTGTACTTCCATATGCAACGACGCAAACTGACGACGGATGGCGGGAAGGTGCTGACGGAAATAGTCCATTCCCACTTTTCCCTGATGTTCGCCCGTGACCAGCAGAAGATGTTCAAAGCCCATTTCACGAATAGCCGCACACTCACGGGCAATCTCACCTTCATCGAGCGTTTTACGTTTGATGCGGTTGCTCATGGAGAAGCCGCAATAGGTGCAGTCATTGGCGCACAGGTTTGAGAGATAGAGCGGCACGTAGAAACTCACCGTGTTGCCAAAACGCTGGCGGGTGAGCCGCTGTGCTCGCTGGGCCATCGGTTCGAGGTACGCACTGGCCGCCGGGGAGAGCAGGGCCATCAGATCCTCGCGGGTCAGATGGCGGGCATTCAGCGCACGCTCCACGTCAGCCGCCGTTTTGCTGTTGATGCGCAGGGCAATGTCGTCCCAGTTAAGCTGCCGCCAGCGCTCGGTAAACGTGCTCATGAGATCGCCTCCAGAAAACCGGTCAGCGGGCTGGTGGCCTGCGCCTGGAAACTGCGCGAGCCGGGGCCGGACTCCCTTGCCAGCAACCCAGCCTCTACGGCCATGCGGAACGCACGCGCCATCATGACCGGATCGTCGGCAACCGCGATGGCCGTATTCACCAGCACCGCGTCGGCGCCCATCTCCAGCGCCTGTGCGGCATGGCTGGGCACGCCAATGCCCGCATCAACCACTACCGGCACGGTAGCCTGCTCAATAATGATTTCCAGCATCGCACGGGTTTCCAGCCCCTGGTTGGAGCCAATGGGGGCGCCCAGCGGCATGACGGCGGCGCAGCCGACCTCTTCCAGCCGTTTGCACAGGACAGGGTCGGCGCCGCAGTAAGGCAGGACGGTAAACCCTTGCTGCACCAGCTTTTCAGCCGCTTTCAGCGTTTCGATAGGGTCGGGCAGCAGCCAGCGGGCGTCAGGATGAATTTCCAGCTTCAGCCAGCGGGTGCCGAGCGCCTCGCGGGCCAGCTGCGCGGCGAAAATCGCCTCTTCGGCCGTTTTGGCACCGGAGGTGTTGGGCAGCAGCGTGACGCCTGCCTCCAGTAAAGGAGCCAGAATGGCATCGCTGTGATGACGCAGATCCACGCGCTTGAGCGCCAGCGTCACCAGCTGGCTGCCGCTTTCGCGAATGGCATCCACCATCAGCTGCGGCGAGGCGAATTTTCCGGTTCCGGTAAACAGATGTGAATCAAAGACTTTATCGGCAATACGTAACATCTCAGCCCCCTGCGATAACCTGAAACAGCAGGATCTGGTCGCCGTCATTGACCTGCTGATGTTCCCACTGCTCGCGCGGCAGGATCTGTTGATTGAGCGCCAGCGCCGTTCCCGGCTTGAGCTGACGCAGCTTGTCGAGCAGTACCGCAACGGTGAGCCCGTCTTCGCATCTCATCGGCTCATCGTTAAACAGAATGCGCATCGCGGCCTCCACATACCGGGCAGCGGCTGGCGCGGCGTAACGCCAGCTGGCGCCAGCCGGCTGAGCGGGCATCAAACAGCCGCAGCGTATTGCGTTCCGTCTCCATGCCGCTGAGCAGCTTGATGGCTTCCAGCGCCTGCATGGTGCCCATTACGCCGACCACCGGACCCAGAATGCCCGCCGTCCGGCAGTTGCGCGCTGGCTCGGCATCATCCGGCCACAGACAGCGATAGCAGCCCTGCGTCCACGGTGGCGTCAGAACCATCATCTGCCCGCCGAACCCCACCGCGCTGGCGGTGATAAGCGGCGTATGATTTGCCACGCAGGCGGCGTTAATCGCCTGGCGCGTCGCCATGTTGTCGGTACAGTCCAGCACCACGTCGGCAAGGGCGACTTCACGGTGCAGGCTTTCACCGCTAAGACGCTCCTGTAAGGCAATCAGCTCGATATCCGGGTTAAGCTGGTTCAGCCGCTGCCGGGTGATTTTTGCTTTCGGCTGGTTGATATCCTCGGTGGTAAAGAGGATTTGTCGCTGTAGGTTGCTGAGGTGAACCTCGTCGTCGTCGGCCAGCACCAGCGTACCGATACCTGCACCTGCCAGATAAAGCGCGGCGGGCGCGCCTAATCCGCCCAGACCGACAATCAGCACCCGGCTGGCGAGCAGCTTTTGCTGCCCGTCGATGGCGATATCCTCCAGCAGGATCTGACGGCTGTAGCGCATAAAATCACGATCGTTCATCGCCAGCTCCTGCCAGCTGTAACAGCTGTTCGGTGGCGGACCGCCAGTCTGCAGCCTGGGTGATGGCGCTGACGACGGCGATGCTGCCGACGCCGGTCTCCAGCACCGCCGGGGCGCGTTCAAGGCTGATTCCGCCGATGGCGACGGTGGGGTAATCGGCAAGGCGTTTAACGTGACTCGCCAGCTGCGTCAGACCCTGCGGTGCGGAGGGCATCTGCTTGGTTTGCGTCGGGAAGACGTGGCCCAGCGCGATGTAAGAGGGACGGGCCGCCAGGGCCACGTCGATCTCCATGTCATCGTGCGTTGACACGCCAAGACGCAGCCCGGCTTCACGGATAGCGCTCAGATCCGTTGTTTCGAGGTCTTCCTGACCCAGATGCACGCCGTAAGCCTGATGCTTAACAGCCAGCCGCCAGTAGTCGTTGATAAACAGGCGGGCGTTATACCGACGCCCCAGCGCGATGGCGGCAACCACATCGGCTTCCACCTCGTCATCGCGCTTATCCTTGATGCGTAGCTGGAGGGTGCGAACGCCTGCCTCCAGCAGTCGCTCTATCCACGCCACGCTGTCCACCACCGGATAGAGCCCTAAACGGTAGGGGACGGGTGGGAAATCGGGCTGGTACATTACGCCTCCTCTTTTTTGAGGTAGATTTCGCCGCCTTTGGCGCGGAAGGTTTCAGACATGTCCGCCATGCCCACTTCAATGGTTTGCGCTGCGGCGTAGTCACGCACTTCCTGGCTGATTTTCATCGAGCAGAATTTTGGCCCACACATAGAGCAGAAGTGCGCGACTTTGCCTGATTCCTGCGGCAGGGTCTCGTCGTGATAGGCGCGGGCGGTGAACGGATCCAGCGCCAAGTTGAACTGGTCTTCCCAGCGGAATTCAAAGCGCGCCTTCGACATGGCGTTATCGCGGATTTGCGCCCCCGGGTGGCCTTTGGCCAGATCCGCCGCGTGGGCGGCAATTTTGTAGGTAATCAGCCCCTGCTTCACGTCCTCTTTGTTTGGCAGGCCGAGGTGCTCTTTCGGCGTCACGTAGCAGAGCATGGCGCAGCCGAACCAGCCGATCATCGCCGCGCCAATGCCTGACGTGAAGTGGTCGTAACCCGGCGCAATATCGGTGGTCAACGGTCCCAGGGTATAGAACGGGGCCTCATGGCAGTGCTCCAGCTCTTCGGTCATGTTGCGGCGGATCATCTGCATCGGCACATGTCCCGGACCCTCAATCATTACCTGCACGTCATACTCCCAGGCGATTTTAGTCAGCTCGCCCAGCGTGTGCAGCTCGGCAAACTGCGCTTCGTCGTTGGCGTCGCGGATGGAGCCCGGACGCAGGCCGTCGCCCAGCGACAGGGAGACGTCATAGGCGGCGCAGATTTCGCAGATCTCGCGGAAGTGTTCGTAGAGGAAGTTTTCCTGGTGATGGGAGAGGCACCACTTCGCCATGATGGAACCGCCGCGCGAGACGATGCCGGTCAGACGCTTCGCCGTCATCGGCACGTAGCGCAGCAGCACGCCCGCGTGAATGGTGAAGTAGTCCACGCCCTGCTCGGCCTGCTCCAGCAGCGTGTCGCGGAACGCTTCCCAGGTCAGGTCTTCGGCAATGCCGTTGACCTTCTCCAGCGCCTGATAAATTGGGACGGTGCCAATCGGTACCGGGCTGTTACGCAGGATCCATTCGCGGGTTTCGTGAATATAGCGGCCGGTGGAGAGGTCCATTACCGTGTCCGCGCCCCAGCGCGTGGACCAGACCAGCTTTTCCACCTCTTCTTCGATGGAGGAGGTGACGGCCGAGTTACCGATGTTCGCGTTGACCTTCACCAGGAAGTTGCGGCCGATAATCATCGGCTCGGATTCCGGGTGGTTGATGTTGGCGGGGATAATCGCGCGCCCGGCGGCTACTTCGTCACGCACAAACTCCGGCGTGATGTTCTCCGGCAGGCGAGCGCCAAAGCCTTCACCCGGATGCTGATAGCGCAGCACTTCGCTACGGATGCGCTCGCGACCCATGTTTTCGCGGATGGCGATGAATTCCATTTCCGGCGTGACGATGCCCTGGCGGGCGTAGTGCAGCTGGGTCACGCATTTGCCCGCTTTAGCGCGTTTTGGCGTCAGCAGGCCGGTAAAGCGCAGCTCGTCCAGACCGTCGTCGGCCAGGCGCTCTTTGGTGTACGCAGAGCTGCGCACGCTCAGTTCTTCGCAGTCGTTGCGCGCATTAATCCACGGCTGGCGCAGCTTAGCCAGACCCTGCTGGACGTTGATGGCAACATCAGGGTCGCCGTACGGACCGGAGGTGTCATACACCGGCACGGCTTCGTTGTCTTCGTACTGCGGATTCTCTTTGCTGCCGCCGATAAGCGTCGGGCTGAGCTGGATTTCGCGCATCGGGACGCGGATATCGGCCTGCGAGCCGGAAATGTAGATGCGTTTCGAGTTCGGGAAAGCGGTGCCTTCCAGGGTGTCGATGAAGTGTTGGGCCTGTGCGCGCTGTTCGCGGCGGGTCAGTTTTGCAGTAGACATAGCTCATTCCAAAAGTGAAGGACATGGCTTGTCAGACGACGGATGAAGCAAGAGAGGATCGCCCGGGGGGCGATACAACAGCAGTGTGACTCTTGTTCCCTTCGCAGGTATTAACCTGATCAGGTTCCGCGGATCCCGAATTAACGGTCTCAGCCCGCGCTTTCAGGCGCTGGGCACTCCGACAAGAAAAATCCCCCTCGTGAGAGGGGCGAATGGTTGTAAATTACTCGTTAACGGTGAAGAACTCAAGCAGGGCGCGCGACGTTCTCTTCGTTACTGATGTTCAAATCATTGTCCAGTACAAGGGCGATCAGCTTATCTTCCAGCGTGAATCGCTCTTCCAGCGCTTCACCGAGGTCGGATAGCGCCCGCTGAAACTCAAGATAGTTATCGTGATCGATGGCGTTCTCGAGCGCGGAATCATAGTAATCCATGATCTGCTGGGTGTTGGCTTCCAGCAGCGGATAGAGCTTGCTGGCTGCTAAATACGGTGTTGTCCCTTCCATTTCGCGGATAATGCGTTCATAAATATTGAAATGGCCGTCGGACAGATAGTCGACCAGGCCCTGACAAAAATCATCCAGCGCTTTTTCATTCAGTCGCATAAACGATTCTTTGCCAGGCTTAATGCCGACCAGATTGTAATAAGCCACGAGTAGATGCTTGCGCACATGTAGCCAGCGATCCACCAGTTTGTTACTTCCTCTAACGCGCTCAGTCAGGCTTTCCAGCTGGTTTAACATGGTCGACTCCACAAAATGTAGGATTGAATCTGCTTATCCAGAATGTAACCACAATGCTAACAACATGTCAGTGAAGCGAAGGTAGTGCAATAGATATGGATCGTATTATTGAAAAATCAGATCTTGGTTGGTGGATCGTCAGTCACGAACAAAAATTATGGCTTCCTGCCGGGGAAATCCCCTATGGCGCAGCTGAGGCGTTCGATCTTGCTGGCCAGCCAGCGCTACAGATCGGCGAGTGGCAGGGTGAGCCCGTGTGGTTGATCCAACAGTCCCGCCGCCAGGATATGGGATCTGTGCGCCAGGTGCTGGATCTGGATGTCGGGCTGTTCCAGCTGGCGGGGCGCGGCGTGCAGCTGGCCGAGTTTTACCGCTCGCATAAATACTGTGGCTACTGCGGCCATACCATGCGTTCGAGCAAAACCGAATGGGCGATGCTCTGCAACCACTGCCGCGAACGCTACTATCCGCAGATTGCGCCGTGCATTATCGTCGCTATCCGCCGGGAGGATTCCATCCTGCTGGCGCAGCATACCCGTCATCGCAACGGCGTTCATACCGTGCTGGCCGGCTTCGTCGAAGTGGGCGAAACGCTGGAGCAGGCGGTGGCGCGCGAGGTGATGGAGGAGAGCGGGATCAAAGTGAAGAACCTGCGCTACGTCACCTCCCAGCCGTGGCCGTTCCCGCAGTCGCTGATGACGGCCTTTATGGCCGAATATGACAGCGGCGAGATCGTTATCGATCAGAAAGAGCTGCTGGATGCGAACTGGTATCGCTACGACGATTTACCGCTGTTACCTCCGCCGGGCACCGTGGCGCGTCGGCTGATAGAAGATACCGTGGCGATGTGTCGGGCCGAGTATGAGTAGTGTTACACTGAGGCCATGACGCTTAAGGAACTGCAAAAATGACCGAACTGAAGAACGATCGTTATCTGCGTGCGCTGCTGCGCCAGCCCGTTGATGTCACCCCGGTGTGGATGATGCGCCAGGCGGGACGCTATCTGCCAGAGTACAAAGCCACGCGCGCGCAGGCGGGCGATTTTATGTCGCTGTGCAAAAACGCCGAGCTGGCCTGTGAAGTGACGCTCCAGCCGCTGCGCCGCTTCCCGCTGGATGCTGCGATCCTCTTCTCGGATATCCTGACCATTCCGGATGCCATGGGCCTTGGCCTGTACTTCGAAACCGGTGAAGGCCCGCGTTTCACCTCCCCAATTAAAAGCAAAGCCGACGTGGACAAGCTGCCGATCCCCGATCCGGAAGGCGAGCTGGGCTACGTGATGAACGCCGTGCGCACCATTCGCCGCGAGCTGAAAGGTGAAGTGCCGCTGATTGGCTTCTCCGGCAGCCCGTGGACGCTGGCAACCTATATGGTGGAAGGGGGCAGCAGCAAAGCCTTCACCCTGATTAAAAAGATGATGTACGCCGAGCCGCTGGCCCTGCATGCGCTGCTCGATAAGCTGGCGAAGAGCGTCACCCTCTATCTGAACGCGCAGATTAAGGCCGGTGCGCAGTCGGTGATGATTTTCGATACCTGGGGCGGCGTGCTGACCGGGCGCGATTATCAGCAGTTCTCCCTGTATTACATGCACAAAATCGTAGACGGCCTGCTGCGTGAAAACGAAGGTCGCCGCGTGCCGGTGACGCTGTTCACTAAAGGTGGCGGTCAGTGGCTGGAAGCGATGGCGGCAACCGGCTGCGACGCGCTGGGGCTCGACTGGACCACCGATATTGCCGATGCGCGTCGTCGCGTGGGTGACAAAGTGGCGCTGCAGGGCAACATGGACCCGTCCATGCTCTATGCGCCGCCAGCCCGCATTGAAGAAGAAGTGTCGACTATACTGTCTGGTTTCGGCCAGGGGGAAGGCCACGTCTTTAACCTCGGCCACGGTATTCATCAGGATGTACCGCCAGAGCACGCAGGCGTATTTGTGGAGGCGGTGCATCGGCTTTCTGCCCAGTATCACAAGTAAGGAGTCGTTATGGATCTCGCGTCGCTACGCGCTCAGCAAATCGAACTGGCCTCATCGGTGATCCGCGAGGATCGTCTGGATAAGGATCCTCCGCAGTACATTGGCGGAGCAGACGTCGGGTTCGAGCAGGGTGGGGAAGTGACGCGAGCGGCGATGGTGGTACTGAAATACCCTTCGCTTGAGCTGGTGGAGTACAAGGTCGCGCGTATCGCGACCACCATGCCGTATATCCCGGGCTTTCTCTCCTTCCGCGAATATCCCGCGCTGCTGGCAGCGTGGGAGCAGCTCTCGCAAAAACCTGACCTGCTGTTTGTCGATGGGCATGGGATCTCACACCCGCGCCGTTTAGGCGTTGCCAGCCACTTTGGGCTGCTGGTGGATGTGCCGACCATTGGCGTTGCCAAGAAACGCCTGTGCGGCGCGTTTGAGCCACTCTCCGCCGAGCCGGGCGCGCTGGCACCGCTTATCCATAAAGGCGAGCAGCTGGCGTGGGTCTGGCGCAGCAAGGCTCGCTGTAATCCGCTATTCATCGCCACCGGCCATCGGGTGAGCATGGACAGCGCTCTGGCGTGGGTACAGCGCTGCATGAACGGCTACCGCTTACCGGAGCCGACGCGCTGGGCTGACGCGGTGGCCTCTTCGCGTCCGGCTTTTGTTCGTTGGCAGGAAATTCAGCGGTGATTCAGGTAAACTGCGCCTAATTTTCGATTCGAGAGATCATCATGCTACAAAACCCGATTCACCTGCGCCTTGAAAAGCTGGAAAGCTGGCAGCACGTCACCTTTATGGCTTGCCTGTGCGAGCGCATGTATCCCAACTATGCCGCGTTCTGTAAGCAGACGGGCTTTGGTGATGGCCATATCTACCGCCGCATTCTGGATCTGATCTGGGAAACGCTGACGGTGAAAGACGCGAAGGTGAATTTCGACTCTCAGCTCGAAAAGCTCGAAGAGGCGATTCCGGTGGCGGATGATTTTGACCTGTACGGCGTCTACCCGGCAATTGATGCCTGCGTGGCGTTAAGCGAACTGCTTCACTCCCGTCTGAGCGGTGAGACGCTGGAGCACGCTATTGAAGTCAGTAAGGCATCTATTACGACCGTGGCGATGCTGGAAATGACCCAGGAAGGTCGCGAAATGACCGATGAAGAGCTGCGTGCAAACCCGGCCGTGGAGCAAGAATGGGACATTCAGTGGGAAATTTTCCGCCTGCTGGCAGAGTGTGAAGAACGCGATATTGAACTGATAAAAGGGCTGCGTGCGGACTTACGTGAGGCCGGTGAGAGTAATATTGGTATAATTTTTAACCAATGAGATAAGAAAACTTGAGATAACGCCCGTTTTGTCGCTCCTCGACTCTTCCCTTTCGCCCCTTGTCTGGTCTACATTTGGGGGGCGAAAAAAAGTGGCTATCGGTGCGTGTATGCAGGAGAGTGCTTTTTTGGCATTTTCGTCGCACTCGATGCTTAGCAAGCGATAAACACATTGAAAGGATAACTTATGAACAAGACTCAACTGATTGATGTAATTGCGGACAAGGCTGATCTGTCTAAAGTGCAGGCTAAAGCTGCTCTGGAATCTACCCTGGCTGCTATTACTGAGTCTCTGAAAGAAGGCGATGCTGTACAACTGGTTGGTTTCGGTACCTTCAAAGTGAACCACCGCGCTGAGCGTACTGGCCGCAACCCGCAGACCGGTAAAGAAATCAAAATCGCCGCAGCGAACGTGCCGGCATTTGTTTCTGGTAAAGCACTGAAAGACGCAGTTAAGTAAGACGCGTGGCAGTGAACAGTTTTAGCGAAGGGGCGGCAACGCCCCTTTTGTCTTTCTGGCGCGGAACGCTCGCGCTGGCAGGCATGCTGCTGCTGTCCGCCTGCAGCCACGACACCTCCCTGCCGCCGTTTACCGCCAGCGGCTACGCGGACAACCAGGGCGCGGTCAGGATTTGGCGCAAAGATTCCGGCGGCGAAGTGCATCTGCTTTCTGCCTTTAGCCCGTGGCATAACGGCAATACGTCGACGGCGGAATATCGCTGGCAGGGGGATGACCTGTCGCTGATTGAACTGAACGTCTACAGCAAGACCCCCGAACACGTGAAAGTGCGTTTTGACGACCATGGCGAGCTGAGCTTTATGCAGCGCGAAGTCGGCGGTCAAAAACAGCAGCTTTCCAGCGATCAAATCGCCCTCTACCGTTACCGTGCCGAACAAATCCGCCAGACCAGCGATGCGCTTCGTCTGGGACGCGTTGTGCTGCGCCAGGGGCGCTGGCATAACGACGGGACGGTAACCACCTGCGAAGGGCAAACGGTCAAGCCTGAGCTTGAATCCTGGGCGACCGAACACATTCAACGCCGTCAGCGTCATTCCTCAATGGAAGTGAGTGTGGCGTGGCTGGAAGCGCCGGAAGGCTCTCAGCTGCTGCTGGTGGCGAACGAAGACTTCTGTACCTGGCAGCCGACAGAGAAGAGTTTCTGAGGTAAATCCCCTCTCCCTTGAGGGAGAGGGTGAGGGCGAGGAGGAATTACTCCCCCTGCTCGCGCGCAATCGCGCGATAGCCGATATCCTGACGGCTAAAGCTACCGTTCCAGTGAATATCCGCCATCAGCGCATAGGCGCGCTTCTGCGCTTCTGCCACGGTATGACCCAGCGCGGTCGCACACAGCACGCGTCCGCCGTTGGTCAGAACGCGATCGTCTTCAGCCAGCTTCGTACCGGCATGGAACACCTTCGCACCGTCAATCTCTTCCAGCGGCAGACCGTGGATCTCATCCCCGGTGTTGTAATTACCCGGATAACCACCCGCAGCAATCACCACACCCAGAGATGCACGCTCGTCCCACTCTGACGTTTTCTCGTCCAGCTTACCTTCGCAGGCTGCCAGACACAGACCCACCAGATCGGATTTCATGCGCAGCATGATGGGCTGAGTTTCCGGATCGCCAAAGCGGCAGTTGAATTCGATAACCTTAGGGTTACCCTGCTTGTCGATCATCAGGCCCGCGTAGAGGAAACCGGTGTAGGTGTTACCTTCCGCCGCCATCCCTTTCACGGTTGGCCAGATGACGCGATCCATGGTGCGTTGATGAACTTCGTCAGTCACGACCGGAGCAGGGGAGTAGGCGCCCATCCCGCCGGTATTAGGACCCGTGTCGCCATTACCCACACGCTTGTGGTCCTGGCTGGTGGCCATCGGCAGAACGTGCTCGCCGTCGACCATCACGATAAAGCTGGCTTCTTCACCGTCGAGGAACTCTTCAATCACGATACGGTGGCCCGCATCGCCGAAAGCGTTACCTGCCAGCATGTCCTGAACCGCGGCTTCGGCTTCTTCGAGCGTCATCGCGACGATCACGCCTTTACCGGCGGCCAGACCGTCGGCCTTGATAACAATCGGCGCGCCCTTCTCACGTAAGTAGGCCAGAGCAGGCTCCACTTCAGTGAAATTCTGATATTCCGCCGTCGGGATATTATGACGCGCGAGGAAATCTTTGGTGAAGGCTTTGGAGCCTTCCAGCTGCGCGGCCCCTTGTGTTGGCCCGAAGATTGTCAGGCCCGCCGCGCGGAACGCGTCAACGACGCCAATCACCAGCGGCGCTTCCGGGCCGACGATGGTCAGGTCGATTTTCTCGCTCTGGGCAAAACTCAGCAGCGCCGGAATGTCAGTCACGCCGATAGCCACGTTCTGCAGCGCGGGTTCCAGTGCGGTACCGGCGTTGCCCGGTGCCACGAAGACCGTTTTCACCAGCGGAGACTGCGCCGCTTTCCACGCCAGCGCGTGCTCGCGTCCGCCGTTACCAATCACTAATACTTTCATTTTCAGCTCCGGGAATTAATGGCGGAAGTGGCGCATGTCGGTGAAAATCATCGCAATGCCGTGTTCGTCGGCGGCGGCAATCACTTCGTCGTCGCGGATTGAGCCGCCAGGCTGGATCACACAGGTGATGCCGACAGCAGCTGCCGCATCGATACCGTCACGGAACGGGAAGAACGCGTCAGAAGCCATGGCGGAGCCTTTCACTTCCAGACCTTCATCGCCTGCTTTAATGCCCGCGATTTTCGCGGAGTAGACGCGGCTCATCTGGCCAGCACCTATTCCGATGGTCATATTCTCTTTCGCGTAGACGATGGCGTTGGATTTGACGAACTTCGCCACTTTCCAGCAGAACAGCGCGTCACGTAGTTCCTGTTCGGTCGGCTGACGTTTGGTCACCACGCGCAGGTCGGCTTCTGTCACCATACCCAGATCGCGATCCTGAACCAGCAGGCCGCCGTTGACGCGTTTGAAGTCCAGGCCCGGCACGCGTTCTGCCCACTGGCCGCAAACCAGTACGCGCACGTTCTGTTTTGCAGCGGTAATTTTGAGCGCCTCTTCGGATGCGGATGGCGCGATGATCACTTCAACGAACTGGCGGGAGATGATGGCCTGAGCCGTTTCAGCATCCAGCTCGCGGTTGAAGGCGATAATGCCGCCGAACGCAGAGGTCGGGTCGGTTTTGTAGGCGCGATCGTAGGCATCCAGAATAGAGGTGCTCACGGCAACGCCGCATGGGTTCGCGTGCTTGACGATAACGCAGGCTGGTTCGCTGAACTCTTTCACGCATTCCAGCGCGGCGTCGGTGTCGGCAATGTTGTTATAGGAGAGCGCTTTGCCCTGAACCTGGTGGGCAGTCGCAACAGAGGCTTCTTTTACCTCTTCTTCTATATAGAAGGCAGCCTGCTGGTGGCTGTTCTCGCCGTAGCGCATATCCTGCTTCTTAATGAAGTTCAGGTTCAGGGTGCGCGGGAAGCGGCCGGAAGGATCTTTGCTTTCACCGTGGTAAGCCGGTACCAGGCTACCGAAGTAGTTGGCGATCATGCTGTCGTACGCGGCGGTGTGTTCGAAGGCTTTGATGGCGAGGTCGAAACGCGTTTCCAGGGTCAGCGACCCTTCGTTGGCATCCATCTCATTAATAATGGTTTCGTAATCGCTGCTCTTTACGACGATGGCGACATCTTTATGGTTCTTGGCCGCGGAGCGCACCATGGTCGGGCCGCCGATATCAATATTCTCTACGGCATCTTCCAGAGAGCAGCCTTCGCGGGCAACGGTCTGGGCAAACGGGTAGAGGTTAACAACTACCATGTCGATTGGCGCGATGTCATGCTGTTCCATAATGGCGTCGTCCTGACCGCGACGGCCAAGAATACCGCCGTGGACTTTTGGATGCAGGGTTTTGACGCGTCCATCCATCATTTCCGGGAAACCGGTGTAATCGGACACTTCGGTTACCGGCAGACCTTTATCTGCTAACAGGCGAGCGGTACCGCCTGTGGAAAGCAGCTCCACACCGCGTGCGGAAAGTGCCTGAGCGAATTCGACGATACCGGCTTTATCAGAAACACTGAGCAGAGCGCGGCGGACTGGACGACGTTGTTGCATGGTAAATCCCCTGGATTTCACGATTACAGAGAGCGTTAGATGAATTTTCCTGTGAAAAACTCATCTAACACACCTGACGAGGCATCCTTGTTAAGCGCGAGCATTTTAACGAAAACGTTTGCGCAACGCTCGCACATTTTCACTTTTTCGTATCATTGTGGATAAGTCTGTGTGTAAAAAGGTATAAGGCGGGGTTTTGCTGTGGAATGCAGCAGTCAGTCATTTTTCTGTCATTTAGCGGTTGCGGCCTGCGGAGAACTCCCTATAATGCGCCTCCATCGACACGGCGGATGTGAATCACTTCACAAACAACCCGGTCGGTTGAAGAGAAAAAATC
>NZ_CP050320.1:277745-277990 GCF_011765665.1 Enterobacter sp. SES19
AAAGACGAAGGCGGCCGTCATACTCCGTTCTTCAAAGGCTACCGTCCACAGTTCTACTTCCGTACAACTGACGTGACCGGTACCATCGAACTGCCAGAAGGCGTTGAGATGGTAATGCCAGGCGACAACATCAAGATGGTTGTGACTCTGATCCACGAAAGCCGCGTTGCACTGCTCTTTAACAATTTATCAGACAATCTGTGTGGGCACTCAAAGTGACATGGATTCTTAACGTCCTCGGACGA
>NZ_CP050320.1:278090-278412 GCF_011765665.1 Enterobacter sp. SES19
AAATTGAAGAGTTTGATCATGGCTCAGATTGAACGCTGGCGGCAGGCCTAACACATGCAAGTCGAGCGGTAGCACAGAGAGCTTGCTCTCGGGTGACGAGCGGCGGACGGGTGAGTAATGTCTGGGAAACTGCCTGATGGAGGGGGATAACTACTGGAAACGGTAGCGCACTGCTCTTTAACAATTTATCAGACAATCTGTGTGGGCACTCAAAGTGACATGGATTCTTAACGTCCTCGGACGAAAAATGAATACCAAGTCTCTGAGTGAACATGCGTAATTCATTACGAAGTTTAATTCACGAGCATCAAACTTAAATTGA
>NZ_CP050320.1:278512-278667 GCF_011765665.1 Enterobacter sp. SES19
CTGTCGTCAGCTCGTGTTGTGAAATGTTGGGTTAAGTCCCGCAACGAGCGCAACCCTTATCCTTTGTTGCCAGCGGTCCGGCCGGGAACTCAAAGGAGACTGCCAGTGATAAACTGGAGGAAGGTGGGGATGACGTCAAGTCATCATGGCCCTTA
>NZ_CP050320.1:278767-279258 GCF_011765665.1 Enterobacter sp. SES19
CTGTCGTCAGCTCGTGTTGTGAAATGTTGGGTTAAGTCCCGCAACGAGCGCAACCCTTATCCTTTGTTGCCAGCGGTTCGGCCGGGAACTCAAAGGAGACTGCCAGTGATAAACTGGAGGAAGGTGGGGATGACGTCAAGTCATCATGGCCCTTAGGGAACCTGCGGTTGGATCACCTCCTTACCTTAAAGAACCTGCCTTTGTAGTGCTCACACAGATTGTCTGATGAAAAGTAAATAGCAAGGCGTCTTGCGATTGAGACTTCAGTGTCCCCTTCGTCTAGAGGCCCAGGACACCGCCCTTTCACGGCGGTAACAGGGGTTCGAATCCCCTAGGGGACGCCACTTGCTGGTTCGTGAGTGAAAGTCACCGGCCGTCATATCTCAAAACTCATCTTCGGGTGACGTTTGAGATATTTGCTCTTTAAAAATCTGGATCAAGCTGAAAATTGAAACGACACATCTTTAAGGTGTGTTCGAGTCTCTCAAATT
>NZ_CP050320.1:279358-280470 GCF_011765665.1 Enterobacter sp. SES19
TTTGCTCTTTAAAAATCTGGATCAAGCTGAAAATTGAAACGACACATCTTTAAGGTGTGTTCGAGTCTCTCAAATTTTCGCAATCAGAAGTGAAACATCTTCGGGTTGTGAGGTTAAGCGACTAAGCGTATGCTAATCTGCGAAAAGCGCCGGCGAGGTGATATGAACCTTTGACCCGGCGATGTCCGAATGGGGAAACCCAGTGTGATTCGTCACACTATCGTTAACTGAATACATAGGTTAACGAGGCGAACCGGGGGAACTGAAACATCTAAGTACCCCGAGGAAAACACAGGTTGTGAACTCGAAGAGTAGGGCGGGACACGTGGTATCCTGTCTGAATATGGGGGGACCATCCTCCAAGGCTAAATACTCCTGACTGACCGATAGTGAACCAGTACCGTGAGGGAAAGGCGAAAAGAACCCCGGCGAGGGGAGTGAAAAAGAACCTGAAACCGTGTACGTACAAGCAGTGGGAGCACCTTCGTGGTGTGACTGCGTACCTTTTGTATAATGGGTCAGCGACTTATATTCTGTAGCAAGGTTAACCGTATAGGGGAGCCGAAGGGAAACCGAGTCTTAACTGGGCGTTAAGTTGCAGGGTATAGACCCGAAACCCGGTGATCTAGCCATGGGCAGGTTGAAGGTTGGGTAACACTAACTGGAGGACCGAACCGACTAATGTTGAAAAATTAGCGGATGACTTGTGGCTGGGGGTGAAAGGCCAATCAAACCGGGAGATAGCTGGTTCTCCCCGAAAGCTATTTAGGTAGCGCCTCGTGAACTCATCTTCGGGGGTAGAGCACTGTTTCGGCTAGGGGGCCATCCCGGCTTACCAACCCGATGCAAACTACGAATACCGAAGAATGTTATCACGGGAGACACACGGCGGGTGCTAACGTCCGTCGTGAAGAGGGAAACAACCCAGACCGCCAGCTAAGGTCCCAAAGTCATGGTTAAGTGGGAAACGATGTGGGAAGGCACAGACAGCCAGGATGTTGGCTTAGAAGCAGCCATCATTTAAAGAAAGCGTAATAGCTCACTGGTCGAGTCGGCCTGCGCGGAAGATGTAACGGGGCTAAACCATGCACCGAAGCTGCGGCAGCGACACT
>NZ_CP050320.1:281773-283280 GCF_011765665.1 Enterobacter sp. SES19
AACGCGAAGCTCTTGATCGAAGCCCCGGTAAACGGCGGCCGTAACTATAACGGTCCTAAGGTAGCGAAATTCCTTGTCGGGTAAGTTCCGACCTGCACGAATGGCGTAATGATGGCCAGGCTGTCTCCACCCGAGACTCAGTGAAATTGAACTCGCTGTGAAGATGCAGTGTACCCGCGGCAAGACGGAAAGACCCCGTGAACCTTTACTATAGCTTGACACTGAACACTGGTCCTTGATGTGTAGGATAGGTGGGAGGCTTTGAAGCGTGGACGCCAGTCTGCGTGGAGCCGTCCTTGAAATACCACCCTTTAATGGCTGGTGTTCTAACGTAGACCCGTAATCCGGGTTGCGGACAGTGTCTGGTGGGTAGTTTGACTGGGGCGGTCTCCTCCCAAAGAGTAACGGAGGAGCACGAATTGACACTGAACACTGGTCCTTGATGTGTAGGATAGGTGGGAGGCTTTGAAGCGTGGACGCCAGTCTGCGTGGAGCCATCCTTGAAATACCACCCTTTAATGGCTGGTGTTCTAACGTAGACCCGTGATCCGGGTTGCGGACAGTGTCTGGTGGGTAGTTTGACTGGGGCGGTCTCCTCCCAAAGAGTAACGGAGGAGCACGAAATCCGGGTTGCGGACAGTGTCTGGTGGGTAGTTTGACTGGGGCGGTCTCCTCCCAAAGAGTAACGGAGGAGCACGAAGGTTAGCTAATCCTGGTCGGACATCAGGAGGTTAGTGCAATGGCATAAGCTAGCTTGACTGCGAGAGTGACGGCTCGAGCAGGTGCGAAAGCAGGTCATAGTGATCCGGTGGTTCTGAATGGAAGGGCCATCGCTCAACGGATAAAAGGTACTCCGGGGATAACAGGCTGATACCGCCCAAGAGTTCATATCGACGGCGGTGTTTGGCACCTCGATGTCGGCTCATCACATCCTGGGGCTGAAGTAGGTCCCAAGGGTATGGCTGTTCGCCATTTAAAGTGGTACGCGAGCTGGGTTTAGAACGTCGTGAGACAGTTCGGTCCCTATCTGCCGTGGGCGCTGGAGAATTGAGGGGGGCTGCTCCTAGTACGAGAGGACCGGAGTGGACGCATCACTGGTGTTCGGGTTGTCATGCCAATGGCACTGCCCGGTAGCTAAATGCGGAAAAGATAAGTGCTGAAAGCATCTAAGCACGAAACTTGCCCCGAGATGAGTTCTCCCTGAGACTTTAAGTCTCCTGAAGGAACGTTGAAGACGACGACGTTGATAGGTCGGGTGTGTAAGCGCAGCGATGCGTTGAGCTAACCGATACTAATGAACCGTGAGGCTTAACCTTACAACGCCGAAGACGATTTTCAGCCTGATACAGATTAACAGAATTTGCCTGGCGGCTTTAGCGCGGTGGTCCCACCTGACCCCATGCCGAACTCAGAAGTGAAACGCCGTAGCCTCAGAAGTGAAACGCCGTAGCGCCGATGGTAGTGTGGGGTCTCCCCATGTGAGAGTAGGGAACTGCCAGGCATCAAA
>NZ_CP050320.1:283380-418872 GCF_011765665.1 Enterobacter sp. SES19
CATGTGAGAGTAGGGAACTGCCAGGCATCAATTAAGAAGAACCCCGTACCGTAAGGTGCGGGGTTTTTTGCTTTTGTCTTTCCCCCTCCTTGAAACTTTCTCACCTTCTGCTTGCAGACTCGACATTCAAACCATTTCTGGGTATCGTTAGCTATCTGGATGTCTAAACGTTTATACGTATGCTGTGAGGATATAAAGCTATGCCGATTCGGGTGCAGGACGAGCTACCAGCCGTCAATTTCTTGCGTGAAGAAAACGTCTTCGTCATGACGGCTTCGCGTGCGACAGGTCAGGAAATTCGCCCGCTGAAGGTGCTTATTCTCAATCTGATGCCCAAAAAGATCGAAACAGAAAACCAGTTCCTGCGTCTTCTGTCGAACTCCCCGCTGCAGGTCGATATTCAGCTGCTGCGAATCGACGCCCGTGAGTCACGTAACACGCCTTCTGAGCATCTGAACAACTTCTACTGCAACTTCGATGACATCCAGGGTGAAAACTTCGACGGACTGATTGTGACCGGCGCCCCGCTGGGTCTGGTTGAATTTAACGATGTCGCCTACTGGCCGCAGATCAAACAGGTTCTGGAGTGGGCAAAAGATCACGTCACGTCCACATTGTTTGTCTGTTGGGCAGTACAAGCCGCACTGAATATTCTCTATGGCATCCCCAAGCAAACCCGCACTGAAAAGCTCTCCGGCGTATACGAACACCATATTCTCCATCCACATGCGTTGCTGACGCGCGGGTTTGATGATTCTTTCCTGGCCCCGCATTCTCGCTACGCTGACTTCCCGGCCCAGCTGATTCGTGATTACACCGATCTGGAGATCCTGGCCGAAACGGAAGATGGGGACGCTTACCTGTTTGCCAGCAAAGATAAGCGCATTGCCTTTGTGACCGGGCATCCTGAGTACGATCCGCACACTCTCGCGTCAGAGTATTTCCGTGATGTCGAAGCGGGTCTTAATCCGGATGTGCCGTACAACTATTTCCCGAAAGACGATCCGCAAAACAAACCGAGAGCAACCTGGCGCAGCCACGGGAATTTGCTTTTTACTAACTGGCTCAACTATTACGTCTATCAGATAACGCCATACGATCTGCGTCACATGAATCCAACGCTGGAGTAATCGTCTGCACTAAACGATCCTAAAGCGTTTCAGCTATTCAAATCAGGCACCTTCGGGTGCCTTTTTTATTTCCGAAATACCCCTCATCATTCAGTCAAACTTTAATCTCAATAAAATCAAATAATTAATTGCAATTAAAAATTAAAATGGAAATTGTTTTTGATTTTGGAAAAAATAGAGATAGTCTTAATTCTGCTGAGCGAAAACTACCCAACGATCTTTCGTTCGCATCGGGAGCGTGATTTTGGATCTTTGATGAGGAGCAGAGTAATGACTCAACAGGCAACGACGGTCGATGAACTGGCCTTTACCCAGCCGTATGGCGAGCAAGAACAGCAAGTTTTGACGGCGGAAGCGGTAGAATTTCTGACTGAACTGGTGACTCGCTTTACGCCGCAGCGTAATAAGCTGCTGGCGGCACGCATTCATCAGCAGCAGGAAATTGACGATGGCAAGTTGCCTGGATTCATTTCGGAAACCGCTTCCATTCGTCGTGGCGAGTGGAAAATCCGCGGCATCCCTGAAGATTTACAGGATCGTCGCGTTGAGATCACCGGTCCGGTAGAGCGCAAAATGGTGATCAACGCCATGAACGCCAACGTTAAAGTCTTTATGGCCGATTTTGAAGACTCACTGGCGCCTGACTGGAACAAAGTTATCGACGGGCAGATCAACCTGCGCGACGCCGTGAACGGCACCATCAGCTATACCAATGAAGCCGGCAAAATTTACCAGCTCAAGCCGAACCCGGCGGTGCTGATCTGCCGCGTACGCGGGCTGCACCTGCCTGAAAAACATGTCACCTGGCGTGGGGAAGCCATTCCGGGCAGCTTGTTTGATTTTGCGCTCTATTTCTTCCACAACTACAAAGCCCTGCTGGCGAAGGGCAGCGGCCCGTATTTCTATCTGCCAAAAACGCAGGCCTGGCAGGAAGCGGCCTGGTGGAGCGAGGTCTTCAGCTATGCAGAAGATCGTTTCAACCTGCCGCGCGGCACCATCAAGGCCACGCTGCTGATTGAAACGCTGCCCGCCGTGTTCCAGATGAATGAAATTCTGCACGCCCTGAGAGACCACATTGTCGGCCTGAACTGCGGACGCTGGGACTATATTTTCAGCTACATCAAAACCCTGAAAAACTATCCCGATCGCGTGCTGCCGGATCGCCAGGTCGTGACCATGGATAAACCGTTCCTGAGCGCCTACTCGCGTCTGCTGATCAAAACCTGCCACAAGCGCGGTGCCTTTGCGATGGGCGGCATGGCGGCATTTATCCCGAGCAAAGACGCAGAACGCAACAATCAGGTGCTCAACAAGGTGAAGGCCGACAAAGAGCTTGAAGCCCGTAACGGTCACGACGGCACGTGGATTGCCCATCCCGGCCTGGCCGATACGGCGATGGAGGTTTTCAACCGCGTACTCGGTGACAATAAAAACCAGCTGTTTGTCACGCGCGAAGAGGATGCCCCAACGGCTGAAGAACAGCTGCTTGCTCCGTGTGCGGGCGAGCGGACGGAAGAGGGCATGCGTGCCAATATTCGCGTCGCCGTGCAATACATCGAAGCGTGGATCTCCGGCAACGGCTGCGTGCCGATCTACGGCCTGATGGAAGATGCCGCGACGGCGGAGATCTCACGTACCTCAATCTGGCAGTGGATCCACCATCAAAAAACGCTCAGCAACGGCAAGCCGGTGACCAAATCTCTGTTCCGCCAGATGCTGGCCGAAGAGATGCGGGTGATCCAGGACGAGCTGGGCGAACACCGCTTCAGTAGTGGGCGTTTTGACGACGCTGCGCGCCTGATGGAGCAAATCACCACATCAGATGACTTAATCGACTTCCTGACCCTGCCGGGCTACCGCTTCCTGGCGTAACTCACCACATAACAATATGGAGCATCTGCACATGAAAACCCGTACCCAACAAATCGAAGAGTTAAAGAAAGAGTGGACACAACCTCGCTGGGAAGGCATCCGCCGTCCTTACAGCGCGGAGGAAGTGGTGAAATTACGCGGCTCGGTCAATCCGGAATGCACGCTGGCGCAAAATGGCGCGGCGAAAATGTGGAAGCTGCTGCACGGTGGCTCTAAAAAAGGCTACATCAACAGCCTCGGCGCGCTGACCGGCGGTCAGGCGCTGCAGCAGGCGAAGGCCGGTATTGAGGCGATTTACCTCTCCGGCTGGCAGGTCGCGGCGGACGCCAACCTGGCCTCCAGCATGTACCCGGATCAGTCGCTCTATCCGGCTAACTCCGTGCCGTCGGTGGTGGATCGGATCAACAATACCTTCCGCCGTGCGGATCAGATCCAGTGGGCTGCCGGTATCGAACCTGGCGATCCGCGCTTTATTGACTACTTCCTGCCGATCGTCGCAGATGCGGAAGCGGGATTCGGCGGCGTGCTGAACGCCTTCGAGCTGATGAAATCGATGATTGAGGCCGGTGCAGCGGCCGTTCACTTCGAAGACCAGCTGGCGTCAGTGAAGAAATGCGGACACATGGGCGGTAAGGTGCTCGTTCCTACCCAGGAAGCCGTGCAGAAGCTGGTTGCCGCGCGTCTGGCTGCTGACGTGCTCGGCGTGCCGACGCTGGTGATTGCCCGTACCGATGCCGACGCGGCTGACCTGATCACCTCTGACTGCGACCCGTACGATAGCGAATTCATCACCGGCGAGCGTACCAGTGAAGGCTTCTACCGCACACATGCCGGCATTGAGCAGGCGATCAGCCGCGGTCTGGCGTACGCGCCTTATGCGGACCTGGTCTGGTGTGAAACCTCCACGCCGGATCTGGCGCTGGCAAAACGATTTGCCGACGCCATCCACGCGAAATACCCGGGCAAGCTGCTGGCCTACAACTGCTCGCCGTCCTTCAACTGGCAGAAAAAGCTGGATGACAAAACGATCGCCAGCTTCCAGCAGCAGCTGTCCGACATGGGCTACAAATACCAGTTCATTACTCTGGCAGGCATCCACAGCATGTGGTTTAACATGTTCGACCTGGCGCACGCCTACGCGCAGGGTGAGGGCATGAAGCACTACGTTGAGAAGGTGCAGCAGCCGGAGTTTGCCGCGGGTAAAGACGGCTACACCTTCGTGTCTCACCAGCAGGAGGTGGGAACCGGCTACTTTGATAATGTGACCACGATTATTCAGGGCGGCACCTCCTCCGTCACCGCCTTAACGGGTTCAACGGAAGAAGCACAGTTCTAATCTTTTCCCCCCTCTCCCCTCTGGGGAGAGGGTTGGGTAAGGGGAATATATGTCGCGTGGCCTGGAATTACTGATTGCCCAAACTATTTTGCAGGGCTTTGATGCCCAGTATGGTCGTTTTCTTGAAGTGACATCCGGCGCGCAGCAGCGCTTTGAACATGCAGACTGGCATGCGGTTCAGCAGGCCATGAAGCAGCGTATCCATCTCTATGATCACCACGTGGGTCTGGTGGTGGAGCAGCTGCGCTGTATTACCGACGGTAAAAGTCCCGACGCGGAATTTTTACTGCGCGTGAAGGAGCACTACACCCATTTGTTACCCGACTACCCTCGCTTCGAGATTGCGGAGAGCTTTTTCAACTCCGTCTATTGCCGGTTATTTGACCACCGCTCATTATCTCCTGAGCGGTTATTTATCTTCAGCTCCCAGCCCGAGCGGCGCTTTCGAACCATCCCACGTCCGCTGGCGAAAGATTTCTTTCCCGATCGCGGATGGGAAAAGCTCCTGCACCGCGTGCTAACGGATTTGCCGCTGCGCCTGCCCTGGGAGAATAAAACCCGGGATATCGGCTATATCTACGCCCATCTCAACGAAACCTTCGGCGCGGAGGTGCTCAGCCACAGCCATTTGCAGGTGGCCAACGAGCTTTTCTACCGCAATAAAGCCGCCTGGCTGGTGGGCAAACTGGTTACGCCAACCGCCATTGTGCCGTTTCTGCTGCCGATTCACCGTACCGACGACGGGGAACTGTTTGTCGATACCTGTCTGACCACCGGCGCCGAGGCCAGCATCGTGTTTGGTTTCGCCCGCTCCTATTTTATGGTCTATGCACCGTTACCTGCCGCACTGGTGGAGTGGCTGCGCGAGATCCTGCCGGGTAAAACCACCGCCGAGCTGTATATGGCCATTGGCTGCCAGAAGCACGCTAAAACGGAAAGCTACCGGGAATACCTGCGTTATGTCACTACCGCTGATGAGCAGTTTATCGAAGCGCCAGGCATTCGCGGTATGGTGATGCTGGTCTTTACGCTGCCGGGTTTCGACCGGGTCTTTAAGGTGATTAAGGACAGATTCGCCCCGCAGAAAGAGATGACCGCCGCGCACGTTCGCGCCTGCTACCAGCTGGTCAAAGAGCACGATCGCGTCGGGCGCATGGCGGATACCCAAGAGTTCGAAAATTTTGTGCTGGATAAACAGCAGATCGACCCGGCGCTCATGACGCTTTTGATGCAGGAAGCGCCCGCGAAAATCACCGATCTGGGTGACAAAATCGTGATTAGCCATCTCTACATTGAGCGCCGCATGGTGCCGCTGAATATCTGGCTTGAGCAGTCCGAAGGTCAGGCGCTGCGGGATGCCATTGAAGAATACGGCAACGCGATTCGCCAGCTCGCCGCCGCCAATATTTTCCCGGGCGACATGCTGTTTAAAAACTTCGGCGTCACCCGACACGGGCGGGTGGTGTTCTACGATTACGACGAGATTTGCTACATGACCGAAGTGAATTTCCGCGATATCCCACCGCCCCGCTACCCGGAAGATGAGCTTTCCAGCGAGCCGTGGTACAGCGTTTCGCCGGGCGATGTGTTTCCCGAAGAGTTTCGTCACTGGCTGTGTGCCGATCCGCGCATCGGACCGCTATTCGAAGAGATGCATGCCGATCTGTTTCGCGCCAGCTACTGGCGCGGACTGCAAACGCGGATCAAAAACGGGCATGTCGAAGATGTGTACGCTTACCGCCGCAAGCAGCGGTTTTGCATTCGCTTTTCTCCCTTTCCCTGTGGGAGAGGGCCGGGGTGAGGGCATCAGGCCGCACTCAATTTTAACGAATCCCACCGTACGCCAGCGTCACCTCTTTCGCCGCCTTAATCACCAGCGCACCGAGCTCGGTCACGCGGTCGTCGGTCATGCGTGAAATCGGCCCGGAGATGGAGATGGCGGCAAACGGCTCGCGGTGTTCGTCGAAAATGCAGGCCGCGAGGCAGCGCAGGCCCAGGGCATGTTCTTCATCATCAAACGAATAGCCGCGCTTGCGGGTCAGGGCCAGATCTTCTTTCAGATGCACGGGCGACACCAGCGTGGCGTGGGTGTAGGCGTGCAGCCCTTTACGGTGCAGCAGCCCCGTTACCTGCTCCTCGCTCAGCTGCGAGAGAAATGCTTTCCCCGCCCCGGACGCGTGCATCGGCAGCTTGCCGCCAATCGGTGCGGACATGCGCATCAGCTGCGTGCACTGCACCTGGTCGATGATAATCGCCTGATGATCGCTCTGGTCCAGTACCGCCAGGTTTACCGTCTCGCCGGACTCCTCCATCAGCTTGCGCAGAATCGGGTGCACAATCGCCAGCAGGTTGCGGCTCTGCAGGAAGCTGCTGCCGACGATAAACGCGTGCGCGCCCACCGCCCAGTGCCCCAGCTCGCCCACCTGACGCACAAAGCCCAGCTGCTGCATGGTGGTCAGCAGACGGTGCGTTGTGGAGTTCGGCAGGCCAGCCTGCTGGGCCAGCTCCGTCAGGGCCACGCTGCTGTGCGACTCGGCTATCCACTCCAGCAGCTTCAGACCGCGCGTGAGCGATTGAACCTGTCCGCCCTGTTGTGCGGCGGCGGTGGCAGCAGGCTTTCTGCCGCGTTTGGCGGGAACGGTCGCGACCATGACGATCTCCTTTTTCTGTATCGTGGAAATCATTTTCGTTTTATTTGGTGGATTTGCAACCGTTATCCTGACTGATCGGAGGAGTGATGGTGAACATGTCTCATGTTACCCCTGAGTGGCTTTTCCACCCTGCGAGATTATGCCAGTATGGAACCCAGCCTTTTGGCCTTGTTGAGCGTTGTCGGGAGCAAGTGTGAGCAGCAAAGTAGAGCAACTGCGTGCGCAGTTAAATGAACGAATTCTGGTGCTGGACGGCGGCATGGGCACCATGATCCAGAGCTATCGTCTGAGTGAAGACGATTTCCGCGGCGAGCGCTTTGCCGACTGGCCATGCGACCTTAAAGGAAACAACGACCTGCTGGTGCTCAGCAAGCCGTCCGTGATTAAGGATATCCACAACGCCTACTTCGAAGCGGGTGCGGATATCGTTGAAACCAACACCTTCAACTCGACAACAATCGCCATGGCGGATTACCAGATGGAATCCCTGTCGGCGGAAATCAACCTGGAAGCCGCGAAGCTGGCGCGCGCCTGCGCCGACGAGTGGACGGCCCGCACGCCGGACAAGCCGCGCTTCGTTGCCGGGGTGCTTGGCCCGACGAACCGCACCGCGTCGATTTCACCGGACGTCAACGACCCGGCGTTTCGTAACATCACCTTTGACCAGCTGGTCGCCGCCTACCGCGAATCGACCAGAGCGCTGGTGGAAGGCGGCTCCGACCTGATCCTGATTGAAACCGTCTTCGACACCCTCAACGCCAAAGCCGCAATTTATGCGGTGAAAGAGGAGTTTGAGGCGCTGGGTGTTGACCTGCCGATCATGATTTCCGGCACCATCACCGATGCCTCTGGCCGTACCCTGTCTGGCCAGACAACCGAAGCGTTTTATAACTCCCTGCGCCACGCCGAAGCGCTCTCCTTTGGCCTTAACTGCGCGCTGGGGCCGGATGAACTGCGCCAGTACGTGCAGGAGCTGTCCCGTATCGCGGAATGCTACGTCACCGCCCACCCGAACGCCGGTCTGCCGAACGCGTTCGGTGAATACGATCTCGATGCCGACACCATGGCGGCGCAAATCCGCGAGTGGGCCGAGTCTGGCTTCCTGAACATTGTCGGCGGCTGTTGCGGCACCACGCCGGAGCACATCGCGGCCATGAGCAACGCCGTCGCCGGACTGCCGCCGCGCAGGCTGCCCGAGCTGCCGGTTGCCTGTCGCCTTTCCGGACTCGAGCCGTTGACCATCGGCGAAGACAGCCTGTTTGTGAACGTGGGTGAGCGTACGAACGTCACCGGTTCCGCGAAGTTTAAGCGCCTGATCAAAGAAGAGAAGTACAGCGAAGCGCTGGACGTCGCCCGCCAGCAGGTGGAAAGCGGCGCGCAGATTATCGATATCAACATGGATGAGGGGATGCTCGACGCCGAAGCGGCGATGGTGCGTTTCCTCAACCTGATCGCCGGTGAGCCGGACATCGCCCGCGTGCCGATCATGATTGACTCCTCCAAATGGGAAGTCATCGAAAAAGGGCTGAAGTGCATTCAGGGTAAAGGCATCGTCAACTCTATCTCTATGAAAGAGGGCGTTGATATCTTTATCCACCACGCGAAAATGGTCCGCCGCTACGGTGCCGCCGTGGTGGTCATGGCCTTTGACGAAGTGGGCCAGGCGGATACCCGCGAGCGCAAAATCGAGATTTGCCGCCGCGCGTACAAGATTTTGACCGAAGAGGTGGGCTTCCCGCCGGAAGACATCATCTTTGACCCGAACATCTTCGCCGTGGCGACCGGCATCGAAGAGCATAATAACTATGCCCAGGACTTTATCGGCGCGTGCGAGGACATCAAGCGCGAGCTGCCGCATGCGCTGATCTCCGGCGGCGTATCGAACGTGTCATTCTCATTCCGCGGTAACGACCCGGTGCGTGAAGCGATCCACGCCGTGTTCCTCTACTACGCCATCCGCAACGGCATGGACATGGGGATCGTTAACGCCGGACAGCTGGCGATTTACGACGACCTTCCTGCCGAGCTGCGCGATGCCGTCGAGGACGTGATCCTTAACCGCCGCGGCGACGCCACCGAGCGCATGCTGGACCTGGCGGAGAAATACCGCGGCAGCAAATCGGATGAGGCGGCAAACGTTCAGCAGGCCGAGTGGCGTTCCTGGGATGTGAAAAAGCGTCTGGAATACTCGCTGGTTAAAGGCATTACCGAATTTATCGAGCTCGACACCGAAGAGGCGCGCCAGCAGGCAGCCCGCCCGATTGAGGTCATTGAAGGCCCGCTGATGGACGGCATGAACGTGGTCGGCGATCTGTTTGGCGAAGGCAAAATGTTCCTGCCGCAGGTGGTGAAATCCGCCCGCGTGATGAAGCAGGCGGTGGCGTATCTTGAGCCCTACATCGAAGCCAGCAAAGAGAAAGGATCCAGCAACGGCAAGATGGTCATTGCCACCGTGAAGGGCGACGTGCACGACATCGGCAAGAACATCGTCGGCGTGGTGCTGCAGTGCAATAACTACGAAATTATCGACCTCGGCGTGATGGTCCCGGCGGATAAAATCCTCAAGACCGCGCGCGAAGTGAACGCCGACCTGATTGGCCTCTCCGGCCTGATTACGCCGTCGCTGGACGAGATGGTTAACGTGGCGAAGGAGATGGAGCGTCAGGGCTTCACCATTCCGCTGCTGATTGGCGGCGCGACCACCTCGAAAGCGCACACGGCGGTGAAAATCGAGCAGAACTACAGCGGGCCGACGGTGTACGTGCAGAACGCCTCGCGCACCGTGGGCGTGGTCTCCGCGCTGCTCTCTGACACCCAGCGCGACGAGTTTGTTGAGCGCACCCGCAAAGAGTACGAAACCGTCCGCATCCAGCACGGCCGTAAGAAGCCGCGCACCCCGCCTGTTTCACTCCAGGCGGCGCGCGACAACGATCTGGCCTTTGACTGGTCGAGCTATACGCCGCCGGTCGCGCATCGTCTGGGCGTTCAGGAGGTCAGCGCCAGCATCGAGACGCTGCGCAACTACATCGACTGGACGCCGTTCTTTATGACCTGGTCGCTGGCGGGTAAATATCCGCGCATCCTGGAGGATGAGGTGGTAGGCGAGGAGGCGAAGCGCCTGTTTAAAGATGCCAACGACATGCTCGACACGCTGAGCGCAGAGAAAACCCTCAACCCACGGGGCGTGGTGGGGCTGTTCCCGGCGAACCGCGTGGGTGACGACATTGAAATTTATCGCGATGAAACCCGCACCCACGTATTGGCAGTCAGCCGCCATCTGCGCCAGCAAACCGAGAAAGTGGGCTTTGCCAACTACTGCCTGGCCGATTTCGTCGCGCCTAAGTTAAGTGGTAAAGCCGACTATATTGGCGCCTTTGCGGTAACCGGCGGTCTGGAAGAAGATGCGCTGGCGGACGCGTTCGAAGCGCAGCACGATGATTACAATAAAATCATGGTGAAAGCGATTGCCGACCGTCTGGCGGAAGCCTTCGCAGAGTACCTCCACGAGCGCGTGCGTAAGGTGCACTGGGGCTACGCGGCGAACGAAAACCTCAGCAATGAGGATCTGATCCGCGAAAATTACCAGGGCATTCGCCCGGCACCGGGATACCCGGCCTGCCCGGAACACACCGAGAAAGGCACCATCTGGAAACTGCTGGACGTCGAAGCGCATACAGGTATGAAGCTCACCGAGTCGTTCGCCATGTGGCCGGGCGCGTCAGTCTCAGGCTGGTACTTCAGCCATCCGGACAGCAAGTACTTCGCCGTGGCGCAGCTGCAGCGGGATCAGATCGAAGATTACGCCTTGCGCAAAGGGATGAGCGTATCAGAAGTGGAGCGCTGGCTGGCCCCTAATCTCGGCTACGACGCCGACTAAAATCACTTTTCCTTACAACAAACAGGGCACCTCAATGGTGCCTTGTCTCTTTCTTACGCTTAAACCCTTATACTGAACCTATGGAAAACGAATAACGATAAGGAGGAAAACCTTCCGTGCTGACCCTGTTACATCTGCTCTCTGCAGTCGCACTGCTCGTATGGGGCACCCATATCGTCCGTACCGGCGTGATGCGCGTTTTTGGCGCGCGCTTACGTACTGTTCTCAGCAGCAGCGTTGAGAAGAAGCCGCTCGCCTTCTGCGCGGGTATTGGCGTAACGGCACTGGTTCAGAGCAGCAACGCCACGACCCTGCTTGTCACCTCCTTTGTGGCGCAGGATCTGGTGGCGCTGGCCCCGGCGCTGGTGATTGTGCTGGGGGCGGACGTGGGCACCGCGTTGATGGCGCGTGTTCTGACCTTCGATCTCTCCTGGCTGTCGCCGCTGCTGATTTTTCTCGGCGTGATCTTCTTCCTCGGCCGCAAACAGACCCGCGCCGGTCAGCTCGGGCGCGTAGGGATTGGCCTGGGGCTGATCCTGCTGGCGCTGGAGCTGATTGTGCAGGCGGTCACGCCTATTACCGAAGCCAACGGTGTTCAGGTCATCTTCGCCTCCCTGACCGGGGACATTATGCTGGATGCTCTGATTGGCGCGGTGTTTGCTATCGTCAGCTACTCCAGCCTGGCCGCCGTGCTGCTGACGGCCACACTCACCGCGGCCGGGGCGATCTCCTTCCCGGTCGCGCTGTGCCTGGTGATCGGTGCCAACCTCGGCTCGGGCCTGCTGGCGATGCTCAATAACAGCGCGGCCAACGCCGCCGCCCGCCGTGTGGCCCTCGGCAGCCTGCTGTTTAAGCTGGTGGGCAGCCTGATTATCCTGCCCTTTATCCACCCGCTGGCGAACCTGATGGACAACCTCCCGCTGCCGAAAGCGGAGCTGGTGATCTATTTCCACGTGTTCTACAACCTGGTGCGCTGCCTGGCGATGGTACCTTTTGCCGGGTCGATGGCCCGCTTCTGCGAACGCCTCATTCAGGACGAACCGGAGCTGGATGCGCGCCTGAAACCGAAGCACCTGGATACGTCCGCGCTGGATACCCCGGCGCTGGCGCTGGCGAATGCCGCGCGCGAGACGCTGCGCATGGGCGACGCGATGGAAACCATGCTCGAAGGTCTGCAAAAGGTGATGCACGGCGAGCCGCGTGAAGAGAAAGAGCTGCGCAGGTTAGCTGACGATATCAACGTGCTCTATACCGCCATCAAGCTTTACCTGGCGCGCATGCCGCAGGACGAGCTGGCGGAAGAGGAGTCCCGCCGCTGGGCGGAAATTATCGAGATGTCGCTTAACCTTGAGCAGGCTTCGGATATCGTTGAACGCATGGGCAGCGAGATCGCCGACAAATCCCTTGCCGCGCGTCGTGCGTTTTCAGGTGAAGGCCTGAAGGAGCTGGAAGCGCTGCACGAACAGCTTGTCAGCAACCTCAAGCTGGCGATGTCGGTATTCTTCTCCAGCGATGTGCCGAGCGCGCGCCGCCTGCGCCGCAACAAGCATCGTTTCCGTATTCTGAACCGCCGCTACTCGCACGCCCACGTTGAGCGTCTGCACCAGCAGAACGTGCAGAGTATCGAAACCAGCTCACTCCACCTGGGACTGCTGGGCGATATGAAGCGTCTCAACTCGTTGTTCTGCGCGGTGGCGTACAGCGTGATGGAACAGCCGGATGAAGACGACGAGCGGGATGAGTATTAATCTCTGAAAGCGCCTCGCAAAACCTTGTTGCGAGGCGTGACACCTTATCAAGCGCCATTTACCCTTCAGACCTTACGTTTTTTAGGGAATAGGAAATGGTCGTTTATTACGCTACACTTCGCCAATTCATGCGCATTCCGATGGGGGTTTTCATGCGCACTACTCATGGCATTAAAAAATCAGTCAACGTGTCGTTAGCACCTGAAATCCTTGAAGAGGCGCGACGGCTTAAACTTAATCTCTCTGCCGTGCTCACGGCTGCACTGCAGGAGCAGTTTCGTGCGCATCAGCGTGCAGAGTGGTTAGCAGAAAATAAAGCTTCTATCGAGGCCATTAACCAATGGGTTGATGAAAACGGCTCCTTTAGTGACTTTCAGAGGTCGTTCTGATGGAGCAATATTTTGCTTATGAGAATGAAGGTAAGGGGAAAACTGCCTATCCCTGGCTAATCAATATGCAGCATCCCGTGGCTAATGTGATGAAGCATGTTCTGGTCGCCCCCGCAGTTGAACTTAGCCATCTGGGAGGCATTCAGCCACCTGCGAAAGTGTGCCCTGTCGTTGAGATAGCGGGTAAACCCTGTGTGGTAATGATGCACATGATGGCAGGCATATCGCCAAAAGAGTTAGGCGAGCGTGTCGCCGATCTTACGCAAAACCGTGCTTCATTGCGGGATGCACTCGATTTTTTGATCAACGGTTACTAACACTTTTTTGTCAGCCGCAAGGTAAGGTATATTTCGCCCTTCACAGGAGAAACTATGCTGCCAACTCAATCAACCCGATTAAACAAATACATTAGCGAGAGCGGGATCTGCTCACGTCGCGAGGCTGACCGTTACATTGAACAAGGTAACGTGTTTCTTAACGGCAAACGCGCCACCATCGGCGATCAGGTGGTGCCTGGCGATGTGGTTAAAGTGAATGGTCAGGTCATCGAACCGCGTGATGCTGAAGACCTGGTGTTTATCGCGTTGAACAAACCGGTTGGGATTGTCAGCACCACGGAAGACGGTGAGCGGGACAACATCGTTGATTTCGTGAACCACAGCAGCCGTATCTTCCCGATTGGCCGTCTGGATAAAGACTCTCAGGGGCTGATTTTCCTCACCAACCACGGCGATCTGGTCAACAAGATCCTGCGTGCCGGTAACGATCACGAGAAAGAGTACATTGTGACGGTAAATAAGCCGGTCACGGACGACTTTATTCGCGGTATGGGCGCCGGTGTGCCGATCCTCGGTACCGTTACGAAAAAGTGTAAGGTGAAGAAAGAAGCGCCGTTCGCGTTCCGTATTACCCTGGTGCAGGGCTTAAACCGCCAGATCCGCCGCATGTGCGAACATTTCGGTTATGAAGTGACGAAGCTTGAGCGCACGCGCATCATGAACGTCAGCCTGTCCGGCATTCCGCTGGGCGAATGGCGCGACTTAACGGATGACGAACTGATCGAGCTGTTCAAGCTTATCGAGAATTCCTCGTCCGAAGCGAAGCCGAAGGCCAAAGCCAAACCGAAAACCCAGGCGATTAAGCGTCCGGTGGTGAAGGCGCCGCAGGCGGAAGAGAAAGGGCGCGGCAAGCCGGGTAACGGAAAACGCTTTACCCAGCCGGGGCGCAAAAAGAAAGGGCGCTGATTAGCGCCTTCCACGGGTAGACGTTGTGGCCGACCAGGAAAAGGTCGCCTCTGCATCCGGTTTATAAGCCTGCTCTTTTTTCAGCTTGCGGGCTTTTTTCGCCGCGGCGTCACGCTGCGCCATCAGCTTATCGATGTACTCTTTTTTCACCTGATTGGTTTCGGCGTTCGTCAGCGTGCGGCCATGTGCGATACGGGCGCGGTCGAGAAGCGTTTTCAGTTCGCGCTGCTCGGCTTCGGTCATGTCTTTCTGGGTCAAACGTGGTGTAGCCATTGCTGAAGCCTCCTGAGAGAGAGGCTTCAGTGTAAAGCAAGCAGCGTAAATTAACCCTGCTTCACCGCATCTTTTTTTGTTTGTTCATCAATCGGTTTGCCGGACCAGTAGCCCGCCAGCAGCGAGCCGGAGAGGTTGTGCCAGACGGAGAACAGCGCGCCAGGCAGGGCCGCCAGCGGGGAGAAGTAAATTTTACCAAGCGCCGCCGCCAGGCCGGAGTTCTGCATCCCTACCTCAATAGCCAGCGTGCGGCAGGTCGATTCGTCGAAGCCAAACAGTTTCCCGCCCCAGTAGCCGCCCAGCAGACCAATGGTGTTATGCAGCACCACCGCGACGATCACCACAAAGCCTACGGAAGCAATGTGCGAGGCGGAGCCCGCCACCACGGCGCTGATGATGGCCAGAATACAGACCATCGAAAATGCGGGCAGGTATGGCTCAACGGCCTTCACCACGCGCGGGAAAAGATGGTGAATGACCAGCCCCAGCGCAATCGGGATCACCACGATTTGCAGAATGCTCAGCAGCATGCCCATCACGTCCACCTGAATATGCGCATCCACGTACAGGCGGGTTAACAGCGGCGTGGCAATCACGCCCACCAGCGTAGAGACGGACGAGATAGTGACGGAGAGCGCCACGTCACCTTTCGCCAGATAGATCATGACGTTGGACGCCGTGCCGCTGGCCACGCTGCCCACCAGCACCATCCCGGCGGAAAGGTCGGGCGGCATCTTAAAGGCCATCGCCAGCAGCCACGCCGCGAGCGGCATCACCAGGTAGTGCAGAAATATTCCTGCCGCGACGGGCGCAGGGCGAGACAGCACGCGTTTGAAGTCGTCGACTTTCAGATGCACGCCCATACCGAACATGATCAGCATCAGCAACGTGGTGACCCACGGACCAATACCGGTGAACGTGGTGGGCGTGTAATACGCGAGTACGGAGAGCAGCAGCGCCCATAACGGGAACAGCCGCGTAATAGCGGATAACATAGTGGATTCCTTGCAGTATTGTCGTGTTGTTTAGTTATAAAAAAGCCGGGTCTGTGCCCGGCTTATAGGTATTGTTTATCGTGCTAACGAATTTTATTCAAACAAATTCTGATGAAGTTTCTGCACGACCTGCTCGGCCTGATCGGCAGGCACCAGGAAGCAGAGGTTATAGCTGGACGCGCCGTAGCAGATCATGCGGATGCTGAACGGGTCGAGCACGCCAAACACCTCTTTGCCCACGCCGCAGGCGCGTGACAGCTTGTTACCGATGATGGCAACCAGCGCCAGGTCTTCTTCGACTTCCACGCGGCACAGCTCAGACAGCTCAATCAGCAGCGACTGCGTCAGCAGGGTATCACCGGTTGAGGTAGAGCCCGTGGTGTCCAACGTCAGCGCAATGCTCACTTCAGAGGTGGTGATCAGATCCACGGAGATGTTGTGGCGCGCCAGAATGCCAAACACTTCCGCCAGGAAACCGCGGGAGTGCAGCATATTGTGGCTGTGCAGCGTCACCAGCGTCTGGCGACGGCGCAGGGCCAGGGCGCGGAACAGCGGCGGGTTTTCCGTTTTCTTGCAGACCAGCGTCCCGCCCGCTTTCGGATCTTTACTCGAGCCGACGAAGACCGGAATATCGCTACGTACGGCTGGCAAAAGGGTTGCCGGATGCAGCACTTTCGCACCGAAGGTGGCCATTTCCGCCGCTTCTTCAAACGCGATCACATCAATACGTTTCGCCGCAGAAACGACACGCGGGTCAGTGGTGTAAATACCCGGAACGTCAGTCCAGATATCGACGCGCGTGGCATGCAGGGCCTCGCCCAGCAGCGCGGCGGTGTAGTCGCTGCCGCCACGGCCAAGCGTGGTCGTGCGGCCTTTCGCTTCACTGCCGATAAAGCCCTGAGTGATCACGATACCGTCTGCCAGACGCGGGGCCAGCTGCTGATTGGTCAGCTCGGCCAGTGCTTCAACGTCCGGCTCGGCGCGACCAAAGCGGTCGCTGGTGCGCATCACTTTTCGCACGTCAAACCACTGCGCCTGAATGTTACGCTCGCGCATGATTTCAACAAACAGCAGGGTGGACATCAGCTCGCCGTGGCTGACCAGCTCGTCGGTCAGGGCGGTGGAGGTGGCCAGAGAGGCGGCTTCTGCCAGGGTAGTGATATTTTCCAGCAGACGTTCCACTTCCTCGCGGATGACGTTCGGGTTCTGCAGACGCTCAAGAATGTCGAACTGAATTTTGCGCAGTGCATCCAGCTTCACGAAACGTTCTGTCGCTTCCAGTCCTTCAGACAGAGAAACCAGCAGGTTCGTCACGCCGGCAGATGCAGACAGCACCACCAGGCGGGTATTCGGATCGGCCAGCACCACATCGGCGCTGCGGTTCATGGCATCGTAATCGGCCACACTGGTGCCGCCAAACTTGGCGACCACAAAACTCGTCATAACAACCTCGTGTCAGGGAATGAATAAGCGACCTTGGCACAAGAGTGAAACGAAAACAGGTGCAGGCGCAAAATACGGCCCTATAAATAAAATGCGGGGGAGGTCCTGTCAATGCTGGGATTATGCGGATTTTTTATGGGGGGGTACCCCTGAGAAACAGGACTTATAACAGAGCCAGATTTTATGCTCCGTTTTAGGGCATTTTGACCGACATTTCGCCGCCCCGGGAGGGCGTTTCAGCAGCTATACTTTTCGGGTCTTTTCACCTGCGTTTGATGCAGGCCAGGGCAATGGCATAAAAACCATCACAATTTTTATTTGCAGGCGCTACAATCGACCGCAGTCACAATTCTCAAATCAGAAGAGTATTGCTAATGAAAAACATCAACCCAACGCAGACCGCTGCCTGGCAGGCACTCCAGAAACATTTTGATGAAATGAAAGACGTCACCATCGCGGATCTGTTCGCGAAAGATGCCGATCGTTTCAACAAGTTCTCCGCGACCTTCGACGACCTGATGCTGGTGGATTTCTCTAAAAACCGCATTACCGAAGAGACGCTGGCTAAACTGCAGGATCTGGCGAAAGAAACTGCGCTGGCCGACGCCATCAAATCCATGTTCTCCGGTGAGAAGATCAACCGCACCGAAGACCGTGCCGTGCTGCACGTCGCTCTGCGTAACCGTAGCAATACGCCAATCATCGTTGACGGCAAAGACGTCATGCCGGAAGTGAACGCGGTGCTGGAAAAGATGAAAACCTTCTCCGAAGCGATCATCTCCGGTAGCTGGAAAGGCTACACCGGCAAAGCGATCACCGACGTGGTAAACATCGGTATCGGCGGTTCTGACCTCGGTCCGTTCATGGTGACCGAAGCGCTGCGCCCGTACAAAAACCACCTCAATATGCACTTTGTGTCTAACGTCGATGGTACCCACATCGCCGAAGTGCTGAAGAACGTGAACCCGGAAACCACCCTGTTCCTGGTTGCGTCTAAAACCTTTACCACCCAGGAAACCATGACCAACGCCCACAGCGCGCGCGACTGGTTTCTGAAAACGGCTGGCGATAACAAGCACGTGGCGAAACACTTCGCGGCGTTGTCTACCAACGGTAAAGCCGTCAGCGAGTTCGGCATTGATACCGCGAACATGTTCGAGTTCTGGGACTGGGTTGGCGGCCGCTACTCCCTGTGGTCTGCGATCGGCCTGTCCATCATCCTGTCCGTGGGCTTCGACAACTTCGTTGAGCTGCTCTCCGGCGCGCACGCGATGGATAAACACTTCTCCACCACCGCACCAGAGAAAAACCTGCCGGTGCTGCTGGCGCTGATCGGTATCTGGTACAACAACTTCTTCGGCGCTGAAACCGAAGCGATCCTGCCGTACGACCAGTATATGCACCGCTTTGCGGCCTACTTCCAGCAGGGCAACATGGAATCCAACGGTAAATATGTTGACCGTAACGGCAACGCGGTGGACTACCAGACTGGCCCAATCATCTGGGGCGAGCCGGGCACCAACGGTCAGCATGCCTTCTACCAGCTGATTCACCAGGGCACCAAAATGGTACCGTGCGATTTCATCGCCCCGGCTATTACCCATAACCCGCTGTCCGACCACCATCCGAAGCTGCTGTCCAACTTCTTCGCACAGACCGAAGCGCTGGCGTTTGGTAAATCCCGCGAGGTGGTTGAGCAGGAATACCGTGACCAGGGTAAAGACCCGGCCACGCTGGACCACGTGGTGCCGTTCAAAGTGTTCGAAGGCAACCGTCCAACCAACTCCATCCTGCTGCGCGAAATCACGCCGTTCAGCCTGGGTGCGCTGATCGCCCTTTATGAACATAAAATCTTCACGCAGGGCGCGATCCTGAACATCTTCACCTTTGACCAGTGGGGCGTTGAGCTGGGCAAACAGCTGGCAAACCGTATTCTGCCTGAGCTGGGTGATGATAAAGCGATTACCAGCCATGACAGCTCAACAAATGGTTTGATCAACCGTTATAAAGCATGGCGTGCGTAATTAAAACGTCATGAAAACGTGCCGGCGAAATGCCGGCATTTTTTTATCGGATAATTCCTGATGTCTGTTAGTTAACTCAAATTCTGGTTCTGAGTTTAATCCGAAAAAGACGGTTAACCCGTTAATTGCTGCGGTTTATTTTAAGAAAATACGCAGTAGTCCATTAATGTATTTATATTATAACTTATTGATTTTTATAAATTATATATTTATGAAATTTGTCTTTCATTTCCATTTTAACCATTAGTCCGAAAACCCTCTCCCTATTTCCCCTTACGGCAAACCCACGGCAGTAGTTGTGTATACTCGATTCCGCCTGAAATTCTTTTCGGGCAAATCTCCATTCATTCATTGAAGGGAAATTGTTATGAAGAAAGTACTGTATGGCATTTTTGCCATATCTGCGCTTGCGGCGACATCTGTCTATGCAGCTCCGGTTCAGGTCGGGGAAGCGGCAGGTTCGGCTGCGACGTCTGCGTCTGCGGGAAGTTCTACCGCAGCCAGCGCCAGCACCGTAAGTTCAGCCGTGGGTGTCGCGCTGGCGGCAACCGGTGGCGGTGATGGCTCCAACACCGGAACCACGACCACCACGACAACCAGCACCCAGTAATAGCGGGTGTTTTAATCATAACCACACTTCGGTGTGGTTATTTCGCCCCTTCGGAGAAGAGTCGTGAAGCGACCTGCAATCATTCTGATTTGCCTGCTGCTGCAGGCGTGCTCGGCCACCACTAAAGGGCTGGGAAACTCACTGTGGGAAAGCCTGTTCGGCACACCGGGCGTGCATCTTACCGATGACGAACTTCAGAACATGCCCTATGCCAGTCAGTACATGCAGCTTAACGATGGCCCGCAACTGTTTGTGGTGCTCGCTTTCGATGAAAACGGGCAGCAGAAATGGGTGACGCAGGATCAGGCCACCATCGTGACGCAGCATGGCCGTATCGTGAAAACCCTGCTGGGCGGCGATAACCTGCTGGAGGTGAATAATATCGCCGACGACCCGCTGATCAAGCCGAACCAGATCGCCGACGGCGCAGGCTGGACGCGCACGATGGGCTGGACCGAACACAAGCAGGTGCGTTACGCCACGGCACGCTCGACCTTCCGCTGGGACGGCACCGACAGCGTGAAAGTCGGCAGCGACGAAACGCAGGTTCGCGTGCTGGATGAAGAGGTCACCACCGACCAGGCCACCTGGCACAACCGCTTCTGGATCGACGAGGAAGGGCAGATCCGTCAGTCCTTACAGTATCTCGGTGCCGGATTCTTCCCGGTCAAAACCACCCTGATCAAGGCGGCGAAATCATGAAAACGCTCATTCACGTTGCGCTTATCGCCAGTTTTGCCGCGCCGCTGGCATGGTCCGCCGGGACGGTAAAGGTCTACACGCCGGACAGTGAAAAACCCAAAACCTTAACCCACGCCGAGCATCTGCTCGATCTCGTCGGACAGCCAAGGCTCGCCAACAGCTGGTGGCCGGGCGCGGTCATCGCTGAACGGCAGAAGACCGCTGAAGCGGAACAACAGCACAAGGCGCTCCTTGCGAGGCTGACGGGACTCGCGGAGCAGGAAGATGGCGACGACGCGGCGGCCGTTAACAGCGTCCGTCAGCAGCTGCAGGCGCTGAAGGTGACGGGCCGTCAGAACGTCAATCTTGACCCGGATGACGTGCGCGTCACGGAAAACGGCAATCCGACGCTGGAAGGAGACTATACACTCTGGCTGCCGGCGAAGCCGACGACGGTGACCGTGATGGGGCTTATCAGCAGCCCGGGTAAAAAGCCCTTTACCCCCGGTCGTGACGTGGCGAGCTACCTCGACGAGCAGAGCCTGCTGAGCGGTGCCGATAACAGCTACGCCTGGGTGGTTTACCCTGACGGCCACACGCAAAAAGCTCCCGTCGCTTACTGGAATAAACGGCATATCGAACCCATGCCGGGCAGCATTATTTTTGTCGGTTTTGCCGACCATTTCTGGACGAAGGCGTATGACGGGCTTAACGCCGATATCCTTCACTCCCTGATTCAGCGGATACCGGAATAATGAAAAGAACTTATCTCTACAGCATGCTGGCGCTCTGCGTGAGTGCCGCCTGCCATGCAGAAACGTATCCGGCACCCATTGGCCCGTCTCAGTCAGACTTCGGCGGCGTCGGTTTACTGCAAACGCCCACCGCGCGTATGGCGCGCGAGGGGGAAATTAGCCTTAACTACCGTGATAACGACCAGTATCGCTACTACTCGGCGTCGGTGCAGCTGTTCCCGTGGCTTGAAACCACGCTGCGCTATACCGACGTGCGGACGAAACAATACAGCAGCGTCGAGGCGTTCTCAGGCGATCAGACCTACAAAGATAAAGCCTTCGACGTCAAGCTGCGCCTGTGGGAAGAGAGCTACTGGATGCCGCAGGTCTCAGTGGGTGCCAAAGATATCGGCGGTACCGGCCTGTTTGACGCGGAATACATCGTGGCCAGCAAGGCCTGGGGGCCGTTCGACTTCTCACTCGGGATGGGATGGGGCTATCTCGGCACCAGCGGCAACGTGAAAAACCCGTTTTGCTCCTACAGCGATAAATACTGCTATCGCGATAACAGCTACCAGAAAGCGGGCTCCATCAACGGCGACCAGATGTTCCACGGCCCGGCGTCGCTGTTTGGCGGTGTAGAGTATCAAACACCCTGGCAGCCATTACGCCTGAAGCTGGAGTATGAAGGGAATGACTACTCGCAGGACTTCGCCGGGAAGATTGAGCAGAAGAGCAAGTTTAACGTCGGCGCCATTTATCGCGTCACCGACTGGGCCGACGTTAACCTCAGCTACGAGCGCGGCAATACGGTGATGTTTGGCTTCACGCTACGCACCAACTTTAACGACATGCGGCCGCACTACAATGATAACGCGCGGCCTGCATACCAGCCGGAGCCGCAGGATGCGATTCTGCAGCACTCTGTGGTGGCAAACCAGCTGACGCTGCTGAAATACAATGCCGGTCTGGCGGATCCGAAAATTCAGGTGAAAGGCGATACGCTGTACGTGACCGGCGAGCAGGTGAAATACCGCGACTCGCGCGAAGGGATCGAACGCGCCAACCGGATCGTTATGAACGATCTCCCGGACGGGATCCGCACGATCCGCGTGACGGAGAATCGTCTCAACCTGCCGCAGGTGACGACGGAAACGGACGTTGCCAGCCTTAAGCGCCACCTGGAAGGCGAACCGCTCGGGCATGAAACCGAGCTGGTGCAAAAACGCGTAGAGCCGATCGTGCCGGAGACCACCGAGCAGGGCTGGTATATCGACAAGTCGCGCTTCGATTTCCATATCGATCCGGTGTTGAACCAGTCCGTCGGCGGGCCGGAAAACTTCTACATGTATCAGCTGGGCGTCATGGCGACGGCGGATCTGTGGCTTACCGACCACCTGCTGACCACCGGCAGCCTGTTTGGCAACATCGCTAACAACTACGACAAGTTCAACTATACCAACCCGCCAAAAGACTCACAGCTGCCGCGCGTGCGTACCCGCGTGCGTGAGTACGTGCAGAACGATGCCTATGTGAATAACCTGCAGGCCAACTATTTCCAGTACTTCGGCAACGGCTTCTACGGCCAGGTGTACGGCGGGTATCTGGAAACCATGTACGGCGGCGCGGGGGCGGAAGTGCTTTATCGTCCTGTCGACAGCAACTGGGCGTTCGGGGTTGATGCCAACTACGTCAAGCAGCGTGACTGGCGCAGCGCCCAGGACATGATGAAGTTCACCGACTACAGCGTCAAAACCGGTCACCTGACCGCCTACTGGACGCCGTCGTTCGCACCTGACGTGCTGGTGAAAGCCAGCGTCGGCCAGTACCTGGCGGGCGATAAGGGCGGCACGCTGGACATCTCCAAACACTTCGACAGCGGCGTCGTGGTGGGCGGCTACGCCACCATCACCAATGTCTCGCCGGACGAATATGGGGAAGGGGACTTCACCAAAGGGGTTTACGTGTCGATTCCGCTGGATCTGTTCTCGTCAGGCCCAACCCGCAGCCGTGCGGCCATCGGCTGGACGCCGCTGACGCGCGACGGGGGTCAGCAGCTTGGACGTAAGTTCCAGCTGTACGACATGACCAGCGACAAGAACATTAACTTCCGCTGATGCCCCTCACCCTAACCCTCTCCCCAAAGGGGAGAGGGGATCGCTCGGTGCTGTCTTTTCCCCCTCGCCCCTTTGGGGAGAGGGCCGGGGTGAGGGGAATCCTCTCCGGTGCGCTAAACATAAACAAAAAATATAGATCTCCGTCACATTTTTGCGTTATACAGAAACCTCGCCCTGGAGAATGAGGTGCTGTATGACATCCCTGACTCGCCCGCGCGTTGAGTTTATCTCAACTATCCTCCAGACCGTGCTGAACCTCGGTCTGTTGAGCCTTGGCCTGATACTGGTCGTCTTTTTGGGTAAAGAGACGGTGCATCTGGCGGATGTACTGTTTGCCCCTGAACAAACCAGCAAATATGCGCTGGTGGAAGGCCTGGTGGTCTACTTTCTCTACTTTGAATTTATCGCCCTGATTGTGAAGTACTTTCAGTCCGGCTTTCACTTCCCGCTGCGTTATTTTGTCTACATTGGGATCACCGCGATTGTGCGGCTGATCATCGTCGATCATAAATCCCCGCTCGACGTGCTGATCTACTCGGCAGCGATCCTGCTGCTGGTGATCACCCTCTGGCTGTGTAACTCGAAGCGGCTGAAACGGGAATAAAAAAATGGCGGCCCGGAGGCCGCCTAACAACAGTCACAAGTTGGGTCAATACAATACGTCTAAAGTTGAGGGTTGCAGTGGCATAACAAAATGAAACTTAACCTTTCACACCGCCCGCCGTCAGGCCATTGACCAGCCAGCGCTGCGCCAGCAAGAACACCACGGTAATCGGGATGGCGGAAAGTACGGCCGCCGCGGCAAAGTCACCCCACAGGTAGTTTTGCGGGTTGAGGTATTGCTGCATACCCACGGCCAGGGTGTAGCTGTTCACATCACGCAGTAACAGTGAGGCAACCGGTACTTCGGTGATCGCAGCGATAAACGACAGGATAAACACCACCGCCAGAATCGGCACCGACAGCGGCAGCAGCACCAGGCGGAACGCCTGCCACGGGGTAGCCCCATCCAGCGCGGCCGCTTCTTCCAGCGAGCCGTCGATGGTTTCGAAATAGCCTTTAATGGTCCATACATGCAGTGCGATACCGCCAAGGTAGGCGAAGATCACGCCGCCGTGGGTGTTCAGACCGATAAACGGTACGTACTGACCCAGGCGGTCAAACAGGGCGTACAGCGCCACCAGCGACAGCACCGCCGGGAACATCTGGAAAATCAGCATCCCTTTCAGCAGCGTCGCTTTGCCCGGGAAACGCATACGAGCAAAGGCGTAAGCGCAGGTGGTGGACAGCGCCACGATACCGATCGCGGTAATGCCTGCGATTTTCACCGAGTTCCACAGCCACAGCAGCACCGGGAACGGCGGCGGCGTGACGCGGCCATCCGCGTGCTCCACGCTGAAGCCCAGCGCGAGCTTCCAGTGCTCCCAGGAGATTTCGTCCGGGATCAGGCTCCCGGTGGCGAAGTTACCCGAACGCAGGGAGATGGCGATAACCATCAGCAGCGGGAACATGATCGCCGCGATGAAAATCAGTAGGCCTAAGTGCGTCGCCAGGAGGCGCAGCTTCTGAGATTTGGGTTGTACCATTGCCATGATCGATGCCCTCCTTAGTCAAATTTCATACGTGTGGCTTTCAGGTTCACAATCGCCAGTGCGCCTACCAGCAGGAAGATCAGGGTGGCAATCGCCGCCGCCAGACCGAAGTCCTGACCGCCGCCGCCTTCGAAGGCGATACGGTAGGTGTAGCTCACGAGCAGGTCGGTATAACCTGCCGGCGTCGTGGTGCCAAGGCGATCCGGACCACCGTTGGTCAACAGCTGAATCAGCACGAAGTTGTTAAAGTTAAAGGCGAAGCTGGCAATCATCAGCGGGGTGAGCGGCTTGATGAGCAGCGGCAGCGTAATCTTAAAGAAGTTCTGGAACGGGCCCGCGCCGTCCATCGCCGAGGCTTCGTACAGATCGTCCGGGATGGCCTTCAGCAGGCCCATGCACAGGATCATCATGTACGGATAGCCCAGCCAGGTATTGACGATGATGATCATCGAGCGGGCGGTGGTCGGGTCGCTGAACCAGGCCGGTTTGATGCCAAACAGCGCGCTCAACATCATGTTGATTTCACCGAAGCTCTGGTTAAACAGCCCTTTGAAAATCAGAATCGAGATAAACGACGGCACGGCATACGGCAGAATCAGCAGCACGCGGTAAATCGCTTTGCCCTTCAGGGATTCCCACTGGACGAGGCAGGCCAGCACCATACCCACGGCAACGGTCAGGATCACGGTCAGTACGGAGAAGACCACCGTCCAGACGAAGATGGCGAAGAACGGTTTCTGAATGCCTTCGTCAGTAAACACGCGGGTAAAGTTGTCCCAGCCGATGGTGACGGTATAGCCCGGGCTGAGTTTGTCATCACCCCATTTGCCGTCGGCAGTAATGGACTGATAGAAACCAATGTCGTTATTCGGACGATATTTCACGCCGCTCTGATTATTGGTCAGCGTGCCGTCATCCGCCAGAGTATAGAGCGGCTGCGTGCCGGAGAACTGGCGCAGCGAGCTCATCGTCACTTTGCTTTCGTCTGGCAGCACGGCGGTGAGCTGGGTCAGCGCCTGACGGTTCTGGGTAATGACGCGCAGGTTGGCACGTTCACCTTCCGGCAGGGCCTGTGCCTCTTTTAAGGCCAGCTTCTGCTCGCCGCCAAATTTGAACGCGTCGGAGACATAGTATTTGCTGCTTGCTTCGTCAGTAAGCGCTAACTTCCACTCGTTTCCGGCAGGATACAGGCCGAAGTTGAAGGTTTTACCCGCCTGATATGAGCGGTCCAGAAGCACCTGCTGCGCGCGTTCCTGTGCAAGCTGGTTGGTGCTGCTGTAGTTGGTGAACGCGATGGCGATGGTACAGATCAGCGGGAACAGGACAAACAGCCCCATCCCGGCCACGCCCGGGTAGACATAGCGCCAGGCATAGGCTTTACGATTAGCGAAAATATACAGGCCAGCAGAGCTTAAAATCAGCGTCATGATGGCGAACAGATATTCCCCTTGTACGTACATTAAAACAACAAGGTAACCCACCAGCAGGCACAGCAGACCGATCGCTGACCACTTCAGCGCGTCGCTTTGCCACCAGCGTTTCTTTTTAATGACATCCATGGGGTTCTTCCTCTACAACGGTGGAATCTTATCGTCAGGTGGCGCTGCGCTTACCTGACCTACGGATCGTGCCGTAGTCGTAGGGCGGGTAAGCGCACGCGCCACCCGCCGTTTTTCTGCTTACTTGGTGATACGACCCTGAGCATCTTTCAGCGCGGCATCGACAGTCTGACGACCGCTTGCAGCGTTGATAACCGCGGTACGGGTGGCGTACCAGAACGCGGCCATCTGTGGGATGTTCGGCATGATTTCGCCTTTCTGGGCGTTATCCATGGTGGCCGCGATACGTGGGTCTTTCGCCAGCTGATCCTGGAAGGATTTCAGCGCGACGGCGCCCAGCGGTTTGTCCTTGTTCACTTCATCCAGACCCTGATCGGTCAGCAGGTAGTTTTCCAGGAACTCTTTCGCCAGCTCTTTGTTCGGGCTGGCGGCGTTGATGCCCGCGCTCAGTACGCCAACGAACGGTTTAGACGGCTTGCCTTTGAAGGTTGGCAGCAGCGTCACGCCATAGTTGATTTTGCTCTTGTCGATGTTGGTCCAGGCCCACGGACCGTTGATGGTCATCGCGGTTTCGCCTTTGTTGAACGCCGCTTCCGCGATGGAGTAGTCGGTATCCGCGTTCATGTGTTTGTTCTTGATCAGATCCACCAGGAAGGTCAGACCCGCTTTCGCGCCTGCGTTGTCCACGCCCACGTCTTTCACGTCATACTTGCCGTTTTCAAACTTGAACGCGTAACCGCCGTCGGCAGCAATCAGCGGCCAGGTGAAGTACGGCTCTTGCAGGTTGAACATCAGGGCGGATTTACCTTTCGCCTTCAGCTCTTTATCCAGTTTCGGGATCTCTTCCCAGGTCTTCGGCGGGTTTGGTACCAGGTCTTTGTTGTAAATCAGAGACAGGGCTTCAACCGCGATTGGGTAAGCGATCAGCTTGCCGTTATAGCGAACGGCGTCCCAGGTGAACGGGAACAGTTTGTCCTGGAAGGCTTTGTCTGGCGTCACTTCAGCCAGCAGGCCAGACTGCGCGTAACCCCCGAAACGGTCATGCGCCCAGAAGATGATGTCCGGGCCATCGCCGGTTGCGGCAACCTGCGGGAATTTCTCTTCCAGTTTGTCCGGGTGCTCTACGGTCACTTTGATGCCGGTATCTTTCTCGAATTTTTTGCCCACTTCGGCCAGGCCGTTATAGCCTTTGTCGCCGTTAATCCAGATAACCAGTTTGCCTTCTTCAATTTTGGCGAGCGCCGGTGCGGAAATCATCATTGCTGCGAGGGCGGACAATGCGAAAACGCGTGCGCCAGTCTTGATATTCATAGCTGCCATCCTTTTTGGTGATGTCTCGTGGTATGACTTCAGTGGTTCAACGTGTCTCAGTCTCCTTATTTGACATCCTCTTTCCATCCTCCCAACCCCTACGCCCCACCCCCCGTTTGTGTGATCTCCGTTGCATAAATTTAAGTTATGAGTGCTGGCGCACATAAAAACCCACCGAATTTTGCAGGCGGCTTCACGAATTTTGCCTCAGCCCTCCCGCAGCGGTCGCAGAGTCTGCTCCCTCATCCTCCCGCCTCCTCCCCCATAAAAAAGGCGGGGGGTGGAGGATTCGGGAAAGTAATGGATACCCCATAGTGAACTTATCTTGAATGTTTCTGTCGGTGACAGGTTGTAACGAAGGGAGAAGGGCATGGCGAGCGTACAGCTGCGTAATGTAACGAAAGCCTGGGGTGACGTTGTGGTGTCGAAAGACATCAATCTGGACATCAACGAAGGCGAATTCGTGGTGTTTGTTGGCCCATCAGGCTGTGGTAAATCTACTCTGCTGCGTATGATTGCCGGTCTTGAAACCATCACCAGCGGCGACCTGCTGATCGGTGATACCCGAATGAACGACATCCCGCCTGCCGAACGTGGCGTCGGTATGGTGTTCCAGTCTTATGCTCTCTATCCCCATCTTTCCGTTGCCGAGAACATGTCCTTTGGCCTGAAGCTGGCCGGCGCGAAGAAAGAGGTCATTAACCAGCGCGTGACGCAGGTGGCGGAAGTGTTACAGCTGGCGCACCTGCTGGAGCGTAAGCCGAAAGCGCTCTCCGGTGGCCAGCGTCAGCGTGTGGCGATTGGCCGTACGCTGGTGGCCGAACCGCGCGTGTTCCTGCTTGATGAACCTCTCTCTAACCTGGATGCCGCCCTGCGCGTCCAGATGCGTATTGAAATCTCCCGTCTGCACAAGCGTCTTGGCCGCACGATGATTTACGTCACCCATGATCAGGTGGAAGCGATGACCCTCGCCGACAAAATCGTGGTGCTGGATGCCGGTCGCGTGGCGCAGGTGGGCAAACCGCTGGAGCTGTACCACTACCCGGCAGACCGCTTTGTTGCGGGCTTCATTGGCTCGCCAAAGATGAACTTCCTGCCCGTCAAAGTGACCGCGACAGCGATTGAACAGGTACAGGTGGAGCTGCCAAACCGCCAGCAGGTCTGGCTACCGGTCGACAGCGCCAACGTACAGGTCGGGGCAAACATGTCCCTCGGTATTCGTCCTGAGCACCTGCTGCCGAGCCACATCGCCGATGTGACCCTGGAAGGTGACGTTCAGGTCGTCGAACAGCTTGGTCACGAAACACAGATTCATATCCAGATCCCCGCCATCCGTCAGAACCTGGTCTACCGCCAGAACGACGTGGTGTTGGTAGAAGAGGGTGCCAGATTCGCTATCGGCTTGCCGCCAGAGCGTTGCCATCTGTTCCGTGAGGATGGCACTGCATGTCGTCGGTTGCACAAAGAGCCAGGCGTTTAAGCAATCCCAAAAGAAGACACGAAACCGACAGGTGAAGTGTTCAAAGAAAAGCAATGATCTCAGGAGATAGAATGATGATTACTCTGCGCAAACTTCCTCTGGCAGTTGCCGTCGCAGCGGGCGTAATGTCTGCTCAGGCAATGGCCGTGGATTTCCATGGTTATGCTCGTTCCGGTATTGGCTGGACGGGGAGTGGTGGTCAACAGCAGTGCTTCCAGGCAACCGGTGCTCAAAGTAAATACCGTCTGGGTAACGAATGTGAAACCTATGCGGAACTGAAGCTGGGTCAGGAAGTGTGGAAAGAAGGCGATAAAAGCTTCTATTTTGACACTAACGTAGCTTATTCAGTTAACCAGGAAAACGACTGGGAAGCCACCAGCCCAGCTTTCCGTGAAGCTAACGTGCAGGGTAAAAACCTGATTGAATGGTTGCCAGGTTCTACCATCTGGGCCGGTAAGCGCTTCTATCAGCGTCATGACGTCCATATGATCGACTTCTACTACTGGGATATTTCAGGGCCTGGTGCAGGTCTTGAAAACATCGATCTTGGCTTCGGTAAACTGTCTTTAGCGGCGACACGCTCCACTGAAACAGGCGGCTCTGCTACCTTTGGTAGCGACAGCATTTATGATTACAACCAAAAAACGGCGAATGATGTTTTCGATGTTCGTTTAGCTCAGATGGAAATCAACCCAGGGGGTACGCTGGAACTGGGCGTTGACTACGGTCGTGCTAACCCACGTGATGATTATCGTTTGGTTGACGGCGCGTCTAAAGATGGTTGGATGTTCACTGCTGAACATACTCAGAGCATGCTGAAGGGCTATAACAAATTTGTGGTTCAGTATGCGACCGATTCAATGACTTCTCAGGGTAAAGGCCTGTCTCAAGGTTCTGGGGTAGGTATCGATCCTAACTCACATTTCGCCTATGACATCAACAATAACGGTAGCCTGCTGCGTATCCTGGATCATGGTGCAATCTCTTTGGGCGATCGTTGGGACCTGATGTACGTTGGTATGTATCAGGATATCGACTGGGATAATAATAACGGCACCAAATGGTGGACCGTGGGCGTTCGTCCAATGTTCAAATGGACGCCAATCATGAGTACCTTGCTGGAAGTGGGTTACGACAACGTCAAATCCCAGGAAACTGGCGAAACCAACAACCAGTACAAAATCACCCTGGCGCAACAGTGGCAGGCAGGTGACAGCATCTGGTCACGTCCAGCAATCCGCGTCTTCGCAACTTATGCCAAGTGGGATGAAAAATGGGGCTACGACTACACCGGTAACCCTTCCAACAACGCGAACTTTGGTAAAGCAGTCAAAGATGGCTTTAACGGTGGTTCCTTCGGTCGCGGTGACAACGACGAGTGGTCCTTCGGCGCCCAGATGGAAATCTGGTGGTAATCCCGTCTTAATCTGACGTAATGACCAAACTGAGGGGCGCAAGCCCCTCAATCCTTGGGACGGCGCGCTATTGCCTGGCTACCGCTGACCTGTGCATTTTGAGGTGATAACAATGAAAATGAACAAAACTCTCCTTGCCCTTTGTTTATCCGCAGGGCTGCTGGCGAGCGCGCCTGCTGTAACGCTCGCTAATGTGAATTTCGTTCCGCAAAACACAACATCCGCGCCAGCCATACCGGCCGCAGCGTTGCAACAGCTGGTCTGGACGCCTGTCGATCAATCTAAAGCCCAAACGACCCAGCTCTCGACGGGGGGGCAACCACTTAATGTTCCGGGCATCAGTGGTCCGGTGGTTGCATACAGTGTGCCTGCAAACATTGGCGAACTGACGTTGACGCTCACAAGTGAAGTTAACAAGCAGACCAGCGTTTTTGCACCGAACGTGCTCATTCTTGACCAGAACATGACGCCTTCTGCGTTCTTCCCGAGCGAATACTTTACCTATCAGGAGCCTGGTGTCATGAGCGCAGACCGCCTCGAAGGGGTAATGCGACTGACGCCTGCGCTGGGTCAGCAGAAAATTTATGTACTCGTCTTCACCACGGAAAAAGATTTGCAGCAAACCACTACGCTGCTTGATCCCGCTAAGGCCTATGCCAAAGGCGTAGGTAACGCCGTGCCGGATATCCCGGACCCGATCGCCCGCCACACCACTGACGGTCTTGTGAAGCTGAAAGTGTCTACCAATAGTGCGTCCAGCGTCCTGGTCGGCCCACTGTTTGGCTCCTCCGGTACCGGACCTGTCACCGTAGGCAACACCGCTGCGCCTGCCTATACCGCGCCAGCTGCCACGGCAGCCGCACCGGTAGCGACCGCAGCACCGGCCCCGACGAAGAAAGCGGAGCCGGTACTGAACGACACCGAAGAATACTTCAACAACGCCATTAAGCAGGCGGTGAAGCGCGGCGATGTCGATAAAGCGCTGAAACTGCTTGATGAAGCCGAACGTTTAGGTTCAACCACTGCCCGTTCCACCTTTATCAGCAGTGTAAAAGGCAAGGGGTAACCGTTTCCCCGCAGTGCTGATTTGTTAGTCGTTTGGTGCGCCTGAGTGGGCGCACTTTTTTTCGTCTCCGCCAGGCTGTTGCACTCTTGTTGCGATCGTGATCGTTAAATAACGTTTGGCCCCCCTCAATCCGTGTTTCTGCGATACAATGCCATTACGTTATGTATCGGAGAGTCTGGCATGTCACACCCTGCGCTAACGCAACTGCGTGCGCTGCGCTATTTCGACCAAATACCTGCGCTTGAACCGCAGCAACTGGACTGGTTGCTGCTGGAAGATTCCATGACGAAACGTTTTGAGCAGCAGGGTAAAACGGTTACGGTGACCCTGATTCAGGAAGGGTTTGTCTCTGGCGATGAGATTGCCAGCGAGCTGCCGCTGCTGCCGCAAGAGCCACGTTACTGGCTGCGTGAAATTTTACTTTGTGCTGACGGCGAGCCGTGGCTTGCCGGGCGGACGGTGGTGCCCGAGTCCACCCTTTCCGGGCCCGAGCTGGCGCTGCAACGTCTGGGGAAAACGCCGCTGGGGCGTTACCTTTTCACCTCGTCTGAGCTTACCCGGGATTTTATTGAGATTGGTCGTGATGCCGAACTCTGGGGGCGTCGTTCCCGCCTTCGCCTGAGCGGTAAACCGTTAATTCTGACGGAGCTTTTTTTACCGGCATCACCGTTGTACTAAGAGGAAGAAAAAATGGAGTGGAGCCTGACGCAGAATAAGCTGCTGGCGTATCACCGCTTAATGCGTACCGATAAACCCATTGGCGCTTTACTGTTGCTGTGGCCGACCCTCTGGGCGCTGTGGCTCGCCACGCCGGGCGTGCCGCCGCTGTGGATCCTTGGCGTATTCGTTGCCGGCGTCTGGCTGATGCGTGCGGCGGGCTGCGTGGTGAATGACTATGCCGATCGTAAATTCGATGGTCATGTTAAGCGTACTGCCGGTCGTCCGTTACCCAGCGGGCAGGTGACCGGGAAAGAAGCCCGCGTGCTGTTTATTGTTCTGGTGCTGCTCTCTTTCCTGCTGGTGTTAACCCTCAACACCATGACCATCCTGCTTTCCGTTGCGGCGCTGGCTCTGGCCTGGGTGTATCCGTTTATGAAGCGCTATACCCATCTGCCGCAGGTGGTGCTGGGGGCGGCGTTTGGCTGGTCGATTCCGATGGCGTTTGCGGCGGTTAGTGAGTCCTTACCGCTCAGCTGCTGGCTGATGTTCCTGGCGAACATTCTCTGGGCCGTGGCGTATGACACCCAGTACGCGATGGTTGACCGCGACGATGATCTGAAAATTGGCATCAAATCAACCGCCATCCTCTTTGGCCGTCAGGACAAGCTGATCATCGGTATCCTGCAGGTTGCGGTACTGGCGCTGATGGTGGCGATTGGTCGCCTGAACGGGCTGAACTGGGAGTTCTACTGGTCAGTGCTGGTGGCGGGACTGCTGTTTGCGTACCAGCAAAAGCTGATTGCGAAGCGCGAACGCGACGCATGCTTCAAAGCGTTTATGAACAATAACTACGTCGGTCTGGTGCTGTTTTTAGGCCTGGCGATGAGCTACTTCATATAAAAAGCCGGGTGGCGGCTTCGCCTTACCCGGCCTACGATTTAGCAGGATATGTAGGCCCGGTAAGCGTCAGCGCCACCGGGCGTTTTTTTACCGGCGACGCAACAACCTGAGCGCGTTCGCCGTCACCAGCACCGTTGCCCCGGTATCCGCCAGTACCGCCAGCCACAGCCCGGTCATGCCAAGCAGCGTGGTCACCAGGAAAATCCCCTTCAACCCCAGCGCGATACCGATGTTCTGACGGATATTGGCCCGCGTCGCGCGCGCAAGATCGATCATCTGCGCCAGCCCGGTCAGGCGGTTGTGGGTCAATGCCGCGTCAGCCGTTTCCAGCGCCACGTCGGTCCCGCTGCCCATCGCAATACCAATGGTGGACGCTTTCATCGCCGGAGCATCGTTAATCCCGTCACCGACCATCGCCAGCGGCGTCTGAGCGTTCAGCTCCGTTACCGCGCAGACCTTATCTGCAGGCAGCAATCCGGCTTCAAACGCCAGCCCCAGCTCACCGGCAATCGCTGCCGCTGCGCGAGGGTTATCACCGGTGAGAATCACCCCCTGCACGCCCAGCTGATGCAGCGCCGCCACGGCTTCTTTTGCGTCATCGCGGAGGGTGTCGCGCAGCGCCAGCATCCCTTTTGCGACGCCGTCCTGCATCACGCTCACAACAGTTTGTCCGGTTTGTTCTAACGCCTCCACCTCTGGAGTAGAAGACTTGCCAGCCGCGACAATCAGTACCTTTTTACCGTCAACGGTGGCCTCAATCCCTGACCCGACCAGCGCCCGCTGGGCGGTTGCCGGAGGGATGTTCAGCCCGCGCGACTGCGCTTCACGCACAATCGCCTGCGCCAGCGGGTGAGTGGAACCCAGCTCAACGGCGGCGGCCAGCGTAAGCAGTTCATCTTCACCGATATCCTGCGGATATACGCCGGTCACCTGCGGTTTGCCCACGGTCAGCGTACCGGTTTTATCGAACGCGATTTGCTGAACCTGGCTCAGCTGCTCCAGCGCCGCGCCGCCCTTAATCAGCGCCCCGCGACGCGCCGCAGCCGCCAGCCCTGAGGTAATCGCCGCCGGGGTGGAAATCACCAGCGCGCACGGACAGCCGATCAGCAATAGCGTCAGCCCTTTATAAATCCAGCCCTCCCACGGCGCGCCAAAGAACAGCGGTGGGACGACGGTGACCAGCAGGGCCACCAGCATAATGGCGGGCGTGTAGATCCGGCTGAAGCGGTCAATAAAGCGTTCGACCGGCGCGCGGCGCTCTTCGGCCTCTTCAATCAGCTTCAGGATTCGGTCGATGGCGCTGTCGCCCGGCTCGGAAAGCACGGTGAGCTGTACCAGACGGTCGACGCTGGTGGCACCCGCAGGCACTTTTTCACCCGCCTCACGTTCAACCGGAATGGACTCGCCGGTCAGGGCGCTTTCATCAAAGCTCGCGGTGGCGGTAAGCAGCGCGCCGTCTGCAGGCAAGCGTCCGCCTGCCGCGACTTCAATCACGTCGCCCGGGCGCAGCGTATTGATGGCGACCGTTTCACGCGTGCCGTTTACCACGCGCGTGGCGGTTTCCGGCTTCAGCGCCATCAGCGCGCTGACCCCTTTACGCGCCCGGCTGGCTGCCCAGCCCTCAAGGCGTTCACCGATTAAGAACAGCAGCAGCACCATCGCCGCTTCTGCCGTTGCGCCAATAAACAGCGCGCCGATAGCCGCCACGCTCATCAGCGTTTCGATGGCAAACCAGCTGCCGCTTTTCATCAGGCGCAGCGCCTGACGGGCAATCGGGAACAGCCCGACCAGCGTGGTGGCGATAAACGCCAGGTTGCCGAACGGGTGGTTAATCTGTTCCAGCCCCCAGCTCAGGGCCATCATGATGATGAGGGTAATGAGCGGCAGGTTTTCTTTCAGGGAAGAGGCTTTTTCAGCAGGCGCCGTTTCGCTACGAAGGGTATAGCCCGCCTTGCTGACGGCGGCTTCCACCTGTTTGCTGACGTCGTTATCGGCGCTAACCAGCAGCTTTTCAGTGGCGAACAGCACCTGAACGTGACTCACGCCCGGCACTTGTTTGACGGCGTTTTCCACTTTGCGCGCACAGGCGGCGCAGTCCATGCCGTTAACGACCCAGCTGTAGCGGTTTCCGCTTTCAGGCAGCATTTCAGTTTGCGTTTCGCACGCCCCCTCGCAGCAGCAGTCGTCTTTCGGCGGAACCGGGCTGAGCTTAAGTGCCGAGAATTGTGGAACTTTTTTAGATGTTTCTGGAGTCGACATGGCAGTCTCCGGCAATGATAATTTTCTCATTAACCGCAGCATACACTCTGGAGTCGACTCCAGAGTCAAGACTTATTTAAATATACAGCGAACGTACGATCAGGAAGTGCCCGGCAAAGTAGCAGGCGGCGGCAATCGCGTTATCCGCGCGGAAGCGGCGACGATAGTGGCTGCCCAGCCAGACGACATTCCCGATGAGCAGCAGCGCCGCGCCGAAGAAGGCGGACATCGCCTGCGACGTCGGACGGAAGAACCACAGCTCGCCTGCCAGCCACACCATCACCAGCGTCATGGCGATAAACGTGCAGACCGGCAAACGCATCTCTTCCAGACGTGACCAGATCACCGCAATCAGCAGCGCGCCAATCACCAGCAGCACCAGCGGCAGCGGCCAGAAGAAGGAGAGCGTCATCTGGCTGGCAAAGTAGATGGTATACAGCAGATGCGACAGGAAGAACGCCCCAACGGCGTACAGCAGGCGCTGGCGCGGCAGCAGGGTTAAGGCATCGCCAATGAGGGAGGCGCACAGCCCGGCGAGCACCAGATAGCTGACGGCGTTAAACATCGGCGCTTGCCAGGCCAGCAGCAGCAGGAGCAACAGCGTGACCGGTTTAAACAACCAGCGCTGCCAGATGGGACCGCGGTACGACGCATCGACATAAAGCCATGCGGAAAAACAGACAGCGATAAATGACCAAAGCATATTAACTCCCTGTATCTGTTAAGTCTGAATAATCAGTTTCTGATCCAGTGTAGTGACGCGGGCGGGCGTTTGGCAATGGTGGGGAAGGCAGGGTATCCTGAATTCCGCATAATCTGATGGGATTGTAGAATGAGCAAGATGCCGCTGTTTTTCATTATCGTGGTGGCGATTATCGTCATTGCCGCCTCGTTCCGCTTCGTACAGCAGCGCCGCGAGAAGGCGGATAACGATGCCGCACCCCTGATGCAAAAGCGCGTGGTGGTGACCAACAAACGCGAAAAACCGCTCAGTGACCGCCGCTCGCGCCAGCAGCAGGTGACGCCTGCGGGCACAACAATGCGCTATGAAGCGAGCTTTAAGCCGGAAACGGGCGGCCTGGAGATGACCTTCCGCCTGGAGGCGCAGCAGTACCATCAGCTGACGGTGGGAGAGAAAGGAACGCTGAGCTACAAAGGGTCGCGATTTGAAGGGTTCAGTACGGAATAATGCACGAACGGTTCCCTCTCCCTGTGGGAGAGGGTTAGGGTGAGGGCATCAGCCCGCACCTTACTTCTTCACCTGCGCCTTAAACTTCTTCATCCACACCAGCAGCTCAAACACGCCGAAGATAAACACGCGCAGCTGCTGCCAGCCCGTCATCTGCGGTCCGTCTTTCGGCAGGCCGTTTTTCAGCATCACCATCTGCAGGGCGTGCATAAACGACGTGAAAATCAGCGCCACGTTAACGAAAATGTTCATCGGGCGCGGGAACGGGTGCACCAGATTCAGAATCAAAAACGCCCAGACGCCCAGCATCAGCAAACGTCCCAGGTTAATCAGTACCGGCATCGGATCCTCCTTGTGCCTGACGGTGATAAAGACGATAAGCAACCTGACCCGCGACTTTTTCACGGTGCAGATCCCAGTGAGCGGGAACCGGCGGTAAACCGTTTTCCACTTCGCTTTCAACGTAAATTAGCGCGTCATCCGCCAGCCAGCCGTTTTGCTCCAGCAGGGATAGCGTCTCCTCCAGCAACCCCTTGCGGAACGGCGGGTCGACAAACACCACGTTATGCGGCGTGCCTTTCTGCGCAAGAAAACTCAGCGTGTTGGTGTTCACGACTTTGGCGTTGCCCGCCTTCAGCGTCGCCAGATTTTGCTGCAGCGTCTGCGCCACGCCGCGCTCCATCTCCAGCAGCGTGGCGCTGGCGGCATAGCGCGACAGCGCTTCCAGACCGAGCGCGCCGCTTCCGGCGAAGCAGTCCAGGCAGTGGGCGTCTACCATTGACGGGGCCAGCCAGTTAAACAGCGTCTCGCGCACGCGGTCGGTAGTAGGGCGTAAACCGGGGCTGTCCGGCACCGGTAATTTCCGGCCCCGCCACTGACCGCCGATAATACGAATTTGACCGGCCGGGGCGCGGTTGGGTTTCTTCATCTCAGGAAAGCTCTGTTAACAATTGGCCTGCGATTGCGGGCGGTGATGTCAATTAAGTAAAGTGTTAGACTATTTCATCATTTTTTTAGCTTCCATGTATATAGCGCCGCGAGGAGTGTAGTCGCAGATGGCAAAACAAAAAAAACGTGGCTTCTTTTCCTGGCTGGGCTTCGGTGAAAAAGAGCAAGAAACAGAACAGAAAACCGAAGAGCAACAAGCCGTTGAAGAGCAGTCACCGCCTGAAACGCCTGTAGAAACCGCCGCGGTAGTCGACGCGGAAGAAACGGCGCACAGCAAAGAAGAGGTTGAATCCTTTGCAGAAGAGGTGGTTGAGGTCACGGAACAGGTTCAGGAGAGCGAGAAGCCAGAATCGGTTGTCGTTGATGACATTACCGAAGCGCCGCAGGCTGTAATCGAGCACGAAGAGCTGCCGCTGCCGGAAGAGGTGAAAGCCGAAGAGGTGTCTGCCGAAGAGTGGCAGGCCGAAGCGGAAACCGTTGAAATTGTTGAGGCGGTGGAAGAAGAAGCGGCGCTCGAGCCAGAACTGACCGACGAAGAGCTTGAAGCCCAGGCGCTGGCGGCGGAAGCCGCTGAAGAAGCGGTCATCGTGGTGCCGGTGGAGGAAGAACCGGAAGAAGAGATCGTTCAGGAGCAGGAAAAACCGACCAAAGAAGGTTTCTTCGCCCGCCTGAAGCGCAGCCTGCTCAAAACCAAAGAAAACTTAGGTTCGGGATTTATCAGTCTGTTTCGCGGCAAGAAGATCGACGACGATCTCTTTGAAGAGCTGGAAGAACAGCTGCTGATTGCGGACGTCGGCGTGGAAACCACCCGTAAGATCATCGCCAACCTGACCGAAGGGGCGAGCCGCAAACAGCTGCGCGACGCCGAAGCGCTGTACGGCCTGCTGAAAGACGAGATGGGTGAAATTCTCGCAAAAGTTGACGAACCGCTTAATATTGAAGGCAAAACGCCATTTGTTATTCTGATGGTCGGCGTGAACGGCGTGGGTAAAACCACCACCATCGGCAAGCTGGCGCGTCAGTTCGAGCAGCAGGGCAAATCGGTGATGCTTGCGGCGGGCGATACCTTCCGTGCGGCGGCGGTTGAGCAGCTGCAGGTCTGGGGCCAGCGCAACAACATTCCGGTGATTGCCCAGCATACCGGCGCGGATTCCGCGTCCGTGATCTTCGACGCCATCCAGGCGGCGAAGGCGCGCAACGTGGACGTGCTGATTGCCGATACCGCAGGGCGTTTGCAGAACAAATCGCACCTGATGGAAGAGTTAAAGAAAATCGTTCGCGTCATGAAGAAGCTGGACGAAGACGCACCGCATGAAATTATGCTGACCATTGACGCCAGCACCGGACAGAACGCCATCAGTCAGGCGAAGCTGTTCACTGAAGCGGTAGGACTGACGGGGATCGCGCTGACCAAGCTGGACGGCACCGCGAAAGGCGGGGTGATCTTCTCCGTGGCCGATCAGTTCGGCATTCCTATCCGTTACATCGGTGTGGGCGAGCGTATTGAGGATTTACGTCCGTTTAAGGCGGACGACTTTATTGAGGCATTATTTGCCCGAGAGGACTAACAATGATTCGCTTTGAACACGTCAGCAAGGCCTATCTCGGTGGGAGACAAGCGCTGCAGGGAGTGACATTCCACCTGCAGCCGGGCGAGATGGCATTCCTGACCGGCCATTCCGGCGCGGGGAAAAGTACCCTGCTCAAGCTTATCTGTGGGATCGAGCGGCCAAGCGCCGGGAAAATCTTTTTCGGCGGGCATGAAATCAGCCGCCTGAAAAACCGCGAAGTGCCGTTCCTGCGTCGTCAGATCGGCATGATTTTCCAGGATCACCACCTGCTGATGGATCGCACCGTTTTCGATAACGTGGCCATTCCGCTGATTATTGCCGGCGCCAGCTATGACGATATCCGCCGTCGCGTCTCTGCGGCGCTGGATAAGGTCGGGCTGCTGGACAAAGCGAAGAACTTTCCGATCCAGCTCTCCGGCGGTGAACAGCAGCGCGTGGGCATCGCCCGCGCGGTGGTGAACAAGCCTGCCGTGCTGCTGGCGGATGAACCGACCGGTAACCTGGACGATGCCCTGTCAGAAGGGATTTTGCGTCTGTTTGAGGAATTCAACCGCGTAGGGGTCACCGTATTGATGGCGACGCACGATATCGGGCTCATTTCCCGTCGTTCGTACCGCATGCTGACCCTGAGCGACGGGCATTTGCACGGAGGCCACGGTGAACAAGCGTGATGCAATAAACCAGATTCGGCAGTTCGGGAACCGGTTTGACCGTTTCCGTAAGCCGCAGGGCGGTGGTGACGGCAATCGTAATGCGCCGAAGCGCCAGAAGGCCGCGACAAAACCGGCCTCCCGTAAAACCAACGTGTTTAACGAACAGGTACGCTACGCTTTCCACGGCGCGCTGCAGGACCTGAAAAGCAAACCGCTGGCCACGTTCCTGACGGTGATGGTGATTGCCATCTCCCTGACGCTGCCAAGCGTCTGTTATATGGTCTATAAAAACGTCAACCAGGCGGCTTCACAGTATTATCCGTCCCCGCAGATCACGGTCTATCTGGATAAAGCGCTCGACGATAACGCCGCGGCGCAGGTGGTTGGGCAAATCCAGGCCGAGCAGGGCGTGGAGAAGGTCAACTATCTCTCACGTGAAGACGCGCTGGGCGAGTTCCGTAACTGGTCTGGCTTTGGCGGCGCGCTGGATATGCTCGAAGAGAACCCGCTGCCCGCCGTGGCGGTGGTGATCCCGAAGCTGGATTTCCAGGGGACCGATTCGCTTAACACGCTGCGCGATCGCATCACGCGCATTAAGGGCATTGATGAAGTGCGCATGGATGACAGCTGGTTTGCGCGCCTTTCTGCCCTGACCGGGCTGGTAGGACGCGTCGCGGCGATGATTGGCGTGCTGATGGTGGCGGCGGTCTTCCTCGTCATTGGTAACAGCGTACGCCTGAGCATCTTTGCCCGTCGCGATACCATCAACGTGCAGAAACTGATTGGTGCGACGGATGGCTTCATCCTCCGACCGTTCCTTTACGGTGGCGCACTGCTCGGTTTTTCCGGCGCATTTCTTTCACTGATATTGTCAGAAATTTTGGTGATGCGGCTTTCGTCTGCCGTGACTGAAGTGGCGCAGGTTTTCGGAACGAAGTTTAATATCAGCGGCTTAGGTTTCGATGAGTGCCTGTTACTGCTGCTGGTGTGCTCGATGATTGGGTGGGTGGCAGCCTGGCTGGCAACCGTTCAACATTTACGTCACTTTACTCCCGACTAATAAAAGCGTGATATAATCTTTCCCTGCACCGAGATGTTCGCTCTGCAGGGAAAGCGTCCCTGTTGTCTCTTCCCCTGTTATCATCTCCATGTCACATTTTGTGCGTAATTTATTCACCGTTGCACCTGGAACTTGTGGATAAAATCACTGTCTGATAAAAGAGTGAATGCTAATCTCGTTGCTCAAACGCTTTGGCATGGTTGTTGCCTGACGGGGACGACCTGGACCAGAAGAAACATTGAGAGGAATGAATGACCAAAGAAATGCAAACTTTAGCTTTAGCCCCTGTTGGTAACCTGGAATCTTATATCCGGGCTGCGAACACCTGGCCGATGTTAACGGCCGAGGAAGAAAAGGAGCTTGCTGAAAAGCTGCATTACCAGGGCGATCTGGAAGCAGCTAAGACGCTGATCCTGTCTCACCTGCGCTTTGTTGTTCACGTTGCTCGTAATTATGCGGGCTACGGCCTGCCGCAGGCGGACTTGATTCAGGAAGGTAACATCGGTCTGATGAAGGCTGTACGTCGCTTTAACCCGGAAGTGGGTGTGCGACTGGTCTCCTTCGCCGTGCACTGGATCAAAGCAGAAATTCACGAATACGTGCTGCGCAACTGGCGTATCGTGAAAGTCGCCACGACAAAAGCGCAGCGCAAACTGTTCTTTAACCTGCGTAAAACCAAGCAGCGTCTGGGCTGGTTCAATCAGGATGAAGTGGAAATGGTGGCGCGCGAGCTGGGCGTAACCAGCAAAGACGTGCGTGAGATGGAATCCCGTATGGCCGCGCAGGACATGACCTTTGATATGTCCTCAGACGACGACGCATCTGACAGCCAGCCGATGGCACCGGTTCTGTATCTGCAGGATAAAACCTCTAACTTTGCTGATGGCATCGAAGAGGATAACTGGGAAGATCAGGCCGCGAACAAGCTGACCCATGCGATGGAAGGCCTCGACGAACGTAGCCAGGATATTATCCGCGCCCGCTGGCTGGACGAAGACAACAAGTCCACGCTGCAGGAGCTGGCCGACCGCTACGGCGTCTCTGCGGAACGTGTCCGTCAGCTTGAAAAGAACGCCATGAAAAAACTTCGCGCCGCTATCGAAGCGTAATTTCCGCGAAGTACACCGAGAACCCTCGAATGCAAATTCGGGGGTTTTGTTTTTTTAGCGCCCGCTCTGGCGAATTCCCTCCCCCTGGCAAACACTTACTGATGCGCTAAGCAGGCGACTTTCTCAGGGGGACAGGGTGAAAAACAACGAACTGAACGACCGGCGTTTACAGGCGACGCCGCGCGGCATCGGCGTGATGTGTAACTTCTATGCCGATAAAGCTGAAAACGCCACGGTGTGGGACGTGGAAGGCAACGAGTACATCGACTTCGCCGCCGGTATCGCGGTGCTGAATACCGGCCATCGCCATCCCAAAGTCATTTCCGCCATCGAAAAACAACTCCACGCCTTTACCCATACGGCGTATCAGATCGTGCCGTATGAAGGCTATGTGGCGCTTGCCGAACGTATCAACGAACGCGTGCCCGTTGAAGGCCCTGCCAAAACGGCGTTCTTTTCAACGGGAGCAGAGGCGGTCGAAAACGCGGTCAAAATTGCCCGGGCGTACACCAAACGTCCCGGCCTTATTACTTTCGGCGGCGCGTTCCACGGCCGCACCTTTATGACCATGGCGCTGACCGGCAAAGTTGCGCCGTACAAGCTCGGCTTTGGCCCGTTCCCCGGTTCGGTTTATCACGCGCAGTATCCGAATGAACTGCACGGCGTCAGCACCGCTGAGGCGTTGAAAAGCCTGGAACGTATCTTTAAAGCGGATATCGCACCCGACCAGGTCGCGGCCATTATTCTCGAACCGGTTCAGGGAGAGGGCGGTTTCAACATCGCGCCAGCCGATTTTATGCAGGCGCTGCGCGCCCTGTGCGATACCCACGGCATTTTGCTGATTGCCGACGAGGTGCAAAGCGGCTTCGCCCGTACCGGCAAGCTGTTCTCGATGGAACATCACTGCGTGAAGCCGGATCTGATCACCATGGCGAAAAGCCTGGCGGGTGGGATGCCGCTCTCAGCGGTGTCGGGCCGGGCTGAGGTGATGGATGCCCCCGCGCCGGGCGGGCTGGGCGGTACCTACGCCGGAAACCCGCTGGCGATTGCCGCGGCGCATGCCGTGCTCGACGTGATTGATGAGGAAGATCTCTGCACGCGCTCGGCGCATCTGGGCCATCACCTGGTGGAAGTGCTGAACAAAGCGAAGGAACACTGCCCGTATATCGCGGACATTCGCGCCCAGGGCTCAATGGTGGCGGTGGAGTTTAACGAACCGCAAACGGGCCAGCCTTCGCCGGAATTTACCCGCCAGGTGCAGGAGCGCGCGTTGCAGGAAGGGCTGCTTCTTCTGAGCTGCGGCGTCTACGGCAACGTCATTCGTTTCCTCTATCCGCTGACGATCCCTGAAGTGCAGTTCCGTAAAGCGCTGGACATTATCTCCGCCTCGCTGACACGTTAAAGCCATATGCCCGGCGAAAATCCCTGCCGGGCCTGGCATATATTCATTTCAAATTAGCTATTCCAAAATCATAAAAATCGGGTATGTTTTAGCAGAGTATGCTGAAAAAGCGCGAACAGCACACCTATAACTGACATAAAGCGCTGCACAACAACATCACAACAATCGTAATAACCATAATAATGGGGAATCTCAGGATGAACATGAAGGGTAAAGCGTTACTGGCAGGATGTATCGCGTTGGCATTCAGCACCATGGCACAGGCAGACATCAAAGTGGCTGTGGTTGGCGCGATGTCCGGTCCGGTAGCACAGTACGGCGACCAGGAATTTACCGGCGCTGAGCAGGCGGTTGCAGACATTAATGCTAAGGGCGGTATCAAGGGCGAAAAACTGCAGATCGTAAAATATGATGATGCCTGTGACCCGAAACAAGCGGTCGCGGTCGCGAACAAAGTGGTGAACGACGGGATCAAATACGTTATCGGTCACCTGTGCTCTTCCTCTACTCAGCCCGCGTCTGACATCTACGAAGACGAAGGTATTCTGATGATCACCCCGGCGGCGACTGCGCCAGAGCTGACCGCGCGCGGCTATAAGCTGACCCTGCGCACCACCGGCCTGGACTCTGACCAGGGCCCAACCGCGGCGAAATACATCGTTGAAAAAGTGAAGCCGAAGCGCATTGCCATCGTTCATGACAAGCAGCAGTACGGTGAAGGTCTGGCGCGTTCAGTGCAGGACAACCTGAAGAAAGCCAATGCCGACGTGGTGTTCTTCGACGGGATCACCGCCGGTGAGAAAGACTTCTCCACCCTGGTGGCGCGTCTGAAGAAAGAGAATATTGATTTCGTTTACTACGGTGGCTACCACCCGGAAATGGGCCAGATCCTGCGCCAGGCGCGCGCTGCGGGCCTGAAAACCCAGTTTATGGGTCCGGAAGGCGTGGCGAACGTTTCCCTGTCTAACATTGCAGGTGAATCAGCCGAAGGCCTGCTGGTGACCAAACCGAAGAACTACGACCAGGTGCCAGCGAACAAACCTATCGTAGATGCCATCAAGGCGAAGAAACAGGATCCAAGCGGCGCGTTCGTCTGGACCACCTATGCGGCGCTGCAGTCTCTGCAGGCGGGCCTGAACCAGTCAGCCGAACCGGCTGAGATTGCCACCTGGCTGAAAGCGAACACGGTCCAGACCGTCATGGGGCCACTCTCCTGGGACGCGAAGGGCGACCTGAAGGGCTTCGAGTTCGGCGTGTTTGACTGGCATGCTAACGGGACTGCTACTGACGCCAAATAAACGCAAATGGCAACCGTAAGGTTGCCATTTTAGTGTTTGCACCCTCTCCCCGTGGGAGAGGGCCGGGGTGAGGGCATCAGGCCGCACCGCACAATTCACCCCAAACGCTTCTCCCAACCGCTCTCCTGCGCCGTAAACCCTAACGCCTGCATAAACGCCGCCATCACGCCGCGGTCTTCCACGCCGACGTCAGCCATCCACCATGAGGTCACGCTCGGGTTTTCGCGGATCACTTCTTCAATTAAATACTGTCCCACACCGCGACGACGGGTGACGTCACGTACGCGCAGCGAGTCCAGCGCCCCTTCTGTACCGCTCAGGGTGACGCGAACCGCGGCCAGCAGGCGCTCGTTAAAACGCGCGGCATAAATGCGGTGGGTCTCATCCACGCGTAGCGACGAAGGGGAATATTCCGGCCAGATCTTGCCCAGGTCGATATGATCCTGGTCGCTAAAGGTCACCAGACGCACGATAGTCAGTTTCATTAGCTACTTGTCCAAATCAGATTCAGTAGGGGCAGTGTACTCAATTTATTCACTCAGCGGCTTCCTCTTTTTATTCTCATTAACCAGGTGATTAGTTTTTTGGCAACGCGATGGGCAGTTTGAAAACACATGGATCGAAAAATAAGCAGAATTTTAACCTGAAGGGTAGTGATTTATTCGGCGCTTTGTACCGTTATTTTATGCTGCAAACTGCACTTTTATTTGTTTATCTCTGCCTGATTTCAGAATATTATCTTTGCTTAATCGCCTGAAAAATAGAGATTTTAGTCTGGTTTTTGACAAAAACCTGCGCTAAACCATTAAAGGCACTGGTAAAAATAGCGTTGTTCATTAAAAGTACAGAATGCTTTTTAACCATAATAAAACAAAATATAAACACGACATCACGAATGGGGATTCAGAGATGAAAAGGAACGCGAAGACGTTAATCGCGGGGATGGTCGCACTGTCGATCTCGCATGCCGCTATGGCGGAGGACATTAAAGTTGCGGTAGTGGGTGCGATGTCCGGCCCTGTTGCCCAGTGGGGTGACATGGAGTTCAACGGTGCGCGCCAGGCCATCAAAGACATCAACGCTAAGGGCGGCATCAAAGGCGACAAGCTGGTGGGCGTGGAATATGACGACGCCTGCGATCCGAAACAGGCCGTCGCGGTCGCCAACAAAATCGTCAACGACGGTATCCAGTATGTGATCGGCCACCTGTGTTCATCCTCCACCCAGCCTGCGTCTGATATCTACGAAGACGAAGGCATCCTGATGATCACCCCTGGCGCAACTAACCCTGAGCTGACCCAGCGCGGCTATCAGCACATTATGCGCACCGCGGGGCTGGACTCCTCTCAGGGGCCCACCGCCGCCAAATACATCCTTGAAACCGTTAAGCCGCAGCGTATCGCCATTATTCATGACAAGCAGCAGTACGGCGAAGGCCTGGCGCGCTCCGTTCAGGACGGCCTGAAAAAAGGCGGCGCGAACATCGTCTTCTTCGACGGTATTACCGCCGGTGAGAAAGACTTCTCCGCGCTGATCGCCCGTCTGCAAAAAGAGAATATCGACTTCGTTTACTACGGCGGCTACTACCCGGAGATGGGGCAGATGCTGCGTCAGGCGCGCGCCACCGGTCTGAAAACCCAGTTTATGGGGCCAGAGGGCGTGGGCAATGCCTCCCTGTCAAACATCGCCGGGGATTCAGCCGAAGGCATGCTGGTGACGATGCCAAAACGCTATGACCAGGATCCGGCCAACAAGGCTATCGTGGATGCGCTCAAGGCGCAGAAGAAAGATCCGAGTGGTCCGTACGTCTGGATCACCTATGCGGCCGTACAGTCTCTGGCCACCGCGCTGGATCGCTCCGGCAGCAAAGAACCGCTGGATCTGGTGAAAGATTTAAAAGCACACGGGGCGAACACCGTGATTGGGCCGCTGAACTGGGATGAGAAAGGCGATCTGAAGGGATTTGAGTTTGGTGTCTTTAAGTGGCACGCCGACGGTTCGTCCTCGGCCGCCAAATAATTATCCCACCGCCCGGACCGCCGGGCGGGTATAAAAAGGTTTGCATATGTCCGAGCAGTTTCTCTATTTCCTGCAGCAGATGTTTAACGGCGTTACGCTGGGAAGCACCTACGCGCTGATCGCCATCGGCTATACGATGGTTTACGGCATTATCGGCATGATCAACTTCGCCCACGGCGAGGTCTACATGATCGGTAGCTATGTCTCCTTTATGATTATCGCCGCCCTGATGATGATGGGCATCGACAGCAGCTGGCTGCTGGTCGCCGCCGGGTTTGTCGGCGCGATTGTGATAGCCAGCGCCTACGGCTGGAGCATCGAGCGCGTGGCCTACCGGCCGGTGCGCAGCTCCAAGCGCCTGATTGCGCTGATTTCCGCCATCGGGATGTCGATCTTCCTGCAAAACTACGTCAGCCTGACCGAAGGCTCGCGCGACGTGGCGTTGCCAAGCCTGTTTAACGGCCAGTGGATTGTGGGGGCCAGCGAAAACTTCGCGGCGTCTATCACCACCATGCAGCTGGTTATCTGGGTCGTGACCTTTATTGCGATGCTTGCCCTGACGCTGTTCATCCGCTACTCGCGGATGGGACGCGCCTGCCGCGCCTGCGCAGAAGATCTGAAGATGGCGAGCCTGCTCGGCATCAACACCGACCGCGTGATTGCCCTGACCTTCGTGATTGGCGCCGCGATGGCGGCGGTGGCGGGTGTCCTGCTCGGCCAGTTCTACGGCGTGATCAACCCGTACATCGGCTTTATGGCCGGGATGAAAGCCTTCACCGCGGCGGTACTGGGCGGTATCGGCAGTATTCCGGGCGCGATGATTGGCGGCCTGATCCTGGGCGTGGCGGAGGCGCTCTCCTCGGCGTATCTGAGCACGGAATATAAAGACGTGGTGTCGTTTGCCCTGCTGATTCTGGTTCTGCTGGTGATGCCTACCGGTATTCTGGGCCGTCCGGAGGTAGAGAAAGTATGAAACCGATGCATTTTGCAATGGCGCTGCTTTCTGCCGCCATGTTCTTCGTGCTGGCGGGCGTCTTTATGGGCGTCCAGTTAGGTCTGGACGGGACGAAGCTGGTGGTGGATACCGCCCCCGACATCCGCTGGCAGTGGGTATTTATCGGCACTGCCGTGGTGTTCCTGTTCCAGCTGTTGCGTCCGCTGTTCCAGAAGTCGCTGAAAAACGTCTCCGGGCCGAAATTCGTTCTGCCGGCCATCGACGGGTCTACCGTTAAGCAGAAGCTGTTCCTCGTAGCGCTGCTGGTGGCCGCCGTGGCGTGGCCGTTTGTGGTGTCTCGCGGCACCGTGGATATCGCCACTCTGACCATGATCTACGTGATTCTCGGTCTCGGTCTGAACGTGGTGGTGGGGCTCTCCGGCCTGCTGGTGCTGGGCTACGGCGGCTTCTACGCCATCGGCGCCTACACCTTCGCGCTGCTGAACCACTATTACGGCCTCGGCTTCTGGACCTGCCTGCCGCTGGCGGGGCTGGTCTCTGCCGCTGCCGGCTTTCTGCTTGGCTTCCCGGTATTGCGCCTGCGCGGTGACTACCTGGCGATTGTGACCTTAGGCTTCGGCGAAATCGTCCGTATCCTGCTGCTTAACAACACCGAAGTGACCGGCGGCCCGAACGGCATCAGCCAGATCCCGAAACCGACCTTCTTTGGCCTGGAGTTCAGCCGTACCGCCCGCGAAGGCGGCTGGGACACCTTCAGTAACTTCTTCGGCGTGAAGTATGACCCGTCCGACCGCGTAATCTGGCTCTATCTGGTGGCGCTGCTGCTGGTAGTGATTACCCTGTTCGTGATTAACCGTCTGCTGCGCATGCCGCTGGGCCGCGCGTGGGAAGCGCTGCGTGAAGATGAGATTGCCTGCCGCTCCCTGGGCCTGAACCCGACCCGCATCAAGCTGACCGCGTTCACCATCAGCGCCGCGTTTGCCGGTTTCGCCGGGACGCTGTTTGCCGCCCGTCAGGGCTTTGTGAGCCCGGAATCGTTCACCTTTGCCGAATCCGCCTTTGTGCTGGCGATTGTGGTGCTGGGCGGTATGGGCTCGCAGTTCGCCGTTATCCTCGCGGCCATCCTGCTGGTGGTCTCGCGCGAGCTGATGCGCGACTTTAACGAATACAGCATGCTGATGCTGGGTGGTTTGATGGTGCTGATGATGATCTGGCGTCCGCAGGGCTTGCTGCCGATGACTCGTCCACAGCTGAAGCTGAAACGCACTCAGGCGAAAGGAGAGCAGGCATGAGTCAGCCATTATTATCCGTTAACGGTCTGATGATGCGTTTTGGCGGCCTGCTGGCGGTCAACAATGTGTCACTGGATCTGCACAAGAAAGAGATTGTCTCCCTGATTGGCCCGAACGGCGCGGGGAAAACCACGGTCTTTAACTGCCTGACCGGCTTCTACAAGCCGACGGGCGGCACCATCATGCTGCGCGACAAGCATCTTGAAGGGCTGCCGGGCCAGCAGATTGCCCGCATGGGCGTGGTGCGTACCTTCCAGCACGTGCGTCTGTTCCGCGAGATGACGGTGATTGAGAACCTGCTGGTCGCGCAGCATCAGCAGCTGAAAACCGGGCTGTTCTCCGGCCTGCTGAAAACCCCGGCCTTCCGCCGCGCGCAGGATGAAGCGCTTGACCGCGCGGCGACCTGGCTCGACCGAATTGGCCTGCTGCAGCACGCCAACCGTCAGGCGAGCAACCTGGCCTACGGCGACCAGCGTCGTCTGGAGATTGTGCGCTGCATGGTGACCCAGCCGGAGATCCTGATGCTCGACGAACCGGCGGCAGGGCTCAACCCGAAAGAGACCAAAGAGCTGGACGAGCTGATTGCCGAACTGCGCGATCACCACGACACCACCATTCTGCTGATCGAGCACGACATGAAGCTGGTGATGGGCATTTCGGACCGTATCTACGTGGTTAACCAGGGTACGCCGCTGGCAAACGGCACGCCGGAAGAGATCCGCAACAACCCGGACGTGATCCGCGCATACCTGGGTGAGGCATAAGATGGAAAAAGCGATGTTAACGTTCGACAAGGTCAACGCGCACTACGGCAAGATCCAGGCGCTGCACGACGTCAGCCTGCATATCAATCAGGGTGAAATCGTGACCCTGATTGGCGCCAACGGCGCGGGTAAAACTACGCTGCTCGGCACCCTGTGCGGCGACCCGCGCGCTACCAGCGGGCGGATCGTGTTTGATGGTAAAGACATTACCGACTGGCAGACCGCCAGAATCATGCGTGAAGCGGTGGCGATTGTTCCGGAAGGGCGCCGGGTCTTCTCCCGCATGACGGTGGAAGAGAACCTGGCGATGGGCGGCTTCTTTGCTCACCGCGATGAATATCAGACCCGCATCAAGTGGGTGTACGAACTCTTCCCGCGCCTGTGGGAGCGCCGCATTCAGCGTGCGGGCACCATGTCCGGCGGTGAACAGCAGATGCTGGCGATAGGCCGCGCGCTGATGAGCCAGCCGCGTCTCCTGCTGCTGGACGAGCCGTCGCTCGGTCTGGCGCCGATCATCATCCAGCAGATTTTCGACACCATTGAGCAGCTGCGCAAAGAGGGGATGACCATCTTCCTCGTCGAGCAGAACGCCAACCAGGCGCTGAAGCTGGCTGACCGTGGCTACGTGCTGGAGAACGGCCGCGTAGTGCTGGAAGACACCGGCGACGCGCTGCTGGCGAACGAAGCGGTGCGGAGCGCGTATCTGGGCGGATAGGTAAAAGCAAAAAGGCAACGTAAGTTGCCTTTTTTAGTGTTTTCTCCCTCTCCCTGTGGGAGAGGGCCGGGGTGAGGGCACCAGACCGCACCCAACCATCCAACCCCCTTCACACAACCATCATCCCCCTGACGCCTGGCTGTCACTTATCTGTAAACAAACAGTTATTTTTCTGTAATTCGAGCATGTCATGTTACCTCGCGAGCATAAAACGCGTGATATCGCGCATCCGGCACAATAAGAGAGATGACAATGACATCGTTACGACACACAGCTTTGGGTCTGGCACTGGGTCTGGCTTTTGCGGCGAACGCAATGGCTGTCACCACCATTCCGTTCTGGCATTCAATGGAAGGGGAGTTGGGTAAAGAAGTTGACTCCCTGGCGCAACGTTTCAACGACACCCACCCGGATTACAAAATTGTGCCGGTGTACAAAGGCAACTATGAGCAGAGCCTGAGCGCGGGCATCGCCGCCTTCCGTACCGGCAACGCACCTGCACTGTTACAGGTTTATGAAGTGGGTACCGCCACTATGATGGCCTCCAAAGCCATCAAGCCGGTCTATGAAGTGTTCAAAGAAGCGGGTATCAACTTCGATGAATCCCAGTTCGTGCCGACCGTAGCGGGTTACTACACCGATTCCAAAACCGGCCATCTGCTGTCCCAGCCGTTTAACAGCTCTACTCCGGTGCTCTACTACAACAAAGATGCCTTCAAAAAAGCTGGTTTAGACCCGGAGCAGCCGCCAAAAACCTGGCAGGACCTGGCGGAGTACACCGCGAAGCTGAAAGCGGCGGGGATGAAGTGCGGCTACGCCAGCGGCTGGCAGGGTTGGATCCAGATTGAAAACTTCAGCGCCTGGCATGGCCTGCCGGTGGCGACCAAAAACAACGGCTTCGACGGCACCGATGCGGTACTGGAGTTCAACAAGCCGGAGCAGGTGAAGCACATCGCGCTGCTTGCCGACCTGAACAAGAAGGGCGACTTCAGCTACTTCGGGCGTAAAGACGAATCCACCGAGAAGTTCTACAACGGCGACTGCGCCATTACCACCGCCTCGTCCGGCTCGCTGGCGGATATCCGTCACTACGCCAAATTCAACTATGGCGTGGGCATGATGCCGTACGACGCTGACGTGAAGGGCGCGCCGCAGAACGCCATCATCGGCGGGGCGAGCCTGTGGGTGATGCAGGGTAAAGACAAGGGCACCTATAAAGGCGTGGCCGAATTCCTCGACTTCCTGGCCAAGCCTGAAAACGCCGCCGAGTGGCACCAGAAGACCGGTTACCTGCCGATCACCAAAGCCGCGTATGACCTGACCCGCGAGCAGGGCTTCTACAGCAAGAACCCAGGCGCGGACATCGCGACGCGCCAGATGCTGAACAAGCCGCCGTTGCCGTTCACTAAAGGCCTGCGCCTGGGCAACATGCCGCAGATCCGCACCATCGTGGATGAGGAGCTGGAAAGCGTGTGGACCGGGAAGAAAACGCCACAGCAGGCGCTGGACTCTGCGGTAGAGCGCGGAAATCAGCTGCTGCGCCGCTTTGAGCAGTCGACCAAATCGTAATTCAAACTAATCCCCCTCACCCTAACCCTCTCCCCAAAGGGGAGAGGGGACGATTACACCCTCGCCCCTTTGGGGAGAGGGGGCCGGGGTGAGGGGTGAATACCTACAGAGCAAACCTATGTCATCATCCCGTCCGGTGTTCCGTTCCCGCTGGCTGCCGTACCTGTTGGTCGCGCCGCAGCTGGTTATCACCGTTATCTTCTTTATCTGGCCTGCGGGCGAAGCGCTGTGGTACTCGGTACAAAGCGTCGATCCGTTCGGGCTCTCCAGCCAGTTTGTTGGCCTGGACAACTTCACCGCGCTGTTCCATGACAGCTACTACCTGGACGCCTTCTGGACGACGATGAAGTTCAGCGCGCTGGTCACCGTCAGCGGTCTTGTCGCATCGCTGTTTTTCGCCGCGCTGGTGGATTACGTGGTGCGCGGCAGCCGCCTGTATCAGACCCTGATGCTGCTGCCTTATGCCGTGGCACCCGCCGTCGCCGCCGTACTGTGGATTTTCCTGTTTAACCCCGGCCGCGGGTTGATTACCCATTTCCTGGCAGAGTTCGGCTACGACTGGAACCACGCCCAGAACAGCGGTCAGGCGATGTTCCTGGTGGTGTTCGCCTCGGTGTGGAAGCAGATCAGCTATAACTTCCTGTTCTTCTTTGCCGCGCTGCAGTCCATCCCGCGCTCGCTGGTGGAAGCCGCGGCAATTGACGGAGCAGGGCCTATTCGTCGCTTCTTCAGGCTGTCGCTGCCGCTGATCGCCCCGGTGAGTTTCTTCCTGCTGGTGGTTAACCTCGTGTACGCCTTCTTCGACACCTTCCCGGTGATCGACGCGGCGACCGCGGGCGGCCCGGTGCAGGCGACAACGACGCTTATCTATAAGATCTACCGCGAGGGTTTCGCCGGTCTGGATCTCTCCGCCTCTGCCGCGCAGTCGGTGGTGCTGATGTTCCTCGTCATCATCCTCACGGTGGTGCAGTTCCGCTATGTTGAAAGTAAGGTGCGCTACCAATGATTGAGAACCGTCGCGGGCTGACGATTTTCAGCCATACCATGCTGATTTTAGGGATTATCGTCATCCTGTTTCCGCTGTACGTGGCCTTTGTCGCCGCCACGCTGGACACCAAAGCGGTGTTCGACACGCCGATGACGCTGATCCCAGGCACGCATCTTTTCGAGAATATGAAGACCATCTGGACCCAGGGCGTGGGCGCCAACAGCGCGCCGTTCTGGCTGATGATGCTCAACAGCTTCATCATGGCGTTCGGCATTACGGTGGGCAAAATCACGGTGTCGATGCTGTCGGCCTTCGCCATCGTCTGGTTCCGCTTTCCGCTGCGTAACCTGTTTTTCTGGATGATTTTTATCACCCTGATGCTGCCGGTAGAGGTGCGTATCTTCCCGACGGTGGAGGTGATCGCCAACCTGAAGATGCTCGACAGCTACGCGGGCTTAACCCTGCCGCTGATGGCCTCGGCGACCGCCACCTTCCTGTTCCGCCAGTTCTTTATGACCCTGCCGGACGAGCTGATTGAAGCGGCGCGCATCGACGGCGCGTCGCCGATGCGCTTCTTCCGCGATATCGTGCTGCCGCTGTCGAAAACTAACCTTGCGGCGCTGTTTGTGATCACCTTTATCTACGGCTGGAACCAGTACCTGTGGCCGCTGCTGATTATTCAGGACGTCAACCTCGGCACCGCCGTGGCGGGCATCAAAGGCATGATCGCCACCGGCGAAGGCACCACCCTCTGGAACCAGGTAATGGCGGCGATGCTGCTGACCCTTATCCCACCCGTAGTCATTGTTTTAGCCATGCAACGTGCGTTTGTCCGCGGCCTGGTCGATAGCGAGAAATAAGATGGCAGGTTTAAAACTTCAGGCAGTAACCAAAAGCTGGGACGGCAAAACCCAGGTGATTCAGCCGCTGACGCTCGACGTGGCGGACGGGGAATTTATCGTGATGGTTGGCCCGTCCGGCTGCGGCAAATCCACGCTGCTGCGCATGGTGGCGGGGTTGGAGCGCGCGACCTCCGGGGATATCTGGATTGACCGTCAGCGCGTCACCGAGATGGAGCCCAAAGACCGCGGCATCGCGATGGTCTTCCAGAACTACGCTCTCTATCCGCACATGAGCGTGGAGGAGAACATGGCCTGGGGGCTGAAAATCCGCGGCATGGGCAAAGGCCATATCGAGGAGCGCGTGAAAGAGGCCGCCCGCATTCTGGAACTCGACGGCCTGCTCAAGCGCCGCCCGCGCGAGCTCTCCGGCGGCCAGCGCCAGCGCGTGGCGATGGGACGCGCCATCGTGCGCGACCCGGCGGTATTCCTGTTCGACGAGCCGCTCTCTAACCTCGACGCCAAGCTGCGCGTGCAGATGCGTCTTGAGCTGCAGCAGCTGCACCGTCGTCTGAAAACCACGTCACTGTACGTTACCCACGATCAGGTTGAGGCCATGACCCTCGCCCAGCGCGTGATGGTGATGAACAAAGGCGTTGCCGAGCAGATTGGCACCCCGGTGGAGGTGTACGAGAAACCGGCCACCCGCTTTGTGGCGAGCTTTATCGGCAGCCCGGCGATGAACCTGCTGGAAGGGCGCATCAGCAGCGCGGGCTCGCACTTTGAGCTGGAAAGCGGGATGGCATTGCCGATCAACTGGTACTATCGTGGCTACGCCGGGCGTAAGATGACGCTCGGTATCCGCCCGGAACATATCGGTTTAACCTCTCAGGCGGAAGGCGGCGTGCCGCTGGTCATGGACACGCTGGAGATGTTGGGTGCAGATAACCTGGCGCACGGGCGCTGGGGCGAGCAAAAAATGGTGGTGCGTCTGGCACATCAGGAGCGCCCTAAAGCCGGCAGCACGCTGTGGCTCCACCTGCCGGAAAATCACCTGCACTTATTTGACGGTGAAACAGGACAACGAGTATGAGCAACTGGCCTTATCCCCACGTCGTCGCCCACCGGGGCGGCGGTAAGCTGGCGCCGGAAAACACGCTGGCGGCGATTGACGTTGGCGCGCGCTACGGTCACACGATGATCGAGTTCGACGCCAAGCTGTCGAAAGACGGCGAGATTTTCCTGCTGCATGACGATAACCTCGAGCGCACCAGCAACGGCTGGGGCATCGCGGGCGAACTGCCGTGGCGCGACCTGCTGAAGGTAGACGCCGGAAGCTGGTACAGCGGTGAATTCAAAGGCGAACCGCTGCCGCTGCTGGCGGAAGTGGCGGATCGCTGTCGCCAGCACGGCATGATGGCCAATATCGAAATCAAACCGACCACCGGCACCGGGCCGCTGACGGGCAAAGTGATTGCTCTGGCCGCGCGCGAGCTGTGGGAGGGGATGACCGCGCCGCTGCTGTCATCATTTGAAATCGATGCGCTGGAGGCCGCACAGGCCGCAGCGCCGGAACTGCCGCGCGGACTGCTGCTGGACGAGTGGCGCGAGGACTGGCGCGAGCTGACGACGCGCTTAGCGTGTGTCTCTATTCATCTTAATCACAAGCTGCTGGATGAGGCGCGGGTGAAGATGCTGAAAGACGCGGGCCTGCGTATTCTGGTTTACACCGTCAATAAACCCCAGCGTGCGGCCGAACTGCTGCGCTGGGGCGTGGACAGCATCTGTACCGATGCGATAGACCTGATCGGCCCGGACTTTAGTTCTGCGGATTAAGCATACTGCCATTCGACTGCGGCGGCAGCATATGCTGCTGTCCGCTGCCTGACGAGGTCATCCCACCTAACATTCCGCCGTTTTTATTCGGCAACGGCTGCTCGCGCACCTGCCCCTGCTGCACGCGCTGGGTGTTGGCGTTCATCTGATTTTGCAGGCTTTGCTGCTGCATCTGGGTCTGCGTTCTCAGTTGCTGATTAAGCATCCCTTTCTGCTGCTGTTGCTGGCTCATCATCTCGGTCTGCATACGCTGCTGGCTCGGGATGACATAGCCCTGCTGGTTCGGGTTGTTCATGGTGTTGAGTGGCTGTGCGAGCGCGGCAAACGGGATCAGCGCCGTAAGAATCATCAAGCGTTTCATTGTCATTTCCTCCTCTTGAGGTCTCTCTTAAGTTTACCCTGATTTCACCATGACGATGATTTTTTAGGAGTTGTGAACCAGGCTTAAGCGGGGAATATGGATCCCTTCACCTGGAGAACAACAATCATGAAACCAACGTTTTTGCGCTGGGTCGCCCTCGCCGCGCTGATGGCAGGCGGTACATTTAGCGTGGCGGCCAACCCGCCCGCGGCGCCTCCGGTCTCTTACGGCGTGGAGGAAGATGTTTTTCATCCCGTGCGGGCAACCCATGGCATGGTAGCGTCCGTGGATGCGCTGGCAACAAAAGTGGGCGTCGATATTCTCAGGCAGGGCGGTAACGCGGTGGATGCCGCGGTCGCCGTCGGCTATGCGCTGGCGGTAACGCATCCGCAGGCGGGGAACCTGGGTGGCGGCGGCTTTATGATGCTGCGCACCAAAGACGGCAAAACGACGGCCATCGACTTCCGCGAGATGGCGCCTGCTCAGGCCTCCCGCGATATGTTCCTCGACGACCAGGGTAACCCTGACAGCAAAAAATCCCTGACCTCGCATCTCGCGACCGGCACGCCGGGCACCGTCGCGGGCTTCTCGCTGGCGCTGGAAAAATACGGCACCCTGCCGCTGAACAAGGTAGTGCAGCCTGCCATCAAGCTGGCGCGGGACGGCTTTGTGGTAAACGATGCGCTGGCGGACGATCTCAAAACCTACGGTAGCGAAGTCATTCCGAATCATGAAAACAGCAAAGCGATCTTCTGGAAAGACGGTGAGCCGCTGAAGAAGGGCGATAAGCTGGTGCAGAAGAACCTCGCTAAAAGCCTGGAGCTGATTGCAGAGCACGGTCCGGACGCCTTCTACAAAGGGGCGATTGCCGACCAGATTGCACAAGAGATGCAGAAGAACGGCGGGCTCATCACCAAAGCGGATCTGGCGGACTACAAGGCGGTGGAGCGCGAGCCGATTAGCGGCACCTACCGCGGTTACGAGGTCTTCTCCATGCCGCCGCCGTCTTCCGGTGGGATCCACATCGTGCAGATCCTCAATATTCTCGAAAACTTCGATATGCACAAGTTCGGCTTCGGCAGTGCGGATGCCATGCAGGTGATGGCGGAAGCGGAAAAACGCGCCTATGCCGACCGCTCGGAATATCTCGGCGATCCGGACTTCGTGAAGGTGCCGTGGCAGGCGCTGACCAACAAAGCCTATGCCAAATCCATTGCCGATCAGATCGACATCAACAAGGCTAAGCCGTCGAGCGAGATCCGCCCCGGCAAGCTGGCGCCGTATGAAAGCAACCAGACCACTCACTTCTCGGTGATGGATAAAGACGGTAACGCGGTGGCGGTGACCTATACGCTCAACACCACCTTCGGCACCGGGATTGTGGCGGGCAACAGCGGCATTCTGCTGAACAACGAGATGGATGACTTCTCTGCCAAACCGGGCGTGCCGAACGTCTACGGGCTGGTTGGCGGCGATGCGAATGCGGTAGGGCCGAAGAAACGTCCGCTGTCGTCCATGTCGCCCACCATCGTGGTGAAAGACGGGAAAACCTGGCTGGTGACCGGCAGCCCTGGCGGCAGCCGGATTATCACCACCGTGCTGCAAATGGTGGTGAACAGCATCGACTTTGGGATGAACGTCGCCGAAGCGACCAACGCCCCGCGTTTCCATCACCAGTGGCTGCCGGACGAGCTGCGCGTGGAGAAGGGTTTTAGCCCGGATACCATCAAGCTGCTGGAGCAGCGCGGTCAAAAAGTGGCGGTGAAAGAGGCGATGGGCAGTACGCAGAGCATTATGGTGGGTCCAGACGGGGCGCTGTTTGGCGCATCGGACCCGCGTTCAGTGGATGATTTGACGGCGGGGTATTGATTATTCCCCTCACCCTAACCCTCTCCCCACAGGGGAGAGGGGATTGCACGGTGCGGTCTTTTCTCCCTCGCCCCTATGGGGAGAGGGCCGGGGTGAGGGGAGTGTGTCACTTCATTCTCGCCATATAATACGCATCCACATACTCGCCGTTGCGCAGGGCATAGCGCTTGCCGGTGCCTTCAATTTCGAACCCGTGTTTTTTGTACACCGCAATCGCCGGCTCGTTATCGACAAACACCGTCAGCTCAATGCGGTCAACGCGCAGCCAGTTATCGCACATATCAATCATGGTACGCATCAGCGCGCTGGCTACGCCCCGGTTTTGCCACTGTGCGCCTACGCAAATCCCAAAATCAGCCACATGGCTGCGACGTGGGCGTTGCGCGACGGCAATGCACAGATGTCCGGCGACATTACCGTCTATGCAGGCGACAAGCTGCTTGATGCCGGGCTGGTCGGATAGCCGTTCTTGCCACATGTGTTCAGAGGGGTGAGGAACCTGTAGCGTGTTGTGGTACACCTCCGGCTGGGCGTGGATCTGACGAATGGCGTCATAATCTTTCGGTTCCGCGTGGCGTATCACTATCTCACTCATTCCTTGTTCCTCAGTCAGTTAAATGTCCCTTCCAACATCAATGACTTTAAAATTTGAGTCAACCGCTATTTTTTGCAAAAAGTATTGGACAAGTGCGAATGAGAATGATTATTATTGCTTTGCGTTCAGGAAGACCTCTACGGGAACCTGAAAGCACGACATTGCTCACATTGCTTCCAGTATTACTTTAGCCAGCTTTTAGCTGGCTTTTTTTTTGTTATGGTTAGACTCAGTAACCTTCCAAAAGGACTGAGCTATGACACTACATTGCGCATTTATTGGATTTGGTAAAAGTACGACCCGCTATCACCTGCCGTATGTTCTTAACCGCAAAGACAGCTGGCATGTGGCCCATATCTACCGCCGCCGCGCGAAGCCGGAAGAGCAATCCCCGCAGTATTCCCACATCCACTTCACCAGCGATCTCGATGAGGTACTGGGCGACCCGCAGGTTAAACTTGTTATCGTCTGCACCCATGCGGACAGCCATTTTGAGTATGCGAAACGCGCGCTCGAAGCGGGTAAAAACGTGCTGGTGGAAAAGCCGTTCACCCCGACTATCGCCGAAGCGAAAGAGCTGTTCGCGCTGGCGAAAAGCAAAGGTCTGACCGTTACGCCGTATCAGAACCGTCGCTTTGACAGCTGCTTCCTGACGGCGAAAAAAGCGATTGAAAGCGGCAAGCTGGGCGACATCGTGGAAATAGAAAGCCACTTCGATTACTACCGTCCGGTAGCGGAAACGCAACCCGGCCTGCCGCAGGACGGCTCGTTCTATGGTCTGGGCGTGCACACCATGGACCAGATCATCTCCCTGTTTGGCCGACCGGACCACGTGGCGTATGACATCCGCAGCCTGCGTAATAAAGCCAACCCGGACGATACTTTTGAAGCGCAGCTGTTCTACGGCGACCTGAAAGCCATCGTCAAAACCAGCCATCTGGTGAAGATCGACTACCCGAAATTTATCGTTCACGGCACCCGAGGCTCGTTCATTAAGTACGGTATTGACCAGCAGGAGACCAGCCTGAAGGCTAACATCATGCCGGGCGAACCGGGTTTTGCGGCGGATGATTCCGTGGGCGTCCTGGAGTACGTGAACGATGAGGGCGTAACGGTCAGGGAGGAGCTGAAACCGGAAACTGGCGACTATGGCCGCGTCTACGATGCGCTCTATGACACCCTTACATCCGGCGCGCCGAATTACGTCAAGGAATCTGACGTTCTGACCAACCTCGAAATCCTTGAACGGGCCTTCAAACAGGCTTCTCCTGCCACGGTAACCCTCGCAAAATAAGCAAAAACAGCTCCTCTGCGCTTGTTCATAATTTTTGAACAGAGGAGTCAATTTTCACCCTCTATGATCCCAGGCGGTTTGCGTCCACACTTACTCCATCGAAACGAACTGAGGGTGAAAACAATGATCTACTTACGCAAAGCAAACGAACGTGGTCACGCGAATCATGGCTGGCTGGACTCATGGCATTCATTCTCGTTTGCCGACTACTACGACCCGAACTTTATGGGCTTCTCCGCACTGCGCGTGATTAACGACGACGTGATTGATGCAGGGCAGGGCTTCGGTACCCACCCGCACAAAGACATGGAAATCCTGACCTATGTGCTGGAAGGGGCGGTTGAGCACCAGGACAGCATGGGCAACAAAGAGCAGGTTCCGGCGGGCGAGTTCCAGATTATGAGCGCGGGTACCGGGGTGCGTCACTCCGAGTACAACCCGAGCAAAACGGAAAAACTGCACCTGTATCAAATCTGGATCATTCCAGAAGAGACCGGCATCACGCCGCGCTACGAGCAGCGCCGCTTCGACGCGAAACAGGGCAAACAGCTGGTGCTGTCCCCGGATGCGCGTGAAGGTTCCCTGAAAGTGCATCAGGATATGGAGCTGTACCGCTGGGCGCTGGTGAAAGACGAACAGTCTGTTCATCAGATTGCCGCTAACCGCCGCGTCTGGATCCAGGTGGTGAAAGGTGAAGTGTCCATCAACGGCACTAAAGCAACCACAGCCGATGGTCTGGCCATCTGGGATGAGCAGGCGCTCTCCGTGCATGCCGACAGCGAAAGCGAAATTCTGCTGTTTGACCTGCCGCCGGTGTAATAAAACATAAATAAATACCCATCCTTCCCTTTGACAGGGGAAGGATGGGCTTTGTCCGTGATAAACTGAGCAAATCTCTCACTTCAAGATTTCTCAGGACGATGAAAAAGAAACGCCCCGTACTTCAGGATGTCGCCGATCGCGTCGGTGTGACCAAAATGACGGTCAGCCGTTTTTTACGTAACCCGGAACAGGTTTCCGTGGCGTTACGTGGCAAGATTGCCGCTGCCCTTGATGAACTGGGTTATATCCCCAACCGCGCACCCGATATTCTCTCCAATGCGACCAGCCGTGCGGTGGGCGTCCTGCTTCCATCCCTGACCAACCAGGTTTTCGCCGAAGTATTGCGGGGAATTGAAAGCGTCACCGATGCTTTTGGCTACCAGACCATGCTCGCCCACTATGGGTACAAGCCGGAACTGGAAGAGGAACGTCTTGAGTCGATGCTTTCCTGGAACATTGACGGCCTGATTTTAACCGAACGTACCCACACTGCCCGCACGCTCAAAATGATCGAAGTGGCGGGTATCCCTGTGGTGGAGCTGATGGACAGCCAGTCGCCGTGTCTCGATATTGCCGTTGGGTTCGATAACTTTGAAGCGGCGCGCCAGATGACGGCGGCCATCATCGCCCGTGGGCATCGTCATATCGCCTATCTGGGTGCGCGTCTTGATGAACGTACTATCATCAAACAGAAGGGATACGAGCAGGCGATGCTCGACGCAAACTTAACCCCGTACAGCGTGATGGTGGAGCAGTCCTCTTCCTATACGTCGGGTATTGAGCTGATGCGTCAGGCGCGGCGCGAGTATCCGCAACTGGACGGTATTTTCTGTACCAACGATGACCTGGCGGTTGGCGCGGCGTTTGAGTGTCAGCGTCTGGGGCTAAAGATCCCTGATGATATGGCGATCGCCGGTTTCCACGGCCACGACATTGGCCAGGTGATGGAGCCGCGTCTGGCGAGCGTCCTGACCCCGCGTGAACGTATGGGCCGTATTGGCGCAGAACGCCTGCTGGCGCGCATTCGTGGTGAGGCAGTTACCCCGAAAATGTTAGATTTAGGTTTCACCTTGTCACCGGGTGGATCTATTTGAACTGACAAATTTGAAGTAGCTCACACTTATTCACTTCGCGCACGTTTGGATATTGCTTCTCTTTTGCCCCGGCAGGACAATGTTACCGATAACTGTTACCCGTAACAATTGACTGAGGGACACCCTTTGAGCACGACTAATCACGATCACCACGTCTACGTCCTGATGGGCGTTTCCGGTAGCGGGAAATCAGCCGTAGCCAGCGAAGTGGCGCATCAACTCCAGGCTGCGTTCCTTGATGGCGACTTCCTCCATCCGCGCAGCAACATCATGAAAATGGCCTCCGGCGAGCCGCTGAACGACGACGACCGCAAACCGTGGTTGCAGGCGCTGAATGACGCCGCGTTCGCTATGCAGCGTACCAATAAAGTCTCCCTGATCGTCTGCTCTGCGCTGAAAAAAACCTACCGCGACCTGCTGCGCGACGGTAACCCGAACCTCTCTTTCATCTACCTGAAAGGGAATTTCGAGGTGATTGAAAGCCGTCTGAAGGCGCGTAAAGGTCACTTCTTCAAAACCCAGATGCTGGTGACGCAGTTCGAAGCGCTGCAGGAGCCGGGTGAAGACGAGAAAGACGTCTTAGTGGTTGATATCGATCAGCCACTGGAGGGTGTTGTTGCCAGCACCATCGAGGTCATTAATAAAAGGCAGTAAGTTTTGAGTACATTGACGCTAGTTTTGACAGCAGTGGGTTCCGTGTTGCTGCTGCTGTTTTTAGTGATGAAGGCGCGTATGCACGCTTTTGTTGCTTTGATGGTGGTTTCTATAGGTGCAGGTCTCTTTTCCGGTATGCCGCTCGACAAGATCGCCGCAACGATGGAAAAAGGGATGGGCGGTACGCTGGGCTTCCTGGCGATTGTGGTGGCCCTTGGCGCGATGTTTGGCAAGATTTTGCACGAGACGGGCGCGGTCGACCAGATTGCCGTCAAAATGCTGAAATCCTTCGGCCACAGCCGCGCGCACTACGCGATTGGCCTGGCGGGCCTGATTTGCGCGCTGCCGCTGTTCTTTGAAGTGGCCGTTGTGCTGCTGATAAGCGTCGCGTTCTCCATGGCGCGCCATACCGGCACAAACCTTGTGAAGCTGGTTATTCCACTGTTTGCGGGCGTGGCGGCGGCCGCGGCGTTTCTGCTGCCTGGGCCTGCGCCGATGCTGCTGGCGTCCCAGATGCACGCTGACTTTGGCTGGATGATCCTGATTGGCCTGTGCGCGGCAATCCCGGGGATGATTATTGCCGGTCCGCTGTGGGGCAACTTCATCAGCCGTTACGTTGAGCTGCATATCCCGGATGACATCACCGAGCCGCACCTGGGCGAGGGCAAAATGCCGTCCTTCGGCTTCAGCCTGTCGCTGATCCTGCTCCCGCTGGTTCTCGTGGGTTTGAAAACCATCGCCGCGCGCTTTGTGCCGGTGGGCTCCAGCGCCTATGAATGGTTTGAGTTCATCGGGCACCCGTTCACGGCGATCCTGGTGGCCTGTCTGGTGGCGATTTACGGCCTGGCGATGCGTCAGGGAATGCCAAAAGACCGGGTGATGGAGATCTGCGGTGCCGCGCTGCAGCCTGCGGGGATTATCCTGCTGGTGATCGGTGCTGGCGGCGTGTTCAAGCAGGTACTGGTGGATTCCGGCGTGGGCCCGGCTCTGGGCGAAGCGCTGACCGGGATGGGCCTGCCGATTGCGGTAACCTGCTTCGTGCTGGCGGCGGCGGTGCGTATCATCCAGGGTTCCGCAACCGTGGCGTGTTTAACCGCCGTGGGTCTGGTGATGCCAGTGATTGAACAGCTGAACTATTCCGGTGCGCAGATGGCCGCGCTGTCTATCTGTATCGCGGGCGGTTCGATTGTGGTCTCTCACGTTAACGACGCGGGCTTCTGGCTGTTCGGTAAATTTACCGGCGCCACCGAAGCGCAAACCCTGAAAACCTGGACGCTGATGGAAACCATTCTCGGCACGACGGGTGCAATTGTCGGGATGATTGCCTTTACGCTGCTCAGCTGAGGGCGGTGATTTAACAAGGCTAAAAATAAGGCCCGGTAGCGTCAGCGCTTACCGGGCCTTTTTATTATCCAGGGCGTCAGGCCGGGCCATAACCCGGCATTGCGTTACTCGCCCTGTGTGGCGCTCTCAATCGTCAAACGCACGTCCGAGGTAATCAGCTCTGCCAGCATCTGGTACACCTTCAACGTCTCTTCCGGCTCGGCATCACCCGTATCGCTGATGAAGCCTTCATCGCGCAGCGTCAGGACAAGGGAACTGAAGACCGCTTTGTCGAAGAATTCAGGGGCGTTAATGCCGTGCAGAACGGACAGGCGCTGGGCCAGCGTCCGGCTCTCTTTCTCCAGCGTACCGCGGTTGATAGACGGGTTCGCACTCAGCAGCCAGAACGTAATGGCGTAGCGCTGCAGCGTTTCGCGCGCACCGGCCGCCAGCAGCTGCAGGGTGCGGGAGCGTGACGGGTTGATGTGCAGCTCGTCGTTCGTGACGGTGATCAGCCCCTGGCGACGCAGCTCTTCCGTCAGTTTATCCAGCTCGCCCGCCAGCTCATCCTTACTCCAGCGCAGGAACAGCTCCGCTTTCAGCATCGGATAGAGCGTCTCAACGTGACGCAAGAGTTCCTGACGCGAGATACGGCGATGCTGGGTGATGATAGCCGCCATGAGCGACGGCAGCATCAGCATATGGGTGATGTTGTTTCGGTAGTAGGTCATCAGCACTGCCTGCTCGCGCGGCAGAATGATGATGTCGCCGATCGTGTCCTTTTCGACTTCAAACTTGTTCATCTGCAGCGCGTGATCGATAAGCTCACTGGCGGTCGCAGAAGGCACGGTTGAATCAACGGAATACGGCACGTTGCGCATCATATCCAGATAGCAATCCAGCTGCTCCGTGAGCTGTTCACGGGTCAGCGAGCGCTGACGCGAAGCCAGAAGCGCCGTACAGCACAGGTTCATGGCGTTAGCCGCACCGGCGTTGTTAATGCGCACCATCAGCTCGGACGCGATGCCGTTGACCGTTGGCGTCAGCCAGGCTGGACGAATCGCTTCGATAGGATCGATGGATTCGCGCCACTCGGGAACGTGATGGTTCAGGTATGTCATCAACGGCATCGGTTCGCCGAAGTTCACGTAGCCCTGACCGAGATTGCGTAGCTTGCTCAGGCCGCGCAGCATCTGCGGCAGGCTCTCTTTCTCTTTGGTCGCACCGCGCAGCTCTTTGGCGTACGTGCCCACTTCCATCACGTGCTCATAGCCAATGTAAATTGGCACCAGCGTGATGGGACGGGTTCCTCCGCGCAGCATCGCCTGAATGGTCATCGACAGCGTGCCGGTTTTCGGATCGAGAAGACGTCCGGTACGGGAACGACCGCCCTCCACGAAGTACTCCACGGAATAGCCGCGGCTGAACAGCTCGCCCAGATACTCGCGGAATACGGTGGAGTAGAGCTTGTTGCCCTTGAAGGTACGACGGATAAAGAATGCGCCCAGGCGACGGAAAATCGGACCTGCTGGCCAGAAATTCAGGTTGATACCGGCTGCAATGTGCGGTGGTACCAGCCCCTGATGATAGAGCACGTAGGAAAGAAGCAGGTAGTCCATGTGGCTGCGGTGGCAGGGAACATAGACAATCTCATGGCCATCATGCGCCAGCTGACGTACACGCTCGGCGTTATGAACGTTGATGCCCTGGTAGAGACGGTTCCAGGTAAAGCCGAGAATACGATCGGACAGGCGAATCATCTCGTAAGAGAAGTTCGCTGCAATCTCTTCCATCAGCGCAATGGCGTTCTGCTGGGCTTTCTCATGCGATATTTTCTTGCTGCGCGCTTCGTCTTCAACGGCGCGGGCAATCGCTTTGGAGGCCAACAGCTTGTTGAATAGATCCTGACGCGCCGGGAGACGCGGCCCAACGGCAGCAAGGCGCTGGCGGGCGAAGTGCATACGCGCCACGCGCGCCAGTTTTTGCGCGATGATCTTGTCGGTGCCGTGCTCGTCCGCCATGCGACGCAGCGAAACGGAAGGGGAGAAACGCACAAAGCTGTCGCGTCCCAGCCAGGAGACCGCGAAGAACTTCTGGATGCCGTTAAGCATGCGCAGCGGCGGGTTCTCTTCACCTTTTTCACGGCCCGGACGACGACCAAACATCACCGATACCGGCACCATCTGCACATCCAGATCGGGGTTGCTGCGGTGCAGGTCGAGATAGTCATGGAACAGCTTGATGGACTCTTCTTTTGGCGTGTAGTAGGTAAACACGCGCGGTCCACCGTGAATGAACACGTAGCGCGGCAGCAGCGTACCGTCAACTTCAAGCGGTTCAAGCGGGTCAGGTAAGTCATGCGCCAGACACTGGGCGCGAAGCGTCAGTAAGTCTGCCTTCGAGTTATAAGGCAAAACGTACATAATAGGACGTGACGTATCGAGTCCCAATTCCAGCGCGGGTTCTGCTGGGATAGACTTGCTTTTTACCAGGATGCTTAATGGTAAATTAAGTAATTTGTAGTAAATTCGTGGCCAGCCGGACATAAACGATGTAAAGCCTCTGGTTAATAATGCAATTGCGGCGCAAGGATAACAGAAAGCGCGCAAAATTTCTGTTGTTACCCGTCATACTTCAGGCTGTAGCGAAACGCGCTACAGTTCCTGTTACTGACGCTTTTTTTCATAAAAGGTTCTTTTAATGGCCAATAATACCACTGGGTTAACGCGTATCATCAAAGCCGCCGGCTATTCATGGAAAGGTTTCCGTGCCGCGTGGATCAACGAAGCCGCCTTTCGCCAGGAGGGCATCGCCGCTATCATCGCGGTGATCGTCGCCTGTTTCCTTGATGTTGATGCGATTACCCGCGTACTTCTTATCGGTTCCGTGCTTCTGGTGATGATAGTGGAAATTCTTAATAGCGCTATTGAGGCCGTGGTTGATCGCATTGGTTCAGATTTCCATGAACTTTCTGGCCGTGCAAAAGACATGGGCTCTGCTGCCGTGTTGCTGGCGATTATCACTGCCGCTATCACCTGGGTCACGCTGCTTTGGTCACATTTCCGATGAGCCTCGAGGAATAATTAAGTCCCTGGTTTTTTGTGCAGTTTTTGGTTCCAAAATCGCCTTTGACTGTATATACTCACAGCATAACTGTATATACACCCAGGGGGCGGAATGAAAGCGTTAACGACCAGGCAGCAAGAGGTGTTTGATCTCATCCGGGATCATATCGGCCAGACGGGTATGCCACCCACGCGTGCGGAAATCGCGCAGCGTCTGGGCTTCCGTTCTCCGAATGCTGCCGAAGAACACCTGAAAGCGCTGGCGCGTAAGGGCGTGATTGAGATTGTTTCGGGCGCGTCACGTGGTATCCGCCTGCTGGTGGAAGAAGAGACGGGCATTCCGCTGGTGGGACGGGTTGCCGCCGGTGAGCCTTTACTGGCACAGCAGCATATTGAAGGCCACTACCAGGTCGATCCAGCCATGTTCAAACCGAGCGCTGATTTCCTGCTGCGCGTCAGCGGCATGTCGATGAAAGACATCGGCATTCTTGACGGCGATCTGCTTGCGGTGCACAAAACGCAGGATGTTCGTAACGGCCAGGTGGTGGTCGCGCGCATTGACGACGAAGTGACCGTCAAGCGTCTGAAAAAACAGGGGAACACCGTTCAGCTACTGCCTGAAAACAACGAGTTCTCCCCGATTGTGGTCGATCTGCGCGAACACAACTTCTCTATCGAAGGACTGGCGGTTGGGGTCATTCGCAACGGCGAATGGCTGTAACCTCTTCCTGACAGGCTATGGCGCCGCTGTAGCCTGCTTCATTCTCGACTCCCGGTATTTTTCATGTCACTGCTGACGGCATCCGATAAGGCATTGTGGCGTCTTGCTCTGCCGATGATCTTCTCCAATATTACCGTTCCCTTGCTGGGTCTGGTCGATACTGCCGTTATTGGTCATCTTGATTCGCCTGTTTATCTTGGCGGCGTGGCGATTGGCGCGACGGCAACCAGCTTCCTGTTTATGCTGCTGCTCTTTTTGCGTATGAGCACCACCGGGCTCACGGCACAGGCTTATGGTGCAAAAGATCCGCTGCGTCTGGCGCGCGCGCTGGTGCAGCCGCTGATCCTCGCGCTTGTTGCGGGGGCGTTAATCGTTTTATTGCGTGCGCCCCTGATCGACCTTGCGCTCCATGTTGTTGGCGGCAGCGAGGCGGTACTGGCACAGGCGCGACGTTTTCTTGAAATCCGCTGGCTCAGCGCGCCCGCGTCGCTGGCTAACCTGGTTCTGCTGGGGTGGCTACTGGGCGTGCAGTACGCCCGTGCACCCGTGATTTTGCTGGTGGTGGGTAACCTGCTCAATATCGTTTTGGATGTCTGGCTGGTGATGGGCCTGCATATGAACGTGCAGGGCGCAGCGCTGGCGACGGCGATTGCCGAATACGGGACCTTTATCATTGGCCTGTGGATGGTCTGGCGCGTGCTGGCGATGCGCGGCATCTCCCTGGCGCTGCTCAAAAACGCATGGCGCGGCAATATCCGTAAGCTGCTTGCGCTCAATCGTGACATCATGCTGCGCTCGCTGCTGCTCCAGCTCTGCTTCGGCGCGCTGACGGTCTTCGGGGCTCGACTGGGGCCAGAAATCGTCGCGGTCAACGCGGTATTGATGACGCTACTGACCTTTACCGCCTACGCGCTGGACGGTTTTGCCTATGCGGTTGAAGCGCATTCCGGGCAGGCGTACGGTGCGCGCGAAAGCGGGCAGCTTCGGGACGTCTGGCGGGCAGCCTGCCGCCAGTCGGGACTGGTGGCGCTGGCGTTCGGTCTGGTTTACGCCTGCTTTGGTGAGCAGATCGTTGCATTGCTGACGTCTATCCCTGCGCTGCGCGAGCTGGCGAGTCACTATCTCATCTGGCAAGTCATCTTACCGGTGGTCGGCGTCTGGTGTTATCTGCTGGACGGCATGTTTATTGGTGCGACGCGCGGAGCGGAAATGCGCAACAGCATGGCTGTCGCGGCTGCAGGGTTTGGTCTGACGCTGCTGACGCTTCCCTGGCTGGGAAATCACGGTTTGTGGCTGGCCCTGGCCGTTTTCCTCTCGCTGCGAGGGATATCGTTGGCTTTTATCTGGCACCGCCACTGGCAAAACAATACCTGGTTCTCTTCACGTCACGATATATCGTGACGGTTAAAGATTCCGAATATGAAACCAACTGCCGAATCCTTAACTACAATAATTATCACGTCCAGCAGAAAAGAACGTAACGGACGTTACGACCCGACGCTTAACTAAGAGGACACGATGATGAATAAAGACGAAATCGGCGGCAACTGGAAGCAGTTCAAAGGTAAAGCGAAAGAAAAGTGGGGTAAGCTGACGGATGACGATATGACCGTCATTGAAGGTAAACGCGATCAGCTTGTCGGTAAAATTCAGGAACGTTACGGCTACGCGAAAGATCAGGCGGAAAACGAAGTCAAAGACTGGGAAACCCGTAACGACTACCGCTGGTAACGCTGAATAACCCACAGGGCGGCTCTAAGCCGCCTTTTCTTTTGCCGTTAACGCGGCTTTTTCTTCACAAGAATTGAGTGGTCGTGCTGACAGGCGTCCTGATGACAACAGGCTTCCACTTCCACGCAGGCAGAGCACAGCCCGTGCGCTTCAATCACGTTATGACGCAGGGCAAAACCCATTTTCGCCGCCAGCGTATGCATAATATCTTCCACGCCTTCCGCAGCCTCTTCTTTCACCACGCCGCAGCGGTCACAGATAAACATCGCCGATGTGTGGGTGGGCTGATCAAACAGATGGCACAGCACGTAGCTGTTGGTGGATTCCACCTTGTGCACGAACCCTTGTTCAAGCAGGAAATCCAGGGCGCGATACACCGTTGGCGGCTTTGCCTGCGGCTCGCTTTCGCGGAGAAGATCGAGCAGATCGTAGGCGCTGATGGCACCCTGCTGCAGGCTCATCAGACGTAATACTTCAAGGCGCTGCGGAGTCAGGCGCACATTGCGTTGCGCACACAGCTTTTCGGCCTGCGCTAACAGCTCTTTTGTGGACTTATCCATGTAGCACCCCGGATGTTATAGGACGGAAAACCCCCACTTTATCATGTTCTGGTAAAAACACCGAGATCCGCCAGTCTGTGCTATACCTGACCCATTACAAACCGGGAAATAAACAATGAAAAAACCTGACTGTATTCGGCACTGGCGCGACGTAGAAGGTGCGGATGATTCGACCTATCCAGATAGCGATGAGCTTTTTTCTATCGGCGCCCCGTTGGCTCGTAAGCTTGGACTCAGGCGCATTGGTATCCATCATGAGCGTTTGCCGCCAGGGCGCAGAACGTCCTATCCGCATGCTGAAAGCGATGAAGAAGAGTTCATTTATGTGCTCGAAGGTTATCCAGAAGCGTGGATAAATGGCTATCTATGGAAACTTGAACCTGGCGACAGCGTGGGATTTCCTGCCGGAACCGGTATCTGCCACACATTTATCAACAACACGGAGGAAGAGGTGCGGTTGCTGGTCGTAGGCGAGGCCAACAAGAAGCACAATCGCATCTACTATCCCCTCAACCCCGTGTATGCCGCTACCCGTGAGGATCGCTGGGTAGACCACCCACCCCAGTTTTTTGGACCGCATGATGGAAAACCTGGGAAAAAATAATTTCCTCATCTATAAATATTGAGGGCCGTCACAAAATATAACAGGCCGTAAGGGAGTTTTACTTAGGGACAGAAATAGCGGGTCTTTTACTACTTATTCACAGCAATAGTTCGTTCCTGTTTGGGTGATAACAGACAGGGGTTATTTCATAACAGACTATAACGGGCATACTGTGAAAAAAAATTTTAAATTTTCGGTGGTTAGCATTGCTGTCTCCTTGTTTATGGCAAATCAGGCGGGAGCAGCCAATACCTGGACAGAATCACGGAGTGACGCCATGGGCGGGACGGGCGTTGCCTCCGGGAGCTATGGCAGTGGGGCGTTAATTAACCCGGCGCTGCTGGCAAAGGCAAAACCAGACGATGATGTGACGGTCATCTTGCCAGCCGTTGGGGTGCAGGTGACGGATGAAGACAATCTTCAGGACGAGATTGATAACATCAACGACAAAATTAATCACTACAAGGATGTGGTTGATGACCTCACGCCAAGGGAGATTATCACTAATCCGTTAGGTTCCATTAATCAATTCCAGGGCGCGGCCAAAGATCTCGCCGATGAGCTGGACTATCTCAAAGGAAAAACCGCACGCGCGACGGCAGGAGCAGGGCTTGCGGTGAGTATCCCTAACGATGTGCTTTCCGTGGCCTTTATGGCGAAAGGCTATGCCCATGGCCGGGTTAGCTCGTCTATCGATCAGCAAGATATTGATTATCTGCGCGGTATTCAAAGAAGCAAAGTGGTGGCTGCCGGTGTTGCCCTGGACGCTGCGCTGAACGGCACGGATCAGATCACTAAAAACCTCAACTCAACAGCGTCTGGCCGGGCGGCGATTGTGTCTGACTACGGCGTTGCCGTTGCCCGTCAGTTTGACCTCGGCGGCGTCCCGGTTTCCGTAGGCGTGACGCCAAAACTGCAAAAAACCTGGGTCTATAACTACACCACCTCAATCTACGATTACGACAGTAACAAGTGGAACGACAGCCGCTACCGCACAGACGATACGGGCTTTAACGTCGATGCCGGTATTGCGGCTGATTTCGGCGAGAACTGGACGGTCGGCGTGAGCGGCCAAAACCTGATGTCGCGCGATATCGACACCAAAGATATCCGTATCCGCAACGGGCGGACGGGAGAAGTGGTGAGCTATAAAGATACCTACCAGATCCGTCCGCTGGTGACCGCCGGAGCCGCCTGGCACAACGATCTGGTGACGCTGACCGCCGATGGCGATCTGACGGAAACCAAAGGATTTAAGAGCGAAGATACGTCGCAGTATGTTGGCGTGGGTGCCGAGGTGACGCCGCTCAGCTGGCTGGCGGTGCGTGCGGGTTATCGCGCGGACGTGAAGGGTAACGACAGCAATGTCTTTACCGGCGGTGTCGGTTTCGCGCCGTTCAGTACCGTTCATGTCGACCTGATGGGCCTGTACGGTGAAGACGAAACCTGGGGCGCAGGGGCTCAGCTGAGCATGACGTTCTAAAGTCCACCGGAGGCGCTGCGCCTCCGGCTTTTCTTTGTGCTATAGTAGCGCCCCTTTTCCACCAGATGCTTAAAACTTCGCCATGTCGTCAGAATCACAGACCGCTTTCCCTGCACACCGTTTCTCCATTGCGCCGATGCTCGACTGGACGGACAGACACTGCCGCTATTTCCTGCGCCAGCTCTCCCGCCATACGCTGCTGTACACCGAAATGGTGACTACGGGCGCAATCATCCACGGGAAGGGCGACTATCTGGCCTATAGCGAAGAAGAGCATCCGGTTGCCCTGCAGCTGGGCGGCAGCGATCCGGCCGCGCTGGCGCAGTGCGCGAAGCTGGCGGAAGCGCGCGGCTACGACGAGATCAACCTGAACGTTGGCTGTCCGTCCGACCGCGTGCAAAACGGCATGTTCGGTGCCTGCCTGATGGGGAATGCCCAGCTGGTGGCGGACTGTATCAAGGCGATGCGTGACGTCGTTTCCATTCCGGTGACGGTCAAAACCCGTATCGGCATTGACGACCAGGACAGCTACGAATTCCTGTGCGACTTCATCAATACGGTCTCCGGAAAGGGCGAATGCGAGACGTTCATCATTCACGCGCGAAAAGCCTGGCTCTCCGGCCTGAGCCCCAAAGAGAACCGTGAGATCCCGCCGCTGGACTATCCGCGCGTGTATCAGCTGAAGCGTGACTTCCCGCACCTGACCATGTCCATTAACGGCGGCATCAAGTCGCTGGAAGAGGCCAAAGTGCACCTTGAACATATGGATGGGGTGATGGTTGGGCGCGAGGCGTATCAGAACCCGGGCATTCTGGCGACGGTCGATCGCGAAATCTTTGGCATCGAAGGCGCAGACACCGATCCGGTTGCCGTCGTGCGTGCGATGTATCCTTACATTGAGCGCGAGCTGAGCAACGGTACGTATCTCGGCCATATCACCCGCCATATGCTTGGCCTGTTCCAGGGCATTCCGGGCGCGCGTCAGTGGCGTCGCTACCTGAGCGAAAACGCACATAAAGCCGGCGCCGATATTGAGGTGCTGGAACATGCGCTGCGCCTGGTGGCAGACAAGCGATAACTTTCGCTAAAAGTTCGTCAAATTCACCACGCCCTGCGAATTCTCGCGGGGCGTTTTGCTTTAATAACAACAGGTTAATACTGGCATGATTCTTGTAATGTTTACTGCATTACTCGGGAACTCGTGGGAGAGCACCATGCTGGAACTACTTTTTGTGATTGGCTTTTTTGTCATGCTGTTAGCGACAGGCGTTTCGCTGCTCGGCATTCTGGCGGCTATCGTGGTGGCGACGGTGGTCATGTTTATTGGCGGACTGTTTGCCCTGACGATCAAACTGCTGCCGTGGCTACTGCTGGCCATCGCGGTCGTGTGGGTGATTCGGGCGATTAAAGCGCCAAAAGTGCCCAGTTATCAGCGCAATAACCGCTTCCGTTACTAAGGTATTGAGGGGTTCGTCACATACTTGTAACTTTTCCGGCAGTATGGCTTAGAACAGAATAGGATTTACTTATCGAATCTGTCACTATGACTGCCGATAACGAATTCATCGAGCTGTACCCTACATACAGCCGAACTAAAAAAAGAAAGGGCTTCCCACGGGAAGCCCAATTTCTTTTTGGGGCTCAGGGAATCAACAAACTCGACCCCTGCGTCGCCCGGCTCTCCAGCACCTCATGCGCGCGCTGCGCATCGGTTAGCGGGTATTTCTGCGCCTCTGCCACATCCACCTTAATGACGCCGCTGGCGATCAGCGAGAACAGCTCGTTGCTGGCTTCCTCAAGTTCTTCCCGGTTGGTGATGTATCCTTGCAGGGAAGGGCGAGTCACATACAGAGAACCTTTCTGGTTCAGGATGCCCAGGTTAACGCCGGTCACCGCGCCTGACGCATTCCCGAAGCTTACCATCAGACCACGGCGCTGCAGGCAGTCCAGCGAGGCTTCCCAGGTGTCTTTCCCTACCGAGTCATACACCACGCGCACTTTTTTGCCGCTGGTGATCTCCTTCAGCCGCTCAACAATACTCTCTTCACGGTAGTTAATCACCTGCCAGGCGCCCGCCTGCAGCGCGCGCTGCGCTTTTTGTGCATTTCCGACGGTGCCGATCAGCTTCGCGCCCAGTGCTTTTGCCCACTGACAGGCGATGAGCCCGACGCCACCCGCTGCGGCATGAAACAGGAACTGCTCGTCGGGTTTAATTTCATAGGTTTTGCGCAGCAGGTAGTAAACGGTTAAACCTTTCAGGAACGAGGCTGCCGCCTGCTCAAAGGAGATGGCGTTAGGCAGCAGGGCGGCTTTATCCGCCGGGACGTTGTGGACGGAGCTGTAAGCGCCCAGCGCAGACTGAGCATATACCACGCGGTCACCCTCTTTAATATGCTTAACCGCGCTGCCCACTTTGATGACGACACCGGCTGCCTCGGTGCCCAGTCCGCTCGGCATCGACGGAGGCGGGTAGAGCCCGCCGCGAATATAGGTGTCGATATAGTTTATGCCGATGGCTTTGTTTTCAACCTGCACTTCGTTTTCGCCAGGCGCGGTGGGGGTGAACTCCACCGCTTTCAGTACGTCTGGCCCACCGTGTTTCTGGAATTCAATGCGCGTTGCCATGCTCCCTCCGTAAGAAAAATATGGTAATCTTTCGACCCACTCTTTATCTCGGTAACTCCATTCACTATGGCAGGAAACAAACCCTTCAACAAACAGACTGAACCTCGCGAGCGTGATTTCCAGGTCGCAGGGTTAAAAGTCCCGCCGCACTCGATTGAAGCGGAACAGTCGGTGTTGGGCGGTTTAATGCTGGATAACGAACGCTGGGACGACGTCGCCGAGCGCGTCGTGGCGGAAGATTTCTACACCCGTCCGCACCGCCACATCTTTACCGAAATGGCGCGTCTGCAGGAGTCGGGCAGCCCGATCGACCTGATTACGCTCGCGGAATCGCTGGAGCGTCTTGGGCAGCTCGACAGCTGCGGCGGATTTGCCTATCTGGCGGAACTGTCAAAAAACACGCCTAGTGCAGCGAACATTAGCGCTTATGCCGATATCGTGCGTGAACGTGCCGTCGTCCGCGAGATGATATCGGTGGCGAACGAGATCGCCGAAGCCGGTTTTGATCCGCAGGGTCGCACCAGCGAAGACCTGCTCGACCTTGCTGAGTCCCGCGTCTTTAAAATCGCCGAAAGCCGCGCCAATAAAGACGAAGGCCCAAAAAACATCGCCGATGTCCTCGACGCCACCGTGGCCCGTATCGAACAGCTGTTCCAGCAGCCGCACGATGGCGTCACCGGCGTGAACACCGGCTATGACGATTTGAACAAGAAAACCGCCGGCCTGCAGCCGTCGGATTTGATTATCGTCGCCGCGCGTCCGTCGATGGGTAAAACCACTTTTGCGATGAACCTCGTCGAAAACGCGGCGATGTTGCAGGATAAACCGGTACTGATCTTCAGTCTTGAGATGCCCTCCGAGCAGATCATGATGCGTTCACTGGCATCGCTGTCGCGCGTGGATCAGACCCGCATCCGTACCGGTCAGCTCGACGATGAGGACTGGGCGCGCATCTCCGGCACCATGGGCATTCTGCTGGAAAAGCGTAACATCTATATCGATGACTCCTCCGGCCTGACGCCGACGGAAGTTCGCTCCCGCGCGCGCCGTATCGCCCGTGAACACGGCGGTATCGGCCTTATCATGATCGACTACCTTCAGCTGATGCGCGTCCCGTCGCTTTCAGACAACCGTACGCTGGAAATTGCCGAAATTTCCCGCTCGCTCAAGGCGTTAGCCAAAGAGCTGCACGTGCCGGTGGTAGCGCTGTCGCAGCTGAACCGCTCCCTGGAACAACGTGCCGACAAGCGCCCAGTCAACTCCGACCTGCGTGAATCCGGCTCCATCGAGCAGGATGCCGACTTAATCATGTTCATCTACCGTGATGAGGTTTATCACGAGAACAGCGACCTGAAAGGGATCGCCGAAATTATTATTGGTAAACAACGTAACGGCCCTATCGGGACGGTGCGTCTGACCTTTAACGGACAGTGGTCGCGTTTCGACAACTATGCCGGTCCTCAATATGATGATGAGTAATTTCTAAGGAATTCAAATGCAAGCGGCAACTGTTGTCATTAACCGCCGCGCTCTGCGACACAACCTGCAACGTCTGCGAGAACTGGCACCCGCCAGCAAGCTCGTTGCAGTCGTGAAAGCGAACGCTTACGGACACGGTCTTCTTGAGACCGCGCGAACGCTCCCCGATGCCGACGCCTTTGGCGTCGCCCGTCTTGAAGAAGCCCTTCGCCTGCGCGCGGGGGGGATTACCCAACCGATTCTGCTCCTCGAAGGCTTTTTCGAAGCCACAGATTTGCCGACCATTGCTGACCAGCATCTGCATACGGCAGTGCACAACGAAGAACAGCTGGCCGCACTTGAAACCGCCGAGCTGAGCGAGCCGGTGACCGTGTGGATGAAGCTCGACACGGGCATGCACCGTCTGGGCGTGCGTCCGGAGAGCGCCGAAGCGTTCTATCAGCGTTTATGCCGGTGCAAAAACGTGCGCCAGCCGGTGAATATCGTCAGCCATTTCGCCCGCGCCGATGAGCCCGAGTGCGGTGCGACCGAGCGGCAGCTGGATATCTTTAATACCTTCTGCGAAGGCAAGCCGGGGATGCGCTCGATTGCGGCATCCGGCGGTATTCTGCTGTGGCCGCAGTCGCATTTCGACTGGGCGCGACCGGGCATCATTCTCTACGGCGTGTCGCCGCTGGAGAACAAACCCTGGGGGCCGGACTTTGGCTTCCAGCCGGTCATGTCACTGGTCTCTAACCTGATTGCTGTGCGTGACCATAAAGCGGGTGAGCCGGTGGGCTACGGCGGTACCTGGACCAGCGAGCGTGATACCCGTCTTGGCGTGGTGGCGATGGGTTATGGTGACGGCTATCCCCGCGCAGCTCCAACGGGTACACCGGTTCTGGTCAACGGTCGTGAAGTGAAGATTGTCGGCCGCGTGGCGATGGATATGATTTGTGTCGATCTTGGGCCTGAAGCCCAGGATAAGCCTGGCGACGATGTCGTGATGTGGGGGGAAGGGCTGCCTGTTGAACGCATTGCTGAAATCACGAAAGTAAGTGCTTACGAACTTATCACGCGTCTGACCTCGCGGGTAGCGATGAAGTACATTGATTGAACCGCCAATGGAGTGAGGTTTTTATCCTCGCTCCAACTTTATTAACATCCTCTCGACCTTCTCCCACTTCCGGTTTATTGTTGAAATCCCTGCCTCATCGAATTCCGGAGAATCATCGCGTGTTTCAGAAAGTTGACGCCTATGCCGGCGACCCAATTCTCTCCTTAATGGAGCGTTTCAAAGAAGATCCTCGCAGCGACAAGGTGAACCTTAGCATCGGTTTGTATTATAACCACGAGGGTTTTATTCCTCAGCTGCAGGCCGTTGCCGAAGCCGAAGCGCGTCTGAACGCGGTTCCACACGGCGCGTCGCTCTATCTGCCGATGGAAGGGTTAAATACCTACCGCAGCACCATTGCGCCGCTGCTTTTTGGTGCCGATCACGCGGTGCTCGCGCAAAAACGCGTGGCGACCATCCAGACGCTGGGCGGCTCAGGTGCGCTGAAAGTGGGTGCAGACTTCCTGAAAAAATACTTCCCGGATTCAGGCGTGTGGGTCAGTGACCCGACGTGGGAAAACCACGTTGCGATCTTCGAGGGCGCAGGCTTCAAAGTGGCGACCTATCCATGGTTTGACAGCGAAACTAACGGCGTGCGCGTTGAAGCGCTGCTGGAAAAACTGAACACCCTGCCGGAGCGCAGCATTGTGCTGCTGCATCCGTGCTGCCATAACCCGACCGGTGCGGATCTCACCAATGCCCAGTGGGATGCGGTGATCGAGGTACTGAAGGCTCGCAACCTGATCCCGTTCCTCGATATTGCCTACCAGGGCTTTGGCGCGGGCATGGAAGAAGATGCCTATGCCATCCGCGCCGCTGCCAGCGCCGGGCTGCCTGTTCTGGTGAGTAACTCCTTCTCTAAAATCTTCTCCCTGTACGGTGAACGCGTTGGCGGTCTGTCCGTGGTGTGTGAAGACGCCGAAGCGGCAGGTCGCGTGCTCGGCCAGCTTAAGGCGACGGTGCGCCGCATTTACTCCAGCCCGCCGAACTTTGGTGCGCAGGTGGTGGCGACGGTTCTCGGTGACGAAAAGCTAAAAGCGTCCTGGCTTGCGGAAGTGGAAGCGATGCGCCAGCGCATTCAGACGATGCGTCAGGAGCTGGTTAACGTCCTGAAAGAGGCCGTGCCGGGACATAACTTCGACTATCTGCTCAAGCAGCGCGGGATGTTCAGCTATACCGGACTGAGTGCGGCCCAGGTCGATCGTCTGCGCGAAGAGTTCGGCGTCTACCTGATCGCTAGCGGCCGTATGTGCGTGGCGGGCCTGAATGCCAGCAACGTTCATCGCGTGGCGCAGGCGTTTGCTGCTGTAATGTAAGTACTCACCAACTCACCCTCTCCCCGTGGGAGAGGGTCGGGGTGAGGGCATCAGGCCGCACAAAAACGTTGCCCGGCCTTTTGTGATCGTCTTCTTTTTATTCCGCTTCATAAGCAAAAACTCCTTCCCTTCACCTCCCGCTGGGGTTATGGTCGGATAGTTTTTTGACCATCCGCTCAAATTAAAACGATAACAAACTGAATATTCAGGGGAAAATATGCGCAAGATCACACTGGCGCTCAGCGCCGCCTGCTTATTGTTCTCGCTTAATAGCGCCGTCGTCGCGCGAGCTTCTGCCCCGACGCCGCTTTACACCGGCACCACCGCCGCCATTCTTGCCGAGCAGGCACCCATTCACTGGGTTTCCGTGGCCCAAATCGAAAACAGCCTGATGGGCCGTGCGCCAATGGCCGTGGGTTTTGACATTGACGATACCGTGCTGTTCTCAAGCCCCGGCTTCTGGCGCGGTAAGAAAACGTATTCACCCGACAGCGAAGCGTATCTGAAGAACCCGGAATTCTGGGAAAAAATGAACAATGGCTGGGACGAATTCAGCATCCCGAAAGAGGTTGCCCGTGCGCTTATTGCCATGCACGTGAAGCGCGGTGACAGCATTTATTTTGTAACCGGCCGCAGTCAGACCAAAACGGAAACCGTCTCTAAAACGCTGCAGGATGATTTCCAGATCCCGGCGACCAGCATGAACCCGGTCATTTTTGCGGGTGACAAAGAGGGGCAAAACACCAAAACCCAGTGGCTGGAAAAGAAAAACATCAAAGTGTTTTATGGCGATTCGGATAACGACATTACCGCCGCACAGGATGTGGGTGCCAGAGGGATCAGGGTGTTACGCGCTTCTAACTCAACCTATCGCCCGCTGCCGATGGCCGGAAAGTTTGGCGAAGAGGTGATCGTCAACTCGGAGTATTGAGCCCCTGGCAGCGAGTTTGACTCTTTTTTAATCAAATCTCGCTGCTGCGGGTTTTACCTTTCGTCTTCTTGCTGCACACTTAGAAAGATTCATCTTTCATCACGGAGCAGCCTATGTGGTACCAACAGACCCTGACCTTAAGCGCGAAGCCACGCGGATTTCACCTGGTGACGGATGAAGTCATCGGGCAACTCCGCGACCTGTCGCACGTCAGAACGGGTTTGCTGCATCTGCTGCTTCAGCACACGTCCGCCTCTCTGACGCTGAATGAAAATTGCGATCCCACCGTCCGGTCCGACATGGAGCACCATTTTCTGAAGAGCGTCCCGGACAACGCGCCTTATGAGCATGACTATGAGGGGGCGGACGATATGCCTTCGCATATTAAATCCTCTTTGCTGGGCGTATCGCTGATGCTGCCGGTCCACAACGGGCGGCTGCTGTTGGGAACGTGGCAGGGGATCTGGCTGGGTGAGCATCGTATTCACGGTGGTTCGCGTAAAATTATCGCCACGCTACAAGGGGAATAAAGATGACAATTTCGGAGATACTTCAGTACTGCATGAGCAAGCCCGGCGCGGAGCAGAGCGTCCACAGCGACTGGAAAGCCACGCAGATTAAGGTGGGTGATGTGCTGTTTGCGATGGTGAAAGAGGTAGAAGGCCGTCCGGCGGCATCGCTGAAAACCAGCCCTGAACTGGCGGATTTGCTACGTCAGCAGCATGATGACGTGAGGCCGAGCAAGCACCTCAATAAGGCGCACTGGAGCACCGTCTATCTGGATGGATCGATTCCAGGATCACAGATTTACTACCTGGTGGATGCGTCCTATCAGCAGGCGGTTGAGCTGCTGCCGGAAACCACCCGACAGCAACTCTCCGTGTGACAACTACAGCAACGGCTTAAGGAAGCGCGCGGTGTGCGAGGCTTCGCACTCTGCAACGGTCTCTGGCGTACCGGAGACAAGAATTTCACCGCCGCCGCTGCCGCCTTCCGGGCCGAGATCGACAATCCAGTCCGCGGTTTTAATCACGTCCAGGTTATGTTCGATGACCACGATGGTGTTGCCCTGATCGCGCAGCTGATGCAGAACCTCGAGCAGCTGCTGGATGTCAGCAAAGTGCAGGCCGGTGGTTGGCTCATCCAGAATGTAGAGCGTCTGACCGGTACCGCGTTTTGACAGCTCGCGCGCCAGCTTCACGCGCTGCGCTTCACCGCCGGACAGCGTAGTGGCGGACTGTCCCAGACGAATGTAGGTCAGGCCGACGTCCATCAGCGTCTGCAGCTTACGCGCCAGCGCAGGGACGGCGTCAAAGAATTCGCGCGCCTCTTCGATGGTCATGTCCAGCACTTCGTGGATGGTCTTGCCTTTGTACTTAATCTCCAGCGTTTCGCGGTTATAGCGTTTGCCTTTGCACTGGTCGCACGGCACGTAGATATCCGGCAGGAAGTGCATCTCAACCTTGATCACGCCATCGCCCTGGCACGCTTCGCAGCGGCCGCCGCGCACGTTAAAGCTGAAACGTCCTGGCGTATAGCCGCGGGAGCGCGCTTCAGGCACACCGGCAAACAGTTCACGTACGGGCGTGAAGACGCCGGTATAGGTCGCCGGGTTAGAGCGCGGGGTACGGCCAATCGGGCTCTGGTCAATGTCGATAACTTTATCGAAATGCTCCAGCCCCTGGATGTCGCGGTACGGTGCAGGCTCGGCCAGCGTCGCGCCGTTCAGCGCCGTCTGCGCAATCGGGAACAGCGTATCGTTGATCAGCGTCGATTTACCGGAACCGGACACGCCGGTGATGCAGGTAAACAGGCCAACCGGCAGCGTCAGGGTGACGTCTTTCAGGTTGTTGCCGCGCGCGCCCGTCAGCTTCAGCACTTTTTCCGGATCTGCCGCTACGCGCTGTTTTGGCACTTCAATCTTACGCTTGCCGCTCATGTACTGACCGGTCAGCGACTCGGGTACCGCCATAATGTCCTTCAGCGTCCCTTCTGCAACGACCTGACCGCCGTGAACGCCTGCGCCCGGACCAATATCGATCACGTGGTCTGCGGCGCGGATGGCATCTTCGTCGTGCTCCACAACGATCACCGTGTTGCCGAGATTGCGCAGGTGGATCAGGGTGCCGAGCAGGCGCTCGTTGTCGCGCTGGTGCAGGCCGATGGACGGCTCGTCCAGTACGTACATCACGCCGACTAAGCCCGCGCCAATCTGGCTGGCCAGACGGATACGCTGAGCCTCACCGCCGGAGAGCGTTTCCGCCGAGCGGGAAAGCGTCAGGTAGTTCAGGCCGACGTTCACCAGGAACTTCAGGCGATCGCCGATCTCTTTCAGCACTTTTTCGGCGATTTTCGCGCGCTGGCCGGAGAGCTTCAGGTTATTGAAGAAGTCCATCGCGTGGCCGATGCTCATGTCTGAGATGGTCGGCAGCGCCGTGTTTTCCACAAACACGTGGCGCGCTTCACGACGCAGGCGCGTGCCCTCGCAGGTGGCGCAGGAGCGGTTGCTGATGAACTTCGCCAGCTCTTCGCGTACCGCGCTGGATTCGGTCTCTTTGTAGCGGCGCTCCATATTGTGCAGCACCCCTTCGAACGGGTGACGACGCACGGAGGTATCGCCGCGATCGTTCATGTACTTGAACTCAATGTTCTCTTTGCCAGAACCGAACAGAATCACTTTGTGCACGTTCGGGCTCAGGCTGGCCCACGGCGCTTCGACGTCGAACTTGTAGTGCTCTGCCAGCGATTTCAGCATCTGGAAGTAGTAGAAGTTACGCTTGTCCCAGCCGCGAATGGCCCCACCCGCCAGCGACAGCTCCGGGTTCTGGATCACGCGGTCCGGGTCGAAATATTGCTGGACGCCCAGGCCGTCACACGTCGGGCACGCGCCCGCCGGGTTGTTAAAGGAGAACAGGCGCGGTTCAAGCTCGCGCATGCTGTAACCGCAAATCGGGCAGGCAAAGTTGGCGGAGAAGAGCAGCTCTTCCGCTTTCGGGTCGTCCATGTCGGAGACCACGGCCGTGCCGCCAGAGAGTTCCAGCGCCGTTTCAAAGGATTCCGCCAGACGCGTGGCGAGATCGTCACGCACCTTGAAGCGGTCAATCACCACTTCGATGGTGTGCTTCTTCTGCAGCTCCAGCTTGGGCGGATCGGACAGGTCGCACACTTCACCGTCGATACGGGCGCGGATATAGCCCTGGCTTGCCAGGTTTTCCAGCGTCTTGGTGTGTTCGCCCTTACGCTCTTTGATGATTGGCGCAAGCAGCATCAGGCGTTTGCCTTCCGGCTGCGACAGCACGTTATCCACCATCTGGCTGACGGTCTGGGCCGCCAGCGGGACGTCGTGGTCCGGGCAGCGCGGCTCACCCACGCGGGCATACAGCAGACGCAGGTAGTCATGAATTTCGGTAATGGTACCGACCGTTGAACGCGGGTTATGCGAGGTGGACTTCTGCTCAATAGAGATAGCAGGGGACAACCCTTCAATATGGTCAACATCCGGTTTTTCCATCAGCGACAGGAACTGACGCGCGTACGCAGAGAGTGATTCAACGTAACGACGCTGTCCTTCGGCATACAGGGTGTCGAAAGCCAGTGAGGATTTGCCAGACCCCGAAAGCCCGGTCACGACAATGAGTTTGTCGCGAGGGATTATGAGGTTGATATTCTTGAGATTGTGGGTGCGGGCGCCCCGAACTTCGATCTTATCCATTCACCTTTCCCGGTTGGAACACGGATTGCCTGATTTGTTTGAAGGACAAACGGCTGTCAGAAACGGCTAATTATGACACAATTTAACCTGTTTGAATATACAGTATTGGAATGCATTTTCTGATTCGCTGTGTAACAATGTCGAGTTGCGGGAGAACTCTGGAACGTGCTACGCAACTATCAAAGTGCAGCATGGAAATGGTACACTCGCGCGTTTACACTATTAAGAAACGTATTCAGGAGACACGAACATGGCCAGCAGAGGCGTAAACAAGGTGATTCTCGTCGGTAATCTGGGCCAGGACCCGGAAGTACGCTACATGCCGAGTGGTGGCGCAGTTGCCAACATTACGCTGGCTACTTCCGAATCCTGGCGTGATAAAGCGACCGGTGAGATGAAAGAGCAGACCGAATGGCACCGCGTTGTGCTGTTTGGCAAACTGGCCGAAGTGGCCGGTGAGTATCTGCGTAAAGGTTCTCAGGTCTATATCGAAGGCCAGCTGCGTACCCGCAAATGGACCGATCAGTCCGGTGCTGAGAAGTACACCACTGAAGTCGTGGTTAACGTGGGCGGTACCATGCAGATGCTGGGTGGCCGTCAGGGCGGCGGTGCACCGGCAGGTGGCGGTCAGAGCCAGCAGCAGGGCGGTTGGGGCCAGCCTCAGCAGCCACAGGGCGGCAACCAGTTCAGCGGTGGCGCGCAGTCTCGTCCGCAGCAGCAGTCTGCTCCGGCGCCGTCTAACGAACCGCCAATGGATTTCGACGACGACATTCCGTTCTGATTTCCGCGTACTTAAAACAAAAAACCCAGACCATCGTCTGGGTTTTTTATTGATGAAGGGATCAGGTAATGACCATCGGCCAGTCTGGCGGCGTGTGGCTCATCGCCTCAACCATCACCACTTTAATATTTTCCCAGACGGCGGCGATATCCAGCAGGGTAATGCCAAGCAGACCCGTTGCAAACCAGCAGGCAGCACCCAGCCCCAGCAGGGTGCTGATGACAGCAAGACCCGCATAGTCAGATTTACGAAACTGAATGTTCAGCGTGCTGGCCAAAAACATCAGTACCGCACTCAACAAAGGCCAGCGCAGGAGAACCATGCTGGTAGTAATGGTTGCCATAAAACCCATCCTCAACAAAACAGACGAACTGAATGAAACAGATTTTTTCGTTACACTATATGTGTGAACTATATCACGTTTGCTGTTTTATTCGCCAGTCCCGGGGTGATGAAAAACGGGTGATTCATAGTTGCCGAGAATCAATGGGCGCCTGAGTGAAAATATATCTTTGCTGGCTAAGTTCTCCAGTTCCCGCACTCTTTATAATGAATTCATTAAGATAGCAAAACTGATGCAAAAGGATGCTCACTGTACAATGTTTACAGCAATAACCCTATGGCTTATGCTTGAGTGGACAATTAATTTTACTCGCAGCTAACCTTTCAGGTTTTTGAATTTAATTATTTTTTTATTTCTTTGTACGTTTTTAATTACACACAACGTTGTTTTTAATTCGCTACGCTGAGATTCAGCCTGTGCGTTGGTTTGTCGATTTTTCGAATCTGAAGAAAGTTGCGTCCGGTTTATCGCCTGATAATCAGCGAAAAAAATGAAAGAAAACCGACGTGAGATTGTTAATGACAGCATGCAAGCGTTGCATGCGCTGGCTAAGCTGATGCCTCAGCTTCATGCTCAATGTTCTCTGACCGACATGCTGACGACCATCAGTCGCGCGCTGGGCGCAAGTCTTGCCTGGGTAAGCGTTAATGGTGATGACGGGCTACAGCGCGTGGTATGCGCCGGGGAGATGACCTGCCATCCCTTCGAAGTGGCCGATTTCCTGGCGGACACCCTGCTCCAGCGGCATCATCGTTCATGGCGGGTGGTCTACTGGAAAGAGAATATTGGCCGTGCGTTATTTCCTCCTCAGCACCCGGGCTATGCGCAGTTGCATAGCGGTGTCCTGTGCAAACTTTCAACCCATAACTGGCACTGCAGCGGCTATTTCTTTTTAGCGTTTGATGAACGACTCTCTTCTCTGCCAATTCTGAAAAATATCGTCGTGGTGCTGGTCGAAAAATTAAAAGACTATTTCGCGGAAATTATTGCCCGGGAGAAAACTGCCCAGGAAATGCAGCGTGTCGTGACGCAATATAAGACGCTTTTTGAACGCGCCCCGGTTTTAATGAACTCTTTCGACAAATTTAACCGCTGCGTGCTGTGGAATGCCGAATGTGAAAAAGTATTCGGCTGGACGATGGCGGAGATCGCGGAACATGCCGATCCGCTTTCGCTGTTTTATCCTGACCCTGAAGAGCGACGGCGGGTAAGAGAGTCGGTCAATGTCTCGCCGCTGAAGGATATGTATGAGTGGCATCCGCTACGCAAAGACGGGACCCCGCTGACGGTGCTGTGGTCCAACATTCTGTTGCCGGACAACTCTATCCTCAATATTGGGCTGGATATCACCGAGCGGAAAAAAGCCGAGCAGCAGCTGCAGGTAAAAGCCACTACTGACGATCTCACCGGCTGCTTTAACCGTTCGGCGATTTTGCAGCAGCTTGAGCTTGCGCTGGCGGCCAGTGCCCGGCAGGAGGTTAACAGCCATTTTTGCGTCCTGATGTTTGACCTGGATTTCTTCAAACAGATCAACGATGAGTGGGGGCACCCGGTGGGTGATGCGGCGCTCCTTCACTTTTGTAACGCGATCCGTGAGTTATCTCCTTCAGATTCGGCATTAGGGCGCGTGGGAGGAGAAGAGTTTTTGCTCTTGCTGGCGCAAACAAACGGCAATGGCGCTGCGCAATTATCCGCCAGGTTGCGCACCTTTCTGCAAACCAACCCGCTAGCCGTGGGGGAGAGAAAACTGTCGCTGTCATTTAGTGCCGGGGTTGTGGAAGTAAACGGAGGACAGCGGGATACTTCAGTCTTGCTGAGGCGTGCCGATAAAGCATTATATGAGGCCAAGCATTCGGGGCGAGGAAAAACGGTGGTGGCAGCTGATTATTTATAAATCAACGAACAAAATACGCCCGAACAAATAGCATAAAATGCCATGTCGAGGTTATGATTTTTCGCGCTGTTACAAGTTTGGCTTAATCAACAATCGTCTGTTGTGTTATCTTCCCACCGCCCTTGCAGGCTGGATAATTATTTTCCTTAATTGAAACGGAACGAATACTTACAGTTTAGCTTACGGGAAAATATTATCGTCATAACGAAATTTAAGATTTTTAATACGAAAAGTCAGTTGCTAACTTCGCATGATTCATGCAACGTAATCACCTGTTTAACAAAGCATCCGGCCTTCATTACTACAGGCGTACAACATGCAGGGATATAGGGCGGGAAATGAATCGTAGCGCGCGGCGCAAAATGCTCAGGGTGGTAGGGATCATCATGGTAGTTATGCTGCCTGTGATGCTTGCGCTATGGTTTGCCCAGCTACGAGCCGTATCTGAAACAAGCGCCCAGCTACGGACATTTGCTGAACTGGCTTTAGACAAAACAGAACTGGTTATTCAACAGGTTGATCTGGCCCGGGACGAGGCTGAAAAATATCAGGGCGAGCTTTGCACGCCGGGACATCGTCAATATATGCTGAACGTTGTTCGTGGCCGGCTGTTTGTCGCCGATTTAATTTACGCTCAAGGTCAGAATTTTCTTTGTTCGACCGTTTTTACACCGGATCGTCCCTACGCTATTCCTGTCGCTAATTACACGCGTAAACCTGACGTCGCTATCTATTATTATCGCGACACCCCATTTTATACTGGTTATAAAATGACATATATGCAGCGCGGAAATTATGTGGTCGTCGTCAATCCACTTTCATACAGCGAAGTCATGTCCGCGGATCATTCTCTCTCATGGGGAGTGTACGACACGGTAACCAATGCTTTCTTTTCCGTCAGCCAGAAAGCCAATGTTTCTTTATTAAATTCGATGATTCGGGATAAGGAATCGGTATTTCAAAAAGATAACCGCTTTTATACGATCGTTAGTTCCCCCAAAAGACCGATTGCGGCCATTGTATCGACATCGAATAAACGCTTTTATGAAACGCTTTATCACCAGGCGACGTTGACGCTGCCGCTGGGCATGATCTGCAGCATTATTATTTTGCTGGTATGGTCCCGTACACATCGTGAGCTCAATTCGCCGGGGCGCTTACTGCACCGGGCACTGACCAAACGACAGCTTTGCGTGCACTATCAGCCGATTATTGATATCAAGAACAACCGGTGCGTGGGCGCGGAGGCGTTGTTACGCTGGCCTGGTTTTAACGGGCAGGTGATGAGTCCGGCGGAGTTTATTCCGCTGGCGGAAAATGAGGGGATGAGCGAGCGGATCACAGACTATGTCGTTGAAGAGGTGTTCAGCGATCTGGGTCATTTCCTGGCCGAGCATCCCCATCTCTATATTTCGATTAACCTGTCGGCCACGGATTTCCACTCCTCGCGGCTGATCGCCATGATTTCCGAGAAGGCTCGCCACTACGCCGTCCGTGCGCAGCAAATCAAAATAGAAGTGACGGAACGCGGTTTTATCGATGTGCCAAAAACCACGCCGGTGATACAGGCTTTCCGTCAGGCGGGTTATGAAGTCGCGATTGATGATTTTGGTACCGGTTACTCGAACCTGCACAACCTCTACTCGCTGAACGTGGATATCCTGAAAATCGATAAATCGTTTATCGATACCTTAACGACCAACAGTACCAGCCACCTGATCGCCGAGCATATTATCGAGATGGCGCAAAGCCTGCGGCTGAAAACCATTGCGGAAGGGGTAGAGACGGCAGAGCAGGTAAGCTGGCTGTTGAAGCGCGGCGTCCAGTTTTGTCAGGGATGGCACTTCGCGAAAGCGATGCCGCCCCAGGAATTTATGACCTGGCAGCAGCAACCTTTGCACTGATATTCATTAATTCAACTGGTGGCGATAGTCGCTCGGCGTGCGGTCAAACTCGCGGCGAAACACGCGGGAAAAGGTTTGTTGCGACACATAGCCAAGATCCATCGCGATATCAAAAATCGGCCGCTGCGTTGAGCGTAGCGCCTGCGCCGCCAGCAGCAGTCTGCGCTGGCGAATGTACTCACCCAGGGTCTGATGCATGACCGTGCGGAACATTCTCTGTAAATACCATTTCGAATAGCCCGACTTCTTAGCGACCACATCGATGTTCAACGGTTGGTCGATATGGTCATCAATCCATTCAATAAGCGTCTGAATAATCTGCTGATGCGACATAAGGTTGCCCCTCTGTAGATACAACTATCTCGGTTAATTCGTCGTTTTCTCTGCGGGGGAGTATAATTCCTCAAGTTAACTTGAGGTAAAGAGGTTTTATGGAAAAGAGATTGCCGCGAATTAAAGCGCTTTTAACCCCCGGCGAAGTGGCAAAGCGAAGCGGCGTTGCCGTGTCGGCGCTCCACTTCTATGAAAGCAAAGGGTTAATCAAGAGTATCCGTAACGGAGGAAACCAGCGCCGCTATACCCGCGATGTGCTCCGCTACGTAGCGATTATCAAAATTGCGCAACGAATCGGAATTCCCCTGGCCACGATCGGCGAGGCCTTTGGGGTGCTGCCGGAAGGGCACACGCTGAGCCCGAAAGAGTGGAAAGAGCTGTCATCCCAGTGGCGCGAAGAGCTGGACAGGCGTATCCATACGCTGGTCGCGCTGCGTGACGAACTGGATGGCTGCATTGGCTGCGGCTGCCTGTCGCGGAGCGATTGTCCGTTGCGTAACCCCGGGGACAAGCTGGGCGAGCAGGGGACGGGGGCACGGTTGCTGGAAGAGGACTGAGATTGCGCGGCAAAAAGCATATAAAGAACTAAAGCGCCACATAAGGGCGCTTTAGTTTTTCCCGGTCTTTGTCTTTCACTCTATCCCGCTGGTTCACGGGAGGGTTTCCCCCGACGTCAGCACCCCTCGTGTCGAGCTGGTTGGGGAGGTTCCGGATTGTGCTGACACTTTAATTCTATGCAAGACCCGTTTTTTCGCCAGCCTCGCTGACCGGTTTTTAGCCGAATTTTTTTCGCGGTGTTGTTCAATTTTCTATAGTTAAAAAGTATGAATAACCAGGAGAAAACCATGCTCACGGTACATCACCTAAACCAGTCGCGCTCGCATCGCGTGATCTGGGCGCTGGAAGAACTCGGCCTGCCTTATGAGATCGTTCACTATCAGCGTGAAAAGAACATGCTGGCACCTGAGGCTCTCAAAAAAGTGCATCCGTTGGGCAAATCACCGGTCATCGAAGATAACGGACTGATCCTCGCAGAGTCAGGCGCCATTCTGGAGTATCTGCAGGAAACGTACGATGCCGAGTCGCGGCTTAAGCCTTTAGATCCGGCACATAAGGTGCAGTACCGCTTCTGGCTGCACTACGCGGAAGGATCCCTGATGCCGCTGCTGTTAATGAAGCTGGTCTTCAACAGCCTCGGTAAGCCGCCGGTGCCGTTTGGTATCAGAACTTTGGGCAAAGCGCTGGGGCAGGGGGTGCAGAAAGCGTACCTCAACCGTCAGCTGGAAACCCATGCGCGCTTTATTGAGTCGCACCTAGCCAAAAACAGCTGGTTTGCCGGGGATGCGCTCAGCATGGCCGATATTCAGATGAGCTTTCCGATCTTTGCCCTGCTGGCGCGCGGCGGTATCGCTAATCTGCCGCATATTCAGGCCTGGAAGACAAAAGTTGAGAGCAGCCCTGGCTGGCAAAGAACTCTGGAGCAAGGGGGGCCGTTATCTATCCCGGGCGAGGACTGAAATGTAAACAAATTGCGCATAGACGATAACGTTTGCGCATCCTCTGTTTATTTCTTCAGCATCATAAGTGAATTTTAGCGAAAAACGATAAAGTTCAGTTGAAAAGGGCGGGGATTACGCTAGATAATCGTTTGCCTTAATTTGACCACCCGTTTGTAAGCGCGGAGCTAAACGTTTGCTTTTTTTGTGACGCCCTTTCGTCGCAAACGCAACACAAGGATTTGACGTTTAGCTGGCAGCGGCGTCTCCACCTCGCTTACGGACTTCCTAAAAAACTCTCAGGGGATGTTTTCTATGTCTACGCCATCTGCGCGTACTGGCGGTTCACTTGACGCCATGTTTAAAATTTCGGCTCGCGGCAGCACCGTGCGCCAGGAGATCGTTGCTGGTTTGACAACGTTTCTGGCGATGGTTTACTCCGTCATCGTTGTGCCGGGCATGCTGGGCAAAGCGGGCTTCCCGCCAGCGGCTGTCTTTGTGGCAACCTGCCTTGTGGCCGGCGTAGGCTCCATCGTGATGGGCCTGTGGGCGAACCTGCCGCTGGCGATTGGTTGCGCCATCTCCTTGACCGCGTTTACCGCGTTCAGCCTGGTGCTGGGCCAGCACATCAGCGTACCGGTTGCGCTGGGCGCCGTGTTCCTGATGGGTGTGCTGTTTACCGTTATTTCAGCGACCGGCATCCGTAGCTGGATCTTGCGCAACCTGCCGCAGGGCGTGGCGCACGGTACCGGCATCGGCATCGGCCTGTTCCTGCTGCTGATCGCCGCCAACGGCGTCGGTCTGGTCATCAAGAACCCGCTGGACGGTCTGCCGGTGGCGCTCGGCCATTTCGCCAGCTTCCCGGTGATTATGTCGCTGATCGGCCTGGCGGTGATTATCGGTCTGGAAAAACTGAAAGTCCCGGGCGGCATTCTGCTGACCATTATCGGCGTTTCCATTGTTGGCCTGATTTTCGATCCGAACGTCCATTTCTCCGGCATTTTCGCCATGCCGTCGCTGAGCGATGACAAAGGCAACTCCCTGATTGGCAGCCTGGATATCGTCGGCGCGCTGAACCCGGTGATCCTGCCAAGCGTGCTGGCGCTGGTGATGACCGCGGTGTTTGACGCGACCGGGACCATTCGTGCGGTGGCCGGTCAGGCGAACCTGCTGGATAAAGACGGTCAGATTATTGACGGTGGCAAAGCGCTGACGACGGACTCCCTGAGCAGCGTCTTCTCAGGCCTGGTGGGCGCAGCGCCTGCGGCGGTGTACATTGAGTCCGCAGCGGGTACAGCGGCAGGCGGTAAAACCGGCCTGACGGCGATCACCGTGGGCGTGCTGTTCATGCTGATCCTGTTCCTCTCTCCGCTCTCCTACCTAGTTCCGGCGTACGCGACCGCGCCAGCGCTGATGTACGTTGGCCTGCTGATGCTGAGCAACGTGGCGAAAATCGACTTTGCAGATTTCGTGGACGCCATGTCTGGCCTGATTACCGCGGTCTTCATCGTGCTGACCTGTAACATCGTGACCGGCATTATGATCGGCTTCGCGTCGCTGGTGATTGGTCGTCTGGTCTCCGGTGAGTGGCGCAAGCTGAATATCGGCACCGTGATTATCGCCGTTGCGCTGGTGGCGTTTTACGCGGGCGGCTGGGCTATCTAAATTGGCCTTTGATGCGAAAACGGGTGGCTCAGGCCGCCCGTTTTTATTTTCAGGACTCATCCTGTTGCCTTTTGCGTTACTCTGGGGAAGATAGAATAAAAGGCACGACGCCTTCCGGAGTACATAAGCAACACAGCAAACAGGGAACGCATGGAAATCTTCTTCACAATACTCATCATGACCCTTGTGGTCTCGCTATCCGGGGTGGTTACACGCGTACTGCCCTTTCAGGTCCCCCTGCCATTAATGCAAATTGCCATCGGCGCGCTGCTGGCGTGGCCGACGTTTGGCCTGCACGTGGAATTTGACCCCGAACTGTTCCTCGTGCTGTTTATCCCGCCACTGCTGTTTGCCGATGGCTGGAAAACGCCCACGCGCGAATTCCTTGAGCACGGGCGCGAGATCTTCGGCCTGGCGCTGGCGCTGGTGGTGGTCACCGTCGTCGGGATTGGTTTTCTGATCTACTGGGCGGTACCGGGCATTCCGTTAATACCGGCTTTTGCGCTGGCCGCCGTGCTGTCGCCAACCGATGCCGTGGCGTTGTCCGGCATTGTGGGTGAAGGCCGTATTCCGAAGAAAATCATGGGGATTTTACAGGGGGAGGCGCTGATGAACGACGCCTCTGGCCTGGTTGCCCTGAAGTTTGCCGTGGCCGTTGCGATGGGCACGATGGTCTTTACCGTCGGCGGCGCAACGCTGGAATTCTTCAAGGTAGCGATTGGCGGTATTCTCGCGGGCTTCGTGGTGAGCTGGCTGTACGGCCGCTCATTGCGCTTCCTCAGCCGCTGGGGCGGCGATGAACCCGCTACGCAGATCGTACTGCTGTTCCTGCTGCCGTTTGCCTCTTATCTGATTGCTGAACATATCGGCGTATCGGGCATTCTGGCGGCAGTGGCGGCAGGGATGACCATTACCCGCTCCGGTGTGATGCGCCGCGCGCCGCTGGCCATGCGTCTGCGTGCCAACAGCACCTGGGCCATGCTGGAGTTTGTCTTTAACGGCATGGTGTTCCTGCTGTTGGGCCTGCAGCTGCCGGGCATTATGGAATCCTCGCTGGTGGCGGCCGAAGCCGACCCGAACGTTGAGGTCTGGATGCTGTTTACCGACATCGTGCTGATCTACCTGGCGCTGATGCTGGTGCGTTTCGGCTGGCTGTGGACGATGAAAAACTTCAGCGTCCGTTTCCTGAAGAAAAAGCCGATGGAGTTCGGCTCGTGGACAACGCGTGAACTGCTGATTGCTTCTTTTGCGGGCGTACGCGGGGCGATCACCCTTGCCGGTGTCCTCTCCATTCCGCTGCTGCTGCCGACGGGCGACGTCTTCCCGGCGCGCTACGAGCTGGTCTTCCTGGCGGCGGGCGTGATTCTGTTCTCACTGTTTGTCGGCGTGATTATGCTGCCGATTTTACTCCAGCATATTGATGCCGGTGATTCGACCCAGCAGCATAAAGAGGAGCGTATTGCGCGGGCGGCTACCGCCGAAGTGGCGATTGTCGCTATCCAGAAAATGGAAGAACGTCTGGCCGCGGATGCGGAAGAGAACATCGACAATCAGCTGCTGACGGAAGTGAGTTCCCGCGTGATTGGTAACTTGCGCCGTCGCGCGGACGGGCGTAACGACGTGGAAAGCTCGCTGCAGGAGGAGAACCTTGAGCGTCGGTTCCGTCTGGCGGCGCTGCGCTCCGAGCGTGCCGAGCTGTATCACCTGCGCGCCACGCGCCAGATCAGCAACGAGACGCTGCAAAAGCTGCTGCACGATCTGGACCTGCTGGAAGCGCTGTTGATAGAGAATCAGTAGCGCTGTTTTGCCGGGTGGCGGCTTCGCCTTACCCGGCCTACGGTTCGAACGTAGGCCCGGTAAGCGCAGCGCCACCGGGCACTATTCAGACCGCACCCAAAACCCCTCACAACACTGCAGCCACGCCTGCGCGCTCTGCGACAAATAGACCCCTTCACGCCAGATCATCCCTAACTGCCAGTGCAGATCGCTCTCCAGCGGGATCCAGCGCAGCGTGTTTTTATCCAGACGCTCGCAAATCGGCTGCGGCAGAATGGCAATCCCCACGCCTGCCTGCACCATCGCCGCCAGGAAATCCCACTGCCCGCTGCGCACCGCAATGCGTGGCTTCACGTTATGCTGGTTAAACAGCGTCATCAGCTGGCGGCTGAGGGCGAAGTCTTCGTTGTAGATCAGCAGAGGGTGCTCGCCGAGCAGTTCAGGCTTCACCGACTCCCTCTTCAGCCAGTCGCCGGAGCGGGGCACCAGCACGCACAGCGGGTGGCTAAAGAGCGGAAGCGTCGCCAGGCCGCTCTCTTCCTCAACGGGGAGGGCGGTCATTGCTACGTCGAGCTCGCCGTTGGTGACGGCCTGCTGGACGGTTAACCCACCAAACTCCGAAATCTTCAGCTCTACGCCGGGATAACGCTGGCGAAACAGGCTAATCGGCCCGGCCATCATCATGCCGACCATCGGGGGAATGCCGAGGCGAAGCACCCCTTTGGTCAAATGGTTTATATCGTCCAGCTCCGCTTCCAGCTGGCGGAACTCCGCCAGAATCGCCAGCCCGCGTTCGAACACCACGCGTCCGGTGTCGGTCAGCAGCAGCTTGCGCCCGTCGCGGATCAGCAGGGTACAGTTCAGTTCATCTTCGAGGTTTTTCAGCATCTTGCTGATAGTGGGTTGGGTGACAAACAACTTCTCCGCTGCGCGGGTAAAACTTTGCTGACGAACCACTTCGACAAAATAGCGCAGCGTTCTTATGTCCATGATTATTCCTCGAAACTATACCTTTGATGATTTTAATTCATTTCAGTCCACACCGTGCGCTCACTATACTGGCGCCTCGTCTCATTTTTGAGGAAAACCCCCATGGCCGTGGCGTTAAGCCGTGTTACGCCTGCCGTTGTACAACGACTCCAGGTCCCGGTTCAGGTACTGCTCTACGCGGGACTGTTTGTTTTTGCCGAATATCTTGTCGGTTGGCTCCACCTGCCGCTGCCTGCCAACCTGGTGGGGATGCTGCTGATGCTGACGCTTATTCTGTGTCGCGTGATCCCCCTCAACTGGGTGCGCGCCGGGGCGCGCTGGCTGCTTGCGGAGATGCTGCTGTTCTTTGTCCCCGCCGTGGTGGCGGTGGTGAACTATGCGCAGCTGCTGATGGTGGACGGCTGGCGAATCTTTGCGGTGATCGCGCTGAGTACGTTGATGGTGCTGGGGGCGACCGCCTGGGTGGTGGATAAAGTCTACCGCTTTGAAATCAGCAGGCACAAACATGACTAACTTTCAGATCAGCGTCTTGTGCTTGATTGCGACGCTCGGGATCTACTTTGCCAACAAGCGACTGTATCGTCGTTTTCACGCCCTGCCGCTGATGCCGCTGGTCTTCACGCCGATCCTGCTGGTGCTGATGCTGGTCTTTGGCCACATTTCCTGGCAGAACTACATTGGCGAATCCCACTGGCTGCTGTGGCTGCTCGGCCCGGCGACCATCGCCTTTGCCGTGCCCGTTTACGACAACCTGGCGATTATCAAACGCCACTGGATGTCGCTCAGCGCAGGGGTGATCACCGCCACGGTGGTCGCGGTCTGTAGCTCCGTCTGGCTGGCGAGACTGTTTACGCTGCCCGATGAAATTCAGCGCAGCCTGGCCGTGCGCTCGGTGACCACGCCGTTTGCGCTGGCGGCGGCAAAACCGCTCGGCGGGCAGCCGGACCTGGTGGCGCTGTTTGTGGTGGTGACGGGCGTCTTTGGGATGGCGGTGGGCGATATGCTCTTTCTGCGGCTTTCCATTCGCGAAGGCATGGCGAAAGGGGCAGGGTTCGGCGCGGCGTCGCACGGCGCGGGCACGGCACGTTCGTATGAGCTGGGCCAGCAGGAGGGCGTTGTCGCGAGCCTGGTGATGATGCTGTCGGGCGTGGTGATGGTGCTGGTTGCACCGCTGGTGGCGTGGGTGATGTTTTAAGCTCCCCGGCCAGAATGGCCGGGGAGAAAGGCTTAGTGCGCGCGGCCCTGCTCGACGCCGAGACCGGTTTGTGAACGAATAAACTGGGCGCGGAATTTTTCGCGCTCCAGATTACCCTCCGGCGAATTGTCGGTGGCCGAGAAGAACCAGATGCCGATAAACGCCACGGCAATGGAGAACAGTGCCGGGTATTCATACGGGAAGATGGCGCTTGCGTGACCGAGGATCTGCACCCAGATCGTCGGGCCCAGAATCATCAGGATCACCGCCGTCAGCAGCCCCAGCCAGCCGCCAATCATCGCGCCACGGGTGGTCAGTTTCGACCAGTACATGGAGAGCAGGATGATCGGGAAGTTACAGCTTGCCGCAATGGAGAAGGCCAGCCCCACCATAAAGGCGATGTTTTGCTTCTCGAACAGAATGCCTAACAGAATCGCCACCACGCCCAGCACCAGCACGGTGATTTTGGAGACCTTCAGCTCATCGCGCTCGCTCGCGCCTTTGCGGAAGACGTTGGCGTAGAGGTCATGCGAGACCGCCGACGCCCCGGCCAGCGTCAGACCCGCAACCACCGCAAGAATGGTGGCGAAAGCCACGGCAGAGATAAAGCCGAGGAACAGGTTACCGCCCACCGCGTCCGCCAGGTGCACCGCCGCCATGTTGTTACCGCCAATCAGCGCGCCTGCGGCATCTTTAAATGCCGGGTTCGCCCCCACCAGCATGATCGCGCCAAAGCCGATGATAAAGGTCAGAATATAGAAGTAACCCATGAAGCCGGTGGCGTAGAAGACGCTCTTGCGCGCTTCACGCGCGTCGCTCACGGTGAAGAAGCGCATCAGAATATGCGGCAGACCCGCGGTACCGAACATCAGTCCGAGACCCAGTGAAAGCGCCGATATCGGGTCTTTCACCAGCCCGCCCGGGCTCATGATTGCTTCCCCTTTCGGGTGGACCGCCATGGCTTCGGTAAACAGGTTATTGAAGCTGAACCCGACGTGCTTCATCACCATAAAGGCCATAAAGCTGGCGCCGAACAGCAGCAGCACGGCTTTGATGATCTGCACCCAGGTCGTCGCCAGCATGCCGCCGAACAGCACGTACATCACCATCAGTACGCCAACCAGCACCACCGCGATATGGTAGTTCAGGCCGAACAGCAGTTGGATCAATTTACCCGCGCCCACCATCTGCGCAATCAGGTACAGCGCCACTACCACCAGCGAGCCGCAGGCGGAGAGGGTGCGAATCGGCCCCTGTTTCAGGCGATACGAGGCCACGTCGGCGAAGGTATAGCGGCCCAGGTTGCGCAGGCGCTCGGCAATCAGGAACAGGATGATCGGCCAGCCGACGAGGAAGCCGAGAGAGTAGATTAGACCGTCATAGCCGGAGGTGTAGACCAGCGCAGAGATGCCAAGGAAGGAGGCGGCGGACATAAAGTCACCCGCAATCGCCAGCCCGTTCTGGAAGCCGGTAATGTTGCCGCCTGCGGTGTAGTAATCGTTACGGGAGCGCACGCGTTTCGACGCCCAGTAAGTGATATACAGCGTCAGCACAACGAAAATCAGGAACATCACAATCGCCTGCCAGTTGGTCGGCTGGCGCTGTACCTCGCCGGTAATGGCATCCGCCGCGTGGGCGGCAAAGGGAAGTGTGGCGGCGAGCGCCGTCAGAACTCGCTTCATGATGCTTTTACCTCTTGCAGTACCGCTTTATTAAGACGATCGAATTCACCGTTCGCGCGCCAGACGTAGACGCCGGTCAGCAAGAATGAAATCACAATCACGCCAATGCCAATCGGGATGCCGCGCGTCACGCTGGTCCCCTCGTGCAACGGGGTGCCCAGCCAGTGTGGGGCAAAGGCGATCAGCAGAATAAAGCCGACATAGATAATCAGCATGATGATGGAAAGGATGAAGGCAAACCGTTGCCGCTTATCGACGAGCTCCCTGTAGTGCGCACTATTCTCTATCTGCTGACAAATATCGTTATTCATCACAGAGTTCTCCAGAGGTAAGGTTGGTTTGTTTTATCCCCTCTCCCCTATGGGGAGAGGGTTAGGGTAGGAAGGTGCGGTCTGATGCCCTCACCCCGGCCCTCTCCCACGGGGAGAGGGAGAAAAGATTACGAGGGCATTGCGATGGCCTGCTTCTCTTCGAGCAGTTTTTCCACCACGCCAGGATCCGCGAGCGTTGAGGTATCACCGAGGTTGCTGGTGTCCCCTGCCGCGATTTTGCGCAAGATACGACGCATAATTTTGCCGGAGCGGGTTTTCGGCAGCGAGTCGGTCCAGTGCAGCACGTCCGGCGTTGCCAGCGGGCCAATCTCTTTACGCACCCAGTTGCGCACCTCAGCGTAGAGCTCTGGCGACGGCTCTTCCCCGTGGTTCAGGGTGACATAGGCGTAAATTGCCTGGCCTTTGATGTTGTGCGGAATACCGACAACGGCGGCTTCGGCAATCTTCGGATGCGACACCAGCGCTGATTCAATCTCCGCGGTGCCCAGACGGTGGCCAGAGACGTTAAGCACGTCGTCCACGCGCCCGGTTATCCAGTAATAGCCATCTTCGTCACGACGCGCGCCGTCGCCGCTGAAGTACATGTTTTTAAAGGTCGAGAAGTAAGTCTGCTCGAAGCGATCGTGATCGCCGAACAGGGTACGCGCCTGACCCGGCCAGGAGTCTGCGATCACCAGGTTGCCTTCGGTGGCGCCTTCCAGCGGGTTGCCTTCATTATCCACCAGCGCAGGCTGCACGCCGAAGAACGGACGGGTCGCGGAACCGGCCTTCAGTTGCGTGGCGCCCGGCATCGGGGTGATCATAAAGCCGCCGGTTTCGGTCTGCCACCAGGTGTCCATCACCGGGCATTTCTCGTTGCCGATTTTCTTCCAGTACCACTCCCAGGCTTCCGGGTTAATGGGCTCGCCCACGGAACCGAGGATGCGCAATGAAGAGCGGTCGGTGCCTTCGATGGCTTTGTCGCCTTCCGCCATTAATGCGCGGATCGCCGTTGGCGCGGTGTAGAGAATATTGACCTGGTGCTTATCGACCACCTGGCACATACGCGCCGGGGTCGGCCAGTTGGGTACGCCCTCAAACATCAGCGTTGTTGCGCCACAGGCCAGCGGGCCGTACAGCAGGTAGCTGTGTCCGGTGACCCAGCCCACGTCGGCGGTACACCAGTAGATGTCGCCCGGATGGTAGTCGAAGACGTATTTGAAGGTGGTGGCCGCATAGACCAGATAGCCGCCGGTGGTGTGCAGTACGCCTTTTGGCTTACCGGTGGAGCCGGAGGTATAAAGAATGAACAGCGGATCTTCTGCGTTCATCTCTTCCGGCTGATGCTGGTCGCTCGCTTTTTCAATCAGGTCGCTCCACCACAGGTCGCGACCTTCGTTCCAGTCGATCTTACCGCCGGTACGCTTAAGGACGATGACGTTGCTGACCGTTTTGACGTTCGGGTTTTTCAACGCTTCGTCGACGTTTTTCTTCAGAGGGATACCGCGTCCGGCGCGCACGCCTTCATCGGCGGTGATCACCAGTTTTGAACTTGAATCGACAATACGACCCGCAACCGCCTCTGGCGAGAACCCGCCAAAAATCACTGAGTGAATCGCACCGATACGCGCGCAGGCCAGCATGGCCACCGCCGCTTCCGGCACCATCGGCATATAGATAGCGACCACGTCGCCTTTTTGAATGCCTTTTTCCAGCAGAACGTTGGCGAAGCGGCACACGTCACGGTGCAGCTCTTTATAGGTAATATGTTTGCTCTGCGAGGCGTCATCGCCTTCCCAGATAATCGCCGTCTCATTCCCACGCTCGGCAAGGTGACGATCAAGGCAGTTCGCCGCCAGGTTCAGGGTGCCATCTTCATACCATTTAATGGAGACATTGCCGGGCGCAAAGGAGGTGTTCTTCACCTTCTGATAAGGTTTGATCCAGTCAAGGATATGGCCCTGCTCACCCCAGAAGGTGTCCGGGGCGGTGATAGATTGCTGATATTTCTCGTGGTACTGCTCCGGGGTGATCAGGCAACGGTCCGCAATATTTGCGGGAATGTCATGTTTGTGGATTTGGCTCATGGCTTTTTTTCTCCTTGTAAGATGTTAATAATATGTCGCAAAAACGTTAATTGTAGGGGCTTTACAAGCTTTGTTTAGTATTTGGGCTACAGATCACGCATTGTTTGAAGAGTATGAAAAATGAGCGAATGAAACTTTGAAGGAAAATAATTTATGCTGACGATTATTCACATTTATGTTTAAAAAAGCGTTTTTATAACAAAAGGTTATTTATAAGAAGTAGAACAAACTCCCGTCATCGTCGCTTTTGTGAGTGAAACGCGTCGTTCTTTAAGGCTTGCGCAACAGGTCGCGCAAATGATACTCATACGCCGCGTTAAAAAATCCCATAAACCAACGCAACACAATTCATACCCTTTCAGTATGTCTCCATATTCATGCAGTTTGCGTGAATAAGGCGCTCATTGAGGAAGTCAGTTTCTATGAAAAACGTTAAAGTCAGCCTTGCCTGGCAGATCTTAATCGCCCTTGTGCTGGGCATCTTGTTGGGCAGTTACCTTCACTATCACAGCGACAGCCGCGAATGGCTGATTGCGAACCTGCTCTCTCCGGCAGGGGATATCTTTATTCATCTGATCAAGATGATTGTGGTACCGATTGTGATCTCGACGCTGGTGGTCGGTATTGCGGGCGTCGGCGATGCGAAGCAGTTAGGTCGTATTGGTGCGAAAACCATTATCTATTTCGAAGTGATCACTACGGTGGCGATCATTCTCGGTATCACCCTGGCGAACGTGTTCCAGCCGGGTTCCGGGATTGATATGTCGCAGCTGGCTACGGTGGATATTTCGAAATACCAAAGTACGACCGCCGACGTGCAGAGCCACGCGCACGGCCTGATGGGCACTATCCTGTCGCTGGTGCCGACCAACATCGTGGCGTCGATGGCGAAGGGCGAGATGCTGCCGATTATCTTCTTCTCGGTGCTGTTTGGTCTGGGGCTCTCTTCTCTGCCGGCGACGCACCGTGAGCCGCTGGTCACCGTGTTCCGCTCTATCTCCGAAACCATGTTTAAAGTGACCCACATGGTGATGCGCTACGCGCCGGTAGGGGTGTTTGCGCTTATCGCCGTCACCGTGGCGAACTTCGGTTTTGCCTCCCTGTGGCCGCTGGCGAAGCTGGTGATCCTGGTGCACTTCGCCATCCTGTTCTTCGCGCTGGTGGTGCTGGGGATCGTGGCACGTCTGTGCGGGCTGAGCATCTGGATCCTGATTCGTATCCTGAAAGATGAGCTGATTCTGGCCTACTCCACGGCAAGCTCTGAGAGCGTGCTGCCGCGTATTATTGAGAAGATGGAAGCCTACGGCGCGCCAGCGTCGATCACCAGCTTCGTGGTGCCGACCGGTTACTCCTTTAACCTGGATGGTTCGACGCTGTACCAGAGTATCGCCGCTATCTTTATTGCGCAGCTGTACGGCATTGACCTGTCGCTGTGGCAGGAGATCGTACTGGTTCTGACGCTGATGGTGACGTCCAAAGGTATTGCTGGCGTTCCGGGCGTTTCGTTCGTGGTGCTGCTGGCAACGCTGGGCAGCGTTGGTATTCCGCTCGAAGGTCTGGCATTTATCGCCGGTGTGGACCGTATCCTCGACATGGCGCGTACGGCGCTGAACGTGGTGGGCAATGCCCTGGCGGTGCTGGTTATCGCCAAGTGGGAGCACAAATTCGACCGCAAAAAAGCGCTGGCATATGAACGCGAAGTGCTGGGTCGTTTTGATAAGACGGCTGACCAGTAACATCCTAAGCCCGGTGGCGCTGCGCTTACCGGGCCTACGGGTTTTGTAGGCCGGGTAAGGCGAAGGCGCCACCCGGCACTTTACTCCCCGCTTAACGCATCAAACTCTTCGCATCCCGTATCAAACCCTTCAGTGCAGCTCAGGTTCAACCAGTACAGTGCTTTCTGCTTATTTGGCGTGATAAAGCCTTTCTCGCCCTGCCTGAACAACATCCCCGCCCAGTACTCGGCGTAGCCGGTACGCGAAAGGGCTGAACTTCGCTTGAACCACGAGGCGGCCTGCACGTCATCCTGCGCTACCTCGACGCCGTTGGCATAAATCAGCCCCAGCAACAGCTGCGCATCGACCGCAGAGTCGCTGTCGATATCTTCGGTTGCCGTTTGCAGCAGTTTAATGGCCTGGGGATAGTCAGTTTTACCGGCCTGAGTGTTGACCAGCACGCGTGCCAGCATGATCGCGCCGCGTTTGCTGCCAGCAATGTTTGCCTGTTGGGCCAGGGCTTTGGCCTGTGCGTAATCGCCCTGCGTAAAAAGGATTTGCGAGAGCAGCGCCATGGCGTCGACATCGCCGCCTTTTGCGGCTTTCTCTGCCCACAGCGCGGCCTGCTTGCTGTCGCCGGAGCTGAAGTACGTATCAGCAAGATAATACTGGGCACGCGCATCACCGGCTTCCGCCTGCTTCTGATACTGGCTGCCTATCTCATCCGCGCGGGCGAAGGACGTTAAAAACACTAACAACAGAAAAATGGATTTCATGGATTCTTATCATCTGGGTACACGCCGCGCAGTATAATCGCGGGCGCAAAAGAAAAAAATGGGTGCATTAAGACCTCAGCATCCTACAAGCCGGGCGGAACCGTTGTTCCGCCCATAGAGGTTAGCCTGCGACGCAGGCTAATTTCGCCGCCACCTCCTGATGTTAACTCTTTATTGTGAGCTCGCAGAGCTTCCCGCGAGTAATAAAGGTAAATATCACTATCGTCAGGCAGATAATAAAGACGATGCCTAACGCAGTTTTTAATGGCGTCATGCCTTTTACTCCTTGTCAAAAAAAGAATAAGAGGCTACTCTCAACCTGTTGGGAGTTGAGGGAGTAGCCTCGGGTAAATGAAAATTTCCCGGGGCTTTCTACTTTCTGTCCCTCAACAATGCTCAAGACAGAAAGTCTTAAGCACCCGCCGCACATCTTATCCCTCTGAATTAAAATGCAAAGATGTAATTCTTTTTCGCGAAAATTACATTATTTCTGCGAGCCGCTTTCCAGAATAATAATTGATATTATTGATAAGCCAACCGGAAATAAAAAGGGAGTGAATATTTCACTCCCTTTATTCATCGATGAATTAACGGCTTCAACCCATTGCGCTTTCGCGCAGCCGGGCTTTCAGCTTGTTATATTCGTCGATCACATACTGTTCCGCGGCGTGCTGATCCGCAATCGGCTCAACGTTGACGGCGCAGTATTTATACTCCGGCGTTTTGGTTATCGGGCTTAAGTTCTCCGTTACCAGCTCGTTACAGGCACCAATCCACCACTGATAGGTCATATAGACCGCCCCTTTGTTTGGACGGTCGCTGACCTGCGCTCGGGTGATGATCCGCCCTTTGCGCGAGTTCACCCACACCAGTGCTTCATCCTCAATGCCGAGGCGCTTCGCGTCGGCAGTATTGATTTGCGCGTAGCCCGGTTCGTCCGCCAGCGCCGCCAGCGCGGCGCAGTTGCCGGTCATCGAACGACAGGAGTAGTGGCCCACCTCACGTACGGTGGAGAGCACCATTGGATACTCATCGGTGAGTTTATCAATGGGCGCGACCCAGTCGCAGGTGAAGAATTGCGCCAGCCCGTTCGGGGTGTCGAATTTCTCCTTAAAGAGATAGGACGTGCCTTGATCGGCCTCCGACTCATCCCGGCACGGCCACTGGATATACCCCAGCTCACCCATTTTTTCATAGGTTGCCCCGTAGAAGTCCGGACACAGACTGCGCAACTCGTCCCAGATCTCCTGAGTGTTGTTGTAGTGCATCGGGTAGCCCATGCGGGTGGCGATTTCGCTGATGATCTGCCAGTCGGTTTTCAGGTCCCACTTCGGCTCGACCGCCTTAAAGAAGCGCTGGAAGCCGCGGTCTGCCGCAGTGTAGACGCCTTCATGCTCGCCCCAGGAGGTCGACGGTAAAATCACATCCGCCGCCGCCGCGGTTTTGGTCATGAAGATATCCTGGACAATCACCAGCTCCAGATCCTCAAACCCTTTGCGCACCGCCGAGAGCTCGGCGTCGGTCTGGAGAGGATCTTCGCCCATGATGTAGGCCGCACGCACTTCGCCATGCGCCGCGCGGTGCGGCAGCTCGCTGATGCGGTACCCGGTGTGTTCCGGCAGGCTTTCCACGCCCCAGGCCTTCGCGAATTTGGCGCGGTTCTCCGGAAATTTCACGTACTGGTAGCCAGGATAAGTATCCGGCAGCGCGCCCATATCGCAGGCGCCCTGGACGTTATTCTGACCGCGCACCGGGTTCACACCAACGTGGGCTTTACCCAGATTACCGGTCAGCATCGCGAGGCTGGTCAGAGAGCGCACGGTCTCCACACCCTGGTAGAACTGGGTCACGCCCATACCCCAGAGGATGGCGGCGGTTTTCGCCCCGGCATACATTCGTGCCGCCTGGCGGATCGCCTGCGCGCTGACGCCGGTGATCGCTTCCACCGACTCTGGCGTATAGCCTTCGACTATTTTCTTGTACTCTTCAAAGCCTTCCGTACGGGTCGCGACAAACGCCTGGTCGTACAGGTTCTCCTCAATGATGACGTGCCCCATTGCGTTCAGCAGCGCGATGTTCGAGCCGTTTTTCAACGCGATGTGCATATCCGCAATGCGCGCGGTTTCAATTTTGCGCGGATCGCAGACGATGATTTTCGCCCCATTCTGCTTAGCGCGAATAACGTGGTTCGCGACGATAGGGTGAGAATCCGCCGGGTTATAACCAAAGATGAAGACGAGATCGGTATTATCTATCTCGTTGATGGCATTGCTCATTGCGCCGTTACCGACCGACTGGTGCAGACCTGCAACCGATGGGCCGTGTCAGACGCGAGCGCAGCAGTCGACGTTATTGGTTCCAATAACGGCGCGCGCGAATTTTTGCATCACATAGTTGGTTTCATTTCCCGTCCCGCGGGAAGAGCCGGTGGTCTGAATCGCATCAGGGCCATATTTGGCCTTGATGGCGCTCAGGCGCGTGGCGACGTAATCCAGCGCCTCGTTCCAGGAGACGGCTTCCAGCTTGCCGCCGCGCTCGCGGCGGATCATAGGGTTTTTCAGGCGCGGGGTGAGGATTTGGGTATCGTTTATAAAATCCCAGCCGTAGTAACCTTTCAGGCATAGCGTGCCCTGGTTGGTTTTCCCCTGTGCGGCCTCTGCCCGGACGATTTTGCCGTTATCGACCACCAGGTGGATCTTGCAACCTGAGGCACAATAAGGGCAAACCGTGACGACTTTTTTCATCAGTCTGCTCCAGTTAATCGAATCATTCGCACCCACTATGCAGCTTCTATGCCATGTTTTTCGTATGGGTATACCCTGACTTTACGGCCCCTTCGCGGTGAAAACCCTGACAAAAAACAGCCAATCGTCAAAATTGACGTGTCGACAAGGCAGCGGATGTGACATGGGTTGAATTTCCGTCACTGAAAAAACCATTTGACTGGAGCCGACGGCAGAATGGTACAGACTTAACATAATCCCCTGACGGAAGCATACGATGAAACCGGCGATTCTGGTGGTTGATGACGATACGGCAGTCTGCGAACTGCTTCAGGACGTGCTGAGCGAGCACGTCTTTAGCGTGCTTGTCTGCCATAACGGCCAGGATGCACTGCGGCAGGTGCAGCAGGAGCCGAATATCGCGCTTGTGCTGCTGGACATGATGCTGCCGGATATCAACGGCCTGCAGGTTCTGCTGCAGCTGCAAAAGCAGCGACCGGCGCTACCGGTTGTGATGTTAACCGGGCTGGGCAGTGAGTCAGACGTGGTGGTGGGGCTGGAGATGGGGGCCGACGATTATATTGGCAAACCGTTCAACCCGCGCGTGGTGGTCGCCCGTGTTAAGGCGGTATTGCGCCGTACCGGCGTGCTTGCTGCTGAAGTCCCCGCAGCGCCCGTTGAGGGCATTGCTTTTAACGGATGGACGCTCGATACCACCCGCTGTGAGCTGAGCGATCCGCAGCGTAATCCCGTCCCGTTAACCCAGGGCGAGTACGGCCTGCTGCTGGCGCTCACGCAAAATGCCCGTCGGGTGCTGAGCCGTGACCGGTTGCTTGAGCTGACTCACAGCGAAAGCGCCGACGTGTTCGACCGCACGATTGACGTGTTGATCATGCGCCTGCGACGGAAAATCGAGGCTAACCCGCATCAGCCTGCACTCATTAAAACCATTCGTGGGTTGGGCTATGTGTTTGCCACCGATGTTTCCCATAGCGAGAAAGCGGCCTAAGTATTCTCTTTGATAAACAACTGCAGCTCGGCCAGCGTTTTTGCGCCGTCAATCGCATTGGCGGCCAGCAGGCTTGCCCGCGCGCAGGCGTGCGCCAGATAAATACTCTCTGTCAGCGGCAGCGATTCATGGCAACCGTATAAAAACCCCGCGCAAAACGCATCGCCCGCGCCGACGCTGCCGATAATCTCTTTCTGCTCCAGTAACCATGATGGGATCCAGCGGCCTTGCTCACCCGGCGCTTCACCCCATGCCCCTTCCGGACAGTGGATAACCACCCGCTGGCGAACGCCTGCCGCCAGCAGCTGTGCGGCGGCTTCAGAAATATGGGCTATATTCAGCGCATCGCTGCCGTCTCGCATCTCCAGCCCGCTAAACTCCCCGGCTTCCAGCTCGTTAATCACCAGATAATCCAGATGGCGCAGGGCAGGGAGCACCAGCGGCTGGTAGCGCGGGTCGCCCTTGCGGGACACCAGATCGAGCGAGGTTTCATACCCCTGGTCGTGCATCTGCGCCAGCAGCCGCGCGCTGCGGGTGCCAAATTCGTCATCGGGCATATCCAGGCTGTCGAGCAGCAGCAGGTAGCCGAGATGGAAGATCTTCATCGATCCGTCTAAGCGATCGAAGGCGGGAAGATCCAGCAGGCGGTTGGCGCCCGGCGAGTGGAAAAAGGTGCGTTGTCCGCTGGGATCGGTCATCACCTGCGACATGGAGGTCGGCGCAAAGGTGGTGCGCTGTACGCGCTGGCGGTTGACGTGGTACTGGTCGAGCATCGCCAGAATGTAGTCCCCGTCGCTGTCTTCCCCGATTAGCCCCACCGCCTGCAGCGGCAGGCCAACGTGCATTTTCGCCAGCGTCAGCAGGACGTTGAGCGGCGCGCCGCCGGTTGAGCGTTCGCTGTGGGTGATTTCCGCCAGCCAGCCGCGCTCCGGCCACTGCACGATCTGGTGGACGTGGTCCACCAGCATATTGCCTGCGGCGATGATGCCCTTACGTTCCATTATGCCTGCCCCGCGCTGCCGAAGATGCGCATCTGTTCGGCGACCGTATCGGTTATCGCCTCTTCTATCCCCAGCAGCAGCTCGGCAAATTCATCGTACAGCGGCTGACGCTTTGCCATGCGCTGCTCAACGGCGGCGAGCGCGGCCTGCGACATGCCGGTATAAAAGTTAATTTTATGAATGCCCAGCTCAATCGCGCGACGGAAGTCGGCATCGCTAATCCCGGAGCCGCCGTGTAAAACCAGCGGCAGCCCCGTCTGCTGGCGAATGGCGTCCAGACGGGGGAAATCGAGCTTCGGCTCGCCCCTGTATTTGCCGTGCGCGTTGCCGATAGCCACCGCCAGCGCGTCAATGCCGGTTGAATCGACAAATTCGCGCGCCAGCTGCGGGTCGGTAAAGAAAGCTTCATCCGCATGCCCGTACAGCGCGCCGCCTTCATCGCCCCCGACCGCGCCCAGCTCCGCCTCCACCGATACGCCCACCGCGCGGCACATCTTCACCACTTCCCGCGTCTGGCGAATGTTTTCCTCGTAGCTCAGCGTAGAGCCGTCGAACATCACCGAGCTGAACCCTAAGCGCAGGGCGCGCACCACCGCCTCGAAATGCAGGCCGTGGTCGAGATTGAGCACCACGGGAATGTCGTGACGGGCGGCCTCGAACTTCACCGCTTCGACAAGCGAATCCAGCGACACGTACTTAAAGTGTACTTCGGCGATGTTGATGATAAACGGCGAGCGCTCCTGCTTTGCGGCGGCGAACAGCGCGCGCAGGAAGTGGGAGTCGAGCACGTTAAACGCGCCCAGCGCGTAGCGGTGTTGTCTGGCGTGCGCAAGACCGTCGGCAAGAGAAATCAATGGCATCATTCACCCCTTATATCCGAAACAGGTTGTACTCGTTGCACAGCACCAGCAGCGCCGGCTCGTCTTCTTCGATGTTGTTATAGCGGGCAACGGGCTGCAAAAAGTGGTTGTCGTGCTCGTCGTCATTGACCGAGGACACTTCCCCGACCAGCACGTCGCCGAAGCCGCGTTCGCCCCAGAAGCTGTGATAAAGACCGGGCGTCAGGCAGATGCTTTCCCCTGGCGTGAGGCGCAGCTGGCTGCCGGGGGCGTGGGTCTGACGGCAGCCGTCGATGGTGACCGTCACGTCGGTGTTTTCCGTCTCTTCATGTGCACCGGCATTCCACAATTCTACAATCAGGTTCCCGCCACCCCGGTTGATGATGTCTTCTCGCTTACGCCAGTGAAAATGCATCGGCGTCACCTGGCCGTCGCGCACGTGCATGATTTTTTCGGCATAGCCTTTTTCATACGGCACCCCGTTGGGCGAGCCGTTGCGCAGGGTGAACAGCGTCAGGCCCTGTGCGGCAAAGCTGTTGCCGCCGAAGGCCGTCACGTCCCAGCCGAGCTTGAGGTCGAACACTTCCTGCCACGCGGCCTGGTCAAGCTGCTGCCATTTTGTTGGCGGAAAGCTGGCAAACGGCGGGAGATGAACGTCGTGCATGGAAAAGAACTGCCGCGTGTGGCCGAGAATTTCATTGATGTCGGAGCGTTTCATGGGGACTCCTTGAATTTTATGCCACCCCCTCACCCCGACCCTCTCCCTCAAGGGAGAGGGGGAATAAGTTCCCTCTCCCGGTGGGAGAGGGTTAGGGTGAGGGCATCAGGCCGCAGCGAGGTTATTTAACCGTCCACCCCTTATACGTGCCGACGTTCTTTTTATCGATCATCGTCACCGGGATCAGCACGGGCGCTTTCGGCGCAGGTTTGCCCTGGAGAATGTCATAGCCGATCTCCACCGCTTTTGCCGCCATCACCTGCGGATCTTGCGCCGGGGTTGCCACAAACAGCGAGTTTTCACGCTTCAGCGCTTCCTCACCGTCCGGTGAACCATCCACGCCGACGATAAAGAACTCATTGCGCTGCGCCTGCTTCGCGGCCAGATCGGCGCCGATCGCCGTCGGATCGTTAATCGCAAACACGCCGTCGATCTTCGGATTGGCCGCCAGCAGGGAGGTCATGACTTCCAGACCGCCTTCACGACTGCCTTTGGCGTTCTGGTTATCCGAGAGCACCTTGATATCCGGATGTTTTTTGAACTCCGTCTGGCAACCTTCCACGCGGTTTTGCACCGCAGAGACCGGTGGTCCGTTGATGATCACCACGTTGCCTTTGCCTTTCAGGCGGTCGGTAATGTACTTACAGGCCATTTCGCCCGCCTGGGTGTTATCGGAGGTGATGGTGGCATCAGCCCCTTCCGCCGCCACGTCAACCGCCACGACCACGATCCCGGCGTCCTTCGCGCGCTTCACCGCTGGGCCGATCCCTTTGGAGTCCGCGGCGTTGAGGATGATCATGTCTACCTTCGCGGCAATAAAGTTGTCGATCTGAGCCACCTGCTGGCCCAGATCGTACCCGCTGGAGACCAGCGTCACCTTGACGTTATCCCCCGCCAGCTTGCGCGCTTCCAGCTCGGCACCTTTGGTGATCTGCACGAAGAACGGGTTGGCCAGGTCGCCCACCGTCACGCCAATGGATTTCAGATCTTTTGCCTGCGCAAACGGCGTTGCGGCAAGCAGCGCGCCAGCACAGAGCGCGGTCACTAACGGTTTCAAACGCATATGGTTTTCCTCGAAGCTGTAGGGTGTTGTTGTTATGCACTTTGATGGTGTCGGGTACGGTATTTGTCGATCAGCACCGCTATGATGATCACCGCCCCTTTGATCACCAGCTGCCAGAAGTAGGAGACGCCCATCAGCGTCATGCCGTTGTTAAGGGTGGCGATGATCAGCGCGCCGACCAGCGTGCCGGTGATCGTGCCGATCCCGCCGACGAAGCTGGTACCGCCGAGGATCACCGCCGCAATCGCATCCAGCTCGTAGCCTGTGCCGAGGTTACCGTTGGCGCTGTAGAGGCGCGAGGCGCTCATGACGCCGCCGAGGCCGGAGAGCAGGCCGCTCATGCCGTAGACAAACAGCAGCACCAGCCAGACCTTAATGCCCGTTAAGCGCGCCGCCTGCATGTTGCCGCCCACGGCGTAGATATGAACGCCGAGCGTGGTGCGGCGCAGGATAAACCAGCAGATAGCGATGACCGCGAGGGCGATCACCACCAGCCACGGAATCGGGCCGAGATAGTTATTGCCGATCCACTCAAAGTTGATGTTGGAGTTAATGACCGTCGTGCCGTCGGCCAGCAGATACGCCGCACCGCGCAGTGCCGTATAGGTGCCGAGCGTCACGATGAAGGGCGGCAGTCCGGCGAAGGCCACCAGCGCGCCGTTGAACAGGCCCAGCACCATGCCGAGCATCAGCGCGGCCGGAATGGAGAGCATGGCAAATTCAGGGATAAGCGAGACCACCATCGCCGCTACCGCCGTAGTGCCCAAAATCGAGCCCACGGAGAGGTCAATCCCGCCGGTTAAAATGATGAAGGTCATTCCCGCCGCCAGCACGATGTTGATCGACGCCTGACGGGTAATGTTGAGCAGGTTGCTCTCGGTAAAGAAGTTCGGGGCAATAAAGCCAAATACCGCCACAATCAGGATCAGAATCGGCAAAATACCGACCGTTTGCATCAGATCGCTCATCAGCATTTTTTTGGCAGAGGCGGATTTCGCCACCTGCTGCGGACTGGTTGAATGTGTCATGGTTACACCGCCTGATGATGAGTGTCGTTCACGCCGGTTGCCAGCGTCATGATGTTTTCCTGAGAGATGTCGCGCCCGTGGAGCTCGCCCGCAATGCTGCCTTCGCGCATCACGTACACCCGGTCGCTCATCCCCACCACTTCCGGCAGCTCGCTGGAGATCATCAAAATCGCCACCCCTTTGCGCGCCATCTGGTTCATGATGCGGTAGATCTCGCTTTTCGCGCCGACGTCCACGCCGCGGGTGGGTTCGTCCAGCATCAGAATGCGCGGACCGATGGCCACCCAGCGGGAGATGAGCAGCTTCTGCTGGTTGCCGCCCGAAAGCCCGCCCGCGCGTACCTGAGCATGCGGCACGCGGATGTTGAGCAAGGCAATGGCATCATCGGAAATCGACTGGGCTTTTTTACGGTTTAGCATGCCGAAGGTAGCGTCGCGTTCCAGCGTCGCCATGGTGATGTTCTCCTGCGCCGCCAGCTCCAGAAACAGCCCCTGCTCCTTGCGGTTCTCGGTGAGAAAACCGATGCCGTTTTCGATGGCCGCGCGCGGGGAGTGGATCACCACCGGCTCGCCGTCGACCTCAATCATGCCGCCCGTGGCTTTGCGCACGCCGAAGATAAGCTGCGCCAGCTCGGAGCGTCCGGCCCCGACCAGCCCCGCCAGCCCGACGATTTCGCCGGAACGCACCTGCAGGCTGCAGGGCTGTACTTTTTTACCGTCGGTGAGGTGGTGCACGTTGAGGCGCGGGCTGCCGAGGGGAATGTCACGCTCCTTGTTGAACAGGTCGCTTAGCGGGCGGCCCACCATCATGCGCACCAGCTCGGAGGCGTTGAGCTTGTCGCGCGTCAGGCTGCCGACGTATTGCCCGTCGCGCAGAACGCTGACGCGGTCAGAGAGTTCATACACTTCCGCCATGCGGTGGCTGATATAGATGATCGCCATCCCTTCATCGCGCAGGCGCAAAATCAGTTCGAACAGACGATGCGTTTCTCGCGAGGAGAGGGCGGCGGTGGGTTCATCCATCACCAGAATGCGGCTGTTGCGGTGCAGCGCGCGGGCAATTTCTACCTGCTGCTGTTCGGCGATAGTTAGCTTCATCACCAGATCGGTGGCGCTGAACTGCGCGCCGAGACGGTCAACCACCGCCTGCGCCTGGGCGGCCATCTCTTTGCGCTGCACCATCCCGCCGCGCGACAGCTCGCTGCCGAGGAAGATATTTTCGGCAACGGTCAGATTGGGCGCGAGCTGCATCTCCTGATAAATCAGGGTGATGCCCGCGGCCAGCGCATCTTTCGGCCCTTTAATATGAAACGGCTGGCCGTCGATCAGGATCTCGCCGCTGGTGGCGGTATAGGCTCCGGCGAGGATTTTCATCAGCGTACTTTTTCCCGCGCCGTTTTCCCCCATCAGCGCGTGGATCTCACCGGGGAAAACCGTCAAATCCACACCCTTGAGCGCGTGGAAACTGCCAAACGTTTTGGCAATGCTGCGCATCTCTAATACCGGGGTTCTGCTCATGGCGGATCTCCTGTGAATGCCGATTTCTGCACTTCATCACAGGTGCGTAAATGCAAAATGTCAGAAGCTGTTCATATTTGTCATAGTTATGAATAGCTAATGTGGATCACAGTTACGGAGTCAACATGTCTTCACGCCCCCCGTTTTTCGCCAGCGCCCGCGGTCGCCTGCTGATATTTAATCTGCTGGTGGTCGCCGTGACGCTGATGGTGAGCGGCGTGGCGGTGCTTGGCTTTCGTCACGCCAGTCAAATCCAGGAGCAGGTTCAGCAGCAAACGCTGGATGACATGACCGGCAGCATGAACCTGGCCCGCGATACCGCCAACGTGGCGACGGCGGCGGTGCGGCTCTCGCAGGTCGTCGGGGCGCTGGAGTACAAAGGCGAAGCCGAGCGCCTGAAGCAGACGCAAATGGCGCTGCGCCGCTCGCTGGAACAGCTTGCCGATGCGCCGCTGGCGCAGCAGGAGCCGGCGCTGGTGGCGCGCATTATTCAGCGAAGCAATGAGCTCCAGCAGAGCGTGACGGAGATGCTTGAGCGCGGGCAGCGACGCCATCTGGAGCGTAACGCGCTGCTCAGCTCGCTATATCAAAGCCAGAGCTACCTGCGTCATCTGCAGGACATCAACCGCCGTTACGACAGCAACGTACCGGATGCGCAGCAGCTGATGGAGATGGATCGGCTGATCGCTGCTGCTATCGACACCCCTTCGCCGCGCGCGACCGTTCATCAACTGGACGCAGTGGCCGCAACGCTGCCCCGAAATGCCGTACAGCCGGTCGTGAAGGAGGTTCTGCCTGATTTTAATGCCGAGCTAGGCAAACTCGCCCCGCTATCGAAGCAGCTGGAAGAGAGCGATCTGGCGATAAGCTGGTATATGTTCCACATCAAGGCGCTGGTTGCGATCCTCAACAGCGACATCAATCAGTACGTCGGGCAGGTGGCGCAGGCCTCCCGGCTTCGTACTGACCAGAGTCATCACGAGCTGCAATCCATCAGCGTGTTTATCAGCATCTTCGCCGTCCTGGCGCTGATCATCACCGGGTGCGCCTGCTGGTATATCTACCGCAATCTGGCCTCTAACCTGACGGCCATTTCCCGGGCGATGTCGCGCCTTGCTCACGGCGAACAGGATGTTTCCGTTCCCGCCCTCCAGCGGCGCGATGAGCTGGGTGAACTGGCGCGCGCGTTTAACGTTTTTGCCCGCAATACCGCCTCGCTAGAGCACACCACGCGTCTGCTGAAAGAAAAAACCACGCAGATGGAGATCGACCGCGTCGAGCGTCAGGGGCTGGAAGAGGCGCTGCTGCACAGCCAGAAAATGAAGGCGGTCGGACAGCTGACCGGCGGGCTGGCGCATGATTTTAACAACCTGCTGGCGGTGATCATCGGCAGCCTTGAACTCACCGACCCCGAATCAAAAGACGCGCCGCGCATTACCCGGGCGCTGAAGGCGGCCGAGCGTGGCGCCTTACTGACCCAGCGCCTGCTGGCGTTTTCCCGCAAGCAATCCCTGACGCCACATGCGGTAGAGATGCTGCCGCTGCTGGAGAACCTTCGGGAACTGATGCGCCACTCCTTGCCCGCGACCCTGACCCTGGAGATTGAAGCGCAATCGCCGGCCTGGCCCGCGTGGATAGACGTCAGCCAGCTGGAAAACGCCATCATCAACCTGGTGATGAACGCCCGCGATGCGATGGAGGGGCAAAGCGGGGTGATTAAAATTCGCACCTGGAATCAGCGCGTCACCCGCAGCGACGGTCGCAGGCAGGATATGGTAGCGCTGGAAGTCATTGACCGCGGCAGCGGCATGTCGCAGGAGGTGAAATCCCGGGTCTTTGAACCGTTCTTCACCACCAAGCAGACCGGAAGCGGGAGCGGGTTAGGCCTGTCGATGGTCTATGGCTTTGTGCGCCAGTCCGGTGGGCGCGTGGAGATTGAAAGCGCGCCGGGGCAGGGGACGACCGTCCGGCTTCATCTCCCGCGATCTGTGCTGCCCGCCGCTGCAGATGATGAAGCGCTGTCAGCCACCGCCTTCGTCGAGAGCGAGCGCCTGGTTCTGGTGCTGGAGGATGAAGCGGATGTCCGTCAGACCCTGTGCGAGCAGCTGCATCAGCTTGGCTACCTGACGCTTGAAGCGGACAACGGCGAGCAGGCGCTGAACATGCTGGCGGCGTCACCGGATATTGGCATGTTTATCAGCGACCTGATGTTGCCCGGCAGCCTCAGCGGAGCCGAGGTGATAAACCATGTGCGTAGTCATTATCCGCAGCTTCCGGTACTGCTGATCAGCGGCCAGGATTTACGACCCACGCATAACCCTCAGCTGCCGGACGTTCCGTTACTGCGTAAGCCGTTTACGCGGGTGCAGCTGGCGCAGGCGCTGCGGAAGGTCTGTTTATAAGAAGTGATATTTAGGAATTCATCAAGAGCGTGAGTAAACCGGGTGATGCTAACCTGCGCAAAATTTGGCAGATTGGGATATAAAGGGAACTATGCCGGTACTTACAAAAGGGGACTCACAAATGATTGTGATGCCTACAACTTACAGCCCAAAAACCGTAGCAAGGTCATTCAAGCTCGTTGATGAGTTTGAGCTTTCCGGGCGAGTGCTACATGTTATTTTTGATAGCCAGACGCCAAGAGCTGCGATTATTGAAGCGGATATCGAAACCTTCGATGGGGTGCCCCGGCATCGGGTTGTTGCTGCCCTGGATTTACAACGTAAAACGCATTTAGGTGAAGATATCATTGCTGTCGAGCGCTGTTGGGAAGATGCCAGCGTTATTCAGGTAGAAGGTATCTGCGTTGATCCCGCCGAGCGTGACAAGGGACTGGCAACTCGTCTGTATGAAGCCCTGGTATTACAGTGTGGCGTGACGCTTGTCAGCGACTTTGAACAATATGAGGGTGGGAAGATGCTCTGGCAGAAAATTGCCCGCGAGTCTGACCAAATCGCCGTATTTGTTCTCGATACCGAGCAGGGAGCATTTTGGCCGTATGATGGTAGCAAGGTTATCTATGACGGAGGGTGTATCCCCGAAGATCGTATCTGGAGCCATTCGCCGGATCAAAAATGCTATGGCATCGTCCTGGTCGCAGAAAATAAACAGCGTGCGAATCAGTTGATGGAAGACCCTGGGCACAACTGAATTTGAGATTCCTCCGCTACCCCCGTTCCCTACCGTTCATTATCGTAAGGTCAGTTCACCTGCGAGTCTGGCCTTATGAAACGTTACTCAACCGCTCTGTTATTCGGTCTGCTGTCACTCACCAGCCAACTGGCTCATGCCGATATTGTTGATGATGCTATTGGCAACATTCAGCAGGCTATCAACGATGCCTATAATCCCAGCAGCAGTCGCAGCAGCAGCGATGACGATCGTTATGACCGCAGCCGTCAAATCGACAGCAGACAGTACGACGATCGTCGTCGACAGCTTGAGGACAGACGACGCCGTTTAGACGAGCGCCAGCGACAGCTGGATGACGATCGCCGTCGGTTAGAAGAGGATGAGCGCAGGTTAGAGGACGATTACGATCGAGGCTAAGTGCGGCCTGTTGCCCTCACCCCAACCCTCTCCCACGGGAGAGGGAGAAAACCTAATCCAGCACCAGCACCATCCCGTCATACCCCGCTTCAATGCCGTCGGGCAGCGGATTATCCATCATCCACACGTCAAACTGATGGCTGATGTGGGTCAGGATCACCTGCGGACAGCCAATCACCTCGTTTAGCGCCATCACGGTATTTAAGTCGCAATGGTTTCGCGGCGTCTCGTCGCGCGGTGCATGGCTGCAGTCGATAATCATCGCCTGCGGCTGATTGTTGAGCAGGAACTTCACTGTTTTTTCCGGCAGCCCGGCGGTGTCGGAAAGCCAGGCCACGCGGCTGTGGGCCGACTCCAGCAAATACCCGAAGGTCAGTTTTGAATGGTTGAGCGGCAGCGGCGTGACCCGCATCCCCTGAAGTTCAAACATCACAAACGGTTCGACCGTGTGGCTGAAATCCAGAATCCCCGGGTGTTTAAACAGGTCGTCGCATCCTGCTTCGTCCGGCGGACCGTAAACCGGAATCGTCGCGCCAACGCCCCAGCGCAGGGGGAACAGCCCCTGAACGTGATCCATATGGTAATGGGTGAGCAAAAACTGCTGAAAGCTGCCTGCGGGCCAGTCGTCCATCAGGTGCGGAATGCCCGCGTCCAGCAGCGTCACCGCATCGTTGAATTTGACCACCGCGCTACAGGGGCGACGGCGATAGGTCTCCTGCAGGCGCGCCCGGCGACACGCCGCGCAGTCGCAGCCAAAGACCGGCACCAGCTGGGCGCCGCCCGTTCCCGTCAACGTGATTGTCAGACTCATAACGCACCTCTACAGCGGTTTGGTGAATCGGAAATGGCTCTGCGTGTATCCTTCACGAACGTAAAAACGGTGCGCGTCAGTGCGCTTCACGCTGGTGGAAAGTTCGGTCAGCTCCGCGCCGGCCTGCCGTGCCACCTCTTCCGCCCAGGCCAGCAGCTGGCTGCCCACCTTTAACCCACGCGCCTGCGGCATCACCACCAGCTCCTGGATTTCGCCGATCCAGCGCGCGTGATGGAGGTGAAACTGCATATGCAGGCCGATCATGCCGACAACATGTCCGCCCAGCTCGGCAAGCTGGTAGCGCATATTGTGATCCTGAAGGTTGGCAAGAAATCCGGCGTGGAACGCCTGATGGTCGAACTCTGCCTGTTTAAGTTCGCAGATCAGGGCATAGACAATCTGCGCATCGTCGGCAGTAGCGGGGCGAAGCTGGCAGTCAGGCATGCTGTTTCTCCTTCTGACGGATAAGCGATAAAAAGGTATCGACTGACTGTAGCAAACTTCCGTCGTTATTGAGGATGTGGCAGTCGGACGGGGCATAGCGGGCCGCACGCTCTAGCCGCTGATCGATCTCACGGGCTGATTCACGCCCCCGGCTCTGCAACCGGCTGCGCAGAACGTCCGGCGAAACCTGCAGACAGATCGGTAGCAGGGCTGCTCCATAGCGGGCGCGCGCTTGTGGTAGATGCGCGCGGGAGCCGTTAACCAGCACATCGAACCCCGCATGCAGCCACAGATCGGTCTCAATGCCGATCCCGTAGTAATAGCCGTTGGCATGCCAGCTCAGCGCCAGCAGGTTTTGCCCGGCACGAATGAAAAACTCCTGCTCGCTCAGGGCGATATGGTTTTCACTCCCCGCATTGGCCGCGCGGGTAATATAGCGGTGCGCGACCAGCAGCTGCGGATGTTCCCGCTGCCGTAAGGCGGACAGCAAGCTGTCCTTACCGGAGCCTGAAGGCCCCATTAGCCAGATTAATCTCCCCATCAGAACACCCTTTTTCCCTGACGCCAGACGTGGTCGATATGAACGTGCTCGCCCTTACGGTGGGCGAGTACCAGGTCCGCACGTTTCCCTTCGGCAATTTCTCCGCGATCGTGAAGGTTAAGCGCCGAGGCTGGGTTTTTCGTCACCAGGCGAATCGCCTGCGGCAGCGTAAAGCGGTTGCCCTCGTCGTCGGCCACTAGGAACGCCGCATCCAGCAGGCTGGCGGGGTAGTAGTCGGACGAGAGGATATCCAGCAGGCCGAGGGAAGCGAGCTTGCTTGCCGCAACGTTGCCGGAGTGCGAGCCGCCGCGCACGATATTTGGCGCGCCCATCAGCACGTTCATGCCGTGCTTTCGGGAGGCTTCAGCCGCTTCAAACGTGGTGGGAAATTCGGCGATCACGCTGCCAAGCTGGTGGGATTCAAGCACGTGACCGTGCGTGGCGTCGTCATGGCTGGCCAGCGCGATATTGCGGTCACGACACATCGCGGCAATTTTGAGGCGGTTAGGCTGCGACCATTGTGCCGCAAGCGCCAACTGCTCTTCCTCGTAGCGCGCCATCTCTGCATCGCTGAGAGAATATTTCCCCTGATAGTATTCGCGATACTTTTCAATGTTGGCGAACTGACGCTGTCCCGGCGAGTGATCCATCAGAGAGACCAGCGAGACCGGCTCGCGCCCGACCAGTTTTTCAAACAGCGGCAGGGTGGTGTAGTGCGGCAGCTCGCAGCGCAGGTGCAGACGGTGCTCGGCGCGGTTGAGGCCGCGTTTTTGCGTCTCCTCCACGGCGTTGATCATCTTCTCCAGATTCTCCAGGCGATCGCCGCCGTCGCGCACGTCGCCAATGGCCACCGCGTCCAGCACGGTGGTGATGCCGCTGGCGACCATCAGCGCGTCGTGGCTGCTCATGGCTGAATGGGCGGGCCAGTCCACCTTCGGACGCGGGGTGAAGAATTTGTCCAGATTATCGGTATGCAGTTCAATCAGCCCCGGCAGCAGCCAGCCGCCGTCGCCGTCCATCGCTTCAGGAGTACGGCTTTGGGTTTCGGCAAAGGCGCGAATAACGCCTTCATGGACTTCAACCGAGCCATCAACGACTTCATTGTCCAGCACCAGCTTGACGTTATTGATAATCATGCGGAAGTCCCCATTGGGTGCAGTCTGTCTGCGACGCGGGTGCGAACGGTCTCGTCGTGGAAGATCCCGACGATCGCCGCACCGCGCGCTTTGGCCTGTTCGATCAGCGCCACTACGGCCGCGCTGTTTTTATCGTCGAGCGAGGCGGTGGGCTCATCAAGCAGCAGTATCGGGTAGTCGACGATAAAGCCGCGGGCGATATTGACGCGCTGCTGCTCGCCGCCGGAAAAGGTCGACGGGGCAAGGTGCCACAGGCGCTCGGGCACGTTGAGGCGCGTCAGCAGGCTGGCGGCTTTGGCGGCGCAGGTTTCGCGCGGCACGCCGAGATTCAGCAGGGGCTGCATCACCACGTCCATGGCGGAGATCCGCGGGATCACCCGCAGAAACTGGCTGACCCAGCCGATCGTCGTGCGGCGCACGTCCAGCACCTTACGCGCCGGAGCCTGTACCAGGTCGACCCACTCATCGTTGTGGCGAATGCGAATGTGGCCTTCGTCGGGCAGATAGTTGGCATACAGGGAGCGCAGCAGGGTCGATTTTCCGCTGCCGGAGTGGCCGTGCAGCACTACGCATTCGCCCTTGTTTACCTCTAACGAGGCGTTTTGCAGCACCGGCAGGCGCACGCCGTTTTGCTGGTGGAGCACAAAGGTTTTACTTACGTTTTGTACGCGGATCATGTTGGCCTCTTAATTCTGCAATACGGACGACACCAGCAGCTGGGTGTACGGATGGTGCGGATCGTCGAGCACGCGGTCGGTTAACCCACTTTCCACCACCTGACCCTGCTTCATCACCAGCAGACGGTCCGCCAGCAGGCGCGCGACGCCCAGATCGTGGGTGACAATCACCACCGCAAGGTTCAGTTCCACCACCAGGCCGCGCAGCAGGTCGAGCAGGCGCGCCTGCACCGAGACGTCCAGCCCGCCGGTGGGTTCATCCATAAACACCAGCTTCGGGTGCGTGACCAGGTTGCGGGCGATCTGCAGGCGCTGCTGCATACCGCCGGAGAAGGTGGTGGGCAGGTCGTCGATGCGCGAGGCGGGGATTTCAACTTCTTCCAGCCAGTGCTGCGCCGTAGCGCGGATATTGCCGTAGTGGCGCGCGCCGGTGGCCATCAGGCGTTCGCCGATGTTGCCGCCCGCCGAGACCTGACGGCGCAGGCCGTCCATCGGGTGCTGATGCACCACGCCCCACTCGGTGCGCAGCAGACGGCGGCGCTCGGCCTCGCTCATGCCGTAGAGGGAGTGTCCCTGATAGAGTATCTCGCCGTGTTGCGGCGCGAGGCGCGCGGAGATGGACTTCAGCAGGGTGGTTTTGCCGGAGCCGGACTCGCCGACGATCCCCAGCACTTCGCCCGGCCACAGCTCGAACGACACGTCGCTGAAGCCTTTGCCCGGCGCGTACAGGTGGGTCAGGTTGTTAACCGAAAGCAGCGGTTTCATTGGCCGTTCGCCTCGCTCTGTTGGCGGCAGAAATCGGTGTCGGAGCAGACAAACATCCGTTTGCCCGTGTCATCCAGCACCACTTCATCCAGATAGCTGTGTTTGGATCCGCAGATGGCGCACGGCTCGTCCCACTCCTGCACCGTAAACGGGTGATCGTCGAAATCCAGGCTTTCGACACGCGTGTACGGCGGGACGGCGTAGATGCGTTTTTCACGCCCGGCGCCGAACAGCTGCAGGGCGGGCATCATGTCCATCTTCGGGTTATCGAATTTCGGGATCGGCGACGGGTCCATGACGTAGCGCCCATTCACCTTCACCGGGTAGGCATAGGTGGTGGCGATATGGCCGAAGCGGGCGATATCCTCATACAGCTTCACCTGCATGACCCCGTACTCTTCCAGCGCGTGCATGGTGCGGGTCTCCGTTTCGCGCGGCTCGATAAAGCGCAGCGGCTCCGGAATCGGCACCTGGAAAATCAAAATCTGATCTTCAGCGAGCGGGGTTTCCGGAATGCGGTGGCGGGTCTGGATCAGCGTCGCGTCTTCGGTTTTTTCGGTGGTGGTGACGCCGGTGACGCGCTGGAAGAAGCTGCGGATCGACACGGCGTTGGTGGTGTCGTCGGCGCCCTGGTCGATGACCTTCAGCACGTCCGCCTCGCCGATCACGCTGGCGGTGATCTGAATACCGCCCGTGCCCCAGCCGTAGGGCATCGGCATTTCGCGGCCGCCGAACGGCACCTGATAGCCCGGAATGGCCACCGCTTTTAAGATGGCGCGGCGGATCATGCGTTTGGTTTGCTCGTCCAGATAGGCAAAGTTGTAGCCGCTTAAGTTAGCCATTGGCGCGCTCCCGTTGCAGGCGTTTCAGCAGTTCCAGTTCGGCCTGGAAATCGACGTAGTGCGGCAGCTTGAGGTGCGAGACAAAGCCCGCGGCCTCAACGTTATCCGCGTGGGCCAGCACGAACTCTTCGTCCTGCGCCGGGCCTGCAACGTGCTCGCCGTAGTCCGGTGCCTGCAGCGCACGGTCAACCAGCGCCATCGCCATGGCCTTGCGCTCGCCGAGGCCAAACACCAGCCCGTAGCCGCGGGTAAAGTGCGGGTCTTCATTTTCGGGCGCGACAAATCCGTTAACCATTTCGCATTCGGTCATCAGCAGTTCGCCGACGTTTACCGCAAAACCCAGCTCTTCCGGCACGATTTCGACGTCGATATAGCCGCTGCGGATCTCGGCCGCAAACGGGTGGTTGCGCCCGTAGCCGCGCTGGGTGGAGTAGGCCAGCGCCAGCAGATAGCCTTCGTCGCCGCGCATCAGCTGCTGCAGGCGGGACGAGCGCGAGCACGGGTAAACCGGCGGCGTGCGGGTGATGTCATCCGGCTGCGCGTCTGAATCCTCTTCCGCCTTCGCCAGACCCTGTTTCGCCAGCAGGCTGAAAACGTGAGGAGACGGTTCCTGTTCGGCGTCAGAGGTGCTGAGCGACGGGGTTTCGCCGTTCGCCAGCAGGGTAAAATCCAGCAGGCGATGGGTGTAGTCACAGGTAGGGCCAAGCAGCTGGCCGCCGGGAATGTCTTTATAAACGGCAGAAATGCGGCGCTCCAGGCGCATCTCCGCCGTGTTCACCGGCTCGCTGACCGCCAGTTTGGCAAGCGTGGTGCGGTAGGCGCGCAGCAGGAAGATGGCTTCCACGTTATCGCCGCTGGCCTGCTTCAGGGCCAGCGCCGCCAGCTCGCGGTCGGCGATGCCGCCCTCGGTCATCACCCGGTCGACGGCGAGGTTTAGCTGCTGTTCAATCTGGGCGACGCTCAGCTCGGGCAGCCGTTCATCGCCCCGTCGTCTGTGCGCCTGCAGCGCATGGGCGGCGGCGATAGCCTTCTCGCCCCCTTTGACGGCAACGTACATCAGCACACCTCCACGTGGGTGGTCCGCGGGATCGCCAGCAGGCGCTCGCCGCAGGTCAGGATCAGGTCAATGCCCAGCGGGAACGGATGCGGGCGCTCGGTCAGCTCGTGAATGATGCACTCCGGCAGCTGTGGCGCGACCATGCGCTCGTCGGCGATGCCTGCCCCCGTGAGGCGCAGCATGCGGCCGCCGCTCAGGCTGGAGACCTGCAGGATCAGCGTGGCGCTGGTCTCCGGGGCGACGGCGCTGCCTTCGCTCAGGTCGTTGAGCTGCTCGTGGCTGATGTGCTCGTCGGCCACGGCAAAGACCGCCTGCCGGGGCTGATCGACCAGCGGGGCTCCGGTGTGAAAGCGCAGGTTCTGGCTGGCGATGTCGTTAGACAGCGCGCCCGAAAGCCATACCGGGGTGTCGTTATCGGCAAGCGTCAGCAGCACGCTGGTGGTTGCCAGATTCAGCGGCAGCCAGCCCTGGGAGAGCTGGTGCAGCGAAACAATCACGCCCGGCTCGCTCATGGCCTTCAGCAGGCGACGAAAACTGTGTTGGGCATCCTGGACGGCCAGGGTAAAAGCAGGTTGAAGCGTCATGCGTTGTCTCCGCGAACGAGCGTAAAGAAGTCGACCCGGCTGGTGTTTACTTCGGCCTGACGTGCGGCAATGCGCGCGGCGCGGTCGGCTTCCAGCGGGGCAATAAGGGTTTCCATTAACGTCTGGAAATAGGGTTGTTCCTGTAAAAGCGCGTCGATCACCGCGCAGCGCTCGGCGTGCGCTTTGTCGCGCCCGAGCACGTAGCTGTAGCCCAGCGTGCCGCTGTTCAGACGGATCGCCGCGCGGGTGAGGGTGGCGTCTCCGGCGAAGAAGCGCTCGCCGGTGCCGCCCATGCGCGCCTGGATCTGAACGAGGCCGATCTCCGGGGCGCGGAGGGTGTCGTAATCAGGTGCCAGACTAAGGGTGCTCATGCGGGCAGAGAGCGCGGCAGGCTGGCTGTGGGCCAGCACGCGCATCCAGCGCTGTCGGGTGGCGGTGTCGAAGTGCATTCAGTGCTCCATGGTGAATTCGATCATGTCGGCGCGGGTCAGGCTGACGGAGTATTCCGTCGCGTTAATCTCGCCGTCACGGTGGTTGAGGGTGCGTACGCAGAGCAGCGGGGCCATATTGGGAATTTCAAGCACCTTGCTCTCTTTCGCCTGCGCGCGACGGGCGCTGATGCGCGTCTGGGTGCGCTTGAGCGCAATGCCTGTCGCATCCTGAAGAAAATCATGCAGCGAGCCGCTGGAGAAATGCTGCAGCACAGGCCAGAGGGTGAGATCCGCGAAGTAATGGTCTATCTGGCACACCGCCACGCCGTTAACGCGACGCAGGGTGCGCAGGTGGATGACGTTATCGCCCTCCTGAATCCCCAGCGCGTCCGCCACGTGGCTGGAGGCCGGACGCAATACCGAGAGCAGCTTTTCGCTGGTCGGGTGGCTGCCCTGATCCAGCAGGTTCTGGCTGAAGCGCGCCTGGGCGTTAAGCGGGTAGTCGAACGGGCGCATCAGCACCAGCACGCCCACGCCCTGACGGCGCTGGACCCAGCCGCGCTCGACCAGCTGGTCAATGGCGCGGCGCAGGGTGTGTCGGTTCACCTCATAGCGGTCGGCAAGCTGCTGCTCGGCGGGGAGGTAGTCTCCACAGCGGTAGTGCGTGCGCAACTCCACTTCGAGCTTTGCCGCAATCTCTTGCCAGCGAGTGGGGTAACTGGTCGGATGTCTGGATAAGTGCATAGAAAACAAAGCCTCGCTTCTCAGATGAAGTGCTTACGCAAACGTTGAGAGAGGAAATCCAGCAGGCTGACGGTGATGATGATGAGTACCATCAGGGCGCAGGTTTGCTGGAACTGGAAACCGCGAATCGCTTCCCACAGGGTGACGCCAATCCCGCCTGCGCCGACCATGCCGACGACGGTGGCGGAGCGGACGTTGGACTCAAAGCGGTACAGGGAGTAGGAGATCAGCAGCGGCATCACCTGCGGCAGAACGCCGTAGAGGATCTCTTCGATTTTGTTGGCACCCGTTGCGCGGATGCCTTCCACCGGGCCGGGCTCGATGGCTTCGACCGCCTCGGAGAGCAGCTTGGAAAGCACGCCGGTGGTGTGGATGAACAGCGCCATTACGCCCGCGAATGGACCCAGGCCGACGGCGACCACGAACAGCATCGCAAAGACCATTTCGTTGATGGCGCGGCAGGCGTCCATCAGGCGGCGCATGGGCTGGTATACCCACCACGGCACGATGTTTTCGGCGCTCATCAGGCCAAATGGAATAGAGAGAACGACGGCAAGGGCGGTGCCCCAGACGGCGATTTGCAGGGTGACCGCCATTTCGCTGAGATAGTCCTGCCACTGGCTGAAGTCCGGCGGGAAGAAGTCGGCGGCGAAGGTCGCCATGTTGCCCGCGTCTTTGAAGAGCAGCAGCGGATCCATTTCCGCGCCCTTCCAGGAGATAACCAGCACCGCCAGCAGGATGGCCCAGCTAATGAGCGAGAACCAGCTGCGCTTTGGCGGTGGGAGGGTGATGGTTTGCATGTTTGACTCCTTAATCCGTTCTCCCTCTCCCTGTGGGAGAGGGGACTTGAGTTACTGCACCGCTTTATTCACGCTGGTCATCGCGCCGAGCGCGGCGGTCAGGCGGTCGAGGTCTTCAAGCTGGGCCTGAATCGCGGCCACTTTGCTGGTCTTCTCCTCGTCCTTCAGCCCTTTGTTGTCTTTCACGCCCTGCATCTCTTTAAACAGCGCCAGCTGGCGAATCGGGACCAGCTGCAGGTCGCTTGACGGGCGGAACGGTGCCCAGCCCAGACGTTCGAGGACCGCTTTCTCTTCCGGCGTTTTGCCATAGGTCATAAAGAAGTCGTACACCTTGTCCTTGGTGCTTTCGGACAGGTTTTTACGCCACACAATCGGGTCGCCGGGGATCAGCGGCGATTTCCAGATAACCTTGATCTCTTTCAGCTTGTCCGGTGCGGAGGTCTTCAGCTTGTCGAGGTTTTCGGTGTTGTTGGTGGCAACATCCACCTGCTTGTTGGCCACGGCCAGAGCGTTGGTTTCGTGGCTGGCGTTGACGGTGCGCTTGAAGTCGCTGGCGGAGGCGTTGTTTTTGGCGAAGACGTAGTAGCCAGGGACAAGGTAACCCGAGGTGGAGTTCGGATCGCCGTTGCCGAAGGTCAGCTCTTTGCGTTTGGCGAGCATGTCGTTGAGGTTGTTGATCGGGCTGTCTTTGTTGACGATCAGCACGCTCCAGTACCCTGGGGAGCCATCTGCCGCGACGGTCTGGGCAAAGACCTGGCCGTTCGCGCGGTCCACCGCTTCCATGGCGGAGAGGTTGCCGTACCAGGCGATGTCCACTTTGTTAAAGCGCATCCCCTGGATGATGCCCGCGTAGTCCGGGGCGAAGAAGGCGTTCACTTTGATCCCCAGCTTGGTTTCCATATCTTTCAGGAACGGTTCCCACTGGGGTTTCAGGTTCTGCTGTGATTCCGTCGAAATAATGCCGAAGTTCAGCGCTTTTTCCTGCTCTTGTGCATACGCCGGGCTTAGGAGGGTGCTGAGGCTGAACATGCTGGTAAAGGCCAGCGCGGCAACGGCTTTGTAGCTCATGTACTTTCCTCGGATCGGGTTTAATTAAGCAGCCTGCGCGTTCTCTTCGACGCGGTTAATGCTGCGGTAGAGATGGTCAAAACGTTCGTTATCAAACTGATGGCTCGCGCCATCAAAGAACACGTGCCCCTGACGCAGGGCGACAATGCGTTCGCAGTAGCGCAGGGCGTAATCCACCTGATGCAGCGTGACCACCACGGTAATGCCGTCGTTCTGGTTAATGTCGCGCAGGGTCTCCATCACGATGCGGGCGGACTCCGGGTCCAGCGAGGCAATGGGTTCGTCAGCAAGAATGATTTGCGCTTTCTGCATCAGGGCGCGGGCAATGGCGACGCGCTGCTGTTGTCCACCGGACAGTGTGGAAACGCGCTGGTGGGCGAAATGCGCCATGCCGACGCGGGTCAGCGCCTGTAAGGCTTCCTGCTTTTGGGAAGGGGAGAACCAGCGCAAACAGGTACGCCAGAATGGGGTGCTGCCGAGCGCGCCAATCAGCACGTTCTCCAGCACCGTCAGGCGGTTTACCAGGTTGAACTGCTGGAAGATGTAGCCCGTCTGGGCGCGGCTCTTGCGGATATCGCTGGCGAGACGCCCCGCGCGCTGCACGGTATTGCCCAGCAGCTCGACGTGGCTTTCCGGCGTTTTATCGCAGATGATAAGGCCGCTTAAATGACGCAGAAGGGTGGATTTACCTGAACCAGATGGCCCGAGAAGCGCCACCATGTCGCCCTGCTGGACGGTCAGATCAACGGCATGCAGAGCCTTATTGTGATTGAAGGTCTTGCTCAGTTTCTCGACGCGGATGACAGTTTGCATGTGCTGGGCCTCACGATAAATGTGGCCTCATGCTGGCGCATCAATGTGACATTTGGGTTAAGTCTGGGTTGCGGGAGTTTGAAGAGTTGAGCGGAGTTTGATGACAGGCGGAGGCAGAACGCCCCCGCCCGAAAATTAGTGCTGCTGTTTAACGACGTTAATCATCCACGGCACGCCGTATTTATCGGTGACTTTACCGAAACCGTGTGCCCAGAAGGTTTCCTGCCAGGCCATTTCGATATTCCCGCCCGCGGCGAGGTTGTCGAACCAGCGCTTGCCTTCATTGACGTCCTGGGTATCGAGTACCAGCGTGAAACCCGCGTACTGTGCGTTGCTGCCCGGCGGCATCCCGTCGCTCATCATGATATCGCTGCCTGCAATGCGGACGTTGGAGTGAGCGATAGCGGAATCCGGAAATTTCATACTGGACGGACAGCCTTCCTCGCTGTTATCGCTTTTTGGCATTTCGCCGAAGGTGATTTTATAGAGAGGCTCTGCGCCGACGGCTTGCTGGTAGAAGGCGGTGGCCTCTGCGCAGTTGCCGGCGAAAGAGATGTAGGGACTTAACGGCATAATCTTTACCTCACGTAAGAAAAGCCCATTAAGTGTAGTTCCCGAAAGCCCGGTAAGCGAAGCGCCACCGGGCGGGTAAATCAGTTCTTTTTCACGAACTCTGATTTCAGTTTCATCGGACCGAAGCCGTCAATTTTGCAGTCGATATTATGATCGCCTTCCACCAGACGGATATTCTTCACTTTGGTGCCAATCTTCAGCATGGAAGAACTGCCTTTCACTTTCAGGTCTTTAATCACGGTTACGCTGTCGCCGTCCGCCAGCAGATTGCCGTTCGCATCTTTTACGACAAGTGCATCAGCATCGTGTGATGGTTCGGCATCATTCCATTCGTGAGCGCATTCCGGGCAGATGAACATGCCATTATCTTCATAGGTGTATTCAGAATTGCATTTCGGGCAGTGTGGGAGTGACATATCGGTATCCTCAAAAAGTGTAAACGCGCTGGAAGTGCCAGCTAAATGACGGCAGTGTGCCGAAAAAGGCGGCAAGTATAGCGCAAATCCACACGGTTGTCGGTGATATTGTGAATTAAAAAAGATGCAAAAAGCGTATCGGGAGTGACACTTCCTGTCAGTCAGATAAGCGATGCTTACGTCATTAGCACGGTGGGAAAAAATTGATGCTAAATATATCGAATATTTTATTGCAGCAAATTGCTACGCCCCTCCATTTCGGATAAGGTGAAGCAACACATCGTTATTTATCTCCTGACCTCGCTGCCATACATATCTTTTGGCAGGGGCGTATTACCTCTCTTTTTAGATGGGTAAATAATGATGATATATCCTGAAGTTTCTTAAAATTGGGCTACGCTTTTTTCTTTTGGCTGTCAGGCCAGGAGGAGAGCTTTACACGCCATGCAAGGATAGCGAATTATTTCTGATTATCATCAATTAGTTATATTTCGGCGAACATGTTTTCCACACGTGATCATATAAGCCTGAACAACATAATTAATACCAGTGGCTTAATAAAAGTAATAAATTTGCGTTAAGGAAAGTCTTTTATCATGCACACACAGACCATTTTTGAATTAAGCCAGGAAGCCGAGCGTTTGTTACAGCTCGCCCTGCAAAATCTTGATACGTTGAAATCAATGCCGGCTGCGATGCTGGAGAGCACAGCGGCTGCCATTACGGGTGAAAAGAACAACGTTTTACCTTTGCATTTTAGCGCGCGCGGCGTCGATGCACAGCAGGCGATGCTGAATAATGAATTACGGAAAATAACCCGGCTGGAAATGGTCCTGGCTATTGTAGGCACCATGAAAGCGGGGAAATCGACCACCATTAATGCGATTGTAGGGACCGAAGTGTTGCCGAACCGCAATCGTCCGATGACGGCGCTTCCCACCCTGATTCGGCACACGCCGGGTCAGAAGGACCCGGTGCTGCATTTTTCACATGCCTCGCCGATTGATGAATTGATTCAACTGCTCCAGAAAAAGCTATGCGATTACGATCGGGGGAAGCTGGCCCAGCATCTTGAAATTGATAAAGACATGAATACGCTGCTGGAGCGCATTGAAAAAGGAGAAGCCTTTGAGAAGCATCACCTTGGCGCGCAGCCAATATTTCATTGTCTGAAAAGCCTCAACGACCTGGTGAGACTTTCCCAGGCGTTAGGTGTGGCGTTTCCGTTCTCTGAATATGCGGCTATCGAACATATTCCGGTCATTGAAGTGGAGTTCGTGCATCTTGCGGGTCTGGATGCTCATCTCGGACAGCTGACGCTGCTCGATACGCCCGGGCCGAATGAGGCCGGACAGCCACATCTGCAAAAAATGCTCAACGAGCAATTGTCCCGTGCGTCGGCGGTGCTGGCCGTGATGGATTATACCCAGCTTAAATCCATCTCTGATGAAGAAGTTCGCCAGGCCATTTCCGCTGCGGGAAAATCAGTGCCGTTGTATGCGCTGGTCAATAAATTCGATCAGAAAGATCGCAATAGCGACGATGAAGAGCAGGTCCGGGCGATGATCTCCGGTACCTTAATGAAGGGCAATATTTCGCCAGGCCAGATCTACCCCGTTTCATCCATGTGGGCATATCTGGCGAACCGCGCGCGCTACGAGATGAGTACCCACGGACAGCTGCCGGATCATCAGGAGCAGCCCTGGGTGCAGGATTTTGCCGAGGCTGCGCTTGGACGTCGCTGGCGCACGGCGGACCTGGACGATATCGATCATATTCGTCATTCTGCCGATTTGCTCTGGGAAGATTCGCTGTTTGAACAACCCATACGCAAATTGATTTACGCCGCCTATGCCAATGCCTCGCTATACGCGCTGCGTTCGGCTTCGCATAAGCTTCTTAATTACGCACAAAATGCCCGGGAGTACCTCGACTTCCGCTATCAGGGTCTGACGGTTGCCTTTGAGGCGCTGGAATTGAATATTGCACGTCTGGAAGAGGACACGGCGCTTCTTCAGACGCGCCAGTGCGTCGTGAGCGATGAGGTGAAACATGAAGTTGAGGAGGCGCTGAACGCCACTGCGGACTTTATGGGGGCCCAAAAAATCGCGCTTAACCAGGCGATTGGCGAGGTGTTCAGCGCTCGGCATATTCTTAATTTGGCAGGCATCGCTCGGCAGAACCCTCACGGTGGCGAGCCGCACGAGCTGAAGCAGCTGGTTCTGGACGATGAAGGGCAGGCGCAGATCGCGCTGAATAAAATCCGCTCCTCCTGCGAGCTGGTGATGCTGGATGCGCAGACGAAGATTTGCCGGGAACTGGCGTTACGCTTCGACCAGCTTGAGTCTACGCTGGCGCGCTCCCTGAACGAAGCCATGCGCCCTATCGAAGCACGTATTAAAGAGCATCTGAGCCATGCGGGCTTTCGGGCGCGAATCAGTTTCCCGGCGTTTCAGGCGAGCCAGCTTAACTTCAATACGCGGGCGCTGTTTAACGATGCGATTGCGCAGGATGACAGTCAGGCAGACCCGCCATCAGGCGGGAGCAGCATGCGGGAAACGGTTTCTCGCTGGCTCAATAATCCGGGCTGGGGCTGGGATGAGTATGTGGAAACGCGCACGCGCTATGTTATCGACATTGCGCAGCTACATGACAAATTTAAGCAACATATTGAGCAGTTTTGTGAACAAATACGTAAAGCTTTGTCGGCGCAGGTCGATGTCTCTGTTACGGCAGGAATGGCAACGTTCTTTGCAGAATTTTCGTTGTGCCTGACCGGGTTACAGGAAAGCTTGCGTGATAGCCTCGCAGTGCGTCAACAGAATGAGCATTCAACCCGAGCGCTCTGCCAGTTGTTGAAGCAAAGTATCACTACTGCGACGTGGATACAGGAAGATACCCGACTGTTACGCGATGATATTCAAACTCTATTCGCGGCAGAGCAACCATGACAACACCACTACTGGACGGCCCCGGGCGAACGCTGGAGTGTATTAATCCAAAATTTATGGTCGATCTGGTGCAGGGGGGAGACGCGGCGCGTCATCCTCACCTGGGACCACAGCAGCTTCAGTTTCGTGAGCGTTTGACGCAGGAAATCATGACGCATACCCGGCTACGCCCCTGGGCGATGGCAGGGATGCTCAATGAAAATGCGGGGCTGCGCCTGGGGCTGGCGGAAAAACTGGCCGGCATGCTTGATCCGGGTCATCTCGCGCTGACGCTGATGGCAGAGAAGCTGATTGCTTTGCGCCAGCAGACTCACCCGCGGGCCCCGCAATCCCCTGGGCTGATGCAGCAATACGGCGAACTCGCTTCTCATTTTACCCAACGCGCAGCCTATAAAGAGAAGGCGTTGACCCAGCGCGGGCTCACGGTGCAGGCGGGCGAGCACAGTGAGCAGATTTTTACCCGCTGGCGGGCCGGGCACTATGATGGCTGGTCACTGGCCGGGCGCTGTTTTATTGTCCTGGAAGAGCTGCGCTGGGGGGCATTTGGTGATGCATGCCGCCTCGCGAATGAAGATGTGGCGGCAATGCTTAAGGATAACCTGCGCAGCATGGCGGCTAACTATCTGGCGCAGGGCATTAATGCGTCACCCACGACTCGCCATTTCTATCACCAGTGGCTGACAACGCCGGCCTCTCCGGGTTTAATCGATCATAAAGACATGCTGGGGTGGCTGGGGGACTGGTGTCAGGCGGATCAACATCCGGTGAGCTGGTCAGTCACGCAAAACTGGCAGACCGTCGCGCTGGGTATGCCAAGGCTCTGTTCGGCAAAACGACTGGTTGACGGGATGGTGGAAGAGATTTTTGGGTGATCCCTTCCCCCTCACCCTAACCCTCTCCCCGCAGGGGAGAGGGGATGGTTTGGTGCGGTGTGTTAATGATTCATTTCTATTGGTTTCGGTTCAGGCTGGGCCTCTTGCATATTCCCGTAGCGTTTCGCGTACAGCGCCGTGATGATCGGCACCAGAATCGCGGTGACAATGACGCTGGCGGCAACCAGCGCTGTCGCTGAAGCGGCCACCGGTTCGAAGGCCGGGTTAATCTGGGCAATAATCACCGGGTTTGCGACGGCAGCCCCTGCGGCTGAAGAGGCGGCGACGCCGGCCGTGCCGTTTCCTCCTCCGATCACGCGGTCGGCAATGATCAGCGGAATACCGGTAATGACGATCACGGCGACCCCCAACACAATACCCAGCAGGCCGGTATCGAGGATAACCTTCAGATTTATGGTGTTCCCCAGTGCGAAGCCGAAGAACGGGATCAGCACCGGCGTGGCTTTGCTGAAGAAATCACGCAGATCGTGATCGAGATTGCCAAGGGCAAAGCCGATCAGGAAGGGCAGGATCGCGCCGACAAAGTGGTGGGGTTCAAAAGAGGCCAGGCCAGCAGACCCCAGGATCAGCATCGTCATCAGCGGACCAGATTCCAGAGACATCAACACAAATGCGCCGGACTCTTCTTTCGTCCCATACTGGTTCATCAGGCTGGCGTACAATCCGCCGTTAGTCATATCCATCGCCGAGACAATCGCCAGGACCGATAATCCCGCGAAGAACCCGGTCTGAATTCCAGTCTCCGGGATGAACATCGCGCATATCATTGCTACCGCCCAGGCTACGGCTATTTTGGTTATCACCAGCGTGCCGGATTTCCGTATTACAGTACCTGTTGCCCGCAAATTAATGGATGCGCCGATACAAAAAAACCAGACGGCAAGAATCGGAACCGTGCCCGTTATCATGCCTTTTGTGAAACCGCCAAAATAAGCCCCGGTATCAGGGGCAAGGGTATTCAGGATGGCGCCCAGTACCAGCGGAACCAGCATCATACCGCCGGGTATGCGTTCTATCGTGGCTTTAATCTTCATGGACAAACCTCACATCGGATCCCGCAGGATGGGTGACAGGTGTTAAAAATTAGTCAATAAATTCAATTAATTGCTCTTGTCGTTTGCGGTGTTTCTTCGATAATCCTGCACGCATAATTAAATGTGTGCTCTCGATTAACCTCATTCTGTAAAACATAAAACGCTGAATTCTGATTTATCATGCGATCATTGGAATATTGATTCAATGAAAATAAAACATCGTTTTAGTTATCTTTGTCACATATTCAATGTAAAACCTGAGTCCGGTTCCTGTTGATGGAAATTTATGTAAATTTGATGTGAATTAACGTGGTTTGTTTTTCTGTTACGAAAGAAATAATGACGTGCGTGAGGATGCTCTTTAGGTAGGTTAAGGAAGTGCTTATTGGCACTCCTTGACAAAAATTTGACTGGGTTGACCGGACGCGAAAATATGTGTGAAGTTGATCACAAATATAAACACTGGTAGGGTAAAAAGGTCATTAACTGCCCAGGCAGGCGTCAACAGGTTCGGTTGTATCGGCGTAAAACGTCAATGTAAGTAAACCTGCTACGCTTGAATAAGGCGATTCGCATGGAGCGGATCCCATGGTTCACAGAACGCAAACTGGACTGTGAAACAGACAGGGCCGAGTCAACGAGGATAGCTATGCTAAGAAGGAAAAAGATTAAACCCATCACGCTTCGCGACGTCACCATTATTGATGACGCAAAGCTGCGTAAAGCCATTACCGCAGCCTCGCTCGGTAATGCGATGGAATGGTTCGATTTTGGTGTCTACGGCTTTGTGGCCTATGCGTTAGGTAAAGTGTTTTTCCCCGGGGCCGATCCCAGCCTTCAGATGATTGCCGCACTGGGTACGTTCTCCGTTCCCTTCCTGATTCGCCCGCTGGGTGGACTGTTCTTCGGTATGCTCGGCGATAAATATGGCCGTCAGAAAATCCTTGCCATCACCATCGTCATTATGTCGATCAGTACATTCTGTATCGGCCTTATCCCGTCTTACGCCACCATCGGCATTTGGGCACCGATTCTGCTGCTGATTTGTAAGATGGCTCAGGGCTTCTCCGTGGGGGGTGAATACACCGGCGCCTCGATCTTTGTTGCCGAGTACTCTCCGGACCGTAAGCGCGGGTTTATGGGAAGCTGGCTGGACTTCGGCTCGATTGCCGGGTTTGTTCTGGGCGCGGGCGTGGTGGTGCTGATTTCAACCGTAGTGGGGGAAGCGAACTTCCTCGACTGGGGCTGGCGTATCCCGTTCTTCCTGGCATTGCCGCTGGGGATCATTGGTCTCTACCTGCGTCATGCGCTTGAAGAAACGCCCGCGTTCCAGCAGCACGTCGATAAGCTGGAACAGGGTGACCGCGAAGGGCTGCAGGATGGTCCGAAGGTGTCGTTCAAAGAGATTGCCACTAAGCACTGGCGCAGCCTGCTGACCTGTATTGGTCTGGTGATTTCGACCAACGTGACCTACTACATGCTGCTGACCTACATGCCGAGCTATCTGTCGCATAACCTGCACTACTCGGAAGATCACGGTGTCTTGATTATTATCGCCATCATGGTCGGTATGCTGTTTGTGCAGCCGATTATGGGCCTGTTGAGTGACCGTTTTGGCCGTCGACCGTTCATTATTCTGGGAAGCGTTGCGCTGTTTGCGCTGGCAATCCCGGCATTTATTCTGATTAACAGCGATGTGCTGGGGCTAATTTTTGCCGGTCTGCTGATGCTGGCGGTGATCCTTAACTGCTTTATCGGGGTGATGGCCTCAACGCTGCCCGCGATGTTCCCGACCCACATTCGCTACAGCGCGCTGGCCGCGGCCTTTAACATCTCGGTGCTGATTGCCGGTCTGACCCCAACGCTTGCCGCCTCGCTGGTGGAGAGCACGCAGAACCTGATGATGCCGGCTTATTACCTGATGGTGATCGCGGTGATTGGTTTGATTACCGGTATTACCATGAAGGAGACGGCGAATCGTCCTCTGAAAGGCGCCACGCCTGCGGCATCGGATATTCAGGAAGCGAAAGAGATCCTGCGGGAGCACTACGATAACGTAGAGCAGAAGATTGAGGATATTGACGCAGAGATTGAAGAGCTGCAGAAAAAACGCTCCCGACTGGTGGACCAGCATCCACGCATCAACGAGTAATAAAAAAACCCGCCAACGGCGGGTTTTCTTTTATTAGCATCCGGCGGCGATGTAGTCGCCATTGGCACTGATGGGGATCACCGTCAGGAACAGCACCGTCGCGAACAGGATCAGGACTATCCCTCCGGCTATTTTGACTGCCGGTACGAGCCATCTTAATGAGGTGCTTTCTCCGAACCAGCTCACCGTGCGCTCGCGGGCGTAGCGTACTGCCAGTGAAAGCCCCACGATAGAAAGCGCGGTTCCCAAAGACATGGTCATGACTGCGGCCACCCCCCAGGTGACAATGCCCAGCGCGTTCGAAAACATCAGAATCATGATCGCCCCGCTGCACGGGCGTGCGCCAATTGCCAGAATGACACCCAGGCGTGTTTTCCAGTCGCTTTGTGTCAGGTTTGCCCCCACGCCATGATGACCGCAGCCACAGTGCTCATCGTGCTGATGAAGCGGTTTGATGGCTGAGATCGTTAACCTGTGTGGACGCAGGCTCTTCAGCGCCTGGTAAATAACAAACGCGCCAAATGTGCCAATAAGCACTGCACTTATCTTTTCCACGTACCAGCGGCTGGTACTGATATCCCCTGAGGCGAGGTTAAACCCTATAGCCAGAATAAAGACAAAAAGAATGGCGCTGACGCCCTGCATCAGGCTACCCAGGAAGGGGACGACCCGGGCGGCCAGCTCGCTTTCCTTATTGGTGGTCAGATAGGTCGTCACAATGAATTTTCCATGCCCGGGTCCGATGGCGTGAAGGACACCATAAAGGAAAGCTCCCGTTAACAGCCATAATCCGCCGCTGTACTGGTGGTTATTAAGCTGCAGCAGATACATCACCAGATAACGGTGCAGCGTAATTTGTGTGGCGAGACACCACTGGATAAAAGCGTTCCAGTGCGCATGCAGGGTAAAACCGGCAAAGAGGATTGCCAGCAGCATCACTCCTGCTGTAGGGAGACGCCAGTCACGGGCGAGGCGTTGTGTGGTCATGAGGATGGGCCTGCACAGAGGAGAGTATTTGCCGCTAGTATAGTTGATCTTCCCGCGCAATTCGTAGGATCGCATCGCGATCCGCTCATGATTGTGGATAACTTTGTGTATAAAAGGGTATAAGGCGGGGTTTTGCTGGGGAATGCAGCAGTCAGTCATTTTTTTGCAACTTTTCGGTTGCGGTCGTTCGGGAACTCCCTATAATGCGCCTCCATCGACACGGCAGATGTGAATCACTTCACAAACAACCCGGTCGGTTGAAGAGAAAAAATCCTGAAATAACGGGTTGACTCTGAAAGAGGAAACTTAAATTGAAGAGTTTGATCATGGCTCAGATTGAACGCTGGCGGCAGGCCTAACACATGCAAGTCGAGCGGTAACACAGGGAGCTTGCTCCTGGGTGACGAGCGGCGGACGGGTGAGTAATGTCTGGGAAACTGCCTGATGGAGGGGGATAACTACTGGAAACGGTA
>NZ_CP050320.1:418972-421042 GCF_011765665.1 Enterobacter sp. SES19
GGGTGACGAGCGGCGGACGGGTGAGTAATGTCTGGGAAACTGCCTGATGGAGGGGGATAACTACTGGAAACGGTAGCTAATACCGCATAACGTCGCAAGACCAAAGAGGGGGACCTTCGGGCCTCTTGCCATCAGATGTGCCCAGATGGGATTAGCTAGTAGGTGGGGTAACGGCTCACCTAGGCGACGATCCCTAGCTGGTCTGAGAGGATGACCAGCCACACTGGAACTGAGACACGGTCCAGACTCCTACGGGAGGCAGCAGTGGGGAATATTGCACAATGGGCGCAAGCCTGATGCAGCCATGCCGCGTGTATGAAGAAGGCCTTCGGGTTGTAAAGTACTTTCAGCGGGGAGGAAGGTGTTGAGGTTAATAACCTCAGCAATTGACGTTACCCGCAGAAGAAGCACCGGCTAACTCCGTGCCAGCAGCCGCGGTAATACGGAGGGTGCAAGCGTTAATCGGAATTACTGGGCGTAAAGCGCACGCAGGCGGTCTGTCAAGTCGGATGTGAAATCCCCGGGCTCAACCTGGGAACTGCATTCGAAACTGGCAGGCTAGAGTCTTGTAGAGGGGGGTAGAATTCCAGGTGTAGCGGTGAAATGCGTAGAGATCTGGAGGAATACCGGTGGCGAAGGCGGCCCCCTGGACAAAGACTGACGCTCAGGTGCGAAAGCGTGGGGAGCAAACAGGATTAGATACCCTGGTAGTCCACGCCGTAAACGATGTCGACTTGGAGGTTGTGCCCTTGAGGCGTGGCTTCCGGAGCTAACGCGTTAAGTCGACCGCCTGGGGAGTACGGCCGCAAGGTTAAAACTCAAATGAATTGACGGGGGCCCGCACAAGCGGTGGAGCATGTGGTTTAATTCGATGCAACGCGAAGAACCTTACCTACTCTTGACATCCAGAGAACTTTCCAGAGATGGATTGGTGCCTTCGGGAACTCTGAGACAGGTGCTGCATGGCTGTCGTCAGCTCGTGTTGTGAAATGTTGGGTTAAGTCCCGCAACGAGCGCAACCCTTATCCTTTGTTGCCAGCGGTGGGGTGAAGTCGTAACAAGGTAACCGTAGGGGAACCTGCGGTTGGATCACCTCCTTACCTTAAAGAACCTGCCTTTGTAGTGCTCACACAGATTGTCTGATGAAAAACAGCAGTAAAAAACCTCTGCAGGCTTGTAGCTCAGGTGGTTAGAGCGCACCCCTGATAAGGGTGAGGTCGGTGGTTCAAGTCCACTCAGGCCTACCAAATTTGCGAAGCAAATTTGAAGAGGTTAGCAAAACGATGGGGCTATAGCTCAGCTGGGAGAGCGCCTGCTTTGCACGCAGGAGGTCTGCGGTTCGATCCCGCATAGCTCCACCATCTTTTACTGCGAAAACAAGAAAACTTCAGAGTGAACCTGAAAAGGTGCACTGCGAAGTTTTGCTCTTTAAAAATCTGGATCAAGCTGAAAATTGAAACGACACATCTTTAAGGTGTGTTCGAGTCTCTCAAATTTTCGCAATCAGAAGTGAAACATCTTCGGGTTGTGAGGTTAAGCGACTAAGCGTACACGGTGGATGCCCTGGCAGTCAGAGGCGATGAAGGACGTGCTAATCTGCGAAAAGCGCCGGCGAGGTGATATGAACCTTTGACCCGGCGATGTCCGAATGGGGAAACCCAGTGTGTTTCGACACACTATCGTTAACTGAATACATAGGTTAACGAGGCGAACCGGGGGAACTGAAACATCTAAGTACCCCGAGGAAAAGAAATCAACCGAGATTCCCCCAGTAGCGGCGAGCGAACGGGGAGCAGCCCAGAGTCTGAATCAGCTTGTGTGTTAGTGGAAGCGTCTGGAAAGTCGCACGGTACAGGGTGATAGTCCCGTACACGAAAGCACACAGGTTGTGAACTCGAAGAGTAGGGCGGGACACGTGGTATCCTGTCTGAATATGGGGGGACCATCCTCCAAGGCTTGGATCACCTCCTTACCTTAAAGAACCTGCCTTTGTAGTGCTCACACAGATTGTCTGATGAAAAACAGCAGTAAAAATCTCTGCAGGCTTGTAGCTCAGGTGGTTAGAGCGCA
>NZ_CP050320.1:421142-421266 GCF_011765665.1 Enterobacter sp. SES19
AGTGCTCACACAGATTGTCTGATGAAAAACAGCAGTAAAAATCTCTGCAGGCTTGTAGCTCAGGTGGTTAGAGCGCACCCCTGATAAGGGTGAGGTCGGTGGTTCAAGTCCACTCAGGCCTACC
>NZ_CP050320.1:421366-421551 GCF_011765665.1 Enterobacter sp. SES19
GCTTGTAGCTCAGGTGGTTAGAGCGCACCCCTGATAAGGGTGAGGTCGGTGGTTCAAGTCCACTCAGGCCTACCAAACTCCTTTTAAAGGATGAGCGGTACAGAGATTGCAAAACGATGGGGCTATAGCTCAGCTGGGAGAGCGCCTGCTTTGCACGCAGGAGGTCTGCGGTTCGATCCCGCATA
>NZ_CP050320.1:421651-916940 GCF_011765665.1 Enterobacter sp. SES19
ACCTGAAAAGGTGCACTGCGAAGTTTTGCTCTTTAAAAATCTGGATCAAGCTGAAAATTGAAACGACACATCTTTAAGGTGTGTTCGAGTCTCTCACCCCATGTGAGAGTAGGGAACTGCCAGGCATCAATTAAGAAGAACCCCGTACCGTAAGGTGCGGGGTTTTTTGCTTTGTGCGTCAGAAATTATGGCGGATGGCGGCTTCGCCTTATCCTGCCTGCAAAATCCGTAGGCCCGGTAAGCGCAGTGCCACCGGGCAGACCAGACCGCACACTCTTACTGGAAAGAGATACAGGTATATAAAAACAGGGAAGGTTTTGATAAACGCAGAAAAGCAAAAACCCAGCCATAGGCTGGGTTCTTTAAATAGTGGTGCCCGGACTCGGAATCGAACCAAGGACACGGGGATTTTCAATCCCCTGCTCTACCGACGCCCGGACTCGGAATCGAACCAAGGACACGGGGATTTTCAATCCCCTGCTCTACCGACTGAGCTATCCGGGCAACGGAGCGCATTAAACCGCAATCACGCTCTAGCGTCAACATTATTTCGGGAAAAGCTGTTCAACTGCTTAAGTTTGCGGCAATCTGGCGGTTTACGCGCCGAATACGTCGAATTTAACAGGTTCACTTACGTCAATGCCCCGCCCATACGACACTGAGCAAAGCGCAGAATATCTTCCGCCAGCCGGTGCGCCGTATCCACGTCGGCCTGGCTACGGTTCACCAGCATGCGGCTCAGGCAGCCCTCCAGCACCAGCTCCATCTGTTTCGCCACCATTGCCGGATCATCCACTTCCAGCTTGGTCAGCAGCTCGTGGGTGAAGTCATGCGCCGCCCGTTTTTGCTGATCCGCCAGCTGATGGACAGGATGGCCTGGGTCGGGAAAATAAGTGCAGGCGGCGATGAACAGACAACCCGGGTACCGGTTGTTGCTGACACATTCCGTCAGGGCGGTATAGCGCGCCAGCAGCTTTTGTTCCGCAGTCAGTTCTTCATTCAGCATCAGCTGCCTGCGCCAGACATCAACCTGCTGGCTGAGATAGCGCAGGGCATCATAAACAAGCGCCTCTTTATCCGGCCAGAAGCGCTTAAGATCATCTACGGGGTAATCGATACGGTCGGCTACCATCTCAAGCGTGGTGCTGGCGATCCCTTGAATCTCAAGTAATTGCAGAGCTTGTCCCAGTACGTCTTCACGTTGCACGGTTATCTCCTCCGCTATTCCCAACGGTTTGTCCCGTTTAAAGTGTTGTTTACGGTTGGCGATTGCGCAAATGCGCGTTAAATGCCGCTGCATCCATAAACCCGGTTACACGCTGTTCTGGCTGCTCCTGGCCCTGCTGATTGAAGAACAGAATGGTTGGCAGCCCGAGCACGTTAAGCTGCTTTAGCAGAGCCTTATCCTGCGCATTATTGGCGGTCACGTTCGCCTGAAGCAAAACGGTCTCTTTCAGGGCGCTTTGCACCTGCGGATCGCTAAAGGTATATTTCTCAAACTCTTTGCAGGCAACGCACCAGTCGGCATAGAGATCGAGCATCACCGGTTTGCCTTTTGCCTGTGCGAGCGCGCTGTTGAGCTCATCAACGTTCTTAATCTGGATGAAGTTCAGATGCGCCTGCGTCTGGCCTACCGGCGAGCCGAGCGCCCAGTCCTGAAGAGGACGCACGCTCACCAGCGCGGCGGCGAGCAGGAGGATTTGCACCAGGCGCATCCACGCTTTTTTCGCCCCCAGACTGACGATAAACGCCCAGGAGAAGAATGCTACGCCGAGCATCGCCCACAGGCGCAAACCCCAGACGTCGCCGATGATACGCTCGAGGAGGAACACCGGCAGCGCCAGAATCACAAAGCCAAACGCGGTTTTCACCGTCTCCATCCACGGGCCGCTCTTCGGCAGAAGTCGATTGCCGAAAACCGTGACCAGAATCAGCGGCAGGCCCATGCCCAGCGCGTAAAGGTACAGCGTACCGCCGCCAAGCCACAGATTGCCGCTCTGGGCAATATAGAGCAGGATGGCGCTCAGCGGTGCGGTGGTGCAAGGGGAACAAATTAAACCAGCGATGGCTCCCATCGCGAATACCCCACCCGCCGAGCCACCCTGCTGGCGATTACTCATTAGCGTTAAGCGAGTTTGCAGAGACGACGGTAACTGCAGGGTAAACAGGCCGAACATCGACAGAGCCAGCAGGATAAACACCACCGACAAGCCAATAAGGACGTAAGGATGCTGCAGTGCGGCCTGGAACTGTAACCCAGCACCGGCAACCACAAGGCCAAGGGCTGTGTAGGTCAACGCCATGCCCTGCACATAAATAAAGGCCAACAGCAGGGCGCGGGCGGTGGAAAGCCGTTGCTTACCGCCCAGCACGATGCCAGAGATGAGCGGATACATCGGCAGCACGCACGGCGTAAAGGCAATGCCGATACCGATCAGCAAGGCCCACAGCGCGGAGAACGGAAGGTCTGACGCGGCTTCACTTTTACCGCTCTCCCCAGAGGGGAGAGGGGAGAAAGCGGCGGCAGCCTTAACTTCGCTGAGCGGAACGACCTTCGTTTCAGGCGGATAGCAGAATCCCGCGTCCGCGCACCCCTGATAGGTCACCGTCAGGGTCGCACCTTTATCCGCCTGATTCACCGTAACAGGCACGCTCAGGCGCTGGCGGTAGATTTCACTCTTGCCGTAGAACTCGTCCTCATGCCACTCGCCAGAGGGCATCTGTAAAGCGCCCATGCTGGCCTGAGCAGGCGTAATGCTTACCTGCTTGCGATAGAGGTAATAACCCTCTTTCACCTGCCAGTTGAGCGTAAGGTCATGCTGGTTTTGCTGAAAATCGAAAACGAAAGCCTGGTCGGCAGGGATGAAGTTCGAACGGCCGGGCGCGTCAAACAACCCGGCAAAAGCTGACGTGCTGCACAGCAGCAGGATCAGCGTAAGGAAGCGTTGAGCCATGAGAGATAGTCGTTATCGCCATGAACCACTGGCAGGACCAGCAGCTCCGGGGTTTGGTAAGGATGATGAGATTTGAGGCAGTCCAGGAGAGCCTGCTGATTCGCCAGATTAGTTTTGAGCAACATCTGAACTTCGTACTCTTGCTCCAGCTTGCCTTCCCAGTAATAAAGGGAGGTGGCACCAGGGAGGAGCGTCACGCAGGCAGCCAGCTTTTCGGCCAGCACTTTGGCGGCGAGATCCTGGGCAGAGGCTTCATCAGGGGCGGTACACAGTACGACAACAGCATCAGGCGTGTTCACAAGTCGACCTCCTCATCACGAAAGTCTTCACTATATCACGCAAGGCGATTGGTCATTAATGAAACGGGCCGCAGAGCGGCCCGATTTTAACTATTTTTACAACTACTCACCGTTTACAGCACCACGCCGCCAATGATAAAGCCGAGGATCACGCAAAGTGAAATGGCAACCACGCCCGGGATCAGGAACGCGTGGTTAAACACATACTTACCGATACGGGTTGAGCCTGTGTCGTCCATCTCCACCGCCGCCAGCAGGGTTGGGTAGGTTGGCAGAACGAACAGGGCAGACACCGCCGCGAAAGAGGCAATCGCCGTCAGCGGGGTAACGCCCAGCATCAGTGCCGCAGGCATCAGCGCTTTGGTGGTCGCCGCCTGGGAGTAAAGCAGGGTAGCGGCAAAGAACAGCACCACCGCCAGCAGCCACGGATAGTTGTGCAGCAGGTCGCCTGCTACGGTCTGAATGTCGCTGATGTGCGCTTTCACGAAGGTATCACCGAGCCACGCCACACCCAGCACGCACACGCAGGCGCTCATACCGGATTTGAAGGTGCTGGCGTTCAGCACTTCGCTGGTATCAATTTTACAGGTGATGCTAATCAGCGTCGCGATGGTCAGCATAAACACCACAATCGCTTCGTTACGCGGCAGGACCGGGTTCTGGATCAGGCCCACGGTATCGCTGATGGCGGTCGCATAGAACATGACGGCGACGATACCGATCAGGAACAGCAGCACGGAGCGCTTCGCGTGCGGCTTCAGCTCGAAGACCTGGCTGCCGCGCAGGCTCACTTCACCTTTTGCCAGACGCTCCTGATAAACCGGATCGTCTTTCAGTTCAGCGCCGAGGAAGTTACACAGCACGGCAGTGATCATCACCGCAATCAGCGTCACCGGGATACAGATCGCCAGCAGCGTCAGGTAGCTCACGCCCATCGGCTCAAGGATACCGGCGAAGAAGACCACCGCAGCGGAAATCGGCGAGGCGGTAATCGCAATCTGGGACGCGACGACGGCAATAGAGAGCGGACGAGACGGACGGATACCCTGCTCTTTCGCCACTTCGGTAATCACCGGCAGCGTGGAGAAGGCGGTGTGGCCCGTACCGGCGAGAATGGTCATAAACCAGGTCACCAGCGGGGCAAGGAAGGTAATGTATTTTGGATGGCGGCGCAGCATACGCTCCGCCAGGCTCACCAGGTAGTCCATACCGCCTGCCACCTGCATGGCGGCGATAGCGGCAATAACTGCCATGATGATTTCGATAACGTCAAACGGGATTGCGCCGGGTTTAATCTGAAAGATAAGGGTAAGAACGAGCACCCCGAGACCACCAGCAAAACCGATGCCGATACCCCCGAGTCTTGCTCCCAAATAAATCGCCAACAAGACGATGACGAGTTCTGCTCCAAACATAAGGACCTTCCTTGCTTATTAACAAGTTGATATTGAATTGTTGTATTTCGGTAACGCCTAAAAAGAAAAAAGGCACGTCACAAGTGACGTGCCTTAAGAAGCCTAGCCTGAACGGTTACTGTTCGCTTTCATCGGTATATCGTTTTGCTTTATATGCCGGGTGCATCAGGTTCTGGGCCGAGAAGATATCGTCCAGCTCCGCTTCGGTCAACAGCCCGCGCTCCAGCACCACTTCACGTACGCTCTTACCGGTTTCGGCACAAATCTTACCGACGATGTCACCGTTGTGGTGACCGATGAACGGGTTGAGGTAGGTGACGATCCCGATGGAGTTATAGACATAACCCTCACAGACTTCTTTATTCGCTGTGATGCCGTTAATGCATTTTTCCAGCAGGTTGTAGCAGGCGTTGGTCAGGATGTGGATAGATTCAAACATCGCCTGGCCAATCACTGGCTCCATCACGTTCAGCTGCAACTGACCCGCTTCAGAGGCCATGGTCACGGTTGTATCGTTACCGATGACTTTGAAGCAAACCTGATTCACCACTTCTGGCACAACCGGGTTCACCTTGGCCGGCATGATGGACGAACCCGCCTGCAGCTCTGGCAGGTTGATTTCGTTCAGGCCAGCGCGCGGACCGGAGGAAAGCAGGCGCAGGTCATTACAGATTTTGGACAGTTTCACTGCCAGACGTTTCAGGGCGCTGTGTACCATGACGTAGGCGCCGCAGTCGGAGGTCGCTTCAATCAGGTCTTCTGCAGGCACAACCGGCAGGTTAGAGACTTCAGCCAGCTTCTGTACCGCCAGCTGCTGATAGCCATCCGGGGTGTTCAGACGTGTACCGATGGCGGTTGCGCCCAGGTTCACTTCCAGCAGCAGCTCGGAGGTGCGCAGCAGGTTTTTGGTCTCTTCGTTAAGCAGCACGTTAAACGCGTGGAATTCCTGGCCGAGGGTCATCGGCACCGCGTCCTGCAGCTGGGTACGACCCATTTTCAGGATGTCCTGGAACTCAACCGCTTTACGCTGGAAGCCATCACCCAGTTGGTTGATCGCATCCACCAGTTTCACTACAGAGGCATACACCGCGATACGGAAGCCGGTAGGGTAAGCGTCGTTGGTGGACTGGCATTTGTTAACGTGGTCGTTCGGGTTAAGGTACTGGTATTCACCTTTCTGGTGACCCATCAGCTCCAGGCCAATGTTTGCCAGTACTTCGTTGGTATTCATGTTGACGGAGGTGCCCGCGCCGCCCTGATAGACGTCAACCGGGAACTGATCCATGCATTTTCCGTTGTTCAGCACTTCATCGCAGGCTGCGATAATCGCATTTGCCGCGCTTTTAGGAATGGTTTGCAGCTCTTTGTTGGCCAGGGCTGCGGCTTTCTTCACCATCACCATGCCACGGACAAACTCAGGGATGTCGCTGATTTTGCTGTTGCTGATGTAGAAGTTTTCAATCGCTCTCAGAGTGTGAACACCGTAGTAGGCATCCGCTGGAACTTCCCTAGTACCCAACAAGTCTTCTTCGATACGAATGTTGTTTAACATGTGAACCTTCTTTTCAAGCTGCCGATGGATTGTACTAAACACACAGTATTTATGTGGTTTTGAATATTTTCTGGCCGACGATTATTCCCTCAATCAGCCAGATGTTCGAGATCATATGCTGATGATAGCGAATTGCCGTAAGCTGGATCACTTATTATCGAGCCGATTCCATGATAATTATTAATCTGTGAAATGGGTCACCGCTTTAATATTTCCGAAAAAAATATCCGTGCAAACTGATTGAATTTTCGCTAACCGTCACCATCTCATACAAACGCGCGTCGCGAACACATTCAGACAGGGGCCCGCCGGCCCTTGCCACACAGGAGATGCCAGTGCGCTGGATACCGTTTATTGCTTTCTTTCTCTATGTTTACATTGAGATTTCCATTTTCATCCAGGTTGCCCATGTGCTGGGCGTCCTGCTGACGCTGATTCTGGTGATTTTCACCTCCGTCATCGGCATGTCGCTGGTGCGTAATCAGGGTTTCAAAAATTTCCTGTTAATGCAGGAGAAGATGGCCGCAGGCGAAAGCCCGGCAGCGGAGATGATCAAAAGCGTATCGCTGATTATTGCGGGGCTGCTGCTGATCCTGCCGGGGTTCTTCACCGACTTTCTCGGCCTTCTGCTGCTTCTGCCGCCGGTGCAAAAGCACCTGACCATGAAGCTGCTGCCGCATCTGCGCTTTAACCGTATGCCTGGCGGTGGGTTCAGCACCGGGCCAGGCGATACCTTTGAAGGGGAATATCAGCGTAAAGATGAACAGCACGACCGTTTAGACCATAAAGACGATCGGTGATAGATTTGCCCGGTGGCGCTTCGCTTACCGGGCGCTACTGGTGCGCATCGCGCTTTGGTAAAAACAGCCACAGTCCTGCCAGCATGACAATCGCGTACAGACTCTTCCATCCCACCATCGCCAGCAACAGCAGGCAAAGCCCACCCCCGATGACCGCCAGTGTTTTATAGCGACCTTGCAGCAAACGACATCCCGCCAGCATGCACAGCAGGTAGATCATAATGAAAATACCGTTGGCGTAGACGATCAGCGCGTCCAGATTGATTTTCAGTGCGTAAATACACAGCGTGCTCAACACGCAGCAGCCCAGCACGGCATTCAGGGCATTCAGCGGAAGCTGGCGTTTAGACAGGCGCGCGAGGCGATTCTCAGGTTTGTCGAGCGCCTGCGACCACACCAGCCGGGCAAAGCTCTGGATATAAATGTTGAGGCTGGCAAAACAGGCCAGATAGCCGATGACGCAGGCGATCCACAGCGCCTTCACGCCAAACAGATTAACCACGATACCCGGCAGCGATGCCGCGGCGGCGAGATCCGCGCCGAACGCGTGGAAGTGCAACACCAGCACGGTACACGCCCAGTAGACCGTGCCTGCCAGCAGCAGGCCTATCACCAGCGCCCGGGGGAAATCGCGCTCAGGCTGCTTAAATTCAGAGGCAAGATGGGCAAAGGCTTCCAGACCCACAAAACACCAGAACATGACGGAGAGCGCGGCGAAAAGCTGTGAATGATCGACGTCTGTCACCGCCGGGAAGGGAATTTCCTTGATTGTGATATCGCCCGCCCACCAGATAGCGGCAACGAGCGCGACAATCAGCACCGCAACCAGCGTCTGCAGGTTGGCGCTGGAGCGGGCCCCGCGAGAGCCTACCCACCAGACGATAGCCAGCGTGCCCAACTCGGCCAGCAATAACTGCTCGTTATGCCAGCCAAACAGCGCCTGACCAAAGCCGGTCGCAATATGCAATGCCGCAGGAAGGCCAACCGGAATGACGGAGAGAAACAGCCAGCCGGTGACACGCTGCAGCCGCGGCCCAAAGGCCAGACCGACAAAGTGCGCCACGCCGCCCGCGCTGGGGAAATGCCGCCCCAGGATGGCAAACACAATGGCTATCGGGAAAACCAGTACAATCAGCGCTGGCCACGCCCACAGGCTATTATTTCCCGCGACCAGCGCCGCCAGTGCCGGTACGGCAAACACGCCCGTACCTAACAAGGAGGTTGAGAGCAGGCCAACGCCCTGCGCCAGCCCTAACTCCTGCTTGAGTCCACTCATTGACATCGCCCTGCCAGTACCAAAAGAGAGGCGATGGTAACACTTTCGCAAATTTTTTTTTCAACTCCCCCTTGAAGGGGTAAAAAGCTATCCCCATCTCTCAGGGCACTAGTCGGAAAACCGCTTGCGGGCCGGCGTCATCCATAACTGATAATGACTTTCTCAAAGGAGAGCTATCAATGAGTATTCGTCCGTTACATGATCGTGTGATCGTCAAACGTAAAGAAGTTGAAACCAAGTCTGCTGGCGGCATCGTTCTGACCGGTTCTGCAGCAGCCAAATCAACGCGTGGCGAAATCATCGCTGTCGGTAAGGGCCGCATCCTGGAAAACGGAACTGTGCAGCCGCTGGACGTTAAAGTTGGTGACATCGTAATTTTCAACGATGGCTACGGCGTGAAAACCGAGAAGATCGACAATGAAGAAGTGTTGATCATGTCCGAGAGCGACATTCTGGCAATTGTTGAAGCGTAATTTACGCACGAGAATTTGAGGAAATAAGAACATGGCAGCTAAAGACGTAAAATTCGGTAACGACGCTCGTGTAAAAATGCTCCGCGGCGTAAACGTACTGGCAGATGCAGTTAAAGTGACCCTGGGCCCGAAAGGCCGTAACGTAGTGCTGGATAAATCCTTCGGCGCGCCAACCATCACCAAAGATGGTGTTTCTGTAGCACGTGAAATCGAGCTGGAAGACAAGTTCGAAAACATGGGCGCGCAGATGGTGAAAGAAGTTGCCTCTAAAGCGAACGACGCTGCAGGCGACGGTACCACCACCGCGACCGTTCTGGCGCAGGCTATCATCACTGAAGGTCTGAAAGCCGTTGCTGCGGGCATGAACCCAATGGATCTGAAACGTGGTATCGACAAAGCTGTCGCCTCCGCTGTTGAAGAACTGAAAGCGCTGTCCGTACCGTGCTCTGACTCTAAAGCCATTGCTCAGGTTGGTACCATCTCCGCTAACTCCGACGAAACCGTAGGTAAACTGATCGCAGAAGCGATGGATAAAGTCGGTAAAGAAGGCGTGATCACCGTTGAAGACGGTACCGGTCTGGAAGACGAACTGGACGTGGTTGAAGGTATGCAGTTCGACCGCGGTTACCTGTCCCCATACTTCATCAACAAGCCAGAGACTGGCGCTGTTGAGCTGGAAAGCCCGTTCATCCTGCTGGCTGACAAGAAAATCTCCAACATCCGCGAAATGCTGCCAGTGCTGGAAGCCGTTGCTAAAGCAGGCAAACCGCTGGTTATCATCGCTGAAGACGTTGAAGGCGAAGCGCTGGCAACTCTGGTGGTTAACACCATGCGCGGCATCGTGAAAGTGGCTGCTGTTAAAGCACCTGGCTTCGGCGATCGCCGTAAAGCGATGCTGCAGGATATCGCTACTCTGACCGGCGGTACCGTGATCTCTGAAGAGATCGGTATGGAGCTGGAAAAAGCGACCCTGGAAGACCTGGGCCAGGCGAAACGCGTTGTGATCAACAAAGACACCACCACCATCATCGATGGCGTGGGTGAAGAAGCCGCTATTCAGGGCCGCGTGGGTCAGATCCGTAAGCAGATCGAAGAAGCGACTTCCGATTACGACCGTGAAAAACTGCAGGAGCGCGTAGCGAAACTGGCTGGCGGCGTTGCGGTAATTAAAGTCGGTGCGGCGACCGAAGTTGAAATGAAAGAGAAAAAAGCACGCGTTGACGATGCCCTGCACGCGACCCGTGCTGCGGTAGAAGAAGGCGTGGTTGCGGGTGGTGGCGTTGCGCTGGTGCGCGTGGCCGCTAAACTGGCTGGCCTGACCGCTCAGAACGAAGATCAGAACGTGGGTATCAAAGTTGCGCTGCGCGCAATGGAAGCGCCTCTGCGTCAGATCGTGTCCAACGCCGGTGAAGAGCCATCTGTTGTGGCGAACAACGTTAAAGCGGGCGAAGGTAACTACGGTTACAACGCGGCAACCGAAGAATACGGCAATATGATCGACTTCGGTATCCTGGACCCAACTAAAGTAACCCGTTCTGCTCTGCAGTATGCGGCCTCTGTTGCTGGTCTGATGATCACCACCGAGTGCATGGTGACCGACCTGCCAAAAGGCGATGCGCCTGACTTAGGTGCTGCTGGTATGGGCGGCATGGGCGGAATGGGCGGCATGATGTAATCGTGCGCTCTACGTCGTAGAATGTGAAAAACCCCCGGGCAGAAATGCTCGGGGGTTTTTCTTTTGGTCATCTTTTAGGTATAAGATTTACACACGGACAACTACTGTCCAGCTTATTGAAAACGAGGAATAACATGCGCGTAAAAGTCTGTGCAGGGATTGTAGGGGCAGCATTGCTGCTGGCGGGTTGTAGCTCCAGCAATGAGCTGTCGGCAGCGGGCCAGGGTGTTCGCTTTGTGGAAGATAAGCCAGGCAGTGAATGCCAGCTGTTAGGCACGGCAACCGGTGAGCAAAGCAACTGGATGTCTGGTCAGCATGGCGAAGAAGGTGGCTCTATGCGCGGTGCGGCGAATGCCCTGCGTAACCAGGCTGCGGCAATGGGTGGCAACGTGATTTACGGCGTGAGCAGCCCAACGCAGAGTATGCTGTCCAGCTTCGTGCCGACCGCCAGCCAGATGAGCGGCCAGGTCTACAAGTGCCCAAACTGAGTTAACTTGCTGATGGCGCTGCGCCCGGACCCCGTAGGGCAGGTAAGCGTAGCGCCACCTGCCTTTTTAGTGCTGCCGCAGCTGCAAATCCAGCGGCGTCTTGCTCGGCTCTCCGCCAATCTCGCGTGCCAGCTTCGGCACCATATAGCCTGAAACCAGCGTTAACAGTTCGCGCATAATCTGCCGGGCTTCTTCGTCCGTCACCATGAAATGGGCCGCGCCCTGAACGCGATCCAGCACGTGCAGGTAATAGGGCATCACGCCCGCATCAAACAGGGCATTGCTCAGATCGGCCAGCACGCGGGCGCTGTCATTGACGCCGCGCAGCAGCACGCTCTGGTTCAGCAGCGTCACGCCCGCTTTACGCAGTCGCGCCATCGCCGCGCGAAACGCATCGTCAATTTCGTTCGCGTGGTTAATATGGTTCACCAGCAGCACCTGCAATCGGGACTGCTCCAGGCGTGACACCAGGCCGTCCGTGATACGTGCCGGAATAACAATCGGTAAACGGCTGTGAATGCGCAGGCGCTTAATGTGCGGGATGGCTTCAAGCTGAGTCAGCAGCCAGTCCAGCTCATGATCTTTTGCCATCAGCGGGTCGCCGCCGGAAAAAATAATCTCATCCAGCTCCGGATGGGCGGCGATATAGTCCAGCGCGACCTGCCAGTTGCGTTTATTGCCCTGGTTTTCGGCATAAGGGAAGTGCCGACGGAAGCAATAACGACAATTTACCGCACAGCCACCTTTTACCAGCAGCAGGGCGCGGTTGAGATACTTGTGCAGTAAACCGGGCACCACGCTGTTCTGCTCTTCCAGCGGATCGGTGCTATAACCCGGCGCGGTGACAAACTCATCCTGCGAAGTAAGCGTTTGTTTTAATAGCGGATCGTCGGGATTGCCTTTCTCCATCCGCGCCACAAACGCGCGGGGAACGCGCAGGGCGAACAGGCGCTTTGCCTCGCGGCCTGCAAGCAACTCTGGGTGCTGATCGAGGTCTAAAAGACGCAGCAATTCATCAGGACTGGTGATTACATCGGCAAGTTGCGATAACCAATCTTCTCTGGACGGGGTGTTTAGGGTTACAATATGCGCCATTTTGTGGCTTAGCTACCAGTTAACAAATTTAGAGGGCCTTATGGCAACGTACTATAGCAACGATTTTCGTGCTGGTCTTAAAATCATGATGGACGGCGAACCGTACGCGGTTGAAGCCAGCGAATTCGTTAAACCAGGTAAAGGCCAGGCATTCGCACGCGTTAAGCTGCGCCGTCTGCTGACCGGTACCCGTGTTGAGAAAACCTTCAAGTCTACTGACTCCGCTGAAGGCGCTGATGTTGTTGATATGAACCTGACCTATCTGTACAACGACGGTGAGTTCTATCATTTCATGAACAACTCCACTTTCGAACAGCTGTCTGCTGATGAGAAAGCGGTAGGTGACAGCGCTAAATGGCTGCTGGATCAGGCTGAGTGCATCGTGACCCTGTGGAACGGCCAGCCTATCGCTGTGACCCCACCAAACTTCGTAGAACTGGAAATCGTTGAAACCGATCCAGGTCTGAAAGGTGATACCGCAGGTACCGGCGGTAAACCAGCCAAACTGTCTACCGGCGCCGTGGTTAAAGTGCCACTGTTCGTACAGACTGGCGAAGTGATCAAAGTGGATACCCGCTCCGGCGAATACGTATCTCGCGTGAAGTAATTTACGTATGATTGAAGGCGCAGCGCCCGCTGCGCCTGATTCTTGCAGGCAGGGATGATGAAACGTACCGTTAAAATTCTGCTTCTGTTAGCGCTTTCCTGCGCATTGCTTTCCGGCTGTAACACCACGCGTGGAATGGGACAAGACATCCAGGATCTCGGCCATATCATTTCTCACGCCGCCAGCTAAGTTCGTCTAATTTTCCTAAAAATGCGTCCTTTTCCGTCAACCGGCGGGATCTTGTCTATTCTTAAGTTGCTATACACAAAACAACTTTGGCTATAAAAGGAAGATATTATGGTTAAGAAGACAATTGCAGCGATCTTTTCAGTCTTGGTACTTTCTTCAGTGTTAACGGCCTGTAATACCACGCGTGGCGTCGGTCAGGATATTTCTGAAGGTGGTAGCGCAATCTCTGGTGCAGCAACAAAAGCTCAGCAGTAATGAATAAACGGTACGGGACCAGCCGGGTTTCGTACCGTCAGCTTTCCGATTCCTGCAGGGATAAAAACGGAGAAAAACGCGTATCCATATGCAATTTCATGCGGATATTGCGTTTATAGGTATAGACCGTTTTTCCGTTGATACTCAGGTGAGCGGCAATTTTTTGATTGCTCGCGCCGTCCATCCACAATGTCAGCACTTTCTCTTCCTGCCGGGTCAGCAAGGGGGCCGCCGCCGCTGGCCTTTCTGCGCATGAGCGCGAGATCAATGCGTCGTTGATAACCGTTGCCACTTCTTCGAGACTGGCGTTTTTCAACAACGACGACCACACCGGGAACTGTCCGAGCCAGTCTGTCATGCCGCTGTCCTCTCCCGATTGCAGCAAAATAAACGGTAAGCGTTCACTGGCGTTAAGCAGGGACGAGAGCTGCTGAAAATGGTGAATGTCCTGCCTGAAGCCGTACAGGTCAGCAATAACCAGCGTAGGTTTCCATTGCAGAATGTGTTCTCTGGCAAGAAACAGATTATTCAGCCCGGTCACAACGTAGTGTCCCGGGAACAAACCGGAATGATTGAGCCATGCTTCAAACCCCGTGCGGGTGAAGTGACAACGGTCAATCAAAAGAATTTTGAACATATTTTATTCGCAGTCGGCTAGTGGTTTGGCTTCCTGCCATCAGAAAGCACATCATCATAGAGAAGTCGGATGAGTGCTAAAAGCCGGAACTCCGCGCCATACTGCGGCTATTTCTTGCCTTAACGTGTTCAGCAAAAAATGATTGAAAAAAAATAGCACGCTAACCACAATAGGTGGCGTAATCTCTGCCTTACGGGACGACCCGTAAGCATTTCTTTCACCGGGGACGGCCCCAACTTGTATTAAGTTAAGGAGCCTGACATGTCCTGGATCATTCTTTTTATTGCTGGCCTGCTCGAAGTGGTATGGGCGATTGGTCTCAAGTACACCCACGGATTTACCCGCCTGACGCCCAGCGTCATTACCGTTACCGCCATGATAGTCAGTATCGTTCTGTTATCCTGGGCGATGCGCTCTCTGCCTGTGGGAACGGCTTATGCCGTCTGGACGGGTATTGGCGCGGTGGGTGCCGCTATCACCGGCATTCTGCTGCTGGGAGAGTCAGCGAGTCTGGCGCGTATCGCCAGCCTCGCCTTGATTGTGGCCGGGATCGTTGGGCTGAAGCTCAGCACCCATTAATGGGGTTGTTTCACCCAGATAAGTTTTGACACATCAAACCCTTGCCGGGTCGCGACGTCCAGCATCTGCTGTTTCATATCTGACGAAATAGTTGGCGTGCGGGAGAGTATCCACAGATAGTCGCGATCTGGCCCGCAGACCAGCGCGTGACGGTACTCTCTGTCGAGCGCGATCACGTTATAGCCGCCATAAAACGGGCCAAAGAACGAGACTTTAAGCGCGGCCCGCCGCGGGTCGCCCGTGAAGTACGCTTTCCCAATCGACTGTTGCCACATCTCCCGGTCGGGGTTATAGCCCCGGTTGATCACCTGAATACCGCCATCATCCATCGGGCTGTAATTCGCAGTGACCTTCTCTAAGCCCTGCTCAAACCGGTGGTCGAGGCGCGCGATTTCATACCATGTTCCAAGGAAGCGTTGTGCATCAAAAGGCGTGACGACGGTAACGCCAGGCGGTGGGGTAGGGGAACTGCAGGCAACCACTAAAAACGCGGCTGTCACCGCGGCGATAACAGGCAAAATGCGCATAGGAGTTTCCTTACTGTTTTTTGTTAAGTGTAGATGACGGCAAGGAAAATGTGGTTTTTGTACGGCGTCACACCGTGGATTTTGTAGGCCGGGTAAGGCGAAGCCGCCACCCGGCAATGTTTTACTGCAGCGCATCGAGGATGCGGTATGCCGCATCAACGCGTGCAGGGTTCGGATAGCTTTTATTTGCCAGCATCACAATGCCGAGCTGCTTTTCAGGTATAAAGGCCACGTAGCTGCCAAATCCGCCGGTAGAGCCTGTTTTATGGACCCAGGAGGCCTTAACCGGCGGTGCCGGAGGATTTACTTCTCTCGCAGGCAGCGGTGCCAGCGCCACCTTATTGTCGCTACCTTCAACTACGGTTTTGGCATCGACCGGCCAGTTAAGCATTTCCCAGCCTAACCCCTGATACATGGCCCCCACGCGCCAGTAGCGAGACTGCGCCAGGGCAATGCCTTGCCTGAGTGAAGTATCCTGAAGGGAGTCAGGCTTCATGTTCACCATCACCCAGCTCGCCATATCCTTCACGTTAGTTTTTACGCCATAGGCTTCCGCGTCGAGCATGCCTGGCGAAACGTGGACCGCTTTACCGTCACGGTATCCCCAGGCGTAATGCGCCTCTTCCGCTTTCGGAACGTTAATCCACGTATGGTTCAGCTTGAGCGGCTTAAAGACCCGCGCCGTTATGGCCTGCTCATAACTCATGCCGGAAGGTTTGACCGCCAGCGCGCCAAAAAGACCAATGCTGGTATTAGCATAAAGACGCGTGGTGCCCGGCTTCCACTGCGGCTGCCAGTTTTGATAAAAGCGCAGCAGAGAGGCGTTATCCGTGACCTCATCCGGTACCTGTAACGGCAGACCGCCTGCGGTATAGGTTGCCAGATCCAGCATGCGAATCCCCTGCCACTGCTTGCCCGTCAGCTCAGGCCAGTACTTTGTCACCGGATCGCCGAGCGATATTTCACCGCGAGCAATGGCATCGCCACCCAGTACGCCGGTGAAGGTTTTACTTATAGAGCCCAGTTCGAACAAGGTTTGTGGGGTGACAGGTTTGTTTGCCGCAACATCGGCTTTACCGAAGGTAAAGTAGTGCGGCTGACCCTGATAAATCACCGCCACCGCCATACCCGGGATGGCCTGCGCTTTCATCAACGGCGTAACGGTACGTTCCACCACCTCAGCCAGCTGTTTTTCTGACATCGGTGCAGCCAATACTGAGAAGGAGGCGCTGAGCAGCAGGGCACAGCTTAGGGATTTTTTCATCATCAGTTATCTTCCGTAATAGCGGTTCAAGGGAGTGTCCGGGCCCGTCAGACCGCTGTAGTCTGTTGGATTTGACTATGGCTGACAAACGGTTAAATTTAGCATTAGCTGTTAATTTTTCTAACGGACGAGACTATGACGCGCAGCTATCTTCCTCTTAATTCCCTGCGGGCGTTTGAAGCTGCTGCCAGGCACCTTAGTTTTACGCATGCCGCTATCGAGCTGAACGTCACTCATTCCGCGATTAGCCAGCACGTAAAGGCGCTGGAGCAGCACCTTAATTGCCAGCTGTTTGTCCGCGTTTCGCGCGGGCTGATGTTGACCACCGAAGGCGAGAATTTGCTGCCGGTGCTGAATGACTCGTTCGATCGTATCGCCGGAATGTTGGATCGCTTTGCCAGCCAGCGTGCTCAGGAGAAGCTCAAAATAGGTGTGGTAGGGACCTTTGCCACGGGTGTTTTATTCTCAGAGCTCGCGGACTTTCGCCGCTGCTATCCGCATATTGATCTTCAGCTTTCCACCCATAACAATCGCGTCGATCCGGCGGCTGAAGGGCTTGATTACACCATTCGCTACGGTGGCGGCGCGTGGCATGGAACCGATGCTGAATTTCTTTGCGCCGCGCCGCTGTCTGCGCTCTGTACACCCGATATTGCCTCTTGCCTGAAAAGCCCGGCAGATATCCTGAAGTTTACCCTGCTGCGCTCCTACCGACGCGACGAGTGGGCTGAGTGGATGCAGGCAGCGGGTGAACATCCTCCCTCGCCGACGCACCGGGTGATGGTGTTTGACTCGTCCGTGACCATGCTGGAAGCGGCCCAGGCAGGCGTCGGGATTGCCATTGCGCCTGTCGACATGTTTGCCCATTTACTCAGCAGCGAGCGCATCGTGCAGCCGTTTACAACGCAGATTGACCTCGGCAGCTACTGGCTCACAAGACTACAGTCACGGACAGAAACGCCCGCAATGCGCGAGTTTGCCCAGTGGCTGGTGGGAAAGATGCAGAAATAAAAGGCCCGCCGGATGGCGGGCCAGAAGCGTCAGATGGTGACCACGGCAATCAGCGTCACCACGGTCAGGATGGTCGCCAGACCGTAGAACACCCATTTACCGCTCGGGACATGGATTTTCAGGTCATGCATCGCATGGTGAATACGGTGCAGACCACACCACAGCGGCAGGACGATCATCAGGAAGATGAACACGCGACCGATAAAGCTGCCCGCGAACGCCAGTACGCGCTCGTAGCTCAGCGCATCGCCCGGGAACAGCCCCAGCGGCAGCATAATGCCGACCAGCAGGATGATGACGGGGGCGATGATGGCGCTCCACATGCCGCCTGCGCCAAACAGGCCCCAGAAGACCGGCTCGTCAGAACGTTTTGGATTTGGATTGATCACAGGTGCCTCCTTACCAGAACAGTGCGACAAACAGAATGACCACAGTGACCAGAATCGTCACCGCCCAGAGCCCTTTAATCACCGGCTCTGGCCCCATTTTTTCGTCTTTAACGATGATGTTCGCCGCTTTTGGCGCCAGTTCAAACCACGTTTTGGTATGAAGCAGCGCGGCCGCGAGCACGATCAGGTTCAGCACAACGATGATCGGGTTTTGCAGGAAACCGACGAAGCTGGCCCAGGTTTCCGGACCGTGCTTGAGGGCAAAAACGCCGTACATCAGCTCTAGGCTGAACCAGACCGCCGGTACCGCCGTGCCTTCACGCAGCATATAGAAGCGATAAAACGGCAGGTTTTTCCACCAGGTGGACGGCATTGGCCGCACATAGGCTTTGCGTTTAGTCGTCATCATGCACTCCTTAGCGTGGTTTCAGGGTAGCGATAAGAAAGTCTTTCGAGCTTTCCACTTTACCCTGCTGAATAGCGGCGGCCGGGTCGACGTGCTTCGGACAGACTTCGGAGCAGTAGCCCACAAAGGTACAGCTCCAGACGCCGTTCTGGCTGTTAAGCTGCGCCATACGTTCTTTTTTGCCGTGGTCGCGGCTGTCCTCGTTATAGCGGTGCGCCAGGGTAATGGCGGCCGGGCCGATGAACTCCTTGTTCAGGCCAAACTGTGGACAGGCGGCGTAGCAAAGACCGCAGTTGATGCAGCCGGAGAACTGATGATATTTCGCCATCTGCGCCGGGGTCTGGGTGTTTGGCCCCTGATCCGGCGTGCGTGGGTTACCAATGATGTACGGCTTAATGGCTTCCAGGCTTTCGATAAAGTGGGTCATATCGACCACCAGATCGCGTTCAATCGGGAAGTTGCCCAGCGCTTCGACCTTAATACCTTTAGTGTACTCGCGCAGGAAGGTCTTACAGGCCAGCTTCGGCACCTTGTTGACCATCATGCCGCAGGAGCCGCAGATCGCCATGCGGCAGGACCAGCGGTAGCTCAGGTCTGGCGCCAGGTTGTCTTTGATATAGCCGAGCGCGTCCAGCAGGGAGGTTTGCTCGTCATAAGGCACTTCATAGAAAGCGCTGTGCGGTGCGGCGTCCACTTCCGGATTGTAGCGCACCACTTCAACTTTCATTTTTTGCATCTCAGCCATTCGCCTTCTCCTTCTTCTCGGCGGCTTCTGCTTCTGCACCGTACACGCGTTTTGCCGGCGGCAGCGTGGTGATTTTCACGTCGCTGTAGTCCAGACGTGTGGTGCCATCCGCATCGCGCCAGGCGAGAGTGTGTTTCAGGAAATTGACGTCGTCACGTTCGGTACAGCCTTCGTCCAGACGCTGGTGGGCCCCACGCGACTCTTTGCGCGCCAGCGCAGAGTGCGCCATACATTCCGCGACGTTCAGACCGTGGCCCAGCTCGATGGTGTAGAGCAGGTCGGTGTTGAATACGCTGGAGGTGTCGGTGATGCGCACGCGCTTGAAGCGCTCCTGCAGTTCCGCCAGCTTGTCGACGGTTTTTTGCATCAGCTCAGGGGTACGGTAGATACCGCAGCCTTCTTCCATCGACAGGCCCATCTCGTCGCGGATCTTAGACCAGTTCTCGTTACCCTCCTGGTTCACCAGATCTTTCAGGCGTTTTTCAACGTCTGCGACCTGCGCATCCAGCGCGGCACCGTTGGCTTCACCTGCGGTTGCCGCACGCTCCATTGCGCGCTCGCCCGCCATGCGGCCAAAGACAACCAGCTCTGCCAGCGAGTTAGACCCGAGACGGTTAGCGCCGTGCAGGCCAACGGAAGAACATTCGCCGACGGCGAACAGCCCTTTAATGCGGGTTTCGCACTGCTGATCGGTTTCGATACCGCCCATGGTGTAGTGCGCGGTTGGACGCACCGGGATCGGCTCTTTAACCGGATCCACGCCAACGTAGGCTTTCGCCAGCTCGCAGATGAACGGCAGACGTTCCAGCAGCTTCTTCTCGCCCAGATGACGCAGGTCGAGATAGACTACATCGCCGCGCGGCGTGGAGATGGTGTTGCCTTTGCGCCACTCGTGCCAGAAAGCCTGAGAGACTTTGTCACGCGGGCCGAGCTCCATGTATTTGTTCTTCGGCTCGCCGAGCGGGGTTTCCGGGCCCATGCCGTAATCCTGCAGATAGCGATAGCCGTTTTTATTGACCAGAATACCGCCTTCACCGCGGCAGCCTTCCGTCATCAGAATGCCGGAGCCCGGCAGGCCGGTTGGGTGATACTGCACGAATTCCATATCGCGCAGCGGCACGCCGTGGCTGAGCGCCATGCCCATACCGTCGCCGGTAACGATGCCGCCGTTGGTGTTATAACGATAAACGCGACCCGCACCGCCCGTCGCCATCACCACCGCATTGGCGCGGATCTGGACGAGCGTGCCTTCCATCATGTTCATCGCCACCAGGCCGCGCGCCTGTCCATCATCCACCAGAATGTCGAGGACGAAATGTTCATCGAAGCGCTGGATTTGTGGGAACTGAAGGGAGGTCTGGAACAGGGTGTGCAGCATGTGGAAGCCGGTCTTATCGGCGGCGAACCAGGTGCGTTCGATCTTCATGCCGCCGAAGCGGCGAACGTTGACGCTGCCGTCCGGACGGCGGCTCCATGGACATCCCCACTGTTCAAGCTGGGTCATCTCCGTTGGACAATGGTGCACAAAGTAGTCAACGACATCCTGTTCGCAAAGCCAGTCGCCCCCTGCAACCGTGTCGTGGAAATGGTATTCAAAGCTGTCATGATCCTGCGCAACGGCGGCGGACCCTCCTTCTGCTGCCACTGTGTGACTACGCATTGGATAGACTTTTGAAATCAATGCGATTTTAGCGTTGGGATTAGCTTGTGCTGCAGCAATCGCAGCACGTAATCCAGCCCCGCCAGCGCCTATTACGGCAAGATCGGCTTGAAAAGTTTGCACGACATTCCTCCAGATTTTTGTTATTTCGCAACGCGACAAACTAAAGGTAGTTCACCCGTCCAAAAGGACGATTGCGAAAGCGTTTCCACTGCTCCTTTATGGGTAAAACAGTATAACCGTGTAGATGTCAGGGAAATTTGACGTGTTCGATTTTTTTGCTGTTCTGTCAGGCGATTTATCATGAAGATTGATGAAATACGTCACGCAATTGTTCACCTAAATGAAATGCGCTTTTTTACTGCACAAAATTTGTCTCTGCCCCGGCTAACGAGTAGACTTCGTGCCCTTGTCTGAAATCGGAGAACAACTCATGAGCGAAACGGCCACCTGGCAGCCGAGCGCATCCATCCCTAATCTGTTAAAACGCGCTGCAATTATGGCGGAGATCCGCCGTTTCTTTGCCGACCGCGGCGTCTTGGAGGTGGAAACCCCGTGCATGAGTCAGGCAACGGTAACGGATATTCATCTGGTCCCGTTTGAAACCCGTTTTGTTGGCCCCGGCCACTCTCAGGGCATGAATTTGTATCTGATGACCAGCCCGGAATACCACATGAAACGCCTGCTGGCAGCGGGGTGTGGTCCGGTCTATCAGCTGTGCCGCAGTTTCCGTAATGAAGAGATGGGTCGTCACCACAACCCGGAATTCACCATGCTGGAGTGGTACCGCCCGCATTATGATATGTACCGCCTGATGAATGAGGTGGACGATCTGCTGCAGCAGGTCCTGGACTGCTCGGAAGCCGAAACCCTTTCCTATCAGCAGGCTTTCCAGCGCCATCTGGAAATCGATCCGCTGTCGGCGGACAAAACCCAGCTGCGCGAAGTGGCGGCAAAACTGGATCTGAGCAACGTGGCGGATACCGAAGAGGATCGCGACACGCTGCTGCAGCTGCTGTTCACCTTCGGCGTGGAACCGCAGATTGGCAAAGACCGTCCGACGTTTGTTTATCACTTCCCGGCAAGCCAGGCCTCACTGGCGCAGATCAGTACCGAAGATCATCGTGTCGCAGAGCGTTTTGAGGTCTATTACAAAGGCATCGAGCTGGCGAACGGCTTCCATGAACTGACCGACGCCCGCGAGCAGGCGCAGCGCTTCGAGCAGGATAACCGCAAGCGCGCCGCGCGCGGTCTGCCGCAGCAGCCTATTGATGTTAATCTGCTTGAAGCATTGAAAGCAGGTCTGCCGGATTGCTCCGGCGTGGCGCTGGGTGTTGACCGTCTGGTCATGCTGGCCCTGGGCGCAGAGCAGCTTGGCGATGTGATTGCCTTTACGGTCGATCGCGCCTAATAAAATGCCGGGTGGCGCTGCGCTTACCCGGCCTACTATTCCTGTCAATTAACCTTTCCATTTCAGCACGACAACATTAAAAACTGCCACATTCCCTATACACGGGTCTTTTTCTTAATTTGCCCCGCATAGCCACAATATCTGTCTGGTCTTCTGCTACCATCCGCGCAGTTTAATTCCTTTTCGGATGGTTCTATGTCCCAGTCACTCAAAAAGATGACCCTCACCGGGCTCATCCTGATGATATTTACCTCAGTCTTTGGCTTTGCCAACAGCCCGTCAGCGTTCTATCTGATGGGCTACAGCGCGACGCCGTTTTATATCGTTTCTGCTCTGTTCTTCTTTATCCCGTTTGCGCTGATGATGGCGGAGATGGGCTCGGCTTACCGGAAAGAAGAGGGCGGGATCTACTCATGGATGAATAACAGCGTCGGGCCGCGCTATGCGTTTATCGGCACGTTTATGTGGTTTTCATCCTACGTCGTCTGGATGGTGAGTACGGCGGCCAAAGTCTGGGTGCCGTTCTCAACGTTTCTTTTCGGCGCCGATAAAACGCAGGTCTGGTCTTTGGCCGGGCTGAGCTCCACGCAGGTCGTCGGGATTCTGGCGGTATGCTGGATGGTTGTCGTGACGCTGGTGGCGTCTAAAGGCATCAATAAAATTGCCCGGATTACCGCCGTGGGCGGGATTTCGGTGATGGGATTGAACCTGGTGCTGCTGCTGGTGAGCATCGCTATCCTGTGCCTGAACGGTGGTCACTTCGCGCAGGAGGTTAACTTTGCCTTCTCGCCGAATCCGGGCTACCAGTCCGGGCTCGCCATGCTCTCCTTCGTGGTGTTTGCCATCTTCGCTTACGGCGGTATTGAAGCCGTAGGCGGCCTGGTTGATAAGACGGAAAACCCGGAAAAGAACTTTGCGAAAGGCATTATTTTTGCCGCCATCGTGATTTCCATCGGCTATTCGCTGGCGATTTTTCTCTGGGGCGTCAGCACCAACTGGCAGCAGGTGCTGAGCAACAACACCACTAACCTTGGCAACATCACCTATGTGCTGATGAAAAGCCTGGGGATGACGCTGGGGCAGGCGATAAACCTGAGTCCCGAGGCGGCATCGGTAATGGGGGTCTGGTTCGCGCGTATTACCGGCCTGTCGATGTTCCTGGCCTATACCGGCGCATTCTTCACACTGATCTATTCGCCGCTGAAAGCGATTATTCAGGGTACGCCAAAAGCGCTGTGGCCTGCGCGTATGACCCAGCTGAACACCGCAGGCATGCCTGCTAACGCCATGTGGATGCAGTGTCTGCTGGTGTGCGTGTTCATTCTGCTGGTGTCATTTGGCGGCGATACGGCGTCTGCGTTTTACAACAAGCTGACCCTGATGGCGAACGTGTCGATGACGCTGCCGTACCTGTTCCTGACCCTGGCGTTCCCGTTCTTTAAGGCGAAGCAGGATCTTGAACGTCCGTTTGTGATTTTTAAAAGCCGCGTGGCAACGCTGCTGGCCACCACGGTGGTGGTGCTGGTGGTGGCGTTTGCCAACATCTTCACCATTATCCAGCCGGTAATTGAGGCGAACGACTGGAACAGCGCGCTGTGGATGGTGGGCGGCCCCATCTTCTTCTCGCTGCTGGCGATGGGGATTTATGAGAATTACCGTCGACGCGCGATGGCATATGTCGCAGAAGTGGCGTAGCGGGAATATTCCCCTCCCGAAAGGGAGGGGAGACGCGTTACAAACTACCCGCCGGGCGCGTACGCGCCGCTGACGTCAGCGTTCTTCCTGTTTTACGCCCGTCCAGGCTTTCCAGACGCATCTGGAAAGGTGGGAACGGCATATCAATACCGTGCTCGCGGAAGCCCGCCAGAATCAGCTGGTGGATCTCATGGCGCAGCGGCATACGGTGTCCCATTTCGGCGGCGTAGATACGCAGCTCGAAAATCTGAATCCCCTGCTGTAAATCCACAAGGAAGACTTCCGGCGCCGGGTTGTCGATCACCAGTGAGCAGCGCTCAGCGGCGGTGTAGAGGATCTGGGTGACCTCTTCGCTGTTAGCGTCCGACGGTGCCGGTACCGTCAGCACCACACGGGTAACGGAGTCTGACAGCGACCAGTTGATGAACTGCTCGGTGATAAACGCCTTGTTTGGCACGATGATCTCTTTCCGATCCCAGTCGCTGATCGTCGTTGCACGGGTGTTGATCTTCGTGATGCTGCCGGTCAGATCGCGGATCGTGACGGTATCGCCAATGCGGATCGGTTTTTCGAACAGAATGATCAGGCCAGAGATGAAGTTGGCGAAGATCTCCTGTAAACCAAAACCTAACCCTACACCGAGCGCTGCCACCAGCCACTGGAGCTTCGACCACTCAATACCGATCATCGAGAAGCCAACCAGCCCGCCAAACAGCATGATCAGATATTTGGTAATGGTCGTGATCGCATAGCCCGTACCCGGCGTCAAATCCAGATGCTGCAGCAGCGCCAGCTCCAGCAGCGCCGGGAAGTTACGCACCAGCTGGGTGGTGATGATCAGCACCAGAATGGCAATCAGCACCGCCCCCAGGGTAATCGGCTCCAGGCTTTCAACACCCTGCACCGTGGAGGTCACGTCCCACAGCGAGATGTTCTCCAGGAAGCCAAACGCGGAGTGGATCTCTGACCACAGGAAGATGACCGAGAGGAGGGCAATCAGCATCAGGATGGAGCGAACCAGGCGCAGGGACTGGGTACTGATGGCATCCAGATCCAGCTCGACCTCGTCCGCTTCCGTTGTGCCTTCCGTACTGTTGACGTGGTTTGGCTCTTCCTCACCCCGCGCGCGCTGGGCGAGGATCTCCGCCCGGCGGTGCTTGGCACGGTCAAACGCCAGACGGCGGCGCTGGATCAGCATCCAGCGGCGGATCACGTGGTACACCACCAGAAGCAGGAACCAGATGGCGACCGAGGTTTCCAGCCTCGCCAGCAGCGCCTGCGCGGTTGCCAGATAGCCCACCGCGGCTGCCAGCATTGCAAACAGCGGCGCGCTAAGCAGCAGGTTCCAGAGCAGCCGGTTGAACATGTTGTCGCCGCTGCCGGATTTATCCAGATAGAGCGGAATACCCGCGCGTTTCAGGCTGAGCGTGACGATGGCCAGCGCCCCGCATATCAGCATAAAGCAGAGGCGGCCCAGCGAGCCTGAGAATTCCCGGTCGTTGAGATTATCGAACATGATCAGCGCCATAATCAGCGGCACAATCAGCCCGATGCTCATCAGGTAGTAACGCATGGCGCGCGCAACGCGATTACGCGGCCAGCCAAAGTGGGTGATGAACAGGCCATTGGGGCGTGCGAAGGTGGCGCATATCATCACCACCCACAGCAGCGGCACCGTGGCGGTGACGCCATCACCAATCGCTACCGCGAGCGGATAGGGCCAGGCTTCCCGCAGGCCATACCCCAGCGTCATCCACAACACCGGCAGCGGAGAGGCGACAAGAATCGACCAGAATACGGTGCGCAACGTCAGCCAGAAGTGATCCTGGGTAACCTTCCCCACCCGGGAGCTGGAACGCTCGAGGAAGCGGGTGAAATGTCTGCGCGAGTAAATGCTGAAGCCCACCAGAATCAACGCCCCCAGCAGCGGGAAAATGGTCTCTTTGCTGGTGAACATCATCACGCTGGCCTGTCCCAGCTGGCTGAAGGTATCCAGCGAAATCAGGCGGCGCAGGTCCTGGACAATCTCAATCGGCCACGAGAAGGTCATCGGACGCACGTCGGACGTCCAGAAGAGATAACGGTGCGTCGCCTCGTTCACCTCTTTCAGCGCATCTTCCAGCTGGCTGTTAGAAACCTTCAGCTTGGTCAGCTCCAGAATCAGCGTATCCCCGCCCTGCAGCAGAGAGTTCAGCAGTTCACGCTGGGTACGCAGCTGGGCTTCCAGAATACGGTTTTGCTCGCTGGTCAGCGGCTGTCCATCAGCCTGACGGATCTGGCGGATTTGCGGCTGTTTATTGAGAAGATCTTCAAAGTGCAGGCGCTGAACGCGCAGCTGGGCCATCTCGGTATCCAGCTGCTGCGGCTTAGGCATTTCCGGCAGGCGCGCGACCTGGGCGCGCAGCGCTTCGCCCAGCAGGTTTGATGACCCGAGCCACTGGGACTGCTCGCGCAGGGTGTTTAACGCCTGACGAACCTGCAAGGTTTGATTGGTCGCCTGACGCTGCTGCGAGGCAACCAGATCCATACGCTGCGCCTGCTGATTCAGCGCGGCAGAAAGCTCACGGTTGACCTTAAACTGCTGGACGATGCCGGCAGGCAGGTTATCGCTGTTTTCTGCCAGCAGTTCGGTACTTTCCAGCGCGCGCTCCGCTTCACGCTGGCGCTGACTGTTGAGCTGATTGCGCAGGGCCTGAAGGTAAGCGTCCAGCTGCTCGCTTTGCTTCTGAGCGAGTTCAGAGCGCATTCGCGACAGCTCCTGGCGGTTATTGGCGGAAAGCTGCGCCAGCTCCAGTTCATCGACAAGGGCCTTCAGGCGAGCCGATTCTGCCTGCAGGCCCAGATTTTGGGCCTGCGCCTGTGGCGTGTTGCCGTTTTGCGTACCCACGCGGCGCTCAACTTCATTAAGCTGGCGACGGGCGTCGGTTTGCTGCTGCGGAAGCTGGCTGAGGGAGTCGGCAATTTCACGCGCTCGCTCCTGCTCCTGCTGAGCAAGGCGGCTCTTTTCCAGAAGCTGGCTGCTGACCTGCAGGATCTCCTGGTTCAGCGCGTCGGAGGTCATGCCTGCCGGCACATCGCGCGGTTCGTCACGCAGATTATTGAGCTGCGCGCGCAGCGTCTGGGAGAGTTTGGGGAAGTTGTCGATAACCTGCTGATACTGCTGAGCGCGCTCAAGCGAGCCTTTCCGCTCCTCAAGCGCGTTCAGGGCAGCCTGGAGCGACTCGATGGTCTCTGGCTGAGCGGGTTTGGCCGCTTTTGCCTGCTCCAGTTCCTGGGTTATCTGTTTGGCGTCGGGGGCTGTCGCTGCGTACGCCCCCATGCTGAGGCACCAGGCCATCAGTAGAACGATAATCGGGCGCACGTCAGCGATCCTTCTGTTGTTAGCCTTCGTCTTTTTTGTCGTCAACCAGCGGGCTGGCGTCGTGCTCGGCCTGGATCTCTTCTTGTGACAGCGGAGCCGGTTCTGCCTCTGGCGTCACGAAGGTTTCAGTAGAGACCGCCAGCGGCTGGCCCAGCTTTGTCACCGACAGGCTTTCAAGCTGTTCAGCCAGCTTCACTTTGCCTGGCGCAAACAGGTTGATCACGGTGGAGCCCAGCTTGAAGCGACCCATTTCCTGACCTTTCAGCAGGGCCACAGAGCCTTCCGCTTCACCGGCAGGCCAGGTCCAGCGTTTGATCACGCCTTCACGCGGTGGAGTGATGGTGCCGGCCCAGACAGTTTCAATGCTGCCTACGATGGTTGCACCCACCAGAATCTGTGCCATAGGGCCAAATTCAGTATCAAACAGGCAGATGACGCGCTCGTTACGGGCAAACAGGTTCGGCACGTTCTGCGCGGTCAGGTGGTTCACGGAGAACAGATCGCCCGGGACGTAAATCATCTCGCGCAGGATGCCGTTACACGGCATGTGCACGCGGTGGTAGTCGCGCGGTGACAGATAGGTGGTGGCAAAGGTACCGTTGCGGAACAGATCCGCCATCAGGTAGTTACCCGCCAGCAGCGCTTCCAGGCTGTAATTATGGCCCTTCGCCTGCAGAATTTTGTCGTCTTCGATGTTACCCAACTGGCTAATGACGCCGTCTGCCGGCATCACCAGGACGTTAGGGTCGGTGTTCAGCGGGCGCACGTCGTCACGCAGCGGGCGCACGAAGAATTCGTTGAAGGTGCGGTAGCTGGCGGTGTCCGGCTTCTGTGCCTCTTTCATATCGACCTTGTAATATTTTACGAAAAGGTCGATGACCAGTTTGGTCAGCCAGCCCGCGCGTTTGCTTGCGCCCCAGCCCGCCAGGCGAGTGAGCCACAGTTTTGGCAGAATGTATTGAAGCGAAAGTTTAAATGCGTTTAACAAGGTAGCCTCCAGGCCATTGTTTTGTCGTTCCTGATCCGGCGTTAAGCCGCCGGAACCTGAAAAAAGGGGACGATTTTAGCGATGCTTAGCTTAGTTGTCAGTTATCAGAATCAGAAAAGTTTTTACGCGTTTTTACCTGATCCATGCTCTCAAGAATACGGTGGTAATTCTCGAAGCGGGTCTCCGCAATTTCGCCTTTCTCAACCGCTTCACGGATAGCGCAGCCTGGGTCGTTATCGTGTTTACAGTCGCGGTACTTGCAAGCGCCTAAATAATCATGGAATTCGACAAATCCGTTAAAGATTTGTTCCGGCTCCAGGTGCCATAAACCGAACTCTCGCACGCCCGGGGAGTCGATGACATCGCCCCCGTGCGGGAAGTGATACAAGCGTGACGCGGTGGTGGTGTGCTGGCCCAGGCCCGAGACATCAGACACGTCGTTGGTGAGGATCTCTTGCTGGAGGCCAAGCAGGTTGTTCAGCAGGCTCGATTTGCCCACGCCGGACTGACCCGCAAAGATGCTGATGCGATCGGTAAGCGCCTCTTCCAGCGGTTTCAGGCCATCTTTGGTGTAGCTGGAGACCATCAGGACGCGGTAGCCAATTTTGCGATAGATATCCATCTGCTCATTGACGAAGGCCATGCCGTCGTCGTCCAGCAGATCGATTTTGTTCAGCACGATAATCGGTTCAACCTGCAGCGTTTCGCAGGCGACGAGATATCGGTCGATAATATTGAGCGACAGTTCGGGCAAAATCGCCGATACGATAACAATCTGGTTAATGTTGGCGGCAATCGGTTTGACCCCGTCGTAGAAATCGGGACGGGTTAACACGGACGTGCGCTCATGGACCGCTTCAACGATGCCTTTTACCGTCACGCCTTCCGCCGCCTCTTTACCCGGCCGCCAGACGACGCGGTCGCCGGTCACCAGAGAACGAATGGTCCGGCGGATGTTGCAGCGGTGAATCGTACCATCGGCGGATTCCACGTCAGCGTGCATACCGAAACGGCTGATGACTACGCCTTCCGTTGGGTCGCCAAACAGGTTGTCGTCGTAATCGACCTTCTCCGCAGTGGTTTTAAGACGGCGCTGGTGATTGGCATTCACGCGGCGCTGCTGCCCTTTGGAGAGTTTATTTTTACTCAATCGCACTGGCTCCTGGTCGCCCGTAGGGGGCAAAACCTCTATGATACACTCTAATTAATACTAGTTAACCTGCTACTGCCGGTTATGCGAGAAGGGTGGAAAATAACATGAGCGCGGATGAAAACAACCTGATTTGGATCGATCTCGAAATGACCGGGCTGGATCCCGAGCGCGATCGCATTATTGAAATTGCAACCCTGGTGACGGACGCCAACCTGAATATCCTGGCGGAAGGACCAACGATAGCGGTGCATCAGTCCGATGACCAGCTGGCGTTGATGGATGAGTGGAACGTGCGTACCCACACCGGCAGCGGTCTGGTGGAGCGGGTAAAGGCGAGCACTATGGGTGACCGTGAGGCGGAGCTGGCGACGCTTGAGTTCCTGAAACAGTGGGTTCCGGCAGGCAAATCGCCAATCTGTGGGAATAGCATCGGCCAGGATCGTCGTTTCCTGTTTAAGTACATGCCGGAGCTGGAGTCTTACTTCCACTACCGCTATCTGGACGTCAGCACGTTGAAAGAGCTGGCGCGTCGCTGGAAGCCTGAAATCCTCGACGGCTTTAAAAAACAGGGCACGCACCAGGCGATGGATGATATCCGAGAGTCTGTGGCGGAGCTTTCCTACTACCGCGAAAACTTTATTAAGCTGTGATTTTGCGATCCGGCGCCTTGCGTGGCCGGGTTTTTGTCGTTAAATTGTTCAGCTTGCCGATTAAATAAGCATTTGAACTTAATTTCGAAAAAATCGCTTTAAGGGGGGTTGCAGCTAAAAGGATTTCTCGTATAATGCGCCTCCCGTAACGACAGAGAATTACACGTTACGACAGCAACAAAAGCAGTGCAGATTTGCGGGAATAGCTCAGTTGGTAGAGCACGACCTTGCCAAGGTCGGGGTCGCGAGTTCGAGTCTCGTTTCCCGCTCCAAATTCTTCTTCATCTCTAAAATATCCGCAGCGAAAAGCATCGCTGGGGACGTTTTCTGTTGTCTCTGAAATACTCTTGTGAACAGAGTTATCCACAGAAACTGCGCTTAATCGAAACCGGGTTAAAACTTAGCAGGGTGAATAATATCTTCGTAACGCACTGTATTTACAGTATAAAATTTGATTTCGAAATGTTATTGAGATCACTTGACCTCTTCTCCAGCCCAGATGGCGCTTGAGTTTGTAATTTTATTCACAGGCTGTGAATAGTTCAGGCATCCCGCGGAAGCCCTTTTTCAATCACCCTCACCAGACGCTGTTTCTTCGGGAGCTGCACCTCGACCACGCAGGCATTACGTTTCTCAATTTGCTGCGCAATCGCCCATTCTATGTGCTCATCAAGAAGTGGGTGCTCACCTCTACGGCTTTCAAGCGCCCGCACGTTCGCTTCATCCCACGGGGCATTACCCAGCGCGACGGCCACATTTCGCAGCCAGCGCAGATGCCCGATACGGCGAATGGCCGAACCTTCCGTCACCTTCAGGAACCAGGCCTCGGTCCAGGCGAACAGCTCGATGAGCGGCGGCGCATGGAGCGCCTTACGCGGGCTGAAATCCTCTTCGTCCGTAAGCTGTGAATAGCGGTTCCACGGGCAGATGAGCTGGCAATCGTCGCAGCCGTAGATGCGGTTGCCGATAAGCGGTCGGAACTCCTCTGGAATGGCCCCTTCAAGTTCGATAGTGAGGTAGGAGATACAGCGACGGGCATCAACGGTGTAAGGCTCAACGATGGCGCCCGTTGGGCAGATGGTCATACAGGCAACGCAGCGGCCACAGTCTTCCTCTACCGGGCCGTCTACCGGCAGCGGTAAATCAATCAGCAGTTCACCCAGAAAGAAGAACGATCCGGCGTCGCGGCTGAGGATTAGTGAGTGCTTACCTGTCCAGCCAAGCCCGGCTTTTTCGGCAATCGGGCGCTCAAGAATAGGCGCAGAATCGACAAAGGGTCTAAAATTCAGCGAAACACAGTGCTGCTGAATAGTTTCCCCGAGTTTTTTTAAACGGTTACGCAAAAGTTTATGGTAATCGCGTCCCAGGGCGTACCGGCTGACGTAACCCAAAGAGGGATTTTTTAGCGTGCGCGCAAAGGCCGCGTTGGCGGGCAGATAGTTCATGCGCACGCTGATGACGCGTAATGTGCCCGGCAAAAGCTCGTGTGGACGGGCGCGCATCATGCCATGGCGCGCCATCCACTCCATTTCGCCGTGGTATTGTTTGTCCAGCCAGGCCTGCAGTTTCGGCTCGCTGGCGGAAAGGTCGGTATCGGTAATACCCACCTTCTGGAAGCCAAGCTCAGCACCCCACTGTTTTATTTTTTGCGCTAATTCATTGAGATCGAGGGGCTGTGACATGACGGACCATACGGTGAAGAAAAACCCCGCAAGTATACCACATTCCATCTGGCATGCGGATGACCTCCGGCGCGCCGAAAAAGAGGCCGCAGACAGCCTCGGGATTACCCTGTATGAACTGATGCTGCGCGCGGGTGAGGCGGCGTTTAACGTTGCCCGCAGCGCGTACCCGCAGGCCGCCCACTGGCTGATTCTGTGCGGTCACGGCAACAACGGCGGCGATGGCTACGTCGTCGCCCGTTTGGCGGTTGCGGCAGGTATCCGCGTGACCTTGCTGGCTCTCGAAAGTGATAAACCGCTGCCGGAAGAGGCCGGCGCGGCGCGGGAGGCGTGGCTTAACGCAGGCGGTGTGATCCATGCGCCTGATATCGTCTGGCCGGAAGAGGTGGATCTGATTGTTGACGGGCTGTTAGGCACGGGGCTGCGCAGCGCGCCTCGTGAGAACATTGCCGCACTCATTGAACACGCTAACAGACATTCCGCGCCGGTAGTCGCCCTGGATATTCCCTCTGGCCTGATTGCACAAACCGGCGCGGCGCCGGGGGCGGTGATTCAGGCTGCACATACGGTGACTTTCATCGCCCTCAAGCCGGGGTTACTGACCGGTAAAGCGCGGGATGTCGTCGGCGTGCTGCACCACAGCGCGCTGGGGCTGGAGAGCTGGCTCGACGGGCAGGAAATGCGCATCGCGCGTTTTGATGCATCGCAGCTTGCTGCGTGGCTCCCGCCGCGCCGGCCGACCTCCCATAAAGGCGATCACGGCCGGCTGGTGATTATTGGCGGCGACCATGGTACGGCAGGTGCGATTCGCATGACCGGCGAAGCGGCTCTGCGCAGCGGTGCCGGATTAGTGCGAGTACTCACTCGCATCGAGAATATTGCGCCGATCGTTACAGCCCGACCGGAGCTGATGGTGCACGAGCTTACGCCCCAGTCGCTTGAAGAGAGCCTTGAATGGGCGGATGTGGTGGTGATTGGCCCGGGGCTTGGGCAACAGGCATGGGGTAAACAGGCCCTGCAAAAGGTCGAGAATTTTCGTAAACCGATGCTGTGGGATGCTGACGCGCTTAACCTTCTGGCAATAAACCCGGATAAGCGTCACAATCGCATTCTGACGCCACACCCCGGCGAAGCCGCGCGGCTGCTTAACTGCAGCGTGGCAGAAATTGAAAGCGATCGCTTACTTTCTGCTCAGCGTCTGGTAAAACGTTACGGAGGTGTTGCTGTTTTGAAAGGGGCAGGAACCGTTGTCGCCAGTGAGGAGACGCAGGGCATTATTGATGCTGGAAATGCGGGCATGGCGAGCGGCGGCATGGGCGATGTGCTTTCCGGCATCATCGGCGCATTGCTTGGACAGAAACTTCCCCTTTATGATGCAGCCTGCGCGGGCTGCGTGGCTCACGGCGTTGCGGCGGATAAACTGGCTGCGCGTTACGGTACACGCGGTATGCTGGCCACCGATCTTTTTTGCACGCTGCGGCGTGTTGTTAACCCGGATGTGATTGACGTAGAAAATGACTAATCGAGCGATTCCTTTACCTGATGAACAAGCCACTTTAGAACTCGGCAAGCGCGTGGCGCAGGCCTGTCAGGGGGCAACCGTCATTTATCTGTATGGTGATTTAGGTGCGGGTAAAACCACCTTTAGCCGGGGTTTTTTGCAGGCGTTAGGGCATAACGGGAATGTCAAAAGCCCAACCTACACGCTGGTAGAACCGTACACCCTTGAAAATCTCATGGTGTACCACTTCGATTTATACCGCCTTGCGGATCCTGAGGAGCTGGAATTTATGGGGATCCGTGATTATTTTGCCAACGACGCCATTTGCCTGGTGGAGTGGCCGCAACAAGGTGCGGGTGTGCTGCCTGACCCGGATGTCGAAATTCACTTAGATTACCAGGCACAAGGGCGTGAGGCACGCATCAGTGCTGTTTCCTCATCAGGCAGTTCCTTACTGGCGCGACTGGCCGGTTAAGCGTAGGGATGACGGGATGATAAATCGCGTTAAAGGTTGGTTGTTGGCTGCCACCGTGCTGCTGTGCGCGCAGGCCGGGGCGGCAAACCTCTCAGATATTCAGGTATCGAACGGCGAAAGCCAGGCCCGGATCACGTTCAGCTTTATGGGCGATCCTGAATATGCGTTTTCACAGCCAGACAGCCACAGCGTGGCGCTGGATATCAAACAGACAGGCGTGATCCAGGGGCTGCCGCTGCGGTTCAGCGGTAACAACCTGGTGAAAAGTATCCGTTCGGGAACACCGCAGGATAGCCAGTCGCTACGCCTGGTGGTCGATCTGACCGAAAAGGGCATAACGAAGGCGGTGAAGCAGCAAAACGGGGCGAACTATACGGTGGTCTTTACCATCAATGCCGACGCACCGCCACCGCCTCCACCGCCGCCGGTCGTAGCGAAGCGCGTGGAAGAACCGATATATACGCCGCGTCCTTCTGAACCTGCGCGTAATCCGTTTAAATCGCAGAACGATCGCATTACTGCTGCAACCAGTAGCGATACGGTGACGCGTCCGGCGGCCAGCGCGCGACGCGCGACGGCCAGCGGTGACAAAGTGATTATCGCCATTGATGCGGGTCACGGCGGGGAAGATCCGGGGGCGATTGGCCCTGGCGGCACGCGAGAAAAAAACGTGACGATCGCTATCGCGCGTAAACTGCGTTCGCTACTCAATGACGACCCGATGTTTAAAGGCGTGTTGACCCGCGACGGGGATTACTTTATCTCCGTAATGGGACGCTCGGATGTGGCGCGTAAGCAAAACGCGAACTTCCTGGTCTCCATTCATGCGGACGCCGCACCGAATCGTAGCGCGACCGGCGCCTCGGTTTGGGTGCTGTCAAACCGTCGCGCCAACAGCGAAATGGCCAACTGGCTGGAAGAGCATGAGAAGCAGTCTGAACTGTTAGGCGGCGCGGGCGATGTGCTGGCGAACAGCCAGTCCGATCCGTACCTCAGCCAGGCGGTACTGGATTTACAGTTCGGTCATTCTCAGCGCGTCGGGTATGATGTCGCCACTAACGTATTGAACCAGCTGCAAAGCGTTGGCGTGCTGCATAAGCGTCGTCCGGAACATGCCAGCCTCGGCGTTCTGCGCTCGCCGGATATCCCGTCCATCCTCGTCGAGACGGGCTTTATCAGTAACAACGGTGAAGAGCGTCTGCTGGGAAGCGACAGCTACCAGCAGCAAATTGCCGAAGCGATTTATAACGGTCTACGTAAATACTTTGATGCCCATCCGCTGCAGTCTGCGCCACAGAGTGGTGCTGGCCAGACGGCCAGCGCAGCGCTGCCGGGTGAGATGACCGCGACCAACTAAGGAGAATTCATGCCGATTCAGGTTCTACCGCCGCAGCTCGCGAACCAAATCGCCGCCGGTGAGGTGGTGGAACGCCCTGCGTCGGTGGTGAAGGAGCTGGTGGAAAACAGCCTCGATGCGGGCGCAACCCGCATCGATATTGATATCGAACGCGGTGGCGCGAAGCTTATTCGCATTCGCGACAACGGCTGTGGCATTAAAAAAGACGAGCTCGCGCTGGCGCTGGCCCGTCACGCCACCAGTAAAATTGCCTCTCTGGACGACCTGGAGGCGATTATTAGCCTCGGTTTTCGCGGTGAAGCGCTGGCCAGTATCAGCTCGGTTTCGCGCTTAACGCTGACCTCCCGTACCGCCGAACAGCAGGAAGCCTGGCAGGCTTACGCCGAAGGGCGCGATATGGATGTCACGGTGAAACCCGCAGCGCACCCTGTCGGCACGACGCTTGAAGTATTAGATCTCTTCTACAACACCCCCGCCCGACGCAAGTTTATGCGTACCGAGAAGACCGAGTTCGGCCATATCGACGAGATCATCCGGCGTATCGCACTGGCGCGATTCGATGTCACCATCAACCTCAGCCACAACGGCAAGGTGATGCGCCAGTATCGCGCGGTGGCAGAAGGTGGACAGAAAGAGCGCCGTTTGGGGGCGATCTGCGGTACGCCGTTCCTTGAACAGGCCCTGGCCATTGAGTGGCAGCACGGCGATCTGGCTTTACGAGGCTGGGTTGCCGATCCAAACGCGAGCAGTGCTGCGTTTGCGGAGATCCAGTATTGCTACGTCAACGGCCGCATGATGCGCGACCGTCTCATCAATCACGCGATTCGCCAGGCCTGCGAAGACAAACTGGGTGCCGATCAGCAGCCTGCTTTCGTCCTTTATCTGGACATCGACCCCCATCAGGTGGATGTGAATGTCCATCCCGCCAAGCATGAGGTGCGGTTCCACCAGTCACGTCTGGTTCACGACTTCATTTATCAGGGCGTGGCCACCGTGTTGCAGCAGCAGGCAGAGCCAACGCTGCCGCTGGAGAACGACGCTCCTGCACCGCGTCCGCTGCCCGAAAACCGTGTGGCGGCAGGGCGCAACCATTTTGCGGGGCCTGCCGTCGCGCGTGAACCGGAAGCCCCGCGTTACTCCCCGGCTGGTAGCGCGCCGCGTCCAACGGGCGCGAACTATCCGAATGCCCAGCCTGGCTATCAGAAGCAGCAGGGCGCGTTGTACCGCAAGCTGCTGGAAACGCCAGCCGTGGAGCGTAAAGAGCACATTCCGGCCGCTCAGCCTTCTCTGGACGGCCATAGCCAGAGTTTTGGCCGGGTGCTGACGATTATCGCGCCGGATATGGCACTGCTTGAGCGTGACGGCAAATTGATGCTTCTGGCACTGCCGGTCGCCGAACGCTGGCTTAAGCAGGTGCAGCTCACGCCTGGCGAAAATGCCGCCTGCGCGCAGCCGTTGTTAATTCCGGTTCGCCTGAAAATATCCCCTGATGAAACAAGGGTATTGCAGCGCGCCGAACCGCAGCTGGCGCAGATGGGTATTGAAACTGTGCTCGAACCACAACATGTGACAATTCGTGCAGTGCCTTTACCCTTACGCCAACAAAATTTACAAAACTTGATTCCTGAACTGATAGGCTACCTGGCGCAGCAAACAGCGTTTGATGCCGCCAACACCGCGCAGTGGATCGCCCGCCATCTGGCAAGCGAACACACGCCGTGGAGTATGGCGCAGGCCATTAGCGTGCTGGCGGAGGTGGAACGCCTCTGTCCGCATCTGGTGAAAACGCCGCCGGGTGGGTTATTACAACCTGTTGATTTACAAATGGCGATGAACGCCCTGAAACATGATTGACGCAAGTAAGGCGAGCCTGCCTAAGGCAATTTTTTTAATGGGCCCAACGGCCTCCGGCAAAACGGCGCTCGCCATTGAGTTGCGTAAAGTTTTGCCTGTAGAGTTGATTAGCGTCGACTCCGCCCTCATCTACCGGGGGATGGACATCGGCACGGCGAAGCCTGACGCAGAAGAGCTGCGTGCGGCACCGCACCGTTTGCTGGATATTCTCGACCCGGCTCAGGCGTACTCCGCAGCGGATTTCCGCCGGGATGCCTTAGCCGAGATGGCCGAGATAACGGCGGCGGGACGTATACCGCTGTTGGTTGGCGGAACCATGCTCTATTTCAAGGCGTTGCTGGAGGGGTTGTCACCCCTGCCATCCGCGGATCCGGAAATAAGAGCGAAAATTGAGCAGCAGGCGGCAGAGCAGGGTTGGGACGTTTTGCATCAGCAACTGGCGGAAATTGACCCGGTTGCCGCAGCACGGATCCATCCAAATGATCCGCAAAGGCTTTCCCGGGCACTGGAAGTTTTTTTCATTTCGGGTAAAACTTTAACGGAACTGACGCAAACGTCAGGAGACGCTCTGCCGTATCAGGTGCATCAGTTCGCCATCGCCCCGGCGAGCCGTGAACTGCTCCATCAGCGAATTGAGCAGCGTTTTCATCAGATGTTAGCTTCAGATTTTGAAGCAGAAGTGCGGGCGTTATTTGCCCGTGGAGATTTGCATACGGACATGCCTTCCATTCGTTGTGTGGGATACCGCCAGATGTGGTCGTATCTTGAAGGTGAGATTTCATACGATGAAATGGTTTATAGAGGTGTTTGCGCCACGAGACAGTTAGCGAAGCGCCAGATCACCTGGTTGCGCGGTTGGGACGGCGTTCACTGGCTAGACAGTGAAAAACCGCAACAGGCGTTAAACGAAGTGATTGAGGTTGTTGGTGATATCGCTCACTGAATGTGTACAATTGAGACGTATCGTGCGCAATTTTTCAGAATCGCAAGGTTCTAAGTACAAAACAAGCATATAAGGAAAAGATAGAATGGCTAAGGGGCAATCTTTACAAGATCCGTTCCTGAACGCATTGCGTCGGGAACGTGTTCCAGTTTCTATTTATTTGGTGAATGGTATTAAGCTGCAAGGTCAGATTGAGTCTTTCGATCAGTTTGTGATTCTGTTGAAAAACACGGTCAGTCAGATGGTCTACAAGCACGCTATTTCTACTGTTGTTCCGTCCCGTCCGGTATCTCATCACAGCAATAACGCTGGCGGCGGCACTGGTAGTAACTACCATCATGGCAGCAGCGCGCAGGGCTCTTCAACGCCGGCGCAGGACAGCGACGAAACCGAGTAAGGTTTCGCACTGTTATCCACACGGGGAGCCAGGGATCCTGCGTTCCCCGCTGATCTTTTTAGAGAGGTTTACGCTTGTTTGACCGTTATGATGCCGGTGAGCAGGCGGTGCTGGTACACATCTATTTTTCGCAAGACAAAGATATGGAAGACCTCCAGGAGTTTGAATCTCTGGTCTCTTCCGCCGGTGTCGAAGCAATGCAGGTGATTACCGGTAGCCGTAAAGCGCCGCACCCAAAGTATTTTGTTGGTGAAGGTAAAGCAGTCGAAATTGCGGATGCCGTAAAAGCAACCGGCGCGTCAGTCGTGTTGTTTGATCATGCGCTGTCTCCAGCCCAGGAGCGCAACCTGGAAGCCCTTTGCGAATGCCGTGTTATCGATCGCACGGGTTTGATTTTAGATATTTTTGCTCAGCGTGCACGTACCCACGAAGGGAAACTGCAGGTTGAGCTGGCGCAGCTGCGCCATCTGGCAACGCGTCTGGTGCGTGGCTGGACACACCTTGAAAGACAAAAAGGCGGGATTGGTTTGCGCGGCCCGGGTGAAACCCAGCTCGAAACCGACCGTCGTTTGCTGCGTGGCCGAATTACCCAAATCCTCTCGCGTCTGGAACGTGTAGAGAAACAGCGTGAACAGGGACGTCGGGCGCGAACGAAAGCCGACATCCCGACGGTGTCGCTGGTGGGCTATACCAACGCCGGTAAATCCACCCTGTTTAATCAGATAACCGAGGCCCAGGTGTATGCCGCAGACCAGCTGTTTGCGACCCTGGACCCTACGCTGCGCCGTATTGACGTTGCAGACGTCGGTGAAACGGTGCTGGCGGATACCGTAGGGTTTATCCGCCACTTGCCGCATGACCTGGTGGCGGCGTTTAAAGCCACCCTGCAGGAGACGCGACAGGCGACTCTGCTGCTGCACGTGATTGATGCGGCAGACGTGCGCGTGCAGGAGAACATCGACGCGGTAAACGTGGTGCTCGAAGAGATCGACGCCCACGAGATCCCAACGCTGTTGATCATGAACAAGATCGATATGCTGGACGATTTCGAACCGCGTATCGACAGAGATGAAGAGAACAAACCGATTCGGGTCTGGCTTTCTGCCCAGACCGGTATTGGTGTGCCACTGCTTTTCCAGGCTTTGACAGAACGTCTTTCCGGTGAGGTAGCTCAGCACACGCTGCGACTGCCGCCACAGGAAGGCAGGCTGCGCAGCCGGTTTTATCAGCTTCAGGCGATAGAAAAAGAGTGGATGGAGGATGACGGCAGCGTGGGGATGCAGGTGCGTATGCCGATCGTTGACTGGCGTCGCCTCTGTAAACAAGAACCTGCGCTGGTCGACTATATCGTCTGATCAGAAAGGGGATGCCTGAATAATTCGCCCTTGCATAACAAATATGGAGCATATACATGGCGTGGAATCAGCCCGGTAATAACGGACAAGACCGCGACCCGTGGGGAAGCAGCAAACCTGGCGGCAACTCTGAGGGAAATGGCAACAAAGGTGGTCGCGAGCAGGGGCCGCCGGATCTGGATGATATCTTCCGCAAGCTGAGCAAGAAGCTTGGTGGCCTTGGCGGAGGAAAAGGTTCTGGCTCGGGTGGCAATTCCACTCAGAGTTCGCGCCCGCCAATGGGTGGCCGCGTAGTGGGCATCGTGGCCGCTGCGGTGGTCATCATCTGGGCAGCCAGCGGATTCTACACCATTAAAGAAGCAGAGCGCGGCGTGGTCACCCGTTTCGGCAAGTTCAGCCATCTGGTTGAGCCGGGTCTGAACTGGAAGCCGACCTTCATTGACGACGTGACCGCGGTAAACGTGGAATCCGTCCGTGAACTGGCCGCCTCTGGCGTGATGCTGACCTCTGACGAAAACGTGGTGCGCGTTGAGATGAACGTGCAGTACCGCGTGACCGATCCTGAGCGTTATCTGTTTAGCGTGACCAGCGCCGATGACAGCCTGCGTCAGGCGACCGACAGCGCCCTGCGCGGTGTGATCGGTAAATACACCATGGACCGTATCCTGACCGAAGGTCGTACCGTTATTCGTAGCGATACCCAGCGCGAGCTGGAAGAGACCATTCGTCCGTACAACATGGGTATCACCCTGCTGGACGTCAACTTCCAGGCTGCGCGTCCGCCGGAAGAGGTGAAAGCCGCATTTGACGATGCGATTGCTGCCCGTGAAAACGAACAGCAGTACATCCGTGAAGCAGAAGCGTACACCAACGAAGTTCAGCCACGCGCTAACGGTCAGGCGCAGCGTATTCTGGAAGAAGCGCGCGCGTATAAGACCCAGACCATCCTGGAAGCTCAGGGTGAAGTGGCTCGCTTTGCGAAGATCCTGCCGGAATATAAAGCGGCACCGGAAATTACCCGTGAGCGTCTCTATATCGAGACCATGGAAAAAGTGCTGAGCCACACCCGCAAAGTGTTGGTTAACGACAATAAAGGCGGAAACCTGATGGTTCTGCCGCTGGATCAGATGCTGAAAGGCAGTTCTGCGCCAGCAGCGAAAGGCGACACCAGCGGCGCGAACAACCTGCTGCGTCTGCCGCCAGCCTCAACAGGCAGCGCCAGCACGAACACAACGCCTTCTTCGAACGATGGTGACATTATGGACCAACGCCGTGCTAACGCGCAGCGTAACGACTACCAGCGTCAGGGGGAATAAGGATGCGTAAGTCAGTTATTGCGATCATCGTCATCGTACTGGTCGTGCTTTATACCTCGATCTTTGTGGTGAAAGAAGGCGAACGTGGGATCAAGTTCCAGTTCAGCAGCGTCGTGCGTGATGGCGACAAACGCCCGGTAATTTACGAGCCGGGCCTGCACTTCAAGGTGCCGTTCATCCAGTCAGTGAAAACGCTTGATGCGCGTATCCAGACCATGGATAACCAGGCTGACCGTTTCGTGACCAAAGAGAAGAAAGACCTGATCGTTGATTCCTATATCAAATGGCGTATCAGCGATTTCAGCCGTTACTTCCTGGCAACGGGCGGTGGTGACGTTTCTCAGGCAGAAGTGCTGCTGAAACGTAAGTTCTCTGACCGTCTGCGTTCCGAGATTGGTCGTCTGGATGTGAAAGACATCGTGACCGACTCCCGTGGTCGTCTGACCCTGGAAGTTCGCGATGCCTTGAACTCCGGTACCGCGGGCACGGAAGACGAAGTTTCAACCCCGGCAGCAGATGATGCGATTGCCAAAGCAGCTGAACGCGTTCAGGCGGAGACCAACGGTAAAGTGCCGGTGATCAACCCGAACAGTATGGCTGCGCTGGGTATCGAAGTGGTTGACGTGCGCATCAAGCAGATCAACCTGCCAGCAGAAGTGTCTGAGGCGATTTACAACCGTATGCGCGCCGAGCGTGAAGCGGTAGCCCGTCGTCACCGTTCACAGGGCCAGGAAGAGGCTGAGAAGCTGCGTGCAGCAGCGGATTACGAAGTCACCAAGACGCTGGCGGAATCTGAGCGCCAGGGCCGTATCCTGCGCGGTGAAGGTGATGCCGAAGCGGCGAAGCTGTTCGCTGATGCCTTCAGCCAGGATCCTGACTTCTACGCCTTTATCCGTAGCCTGCGTGCTTACGAGAATAGCTTCCAGAGCAACCAGGATGTGATGGTGCTCAGCCCGGACAGCGATTTCTTCCGTTATATGAAGACGCCGACTAACGCAACGCGATAAACTCAGGCTCGTTTGAGTATTCAAACCACCGCTCTTAACGGAGCGGTGGTTTTCTTTTATAAGGAATAAAAATGAATTCAACGATCTGGCTCGCACTGGCTTTGGTCCTGGTGCTGGAAGGCCTTGGACCGATGCTCTATCCACGCGCCTGGCGTCGAATGATCGCCACGATGAGCCAACTGCCGGATAATATTTTGCGTCGTTTTGGCGGTGGTCTTGTGGTTGCGGGCATCGTGATCTACTACATGTTGAGGAAAACGATTGGCTGATCAAAAAGTAGGCGCAATCGGCGTATTTTGAGGTCAAAAAGTGCTGTATATCTGAAAAAGCGATGGTAGAATCCATTTTTAAGCAAACGGTGATTTTGAAAAAAATGGGTAACAACGTCGTCGTACTGGGCACCCAATGGGGTGACGAAGGTAAAGGGAAGATTGTTGATCTTCTGACTGAACGGGCTAAATATGTTGTACGCTACCAGGGCGGTCACAACGCAGGCCATACTCTCGTAATCAACGGTGAAAAAACCGTCCTCCATCTTATTCCATCAGGCATTCTTCGTGATAACGTCACCAGCATCATCGGTAACGGCGTTGTGCTGTCTCCTGCTGCGCTGATGAAAGAGATGAAAGGTCTGGAAGACCGTGGTATCCCTGTTCGTGAGCGTCTGCTGCTCTCCGAAGCCTGCCCGCTGATCCTGGATTATCACGTGGCGCTGGACGTAGCGCGTGAGAAAGCGCGCGGTGCGAAAGCGATCGGTACCACCGGTCGTGGCATCGGCCCGGCTTACGAAGATAAAGTTGCGCGTCGCGGTCTGCGCGTGGGCGACCTCTTCGACAAAGCTACCTTCGCTGAAAAACTGAAAGAAGTGATGGAATATCACAACTTCCAGCTGGTGAACTTCTACAAAGCTGACGCTGTTGACTACCAGAAAGTGCTGGATGACGTCATGGCGATCGCTGACATTCTGACCGGTATGGTTGTTGATGTGTCCGATCTGCTGGACCAGGCGCGCAAGCGTGGCGATTTCGTCATGTTCGAAGGTGCGCAGGGTACGCTGCTGGACATCGACCACGGTACCTATCCGTACGTTACCTCCTCTAACACCACTGCTGGTGGCGTGGCGACCGGCTCTGGCCTGGGTCCACGTTATGTGGATTACGTTCTGGGCATCATCAAAGCATACTCCACTCGCGTGGGTGCGGGTCCATTCCCGACCGAGCTGTTTGATGAAACCGGCGAGTTCCTGTGCAAGCAGGGTAACGAGTTTGGCGCGACCACCGGTCGTCGTCGTCGTACCGGCTGGCTGGATGCGGTTGCAGTGCGTCGTGCTGTGCAGATCAACTCCCTCTCTGGCTTCTGCCTGACCAAGCTGGACGTACTGGACGGCCTGAAAGAAGTGAAAATCTGCGTAGGCTACCGTATGCCAGACGGCCGCGAAGTGACCACCACTCCGCTGGCAGCTGACGACTGGGAAGGCATTGAGCCAATCTACGAAACCATGCCGGGCTGGTCTGAGACCACTTTCGGTGTGAAAGAGCGTAGCGGCCTGCCGCAGGCGGCGCTGGATTACATCAAGCGTATTGAAGAACTGACCGAAGTGCCGATCGATATTATTTCTACCGGCCCGGATCGTACTGAAACGATGATCCTGCGCGACCCGTTCGACGCATAATCTTCGTGAATGCTGGCCTGCGGGGTGACCCGTAGGCCGGATAAGCGTAGCGCCATCCGGCGAACGCTCCTGGATCTCCGCTTTTTCGCCCCGTCTGTCAAATAAATTAGCCGCTAACTATCTGGCTGGTTTATCATCATTAATGAATATCTCTGCGGTTTGACCGCGTTTTCCCTTTTTTCCTGAGGTTGATGTGCAGTTAACAAGTTTCACCGATTACGGCTTACGTGCGCTGATTTACATGGCGTCGTTACCCGAGGGGAAGATGACCAGTATCTCTGAAGTTACAGAGGTCTACGGCGTATCCCGTAATCATATGGTCAAAATAATCAATCAACTTAGTCGTGCCGGATACGTTGCTGCCGTCCGCGGGAAGAATGGTGGGATCCGTCTCGGTAAACCGGCACAGAGTATTCGTGTGGGCGACGTGGTACGTGAACTGGAGCCGCTGTCTCTGGTGAACTGCAGCAGCGAGTTCTGCCACATCACGCCCGCTTGCCGCCTGAAAAAGGCGCTTTCAAAGGCCGTGCAAAGTTTTCTCATGGAACTGGATAACTACACGCTGGCCGATTTGGTTGAAGAGAATCAACCGCTTTATAAATTATTGCTGGTGGAATGAAGAAAATTTCCACCGGAGCTGACAACGGAGGAACCGACATGTCACATGATCCTTTCCAGGAACGCGAAGCCGAAAAATACGCGAATCCTATTCCCAGCCGCGAGTTCATCATTGAACACTTAACAAAACGCGAAAAACCCGCCAATCGTGAAGAACTTGCCGTTGAATTAAACATTGAAGGTGAAGAGCAAATTGAAGCCCTTCGCCGCCGCCTGCGCGCCATGGAGCGTGACGGGCAGCTGGTCTTTACCCGCCGCCAGTGCTATGCGCTGCCAGAACGTCTCGATCTGCTGAAAGGGACCGTCATTGGTCACCGCGATGGCTTCGGCTTCCTGCGCGTGGAAGGCCGTAAAGACGATCTGTATCTCTCATCTGAACAGATGAAAATGTGCATTCACGGCGACCAGATCCTGGCGCAGCCGCTGGGCGCTGACCGTAAAGGTCGCCGCGAAGCGCGCGTGGTACGCGTTCTGGTGCCAAAAACCAGCCAGATCGTTGGCCGCTACTTTACCGACGCGGGCGTGGGCTTCGTGGTGCCGGACGACAGCCGTCTGAGCTTCGACATTCTGATCCCACCTGAAGAGGTGATGGGCGCCCGCATGGGCTTTGTGGTGGTGGTGGAACTCACCCAGCGCCCAACCCGTCGCACTAAAGCGGTAGGTAAAATCGTCGAAGTGCTTGGCGACAACATGGGCACCACAATGGCCGTTGATATGGCGCTGCGTACCCATGAAATTCCGTACATCTGGCCGAAAGCGGTTGAAGAGCAGATCGAAAGCCTGCGCGAAGAAGTCCCGGAAGAGTCCAAAGCGGGCCGCGTGGATCTGCGCGCCCTGCCGCTGGTCACTATCGACGGTGAAGACGCCCGCGACTTCGATGACGCCGTCTACTGCGAGAAAAAACGCGGCGGCGGCTGGCGCCTGTGGGTCGCTATTGCAGACGTAAGCTACTATGTTCGTCCGCACACTCCGCTGGATAACGAAGCGCGCAGCCGCGGTACCTCGGTCTACTTCCCGTCCCAGGTCGTGCCGATGCTGCCGGAAGTGCTGTCTAACGGCCTGTGCTCCCTGAACCCGCAGGTTGACCGCCTCTGTATGGTTTGCGAGATGACCATCTCCACCAAAGGGCGCTTAACCGGCTACAAGTTCTACGAAGCGGTGATGAGCTCGCACGCGCGTCTGACCTATACCAAGGTCTGGCATATGCTGCAGGGCGACCAGGATCTGCGCGAACAGTACGCGCCGCTGGTTAAACACATCGAAGAGCTGCATAACCTCTACAAAACGCTGGATCAGGCGCGCGAAGAGCGCGGCGGGATCTCCTTTGAGAGTGAAGAAGCGAAATTCATTTTCAACGCGGAACGCCGCATTGAGCGTATCGAGCAGACCCAGCGTAACGATGCGCACAAGCTGATCGAAGAGTGTATGATTCTGGCGAACATCTCGGCGGCACGATTCGTCGAGAAAGCCAAAGAGCCTGCGCTGTTCCGTATTCACGATAAACCGTCGACGGAAGCCATCACCGCGTTCCGCTCCGTGCTGGCCGAACTGGGTCTGGAGCTGCCTGGCGGTAACAAGCCAGAGCCGCGCGATTACGCCGAGCTGCTGGAGTCCATTGGCGATCGTCCTGACGCAGAAATGCTGCAGACGATGCTGCTGCGCTCAATGAAGCAGGCGATTTACGATCCGGAAAACCGCGGTCACTTCGGCCTGGCGCTGCAGTCTTACGCCCACTTTACCTCGCCGATCCGTCGCTATCCTGACCTCTCTCTGCACCGTGCGATCAAGTATCTGCTGGCGCAGGAGCAGGGCCATAAAGGGAACACCACCGAAACCGGTGGCTACCACTATTCGATGGAAGAGATGCTGCAGCTGGGTCAGCACTGCTCCATGACCGAACGTCGTGCTGATGAAGCAACACGTGACGTGGCGGACTGGCTGAAGTGTGACTTTATGCTCGATCAGGTGGGTAACGTCTTTAAAGGCGTGATTGCCAGCGTGACCGGCTTTGGTTTCTTCGTTCGTCTGGACGAGCTGTTCATCGACGGTCTGGTGCACGTCTCCAGCCTGGATAACGACTACTACCGCTTCGACCAGGTCGGTCAGCGACTGATTGGCGAATCTGGCGGCCAGACCTATCGTCTGGGCGACCGTGTGGAAGTGAAGGTTGAAGCCGTGAATATGGATGACCGTAAGATCGACTTCAGCCTGATCTCCAGCGAGCGTGCGCCGCGTAACGTCGGGAAAACCGAGCGTGAAAGGGCGAAAAAAACCGGTAACGGTAAACCGGGCGGCGGTAAACGTCGTCAGGCGGGCAAGAAGGTAAACTTCGAGCCGGACAGCGCGTTCCGCGGCGAGAAGAAACAGAAGCCGAAGGCGGCGAAGAAAGAAGCCCGTTCAGCGAAAAAACCGTCCGCGAAAACGCAGAAAATAGCGGCTGCCACCAAAGCGAAGCGCGCGGCCAAGAAAAAGCAGGCGGAGTAAAGTCTCCCCGCACCCTGACCCTCTCCCTAACCGGGAGAGGGGAAATACTTTTTACGAGAACCATCAATGAGTGAAATGATTTACGGCATCCACGCGGTGCAGGCCCTTCTCGAGCGCGCACCGGAGCGTTTTCAGGAAGTGTTTATTCTGAAAGGGCGTGAAGATAAGCGTCTGATGCCGCTGATCCACGCCCTGGAAGCGCAGGGCGTGGTGATCCAACTGGCGAACCGCCAGTTTCTGGATGAGAAAAGTGACGGTGCGGTTCACCAGGGCATTATTGCCCGCGTGAAGCCGGGCCGTCAGTATCAGGAAAACGATCTGCCGGATCTGATTGCCGAGCTGGATAACCCGTTCTTCCTGATCCTCGATGGCGTTACCGATCCGCACAACCTCGGCGCGTGCCTGCGTAGCGCCGATGCGGCGGGCGTGCACGCGGTGATCGTGCCGAAAGATCGCTCCGCGCAGCTGAACGCGACGGCGAAGAAAGTGGCCTGCGGCGCGGCGGAAAACGTTCCGCTGATCCGCGTGACCAACCTGGCGCGCACCATGCGTCTGCTGCAGGAAGAGAACATCTGGATCGTCGGTACCGCCGGTGAAGCGGATCATACTCTGTACCAGAGCAAAATGACCGGCCGTCTGGCGCTGGTGATGGGGGCAGAAGGCGAAGGCATGCGTCGTCTGACCCGCGAGCACTGTGACGAGCTGATCAGCATCCCAATGGCGGGCAGCGTGTCGTCCCTGAACGTTTCTGTTGCGACGGGCATCTGCCTGTTTGAAGCGGTGCGTCAGCGGGGAGAATAAACAGCAAGGCCGTCCACAGGACGGCCTTTTGTGTTTTCTCCCTCTCCCCGTGGGAGAGGGCCGGGGTGAGGGCACCAGACGGTGACAAACTCACTCCTCTAACGACCGCAAATGGTCATCCTTCCGCAGCGTCATCAGCGCGAAAATACTCACCACCGCCGTCGCCATCACGTAGTACGCCGGAATATCCAGGTTACCCGTCTGCTTAATCAGCCCGGTAATAATTAACCCCGCACAGCCCGAGAAAATCGCATTCGACAACGAGTAGGCCAGCCCCAGTCCCGTATAGCGCACGCGCGTCGGGAACATCTCAGATAGCATTGCCGGGCCTGGCCCCGCCAGCATGCCCACCAGACCGCCCGCAATCAACACCACAACAGCCTTCACCGCCAGCGTACTCGACTCTGCCTGAAGAATTTTCAGCAGCGGCAGGGCGAGGATCAGCAGCAGCGCGGTGGCGATAATCATCACCGTGCGGCGCCCGATCCGGTCGCTCAGGATCCCCGACGGAATGATGGTGAGTGCAAAACCAATATTCGAAATCACCGCTATAAGCAGCGCCTGGTTAAACCCGGTGTGCAGCGCCGACTGCAGATAGGTCGGCATAATCACCAGGTAAGTGTACCCCGCCGCAGACCAGACCATTACGCGCCCAATCCCCATCGCGATGGCCCGGAGCGTGGCGGCAGTATCCGCCTGAGCGATAACCGGTTTATCCTGCTGCTGCACAAAGCTGGGTGTCTCTTCCATGCTGACACGAAGCCACAGCGCAACGACGCCCATGGGTAACGCCAGGAAGAACGGAATACGCCAGCCCCAGTCGTGCAGGGCTTCCGGCGTGAGGAGGATAGAGAGCAGCGCCACGATGCCTGCGCCTGCTAACAGCCCCAGCGCCACGGTAAAGGACTGCCACGCGCCATAGAGCCCACGCTTGCCGCGCGGGGCAAACTCCGTCATCAGCGAGACCGCACCGCCGTACTCACCGCCCGCGAACAGTCCCTGCAGGATGCGCAGCAGCGTAATAATGAGCGGCGCGGCAATCCCGATGCTGGCATAGACCGGCACAATGCCGATGGCGGCGGTAGCGAGCGTCATCAGCACCAGCACAATAATGAGCGTCGGCTTACGGCCAATCCGGTCGCCGATGCGGCCAAACACCACCGCACCCAGCGGGCGGAAGAAGAAGGCGATGGCAAACGAGGCGTAGGTGAGGATCAGGCTGGTGAGCCCCGCTTCCCCTTCAAGCTGGAAGAAGTTTTTCGCAATGACGGTCGCCAGAAAACCGTAGACCGCAAACTCATACCACTCGATAAAGTTACCAATGGAGCCTGCAATTAATGCTCGCTTGTGCGCATCCGGTTGCATAACGATCCTCACTGAAAAGGGTAAGAATAAATTATTCAACAAAAGCGAAGTCATGAAATAGTTTATTCTTATGTTCTGTGAGCTATTTCACGAATGATATCAGCGGGATCGTGAACGTGTGACTCCCCTCCCATGCAGCGTGTGCGCGGTCTGTCCATACTTATCGTCATTGCCACTGAAGGAGGGAGACAGCATGCACTGGCAGACCCATACCGTTTTCAATCAACCTGCACCGCTTTCCAACAGTAACCTTTTCCTCTCCGACTGCGCCCTGCGCGATGCGGTCTCGCGTGAAGGGGCCGAGTGGGATATCGAACTCCTCGCCAGCATTGGTCAGCAGCTGGGTACGGCGGAATCGCTGGAGCTGGGCAGGCTGGCGAACGTGAATCCGCCGGAGTTGCTTCGCTATGACGCCACCGGGGAGCGGCTGGATGACGTCCGCTTTCACCCGGCATGGCACCTGCTGATGCAGGGCCTGTGTGCCAACCGCGTGCATAACCTGGCGTGGGAAGAGGAGGCGCGTAAAGGGGCGTTTGTCGCGCGGGCCGCACGCTTTGTGCTTCATGCTCAGGTGGAGGCGGGCACGCTGTGCCCTGTCACCATGACGTTTGCCGCGACACCGCTCCTGCAGCAGGCGCTCCCCAAACCCTTTCACGACTGGCTGACGCCGCTGCTCAGCGATCGCTACGATCCTCATCTTGCGCCCGGCGCGCAAAAGCGCGGCCTGCTGATCGGTATGGGGATGACGGAAAAGCAGGGCGGATCGGACGTGCTGAGCAACACCACCAGGGCGGAAAAATGCAGCGACGGCAGTTATAGGCTGGTGGGACATAAATGGTTTTTCTCCGTCCCGCAAAGCGATGCGCATCTGGTGCTGGCCCAGGCGAAGGGCGGATTATCCTGCTTTTTTGTGCCGCGCTTTTTACCTGACGGGCAGCGCAACGCCGTCCGGCTGGAGCGCCTTAAGGACAAGCTCGGGAACCGCTCCAACGCCAGCAGCGAGGTGGAATTCCTTGATGCCTCCGGCTGGCTGCTGGGGGAAGAAGGCGAAGGGGTACGGCAGATCCTCAAAATGGGCGGGCTGACGCGTTTCGACTGCGCGCTGGGCAGCCACGGACTGATGCGCCGTGCGCTCTCCGTGGCGCTGTACCATGCGCATCAGCGCCAGACCTTCGGCAAAAATCTTATCGATCAGCCGCTCATGCGCGAAGTGCTAAGCCGGATGGCGCTGGTGCTGGAGGGGCAAACGGCGCTGCTGTTCCGCCTGGCGCGGGCGTGGGATAAACGCGCGGATCCGCAGGAGGCGGCATGGGCGCGGCTGTTTACCCCGGCCGCGAAATTTAGCGTGTGCAAAGCGGGCATCCCGTTTGTGGCTGAAGCGATGGAGGTGCTGGGGGGAGTCGGGTATTGCGAGGAGAGCGAACTTCCCCGCCTGTATCGCGAGATGCCGGTGAACAGCATCTGGGAAGGGTCAGGCAATATCATGTGCCTGGACGTGCTGCGCGTGCTGGCGAAGCAGCCGGGTATACACGATCGGCTTGCCGATGAGTTTGCGCAGGTAAAAGGGCAGGACAGACACTTCGACCGCAGCTGGCGGCAGCTTCAGCAAAAACTGCGTAAACCGCAGGAGGCGCAGGGGCGGGAGATCGCCCAGCAGCTTTTCCTGCTGAGTGCCGGGAGCGAAATGCTGCGGCACGCGTCGCCCCCGGTGGCGCAGGCGTGGTGCCGCATGATGCTGGATACCCGTGGCGGAACGGTGATGAGCGAGCAGGTGCAAAGTGACCTGCTGCTGCGTGCGACGGGCAGAGTCGGCTAGCCTTTTAGCTGGAACAGACTCACCAGTTGAGCCAGGTGTGAACCCTTCTCGCGCAGCGTTTGAGCCGTTTGTTCGCTGCGTGAGATGCGATCGGCATTGATATGCGACGCTTCGCCAATGTGGGTCATGGCGAGGTTCACCTGACCGATCCCGGCGGACTGCTCGCGTGAGGCATGGTTAATCTCGGTGACCAGCTGGCTGATGTTATCGATATGAATGATGATGTCATCCATCGCCAGGCGCGTCTGTTCAGACAGCGCATGACCCTCACTGACTTTTCTGAGCGTATCGCCAATCAGCTGTTCAATCTCCTTCACCGCGTTAGCGCTGCGTCCCGCCAGGGCGCGAACTTCCTGCGCGACGACCGCAAACCCTTTACCGTGCTCGCCCGCGCGAGCCGCTTCCACGGCCGCATTCAGCGCCAGGATATTGGTCTGAAAAGCAATGGACTCGATCACGCGCGTGATGTCTGCGATGCGTTTTGACGCTTCGCGAATGTCGTCCATGGTCGACACCGCGTGGGTGACTGTCTCACCGCCCTGATGAACCGCGAGCGAGGTTTCACCCACCAGCTGCTGCGTTTGCTCCATGTTGGCGGCATTTTGCTGTACGGTGGCGGCCAGCTGCTCCATGCTGGCGGAGGTCTCTTCCACGCTGCTGGCCTGCTTGTTGATCTGCTCTGAAATTTCGCCCGTATCGGCGGCTAGCGCGTTGGTGCCTGAATGGATCTCACCTGCGGCCTCGCGGACCTGCAGGACAATTTTTTGCAGGCCGCCACCGATGCCGTTGATGGCGTCGATCAGCTGGCCGACTTCGTCCTGACGCGTCACGGGCAGGCTGGAACGGAGATCCCCTGCGGCATATTGCCGGGCAAGATGGATCACATTGCGCAGTGGTCGGGTCAGCACCCGGCGAATCAGGACTACAAACAGGCCAGCAAACAGGATGGATAAGGCCGTACCGGCGAGGAGGAAACCGTCGCGCATGGCGGTGACGCTTGAGAGCAGCACCGATTTATCCACTTCACCCACGATAGTCCAGTTCCAGCCTGGCAGCGGGGTATAAGCCATTTTCAGCGTGCGACCGTCGTCGCTTACGCGCTCCAGCGTGCCGGGTTTATTACTCAGAAGCTGCTGCTGCGTCGCGTCGTCCCACTTCGGCAGTTTTCCCTCTTCGCTGGCGTGGAAAAGGTATTGCCCGCGCGTTTTGCCGTTGCTGCGATCCAGCACGAAGAAGTGACCGCTCTCGCCCAGGCGGCGGTTGAGGATTTTCTCACGCATGACGTTCCAGGAGTGGGTGATGTCCACCCCGACAAAGACGATCGCAATGACCTGTCCTTCGGCGTTTTTAACCGGCTGGTACTGGGTGATGTAGCGTTTGCCAAACAGCAGCGCCAGGCCGCGGTAGACTTCACCTTTGTTGACGGCGGCAAAGGCCGGGCTGGCGTTATCCAGAACGGTACCCATTGCCCGCTCGCCGTTCTCTTTACGCAGGGAAGTGGCTACGCGAACAAAGTCGTTACCGCTGCGTACAAACAGCGTCGAAATGGCTCCCGTGCGGTTCAGGAACGCGTCCGAAAGCGTGTTGTTTTCATGCAGCCCGGTATCTCCGCCTTTCAGAAGCGGAACGCTGAGCCCGTTAATTGTCTGGGTTTGGGAAGCATCAATGTTCAGGGGCTGCGGTAAAAAGGTGGTGAACAGACGGGTATAGCTCTCAACCTCTTCACTCAGGCTGGTGTTAAACATCTGCACCATGTCGACCATGCCGGTGGACTGATTATGCAGATCTTCTACCGCAAGGGCTTCAAGCTGCTGGCTGGCTTTTTGGCTGAGCAGAAAAGTGAAAAGCAGAAACAGCGTGGCGACACTGACGCCCGTAAGCAGCGACAGCTTCGCACCCAGGCCTGCGCGGCGAAAAATGTTGATCATAAATTGCTCATCATTGAAAAGGTATGGTTCTTCAACGGCAGAGCGGGGATTACGTTTACTGAATTAATGTAACAAAATGTTATTTTATTGTTCTTGTTTTGTTTTTTATAAGATAAAAAATTTGCAAAAACGAAAAGCCACTAAAAATAAGTGGCTTTTATCAGGAGGGAGATTACACGTAGAGAATGGCCTGTACCCGCCAGTGGTCGATATGGTTATCTTCCTGCATCTGGATGATGCGATACCATGAAGCACCCTGCTCATCGGCCTTTAATGCCACGACACGTTCAACGTCTTGCGGGCTCCCCGAGATATTATTCACGGAGATCTGGCCAATCTCATTCAGGCCAGTCACACAATCAGCACTGGCGAATTCTGCTGACTGCGCGGTGGTGCTCAGCAGGCCTGCTGAGAGCAACAGTGAGGTCAAAGCAAGAGTTCGTTTCATCGTCAGCTCCATTTCACATATATCCGGTATCCGCCGGGCAATCCTTCGCAAATAAACTCCCTTCCATTGACGCGGGCATGGAGTTTATTGTGGACAGGAAAATGTCTATGGACGCAAAGCAGTGTAAATCTCGTTCAAAGGTAAACCATTATTTCCGGTACAAAATGGCCTGGGAATACCACTGTCCCGTTATGATGGTTTCGTCGATCATAATGATGACGTAATAATCTGCTTTGGCGGCGACGGCCTGTGCTTTTATTGCCGCTTCTGCGTCATCCGGAGAGCCGCGAACCAGCGCGGAGATGGTGCCCATTCGTTGTAATCCTTCCGTCTGATTACGACGAATCTCCTGCGGATGATCGGCGACCGGTGGAGCGGGTTGCGGCGTTCCCTGCAGCGCGCTACAGCCACTGAGCAGAAACACCAGCAATAAAGCAGCAAACCTGCGCATAACCATATCTCGTTTCCTGATAGCCATAGTGTAGTTGTCTGTGAATTTAGTTTTGGGGGAATGTTCCCGAAGTGTTATCTGGGACGTATATTTCGAATGAAAATGACGTGAAAGCGTAACCCAGTTCTCAACATTATGAATCATACATTCGCACAGGGTCGACAATGATTGAAATTGAAATACGCCACCTCGGCGACCATGAAATTTTACACGCGATGCCAGCGGGTAAACGTGATAAACCGCTGCCTGTTGTGGTTTTTTATCATGGGTTTACCTCATCCAAGCTGGTTTACAGTTATTTTGCCGTCGCGCTGGCGCAGGCGGGGTTTCGGGTAGTGATGCCGGATGCACCCGACCACGGTGCACGCTTTTTGGGTAACGAACAGGCGCGTCTTGGGCAGTTCTGGCACATTCTGCACGGGAGTCTGACCGAGTTTGCCGGGCTACGCGATGCGCTGTATGAGGCAGGGCTGGTGGCCGACAATCGTCTGGCCGTGGCTGGAGCGTCGATGGGCGGTATGACGGCGCTGGGGATTATGACGCATCATCCTGAAGTGAAGTCTGTCGCCTGCCTGATGGGCTCGGGCTATTTTACGTCGTTGGCGAAGACGCTCTTTCCCCCTCAGGATTTAGCAGAAATCACCGCGACGCTCGAAGAGTGGGAAGTGACCCGGGCATTGCCGCGCCTGGCCGATCGCCCGCTGCTGCTGTGGCACGGTGACGCGGATGATGTGGTCCCGCCCGAGGGAACCTTCCGCCTGCAGCAGGCGTTAATGAATGCAGGACTGGACGGTAATCTGACCTGTCTGTGGGAACCGGGCGTCCGCCACCGCATCACGCCAACGGCGCTGGATGCCACGGTAGCGTTTTTCCGCCAGCACCTTTAAACGCGCAGCACTTTTACGCCCTGATCTTCCAGCTTCTGGAGGATCTCAGGGTTGGCGCCTTTGCCGGTGATCACCATGTCGATCTGTTCGGCACGGCTGAATAACATCCCTGCGCGCTCGCCCACTTTGCTGCTGTCGACCAGCACAACGAGCTTGCCCACAACGTTAAGCATGTTTTGCTCCGCCATCGCGGTCAGCATATCGGTTTTATACAGGCCATCTGCCGTCAGGCCTTTGCCACTGGTAAACATCCAGTGCCCGGCATAGAGACTGTTTTCGCTGTCCTGAGGGCTAAGGGTGATGGACTGGCTTTTGTTGTACTGCCCGCCCATGATCACCACGCTCTCATGCTCCTGGTCGATGAGATAGTTGGCGAGCGGTAAGTAGTTGGTGATGATTTGCACCGGCTTGCCGCACATTTCACGGCCCAGCAGAAACGCCGTGGAGCCGCAGTTGATGACCACGCTCTCGCCGGGATTCACCAGCTGCGATGCGGCTCTGGCAATCCGCACTTTTTCATCATGATTCTGCGCCTGATGAATATTCATCGGAGACCAGCGAGGGCGCTGCTGGCTGATCGCTTCCGCGCCGTTGCGGACCTTTTTCAGCTTGCCGCTTTCATCCAGCTTGTTGATATCCCGCCGCGCCGTTGCCGGGGAGATGCCTAAACGTTCGATCACTTTCTCGACGGTGATAAACCCGGTTTGCGCCAGGAGTTCCAGGAGAATTTGATGCCGTTGCGCTTCCGTCATGAGCTATTCCGATAAGAATTGATTTGAAAAGATGATATTTGAAATAGCGTGAAATTACTAAAAGAAATATGACATCGCCAGACATCATGTCTGGCGATGTGGCTGCACAATCAGAGGAAGGACTTGAACGGCAGGTCTGGCTCAATGGTGAAGCAATCATCGAAACCACGTGGGTAGTGATATTCGAGATTATCTTTGTCCAGTGGCCAGGTGAACTTGCCGCCGACCTGCCAGATGAACGGCTTGAAGCCATACTTCAGGCGGTCTTTTTTCATTTCCCACAGCACGCGGATCTCCTGCGGATCGGCCTGGAAGTTTGACCAGATATCGTGGTGGAACGGAATCACCACTTTGGTATTCAGCGCTTCCGCCATGCGCAGCATGTCGGCGCTGGTCATTTTGTCGGTAATACCGCGCGGGTTCTCGCCGTAGGAGCCCAGCGCCACGTCAATCTGATGCTCGTTACCGTGCTTCGCGTAGTAGTTGGAGTAGTGAGAGTCGCCGCTGTGGTACAGGGACCCGCCAGGGGTTTTAAACAGATAGTTAACCGCGCGCTCATCCATACCGTCCGGCAGTACACCCGCGGCTTTCCGATCGGCAGGCAGGGTGATCAGTGCTGTACGGTCAAAGGCGTCCAGCGCGTGGATTTCAATATCTTTAATTTTCACCACATCCCCAGGCTTCATCACGATGCAGCGCTCTTTCGGCACGCCCCAGCCGATCCACAGATCCACGCAGGTCTGTGGCCCGATAAACGGCACATCGTCAGCACAGTTTTGCATCACCGCAGCCGCCACGTTCACGTCGATATGATCGTTGTGATCGTGAGTAGAAAGGACGGCGTCGATCTGGCGAATGGCAAACGGATCGAGCACAAACGGTGTGGTACGCAGGTTCGGCTGCAGTTTTTCTACGCCCGCCATGCGCTGCATCTGATGGCCTTTTTTCATCAGCGGGTTGCCGTGGCTCTGCTTGCCGGTGCCGCACCAGAAATCGACGCAGATATTGGCGCCGCCTTCTGATTTCAGCCAGATACCGGTGCAGCCCAGCCACCACATCGCAAAGGTACCAGGAGCAACCTGTTCCTGCTCGATCTCTTCATTCAGCCAACTGCCCCACTCCGGGAAGGTGCTCAGAATCCATGACTCACGGGTGATGGTGTTCACTTTACTCATCGTTTTGACTCCTGGTTTAATCAAAAGTAATCACATGGTGATTTGTTGTGATTTATGCTGGCACCATTTGACGCGCTTTGCAATGGCAAAAATGCGGAATTTTATCTGCGCAACTTCACGTACTCTGCACTTATTCCTTGTTAGACTATCCAGTATTAAGCATTAAGCGCATGAATTATAAAGGTTAATTTATTTTTCATGTACGGTAGTGAAAATCATTACTAACACCATGGAAATAAATTGCGTGATACGTCACAAATAATCAAATGCAATCTTGTGGTGATTATTTGTGATTAATAGAGTGATGGCACCAACCACACAGGGATTGCCCCTCGTGTTCTCATTTCTGGAGAGAGTTATGGAGATCCTCTACAACGTCTTTACCGTGTTCTTTAATCAGGTAATGACCAACGCCCCGCTGCTGCTGGGTATCGTGACGTGTCTGGGTTATATCCTGCTGCGCAAAAGCGTCAGCGTGATTATTAAAGGCACCATCAAAACCATTATCGGTTTCATGCTGTTGCAGGCGGGGTCAGGCATTCTGACCAGCACCTTTAAGCCGGTCGTCGCCAAAATGTCCGAAGTGTATGGCATCAACGGTGCCATCTCTGACACTTACGCCTCAATGATGGCGACCATCGAGCGCATGGGTGATGCCTATAGCTGGGTGGGGTATGCGGTACTGCTCGCCCTGGCCCTGAACATCATCTACGTTCTGCTACGCCGTATTACCGGCATTCGCACCATCATGCTCACCGGCCACATCATGTTCCAGCAGGCGGGGCTGATCGCGGTTTCTCTCTATATCTTCGGCTACCCAATGTGGACCACGATTATCTGCACCGCGGTGCTGGTCTCGCTCTACTGGGGTATCACCTCCAACATGATGTACAAGCCTACTCAGGAAGTGACTGACGGCTGCGGTTTCTCCATCGGCCATCAGCAGCAGTTTGCCTCCTGGATTGCCTATAAAGTTGCACCGTACCTGGGCAAAAAAGAAGAGAGCGTTGAAGACCTCAAGCTGCCGGGCTGGCTGAATATTTTCCATGACAACATCGTTTCAACCGCGATTGTGATGACCATCTTCTTCGGCGCCATTCTGCTCTCCTTCGGTATTGACGTTGTTCAGGCGATGGCGGGTAAAACGCACTGGACGGTTTATATCCTGCAGACCGGCTTCTCCTTCGCGGTGGCCATTTTCATCATCACTCAGGGCGTGCGTATGTTTGTCGCCGAACTGTCGGAAGCCTTCAACGGTATTTCCCAGCGCCTGATCCCAGGCGCGGTGCTGGCGATTGACTGTGCCGCTATCTACAGCTTCGCGCCAAACGCGGTGGTCTGGGGCTTTATGTGGGGCACCATCGGCCAGCTGATTGCGGTGGGCATCCTGGTCGGCTGCGGCTCCTCAATCCTGATTATTCCTGGCTTTATCCCGATGTTCTTCTCCAACGCTACCATCGGCGTCTTCGCTAACCACTTCGGCGGCTGGCGCGCGGCGCTCAAGATCTGCCTGGTGATGGGCATGGTGGAAATCTTTGGTTGCGTTTGGGCGGTGAAGCTCACCGGTATGAGTGCCTGGATGGGCATGGCGGACTGGTCAATTCTGGCACCGCCGATGATGCAGGGCTTTGCCTCCGTCGGGGTGGTCTTTATGGCCGTCATCATCCTGATTGCTCTGGCTTATATGTTCTTCGCTGGCCGTTCGCTGCGAGCTGAAGAAGATGCGGAAAAACAAACAGCAGAAGTCTCTGCTCATTAAGGAGTTTCGATTATGACCGTACGTATCCTGGCTGTGTGTGGCAATGGGCAAGGCAGCTCCATGATCATGAAGATGAAAGTGGACCAGTTTTTAACCCAGTCAAACATCGACCACACGGTGAACAGCTGCGCGGTGGGTGAATACAAAAGTGAACTCAACGGCGCGGACATCATCATCGCCTCTACCCATATCGCCGGCGAAATTAGCGTGTCGGGCAATAAATATGTGGTGGGCGTGCGCAACATGCTGTCGCCTGCGGATTTCGGACCAAAACTGCTGGAAGTGATTAAAGAGCACTTCCCACAAGACGTGAAGTAAGGACGCCACATGAAACTACGTGATTCGCTGGCAGAGAATAACTCCATCCTTTTACAGGCTGAGGCCAGCACCTGGCAGGAAGCGGTGAAGCTGAGCGTGGATCTGCTGGTTAAGGCTGACGTTGTCGAGCCGCGTTACTACCAGGCCATTCTTGATGGCGTGGCGCAGCACGGCCCTTACTTTGTGATTGCGCCAGGGCTGGCAATGCCGCATGGGCGTCCTGAAGAGGGCGTGAAGAAAACCGGCTTCGCGCTGGTGACGCTGAAAACGCCACTGGTGTTCAACCACGAAGATAACGATCCGGTCGATATCCTGATCACCATGGCCGCGGTCGATGCTAACACCCACCAGGAGGTGGGCATCATGCAGATCGTCAATCTGTTTGATGACGAAGCTAATTTCGACCGTTTACGCGCCTGCCGTACCGAGCAGGACGTGCTGGATTTAATTGATAACGCCACTGCGGCGGCAGTCTAAGAGGAATTGAACATGTCATTACCCATGTTGCAGGTTGCGCTGGATAACCAAACTCTGTCCCACGCTTACGAAACCACCCGCCTGATCGCGGAAGAAGTGGATATCATCGAAGTCGGCACCATTCTCTGCGTAGGCGAGGGCGTGCGCGCCGTTCGCGATCTGAAGGCGCTCTATCCGCATAAAATCGTGCTGGCAGATGCCAAAATTGCCGACGCAGGCAAAATCCTCTCCCGCATGTGCTTTGAAGCGAATGCTGACTGGGTCACCGTGATCTGCTGTGCGGATATCAACACCGCCAAAGGCGCGCTGGACGTGGCAAAAGAGTTTAACGGCGACGTGCAGATTGAGTTGACCGGTTTCTGGACCTGGGAGCAGGCGCAGGAGTGGCGCGATGCGGGCATTCAGCAGGTGGTGTACCACCGTAGTCGTGATGCGCAGGCCGCAGGGGTGGCGTGGGGCGAAGCGGATATCAGCGCGATCAAACGTCTGGCCGATATGGGCTTTAAAGTCACCGTCACCGGCGGTCTGGCGCTGGAAGATCTGCCGCTGTTCCAGGGCATTCCGATTCACGTCTTTATTGCCGGTCGCAGCATTCGTGATGCGGCGTCTCCGGTGGAAGCGGCGCGTCAGTTCAAACGCTCAATCGCTCAGCATTGGGGCTAAGGAGCGGGTATGTTGTCAAAACAGGTCCCGCTTGGCATCTATGAAAAGGCACTCCCTGCGGGGGAGTGCTGGCTGGAGCGGTTACAGCTGGCAAAACAGCTGGGCTTCGATTTTGTCGAAATGTCTGTGGATGAGACGGACGAGCGTCTCTCTCGCCTCGACTGGAGCCGCGAACAGCGCCTGGCGCTGGTGAGCGCCGTTGCTGAAACGGGCGTGCGCGTGCCGTCCATGTGCCTGAGCGCCCACCGTCGTTTTCCGCTCGGCAGCGAAGACGATGCCGTACGCGCGCAGGGGCTGGAGATCATGCGTAAAGCCATTCGCTTTGCGCAGGATGTCGGTATCCGCGTGATCCAGCTGGCGGGTTATGACGTTTACTATCAGGAAGCCAACGATGAAACGCGCCGTCGTTTCCGTGACGGCCTGAAAGAGAGCGTTGAGATGGCAAGCCGTGCACAGGTCACGCTGGCGATGGAGATCATGGACTACCCCCTGATGAACTCCATCAGCAAGGCGCTGGGCTACGCGCACTATCTGAATAACCCGTGGTTCCAGCTTTATCCCGATATCGGCAACCTGTCGGCATGGGATAACGACGTGCAGATGGAGCTGCAGGCGGGCATGGGACATATCGTGGCGGTGCACGTCAAAGATACCCGTCCTGGCGTGTTTAAAAACGTACCGTTCGGCACCGGGGTGGTGGATTTTGAACGGTGCTTCGAGACGCTCAGGCAGACAGGCTATTGCGGGCCTTACCTGATTGAGATGTGGAGCGAGACGTCGGACGACCCGGCAGCGGAAGTTGCGAAGGCGCGGGACTGGGTGCGCGAACGTATGGCGCGGGCAGGGTTGCTGGAGGCTGAACATGCTTAAGCTTAAACAGCAGGTCTTTGAAGCCAATATGGATCTGCCGCGCTATGGCCTGGTCACCTTCACCTGGGGGAACGTCAGCGCTATCGACCGCGAGCAGGGACTGATCGTGATTAAGCCGAGCGGCGTGGCGTATGACACCATGAAAGCAGACGATATGGTGGTGGTGGATCTCGACGGAAACGTCGTGGAGGGAAAATGGCGTCCCTCTTCAGATACTGCAACCCATCTGGCGCTGTACCGGCGTTATCCGTCCCTTGGCGGCGTGGTGCATACCCACTCCACGCACGCGACGGCCTGGGCACAGGCGGGGCTGCCCATCCCGGCGCTGGGGACGACCCACGCGGACTACTTCTTTGGCGACATCCCCTGTACGCGGGCATTAACGCAGGATGAAGTGGAAGGCGAATACGAGCTCAACACCGGAAAGGTGATTATCGAGACGCTGGGAGAATGTGAGCCGCTGCATACGCCGGGTATTGTGATCTATCAGCACGGTCCGTTCTCATGGGGAAAAGATGCTCACGACGCCGTTCATAATGCGGTCGTCATGGAGGAAGTGGCACGCATGGCGTGGATTGCCCGCGGCATCAACCCACAGCTTCAGGGCATTGATGATTACCTGATGAATAAGCATTTCATGCGCAAGCACGGCCCAAATGCCTACTACGGTCAGAAGTGAATAAGCGCTCTGGAATACCGAAAAACAGTTGTAACCGGTGGTATTCCGGAGCCATTCACAAAAAAAAAGCCCCCGGGCAGGGGGCAACGTCAACTATGGCTATGTTCTCGTTGTTGGCTTTCCTGGTGCTAGCGTTAATGCGTTATCGGTAAATATCTGCACTGGCGTGCATGTTGCCGTTGCTGCCGGGCTCACGGGTTAACATCACGTGGTAATAGGTTGCGCCCTGCGCATCGGTTTCTTCATTAAGGGCCTGATCTGCTTCACTTTCCGTGGCGAAATTATGATTGATGTAAATGACGCCCAAGCTTTGCACATCATCCATGTTTCTGGCCTGTCGGCTGTCTATCTTGATGGCTGCCATCGCGTTTGCACTGAGCAAAAGCGCCGCCATTATGGCTAATGCGATTTTTTTCATGATATGCGCTCCACGACTGCGTGCTGCGAGAGGGGGGATGCTCCTTCTTTAATTCAGGTGATCTCTGATTAAAGTGTAATCACTCATCCGGCGGGGATGCGTGACCATTTCTGATGCAGTTGTTCAAAAAAACAACGCTTCCGGGTGTGACCAATTTTAAATCACCCACTTAGACCCACTTCGCGCTTTGTGCGAATTATTTGTGCAATCAGCTTGAGTTTCCAGGGACGCGCAAGTATTATGACGCGTCAATTTTTCAGCCGACCTTTAACACGTTCCTTGCCTCCCCGGGCCTCGGCTGACCCAGACAGGAGGCTGAATAATCCGTAAGGAGCAATTCGATGCGTCATTACGAAATCGTTTTTATGGTCCATCCTGACCAGAGCGAACAGGTTCCGGGTATGATCGAGCGTTACTCTGCTGCCATCACTGGTGCAGAAGGTACGATCCACCGTCTGGAAGACTGGGGCCGCCGTCAGCTGGCTTACCCGATCAACAAACTGCACAAAGCACACTACGTTCTGATGAACGTTGAAGCGCCGCAGGAAGTGATCGATGAGCTGGAAACTACCTTCCGCTTCAACGATGCCGTTATCCGCAGCATGGTTATGCGTACCAAAAACGCAGTTACCGAAGCATCTCCGATGGTTAAAGCGAAAGACGAGCGCCGTGAGCGTCGCGATGATTTCGCAAACGAAACCGCAGATGATTCTGATGCTGGGGATTCTGAAGAGTAATTTCTGATGACCAACCGTCTGGCGTTGTCCGGCATCGTATGCAGGGCTCCCCTTCGAAAGGTCAGTCCATCAGGAATTCCGCATTGCCAGTTCGTGCTTGAGCATCGTTCTGTGCAAGAGGAAGCCGGGTTTCACCGGCAGGCGTGGTGCCAAATGCCCGTTATTATTAGCGGACACGAAAACCAGGCCATTACTCACAGTTTAACGGTCGGTAGCGCAGTAATCGTTCAGGGGTTCATCTCTTGCCACAAGGCAAAGAACGGCCTGAGCAAAATGGTTCTGCATGCCGAGCAGATTGATTTGATAGATTCTGGAGACTAGCCATATGGCACGTTATTTCCGTCGTCGCAAGTTCTGCCGTTTCACCGCGGAAGGCGTTCAAGAGATCGACTATAAAGATATCGCAACGCTGAAAAACTACATCACCGAAAGCGGTAAGATTGTCCCAAGCCGTATCACCGGTACTCGTGCAAAATACCAGCGTCAGCTGGCTCGCGCTATCAAACGCGCTCGCTACCTGTCCCTGCTGCCGTACACTGATCGTCATCAGTAATCGGGCACGGTCCATTAATACGACTTTAAGAGGATAAGGTAATGCAAGTTATTCTGCTTGATAAAGTAGCAAACCTGGGCAGCCTGGGTGATCAGGTTAACGTTAAAGCGGGTTACGCACGTAACTTCCTGGTTCCACAGGGTAAAGCTGTTCCAGCTACCAAGAAAAACGTAGAGTTTTTCGAAGCACGTCGCGCTGAACTGGAAGCCAAACTGGCTGACGTTCTGGCGGCTGCTAACGCTCGCGCTGAAGCAATCAACGCACTGGGCACCGTTACCATCGCGTCTAAATCTGGCGACGAAGGTAAACTGTTCGGTTCCATCGGTACCCGCGATATCGCTGATGCAGTATCTGCTGCAGGCGTTAAAGTGGCTAAGAGCGAAGTTCGTCTGCCGAACGGCGTTCTGCGTACCACTGGTGAGCACGAAGTTGACTTCCAGGTTCACAGCGAAGTGTTCGCTAAACTGGTTGTTAACGTTGTAGCTGAGTAATTTTTTACTCTGCTCACGTTGAAACGCCGGCCTTGTGCCGGCGTTTTGCGTTTTAGAGATCCGGGCTCTTAACGCGCCCTGATAAAACTGCCGTCTGGCTGGCGGGTAAACAGTACCTGTTGTCCACTTCCCGTATCAATCGTTAACCCTGTCACCACCCCGCTGGCATTCTGGCGAATCTGTACCATCTGACCATTCTGCAGGTTACTGAGCGGTTTACCCGCACCTTCCACCTTCGCCATGGCATACACGTCGGTTGGCGGCAGGTTGTGGTCGCGGAACAGCTGTGCCAGGGTTTTGCCCGGCTCTACGCGATAGGAGCGCCACTGTTGCTCAATGCCGGTGGGCTGCTGCGTCTGAGGCTGAGACGGGGCGGCGGCTTGATCCTGCGGCTGTTCATCCTGAATGGGCTCTGGCTCAACCGGCGCAACCTGACCCGGATCGTTAGACGGGGAGACGAGCTGCGTCTGCATCGGCTGTGCGTCAGGCTGCGGCCGCGTCTGCGACTGAATGTCCAGTTGGGCATTGCGGGTGACGGGTGCGGTATCGACATCATCGCCCCCGGAAGGAAGCAGGAAGCCCACAATCACCATCAGCGCACCAATGATGATCCCTCTGCGATGCAGAGGAGGCAGCGGGTCCATGATGCGAAAATTGTCCGGCGCCTGCCAGATTTTCGCCAGGGTAGGTTTCAGTTCAAATCGCCCGGGCATGGCACTCCTCCTGCTCCGCGTATTTTTTATCCTGTGCCCCGAAGTATAGTTTGCTAACTGCCTGAACGGCGTAGTAAACCCGACATCCGTGACATCAGTTCGGGATTAATCCTGGTTCTCTCTATTGTTTCTGTTTCGTCGCGGTTTGTCACCTTAACTTCAGACAAAGTTTTACCCATAAGGGCATGGCTGATATGCTGCCCGCTACTTTAAATGTGATGGAAGGAAAACCCATGACCACCCCGACTTTTGACACTATCGAAGCGCAGGCAAGTTACGGTATCGGCTTGCAGGTAGGACAGCAGCTGAGCGAATCCGGCCTGGAAGGTCTGTTACCAGAAGCGCTGGTGGCGGGTATCGCTGACGCGCTGGAAGGCAAACAGCCTGCCGTTCCGGTTGACGTCGTGCACCGTGCGCTGCGTGAAATCCACGAACGTGCTGACGCCGTGCGTCGTGCGCGCTTTGAAGAGATGGCCGCCGAAGGTGTGAAATATCTGGAAGAGAACCGCGAGCGTGAAGGCGTGAACAGCACCGAGTCTGGTCTGCAGTTCCGCGTGATCAATCAGGGCGACGGCGCAATCCCGGCGCGTACCGACCACGTTCGCGTGCACTACACCGGTAAGCTGATCGACGGTACCGTCTTCGACAGCTCCGTGGCGCGCGGCGAACCGGCTGAGTTCCCGGTAAATGGCGTTATCGCAGGCTGGATTGAAGCCCTGACTCTGATGCCAGTGGGTTCCAAATGGGAACTGACTATCCCGCATAACCTGGCCTACGGCGAGCGCGGCGCTGGCGCGTCCATCCCGCCATTCAGCACCCTGGTCTTTGAAGTCGAGCTGCTGGAAATTCTGTAATCGAATTTTCTTATTTCCTCTCCCCGGTTGGGGAGAGGAAAATAGTGTAAAAACCTATAGTTACGGTGCTATCAACATTTTATCTTGCAAACGAAACTGTTGCGTGTATTTTTGTGAGCTGTTTCGCGCTGTATGAGTGATATGACACTCACTTTCAACATATTATTAACATAATATCTAAATCATAGTATTCATCCCGCCGATTCTTACCTAATATCGATTAGCCCTTACAAGGGAACGTCATCTTTTGACGTATTTAAAGGCCAGAAGAGCCTTAACAACACAGACAGGCATAAACAGGAAAATATCACATGGTAGATCAGGTCAAAGTCGTCGCCGACGAAGAGGCGTCGTCCGAACAGTCGCTACGGCGCAATCTCACAAACCGTCATATTCAGCTCATTGCGATTGGGGGTGCCATCGGTACCGGGCTGTTTATGGGGTCAGGCAAAACCATCAGTCTCGCCGGACCGTCAATCATATTCGTTTATATGATTATCGGTTTTATGCTGTTCTTCGTGATGCGTGCAATGGGTGAACTGCTGCTCTCGAACCTTGAATACAAATCCTTCAGCGACTTCGCTTCAGACCTGCTCGGTCCATGGGCGGGCTATTTTACCGGCTGGACCTACTGGTTCTGCTGGGTCGTCACCGGTATGGCGGACGTCGTGGCGATTACCGCCTATGCGCAGTTCTGGTTCCCGGGGCTGTCGGACTGGGTGGCCTCGCTGGCGGTTATTGTGCTGCTGCTGAGCCTGAACCTCGCCACCGTCAAAATGTTCGGTGAGATGGAGTTCTGGTTTGCGATGATCAAAATCGTGGCCATTGTTGGGCTCATCGTGGTGGGCCTGGTAATGGTGCTTACCCACTTCCAGTCACCAACCGGCGTTCAGGCGTCGTTTACCCATCTGTGGAATGACGGCGGCTGGTTCCCGAAAGGCATCAGCGGCTTCTTTGCTGGTTTCCAGATTGCGGTGTTCGCGTTTGTGGGGATTGAGCTTGTCGGAACGACCGCTGCGGAAACCAAAGATCCGGAGAAGTCCCTGCCGCGCGCCATCAACTCCATTCCGGTGCGTATCATCATGTTCTACGTCTTCGCGCTGGTCATCATTATGTCCGTGACGCCGTGGAGCTCCGTGGTACCTACCAAGAGCCCGTTCGTCGAGCTGTTCGTGCTGGTAGGCCTGCCTGCTGCCGCGAGCCTGATTAACTTCGTGGTGCTGACCTCTGCTGCCTCGTCTGCCAACAGCGGCGTATTCTCCACCAGCCGTATGCTGTTTGGTCTGGCGCAGGAAGGCGTGGCGCCGAGCGCGTTCGCCAAGCTCTCTAAGCGTGCGGTACCGGCAAAAGGGTTGACCTTCTCCTGCATGTGCCTGCTGGGCGGTGTGGTGATGCTTTACGTGAACCCAAGCGTGATTGGCGCGTTCACCATGATCACCACGGTCTCTGCGATCCTGTTTATGTTCGTCTGGACCATCATCCTCTGTTCATACCTGGTGTACCGCAAGCAGCGTCCACACCTGCATGAAAAATCGATCTACAAGATGCCGCTGGGCAAGCTAATGTGCTGGGTGTGCATGGCGTTCTTCGTCTTCGTGCTGGTTCTGCTGACGCTGGAAGATGATACCCGCCAGGCACTTATCGTCACGCCGCTGTGGTTTATCGCGCTGGGGCTGGGCTGGGTGTTTATCGGTAAGAAACGGATGGCAGGCGTAAGGTAAAAGCAAAACGGCAACGTCAGTTGCCGTTTTTAGTTTTTGCACCCTCTCCCTGTGGGAGAGGGTCGGGGTGAGGGCATCAGGCCGCAGCGGCCTTTTTTATTCCCCCGCTAAAGCCCGCGGGAACAAAACGTTGTTCTCAAGACTGATGTGTTCCATCAGGTCGTCGATCGTTTCGTTAATGCCGTTGTACATCGCTTTCCACGTTGTGCACGCTTCTGGCGGCGGCGTGACGTTGTGGGTGGTGTGTTTGATCACTTCCAGCAGTTCACCCGCGTCATCGTGCTCGCTTTCCATCACGCTGATGGGTCCCATCGCCTGGCTTCCCATTCCCTGTTTAATCATCGGGAAGAGGATCTGCTCTTCTTTCATCATGTGGCTGGAAAGCTCTTCGTGCAGCAGGGTCAGGTACTTTGCCAGACCGCGCGGTACGGAAGGTTTGTCGGCATGGACGCGCTCGACTTTGGTCGCCTGCAGGATCAGCTCCGGCAGCTGTTCACGGTGACGGTCATGGTATCGCACGATGATATGGTCGATGATTTCCGCGAGCGGAGCGGTTCGCCAGTCTTTGTCGACGGGCTGCTCGGCCAGCTGCGCCAGTTCTGCTTCAATCACCTCAACGTCCAGCTCTTTGCGTGAAGCCGCACGCGCCAGGGTTTGCTTACCGCCGCAGCAGTAATCCATATCGTATTTACGGAACAGCGCAGAAGCGCGAGGAATGGAGAGCGCCAGCTCGCCAAGGGGTTGGTCGCGAAAGGCCATAGCAGTTACCTCGTCATCAATAATATAAGATGCATATTAAATGCATCTTTAAGCCGGCGCTATAACCCTTTAGAGGGACGGGAAAAAGTGAGATGCAGATCACAAAAAAATATCCGATTTAACTCTCTGAATGGGCTCAGGAAAGTGGTTTCGAAACTTTTTAAAGGTGGAGAAACAGTAAACAACCCGCTGCGCCTGCCGATATATCCACGTCAGACAAACCTGCATATAACAAAGGCAACGCATGTTTAAACGTATAAAAGTCATTACCCTTTTGATTTCGGTGCTGCTCGTGCTCGGCATCATGCAAGTGATTTCCGCCGGTATCTTTATCAACGCCCTGAACAACGATAAAGACAACTTCACCGTGGCGCAGCTCTCCAGCAAGAACGTGGCGGAGTTTACCGATGCGTGGATCAGTCTGAACCAGGCGCGCGTCACCCTGAACCGCGGGATGCTGCGCCTGCAAAGCAGCATGGCCTCTCAAATTAACGGCGGTCAGCTGAATGAGCTGGTGACCACGGCGAAAAATCTGCTGACTGAAGCGCAGGTTCATTACGATAAATACTATGCCTTGCCGAATACGCCAGGCCTGGATGAGAACCTGACTAATCGCCTTGAGGAGCAGTACCGTAATTACTCTACAACGCTGACGCAAATGAACGTTCTGCTGAGCCAGGGCAATCTGGAAGATATGTTCAAGCAGAATGCCGAACAAAAACAAAACGCGATGCAGGCGGTTTATCGTGAATGGCGTGAAGCGCAGGCCGCGCTCACCGATAAAGGCATTCAGGATAACGAAAGTGATTACAAGCACATCCTGTGGATCCTCTCTGCGGTCATGCTGCTGGTGATTGTGGTGATTATCTCCAGCTGGATTGCTATGCGCCGCGTGCTGCTGCTGCCGCTGGAAGAGGTGATTAACCATATTCGCGCCATTGCGGCAGGGGATTTAACCCAGCCGATTCAGGCTGACGGTAAAAATGAGATGGCCATCCTGGCGCGCAACGTTCAGGAGATGCAAACCTCGCTGGCGAACACGGTGGGCGTGGTGCGTGAAGGCGCAGATACGATTTACACCGGTGCAGGCGAAATCTCTGCGGGCAGTAACGATCTCTCTTCCCGTACCGAGCAGCAGGCCGCTTCTCTTGAAGAAACGGCAGCCAGCATGGAACAGCTGACGGCAACCGTGAAGCAGAACGCCGATAACGCGCGTCAGGCGTCCCGTCTGGCGCTGGACGCCTCCTCAACGGCGAAGAAGGGCGGTAACGTGGTGGAAGGCGTGGTGCGTACGATGGATGAGATCGCCACCAGTTCCAGTAAAATCGCGCAAATTACTAACGTGATCGACGGTATTGCCTTCCAGACGAACATTCTGGCACTGAACGCGGCGGTGGAAGCGGCGCGCGCGGGCGAGCAGGGGCGCGGGTTTGCGGTGGTGGCCGGGGAAGTGCGTACCCTTGCCCAGCGCAGCGCTCAGGCGGCGAAAGAGATCAAAGCGCTTATTGATGATTCCGGTGAGCGCGTGAACGCGGGCTCGCAGCTGGTTAACGAAGCCGGGGCCACGATGGCCGAGATCGTCAATGCGGTTACCCGCGTCACCGACATCATGGGCGAAATTGCCTCGGCCTCTGACGAGCAGAGCCGCGGTATCGACCAGGTGGGCCAGGCGGTAGCCGAGATGGACCGCGTGACCCAGCAGAACGCCTCGCTGGTGGAGGAGTCTGCGGCCGCAGCGGCTGCGCTGGAAGATCAGGCTGCACGCCTGAACGAAGCGGTCGCGGTGTTCAAAATCACCCGCAATCAGGCGGTTAAAGCGGCACCGGTGAAAACCTATGTGCCAAAATCGCAGCCTGTAGCCGCGGCGTCAGAAGGGAACTGGGAAACGTTTTAAGGGCTTGCCGGGTGGCGGCTACGCCACCCGGCAAAAATCACATCTCCGACGCCGGAATTACCCGCGGTTTTTCCGGCTTCGCTCTCACCGCTATCACCACCCCTATGACCAACAGCGCGATCCCGCAGGCCGTGAATAACGGCGGTACGCTCTGGCGCATCAGGAAGGTATAAAGCAGTCCGGCCAGGGTTTCGAAGACAATCAGCGGCCCTAAGATCACCGTCGGCAGCTTCTGGCTGGCAATGTTCCAGCACAGCGCGCCCACCCATGAACACAGCACCGCAATCGCCACCATCAGGCCGATAAACACCCACGGTCTTGGCCCGAAGGGCTGGGTGAAGTTCGGCTGCTGATGGCCCAGCCAGAGGCATGCGCCGAGATATCCCACGATGGATACGGGCAGCGTGACCAGCGCCTGCGCCGTTGCCCACATCATCGGATGCTTGTCCGGGTTCTCCCGCAGCCAGCGCGCATTGCGCAGGGCGTACCATGCCCAGCACGCCACGGAAATGAACGCCAGCAGAATGCCAGAACCGTAACGCCACAGGTCAACATCCGCCTGCCCATGGCGCAGCTCGGCAATATTGACGAATATCAGCCCCAGGGCGGTGCAGATCAGCGCCGGTGCCATTTTTGACCACGCCAGTTTGCCATCGCGGTGGCTGTAGAGCAGGTTAGCAAAGACGGGGATGACGACCGGCAGCGTGCCGATAATCATGGTCGATACTGGCGCACCGGTACGCTGAATGGCACTCGCGAGGCAAACGTAATAGATGAGATTGCCCATCATGGTCAGCGCCAGCGCGGTCCCCCAGTCCTGACGGCTGAGCTGACGCAAGCGCGCCCGTCCCAGCCACGCCAGGGGCAGGGCAATCAGCCCCAGCGCCAGATAACGGCCGGTCGACTGCAGTATTGCCGGATACTCGGGTACGATCAGCGGGCCGACAAAAATCAGCCCCCACATCATCCCGGCCAGCAGGGCATACAACACTCCACTAATCATTTTTCCATCCACAGGTATTTACGCTGTTCTCAGTGTAGGAGGGGCAAATGCGCGCGTATTGTATGAGGTTGCGCATTAGCGCCGGGTGACCTGCTTCTGGTAGCGCACGGGGGTAATGCCGTAGCGGTGGGTAAACGCGCGGGTCAGATGCGACTGATCGGTCAGCCCGGTTGCGGCGGCGACCTCTGCCGCGGGCATGCCGTGCGTGAGGAACGCTTTGGCGCGCCAGAGGCGAATGGCCATCAGCATCTGATGTGGCGTCACGTGAAAATGGGCTTTGAACTGGCGCTGGAAATGATACGGGCTGAGTGAAACGACGCTGGCCAGCTCGTCCAGCGTCAGAGCGCGCATATAGTTGTCGTGCAGATACTCGCGTACCCGTTCAAAGCGGTGCGCGCCTTCCTGAACCCGCGGCGCGTGATGGGCAAACGGCTGGAAGGTCTCAATCAGATCCAGCAGTAATCCTTTTTGCGCAAGCGGATCGTCCGTGTGCCACAGGCCGTAAATGAGCCTGCCGATTTGCTGCGAGCGCAGCGGGTCATGACGCGTTACGTCGCTAAACCACCAGTGCCGGAGGCCGGTCACCTCTTCCAGCAGGTCGGGTTCGATATAGACCATCCGGTAGCGCCAGCCGCCCTCGGTGGCGGATTCACCGGTATGGATCTCGTCCGGGTTCATGGTAACGACGGACTTTTCCGCCGCGAGATGCTGTGTCCCGCGATAGCGAAAGCGCTCGGCACCGGTTTCAATCGTACCGATCCCGAAGGCTTCATGGGTGTGAGGCTCAAAGGCGTAGTCAGAAATATGGGCATGATAAAGCTCCAGGCCCGGCAGCTGCGCCAGATGGCGAAAGCGCGCGCTGTCTCTTTCATCATTAAACTGTTCCGGTACGCCTTGCACGGTGAGCCTCCTCGCGGTCATCTATTTTATTATCAGAGATGACCGGAGTTTATGCACTAAACATCTTTGCCCGGACCGTCTTACGATAATCCCCCGGTGACACCGTGGTTTTATGCTTAAACTGGCGGTTAAAGTGCGCAATATCCTGATATCCAACCGCATTGGCGATCTCCTGAATGCTCAAATTGGTGGATTGCAGCATCGTCATGGCGGATTCAATTCTGGCGGTTAATAAATACTGCAGGGGGGACATGTCGGTGGCATTTTTAAAGCGACGGTTGAAGTTGCGCAAACTCATGCCAGCCATATCGGCAAGATTTTGCATGGATATATCTGAGGCGCAGTTGGCTTTTATCCAGATTTGAATTTGAACAATATCTTCATCCGGATGCGGTTTGTTTTCTTCACTGTAACACTGGCGATCGAACTGACTTCGAATTTCATGGAAAAAGGTCCGCTGGGTATGGGTGGCTACACGTTTCCCGTATATCGTTTCGATGAAATGGATGGTCAGATCTGAGAGGGCTTTGACGCTGGCGGCACAGTAAATATTATCGGCCTGCGTGAGAAAATGTTTGGTTTGTAATTTTACGTTGGGGTAGTCGCGCGAGAACTGTTTGAAGTAGTGCCAGTGGGTGGTGGCGGGTTTCCCGTTGAGCAATCCCGACTCCGCCAGGAAACAGCAGCCCGTTCCGACGGCCGCGATGCGGGTCCCTCGCGCCGCCTGTTCGCTAAGCCATGCCAGGAGTTCAGGCTGTTGTCTGACCACCGCGCGAGGATTGCGCCACAGGGCGGGAAGATAGATAACGTCATAGTGCCTGTCTGCGGCAAGGGTAGTATCGGCGGTAATGCTGAAGCCACTGTGCGTCAGGATGGGCTCGTTATTTATGCCAATAGTATGAACTTTCAGTATATTCTCCGGACGACAGAGCCTGAATGAAGACGTCTCCGGTTTGTGCGTGTCTGCGTGGGATGTTGTTTTTTGCTCGGCTAAATAGCTACTGGCTGCGGCTTTCCACATTTCAATCGGAAGACTGAGACCGGAACTTAGCATGCGTTCACATAACACAAATCCTATTTGTGTATTTGTCATTTTTGATTAATACCTGTTTTGACTATTATTTTTGGTAGCTCATCGTTGTCCTGGCCAAAAAAGTCAGCATTTTGGCTGGATTTTCATATTAGCTTTTGTTGGTAATTTGTAAACTAATATCTGAAATTATCGCGCTTACTTAACAAAATAAATCCACGACCACTACAGGATGAATTATGGCGAAATTACCCGTAATAACAGCTTTTGGCGGCTATGGTCCAGCTGGTCGTAGTTCTTCACATCATGCATTTCGTCGAATGATTATTGAGTCATTATCGGAAGAGGAAAGGCAAGCGACGTTATTATCGTTAGCCATTCTGATGGGCGTGCTTAAATATGATGAGGGCGGATATTGCGACATTTCCGGTAAAAGATTTACACCTGCTCAGGCTGCCGCGAAGATAAAAGACGAGGCGCTTGAGGGAACCCTTATCCGAAAAATTACGCGCGACTATTTTGATGTCGATGCTATCGTCAGCCATGCAAAATTGAATATGGTTTCAGGCGAAGAAGGATTCAGTTTTAATATATCTTCCAGACAATTACCTCAACCCTTACCGGCGGGATGGCACGTTGAAGAATTAGCGGATCAGCGTGTGCGTATTACCGTTAAGGGAGAGATGGACTGTAAAATTGAGGCATTGTTGCGCACGGAGGTTCAGGCTGCAGGTTTGCTGCCGCAGGGATTCCGCCCGGGTGACCATTACAATTCGCAGTTCCATCCGCGGGCGCTACAAATGGCGATTGTCGGAGCGTCAGACGCCATCAACGCCCTGGGGATCCCGTGGCGAGAGATACAGGCCAACATCACGCCGGATCAGCTCGGGGTCTATTCGGGCAATATCATGGGACAGCTCGACGATTATGGCTTTGGCGGTATGCTGCAGTCGCGCCTGAAAGGCCATCGCGTCAGCGCCAAACAGTGTCCGCTGGGCCTGAACAGCATGTGCGCCGATTTCCTCAATGCGTATGTGCTGGGTAGCGTCGGTCATACCAGCGCCACGCTGGGGGCATGCGCCACGTTTCTGTATAACCTGAATGCGGCAGTTGAAGATATTAAAGCGGGGCGCATTCGCGTTGCCGTTGTGGGCAGCGCCGAAGCGCCGGTCACCTCAGAGGTGATTGAAGGATTCGATGCCATGGGCGCCCTGGCAACGGAGAGCAAGCTTAAGCATATTGATGAAACGGAAACGGCCGACTGGCGCAACAGCAGCCGCCCGTTTGGCAACAGCTGCGGTTTTGTGATCGCAGAATCCAGCCAGTACGTCGTGTTAATGGACGACGAGCTGGCGCTGCAGCTTGGGGCAGAGATCCACGGTTCGGTGGGGAATGTCTTCATCAACGCTGACGGCTTTAAGCGTTCTATCGCGTCACCGGGGCCGGGGAACTACATCACCATGGCGAAAGCGGTAGCCTCAGCGGTATCGATGGCGGGGATAGAGACGGTGCAGAAGGGATCGTTTATTCAGGCGCACGGTTCAAGCACGCCTAAGAATTGCGTCTCCGAGGCGGATATTTTTGACCGCGTTGCGCAAGCCTTTTCGATTCGTGACTGGCCGGTGACGGCGGTGAAATCGTATCTTGGTCACTCCCTGGGGCCCGCCAGCGGCGACCAGCTCATCAGCTGCCTCGGCGTCTTCCGCTATGGCATTTTGCCGGGAATTAAAAGCGTGTCGCACATTGCGCCGCAGGTGAATAACGCACGCTTAACCATACCTGTTCAGGACTGCAAATTAGAGGAAGGCCAGGGGCAGATTGCCTTTATAAATTCAAAAGGCTTTGGCGGTAATAATGCCACGGGGGTGGTTTACTCGCCAAAGCTTACCCATCAATGGTTGCGCAAACGCTATGGGGAAGCGGTGTTTGCGGAGTATCAGCAGCGTAACCGCCAGGTGCGACGTCAGGCTAACGCGTATGATGAGGCGGCTTCGCAGGGTGAACTCAATGTCATTTATCTGTTTGGCCAGCAGGGGATAAATGAGGAAGATATTAAGATTGATATGAATGGCATCACTATTCCCGGATTTGAAAAAACGATTACATACGCGACGGATAAAGAATACCCGGATTTTTAATCGTTATATCTGATTTTATTTTTAATAAATAAAGGTGCTTGTATTTTCTCAGGCGCCTTACCTTTGTGCACCACTAAACAGGAGAAAAAAAGTGGCTAATCTCAGTGCAATACTGATTGCCTTTGGCTGGAGCGGTATTGTCGTCGGTATAATGATGGGTGGGTTAATGGGGATGTACGCTTTTAAGGGACCGTTTCGCGCACCCAAAGGACATGAAAACTATACCGATTTAAATCGCAGAATGTTAAGGCTGGCACATATTGCCTTTATTATGCTGCCGTTAATATCCATGCTTTATGGCATGTGTATTGATGACCTCGCCGTGTCTTATACCTATAAATATTATGCCGTTATTTGCATGATGATACTTTCGGTGGGTATTCCGGTTCTGCTGATTGCATCGTGTTTTTATCTGCCATTTAAATATGTGCAGGTTATACCGTTTAGCTGTGGAATGTATGCGTTAGTTGTAATGGCAATTGGCAGGGTTTCCGCCCTGTAAACTATCACCTACCTGAGAAATAAAAATGAAAACGTTACTGAATACCCGCCAGCTGGGTCGGGACGCTATTGTCGCGACCGTAGATAAGCACGTTTATACCGAAAACCGCGCCTTTGCCAACAGGCTTATTGACCGGATTGAATCCCATCCGCTGATGCGCAGCCCTATTTTGGCAAAAATGAACAGCGGCGAAGTTGATATTCAACAGATGCGCGTATTCCATCTGGAATTTTATCACGCGTTTGCGCAAGTCTTTACCGATGCCGTTATTGAAGCGTTAAGCGCGGCGAAACAGCTGGAAGCGCCGCTGGGCGCGCAGGCGAAAATGGCGGCCCGTTTTCTGCTGCAAATCAACCTGCTGGATGAGCTGGGCTTCCACCCTGGCGAAGACGCCGAGGGCAATTACAACGGCCAGCCCGCGCTGGCGCACTACGTGCAGTTCTTTACGACCATCCAGCAGCTGGGGATGACGGAGCACGAGGTGAAATCCTGGCTGCCGATGTCCAGCTCTCTGGCCTGCCGCGCAACCTTCGAGAATGCCTATGGCGACTATACCCAGCTGGTGGGTTTGCTGGCCGTGGCCGAGACCGTCTTCCATGACTTTGCCACGCCGTGGGCAAAAGGTGTTGATAAAGCAACGGATATTGACGTCACGAAGGGCTATCACAGCATCCATGTAGAAAGCGAAACGGGAGAGTCCATTGAAGATGGTCACTCCGAAGATGCATGGATCCTGTTCTGCCAGGCGCTGACGGAAGACCGCTACGCCGAGATGGAACAGCGCGTCGATCTGTGGCTGAAGGTCTGGAACGACTTCTGTAACGATCTGCTGGCTGGCCGCGCCGGAAAATAATCTTTTCACCCTCATTACATTTGAAAATATAGAGCGAATTATGATGCCGTCTCATCAGTTGTTTAACAGGGGATATCATTCCTTCAACCAGCTTTTGCCCGAACTTGCTGTTCAACAGACTACTCAGACGGCATTTGAATTCGTCCGCAGCGCCAGTGAAATTCACAGCCAAAGCTATGACCAGCTACACCAGCGCGCCGCGTCGCTTGCAGAGGCTTTAATGCAGTACGGGCAGCGGGGCGACAGGGTCATATTGCTTTATCCGGATGGTGAAGATTTTATTGGCGCTTTTTTTGGCTGTCTTTACGCCGGCAGAGTGGCGGTTCCCGTCCCGATGCCCGCAAAATCGTCAGGAAGCGCGTGGGAGCGTTTTGCCGGCGTATTACGTAATGCGCAAACGGACTGTATTGTTACGACAGCCAGGGGGGCAGAAACGCTAGGCCAGCTATCACTTCCATTATCCCCGCTTATTTTTACCTTCGACAAACCAGACACAGCTGCGCTACCTGCGGGTTATCGTCTGCATCATCTTGAACGCACCTTCTCCGGGGCATTTCACCCCGTTCCGGTAGCAGACAACGATCTGGCTTTTTTACAGTACACCTCGGGTTCGACGGGCTCCCCGAAAGGCGTGATGGTGACCCATGGCAACCTGTGGGCTAACTCACATGCCATTCACCGCTTTTTCGGCCACCACAGCGAAAGCCGGGGCACGATCTGGCTGCCGCATTTTCATGATATGGGGCTTATTGGCGGTCTACTGCAGCCCGTGTTCGGCGCCTTCCCCTGTCGGGTGATGTCGCCGATGATGTTAATGAAAAACCCCCTTAACTGGCTCAAACAGATTTCCGACTATCAGGCCACGACCTCCGGCGGCCCTAATTTCGCCTACGATCTGTGCGTGCGTAAGATTGGCCGAGAGCAGGTTGAGGTACTGGATCTTTCGCGCTGGGACGTGGCTTTCTGTGGCGCAGAGCCGATTCGGCCCGCCACGCTCAAGCAGTTTAGCGAACACTTTGCGCCCGCAGGGTTCCGGCCCGGCGCGTTCCTACCCTGCTACGGCATGGCGGAAACCACGCTCATCGTCACCGGAATGGACAAAGGGCAGGGGCTCCGCGTGTCGGACGAGGTCGGTGCGGTGAGCTGCGGGCAGGCTCTGACTGATACCGAGGTGCGTATTGTCGATCCTGACCACCATCAGCCGCTTGCTGACGGTGAGAGCGGAGAAATATGGCTGCGTGGTCCGAGCGTTGCCGCCGGATACTGGGCCAATGATGCCGCCACGCGCGAAACCTTCCGGGCGTCTCTGGCAGGCGATCCGCACCCGTGGCTGCGCAGCGGCGATATGGGTTTTCTCCAGTCCGGCCATTTGTACGTCACCGGACGGCTCAAAGAGCTGCTGATTATCAACGGCCAGAACCACTACCCGACGGATATTGAAGAGACGATCCGCCAGTCCGCTCCCGCGCTGGCGGAAGCGACGGTCTGCGTGTTTGCCAGTGAAGACGAGCGCCCGGTAGCGCTGCTTGAGCTGATGACGCGCCATAAAAATGATCTCGATATGGCGACGCTGGCACCGTCCGTGACCGCGGCGGTGGCGGAGCGTCACGGCATTACGCTGGATGAACTGCTCCTTGTCGAACGAAGGGCAATCCCCCGCACCACCAGCGGGAAATTACAGCGCACCCGCGCGAAGATGATGTATCAGCAGGGGACCCTGGACGTGGCCTGGCGCAGCCGCCAGGACGCGTCAAAACCGGTTGAACACGCGGGGGAAACCCCTCCCGCGCTGGCGGCGCTGATTGCCGGGATAATTGGCAACACGCTGAACACGACGATCGGCGAATCCCGGTGGGATGACGCGTTTACCGACTTTGGCTTGAGCTCTTTGCAGGCGGTGGGCGTCATTGGCGAGCTTGAACAGCGGCTGGGCCGCGAGCTCTCTCCCGCGCTGATTTACGACTATCCCACCATCAATCAGCTGGCGGTCGCGCTGGGAGAACCGGCTGCGGTCCGGCCGGTCAGCGCCGCCGTCGCGGAAAGCGCCATTGCGGTGATTGGTATCGGCGTGGAGCTGCCGGGGCATAGCGGCGTGGAGGCGCTGTGGTCGCTGCTGCAGCAGGGCCACAGCACGACCGGCGAGATCCCGGCGCAGCGCTGGCGTACCTCGTCCTTTGACGGCTTTAACCGTAAAGGCAGTTTCTTTGACGAGGTCGACGCCTTCGATGCAGGCTACTTCGGCATCTCTCCCCGCGAAGCCGTCTATATCGATCCACAGCATCGTCTGCTGTTAGAAACCGTTCAACAGGCGCTCACCGATGCCGGCCTTAAGGCATCCTCCCTGCGCGGGAGCGATACGGCGGTTTATGTCGGGATCAGCGCCAGCGACTATGCCCTGGCCTGCGGCGATAACGTCTCGGCCTACAGCGGCTTAGGCAACGCGCACAGCATCGCGGCCAACCGAATTTCTTATCTTTATGATTTAAAAGGGCCAAGCATCGCCGTCGACACGGCATGCTCTTCCTCGCTGGTGGCGATAGAGGGGGCAATGCAAAGCCTGCGGGCCGGACGGAGTTCTCTGGCCATTGCCGGAGGCGTTAATCTGGCGCTGACGCCGCATTTGCAAAAAGTCTTCACCGACGCCCAGATGCTGGCCCCCGACGGCCGGTGTAAAACCTTTGATGCCCGCGCCGATGGCTACGTTCGTGGCGAAGGGTGTGGCGTTGTGGTGCTCAAGCCGCTTTCGCAGGCGCTGGCGGATGGCGATCGGGTTTATGCCACGCTGGTGGCGAGTGCCGTGAACCAGGACGGCCGCAGCAACGGCATTACCGCGCCAAATGGCCCATCGCAGCAGGCGGTCATCCGGCAGGCAATGGCGGATGCCGGAGTGGACAGCGACAGCATTGACTATATCGAAGCGCACGGGACGGGAACGGCGCTGGGCGATCTGATTGAATATCAGGCGCTGGAAGCGGTATTTGCGGACCGGAAAAAAACCGCACCTGTCCAGGTGGGGTCGATTAAAACCAACATTGGCCACCTGGAGGCGGCGGCGGGCGTGCTGGGCGTGGTGAAAACGTCTCTGATGTTGCACTACCGACAATACGTGCCGCACCTCAATTTCCAGCATAAAAACCCGCATATTGCGGCGATTAGCCGTCATGTTGAGGTAAGCGGTGCGCAGCCTGCCTCATGGCATGCCGATGGTGACGCACGCTACGCGGGCGTAAGCAGCTTTGGCTTCGGCGGCACCAACGGTCACGTGATTTTGCGCAGCGCGCCAGCGGTGGAAAAACGCCAGGAGCCCGCTGCGCCCCACGGTCTGCTTCTGATCGGTTCACATGATGAAGGGGCGTTTCCCCTTCAGCGGGAGGCGGTCAAAAAAGGGTTATCGACATGTCAGGAGAGCGATATCGTCACCTGGTGTCGGCTGGTGAACACCCGCTACGACGCGGCCCGCTATCGCGGCGTGGCGTATGGCGCGGACCGCGCCCAGCTGGCGGACAGCCTTGCGCAGCTCACGGCCTGCAAAGCAGGTAAAACCCAGCCTCAGGTCTGGCTCTTCCCGGGGCAGGGCACCCAGCAAATCGGCATGGGGGCCGAGCTGTACCACCATCTGCCGCACTATCGCGCCCAGTTTGACGCGCTGGCGACGACCATTCGGCAGCGTTATCAGATTGATATCACACAGGCGCTGTTTGCCCGTGACGATAGCTGGCAGCGCTGCGCCAGAACCTGTCAGCTCTCCTTATTTGCCTGTAGCTACGCGCTTGCTCAGAGCGTGATGCAGTTTGGACCCCGTCCGGCTGCCGTGATGGGGCACAGCCTGGGAGAGTACTGCGCGGCGGTCATCGCAGGTTATCTCTCGCTCGACGACGGGCTGGCTATGGTTCATCAGCGCGCGCTGTTGATGTCAGCCCTGACGCAGGAAGGGGCGATGGCGGTTGTCTTCAGCGGTGAAGCCGAGGTGTGCCAGCTGATTTCACCCTGGGCGGGTGACATTGATATTGCCGCATTCAACACCCCGACGCTGACCACCATCGCAGGTAGCCAGACGGCGATTGACGCCTGTCTCCAGGCCATTTCTGCTCGGGGTGGCCACGCCAGAAAAATTAAAACCGCCAGCGCATTTCACTCCTCGATGATGGATCCGATCCTCGGTGCCTGGCGCGAGTGGCTGGTCCACAACGTCACCTTCACCCGCGGGACGATCCCGTTTTACAGCAACCTGAACGGCGAGGCGTGCGACCAAACCGACGCCGACTACTGGACCCGGCAAATTCGCCAGCCCGTTCGTTTCCTTCAGGGCGTGCAAAACGTGCTTGCGCATGGTGAGTTCACCTTTATCGATCTGAGCGCGGACAGTTCGCTGGGCAAATTTGTGACCGCCACCGACCGCCGTCACCGGGTGCTGGCCGCAGGCGATCGGCGACATGAGTACAAATCACTGCTGACGCTGCTGGGAACGCTGTGGCAGCAAGGGCACGACATCAACTGGAGCGGGCTGTACCACGCGACCACGCGGGAGGCGTTAAACCTGCCTGCCATCCAGTTCTGCCGCAAACGTTACTGGCTGGCGGATGAGACGCCAGCGCAGACCCCATCTGCAAAAGAGGACGCTATGTCAAATCAACACCATTTAGCCGCTGAAATAAAAGCGATTATTGCCGGTTTTCTTGAGGCGGATCCCGCCACGCTTGACGACGAACTGCCCTTCCTGGAAATGGGGGCGGACTCGCTGGTGCTGCTGGATGCCATCAATACCATTAACAACCGCTACGGCGTGGCTATCCCGGTACGGGCGCTGTTTGAAGAGCTCAATACGCTGGACGCGGTGATCGGTTATGTGGTGGAGCACGCGCAGCCAGCGGCGGCGGCTCCGCTCAGCACCCCGGAAACCGCCGAGCAGGCGGCGCAGCCTGCCGTGGCAATGCCGGAAACCAGCAAGCCGGTGCCTGGCGCGGTTCAGGATCTGATTGCCCGCCAGCTGGAGCTTATGTCCCAGCAGCTCACGCTGCTCAACGGCACGGCGCAGACTCTCCCGATGCCCGTCGCGCCAACGATGCCGGACGTCATCGCGCCAGCGCCTGTCGCCACCCCGGCCGCACCGGTGAAGGCCAGCGCGCACAGCAGCTGGTTTAAAAAAGAGACGAAAAAGGTCTCCCTGGGCACCGAGCGCGACCAGCATCTGGCGCAGCTCACCCAGCGGTTTGTCGATAAAACAGGCGGGTCGAAACGCAATGCCCAGCAGTACCGCGCCGTGCTGGCGGATAACCGGGCCTCTGCGGGCTTTCGTTTATCCACCAAGGAGATGCTTTATCCCTTAGTGGGGGAACGCTCTCAGGGCTCGCGCATCTGGGACGTTGATGGCAACGAGTATATTGACTTTACGATGGGGTTTGGCGCCAACCTGCTGGGGCATGCACCGGACTGCGTGCAGCAGGCCGTTGCCGACCAGCTGGCGCGGGGCATGCAGATCGGGCCGCAAAGCGCGCTGGCGGGCGAGGTGGCAACGCTTATCAGCGAGCTGACCGGCCAGCAGCGGGTGGCATTTTGTAACTCCGGCTCTGAAGCGGTAATGAGCGCCGTGCGCCTGGCGCGCGCCGTTACGGGGAAAAATAAAGTCGCGCTGTTTAGCGGCTCATATCACGGCGTGTTTGACGGCATTCTGGGGCGGCAGCAGGGCGGAGAAACCCCCGAGCGCGCCACGCCGATTGCCGCCGGTACGCCGCCATCGCTGGTGGACGACCTGCTGGTGCTCGATTACGGCAGCGAAGAGAGCCTGGCGCTTATCGCCCGCTATGCCGCCGAGCTGGCGGTGGTGATCGTCGAACCGGTGCAGAGCCGTTATCCCGATCATCAGCCGCGCGAATACCTGCATACCCTGCGTGAGCTGACGACGACCCACAATATTGCGCTGATGTTTGACGAGGTGATCACCGGTTTCCGTCTGGCGGCCGGCGGCGCGCAGGCGTATTACGGCGTTCAGGCGGATATCGCCTCCTACGGTAAGATTGTCGGCGGCGGTATGCCGATCGGCGTGATTGCAGGCTCCAGCCGCTTTATGGACAGTATCGACGGCGGATTCTGGCAGTATGGCGATGACTCCTGGCCGCAGGCTGAACTGATCTTCTTTGCCGGTACCTTCTCCAAGCATCCGCTGACCATGGCGGCAAGCAAAGCCGTGCTGGAGTACATCAAAGCCCACCCGGCGCTGTATGACGACATCAACCAAAAAACCGCGCGTCTGACGATGTCGCTAAATACCTGGTTCTCTGCAACCGGTACGCCGATTGAGATCGTCTCTGCCGGCAGCCTGTTCCGTTTCAAATTCAACGGCAACTACGACATCCTCTTCCACCACCTGATGCTGCGCGGCATTTTCATCTGGGAAGGGCGTAACTGCTTTGTCTCGGTCGCACACGCGGACGAGGATATCGACCGCTTTATTGCGGCGGTAAAAGAGAGCGTTAACGCCATGCGCGTGGACGGCTTCTTTGGGCAGGCCGGATTGCGCCCCGACACGCGCTATGCCGTTGCAGACAGCCAGCAGCGTTTTCTGCAGCTGGCCGCGCGGGATGAAAGCGGGCGGTTGGCCGGGACGATCGGCGGCGTCATTGAAACGCCGCGCAACGTAGACAGCGAGATCATGCTTGCCGCCTGGCAACTGCTGTGCGAGCGCCATGACGCGCTGCGTATGCAGTTCACTGACGCAGGCGAACTTCAGGTGGCCCTGGCGCCCACCGTCGATATCAGCGAGGAAAACGTGGCGCCTGCCGCCTGTCTCGCTGAGTTTGCCGCGCGTCCCTTTGACCTGACCGCCGCGCCGCTGGCCCGCCTGCTGCTGGTCCGCCATGAGGGGAAAACCACGCTCGCCATCGCGGCACATCATTCGGTGGCGGACGGCTGGTCGTTCATGGTGATGCTGCGCGAGCTGCTGCATCTTTACGATGCCCTGGCGTCGGGTAAATGTCCTGACCTGGCGGCTGCGGCAAGCTATCTGCAGGCTATCCGTGCGCAGAACATCGTCAGCGAGGCAGCGCTACCTGCGCGTCTTGCGGCGCTTCCTGCCCGCCGGGCAACGCCAGACGTCCTTACCGTAATGGCACCTTCCCGGACGTATCAGGGGCAGCGGCTGGTACAGCGCTTGTCGTATCCGGGCCTGACCGCGCAGCTGCGCAAAGCCTCCGCCGAGCTGCGGGTGACCCGCTTCGCGATGCTGAATGCGCTCTTTACCCTGACGCTTGAGAAGGCGGTCGGTCATTCCCCGGTGCCGGTCGGCGTGCCGGATGCCGGGCGGGATTTCGGGCAGGGCGATGCGCTTGTCGGCCAGTGCGTCCGGCTGTTGCCGCTGTGTATCGACAGCGCCGCCTGTGCGTCGTTATCTGATGTCGCCAGGGCAATCCATGACGGCATCCTCGCGCAGCGCGACGAGCCCGCCCTGCCGTCACGCTGCTTCCACGGTCAGGATGCGCCGCTTCCGCTGCTGGCGACCTTTAACGTCGAGCCGCATGCTCCGCTGGCAGAGCTGCGGCAGTGGGAGGCCAGCCTGTCGCTCCTCCCGATCGGCGCCGTCGAATTCCCGCTGATGGTTAACATTCTCGAGACGAAAGAGGGGCTGTCCGTCGAGCTGGACTACCAGATACGCTATTTCACCGAGGCGAGCGCCCGTGCGTTGCTGGAGCACTTCCTGAAGGCGATAACCGTGCTGGCCGAGCAGGGCGAAGAGGCTGCCGAAGCATTATTCTCGTCGTCAGAGGTACTGGCCGCATCATGAAAAAGCTGACGATTATCGTCCTCGCAGGCGCCGTGCTGGCGTTCGTGGTTAATCTGCTGATCGATGCCGGACTGTTTTATCAGGTGCAGGAGCGCGGCGGTGAACAGTGCCAAAAAATCACCGGCATTGAGGGCGCGGAAGATATCGCTCCTTTATCGGATGGCGGGGCAATAGCCAGCAGCCTCAACCGACACGGCAGCGCGCCCGGGGCGCTCTATTATCTCAACGGCAGCGACAGGCCGCAGCGATTAGCCGGTGACTATCCGGATGCCTTCTTCCCGCACGGTATCGATGTCTGGCAGCAGGAGGGCGAGACGTGGATCTACGTGGTGAACCACCGTCCCCAGGAGGACAGCATTGATGTGTTTCGCTTTAATCGCGCGCAGATGCGTCTTGAGTATCAGCCCGCCCTGTCGCGCGCGGTCGGAAACAACATCAATGATATCAGCGTGATTGATAAAACCCGCTGGCTGCTGACGCGGGACCACCGGTGGACGGGCTTCGCGGGACGCGTGGAGGACTATCTGCGACTGCCGCTCTCCAGCGTCCTGCTGGCAGACGAGGCGGGGCTGCATACCCTGATCGATGACCTGCATTTTGCGAACGGCATTTACTACAACCGACAATTGGGGCGTCTGTACGTGGCGGAAACCACCCGCGGCGCGGTGAGCAGCTGGGCGTGGCAGTCGAATGAGGCTGCGCCCGTCCTGCTGGGGCGCTTCAGCGGTCTGCATGGTGTCGACAATATCCTGCCGGACGGGCAGGGAATGCTGGTGGCGGCGCACCCGCAGCTTCTGAAGCTGGCCGCCTATCAGAAAGATGCCCAGGCGCATTCACCGTCCATGGTGTGGCGGCTGACAACCGGTGCACAGGGTGAGATCAGTCAGGCCACTATTTTCTATCAAAGCCACGGTGCGTCGCTGGCGGGAGTCAGCGTTGCCGCGCCCATGGGCGGAAAAGTGATGATGGGCAGCGTCTTTGACGACGGGCTGCTGCTGTGCGGGGAGCAATAAGATGCTGAAGAGATGGTTTTCCCGACGTGGTCATTTTCAGGGGACGCTTGAGGGACATGAATTCCCCCTGCCGTCCGGCCATACGCTCCTCGAAAGCGCGCTCAACGCCGGCGTTTCCCTGCCGTATAACTGCCAGGTCGGCTCGTGTAAATCCTGTCTTTGCCGGGTAACGAGCGGCAAGGTGCGTTCGCTTGTCGACCTGAGCTATTTGCTCAGCCAGGAAGAGATTGCCGCTGGCCACGTGCTGGCATGCCAGTGCCTGCCAGAATCGGATTTAACGCTGGCCGCGGCATCCGCGTCCTGGACGCCTGCGCGAGTTAAGCGGGCTGTTGCGCTCTCATCCACGGTATGGCGCGTGACGCTGCTGGCGGAGCAGGCGTTGCCCTTTCAGCCAGGACAATACGTTCAGGTCGGTCTCGAAAAGGATAAGGATATCCGGAGCTTCTCCGTGAGCTGGCCGAGCCAGGGGCGAGAGATTGTTCTGGATATCACGCGCCGTGAAGAGGGGCGGTTATCCCCACTGCTGTGTGATGAACAGGCGGCTGGGCGGAAGATGTGGCTCTCAGACTGCCGGGGGCAGTTCGGCCAGCGGGATGACGGTAACGGTCCTCTGCTGGCTATCGCCAGTGGATCGGGACTGGGTACGACGCTGGGTCTGGTCCGCGCCGCGCTGGCGCGTCATCCCCACCGCGAGGTCATGCTGATCCACGCGGTTCGCAGGCGGCAGGACACATTCGACCTGCAGGAACTGCAGCGTCTGCGTCAGCACTATCCCGGTTTTCACTATCTGCACGCGTTATCCCGGGAGCGTGAGGTTCAGGCGCTGGAGCTGGCAGGACGCATTACCTGCTGGCTGGACGACTGGCGCGCCCTCTATCCCCGCCGGACGGCGGTAGCCGAATGGCGCGTCGTGATTTGCGGCAATCCCGCGCTGGCGCAGGCGTGCCGGCAAAGGCTGCTTGCCGGAGGGGTGATGAGCCACCTGCTTGAAATGGACTGCTTCTCCCCGCCGGTCGGTGCAAAAAACAGTCATAACAATAAGGAGCCCGTATGTTGAGTTACCTGAGATTTGCCCTTGTCCCCTGCGTTTTTTTTCCGCTGACCGCGCTCACAACCGTGCTCGGCGGCGTGTGGATCGTCGTCTCCATGCTCTGCGTGACGCTGAGCTATCTCCTTTTCGATAACGCAACCACGCACGACACCGCCGATCGCCACTACCGCCTGCCGGCGCTGCTGGAAATCATCCCGTATTTACAGCTCCCGGCCGCGCTGCTGGCGTTGTTCGCCCTTATCTGGCAGGCCGCGCCGGGCGATCTGCTCGGGTTTGGCGCATGGCTTTCCGCCCTGACGGGTCACAACATCATGGCGCTGCATCACCTTACCCAGCCTGAGCTGCTGCTTGCGGCGGTCTCCACCGGCTATACCATGAGCACCAATACCGTGGTGGCCCATGAGTTTATCCACAAAACCCACAGCCTGGCGGCGATGATGGTCGGGCGCTGGCTTCTGGCGCTGGTCGGCGATGCGCAGTTTTCGATTTCACACGTCTATTCGCATCATCCTAACGTGGCGACCCCGGCGGACGGCGCGACGGCGCGTCGTGGGGAGAGTGTGTATCGCTTCTTTATCCGTTCTTCTCTGTCGCAGTATGTTGAATCCTGGCAGGTGGAAGCGCAGCGGCTGTCGCTGCAGAACCGAGGCGGTGCCATGCTGGTGAACCGGGTGGTGAGCGGGGTTCTGATGAGCCTGCTGATCGTGGCGGTCTGCTTTACGGCGGCGGGCGTCCGGGGCGCGCTGGCGTGCCTGGTGACCATGCTGATCTCTAAGTTCCTGTTTGAAACGGTGAATTATATCCAGCACTACGGTCTGGTTCGTCTGCCCGGCACGCGCGTGGAGCCGCGACACAGCTGGGATTGCAATAACCGGGCCTCGTCGGCCGGTCTGTTGAACCTGACGCGCCACTCCGATCATCACACCCATCCGCGTCGTGAATACTGGAATTTGCAGGCGCACAGCTACGCGGTGGGAATCGAAAAAGGGTATGTCGCCCATATTTTTTACGCGCTGATCCCGCCGCTGTGGTTTAAGCGAATGGAAGCAAAACTCGCGTACTGGGACGAACACGTTGCCAGTGACGCAGAGCGTGCCTTGATCCGTCAGTCTGAATCATCCGCGGTTAAGTCCACTGTTCCCTGTGTTTCCGGAGAGTCCCATGAGTGAGCAATTTGATCGACTGATTGAGCAAGCCTACCAGCAGTATCGTGGCCCCGCCTACCTGCGCTCGCCGATGGTGTCATGCGTGAAGGCCGGTATCCGCCTGATGGATCGGGTTGTGCCGGGGGCGACCGCCGACTGGCTGGGCAATCGGTTTTTTACGCCGCGCCGGGTGCCGACGCGTGCAGGCGATAAAGAGATGACGGCGCTGGCGAGCCGCATTGAGTCTCTCCCTTTGAGTAATGGTAAACATGCGGTGGTGTACCGCTGGGGCAACGAGGGACCTACCGTGCTGTTAGCCCACGGCTGGGAGTCGAGGGCTTCCCACTTTGGCAGGCTGATCAAGACGCTGGTCGAAAAGGGCTTTCAGGTCATCGGGTTTGACGCCCCCGCACATGGCAACGCGGCTGGACGTCAGAGCAGCATCGTCGAGTTCATTGAAATCATTGAACAGCTGGCGCAGCAGGAAGGAGGTTTTGACGCGATTGTGGCGCACTCGTTTGGCGGGTTATCCGTTATTAATGCGGTAAAGGCGGGATTGCGGACCCGCGCGCTGGTTATCGTGGGGGCGCCGACGCACTTTAGCGGGCTGGTCACCAAATATGCCGCGATCCTGAATCTCCCGGGTCGTCAGCAGCAAAGACTACGACGGTATATTGAAGGGTACTTTGGTATTGGCGAGGCGGTCTGGCAGCGCTTTAACGCCTATGAGGGGCTGCAGCAGGTCGATCAGCCGGCTCTGGTTATTCACGACAGCAGCGATGACATCGTATTGCGGGTCGAAGCGGAATGCCTGGTCAACGCCTGGCCTGGCGCGAGGCTGGCAGAGACCCACGGTCAGGGACATAATCCGCTGCGCCGTCCGGGGGAGGGCATCGACATGGTGATGGCGTATCTGGCTCCCTTGCTGGCGTCAGGCAATGAGCGTGATAACCCTGTCGCCTGAGAGCTGATAATAGCCCTGGATCCGGCTGCCCTTTACGCGTTGAGGTGACAGCGTCTGGGTCAGCTCCAGGGTGATCCTCTGCTGTTCAGGCGCGATGTGGCACACGCGGGCCGCGTCAAAATCGAGGGCGCGGCCAACCTCAGGATAGAGCGCCTTATAGAGACTCTCTTTTGCGGAAAAGGTGATGAGTAGCGCGCTGGCCTCGTCGATCTGGCTGGCGGCAAGACATTCCCGCTCCTGCGGTGTGGTAAACAGGTGCGCTGTCCGCTGCATCATCCCGGGGGCAAAAAACTCAATGTCGACGCCCGGCGTCAGGCCAGACGCCTCTGGCGCGATGACCGCCAGCGCCCACTCATGAGAATGTGACAGGCTTCCCCGCCAGCCGGAAGGCCACACCGGAGAACGATCCGGCGCGCTGCCCGGCGTAGTGTCACAGCCGAAGGATCTCAGCACCCGCTGCGCGGCGTAACGCGCCGCAAGATACTCCGCCCGGCGTTTTACCACGGCGCTGTTGAGCGGAGCGGGAAAGGGGATACCCCATTTATCAAAGAGCCCGTCATGGTAATCACGCGCGGTGAATGAGACCAGGCAGTAGCGCAGTGCGGGGAAAGGGGCAACGTTGCCCATCTCAACGGAGTGAATAAAAGGGGGCGCGGAATCCGTGTTTATCGCAGTAAACATAGCAGGGTTTCGGTATCTGTCGGGAGGACAGAATGCCATATAAGTGCGTGCCGGGTAAGGGGAATCACCCGGCCGCGGGAGAAAACGGTCAGGCCGTTACAGAATGTCTTTGATGCTCTGCGCCAGCGGCGTCGTTGCGCGCCCGATCAGTTTGCTCAGCGTATGGCTATCGTCAAAAAGTCCCCCTTTGGAGGCACCGACATCGGAGTCCGCCAGCATATCTGCCAGCCCTGCAGGCAGGCCGACGCTTTTCAGCGCAGCGGCAAAATCCGCTTCACTGAGATTCTGATAGGTGACCGGCTTCCCGCTCTGTTTGCTGAGTTCAGCCGCCAGTTCGCTCAGCGTCCAGCCGTGGTCGCCCGCCAGTTCATACACCTTGCCCGCGTGGCCCTCTTCAGCAATCACTTTGGCCGCTGCCGCGGCATAGTCTGCACGAGTAGCAGAGGCAATTTTGCCTTCGCCTGCCGCACCAATAAACACGCCGTGTTCCAGCGCAGGCGGCGCGCTCGCCAGATAGTTTTCGGTATACCAGCCGTTGCGCAGCAGGGCATAAGGAATGCCGGACGCCGCCAGCGCGTTTTCAGTGGCAACGTGTTCAACGTGCAGACCGAGCGGTGATTTGTCCGCGTGCAGCAGGCTGGTGTAGGCGATAAATTTCACCCCTGCCGTTTTGGCGGCGTTAATCACGTTCTGGTGCTGGGTTGCGCGCTGGCCGACTTCACTGGAAGAGATCAGCAGCAGTTTATCCACGCCGCTCAGCGCGGCGGCGAAGGCGGCTTCATCCGTATAGTCTGCCTGACGCACCACTATCCCCTGCTGGCTTAAGGCCTGCGCTTTCGCCGGGTTACGTACGATAGCCACAATCTGGCTGGCCGGTACGGTTTTCAACAGCTGTTCGATAACGAGATGGCCAAGCTGGCCGGTGGCGCCGGTAATCGCGATCATGATGAATCTCCTTCGTGTTTGTCTGATGTTGTGGCACACTAGCACCATAGCTAACTTTTAGTAAGTACGTACAAAAAGGTAAGTATGAAAACAACGATACCGACGCTCAGCGAACAAATGCGCGATGGCAATCTTTTCGCGGAGCAGTGCCCTTCACGCGAGGTGCTCAAACACGTGACCAGCCGCTGGGGTGTCCTGATCCTGCTGGCCCTGCGCCAGGGAACGCATCGCTTTAGCGATCTGCGCCGTAAAATGGGCGGGGTGAGCGAAAAGATGCTGTCCCAGTCGCTCCAGGCGCTGGAGCTGGACGGGTTTGTCGATCGCGTGTCGTATCCGGTGGTGCCGCCGCACGTAGAGTATAGCCTGACGCCGCTGGGCGTTGAGGTGAGCGAGAAGGTCGCCGCGCTGGCGGACTGGATTGAGGTTAATACGCCGAAGGTGATGGCGAACAGGGACGATCGCGCGGCGTAAAAGCCGGGTATGTGCGGCCTGATGCCCTCACCCTGGCCCTCTCCCACAGGGAGAGGGAACAAACACCAAAAACGGCAACGTGCGTTGCCGTTTTGCTTTTACTTGCTCAAATCCACCTGATAAATCGCGAACCCGATATCATCCGTCGCGACCTGTTTCATCGGATACTGCGCCTTCTGCTTAATAAACGCGGCTGCCTTATCGGACGGTGACGTTTCAAAGCGGATATCCAGCTTCGTATCGCTGTGGATCGGCGCGAGACGCCAGTTGTTATCCACTGCCGGATGAATTTCTCCCGCTTTTTTCGACTCCGCGCTGATCCACGCCGCCAGCACCGAGCGGTTCTCATCTGGAGAAGCAAAGGCGATGTGGCTATCGCCCGTACCGGCAAACTTACCGCCGTAGGCACGGTAGTTATTGGTCACCACCAGGAAAGTGGCATTCGGGTCGATCGCCTTGCCGTTGAAGGTAAGGTTTTTGATGCGCTCCGCCTGCGGGTTGATCGCCTGACACTCGCCGTCATATTTCGCCGGCTGGGTGACGTCAATCTGGTAGTTCACGCCGTCGATCACGTCGAAGTTGTAGGTACGGAAGCCGTCCCAGTTAATCAGCGACTGTGGCTTGCTGCTGTGCGGATCAATCTGGTTAAACTGTCCGGCAGAGCACTCCAGCCACTCTTTCACCTCTTTCCCGGTGGCTTTAACCACCACCAGCGTATTCGGATAGAGGTAGAGATCGGCGGCGTTACGGAAGGTCAGCTGGCCCTTTTCGACCTCCACATAGCTTGCCGGGTCATTCTTACGTCCGCCCACTTTGAATGGCGCTGCGGCGGACAGGACCGGCAGTTTTGCCAGATCCGGATCGCCCTGCACAAAGTGTTCGGCATAGGCTTTCTGCGCCATATTGACGACCTGAACGGTCGGATCATCCTGCACCAGCGCCAGGAAGCTGTACATGTTGTCGGCGGATTTACCGATCGGCTTGCTGACGAATTCGCGCGTGGCGTCGTGATCGTGCTTCAGCACGTCGACCAGTTTTTTATCTTCCGCCGCCAGAGATTTTTTAGCCGCAGCGTCGTAAATCGGGCGCGCTTCAGCTTTTGACTGCGTCACCTTCCAGCTGCCGCTGTCGTTGTTCAGCACCAGGTCCACCACGCCCAGATGGTCGCCCCACATGCCCGGCATCACCGACGGCACGCCGTTGAGCGTGCCTTTCTCAATGTCCGCCCCTTTGATGCCGGCAAAATCTTTGCCCGGGAAGACCGCGTGGGCGTGGCCGAAGAGGATTGCGTCAACGCCCGGGACCTCACTCAGGTAGTAAACGGAGTTTTCTGCCATGGCCTGGTACGGATCGGCGGAGAGACCCGAGTGGGCGACAACGACCACCAGATCGGCGCCTTTTTTACGCATTTCCGGCACGTATTTGCGAGCGGTTTCGGTGATGTCGTTCACGGTCACTTTACCGTCGAGGTTGGCTTTATCCCACGTCATGATCTGCGGTGGGACAAAACCGATATAGCCGATTTTTAGCGTCTGTTTTTTACCTTCCTTGTCGACGACGCTTGTCTCTTTAATCAGGTAAGGGGTAAAGAGCGGCTTTTGGGTCTTAACGTCGATGATATTGGCATTAACGTACGGGAATTTCGCACCGGCCAGGGCGTCATGGAGGTATTTCAGACCGTAGTTGAATTCATGGTTGCCAAGGTTGCCGACGGTATAATCCAGAGTGTTCATCGCTTTATAAACAGGATGGATCTCGCCTTTTTTCAGCCCCTTGGTCGCCATGTAATCTCCGAGCGGACTGCCCTGAATGAGATCGCCATTGTCGACCAGCACGCTGTTTTTCACTTCGCCACGCGCCGCATTGATCAAACTTGCCGTACGTACCAGTCCGAATTTTTCCGTCGGGGTATCTTTGTAGTAATCGAAGTCCATCATGTTGCTGTGCAGATCGGTCGTTTCCAGAATACGCAGATCTACCGTCGCCGCCTGAACGCTCGCTGCAATCAGCGTCGCCAGAAGCGTTGCACTAAACTTAATCATCAGAGGAGTCCTTTTTTCGATGCAGACCACAAAAGAGTATGTATCTATAGCTTGTTGCTTACAGAAATGTGAATCCTGACAGAAAAATGTAACCTGAAACCGGAATTGCTTCACAGATAGCGGAATTGTTCACATTACGATATAACTAAAACAAAGAGTTAACCTCACTGCGTTAACAAAGAGGTGGAAAATGCTAGATAAAATTTGTCAGCTCGCACGGGATGCGGGAGATGCCATCATGCAGGTGTATGACGGTAGTAAACCTATGGAGGTGGTCAGCAAAGCCGACGACTCTCCGGTCACGGCGGCAGATATTGCGGCGCATAAGGTGATCCTGAAAGGGTTACAGGCCTTAACGCCGGACATCCCCGTCCTGTCAGAAGAAGCGCCGCAAAGCTGGGAGGAGCGTCAGCACTGGCAGCGCTACTGGCTGGTCGATCCGCTGGACGGGACAAAAGAGTTCATCAAGCGCAACGGTGAATTCACCGTCAATATCGCCCTGATTGAAAAGGGAAAAGCGGTGCTGGGCGTGGTCTATGCGCCGGTCATGAAAGTGATGTACAGCGCCGCAGAAGGGAAGGCGTGGAAGGAAGAGTGCGGCGTGCGCAAGCAGATCCAGGTGCGCGATGCGCGTCCACCGCTGGTGGTGATTAGCCGCTCGCACAGCGACAGCGAGCTGCAGGAGTATCTGCAACAGCTGGGTGAACACCAGACCACCTCGATTGGCTCATCGCTGAAATTCTGCCTGGTAGCGGAAGGCCATGCGCAGCTCTACCCCCGCTTCGGGCCAACCAACGTCTGGGATACCGCCGCCGGGCATGCCGTTGCCGCGGCAGCCGGGGCGCATGTTCATGACTGGCAGGGCAAGCCGCTGGACTATACCCCGCGCGAATCCTTCCTCAACCCCGGCTTCCGCGTCTCGATTTATTGAGCCAACAGCTTATGCAGCAGGTCGACAACCTGCTGCACCTCTTCCTGGGTTAACGCCCCGTCTTTCACCCACTGAACGCGACCTTCTTTATCCAGCACGATAATGGCGGAGCTCTCTTCTTCCAGTTGCCAGGCCTTACGGGTGACGCCGTTGCTGTCGACGATAAACTGCGACCACGGGTAGAGCTTTTTATTGCTCTCAAGGCTTGAGCGCACAAACATCCCGGAGCCCGGAATGGCGTCATCGGTATTCACGATCGTGGTGGTCTGGTAGCGGTCGTGAGGGAATTTTGCGGCCTTGATCGCTTCCACCAGGTTGGCATTTTTCTCTTTTGCGGATGTACGACCGGCAATATGTTGTACAACTCTCACTTTGCCCGCGAGCTGCGCGCTATTCCAGGCTTTGTAGCTAAACTTATCATTGTCGAGAATCAATTCTCCCCGGTCAGCAATGCCGACTGGCGGTACACGTTGTCCTTTTTCAATACTGTGAGCGGAAGCCCACAGGGGCAGCAGCAGGCAGGCTGCTGCAAGGATATTACGTAGGGTCATGGCGTTTCCTTATTGTTTGCAGGTGATCCGACCACTTGGTCTTGCGCTTTTAATGATAAGTGCGATCAATGTGGTTTTCCCGCAATCCCGATGCCAGTTTGCGGGTGAACGCACATATCCATGAAAAAACGACGGCTTATACTGCTCTCAGTCACGCTTTGCAAAGATTATTCTGAATAATTGTAATCAAACGGTAAATAAACTTATGCACACTGGGTAACACCGTAGTTCTGGTCTATAGTCATTGGGCATTAAAATTTGCGCTCAGGACAGTCGGGCCGATTGTGGCACCGCAAGAGCGTATGATTCGCAGGAGATACAAGAATGAAAATTTTCCAACGCTACAACCCGCTTCAAGTGGCGAAGTACGTGAAGATCCTGTTCCGTGGACGGTTGTATATCAAGGATGTTGGCGCTTTTGAGTTTGATAAGGGCAAGATCCTTGTCCCAAAAGTGAAGGACAAACAGCACCTGTCTGTGATGTCCGAAGTCAACCGTCAGGTTATGCGTCTGCAGACTGAGATGGCTTAACCAACGTGCTATGCAGTAGTTAAAAAGACGGCTCCCGATGGGAGCCGTTGATGTTTCTGGGGGCTGGAACGTTACGCCGACACCTTCTCTTCCGCGTCCGGCAGCTTCGGCACCAGTACGGTCGGTTTGTTGTCGATGCGCGTCACCAGCAGCTGGTCGATGCGGTAGTTATCAATATCCACCACCTCAAACTTGTAGCCGGAGAACTTCACTGAGTCGGTACGTTTCGGGATCTTACGCAGCATAAACATCATAAAGCCGCCGATGGTCTCGTAGTTGCCGGACTGCGGGAACTCGTCGATATCCAGCACGCGCATCACGTCTTCAATCGGCGTGCCGCCATCAATCAGCCATGAATTATCGTCACGCTGAACAATCTGCTCTTCCAGCCCCTGGCCAACCAGGTCGCCCATCAGCGTGGTCATCACGTCGTTCAGGGTGATAATACCCACCACCAGCGCGTATTCGTTCATGATAACCGCGAAGTCTTCCCCGGCGGTTTTGAAACTTTCCAGCGCTTCTGAGAGCGTCAGGGTGTCCGGCACAATCAGGGTATTGCGGATCTGCACGCCGCTGTTGAGCGCCAGGCTCTGGTTCGCCAGCACGCGGTTCAGCAGGTCTTTGGAGTCGACGTAACCGATGATGTGGTCGATATCTTCATTACAGACCAAGAACTTGGAGTGCGGATGCTGCGCCACTTTGTTCTTCAGGCTCTGCTCATCTTCATGTAAATCGAACCAGATAATGCTTTCACGGCCCGTCATGGAAGACGGCACGGTACGGGATTCCAGTTCAAATACGTTCTCAATCAGCTCGTGCTCCTGCTTGCGCAGCACACCGGCCAGCGCGCCGGCTTCCACGACCGCATAAATGTCGTCAGAGGTGATGTCGTCTTTACGCACCATCGGCAGCTTAAAGATGCGGAAAATCACGTTCGCCAGGCCGTTGAAGAACCACACCAGCGGACGAAACACGTACAGACAGAAGCGCATCGGGTTGATGATACGCAAAGCCACAGCTTCTGGCGCAATCATACCGATGCGTTTCGGGGTCAGGTCGGCAAAGAGGATAAACAGGCCGGTGACCAGCGAGAAGGAGAGGATAAAGCTCAGCTGTTCGGCCAGCTCAACGGACATGTACTTAACAAAGAGGCTATAAAACGCCGGGGAAAACGCCGCATCGCCCACGATACCGCCGAGAATGGCGACCGCGTTGAGGCCGATCTGCACCACGGTGAAGAACATGCCGGGGTTTTCCTGCATTTTCAGAATGCGGGTGGCATTGATGTTGCCTTCATCGGCAAGCAGCTTCAGTTTGATTTTACGGGACGCGGCCAGCGAGATCTCAGATATCGAGAAAAATGCACTGACGGCAATCAGACAAAGTATTACTAAAATACTGTTTAACATAGTTTATCCGGCTTCTCGCCAGATCCTCAGAAGGGGAATTGATACCATTTGTGTGAAAACACATTGAACGTCAGCTCGTAGCGTTGAGCCGATTATTTCAGCGGGTAGTATAGCGTAAAGAGATGTAAATCTGCCAGAGGTCACATTTTTGGCATAAAACAGACCGGACAGCGGGCGCTGTCCGGTACATCGCGTTATTTCACGGTAGACAGGCGGACATCGCCCACCGCCCGACGGGTGGCATCGCCTCCCCACACCTGGTCATACTCATAGCCCGTGAGCTGCTTGATCACCACGCGGGTCCCGGCGTCGCAGTCGCGGTAATCCCCACCCAGCTTACGGCGCGCAATCTCCTTCAGAAGCAGCTTGTGCGTCTCACGGGTGAGCTTAAACCTGTAGGTGGTGAAGAAGCTGACCGCCAGCAGGGCTGCCGTCGCGAAGATCATCAGGCCGATAATTGCCCCCAGCGCGCTTTCAGGCTGCGCGCCGCTGCCCTTCACAAAGCCGGACTCCTGCAGCACCAGGCCAATGATCATGATGGCAATCGCCACGGTGCTCTTACGGGTCAGGACCATCACGCCGGCAAAAATCCCTTCGCGGCGCTGCTGCGTCACCATCTCATCGATATCCGGAATGAAGCTGTAAATGTTCCACGGAATATAATAGAGGCCCGCGCGGGCGGCACCCAACAGGACAAAGACCGCCGAGAACAACAGCGTCGGGACCTGCGTTTTGGTGAGGTAGACCGTAAACAGGAAGGCCAGCACCAGGAAGATACAGCCGTAGGAGAGCCGCAGGGCGGCAGACGGCGTGACGTTCAGCCGGTTCAGCAACAGCATAAATCCATAGGTGCCGGGTACCGAGGCGAAGGCCGCAATGCTCAGCCAGCCGGAAACCGCCGAGGCATCCTGGCTCAGGCAATACACGACGTAATAGGTAAAGACCGAACCGAACACGTCCATCGCCGTGAACGAAAAGATGTAAATAATGATATGCAGGCGGAACGCGCGAATACGGAATGAAGAAAAGAGATCCAGCACCAGATATTTCAGGTGATTCAGTAGCCCGCCGCTGCGCTGGTTGTCCACTTTAAAACTGGATTCCTGCTGCACATCCTTCGCTTCCCAGGTGGTGTACCAGGTAATAAATACCGCAAGGCAGAACACGCAGGAAAATATCAGCCCGGTGAGGGTATAGGTAAAGGGATTATCTTTACCCGTAAACTGCATAATCACGCCGGGAACGGAAACCGCAAGAAAACCGCCCAGCTGGGAGCAGATCATCCGCACGCCTGAGAGGCGGCTACGCTCTTCATACCGGTTCGTCATCTCAGCCGCCAGGGTCTCCCAGGGTACCAGCACCATCGCCGACAGCAGCTCAATAGAGAGGTAAGTGCCCAGGTAGTACCAGTAACCCATGTCCGTCATCCACAGCAGGGCATACAAAAACATGAGCGGTGAGCTGAGTAATAAAAAGAAGCGGCGACGACCAAATTTACGCCCGAGCCAGGTATCCCCGAAGTTATCGGTGATATAGCCCATAATCGGGCTTAATAGCGCATCAATCACGCGGGCAATAGCGAATATAGATCCCGCTTCAATGACTGAGAGTCCGCAATAGGTGGTGTAAAAAAATAACAGCCAGGTGCCGATAATGGTAAACGCACCCCCGCCAAAAAGATCGGTTACGCCGTAGCCGAGCGCCACGCCATAACCCACTCTACGTTCAGTTGGTTTGACCATAATAATATCCAGTGTAGGGTAATGATTAACCCGTTTTCTCGGGTCGTTTTTTATTAAGTGCTGGAATACAAATTACGTTCTAGTTATTGATATCTATCCATTGTCTTAACTGAGATGAGCGGTAAATAGCCTCCACAAGCTTGAGTGAGTGTCCGGCTTCACGGATGTCGGTGTAATCCGTGTTTCCGGGATGAGAAATAGCATGATAAAAACGGCGGATCGCCTGCTCGTGCCCCAATCCCCAGTAGCTTTTGATCTGGCCGTCAGGGGAGTTATCGCTGGCCAGCCTGAGGCGCTCGCCAGGGGTAATACGCCAGAGCGCGTTGTCACTGAGCAGCAGTGAGCCCCGTTCGCAGTGGATTTCAAGCCAGAGGGGGGAATCCGTGGTATTGCAATTGCTGGCGTAAAACAGGCCGCGCGCGCCGTTGGCAAAATGCAGCGTGGCCATCGCGCTGTCTTCCCCTTCGGTCACGTCCGCCAGCTCGCCGCTGTCCACCACGCCTTTCACGCGCGTTACGCCGCCGGCGAACCACTGCATCAGGTCGAGGGTATGAATAGCCTGGTTGATCAGCAGGCTGCCACCCTCCGTTGCCAGCCGCCCGCGCCACGGGCTTTCGGTGTAGTACGTGCCCGAGCGTGACCACGTCAGCACGGCCTTAATGCTGAGCATTTTTCCCAGCCCGCCGTCCTCCAGCATCTGGCGAATGCGCAGGCTGGTGGGGTTGAGGCGGTTCTGGTAGCACACGCCGAGCAGACCCGACGCCTGTTCGGCGGCGCGGGTGATGTCCACGAGTTCGCTGCTGTTCATGCCCACCGGTTTTTCGCAGAAAACATGCTTCCCGGCGGCGAGCGCCGCCAGGATCATGTTCTTATGCTCGAAATGCGGCGTGCAGATGTGGACCACGTCGATGGCATCATCCAGCAGCATTTCCCGGTAATCCTGATAGAAGCGGCACTGATAGCGCATTGCCAGCTCCAGCCCTTTGACGCTGTCGATGTCCACCAGCGCGCGTAGCGCGACGTTGGGGAGCAGGCGCAACGCATTCACATGGCAGCCGTGAATCGCCCCGGCACCGATAACCGCCGTGTTCAGGATCGTCATTGTCGCCTCCCGTTATTCCGTCGCGTTGGCCTGCATCTGGGCCTTCACGCAGAGCTCCGCCGCTTTGAAGGCGTGCGCCTGCGTCATGGCGTTTTCGGTACGATGCAGACAGTCGAGGATCAGTTCGCCAAAGAACGGGAACCCGACCTGTCCGGCGACCGGATAGCGGAATTCCCCCTCTTTATTGACGAGATAAACCACGTCCTGCTCGCCGCGGGTGAGATCGACATATTTGCGGATCTCGATATACCCGTCGGTGCCGAGCAGCGTCAGACGGCCGTCGCCCCAGGTTGAGAGCCCGTCCGGGGTGAACCAGTCGCAGCGGAAATAGCCGCTGGCGCCGTTTTCGCCTCTGATCGTCGCGTCGCCGAAATCTTCAAATGCCGGATGCTGCGGATGGTTGAAATTGCGTGCCTGGCTGGCGACCACGCATGCCTCACTGTTGCCCGTGTAAAACAGAAATTGCTCAATCTGGTGGCTGCCGATGTCGCACAGAATGCCGCCAAAATAGCGACGATCGTAGAACCAGTCCGGGCGGCCGGCCCCTTCCCGGTGCGGGCCGGTTCCCAGGGTTTGCACCACGCGGCCAATGGCCCCCTGCTGCACCAGCTGTCCGGCAAACACCGCGCTCTCGACGTGCAGGCGTTCGCTGTAGTACACGGCGTATTTCCGCCCGGTTTTCTCAACCATCGCTTTGGCATCCGCCAGCTGTTCAAGAGTGGTGAGCGGCGCTTTATCCGTGAAGTAGTCCTTGCCTGCGGCCATGGCTTTCAGCCCCAGCGCACAGCGCTCGGAGGGGATGGCCGCACCGGCCACCAGACGCACCTCGTCGTCGTTGAGTATCACCTCCAGCGACTCCGCCACTTTTGCCTGCGGGTATTGCTGGATGAATTTATCCACTTTGGCCGGATCGGGATCGTACACCCACTTCAGGGTGGCTCCGGCTTCAATCAGCCCGTTACTCATCCCGTAGATATGGCCGTGGTCGAGCGCGGCAGCGGCAAAAACAAATTCCCCCTCGCGGACAACCGGCTGGGGTTTACCCACCGGGGCGTAGTTCATTCCGTCATTTTTGTTCATGGTGTCACTCCTTAATCCAGATCTTTGCCAAGGGGGATCGCACCCACTTCGCTGAAGTTGGCGACGCTTGCGGATTTTTCATAAAAACGGGGGGCGAGGGCATTCGTCCCGCCGGTACGGTAAAACGGGTCATCGCGCTGAATCGGCAGCGAGACCACGGTGCGGGTAATGGCGGATTTGTAGATCGCGGTAATCAGCTCCAGCGAGCGTTTGCCCTGCAGGCCATCCACTAACGGCGCCGTGCCGTGCTCAATGGCGGAAAGCAGGTCATTAATCTGCCCGGTGTGCAGCGTCCACTCGAGCTTCGGCGTCTCCTGAAAAACGGCGTTGAGCTGCGCTTCTCGCTGCTGGTCGTGGGTTTCCTGCGGGAAGCCGTTATCGGCGCTGACGCTGGCAAAGGCCTGCCACGGCGCAGAGATACGTGCCTTGTCACCCTGAATAATGATTTTCTGGTCTTCCCCGTGGTGCACGACCGAGGCGGTAAGCTGGGTGAGCGCGCCGCTCGGGTATTTGAAGATCGCGGCGCTGAGGTCTTCGACTTCAGCGTTGTCGTGCGCCACGTTGGTCATCATCGCCACCACCTCGGACGGGAAGCCGAGCATCCACTGAATGGCGTCGATGTGGTGAACCGCGTGGTTAAGGGTGCAGCCGCCGCCCTCTTTTTCCCAGGTGCCGCGCCACCACAGGTCGTAGTAGCAGTGTCCGCGCCACCAGAAGGAGTCCACCTGCGCGTGGCAAACCTTGCCCGCAAGCTCCGAATCCAGCGCTGCTTTTAAGCGCCAGAAGGCATCGGTAAAGCGGTTTTGGGCAATGATGGAGAGCGTTTTGCCGCTGGCCTTTTGTGCGGCGATCATCGCGTCGCACTCCTCCAGCGAGGCGGCCATCGGTTTTTCGCACAGCACGTGGCAGCCCGCGTTCAGGGCATCAATGCCGATCTCTGCGTGGACGTAGGGCGGCGTGCAGACGTCGACGATATCGATATCCGGCTCTGACGCCAGCATCTGCTGGTGGCTGTCATACACGTGGGCGTCCGTCAGGCCGTAGCGCGTTTTTTTCTCGTGGGCTTTTTCCGGGTAGATATCCACCAGCGCGACGATCCGGCAGCGCTGACCAAACTGCAAATAGCCCTGAATATGGTTGTGCGAGATATTCCCTGTTCCCACGATAGCGACATTTAACATCGTTTCTTCTCCGGAGTTACCAGGTGCCGGAGGCATCCAGCGTGACGCTGGCTGTCTCTTTAGCCACTGAGGTGCTGATGCGCTGCTGAAGCAGGCGCAGATACTGTTTTTCGTTGAGCGGGAGTTCGACCCAGTCGTCGGTCCAGGTGGAGAGGTGCATGGCATTGGAGAGCGTCAACCCGCGGATCCCTTCCAGACCCGGCGCAATGAGCGGTTCGCCGCGCAGGATGGCGGCACAGAAGTTGGCGGTAATGACGTGGTGTTCGCTGCATTCCGGGGCGACGGGAAGCGTGACCTCCCAGCATTCAGGCTCGCCAAAACCGTTCTGCCAGCGGGCGTTGAAGGCGGTTTCAGATTCCCGCAGCCGCCAGTAGCGCAGCTTGCCCTCTTCGACGACCACCTTGCCGCGATCGCCGACGATTTCCAGCCGGTTGGTTCCCGGCGTTTCCGCCACGGTGGTGATGAACACGCCCGTCGCGCCGTTGGCATATTCGGCATAGGCGGTGACGTCGTCTTCCACTTCGATATCGCGATTCTTGCCGAACTGGCAGAATGCGCGCAGGCGGACCGGCATACCGACCAGCCACTGCCAGAGATCGAGCTGGTGCGGGTCCTGGTTGAGCAGCACGCCGCCGCCTTCTCCTTTCCAGGTGGCGCGCCAGCCGCCGGAGTTGTAATAGCTCTGCGAGCGATACCAGTTGGTGATGATCCAGTTGGAGCGGCGGATCTCACCCAGCTCGCCGCTGTCGATCAGATCTTTCACCTTCTGGTAGAGCGGGTTCGGGCGCTGGTTGTACATAATGCCGAACACCACATCGCACGCCTGGGCGCAGGCGTTCATCTCCTGTACCTGGGCGGTATACACGCCCGCCGGTTTTTCACACAGGGTGTGGATGCCGTTGCGCATCGCCAGCATCGACAGGCGCGGATGCTCGTAATGCGGCGTAGCGACAATCACCGCGTCGATAAGCCCGCTCTGGATCATCTCCTGCGCGTCGCTGAATAAGGGGAGGGTGCCGACCAGCTGGCGAATAGCCGGATGCTTTTCCGGTGCATTATCACAAACCGCCGCCAGGCAGGCGTCGCTGACCGTACCCGCCAGTAAATAACGCGCATGAACCGTACCGATATTCCCTATTCCAATAATGCCAAAACGTACCTTCTCCATGTCACACCTTAATTTCAGTTGAAATGAGTGATGACCGGAAAATAGGAAAGGGGAGCCGCAGCGACAATGTGTTTTTGTGAGAATACTCGCAAGGTGATTAAGTAATCTCCAGGATTTCTGAAATTTAGTTTTAAAATCAACGGACTGTTTCTGCAAATATTTGCAAAAACTGAATGAGAGCGAGGTCACACTATGCCGGGCAAGTTAAAAATGGAGGAAATTGCGGCCCTGACGGGCTATTCCGTCAGCACGGTTTCGCGGGTATTAAGCGGCAAGTCTTACACCAGCGATAAAGCCAGGGAGGCGATTGTTCGCACCGCGCGAGAATTAGGGGTACTGGAGTCCATGGCGAGCGGAAGACTACTAATTAACGGAATCGCTGTTTTTGCGCCGGAAAGAACCTTTCAGGGACGCGGGGATATTTTTTATCTGGAAGTGACGAAAGGAATTGCGGAAGCCTGCGCGCGGCATAATGTGTGGGTCACGTGCTGTGGTTTAGAAGAACAGCACGCCGATGTGAAAGTCTTTATGGAAAAGGCTAGTCATAAGAATATCAACGCGATAATTATTATTGGCACTGATGATTCCACCATATTTAAACTGGCCAGCACGCTGAATAAGCCCTGCGTGTTGATTAATTCCGTCGATCGGGATCGGGTGCTGGATGCCGTGTCGCCCGATCACCGGGCGATTGGCTTCACCGCCATGCAGTACCTTTTCGAGCAGGGTCATCGCCGCGTGCTCACGCTTACCTGCCTGCGTCGGGATACGCTGTACGCGCGTCTGGACGGTATCAAAGAGGCGTATCGCCATTTTCACGTCGCCTTTGACCCGCAGCGCGATTTGCTCGTGACGGAGTGGTTTACCGCGGAAGAGGCCGAGCAGGCGCTGGATGCGTGGTTAGTGAGTCATGACCGATCCCAGTGGCCGGAGGTGATTTTCCCGAACAGTACCCGCATGGTGGAAGGGGTGGTGAGGGTGTTAACGCGCCACGGGCTGCGCATTCCGGAAGACATTTCGCTGATTACGACCGATTTTGCATGGAATTTAGCGCACCGTCTGGAAAAACCGGTCACCGGCGTCACGGTGCCCTGCCGCGAGCTGGGGATTGAGGCTGTTCACCTGCTGCAAACGCGGCTCAACCGACCGCAGGCAGCGGTCTTTAACCTGCTGTTACAGGGCAAAGTGATGGATTACGGTTCGGTCAGTAACGCCACGCGCCACGCGGCTCGCGTGGCGCTGGATGAGTAATCAGGCCAGCTGTGGCGGCAGGCAGACGCCGATGCCCCCGATGCCGCAGTAGCCGTACGGGTTTTTATGCAGGTACTGCTGGTGATCGTCCTCGGCGTAGTAGAACGGTTTCGCCGTCGCGATTTCCGTGGTCACCTCGCGCGTATCGCCCGCTTCACGCATGGCCTGCTGGAAACGCTCCAGGCTGGCGCGCGCGGCGGCATCCTGCTCAGGCGTGAGCGGATAGATAGCCGAACGGTACTGGGTGCCGTGGTCGTTGCCCTGACGCATGCCCTGCGCCGGGTCATGGTTTTCCCAGAAGACCTGCAGGAGCTGTTCGTAGCTGATTACCGCAGGGTCGTACACCACGCGTACCGCTTCCGCATGCCCGGTTTCGCCGGAACAGACTTCGCGATAGGTAGGATTTGGCGTGTAACCGCCCGTGTAGCCAGCCGCCGTGCTGTAAACGCCGGGCAACTGCCAGAAGAGGCGCTCAACGCCCCAGAAGCAGCCCATGGCGAACAGGGCGATTTCCATTCCCTCCGGCACGTTGGTCATGGAATGGCCATTGACGGCGTGTAAGGTCGCCACAGGCATAGGGGTGTTGCGTCCCGGTAATGCATCGGTTTGTGAAACCAGATGCTTTTTGTCGAATAAACTCACGATGGGGCCTCCCGGGGTGCGATGTTTCAGTTAAGGTTGTCACGAAGCGTTTAATTGAACACAATAAATGCGCTGAATGAGTCTAGATTTAATCATAAGAAATATTTGGGTGTTACACCCATTTTCAACCCGCGATTCGGGTTTTTGGCCAACAGGCCGTATTTTGCCGCGGAGCGGCACTTCATTTGCTTCCAGGGTGGAAACAGGGATATTCAGGAGAAAACGTGACAAAAATCCGCCAGTTATGTTTAGTCAGTGTGTTGCTGACAAGCGGGATTGCCAGCGCGGCGAATGTCCGTTTGCAGGTTGAGGGGTTATCCGGGGCGCTGGAAAAAAACGTGCGTGCGCAGCTATCGACCATCCAGAGTGATGAGGTGACGCCGGACCGGCGTTTTCGCGCGCGCGTCGATGATGCGATCCGTGAAGGGCTGAAAGCGCTGGGGTATTACGAACCCACCATTGATTTTGATCTTCGCCCGCCGCCAAAGAAGGGGCGCCAGGTCCTCATTGCCCGCGTTTCGCCCGGTGAGCCGGTACTGATTGGCGGCACGAACGTCATCCTGCGCGGCGGGGCCCGTACCGATCGGGACTACCTGGACCTGCTCAGCACGCGGCCAAAAGTCGGCACCGTGCTCAACCATGGTGACTACGACCATTTCAAAAAAGAGCTGACGAGCGTTTCCCTGCGTAAGGGCTACTTTGACAGCCAGTTCAACAAAAGCCAGCTGGGCATTGCGCTGGCGCGACGTCAGGCCTTCTGGGATATCGACTACGACAGCGGGGAACGCTACCGCTTTGGCGACGTGACGTTTGAAGGTTCGCAAATTCGTGAAGAGTACCTGCAAAACCTCGTGCCGTTCAAAAAAGGGGATTACTACCAGTCGAGTGACCTCGGAGAGCTGAACCGACGCCTCTCAGCTACCGGCTGGTTTAACTCCGTGGTTGTCGCGCCGGAATTTGATAAGTCTCGCAAAACCAAGGTGTTGCCGCTGCATGGCGTTGTTTCGCCGCGCACCGAGAACACCATTGAGACCGGTGTTGGCTACTCGACGGATGTGGGACCACGCGTGAAAACCTCGTGGAAAAAACCGTGGATGAACTCGTACGGTCACAGCCTGACCACCAGCCTGAGCCTCTCTGCGCCCGAGCAGCAGCTGGACTTCAGCTACAAAATGCCGCTGCTGAAAAATCCGCTTGAGCAATATTACCTTCTGCAGGGCGGTTTTAAGCGCACCGATTTAAACGACACAAAGCAGGACTCTACGACGCTTGCCGTCTCCCGCTTCTGGGATCTCTCCAGCGGCTGGCAGCGCGCCATTAACCTGCGCTGGAGCCTGGACCACTTTACCCAGGCCAACGTCACCAATACCACCATGCTGCTTTATCCGGGCGTGATGATCAGCCGTACCCGCTCGCGTGGGGGCCTGATGCCGACCTGGGGCGACTCGCAGCGCTACTCCATCGATTATTCCAACTCCGCCTGGGGCTCCGACGTGGACTTCTCCGTCATGCAGGCGCAAAACGTCTGGATCCGTACGCTGTACGACAAACATCGCTTTGTGATGCGCGGCAATCTCGGCTGGATTGAAACGGGAGACTTCGAGCGCGTTCCGCCGGACCTGCGCTTCTTCGCCGGGGGCGACCGCAGCATTCGCGGGTATAAGTACAAATCGATCTCACCTGAGAACGAAAAGGGCCAGTTGACCGGTGCGTCAAAACTGGCGACGGGCTCGCTGGAGTACCAGTACAACGTCAGCGGAAAGTGGTGGGGCGCGATGTTTGTTGACGGCGGTGAAGCGGTAAACGATATCCGCCGCAGCGACTTTAAAACCGGCGCGGGCGTCGGCGTGCGCTGGCAGTCACCCGTCGGGCCCATCAAGCTCGATTTTGCCGTGCCTGTCGGCGACAAAGATGAACACGGATTACAGTTTTACATCGGTCTGGGGCCTGAATTATGAGTTTATGGAAGAAAATAAGCCTCGGGGTGCTGATCTTTATCGTGCTGCTGCTCGGGACGGTGGCGTTTCTGGTAGGAACGACGACCGGGCTGCATCTGCTGTTTAACGCCGCGAACCGCTGGGTGCCGGGGCTGGAGATTGGTCAGGTGACGGGCGGCTGGCGCGACCTGCGCCTGAAGAACATCCGCTATGAGCAGCCGGGCGTGGCGGTCAACGCCGGGGAGTTCCATCTCGCGGTAAAGCTGGGCTGTCTGCGTGACAGCAAGCTCTGCGTCAACGATCTGTCGCTAAAAGATGTCAACGTGGCGATAGATTCAAAGAAAATGCCGAAGTCTGCGCCGGTTGAAGAAGAAGACAGCGGCCCGCTGAATCTCTCCACGCCGTACCCGATCGCGCTTTATCGGGTGGCGCTCGATAACGTCAATATCAAAATCGACGACACCACCGTGTCCGTGATGGATTTCACCTCCGGCCTGCGCTGGCAGGAGAAAAACCTCACTCTGACGCCAACGTCCCTGCAGGGCTTGCTGATCGCGCTGCCGAAAGTGGCCGACGTGGCGCAGGAAGAGATCGTCGAGCCGAAGATCCAGAACCCGCAGCCAGAAGAGAAGCCGCTGGGCGAAACGCTGAAAGACCTCTTCTCGAAGCCAGTGCTGCCGGAAATGACCGACGTACATCTGCCGCTGAACCTTAACATTGAGGAATTCAAAGGCGAACAGCTGCGCCTGACCGGCGATACCGACCTGACGGTCTATAACATGCTGCTGAAGGTCAGCAGCATTGACGGCAACATGAAGCTCGACGCGCTGGATATCGACACCAACCAGGGCTCGGTGAATGCGTCGGGTAATGCGCTGCTGCGCGACAGCTGGCCGGTGGATATCACGCTGAATAGCACCCTGAACATCGACCCGCTGAAAGGCGAGAAAGTGAAGGTCAAGGTGGGCGGGGCGCTGCGCGATAAGCTCGATGTTGGCGTGAATCTCTCCGGCCCGGTGGATATGGCCCTGCGTGCGCAAACCCAGCTGGCGGAAGCCGGGCTGCCGCTCAATCTTGAGGTTGTCAGCAAGCAGCTTTCCTGGCCGTTCACCGGCGAAAAGCAGTTCCAGGCCGATGACCTGAAGCTGAAACTGAGCGGCAAGATGACCGACTACACGCTCTCGTTCCGCACCGCGGTGAAGGGGCAGGGCGTGCCGCCCGCGAACATCACCCTGGATGCGAAGGGCAACGAACAGCAGGTCAACCTTGACAAGCTGACCGTCGCGGCGCTGGAAGGTAAAACCGAGCTGACCGCGCTGCTCGACTGGCAGCAGGCGATCAGCTGGCGCGGCGAGCTGAAGCTGACGGGTATTAACACCGCCAAAGAGGTGCCGGACTGGCCGTCGAAGCTGGATGGCCTGATTAAAACGCGCGGCAGCCTGTACGGCGGCACGTGGCAGATGGACGTGCCGGAGATCAAGCTCACCGGGAACGTGAAGCAGAACAAGGTAAACGTTGAAGGCTCGGTGAAAGGCAACAGCTATCTGCAGTGGGTTATCCCGGGCCTGCACGTGGCGCTGGGGCGCAACACGGCGGATATCAAAGGCGAGCTGGGGGTGAAAGATCTCAATCTGGATGCCACCATCGACGCGCCGAATCTGGATAACGCCCTGCCGGGGCTTGGCGGTACGGCGAAGGGGCTCGTGAAGGTGCGCGGCACGGTAGACGCGCCGCAGCTGCTGGCGGATATCACCGCCAATAGCCTGCGCTGGCAGGAGTTGAGCGTTGCCCGGGTTCGCGTGGAGGGGGATGTGAAATCCACCGACCAGATCGGCGGTAACCTGAACCTGCGCGTGGAACGTATTTCCCAGCCGGACGTGAACATCAGCCTGGTCACCCTGGACGCGAAAGGGAACGAGAAGCAGCACGACCTCCAGCTGCGGGTGCAGGGCGAGCCGGTCTCCGGCCAGCTTCACCTGACCGGCAGCTTCGACCGCAAAGAGGAGCGCTGGAAAGGGACGCTGGATAACACCCGTTTCAATACGCCGGTCGGGCCGCTGGCGCTGTCGCGCGCCATTGCTCTGGACTACCGCAACGCCGAGCAGAAGATCAGCATTGGGCCGCACTGCTGGACCAACCCGAATGCGGAACTGTGCGTGCCGCAGACCATCGATGCGGGCGCGGAAGGGCGCGCGCAGATCAACCTCAACCGCTTCGATCTGGCGATGCTAAAACCGTTTATGCCGGATACCACGCAGGCGAGCGGCGTCTTCAGTGGGAAAGCCGATGTCGCCTGGGACACCACCAAAGAGGGGCTGCCGCAGGGTAGCGTCACGCTGTCCGGGCGTAACGTGAAGGTGACGCAGGAGGTCAACGACGCGCCGCTGCCGGTGGCGTTCGACACCCTGAACCTGAGTGCCGATCTGCATAACAATCGCGCACAGCTGGGGTGGACAATCCGCCTGACCAATAACGGTCAGTTGGATGGTCAGGTCCAGATTACCGACCCGCAGGGACGGCGTAATCTGGGCGGCAACGTTAACATCCGCAACTTCAACCTGGCGATGGTGAACCCGATTTTCGCGCGTGGGGAAAAAGCCGAAGGCATGCTGAACGCTAACCTGCGCCTGGCCGGCAACGCGCAAAGCCCTCAGCTGTTTGGCCAGCTGCGCCTCAGCGGCGTGGATATTGACGGCAACTTCATGCCGTTTGACATGCAGCCCAGCCAGATCGCCATGAACTTCAACGGCATGAGCTCGACGCTGAGCGGCTCGGTACTGACGCAGCAAGGGCAAATCAACCTGAGCGGTGACGCGGACTGGAGCCAGCTCGACAACTGGCGCGCCCGTATTGCCGCGAAGGGCAGTAAGGTGCGCATCACCGTACCGCCGATGGTGCGCCTGGACGTCTCGCCTGATGTGGTCTTTGAAGCCACGCCAAGCCTCTTCACGCTTGACGGTCGCGTCGACGTGCCGTGGGCGCGCATCGTGGTTCACGACGTGCCGGAAAGTGCGGTCGGCGTCTCAAGTGATGAAGTTATGCTCAATGAAAATCTGAAACCTGTCGAACAGAAGAGCGCTGGCATACCGATTAATAGTAACCTTACCGTGCACGTGGGGAATAACGTGCGGTTGAATGCGTTTGGGCTGAAGGCGAGGCTCACGGGCGACCTGAAAGTGGCGCAGGATAAACAAGGGCTTGGCCTGAACGGGCAGATCAACATTCCTGAAGGGCGTTTCCATGCCTATGGTCAGGATCTGATTGTTCGCAAAGGCGAGCTGCTGTTCTCCGGCCCACCGGATCAGCCCCTGTTGAACATTGAAGCGATTCGTAACCCGGAAGCGACGGAAAACGACGTTATTGCTGGCGTTCGCGTCACCGGTTCCGCCGACGAACCGAAGGCGGAGATCTTCTCTGACCCGGCGATGTCGCAGCAGGAAGCCCTCTCTTATCTGCTGCGTGGACAAGGTCTCGACAGCGGACAAAGCGACAGCGCGGCGATGACCTCGATGTTAGTGGGTCTGGGGGTTGCACAAAGTGGGCAGGTTGTGGGTAAAATCGGCGAGACGTTCGGCGTAAGCAATCTGGCGCTGGACACCCAGGGCGTGGGTGACTCCTCGCAGGTGGTGGTCAGCGGCTATGTACTGCCGGGTCTGCAGGTAAAATATGGTGTGGGGATCTTTGACTCACTGGCAACACTCACGCTACGCTATCGCCTGATGCCTAAGCTATATCTGGAAGCAGTGTCCGGCGTAGACCAGGCACTTGATCTGCTCTATCAGTTTGAGTTTTAGCAATGCGAATATTTGTCTACGGCAGTTTAAGAACCAGGCAAGGCAACAGTCACTGGATGACCAATGCCCTGCTGCTGGGGAATTACAATATCGAGAACTACCAGTTGTACAGCCTGGGCCACTATCCAGGCGCGGTTCCGGGCGAAGGAACAGTACAGGGTGAAGTCTATCGTATTGATAACGCGACGCTTGCCGAACTTGATGCCTTGCGCACCAGGGGCGGTGAATACGCGCGCCAGTTGATCCAGACGCCGTACGGAAGTGCGTGGATGTATGTCTACCAGCGTCCGGTCGAAGGGTTAACGCGGATTGTAAGCGGTAACTGGTTAGACAGAGACCAGTACTGAAAAACGACAACGCCACCGTGAGGTGGCGTTGTTTTTTTGTTCCTTCAACTCTCTTCCGTATCCCGGCGCCGGGTTAAAAACAGAGGAACGAACAGCATGATGTAGGGGGCTATAAGCCATAACAAACACAGGGCGCGTGAACGGCCATAGTAGTTTATGCACCGCGTATTGCTTGAAATGACGGGCAGGAAAAACAGTAAAAACAGCAGAATCGCATAATCGCTTCGATAAGGGATCCATAAGTAAAACAAAAACCAGGCAAGCTGGAATGTCATGATACAGAGATACTGCCATTTGCTGTCTTTGCCGTAACAGTCAAACGCCTTTATGTAGCCCATCTTGATGCTTTGAAGAAAGAAACTTAGCATGTATAACGCTCACGATCTTGATGGTCAGGAGTGTATGTCTTTTTCAAAGGCAACAAAAAGCCCCGACATGCGGGGCTTTCATCAATCAGCAGTAAGAATTACTTCTTAGCAGCGCGTTCGAAAGAGGCGATGATTTCCGCTTTCGCTGCTTCTGCGTTGTCCCAGCCGTCAACTTTAACCCACTTGCCTTTTTCGAGGTCTTTGTAGTGCTCGAAGAAGTGAGTGATCTGCGCTTTCAGCAGCTCTGGCAGGTCGTTCACATCTTTGATGTGATCGTATTCTTTGCTCAGCTTGGTGTGCGGTACTGCAACCAGCTTCGCATCTTCACCGGATTCGTCGGTCATTTTCAGCACGCCAACTGGACGGCAGCGAATGACGGAGCCTGGCTCCAGTGGGTATGGCGTTGGGACCAGCACGTCAACCGGGTCACCGTCCAGAGACAGGGTGTGGTTGATGTAACCGTAGTTGCACGGATAGAACATCGCGGTAGACATGAAACGGTCTACGAACAGGGCGCCGCTCTCTTTGTCCACTTCGTATTTGATCGGATCTGCGTTAGCCGGGATTTCGATAACTACGTAGATGTCTTCTGGCAGTTCTTTACCCGCTGGGACGTTGAGTAAGCTCATGTCGGTGTCCTTTAAAATGGATGGTAAACAAGTGGCAGGTATTATAGCCAACTCGCGCTGAATGTCTCCGCCTGTTTTCGCTTTATCTCCCCGCTTTCTCCACTTTTCAGACCGATTCCATGACAGGAAAATCCATAAACTCAGCCGCATTTTTCATGGCGAAATGAAAGCGATTACAAACTTGTGATTAACGTTTTATTCACTTTTCTGAAGTGTGATGTAACGCAATTCGTTACATATTTCATGGGCTATAGTCATTCCGCAGAACATCTTTTAACCAACAATAACTCACCCTACGAGGACGTTCATATGTGGAAGCGCTTACTCCTGGTCACAGCAGTTTCGGCAGCCATGTCGTCTATGGCGATGGCCGCTCCCTTAACCGTAGGTTTTTCGCAAGTCGGCTCTGAATCTGGCTGGCGAGCGGCTGAAACCAACGTGGCGAAAAGCGAGGCTCAGAAACGCGGCATAACCCTGAAAATCGCCGATGGTCAGCAAAAACAAGAGAATCAGATCAAAGCCGTGCGCTCCTTTATCGCCCAGGGCGTGGATGCCATCTTTATTGCACCCGTCGTGGCGACCGGCTGGGAACCCGTCCTGAAGGAAGCGAAAGACGCTGAGATCCCGGTCTTCCTGCTCGACCGTTCCATCGACGTCAAAGACAAATCCCTCTATATGACCACCGTCACCGCCAACAACGTGCTTGAAGGGCAATTGATTGGCGACTGGCTGGTGAAGCAGGTCGACGGCAAGCCGTGTAACGTCGTTGAGCTGCAGGGTACCGTCGGGGCGAGCGTGGCCATCGACCGTAAAAAAGGCTTTGCTGAAGCCATCGCGAAAGCGCCAAACATTAAGATTATCCGCTCTCAGTCCGGCGACTTTACCCGTAGTAAAGGTAAAGAGGTTATGGAGAGCTTCATTAAGGCTGAAAACAACGGCAAGAACATCTGCATGGTTTACGCCCACAACGATGACATGGTGATCGGTGCGATTCAGGCGATTAAAGAAGCGGGCCTGAAGCCGGGCAAAGATATCCTCACCGGCTCTATCGACGGCGTGCCGGACATCTACAAAGCGATGATCGACGGCGAAGCCAACGCCAGCGTGGAGCTGACGCCAAACATGGCGGGTCCGGCATTCGACGCGCTGGAGAAATTAAAGAAAGACGGCACGATGCCGGAGAAAGTGACGGTCACCAAGTCCACCCTCTACCTGCCTGATACGGCGAAAGAAGAGTTAGAGAAGAAGAAAAATATGGGCTATTAAGACCCGCGTCCCTCACCCCAGCCCTCTCCCCGGAGGGGAGAGGGAGAAAGGCAGGGCGGAGCTGGATATTAACAATTGGCACGATCAATCCCCTCTCCCCTCCGGGGAGAGGGTCAGGGTGAGGGGGAAACCATGACCACTGAACAACACCAGGAAATCCTCCGCACAGAGGGCTTGAGTAAATTCTTCCCCGGCGTAAAAGCGCTGGATAGCGTTGATTTCAGCCTGCGGCGCGGGGAGATCATGGCGCTGTTGGGCGAGAACGGCGCGGGAAAATCGACGCTGATTAAATCCCTGACCGGTGTTTATCACGCCGACCGCGGCACCATCTGGCTGGAAGGCAACGCCATTTCGCCCAAAAACACCGCCCATGCCCAGCAGCTGGGGATCGGGACGGTGTACCAGGAAGTGAACCTGCTGCCGAATATGTCGGTGGCGGATAACCTGTTTATTGGCCGCGAACCACGCCGTTTTGGCCTGCTGCGCCGCAAAGAGATGGAAGCGCGGGCGACAACGCTGATGGAATCGTACGGCTTCTCCCTCGACGTCCGCGAGCCGCTGAACCGCTTTTCCGTGGCGATGCAGCAGATTGTCGCCATTTGTCGTGCGATCGATCTCTCGGCAAAGGTGCTGATCCTTGACGAACCCACCGCCAGCCTCGATACCCAGGAGGTGGAGATGCTCTTTACCCTGATGCGCCAGCTGCGCGATCAGGGCGTCAGCCTGATCTTCGTCACCCACTTCCTCGATCAGGTGTATGAGGTGAGCGATCGCATTACGGTGCTGCGCAACGGCAGCTTTGTCGGCTGCCGCGAAACCCGCGAGCTGCCGCAAATCGAGCTGGTAAAAATGATGCTGGGCCGCGAGCTGGAGACCAACGCCCTCCAGCGTGCGGGGCGCACGCTGCTGAGCGAGAAGCCGGTCGCCGCGTTCAGCGATTACGGCAAAAAAGGGGTGATCTCGCCGTTTAACCTTGAGGTGCGGCCAGGCGAAATTGTCGGCCTGGCGGGCCTGCTGGGCTCCGGCCGGACCGAAACGGCCGAGGTGATCTTCGGGATCAAGCCAGCCGACAGCGGCAGCGCGCTGATCAAGGGCAAACCGCAGACCCTGCGATCGCCGCATCAGGCGTCGTGTCTCGGCGTCGGCTTCTGCCCGGAGGACCGGAAAACGGACGGCATTATTGCCGCGGCCTCGGTGCGGGAAAATATCATTCTGGCGCTACAGGCGCAGCGCGGCTGGCTACGGCCGATCCCTAAGCGCGAGCAAAACGCCATTGCCGAGCGCTTTATCCGCCAGCTCGGCATCCGCACCCCGAGCGCGGAACAGCCCATCGAATTCCTCTCCGGCGGTAACCAGCAGAAAGTGCTGCTGTCGCGCTGGCTGCTGACCAAACCCCAGTTCCTGATCCTCGACGAACCGACCCGCGGCATTGACGTGGGGGCGCACGCCGAAATTATCCGGCTTATCGAAACCCTGTGCGCGGACGGTCTGGCGCTGCTGGTCATTTCCTCCGAGCTGGAAGAGCTGGTGGGCTATGCCGATCGCGTCATCATCATGCGCGATCGCAAGCAGGTGGCAGAGATCCCGCTGGATAAGCTGTCCGTTCCGGCGATCATGAATGCCATCGCGGCATAAGGAGTGAATCGTGATGCCCCGTTCGCTTTCGCAAACCGGTGAGTCAAAGCGTCGCTTCAGCTGGCCGACCGGCACGCCGCAAATCGCGGCGCTGCTGGTGGTTCTGCTGGTGGATAGCCTGGTCGCGCCGCATTTCTTCCAGATCATCGTGCAGGATGGCCGCCTGTTTGGCAGCCCGATAGACATTTTAAACCGCGCCGCGCCGGTGGCGCTGCTGGCCATCGGAATGACGCTGGTGATTGCCACCGGCGGGATTGACCTCTCCGTCGGCGCGGTGATGGCTATCGCCGGGGCTACGGCCGCCTCCATGACCGTGGCCGGACATAGCCTGCCGGTGATCCTGCTGGCAGCCTTGGGCACCGGCGTGCTGGCAGGATTATGGAACGGTATTCTGGTTGCGGTGCTGAAAATCCAGCCCTTCGTCGCCACGCTGATTTTAATGGTGGCCGGGCGCGGCGTCGCGCAGCTGATAACCTCCGGCCAGATTGTCACCTTCAACTCCCCGAGCCTGGCGTGGCTCGGTAGCGGCAACCTTCTGTTCTTCCCGACGCCGGTGATTATTGCCCTGGTCACGCTCGTTGTCTTCTGGCTCTTCACCCGCAAAACGGCGCTGGGCATGTTCATTGAGGCCGTCGGGATCAACATCCGCGCCGCGCGCAACGCCGGCGTCAACACCCGGCTGATGGTAATGCTGACCTACGTGCTGAGCGGCGTCTGCGCCGCCATCGCCGGGGTCATCGTCGCGGCGGATATTCGCGGGGCCGATGCCAACAACGCGGGACTCTGGCTGGAGCTGGACGCGATCCTCGCGGTGGTGATCGGCGGCGGGTCGCTAATGGGCGGGCGCTTTAACCTGCTGCTCTCGGTGATCGGCGCGCTGATCATTCAGGGCATGAACACCGGGATCCTGCTGTCGGGATTCCAGCCGGAGCTTAACCAGGTGGTGAAGGCGGTGGTCGTGCTCTGCGTGCTGATCGTCCAGTCGCCGCGCTTTGTCAGCATCATTAAGGGGATCCGTGGCCATGATAAAACGTAATTTACCGTTAATGATCACGCTGGGCGTATTTGTGCTGGGGTACCTCTACTGTCTGACGCAGTTCCCCGGTTTTGCCTCGACGCGCGTGATTTGCAATATCCTGACCGATAACGCCTTTTTAGGCATCATCGCCGTCGGGATGACCTTTGTGATCCTCTCCGGCGGGATCGATCTCTCCGTTGGGTCGGTGATCGCGTTTACGGGCGTGTTCCTCGCGAAGGCAATCGGCTTCTGGGGCATCTCTCCGCTGGTGGCGTTTCCGCTGGTGCTGGCGATGGGCTGTGCGTTTGGCGCCTTTATGGGGCTGCTGATCGACGCGCTGAAAATCCCGGCGTTTATCATTACCCTCGCGGGAATGTTCTTCCTCCGTGGGGTGAGCTATCTGGTGTCGGAAGAGTCGATTCCGATTAACCATCCGGTGTACGACACGCTCTCCAGCCTGGCGTGGAAAATTCCCGGCGGCGGCCGCCTGAGCGCGATGGGGCTGCTGATGCTGGGCGTGGTCGTGATTGGCATCTTCCTCGCTCACCGTACCCGTTTTGGCAATCAGGTTTACGCCATTGGCGGTAACGCCACGTCGGCCAACCTGATGGGCATTTCAACCCGCAGCACGACTATTCGCATCTATATGCTCTCGACCGGCCTGGCGACGCTGGCGGGCATCGTCTTCTCGGTGTATACCCAGGCGGGCTATGCCCTTGCAGGCGTGGGCGTTGAGCTGGATGCGATTGCTTCTGTGGTCATTGGCGGCACGCTGCTCAGCGGCGGGGTGGGCACGGTGCTGGGGACGCTGTTCGGCGTGGCCATCCAGGGGCTGATACAAACCTATATCAACTTTGACGGCACGCTCAGCTCCTGGTGGACGAAGATCGCCATCGGCATTCTGCTGTTTATTTTTATTGCCCTGCAGCGGGGGTTGACGGTGCTCTGGGAGAACCGTCAAAGCTCGCCTGTTACCCGTGTAAACACATCGGTAACAGAGCGATAACACGCTGAATTTGCTTAAAGTCTAAACATTTTCCGGTAGCGGCCGATACTCTTTTTTTATGCCCAGAAATATCTCGCTACCGGAAATAATATCATGCTTAAAACGCTATCGATTCGTACCGGCTTGCTCTCTTTACTGGCCGTTATGACCCTTCTGCTGCTGATTGTCAGCGGCATTGGCATTTATGCCCTCACACAGAGTTCTTCTTCGCTGCAGCGTATTAATCACCTTCAGGGTGAGCAGATGGTGCAGCTTAATTCTGGCTATACGCTGATCCTGCGCGCGCGCAATGAAGCGGGTCAGGCCGTCCGCATGATGGAAATCGGCATGCTGGACGATGCGGCCAACGCGGTAAAAAACATCAATCAGGAAGTTGCCCTGGCCCAGAAAACGCTGAAAGGGGTAATCGACGGCGGCGTGGCTGACGAGCAGGGACAGCAGCTGCTCGATAAAGTGGCGGCCAGCCTGGCGACGTATAGCCAGCAGGGGATCAATCCGATGCTGAAAACGCTGAATGACCAGAGCGCGGACGGGTATTACGATCTGCTCGAGAAGACGTTGATTCCGGTGGCGAAGCAGTTTGATAACGATATGCAGGCGTTTCAGAAATGGAGCGAAGCGCGGGGTCAGGCGGAAGTGAGCGCCGTGCAGTCGAGTAAAACCCGCGTCCTGATCCTGATTATCGTCGCAGCGCTGCTGACGGCGGGCATTATCGTGCTCGCCTGGCTGGTGCTGCGCCATATGCTGCTCAAGCCGCTCTCGGCCTCCATTGCTCAACTGGAGAACGTGGCAGCGGGGGATTTAACCCATACGCTGAATGCCCCCGCGAGCCAGGAGTTTAACCGCCTCAACGCGGTGATAGAGGAGATGCGCCAGTCGCTGATGAACTCGGTTCTGCGGGTACGTGATGCCAGCGCGCAAATTGACACCGGTAGCCGCGAGCTGACGCTGGGAAACCGCGATCTTGCCGAGCGTACGGAATCCACCGCCACGTCGCTGGAGCAGACGGCGGCCAGTATGGAACAGATCACCGCCACGGTGAAACTCAACGCCGATAACGCCGAGCAGGCGCACCAGCTGGCGAAATCGGTGTCTGACACGGCCGATCACGGCAGCGAGATGGTCTGCTACGTGATTGAAAAAATGCGCGATATCTCCGGCAGCTCGGCGCGCATCGCCGACATCCTGAGCGTGATCGACGGCATTGCCTTCCAGACCAATATCCTGGCGCTTAACGCCTCCGTGGAAGCGGCGCGCGCGGGCGAGCAGGGGCGCGGGTTTGCCGTCGTCGCAGGCGAGGTGCGAAACCTTGCCAGCCGCAGCGCCGATGCGGCGAAAGAGATCCGAACGCTAATCAGTGATTCGCAGACCCACGTTAACGAGGGGAGCGAGCTGGCCCAGCAGGCTGGCGAAACGATGGATGAGATCGCCACCGAAGTGCTGCGCATGACCAAACTGATGCGAGAGATTGCGACCGCGTCTCAGGAGCAGAGCCGGGGAATTGAGCAGGTGAATATTGCGGTGAACCAGATGGACGAAACCGCGCAGCAGAATGCGGCGCTGGTGCAGCAATCCTCCGCCGCGACACGCTCCCTTGAGGAGCAGTCGCGTCAGCTGATGGAAGCCATGTCATCATTCAAAGTGACGACTCAGAACGCGGCATAATATTACCCAGCCCCGGTACGTTCTGTGCCGGGGTTTTATTCCTTCCGGAATTAAGCGCCCCGATATTATCGTGAATTTCGCCCATTAATATTTCCAGCGAGCTGGTTAAGGCTAACGCTTTTTCAGTCGGTTCAAGGTATAAACCTTTACGGAAAAATAACGGCTCATCAAAGAGTTGATTAAAGCGCTTTAATGCCAGACTCACCGCAGGACGGGACATCTCCAGACGCAAAGAGGCCTTTGCCATGCTGCCGCAGCGGACGATTTCAATAAATACAGGGATAAGATTTAAATCAATGCCGGTATTAGCACGGGAATAATTTTTCATTGCGATTCTGCTCCACGAAATATCTGTCAAACTGTTATGGAAATAATGCAGGAGCAGTGGTGAATATTAAAGCATGTTTTTTATAAACACTTATACGGTAAAATATATAAATGACAAGGGGAGCCGGACAGGCTCCCCTGAAGAGAGGGATTACGCGTCCGGGTACTCACGGATAAAACGTTCAACGTCTTCAACCATGTGGTTGTTGCCGACGAAGAATGAACGGCGCTGGTGAAGGCTTTCCGGCACGATGTCCAGAATACGCTCTTTACCGTCGCTCGCCTTGCCGCCCGCCTGTTCAGCAAGGAACGCCATCGGGTTGCATTCGTACAGCAGACGCAGTTTCCCGTCCGGGTGGCTGGCGGTGCTTGGGTAGAGGTAGATACCGCCTTTCAGCAGGTTACGGTGAAAATCCGCGACCAGAGAGCCAATATAGCGGGACGTGTACGGGCGCTGGGTCGCTTTATCTTCTTCCTGGCAGAATTTAATGTACTTCTTCACGCCGTTCGGGAATCGGATGTAGTTGCCTTCGTTGATGGAGTAGGTGTTGCCCTTCTGCGGGAAGCGCATGCGTTCCTGGCTCAGACAGAAAACGCCCAGTGACGGATCGTACGTAAAGGCGTGAACCCCGCACCCGGTGGTATACACCAGCATGGTGGAGGATCCATAAACGACGTAACCGGCAGCAACCTGATTAATGCCCGGCTGCAGGAAATCTTCTTCGGTCACCGGCGTGCCAACAGGCGTGACGCGGCGGTAGATGGAGAAAATGGTACCGACAGAAACGTTAACGTCGATGTTTGAGGAGCCGTCGAGCGGATCCATCAGAACAACGTATTTAGCGTGTTCACACCCTTCGAAAACAACAATTTCATCTTCTTCTTCAGAGGCGATACCCGCAACGATGTCGCGCGCGCGCAGTGCAGCTTTCAATTTTTCATTTGCGAACAGATCGAGCTTCTGTTGAACCTCGCCCTGAACGTTCTCGGCACCGCTGGCACCCAGGATATCGACCAGACCGGCCTTGTTGATATCACGGTGGATGATCTTAGCGCCCAGCTTTATTGCCGACAGCAAAGCAGTGAGTTCACCGGTAGCATGAGAGAACTCGTGCTGCTTTTCGACAATAAATTCACCTAACGTTTTCATAACACTTTCCCTGCATCTTTGTGAGTAGAGCGATTGTATGTTCACTAAAACGACTAAAGCCCAACAATCTTAACAAACATTCAAATATTAGCGCAGAGGTGAATCGCGCCAGCAACATACGGATTTACCTGAAATGCGTTTCACACCCGCTAACATGTGAGTAAAATGTGCGCCACATTGAAGAAGGATAGTGACGTATGCGCATTCATATATTGGGGATTTGTGGCACTTTCATGGGCGGACTGGCAATGCTGGCGCGCTCGCTGGGCCATGAAGTGACAGGTTCGGACGCCAATGTGTATCCGCCGATGAGCACACTTCTGGAGAAACAGGGCATCGCTTTAATTCAGGGCTACGATGCCAGCCAGCTTGATCCCGAGCCGGACCTGGTGATCATTGGCAACGCCATGACCCGCGGCAATCCGTGCGTCGAGGCGGTACTGGAACGCAATATTCCGTTCATGTCCGGCCCTCAGTGGCTGCATGACTTCGTCCTGCGCGACCGCTGGGTGGTTGCCGTTGCCGGTACCCACGGCAAAACCACGACCGCGGGCATGGCTACCTGGATCCTCGAAGCCTGCGGCTACAAGCCGGGCTTCGTGATCGGCGGCGTACCGGGTAATTTCGACGTCTCTGCGCGTCTGGGCGATAGCCCGTTCTTTGTGATCGAAGCCGACGAGTATGACTGCGCGTTCTTCGACAAGCGTTCTAAGTTCGTGCATTACTGCCCGCGCACGCTGATCCTCAACAACCTTGAGTTCGACCACGCGGATATCTTTGACGACCTGAAAGCGATCCAGAAACAGTTCCACCACCTGGTGCGCATTGTTCCGGGCCAGGGCCGCATCATCCTGCCGGAGAACGACATCAACCTGAAACAGACGATGGCGATGGGATGCTGGAGCGAGCAGGAGCTGGTGGGCGAGCAGGGCCACTGGCAGGCGAAGAAACTCAACGCCGATGCCTCCGAGTGGGAAGTGCTGCTCGACGGTGAAAAAGTGGGTGAGGTGAAGTGGGGCCTGGTGGGCGAGCACAACATGCACAACGGCCTGATGGCGATTGCAGCTGCGCGTCACGTGGGCGTGCTGCCTGCGGATGCAGCCAATGCGCTGGGCTCGTTTATCAATGCCCGCCGCCGTCTGGAGCTGCGCGGTGAAGCCCACGGCGTTACCGTGTATGACGATTTCGCGCACCACCCAACGGCCATTCTGGCCACGCTTGCTGCCCTGCGTGGCAAGGTCGGCGGTACCGCGCGCATTCTGGCGGTGCTGGAACCGCGCTCGAACACCATGAAGATGGGCATTTGCAAAGATGACCTCGCGCCGTCGTTAGGACGTGCCGATGAAGTCTTCCTGCTGCAGCCGCAGCATATTCCGTGGCAGGTGGCGGAAGTCGCCGATGCCTGCATTCAGCCTGCGCACTGGAGCGCGGATGTGGATGCGCTCGCGGATATGGTGGTGAAAGCCGCTCAGCCTGGCGACCACATTCTGGTGATGAGCAACGGCGGTTTTGGTGGGATCCCTCAGAAGCTGCTGGACGGTCTTACGAAGAAAGCGGAAGCGGCCGCCGACGCGTAAAAAAAAGCCCGGTGGCGCTTGCGCTTACCGGGCCTACGTTCTTTTCTCTCTCGCCTCTCTGGGGAGAGGGCGGGGTGAGGGGGATTACTCTTCGTTCTCTGACAGCTCGCGCAGATACTGGAAAATCAGGCGCGCAGACTTCGGCGGCTTATTCCCTTCTTTCTCTTTCTTCGCGTTGCGGATCAAGGAACGCAGCTGCTGGCGGTCGGCATCCGGCCACAGGTTCAGCACTTCCGGTACGGCGTCATCACCCTGTTCAATCAGGCGATCGCGGATCTGCTCCAGCTTGTGGAACAGCGCAACCTGCTGGTTGTGGCGGTTTTTCAGCTTGTCCAGCGCCTGGCGGATCGGATCGACGTCGCGCTGACGCAGCATTTTCCCAATAAGCTGAAGCTGGCGACGACGGCCTTCTTTTTTGATTTTCTGTGCCAGTTCAATGGCATCACGCAGATCCTGGTCGAGCGGGATCTTATCCAGCGCGTTTTTACCCAGTTCTACCATTTCCGCGCCAAGGTGTTTTAACTCTTCGGCGTCACGTTTAATTTCACTTTTACTGACCCAGATGATTTCATCATCTTCGTCTTCGATGTCATCACCGGGAACGTCGTCGAGCCAGTCTTCGGGCTGCTTAGTCATGTCAGGCTCCTTAAAAAAAGAGGCTAATGTTACCAGTTAAGACGCGCACTGAAAAACGGTTCTCTGTTAGACTTCAGATAACTCTCTCTTACAGTATGGCATTTGCGATGAAAGTAACCTCACAAGTTGAAGCGCAGCGTAAGATTCTTGAAGAAGCCGTCTCCACCGCGCTGATGCTTGCTTCAGAAAAATCAGATGGCGCCGAAGTGGCGGTCAGCAAAACCACCGGCATCAGCGTGAGTACCCGCTATGGCGAAGTGGAGAATGTCGAATTCAACAGCGACGGCGCGCTGGGGATCACGGTGTATCACCAGAATCGCAAAGGCAGCGCGTCATCCACCGATCTCAGTCCGGATGCCATTGCCCGTACGGTGCAGGCGGCGCTCGATATCGCCCGTTATACCTCCCCGGATCCTTACGCAGGCGTGGCGGATAAAGAGCTGCTGGCGTTTGATGCGCCGGATCTCGATCTTTTCCACCCGGCGGAAGTGACCCCGGACGAAGCGATCGAACTGGCCGCGCGCGCCGAGCAGGCTTCCCTGCAGGCGGATAAACGCATCACCAATACCGAAGGCGGCAGCTTCAACAGCCACTACGGCATCAAAGTCTTCGGCAACAGCCACGGCATGCTGCAGGGCTACTGCTCCACCCGTCATTCGCTCTCCAGCTGCGTCATCGCCGAAGAGAACGGTGACATGGAGCGTGACTACGCCTACACCATTGGCCGCGCGCTGGGGGACTTGCAGTCTCCTGAGTGGGTGGGAAAAGAGTGTGCCGAACGCACGCTGTCTCGCCTGTCGCCGCGTAAACTCTCCACCATGAAGGCCCCGGTTATTTTTGCTAACGAAGTGGCAACCGGTCTGTTTGGCCATCTGGTGGGCGCTATCGCGGGCGGCTCGGTTTACCGTAAATCGACCTTCCTGCTCGATTCGCTGGGCAAGCAGATCCTGCCGGAATGGTTGACCATCGAAGAGCATCCGCACCTGCTGAAAGGGCTGGCCTCCACGCCGTTCGACAGCGAAGGCGTGCGTACCGAACGTCGTGACATCGTCAAAGACGGCGTGCTGACCCAGTGGCTGCTGACTAATTACTCCGCGCGCAAGCTGGGGCTTAAAAGCACCGGACACGCTGGCGGCATCCACAACTGGCGCATTGCCGGACAGGGCCTGAGCTTTGAGCAGATGCTGAAAGAGATGGGCACCGGCCTGGTCGTCACGGAACTGATGGGCCAGGGCGTAAGCGGCATCACCGGCGACTACTCGCGCGGCGCGGCGGGCTTCTGGGTGGAAAACGGCGAAATTCAGTATCCGGTAAGCGAAATCACCATCGCCGGCAACCTGAAGGACATGTGGCGCAATATCGTTACGGTCGGTAACGATATTGAAACACGTAGCAATATACAGTGTGGTTCTGTACTTCTGCCGGAAATGAAAATCGCCGGCCAGTAATATCCGTAAAGGCGTTTTAATAATAAAAAAGGAAGTGAGCAATGCGTAAACACCTGTTAGCGATCGTCGCGGCTTCAACGCTGGTTCTTGGCTCTTCTGCGTTTGCTGCCGATCTTGAAGACGACATGGGCATCCTCGGTCAAAACCTGAAGGTGGTGCAGAAAACGGACAATGCGGCTGAAATGAAAGACGCGCTGACCAAAATGCGTGAAGCGGCGCTGGACGCCCAAAAAGCGACCCCGCCTAAGCTGGAAAGCAAAGCCGCAGACAGTGCAGAGATGAAAGACTATCGCCACGGCTTTGACGTGCTGGTCGGCCAGATCGACGGCGCGCTGAAGCTGGCTAACGAAGGCAAAGTGAAGGAAGCCCAGGCGGCGGCCGAGCAGTTTGTGACCACGCGCAACACGTACCACCAAAAGTATCGTTAATTGGGTGCCTGAGCTGTACGTCCTTTGCCCGTATGCGGAGGCGCATGACGCGCCCCCGCATCCTTGCTCCCTACTGGCCGGAGCGACAATCCATCCTCGCTGTCACTGCAAAAGAATCGTTTCGAAAACTGATCTCGCACAGTGTTTTCCGCGTCACCAGCGTTAAGATGATTATTGTCAAAGCAATAATCATCAAAACTCCAATGCCTGGGTTTTGGCGTTTCATGGATGCCTCCTTGCTTTAAAGCGGGCGAGGTAGCGAACTCCACGGTGTGACGTGTCGTTTCGAGCCCCCGCCCTGATTTTCTATCAGGCGGGGCTTTCCACTTTCCGTCCCATGCCTGAGACGGTCAGTCTCAAGCACCCGTTGCCACTCTAGCGGATCCCCATAAGAAAACCTTATCCACGTCACATTTCTACGAGCCCGCTCGTAATCTTTTCCGCTTTGCTTGCCCCGTTTTGGCCGCGCAATAGCGTGATATTCATCACGTAAATGCAGCGGTTTATCCAGATTCACCGCATTTATGTGGCACAGATCACTGCCGCGGCTCGCCTTTCCACTTCGAAGTGGAAAACAACTCGCTACAAACAATTCCCCCCCAACGTTAGTTTTATTCCAGAGCCATTAACGGGGTAAGACCAGTGATTAACGGAGCGGTAATGAACGACGTTGGGGAACAGGCAGAGCAAACAGAACAGCTCGCAAACACCATGCTGCAGCAGGTTTATGCCCTGCTGGCCCGGAACAACATCATCCCCAATGCGGTACAGGAGCAGATGCTCACCTCCCACGTGCGCGCCATGGCGCACCGGTCCGTGACCGGCGAGCCGCTGCCGGAGGTTGAAGCAGAGCTGTTTGACGAAATTTCACCGGATTCAATGCGGCTCGCCCGTGAAGTGGTCGCGCAGTTTGGCAATCTTCCTGATGAAGAAGCCTGGCTGCTCTCCGTTCACTTTGAAGTCGCGAAAGACAACCTTTAAGGAGCAACACATGGAACAGATTACAGTCGTGATTGGCGATCGCCTGGGTAAAGGTCAGAAAGTGGCTGCCGGTGTGGAAAAAGCAGGTGGACGCGCGGTGGTTGTGCCGGGCATGGCGGCGGACATGAAGCTCGGCGACATGATGAAAGCGGAAAACGCCACCTTCGGCATCTCCTTCTGCGGCAGCGGCGGCGCGGGTGCCATCACTGCCCAAACCAAATATGGCTACAAAGCCAAATACGGCATGCGTTCCGTGGAAGAGGGCGTGACCGCCATCAACGAAGGCTGCAACGTGCTGGGCTTCGGCTTTATGGATAAAGAAGAGCTGGGCGAGCGTCTGGTACAGGCGTGGCAGAAGAAATACGGCGCATAAGCATGAAAGAACAGTTCACAACCACGGTGAGAGTGAAGGGGAAAGGCGACGCCAAAGCGCGCGCCTTTGCCGACGCGCTCAACCACGTTCAGGCCGCGGTGATGAAAGCCTCACCGCATATCTTACTGCGTATTGAGCCACAGGATGTGCAGGTCGTTCAGGCGCAAGAAGCGGTGCGTAAAGAAGCGTTTCTGTTCTTCTTTCTGCGCCGGGAAAGACGCACCTACAGCGTGGAGCTGGATGTGACCGTCAACGTGACCGCTATCAATCTTGACCAGGTGGATTTCGTCACGCAACGCTGATTATTCATAAAAGGGCAGACTGATGTTCTTAATTATATTAATAAAATCGCTCATCATTGGCGGCCTGGTTGGCGTCGGTGTCGGAGCCGGGGCTGCACGCATGTTTCATGCGCCTACCACGCAGGGTATGGGCGCGTTTCGTACGTTGGGGGAACTGAACTCCTGTGAAGGAGATCCGGCGTCCCACTTCTCCTTTGGGTTAGGTTTCTTCTTTAACGCCTGGGCCTCTTCCGTGGCCGCAGGTGCCTTCACACAGGACGTTGACCACCGCATCATCCCGAACTGGGGTGCTGCTGCACTGATGATCAAAAACCGTAACGTCGGCGAAACGCTGCACGATCCGCGCAAAATGGCGATTGCCTGCGGCGTAATCGGCATGATCGTCGTGACCTTCCTGAACCTGACCGCCTCCTCCGTTCCGGCAGCGCTCCAGGTCACCGCCGTGAAGGTGCTGGTGCCTGCGGCTAACCTGCTGGTGAACACCGTGATGCCGGTGATCTTCTGGCTGGCAGCCATCGACGCGGGTAAAAAATCGGGCTTCTGGGCCACTATTTTCGGCGGCGCGGCGCAGCTGATTATGGGCAACGCCGTACCGGGCCTGGTGCTGGGGATCCTGATCGGTAAAGGCGTGGAAGAGAGCGGCTGGAACCACGTCACCAAAGTGATGATGGCGGCTATCGTCCTGCTCTTCGTGCTGAGCGGCTTCTTCCGCGGCTTCGACATGAAGATGATCGAATCCTTCCATCTGACCGTGCCGAACTGGCTCGACATGATCCACAACTCGCTCAGCGGTAAATAACAGGAGCCTCTAAATGGAACAGAATAAAGGTTTTTGGTATGCCGACTGGTCGTTCCCGATCTTTGTTGGCCTGCTCTCCTCCGGCGTCTTCGCCGGGACGCACATGTACTACCTCTACGGCATCGGCGCGTTTAACGAAGTGGCCTTCGTGGCGATGCTGAAGGCGGGCATCGATACCGGCGTTTACGGTGCGGTGGCGGCGTTCGGCGCGAGCTTCCTGTTCGCCCGTATTATCGAAGGGTCGCTGGTCGGTATTCTCGACATCGGCGGTGCGATCCAGACCGGCGTGGGCCTCGGGGTACCGGCGCTGCTGCTGGGCGCGGGCATCATGTTCCCGGTGACCAACTTCATTGCTTCGCTGATCACCGGCCTGGTGATTGGTCTGGCAATTGGCTACGTCATCATCCTGGCGCGTAAGTTCACCATCAACCAGAGCAACTCCACCTACGGCGCAGATGTGATGATGGGCGCGGGCAACGCCTCCGGCCGCTTCCTCGGGCCGTTGATTATCCTGAGCGCCATGACCGCCTCCATTCCTATCGGCGTCGGTTCCCTGCTGGGAGCGCTGGTGTTCTACATCTGGCAGAAGCCGATCACCGGTGGCGCCATTCTGGGTGCAATGCTGTTGGGCTGGCTGTTCCCGGTCGCCCTTTAATACCCGCGGGCGCTCCGGCGCCCGCCTTATCAGGAGATCCTCATGTTTGATTTACTCCTGCGCCGTGCGCGCTTTGCCGACGATACCCTGACCGATATCGCCATTCAGGACGGGAAGATCGCGGCGCTGGGCGACATTGACGCCCCCGCGCATAAAACGGTTGAGCTGAACGGCGACGTGTTCGTCAGCGCAGGCTGGATTGACTCCCACGTTCACTGCTACCCGAACTCCCCGATTTACCACGACGAGCCCGACAGCGTGGGCATTGCCACCGGCGTCACCACCGTGGTGGACGCGGGCAGTACCGGTGCCGACGACGTGGACGATTTCTATGACATCACCCGCAGGGCCTCCACCGAGGTGTTTGCCCTGCTAAACATCTCCCGCGTGGGGCTGATTGCCCAGAACGAGCTGGCCAATATGGCCAACATCGACACCGACGCGGTGAAGCAGGCGGTGAAGCGCCACCCTGATTTTATCGTCGGCCTGAAGGCGCGCATGAGCAGCAGCGTGGTTGGTGAAAACGGCATTACGCCGCTGGAGCGCGCCAAAGCCATTCAGAAAGAGAACGGCGACCTGCCGCTGATGGTGCACATCGGCAACAACCCGCCGAACCTCGACGAAATTGCCGAACTGCTGAGTTCCGGCGACATCATTACCCACTGCTATAACGGCAAACCCAACCGCATTCTGACGCCCTCCGGCGAGCTGCGTGCCTCCATCACCTCCGCCCTGAAGCGCGGCGTGCGTCTGGACGTCGGCCACGGTACGGCGAGTTTCAGCTTTGAGGTGGCGAAACGCGCCATCGCGATGGGCATTCTGCCGCACACCATCAGCTCGGATATCTACTGCCGCAACCGCATCAACGGCCCGGTGGGCTCGCTGGCGAGCGTGATGTCGAAATTCCTCGCCATCGGCATGTCGCTGCCGCAGGTGATTGACTGCGTGACCGCGAACGCCGCCGACGGCCTGCGCCTGGCGCGCAAAGGCCGCATTCAGCCGGGTCTCGACGCCGACCTGACGCTGTTCACGATTAAACGTCAGCCGACGGTGCTGACGGATGCCGAAAACGACAGCCTGCAGGCTGAACACATTCTGGTGCCGCTTGCCGCGATCCGCGCGGGCAAGGGCTACATGACCGAACAAGGGAGCACGGAAAATGCCTTCGATTTATGAGAAGTACCGCTTAAAGCAGGTTATCAACACCTCTGGCCGCATGACGGCGCTGGGCGTCTCCACGCCGCGCCCGGAAGTGGTGCAGGCGGCGATGGACGGCATGAATCACTATTTCGAGATGAAGGATCTGGTCAATAAAACCGGGGAATACATCGCGAAGCTGCTGGATGTGGAAGGGGCGACGGTCGTCTCCTGCGCGTCGGCGGGCATTGCCCAGTCCGTGGCGGCAGTGCTGGTCAAAAACAGCGACTGGCTGCTGGAAAACCTGCACGTGACCCCGATTGAGAACAACGAAATCGTCCTGCCGAAAGGCCACAACGTGAACTTTGGCGCGCCGGTGGGCACCATGGTGGCGTTGGGCGGCGGTAAGCTGGTGGAGGCGGGCTACGCCAACGAATGTTCCGCCGATCAGCTGGCGGCGGCGATCACCCCGCGCACGGCGGCGATCCTCTATATCAAATCGCACCACTGCGTGCAGAAAAGCATGCTCAGCGTCGAGCAGGCGGCGGTGGTCGCACGTAAACACGATCTCCCGCTGATCGTCGATGCCGCGGCGGAAGAAGATCTGCACGTGTACTACCGCTCGGGCGCGGATCTGGTGATCTACAGCGGCGCGAAGGCGATCGAAGGGCCAACCAGCGGGCTGGTGATCGGCAAAACCCAGTACGTAGAGTGGGTAAAACGCCAGACGGCGGGCATTGGCCGTGCCATGAAGGTGGGCAAAGAGGGCATTCTTGGCCTGACCTGCGCCATCGAACACTACCTGACGGCGACCAAAGAGAGCGGTGCGGAAATGGTGGCGAAGATGACGCCGTTTATCGAGGCGCTCAACACCCTGAACGGTGTGACCGCGCGCGTGGTCTGGGATAGCGCCGGACGCGACATCGCCCGCACCGAGATTAAGTTCGACGAAGCCGCAACGGGCGTCGGCACGGGCGATCTGGTGGCGAAGCTGAAACAGGGTGAATACGCCATTTACTTCCGTGGCTACAAGGCCAACGAAGGGATTATCGAGGCGGACGTGCGCAGCGTGAATGCTGAGCAGCTGAACATCGTGTACCGCCGCATTAACGAAGTATTAGGACAGGAGAAAAAAGCATGAAACTGACCCCCAACTTTTACCGTGACCGCGTCTGTCTGAACGTGCTGGCAGGCTCCAAAGCTAACGCCAGCGCCATTTACGAGGCGGCGGAAGGTCACGTGCTGGTGGGCGTGCTCTCCAAAAATTACCCGGACGTGGCGAGCGCCGTCGCCGATATGCGCGAGTACGCCGCGCTGATCGATAACGCGCTCTCCGTTGGCCTGGGCGCGGGCGACCCGAACCAGTCGGCAATGGTGAGTGAAATCTCCCGCCAGGTGCAGCCGCAGCATGTTAACCAGGTGTTTACCGGCGTGGCTACCAGCCGCGCGCTGCTGGGGCAGAATGAATCCGTGGTCAACGGTCTGGTCTCCCCGACCGGCACCGTCGGGATGGTGAAAATCTCTACCGGACCGCTGAGCAGCGCGGCGCCGGACGGCATCGTGCCGGTTGAAACCGCGATTGCCCTGCTGAAAGATTTCGGCGGCAGCTCAATCAAGTACTTCCCGATGGGTGGCCTCAAGTGCCGTGACGAGTACAAGGCGGTGGCGGAAGCCTGCGCCCGTCACGACTTCTGGCTGGAGCCAACCGGAGGTATCGATCTGGAAAACTATGAGGAGATCCTGCAGATCGCCCTCGACGCGGGCGTGAGCAAAATCATCCCGCATATCTACAGCTCAATTATCGACAAAGCCAGCGGCGATACGCGTCCGGAAGATGTGCGTACCCTGCTGGCGATGACGAAGAAGCTGGTGAAGTAGAACTCACACATATAAAGGAGCCACCATGCACACCCGTACCCTGCTTGTCGCTTCACTTTCTTTACTGACCACTGCCGCGATCGCCCAGACGCAATACGCCTGGGTGGGCACCTACAACCCCAACGGCGAAGGGCTGTACCGCTTTACCGTTGATCCGCAAACCGGCGCGCTGGCGAATAAAACGCTGGTGAGCAAACTGCCGAATGCGGCGCAGTTGACCCTTTCACAGGACGGCAAAACGCTGTATCTGGCAAGCGAAGTGGAGCAGGGCGTGGTGCAGGCGCTGCGCGTCGGCGATAACGGTGCGCTGAGCGAGCTCAATCAGGTGGCCTCCGGCGGCGCGGGGCCGGTTTACCTGTCGCTGACGCCGAACGGTCGCCATCTGCTGGTGGCCAACTACGTCAGCGGGTCGATTGCCGTTTTGCCGATCAAGGCAGACGGCAGCCTGGGTAACGCCACGGACACACATCAGGACAAGGGCGAACCGGGCGCGGCGAAGCCCGAAGCCGCTGCGGAGGGCAGCTTTGCCATCAGCGATCATAATGGCCCCCACGCGCATATGATCGCCGCCGATCCAAGCGGAAAATACGTATTTTCCACCGATCTGGGGCTGGATCGCCTCTACCAGTACCGTTTTGACGATCGAACCGGGAAGCTGACGCCGAACGATCCACCGTTTATCAGCGCCTCCTCGAAAGGCGCCGGGCCGCGCCACTTTGTCTTTACGCCAAAAGGCGATGCCCTGTGGCTGATTAACGAAGAGGCGTCTACGCTCACCCATTATACCGTGAGCGCCAACGGCACCTTGAAAGAGGGCAAAACGCTTTCAGCCCTGCCGGAAGGCTACAAAGGCACCAGCTTTGCTGCCGGGCTGGCATTAAGCGCTGATGGCAAACAGCTGTATGTGGCTAACCGTTTGCATAACAGCATCGGGCACTTTACCGTAACAGCGGAGGGTACGCTGACGCATCAGGACGATGTGTGGACGCGTGGTGATTATCCCCGCACCCTGACGCTCGATAAACAGGGGCGCTGGCTGTACGTCATGAACCAGCGGAGCGACAACATTACCCGTTTCCGCGTCGGTCAGGACGGCAAGCTAAGCTTTGAGCCAGACTATACCCCGGTCGGCAGCCCATCCCAGATGGTCATTTCACCTTAAGCCGTAAGAGGACAAACCCGTGCGATTTCCGAACCAACGTTTAGCGCAACTTTTCGATCTGTTGCAAAACGAGACGCTGCCGCAGGACGAGCTGGCGCAGCGGCTGTCGGTCTCCACGCGAACCGTCCGTGCGGACATTACCGCCCTTAACGCGCTGCTGGCCAGCCACGGCGCGCAGTTTATCCTGAGCCGGGGCAACGGCTATCAGCTCAAAATTGAGGATGCCGGGCGCTATCAGCAGCTTCAGGCATCCCACCCGCGCGCGCTGCGTATTCCCCGGACCGGGCCGGAGCGCGTGCATTATCTGGTGGTGCGTTTTCTCACCTCGGCGTTTTCGCTTAAGCTGGAGGATCTGGCGGACGAGTGGTTCGTCAGCCGCGCCACGCTGCAAAGCGACATGGCGGAGGTGCGCGAGTGGTTTCATCGTTACAACCTGACGCTGGAAACCCGTCCGCGCCACGGCATGAAGCTGTTTGGCAGCGAGATGTCGACCCGCGCCTGCCTGACCGATCTGCTCTGGGAGCTGGCGCAGCAGGACAGCCTGAACCCGCTGGTGACCGACGTGGCGCTGAATGCGGGCGTGGCGGAGCAGATGGTGCCGGTGCTGCACGACGCCCTGACGCGTCACCACATTCGCCTGACCGATGAAGGCGAGCTGTTCCTGCGCCTGTACTGCGCGGTGTCGGTGCGGCGCATCAGCGAGGGCTATCCGCTGCCGGAATTCCACGCCGAAGACGTGGAAGAGAACGTGCGCGAGGCGGCGAAAGATATCGCGGTGACCATCCAGCAACTGGCAGGCAAAACGCTTTCGCCGTCGGAGGAGAGCTGGCTGTGCGTGCACATTGCGGCGCGGCAGATTCAGGAGATTGCCCCGAGCGCAATTAACGCCGACGACGACGAAGCGCTGGTCAACTACATCCTGCGCTACATCAACACCCACTATAACTACAACCTGCTTAGCGACGCGCAGCTGCACGCGGACCTGCTCACGCATATCAAAACCATGATCACCCGCGTGCGGTATCAAATCATGATCCCCAATCCGCTGCTGGATAACATCAAGCAGCACTACCCGATGGCGTGGGACATGACCCTCGCGGCGGTGTCGAGCTGGGGCAAATACACGCCGTATGTGATCAGCGAAAACGAGATTGGTTTCCTGGTGCTGCATATTGGCGTCGGGCTGGAGCGTCACTACAACATTGGCTACCAGCGTCAGCCGCGCGTGCTGCTGGTATGCGACGCCGGTAATGCCATGGTCCGCATGATTGAGGCGGTGCTGCAGCGTAAATATCCGCAGATTGAGGTCACGCGCACGCTCACCCTGCGCGAGTACGAGCTGGCGGAAACGATTGGCGAAGACTTTGTGATCGCCACCGCCCGCGTCAGCGAAAAGTCAAAACCGGTGGTGACGATCGCCCCGTTCCCGACCGACTATCAGCTGGAGCAGATTGGCAAACTGGTGCTGGTGGATCGCACCCGTCCGTGGATGCTGGATAAATACTTCGACGCGGCCCATTTCCGCATTATCGACAAGCCGATCGATCAGCAGACGCTGTTCCGCGAGCTGTGTGAACAGCTTGAAGGCGAGGGTTTTGTCGGCGCGGAGTTCCTGGATTCCGTCGTCGAGCGTGAAGCAATCGTCAGCACCATGCTCGGCGACGGCATTGCGCTCCCGCACTCCCTCGGCCTGCTGGCGCAGAAAACGGTGGTCTACACCGTGCTTGCCCCGCACGGCGTTCAGTGGGGCGACGAAACCGCGCACGTCATCTTCCTGCTCGCCATCAGCAAAAGCGAGTACGAAGAGGCGATGGCGATTTACGATATCTTCGTCACCTTCCTGCGTGAGCGGGCGATGTCACGTCTCTGTAGCTGCGAGGATTTTGCCGGATTTAAGGCGGTGGCGATGGAGAGTTTGAGTCGTTTTTGAGATAAGGGCGGATGGATAACATCCGCCTTTGATCAACGCAAATGATGCACAACCTGGTTGCTACTGCCGCGCCAGATGAGCGCCGGGTCTTTTAAATCCTGCACGAACTTGCCGTCGACCAGGACGTTAATCAGATCCACGACTTCCATTTGCTGCGCGTTCAGCTCATCCAGCTTGTAGCCTGTCCAGACCCAGATATCTTTTCCCGAGCACTCGCGGCGAATGCGCTTCACCAGCTTCAAAATATCCGGCACGTTTTGCGGATGCAGCGGATCGCCGCCGGAGAGGGAAATCCCCTGACGGTGAATGCGCGTGTCGTTCAGGTCGTTGACGATCTTGTCTTCCATTTCAGCGGTAAACGGCATGCCGGAATTTAAGCGCCAGGTGCTTTTGTTGTAGCAGCCAGGGCATTCGTGGACGCAGCCTGACACGAACAGGGTGCAGCGGGTGCCGGGGCCGTTGACGATGTCGACGGGGTAGTACTGGTGATAGTTCATAGCGTTAACCTGATGCCCTCACCCCGGCCCTCTCCCACAGGGAGAGGGAGAAAACCGGAGTCAGGATTAGCAATGTGCTCGATCGGTTCCCTCTCCCTTGAGGGAGAGGGGTAGGGTGAGGGGGAGTACCCTGCGCAGAACTTACCCGATCTGCCCATTCCCCAAATGCTTCACGCGGCGCTTCACCTCTTCCTGCTTGCCCGCGTTAAACGGACGCGCGTCCGGGCTACCGAGGTAGCCGCACACGCGACGGGTCACGGAGACGCGGGCCGCGTCGTGGTTGCCGCATTTCGGGCAGGTAAAGCCTTTACTCGTACACTCGAACTCACCGGTAAAGCCGCACTCGTAGCACTCGTCGATAGGCGTGTTGGTCCCGTAATACGGCACGTGCTGATAGCTGTAATCCCACACGTCCTCCAGCGCCTTCAGGTTGTGCTGAATGTTCGGGTACTCGCCGTAGCAGATGAACCCGCCGCTGGCGATCGGCGGATAGGCCGCTTCGAAGTCGATCTTGTCGTACGGGTTCACCTTCTTCTCCACGTCGAGGTGGAAGCTGTTGGTGTAGTACCCTTTGTCGGTCACGCCTTCCACAATCCCGAATTCGGCGGTGTCCAGACGGCAGAAGCGGTCGCACAGGTTCTCGCTCGGCGTGCTGTAGAGGCTAAACCCGTAGCCGGTTTCCTCTTTCCACTGGTCAACCGCGTCGCGCAGGCGCTGAACGATGGCGATGCCTTTTTCGCGCAGGGCCTCACTGTCGTACATGTGCGTGTCGCCAAACAGCGCGTTGATGGTTTCGTGGATGCCGATATAGCCCAGCGAAATCGACGCTCGACCGTTTTTGAAGATCTCAGACACGTCATCGTCCGCCTTCAGGCGCACGCCGCAGGCTCCTTCCATATAGAGGATCGGCGCGACGCGGGCTTTCACCCCTTCCAGACGGGCGATACGGGTCATCAGCGCCTTACGCGCCAGCTGCAGGCGCTCGTCCAGCAGTGTCCAGAATTCAGCTTCATTACCTTTGGCCTCCAGCGCGATGCGCGGCAGGTTGAGGCTGATGACGCCCAGGTTGTTGCGCCCGTCGTGGATCTGCTCGCCGTTTTCATCTTCGTACACGCCGAGGAAGCTGCGGCAGCCCATTGGCGTTTTAAACGAACCGGTCACTTTGACGACCTGATCGTAGTTCAGGATGTCCGGGTACATGCGCTTGCTCGCGCACTCCAGCGCCAGCTGTTTGATATCGTAGTTCGGATCGCCAAACTTGTGGTTCAGGCCGTCGCGAATCGCGAACACCAGTTTCGGGAACACCGCCGTTTTGCGGTTCTTACCGAGGCCGGAAATACGGTTGCGCAGGATCGACTGCTGGATCAGGCGCGATTCCCAGCTGGTGCCCAGCCCAAAGCCGAAGGTCACAAACGGCGTCTGGCCGTTGGCGGTGTGCAGCGTGTTCACCTCATATTCCAGCGACTGGAAGGCGTCGTAGCACTCTTTCTCGGTGCGGGAATGGGCGTAGCCGTCAGCGTCCGGGATCTGCCACTCTTCAGCCGTTTTACGGTGCTTGTTGAAGCTCGCCGTGACGAACGGAGCCAGCACTTCGTCAATGCGGTTAATGGTGGTCCCGCCATAAATGTGGCTGGCGACCTGGGCGATAATCTGCGCCGTGACCGCGGTGGCCGTGGAGATCGACTTAGGCGGTTCAATCTCGGCGTTACCCATTTTAAAACCGTGGGTCAGCATGCCTTTCAGGTCGATCAGCATGCAGTTGAACATCGGGAAGAACGGCGAATAGTCGAGATCGTGGTAGTGAATTTCGCCGCGCTCGTGCGCAGACACCACGTCGCGCGGCAGCAGATGCTGACGGGCATAGTGTTTGGCGACGATACCGGCCAGCAGGTCGCGCTGGGTGGGGATCACTTTACTGTCTTTGTTTGCGTTTTCATTGAGCAGGGCGGAGTTGGTCTGCTCGACCAGGCCACGGATCTCCTGGTTCAGACGGCCGCGCTTCTCGCGCTGAACGTCACGATCGTGGCGGTACTCAATATAGGCGCGCGCCAGCTGCTTGTAAGGTCCTGCCATCAGCTGGTTCTCAACCGCGGTCTGGATTTCGTTGATATCGACCTGACTGCGTTCATTCATCTGGCTGCTAACGACTTCTGCGACGGTGGCGCAGTAATCTGCGTCATCGACTCCCGCTGCTTTAGCTGCACGCAGAATGGCTTCCTGGATGCGCTCTGATTTAAACGGCACTTTACAGCCATCACGTTTCATCACATGCGGTGTCATGATCACTCCATTTTTAAAAACAGGTTATCCACAGAGGTGGAGAAGTATTCACCGGACGCATTTCTCGCCAGGCCAAAGACTTCCCGCGTTCCCGGCTCGTGTTATCCACAATTCCGGCCAGCGTAAGCGCCGTCTTGTTGTTGGAATAGTAGACGATAAATACAAGATATTGGGTCGGCGTGCATTTTAAGTGCTACATATAGTGATTTGCATCAAACATGTTTGCGATTTATTTGATTCAGAACAAAGTAAAAAGGCGAGAGTACAAACGGCGGGCGCTACAGCATTTGTAAAGGCGAGCGAGAAAAATCTGATTAATTATTCAACAAAAACAGTAAAGTAAGCCGGGTGCAGGGCTGCACCCGGCAGGACGGTTACTGTTGCAACCACCAGACGGCTTCAAACGGACGCAGCGACGTCGTTTGCGGTGTCGGGTAGTTACTCATCAACACCTGCAACTTACCGCTGAGAAGGTCTGTCTGCCATTCCTGAGGCGTATTGCTCAGGTTTGCCGCAACAATCAGGGTCTGCCCCTGCCACTGGCGACGGTAGCACCACAGGGAAGGGTGTTCCGGCAGGAGATCCTCATAATCCCCCCACGTCAGCACCGGCAGGGTTTTGCGCAGGCTAGTCAGCGACTGATAGGTATAGAAAACGGAATCCGCATCGTCCAGCGCCGCGTGGGCGTTCACGGTTTCGTAGTTGTCGCAGACGCCAATCCACGGTTCGCCCTCGCTAAAGCCCGCATTGTGCGACGCGTCCCACTGCATTGGCGTGCGGCCATTATCCCGGGACTTACTCGCCAGAATCGCCAGTAACTCATCCGGATCGCGGCCGTTGGCGCGCAGTTCGGCAAACATGTTCAGGCTTTCCACATCGCGGTAATCGGTGATGCGGCTGAAGTGCGGGTTCGTCATCCCCAGCTCTTCGCCCTGATAAATATACGGCGTGCCCTGCATGCCGTGCAGCACCATCCCGAGCATCTTCGCGGCGTGAACCCGGTATTCTCCTTCGTCACCGAAGCGCGACACGATGCGCGGCTGGTCGTGGTTACACCAGAACAGCGCGTTCCAGGCTTTGTTATGCATCCCCTGCTGCCAGTGGCGGAAGAGGGTTTTCAGCGCCACGAAGTCCGGCTTCGCCTTCGTCCACTTTTCGCCGCCGGGGTAGTCCACCTTCAGGTGGTGGAAGTTAAAGGTCATCGACAGCTCGCTTCCGTCGAGCGACGCGTACTGCTGGCAGTTCTCCAGCGAGGTTGAGGACATCTCGCCTACCGTCATCAGGTTGCGCGGGGTAAAGACGTCGCGGCTCATCTCCTGCAGATATTCATGGATGCGCGGCCCGTCAGTGTAGAAGCGGCGACCGTCGCCCGCCTCGTCATTCGGGAAATCCTGATCTTTCGAAATCAGGTTAATGACATCGAGGCGCAAGCCGTCGACGCCGCGGTCGGCCCAGAACTCGCACACCTTTTTCAGCTCGCCGCGCACCGCCGGGTTTTCCCAGTTGAGGTCCGCCTGCTCCGGCGCGAACAGGTGCAGGTAATACTGCTCGCTCTCCGCGTGCCAGCGCCAGGCGTTGCCGCCAAACTTGGAGCGCCAGTTGTTGGGCAACTGCTCAGGCGTGCCGTCGCGCCAGATGTAGAACTGGCGGTACGGGCTCTCTTTGTTCAGCGATTCCCGGAACCAGGGGTGCTGGGTTGAGGTGTGGTTGAACACCATATCCAGCACGATGCGAATGCCGCGCTGGTGCGCCTCGGTGACCAGCTCGTCAAAGTCATCCAGCGTGCCGTACGCCGGGTCGATGGCGGTGTAATTCGCCACGTCGTAGCCGTTATCCACCTGCGGGGAGATATAAAACGGCGTCAGCCAGATGGCGTCGATGCCGAGGGTTTTCAGGTAGTCCAGACGCTGCGTCACGCCGCGTAAATCGCCGGTGCCGCTGCCGGTGGTGTCCTGGAAACTCTTGGGGTAAATCTGGTAGATAACGCCGTTTTGCCACCAGTGAGGAAGGGTATTCATAGTGTGTTCCTGCAAATGCGAAGGGGCGCAACTGCGCCCCGAAAGAGAGAGATTAAACAATCTGCAGCGAGCCCTGACGGAACTTACGCTGATAAACCACGGTAGTCAGCGCCATTGGGACGATAATCGCGATGGCCATTGCCAGGGCGAATACCTGCCAGTAAGCGGGCTGGATGGAGAGGATGCCCGGCAGGCCGCCGACGCCAATCCCGTTTGCCATTACGCCGTTCAGTCCGCACACCAGGCCCGCCAGACCGGAACCGATCATCGCGCAGAGCATCGGGAAGCGGTATTTCAGGTTGATACCGTACATCGCCGGTTCGGTGACGCCGAGGTAGGCGGAGATGGCCGCCGGAACGGAGATCTCGCGTTCGTTGTGCTTGCGGCTGACGATGATGATGCCGGTCACCGCGGACGCCTGAGCAATGTTAGACAGGGCGATAATCGGCCAGACCGGCGTGCCGCCGAGGCTCTGGATCATCTGCATATCAATGGCCAGCGTGGTCTGGTGCACGCCGGTGATCACCAGCGGAGCGTACAGGAAGCCAAACAGCGCGGCGCCAATCGGGGCGAAGCTGCCGGTCATCAGGTGGCGCACCGCGAAGGCCACGCCGTCGCCAATCATGCGGCCAAACGGACCGATAAAGGCGTGCGCCAGGAAGACCGCCAGAATCAGCGAGCAGACCGGCACCACCACCAGATAGAGGTAATCCGGCACGATGCGCTTCAGTCGGGTTTCAATAAAGCCCAGCGCCAGCCCCGCCAGCAGGGCCGGAATAACCTGCGCCTGATAGCCCACTTTGGCGATAGTAAACAGGCCGAAGTTCCACACCTCAGGCACCTGCTGACCAAGTAAGTAAGCGTTCATTAACTGCGGAGAGACCAGCGTGACGCCCAGTACGATACCGAGGATCGGCGTACCGCCCATCTTGCGCACCGCGGACCAGCAGATCCCGACCGGCAGATAGAAGAAGATCGCCTCGCCAATCAGCCACAGGAAGTCGTACACGGTTTTCAGCGCCGGATACATCTGCGCCAGGGTTTTGCCGTCGCTCATCGGCACGTCGCCGATGACGTTACGGAAGCCTAAGATCAAGCCTCCGCTGATCAGCGCCGGCAGGAGCGGGAAGAAGATCTCCGCGAAGTGGGAAATCAGCTGCTCGTGCCACTTCATGTTCTGGCGCGCGGCCTTCTTCGCCTGCTCTTTATCGGCGGAGGAGTGCCCGGTCGTTGCCAGCAGAGCCTGATAGTAATCGCCCACTTCGGTACCAATCACGACCTGGAACTGACCGGCGTTGGTGAAGCAGCCTTTAACCATGGAGAGTTCTTCAATGGCCTTCGGGTTAGCTTTGGCCGGATCGTTCAGCACGAAGCGCAGGCGGGTAATGCAATGGCTGACGGTAGCGATGTTTTCGCGGCCGCCGACCAGGACGATCAGCCGATCGATATCTGCTTGTTTGACTTTACTCATCATGAAACCTCATGACAGATGGTGAGGGGGTGTAATGACCTGAGCGCAAGCCTACTCCTTCAGCGTGACGGCGAAAATGGGAACGTTCCCGAAATCAGGCGAAGATCACAATAATCTGTTTTAGGAGGGTTACGAAAGGTGAGCGGGAATGACGATCTGACGCGGCTCAGCGCGCCCGTTGATCTGCTCGATCAGCTGCGCGGCGGCCTGTCTGCCGGACTCGGCGTAGCCCGGATCGACGGTGATGATCTCCGGGTGCAGGAACTTCATCAGCGGCGTGCTGCCGACGCTCGCCACCTGCAGGTTATCGATGCGCTGCTCCTGCAGATATTTGCTGGCACCCAGCGCCAGGGTATCCGTGGCGCACACCAGCGCGGTGGTCTGCGGCGTCAGAACGCTGGCGACCTGCTCGTAGCCCTGCTTCATGCCCAGCCCCGGCAGAGAGGCCACGGCGGAGAGGTTGTGCTTTTTGCAAAAGGCCAGATAGGCCTCATGGCGACGCTTGCCTGTGGTGACGTCCGCGTGCGGCACGCCGAGGAAGCTGATATGACGATGGCCTTCGTCAAACAGGCGCTGCATCAGGGTGATAATCGCGCCCTCGTCGTCATAGCAGACGGAGGCAAAACCGTGGGCATCGCGCGCCAGCAGCACCAGCGACGGCTGCCAGGGTTTTAGCATCTCGTCTTTGATGCCGGTAAAGCCGAACAGCACCACGCCGTCAATGTTGCGCCGCTGGAGCATGCCCAGATGTTCTTCCACCAGCTGTGGCGAGAACTGGCTCTCCATCATGATCGGGTCATATCCCTGCTCATAGAAGGCGGGCAGCATGGTCTGCACGGCGAGGTTTTCAGACAGAGAGTCCAGACGCGAAACAATGATGGCGACCACTTTGTCACTCTGCCCGCGCATGGCGCGCGCGGAGCGGGAAGGGGAAAAGCCGTGCTGATTCATGACCGCCTCAACGCGCTCGCGGGTGCGTTCGCTGACGCCGCTTTCGTTGTTCAGCACGCGTGAGACGGTTGATTTCCCCACGCCGCTTAAACGCGCGATGTCTTTAATCGTAAGGCGGTTCTGCATGCTGTATTCCCTGTAACAACGACAAAATGGTCAATTGAGCCTAATGCTATAGCGCGATTTCGCTATGGGCAAAGTCTGGTTTACGTTCGGTTTATTTGCAGGGGGGTATAATACCGCCCGAATCGTCACAAAGGGTACGCTTAAATCCTTATACTGCGCGGCGACACCCTACTTTTTACTTACCGGAGGCTTCATGGATCCCGATCCCACACCTCTCCTGAACGGGAGAATGCGTTCTTTCCGGTAAGCCAGCCTGTTGCTGACTCACCGGTGATGTGAGGCAGCAACGTCCCAAACGTTCCTGCTTGAAAAATTGAGTGCCTCTCAGGTACGGCCTTGCCACGCCTGAAGGAAATGCTGCGTCCGCATTCGCGGATGCGGAGGAATGACTATGTTTAAAAATATCACCCGGCAGCTGCAGGCCCTGCTGAGCCGCCACCTGCCACACCGTCTGGTTCAGCGCGACCCGCTGCCAAACGCCAAAAACATGGCGGGGGCGGCGATCCCCGCGTCCCTGACCGAACGCTGCCTGAACGCGGCGGCGATGGATGAAAACGAAGTCTGGCGCGCCTTTGGCGGACACCCGGAAGGGCTGAACGCGTTAGAAGTGGAAAAAATCCGCGCCGTGCACGGCGATAACCTCATTCCGGCACAAAAGCCGTCTCCGTGGTGGGTGCATCTGTGGCTCTGCTACCGCAACCCGTTCAACCTGCTGCTGACCGTGCTCGGCCTCATCTCCTACGCGACGGAAGATCTGTTTGCCGCAGGGGTGATTGCCCTGATGGTGGGCATCTCCACGCTGCTGAATTTTATTCAGGAGGCCCGCTCCACCAAAGCGGCGGACGCCCTGAAGGCGATGGTCAGCAACACCGCGACCGTCTCGCGCGTGATCAACGATCTCGGCGAAAACGCCTGGGTGGAATTGCCTATCGACCAGCTGGTGCCGGGCGATCTGGTGAAGCTGGCCGCGGGGGACATGATCCCGGCGGATTTACGCATCATCCAGGCGCGCGATCTCTTCGTCGCGCAGGCTTCCCTGACCGGGGAATCCCTGCCCGTTGAAAAGGTGGCGCGCAGCCGTGACCCGCAGCAGATGAACCCGCTCGAGTGCGACACCCTGTGCTTTATGGGTACCACGGTCGTCAGCGGCACCGCGCAGGCGATTGTCACCGCCACCGGGGGCAACACCTGGTTTGGTCAGCTTGCCGGGCGCGTCAGCGAGCAGGAGAGCGAGCCGAACGCCTTCCAGAAAGGCATTGGCCGCGTCAGCATGCTGCTGATCCGCTTTATGATGGTGATGACGCCGATCGTGCTGCTGATCAACGGCTACACCAAAGGCGACTGGTGGGAAGCGGCGCTGTTTGCGCTCTCCGTGGCCGTCGGCTTAACGCCGGAAATGCTGCCGATGATTGTCACCTCCACGCTGGCGCGCGGGGCGGTAAAACTGTCGAAACAGAAGGTGATCGTCAAACACCTCGACGCCATTCAAAACTTTGGCGCGATGGACATCCTCTGCACCGATAAAACCGGCACCCTGACGCAGGACAAAATCGTGCTGGAGAACCACACCGATATCTCCGGCAAAACCAGCGAGCGCGTGCTGCACAGCGCGTGGCTGAACAGCCATTACCAGACCGGGCTGAAAAACCTGCTCGACGTCGCGGTGCTGGAAGGGGTAGATGAAGAGTCCGCCCGCACGCTCTCCGGCCGCTGGCAGAAGGTGGATGAGATCCCGTTCGACTTCGAGCGCCGCCGGATGTCGGTGGTGGTGAGCGAGCAGACGGATGTGCATCAGCTGATCTGCAAAGGCGCGTTGCAGGAGATCCTGAACGTGTCCACGCAGGTTCGCTATAACGGCGACATCGTGCCGCTGGACGACACCATGCTGCGCCGCATCAAGCGCGTTACCGACAACCTGAACCGTCAGGGGCTGCGCGTGGTGGCGGTGGCGAGCAAGTTCCTGCCGGCGCGCGAGGGTGACTATCAGCGTATCGACGAATCCGATCTGATCCTCGAGGGTTACATCGCCTTCCTCGATCCGCCGAAAGAGACCACCGCACCGGCGCTGAAAGCGCTGAAGGCGAGCGGCATTACCGTCAAAATTCTCACCGGCGACAGCGAGCTGGTGGCGGCCAAAGTGTGCCACGAGGTGGGGCTGGACGCGGGTGACGTGGTAGTGGGGAGCGATATTGAACATCTCTCTGATGACGAGCTGGCGAAGCTTGCCCAGCGTACCACGCTGTTTGCCCGCCTGACGCCGATGCACAAAGAGCGCATCGTCACCCTGCTTAAGCGCGAAGGGCACGTGGTGGGCTTTATGGGCGACGGCATCAACGACGCGCCCGCTCTGCGTGCGGCGGATATCGGTATCTCCGTAGACGGGGCGGTCGATATTGCCCGCGAAGCGGCGGATATCATTCTGCTGGAAAAGAGCCTGATGGTGCTGGAGGAGGGCGTCATCGAAGGGCGCCGTACCTTCGCCAATATGCTCAAGTACATCAAGATGACCGCCAGCTCCAACTTCGGTAACGTCTTCAGCGTGCTGGTGGCGAGCGCGTTTCTGCCGTTCCTGCCGATGCTGCCGCTGCACCTGCTGATCCAGAACCTGATGTACGACGTGTCTCAGGTGGCTATCCCGTTTGATAACGTGGACGACGAGCAGATCCAGAAGCCGCAGCACTGGAACCCGGCAGATCTCGGGCGTTTCATGCTGTTCTTTGGCCCGATCAGCTCCATCTTCGACATCCTGACCTTCTGCCTGATGTGGTTTGTGTTCCATGCCAACACCCCGGAACACCAGACGTTGTTCCAGTCCGGCTGGTTCGTGGTCGGGCTGCTGTCGCAGACGCTGATTGTGCATATGATCCGCACGCGCCGCATTCCATTCATCCAGAGCCGTGCCGCATGGCCGCTGATTGTGATGACGGGGATTGTGATGGCGCTCGGCATCGCGCTGCCGTTCTCACCGCTGGCGAGCTACCTGCAGCTGCAGGCGTTGCCGCTGAGCTACTTCCCGTGGCTGGTGGCGATCCTCGCGGGGTATATGGTGCTGACGCAGATGGTGAAAGGGTTCTATGCGCGTCGGTATGGGTGGCAGTAAAAACATACCCTCACCCTAGCCCTCTCCCTGAAAGGGAGAGGGGACCGCTCGGTGCCGCCTTTCACCCTCGCCCCTTTGGGGAGAGGGCCGGGGTGAGGGGACTGGCTTTCCTCTCAAATTCAACAACCTGTGATCTCCGTCGGCGCATTCGCTTGACGACAAATTGAGCGCATGTTAACAGAATGTTTTGCCTTTATTTGGCCCGTCAGATAAGGAACATTCATGTTACGGTACAGTCTCTTAACCGCCGGGCTGATGCTCGGCGCCTCTGCCTTTGCCGCCCCGGCAGGGGATCTCCCCTTAATGCCCTGGCCTGCGAAGGTCGAACGCCCGACGACCCAGGGCGCGCTGGTGCTTAACGATAAAATCTCTGTCAGCGTCAGCGGCGACGATCTGGGCGACGCCGTCAACCGCCTGCGCCAGCGCATCGCCCTGCAAACCGGCTGGACGCTGCAGCCTCAGGCTGAAAAGCCAGACAAACCGACTATCCGCATCGCCATCGCTAAAAAGGTAAAGCCGCAGCCGCTGCCGGACAGCGATGAAAGCTATAGGCTCACGGTGGATGCCAACGGCGTGACTATCTCCGCCAACACCCGTTTCGGTGCCTTGCGCGCCATGGAAACCCTGCTCCAGCTGATGCAGAACGGGGCGGAAAATACCTCTCTGCCGTGGGTTACCATTGAAGATTCGCCGCGTTTCCCGTGGCGCGGGCTGCTGCTCGATTCGGCACGTCACTTTATCCCGCTGCCGGATATCAAACGCCAGATCGACGGCATGGCTGCGGCGAAGCTCAACGTGCTGCACTGGCACTTAACCGACGACCAGGGCTGGCGCTTCAGCTCGAAGCGCTACCCTAAGCTGACGCAGCTTGCCAGCGACGGGCTGTTCTACACGCCTGAACAGATGCGTGAGGTGGTGCGTTACGCCGCCGAGCGCGGCATTCGCGTGGTGCCGGAGATCGACATGCCGGGCCACGCCTCGGCGATTGCCGTGGCCTACCCGGAGCTGATGAGCGCCCCGGGGCCGTACGCCATGGAACGCCACTGGGGCGTGCTGAAGCCGGTTCTCGATCCCACCAAAGAGGCGACTTACGCCTTTGCTGACGCGATGGTCAGCGAACTGGCGGCGATCTTCCCCGATCCGTATCTGCACATCGGCGGCGACGAAGTGGACGACAGCCAGTGGAAAGCGAACCCGGCAATCCAGCAGTTTATGCGCGACAACAGGCTGGCGGACAGCCACGCGCTGCAGGCTTACTTCAACCGCAAGCTGGAAACGATCCTCGAGAAGCATCACCGCCAGATGGTCGGCTGGGATGAGATCTACCATCCTGACCTGCCGAAAAGCATTCTGATCCAGTCCTGGCAGGGGCAGGACGCGCTGGGGCAGGTGGCGCAGAACGGCTACAAGGGCATTCTGTCGACCGGCTTTTATCTCGACCAGCCCCAGTCCACCGCCTATCACTACCGCAACGAGATCGTCCCACAGGGGTTAAACGGCGTGGATGTGATAGCCGACACCGACAGCGCCCAGAGCTGGGCCTTCTCCATGCCGCGCCTGAAGGGCAAGCCGGTGGAGGGGAGCTTCACCCTGGTGAAAGGGGATGCCGGCTGGCGCGGGTTTATTGATTTTGCCGGGAAATCGCGCCGTGCGGTGCAGAACATCGAGTGGCGCGATGACAGCCAGGTCACGTTTACCGTCGATACGTGGATGGGCGAAACGCGCCCGGTCGTCACCGTCGATAAAGACAAACTCTCCGGCTATTTCCTTGTCGGGAATACGCGCTACCCGATTAGCGGCACGCGTCTGGACGACGTGCCGAAAGGCGTTCCGCCCGTCGTGCCGGACGTGGCGAACCAGGCCAACCTGCTCGGCGGCGAAGCGGCGCTGTGGGCGGAAAACGTGGTGGCGCCAGTGCTGGATATCCGCCTGTGGCCGCGTACGTTTGCGGTGGCGGAGCGGTTGTGGTCCGCGCAGGACGTCAACGATGTCGACAACATGTACACCCGCCTGCAGGCGATGGACAGCTGGTCGACGGTGTCGGTCGGGCTGCAGCAGCATACCCAGCAGCAGGTGCAGTTCACGCGCCTCGCCGGTAATGCCGACACCCTGCCGCTGCAGATCCTCGCTCAGGCCATTGAACCGGCGCAGTATTACACCCGTCAGCACCTGAAGTTCCAGGCCGGAAACTATCATCAGTTCGAGCCGCTCAACCGCTTTGCGGATGCGCTGAACGCCGAAAGCGCCACCGTGCGCCAGATGCTCAAATGGGCGGACCGTCTGGTGAGCGATGCGGAAGACACGGAAAGCGCCGACGCCCTGCGTCACGTCTTTAACCGCTGGCAGAGCAACACCAGCGACGCGCTGGCCTTAAGCGAAAACAGCTATCAGCTGAAGGCAATGAAGCCGGTGATCCAGGAGGTGGATAAGCTGGCCTCCATTGGCCTTCGCCTGACGGATCTGGTGGCGCGTCAGGGCACGCTGGATGACAAAGAGATCGCCTCGATTCAGAGCGAGCTGGATAACGCGGCGAAAGTGCAGGACGAAGTGGTGATTGCGGCGGTTTATCCGCTGGAGACGCTACTGAGAGCAACGCGGAATCAGTAGCAAGCAACAAAAAAGGCAGCCTGGGCTGCCTTTTTTTATCGACAAAGCGAATTAACGACGAACGGCAATCGCTTCGATTTCAATTTTCACGTCTTTTGGCAGACGCGCCACTTCCACGCAGGAGCGCGCCGGGAAGGTGGCGTTATGCTCGGTGAAGAACGCTTCGTAGGTGGCATTAACGGTCGCGAAATCGTTCAGATCCTTCACGAACACGGTGGTTTTCACGATATCACCCACTTTCAGGCCAGCAGATTCAACGATAGCCTGCACGTTTTCCAGCGACTGACGCGCCTGCGCCGCGACATCTTCCGGCACCGCGCCGGTTTTTGGGTTTACGGGGATCTGGCCTGAAGTGATGATCATGCTGCCCAGATCAACGCCCTGAACGTAAGGGCCGATAGCGGCTGGTGCATTTTCCGTCGCGAGTACTTTGCTCATGTTTTCTCCAGAATTACAGCGTTAAGAATGTTCCCGGCCATTATAACAGCCGGGATTTCATTACCAACCTCAATTAGTTGGCCAGCACCACATAATGAGAAAACTCTTTTTCGCAGTATTTGCATTTGAGCGCGATGTCATCGGCGCGTTTTTTCACTGCAAAGCTGGAGGAAACCGGCTCAGCATGACTGATGCAGTTGCTGTTCGGGCAAACCAGCACGTTTTCGATGCGATCCGGCAGGCTCGGGCGGGATTTGCCGACCACTTCATACTCGTCGATGCGGTTGACGGTGGCGTCCGGCGCGTACAGCGACAGCTGGTTAACCTGCTCGTCGGTCAGGAAGGTGTTCTCGATTTTAATCAGGTCCTTGCGGCCCATTTCGCCCGACGGCAGGTTCAGGCCGATGGTGATGCGCTGGTCGGTTTCGGTCAGTTTGAACAGCGTCAGCAGCTTAAAGCCCACCTGCGCAGGGATGTGGTCAATCACGGTGCCACGCTTGATGGCTTCAACCTGGAGTTTGTTATCGTGTGTCATGGTCGTCTCCCCTTACAGAGCTAATTCGCGATTCAGAACCAGTGCCAGTAACGCCTGGCGGGCGAAAATGCCGTTTCCGGCCTGCTGGAAGTACCAGGCGTGCGGCGTTTTATCGACGTCTGTGGTGATCTCATCGATGCGCGGCAGCGGATGCAGGACCTTCATGTTGTTGCGTGCGCCTTCCAGGTCGCTGGCGCGCAGCACGAACTGCGCCTTCACGTTGGCGTATTCGGACGGGTCCAGACGCTCTTTCTGCACGCGGGTCATGTACAGAATATCCACGTGGCTCATCACCTCTTCGATGCTGGCATGCAGGCTCCACGCAATGCCTTTCTCATCCAGCATGTCGAGAATGTACTGCGGCATCGCCAGCGCGTCAGGCGCGATGAAGTAGAAGCGGTTGCCGTTAAATTTCGCCAGCGCCTGCGTCAGGGAGTGGACGGTGCGGCCATATTTCAGGTCGCCGACCATGGCGATATTCAGGTTCTCGAGCTTGCCCTGGGTCTCCTGAATGGTGAACAGATCCAGCAGGGTCTGCGTCGGATGCTGGTTGGCACCGTCACCGGCGTTCAGTACCGGAATGCCGCCGGAGAACTCGGTCGCCAGGCGCGCCGCACCCTCCTGCGGATGACGCATCACAATCGCGTCGACGTAGGTGCTAATCACTGAAATGGTATCCGCCAGGGTCTCGCCTTTTTTACCCAGCGACGTGTTGCTGCTGTCCGAGAAGCCCACCACGCTCGCCCCCAGGCGGTGCATGGAGGTCTCAAAGGAGAGGCGGGTGCGGGTCGAGGCTTCAAAGAAGCAGCTCGCAATCACCTTGTGCTTCAGCAGCTCCGGTTGCGGATTGGCCTTCAGTTTTGCCGCGGTTTCCAGAACCAGTTCCAGCTCTTCGCGGCTGAGGTCGTTTATGGAAATGATGTGTTTTTGATAAAGCGGATTCATGTTTATCTCCTGACGCCGGGCAAAAAAAAGCCCCTCAAATGAGGGGCTCTGGGAATAGGTTTAGCAACGGGAAGAAAAACGGCAGGCCAGCGTCTGATTTCAGACGCGGTAAGACGTTATGTCGTACACGCTTGACCATGCTTCCTCCCGGCAAATTGTCGGGCATTATACGCAGCTCGCTTTTCGGATCAAGCGATTTAATGCACGCTTTACTCAATGCAAACGGTTCTTTATGAATATTAATTCGTTCTGAGTAAATAATTAATTTGCTTATGCACCAGCGCGGTGCGCTTCACGACCCGGGGAGCGACCCAGACGATACTGCTGCCAGCCACCACGCCTAAAATTTCCGGCAGCTGGTGATAATCCAGAATACGCGCCACCGCGCGGCCATATCCGGCGACGGTATGCACAAGGATAAACTCGCTATTATGCTCGACGCTGACCACCATTTCGGACACGGTACGCGCGGCGTCGGGGGCAGGGCGCAGCTGGGGATTCAGCGAATAAATCTTTAGCCCTTTGGCATTTCGAATTTTTATGACACCGAGCAATTTAAGCAGACGTGAAACGGTGGACTGGCTGATGGTCTCAAAACCACGCTCCTGCAAATCCCGGCGGATCTCCTCCTGGGAGAGATAGCTCTTTTCTGCTATCAGACGCTGGCAGACCGTCAGCTGTAGTTGTTCTTTGGGAGAGTACTCTTCGTAATCCATCATAGTTCCCATATCAGTTCCCGAAATAACCGGTGGCACCGCACCGATCCGTAGGCCGGATAAGCGCAGCGCCATCCGGCAAATCACAACAAGGCACCCAGGCTCAACGCCACCATGATCACTACCGTTAATATCCCCAGCAGCGGTGCCACCCATTTCAGATAGCGCACGTAGGGCACGCGGGCGATCGCCAGCCCGCCCATCACGACGGCAGAGGTGGGAGTGACCAGATTAACGATGCCGGAGGCCGACTGGTAAGCCGTAACCACCAGGTCGCGGTTGACGTTAGCGAAATCGGCAAGGGGCGCCATGATCGGCATCGTCAGAACGGCCAGGCCGGACGAAGAAGGCACAAGAAACGACAGCACCACTTCCAGCCAGTACATCACGTTGATGAACGCCACCGTCGATAACCCGGTAACCATCCCCTCGGCGCTGTGCAAAATGGTGTGGGTAATCATGCCCTTATCCATGATCACTACGATACCGCGCGCGATGCCGATAATCAGCGCGACGCCCAGCAAATCTCGCGCGCCGTTGATAAACGTCGAGGTCAGCTCCTCTTCGCTCATGCGGGCGATCAGGCCGACGATAATCGCGCTGGCGAGAAACACCGCCGATATCTCCGCCATCCACCAGCCCAGTACCGCCACGCCGTAAATCATCACCGCGAAGGCGAGGGCGAAAATCACCAGGATGATTTTGCGCACTGGGGTAAATTCCAGCGACTGTTCGCCCTTGTTGCCGAGGAAATGGGCGCAGTTCTCTTCCTGCTTGTCTGCGACGATCGACAGCGACGGATCCTTGCGCACCTTGCGGGCGTAACGCATTACCCACGCAACGCAGATGATCCAGCCGATGACCAGCAGCGCCACGCGCAGGGCGATGCCGTTGGTGAAGGGGATCCCGGCGGCGTTGGCGGCGATGACCGTTGCAAACGGGTTGATGGTGGAACCCAGCGTGCCGATCCCCGCGCCAAGCAGCACGGTGGAGGCGGCGACCACCGGATCGAAACGCGCGGCCAGCATTACCGGCACCAGCAGGGTGTAGAACGGCAGAGACTCTTCGGCCATACCGTAAATCGTGCCTCCTGCGGCAAACAGCGCCATCAGGATCGGGATCATCCACTCTTCGCGGCCGCGAAGCCGGGTGGTGACGCGCTCGATCCCGGCGTCAATTGCCCCGGTTTTGGTGACGATCCCGAGAAATCCCCCGATGATCAGAATAAACAGCGCCACGTCGATCGCCCCGGCCTGGCCGGATTCCGGATCGTACAGCCCGGCAATCGGTGCCATCAGCACCGAAACCAGCCCCTGCGGATGCGCCGCCACGTGCGCGTAGGTTCCGGCAACCGGCACTTCTTTGCCGAGCGCCTCGTTCATTGCCATATGGTACTGACCGGCCGGGACAACCCAGCTCAGCGCTGCGACGACGGCGATCAGAAAGAAGAGAATGGTGTAAGCGGAGGGAAACTTGAACTTGCCCATGATGTTCTCCTTAACCCGGCGCACCCCGCGGCGCGCCGGGCGGTGATTAGTCGCCGAGTGTCGCCACCATGACCGCTTTAATGGTGTGCATGCGGTTTTCTGCTTCGTCGAAGACGATGGAGTTCGGTGATTCAAAGACCTCTTCCGTCACCTCCAGCCCTTTCAGGCCGTACGCCATCTCGATCTCGCGGCCCACTTTGGTGTGCTCGTTGTGGAACGCGGGCAGGCAGTGCATGAACTTGACGTTCGGGTTGCCGGTGGCTTTCATCACCTGCGCGTTAATCTGATACGGCTTCATCAGGCTGACGCGCTCGGCCCAGGCTTCCTTTGGCTCGCCCATGGAGACCCACACGTCGGTGTAGAGGAAATCGGTCCCCCGCACGCCTTCTTCCACGTCGTCGGTGAGGGTGATGCGCGCGCCCGTCTCTTTCGCGATGGCGCGGCACTGCTCAACCAGCCCCGCTTCCGGCCAGAAGGATTTCGGCGCGACGAGGCGGATGTCCATCCCCATCTTGGCCGCGCCCACCATCAGGGAGTTGCCCATGTTGTTGCGCGCGTCGCCGAGATAGGCAAAGCTCAGCTCCGGCAGGGTTTTGCCCGGCGCGTGCTCCAGCATGGTCATCAGGTCGGCGAGGATTTGCGTTGGGTGAAACTCGTCGGTCAGGCCGTTCCACACCGGCACGCCCGCGTACTCGCCCAGCTCTTCGACGATGGCCTGACCATAGCCGCGGTATTCGATGCCGTCGTACATGCGGCCCAGCACGCGGGCGGTGTCTTTCATCGACTCTTTATGGCCGATCTGCGATCCGCTTGGGCCGAGGTAGGTGACCTGCGCGCCCTGGTCGAACGCGCCCACTTCGAAGGCGCAGCGGGTGCGGGTGGAGGTTTTTTCAAAGATCAGGGCGATGTTTTTCCCGACCAGGGTTTGCTTCTCGCGCCCGGCTTTTTTAGCGGCCTTCAGCTCAATGGCGAGGTCGATCAGGTACTGGATCTCCGCCGGGGTGTAGTCCAACAGTTTCAGGAAGTTGCGGTTTTTCAGGTTGATGGTCATGGCTAAATCCTTTTTAAAATGAGTGTTCAGTTACGAATCAACGTGCCTTTCTCGCCCGCGAGGATCTCCGCGCCGTCGGCCAGCGCGCCGATCCCGGCAATGCCGTTGCAGGCTTCAACAAACTCGCGGCAGGCGGCCACTTTCGGCCCCATCGATCCGGCGTCGAACTGCATGCCTTTGAGCAGCTCCGGCGTCACCTGTGCCAGCGGGCGCTGGGTCGGCTTGCCCCAGTCGAGGTACACCGCGTCGGCGTCGGTGAGGATCAGCAGGGCGTCGGCCTCGATTTGCCTCGCCAGCAGGGCGGCGGAGAGGTCTTTGTCGATTACCGCCTCGATCCCGCGATAGCCGTTGGCGTGTTCCACCACCGGCACGCCGCCGCCACCGTTGCAGATCACCAGGTGGTCGCGCTGGATCAGCGCCGTGATGGCGTCGCTCTCGACGATGCGCTTCGGCTGCGGTGACGGCACCACGCGGCGGACGTAGCTGCCGTCGGCCTTAAACACCCAGCCTTTCTCCGCGGCCAGCGTTTTTGCCTGGGCTTCGCTGTAGACCGGGCCGATGTACTTGGTCGGGTTGCTGAAGGCCGGGTCGGCGGCGTCCACTTCTACCTGCGTGAGCAGAACGCTAACCTCGCGCTGCGGCAGGCTGTTTTTCAGCGCCTGCTGGAGCATGTAGCCGATCATTCCCTGGCTTTCCGCGCCGAGAACGTCCAGCGGGTAGGGCGTGACTTTGTCGTAGGCGCTATTTTGCAGCGCCAGCAGCCCGACCTGCGGCCCGTTGCCGTGCACCAGCACCACGCGCCACTGCGCCGTCAGCCCGGCGATGGTGCGGGCGGCCTGCTCGATGTTCTGGCGCTGGATCTCTGCTTCCAGCGGCTCGCCGCGCTTGAGCAGCGCGTTGCCGCCCAGGGCCACAACCAGAGTGGGTTTTCGTTCCATGATGGCTCCTTTAAATTCCGTCGCGTTCCAGCGGGCAGCTCATGCAGCGCGCGCCGCCGCGGCCGCGTCCCAGCTCGTCGCCCGGGATGGGCAGCACGGTGATACCCGCCTTGTCGTACTTCTCGTTGGTCCAGACGTTGCGCTCGTAGCCAATCACCACGCCCGGGCGGATGGTTAGCACGTTGTTGGCGTCGTTCCACTGCTCGCGTTCGGCTTCAAATGCGTCTCCGCCGGTGGTGATCAGGCGCACCTGGCTAATGCCGAGCGCTTTCTCGATGGCGTGCAGTAGGTCGGTTTCCTGGGTGCGCAGCAGGCCGCCGCGTCCGTCCGGGGTGAGCGTCCAGCACTGGGCGTCTTTGCGCACCACTTCCGGGTAAACGGAGAAGGTGTCCACGTCGATGTGGGTCATGACGGTGTCGAGGTGCATGCAGGAGCGGTGTTTTGGCAGCTCAACGGCGATCACGCGCTCGGCCTGGCGGTGTTTGAACAGGCTGTTGGCGAGAAACTCCACGCCCTGCGGGGTGGTGCGTTCGGACATGCCGATCAGCACCGCACCGCGGCCAATCACTAATACGTCGCCGCCTTCTAAGGTGGCGTGGTCGTAATTAATATTCTCGTCGCCGAAATACTTAATAAAATCGCCGTCGGCAAACGCCGGGTGCCAGCGATATATTGCCCGCAGGTTATTCGTTTCGCGCTGACGGGCCGGTTTGGCCATCGGGTTAATGGACACGCCGTTATAAATCCAGCAGGAGGTATCGCGGGTAAATAAATGGTTCGGCAGCGGCTTCATAATAAAATCATTCGCCGTGTGGGTATCGACCACCATATTTTTAATGGCTGCCGGAATTTCACCGTAGGTTAATCCGCCGCTTAATCTGCGCGCCAGCTCGCGGTGCGGCATATCCGCCAGCCAGCCGCGGACGTCGCTGGCAAAGGTAGGGCCGAGGCGATAGTCAGAGATTTGCGTCTCCAGCAGCCAGGCTTTCGCCTCAGCAATATCAAGGGTTTGTGTCAGAAGGTCGGTCAACAGCAGGACTTCCACACCCTGCTCGCGCAGCGTGTTTGCGAAGATGTCATGCTCCTCACCCGCCCGCTCAACCGAGAGCACGTCATCGAAAAGGAGCTCCTGACAGTTTGATGGCGTGAGACGCTTCAGACTTAAATTAGGGCGGTGCAGCATAACGCTACGCAATTGACCAATTTCAGAACCGACGTAATGCTTTTCCATAATTATTCCTTTAACTGTTTTTCAGAATAAAAAGGGCATGCGCCATGTAACGTATTTAATTACATGGCGGCTAAGCTCAATTGATTTCGTAATTCATACTAGGCAGTTAAATAATCCGTATTGTGATATTGCTCACGCGAAAATGGATATTAGGCGGTTTGTTTTCATTTGCATGATTCGCATCAGATAATGATTAATTTCATATTAGTGAGGGATGAATAGCTAAGCAGGATCCGGTGGCATTATTTGGGTTTGTTATTATTTTGTAGATTTTAATCTTTTGACATATATTGTTATGTGACTGATTTTAAACGATAAGAGCCATGAGTGAGAATGGCTATGCAATTAACGTAATTAACTATTTTTGACTTAAGAAAAATCAATAAATAATTATGGTTTTTTAGAGCAAATTATCAAAACAGTAAAGTGTGAGGCGGCAACAGGTTTTGTTAATTAGAGTGCATGATCAAGAGGTTAGAGCAGCCGTGGGATAAGCGCCGATCGAGGTTATGCATAACCCCTGCATAAATGCCCGGGCAGGATTAACAGTGAATTAACACCTTTCCCGATAAACATGCGCTCGCGCAAACCTCGTCCAAAAAGGGCTGGTATGGCAGCCGGGATTCTCGTATAAAAGATAAAAATGAAACATTGTTTTATATTGAGGGTTGAAACATGATTATCGGCAACATTCACCATCTGCAGTCCTGGCTGCCTGACGATCTGCGTCAGGCCATTGAGCACGTCAAAGCCCACGTCACCGACGCCACGCCGCTCGGGAAACACGACATCAACGGCAACAGCCTGTTTTATCTGGTCTCTGAAGATACAACCCAGCCGTTCGCCGAGCGCCGCGCCGAGTACCACGCGCGCTATCTGGATATTCAGATCGTGATGAAGGGTCAGGAGGGGATGACCTTCAGCACCCTGCCGCCCGGCACGCCCGACACCGACTGGCTGGCGGAGAAAGACATTGCGTTCCTGCCGGAAGGCGGGCAGGAGAAAACCGTGGTGCTGAGCGAAGGGGATTTCGTGGTGTTCTGGCCGGGCGAGGTGCATAAGCCGCTGTGCGCGGTGGGGGCACCTGCTAAGGTCAGGAAAGTTGTGGTGAAGATGCTGGTAGAGTAACCCTTACCCCTCACCCTAACCCTCTCCCCAAAGGGGAGAGGGGACTGCACCGAGCCATCTTTTCCCCCTCGCCCCTTTGGGGAGAGGGCCGGGGTGAGGGGCAATATGTGATCCAGCTTAAATTTCCCGCACTCCTTCCTCATCTCTCATTTACCTGCGCTTTTTCTGCGTCATAGTATGATCGTTAAATTAATGAACGCTGTTCTATAATGTAGAACAAAATGATTCAAAAAGGAGATCTCATGCCGCAGTCCGCGTTGTTCACGGGAATCATTCCCCCAGTCTCCACCATCTTTACCGCCGACGGCCAGCTCGATAAGCAGGGCACCGCCGCGCTGATCGACGATCTGATCAAAGCAGGCGTTGACGGCCTGTTCTTCCTGGGCAGCGGCGGCGAGTTCTCCCAGCTCGGCGCCGAAGAGCGTAAAACCATTGCCCAGTTTGCGATCGATCATGTCGATCGTCGCGTACCGGTCCTGATCGGCACCGGCGGCACCAACGCCCGGGAAACCATTGCGCTCAGCCAGCACGCGCAGCAGGCGGGGGCGGACGGCATCGTGGTGATCAACCCCTACTACTGGAAAGTGTCGGAAGCGAACCTGATCCGCTATTTCGAGCAGGTGGCCGACAGCGTCACGCTGCCGGTGATGCTCTATAACTTCCCGGCGCTGACCGGGCAGGATCTGACCCCGGCGCTGGTGAAAACCCTGGCCGACTCGCGCAGCAACATCGTCGGCATCAAAGACACCATCGACTCCGTCGCCCACCTGCGCAGCATGATCCACACCGTCAAAGCCGCTCACCCGCACTTCACCGTGCTCTGCGGCTACGACGATCATCTGTTTAATACCCTGCTGCTCGGCGGTGACGGGGCGATCTCGGCGAGCGGCAACTTTGCTCCGCAGGTGTCGGTGAATCTTCTGAAAGCCTGGCGGGATAAAGACGTGGCGAAAGCGGCTGAGTATCATCAGACCCTGCTGCAAATCCCGCAGATGTATCAGCTGGATACGCCGTTCGTGAACGTGATTAAAGAGGCGATTGTGCTCTGCGGCCGCCCGATCTCCACGCACGTGCTGCCGCCCGCGTCACCACTGGACGCGCCGCGCAAGGCACAGCTGAAAACCCTGCTGCAACAGCTCAAGCTCTGCTGAGCCGGACGATAACCATGACCATCGAGAAGATTTTCACCCCACAGGACGATGCGTTTTATGCGGTGATCACCCACGCGGCGGGGCCGCAGGGCGCGCTGCCGCTGACCCCGCAGATGCTGATGGAATCCCCCAGCGGCAACCTGTTCGGCATGACGCAGAACGCCGGGATGGGCTGGGACGCCAACAAGCTGACCGGCAAAGAGGTGCTGATTATCGGCACCCAGGGCGGCATCCGCGCCGGGGACGGACGCCCGGTCGCGCTGGGCTACCACACCGGCCACTGGGAGATCGGGATGCAGATGCAGGCGGCGGCGAAGGAGATCACCCGCAACGGTGGGATCCCGTTTGCGGCCTTTGTCAGCGATCCGTGCGACGGGCGCTCTCAGGGTACGCATGGCATGTTCGACTCCCTCCCGTACCGCAACGACGCGGCGATCGTGTTTCGCCGCCTGATTCGTTCCCTCCCCACGCGCCGGGCGGTGATTGGCGTCGCCACCTGCGATAAAGGGCTGCCCGCCACCATGATTGCGCTGGCCTCGATGCACGACCTGCCGACCATTCTGGTGCCTGGCGGGGCGACGCTGCCGCCAACGGTGGGGGAAGACGCGGGCAAGGTGCAGACCATCGGTGCGCGCTTTGCCAACCATGAACTCTCCCTGCAGGAGGCCGCCGAGCTGGGCTGTCGCGCCTGCGCCTCGCCGGGCGGCGGGTGTCAGTTCCTCGGCACGGCGGGTACCTCGCAGGTGGTCGCGGAAGCGCTGGGTCTGGCGCTGCCGCACTCCGCGCTGGCCCCGTCCGGACAGGCGGTGTGGCTGGAGATCGCCCGCCAGTCGGCGCGCGCGGTCAGCGAGCTGGATAACCGCGGCATCACCACGCGCGATATCCTGACTGACAAAGCCATCGAAAACGCCATGGTGATCCACGCGGCGTTCGGCGGCTCGACGAATTTACTGCTGCACATTCCGGCCATCGCCCACGCGGCGGGCTGCACAATCCCGGACGTAGAGCACTGGACGCGCGTCAACCGTAAGGTGCCGCGCTTGGTCAGCGTGCTGCCCAACGGCCCGGACTATCACCCGACCGTGCGCGCCTTCCTCGCGGGCGGCGTGCCGGAGGTGATGCTTCATCTGCGCGATCTCGGTCTGCTGCATCTGGACGCCATGACCGTCACCGGCCAGACGGTGGGCGAGAACCTCGACTGGTGGCAGGCTTCCGAGCGCCGTGCGCGCTTCCGCCAGTGCCTGCGCGAGCAGGATGGCGTGGATCCGGATGACGTGATCCTGCCGCCGGAGAAGGCAAAAGCGAAAGGGCTGACCTCAACGGTTTGCTTCCCGACGGGCAACATCGCGCCGGAAGGATCGGTGATCAAGGCCACGGCGATCGACCCGTCGGTCGTCGGTGAAGATGGCGTTTACCGCCACACCGGCCGGGCGAGGGTGTTTGTCTCGGAAGCGCAGGCAATCAAGGCCATCAAGCGGGAAGAGATCAAGCAGGGCGATATCATGGTGGTGATCGGCGGCGGGCCGTCCGGCACTGGCATGGAAGAGACCTATCAGCTCACCTCCGCGCTGAAGCATATCTCGTGGGGCAAGACGGTGTCGTTAATCACCGATGCGCGCTTCTCGGGCGTGTCGACAGGCGCCTGCTTCGGCCACGTGTCGCCGGAGGCGCTGGCGGGCGGGCCGATTGGCAAGCTGCGGGATAACGACATCATCGAGATAGCCGTCGATCGGCTGACATTAACAGGTAGCGTGAACTTTATCGGCACAGTGGACAACCCGCTGACGCCGGAGGAGGGCGCGCGCGAGCTGGCAATGCGGCAGACGCACCCGGACCTGCACGCCCACGACTTTTTGCCGGACGACACTCGCCTGTGGGCAGCATTACAGTCGGTCAGCGGCGGCACCTGGAAAGGCTGTATTTATGACACCGATAAAATTATCGAGGTAATTAACGCCGGTAAAAAAGCACTCGGACTTTAATTATTTTTCACGCGGTTGTCGTCTACGGAATATATTCCGTGGACGGCTTTTGCTTGTCTTTGTTTTATCAATTTAAACAATAAGTTGTGATATATCGTTGGCGTCACAAAAGCAAAATAAAGTAATTCAGAAATAAGATATGACCATTGCTGGTTAATTGAACAGCTCATTACACTCCATTAACACGATGTTGTAATTCAGCACACTACATAAGGGTGTAATTCTGATGACGCAATTAACCATGAAAGACAAAATTGGCTACGGGCTGGGTGACACCGCCTGCGGCTTCGTCTGGCAGGCCACGATGTTCCTGCTGGCCTATTTCTACACCGACGTCTTCGGCCTGTCGGCGGGCATTATGGGGACGCTGTTTTTAATCTCCCGCGTGCTCGACGCCGTGACCGACCCGCTGATGGGGCTGCTGGTAGACCGCACCCGCACGCGGCACGGCCAGTTCCGCCCGTTCCTACTGTGGGGCGCCATCCCGTTTGGCATCGTCTGCGTGCTGACCTTCTACACGCCGGACTTCTCCGCGCAGGGCAAAATCATCTACGCCTGCGTGACCTACATTCTCCTGACCCTGGTCTATACCTTCGTTAACGTGCCCTACTGCGCCATGCCCGGCGTCATCACCGCCGACCCGAAAGAGCGTCACGCCCTGCAGTCCTGGCGCTTCTTCCTGGCGGCGGCGGGCTCGCTCGCCATCAGCGGCATTGCCCTGCCGCTGGTGAGCATCATCGGCAAGGGGGATGAGCAGATGGGCTATTTCGGCGCCATGTGCGTGCTGGGCCTGACCGGCGTGGTGCTGCTCTACGTCTGCTTCTTCACCACCAAAGAGCGCTACACCTTTGAGGTGCAGCCGGGCTCGTCGGTGGCGAAAGATCTGAAGCTGCTGCTCGGCAACGGCCAGTGGCGGATCATGTGCGCGTTCAAGATGATGGCGACCTGTTCCAACGTGGTGCGCGGCGGGGCGACGCTCTACTTCGTCAAATACGTGATGGATCACCCGGAGATGGCGACCCAGTTCTTACTCTACGGCAGCCTCGCCACCATGTTTGGCTCGCTCTGCTCCTCCCGACTGCTGGGGCGCTTCGACCGCGTCACCGCCTTCAAGTGGATCATCGTCGTCTACTCGCTGATCAGCCTGCTGATTTTCGTCACCCCGGCGGAGCACATCGCGCTGATTTTCGCCCTCAACATCCTGTTCCTGTTCGTCTTTAACACCACTACGCCGCTGCAGTGGCTGATGGCCTCTGACGTGGTGGACTACGAGGAGAGCCGCAGCGGGCGCCGCCTCGACGGCCTGGTGTTCTCCACCTACCTGTTCAGCCTGAAGATTGGCCTGGCGATTGGCGGGGCGGTGGTGGGCTGGATCCTGGCGTACGTCAACTACTCCGCCAGCAGCAGCGTGCAGCCGGTTGAGGTGCTGACCACCATCAAAATTCTGTTCTGCGTGGTGCCGGTGGTGCTCTACGCGGGCATGTTCATCATGCTGTCGTTTTACAAGCTCACCGACGCCCGCGTGGAGGCCATCAGCCAGCAGCTGATCAAGCACCGCGCGGCGCAGGGCGAGGCCGTTCCCGACGCCGCGACAGCCGCATCCCATTAACCGGAGGCACTATGCAAATCACTAACCCTATTCTGACCGGCTTCAACCCGGACCCGTCCCTGTGTCGTCAGGGCGAGGACTACTACATCGCCACTTCGACCTTCGAGTGGTTCCCGGGCGTGCGCATCTACCACTCCCGCGACCTGAAAAACTGGTCGCTGGTCAGTACCCCGCTGGACCGCGTGACGATGCTGGACATGAAGGGCAACCCGGACTCCGGCGGCATCTGGGCGCCGTGCCTGAGCTACGCCGACGGCAGGTTCTGGCTGCTCTACACCGACGTGAAGATTGTCGACTCGCCGTGGAAAAACGGCCGCAACTTCCTCGTCACCGCGCCGTCCATTGAGGGGCCGTGGAGCGAGCCGATCCCGATGGGCAACGGCGGGTTCGATCCGTCCCTGTTCCACGACGACGATGGCCGCAAATACTATATCTACCGCCCGTGGGGGCCGCGCCACCACAGCAACCCGCACAACACCATCGTGATGCAGGAGTTTGATCCGCAGACTGGGACGCTCTCGCCCGAGCGTAAAACCCTGTTTACCGGCACGCCGCTCTGCTACACCGAGGGCGCGCACCTCTATCGCCACGCGGGATGGTACTACCTGATGGTGGCCGAAGGGGGCACCAGCTACGAGCACGCCGCCGTGGTGCTGCGTTCCAAAAACATCGACGGGCCGTACGAGTTGCACCCGGAGGTGACGATGATGACCAGCTGGCACCTGCCGGAGAATCCGCTGCAGAAGAGCGGCCACGGCTCGCTGCTGCAGACCCACACGGGGGAGTGGTTCATGGCCTACCTCACCAGTCGGCCGCTGCGCCTGCCCGGCGTGCCGCTGCTGGCCTCCGGCGGGCGCGGCTACTGCCCGCTGGGGCGCGAGACCGGCATCGCCCGCATTGAGTGGCGCGACGGCTGGCCGTACGTGGAAGGCGGCAAGCACGCGCAGTTGACCGTGAAAGGCCCGCAGGTGGCGGAGCAGCCTGCAGCCGTTCAGGGCAGCTGGCGGGACGATTTCGACGCCAGTTCGCTCGACCCGGAGTTGCAGACCCTGCGCATTCCGTTCGACGACACCCTCGGCTCGCTCACCGCGCGCCCGGGCTACTTACGGCTCTACGGCAACGACTCGCTCAACTCGACCTTCACCCAGTCGACCGTGGCGCGCCGCTGGCAGCACTTCGCTTTCCGCTCAGAAACGCGGATGCAGTTCTCGCCGGTCCACTTCCAGCAGAGCGCGGGGCTGACCTGCTACTACAACAGTAAAAACTGGAGTTACTGCTTTGTGGACTACGAGGAGGGGCAGGGCAGAACGATTAAGGTGATCCAACTCGACCACAACGTGCCGTCGTGGCCGCTGCACGAGCAGCCGATTCCGGTGCCGGAACATGCGGAGAGCGTCTGGCTGCGTGTGGACGTGGATACGCTGGTTTACCGCTACAGCTACTCGTTCGACGGCGAGACGTGGCACACCGTGCCGGTAACGTATGAGGCGTGGAAACTGTCGGATGACTACATCGGCGGGCGCGGCTTCTTTACCGGCGCGTTTGTGGGGCTGCACTGCGAGGACATCAGCGGTGACGGCTGCCACGCAGACTTTGACTACTTAACCTACGAGCCGGTTTAACGGCTCAGGCCGGGTAGCCCAGCGCGCGTGACAGCTCGAGCCCGGCCTGCTGAAGCTGCTCGCGGAAATTAGCCAGCTCTGCGTCGTCCACGCGGGAGGTCAGCGTCGACAGGCTCAGGGCGGCGATGACGCGGGATTCGTGGTTCCACACCGGTACCGCCACGCAGCGCACGCCCTGCTCGTTCTCTTCGCTATCCAGGGCGTAACCCTGCTCGCGGGTCTGCGTCAGGGCGGTCATTAACGCTTCGCGAGAGGCAAGGGTAGAAGGGGTATAGGTGGTATACTGATAGCCCTCAAGCAGAGCGTTCAGCTCGGCCTCGCCCAGCCAGGCAATCAACACCTTGCCGATGGCGGTGGCGTGAACCGGCAGGCGGCGGCCGATGCGTGAATAGGCGATGGCGGCCAGCTTGCCTTCAATCTTCTCGATATAGACCCCTTCACGCCCGTCCAGGATCCCCAGATGGGTGGTCTGCCCGGTCCGCTGGGACAGCTCCGTCAGCCAGCCTTTCGCCTTCTGACGAATATCGATGGAGCCCACGACAAAATGGCCGCGCTCGACCAGCTTCATGCCGAGGCGATATTTGCCGTTCTCCGAGTTCTGATCGATATAGCCGTGAAGCTGCAGGGTTTTCAGCAGCGAGTGGAGGGTACTCTTGCTCAGCCCCATCAGTTTGCTGATGTCGGTGATCTTAAGCTCGGTGGCCTGCTCGTTGAACAGGTCGAGGATCTGCAACGCACGTTCAACAGACTGAATAATCGGCATAATGCTGGTATGTCCACGCTGGAATTAAGGCGAAAACGTACCTTTTTCGGGGTGAAAAATCAATGAAATGGAGCCGGTGTTCTCCCTCTCCCTGTGGGAGAGGGCCGGGGTGAGGGCATCAGGCCGCAGCGCCACCCGGCAACAAAGGCGGCTACATTATTGTTAGCGGGGGACATCAATTATTATCCCGAGCGGCGACAGACTGGATTTTCCAGACCCCATCTTCTTTAACCATGCAATCAATGACTGTGTGCTGGGTCTTTTTGCCAAACGTGATATTCACGTTTACACAGACCGGGTCTGAATCATACGAATCAATAGCCACATTCTCAGCCCAGTCCTCGCCGATATATTGCGATTTCATAAAAAAATCAGCCTCGTAAAATTCAGCGTCGGCATAACGGGGATCGACTGCATGACGTAATTTTTTCATGGTGCTGGCCGTAACGAACTTATCGATTTCATTTCCCTGTTGGATGGGATAACGATCATTGTTCACTTGTTTGACGTACCAGCGATTGAATTCAAGGGCGCGCTGCATCGGTATCTGAAAATCTTCGGCCCCCAATGCTGCTGTGCTGAATAATAAAATTAAGATGAGCTTATTCATATTAATAATGCCTGTATAAGGTGACGGCTGGCTGGAGTTGGCGATACGTTGGCCCCGGGTACATTGTTCTCTGTTTAAAATCTGAATACCAGGTTCCAGCGCCATCGTAAATACAGACATGACCGTACTGATTCGGGCCGGGCAAGGCATCAATCACCGCGATATCCCCCTCTATGGGGGTGCCATAGACTTTTGAGAACCCTGCTTTTTCAAGAGAACGCCAGAAGTCCTTAGCGTTTGCCCCTTCGATTTTAAGCCCTCCGGCTCGAATGGCGGCGGCGATTGCGCGAGCGCAATAGTGTCCAGTATGGGTTAGTGCGTGGCTACGGGCGTATGACACAGCTTCATGCTTATTCCATGACATAAATAATCCTTATTAACGAAATGCAGCAATAAGGAAATATTACGCCGATAATATACGGTGTTTTGTAAATGATAATGACCTGATATTAACCATTATCTACTCAATAAATAATGGTTAATAAAAACATAAATTCTTATTATGGTTAATGTCTATCTGAGAAAGCGTCAGTAAAATGAATTCTTCTTCCTGACGACAACCCTGTTGTCGTTTTTTAGTGTTTGCTCCCTCTCCCTGTGGGAGAGGGCCGGGGTGAGGGCATCAGAACGCAGAGGACCCAATCACTCCCCAAGCGTCGCCACCATCACCGCCTTAATCGTATGCATCCGGTTTTCCGCCTGGTCGAACACGATGCTCGCCGCCGACTCAAACACCTCGTCCGTCACCTCCATCCCGCCGTGCAGGTCGAACTCCTTCGCCATCTGCTTCCCGAGCGTGGTCTGGTCGTCATGGAACGCCGGCAGACAGTGCAGGAACTTCACGTCCGGGTTGCCGGTCAGCGCCATCATCTGCGCATTCACCTGATACCCGCGCAGCAGCGCGATACGCTCCGCCCACTTCTCTTTGGCTTCGCCCATCGACACCCACACGTCGGTATAGATAAAGTCTGCGCCCTTCACGCCCGCCGCCACGTCTTCCGTCAGCGTGATTTTCCCGCCGTGCTTCTCCGCCAGCGCGCTGCACTCCGCCACCAGGCTCTCTTCCGGCCAGCAGGCCTTCGGGGCCACCAGGCGCAGATCCAGCCCGGTCAGCGCCGCTGCTTCCAGCATTGAGTTGCCCATGTTGTTGCGCGCGTCACCCGCGTACACCAGCGTCATCTCGTTAAACGCCTTGCCCGGCAGGTGCTCCTGCATGGTCAGCAGGTCCGCCAGCAGCTGCGTCGGGTGGAACTCGTTGGTCAGCCCGTTCCACACCGGCACGCCCGCGTACTGCGCCAGCGTTTCGACGACTTCCTGGCCGTGCCCGCGATACTGAATGCCGTCGTACATCCGCCCGAGCACGCGCGCGGTGTCCTTAATTGACTCTTTATGCCCAATCTGGCTGCCGCTCGGCCCTAAATAGGTGACGCGTGCGCCCTGGTCAAATGCGGCAACTTCGAAAGAGCAACGGGTACGGGTCGAGTCTTTTTCGAAGATGAGCGCGATGTTTTTACCGGTAAGTTTCTGTACTTCCTTGCCATTTTTTTTATCGGCTTTGAGCTGTGCGGCAAGGGTCAGCAGAGAAGTGAACTGTGCAGGGGTAAAGTCGAGCAATTTCAGAAAGTGTTTCTTGTACAGATCAGACATTTTATCCTCACATGGCGAACGCCACTTATTGAATTAAAATTCACTTTATATGTGTAATTATTCATTTGCAACCCCGTTTCACAAATCTTTCCAACAAAGGTGGAGGCAAACCCGTCCGTGTGTGAAAATAGAAGTATCTGCCGCACTTTAAAGAGGATTGAGCCATGGCAAACCCGGAATTACTGGAAGAGCAACGCGAAGAAACGCGTCTGATTATTGAAGAGCTGCTGGAAGACGGTAGCGATCCGGACGCGCTGTACACCATCGAGCACCATTTCTCTGCGGATGATTTCGACGCGCTGGAAAAAATGGCCGTGGAAGCCTTCAAGCTGGGTTACGAAGTGACCGAGCCGGAAGAGCTGGAAGTGGAAGAGGGCGACACCGTCATCTGCTGCGACATCCTGAGCGAAGGCGCGCTGAAGGCGGAGCTGATCGACGCGCAGGTCGAACAACTGATGAACCTGGCCGAGAAGTTTGACGTGGAATACGACGGCTGGGGAACCTACTTCGAAGATCCGAACGGTGAAGACGGCGAAGAAGGTGACGACGAAGATTACATCGACGAAGACGACGACGGCGTGCGTCACTAAGTGATTCAGGCGGTGGCACGCGCCACCGCTTTTTCAAGGCAGAACCATGGATTACCCGCAGATACTCGCCCCCGTACTCAACTTCCTCCAGTGCCCGACCCCGCAAGCATGGATTGATAAAGCCCGCGACCCGGCGAACCTGCCGCTGCTGCTCACCGACCACATGGTGTGCGAGCTCAAGGCCGCCCAGACCGCGCTGCTGCTGGTGCGTAAATACGTCGCCGACGAAAGCGGTGCCGACGCGCTGCTCGACTGGCTCAAACCCTACGAACAGTTCACCTTCCGCGACGGCCCGGAGCCGGACTTCATCGCCCTGCACAGGCAGATTGGCAAAAGCGTGATGCCCAAAACCGACGACCCGTGGGGCCAGGCGCTCATCGACAGCATGGTGCTGCTGATTAAAGAGGAGCTGCACCACTTCTGGCAGGTGCGCGAGGCGATGCTGGCCCGCGACATTCCGTACGTCAAAATTACCGCCAGCCGCTACGCCAAAGGGATGCTGAAGGAAGTGCGCACCCACGAACCGCTGACGCTGATCGACAAGCTCATCTGCGGCGCCTACATCGAAGCCCGCTCATGCGAACGCTTCGCCGCGCTGGCCCCGTTCCTCGACGACGACCTGCAGAAGTTCTATCTCTCGCTGCTGCGCTCGGAAGCGCGCCACTATCAGGACTACCTGACGCTGGCCCAGCAGGTGAGCGACGACGATATCTCACCGCGCATAAAGCTTTTTGGCGAAATTGAAGCCACACTTATCTCGACACCGGACCACGAGTTTCGCTTCCACAGCGGCGTGCCGGTGTAAACCGGCATAGCGAAAGGATAAGGATGCGAGATGAATAAAACGTGGACCCGTATTGTGATTGTCGTCGTCGCGGCCGCCGCCGTGGCGTTCTGGGTATTCTTCGATAAGCAGCGTGCCCCCGAACACCAGATTGATACCACCCTCAACGCGATGCCCGCCTGGCAGGTGATTAAGGAGCAGGAGCCCGCGCTGCATCAGCGCATCCTCGACCAGATGGCCGCCCTGCAAAAAGCGGGCGAGCCGGAGCAGCAGATTATCGACACCATTCAGCCGCAGATCCTGCATCTGCAGATGTCGCGCCTGCAAAACGCCCCGGACGCCAACGTGGTGAACTACATGACCATCAACATGGAACAGACCGCCGCCATCCAGAAGGTGAGCGACGACGCCTGCTTCCGCTTCCTTTACCCGACGGTGAAGGGCGGCGTGAACCCGATGCGCATGCTGGATAAAGACCTGATGACGCGGCGCATGCAGGCCGACGCCGACATGATGCGCGCGGCCTACGGCAAAAACCGCCACACCGTGACCCCCGCCGAACGCGAGGCTGCCGTCGAGGATGTCCGACCTATTATGAAGCAACTTGCCGAAAAGTACGGCGAGGATATCCAGCTGCTGCAGATGCCGGAGAAGGCGGTGGGCAAAGAGAAGCTCTCCTGCGATATGGTGCAGGAGATGTGGGCGAAGGTGCTGGCGCTGCCGGAGCAGAAGGCGGCGAGGGTGATTCGACTGGCGGTGTCTGAGCTGGAGTGACAAAGGGCGCTGGTTTTTTGGGCACTTAGCGCGGGTTTAGCGCGTCGTCGCTTGCATGGCGGCGCGCGACCGGTATAATCCACAACGTTTCCGCATCCCCTTCAGTGCCGAAGTGGCGAAATCGGTAGACGCAGTTGATTCAAAATCAACCGTAGAAATACGTGCCGGTTCGAGTCCGGCCTTCGGCACCATACAAAGCTTTTTTAAGTCTACCAACGTCTACTTTAGTTTATAAAAACAGTAAGTTAAGTGAGTTTCTGACTCGACTTAGGCTGTTCACGTCTACTTACGATTGCATCGCTTTTATGATGTGAACCTGGCTTCAATGCATATTGAACAACACCAAAGAAGCTTTTTCCCCTTTTGATCCTCTGCATTCCCTTCATAAGAAAAAACTATCTGAAAAAGGGCTCAAAAGCTGTAAGAGATGATCGAAGCTCTTTAATTTTTTTATAGCGAAGATCTCTATTTTCGTTAACTCACTATTACTATTTTTAGTGTCGGGATGATTTATCAGCTTGTTTAACTTTTTGGATATATTGGAAAATAATTGCCATGCTTCTAAATTAATTTAAGTAATAGCAGAAGGAAGATTTTGATGTAAAGCCATACGGAGCCATTCAGCGCGATTATATCCGTATCTTTTATCGTCTAAGATTAATAATTCTTCGTAATTAAATCTTACACTTACATTATGTGTCCTTTTTAACTGTTTTGGTAATAACTTTACGCCGAATTTTCCTCTGTTGCTTTTAAAAGAATCTTTATCAAAAATTGCATCATTCATATGAACCTCTTTTCATATTATATAGAATAACAATATGTCTTATAGTAAATTATTTGAAAGTCAAGATGAAGTAGCTTCATCATCTAAGAATGTCGTGTAGAATTTAGGCGACTGGATCATCAATCGCCAGAAATACCATTAATTAATATTGTTTTTTTGTATGGACAATAATTCTTCTTGCATAAATTTTCTCTTATCTAATTGAGATTTAATTTGTTCATTTACTGATTCTAAGAGATACTTTGTTTTCGATGCTTGTTCACATGTATTGCTATAACCTACAGGATTTTCTTTATCACATTCTTTCTGGGAGTAACCATAATCAGCACCAAGTAAGGATTGTTTGCTATATAATTGTTTAATATCATTATCGAGTGCTGCAAGGTCATTTTTTAGGACGGAAATATTCTTTTCCAGATTATTATTTGAAGTCAACTTGGCATTGTACGAAAATTCTGCCAACTGATTTTTTTGAGATTCTACTGTTTGTGAAAGCTGTTTGTTTTTAATTTCGTATTCATTCAATTGTTTCTGATAAAGACTGATTATTTTATCAATTTGAATTGAATTTTTATGTTCATTTTCACTTGCATCTTTAGCTAACTGTTCCCTCAACTCCCTATTTTGTTGATGATAAAAATCACGGTCCTTGGTTAAATTATCAATTGTGTAGGTAAGTCCTTGAACTATGAAAAATTGCATTGCTAGATAAACAATAGCCCCGCCACCCACAAAAATAGAGAAATAAATCACTAATGGTTTAATATGTTGATTCTCTTTTATTTCTTTAATAACGGAATCTAGTAGCCCCATAAAACACCCTCTGAAAAAATAAAACACAGTAGACTTATTCTATTGTGTGAGAAGTTATTAATCAAATCACGGATACCACTGCTTCTGATAGTGCTAAACTTAGGTCTGTACTCCAATATTCCATTCATTCTTAATGAAGTAGAAAGTGAAAATAAGAATAGTACTATCCCCATAACAATACGAACAATGAATAGGCAATAAACAGGCAAGGTTTTGCAGCGGTAATGTATATCATAAATAGTATAATTGTAGAGCTAACTGGGGAAAAATAATAACAAAACTATTTTCAGAAAGTCAGTTTTGTTGTTCGTGGTTGTAGCTGATTGCATATAAGTTCCATTGATGAAAAATTATTACAACTATAAATGTTGGTAGTTCTTGTAATCATATAGACAAAGTAATCTTCTGTAGGATGTGCTATTTTTATCTATACAATCTAAAAGAAACGATTTTACTTCACCAGACGTTAATCGGTTTTCATAATAACTATGAAAAATACAATCATCTTTCTTTGATAAAGGGATTGTCTGATTTGAAATTATTTCTGAAATAGCATTGTGATTATTGCTACAATTGTTAGCGGAGGTTCTTTCAAAATGATCTGCAAGTTTTCTCCTCTGTTGTTCTTTATAAATATCGATATTTTCTAATTCAGGGCAAATTTCGCTAAATGCAAAGATTGGAAAGAATTGAGAGCTTTGTATCTTTTGTTTATTTAATAATATAATTAGCTGTTTATTCGCTTCTTCTACAATTTTGAAATAATCCTGCATCATTTCAGGTTTCGTTTGAAATTCATATTTGACTCTTTTATGCGAGCCAACTGCTAGAACCATTTGCCCATTTTTTAACTGATCTAAATCTTCAGTTATTTTTACCTCTATGTCACCACCACTCTTGATCTCATTCCAAACCTTTTGAACTTTTCTTATATCCATCGCTGAAACTGGGAGAATAAGGTTAGATAAGTTCGAAAAAATAGATCGGTAGTTATCTGTTTTTATTTTATTTATACGTATGGTTGTGCCTGACCCAATATATATGTCATGCTCAGATATAGTAGTTGAAGTTGAACCTGATTCATATTCAACCAAAAGAAAGTTGTTACGAATCTTGTTAGCTAAATCAGAATTTGTAGGAACATAAGAAAATATAGTTTTTAAAATTTGTTGAATGTTTCTGTCGCTAATACTGTAACCTATAAAAATAACTGGGTTATGTATAAATAATGAAAGCAACTGTGCTCTTATTAATTCATATTTGCTATCAAAATGGTTATAGTCCTCTTCTGTAATCGTTAGTTCAGAAGGGGCAGATACACAACCATGTATTTTATAAACAGAGCCATAAGGATTACTTAGCAATATACTATTACCGATCAAAGGTTCAAATTCAAAAAAATGCTCAATCAAAGTATCATAATTAGTTGTAATGATAGAGCCGATGTTTTTTCGCATTTTAATAAGTTCAGCTATTTCATCATCCTTATCTTCTCTGATGGTCACATTAGATAATAAGTGTGTAATGTATATCTTGAACCTACTTAAATTGATTCCTTTATCCATTTCGCGATAAAAAATATCATTTATTTCTTTGAATTTTCCATTTCTATCTTTAGATAAAGTAGCATTAAAAATTTTCTCTATTTCGCTGGCGATTTTATCATATTTATATTCACCATTGAATTGACATTTTGATTTAATATCAAGGTATGTTTCTTTATCACTAGTGAGTTCAAAACAAATATGTGAAAGTAACCCATTCCAATCAAAGGAGTTTGAAAGGTATCTCAAGCTAAACCCAGTTCCAATGAAGAGCACTGGATGGTTCCGGTAGTTTGCAATAAATTCTTGAATTTCCATCTTTTCCCTATTTTATCCTGTTGATTTTAATTGTTTTTTTGTAATCTTGTTACCGATTATTATGGCTCCTAAGTATTACTGTTGTCCAGTATGAATGCTTGAAAATTAGACATCAACTTTTTAAGATAGAAGGAAACTACATTAATAATATTGTGCACGACCTAAAATAAAAGTTTAGCTTGGATTTTTGAGCCTATATAGAAGAGATTATTTGGTCTTCTTTAAGCATTTAACTGCATAATGAAAAGATATATCTTCAAGCCCATCATTTGTTTTAATATAGAAGCACGTTGTACCGTGTATTGATTTACCAATTGTAATTCCTAGGAAACCATTTGAAGTTTTATGTTTCCATTCGTCATGGTTTTGAAGCAGGTCTAAGATAAAATCATAATTTTCACCATTAATTTCATCACCGTCATTTGTGAGCGAAATTATATTTTGGGCTTTAGTTATGATATCAGACTTCTTTTTGTAGATTTCGTTGTTGATTAAATAAGACATAGTTATTCCTCTTCTCCATACAAGTAACAAAGTTAAGTATTCTCCATCATGTTTAGTACATCATGAAAACTAAATTTGCAAATGAAAAATTACTTAGGATTGGTTTTTTATTTCTTTAAAGTTATTTTACAGTTTTTTTAGTTAAATCATATAGTTAAATTAATTGCAAAATTGATTATTATCTTTCTAATGTATAGTTTATTAATGTTTCCAATATGGTGATAAATTCATTTAAACTCCCGTAACTTCAATAGTTTGTGCTATATCTCACAACTTCAAAGTTTGTAGATACCTATAATGAATTTGAATGAAGGACAACATTCCAATTGCTTACAGATTTCTTTGCAGAGCACTGCTGGTTTGATAACCTAGGGCAAAGATTTTTCATAGCTTTCCTACACTGAAGAACGACTTTTATGTGGGTTGTGCTAAGGATTTTGATGGTAACCAAGCAAGATCCTGAACGATGGACTATGTGATTCACCATGATGAGAAGTAACGAACTTAACTCTTTTCAATTGACTGCTTTAAGTAGACTTTTTTCCGCTTCCGTCTTCAGCGAGATAGCGAAAAAAGGGCAGTCTCCTATGTTTGCTCGTTCTCTCCGAGAGACCGAGATTTTTGACCATGCAGATACTCTTGGGATTACCGTTGGTGAAGCATTCAATGAGGCATTTGCCTTACTTAGACAAACAGGCTTGCGGAATGAGTATGTTTATCGTTCTGCACTCACACATAATCTTTTGCTTGGGAAGCATTCATTAAGAACAGCCTGTATGCTTAATGAATTCAGAATCGGCTCTTGCAAAGCTGATCTTATCATACTGAACGGGACAGGAACGGTTTACGAAATAAAATCCGAAAGGGACTCCTTAAGCCGTCTACAAAACCAAATAACAAACTACCGTAAAGCATTTGGGAAAATCTATGTGATAGCAGGTTCAGAGCATATAGATGATGTGCTGAAAACAACTGAATCTACGATTGGCGTATTGAGTTTAACCCGATGGAATAGAATATCTACCATAAGAGAAGCTGAAGAAGTCTTAGACTTTATATGCCCTGTAACAATCTTTGAGTCATTAAGAGTTAATGAGGCGAAAATTATTGCTTCCGAGTTAGGTATAAAAATCCCCAACTTACCGAATACTCAAATGCATGGTTTCTTGAAAGAAAAATTTAGTGGCCTACCACCTGTTTCTGTATATAATTTAATGCTAAAAACTCTAAAGAAAAGCAGAAGTTTACTTTCTTTAAGAGAGTTAATTCTCAACTTACCAAAGTCTTTACAACCAGCGGCACTTTCTATTCAGCTTCGCTCTAAGGATCATGAGCGATTAATTAATACTATGCAGATTCCTCTTAATGAGGCATTGTTATGGGAGTGACAAACTATGTATTATCCTTATTTTCGTGGGAAACAATTTGAACTGTTGGCTATTAGAGAAACTGCTAATGTAATGGCTGAGGCAGGTTTTACTCCAATAATAGAGCCTGTGAGAGAGGCTCTTAATGGTCTTGAGCGAACACTGAAAACAATAAAAGAAAATGATGGTAAGGCTATTGTCATCATTAATCCGGCATGTGGAGATCACTCTACCGATGGACAAAGTATAGCTCAATTATTAAAAAAAGAATTTAGTAAGTATGAAAATATTTCTGTAGGAATACTTCTTGATAAGAGTATGACTATTGCTAAGGTTGATAATTTCCTTCATTCAGATCTCGTTCATGAAGTCACCTTTATTCATGCCGGGTTTGATGAGCCAAAAGCTTTACATGAAAGATTTGGGGATGGATACAAACATGTATTTATTTCTAACTATTGTTCTAAAGCTTATCGAAAACATTTTGCGGGTTCAGAAAGAGTTTTAATCAAAGATGGTTTTGAAAAAAGACGAAATGCTGACCATCCCGATTCTGAATTCTTTTCAGATCTTCATCTTAATTATGAAGAAGAGGGTATGAATGGTTTTGGTGATTTCCTAATTGTTGGAGATGAGTTTAGTGAGTCAGGTGGCCCTGCATATGCTGTTGCTATTCATCTCACTTACATTAATACGAAGCATGAAGATGAAATGTACATCTATCATTTTGTTTCGACAACACGTGATACACCGACAGACCCAGCAGGTAAGTTCGCACAGTCCCTTGAAAAATTAATGGCTGCTTTAAATTCAGGCAAATCCATGTTGCTTGAAACGTCGGCTATCAAAGAATTTAGACGATTACATAATCCGAGTCACTTCCCCGGTTTAGGCACAGTCAAAAAATTGTCTATGATTCACCATATAGAAACCTTAGCCGATTTCTTGGATGGTAAATAATATGATCAAGTACTGCTGTGCGAGCTGTTTTGGGGATAATGGTTTAAAGAAAAATATCATACCTTCACTTTCCCCAGATTTTGGCGATTGTTCGTATTGTGGTACCAAAGGTATTGAGATTATTGAGCCTCATGCTTTATTTGATCATTTTAGTTCATTGATAAACATCTACGAAAATCATCCGGATGGTAAGAGTCTAGTCGCACATTTGAAAGAGGATTGGAAGCTATTTTCACATCCTCTTTTAGATGAGGCTCATGCCAAAGAGTTATTAGGTGATATACTTGATGATGGGAATATTGTTAGAAAAACCTTCGTGCTTTCTGATGATTATAAGAGTGAATCTCTCGCATTATGGGATCATCTTTGTCAGGAGCTCATGTATGAAAATAGATATTTTCTCAATAAATCACTTGATACAGATAGGCTTGGCGAGTTATTAAGTTTCCTTGCTTTAGATGATGTTTTTAAAACTTGGTATCGAGCCCGTATTTATGCAGATGATGCTGCTTTTACGATAGACCAAATGGGGGCTCCCCCCAAGAGATTAGTTAGTCATGGGAGAGCAAATCCTACAGGTATACCGTATTTATATCTTGGATCTAAACCAGATATAGCTTTGTCTGAAATTCGACCTCATACAGGTGACAGAGCTTGTGTCGCAGAGTTTACTCTAAAAGATAACATGACTCTAATAGACCTAAGAAACCCTCGTGAAACCGTTTCACCGTTTTTATTAACTGACCCAGGTGAAATGGGTAAAATGCTTGCAGATATACCTTTTCTTGAACGACTTGGTTATGAACTAACAAGACCTGTATTACCTAAAAGTGCAGCCCTTGATTATATTCCAAGTCAATATATATGCGAATTTATTAAGAAAACTGGCTTTCATGGAGTACTTTATAGTAGTTCTGTAAGTGAAGGAATCAATCTTGCTCTTTTTGATCCGTTAAATGCGACTGGAGGAAATGTAAGTATTTATGATATAGATAAAGTCGAAGTTAGTGTAAGTAAACAAGATTAATATACTCTTTGTTCGATTATCACCAGTCGGGAATGATGGTATCATGCCTGTTTTTGTAAATTTAATGCCTTAAAATCATAAGGATAGTTGCGATGTTCGAGTCCGGCCTTCGCGCTTATTCTCTAAACACCTCCCTACGATGCCACTCCACATACCCTTCCTTTGGATAGTTCCCTTTCACCATGGGCAACGCAATCTGCTTCCCGGCAAAATCCCAGAAAAGCCGCTCAACAATCCCACCCCCATTCACCGCCTCAGACACGAGCACCCGCATACTCTCATCCAACCCTATCGATCCCTTATCAAACGCCTTATGATGAATCGCGCACAGCGCTAGTCCGTTCGGGATCTCACACGGTCCGCCAAACTGCTTCCACTTAATATGCGCAGCTTCAAGTCCAACAGAGGCGTTATCATGTCGCATGTTAAACCCGCAGATTGCACACTCATAGTTATAAGCTCGCAGCACCTGCTGGCGGAACAGCGGATCTCGAACCTTAAGGATCTGCCGGATATCAAAACCCATCTCATCCGCGATCTCTTCCTGAATGCTTTCAGGAAAATGCGCTTCAAGGATCTGCTGCGCCAGCGAGCCGATCAGGTTTTTGTTCTTAATCAGAAGCGCAAAGTGCTCTTCATCAAACCCGCCTGCGACGTTATGTTCCACAAGTTCTTTAACGGGCGGTTGCTTACTGCCAGTAGTCGAACAGAACTCAGTATTCTGAAGATCCCAAAATCCATCCCCTTTGAGCCGCCAGAAAGGCATATTCGGGTAATGCGCCTTCCTCTGTGGACCAAAGCGTTCTAACAGGCTAAGCAACTGTTCGTGGACTTCGGTTCCATAATCAAACAGTCGCGCATGCCCCTGCTGATACTTCGCCAGCACGTACAGAAGCAATAAAGGCTTATGCGGTGCACGCTGTTCGCCTTTGCGCCAGATGGTGATGTCGGCAATTGCCTGTTCGAGAGTTTTGCTGGAAGCCATCGCGTTACGGAAGAAAGTAAATAATTGCGATGATGCTCGCAAAACTCAGACCAATCAACCCGCAACTAACAAAAACATGACCTTACCGCACACAACACTATTTCCTGAATCCCCCTCGCAAATTCCAAATTTTCCCCACCCAAAACCGCTGTATTTATATTCAGCCCTGTATAATAGCCACCAGAAATTACGCCGAACGGCGAAGGAAGTATCAAGGAATATTTAAAGAGAGAATTCGCGATATGAAGGTGCTGCAACACCCCCATACCGCTAACCACAAACAACTATCGAGGAGTTGAAAATGGCTGCGACGAATTTTAAGCCAGAGTTTACTGTTTTCAAAACAGAATCAGACGCTTTCACCGGCATGATTGAAAACCGCGAGCTGGTGCGCAAAAACAGCGCCCGCCGACTTCACGGCAACCAGCTCAATGCGGCGCCCGTCCATCCCCGCGCGGAGACGCCGCAGGACAGTGCCGCTTGCTGCGAGCTTTATTCCCGCATAGATATGAAATACCTTCTGCTGGGCGGCGAGTGGTTAACCCGTGCGGGCTTTATCGACGGCATGCCCGTAAAAATCCGCGCCATGAAAGACTGCATTGTGATTACGCCACAGCATACAAGAGAATTATGGGGATGCCTGGAAGGTATGAGCGTGGTGAATATAAATAAAAAGAAAGTGGCGCAGTGGTTGAAGACGTTTCCGGGCGCGTTGAATGATACCGGCGATATACCGGTTGTTAAGCGTGGAACAGGGCAGGCGGTATTGGAGTAACTGTGCTTCCCATCCAATGTAATCCGTGAAGCAATAAAACGGGCATGTCATCTCATGCCCGTTTTAAGTAAAAATCAATCGTGCTTAACCTGCGCTTTCACCGCCTTAACCAGCGCAGCGTGAAGTTTGCCGACGGTTAAATCACATATAACAGGTTCGGGTATGCCACGTATCCAGCGGATAAACCGACAGATGCCAAAAAAGTCTATGCCTTCACCCGTAAACAGATACTCATTCTCTGCGAGAGAGAATGTTTTCCTGTAGCCATCTTCTTCCGTGGCAAGTTTAACGCCAAACGCTTCTTCGCAGTCTTCCAGTAGGTCTTCGCCGTCGATACCGCAAATATGCAAATCGGCCTCAATCAACGTATTGCTATCGATAGGTTTACGATGCTCACCTGAGGAGTTTCGAACAACCTCAATGACTTGAGAGAGTGTGGGTTCCATAATGATGCTCTCCTTTAAGGCGGTAGAAATAATCGCCAGCGCTTCCCGGCGGCGCTCCGCTTGGTCGGACCGACAAGCACAACGTTACCTCGGCCCGAGAAATGTTAAAGTCGGTTCAGGCTATCGCCATATGATTCCAGGCATCTCTGTAAACGATATTCCCGTCACAGTGTTTCCAGGTGATTGCCTCATATCTTAGCTCGATCGTCTCTGTATGCGTTCCTGTTCCAGAACCCGGGAACAGATTTGGCGTGATACCCGTGATTTTTACATTCTCCAGGATAATGTTGAAATATTCTCTCTCGATTCCTGCATCATCAATTTGGTACATTTTTATCGTAGCCGATTTCAGTGTTTGGTTTTCACACAGTGCCCTGATGAGAACCGGTGTCGTTTTATCAAACTCTTTCTGAACGGCAATCGGTGTATGTACGCGGGTACCTGTTAGTCGGCCTGTATTTTCACTCACAGGAATGGTGAGGTGATGAGCGACTGCCTTTAATTCAATAGCACCAAACCGACCGGACACCATGGAACCTCCTGCGACGGGTGAGCCATTAGTATCGGTTAACCAAAGATATGCTGGATTTGACATGGTTATTCCTCATCTATATTTACAAAAGAAGGTAGGTGCAACATCGCCACGACCCATATGAATAAGCCAATAATTTTCAGCGGCCATGGTTCAAGGACAGCTATACAAGCAAATGCACCGATGATCAGTAAGGGACCTGATAACACATCCAGGATCCCGCCAAAAATACGTATCTTTCCTGGCAGTAATTTATTCATTACTAATGAAATAATGTAAGCGCTTAGGGTAATGATGCAAAAGGCGATTGTTTTATCATGCCAGGTTTCGAATTCAACCCAGCTAAGGATATAGGCTAAAACTAAATATGAGCAAAGAAGCAGGTTTATAATGGGGATGATAAACTTACTCATACGCGCCTGCCGTAGTGTGTGCAGTTAGTTTTTCATTAACTTTCTTCATGATCTGATTAAATACAGATTTTCCTTCTGAATAACCTACATGGATAGCATCTACGAAAGGCTGTACGGCATCAGCGAACAGAAAATAAAGTAGGTCGTAGTCTCTGGGTCTTAGTAGTTGATATACCTCTGGGGCTTCGGCTTTGAGTCTGTCAGATGTTCTGATTGATCGTTCAGCCATTCCCCCAAACAAAAGGAGCGTGCTCAGTGCCGTGATTGGGTTGCCTTTCCCTTTAAAAACATGAAACGTGAAGGACGTTCTTTCAATAACATGTTTCGCGATAGTAGATGCAATAATATTGGTTGATACTCTACCTGCGATTGAAGTCATTACAGATCTGTATATTTTATCCTGCTCCGCCTCAGTTAAATATCTGTTGAACGCTTCGAATATGGCTTTAACTGCATTGACAATGTTCTCGTAATTCAAAATGTCGTTTTTTATGGCAGTGAGCATTCGTATTCGTTGAGTTTCACGAGCATACCTGGTATCCGTGTCAAAGATACCATAAATCAGATATCCATAATCTAGCGGTACAGATAGCCCTCCATTTATAAGCCCAGTAACTGTATCAGGAGAAGCTATTATGTTGCATAATCTCCGGGCTATATCTTCTACATCGGCCATAATAATCCTTTAAATGCGCAATAAAGGATTTATCAATGTAATATTAATGTGACTGAAGCAATTTATTTTATCTAAACAAGAAATTAAGAATTGTTATAGGTATCAATTTTATCTTTAATGAGATAATTAGCGGCTTCATGCTAACCCCCCGCATTCCACCGCTAAATTGACTTTAACTAAACACCGGCACCCCCAGTCCCACCTTCACCTCCCTCAACGTCGCCTGCGTCACCCCCTGCGCCCGTTCGGTCCCGCGCTTCAGCATCGCCATCAACTCTCCCTTATCCTGCATGTATATCGCCCTCCGCTCCCGCATCGGCGCAATCAGCTCCTGCAAACACCCCTCCAGCTCGTTCTTGCAAACCCGGTCGCCCAGCCCACCCGCCTGATAGTGCGCCTTCATCGCCGCCACTTTCTCTTTGTCCGGGTGAAACGCGTCGAGGTAGGTAAACACCACGTTCCCCTCAATCTGCCCCGGGTCGCTCACCTTCAGGTGGTTCGGGTCGGTGTACATGGCGCTGACCGCACGGTGAATGGTCTCTTCGCTGGCCGAAAGGTGCAGCGTGTTGCCCAGCGATTTCGACATCTTGGCGCTGCCGTCAATGCCGGGCAGGCGGCTGGTGTCGCTCAGCATCGCCTTGCAGTGGCGCAGCACCGGAGCAGGCAGCAGGCTATTCATCTTGTGCACAATCTCGTTGGTCTGCTCAATCATCGGCAGCTGGTCGTCGCCGACGGGCACGCACTCGGCCTTGAACGCAGTGATGTCCGCCGCCTGGCTGATGGGGTAGGCCATAAACCCGACCGGCAGCGAGCGGGCAAAGCCCTTCTGCGCAATCTCGTTCTTCACCGTCGGGTTACGCTCCACGCGGGCGACGGTGACGATGTTCATATACAGCATCGTCAGCTCGGCGAGGGCGGGCAGGGCGGACTGCAGGCAGATGGTGGTCAGGTTCGGGTCGATACCGGCGGCGAGGTAGTCGGCCAGCACTTCGGGGATGTTGTCGCGGATTTTCTGCGGGTTGCTGCCGTTGTCGGTCAGCCCCTGCAGGTCGGCAATCAGCACAAACTGGCTGTGCGTCTGCTGGAGCGCCACGCGCTGGCGCAGCGATCCGACGAAGTGGCCGAGGTGCAGCGGGCCGGTTGGGCGATCGCCGGTGAGGATGGTTTGCTTGTTCATAAAGACTCCTTAATGTGCAGTTGCCGAAAGGGGTCTTAGAAATGTGAAAGCCGCCTTTCGGCGGCTATCTGAAAATGGGGAAAACAACTCCGTGCCGCCTTTAAGAAGGCAGCCACCAGCGGTTTACGGTGAGGACGGCGTGGTTTATGTTCATGCTTTTACCGTATCACGTCCGGCGCGAAAAACAAAAGGGCACGTCATGCTGCAATCACTCAACCACCTGACCCTCGCGGTCAGCGACCTGCAAAAAAGCGTTACCTTCTGGCACGAGCTGCTGGGGCTAGCGCTGCATGCCCGCTGGAATACCGGGGCCTATCTCACCTGCGGCGAACTGTGGGTCTGCCTGTCGTACGACGAGGCGCGCCAGTATGTCCCGCCGCAGGAGAGCGATTACACCCACTACGCATTTACCGTGGCGGAAGAAGATTTTGAACCGTTCTCGCACAGGCTGGAGCAGGCGGGCGTCACCGTCTGGAAGCAGAACAAAAGCGAGGGGGCGTCGTTCTATTTTCTCGACCCGGACGGGCACAAGCTGGAGCTGCACGTGGGCAGCCTCGCCGCGCGGCTGGCGGCGTGTCGCGAGAAGCCCTATGCGGGCATGGTGTTTACCTCAGACGGGGCTTGAGGCGCGCACCTTCAGCCTGCCCGCCAGCGTCACGTGCGTGGCGGCATCTTCCTGATTGCACAGGTACTCCACCGCCAGCCGTCCCAGCTCGCTGTAGGGCAGCTGGATACTGGTCAGCGGCGGGGTGAGCTGCTCGGAGATCTTCTGGTCGTCGTAGCCCGCCAGCAGCATATCCTGCGGGACGCGCACGCCGTTCACCGCCAGCGCCTGATAGCAGCCAATCGCCAGCCAGTCGCTGGCGCAGAAGATGGCGTCCGGGCGCTCGGCCAGTTCAAGCAGCGAAGCTGTCGCGGTAAAGGACTCGCTGAACTGCCAGTTGGTCTGGCGCACCAGGCCGTCGTCGCACGCGAGTCCAGCCTGCTGCAGCGCGGCCTGGTAGCCCGCCAGACGCTGGCGCGAGGCCTCCATCCAGCTCTCGCCGGTGATGTGGGCGATGCGCGTGGCCCCGCAGGCGATGAGGTGTTTCGTCACCTGGAAGGCGTTGGCGTAGTCGTCCGGGATAAACGACGGCAGCAGCGGCGAGCCAGGGTCGCGCTGGTTGAGCAGCACCAGCGGGATGCGGGTGCAGTCCTGGAAGGCCGTCATGTCCACCAGCGTGGTGACCGGTGAGGCGAGGACAATCCCGATGCAGTTGCGCTTCTCCAGCTGGCGGATGATGTTCAGCGCCAGCTCGATGTCGTCGCCGTAGTCGTAGACGGTGAGCAGAGTCTCGTTGCGCCACGCGGCTTCCCGCGCCTGGCTGATGGCGTCGATAAACGGGTCAAAGCTCTGCAGCGAGCTGACCAGCAGGGCGATCTCTTCCTGGTTGCGCGGGGCGTGAACGGCGGGGAGGCGGTCGTAGCCGAGCTCGGTGGCGACGCTAATCACCCTATGACGGGTGTCGTCGCTGAGCTTGATGTTGCGGGACTGGTTAAGTACCAGCGATACCGTTGCCTGCGATACCCCTGCCGCCCGCGCAATATCGTTCATCGTCACTTTCGTTTTTCGCTTCATCCGTCCTCTCCCTTTCGCGACTTCGCATCATACCCTAACCGCACGCTTTAGCGCCGTCGATCACGTTTCTCATTCATCGAAGCGTGAACTTTGTGAGGGGCATCGCTTTTCTTCGTGCGATAAATTGCGCATTTATCCCGCAACTAATATTTATTAGCTAAATATTATCAGTAAGAGGACGCGTAATGAAAGAGCAGTGGAGCAGGGAGCAGGCACAGGCGTGGTATCAGCAAAAGGGCTGGCTGTGCGGGTTTAACTATCTGCCGTCGACGGCGGTGAACTGGACCGATATCTGGCAGGCGGAGACCTTCGATGCCGCCACCATCGAGCGCGAGCTTGGCTGGGCGGCGGAGGCGGGCTACAACACTCTGCGTATCAACCTGCCGTTTATCGTCTGGGAGCACGACCGCGACGGGCTGATGGCGCGCATCGACCGCTTTTTGACGATTGCCGACGGCCACGGGTTCAGCACCATGCTGACCCTGATGGACGACTGCGGCTTCTCGGGCGACGAGCCGTACCTCGGCCCGCAAAAGCCGCCGGTGCCGGGCAAGCACAACAGCCAGGCGGCGGCGAGCCCGGGGCGCGACAAGGTGTGCGATCCGGACTGCTGGGCAGACATTGAGCGCTATATCCGCGACGTTGTCCGCCAGTTCCGCGAGGATAAGCGCGTGCTGCTGTGGGATCTCTACAACGAGCCGGGTAACCGCGGCATTTTCGCGACGGGCACGCAGGAGGTGCAGTACGACGCGAAGCTGGAGACCTGCGCCCACGCGCTGATGAAGCTCGCATTCCAGTGGGTGCGTGAAGAAGACCCTACCCAGCCGCTCACCGTCTGCGCCTGGCGTCTGCCGCCGGAAGAGGAGGGTGAGACGTTCTTCCAGCATCCGCTGGACCAGACCGCGCTGGCGCTTTCGGACGTGGTGAGCTTCCACGCCTACACCCACACCGGGCGCATGACGGCGATTATTCAGCAGCTGCAGGCGCTCGGTCGCCCGCTGTTCTGCACCGAATGGCTGGCGCGGCACGTGGGCAGCACGATGGAAGAGCAGCTTCCGCTGATGTACGCGGCGAAGGTCGCGCCATACCAGTGGGGGCTGGTGCGCGGTAAAACCCAGACGTGGCTGCCGTGGCCGGTGGTGATGAAGGAGTCCACGGACTACTGCCGCCTCTGGTTCCACGACGTGTTTGAGGAGAACGGCATTCCGTTCTCACGCCGTGAAATCGCATTAATGCAGCAGCTGCGCAAGATCGCCCCGAAAGTTCAGGGCTAATAATATCGACCCGGCGGACCACCGCCGGGCAACCAGGCAGGCATATAACAATGGCAACGACAATGAAAATACCGTCTCGCGAGCTGTGGTCTTATTTTGGTTATGGTTTAGGTCAGTGTTTTAGCTTTGGTTTAGTGGGTTCGTTTATTAACTATTTTTACACCGACGTGCTGGGGATCTCGGCACTGGCGGCGAGCACCATCTTCCTGATTGCCCGCGCGTGGGACGCGGTTCACGATCCGCTGTTTGCCAGCATTATGGATACCATTAACAGCCGGTTCGGCAAGTTTCGCCACTTTTTGCTTATCGCCCCGCTGCTGATCACCGGCGTCACGCTGCTGTCGTTCTATAAAATCGAAGCGGACATGACCACCAAAATCCTCTACGCCGGGGTGACCTACATTCTGTGGGGGACGCTGTACGCCATCTCCGATATCCCGTTCTGGTCGATGTCGTCGGTAATGACCAACGACTCCGGGCAGCGCACCCGCGCGGTGACGGCGGCGATGCTCGGGGTGAACGCCGGGATTGCCTGCGCCAACATCTTCTTCCCGAAGCTGGCGTCCTATTTCGCCCAGTACAGCAATGACAAAGGCTACTTTATGGCGGCGCTGGTGATGATGCTGGTGGGCCTGCCGCTGATGCTCAACGGCTTTATGCAGATCAAAGAGCGCGTGCCGCCGAGCCCGGAAAAGGTGACCATCCGCGACACCTTCCACAACCTGCGCCAGAACAAGCCGCTGTTTATCGTCCTGCTGTCGTTCTTTTTCTGCGTGTTCCACAACGTGGCGGGCGGGCTGTATATCTACTTCTTTATCAACAACCTGGGCGACGGCAGCCTGCAGATGGCGATTGGCGTGATGGGGATTGTCGCGGCGGTGCTGTGCCTGGTCGCCCCGATGCTGACGCGCCGGATGCAGAAGCGGAAGCTGTTTATGATCCTCTGCGGGCTGGACGTGGCGGTGCGCGTGGTGATGTGGTTTGTCGGCTATCAGCAGGTGACGATGCTGTTTATTCTGCTCGGCCTGAGCACGCTGTTCGTGATGATGACCAACATCCTCACCTCGTCGATGATTGCCGACACCATCGAGTACGCGGAGTACCACACACACAAGCGCTGCGCGGCGATCACCTTCTCCGGGCAGACCTTCACCGGCAAGATGTCGGTGGCGGTAGGCGGCGGGTTAATCGGCGTGTTTCTGACGATGATCGGCTACGTGCCGCAGGCGCAAATTCAGAGTGAGAGCGTGCTGTCGGGGCTGTTCTTCGGGATTTGCCTGCTGCCGGCAATAGGGTCGCTGATCCGAATGGGCTTTATGTCGCGCTTTACCTTTACCGAGGAGAAGCACGCGGAGATTTGTCGGCTGCTGGCGGAGCGCAACGCGTCTGCGAAAGCGCCGGGTGGCGGCTGCGCCTTACCCGGCCTACAGAAAATTACAGCGACTTCACAAACGCCAGCAGATCTTCGTTAAGCTGGTCCTGGTGGGTCAGCGCGAAGCCGTGCGGCGCGTTGTCGTACACCTTCAGCGTGGCGTTTTTGATCATCTCTGCCGCCAGCTTGCCGGTGCTTTCAAACGGCACGATCTGGTCGTTGCTGCCGTGGATCACCAGCGTCGGCACGTCGATTTTCGCCATATCCGGGCGGAAGTCGGTTTCGCCGAACGCGGTCACGCAGTCGATGGTGCCCTTCAGGGAGGCCAGCAGGGCGATATTCAGCGTCTGGGTCAGGGCACCGGCAGAAACGGTCTGCCCGGCGTTGGTGCCGTAGAACGGGGTGGCGAAGTCGCTGATGAACTGGGCGCGATCTTTACGCAGTCCGTCGCGAATGCCGTCGAACACGCTCTGATCCACACCCTTCGGGAAGGAGTCGGATTTGCCGAAGATTGGCGTCACCGCGCCCAGCAGCGCCAGACCGGCGACGCGCGCGCTGCCGTAGTTGTTGATGTAGCGGGTCACATCGCCGCCGCCCATGGAGAAGCCCACCAGCGTCACGTCCTGCAGGTCAAGGGTGGTGATCAGGTCGTTGATGTCGGACGCAAAGGTGTCGTAGTCGTAACCGTTCCACGGCTGATCCGAACGGCCAAAGCCGCGGCGGTCAAAGGCGATGGCGCGGAAGCCGCGCTCGGCCAGGTAGTTCAGCTGGCTGTCCCACATGTCGCCGTCCAGCGGCCAGCCGTGGCTGAAGAGAACCGGTTTGCCCGCGCCGCCTTCTTTGTAGTAAATCTGCGTGCCGTCTTTTGCCTTAAACGTTGCCATAGTGTGTTCCTGTGCAGGTGATGGTTATGGTTATACCGGCGCGACCAGATAACGAATTGCCGGTGATGTTGTGCCCTGATGAAAAGCCAGAACGCGGCTCTGCAGCAGGAGGTCATTCATGGTGTGGCGCTCCTGCTGGCGCAGATGCTCAATCCAGGAGCCCATCAGGAAGGTCTCGATAAACAGGCCGGGGCGCTCAATATCTTCGTATACCGCCCAGCTCATCGCCCCGGCGCGGCGTCGCACCCGGCGCAGCTCGTGTACCGCCTCCAGGAAGGCTTTTGCGTTGTGCGGGTCGATGATGTACTCGTGCGAGACCAGCACCGGGCCGCGCTCGTTCGGCAGGTCGATCTCCACGCCGTCCAGCGGCTGGCCGCTCAGGTCGAGGTTCAATTCCGGGTCTTTCTCCAACTTCCAGCGGAACACGGTGGCGCTTGCCAGCACCATCCCCAGCGTGGCAACAACCAGCGCGGTCGGGGTGCCGAACCGGGAGGCAATCTGCCCCCAGATGGCGCTGCCCGTGGTCATCGAGCCGAAGAACACCGTCAGGTAGACCGCCAGCGCGCGGGCCTTCACCCAGCGGGCGGCGCTGCGCTGGGCGCCGAGGTTCAGCGTCGAGAGCACCGCAATCCACGCGAAGCCGGTGAAGAACTCAAACAGGTTGAGCAGCCAGACGTGGCGCACAAACGCCAGCGCCAGCATGGTGAGGGCAAAGACCAGGCTCGCGGCCACCATCAGGCGGTCGGCGTTCAGCCGCTGGCGCAGGCGCGGCAGCAGGATGGCCCCGGCAATCGCTCCCAGGCCAATGCACGCCAGCATCACGCCGTAGCCCGCCGGGCCCAGGCCCAGCTCGCGGCGCGCCACCAGCGGCAGCAGCGCCCAGCCCGCGCTGCCGAAAACGAAGAAGGCCACCGTACGCACCAGCACGTTGCGCAGCACCGGGGCGGCGTGCACGTAGCGGATGCCTGTGCGCACCGCTGAGAAGAAGTGCTCCGGCGGCAGACGCTGAATGGACGGGGCCGGACGCCAGCGCCACAGTACCCACGCCACGCCCACCACGGACAGCGCGTTCAGGGCAAACACCATCCACGGCCCGGCGAGCGACAGCAGGAAACCGCCCAGCGCGGGGCCAATCGCCCGGCTGATGTTCACCCCGAGCGAGTTCAGCGCCACGGCGGCGCCCAGCTCCGGCTTGCTCACCAGATCGGGCACCACGGCCTGGAACGGCGGCGAGCTCATCGCCGCCCCTACGCTCAGCAGAAACGTCGCCACCAGCAGCACGGTGGGGGTGACGTGTCCGGTGAAGGAGAGCGCCGTCAGCCCGGCGGCGGCGATGAACACCCACAGCTGGGAGAAGAGCAGGTATTTACGCCGGTCAACGATGTCCGCCATCACCCCGGACGGCAGGGCGAAGAGGAACATTGGCAGGCTGCTCGCCGCCTGCACCAGCGCGATATCTAAAGGATCGGCGCTGAGCGTCAGCATGCTCCAGTTGATGCCGACGTCGCTCATCCATGAGCCGACGTTAGAGACCACCGTGGCGATCCACAGCATGCGGAACACCGGCTGGCTCAGCGGCTGCCAGGGTGAAACCGTCGGTGCGGGCGTCGTCTCGACGTGTGCGTCGCGAACGTCGTTAACCTGGGTCATGCGAACCTCTCCGTTGCCTTACGCTGCAGCCGCCACTGGCCCGGCCCGGTGAGGGCGAGAGTGGTGAAGATAATCAGCAGCAGCCAGCCAAACTGCCCTTCGGCAATCGACCAGTTCGGGTGGACCGCCAGCATCGCCACCAGCAGCACGGCGATAATCGGCAGGCACGCCAGGCGGGTGTAGACGCCCGCAATGATCAACAGCGGGCAGATCACCTCGGCGACAATCGCCGGGATCAGGCTCGCGTAAGGCCCGAAGCCGAACGGATCTTCAATGCGCGTCAGCTCTTCGCTGAAGTGCAGCACCTTCGGCAGGCCGTGCACGTAGAGCAGCAGCAGGCTGCCGGTCAGGCGCAGGAAGAACAGCCCCAGGTCGATCCGGGGCGACATAGTGGTGTTTTTCATCAGAATGCAAAGCAGCTGCAGCCCAGCGCCCCCCAGAAAGCGTTATCGTCGGACACCGGCATCGCTGACGTGCGGGCGAAATCGTGCTGGTGGCTGTGAACCCCGCACGGGCCGCTGCAGTGGTGGATAGGGCTCAAGCCGACGCGTGCGGCCTGCGGCGGCGCGCTGCGGTAGTGGCCCGGCACCTTGACCACCGGGGACCACTCGGGCAGAACCGGGATGGCCGGCGGCGCGAGCGGGCCAAAGCTGCCCGCGGCGTAGACGATGTCGCCGTTGACCACCGTGAGAACGGACTCGATGCCCTTGATCTCCTCTTCCGGCACGCGGAAATAGTCTTTGCTCAGCACCGCCAGGTCGGCGAGCTGGCCGACCTTGATCTGCCCCTTCTGGTTCTGCTCGCTGGAGAACCACGCGCTGCCCTGGGTCCAGAGCATCAGGGCCGTATCGCGGTCCAGACGGGCGCTGTGATCGTACATCTGCATCCCGCCGACGGTGCGGCCGGAGACTAGCCAGTAGAGCGCGGTCCACGGGTTGTAGCTCGCCACGCGGGTGGCGTCCGTTCCCAGGCCCACCGGCACGCCGGTCTCGAGCATTTTCGCCACCGGCGGCGTGTGGCGGGTGGCTTCGATGCCGTAACGCTCGGCAAAGTACTCGCCCTGGAAGGCCATGCGGTGCTGGACGGCAATGCCGCCGCCGAGGGCTTTGATGCGGTCGATGTTGGCCTGTGACACGGTTTCCGCGTGGTCGAAGAACCAGTGCAGGCCGTTGAACGGAATATCGCGGTTCACCTTCTCGAACACGTCCAGCATGCGGCTGATGGATTCGTTATAGGTGGCGTGCAGGCGGAACGGCCAGCGGTGCTCCACCAGATGGCGCACCACGCGCTCCAGCTCGTCCTCCATGCCCGGCGCGAGGTCCGGGCGCGGCTCGAGGAAATCTTCAAAATCGGCGGCGGAGAAGACCAGCATCTCGCCCGCGCCGTTGTGGCGGAAGAAGTCGCTGCCCTGGCCCGGCGTGAGCATGTCGGTCCATTTTTCAAAGTCTTCCAGCTCGTGGCCCGGACGCTGGGTAAAGAGGTTGTAGGCGATGCGGATGGTCATCTGCTTTTTCTCGTGCAGCTCGGCAATCACCTCGTAATCTTCCGGGTAGTTCTGGAAGCCGCCGCCCGCGTCGATGGCGCTGGTCAGCCCCAGACGGTTGAGCTCGCGCATGAACTGGCGGGTGGAGTTGACCTGCTGCTCCAGCGGCAGCTTCGGCCCTTTGGCCAGCGTGGCGTAGAGGATCATGGCGTTCGGACGGGCAATCAGCATCCCGGTCGGGTTGCCGTTGGCGTCGCGCTGGATCTCCCCGCCCGGCGGGTTTGGCGTGTCTTTGGTGTAGCCGACCACCTTCAGCGCGGCGCGGTTGAGCAGGGCGCGGTCGTACAGGTGCAGGATGAAGACCGGGGTATCCGGCGCGGCGTCGTTAATTTCGTCCAGGGTTGGCATGCGGCGCTCGGCAAACTGGAACTCGGTCCAGCCGCCCACTACGCGCACCCACTGCGGCGACGGCGTTCGCAGCGCCTGCTCTTTCAGCATCCGCAGGGCGTCGGCCAGGGAGGGCACGCCTTCCCAGCGCAGCTCGAGGTTGTAGTTCAGCCCGCCGCGGATCAGGTGCAGGTGCGAGTCGTTGAGGCCGGGGATGGCGGTGTGGCCTTTTAAGTCGACCACTTTGGTGCCGTCGCCGTGGTGCTGCATCACCTCGGCGACGGTACCCACTTCCAGAAATTTTCCGTCGCGCACGGCAACGGCTTCCGCGACAGGATTCTCGCGATCGACGGTGTGAAACTGGCCGTTAACCAGAATGAGATCGGCTTTACCTGGGGTATCCATAACTGCTCCTGACTGAGAGGGGAATGGTCAGGATTATGGGAACCGGTTTCGGCAAAGATCCAGTTATACAATAGGATAGGTATACCAAAGTATAACTATACCTAAGGTTAACTATACGAAGAGATAATTACGCGCGGAGAAGGAAAACCGCAGGATGAGGGTGACTTTATCGTCGCGGCGCTCGCGGCGATTTCTACCCTTAACCACTGGAAAATGCTATGACCTCTTCAAAGCTCGAAGTGTTAACCCCTGCGAACTGTCAGATCATCTTTATCGATCACCAGCCTCAGATGGCGTTTGGCGTGCAGTCGATTGACCGCCAGGTGCTGAAAAACAACACCGTGGCGCTGGCGAAAGCGGCTAAGGTGTTCAACATCCCGACCATCATCACCACCGTTGAGACCGAAAGCTTCTCCGGTAACACCTATCCTGAGCTGCTGGACGTGTTCCCGGGCCAGGACATTCTGGAGCGTACCTCCATGAACTCCTGGGACGACCAGAAAGTGCGCGACGCGCTGAAGGCCAGCGGCAAGAAGAAGGTCGTGGTGGCCGGTCTGTGGACCGAAGTGTGCAACAACAGCTTTGCCCTGTGCGCGATGCTGGAAGGCGACTACGAAATTTATATGGTGGCAGACGCGTCCGGCGGCACCTCCAAAGAAGCCCACGACTATGCGATGCAGCGCATGATCCAGGCGGGCGTGATCCCGGTAACCTGGCAGCAGGTGATGCTGGAGTGGCAGCGCGACTGGGCGCGTAAAGAGACCTACACCGCGGTGATGGACATCGTGCGCGAGCATTCCGGCGCATACGGCATGGGCGTGGATTACGCCTACACCATGGTGCACAAAGCGCCGTCTCGCCAGAAGAGCGAGCACCGCACCTTAGCGCCGGTCCCGGCTCGCTAAGTCCCGTCGGCGGGCTGGTCCCTCATCCGGCTCGCCGCTGCCTCTTTCTCTGGAGTTCACGATGAGTACTGGGCTGATATCCCTTGCGGCAGGCGTGTTGATTGGCCTGATGTATGCCGTGCTGAAGGTGCGCTCCCCCGCGCCGCCCGCGCTGGCGCTGATTGGTCTGCTGGGGATGCTGGCGGGTGAACAGGCGACGCGCCATCTCTTATCCCGCGACGGCGCCCCACCTCCTCAGGTGACCGTTCCGCAGGCGGCATCGCAGACGGGAGCGTCATCATGAAAGCATGGATAATTTCGCTGGTGTGCGGCGTGGTTGCTGGGGTAATTTACGCTCTGCTCGACGTCCATTCCCCGGCACCGCCGGTTGTCGCCCTGCTTGGCCTGTTCGGCATGCTGGTGGGTGAACAGCTCATCCCGGTGGGACGACGTTTACTGAGTCGCGAACCGCTCACCCTCGCCTGGTTTCGTCACGAATGCGTACCGAAAATCAGCGGCACGGCGCCCCCTGCGCCCGCGAAGGACCCTCGCGACGTTAAATGACTGGTTAGAGGAATAACAGCATGACGCTGCCGTGGCGCATTGCCATCATTGATGACGAACGTTCCGTCCGCAGCGGGTTGAGTAATCTCCTGGAGTCGGAAGGCTATTCAACCGACACGTTTGATTCGGCAGAGGTATTTCTGAGCCATCCGCTTGCCCTGTCCGGCGCGGCGCTGGTGATCACCGATATCAAGCTCCGGGGCATGAGTGGCCTTGAGCTGTTTGACAAGCTGCGGCTGCTGGCCGTACCGCCTCCGCCCGTGCTTTTTATCTCCGGTCATGCTGATGAAAATATGCAGCGGTACGCTCTCGGTCTGGGCGCCGCTGCTTTTTTGCGTAAGCCGATTAACATCGATATTCTGCTGGATCATATTCAGCGGGAGCTGGCCCGCCGACAATAAGGATCGCGGATGAACGAACACGAGCAGCCTGCATTCTGGCCCGCCCAGGGAAATCTTCACCAGGGGCGGGTTTTTGTCCTTAAAGAGGATGTGATTTTTACCGTGCTGGCGCAGGAGGGCGGAATCGCCTGGATGCACGCGCGACATCCTCATTCCGGCGGCTCGTTCATTATCGCCACCGCGGTCAGTGATGAAGAGGAAGAGCGGGCCACCCGGCTGCTGAAAAACGAGTTTGCGCTGCGTGACGCGCTGCAGGATAGCTGGGCCATTCGCGCCGTCGCGTCCACCCAGTACCGGGGACGCTTCGCGCTGGTGTACGCCCCGTTTTCGTTTGAGCTGCTGGCGCGGCGCGCGGGCAGGGCGATCTCGGGGATCGCGCGCTTTATCGAGCTGGCGATCCAGATCTGCGTTCCTCTGCGCCAGATGCATCTGCAAAACCTGATCCACGGTGATATCAAGCCCGGCAATATTTTTGTTCATCACGATGCCACCTGCCGTCTGGGCAGCTTTGGCCTTTCATGCAGCCTCTCCGGCGCCTTCGCGCAGACCCGGCTTGCCGTTTCAGGCGGCACGCCGGCGTATATGTCCCCGGAGCACACCTCCCGCACCCAGCGCCCCGTCGATGGCCGCAGCGATCTCTACAGCCTCGGCGTGGTGCTGTATGAACTCCTGACCGGACGCCTGCCGTTTGAACGGGGGGAGGACGATCGGACCAACTGGGCGCACTACCATATTGCCTCGGCGCCGCTGGCCCCGGATGCGATACGCCCGGACGTGCCGGGAATGCTGTCGACCATCATCCTGAAGCTGCTGGAGAAGCACCCCGATAACCGCTACCAGACGGTTGACGGGCTGATTGCCGACCTCCGCCGCTGCCAGGCGACGTTGACCGGTGAGGGCGAGATCGTTGCCTTTACCCCCGGCCAGCAGGACCGCACCCCGGCGATTCTTCTGGCGGACTCGCTGTTCGCGACGCATCCGCAGGCGAATGACGTCATTGCCGCGTTTGAGCGGGTGGGGCAGAACCGCGTGCCGGAGCTGGTGACCATCGGCGGGCCGTCGGGGATCGGCAAATCCTCTATCATTGCGACGGCGTTAAAAACGCTCCAGCAGCGTACGGTGCTGCTGGCGGTGGGCAAAGTGGATCAGTTTTCACCGTCATTGCCCTACGGCGTATTAAGCTCCGCATTCCGCCCCCTGACCCTGCACCTGCTGGGCCTGCCGGCGGACGAGGTGGCGAAGTGGAAAATCCGTCTTTCTCGCGCCCTGGAAGGACACGAGGCGCTGGCCGTCAGCCTCGTGCCCGAGCTGGGCCTGCTGCTTGAGCGCAAGCCGCGCTTCCCGGCGGATACGTTTTCCATTGATGCCCGGGCGCGCTTCAGCCATATGGTGCTGGCGCTGGTGAAAACCTTTGCCTCGCAGGGCTGCCCGCTGGTGCTGGTGCTCGACGATCTCCAGTGGAGCGACGCCGCCAGCCTGCATACGCTCAACTACCTGCTGGTGAACTGCGGCGCGATCCCGCTGCTGGTGGTGGTCGCTCACCGCGATATCGGTTCGCTGTCCGAACCCACGCTGCAACAGCAGCTGGCGAGCCTGCCGGAGGCGGCGCATCACGCGAGCGAAATTGTCCCGCAGGCGCTGTCGGTCAAAGCCGTGTCCCGCTGGCTGGGGACGGTATTTCGCACCCGCAGCACGGCGACGACCGACCTCGCCACGCTGATCCATGAAAAGACCGGGGGCAACCCACTCTTTGTACACGAGTTTTTCCGCCGCATCGTCGATGACGGGCTGGTGGTGCACAACAAATATCAGGACAAGTGGCACTACGATCTGCAGGCCATCCGCGCCCGGCATTACACCGAAAACGTCGTCACCCTGGTGCTGGAGAAGCTGGAAGAGTTGCCCGACGAGACGCGTCGCCTGCTGGGTAGCCTTGCCTGCCTCGGCGGCACGGGCGAAATGGAGATGATCTGCCGCGTGGTCGGTATATCGATGGCGGAAATGCGCTACGCGCTGCATCCGGCGGTCATGGCGCAGCTGATCGTGCTGACGGAAAAAGCGTACTCCTTCACCCACGACCGGGTGCAGGAGGCCGCCTTTGCGCTGCTGGATCGGCATGAGAAAAGCCATCTTCATCTGACTACCGCCAGCCTGCTGGCCGACGCCGCGCGGCAGGCGGCGGGGAACGAGCTGCTGTTCCGCGCCGTACATCACGTCACGGCCGCGCTGGACAGCATCCAGCCCGCCCCGCAGCGCCAGATGTTCCGCGAGCTGAGCCTGCTGGCCGCGCGACGCGCGAAGCGTTCGGGGGATTACCTTTCGGCGCTGAGCTATATCCAGACTGCCCGAGCGCTGGGCAACGCCGGGACGGTGTCTGACTTTATGCTCGATATCGAAGAGGCGGGCTGCGAGTTTGCGCTGGGGCACCTGGAGCGCACCCGCGAACTGTGTGACGCGATCCTCGGGTGCCCCGGCGGGCTGACCGAAAAGGCGCTGGCGGCCAATCTGCTGGTGGAAGTGTACATTCGCCAGTCGGACAGCCGTCTGGCGCTGGAGGCGGCGCTCTGCTGGCTGGGGGTCTTTGGTATTCAGATCGGCCGCTATCCGGAAGATGCCGACTGCGACGAGGCCTGGGAACACTTCTGTAACCGCGCGGGCGACGCGCCGCAAACCCTGTTTGCCCCGCTCTCGCGGATGGATAACCCGGAAACCGAAGCGGTGATGAACCTGCTCTACAGCGCCAGCATTTGCGCCAGCTTCATCTGTCCGCGCCTGCACTTTTTACTGCTTTGCCGCATGATGCACCTGACGCTCGACCACGGTATTACCGGCGCCTCCACCACGGCGATGGCCTGGTTTGGCGTGCTGATGGGCCACCGCTACGCCGAGTATCGCCTCGGCTTCCTGTACGGCACCCTGGCCCGCGAGCTGGTGAATCGCCACGGCTACGACGCGTTCGAAGCCAAAACCCTGCTGCCGCTTGACCAGCTCAGCGTCTGGACCCAGCCTTTATCGTTTACCATCGAGTGCGCGAAGGCCTGCTTTACCTCGGCGGTGACCCACGGGGATATGACGATGGCCTGCTTTGCGGCCTGCCACCAGGTCATTAACTTCCTCTCCCGGGGCGATCATCTGGACGGGGTGCTGACCAGCATCGATCGCGGCCTGGCGTTCGTGCGTAAAACCCACTTCCAGGACGTGGAGACCATCTTGATGGTCCAGCGCGGCTACGTTGAGTTCCTGCGCACGCCGGTTATCGGCACCTGGACCGCATCGCAGGTGCTGCCGGAGGCGCTGCTGCCCGCGTCGCCGGAGCAGGCGCCGGAGCAGACCTCCACCATGCTGTTCTGGTACTGGCTCTACCGCGGCATGGCCCACTTTACCTGCGGCGAGTATGCCGACGCGCAGGCGGATCTGGAGATGGCGGGGTGGTACGCGTGGTCTGCGCCGGGGCACATCCATCTGCTGGATTACCATCTTTACAGCGCCCTGGCGCTTTCCCGTCAGCTGACGCCGGAGACCTTCTCGGCGAACCACCGTCGCAGCATTCACGCCCACTACGACAAAATCGCTCTCTGGGCGCGCATTAATCCCGGCACGTTCGCGGATAAAGAGGCGCTGATCTACGCCGAAATCGTGCGGCTGGACGGGATGAACAGCATTGCGCTCGAGCAGTATGAGAAGGCGGTCCGGCTCTCCCGCGAGGGCGGATTTAATCCGATTAATGCCCTGGCCCACGAGCTGGCGGGTCGCTTTGCGCTGGCCTGCGGCTACCCGACCGCCTCGGACGCACACTTCCGCGGCGCAATTGCCGCCTGGGGCCGGGCGGGCGCGCAGGCCAAGGTGCGCCAGCTGGAGCAGGATTTCCCGCATCTGCTGGCCTCCGGGCAGGCGAGCGCCTATGACACGGTGGCGTTCGCCCAGAACGAGACCATCCGCGATCTGCAGAGCGTCATCAAAGCCTCCCGCGCGCTGTCGGAAGAGATCAATCTCGAGCGCTTAATCGAAAACCTGATGACGATCCTCCTTGAACGCGCCGGGGCGCAGCGCGGCCTGCTGCTTCGCGTGAGCGATAGCCTGATCCCGGAGATCGAGGCCAGCGCCTGGACCAGCACCGAAGGCGTGCGGGTGCGGATCCTGAAAGACGTGCCGACGGCGACCGACATGCCCCTGTCGGTGCTGGCGGCGGTGATCCGCACCGGGCAGGAGATCCGCACCGGTAAGCCGGAGGAGTTTCACCCCTTCAGCCAGGATCCCTATCTGGTGACCTCGGGGGCGGCCGTCATGTGCGTCCCGATGTTCAAACAGGCGCGGCTGGTAGGCGTGCTCTACCTGGAAAACCGCCTGATGCCGGAGGTTTTCACCGCCGAGCATTCTCGCGTGGTGAGCCTGCTGGGGGCGCAGGCTGCGGTGTCCCTGGAGACGGCGCGGCTGTACGCCGAGCTGCTGGGGGAGAACATCCAGCGCCGTCGGGTGGAAAAAGAGCTGCGCGCCAGCCAGACCTCGCTGATGCTGGGCGAGCAGATCAGCCACACCGGCAGCTGGCGCTGGGAGCTGGAGCAGGATCTGATGTTTGTCTCGGAGGAGTACGCCCGCATCCTCGGCCTGCCCGAGCGGCAAAAGATGATCTCCATGGCGGAGTTTTTGACCTTCGTTCATGAAGACGACTACGCCCGCATCAGCGCCATCGTCACGCAGAGCGTGCGCGAAGGGCTCTCCATGCGCGCGGAGTTTCGGGTCAAGCGTACCGACGGTTCAACGCGCTATATCCTCGGGATTGGCGATCCGGTGGGCGTGGGCAGAGAGGTGAACGAGTATTACGGCATCATCACCGATATCACCAGCCAGCGCGCCGCGGAGGATGCCATGCGGGTGGCGCAGGCGGATCTGGCGAGGGTGTCCCGCGCCACCACCGTCGGGCAGCTGACCTCCTCCATCGCCCACGAGGTCAACCAGCCGCTGATGTCGATCGTCTCTAACGCCGGAGCGAGCCTGCGCTGGCTCAGCCGGGAGCCGGCCCGGCTGGATAAAGTGCGGGAAGGGCTGGAAGAGATCGCCGCGGAAGGCGCGCGGGCGGGGGAGATCATTCGCAGCATCCAGTCCCTGACGCGCAAGCAGGATCCCACCTTCTCGCGCATCGATCTGCACTATCTGATCCACCATATCATCGCGCTCTCCCGCAGCGAGCTGGAGCAGCGACACATTAGCGTTGATTACCTGTTGAAGGCGCAGGACAGCTTTATCACCGGCGATAGCGTGCAGATCCAGCAGGTGCTGCTTAACCTGGTGATGAACGCCGTTGAGGCGATGGCCGAGGTGAAGGATCGCGCCTGCACTATCACCCTCAGCACCAGCAACGCGGACGGAAAAGCGATCGTTGAGATCGCCGATACCGGGAGCGGCATTGAGCCCGAGCGGCTGGAGCAGATTTTTGACTCGTTCTACTCCACCAAGCCACAGGGGATGGGGATGGGGCTGACCATCAGCGCCAGCATCATTGAGCGCCACTGCGGGAAGCTGAGCGCGCGCCGCCGGGAGCCTTACGGCACGGTGTTTGCCTTTGCGCTGCCGCTGGCGGTACAGGAAGGGTAAACATTACTCCGCAGGCTGGCTTTTGGTCAGGCGCTCAACGGCCCTGACCAGCTCTGCCACGGAGCGCACCTGCATTTTCTCCATTACGCGGCGGCGGTGCACTTTCACCGTGATCTCGCTGACGCCCAGCTCGGCGGCAATCTGCTTGTTCAGCATGCCGCTTATCGCCAGCGTGAGCACCTCGTGTTCTCGCGGCGTGAGGGAGAGATGGCGCTGCTTCAGGGCGTAGTGCTCTTTATTGCGCTCGGCGTTGTTTTCCGCCAGCTGCAGCGCGGACTCAATGGCGTCGATAAGCGCGGTGGATTCGACGGGTTTGGTGAGAAATTCGTAAGCGCCGCCTTTAATGGCGCGCACCGACATCGGGATGGTGCCGTGGCCGGTGAGAAAGATAATCGGGATCTCGCGCCCGCTGTCCTTGAGGGCATCTGCTACCTCAAAACCGGAGATGGTGGGCATCTGCATATCGAGGACCACGCACGAAGGGAGCTCTTCAAAGCGGTGCTGAAGAAACGCTTCTGCCGATGAAAAGCCGATGGCGTTTAAGTCTGCGGATTCCAGCAGCCCGATCACGGACTGTCTGACTGCGTCATCGTCATCAACCACATACACAATGTGTTCCATTCACCGCCCCGGTGCTGTTTTACATGTCGAGGATGCAAACAGCCCCCAGGAGTGACGTAAGGGACTGTTTATGCTGACTTTCATCTTAACACATTAAATATGATTATCATTTAACAATATGATAATCATATGAAGTATAGCGATCCGGGCGGGGGCGGTGAAGGAACGAAACGCGTGCAACATGGGCAATGTGCATGAGCTCCCTCGTGATTTGCCGGTGAGGACTTTGATCGGTAAAACAGGCTACACTCTGGTTTTGAGCGCTAAATGCTGAGGACATAACAATGCACTACACACTGAAAGAAAGCGACAAGGAAAAGGCGGAAGGGTCAAACGGCGCGGGCGCTCTGCAGCAAAAACTGCTGGAGTCTCGTTCGATTGTGATTTCCGGTGAGATCAACCAGGAGCTGGCGCAGAAAGTGATCACCCAGATGATCCTGCTGCAAAGCGTCAGCAACGATCCGATCAAGCTGTACATCAACAGCCAGGGCGGTCACGTGGAAGCGGGCGACACCATCCACGACTTCATCAAATTCATTCGCCCGGAAGTGCACGTGATCGGCACCGGCTGGGTCGCGAGCGCCGGGATCACCATCTTCCTGGCCGCGAAAAAAGAGCACCGCTACTCGCTGCCAAATACCCGCTTCATGATCCACCAGCCGCTGGGCGGCGTGCGCGGTCAGGCGACCGATATTGAGATCGAAGCGCGCGAGATCATCCGCATGCTGGATCGCGTGAACAAGCTGATCGCCGACGCTACCGGCCAGCCGCTGGAAAAAGTGAAAAAAGACACCGACCGCAACTTCTGGATGTCCCCGGCGGAAGCGCTGGACTACGGCATCGTGGGTAAACTGATTACCCACTATGACGAGCTGAAGCTGGATTAAGTTTTCGCGGCGTGTTTGTGTCGGGTGGCGGCTTCGCCTTACCCGACCTACACGTGCGGGTTTGACCCATGACAAGTTCCCCCTCTGCCTTCTTGCCTATAATCGCGCCTGTTTCCCTTCTCACTGGTGCTACCCATGGCGTATCAACTGAACCTGAAATGGCCGGAATTTCTTGAGAAATACTGGCAAAAACAACCCGTCGTGCTGAAAAATGCCTTCCCGAACTTTGTCGACCCGATTACCCCGGACGAGCTGGCGGGGCTGGCGATGGAGCCGGAGGTCGATAGCCGTCTGGTGAGCCATTTCAACGGCAAATGGCAGGCCAGCAACGGCCCGTTTGAGCACTTTGACGATCTGGGCGAAACCGGCTGGTCGCTGCTGGCGCAGGCGGTGAACCACTGGCATATGCCCGCGGCGGAACTGGTGCGTCCGTTCCGCGTTCTGCCGGACTGGCGTCTGGATGACCTGATGATCTCCTTCTCCGTGCCGGGCGGCGGCGTGGGTCCGCATATCGATCAGTACGACGTGTTTATCATTCAGGGGATGGGCAGCCGCCGCTGGCGCGTGGGTGACAAGCTGCCGATGCGTCAGTTCTGCCCGCATCCGGCGCTGCTGCACGTGGATCCGTTCGAGCCGATCATTGACGAAGACCTGGCCCCGGGCGATATCCTCTACATTCCACCTGGCTTCCCGCACGACGGTTTTACCCATGAAACGGCGCTTAACTACTCCGTCGGCTTCCGCGGGCCGAACGGTCGCGATCTGATCAGCAGCTTCGCCGATTACGCGCTGGAAAACGATCTGGGCGGTGAGCACTACAGCGATCCGGATCTGACCTGTCGTGAACATCCTGGCCGCGTCGAGCAGTACGAGCTCGATCGCATTCGTCAGATGATGATCGACATGATTAGCAAGCCGGATGATTTCACAAAATGGTTCGGCAGCTTTGTCTCCACGCCGCGCCACGAGCTGGATATCGCCGCCGCCGAGCCGCCGTACGCGCCGGAAGAGGTGCTGGACGCGCTGCAGGGCGGCGAAACGCTGTCTCGCCTGAGCGGCCTGCGCGTGCTGAACATCAACGGCAGCTTCTTCATCAACAGCGAACAGCTGGAGACGGTTGACGCGAAGGCGGCGGATGCGCTGTGCCGCTTCACCGAACTCGGTCAGGCCGAGCTGGGCGATGCGCTGAAAAACCCGGCGTTTGTCGAGGAGCTCACCGGGCTGATTAACCAGGGGTACTGGTACTTCGACGAGTAGTGCGGCACGGTTTTCTCCCTCTCCCTGTGGGAGAGGGTCGGGGTGAGGGCATCAGGCCGCACTAGCCCTCCTCCATCGCAATCACAATCGCTTCGCCCAGCTTCTTCAGCGCCTCGCGATTTTTGTCCGTCGGCGGCAGCGCCACGTTGATCCGCAGGCAGTTGCGGTACTTCCCGGAGGCGGAAAACAGCGACCCGGCCGCGGCCTGGATCTTCAGCCGACATAGCTGCTTGCTGACGCATACCATGTCGACCTTCTCCGGCAGCTCAATCCACAGCAGGAAGCTCCCCTGCGGGCGCGTGACGCAAATCTCTGCCGGAAAATACTGCCGCACCCAGCAGGTGTAGGTTTCCATATTCTGCTGATAAATCTGGCGCATACGGCGCACGTGGCGATGGTAATGACCGTCGCGAATAAACGCCGCCACCGCCATCTGCGTGCCCGGCACGTTAAACCCGCCCGCGGCGTATTTCATGTGCATCACCCGGTCGTAGTAGCGTCCCGGCACAATCCAGCCGACGCGCAGGCCTGGCGCCACGGTTTTGGTAAACGAGCTGCAGAGGATCACGCGGCCGTCGATATCCATCGAATGAATGGTGCGCGGGCGCGGATACTCCGCCGCCAGCTCGCCGTAAATGTCATCCTCGACAATCACGATATCGTGCCGCTGGGCGAGGGCCAGCACCTGCTTTTTCCGCGCTTCCGGCATGATAAATCCGAGCGGATTATTGCAGTTGGGCACCAGGATCACCGCCTTGATCGGCCACTGCTCCATTGCCAGCTCTAACGCTTCGATGCTGATCCCGGTCTCGGGATCGGTAGGAATTTCAATTGCCTTGATGTCAAACCCGCGCAGCATCTGCATGGTGCCGTGAAACGACGGCGATTCCACCGCCACGATATCCCCCGGTTTGCATACCGACAGCAGAGCGATCGACAGCGCGCCGTGGCAGCCGTTGGTGATCACAATGTCGCTTGCCGAGACGGTGGAGCCGCCGTCGAGCATCAGGCGGGCGATCTGCTCACGCAGCTCCAGGCGCCCGTCGAGCACGTCATAGCTCAGCATCTCGCCGGGATTATGCTGCGCAATGCGGCTCATCTCGCGCCACAGGGGCTTCAGGCTCGGCTGGTTAATGTCCGGCGAACCGCCGCCAAAGGAGATCATCTCTTTGTCGGCGCGGGCGTCCAGCAGCATCATCACCTCATCCCACTGGGTAACGTCCACAGGGCGCTGCACCGGGCGCGTCATCGCCGGGACGGGCGGCTGGGCTTTTCGCGGTGAGACAAAATAGCCGGAGCGCGGCTGAGGCGTGATCAGCTGGAGGTTTTCGAGGATCTGGTAGGCCTGCTGTATGGTGCTGATGCTCACGCCGTGCTCCTGGCTCAGCGTGCGCACCGACGGCAGACGTTCGCCGCTGCGATACAGCCCTTGCTCAATGCGTTCAGCCAGAAGATTGGCCAGATGTTGGTAGCGTGTCATGCTGTATCCTTTGTTTTCACCATACAGATTATAAAACCAGTACAGATTGCTGCGAAAATTGCCATGCAGATACTGTTTTAGCGGATCTGTATGTTAAACAAAAGGTGTTTTTGCATCTGTATTGCACGGGTGGATTTCCGGGATGATAACCCCACTGACACAGTGAGGAGAGCATCATGGAATTCTACGAGAATCGTTCAAAACGTCCGTTTATTGTGTTCGTCTGGATCGGGAAAACGATCTGCAACTGGTATCGCATCAACCGTACCCGCCGCATATTGAGCCAGATGAGCGACGAGCAGCTCAAGGACGTTGGGTTGTCGCGCAATGATATTTAAACCGTAGGCCGGGTAAGGCGAAGCCGCCACCCGGCGATGTTCAGCGCAACAGCGCAAACGTCTGCCGCTTCGGCCTTTCCAGCAGCGCCACCGCCTCTTCGTACGACCGCACGTTGTTATAGCCCATCACCAGCCCGTAGCGCTTCCCGGAACCGCGATACCACTCCGAAAGCGCATTGACCTGCAGCTGCTGTTCCTGCCAGCAGCGCGCCACTTCCCGGTCACGGCTTCCTTTGGTCAGGAACGCCACGATATGCATCCCGCCGTCGTTTTGCTCGGTGAAAAACAGATCGCCATACACCTCGCGCAGGGCGGCAATCATCCAGTCGCGGCGGGTCTGATACAGCGCGCGCATCTTTTTCAAATGACGGAAAAAATGCCCTTCGTTGAGAAACGCGGTGAGGATCTTTTGCGTCAACACCGGCTGGCCGCTGGTGGTGATGTCCGCGCAGTCGGTAAAGGCTCCGACGGTGCTGGCGGGCATCACCACGTAGCCCATGCGCAGCGACGGCATGATGGTTTTACTGAAGGTGCCCATAAAAATCACCCGGTCGTGATGGTCGAGGCTTTTCAGCGACGGCAGCACCTTGCGGGTGTAGTGAAACTCCCCGTCGTAATCGTCTTCGATAATCCACGCCTCGTTCTGGCTGGCCCAGTCGAGCAGCTGCTGTTTACGCGGCAGGGAGAGCGTGACCGCCAGCGGGCTCTGGTGCGACGGGGTGACGATGGCAAATCGGGCGTCGCGATGGTGACGCAGCAGGTAGTCCGTGTCGATGCCGCAGCGATCGACCGGCACCGTGTGCAGGCGCGGCACGATCCGCTTGAGCAGCTGCTGGCCCATAAAATAGCCCGGATCTTCAAACACCACCTTGTCGCTGCGGCTGGCGAGGGTGTCGAGGATCAGCCGCAGGCTACCGCTGTAGCCGCTGGTGATCAGCACCTGTTCGGCGCTGCAGGACAGCCCGCGCGAGATGTTGAGGTAGCTGGCAATGGCCTGGCGCAGCGGATACCAGCCCAGAACGGGCGGGTTGAGCATCTCCTCCTGTCGCATAGCCCGCGTCGCCTGACCCGCCAGCAGCAGCCACTTTTTATACGGGAAGCTGTCGAGGGCGGGGATGCCGGGGCGCAGAAACCCGGCCCGCTCGCGCTGGCTGATGAGCGATGCCGGAAGCGTGCCGGTGGTCTGTTCCGCAGGGGCAGTCTTATCCGGCAGCAGTAAGTCCGGGTTAACCCGCGTGCCGCGCGCGCCCTGGCTCACCAGATACCCTTCACCCGTCAGAATGGCGTACGCCGTTTCGACGGTTTTACGCGCCACCTTCAGCTCTTCCGCCAGCACGCGGATGGCTGGCACCCTGTCGCCCGGCTTCAGCACGCCGCGCGTGATGTTGTCGCGATAGCGGGAATAAATCTCGTGATAGCCCGGCTTCATGTCCTACCTCATTTCACGCTTTTTGTATCTTTTTACTATGTCATGAACGGCGTAGATTTGCCCCATCGCATGACACATGCCGCACAAAAAGAGGAAAGACAATGAGCACTCGCGTTAACCACCATAAAGTTACACCTGCCCTCGCCAACGCGCTGTCTGCCCTGAGCATGGAGGTGGCAAAAACCTCCATCGACCCGATGCTGAAGCACCTGATCGACATTCGCGTGTCGCAGCTGAACGGCTGCACCTTCTGTCTGGATATGCACTCAAAAGAGGCTAAAATCGCCGGCGAGCGCGAGCTGCGCCTGTACCATCTGGCGGCCTGGCGCGAGTCCCCGCTGTTCAGCGCCCGCGAGAAAGCCGCGCTGGCCTTCACCGAAGCGCTGACCCAGATTGGCGTTCACGGTGTCAGTGATGCGCTCTACCGCAGCGTGGCGGAGCACTTCTCGGACGTGGAGATTTCAGAGCTAAACTTCGCCATCGTGGCGATCAACGCCTGGAACCGTCTGGGGATCACCTCCCGCATGGAACCCGGCGCGCTGGACGCGGCTTACGGGCTGAATAAGGCTAACCTGGAATAATCCCGCGCTCGCGAACCATCGCCACCAGCGCCCGCAGTCCCGGCGGGACGTGGCGATGGCCGGGGTAGTACAGGCGCAGCCCGGCAAACGGCTGCGCCCAGTCGTTTAGGACGCTCATCAGTTCTCCACGTTCAAGCTCTTCACGGATATACAGTTCCGGTAAAAATCCCACCCCTAACCCCGCTTTCACGGCGCGGATCGAGGCAAAAAGATCGGACGTCGCAAAACGCGGCGGTACGGCAAGGGCGTACGTTTCACCCCGACGCGCCAGCTCCCAGCGGTAGATCCCGCCGTGGGCCATCCGCATGCCGATCCCCTGATGTGAAAGCAGATCGTCCGGCGTCTGCGGAATGCCGTGACGTGCAAAATAGTCCGGCGTGGCGGTGACCAGTTGGCGGATCTCCCCGGTCAGCGGCACGGCGATCATGTCCTGCGGCACAGACTCCTCAAGGCGGATCCCCGCGTCATAGCCTTCCGCGACGATGTCGATCATTCGCGCTTCGCTGACGGTCTCTACGCGCATCTTCGGGTAGCGGATCATAAAGTCGATCAGCAGCTGGTCCAGAAACAGGGTGCCGATATGGTTCGGCACGTTCAGACGCAGCGTGCCGGCGGGTTCTCCGGTGTCGCTGTGGATCTCTTCCCCGGCGAGACGGATCTCCTGCAGGGCCGGGCCGATACGCGCCACGTAGCGCTGCCCGGCGTCGGTGAGCGCCACGCTGCGGGTGGTGCGGTTGAAAAGCCGCGTCTCAAGGCGGCTCTCCAGTCCGGCGATGGCGTTGCTGACCGCCGTGGCGGACATCCCCAGCTCCTGCGCCGCGGCGCGAAAGCTGCCGCGCCGCACCACCGCCATTACCACTTCCAGCTCTGTCAGACCTGAACGATGCATAGATTATCCTGAAAATCGAAACAACCCTTGCAGCATAGCGTGGATTATCGCAACGGAGAAGCCGTGCCAGACTGTGCTCACACAGCCTGAGGAGGTTTATATGCACACCATCGAACAGATCTTTATTAACGGCGAATTTGTTACCCCGCACGGCACCGAGTGGTTTGATTTGTACAACCCGGCGACGGCGCGGGTCATCGGGCAGGTACGCCTGGCGGATGAGGTTGACGCAGCGCGCGCCGTTGCGGCGGCAAAAGCGGCGTTTCCGGCGTGGTCGCAGACCACAAAGCAGGAACGCATCGCGGCGCTAAAACGTATGCACGCCGCCGTGGCCGCTCGCCACGACGATCTGCTGGAAGCGGTCATTGAAGAGTACGGCGCGCCCGCCTCGCGCTCGGCGTGGATGGCCAGCTATCCGGCAGAGGTGATTGCGCAGGCCATCGAGGCGCTTGAGGCGTTTGAGTTTGTCACCCCCGCAGGTGCCGCAACGGTGCAGATGACGCCGCTCGGCGTGGCCGGGCTGATTACGCCGTGGAACAGCGATGCCGGGTTTATCTGCGGCAAACTGGCGGCCGCGCTCGCCGCGGGCTGCACGGCGGTGATCAAGCCGAGCGAAATGAGTGCCCTGCAAACGCAGATTGTCACTGAAGCGCTGCGCGATGCGGCTCTGCCGCCGGGCGTATTTAACATCGTCACCGGGCGCGGCGAGACGGTCGGCGAAACGATTAGCTGCCATCCGGACGTGGCAAAAATCTCGTTCACCGGCTCCACGAATACCGGCAAGGCGATCCTGCGCAACGCGGCGGAAAGCTTTAAGCGCGTAACGCTGGAGTTGGGCGGTAAATCGCCGACGATCCTGCTGGATGATGTGGATCTGGCGCAGGCGATCCCGCTGGTGATTCAGGCCGGGTTTATGAACAGCGGGCAGGCGTGCGTGGCCGGGACGCGCATTCTGGTGCCTTACTCGCTCAAGGCGGAGATCGAAACCGGGCTGGCGCAGGCCGTGGCGGCGGTGAACTCCGGCGACCCGCGCAACAGTGCGACTGACGTCGGCCCGATGGTCAGCGAAAGGCAGTGGCAGCGGGTGCAGGGCTATATCCGTAAAGGCCTCGAAGAGGGGGCACGCCTGCTGGCGGGCGGTGAAGGGCGGCCGGAAGGCACGCAGGACGGCTGGTTTGTGCGTCCGACGCTGTTTGCCGACGTGAACAACCGGATGACCGTTGCCCGCGACGAGATCTTCGGCCCGGTGCTGTGCGTAATCCCTTATCAGGACGAGGCGGAGGCGATCGCCATTGCCAACGACACCGACTACGGCCTGAGCGCGATGGTGCTGGGCGGCGATGTGGACCGCGCACGACGCGTGGCGCAGCAGATTGTTTCCGGTCGCGTGCTGGTGAACACCCTGGCCCATGAACCGAAAGCGCCGTTCGGCGGGTTTAAGCACTCCGGTTTGGGGCGCGAGATGGGCGAGTGGGGGATCCGGGCGTTTATGGAGCCGCGGTCGATTGTGGGATAAAACTTCGTTATTTACCGAAGCATCGTGCTTTTCCATCCTGCATTCTCTCCTCAACATCACAACGGAGAGAAAACCATGATCGCAGTCCTTTTCGAAGCCAAAGCCGCGCCTGCCCATCAGGCGCGCTATCTTCAGCTTGCCGCAGAGCTTAAGCCTTTGCTGGCGGACATTGACGGTTTTATTGATATCGAGCGGTTCCAGAGCCTGACGACCGACGGCAAAATCCTCTCCCTTTCCTGGTGGCGGGATGAAGAGGCCGTCCGCCGCTGGAAGCAGAACGTCTTTCATCAGGCGGCGCAGGCCGAAGGGCGGGAGTCGATTTTTGCGTACTACCGCATTCGGGTGGCGCAGGTCGTGCGGGAATATACCTCTGAAACCGGAGGGCATGCCGATGTATGACGTTCATGTCATTTTTCGCGATATCCCGGGTGAGCTGGCGCGCTTTGGACAGCTGCTGGGCCGCAACGGCGTGGGGCTGGAGGGCGGTGGCGTTTTTGGTACAGATGCCCATTTCCTGATGGAAGACGGGGAAAAAGCGCGACGCGTGCTGCTCGACGCCGGGTTTATCGTGCAGGCGGTGCGAAAGCCGGTGATCAGAAAGCTTAAGCAAGAGCGCCCTGGCGAGCTGGGCGAGATAGCGGCGGCGCTGGCGGCACGCGGTGTGTCTATCCTGGCTCAGTACAGCGACCATGCGAATCACCTTATTCTGCTGACGGATAATGATAAGCTGGCCGCTGAGATCACCGAACCCTGGGCGGCCCATGCTTAAGACGAGTTTACCCCCTGACAACAGCGCGTTGCTGGAAAAGGCGATTGCCGCGGTGGCGGCGGCAATGGCCGATCCGTCGCGCGTGAAGATGCTCTGTGCGCTAATGGACGGACGGGCGTGGACGGCTACCGAACTGAGCGCGGCGGCAGGCGTTGCGCCGTCGACCGCCAGCGGGCATCTCGCCCGGCTGCTTGAAGGGCAACTGATTACCTGCCTGTCGCAAGGGCGGCATCGCTATTATCGCCTTGCCGGGCACGACGTGGCGGCGCTGGTGGAGCAGATGATGGGGCTTTCGTGGAGCCGCATTACCCCACCGGAAACCAGCGCGCCGAAAGCCATGCGCGAAGCGCGGACCTGCTATGACCATCTCGCAGGCGCGGTGGCGGTGCAGATCTATGATTTCATGCAGGCGGAAGGCTGGCTGGAGGCTGACGGTTCAGCGTTGACACTCTATGGCCGGGAGCAGTTCCTGACGCTCGGCATTTCGTTAAGCGCGCATCCGCGCCGGAAGGCCTGCTGCGCCTGCCTGGACTGGAGCGAGCGGCGGTTTCACCTGGGCGGAGAAGCCGGCGCGTTGCTGCTCGACCATCTGGAAAATAAAGGCTGGATCCAGCGGGTGGCGGGGTATCGGGAGGTGGTGGTGACGGCGTCGGGGAAGGCCGCCTTCAGGAAGCATTTTAGCCGCTAAACGCCGCTGCGGGCTGATGCCCTCACCCCGACCCTCTCCCACAGGGAGAGGGAGAACACCCTTTTCGCAATTCCTGCGCTTTCGCCTCTCGTTTCTTGATACTTACCCTGATAACTATTATCTTGACCGCGTGTGACGAGAGGTTTCCCCATGAGTGAAGAAGAACTGTTCTGCCGCAGGCCGATGGGCATGCGGATGGCGATGATCGTGCGCCAGTGGCGTGCCGTCATCGACGAGGCCATTCTCGATACCGGGTTAACCCAGTCGAGCTGGACGGTGATGATGCAGCTTCATCAGCTCGGGGATAACGTCTCAATGAGTGAGCTGGCGGAGGTGCAGGGCATTGAACTGCCGCCGCTGATGCGCACCCTGACACAGCTGGAAAAGCAGGGATACCTGCTGCGCGCCGTATCGCCTTATGACAAGCGCATCCGGCTTCTGACGCTGACGCCTGAGGGAAAAGCCCTGTTACAAAGGCTCACTCAGGTGATTGAGACGTATCAGGCGCGCGTATCGCAAAACATCGCGCCGGAACATCTCGACATTTTCAGCGCCACGTTGAATCAAATCGCCTGCAATTTGCGGACAATCCGCGAAGAAGATAACAAGACCGAAAAATAATGACCCCTGAACAAAAGTTTGCCCGCTGGGTAAGGGTGAGTATTGCCTCTTTCCTGCTGATGTTTGTCTACTTTATCGTCGCGGATATCTGGATCCCGCTGACGCCGGACTCCACCGTGATGCGCGTGGTGACGCCGGTGTCTCCGCGCGTCTCCGGTTACGTGGCGGCGGTACATGTCCACAACAACAGCCAGGTGAAGAGAGGCGATCTGCTGTTTGAGCTCGATGACACGCCGTTTCGCAATAAGGTGGAAGCGGCGCAAATCGCGCTCGAGCAGGCACGCCTGTCCAACGAACAGCTGGATGCGCAGATCGCCGCCGCGCAGGCCAGCCTGAAAACCGCCGTGCTGACCGCGCGTAACGACAAAGTAACCTTTGATCGCTACCAGAAGCTGAGCACCCTGCAGAACGTCTCGCAGGCGGATCTGGATAAAGTCCGCACGACCTGGCAGAGCAGCGAACAGTCCGTCAGCTCAATTCAGGCCAACATCCATAACCTGCGCATCCAGCGCGGCGAGCGGGACGAGCACCGCAACGTGACGCTGCAAAAATACCGCAACGCGCTGGATGAAGCGGAACTCAATCTCGGCTGGACGAAGGTTTACGCCCAGGCGGACGGCACGGTCAGTAACCTGCAGTTAAGCCCGGGCTTTTACGCCTCCTCGGGCTCAGCCGCGCTGGCGCTGGTGAACAACCAGACCGACATCGTGGCCGATTTCCGCGAGAAGAGCCTGCGCCATACTCGTCAGGGCACCGATGCGGCCGTGGTGTTTGACGCCTTTCCGGGACACGTTTTCCGCGCCCACGTCACCAGCAGCGACGCGGGGATCCTGGCAGGTCAGGAGGCCGTTAACGGCCAGCTTTCCGAGCCGGAAACCTCTAACCGCTGGGTGCGCGACGCTCAGCGCATGCGCATTCACGTGACGCTGGACGAGGCGTTGCCGAAGCATCTGCCGACCGGCGCCCGCGCGACCGTGCAGCTTTACAACAGCGAAGGGCCGTTTGCGCGCTTCTTCTCCGGGATGCAGATCCACCTGGTGAGCCTGCTTCACTATGTCTATTAGCACCCTGGCGCGGGTCTTTACCCCGCACGGCAACATCGTCTATACGGCAAACGACTTTCGCCAGACCCTGCGCATCGTCTTTGCCGGGATGATTGCGCTCAGCATCTCCAGCTTCTACAACACCAGCTATGGCGTATTTTTCGTGGTCTACCCGATCATGCTGCTGTCGCTGGTGCCGGTGTTTAACCGCCACGTGGCGAAGCAGTTTATCTTCAGCGCCGCGCTAAACTGCGTCGAAATGGTCTTCATCATCGGCTATCTGGCGCAATGGCCGGTCATCATGACGCTGGTGGTCTTCGCCCTGTACGTGATGCGCTTTCGCTTTATGAGTAAAGGGCCGCTGTTTTTGTTCGGGTCCATGGGCGTGGTGTGCCAGAGCGTGATGCTCAACTTTATGAGCTACCCCACCACCAACTGGCACACGCTGCTGTTTTCCAACATCGAAGCCAGCGTGATGGCGGTGTGCCTGAGCGCGCTGATGAACTACCTCCTGCCGGACGTGGAGCCCCGCAAGCCGCCGCCGCTGATTGAGAAAGACGACGCCCGCGTGCGCCACGAGTCGCTGCTCTCCGGTACCGTCGCGACGCTGATATTCGTCGTTTTTCAGATCAGCGACTTAAGCGATTCGCTTTCGGCGCTGATGGCGGGGATTTTAATCCTGTTCCCGATGCACTATCGCGGTTCGGTGATGAGCTCCATCTGGCGCGTGGTCGGCGTGGTGCTGGGCTGCCTCTATATTCTGGTGGTGCAGCTGATCCTCTACGATCACAGCAGCCATATGCTATTGATGATGCCGCTGATCGGCCTCGGGCTGGCGTTTGGGGCGCGACTCCACGTGATGGAGAAGGTGGGCGCAGGCGTAGGGTTCTCCAGCATCACCACCATCGGGATAATGTTCGGGCAGAACATGCACCCGGACACTGACCTGGTGTTCAGCGATCTGTACCGCATCACCTCCGTCACTTTTTCGCTGGTGGCGACGCTGACGATGGTCTTTCTGGTGCACCTGATCCTGAACCGCTTCGAGGCGACGCGCTACGTCATTCAGGGCTGATAGCGTATGCCGCCGCTGAAGCTCCAGTCTTCAGCGGCAGTAAACTGGATAACGACCATCACGTCCCCACCATTGATGCCCATCTTCTCATTCAGCTGCGCAGCCAACTGGCGGTAGAGCGCCGCTTTTTGTTCTTCGCTCCTCGGCTTACCGGCCACGATATTGAACAGTATCGCCCCCTCCGTTCTGCCCGGGCTGAGATAGTGCCGATCAACGTATCGATCCCCGGCAGCGAAGCATTCAAAAAAATGAAACCGGTCCTGCGCGGGAACGGCGAAGGTTTCCGTCAGCGCCTGGTGCAGAATGTCCGAAATCTGTTTTTTCTGCATCTCGCTATAGCGGCCACCCGTCATGATGCGAACAAACGGCATTATTGTTTCTCCTCTGCCAGGCAGGTCAGGGCGCTGACGGCTGCCGGCCAGCCTGCGTAAAACGCCAGATGAGTAAACGCTTCGGCAATCTCGTCGTCCGTCACGCCGTTTTGTCGGGCAAAGTCGATATGCCAGGGAAGCTGCGCGGTACGCCCCAGGGCGGCCAGGGCGGCAAGCGTGATCAGGCTGCGATCCCGCGGGGCCAGCTGCGGACGCTGCCAGATATCGCCAAACAGCACCTGCTGGCTGAGTTCCGCCAGCTTAGGGGAGACCTGCGCAAGCGTGTCGCGATTCAGTGTTGTGCTCATTTTTATTCCTCCTGTTGTCTGGAAATCACTCTCGCAGGCTGCCACCATAAATAAAATCACAATGTTCAGGACCAAATGTCCTGAAAATGAGGATGATATGGATAAACGCTTTTCAGCATTAGACCTGGACGCGCTGCGCAGCTTTGTGGAGGGTATTCAATCCACCAGCTTTGCCGAGGCGGCGTACAGGCTGTGTCGGTCCACCTCTGCGGTCAGCGCCCAGCTAAAAAAGCTGGAGCAGCAGTGCGGCGTGGCGCTCACCGTGAAGCAGGGGCGTACGCTGGCTCTGACCCGGGAGGGTGAAATTCTGCTGAGCTACGCCCGACGCATGCTGGCATTAAATGATGAAGCGCTCCGGGCTATCAGGGGGGAGTTGCTGCAGGGCGAGGTGCGTCTGGGTATGCAGGAGGACTTTGGGGAGTCCGTGATGCCGCAGGTTATCGGCGATTTTCACAGACAACACCCTGAGCTCCGCATGATCGCGCGCGTCGATCGCAACCCGCCGCTGCTGCGGGGCGTGGCGGCAAACGAACTCGATCTGGCGCTGGTCTGGCAGGAAGGACGAGAAGGCGACTATGTGCGAAGCGAGCCGCTAAAGTGGATTTGCCGGTCCAGCGAGGACATTGAGGTACTTCTGCACCGAGGTGAGCCGCTGCCGCTGGTAATGTTTGACGCCCCCTGCCTCTTGCGAAGCCGGGCTATCGCATCGCTGGATGCCGCAGGTATTCCCTGGCGTATCGCTTTTACCAGCTATAGCCTGAGCGGACTGTGGGCGGGCGTCAGCGCGGGGCTGGGTATCACGCTCCGCACGCGTATTGGCCTGCCCGAGACGTTACAGGTCGACAGCCGCCAGCTGCCAGATACAGGAGAGTTGGGAATAGCGCTGCATCAGGGAAGCGCCTCCGCCAATGCCGCTATTTCCAGCATGAAGGCGCTGATCCTCAGGACGCTCAATGGATAAGCGTCGGGATTTGCGAGAGTAAAAACAGAATCAGGCCAATCGTCCCGCCCACCAGGGTGCCGTTGACGCGGATAAACTGCAGATCCTTGCCAATGTTCAGCTCAATCTGGCGGGACATGTCTTTGGCATCCCAGCTTTTCACCGTGTCGCTGATATGGCGTGTCAGGAACGCGGCAAAATCCGGCGCGAGGCGGTGCGCGGCCTGCTCCAGATGCTCGTTCAGCGAGGCCTGCAGGTTCGCATCGTTCGTCAGCGTTTCACCAAACCACAGCCCGGCGTTGGCGATGCGCTGCTTCACGCGCGAGTCCTCACTCTGCATATCCGCCTTCAGCCACTGGCGCAGATCGGCCCACATCTCGCCCAGATAGCGGTTAAACGCCTCATCGTTTTTCAGGTAGTGCTTGATGTTGTCGGCTTTTGCCGCCATCTCAGGATCGTTTTTCAGGTTGTCGATAAGCTTCAGCGTGGCGCGGTCAAACGCCTGGCGGATCTGGTGCGTGCGGTCGTGGCTGATATCGTCCAGCAGCGTGTTCACCGCGTTTGACACCATCTCCGCGCTTTGATCGCCCAGCCACTCGGTGGGCAGCACCATCGCCTTGCGCGGATGCTCGGTCTTGAGCCAGTGGACGATCTGGTCGGCGATAAAGTCCCGCGTGCTTTCCCGCTGAATCAGGGTAATCAGGCGATTGATGATGGCGTCCAGCAGCACCTGATGGCGGTTGTTTTTGGTCATGCTCTCCAGCATCACGGCGCTGGTTTCAGTGAAGTCGACCTTGTCGATGGCCTTATGCACCGCGCGTTTGAGCAGGCGCTGAATGCGCCCGTCGTCGGTGAGTTCGAGAAAACCGCTCATCACCTGCATCAGATGCAGCCCGACGCGCTGGGCGTTGTCGGGCTTGCTGAACCAGGCACCAATCATCTGCGCGGGCTCATAGCGGCGGATCAACGCCACCAGCGACTGGGTATCGAGAAACTTCTCCTGCACAAACTGGCCGAGATTGTCGCCGATCCGGTCTTTATTGCGCGGGATGATCGCCGTATGGCGGGAGATAAAGGGAATCGGTACCCGGCGGAACAGCGCGACGACCGCAAACCAGTCAGCCAGCGCGCCGACCATTGCCGCCTCGGCAATGGCCTTGACGCCGCGCACCCAGAAGGTCTGCGGCAGGAACAGGGTGGTGATAAAGGCCGCGGCGGCAACCAGCAGCAGCGACAGCGCCAGCAGCTTGGCGCGTTTGAGTTCAGCTATTTTTTCCATGGGTTAAGGATAGAGGCAAGTGAACCAAAAGTGCAAAACTGGTGTAAGGGGGAGACGCATTCTCAGTGTGAACAAATGTCGTCTATATAAAAAATAGATACATCTAAATTATCTATTATTAATTTTTCTATATTTTTTGTGCTTATTTATTTTCGGACGTAATGTTTTGTGACCGTCGTAGTCATTTTAACGCTCCTGTTAGCCATAAGATAAAGGACTATTTATGAAATGAGATGGTATCGATGACATGGGAGTATAAAGTTTCGACGGGGGTATTGAGCCATAATGGTGTGTTTGTCGCTAACTGCTACAGCGGTGTGGGTGAATCGAAAGATAAGCCAGAGTGTGAAAGTCAACGAAACAGAGGCCCCATTCCCAGAGGTATTTATTTTATTGCCGGGTGGAATAATCATAAAAGTGCTGAGGCCATTATTCTTGAGCCTATAGCGGGGACCAATACCTTTGGTAGGGATCATTTTCAAATTCATGGTGATAAAAAAGGTCAGCCACCAGGCTCTGCATCAGCAGGTTGTATCATTATGAATGGTCAGGACAAGCGTCATATGATTTATGATTCGGGAGATACAATACTGGTGGTGCGATAATGAAGTATATTATGGTGCTATTCTTCTTGTGCTTACCGATGGGTTTATTTGCCAAAAACCACACTCCTGAACAGATCCTGCAAATGATAAACGGCAAAGGCGCCATGTCTGTTGTAGCGGAGCTGGATTCAAATGATACGGGTGAGTCGGAATGGTGGAATCATGTCATACCAGAGATAAGTAAAGGAACTCAGGCATGGTTAGCCGTGGCGAGTGCCCTTGAACCCGGAGTGGACGCCAGTAAGGCTGAAGATTTAAAGGCGGCGCTTTCTGAAGCCATCCCACATAACCCTGAAGGTGTCTTAGCAATCTTAAAAGACGATAAACCGTTACTCACTGTTGAACAAATTTGCGCGTTTGCTAATTTCCCCGAAACGGAGGCAGAAAGTAATAAGCTTTTTGTGGATTCAATCAGGGAGATGTTCAAAATAAAAAGCCCGCAGGGTAAAAGATGTCTCGCCGTTATGATCTCAACTGTTGAACACTCTGTTCCATTCGATAAGGATATGTAAATGGCCATTCCGGGATATATGTCATTAACTGACGATGCGGGTAATAACATAAAAGGCAGCGTGAAAGTTAAAGACCGTGAAAACCAGATTGAGGTTTTAGGGCTCTATCATAACGTAAGCTATAATTATGACCTGCATAATGGCAGAGCATTGAGCAAACGCCAGCATCGTCCCTTTCTTATTGAGAAAGAAATAGATGCCTCCAGTGTTTTTCTCTATAAAGCACTCAGCACGGGCGGTACGTTCAGGAAAGCGACTATCGACCTGTACAGAATCAATGATGCCGGTCAGGAAGAAATCTATTTCACGATAACGCTGGAAGCGGTGAAGGTCGTCACGGTGTTTTCATTAATGCATGACGTGAAAGAGACTTACCATGAAAAACAGGGTCATCTTGAGCTTGTTTTGCTTCGTTATAAAAAGATTACCTGGCATTACCGTGACGGTAACGTTATTCACTCGGATGACTGGGATTATCGGTTAGGGGCATAGAAAACGGCTGATAAGATTCTTTCATATCACCCGCCACAGCACCCACCCGCCAAACCCCATCAGCACCACCCCCGCCGTGCGCTCTATCAGCCACAGCGCACGGCTGAGCTTCTGTTGCACCGCCGATAGCCCCATCAGCGACACCAGCGCCAGATCCCACGCCAGCACCACCATCACCATCCAGACGCCGCACGTTGCCTGCTGAAGCAGCGTCACGTCCGGCCCCAGCAATGCCGTCATCAGGGCAAGATAGAACAACGCGTTCTTCGGATTAAGCAGCGCCGAGCCGAGCCCCAGCAGGATCTGCTTTCGCAGCGAAGGGCAGCGCTGACGGGTTTCATTCAGCCTCAGCGCCTGCGGTTGGCTGCGTACCAGATGCGAGCCGATCCACAGCAGGTACAGCGCGCCGCAAAGCTCTATCAGCGTAAACAGCCAGGCAAACTGGCGCAGCGCGTTCCAGCCGATAATCACCAGTAAGATATACAGCCCGTTGCCCGCGGCGATGCCGACGCACAATCCGGCGCTGCCGCGCAGTCGGTAGCGCGCCGCGTAGCCCACCAGCAGGAAGAAGTCCGGACCCGGGCTTAACAGGGCGACAAAATGCGCCAGCGCCAGGGCGAGAAAAGCGGAAGGGAAGAACAGTTCCATAGCAACCTCGGTTAACAATCTGAGGTCAGACTACGGTGATGCCAACGTTATTTATTGTCGGATATTGATCGGCCCGTGGCGTATTGGCGCGGCGTGGCGGCGGTATAGCTGACGAAGGTCTTATGAAAATGGCTCTGGTCGGCAAAGCCGCTCTGGTAGCCCACGTCAGCGATGTCGTCCCCGGCACGTAGCCGCGCTTTGGCGAACTCCACGCGGGAGATGTTGAGGAAGCTGCCCGGCGTCAGGCCGGTGTCCTGCCGGAAGGTGCGGATCAGCGTCTCTTTGCGCAGCGAGAATCGTTGGGCAAGTTCGTCAAGCGAAGGCGGTGCGGCCAGGTCGGCAAGAAACGCCTGCCGCACGTGCTGACTGGTTGAGCGAAGTGCATCTGCGTTTTCCAGGCGGCGGGGCAGGGCTGAAAGCAGCGTGTCCACGGAGGCAGGCGACATCGTCTCAACAATCTCAAGGTAGCGCTTAAAGAGCGTACGGTCGCGAATCACCTGGAGCGCCAGAGGAAGATCGGTGTCGATATAGAGCATATGGTAGCTGCGCGGTTGCCCGGCGACGGGGTTGCAGCTGTGCGGCGCAGAGGCCGGGATCACAATGAGGTCCCCGGGGTTAAGGATGTATTCTCTGTCATGACACACGCAGCAGGTCTGGCCTTCCACAATCGCGCCGATGGAGAGCTGCGGGTGACAATGACGTTTATACGCCTGCGTGCTCTGCCACGTGCTGCGCAGCTCAAGGCCTGAGGCGCGGTGAAAAGTCTGCCGGATATGTCGGGTATCGGTCATATGAACTCCTTCTGGACGTTTTTTATACCACGTCAGCGAACCGTCTGGCAGCGCTTCATTAAGAACCTTCCGGATATACCCAACTTTACGTCCACAGCCAGTCATGTTGACTACCCTTAATACCCTAAGCGGTAAAACAAGGAGATTCGACATGGCTTATCAGACAGTAAATCCTGCCACTAACCAGCTCATCAAAGAATACCCCTCACATACCGACGCGGATATCGAAGCGGCCCTGAAGGCGGCCGATGCGCTTTACCATTCGGACTGGGCTAAAGGCGACATCAGCCAGCGCCTGCCGGTGCTGCATAAGCTTGCCGACCTGATCGACGAGCGCACCGAGGATCTGGCGAAAATCGCCAGCCAGGAGATGGGCAAGCTTATCGAACAGAGCCGCGGCGAGGTGAAGCTGTGCGCGCAGATCGCCCGCTATTACGGCGACAATGCGAAGCAGTTCCTGGCCTCGGTGAAGTACGACTCTGAGCTTGGGGAAGCGTGGGTGGAGCATCACCCCATCGGCGTGCTGATGGCCGTTGAGCCGTGGAACTTCCCGTATTACCAGCTGATGCGCGTCCTGGCACCAAACCTGGCGGCGGGCAACCCGGTGATCGCCAAGCATGCCAGCATCGTGCCGCACTGCGCCGAGACCTTTGCCCATCTGGTTCGCGAGGCGGGCGCGCCGGAAGGGGCATGGACTAACCTGTTTATTTCGTCCGAGCAGGTGGCGAACATCATTGCCGACGATCGCGTGCTGGGGGCGGCGCTGACCGGCTCCGAAAAAGCCGGCAGCGTGGTGGCCGCACAGGCGGCGAAGCACATTAAGAAATCCACGCTGGAGCTGGGCGGTAACGACGTCTTCGTGGTGCTGGACGATGCGGACCTGGACAAAGCCGTGAAGATTGGTGTGAATGCACGCCTCAACAACGCCGGGCAGGTCTGCACCGCGGCGAAGCGCTTTATCCTGCATGAAAAGATTGCGGATGCCTTCCTGAGCAAATTCACCGAGGCGTTTAAGCAGGTGAAGATTGGCGATCCGCTGGACGAAAGCACCACGCTGGGGCCGCTGTCGTCGAAAGATGCGCTTGAAACACTGACCAAACAGGTTAACGAGGCGGTGAAAAACGGCGCGACGCTGCACTATGGCGGCAAGCCGGTGCAGCGCGACGGGAGCTTCTTCGAGCCGACGATCCTGACGAACATCTCGCGCGACAACCCGGCGTACTTCGAAGAGTTCTTCGGCCCGGTGGCGCAGATATACGTGGTGAAAAACGACGACGAGGCGGTCGCGCTGGCGAACGACTCCCACTACGGCCTGGGCGGGGCGGTATTCAGCCAGGATATCGAGCGCGCGAAGAAAATGGCGTCCCGGATCGAGACCGGGATGGTGTACATCAACTGGCTTACCGATACCGCGCCAGAGCTGCCGTTCGGCGGCGTGAAGCGCTCCGGTTACGGACGCGAGCTGTCGGATCTGGGGATCAAAGAGTTTGTGAACCAGAAGCTGGTGGTGGTGCGTAAGTAAGAGGTCATAAAAAAACCTGCCAGCCGGCAGGTTTTTTTAAGGGGATTATTGCACTTCGATCTTGTCCCAGCCGCTTTTAAACATGCAGCTGTCAACCAGCGTATCCCGGCGATATTCATTCGCGTCTTCAACCGTGTAGCTCGTGGAAATATCCTTTTTCTTTTTCGATTTGTCCGTTTTTTCCGAGCTCGAACCGGTCACCACGTTATCCGGGGGAAGGTCGATCAGTGCCTGCGCTTCGCATTCCGTGAGCTTTTTATTCATTTCCACGTCGCTGACGCCCGGTTTCACCCATTTGTACTGGACGCAGCCGGTGAGCATCAGCGTGAGGCTCAGAACGCAAAGCGCGGTCATGCGGTGTTTCATCAGAAGGTGACTCCACCGCCAACATATGCGCCGTCAATCAGCGTATGGTTCGGACGACCGTCTTTGCCATCAACGCTCACGTGGCGGTAGCCCACTTTCAGGGTCACCGGCGCGATCGGCGTCCAGCTTACGCCGCCGTTGGCTTCCACGTAGTTTTTCACGCTGTTGTTCAGCCCTTCTGGCGCCACGTAGCCTTCACCGTACACGTGGATGCTGTCGGTCAGGGCTACGTTTACGCCGCCACCGATTGGGAACGCCACGCCGTTATCGCCTTTTTTCGGGCCGATGTAGATAGCTTTCGCACCTGCGTTCAGCATCACCGGGCCCACTTCCAGGTTGTAGCCTGCGCCCACGCCGCCGGTCTGGGTACCGTCATCGGTGTTTTTAAGCCAGTTGCTTTCGGCATACAGACCGGATGAGGATTTCCCCATTTCCAGGTTGAGGTTGGTAAAGTTTTTACCCTGCTCAATGCTGCCGCCCATTGCCAGAGCGGAACCCGAGAGGGCGGTCAGAGCAGAAAGAAGAAGGATATTCAGTTTTTTCATGTTTTATGCCTCGTCATTAAATTCATCTGGGGGCACCTTAACAAGCGATGTTTATGACTGCAAATGTGATAAAAATCGCTGTTTTATGCTGATATTGTTAAGTTTTTTATAGAAGTTGTTGCAATGCTGTTTGATCGCCGGGGTGTCAACGGGTGATGTTTTGGTGTTTAGGAACCGTTTAATTTTTTGACTAAACATAAACTGAACGAAGAAGGGATAGTGATTAGAGGTGAATTAATTGAGTTTCTAATAATTTCCAAAAGTATTTCAGTTGTCACACAATACAACACAACCTTACATTTCCGGGCAATGAATATACGTTCACTCGCCCATGCCGGTTGCCTTTCCATGTCATTTTTCTGACACGTTTATTCTTTACGTTGTTGGCTTCACTAACTGGATGCTAACAATATGAAAAGAAAAATTATTCCTGTGCTTATCGGTTGTGCGCTCTCTTTCTCTGGCCTGGCGGCACAGCCTACCGCTGAGCGCTATGTCGTCAGCTTCCCTGACGGCTCGCATGTGAAATACAGCGGCGCGTTTGCCGATGCGTTCCCGAACGGGCTCCCGGTAGGGATTGGCTCTGGCCTGCTGTTTACGGGCAAGCAGGGCGACGCCCTGACGTTTGCGACCGTAACCGATCGCGGCCCCAACGCCGATGCGCCCAAAATGGGTAAAAACGAAGCCAAAATATTTGTCACGCCAGATTTCGCGCCGCTGCTGATGACCATCCGCGTCCAGAATGGCAAAGCGGAGGCGGTTGATGCCCGCCCGCTGCATGACGATAAAGGCGAGATTAACGGTCTGCCGCTGCAAAGCGGCGTGATTGGTTCCACCAATGAAGTGGCGTTCAGCGATACCTTAAAGACGCTCAAGGGTGACAACCGCGGACTGGATACGGAAGGCATCACGCCGGACGGCAAAGGCGGCTACTGGCTGTGCGACGAGTACGGCCCGTTCCTGATTAACGTCGACAGCAAAGGCAAGATCCTCGCGATCCACGGGCCGCAGGCCGCGGAAGGGGAAAAATCCATCGCGGGCGGTCTGCCAAACATCATCAAATGGCGCCAGCCCAACCGGGGCTTTGAAGGCCTGACCCGGATGCCGGACGGACGGATTATCGCCGCGGTGCAAAGCACGCTGGACATCGACGGTAAGAGCAAAAAGCAGGCGCTGTTCACCCGTCTGGTGAGCTTTGACCCGGCGACCGGCAAAACCGCGATGTACGGTTACCCTATCGACAGCGCGGCCTACGACAAAAACAGCGACGCCAAAATCGGCGACATCGTGGCGCTCGATAATCAGCACATCCTGCTGATTGAGCAGGGAAGCGATAAAAACGACGGAATGCGTAACCTGATTTACAAGGTGGATCTCAGTAAGGCGAGCGATCTTTCCGCCTTTGACAAGCCGGGCGAGTACCCGGAGTTTGATGATGAGAAAACCCTGGCGCAGCGCGGCATTACGCTTGCAGCAAAAACGCAGGTGGTCGACCTCCGCGCGCTGGGCTGGCAGCAGGAGAAGGCTGAAGGACTGGCGCTGATTGACAGCAAAACGCTTGCGGTGGCGAACGATAACGATTTTGGCGTGAAGGTCGCGATGCAAAACCCGGTCGAGGGCAAGAAGCTCAAGGATTACCGGGTAAACGCGGAAGGCAAGCTGACGCTGGATGATAAACCGGTGGAAACCACGCTCAGCGTGAAGCCGCTGAAGAAGCCGGAGTCCGACAGCGAGCTGTGGATTGTGACGCTGCCGGAGGCGGTGAAATAAGTTTACCGCTCACCCCTCTCCCCACAGGGGAGAGGGGATTGTTCGGAGCGCATAGTTAAGCGGGGAGGCTATTTCTTCAGACCCGCAAACGCCGCCCGAATCTCCTCTTCCGGCAGTTGGATGCCTATAAACACCATCACGCTGTGCGGCGGTTCATCGCCCCACGGTCGGTCCCAGTCGGCGCTGTACAGGCGCTGCACGCCCTGGAACAGCAGGCGGTTGGGCTCGCCGTCAATCCACAGCATCCCCTTGTAGCGCAGCAGCTTGTCGGCAAACGACAGCAGCAGGTTCTCCATCACGCGCGAAACCTCGCTGATGTCCACCGGGTAGTCCAGTTCCACCACAATCGACGCCACGTCGTTTTGCTTGTCTCCCATAAAGTGGAAGCGCGGTTTTGCGGTGACGTTCTCCTCCAGCATAAAGCCGTTGGTGTTGAACAGCTGAGACAGGTCGATATCACCGTGCGTCACCGTGTAAATTGGCGCGCGGGAGTTGATGCGCGTCAGGCGCTCGCGAAGCTTAACGCTTTCGCCCGTCACGTCGGTTTTGGTCAGCAGGATGCGGTCGGCGTAGCCCACCTGAGACTGGGCGATGGTGAACTGATTCATCTGCTCATCGGCGTGGACCGCATCGACCAGGGCAATGACGCCGTCCAGCAGATAGCGCTGGCAAAGGATCTCATGAGAGAAAAAGGTCTGAATAATCGGGCCGGGGTCGGCCATGCCGGTGCACTCGATCACCAGGCGGTCAAAGTCGATTTCACCGCGATCGCGGCTGTCGAGCAGGTCCAGCAGGGCGTCTTCCAGCTCGTTAGAGCGGGTGCAGCAGATACAGCCGTTGGTCAGGGTTTTGATCTGCGTGGCGCGATCGCCAATCAGCTGGTCGTCTACGGAGACTTCGCCAAATTCGTTTTCGATGACGGCGATTTTAAAACCGTGCTGTTCATTCAGGATGTGGCGCAGCAGGGTGGTTTTACCGGCGCCGAGGAAACCGGTCAGCAGGGTAACGGCAATCGGGGTCATGGTCTCTCCTTTAGCAGCAGCGGACGCCGCCTTCTCCACTTCCGCCGTAGCGCGCTTCCTGACGCTCGCGGAAGAATTCGGTGTAGGTCATGTACGGCTTATCCGGATGGTTGGTCTTCATATGCTCAACGTAGTTGTCATAGTCCGGAATGCCAATCAGCATTTTCGCCGCCTGACCGAGGTATTTTTTTGCTTCGCCTAAGTTACCAAACATAACCTGTCCTGATAAGAAAAAGCCCGGTGGCGCGCAGCGATCCGGGCCTACAGTTACATGCTGGATTAATGGTGTGAAGAGGTCTTCACGCCGCCTTCCGGCACCGGCACGTACGGGGTTTCTTTATCCGTACGGCCTTCAGCGTTACGCACTTTCAACCAGGTTTTGATGCCGTAGAAGATAATGCTGTACACCACCACCAGGAACAGAATGCTCAGACCCGCGTTGGTGTAGTTGTTCACCACGATATGGTTCATGTTGGCAATCTGTTGCGCGGTCAGATCCGCGCCGCCTGCGGCAATCTTCTCTTTGTACTGGTTAGCCATGAAGAAGAAGCCTTCCAGCTGCGGGTTGGCGCTGAACAGCTTCAGGCCAAGCGCCCAGGTGGTGCAGAGCAGCAGCCACAGCGCAGGAACCACGGTGACCCAGATGTATTTAGTGCGCTTCATCTTCACCAGTACCACGGTACCGAGCACCAGCGCCACGGCAGCCAGCATCTGGTTAGAGATACCGAACAGCGGCCACAGGCTCTTCACGCCGCCCAGTGGGTCGACAACGCCCTGATACAGCAGGTAGCCCCACAGGCCGACGCAGCCCGCCGTACCCAGGATGCCCGCTACCAGAGAGTCGGTTTTCTTCAGGAACGGCACGAAGTTACCGAGCAAATCCTGCAGCATGAAGCGGCCTGCACGGGTACCGGCGTCCAGCGCGGTCAGGATGAACAGCGCTTCGAACAGAATACCGAAGTGGTACCAGAAGCCCATGTCCGCCCACGGCAGCACTTTGTGGAACACGTGTGCGATACCGACAGCCAGTGTAGGAGCGCCACCTGCGCGGTTCAGCACGGACGGTTCGCCGATGTCCTTCGCGGTCTGCATGATCTGCTCAGGCGAAATCACGAAGCCCCAGGAGCTGACGGTCGCCGCCGCGTGTGCGCTGGCGTCTTTCAGCTGCGCCATAATCAGCGCCGCGTTGTCACCGCCCATCTCGTGCAGGTTTGGCATGGTGATGCCGAGACCCGCCGGCGGGGTGTTCATCGCGAAGTACAGACCCGGTTCGATGATGGACGCGGCAACCAGCGCCATGATCGCCACGAAGGACTCCATCAGCATCGCGCCGTAGCCGATCAGACGCGCGTCTTTCTCGTTCGCCAGCAGCTTAGGCGTAGTACCGGAGGAGATCAGGGCGTGGAAGCCGGAGACCGCACCGCAGGCAATGGTGATGAACAGGAACGGGAACAGGGCGCCTTTCCACAGCGGGCCGGTACCGTCGATGTACTGCGTTACCGCCGGCATTTTCAGATCCGGGTTGATCAGCAGGATGCCGATCGCCAGACCGACGATAACGCCGATTTTAAGGAAGGTGGCCAGGTAGTCACGCGGGGCCAGAATCAGCCAGACCGGCAGCAGCGCGGAGATAAACGCATAGCCAATCAGCGCGAAGGTAATGGTGGTGTCCTTGAAGGTCAGCGCCGGACCCCAGTACGGGTCGTGCGCAATCACGCCGCCGAAGTAGATGGAGGCCACCAGCAGCACGATACCAATCACCGACACTTCACCCACGCGTCCCGGTCTCAGGAAGCGCATGTAGATACCCATGAACAGCGCAATCGGCACGGTTGAGCAGACGGTGAAGACACCCCACGGGCTTTCGGCCAGCGCTTTCACCACGATCAGGGCCAGCACCGCGAGGATGATGATCATAATCAGGAAGCAGCCGAACAGGGCGATAGTCCCCGGCACGCGGCCCATCTCTTCTTTGACCATCTCACCCAGAGAGGCGCCGTTACGGCGAGAAGAGATAAACAGCACCATAAAGTCCTGCACCGCACCCGCCAGCACTACGCCAGCGAGCAGCCACAGGGTACCCGGCAGGTAGCCCATCTGCGCGGCCAGCACCGGGCCCACCAGCGGGCCTGCACCGGCGATAGCGGCAAAGTGGTGACCAAACAGCACGTAGCGGTTGGTTGGCACGTAGTTCAGGCCGTCATTGTTAATGACCGCCGGAGTGGCGCGCGTCGGGTCGAGCTTCATGACCTTCTGCGCGATGTACAAGCTGTAGTAGCGATAAGCAACAAGATAGACGGAAACGGACGCGACCACGATCCACAGGGCGCTTACGTGTTCGCCCCGGCGTAATGCGACAACCGCCAGACAAAAAGCGCCGAGGATCCCGAGTAAGGCCCAGGGCACGTGCTTCAGTAGTTTTTTAGTATCCATAGTAAGACCTGGTTTTTTATGTAAAGAAAAAAGGGTCAGGGTTCGTTGTGAGGAGGTATTGATTAATGCTGGAGCGATCGTGCCAGATCCTCGCGCGTGTAAAGGACGGTAAATGAATGAGTGGTTGAAAGTGACAGGTGAGCGGTCAAAGGCGGCGACGAGCGGTTCCGGCTCGCCGCCAGGGGGCGAAATTATGTGATTGAGATCACTTGATTATTCGGGTTGCGCTCCACCGCCAGATAGTGCTCCAGCGTTCCGAGCAGTTTTTCCTTCAGCCAGTTCGGCTCCAGAATCTGAATATGAGGCAGCCAGTAGAACAGCAGCGGCAGGATCTGGTTCTCGTGGGCCGCCTGGCAGCGCAGCGTGACGCCGCCCTGTTGCTCCGCCAGCAGCTCTTGTTCTGGCAGAAGATCGCGTCGCAGGAAGTAATGTGAAATATTATCTTTGATGAATATTTTCACCGCGAAAGTATTTTCAGAGACCCAGGGGTCGAGGCTTTTTTCCAGTAGCGCAAGGACATTTTCTTCCGGGGTGAAGGTCGTTTTCTGAATATCAAACCAGCTAATCTGACTCAATGAGAAGGATTTCAGGCGGCTATTTTCGGTGGCTTGTAAATACCATATATTTTTTTTGTTAATGAGTTTATAGGGATTAATCAGACGGGTTTTCCCCTTATAAACAATCTGACAAACATTATGGTTTTTAATCGATCTCTCGATTTTCGTTAAATGACGTCGAATATCACGTTGTACCGTATGTTCGGCTTCATTCGCAAGAATAAGAATATGGTTTTCGTCAACGCGCGTTTCAAGATTCTGCCAGAATTCCGTATTTCTTTCAGGGAAAAAGCTATCAGCATTCAGGAAGTTAGCAAGAGTGTGATGTAAGCCTTGTCCACCGGGCGATTGTGCCGAATGGATCAGTCGATATAGCCCGTTACCGGTATGTTCAACAATGGGAGAGAGGGCATTTAAATCCCGGTAGACGGTGCGCTCGGTAATTTTGAATTTCTCCATTAACGCACTGCGGTTTACCACACCGTTTAAATGTAGCTCAACCAGAATATCGACCAGACGTTCAGCCGAGCGGCTCCGCGTCGTTTTAGCCATAAGGTCATCCTGTATATTTAGGTATGCGCTGAATGATGCGGGTGCACTGACACAAAATGTCAGTTTTCAGGCATAGAAAATTTCTCTTATGGTTATATAACGGCGTGATTTAGCGGAAACCTTAGGAGTTTTTGTAGAAAGCGGCGCTGGCCGGAAAAAAAGGCCAGCGCGAGGGGGATTATAAGGCGGCTTCCGCCTCCAGCATAACCGGGTGGAAACGGCGCCTGAAGTAGATCAGGCCGTGTCCTGCGTCACTCAGGATGATGTTTTTAATTTCAACAAGGTAGACAAGATGCGTGCCGATGGTTTGCACCTGGCTAATCTCGCCTTCAAGGCTGGCCAGCGCGCCCTTGAGTACCGGCTGCGCCAGCGGGCCTTTTTGCCAGCAGGAGAGGGCAAAGCGCTCCTCCATCGTTATTCCGGTCATCCCGGCGAAATGGCGAGCCATGATCTCCTGCTCGTGGTTCAGCACGTTAACGCACAGCCTGCCGTTACCCTGAAATACCGGATTCATGGCGCTGTTGGCGTTGATACACACCATCACTGACGGCGGGGTGTCGGTCACCGAGCAGACGGCGGTAGCGGTGATGCCGCAGCGTCCGGCCTCACCCTCGGTGGTGATCACATTGACCGCCGCCGACAGGCTACTCATTGCGTCGCGAAAACGCAGGCGTTGTTCATCTGAATGCATTGCAACCTCCCGCTGCGCTATTTCAGCAGCTTGTCGAGCATGTTGATATCGCTGTTGTTGTGCAGGTGCGGTACGGTCCAGCCGTGCTGGTCGTATTCGGACATACAGCGGTCGACCATCGCCATCATCTTGTCCATGTTGCCGGAGCTCTGCGCCTGGCGCAGACACTGCAGGCGGATCTCATCCTGGCTGCCGGAGTAGTTAATTTCGTACAGCTCGTGACGACCGCCAAACTCGCTGCCGATGGCATCCCACATCAGTTTCAAAATCTTGATGCGTTCGACGTGATCCATGCCGTTGGAGCCGCGCACGTATTTCGCCAGATACTGGTCGATCTGCGGGTTGTTCAGATCCCGGGCGCTGGACGGCAGGTAGATCAGCCCGGAGGTGACGTTACGCTCGATGATGTTCTTGATCTTGGCGTAGGCCATCGGGGCCATCACGCGGTAGGTCTGCAGGGCGGCGTGATCCGGCAGATACGCACCGTTGACCCACGGTGTGGCTTCGGAACACATGGAGTCGCTCAGCGCCCAGAACATGTTGCGCCAGGCCACCACTTCGCCGAGATCCGCCTGCACGCCGCGGAACTCCAGGGTGCCGGTGCACTCCAGGGATTTCTTCAGCAGGGCGGTGATGAAGTCGAGCTTCACCGCCAGACGCACGCAGGCCTGCAGCGGGTACATGCGGGCGAAACCGCCTTCCATCGTCCAGCGACGGCAGCGGTCGAAATCGCGGTAGATCAGCACGTTTTCCCACGGGATCAGCACGTGATCCATCACCAGGATGGCGTCGTTCTCGTCGAAGCGGCTGGAGAGCGGATAGTCGTACGGGGATCCGGTTGCGCCTGCCACCATCTCGTAGGAGGCGCGGGAGATCAGCTTCACGCCCTCGGCATCCATCGGCGCGACGAACATCAGCGCGAAGTCCGGGTTTTCGCCCATCACCTGCGCGGAACCGAAGCCGATCATGTTGTAGTGGGTCAGCGCCGAGTTGGTCGCCACCACTTTCGCACCGCTGACGATAATCCCGGCGTCGGTCTCCTTCTCCAGCTTGATGTAGACGTCTTTTACCTCGTCCGCTGGCTTGTGGCGGTCGATCGGCGGGTTAACGATGGCGTGGTTAAAGTACAGGCCGGTTTCCTGAATGCGGGTGTACCAGTTCCGGGCGTTCTGCTCGAACTGGCCGTAGAAGGCCGGGTTGGCGCCCAGCGCGCAGCCGAACGCGGCTTTGTAGTCCGGCGTGCGGCCCATCCAGCCGTAGCTCAGGCGCGACCACTCGGCGATGGCATCGCGCTGCTGGCGCAGGTCGTCGGCGCTTTTCGCCACGCGGAAGAACTTGTGGGTATAGCCGCCGCTTCCGGTGTCGGTGCCCCAGCAGAGCGTGTCCTGCATGTCCGGCTTGTGCAGCGCGTCGTACATCTGCGCGATGGAGGCCGCCGCATTGCGAAACGCCGGATGGGTGGTGACGTCTTTGACGCGCTCGCCGTAGATATAAATCTCACGACCGTCCTGCAGGCTTTTTAAATACTCTTCGCCGGTTAACGGGCGTTTGGCATCAGCGCGGAACTCTTCAGGCTTCATAGGGGACCTCGTATCGGAATAGGGTTGTTAAATTTATGTTTTGTTTTTGTTGTTTAATTGAAGCCTGAGAGGGACGTAACGTGAAGGGACGATTGGGACAACGGCGGGTACTTTTCGGGCGGGATTGGATTTTGTGATCTGTGCGGCTTTTCGGCGGGTGGCGCTGCGCTTACCCGCCCTACGAACCGTGATGCGTTCAGGAAACCGGTACTTTCTGCGCCCGATACGCGCTGGGCGAGCACCCCACTAAGCGGTTAAAAAAGCGGGCGAAATAGGCCGGATCTTTGAACCCCAGCTGCCAGGCAATCTCGCTGACGGTGCTGTCGGAGAAGAGCAGCAAGCGCCTGGCCTCCCGCAGCTGGCGGTCGAAGATCAGGCGTTTTGGCGGGCGGTTGGCGAAGCGGCGACAGATATCGGTCAGGCGGGATTCGGTCAGGTGCAGCTCGCTGGCGTATTCCGGCACCGTCCAGTGCTGGTGGTAGTGGGTGTCGATCAGCTGGGTAAAGCGCTGGAACAGCTTCAGCTCGCCGCGCATGCCGCCTGAGGCGTGGTCGTCGAGCTTCGCGTTGCGCAGCAGCAGGGTAAACACCGCCTGCGCCAGCAGGACCAGGGTATGCTCGCGCCCGGGCAGCTGCTCCGTGGATTCCCGGGCAATCAGCTGCCAGTAGTGCTTCAGCGCCGCCAGCTCGTCCGGCCTGTCGGAAAGCGAAAGGCAGATCCCCGGCAGGCCGAACGCCTCCCGCGTGCCGGGGTAAAGCACCTCCAGCAGCGGCCAGATCAGATCCTCACGCACCGTCAGCACGTGCCCGTCGCTGTCGGATTCGGTGATAAACGCGTGCGGCACCGACGGCGGCGTGAGGACGAACAGCGGGGCCTGCACCGAGTAGCGGTGATCGTCGAGCTGGAGCTCAATCTGCCCGGTATCGAGAAAGTGCATCTGAAAGTACTGGTCGTGACGATGCGCCTGCATGTCGCGGCCAAAAAAGGCCGCCATGCGGGCGAACGACTGGTAGTGCACATCGTCGGTGCCCAGACTTTCGTCGTACTCCTTGCTGATATCAATGTTGGCGATAGGGCTCTGGCACATGAGCGTTCCTCTGTTGATCCCGCTGCGTCATCGGAATGCGCGTCAGCACCAGCGCGCCGACCACCAGCAGCCCGGCCACGAACCACAGCCCCGAGCTGAAGCTGCCGGTCGCGTCGCGCAGGATCCCAATCAGCAATGGGCTGACGGCGGATCCGACGTTGCCGATGGCGTTGATCACCGCCAGCGCCACCGCGCGGGACTGCAGGCTAATAACCCGATCCGGCGTGGTCCAGAATATCGCCATGGCGGTAAACGATCCGGTTGAGGCCATGATGATGCCAAGCAGCTGGATCAGGCTGTGATCGGTGGCCGAGGCCAGCATCCATCCCGCCGCCGCGAACAGGTACGGCAGGATGGTGTGCTTTTTTCGCTCTTTCAGCCTGTCGGAGCGGCGGCTCCACCAGATCATCCCGAGGATGGTGCAGAACTGCGGGATCGCCGCCAGCAGGCCGATGACGATGTTGCTGCTTCCCGTGTTGAAGCTTTGCAGGATCTGCGGCGTCCAGATGTTGATCGCGCTCAGCGTGTTGGTCAGGCAGAAGTAGGCCAGCGTGTAGAGCAGCACCGCCGGGGTCAGCACCTCGCGTAGCGTCGAACGCGGCGTGACGGATTGGGCAATGGCGACCTCCTGCTCGCGGGCGATCATCGTTTTCAGCGCCTGCTTTTCGTCGTCATCCAGCCAGGTGGCCTGGTCCGGCGTGTCGTTGAGGTAAAACCAGGTCACCACGCCGAGCACCACCGACGGTAGCCCCTCCAGCAGGAACAGCCACTGCCAGCCCTTGAGGTTCCACAGCCCGTCCATCGCCAGAATGTACCCGGAGAGGATCGAACCGAGCATCATGGTCACCGGCATGGCAATCATAAACAGCGCGTTGGCGCGGGCGCGGTGATACGCCGGGAACCACCAGGTGAGATAGACCAGGATCCCCGGCAGGAAGCCGGCTTCGGCAATGCCCACCAGCATGCGCAGGACGTAGAGCGTTTCAGGGCTGGTGGCGAACATGGTGCAGGTGGAGGCAACACCCCACACCACCATGATCCCGGCGATCCAGCGTCGCGCGCCGATCTTCGCCAGCATGATGTTGCTCGGGATGCCGCACAGCACGTAGGTGACGTAAAACAGCGTCGCGGCCAGACCAAACATGGTTGACGTGAGGCCCAGATCTTTACCCATCGTCAGCCCGGCGAAGCCGATGTTGATACGATCGAGGAACGAGAAGACAAACAGGATAAAGAGAAAGACGATCAGACGCCGGAACAGCTTGTGAATGACGCGGTGTTCAACAGCTTTATTATCATGAGTTTGCAGGGTAGAGGTCGTCATGGTGCGCTCCAGATCTTACGTTTAGTAGACGGATTTATTGTTATTAACTGACGTAACCGGTTGTTCGATAAAACGTGCCGCCAGCGCTTCCGCGCCGCGGGCGAGCAGGGTGGTGTCGACGCCGACGGCGACAAACCGTGCGCCGAGTTCAAGGTAGCGTTTAGCCAGCTGCTCGTTCGCCATCAGGATGCCGGGGGCTTTACCGGCGGCGCGTATCTGCGCGATCGCCTGCTCGATGGCGGCCTGCACCTCCGGGTGCTGCGGATTGCCGGCAAAGCCCATGTCGGCGCTCAGATCCGCCGGGCCGATAAACACGCCGTCGACGCCTTCCACGTCCAGGATCTGCGGCAGGTTTTTCAGCGCCTCGCGGGTTTCAATCTGCACCAGCACGCACATGGCTTCGTTGGCCTGCTGCAGGTAGTCCGGGATGCGGTTCCAGCGCGACGCCCGCGCCAGGGCGCTGCCGACGCCGCGAATGCCCGCAGGCGGGTAGCGGGTGGCACGTACTGCCAGCCGCGCTTCGTCGGCGTTTTGCACCATCGGTACCAGCAGGGTTTGCGCACCCACGTCCAGCAGCTGTTTGATTTGCACCGGGTCGTTCCACGACGGGCGGACCACCGGCTGGCTGGGATAAGGGGCGATAGCCTGCAGCTGGGTTAAGACGGTCTGCACGCTGTTCGGCGCGTGTTCGCCGTCGATCAGCAGCCAGTCGAAGCCTGCTCCGGCCAGCAGCTCGGCGCTGTAGCTGCTGGTCAGCCCCAGCCATAACCCAATTTGCGGACGGCCTGCTTTCAGCGCCGCTTTAAATGCGTTTTGCATCGTGCTCTCCTAGACAAAGCGGCAGCTGATGGAGCCCATGTTGCCGTAATCGACGTGGAAGGTGTCGCCTCTGCTGGCGGGCACCGGGCGGGTAAACGAGCCGCCGAGAATGATCTGGCCAGGCTCAAGCTGCACGTCGTACGGCGCAAGTTTGTTGGCCAGCCACGCCACGCCGTTGGCCGGGTGGTTCAGGACGCCTGCGGCCACGCCGGTCTCTTCGATGACGCCGTTGCGGTAGAGCAGGGCGGAGATCCAGCGCAGGTCCAGCTCGTCGGGCTTAATCGGACGGCCGCCGAGGATCACGCCCGCGTTGGCGGCGTTATCGGAGATGGTGTCGAAGACCTTGCGCGGACGCTGGGTCTCCGGGTCGACGTTGTGGCAGCGGGCGTCGATCAGCTCCAGCGCGGGGATGACGTAATCCGTGGCGTTATAGACGTCGAAGATCGTGCAGTTCGGGCCGCGCAGCGGTTTTGCCAGCACGAACGCCAGCTCCACTTCAATGCGCGGGACGATAAAGCGATCGACGGGAATGTCGCTGCCGTCGTGGAAGAACATGTCGTCCAGCAGTGCGCCGTAGTCCGGCTCGCTGATCTGCGAGCTGGCCTGCATCGCTTTGGAGGTGAGGCCGATCTTGTGGCCCTTCAGCACGCGGCCTTCGGCGATCTTCAGGCTCACCCATTCGCGCTGGACGGCGTAGGCGTCTTCAATCGTAATCTCCGGATAGTCCAGCGAGATCGCGCGGATCTGCTCCCGGGACTGTTCCGCCTGATGCAGACGATGGGCGATCAGGGTATGGGTATGTTTATCGAGCATGGCGATATCCTGTTTTATGTTTTTTCTCCCTCTCCCTGTGGGAGAGGGGACAGACCGTGCGGTATTACTTAAACAACGCGTGCACGTTGTTCTGTTTGTAATTGAGCGTCGGGTGCAGTTCGTCGAGCTCAAACGACAGCGCCAGATAGCGGCTCGCCATCAGTTCCGCAAAGTGCGCTTTGATCAGCCCAAACAGCATCTCCCCCACGGCTTCCCGGCTCTCCAGGCTGCGCCCCGCGCCAATCTTCAGCGTCATATGGACAAAGGCGTAATCATGCTTGCCGTCGGCCATCTGCCAGGTGTCCAGCCAGTGGGCGCGGCTGCGGATACCGCCGAGCGGGAAGATGCCCGTGGCGGCGAGCGCCTCGTTCACTTTGGCGAACAGCCCCGGCAGGTCGGCCTGCTGGCGGATGTTGTCGGTACATTCAGCAATAAAGTGCGGCATGGTGGCTCCTTATGCGGGCAGCGGGAAAACGGCGTTGACCTGGCCGGTGCCGGAGCTGGCGAACAGTTCGGTGAGAAATTCAACCTTGCCGTCGTATTTGTCCCAGCCGAGCATGCCCAGCAGCATCACCGTGTCGTGCATGTTGCCCTCGCCGTAGCAGTAGTCGGCGTACTCCGGCAGCATGCTGCAAAACTCCTTAAACTGACCCTCGCGCCACAGCTTCACCACGCGCTCGTCCATCTGGCGGTCGAACTCGCGGGTATAGCTGTTCATCCCTTCTTCCGCGCGCTGGTCGTCGATAAAGCGGTGCGACAGCGAGCCGCTGGCGAGCACCGCCACGGTGCCGTCGTATTTTTCAATGGCGCTGACGATGGCTTCGCCCAGCCTGCGGCTGTCGGCGAAGTCGTGAACCGTGCAGAACGCCGAGATGGAGATCACTTTGAAGTGCTTATCCGCGTTCATGTAGCGCATCGGCACCAGCGTGCCGTACTCCAGCTTGAGGCTCGGGATGTTGTGCGCTTTGGCACGCACGCCGAGCTTCACCGCCTCGTCGGCAATCAGCTGGCCGAGTGCCGGGTTGCCGTCGTAGTCGTAGGTCATGTCGCGGATAAAGTGCGGCAGCTCGTTGCTGGTGTAGACGCCTGAAAAATGGTCCGCACAGTTGATGTGGTAGGCGCTATTCACCAGCCAGTGGGTATCGAACACGATGATGGTGTCCACGCCCAGTTCGCGGCAGCGCTTGCTGATCTCTTTATGCCCGTCGATAGCGCCCTGGCGGCAGCCGTGGTTTTTGCCCGGCAACTCCGAAAGGTACATCGACGGCACGTGGGTGATTTTCGCTGCTAACGCTAATTTACCCATTTTCAGATCCCCCATTTTGGAATCGGATGGTCGCCCATGGAGATGCAGACGTTCTTCATCTCCGCGAACACCTCGAAGCTGTACTCGCCGCCCTCGCGGCCGGTGCCGGAGGCCTTCACGCCGCCAAACGGCTGGCGCAGGTCGCGCACGTTCTGGGTGTTGACGAACACCATGCCCGCTTCGATATTGCGCGCCAGGCGCAGCACCTTGCTGACGTCCTGGGTCCAGATATACGACGCCAGGCCGTACTCCACGTCGTTGGCCAGGCGCAGCCCTTCCGCTTCGTCCTTGAACGGCAGCAGGCAGGCCACCGGCCCGAAGATCTCCTCCTGCGCCACGCGCATGCGGTTGTCGACGTCCGCCAGCACGGTCGGGCGCAGGAAGTTGCCGCCTTTCAGGTATGCAGGCAGGTCGGTCGGTTTGTCCGGGCCGCCCGCCAGCAGGGTTGCGCCTTCCTCGATGCCGAGGCGGATATAGCCGGAGACTTTCTCCCAGTGCTGCTGGCTAATCAGCGCGCCAATCTGGGTATTTGGATCGGTCGGGTCGCCCACGCGCAGGCGGTTGGCTCGCTCGGCAAAGCGCTTCACGAATTCCGGGTAGATGCTCTGCTGGATAAAGATGCGCGAGCCCGCGGTGCAGCGCTCGCCGTTGATGGAGAAGATGGTGAACAGGGCGGCGTCCAGCGCGCGCTCAATGTCGGCATCCTCAAAAATCAGTACCGGGGATTTGCCGCCCAGCTCCATGGAGTATTTCTTCAGCCCGGCGTTTTTCATGATGTTGCGCCCGGTGGCGGTGCCGCCGGTGAAGGAGACCGCGCGCACGTCGTGATGACGCACCAGCGCGTCGCCTGCCGTCGCGCCGTAGCCCTGCACCACGTTCAGCACGCCTGCCGGAATCCCCGCTTCGAGGGCCAGCTCGCCCAGACGGTCGGCGGTCAGCGGGGAGAGTTCGGACATCTTCAGCACGGCGGTATTACCTAAGGCCAGACAGGGCGCGACCTTCCAGGTGGCGGTCATAAACGGCACGTTCCACGGCGACACCAGCGCGCAGACGCCCACCGGCTGTACCAGGGTGTAGTTGAGCATCTTGTCGTCAACCGGGTAGGTTTTGCCGTTCATCTGCTGGCACACCTCGGCGAAGAACTCGAAGTTGTGCGAGGCGCGCGGAATGAGCACGTTTTTGGTCTGGTGGATCGGCAGGCCGGTGTCGGCGGTTTCCATGGCGGCAATCTCGGGCACGTTCTGGTCGATCAGGTCACCCAGACGACGCATCAGGCGCGCGCGCTCCTTCATCGGCAGGTTGGCCCACTTCGGGAACGCCTCTTTGGCGGCGGCAACGGCCTGGTGAATTTCGGCTTCGCCGCCGGCTGCCACTTCTGCCAGGACCTCGCCGGAGGCCGGGTTAGTGGTGTGGAAGTAGTCGCTGCCCGCGACGTTTTTACCGTTGATCCAGTGGTTAATCTTTTTCATTTTGCCGTCTCCTCACTCACAATTCGGTTCACCAGGCGTCCCACGCCTTCCACTTCCACCACCACCTCATCGCCCGGCACCACGTCGGAGAGCCCCTTCGGCGTGCCGGTGGCAATCATGTCGCCCGGCTGCAGGGTCATAAAGTCGCTCAGGTACGCAATCAGGTACGGGATACTGAAGATCAGATCCGCCGTGGTGCCTTCCTGACGCAGCTCGCCGTTAACGAAGGTGCGCAGGGCGAGGTTGTGCGGGTCGGGAATGGCTGCTTTTGGCACGATGTTTGGGGAAATGGGGGTCAGCCCGTCGCGGCTTTTCACCCGCAGGTTCGGGCGGTAGTAGTTTTCCAGATAGTCGCGGATGGCGTAGTCGTTGCAGACCGTGTAGCCCGCAACATAGTCCATCGCCTCGGCTTCGCTGACCTTACGGGCGGTTTTGCCGATGACCACCACCAGCTCCGCTTCATAGTGCATGTAATCGACGTTGTTCGGGCGCACCGACGTCTGGTTGTCGCCGTTGAAGGTGTTCGGCGCTTTGATAAAGACCAATGGTTCGGTGGGCGGCTTGAAGTCCAGCTCGCTGGCGTGATCGGCATAGTTCAGACCGAGGGCAAACAGCGTGGCGTGCGGCGGCGTGCGGTGTGTGTTAGCGACGTCGCGTTCATCCACCACCGGATTTTCCAGCGGCGGAAAGCCTTCCGCCAGAATACGCACGCGATCGCCCGGGCGGATCTCAACGCGGCTGTGAGGGGTACCGAGCAGGATCGCATCGCCGGGATTGAGGGTGGCGAACTCGCTCAGGGCGCTCAGCAGTTCGGCAGCGTTACGCTGAAGATCGGCGGTGTTCCAGTGGTCCGCTTCGCGGCCGTTGATCTCGGTGATGATGGTCAGGTTATCTACGTTATCGACGGCGACAAGTTCGCCGATCGGGCAGAATCCGTCACGACATTTGGCCTTGATGGCCGGGCGATAGAAGCTCTCTTCCGGCAGGCTCACCTCGTTGGCCAGCGCATACCCCGCGATGTGCTCCGCAGCGTCCTCCACGCGTACCTTGCTGGCGGTTTTACCGATCACCAGCGCCACCGTCGCGCCGCTGAGCACCTTTTCCCCCTGCGGGAACGGAATGGGTTCGCCCGCACGAATCACGGTGTTATGGGGTTTGATAAACCACACGGCTGTTTTCGGCGGCGTGTTGTAGGGGGCTTTTTCAAATGCCTCACGCCAGGCTTCACGCTGGCTTTGATGGTTGAGGGCGACGGCAAAAACGGTACCTTTCATTCACATACTCCTCAGGCCGGATGTCCTGTTTGGATTTCATTAATATGTTAATGATCTGGTTTTATGCTTTTGCTGCTCATTTCGCAATCAGAAGTGAAAAATTTGTGATATGAATAACAATAAATTTACATATTGAGTTTTATGTGTATTAAAATCAGTGACTTAATAAAATTGATGGGTTTCTGTTAGACTTTTTGAGGGAAAACGTGTTGTTTATAAAAACATCTTTTAGTGATTGTTTACTTGTTAATGATGTGAAGGGAAGAGGCTATGCATGATTCATTAACCATCGCGCTGCTGCAGGCGCGGGAAGCGGCGATGTCCTACTTCCGCCCGATCGTGAAGCGCCATAATCTGACCGAGCAGCAGTGGCGTATTGTGCGCGTGCTGGCTGAACATCCGTCGATGGATTTTCACGATCTGGCGTTTCGCACCTGCATCCTGCGCCCGAGCCTGACCGGTATTCTGACGCGCATGGAGCGTGACGGCCTGGTGCTGCGCCTAAAGCCGGTGAACGACCAGCGCAAGCTGTACGTGTCGCTGACCAAAGAGGGGAATGCGCTGTATGAACACGCTCAGGCGCAGGTCGAAGAGGCGTATCAGCAGATTGAGGCGGAATATACGCCGGAGAAGATGAAACAGCTGACGGCGCTGCTGGAAGAGTTTATTGAACTCGGAAACCGGCATAACGCAGCGCGGGAAGAAGAGTAAAAACCCCAAATTCCAGGATGATTTTCGTAAAGTTTTCCCTTTCCAGGCCGAAAATTCTGTATCTGCCTGAGGAAAGAGAAAACATGTTAAACCGTATCAAGATTGTCACCAGCTTAATGCTGGTTTTAGCGATATTTGGCCTTTTACAACTCACGTCCGGTGGTCTTTTCTTTAATGCTCTGAAGAATGACAAAGAGAATTTCACCGTCCTGCAAACCATTCGCCAGCAACAGTCCACGCTGAACGCCAGCTGGGTAGCGTTGCTGCAAACCCGTAATACCCTGAACCGCGCGGGTATCCGCTACATGATGGATCAGAGCAATATCGGCAGCGGCGCGACCGTTAACGATTTGATGCAAATCGCGTCTACGTCTCTGAAACAGGCGGAAAAAAACTGGGCTGCCTACGAAGCCCTGCCGCGCGATCCGCGTCAAAACGACGCTGAAGCGATGGAGATCAAGCGTAACTATGATATTTACCACGGCGCGCTGGCGGAGCTGATCCAGCTGCTGGGCGCGGGCAAAATCAACGCCTTCTTCGACCAGCCGACCCAGAGCTATCAGGACGGTTTTGAGAAGCAGTACGTGAGCTACCTGCAGCAGAACGACAAGCTGTACCAGATGGCGGTCGAAGACAGCAACAGCTCCTTCAGCCAGGCTATCTGGGTGCTGATTAGCGTCCTGATTGCCGTGCTGGTGGTGATCGTGGCCGTCTGGCTCAACATCAAGCAGACGCTGATCTCCCCGCTGAATCGTCTGATCGACAACATTCGCCATATCGCCAGCGGCGACCTGGTGAAGCGTATTGAGGTTCAGGGCACCAACGAAATGGGTGAACTGGCCGACTCGCTGCGTCATATGCAGGGTGAGCTGGTGCGTACCGTTGGCGACGTGCGTAACGGCGCGAACGCGATCTACAGCGGCGCGAGTGAAATCGCGATGGGCAATAACGACCTCTCCTCCCGTACTGAACAGCAGGCCGCTTCCCTGGAAGAGACCGCTGCCAGCATGGAGCAGCTGACGGCGACCGTTAAGCAGAACGCCGAGAACGCCCGTCAGGCGAGCCATCTTGCCCTGAGCGCCTCCGAAACCGCGCAGAAAGGCGGCAAAGTGGTGGATAACGTGGTGCAGACCATGCGCGATATCGCGGGCAGCTCGCAGAAAATTGCCGACATTATCAGCGTGATCGACGGCATTGCTTTCCAGACCAACATCCTGGCACTGAACGCGGCGGTAGAAGCGGCGCGTGCGGGCGAGCAGGGCCGTGGCTTTGCGGTGGTGGCCGGTGAAGTGCGTAACCTGGCCCAGCGCAGTGCCCAGGCGGCTCGTGAAATCAAGAGCCTGATTGAAGACTCCGTGGGTCGCGTGGAAGTGGGTTCAACGCTGGTAGAAAGCGCCGGTGAAACCATGGGTGAGATCGTGAACGCGGTGACCCGCGTAACGGACATCATGGGTGAAATCGCCTCTGCGTCTGACGAGCAGAGCCGCGGTATCGACCAGGTGGGTCTGGCGGTAGCTGAGATGGATCGCGTGACCCAGCAGAACGCCTCGCTGGTTGAAGAGTCTGCCGCGGCTGCGGCCGCACTGGAAGAGCAGGCGAGCCGCCTGACTCAGGCCGTGGCGGTGTTCCGCATTCAGCAGGAGCAGATGAAAGCGCGCGAATTCGCTGCGGCTAAAGCGGTTTCCACGCCGGTGATGGCGCGTAAAACCGCGACGGTCGATTCAGGCGATAACTGGGAAACGTTCTAACTCTGTGCGTTGTGCCGGGTGACGGCTGCGCCTTACCCGGCCTACGGTTCAGGGTTTTGTAGGCCCGGTAAGCGCAGTGCCACCGGGCGATATTACAGAGGCAGGCGCATGGCGCAGCGCGTTTCATACGCGAAACCGTGCGCTGTCTCTTCTTCCCTTTTCTGACGCAGTTCAGGCGTCAGCGTCGTCATTTTTTTAAACCCTAGCTTTGCATAGAACGGCGCGTTCCACGGTACGTCCCGGAACGTCGTCAACGTCAGCGACGTCAGCCCCAGCGTGCGGGCATGGTCAGCCGCACAGGCGATAAGCTGCCGGCCAATCCCTTTTCCCTGCCAGTTCAGATCGACCGAAAGCTCCACGATAAACAGCGACGAAGAGTGCGCTTCGGTGAGGATAAACCCCACGGGGCGGTCGTTCACCCGCGCCAGCCAGCTTAGCCCACGTTCGACATACTCAAGGTGCTTCTCAGCAGAAATGACTTCACCGTCGGCAAGCCAGGCGAGCTCCGGGTCTTCACGAAAGCGCTCGCCCGCCGCGCGTTCAATGGCGGGCAGGGCGGCAACGTCGCCGGGACGTGTGGGTCGAAGGGTGATGTTAAGGTCGACCATTAGCCTGCTCGACTCACAATTTTAATTTCGACCATGCCAATTCCGAGCTCGCGCGGTGAATGGCCAAGAATATTCCCTTCATTGGTGGACTGCGGATCCGGCGGGACGATCACCAGGGTATTGCTGCGCGAAGGATTCTCAAAATGCAGCGTATGCGTGCTCACGTCGTTCCCGAGCGTCAGCATCTGTTCCCGATCGCCCACGCGCACCGGTACGGGCTTGTTAGCGTTAGGGCCATACGCTCTGGCGGTGATCACCAGGTCGAATTGTTCCGGCAGCGGATGGGTGTACTCAATTTTCACCTCATTGCCCAGCTGCGCGTTTGACCAGCGTCCCCAGGACTCCGGCCGCGAGATGCCGCTAAACTGCTTCACTTCTTCCGGCGCGCCGGCCACGTTAAAGATAAAGCTGTCCGCTTTGTAGCGAATATCGTTGTCGCTGATTTTCAGCATGTCGATGTTGTGCTGATAGCGCGCCGTATCAATTACCGTATCTTTAAACGCGGTTTTGCCTTTCCACTGGGCTTTATCCACGTGCTGCACGATTTGCTCCCCGCCAAGCTGACCCTGAGAGACGCACCAGTCGGTAGAGAGCGCCAGCGGCTGCGACCAGAGCTGGCCCATCTTGTAACATCTGTCGACCCAGACGAAATTATCGCGTGGCGCAAAATCGGCCAGCTGATAGCGCAGCGGCGCGGAATATTCGCTTTCCGGCAGCGGCTCAACGCGTCCCTCCGACACGCGCACCAGCAGCGGCAGACGGAAGTTGCTGCCCGAGAAGGCAATCGTGTTTTTATCCCGATCGACGGTGAAGTCCTTCATCTCTTTCGGGAAGTTCCACAGGCGGATGATGTCGGGCTTCCAGGCGAGGATTTTTTCCTTCATGTTGAGGAACACTTCCGACAGGGATTGCCCCGACAGCGTGCTGCGGCCCAGGCCAATAAAGTTGTCGCCGCCCAGGATGTCCAGCACGGTGGCGCCGTTATCCATGGAGTTGCGTTTGGTGGCAATCTCCTCCTGCTGCGGCTGGTCGCCGCGCAGGACGAAGAACAGATTGCTGCGATCCTGCTTGTTGAGCTGATCCCAGGCGCTGTTTTTCATCGCCAGATGGTCAGACGAAACGACGATGACGGTGTTTTTAAACCAGGGCGAGGCTTTGATTTTCTCGACCAGCGCGGCAATGTGCTCCTGACTGCAGGTGACGGCGCTGAAAGACTTGTTGTTTTTGCCATCAACGTTATAGCTTTTGCGTTTACAGCTGCGCGAGACGAACCCGTCAGGATGGTGAGTGTCTACCGTCAGCGCAAAGAGAGAGAAACGCTTGCCCGCGCGGGACAGTTCCTCGAATTTCTTCCAGGTTTCGTCGAGTACCGTATCGTCATAGAAGCCCCAGTCGTTGCGGTAGTTTGGGTCGGCAACCGTCGTTTTTAACTCTTCTGAGCCATACAGGTGATCAAAACCGTGGGATTTCAGGAACACATCTTTTCCGGCGAAGCGCAGGTTTGCCCCCTGCACAAAATAGTTTTCGTAACCGGAGTTTTTCAGGATATCGCCGAGGCAAATATTCTGTGGGAAGAAGGTCGACATGGAGGCTGAGGCGTTACCTTCAAAAGGCGCGAACAGCGGGATACCGCACTGGGAGGCAACCATCCCGGCAATCGTGTAATCCGTACCGGGCAACTGCATGGTGTGGCTGAAATCGAGACCTTCATTTTTCAGCGCACCCAGATCTGGCGTCAGGTCCGGGAAGGCATCGTTATCAAAGTACGTGCGCTCCAGACTTTCTCCGTAGATATAGACCAGATTGAGCGTCGGGTTGGCGATCGTTTTCGACGGCTCTTTGTAGTAAGCCGTGAAATCCGGATCGCCGTCGCGCGACTGGGATTTCACCAGTTCGGTGATCTGATGGAACGCCGGACTGGCGTCGACGGAGGCCAGCGCCAGGAATAACGCCAGCAGGCTGTAGCCATGATGGTGTGGATGATGGCGACGTCGACGCAGCACCCAGGCCAGCGCGCCAAAAATGGTGACCAGCGCGACGACAAGGCCGAGCCCCGGAAGAATGTACTTGCTGACACCCGCGCCCGTCAGGCTATTTGTCAGCGTGTAGAGCACCGCATCGTTAATGCCGTCACCGGTAAAGTAATCACTGGCGTATAAGGTAATGTTTAAAATAATAAAAATGCCGAGCACAACCAGCGTGGCGATAAACCACCAGGTGTGACGGCCGGCTTTGCAGGCGTAAACGCCGACAGAAGCCAGAAAAAGGATAAGAGACATGAATTCAGACAACAGCATATCCTCGTGACGCCAGATGCTTCGCTGGCTAACTGTTTATTTTTTGGGTCATACAATGTAATTGCGATGTCGTTAAGCTGCAATTTTAGTGTCACGAAAGTGTGCTGTTGTTAGGATTTGGTTTAGAAAATCGTTTTTATGAAGGTGTGCACATCCTGACAAACGGACGCTGAGACGGTGGCAGGTGGGAAAAACGCTCATTTAGCGCCGCGCTGCAAGACTATCGCATTAAACGCGGCGTGTTGTGGCAGAAAATGGGGTGGATCAGGAGATGAAATTAACGCCTTGTTTCAGCACCAGATCGCAGGCTTTGGTTTTCACCTGTTTGGCCAGAGAGGAGTTGCCGAGGGTGCTCAGGTTAAGCTGCTGACCGTTCTGCGCGTTAAGCAGGCCCTGAATGCCGTCCATATAGTTGGTGTCAGCTTTCTGCTCCTGGGTATCCAGACCCAGTTTACCCAGCACCTGATTTTTCACGTTTTGCGCGTCGGTCACGGAGGCCAGCTTTTGCTTCGCACAATATTCCAGAATCCCCGCCGCGTTGTTCATCGTGCCCGCGCTCAGGCTCTGGGCGCTATTGCCCAGCAGGCTGGTGAGGGAAGAGGCGGAGAGTCCGCCCTGCGTGCTGCTGCTCTCTTTGGTCAGCTCGTTTGCTGCGCTTGACAGGGACTCCTGCCAGGACGCCGCCTGCGCTGCACCGGTCACCAGCAGCGCGCCTAAAAAGGTGCTGACAATAATCTGTTTTTTCATCATGGCTCTCTCAAAAAGGTCCGTTTTGGGCCGAAGGGGTTCCAGTATATACCTGCGACCTGTCGGCGATTCCTGGAACTGTCTTAATACTCTTTGCCGGTGACGCGGCTGCGGTAACTTTCCCAGTCGAAGATGACATACAGGCTGTTACCCAGCTTCATGCGGTCCATGACGCGTTCCCCCAGCAGGCGGGTCATCTCGTCAATATTGTGGTTCGTCAGCATGCCGGTGGGGCGCTTGGACGAGGAGCGGCGATCGACAATCTGGTTGATGATCACTTTTTCATAGCGCGATTCCGTCTGAACGCCAATCTCGTCGATGACCAGCAGGTCGACATTACTCAGATCGTTAAGCAGCTGTTCTTCGCTGGTTTCGCGGTTGCTGAAGGTGTCTTTCATCGCAGACATGATATCGGCCACGGTGATGATAAGAACCGATTTACCGCGCAGAAGCAGCTCGTTGCAGATGGCGGCAGCAAGGTGGTTTTTTCCGGTGCCCGGCTTGCCGCTAAAGATGAAGCTGGCGATATTGCCGTCGAATTCATCCACGTACTGCCGTGCGGCGGCCAGCGCGTTCATCTGCCCGTTGGTCTCGATTTTATAGTTATCGAACGAGCAGTTCTGGTGCAGGGGACGGATACCGGAACGGTTAAAAGTGCGCTGCATTTTCATCGCCCGGTTTTCCCTGGCGAGCGCGGCGGCGCGGATCTCACCTTGCTCTTTTTGCCATGCCAGCAGCTCTTCACCGGTGGTGAAAGCGGGCTTCACGTTGGCAGGCATCATTTTTTGCAGACGTTTCATCAGGTCGCCGACGTTCTTCATTTCGCACCTCGGAATCCGCTGGGGATCTGTTTATCCGGTTCTGAAAACGCATTGATATCACGTTTTGGCTGGCCGTTGTTGCCGGCGCGGGTAATCTGGAGATGACGCGCGAGCTTTTGCTGCCACTGAATGTGGGTGAACACTTTCCCTTCTGCCTGCCACCAGGCGGTAAACGCGGCGAGCTCTTCCGCGGTGGCGGGTTGGGTTAACGCAATGCCCCACAGCGCGGCCTGCCGCTGGAAATCTGCATCCGGTTGCCAGCCCGCATAGAGGGCAAATTTGCCCATCGGAACGGTCATGGGAACGTTAACCGGTTCATCAAAGAACTGGTTGTCCAGCGTGACATCGCTCGCCGGGCGTGACACTTGTGCTTCGATCTCCAGAAGCTGTGCCAGACGTTCCGGTGTGATTGCGTAAAACGCCGGCGCGTTGTCGGCAAAAACCGCAACCGTGCCGCCTTCGGCGTGAGTCAACACACCGCGTGGGTCGCGCATAAAGGCATCAATGCCAGCAATGCTGGTGGTCAGAAGTCTGGAGGACATAACGCTTACTCTACTGATTACTACGGGCGTGATATGGACTTATGGTAGCACAGAGAGGGGAAAGGAAAGGAGGGGTAAAGTGCGGGCTGATGCCTCACCCTGACCCTCTCCCACAGGGAGAGGGAACAGAAGGGATTACGCGATGATGTTCAGCGTCACGTCAATGTTGCCGCGGGTCGCGTTAGAGTACGGGCAAACAATGTGCGCCGCATCGACCAGCTTTTTGGCTTCCGCAGGATCCATACCTTCAACGTGGATGTTCAGTTTCGCTTCGATACCAAAACCGGTTGGCAGGGGGCCAATACCCACTTCGCCTTCAATAAAAGCATCTTTAGGCAGGGTAAATTTGTCGCGTGCGGCCACGAATTTCATCGCGCCCAGGAAACAGGCAGAGTAGCCGGCAGCAAACAGCTGCTCAGGGTTGGTCACGTCTCCCCCCATGCCGCCCATCTCTTTTGGCACGCCCAGTTTTACGTCCAGTACGCCGTCGGAAGAGGTGGCTCGGCCGTCACGGCCTCCGGTGGCTTTGGCTTTGGCGGTATAAACGACTTTTTCTAAAGACATGGCAGGTTCCTCATCTTGTTTAATGTGCGCTATTAAATAGCGTGCGATATATATGGGTAATAATCACGCGTAAAGTATAGCTTTACGCGCGGTGTAGCTGTTGTCGCAAAAGTTCGAGCTGCTGTTTGAGCGCCAGCAGGGTGTCGGTATCACACTGCGCTGCGCACCCCACCGCATCGGGGATACCCAATGCCTGCTGCTGCAGTTCACGTCCCGCTTCACTCAGGGTGACGGCGACCTGGCGTTCATCTTTGCGTGAACGGTGGCGGTTGATGAGCCCGGCGCTTTCCAGCCGCTTCAACAGCGGCGTCAGGGTTGCAGAGTCCAGAAACAGCCGTTCACCGATGTCCGACACCGTCATATCATCCTGCTCCCACAGCACCAGCATCACCAGATATTGCGGGTAGGTCAGGTTCAGCGGTGCCAGCAGCTGCCGGTACAGCTTGTTAAGCGCCAGGTTTGCCGAATAGAGGGCAAAGCAGAGCTGGTTATCCAGCTTGAGCGCAGCGGTTGCGTCGTTCGTTTTCGCGTTCATGAAATGAATATAGATAGTGCACGATTTAATTGCAAGCAATTTTATGGGCAAGTATAGCGGAGCGCCACCTGAACGGCCATTTTGCGGTAGTGCTGACGCTGAGCCTGCTCGTCTGCGCCTTCTTCAAACAACAGCGTAAAGGTGTAGCTGTTGGCAACGTAGTGAAAGCTGAAGCTGCTTATCAGACGATGAAGATCGCGGGCGTCTACCGTCTCACTGAAGAGCTGTTTTTCTTTGCCCCGGCGCAGGATCTCCTCCAGCAGGTCGAGCGCGCTTCGGTTGACCTGGCGGAGATAGCTCGACTGCTGCATAAAGCGGCCGCGCTGCATGTTTTCCATGCAGATAATCCGGATGTAGTCAGGGTGGTCGGCATGGTAGTCAAAGGTGGCTTCAACCAGATTGACCAGCGCTTCGACCGGGGGCATTCCCGTCAGGCTTAGCGCTTTTTCACCGGCGCGAATCTGGGTGTAAACATGTTCCAGAACCAGGAGATAGAGGTTCTCTTTATTCTTGAAATGGTAAACCACCATGCGTTTGGTGGTGCCCGCTTTCTCTGCGATCTGCTCCATCCGTGCACCGTTCAATCCATACTCGGCAAAAAGCGCGATGGCGCTCTGAAAGATTTTCTCTTTCAGGCTGGATTCTTCACTGTGCTCGGGGTGTTCGCTGCCAGGGTTAGCCACATCCTTTCCTTATTTTCACCAAACGGACCAGAAGAATTATCTCCACGGCAGCGAAATAATACAAATATCAAACGCGTGGGCGTTTGCGGTACAGCCACAGTCCGGGGATAGACAGCCCGATGGAGAGCGCGCCGACGATGGATGACGCCTTAAGAAAGTTGCTCAGGAGGAGGATCATCTGAGGCTCGGTGTAGCCAAAATGGCTGATTTTCACTGCGGAAATCATCGCTGTATACGCAGATATGCCTGGGAACATCGGGATCACCGCGGCAACGGTGAACACTTTGGGATGCGCCAGATACCAGCGCGACCACTGGATGCCGATACTGCCGACCAGCATGGAAGCGATGAATGTTGACCATTCGATGTTAAAACCCGCGGTCATCATCACCATTCGCGAGCCATGGCCAATAGCACCCAGCAGCGCGCACCACGGCAGCGCGCGTTGCGGTACGTTAAATACCATCGCAAAGCCGACGGCAGGAATGGCGGCCAGAAGCATGTCCTGTGCCAGCGCCAGCAGAAAATCTATCACGCCCATCCGCGTAACCCCCAGAGAGTCATGGCCATGACCACGCCGATGCAGGTCGCCAGCGTCAGCAGGCTGGCGATAGCCCAGCGTGCCAGACCGGTATTGATGTGCCCTTTAAACATGTCGGCGACGGCGTTGATCAGCGGAAAGCCCGGGACCAGCAGAAGCACGCTGGCGGCCATGGCAACGGTTGGGGTGTTGGCAAACTGCGGCAGGCGCAGAAGCAGGCCGGAAACCGTGGTGGCGACAAACGCGGTAATGCAGAAGTTAATTTGCGGGTGCAGCTGCCGGTGCGTGAGCAGCTGGCGAACATACATGGCGATACTGCTGGCAAAAAAGGTGACGAGCGCGCCGTCCCAGCCGCCTTTATTGAGCTTACAAAAGCAGGCGCAAGAGAGCCCTACCATTAACACAACGAGCCAGCGCGGATAACGTAATGGCTTGATCTGGTTGAACCGTTTTTCAATTTCATGGAGATCGAGAAGCTTGTGTTCAGCAAGGATGACGATGTGCTGCACTTCGGTCACGACGTGCATGTTAATACCGCGGTCATGGTTTTTGCGGGTGGAGGTCAGGCACTGACCGTCTTTGATCGTGGTCAGCACAATGGCGTTAGATGAGATCGCGCTTTCAACGCTATCCATACCCAGCGCCACCCCCAGCCGGGTTGAAAGCTCCTCAACCAGCGCGCTTTCCGCGCCGTGCTGGAGCAGAAAAAGACCGCACTTTATACATAGCCGCGTGATAGCACGCTGCGTTGACCGATCTGCCTGCATGTATTGTCCTGAAAAAGATGGATAGGTTGCCGGTTAGCCCGTAGTGAGTACTTTTAGCACAAAGTGCAGTCCCTCTTGCTGTGGGCCAGATCAAGGTTTGTGCAAACAGTTTCAGCCCGTATCACGAAAGGGGAGTTGGATTAATTTATCAATGCGGTGAATTATAAATATAAAAATATAGAATATTTGTATTTAGTTATTCTAATTTTATATTGTCGTTATTTTAATGGCTCCACAATTAAATTTATTTTCGCTTTATGAGATATTACCGTTGTTTTAGGCATTTCTTATACTAAGAACATATCTCATCTTCTGCTTGTATTAATCAGTTTTACACTCAGGGACGAAAATACTCATACATTGGTGCGTTTTAACGTTACTCATCAAATGAAGAATGGACACGGAGGGTCTATGTTGTCATTGCATGGTAAGTATGGCGTTGTCATTAGCCGGATGCCCGTGATGCAAAACGGGTTAGGGGGCGTGATGGCACGCCATTTCCCGAATTTTGAATTGACCTATTGTCGCTCATTGCAGGAGTTAACACTGCTCCAGCTACGCCGCGCAGATGTCATTATTGCCGATATTTCAGGTGAATATAGAAATCCTCGGGGAACCCTCGAAGAGTATTACGGTTTATTGAACCAATACCGGGACATTCACTGGATCTTTTTAGTCTCGCGGCCGCTTTACCCTATTGCGGTTGAGTTGCTTATGCGCCCGGAAAGCACGTTGCTGTCTGATATGGAGCCCATTGAAGGCGTGGTTAACGCGATTCGGGCAGGTAGCGAGCGGGCAGAGCGGATAAGCCAGACGTTATTAACCCCGGAGCCTCAAAGTACGGAGGATGAAGACGAACACGTTATCGCACTCACGCACTCCGAACGTAAGGTACTGCGTCTGTTAGGTAAAGGATGGGGGATTAACCAAATCGCCACATTGCTGAAGAAGAGCAATAAAACCATCAGTGCGCAGAAAAACAGTGCGATGCGGCGGCTATCTTTACGTAGTAATGCCGATATGTACGCCTGGATCAACAGTACGCAGGGAATGAGAGAGCTGAATTTGATGTCAGCCTATGGAGAGTTTGAGGAATGGAAAAAACCGATTCAACACGACATATCGCCATCGTCGAAAATTGCACGATGAGTGCTGTTGGGCTACAGCATTTATTTGCGATGCCCGGCCTGAATCACTATCAGCTGCATCTGTTTAGCGAATTTGACAGCTTCAAGAAAGCACTTCAGCACGTCAATTTTTTCTCGCTGATCTATTCACTTTCCGATGCACGAGAGGAGCGCCGTAACTGCCTGGCGCACCTGCGGGAACTCGCGTTTACGCATGGTCATATCCAGCGCATTATCCTGGTCGCTGATGAGACGGAAGCACGGTTAGTTAGCCATCTTTCACCGTCACGCCTTCACGGTGTGGTCAGTAAATCGCTGACGCTTGAGCACCTGCAGCAGGAACTTATGGTGTTGTTGAGTGAAACGCTGCGCATCAATGACAATATGATGAATCACTGGTACCGGAGTCAAAACAGAATGTTAAGCCCAACGGAACGGGCAATACTGCGTTATATGTCTTGCGGCTATTCTATTCCTCAAATTGCGGCACAGCTTGAACGCAATATTAAGACCATTCGGGCGCATAAGTTTAATGCGATGGTGAAGCTGGGGGTGAGCTCTGACGTCGGGTTGCTCGATGCGGCGGATATTATTACTCACCTTCCGGCAAGAGAACCGCGAAGTTCGGCACTCAGCAAGCCGACCTTTTTATAGCCAGCCCGCTGCGCGCCAGACAGGCTCTGGCGCATCAATCAGATGCAAACGTCAACCCACTTTGCGGAAGTCAGCTCTGCCATTCTGTCAGGTGAAATACGCACGGCACTATGAATTGCGCCTGCGGCGGGCAGGACTTCGGTGTACTGCTTTAATGAGATATCGCAGTAAACCGCGAGCGGATTTTCCAGCCCGAACGGGCACACGCCGCCAACGGGATGACCGGTGATGGTCACCACTTCATCACTGCTGAGCATGCGCGCTTTCGCACCAAACGTGTCTTTCAGCTTTTTGTTATCCAGGCGCGCATCGCCTTTCGCCACCACCAGAATCACCTCATTTTTCACCTTGAGTGACAAGGTCTTGGCGATTTGTCCCGGTTCAACACGATGGGCGGCAGCAGCCAACGCAACGGTAGCGGTACTCTGGCTAAGTTCAATTACGTCTATATCCGGCGCGTTGTCGGCAAAAAACTGCTGTACAGACTGCAAACTCATTGTTTCCTCCTGACAAATATCCTGCGTAATCTGTCATAAGAATTTATGCTCTGTAAATATCTCTTAAGTAACAAATATCCCGAACGGCTGATTTCTGGATCCTCTTCACATTCACAGAAACCGGTTACAGTAACCGGTTGCAGAGCGTGATGCGTCGATTAATACTGAGTACGTAACGTCCCCTGTATCCAATAATAAGAGCCAAATATGAAACCATTTCGTCTGAGCAGTACCACTGGTACACAAGCCAGCAAGGTTGTGAAGCTGATTTATGGAACAACGTGCGGCGCGAAAGTGCCCGTAACAAACGTCTGACAGGAGATCTGCCATGTCTGCCAACCATGCTGCTTTTAACCTGATATTCCGTTTCGTTGAAAATTACGTGAGCCCGATTGCCGGGCGGATCTCTTCCCAGCGTCATGTCATGGCTATTCGTGATGGGTTCATCTCCGCGATGCCATTTATGATTGTGGGTTCATTTTTGTTAGTGTTCGCTTACCCACCTTTTTCGCCTGATACCACGTGGGGTTTCGCCCGCGCCTGGCTGGATATGGCGAAGCAGTTTGAAGGCCAAATCCTGACGCCGTTTGATATGACGATGGGCATTATGTCCATTTATATCTGTGCGGCCATTGCCTATAACCTTGGCAAACACTATGTCAAATCGCACCAGTTAGACCCGTTCATGTGCGCCATGCTGTCGCTGATGGCGTTTCTGCTGGTCGCGGCACCGAAAACCAAAGGCACGCTTCCTGTCGACAGCCTGGGGGGAACGGGGATTTTTACCGCGATTCTGGTGGCGATCTACTGCGTTGAGATGATGCGTTTCCTCAAGGCGCATAACATCGGTATTCGCCTGCCAGACCAGGTTCCTCCGATGATCAAAAACTCTTTTGATCTGCTGATCCCGGTGCTGGTGGTGGTGTTAACGCTCTATCCTCTGAGCCTGGTCATTCAGTCTCAGTTTGGCATGCTGATCCCGCAGGCCATTATGTCGGTCTTTAAACCGCTGGTTTCCGCGGCGGATTCACTGCCTGCGATCCTGCTGGCGGTGTTGATTGGTCATCTGCTGTGGTTTGCCGGGATCCACGGCGCCGCCATCGTCTCCGGGATGTTGCAGATGTTCTGGCTGACTAACCTGGGCGCTAACCAGACCGCGCTGGCCGCCAGCCAGCCTCTGCCGCATATTTTTATGGAGGCGTTCTGGACGTTCTTTATCGTGATTGGCGGATCGGGCGCGACGATGGGGCTGGTGATTTGCTATCTGCGTAGCCGTTCAGCGCATTTACGCTCTATCGGGCGTTTGAGCGTGGTGCCCAGCTTCTTTAACATCAACGAACCTGTCATTTTCGGTACACCAATCGTGATGAACCCGGTGTTCTTTATTCCGTTCCTGCTGGCACCGATGGTTAACGCCGTGCTGGCGTGGGCGGCGATGACGTTTGATTTGATTGGGCGCGTCATCTCGGTCGTTCCCTGGACGGCACCGGCGCCGATAGGCGCAGCGTGGGCTCTGGGCTGGGACTTCCGCGCGGCTATTCTGGTTGTGATTCTGGCCTGCGTATCGGCGATCATCTACTTCCCGTTCTTCAAAGTGTATGAGAAGCAGCTGCTGGAGCAGGAAGCGGAAGAAGCGCAGCGTAATGCTGAAGAGGACAATCAGCAGGTGGCTTAGGTAAAAGCAAAACGGCAACGCAGGTTGCCGTTTTTTGTGTTTGTTCCCTCTCCCCGTGGGCTGAGGAATCCCCACAAAATAATGCCTGCACGGACGACCCCCTCTCCCTTGAGGGAGAGGGCTGGGGTGAGGGGGAACATACGGCTGTGGTGGTCATTCCGTTCACTTTATGTTTCTTGCTACTCTGTAAGGACATGACCGGTGAACGTGCCATGGCGGCTCAATCGCCGCCGCCCTGGCGACCCGGGCTCCCGGCGGTAAATCGCCGCTTCGCGGTCCCCTCAGCTTATTCCTTCAGGCTATCGGGTCGGGCATGAGCCTGCATCCCTGCAGGCCACGCCCTCTCGGCGCATCCCTGCGCCTCGCCCCGGCCTTACGGAAACGCTTCGGCGATTTACAGCCGGACCAGGGCGTCGCTGTAAGTTATTAATTTTTTTGAAGCAACGTTCATCGCTTCAGGTAAAAAAATTACTGGGGATTCCTCAGTCCTGTGGGAGAGGGTCAGGGTGAGGGCATCAGGCCGGGCAATTCACTGCTCTACTTCAGCGTGCAATCCCCGCATTGCTTAACGTCCGGCAGGCGATAGCGCTGGCAGCAGGTGCGACGAACCAGAAGCCCATCACGGAGCACGACGGTTCGGAACAACGGGTTGTCACGGCCATCGGAAAGCTGTTTTGCAAAGAAACAGGACTGACGCAGGGCGTCAACGTTCTCATAACCGAGAAGCGGCTTCATTTCCGTTAAATACCAGTGGATTAAATAGCCCGTATTGCTCCAGATAAGCTTCCCGTTAATCTCTCCTGTCGCTTCAAGCGCTTCTACCACCGGGATCAGGGCCTGAGTGACCAGCTGTTCCATACGCTCCTGAGCCGTCAGGCGTTCCGCATTCTGGTCTTCGTGAAGATCAATCCAGAAGCAGGCTGCACGCCCGGTTTCGTGAAACTCGACGTGAAAATTATCCGGCGAGAGTTCCAGCATGCTCTTCTGTGTTAAGAGCGCCAGCATGAGGGGAGGCACCATCAGCCCGATATACCACTGTGCCCAGAGTGAGAGCAGGGGTTTATTTTCCCGCGTAAGGGTGGGCTGATTGCGATAGATATGGTCGGAATAGGTGGCCAGCAGCGATTGCAGTTTTGCCGGTTGGCGCCACTCTGAGAGCGTCATGGCGTGGTTCGGGGGTGCTTCATCAAGCCGGATAAAGTCCAGCAGGTGGGCGCGCGTTTCCGCAATCTTATCCCGTATGGCATCCGCAAGCGAAGCATTCCCGCTGGTGAGGGGCGCTCGCCAGAGGAGGGGTTCGACGATGTGTGCGGTATGCGTGGCCATAGTATAGATAGAAATCTAAATGATAATGATTGCCAATCCTAACTATTGCTCATACCAATGGCAAGACTTTTGTCCTGGTGACATCGCCGTGATGTTTACGCCGTCTGAATCTCTTCACTCAACAGAATGTTATTGCGGCCCATATGCTTTGCTTCGTAGAGGGCTTTGTCCGCTTTTTCCAGCGCGCCTTCCACGTCTTCATCCTCGAAAATGGCAATACCAATGCTGATGGTGACGTTTGTCGCGACGCTTTCGTTAAACAGATGCGGGATTTTCAAATCGTAGACTTTCTGACGGATCCGCTCGGCCGTCTGACGAGCATGTTCGAGTGAAATGTTGGTCAGCAGCACCATAAACTCTTCCCCACCAAAACGCGCCACAATATCGCGAGAACGCACGGCATCGCGGATTGCCGCAGAGACGCGCTTCAGCGCCTGGTCGCCCATCATATGGCCGTAATGGTCGTTATAGGCTTTGAAGTGGTCGATATCCATCAGCAGGACAAAGTGCTCACCATTCTCTACCGTGGGCAAATTCTCCAGACGGCTTTGCAGACCGCGACGATTATAGAGCCCGGTAAGCGGGTCCATCATGCTGAGATCGGTAAGGGTTTCCCGTTCCTCCAGAAGGCGAGAAAGGAGCTCCTGAGCAAAACGGTCGTTGCGTCTTTGCAAAATGTTATGAATAGCAATTGCCACCACAGGAAGTGCGAAAGAATAGGTCATTCGCAGCCATATATCGTGATCGCTTAACCACAGGCAGACAATAAAGGTGGGCAATGAATGTAGCGTAAAGGCTTTGATATTACTGGCGAACGCCAGCGTGCCGATAAAAAGCACCGTTAAAAGGGCGATTAACAGATACGTCGCATGATCGTGGGTAATTAAGGCGAATTTGGAGACAATTTGCCAGGCCCACAAAATACCGAAGATCCCTGAAACGACAGGAATATTTATCTTCCGCGCGCGCTTTCTCCAGTGCCAGACGAACAGGCCGGTACTGATGGAGAATATAGCAATCAGAGGGGCGGAAAACAGTCGTACAGAATTGAGCGGGTTTGTTACCGAGAACACTGCCGATGTTGCGTTCAGAAATAAAAATAAACGTAACGATAATTGATATTTTCTGTGAACCAAAGACCGCCAGGATTGTGATGTCATAGTCGTGTATTTTTATTAAAATTTAATTAAAACAAATAAATAGATGTCGTTTCGCAATTAAATATGCAAAAAGCTCAAAGAGTAATTATCAGAAAATCTTTAGACGTTGTTAACAGGTGCGCAATTTATCACCTTAGGCAATTCCTGTCATTACGGGAAAGGTAAAGGTCGATGGATTTTGATTCATTCAGCTGACAAATGATAATTCCTGTCATATGATATTGGTTATCATTATCGTTGTGAGAGGGCAGATCATGTTGAACAGGGCGCTGGGAAGTTGTTGGGGGGTATTGCTACCGGGAGCCATTCTCTGCGGTTTGACGTTTGCCGATCTCTCTCTCGATACCTGGAAAGCCATCATTGTATCAGGACTGTTAGTCACGTCAGGCATGATCTGGCATAAGCAACTACGTCACTTTGTTTTACTGCCATCCTGCGTAGCACTGGTCAGTGGAATTCTGGTGATACTGATGAGTTTGAAATAACAGGGAAAAGAAGATATTCAGAGGGGTTGTAAGATAATTGGTGCGAGGGGGGGGACTCGAACCCCCACATCCTAAGGACACTAACACCTGAAGCTAGCGCGTCTACCAATTCCGCCACCTTCGCACAGTCATCTTACTATTTACATCATTACTATGTTGATATCGCCTCGTTGGTGCGAGGGGGGGGACTCGAACCCCCACATCCGTAAGGACACTAACACCTGAAGCTAGCGCGTCTACCAATTCCGCCACCTTCGCATACCATCGATACTGTAAAAGTATCGTAACCACGGAGGCGCATTCTAGATGTTTTCAGCTTTACGTCAACTGAAAAGTGCGCACCTTTTATTGATTGCTGCAAAAATGGCCGGAACTGAGACGCCTGCTTGCCGGATAGTGATTGCGCTTATCCGGCCTGCAGGAGTGAGATTACTTTTTGGCCTGGCGCGTCATCACGGTACGATAGACCTTAAAGCGGCCGGTCTGGGCGATCACTTCGTGGAAGCCAAAGGTTTCGTCCAGCACTTTCGGGTACGCCAGGAAGGCGTTCGCAACGATACGCAGCTCGCCGCCGCTGTTAAGGTGACGGGTTGCGCCACGGATCAGCGTTTGTGCCGCTTCAAGGCTGGTTTCCATACCGTCGTGGAACGGCGGGTTAGAGATGATCATGTCGAAGCGACCGGTGACGTCAGAGAAGACGTTGCTGGCAATCACCTCGCCTTCAATGCCGTTTGCGGCAAGCGTTGCGCGGCTGGCTTCAACCGCCGGGGCGCTCACGTCACACAGGGTTAAGCGCACCTTTGGCGAATGGCTGGCGAGCACGGTAGAGAGCACGCCCGCGCCGCAGCCTACGTCCAGCACTTTGCCTTTGGTGTGCGGCGTCAGAGTGGAGAGCAGCAGCTTGCTGCCCGTATCCAGCGCGTCACGGCTGAACACGCCCGGCAGGGTTTTGATGGTCAGGCCGTCAAGCTGGTATTCATCCCAGTAAGCCTGCGCATCAAACGTTGTCTGTTTTTCCAGTCGTCCGTGGTACAGACCACAGCGGCGAGCGCTGTCGACTTTATTCAGCGGCGCGTAGTCTTCCAGCATCTGTTCAGCGCTACGCACGCCGCTGCGGTTCTCTCCTACCACGAAAATATCGCAGCCGACCGGAAGCAGGGAGAGCAGGTTCATCAGCTGGAACTGGGCTTCCGGTTTATTCTTCGGCCAGTAGTAAATCAGCGTATCGCAGTCGGCGATATCGCTCTGCTCCGCCACCAGGCTAAAGCGCGCGCGCTCGCCCATCTGACGGCTCAGCACCTGCCAGTGGTGGTAATATTGGGTGTGGGCACGGCTTTCAGCACAGTCGAAACGCGCGGGCAGGTCATCCTGCATATCTCCGGCAAACAGAATACGGCTTTCTTCGAAATCATCACTGTGACGCAGCAAGACTTCACTTGCCGGGGTAAATGCAGACATGAATTGTTCCTCAATAAACTCAGGCGGGGATTATAGTAGGTAGATGGCGCACTTTCGACACATTTGCTATATTTGCGCGCCTGAGAGACAGGAGTTTTCCCTATGACATCCCGACGAGACTGGCAGTTGCAGCAGCTGGGCATCACCCAGTGGGCTTTGCGTCGCCCGACGGCGTTTCAGGGCGAAATCGCTATCTCCATCCCGGCGCACGTTCGGCTGGTGATGGTGGCGGAAGAACTGCCTGCCCTGAATGAACCCCTGATCGATGATGTCCTTCGCAGCCTGAAGCTGACGGCCGACCAGGTTTTACCGCTGACGCCAGAGCGTGTCGCGATGCTGCCTCCTGATAGCCGCTGTAACAGCTGGCGTATCGGAGAGACAAACGAGATCCCCCTCCAGGGGAGCCAGATCTGCTCGCCAGCGCTGGACGAACTGAAAGCCAACCCAAAAGCGCGCAGCGCGCTATGGCAACAAATCTGCGAATATGAACACGATTTCTTCCCTCACGACGCCTGACCTGACCACAGCGTTTGCGATTGAAACACGCGCCCACGCGTTTCCGTGGAGCGAAAAAACCTTCGCCAGCAATCAGGGCGAACGGTATCTGAACTACCGCCTGGACGTTGACGGCACCATGGCCGCTTTCGCGATCACGCAGGTTGTTCTTGATGAGGCGACGCTGTTTAATATCGCGGTTGATCCCGCGTTTCAGCGCCGTGGGCTGGGAAGAGAACTGCTTGAGCACCTCATCCGTGAGCTCGAAACCCGTGACGTTTTCACCCTGTGGCTGGAGGTGCGCGCGTCGAATGTCGCCGCCATCGCGCTCTATGAAAGCTTAGGCTTTAACGAGGCGACAATCCGCCGTAACTACTACCCCACCGCAGAGGGACGTGAAGACGCCATCATAATGGCTCTGCCGATTGGATAATAAAAAATAAGGTTGTAACGATGAAATGGGACTGGATTTTCTTTGATGCCGACGAAACGCTATTTACGTTCGATTCGTTCGGCGGCCTGCAGCGGATGTTTCTCGACTATAGCGTGACCTTCACCGCTGAAGATTTTCAGGACTATCAGGCGGTAAACAAGCCGCTGTGGGTGGATTACCAGAACGGTGCCATCACCGCGTTACAGCTTCAGCACCAGCGCTTTGACGTCTGGGCGGAACGTTTAAAGGTCAGTCCGGGGACGCTGAACGAGGCGTTTCTGAACGCGATGGCGGATATCTGCGCGCCACTGCCGGGCGCGGTTTCCCTGCTGAATGCGTTGAAAGGTAAGGTAAAACTGGGGATCATCACCAACGGTTTTACCGCCCTGCAGCAGATCCGCCTCGAGCGCACCGGCCTGCGCGATCATTTCGACGCGCTGGTGATCTCGGAAGAGGTGGGTGTACCTAAACCGGATCCGCGAATTTTCGATTATGCGCTGGCGCAGGCCGGTAATCCCGACCGCGATCGCGTCCTGATGGTGGGTGATACGGCAGAGTCAGATATTCTGGGCGGTATGAAGGCCGGTCTGTCGACCGTCTGGCTCAACGCGCATGGCCGCGTGAAGCCTGAAGGCATCGAGCCGACCTGGACCGTGACGTCGTTGAACGAACTGGAGCAACTCCTGTGTAAACAATGATTGCCTGCCCCCCGTTGATGGGTAAAATAGCCGCAATTTTGTATTCCATGATGCGTGGCGTGCTGCCGCGCTTATAAAAGAAGATTTAATTATGACGTTGTCTCCTTATCTGCAAGAGGTGGCCAAGCGCCGCACTTTTGCCATTATCTCGCACCCGGATGCCGGTAAAACGACCATCACTGAGAAGGTGTTGCTGTTCGGACAGGCGATCCAGACTGCGGGTACCGTTAAAGGCCGCGGCTCCAGCCAGCATGCAAAATCTGACTGGATGGAGATGGAAAAGCAGCGTGGTATTTCGATTACCACCTCCGTGATGCAGTTCCCGTATCACGACTGCCTGGTGAACCTGCTGGACACCCCGGGTCACGAAGACTTCTCCGAAGATACCTACCGTACCCTGACGGCGGTGGACTGCTGTCTGATGGTGATCGACGCCGCGAAAGGTGTAGAAGACAGGACCCGTAAGCTGATGGAAGTCACCCGTCTGCGCGATACGCCGATCCTCACCTTTATGAACAAACTCGACCGTGACATCCGCGATCCGATGGAAGTGATGGATGAAGTGGAAAACGAGCTGAAGATCGCCTGTGCGCCAATCACCTGGCCAATCGGCTGCGGTAAGCTGTTCAAAGGGGTTTATCACCTCTATAAAGACGAAACTTACCTGTATCAGACCGGTAAAGGCCACACCATTCAGGAAGTGCGCATCGTGAAAGGTCTGGACAACCCGGATCTGGACGCGGCGGTTGGCGAAGAGCTGGCCGCGCAGCTGCGCGACGAGCTGGAGCTGGTGAAGGGCGCGTCTCACGAGTTCGACAAAGAGCTGTTCCTGAGCGGTGAAATCACTCCGGTCTTCTTCGGTACCGCACTGGGTAACTTCGGCGTTGACCACATGCTGGACGGTCTGGTGGAGTGGGCGCCGCGTCCGATGCCGCGTAAAACCGATACCCGTGAAGTGGAAGCGCAGGAAGAGAAATTTACCGGCTTCGTGTTCAAAATTCAGGCCAACATGGACCCGAAACACCGCGACCGCGTGGCCTTTATGCGCGTGGTGTCCGGTAAGTATGAAAAGGGCATGAAGCTGCGCCAGGTGCGTACCGGGAAAGACGTTGTCATCTCCGACGCGCTGACCTTTATGGCGGGTGACCGTTCGCACGTTGAAGAAGCCTATCCGGGCGACATCATCGGTCTGCACAACCACGGCACCATCCAGATCGGCGACACCTTCACGCAGGGTGAAATGATGAAGTTCACCGGTATTCCGAACTTCGCACCAGAGCTGTTCCGTCGTATCCGTCTGCGCGATCCGCTGAAGCAGAAACAGCTGCTGAAAGGCCTGGTTCAGCTCTCCGAAGAGGGCGCCGTGCAGGTCTTCCGCCCGATTGCGAACAACGATCTGATCGTTGGTGCGGTCGGCGTGCTGCAGTTTGACGTGGTTGTCGCGCGTCTGAAGAGCGAATACAACGTGGAAGCGATTTACGAGTCGGTGAACGTCGCGACCGCGCGCTGGGTCGAGTGTTCTGACGTGAAGAAATTCGAAGAATTTAAGCGTAAGAATGAAGTTCAGCTTGCGCTGGATGGTGGCGATAACCTGACCTATATCGCGCCAACCATGGTGAACCTGAACCTGACGCAGGAACGTTATCCTGACGTTCAATTCCGTAAAACCCGCGAGCACTAATCCCCTCTCAGAGCACGGCTGCCGCCGTGCTCTTCTTTAATTCCTGTCTTATTAATCCCTTGCGGAATGTTCTTAATTCAACGCAATTTCACGCTATTCGCGCGTTTTTTACCCAATTCTGAAAGCGGCTCTGTGAGAGTGATCTATATTTAACTCAGTGTTTAACACCGGGCGTGGATAAATTAACTGTTCAATGCATGACTTTAGGTTATCCATTTTGCCCGTGTGTTTATTCGCAATATATATCACTACTAAGGAAGTGCGTAGCCCGAATAACGGGTCAACACAGGAATAGATCGATGAATATGACAAGACTGAAGATTTCTAAAACTCTGCTGGCTGTAACCCTGGGTAGCGTTCTGGTGAGCGGCTCCGCCCTCGCGGAAAGCAGCACCATGGATAAAGCACAATCCACGGCCGATAACGCAGGGCAAAAAATCGATAGCTCTATGAATAAAGTCGGCAACTTCATGGATGACAGCTCAATCACAGCAAAAGTGAAAGCCGCACTGGTGGATGATGAAGCCATTAAGAGCACCGATATTTCCGTTAAGACCGACAAGAAAGTGGTCACGCTGAGCGGCTTTGTTGAAAGCCAGGCTCAGGCAGAACAGGCGGTGAAAGTCGCGAAAGGCGTCGAAGGTGTTGCCTCCGTCAGCGATAAGCTGCACGTACGTGACGGCAAAAACGCGTCGGTGAAAGGTTACGCCGGTGATGCCGCCACCACCAGCGAAATCAAAGCTAAACTTTTAGCAGATGACATCGTGCCGTCCCGTAAGGTGAAAGTAGAAACCACCGATGGTGTGGTTCAGCTTTCCGGTACGGTAGATTCGCAGGCGCAAAGTGAACGTGCCGAGTCCATTGCGAAAGCGATAGATGGTGTTAAAAGCGTTAAAAACGATCTGAAAACGAAGTAAATCTGGACCATTCGCCCGCCTGGCTAACACCTGCGGGCGATATAAGAACGACTCTGGAAAAACGCCGGTGAGTGACCTGAGCGCTCACGTTTAGCGGCCGATATTAACTATGGTAAAGGAGAAGCTTATGTTTCGTTGGGGCATTATATTTCTGGTTATCGCGTTAATTGCCGCCGCATTGGGCTTTGGTGGACTGGCAGGTACAGCGGCATGGGCAGCTAAAATTGTCTTCGTTGTGGGTATTATTCTGTTCCTGGTCAGCCTGTTTACGGGTCGTAGACGTCCGTAGCAAACGCAATATTCCTTCAACAAAAAAAAGCCAGTCGCAGTGACTGGCTTTTTCTTATTTGCGTAACAGGTCGGGTGCGTTACTGTGGTGTTATAAAATAATCAAAACAGGAAAGCAGAGGTGGGGCAACGAATTCCCGTTACGCTCGGCAATATTGCGCCGCTGACGTTAAAACCGTTTCGCGCAGGTCAACTCGCGCTGGTCTGCGAAGGTGGAGGACAGCGCGGCATTTTCACCGCCGGCGTGCTGGACGAATTTATGCGCGCGCAGTTCAACCCGTTTGACCTCTACTTCGGCACGTCTGCCGGGGCGCAGAACCTTTCTGCCTATGTCTGCAACCAGCCCGGCTACGCGCGAAAGGTCATCATGCGCTATACCACGGCGAAAGAGTTTTTTAATCCGGTGCGCTTTGTGCGCGGCGGTAACCTGATCGATCTCGACTGGCTGCTGGAGTCGACCTCCAGCCAGATGCCGCTGGCCATGGACACCGCGGCCCGTCTGTTTGATAGCGGCAAAGAATTCTGGATGTGCGCCAGCCGGGGGGATGACTATTCGCCGGGCTATTTTTCGCCTCAGAAAGAGAACTGGCTGGACATCATCCGTGCCTCCAGCGCGATCCCCGGTTTTTATCGTACCGGTGCGCTGCTGGACGGCATTAGCTATCTGGACGGGGGGATCAGTGACGCGGTACCGGTGCAGGAAGCCGCCCGTCGCGGGGCGAAAACCATTGTGGTGATCCGTACCGTACCGTCGCAAATGTATTACACGCCGCAGTGGTTTAAACGGATGGAGCGCTGGTTGGGCGACAGCAGCCTGCAGCCGCTGGTGAACATCGCGAAGCAGCATGAAACCACCTACGGCGCGATGCAGCGCTTCATTGAAAAACCGCCGGGTAAGCTGCGTATTTTTGAAATCTATCCGCCTAAGCCGCTGCTGAGCATGGCCTTGGGCAGCCGCGTCCCTGCGCTGCGCATGGATTACAAAACGGGACGGCTGTGCGGGCGCTACTTCCTGGCAACGGTGGGGAAAATGCTGGCGGAGCAACCGCCGCTTCATCGCCATAAACGCATTATTACGCCGCCTGCGATTGTCGCTAACGATGCCCTGACGATGCCGCTGGTGGATATTCCGCAGGCGAATGACGCTTTACTGGATAACGAGGATCTGGCGTGACGCACCGCTTTGTCGATACCCACTGCCACTTTGATTTCCCGCCGTTTACGGGGGAGGAAGCGCAAAGCATTGCGAAAGCCGCTGACGCAGGCGTTCAGGCCATCATTGTGCCGTCAGTGGAAGCGGCGTACTTTTCCCGCGTGCTGGATCTTTCTGCACGGCACCCCGCGCTCTATGCGGCGCTCGGCCTGCATCCGATCGTGATTGAGCGGCATCGTGATGAGCACATAGAGAGACTTGATGAGATAGTGCAGACCGCAGGCGACAAGCTTGTCGCCATCGGGGAGATCGGCCTCGATCTTTATCGCGAGAACCCGCAGTTTGAGCGCCAGCAGACGATCCTCGACGCGCAGCTCAGGCTGGCGAAGCGTCACGATCTGCCGGTGATCCTCCATTCAAGACGCACGCACGATAAGCTGGCGATGCACCTGAAACGCATCGATCTGCCGCGCAGGGGCGTCGTGCACGGTTTCTCCGGCAGCCTGCAGCAGGCGCAGCGTTTTATTGAGCTGGGCTATAAAATCGGCGTCGGTGGCACCATCACCTATCCGCGCGCCAGTAAAACCCGGGACGTGATGGCACAGCTGCCGCTGTCGGCGCTGCTGCTGGAAACCGACGCGCCGGATATGCCGCTGAATGGTTTTCAGGGTCAGCCGAATCGCCCGGAACAGGCGGCGCGCGTGTTTGCCACCCTGTGTGAACTGCGAAAAGAGCCTGAAGAGGTGATTGCCGATGCGCTGCTGGAAAATACGCGGTCGGTATTTGGTATCACGCTATAGGTAAAGCGCCGGGCGGATCACCGTTATCTTCTGTTTTTCCAGCGCCAGTGCCAGCGGTTCAACGTCTTCCGGCGTGGCGCTGCGCCATGACGCCGCCTCACCGTACACGCCATGCGCATGAAACGCGTTAATACGCACCGGAATATTCCCCAGCCCGTGGATAAACGTTGTCAGCGGTTTCAGATGTTCCAGATAATCACATTGCTCTGGGATCACCAGGAGCCTCAATTCAGTCAGCCGTTGATGCTGTGCCAGCCAGCGAATACTCTGTTTAATCTGCGGGTTTTCGCGCCCGGTCAGAAAACGGTGATGCTCATTGTCCCACGCCTTCAGATCCAGCATCGCGCCATCCAGTACCGGCAGCAGCTTTTCCCAGCCGGTTTCGCTTAACAGACCGTTGCTGTCGACCAGACAGGTGAGGTGGCGCAGGGCAGGATCGGCTTTGATCGCGGTGAACAGGGCGATCAAAAACGGTAATTGCGTTGTGGCTTCACCGCCGCTGACGGTGATCCCTTCGATAAACGGTGCGGATTTGCGGACCTGAGCGAGGATCTCTTCCACGCTGAAGCGGTGCGCCATAGGCGTTGCCTGCTGCTGACACAGGTGCAGACAGGTGTCGCACTGCTGGCAGTCGCTCTCCTGCCACCAGACGCGCCCGGCCTGAATGGTCAGCGCGTCGTACGGACAGTGGGGCACGCAGTCCCCGCAGTCGTTGCAGCGGCCAATCGTCCACGGGTTGTGGCAGGTTTTACAGCGCAGGTTGCAGCCCTGCAGGAACAGGGCCAGGCGGCTGCCCGGCCCGTCCACGCAGGAAAAAGGAATGACCTGACTAACTAAAGCGCATCTGCTGTTCATGGCTAATCACGCGCGGCTGACGTTCCAGAATGCGGGTATTGCGTGCGGCTTCTTCCCCCAGCCACGTGGTGTTCGTTCTCGACCCTGCTTCCCGGTATTTCTCCAGATCCGATAGCCGCACCATATACCCGGTGACGCGCACCAGATCGTTACCCGCCACGTTGGCGGTAAACTCGCGCATACCCGCCCTGAACGCGCCCAGGCACAGCTGAACCACCGCCTGCGGGTTGCGTTTTACCGTCTCATCCAGCGTCAGGATATCGCTTATCCCGGAAGAGTAGTGCTTGTGATGGGGAGCTACCGCCAGCAGGTGGCTGATGGGATCCGGCTCGTCGCCGTAGGGCAGGCGCGCGCCCGGCGTGGTGCCGGAGTCGGAGCTGATCCCCGACTGCGCGTGAAGCATCGCGCGCTGCTTCCAGCCGTGCTTCACCGGCGTGTTTTCGACAAACACCGCAAGCTGTTCGCTGATGCGATAGCCCAGCGCGTTGGCCTGCTCATCTTTGCCGTAACGCCCCGCGATGCCAGCTTTCTCACAGAGCACGTTTACCGCTTCCGCCAGTCCGTACATGCCAAACATCGGCACAAACCGATCGGCATCAATCAGCCCCTCTTTTACCAGGAAGCTATTCTCAAAGAAGCCAGATTGCTCGTACAGGAAACCACAGCGTGCATCGATGATGGCCATTTGCTGCTGGCAATAGTGCGGGAGCGTGCGGGTGAAGAAGTCTTCAATGGACGTGCTGCATTCAGCAATGGCTTTGAGGTTAAGGCGCACCAGGGTGCTGCCACCGCCAGCCAGAGGCAGGGAGTTGTAACAGCTCACCACGCCATAACGACCTTTTGTGAAAATTTTATCATTCACCGGGCCATTAGAAATATGCGGTTTACTGCATTCACATATGTTTTTTGCTACCTCAAGCAGCAAATCGTCCGGGGTGGTCTCTGGATCATAAATAAAGGTCAGGTTCGGCGCGACCTGCTTCAGCTCTGCATCGGCACGCAGAATGGCACGGGTGATGGGCGTATCTTCCGGCCCGATATTGGCATGCATAAAGGCATCCGGCAGCGTACGGTCAAGATAGCGCCAGAAACGTTTTATTCGGCTATTGATTTCTTCTTGTGTTAGAATTCTAACATATGGTTGCAGCAGCGCATCAAGCTGGCCGAGATAGACCGGCATCGATGTGACGGACGGAACATGGTGATAAAGGATGGTTAGCAGCGAGAGGGCATCGTCGAGATCTTTTGCCCCTTCCAGCTCCAGCCATTCTGAACCGTTAGCCAGAAATTTTGCGTAATCCGGCAGAACGTAACGGGGTTTGTAAGGCGCATGGCCTTCGAACATGTCGCAGATAAACCCCTCGTCCAGCGCGGCGCGCGCAGCTTCAGGAAGTGCCGGATACGGCAGGTTGTTTTCCGCTTCCAGCGCCAGAAAATGACGTTTTTGTTCCGGGGATAACACCGGGCTTGTCACAATCTGCTGGCAACGTTGCTGCAGGGCGTCGGGGCTGGAGTGGGGCATATTCGCTTCCTTGAATGTTCTGCGGATGATGAACGGATTGTAGAAAGCCTGCCTGTTGGCGCTTTTGATCCCACAGGGGGTATTGCTGCTTTAGTCGGCAATTTGCGCACTAAAGTTTGAAGAAGATCTCATTACAGTAATGCAAATTTGTACGCAGTTTTCATTAACTGTGATGAATGTCGAAGTGTGGATGCGGGTGGATGTTAGAATACTCACAGACCTGCAAGGTAAAATTTATACGGCACTGCCGTTGGAGATTGTTATGACCGATTTAACTGCAAGCAGCCTGCGCGCGTTGAAACTGATGGACCTGACTACCCTGAACGATGACGACACCAATGAGAAAGTCATCGCCCTGTGCCATCAGGCGAAAACGCCAGTGGGTAACACCGCAGCCGTTTGTATCTACCCGCGCTTTATCCCGATTGCCCGTAAGACGCTGAAAGAGCAGGGCACGCCGGACGTGCGCATTGCAACCGTGACTAACTTCCCGCACGGCAACGACGATATCGAGATTGCGCTGGCAGAAACCCGCGCGGCGATTGCTTACGGTGCAGACGAAGTTGACGTGGTGTTCCCATACCGCGCGCTGATCGCCGGCAACGAGCAGGTCGGTTTTGACCTGGTGAAGGCCTGTAAAGACGCGTGTGCGGCGGCAAACGTGCTGCTTAAAGTGATCATCGAAACCGGCGAGCTGAAAGAAGAGGCGCTGATTCGTAAGGCATCTGAAATCTCCATCAAAGCCGGTGCGGATTTCATTAAAACCTCTACCGGTAAAGTGCCGGTTAACGCCACCCCGGAAAGCGCGCGCATCATGATGGAAGTGATCCGCGACATGGGCGTGTCCAAAACCGTTGGTTTCAAACCTGCGGGCGGCGTGCGTACCGCCGAAGACGCGCAGCAGTTCCTGGCGATTGCTGACGAACTGTTCGGCGCCGACTGGGCCGATTCCCGTCACTACCGTTTCGGTGCGTCCAGCCTGCTGGCTAGCCTGCTGAAGGCGCTGGGTCACGGCGACGGTAAGAGCGCAAGCAGCTACTGATTGCCAGACAACGCCGGATGACGCTTCGCTTATCCGGCCTACAGGATCGTAGGGCGGGTAAGCGTAGCGCCACCCGCCACAACTCCCCCGATTCCGCATGGAGGTTACCGTGTTTCTCGCACAAGAAATTATTCGTAAAAAACGTGATGGTCATGCATTAAGCGACGAAGAGATCCGCTTCTTCATTAACGGCATTCGTGATAACACCGTCTCAGAAGGGCAGATTGCGGCTCTGGCGATGACCATTTTCTTCCACGATATGTCGATGCCTGAGCGCGTGTCGCTGACCATGGCGATGCGAGATTCAGGAACCGTTCTGGACTGGAAAAGCCTCAACCTTAACGGCCCGATTGTGGATAAACACTCCACCGGCGGCGTGGGCGACGTAACGTCTCTGATGCTCGGCCCAATGGTGGCAGCCTGTGGCGGTTACATCCCGATGATCTCCGGACGCGGCCTGGGCCACACTGGCGGTACGCTCGACAAACTGGAAGCCATTCCGGGCTTCGATATCTTCCCGGATGACAACCGCTTCCGCGACATTATTAAAGACGTTGGTGTGGCGATTATCGGCCAGACCAGCTCTCTTGCTCCGGCAGACAAGCGTTTCTACGCTACCCGCGACATCACCGCCACCGTTGACTCCATCCCGCTGATCACCGCCTCTATCCTGGCGAAGAAGCTGGCAGAAGGGCTGGACGCGTTGGTGATGGACGTGAAGGTGGGCAGCGGCGCGTTTATGCCAACCTATGAACTCTCCGAGGCGCTGGCCGAAGCGATCGTTGGCGTCTCCAACGGCGCGGGCGTGCGCACCACCGCACTGCTCACCGATATGAACCAGGTGCTGGCTTCCAGCGCCGGTAACGCCGTCGAAGTGCGTGAGGCGGTACAGTTCCTCACCGGCGAATACCGTAACCCGCGCCTGTTCGACGTCACCATGGCGCTGTGCGTTGAGATGTTAATCTCCGGCAAGCTCGCCAAAGACGACGCCGACGCCCGCGCGAAGCTGCAGGCGGTGCTGGACAACGGCAAAGCGGCGGAGATCTTCGGCCGCATGGTCGCGGCGCAAAAAGGCCCGACCGACTTCGTCGAAAACTACGCGAAATACCTGCCAACCGCGACGCTCAGCAAAGCGGTGTATGCCGATAGCGAAGGGTTTGTTTCTGCGATGGACACCCGTGCCCTCGGCATGGCGGTGGTCTCGATGGGCGGCGGCCGTCGTCAGGCGTCAGACACCATTGATTACAGCGTCGGCTTTACCGATATGGCCCGTCTGGGCGACAGCGTTGACGGCCAACGTCCGCTGGCGGTGATCCACGCCAAAGACGAAGCCAGCTGGCAGGAAGCGGCGAAAGCGGTGAAGGCGGCCATCACGCTTGACGATAAAGCACCGGAAACCACACCGACTGTCTATCGCCGTATCACCGAATAGCGGTATACTGATCTGATCGATAATTTTTGAAGCACTACGTACGGAGAACAATTATGAAACGTGCATTTATTATGGTGCTGGACTCATTCGGCATCGGCGCAACCGAAGATGCAGAACGTTTTGGTGACGTGGGTTCCGATACCATGGGTCACATCGCGGAAGCCTGTGCGAAAGGCGAAGCGGACAACGGTCGTAAAGGCCCTCTGACTCTACCTAACCTGACCCGCCTCGGTCTGGTGAAAGCACATGAAGGTTCTACCGGTAAAATCGCAGCCGGTATGGACGGCAACGCGGAAGTGGTGGGCGCCTACGGCTGGGCTCACGAACTCTCTTCCGGTAAAGATACCCCGTCTGGACACTGGGAAATCGCCGGTGTGCCGGTACTGTTTGACTGGGGATATTTCTCCGATCACGAGAATAGCTTCCCGCAGGAGCTGCTGGACAAGCTGGTTAAGCGTGCCAACCTGCCGGGCTACCTCGGTAACTGCCACTCTTCCGGTACCGTGATTCTGGACCAGCTCGGCGAAGAGCATATGAAAACCGGCAAGCCGATTTTCTACACCTCTGCTGACTCCGTGTTCCAGATTGCCTGCCACGAAGAGACGTTTGGCCTGGATAAACTCTACGAGCTGTGCGAAATCGCACGCGAAGAGCTGACCGAAGGCGGCTACAACATTGGCCGCGTGATCGCGCGTCCGTTTATCGGCGACAAAGCGGGTAACTTCCAGCGTACCGGTAACCGTCATGACCTGGCCGTTGAGCCACCGGCACCGACAGTGCTGCAGAAGCTGGTCGATGAGAAAGACGGTCACGTGGTGTCCGTGGGTAAAATCGCGGACATCTACGCCAACTGCGGCATCACCAAAAAAGTGAAAGCCACCGGTCTTGATGCGCTGTTCGATGCCACCATCAAAGAGATGAAAGAAGCGGGCGACAAGACCATTGTCTTCACCAACTTCGTGGACTTCGACTCCTCCTGGGGGCACCGTCGCGACGTCGCGGGTTATGCTGCGGGTCTTGAGCTGTTCGACCGCCGTCTGCCGGAGCTGATGGAGCTGGTGGGTGAAGATGACATTCTGATCCTGACCGCGGACCACGGCTGTGACCCAACCTGGACCGGTACCGACCACACCCGTGAGCACATTCCGGTGCTGGTGTACGGCCCGAAAGTGAAGCCGGGCTCGCTCGGTCACCGTGAAACCTTCGCGGACATCGGCCAGACTATTGCGAAATACTTTGGTACGTCTGACATGGAATATGGCAAGGCCATGTTCTGAATCATGTAGGGTGCGGTCTGATGCCCTCACCCCGGCCCTCTCCCACAGGGAGAGGGTGAAAAGAATAAACAATGTAAAAGGAACTGAAGATGGCAACTCCTCACATTAATGCAGAAATGGGTGATTTCGCTGACGTCGTATTGATGCCGGGCGACCCGCTGCGCGCGAAGCACATTGCAGAAACTTTCCTGGAAGACGTGCGTGAAGTGAACAACGTTCGCGGCATGCTGGGCTTCACCGGTACCTATAAAGGCCGCAAAATCTCCGTCATGGGCCACGGTATGGGTATCCCATCCTGCTCTATCTACACCAAAGAGCTGATCACCGACTTCGGCGTGAAGAAAATCATCCGCGTTGGCTCCTGCGGCGCGGTGCGTATGGACGTTAAGCTGCGCGACATCGTTATTGGTATGGGTGCCTGCACCGATTCCAAAGTTAACCGCATGCGTTTCAAAGACCATGACTTCGCGGCAATTGCAGACTTCGGCATGGTGCGTGACGCGGTTGACGCGGCAAAAGCGCTGGGCGTTGACGCGCGCGTGGGTAACCTCTTCTCTGCTGACCTGTTCTATGCACCGGACGGCGGTGAGATGTTCGACGTGATGGAAAAATACGGCATCCTGGGCGTGGAAATGGAAGCGGCGGGCATCTACGGCGTTGCGGCGGAGTTTGGTGCGAAAGCGCTCACCATCTGCACCGTATCCGACCATATCCGTACCCACGAGCAGACCACCGCTGCCGAGCGTCAGACGACCTTCAACGACATGATCAAAATCGCGCTGGAATCCGTTCTGCTGGGCGATAAAGAGTAATTCTGTCTCTTCCCTCCCTCTCCCTGTGGGAGAGGGCCGGGGTGAGGGCACCAAACCGCACTTAACGTACGGCCTGCGCAATCCATGCTGACAAATCCCTCAACTCTTTTTCCTGCTCCGGGAAATCCCCAATCAACGCGTCGCATTCCTGCTGCAGCATATCCGCCCGGTACAAACAGCCCTGCAAACGTGCCGCCAGCGCCTCTAACGGTGCCGGATTCAGGCTATCGGTAAACACCTGCGTGCGGGTGATATGGCCTTTCTCCACATCAAAATGCAGCTCCACGCCGCCCCAGGTAAAACGCTCATCCAGCAGGTGGGAAAACGCAGGAGCCTGGCCGAAGTTCCACTCCCAGCTGCTCTGGCGGGCGAAGGTTTCGGCAAAGTTGGGCAGGTCCGGGGTTTTGTCAGGAGAGATCACTTCGGCTTTCACGCGCTCGCCGTAATGTTCAAAGAACGCGTCACGGATCGCATCGCAAATCTGCTCGTGCGTAATCCCCGGCAGCAGCTCCACCAGATTCGCCACGCGCCCGCGCACGGAGGTAATCCCCTTAGCCTGGAGCTTTTTCTTGTCCGGATTCAGGTAGTTCGCCAGACGGCTCAGATCGGCATTCAGCAACAGGGTGCCGTGGTGGAACCCGCGATCCATCGTTTCGCGGTAGGCGGAGCCGGAGACCTTCCGGTCGCCCTCCGGGGTTTTGACCACCAGATCGTTACGTCCGGAAGCTTCAGCCTTCACGCCGAGTGAATTCAGCGCATTGAGGACAATGGAAGTAGAGATGGTTTTGTCGTACTCCGGTTTTCCTGCCATAAAGGTAAAGCAGGTATTGCCCAGATCGTGGAACACCGCGCCGCCGCCGCTGCTCCGGCGCGCCAGGCGGACGTTGTCCTCTTCCATACGCCGGGTGTTGCACTCTTTCCATGGGTTTTGCGCACGACCAATGACCACAGTATCGGCGTTACGCCAGAGAAACAGTACGCGCTGGGTAGCGGGCATCTGGCGGAAGATGCACTCTTCTACCGCGAGATTAAACCAGGGATCGTAAGAGTCAGAGATAAGCAGGCGTAACGTCGTCATGGCAAAGTTCCTTTTCCGAATCGTTCGCCTACTTTATCACTATTCTTTCTTCTCACTCTCTTCGTCTTCAGGGACGGATTTGCTGGCGGTCAGCAGGAACGGGGATTGCTGCCAGCGCGTGCGTTTGCCGCGAAGCAGGGTGCGCGCCAGCACCACGCCGATGGCGAGTGAAAGCAGCAGCATCAGGCGCAGAATATTGGTGGTATTATCGACCTGTTTGGCTTCAGTGGGCAGGGTGTGGGTATCGAGAGTCAGGCGCAGATAGCCCAGCGGGCCATTTTTTCCCTGAATAGGTTCGACAATCTGCTGGTTAAAGTAGCCTCCTGCTTTTTTACCGTCCAGCGCCAGCCTGTCGCGCACGTCGACGTGCTCGCCCGCGCGGGCAATCAGGTTGCCTTGCTCATCATAGACGCCGGCATCAAGAATGCGGCTGTTCTCCGTGAGCTGGCGTAAAACCTGGCCTATCCGCTTATCGTCCGGCGTTTCAGTCCGCATGGACGGCGCGACGTTGAGCGTCACCTGGCGTGCCAGCGTGCGGGCCAGCTCTTCAAACTGCGGGTTGCGTTGCCGTTGATGGTTCTGGCTAAACCAGGATGCCCCTTGCATCAGCACCACTAACAGTGCGAGACAGGAGAGGACAATCACGGCGCGATGGAGCCGGAATTTCAGTTTTGCGCGAGCCATATTCCACCTGCTGAAAATTTACGGCTTAATGTTGCCAGAAGTGATGGTTACAGGGTAGCCTCATGCGTTATTTTCCCTCTGCAACCTTCCGGCGCGAACGAAACTACAGGAGCTTTAATGCCGAACATTACCTGGTGTGACCTGCCAACGGATGTCTCTTTATGGCCAGGATTGCCGCTCTCTTTAAGTGGCGATGAGGTGATGCCTCTGGATTACCACGCCGGTCGTAGCGGCTGGCTCCTCTACGGACGCGGTCTGGATAAGCAACGCCTGACCCAGTATCAAAGCAAGCTGGGGGCGGCGATGGTCATCGTCGCCGCCTGGTGCGTGGAAGACTACCAGGTTATTCGCCTGGCGGGCTCTTTGACGCAGCGCGCAACGCGTCTGGCGCATGACGCCGGGCTGGACGTCGCGCCGCTGGGTAAAATTCCGCATCTGAAAACGCCGGGCCTGCTGGTGATGGACATGGACTCTACCGCCATTCAGATCGAGTGTATCGACGAAATTGCGAAGCTGGCGGGCAGCGGCGAGCTGGTGGCGGAAGTGACCGAGCGTGCGATGCGCGGCGAGCTGGACTTCACCGCCAGCCTGAGACAGCGCGTGGCGACCCTGAAAGGGGCTGATGCCAACATTCTGCGCCAGGTGCGCGACATGCTGCCGCTGATGCCAGGGCTGACGCAGCTGGTGCTGAAGCTGCAGTCGCTGGGCTGGAAAGTGGCGATCGCCTCCGGTGGCTTCACCTTCTTCGCGGATTACCTGCGGGAAAAACTGCATCTGACCACCGTGGTGGCCAACGAGCTGGAGATCATGGACGGCAAGCTGACCGGCCAGGTGATTGGCGATATTGTGGATGCCCAGTACAAAGCCAATACGCTGACGCGTCTGGCGGAAAAATATGAAATTCCGGTTGTCCAGACCGTCGCTATCGGGGACGGCGCGAACGACCTGCCGATGATCAAAGCGGCCGGCCTGGGCATTGCCTACCATGCCAAGCCAAAAGTGAATGAAAAGACGGAAGTGACTATCCGTCACGCTGACCTGATGGGGGTGTTCTGCATTCTCTCCGGCAGCCTTAATCAGAAATAACGGTCTGCTTTGTAGGCCGGGTAAGCGTAAGCGCCACCCGGCTCGCAGGCCGCACAGAAATAACGAGGTAAACCGTGGCGAAAGCTCCAAAACGCGCATTTGTCTGTAATGAATGTGGTGCGGATTATCCGCGCTGGCAGGGGCAATGCAGCGCCTGCCATGCCTGGAACACCATCACCGAAGTGCGTGGTGTGGCGGCTTCGCCGAGCGTGGCGCGCAATGAACGCCTGAGCGGCTACGCGGGCAATGCGGGCGTAGCGAAAGTCCAGAAGCTCTCGGACATCAGCCTCGAAGAGCTGCCGCGCTTCTCCACCGGGTTCAAAGAGTTTGACCGCGTGCTCGGAGGCGGCGTAGTGCCGGGCAGCGCGATTCTTATCGGCGGTAACCCGGGCGCGGGCAAGTCAACCCTGCTGCTGCAAACGCTCTGCAAGCTCGCCGAACAGATGAAAACCCTGTACGTCACGGGGGAAGAGTCCCTGCAGCAGGTGGCGATGCGCGCGCACCGTCTGGGCCTGCCGACCGGTAATCTGAACATGCTGTCGGAAACCAGCATCGAGCAGATCTGCATGATCGCCGAAGAAGAGCAGCCGAAGCTGATGGTGATCGACTCCATCCAGGTGATGCACATGGCGGACATCCAGTCCTCGCCGGGCAGCGTCGCGCAGGTGCGTGAAACCGCGGCCTACCTGACGCGCTTTGCCAAAACGCGTGGCGTGGCGATTGTGATGGTGGGTCATGTGACCAAAGACGGCTCGCTGGCCGGGCCGAAGGTGCTTGAACACTGTATCGACTGCTCCGTGATGCTCGACGGCGACGCGGACTCCCGCTTCCGTACCCTGCGCAGCCATAAAAACCGCTTTGGGGCGGTGAACGAACTGGGCGTGTTTGCCATGACCGAGCAGGGGCTGCGCGAAGTCAGCAACCCGTCGGCCATCTTCCTGAGCCGTGGCGATGAGATCACCTCCGGCAGCTCGGTGATGGTGCTATGGGAAGGGACGCGCCCGCTGCTTGTCGAAATTCAGGCGCTGGTGGACGTGTCGATGATGGGCAACCCGCGGCGCGTGGCGGTTGGTCTGGAACAGAACCGTCTGGCGATCCTGCTGGCGGTGCTGCACCGTCACGGCGGGCTGCAGATGGCGGATCAGGACGTCTTTGTGAACGTGGTCGGCGGCGTCAAAGTCACTGAGACCAGCGCAGACCTGGCGCTGCTGCTGGCGATGGTCTCCAGCCTGCGCGACAGACCGCTGCCGCAGGATCTGGTCGTCTTCGGCGAAGTGGGCCTTGCCGGGGAAATCCGTCCGGTACCCAGCGGCCAGGAGCGTATCTCCGAGGCGGCAAAACACGGTTTCCGTCGCGCGATCGTTCCCGCCGCCAACGTGCCGAAAAAAATCCCGGAAGGGATGCAGGTTTTTGGCGTGAAGAAACTCGCAGATGCGTTAAATGTCTTTGACGACTTATAATTACGTATTCGATTTTGCAGGAGGCACCGTAATTTATGTCATCATTTGACTACATCAAGACCGCTATCCGCCAGAAGGGCTGCACGCTGCAGCAGGTGGCAGACGCCAGCGGCATGACCAAAGGCTACCTGAGCCAACTGCTGAACGCCAAAATCAAAAGCCCCAGCGCGCAGAAGCTCGAAGCGCTGCACCGCTTTCTGGGGCTGGAATTCCCGCGTATGCAAAAGAACATCGGCGTGGTGTTCGGCAAATTTTACCCGCTGCATACCGGGCATATCTATCTGATCCAGCGCGCCTGTAGCCAGGTGGACGAGCTGCACATCATCATGGGCTATGACGAAACCCGCGACCGTCAGCTGTTTGAAGAGAGCGCCATGTCGCAGCAGCCGACCGTGCCGGACCGCCTGCGCTGGCTGCTTCAGACCTTCAAGTACCAGAAAAACATTCGTATTCATGCCTTCAACGAAGAAGGTATGGAGCCGTACCCGCACGGCTGGGACGTGTGGAGCAACGGCATCAAAGCGTTTATGGAAGAGAAGGGCATTGCGCCGAACTGGATCTACACCTCTGAAGAGTCCGATGCGCCGCAGTTCCGCGAGCATTTGGGCATCGAGACGGTGCTGATCGATCCGAAGCGCACCTTCATGAACATCAGCGGAGCGCAGATCCGCGAAAACCCGTTCCGCTACTGGGATTACATCCCGACCGAGGTGAAGCCGTTCTTTGTGCGCACCGTCGCGATCCTGGGCGGCGAGTCGAGCGGGAAATCAACGCTGGTCAACAAGCTGGCGAACATCTTCAATACCACCAGCGCGTGGGAGTACGGACGCGACTATGTCTTCTCCCATCTGGGCGGTGATGAGATGGCGCTGCAGTATTCCGACTACGATAAAATCGCGCTCGGTCATGCCCAGTACATTGATTTCGCGGTGAAATACGCCAACAAGGTGGCGTTTATCGATACCGATTTCGTCACCACGCAGGCGTTCTGTAAAAAATACGAAGGGCGCGAGCACCCGTTCGTGCAGGCGCTGATTGACGAATACCGCTTTGACCTGGTGATCCTGCTGGAGAACAACACCCCGTGGGTCGCTGACGGCATGCGCAGCCTCGGCAGCTCCGTGGACCGGCGGGAGTTCCAGTCCATGCTGGTGGAGATGCTCAACGAAAACAACGTTGAGTTTGTGCACGTGGAAGAGTCGGACTACGACTCCCGTTTCCTGCGCTGCGTCGAGCTGGTGAAGGAGATGATGGGGGAGCAGGGGTAAGCGTTAACCTCCCTCTCCCTGTGGGAGAGGGCCGGGGTGAGGGCATCAGGCCACTCAATACTCAACCACCACTTTCCCGCGCATATGCCCGTCCAGCACCTTACGGTGCGCCTCGGTAATGCTTTCCACGCTCAGCCCGTGCAGCGTTTCACTCAGCGAGCTTTCCACCACGCCGTTATCCACCAGCTTCGCCACCTCATTGAGGATCTCACCCTGACGCGCCATATCAGCGGTCTGGTACATGCTGCGGGTGTACATAAATTCCCAGTGCAGCGCGGCGGATTTCGACTTCAGCTTGTCCTGGTTCAGCGGACGTTCATTCTCGACGATAGAACAGATATGCCCCTGAGGCGCAATCAGTTCGCTGACCGCATCCCAGTGCCCGTCGGTATCGTTGAGGATGAAAATATAATCCACAAAGGTCAGCCCGTGTTTCGCCAGTTCGCCTTTCAGATCGCGGTAGTTCACCACCACATCTGCACCGCGGTCGCGGCACCACTGAGCGGAATCTTCGCGCGACGCGGTTGCGATGATTTTCACCTTGCTGTTGTGCTTCGCGAACGGGATCGCCAGCGATCCCACCCCGCCTGCACCGCCGATGATCAGCAGGGTCTTGTCCGCACCGGCATCCTGAATGTTCAGCCGTTCAAACAGTCCTTCCCACGCGGTGAGTGCGGTCAACGGTAGCGCAGCGGCAGCCGCCCAGCCGAGGCTGGCAGGCTTGTGCCCGACAATGCGCGCATCGATCAGCTGGTGTGTGGTGTTGCTGCCCGGACGGGTGATGTCGCCCGCGTACCACACTTCATCTCCCGGCTTGAATCCGGTCACGCCCGTCCCAACGGCTTTGACGATCCCGCTGGCATCCCACCCGAGAATGCGCGGCGCGTTCAGCCCGTTCCTGGCAATGCCCGCGTGGACTTTGGTATCGACCGGGTTAACGGAGACGGCCTTCACCTCCACCAGCAGATCGTGCTCGCCGGGCTGCGGCATCGGCGGGGTGATTTCAATGAAGGTAGAGGGATTTTCAGGGTTAACGGCGATGGCTTTCACTGACATGGTGTGCTCCTCAATGGCATGCGTTTTGTTGAGGCTAGTCTATTAAGTGGCCAGCTGCATGATAAGATGGACAATCAAGAACTCAGCGTTCGTACAGGATGAACAATCATGTTTAAGCAGCTGCAGGATATGGCGCTGTTCGCGCTGGTGGCGGAGATGGGCAGCTTTACCGCGGCGGCGCAGAAGGCGGAACTGCCGAAATCCAGCGTCAGCCAGCGTATTAGCCAGCTGGAGCAGCAGGTGGGTATCCGCCTGCTCAACCGCACCACGCGCAGGATCAGCCTCACGTTTGCGGGCGAGCACTATCTGGTGCACTGCCGCGAAATGCTGGCGGCCAGCGAGCGGGCGGAGTACGCCATTCAGCGCCTGCGCGAAAACCCGAGCGGGCGGCTGCGGATCACCTGTCCGGCTGGGATTGGGGCGACGCTGCTGGCGCATATGAATGCCGAGTTCCAGCTTCGCTATCCTGAGGTTTCGCTGGACGTGTCGATCTCTGATGACGTGGTGGACCTGGTCGAGGCCGGGTTTGACGTGGCGCTGCGTACCGGCAAGCCGCAGGACTCCTCCCTGATTGGCCGCATGATCGGGCACTGCCCGCGCTACATGCTGGCTTCGCCGGACTATCTGGCGCGCCGGGCGCCGCTGACGCATCCCCGTCAGCTGGTGGAGCATCGCAGCATTACGCATCGGGCGTGGTCAGAGTGGCTTCTGCGAAGCGAGAGCGAGGATTACCGCTACCTGCCGGATAACGCGCACATGACCGATAACCTGGTATACGCCCGCGAATGCGCGATTGCCGGTGCGGGGATTACGCTCCTTCCGGCTTTTTTGCTGGAAGATAAGGTCGAGAAAGGGGCGCTGGTGCAGGTACTGCCGGAGTGGAACGTTGAAGGAAACGACCTGTGGCTGGCCTATCCTAGCCGTAAGCTCAACTCACCCGCGCTGATGAGCTATATCGACTTTGCAATGCAGTTTGATGAGGTGAAGCGGTATTACGTGGGTGGGTGATTTTGTGCGGCCTGATGCCCTCACCCTGGCCCTCTCCCACGGGGAGAGGGTACAAACATAAAAAACGGCAACCGAAGTTGCCGTTTTGCTTTTATTTCGCAATACGCTTGTACTTAATACGCTTCGGCTCCAGCGCGTCGGCGCCCAGCGTGCGTTTCTTGTACTCTTCGTATTCGGTGAAGTTACCTTCGAAGAACTCCACTTTACCTTCGTCCTGGTAGTCCAGGATGTGGGTCGCGATACGGTCCAGGAACCAGCGGTCGTGCGAGATAACCATCGCGCAGCCCGGGAACTCCAGCAGGGCGTTTTCCAGCGCGCGCAGGGTTTCGATATCCAGGTCGTTTGTTGGTTCATCGAGCAGCAGAACGTTCCCGCCCACCTGCAGCAGCTTCGCCAGGTGCAGACGACCGCGCTCACCGCCGGACAGCTCGCCCACGCGTTTGCCCTGATCGGTGCCTTTAAAGTTAAAGCGACCAACGTAGGCGCGGCTTGGCATCTCGGTGTTGCCGATACGCATGATATCCAGACCGCCGGAGACTTCTTCCCACACGGTTTTGCTGTTATCCATCGCGTCACGGAACTGGTCAACGGAGGCCAGCTTCACGGTTTCACCCAGGGTGATTGAGCCGCTATCAGGCTGTTCCTGACCGGACATCATGCGGAACAGGGTTGATTTACCCGCGCCGTTCGGACCGATGATGCCGACGATAGCGCCTTTCGGTACGGAGAAGCTCAGGTCGTCGATCAGCAGGCGGTCGCCGTAAGACTTACGCAGGTTGCTGACTTCAACCACTTTATCCCCCAGACGTGCTCCAGGTGGAATAAACAGTTCGTTGGTTTCGTTACGTTTCTGGTATTCGGTGTTGTTCAGCTCTTCGAAGCGTGCCAGACGGGCTTTGCCCTTAGACTGACGGCCTTTCGCGCCCTGACGCACCCACTCCAGCTCTTTCTCGATAGACTTACGACGGGCCGCTTCCTGAGACGCTTCCTGAGCCAGACGCTGATCTTTCTGCTCCAGCCAGGAGGAGTAGTTGCCTTCCCACGGAATACCTTCGCCGCGGTCCAGCTCCAGGATCCAGCCGGCGACGTTGTCGAGGAAGTAACGGTCGTGGGTGATCGCCACAACGGTGCCTTCGAAGTCGTGCAGGAAGCGCTCCAGCCACGCCACGGATTCCGCATCCAGGTGGTTGGTTGGTTCGTCGAGCAGCAGCATGTCTGGTTTTTCCAGCAGCAGGCGGCACAGCGCCACGCGGCGGCGTTCACCACCGGAGAGGTTCGCGATTTTCGCATCCCAGTCCGGCAGACGCAGGGCATCAGCCGCGCGCTCCAGCTGCACGTTCAGGTTGTGACCGTCGTGAGCCTGGATAATCTCTTCATACTTGCCCTGCTGCGCGGCCAGCTTGTCGAAGTCCGCATCCGGCTCGGCGTATTTGGCATACACTTCATCCAGACCTTTCAGGGCGTTAACCACTTCGGAAACCGCTTCTTCAACGGACTCACGCACGGTGTGTTCCGGATTCAGCTGAGGTTCCTGCGGCAGGTAGCCGATCTTGATGCCAGGCTGCGGACGGGCTTCACCTTCGATGTCTGTATCAATGCCGGCCATGATGCGCAGCAGGGTGGACTTACCGGCACCGTTGAGACCCAGAACACCGATTTTTGCGCCCGGGAAGAAGCTCAGCGAGATATTTTTAAGAATATGACGTTTCGGCGGGACAACTTTGCCGACACGATGCATGGTATAAACGAATTGAGCCACGTTGGACTTCGCCTCTTTTATCGTAATGAGAAGGAATTTCAGCCTCGAAGTGTAGCCTTTTTCACGGCCTAATCCCAGCCAGGAACGTCGGGAGTGTTAAAACGCGCAAGAAAGGTAAAAAAGTGTCCATGACGTGGCGCGTTGAAGGATGCCTGGTTAGCATAAGTTAATTAGACTTTGACGTGGCAAGACGCTGCAATTGACGAAAAAACAATGAGGAAGAGCTTGTGGAAAAAGCCAAACGGGTGGTCTGGCGTCTGCTGGCTGCCAGCGTATGCGTAATGGCGGTAAGCCAGGCGGTGCATGCCGATTCACTGGATGAACAACGTAACCGCTACGCCCAGATTAAACAGGCGTGGGACAACAAGCAGATGGATACCGTGCAGGCGCTGATGCCGACGCTAAAGGATTATCCGCTGTATCCGTATCTGGAGTATCGCCAGATTACGGACGATCTGATGAACCAGCCTACCGTCACCGTGAATAACTTCATTCAGGCGAACCCGACCCTGCCGCCAGCCCGAAATCTCCAGTCTCGTTTTGTGAATGAGCTGGCGCGTCGCGAAGACTGGCGCGGACTGCTGGCGTTTAGTCCTGAAAAGCCGAACGCCACCGAAGCCCAGTGTAACTACTACTACGCGAAATGGGCGACTGGCCAGCAGGAAGAGGCCTGGGCCGGGGCGAAAGAGCTCTGGCTGACCGGGAAAAACCAGCCGAACGCCTGTGATTCCCTGTTTGGCGCATGGCGCGCTTCCGGTAAACAGGATCCGCTGTCCTACCTTGAGCGCATCCGTCTGGCGATGAAAGCCGGTAACACGCGTCTGGTGACCACGCTGGCGGGGCAGATGCCGTCCGATTACCAGACGATCTCCACCGCGGTTATCTCGCTGGCGAACGATCCGAACAGCGTGCTGACCTTTGCCCGCACTACGGGCGCGACCGATTTTACCCGCCAGATGGCGGCGGTGGCCTTTGCCAGCGTGGCGCGTGACGACGTAGAAAACGCGCGGCTGATGATCCCGCAGCTGGTGCAGGCGCAGCAGCTTAATGAGGAGCAAACCCAGGAGCTGCGCGATATCGTGGCGTGGCGACTGATGGGCACCGATGTGACCGACGAACAGGCGCGCTGGCGTGACGATGCCATTATGCGTTCGAACTCCACGTCGCTGGTGGAACGCCGCGTGCGGATGGCGCTGGGCACGGGCGATCGCCGTGGGCTGAATACCTGGCTCGCGCGGTTGCCAATGGAGGCTAAAGAGAAAGACGAATGGCGCTACTGGCAGGCCGATCTGCTGTTGGAGCGCGGTCGTGATGATGAAGCAAAAGATATCCTCCATACGCTGATGCAGCAGCGCGGGTTCTACCCGATGGCGGCCGCGCAGCGCCTGGGCGAGGAGTACACCTTCCGCATTGATAAAGCGCCCGCCAACGCGAACCCGGCGCTGACGCAGGGGCCAGAAATGGCGCGCGTTCGCGAGCTGATGTACTGGAATATGGATAACACCGCGCGCAGCGAGTGGGCGAATCTGGTGACCAGCCGCACCACCGACGAAAAAGCCCAGCTTGCCCGCTATGCGTTTGATAATCACTGGTGGGATCTCAGCGTGCAGGCGACGATCGCCGGCAAGCTCTGGGATCATCTGGAAGAGCGTTTCCCGCTGGCGTACAAAGATCTATTCGATCGCTATACCAGCGGCAAAGATATCCCGCAAAGCTACGCGATGGCGATTGCCCGTCAGGAGAGCGCATGGAACCCGAAAGTCCGTTCCCCGGTGGGTGCCAGCGGCCTGATGCAGATTATGCCGGGCACGGCGACGCACACGGTGAAGATGTTTAATATCCCTGGGTACAGCAGCCCGTCACAGCTTCTCGATCCGGATACCAACATCAACATCGGTACCAGCTACCTGCAGTATGTGTACCAGCAGTTCGGCAATAACCGCATCTTCTCGTCGGCGGCGTATAACGCGGGGCCTGGACGCGTGCGCACCTGGCTCGGCAACAGCGCCGGGCGCATCGACGCCGTGGCGTTTGTCGAGAGCATCCCGTTCTCGGAAACGCGCGGCTACGTGAAGAACGTGCTGGCCTATGACGCCTACTATCGCTACTTCATGGGGCAGAAAGATACCCTGATGAGCGATGCCGAGTGGCAGAGACGTTACTGATCGGCGTGGGTTGTGTTATGCTGTACTCGCTAATGAGTACAAGAGGCAGCATAACATGACCCAGCATTCCCCGTATTCCTCGGCAATGGCCGAACAACGTCATCAGGAGTGGCTTCGTTTTGTGGAGCTGCTTCGCCAGTCTTACGAACAGGATCTGCATTTACCCCTGATGCAGCTGATGCTCACGCCGGACGAGCGCGAGGCGCTGGGCACGCGCGTGCGGATCATTGAAGAGCTGCTGCGCGGCGAGATGAGCCAGCGCGAGCTGAAGAATGAGCTCGGCGCGGGCATTGCAACGATTACCCGCGGCTCGAACAGCCTGAAGTCGGCGCCGGTTGAGCTGCGCCAATGGCTCGAGTCAGTCTTACTAAGCGATCAGCGATAAATCGCGTTATGGAACGGGCTTAACGCCAGGATCACCGCCTGGTGGTAAACGCCTGAACGCGTCAGCACGCCTGCGGTAAAGACGCCAATCGCCCCTTCTTTACGGCCAATTTCATCGATGCCGGTGTACTGCGACATTACCGGCCCGAGCGCTTCACCCGCACGGACTTTTTCCAGAATGATCTCCGGCAGCGGCAGGGTGGCCGAACGCGCTTCACCGCGCTGTTCACGGCTTTCGATCACCACCCAGCTAAAAGTTGCGCCTTCGTCGATACCGGCTTCAATCGCTACCCAAAAGTCTGCATTCGGTGCCGCGGCCTTAGCGTTTGCCACGCGATTTCGTGCGCCAGCGCGCGTTTCCTCGCTGCCAAACGGCTGTTCAGGCACGCCACTCTCGACGCCGATGGCCTCAATATGGCAGGATCCTGCGCCGAAGATCTCGTCAAATGCCCTTAGAATTGCCTGAATTTTGGCAGGATTAGTGGTAGCAGAGACAACATGGTGCATAATTAAGCTCGATTCAAAAAAAACTCATCGCAGTATAACGGAAAAAAAGCATGTTACAGGTATACCTTGTTCGCCACGGTGAAACGCAGTGGAACGCCGAGCGACGTATTCAAGGCCAGTCAGACAGTCCTCTCACTGAGAAGGGTGTGCAGCAAGCGTGGCAGGTGGCGGAACGCGCCAGAACGCTGGGCATAACCCACGTGATTACCAGCGATTTAGGTCGCACACAGCAGACGGCGCGCATCATCGCGGACGCCTGCGGCTGTGACGTCATGCTTGAGCCGCGCCTGCGCGAACTGGATATGGGCGTGCTGGAAAAACGCCATATCGATACGCTGACGGAAACGGAAGAGGGCTGGCGCCGCACGCTGGTGAACGGTACCGAAGATGGCCGTATTCCTGAGGGCGAATCCATGCAGGAGCTCAGCGTACGTATGCATGCCGCACTGGCGGAATGCCTGAAGCTCCCGGCAGGAAGCCGTCCGCTGCTGGTGAGTCACGGGATTGCGTTGGGTTGCCTGGTGAGCACCATTCTGGGGTTACCGGCTTACGCCGAGCGCCGTTTGCGTCTGCGCAACTGCTCCATTTCCCGGATTGATTATCAGGAAAGCGCGTGGCTGGCGTCAGGTTGGGTCGTGGAGATGGCAGGGGACATTTCGCATCTCGATGCCCCTGCGCTTGACGAACTGCAGCGTTAACGGCGTATCGGAATCAAGAATTCCATACGCAGATTGATTGGGCCTTCTTCCGGTTTGGCATCCTGCGCCGGGTAGTAGCGCTCAATGTCCTGACCTTTACGGCGATTCAGATTCAGCATCGGCATGCAGGTTCCGTAAACGGTCAGGATGAACTCCTGAACTCCCGTTCCCAGCCCTTCATAGGCGAACATCACGTATTCGCCGCCTTCCAGCACGACAGGCTTAGAACCCTGAATGTAGCCATTGGCCATATCCGGCGTCAGCGCGGTGGTGTAGAACACCTCCTGCTCGTCGTCTTTTTCCTGGCTCGGGTGCGTTTCGTTGAGACCATACAGAATTGGCGGGATCGCCGGCGCGTGGCTCAGGAAGTCGCGCCAGAACTGGACGCGCATCTGATGACGGAACTCGGAAATCTGCTCCAGTGAACAGGAGTAGCTCTGCGTTGTGCCGATCAGATGGGTTTCCGGCAGGGTAATAATTTCATATTTCGGCATCGCGAATTCGCCCAGACGCAGCGGCGGACGCATGCCAAACGAGCTCCAGTCAGGCGAGCGACGATAAAGCGCTGGCGTCAACGAGAACTGTTTTTTAAAGGCGCGGGTGAAGGTCTGCTGCGAATCGAAACGATATTGCAGGGCAATATCCAGAATCGGCCGCGCCGTCAGGCGCAGTGCCACAGCAGATTTTGATAAACGACGCGCGCGAATATAGGCCCCGATAGCATGACCGGTGACATCCTTGAACATCCTTTGCAGATGCCACTTGGAATAGCCTGCTTTAGCCGCCACATTATCCAGTGACAAAGGCTGGTCGAGATGACCTTCCAGCCAGGTGAGCAGGTCGCGAATAATTCCAGCCTGATCCATATACTATCCTCATCCTTAAAACAGCAGGTGCCTGATAACAGGTTAGCGGATAATAGCATTTTTTGATGTTTTAGCATTCAGTGTTTTTTTTGCGCATTCATGCTTTTTAGAGCACATTACAGGCAGATATATTCTAATCCTGTGATCTTGCTACATTTTTACCTAAAGTGTTGAATAATTGCTCAATGTAATTTTAAAGAATGGTAACAATATGAAATACAAGACTTTGATCTTCACCGCGTTGATGCTGATGGTCGGGCGCGCGGCGCAGGCTGAGCAGATTGGCTCCGTCGATACCGTGTTCAAAATGTTTGGCCCGGACCACAAAATCGTGGTGGAGGCGTTTGACGATCCGGACGTGAAAAACGTCACCTGCTACGTCAGCCGCGCGAAAACGGGCGGTATCAAAGGCGGGCTGGGACTGGCGGAAGACACCTCCGATGCGGCGATTTCGTGTCAGCAGGTGGGGCCGGTTGAGCTAAGCGATAAAATTAAAAACGGCAAAGCGCAGGGCGACGTGGTATTCCAGAAACGGACCTCGCTGGTGTTTAAAAAGCTGCAGGTGGTGCGTTTTTATGATGCCAAACGCAATACGCTGGCTTACCTCGCCTATTCCGATAAAGTGGTGGAAGGCTCACCGAAAAACGCGATCAGCGCGGTGCCAATTATGCCTTGGCAGTAATTCAGGGACGAATCATGCAACAACCTGTGGTCTGGCTGGTTGAAGACGAAACCAGTATCGCCGATACGCTGATCTACATGCTTCAGCAGGAAGGATTCGCGGTAAAGGCGTTTGAACGCGGTTTACCCGTGCTGGAGGAGGCTCGGCGGCAGGTTCCGGCGCTTGCCATTCTGGATGTCGGGCTACCGGACATCAGTGGATTTGAGCTTTGTCGCCAGCTACTGGCGCAGCATCCCTCACTGCCCGTGCTGTTTCTGACGGCGCGCAGTGATGAGGTAGACAAGCTGCTTGGTCTGGAAATGGGCGCTGATGACTACGTTGCGAAACCTTTCTCCCCTCGTGAAGTCTGCGCCCGGGTGCGGACGATTTTACGGCGCATGCAAAAATCCGCCGCACCGTCAGAAACGTTACGTATCGGGCAGTTTGAACTGAACGAGCCTGCCGCGCGAATCAGCTGGTGCGGGGAAGCACTGCCCCTGACCCGCTACGAGTTCTTGCTGCTCAAAACCTTGTTGCAGGCACCCGGGCGGGTCTTTTCGCGTCAGCAGCTCATGGACAAGGTATGGGGTGAAGACGGCGACAGCTTCGATCGTACCGTGGACACCCACATCAAAACCCTGCGCGCCAAGCTGCGTGCGGTGAACGAAGAACTGTCACCCATCAGCACCCATCGCGGTATGGGCTACAGTCTGGGCCTTTACTGATGCGCATTGGGATGCGGCTATTGCTGGGATACTTCCTGATCGTGGCCATCGCCGCGTGGTTTGTGCTGTCGATCTTTGTCCAGGAAGTAAAGCCCGGCGTGCGTAGGGCAACCGAGGGCACGTTAATCGATACCGCGACCCTGCTGGCTGAAATTGGACGTGATGATTTGCTTTCGGGTCATGCGCAGCAGGGCAAGCTGGCACAGGCCTTTTCTCAGCTTCATCAGCGCCCCTTCCGCGCCAATATCGGCGGGATCCATAAAGTGCGTAACGAGTATCACGTCTACATGACCGATGCGCAGGGCCGAGTCGTGTTTGATTCCGCCGGTCTGGCCGTGGGGCAAGATTACTCGCGCTGGAACGATGTCTGGCTGACGCTTCGCGGCGAATACGGCGCGCGCAGTACCCAGAGCCATCCCGACGATCCGGAGAGCACGGTGATGTATGTTGCCGCGCCGGTTGTGGATCAGGGCAAGATTATCGGCGTGCTGTCGGTGGGGAAACCGAACAGCGCGATGGCTCCTGTGATTCACCGCAGCGAGCGACGGATACTGTGGGCTGGCGGGGCGCTGCTCGGCATTGCCCTGCTGATTGGCCTCGTCGTGGCATGGTGGATCAATCGATCTATCGGTACGTTATCGCGCTATGCCGACTCGGTGACCACGGATACACCTCTCCCGCTGCCTAATCCTGGCAGCAGCGAACTGCACAAGCTGGCCCAGGCGCTGGAGAATATGCGCATTCGCCTTGAAGGGAAAAACTACATTGAACGCTATGTCCATGCGCTGACCCACGAGCTGAAAAGCCCCATCGCCGCCATACGCGGCGCGGCGGAAATTCTCTCCGAGCAGCCGCCGCCGCAGGTGGCCGCGAGGTTTATCGATAATATTCTGGTGCAAAACGCGCGCATGCAGTCGCTGGTTGAAAAACTGCTCACTCAGGCGCGGCTTGAAAATCGGGTCGAGATTACGCCTCAGACCGTCCGCGTCGACCTACTGTTTACGCGGCTTGCTGATGCGCGCTCGGCGGTGCTGGCGGCAAAAGAGATTGCGCTGACCCTCCAGCCCGCTTCGCTTCATGTTGAAGGCGATCCCGACCTGCTCGAGCAGGCGCTCGGCAATTTGCTGGATAACGCTATCGATTTTACCCCGCAGGGCGGTGCCATTGAACTGGCGGCCCGGGAGGAGCACGGGCAGATACAGCTTCTCGTCACCGACAGCGGAAGCGGGATCCCGGATTACGCGCTGGAGCGAATTTTTGAGCGTTTTTATTCCCTGCCGCGCGAGAACGGGTTGAAGAGCAGCGGGCTCGGGCTGGCGTTTGTCCAGGAGGTGGCGCGTCTGCATCAGGGAGAGATTACATTGCGTAATCGTGATGAAGGCGGCGTGATGGCCACGCTGACACTTCACCGTCCCTTCACATAACTTCAAACTGACCCCACACAGCCTGGTTACGCTCTCCTCATCACAAAGGAGACGTAATGATGAAATCCCCCCTGTTCTGGAAAGTCAGCACCCTGCTGGGGTGCATCCTGCTGCTGTTAGTCCCGCTTTTTATGGTCAGTAACCTGATATCAGAGCGGGAGAGCTACCGCAACGATGTCGAAAATACGCTTCGCCAGAGTACCAGCGGACCGCAAAAGCTGGTCGGTCCGATGATTGCGATTCCGATGACGGAGATCTTTTACAAGATAGAGGACGAGAAGAAGGTCGAGTACAAGAAAAGCTATATGCACTTCATTCTGCCGGAATCTCTGGTTGTGGAAGGGAACCAGCGCGTAGAGTCCCGCAATATTGGCATCTATGACGGGCAAATCTGGAACACTGACCTGAAGATCAAAGCGCAGTTTAATACCGACGAGCTGAAGCAGCTGAAAGGGGAAACGATCGCGACAGGGCAGCCGTTTATCGTGACGGGCGTTGGCGACGCGCGGGGCATTGGCACGGTCAGTATCTCTAAAATCAACGGTGAGACGCTAAGCGTGGAACCCGGTTCAGGCGTCTACGGGGCGCTTGCGGGGATCCACATCCCGCTGACCGACAAAGCGCTGGAAGCCAAAACGTTTACGCTTGAGATGTCCCTCAGTCTGGCGGGAACCGGCAGTTTTGCGGTGGTACCGGTAGGGCGTAATAGCGAAATGACGCTCACCAGCAACTGGCCGCATCCGGGTTTTATGGGCGATTATCTCCCTGTTAAGCATCAGATTGGCGAGTCTGGTTTCCAGGCGAACTGGCAGAGCAGCTGGTTTGCAAATAACCTTGAGAGCTGGTTCTACGACAAGGAGTCGCCGGAGTGGGAGGCGCTCCCGGCCTTTAGCGTCACGGTAGCCACGCCCGCCGATCAGTATCAGCTGACTGACCGTGCGATCAAGTACGCTATTTTGCTGATTGCGCTGACGTTTATGGCCTTCTTTGTCTTCGAAACCTTAACCGGATTACGCCTTCACCCGATGCAGTATCTGCTGGTGGGGCTGTCGCTGGTCCTGTTCTATCTGGTGCTGCTGGCGCTGTCTGAACACGTCGGGTTTACGCCAGCCTGGGTTGTTGCAAGCCTGGTGGGCGCAGCGATGAACGGAATGTACCTGCAGGCCGTGCTGAAAAGCTGGAAACGCAGTGGGCTGTTTGTACTAGGACTGCTCGGGCTGGATGTCGTGATGTGGTTCCTGCTGCGCTCGGAGGACAGCGCGCTGCTGTTGGGGTCAGCGGTTCTCGCGCTGGCGCTGTTCGCCGTGATGTACCTGACTCGACATTTCGACTGGTACTCGCTCTCTCAGCCGAAGCGACCTGAGCCACCCGCAGAGCCTGATAACGACACGATGCGGATCTGGAAATAAAAAAACGGCGCAAATGCGCCGTTTTTTAATGCGTTAACTGCGGGATTATTCCTGCAGGTCACCGCAGAAACGGTACCCTTCGCCGTGGATCGTGGCGATGATTTCCGGCGTATCTGGCGTAGATTCGAAGTGCTTACGAATACGACGGATGGTCACGTCTACGGTACGGTCGTGCGGTTTCAGCTCACGGCCGGTCATTTTCTTCAGCAGCTCTGCACGGGACTGAATTTTGCCCGGGTTTTCGCAGAAGTGCAGCATCGCGCGGAATTCACTGCGCGGCAGTTTATACTGCTCACCGTTCGGGCTAATCAGTGAACGGCTATTGATATCAAGTTCCCAGCCGTTGAATTTGTAGCTATCTACGCTACGACGCTCTTCGCTGACCGTACCCAGGTTCATGGTGCGGGACAGCAGGTTGCGTGCACGAATGGTTAACTCGCGAGGATTGAACGGCTTGGTGATGTAGTCATCCGCACCGATTTCCAGGCCAAGAATTTTATCAACTTCGTTATCACGGCCCGTCAGGAACATTAACGCGACGTTCGCCTGCTCGCGCAGTTCGCGCGCCAGTAGAAGACCGTTTTTGCCCGGCAGGTTAATATCCATGATCACCAGGTTGATATCATTTTCAGAAAGGATCTGATGCATCTCTGCGCCATCGGTCGCTTCAAAGACATCGTAGCCTTCTGCTTCGAAAATGCTCTTTAACGTGTTGCGTGTTACCAACTCGTCTTCAACGATAAGAATGTGCGGGGTCTGCATGTTTGCTACCTAAATTGCCAACTAAATCGAAACAGGAAGTACAAAAGTCCCTGACCTGCCTGATGCATGTCGCAAATTAACATGATCGGCTTAACGTGACTAAAGTACGTAATTGCGTTCTTGATGCACTTTCCATCAACGTCAACAACATCATTAGCTTGGTCTTGGGTACTTTCCCTTTGGACCCGACAGTGTCAAAAACGGCTGTCATCCTAACCATTTTAACAGCAACATAACAGGCTAAGTGACACCAGACACCCAATAAAACTACGCTTCGTTGACATATATCAAGTTCAATTGTAGCACGTTAACAGTTTGATGAAATCATCGTAGCCGAATGCTAGCCTTTGTCACAATTTTTCAATAAACCAACTAGTTGCGGACATTGATTTATAAACGAAGCGAATCCAATCAGAATAGGGTATTCATGTCGCTATTATCATTATAAAACATAAGGATAATAGTGTTCTGTTAACATTCTAACTGATTGTTCAGACACAGAATAGTTTAGCGTTTTTAATTTGTTATGAAACGCTATTTCGGTGATTTGTGTTGCAATTTTGTAAATTCGCGCTGCGTAATATGTTGAAGTGCATCACATTTTTACCGGCTAACTGATTAAAAAGAGAGCATAAATGCATCTGTCGATTGTACTGGTTGCCCCAGCCAGAGCAGAAAATATAGGCGCAGCGGCGCGTGCTATGAAGACCATGGGTTTTACCGATTTGCGTATCGTGGACAGCACGGCGCACCTGGAGCCAGCCGCCCGTTGGGTGGCGCACGGATCGGGGGATATTCTAGATAATATAACCACTTACGCTACGCTTGCCGACGCGCTGCATGATATTTCGTTTACCGTCGCAACCACGGCGCGCAGCCGGGCGAAGTTTCACTACTATGCCACGCCAGCGGAGCTGGTGCCGATGCTGAGCGAGAAAAGCCAGTGGCTGGAGAAAGCGGCGCTGGTGTTTGGGCGTGAAGATTCTGGGCTGACCAATGAAGAACTGGAACTGGCGGATGTGCTGACAGGCGCGCCGATGGTTGCAGATTACCCTTCTCTCAATTTAGGCCAGGCGGTGATGGTCTATTGCTATCAATTAGCATCCTTAATACAAATTCCGCAGTCGCCTGTTACAGGTACCGATGAAAACCAACTGGCTGCACTTCGCGCGCGCGTGGAAAACCTGCTCATGCAGCTGGGTGTGGCTGACGATCAAAAAATGGTCGACTGGTTACAGCAGCGTTTGGGCCGTCTTGAGCAACGCGACACGGCAATGCTGCACCGTTTGCTGCACGATATTGAAAAAAAATTGGCCGAGTAAAGTGCTGTCATAAATTTTTATTATGGTGTAATCATCTGATGCTAAGGGTTGCTTTTGGGGTATTCGGATGAAAATAAATCCGACGGCAGCGGGACGTGAGAGTCTCCCGAATTGTGATCAAATTAAAAATTCGTTGACTTAAGGTGCCCGATCCTTTAACCCTAAAAGAATACAGCACAGACAGATAATAATGACAGAGTACACAACATCCATGAAACGCATCAGCATCACCACCATTACCACAACCATCATCATTACCACAGGTAACGATGCGGGCTGACGCGTACAGGAAAAACAAAAAAAAGCCCGCACCTAGACAGTGCGGGCTTTTTTTTCGGCTAAAGGAAACGAGGTAGAACCATGCGAGTGTTGAAGTTCGGCGGTACATCAGTGGCAAATGCAGAACGTTTTCTGCGTGTTGCCGATATCCTGGAAAGCAACGCCAGGCAGGGGCAGGTTGCGACCGTGCTCTCTGCCCCGGCAAAAATCACGAACCATCTGGTGGCGATGATTGAAAAAACCATCGGTGGCCAGGATGCACTCCCGAACATCAGCGACGCAGAGCGTATCTTCGCTGACCTGCTGCAAGGGCTGGCAGAGGCGCTGCCTGGCTTCCCGCACGCTCAGCTGAAGTCTTTCGTTGAGCAGGAATTCGCGCAAATCAAACACGTCCTGCACGGCATCAGCCTTCTCGGCCAGTGTCCGGACAGCATCAACGCGGCGCTGATTTGTCGCGGTGAAAAACTTTCTATCGCCATCATGGCCGGCGTGCTGGAAGCGCGCGGCCATAGCGTGACCGTGATCGATCCCGTTGAAAAACTGCTGGCGGTGGGCCACTACCTCGAATCCACCGTTGATATTGCCGAATCAACCCGCCGTATCGCCGCCAGCAAAATTCCGTCTGACCATATGATCCTGATGGCTGGCTTCACCGCCGGTAACGAGAAGGGCGAGCTGGTGGTGCTGGGCCGTAACGGCTCCGACTATTCCGCCGCCGTGCTGGCCGCCTGTTTACGCGCGGACTGTTGTGAGATCTGGACTGACGTCGACGGCGTCTATACCTGCGACCCGCGCCAGGTACCGGACGCCAGGCTGCTGAAGTCGATGTCGTACCAGGAAGCAATGGAACTTTCCTACTTCGGCGCCAAAGTGCTTCACCCGCGTACCATCTCCCCGATTGCCCAGTTCCAGATCCCTTGCCTGATTAAAAATACCGGTAACCCGCAGGCGCCGGGTACGCTGATTGGCGCGAGCACCGATGAGGACGGTCTGCCGGTGAAAGGCATCTCCAACCTCAACAACATGGCGATGTTCAGCGTCTCCGGTCCGGGGATGAAGGGGATGGTCGGCATGGCGGCGCGCGTGTTTGCTGCCATGTCCCGCAACGGTATCTCTGTTGTGCTGATCACCCAGTCCTCTTCCGAATACAGCATCAGCTTCTGCGTGCCGCAGGCCGACTGCCTGCGCGCCCGCCGCGCGCTGGAGGAAGAGTTCTATCTGGAGCTGAAAGAAGAGCTGCTGGAGCCGCTCGCGATTCAGGAGCGTCTGGCGATCATCTCCGTGGTGGGCGACGGTATGCGTACCCTGCGCGGTATCTCCGCCAAGTTCTTTGCCGCACTGGCGCGCGCCAATATCAATATCGTGGCGATTGCCCAGGGCTCGTCTGAGCGTTCAATTTCTGTTGTCGTGGACAACGATGACGCGACCACCGGCGTACGCGTGGTTCACCAGATGCTGTTCAACACCGATCAGGTTATCGAGCTGTTCCTGATTGGCGTCGGCGGCGTCGGCGGCGCGCTGCTGGAGCAGGTTAAGCGTCAGCAGGAATGGCTGAAGAAGAAACACATCGACCTGCGCGTCTGCGGGATTGCGAATTCCAAAGCGCTGCTGACCAACGTCCACGGCCTGAACCTGGAAAACTGGCAGGCCGAGATGAAGGAGGCAAAAGAGCCGTTCAACCTGGGCCGCCTGATCCGTCTGGTAAAAGAGTATCACCTGCTTAACCCGGTCATCGTCGACTGTACCTCGAACCAGGCGGTGGCCGATCAGTACGCGGATTTCCTGCGCGAAGGTTTCCACGTGGTGACGCCGAACAAAAAGGCCAACACCTCGTCGATGGATTACTATCACCAGCTGCGTCTGGCGGCGAGCAAGTCGCGCCGCAAGTTCCTGTACGACACTAACGTTGGGGCAGGCCTGCCGGTTATCGAGAACCTGCAGAACCTGCTTAACGCGGGCGACGAACTGCAGCGTTTCTCCGGCATTCTCTCCGGCTCGCTGTCGTTTATCTTCGGCAAGCTGGATGAGGGGATGAGCCTCTCGGAAGCCACCCGCGCCGCGCGCGAGCTGGGCTATACCGAGCCGGATCCGCGTGACGACCTTTCCGGTATGGACGTGGCGCGCAAGCTGCTGATCCTCGCGCGTGAAACGGGCCGCGAGCTTGAGCTTTCGGATATCGTGATTGAGCCTGTCCTGCCGGCAGAATTTGACAGCAGCGGTGATGTCGCTGCCTTTATGGCCAGTTTGCCGCAGCTTGACGACGCGTTTGCCGCGCGCGTTGCAAAAGCCCGTGATGAAGGTAAGGTATTGCGCTATGTTGGCAACATTGAAGAAGATGGCGTGTGCCGGGTGAAGATTGCCGAAGTGGATGGCAACGACCCGCTGTACAAAGTCAAAAACGGCGAAAACGCCCTCGCGTTTTACAGCCACTATTATCAGCCACTGCCGCTGGTGCTTCGCGGCTATGGCGCAGGGAACGATGTTACGGCGGCGGGTGTGTTTGCCGATCTGCTGCGTACCCTGTCATGGAAGTTAGGAGTTTAACATGGTCAAAGTTTATGCCCCGGCTTCCAGCGCGAATATGAGCGTCGGATTTGACGTGTTGGGTGCGGCGGTGACGCCGGTGGATGGTTCGCTGCTGGGCGATACGGTTACGGTGGAAGCGGCAGACAGCTTCAGCCTGAACAACGTGGGCCGCTTCGCCAGCAAACTGCCGTCTGAGCCGCGCGAAAATATCGTCTATCAGTGCTGGGAACGCTTCTGTCAGGAGATCGGCAAAAACGTGCCGGTCGCCATGACGCTGGAAAAAAGTATGCCGATCGGCTCGGGCCTGGGCTCCAGCGCCTGCTCGGTGGTCGCCGCGCTGGTGGCGATGAACGAGCACTGCGGCAAGCCGCTGAACAACAACCGCCTGCTGGGGCTGATGGGCGAGCTGGAAGGGCGCATCTCCGGCAGCATTCACTATGACAACGTGGCGCCGTGCTTCCTCGGCGGCATGCAGCTGATGATCGAAGAAAATGGCATCATCAGCCAGCAGGTGCCAGGGTTTGATGAGTGGCTGTGGGTGCTGGCCTATCCGGGTATCAAGGTTTCAACCGCGGAAGCGCGTGCGATCCTGCCCGCGCAGTATCGTCGTCAGGACTGTATTGCCCACGGGCGTCATCTGGCGGGCTTTATCCACGCCTGCTACACCCGTCAGCCGCAGCTGGCGGCCAAACTGATGAAGGACGTCATTGCCGAGCCGTACCGCACGAAGCTGCTGCCCGGCTTTAACGAGGCGCGACAGGCATCGATGGATATCGGCGCGCAGGCGTGCGGCATCTCCGGCTCCGGCCCGACGCTGTTCGCCCTGTGCGACAAGCCTGATACCGCGCAGCGCGTGGCGGACTGGCTCTCTAAACACTACCTGCAAAATCAGGAAGGCTTTGTTCATATTTGCCGTCTGGACACGGCTGGCGCACGAGTACTGGGATAATCAATGAAACTCTATAACCTTAAAGATCATAACGAGCAGGTCAGCTTCGCGCAGGCGGTCACTCAGGGGCTGGGCAAAAACCAGGGGCTGTTCTTCCCGCATGACCTGCCGGAATTCCACCTGACCGACATCGACGAACTGCTGAAGCAGGACTTTGTCACCCGCAGCACTAAAATTCTCTCGGCGTTTATCGGCGACGAAATCCCGCAGGAGCTGCTGGAAGAGCGCGTGCGTGCGGCGTTCGCTTTCCCGGCACCGGTGAAGCAGGTGGAGCCTGACGTTGGCTGCCTGGAGCTGTTCCACGGCCCGACCCTGGCGTTCAAAGACTTCGGCGGCCGCTTTATGGCGCAGATGCTGACCCACATCAGCGGCGACAAGCCGGTGACCATCCTGACCGCGACCTCCGGGGATACCGGTGCGGCGGTGGCGCATGCGTTCTACGGCCTGAAAAACGTCCGCGTGGTGATCCTCTATCCGAAAGGCAAAATCAGCCCGCTGCAGGAAAAACTGTTCTGTACGCTCGGCGGCAACATTGAAACCGTGGCAATTGACGGTGATTTCGATGCCTGTCAGGCGCTGGTCAAGCAGGCCTTCGACGACGAAGAGCTGAAGGTGGCCCTGGGTCTGAACTCTGCCAACTCTATCAACATCAGCCGTCTGCTGGCGCAGATCTGCTACTACTTCGAAGCGGTGGCGCAGCTGCCGCAGGAAGCGCGTAACCAGCTGGTGATCTCCGTGCCGAGCGGTAACTTTGGTGACCTGACGGCTGGCCTGCTGGCGAAATCCCTGGGTCTGCCGGTGAAACGCTTTATCGCCGCCACCAACGCTAACGACACCGTGCCGCGCTTCCTGAAAGACGGGAAGTGGGCGCCGAATGCCACGCAGGCAACGCTCTCTAACGCCATGGACGTGAGCCAGCCGAACAACTGGCCACGCGTGGAAGAGCTGTTCCGCCGTAAGATCTGGCGTCTGGGCGATCTGGGCTACGCCGCGGTGACGGATGAAACCACCAAAGCGACCATGCGCGAGCTGAAGGCGGTGGGGTATACCTCTGAACCGCATGCGGCGATTGCTTACCGCGCGCTGCGCGACCAGCTTAACCCGGGTGAATATGGCCTGTTCCTGGGCACCGCGCATCCGGCGAAGTTTAAAGAGAGCGTGGAAGCGATCCTGGGCGAAACGCTGCCGCTGCCGAAAGAGCTGGCCGAGCGTGCCGACCTGCCGCTGCTGTCACATGAGCTGCCGGCAGACTTTACCGCGCTGCGTAAGCTGATGATGACCCGAGCATAATTTTTGTCGGGTGCGGCTACGCCTTACCCGACCTACAACGGCTCAGAAAGTAGGCCGGGTAAGGCGAAGCCGCCACCCGGCTTTTTTGTGAAGAAATTAAGGAGAAAAATAGCAGGGAAAAAGCAGAAATTCCCAATAAATGCGGTCACTTAGCGTTTAGGATTGCAGAGAATAACATCCCCCGTTCCCCTCGCGTACTCTCCTTACATCGGCCCACGTTGGGCAAAGATAATAAGGAGTCACCGATGTCTACACTGAAACCTGTGCTGATTGCGCTTTCACTGATGCTGGTCGCTCCCATGGCGGTACAGGCATCCGAAATCACCCTTGTGCCTGCGGTCAAACTGCAGATTGGCGACCAGGATAATAACGGTCACTACTGGGACGGCGGCCGCTGGCGCGACCACGACTGGTGGAAAGCGCATTATGACTGGCGCGATAACCACTGGCGTCCGCATGATGAGCATCGTAAACATGACGATCGCCATGACGACCATCACCACGATGACCACCGCGACGATCGCGGCCCTGACTGGAAACACCATTAATGCAAAACCCCGCCAGCTGGCGGGGTTTGTTTTTACTGCTCGTGGCGCTTAAACACCAGCTCGCCTTTCCCTGACGACGCCTCGTCAAAGAAATAGCCTTCGCTGTTGAAGGCGGTCAGCTGCTCCGGCTTCGTCAGACGGTTCTGGATGATGTAGCGGCTCATCAGGCCACGCGCTTTCTTGGCGTAGAAGCTGATCACTTTGAACTTGCCGTTCTTCTCGTCAAGGAATACCGGCTTGATGATGTCGGCATCCAGCTTTTTCGGCTTCACCGACTTGTAGTATTCATCGGATGCCAGGTTAATCACCACGTTATCGCCCTGAGCGCGCAGTGCCGCGTTCAGCTTATCGGTGATGATATCGCCCCAGAAATGGTACAGGTCTTTGCCTTTGGCATTCTCCAGACGAATCCCCATCTCCAGACGATAGGGCTGCATCAGATCCAGCGGGCGCAGTACGCCGTACAGACCCGACAGCATGCGCAGATGCTGCTGGGCAAAATCGAAATCGGCTTCGCTAAAATCTTCCGCCTGCAGGCCGGTATAGACATCGCCTTTAAAGGCCAGAATCGCCTGGCGAGCGTTAGCCGGGGTGAAATCCGGGTGCCACTCGTGAAAGCGGGTCGCGTTAAGGTCTGCCAGCTTGTCGCTGATGCTCATCAGCGAGGCGATTTGCGGTGCAGAGAGCTTGCGCGCTTCGCGGATCAGCTGTTGCGAATAGTCCAGCAGTTCAGGCTGAGTATAGCGCTCGGTGGCGAGTGGGCTCTGGTAGTCGAGCGTTTTTGCAGGTGAAATCAGAATCAGCATATCCAGTCCTTGCAGGAAATTTAGAGCGACTTTAGCAAAAAATCGCCCCGAATTGATCGATAGCTGTTATTGCCGCGGCAAATCATCCCACGAGCCGGGGGCAAGCTGGGTCTTAATATCGGGATAGCGGGCGGGATCAAATACCGGCGGAACACCCAGTTTGCGCTGACGAAGATAGTCTCTGGCAATCAGGGTCACCACGGGCGAGAGCAGCAGGATTGCCGTGAGATTAGTGATCGCCATCAGCGCCATAATGATATCGGCCAACTGCCAGACCAGCGGCATACTGAGCAGGGAGCCTGCTATCACCATCAGGATGACCCCGAGACGCAGGGTTCCAATTGCAGCGCGGGAGTCGAGCTTCAGGAAAATAAGGTTATTTTCGGCGTAGAGGTAATTCACCACTATCGAGCTGAAGGCAAACAAGATCAGGATGAGCGAGACAAACCCTGCACCCCAGTCGCCGGTCAGGTTCACCAGCGCCTGCTGGAGAAGCTGTATCCCGGCGGTTCCTGAGGAATGCGGGACGGGGCCTGCCAGCAGCAAAATCATGGCGCTGGCGGAACAGATGATAATGGTATCGGTAAAGACGCCAATCATCTGCACAATGCCTTGTGCGGCCGGGTGCGGTGGCCAGGAAGAGGCGGCGGCGGCCGCGTTGGGGGTTGACCCCATACCGGCTTCATTGGAGAACATTCCCCGCTGAAAGCCCGCCATCAGCGCCTGGCTGAAGGTGTAGCCCAGCGCCCCGGAGGCCACCTCGCGCCAGCCAAAGGCGCTTTTGACGATGGTGGCAATCACGCCCGGCACCTGGTCGAGATGCAGTGCGGCAACGAACAGGCTCGCGGCAACCCAGAGCAACGCCATAATGGGCACCAGCCACTGCATCAGGCGAGCAATGCCCTTAAGACCGGCAGAAATGGTGAGCAGAACGACGAGGGCTAAAGCAATACCGGCGACCCACTCCGGGCAGGAGAAGGCGTAGCTCAGGGCATTGGCGACAGAATTTGCCTGGACGGTATTAAAAATGAGGCCGTACGCGAGCAGTAAAAAAACCGAGAACAGGACGCCCATCCAGCGCATCCCCAGGCCACGCGCCATGTACCAGGCAGGACCACCGCGAAACTGGCCGTGCTTATCTTTCTCTTTGTAGAGTTGTGCAAGCGAACTTTCGGCAAAGGAGGTGGCCATTCCGAGTAGCGCCGTCACCCACATCCAGAAGACCGCGCCTGGCCCACCGGCGCTGATGGCCAGCGCAACGCCCGCCAGATTGCCGCTGCCGAGACGCGCCGCCAGGCTGGTACAGAGCGCCTGGAACGACGTTAATCCACCCGGCTGGGGCGTGACGCTGTTTTTCAGACTTCTGCCAAACTTGCGAATATAGCGAAACTGGATAAACCCACTGCGTAGCGTAAACCAAATACCTGCTCCCAGAAGCAGGTAAATCATTATCGAACCCCAGAGGACTTCGTTAATAAAGAAAAAGAAATCAGGCATTAACGTCCCTCTTGTTGATGCCAATGTGAATATGTAAGCGCTACCACTGATTGGGCATGCTGTTGCTTAGCAGCCTGTTAATCTTCCGAGTTTACCATACTCTGCCTAAGCGCACTGTCTGCGGTTGCGCTACCCCTCCGTCGTGTTATCATCAGGGCAGACCGGTTACATCCCCCTAACAAGTAAACCTGTCATTTTTCCGCTGCAGGCATGCTGTCGGTAGCGTGAATTATCCAGGGCACGTTAAAAGAGAAACACTATCATGACGGATAAATTGACCTCCCTTCGTCAGTTCACCACTGTCGTAGCTGACACCGGAGATATCGCGGCAATGAAGCTGTACCAGCCGCAGGATGCCACAACCAACCCTTCTCTGATCCTTAACGCCGCACAGATCCCTGAGTATCGCAAACTGATTGACGACGCAGTGACCTGGGCGAAAGAGCAGAGCAACGACCGCGCGCAGCAGGTTGTGGATGCCACCGACAAACTGGCAGTGAACATCGGTCTGGAGATCCTGAAACTGGTTCCTGGCCGTATCTCTACCGAAGTGGATGCGCGTCTCTCCTACGACACCGAAGCGTCTATCGCCAAAGCGAAACGTCTGATCAAAATGTACAACGACGCGGGCATCAGCAACGACCGTATCCTGATCAAACTGGCTTCTACCTGGCAGGGTATTCGCGCGGCAGAGCAGCTGGAAAAAGACGGTATCAACTGTAACCTGACCCTGCTGTTCTCCTTCGCGCAGGCGCGTGCATGTGCAGAAGCAGGCGTATACCTGATTTCTCCGTTCGTGGGCCGTATTCTGGACTGGTACAAAGCCAATACCGATAAGAAAGAGTACGCACCGGCTGAAGATCCAGGCGTGATTTCTGTGACTGAAATCTACGAATACTACAAGCAGCATGGCTATGAGACTGTGGTTATGGGCGCAAGCTTCCGTAACGTCGGTGAAATCATCGAGCTGGCTGGCTGTGACCGCCTGACCATCGCGCCTGCGCTGCTGAAAGAGCTGGCAGAAAGCGAAGGTACCCTGGAGCGTAAACTGTCCTACACCGGTGAAGTGAAAGCACGCCCAGAGCGCATCACGGAATCCGAGTTCCTGTGGCAGCACAACCAGGATCCAATGGCGGTAGACAAACTGGCGGACGGTATCCGTAAGTTTGCTGTTGACCAGGGCAAACTGGAAAAAATGATCGGCGACCTGCTGTAATCATTCTGCGTGACCGGGCTCCCGGTCACGCGACTTCTTTCGTCCCCTGTCTGAATCTCCTCTCTGCGTGTATCATTCCCTTTAATCAGTACTCTTTGAATGGAATGGATATGAATACCTTACGCATCGGCTTAGTGTCGATTTCTGACCGCGCCTCCAGCGGTGTTTACCAGGATAAAGGCATCCCCGCTCTGGAAGCGTGGTTGAGCAGCGCGCTGACCACCCCCTTTGACATTCAGACCCGCCTGATCCCTGACGAACAGCCGATCATCGAGCAGACGCTTTGCGAGCTGGTGGATGAGATGAGCTGCCACCTTGTTCTGACGACGGGCGGAACCGGCCCCGCGCGCCGCGACGTGACGCCGGACGCGACGCTGGCGATTGCCGATCGTGAAATGCCTGGCTTCGGCGAACAGATGCGCCAGATCAGTCTACACTTTGTTCCGACGGCCATTCTTTCCCGCCAGGTGGGGGTGATCCGCAAGCAGGCGTTGATCCTGAACCTGCCGGGCCAGCCGAAGTCGATTAAAGAGACGCTGGAAGGGCTGAAAGCAGAAGATGGCAGCGTCCTGGTTCATGGCATCTTTGCAAGTGTACCGTATTGTATACAGCTGCTTGACGGTCCCTATGTGGAAACCGATGAGAAAGTGGTAGCAGCTTTTCGCCCGAAAAACGCACGTCGCGAAACAATCTCCTGAAATTAACCAATATGTGACATTAGCTGAAGCGGCGATAGCGTGGTGAAGCTTTTACGGTATAGTAATTTTTTCTTTACGAATGCTGTAAAAATAAATCCACAACACACGCACAATGGTTCGCTATGTCACATAACACCCGACCTCTGAATCGACAGGACTACAAAACCCTCACGCTCGCGGCCTTAGGCGGCGCGCTGGAGTTTTACGACTTTATCATCTTCGTTTTCTTCGCCGCCGTGGTGGGAGAACTCTTCTTCCCGGCGGATATCCCGGAATGGCTGCGTCAGGTGCAAACCTTCGGCATTTTTGCCGCCGGGTATCTGGCGCGTCCGCTGGGCGGCATTATCATGGCCCACTTTGGCGATCTGGTCGGCCGTAAGAAGATGTTTACCCTTAGCATCCTGCTGATGGCCGTGCCGACGCTGGCCATTGGTTTGCTACCTACCTATGCCTCGATGGGCATTCTCGCGCCGTTGCTGCTGTTGCTGATGCGCGTCCTGCAGGGGGCGGCGATTGGCGGTGAAGTGCCGGGCGCGTGGGTGTTTGTCGCGGAACATGTTCCCGTGCGCCGCATTGGTATCGCCTGCGGAACCTTAACGGCGGGGCTGACGGTCGGGATCCTGCTCGGCTCGGTGGTCGCAACAATTGTGAATACCAGCATGACGCAGCAGGCCGTGCACGACTGGGGCTGGCGTATTCCGTTCCTGCTGGGCGGAGCGTTTGGTCTGGTCGCGATGTACCTGCGCCGCTGGCTGCAGGAGACGCCGATTTTCCTCGAGATGCAGCAGCGCAAAGCGCTGGCGCAGGAGCTGCCGGTGAAGGCGGTTGTGGTACGCCATAAAAAAGCGGTGGTGGTATCGATGCTGCTGACCTGGCTGCTCTCGGCGGGCATTGTGGTGGTGATATTGATGTCTCCGGTCTGGCTGCAAAAGCAGTACGGCTTCGCCCCTGCCGTGACGCTACAGGCGAACAGTATCGCGACAATCATGCTCTGCTTTGGCTGTCTGGCCGCCGGGCTGGCGGCGGATCGTTTTGGTGCCAGCGTTACCTTTATCATCGGTAGCCTGCTACTGGCCGCATCAAGCTGGGCGTTTTACCATCTGGCGGGCAGCCATCCTGAACAGCTGTTCCTGCTGTACGGCGTGGTAGGGCTGTGCGTGGGCGTAGTGGGGGCTGTGCCTTACGTCATGGTGCGAGCATTCCCACCGGAAGTTCGTTTCACCGGGATCTCGTTCTCTTACAACGTGTCGTATGCCATTTTCGGCGGGCTGACGCCGATTGCGGTCACCGTGCTGATGGGCGTGTCTCCCCTGGCTCCGGCCTGGTACGTGCTGGCGCTGTCGGTGATGGGGCTGGTATTAGGATTTTGGCTTCGTCAGGCGGGGGAATGTCGTGCCCGCGAGGCGGGCACGACAGAGGGATCAGTGTTTTTCACCAATCGGTAAAACGGTGCGGTCAAACTGCTCGTTCAGCACTTCACCCATTGCCAGGTAGATAGCGCTTGCGCCGCAAACCAGACCAATCCAGCCTGCAACATGAACGATGCCTTCGTTATCCACCAGGTGACCAATCGCCAGCAGGGCGAACAGGACGGTCAGGCTCAGGAAGACGAACTGCAGCATGCGGTTGCCTTTCAGGGTACCGAAGAACATGAACAGGGTGAAGACGCCCCACAGGCCCAGGTAAACGCCCAGGAAGTGGGCGTTTGCCGCGTCAGCCATGCCCATTTTAGGCAGTAGCAGAATGGCAACCAGGGTCAGCCAGAAAGAACCGTAAGAGGTGAATGCGGTTAAGCCGAAGGTATTGCCTTTCTTATATTCCAGCAGGCCCGCGAAGATTTGCGCGATACCGCCGTAAAAAATGCCCATCGCCAGGATGATGCCATCCATCGGGAACATCCCGATATTGTGCAGGTTCAGCAGGATAGTGGTCATGCCAAAACCCATCAGGCCCAGCGGAGCCGGATTAGCCAACTTAGTGTTGCCCATAAGTCCTCAAAAAAATCATCATTAATATGGTGAAATGGTTAAACCCGCGTCAGTTCTCCCTGACTGGGCGCGGCATCATAATGGGCGCAATCGATGGCGTCTATGATCTCATCAGGGTGAAATTAAAATTTTTTTTATCATTCCCCCTTGATGGATGCCGTCGCGACCCCATCTTGTAGTCAACCGCAGTGTGTGGACCTGAAAAAAATCAAATCTGGGCAGTTGAAAAAGCACGTTCTGCCCTTATTACAGGTACACAACCACATGTTGACTGAATTTTTAGTGGAGACGTTTAGATGGGTAAAATTATTGGTATCGACCTGGGTACTACCAACTCTTGTGTAGCGATTATGGATGGCACTACTGCACGCGTGCTGGAGAACGCCGAGGGCGATCGCACCACGCCTTCTATCATTGCTTATACCCAGGATGGTGAAACTCTGGTTGGTCAGCCGGCTAAACGTCAGGCAGTGACAAACCCGCAAAACACCCTGTTTGCGATTAAACGCCTGATCGGTCGCCGCTTCCAGGACGAAGAAGTTCAGCGTGACGTTTCCATCATGCCTTACAAAATCATCGCGGCAGATAACGGCGATGCATGGCTTGATGTGAAAGGCGCTAAAACTGCACCACCGCAGATTTCTGCTGAAGTGCTGAAGAAAATGAAGAAAACCGCTGAAGATTACCTGGGTGAGCCGGTAACTGAAGCTGTTATCACCGTACCTGCCTACTTCAACGATGCTCAGCGTCAGGCAACCAAAGATGCTGGCCGTATCGCAGGTCTGGAAGTAAAACGTATCATCAACGAACCAACCGCGGCTGCACTGGCTTACGGTCTGGATAAAGAAGTTGGCAACCGTACTATCGCGGTTTACGACCTGGGTGGTGGTACCTTCGATATCTCTATTATCGAAATCGACGAAGTTGACGGCGAAAAAACCTTCGAAGTTCTGGCAACCAACGGTGATACCCACCTGGGTGGTGAAGACTTCGATACCCGTCTGATCAACTACCTCGTTGACGAGTTCAAGAAAGATCAGGGCATTGACCTGCGTAACGACCCGCTGGCTATGCAGCGCCTGAAAGAAGCCGCTGAGAAAGCGAAGATCGAGCTGTCTTCCGCTCAGCAGACCGACGTGAACCTGCCGTACATCACCGCAGACGCGACCGGTCCTAAACACATGAACATCAAAGTGACCCGTGCGAAACTGGAAAGCCTGGTAGAAGACCTGGTGAACCGTTCTATCGAGCCGCTGAAAGTTGCTCTGCAGGATGCTGGCCTGTCCGTATCCGATATCCAGGACGTTATCCTGGTCGGTGGTCAGACCCGTATGCCAATGGTTCAGAAGAAAGTGGCTGAGTTCTTTGGTAAAGAGCCACGTAAAGACGTTAACCCGGACGAAGCAGTTGCAATCGGTGCTGCGGTTCAGGGTGGCGTACTGACCGGTGAAGTTAAAGACGTACTGCTGCTGGACGTTACCCCGCTGTCTCTGGGTATCGAAACCATGGGCGGTGTGATGACTGCGCTCATCAACAAAAACACCACCATCCCGACGAAACACAGCCAGGTGTTCTCTACCGCTGAAGACAACCAGTCTGCGGTAACCATCCATGTGATTCAGGGTGAGCGTAAGCGTGCGGCGGATAACAAATCTCTGGGTCAGTTCAACCTGGACGGTATTAACCCGGCACCGCGCGGCATGCCGCAGATCGAAGTGACCTTCGACATCGATGCTGACGGTATCCTGCACGTGTCTGCGAAAGACAAAAACAGCGGTAAAGAGCAGAAGATCACCATCAAGGCATCTTCTGGCCTGAACGAAGCGGAAATCGAAAAAATGGTTCGCGATGCCGAAGCTAACGCGGAATCCGACCGTAAGTTCGAAGAGCTGGTTCAGACCCGTAACCAGGGTGACCATCTGCTGCACAGCACCCGTAAGCAGGTTGAAGAAGCAGGCGATAAACTGCCAGCGGAAGACAAGACTGCTATCGAAGCTGCACTGAGTGCGCTGGAATCCTCACTGAAAGGTGAAGACAAAGCGGACATCGAAGCGAAGATGCAGGAACTGGCGCAGGCTTCTCAGAAGCTGATGGAAATCGCTCAGCAGCAGCACGCTCAACAGCAGGCGGGCGCTGACGCTTCGGCGAACAACGCGAAAGACGACGACGTTGTCGACGCTGAGTTCGAAGAAGTTAAAGATAAAAAATAATCGCCCTGATGCAGGGTAATTAATCGGCACGGGCGTAGGAGAACTCTCCACGCCCGTGCTCGCATGTTAAGGGGCTTAAAAAAACCAATGGCAAAGCAAGACTATTACGAGATTTTAGGCGTTCCGAAAACTGCGGAAGAGCGTGAAATCAAAAAGGCGTATAAGCGCCTGGCCATGAAATTCCACCCGGACCGTAACCAGGGTGATAAAGAGGCTGAAGCCAAATTTAAAGAGATCAAAGAAGCCTACGAAGTCCTGACCGATGCACAAAAACGTGCGGCCTATGACCAGTACGGTCACGCAGCCTTTGAACAGGGCGGCATGGGCGGCGGTGGATTCGGTGGCGGCGGCTTTGGCGGCGGCGCTGACTTCAGCGATATCTTTGGCGATGTGTTTGGCGACATCTTCGGCGGTGGCCGTGGTCGTCAGCGCGCGGCGCGCGGCGCGGACCTGCGCTACAACATGGAGCTGACGCTGGAAGAGGCCGTTCGCGGTGTCACCAAAGAGATCCGTATTCCGACGCTGGAAGAGTGTGACGTTTGCCACGGCAGCGGTGCGAAAGCGGGTACGCAGCCGCAGACCTGTCCAACCTGTCACGGTTCCGGCCAGGTGCAGATGCGTCAGGGCTTCTTCGCGGTACAGCAGGCCTGTCCGCACTGTCACGGTCGCGGTACGCTGATTAAAGATCCGTGCACCAAGTGCCACGGCCACGGTCGCGTTGAAAAAACCAAGACCCTGTCCGTTAAGATCCCAGCTGGCGTCGATACGGGCGACCGCATCCGTCTGGCGGGTGAAGGTGAAGCAGGCGAACACGGCGCACCGGCAGGCGATCTGTACGTTCAGGTGCAGGTGAAACAGCACGCTATCTTCGAGCGCGAAGGGAACAACCTGTACTGTGAAGTGCCGATCAACTTCGCGATGGCGGCACTCGGTGGCGAAATTGAAGTACCGACGCTGGATGGCCGCGTCAATCTGAAGATCCCGGGCGAGACCCAGACCGGTAAGCTGTTCCGCATGCGCGGTAAAGGCGTTAAATCCGTTCGTGGCGGTGCGCAGGGCGACCTGCTGTGCCGCGTCGTCGTGGAAACGCCGGTTGGCCTGAACGACAAGCAGAAACAGCTGCTGAAAGAGTTGCAGGAGAGCTTCGGTGGCCCGACGGGTGAGAAAAACAGCCCGCGCTCCAAAAGCTTCTTCGATGGCGTTAAAAAATTCTTCGATGATTTGACCCGCTAATCGACTAGCTGGTTTTTATCCGCAAAAGCCCGGAAGCGATTCCGGGCTTTTTCTTTTTATCGGTATTGCTCGGTTAAACTGAACCTATACTCAATATTAATCTGTTTTTGCCGAGCTATCTGGCTTGGTATTATGGTTTTATCGAGGTATTGTTGTAAAAGAGAGAACTAAAGTGAAATTACTACACCGTTTCTTTAGCAGTGAGGCATCCGGCGGCGTGATCCTGATTACGGCTGCTGCGGCCGCGATGGTACTGGCCAACGTCGGAATGACCCGCGATCTGTATCATGCTTTTCTGGAAACGCCCGTTGAACTGAAGGTCGGGGCGCTGGAAATCAACAAGAACATGCTGCTGTGGATCAACGATGCGCTGATGGCGGTGTTCTTCCTGCTTGTGGGGCTTGAGGTTAAGCGTGAGCTGGTGCTGGGTTCGCTTGCCAGCCGCCAGCGTGCGGCATTCCCGGTCATTGCTGCGCTCGGCGGGATGGTGGTGCCGGCGCTGCTCTTTCTGGCGTTCACCTGGCAGGATCCGATCGCACGTCACGGCTGGGCAATCCCGGCTGCGACGGATATCGCTTTTGCGCTCGGGGTGCTGGCCTTGCTGGGAAGCCGCGTGCCGGTAGCCCTGAAAATCTTCCTGATGGCGCTGGCGATTATTGATGACCTTGGCGCCATTGTGATTATCGCGTTGTTCTACACCAGCGATCTGTCGATCCTGTCCCTGAGCGTGGCTGCCGGGGCGATTGCGGTGCTGGCGCTGCTGAACATCTTTAATGTGCGCCGCATCGGTATCTACATCCTCGTGGGGATGGTGCTGTGGACGGCGGTGCTGAAATCAGGCGTGCATGCCACGCTGGCTGGGGTGATCGTCGGCTTCTTCGTGCCGCTGAAGCCGCAGGACGGCAAGTCGCCTGCCAAACAGCTGGAGCATGTGCTGCACCCGTGGGTCGCCTTTATGATCCTGCCGCTGTTTGCGTTTGCCAACGCGGGCGTTTCCCTCGGCGGGGTGACGCTGGACGGGCTAACGTCCGTGCTGCCGCTGGGCATTATTGCCGGGCTGTTTATCGGCAAGCCGCTGGGTATTAGTCTCTTCTGCTGGCTGGCGACGAAACTGAAGCTGGCGTCATTGCCGCACGGCACCACGTTTAAGCAGATTATGGCCGTCGGCGTGCTGTGTGGTATCGGGTTTACGATGTCGATCTTTATCTCGACGCTGGCGTTTGGCGCGCATGCGCCTGAGCTGATCGTCTGGGCGAAACTCGGCATTCTTATCGGGTCATTACTGGCCGCGGTAATCGGTTATACCTTGCTGAAGGTAAAATTGTCCGGACAGGCCGTCCAGGCATAACGGAACACCGGGAGGAGGCGAGCCTTCTCCTGATACACACTCAGGGAGAGAAGACGCGATGTCTCATTTGAATTACAACCATCTTTACTACTTCTGGCACGTCTATAAACAGGGATCGGTGGTCGGGGCAGCAGAGGCGCTCTACCTGACGCCGCAAACCATCACCGGGCAAATTAAGGCGCTGGAAGAGCGTTTGCAGGGCAAGCTGTTCAAGCGTAAGGGGCGCGGGATTGAACCCAGCGAACTGGGTGAACTGGTTTTCCGCTACGCGGACAAGATGTTCACCCTGAGCCAGGAGATGCTGGATATCGTCAACTACCGCAAAGAGTCGAACCTGCTCTTTGATGTTGGCGTGGCGGATGCGCTGTCCAAACGGCTGGTGAGCGGCGTGCTGGATGCGGCGGTGGTTGAAGATGAACAAATTCATCTTCGCTGCTTTGAATCCACTCACGAGATGCTGCTGGAACAGCTAAGCCAGCACAAGCTGGACATGATTATCTCGGACTGCCCGATTGACTCCACGCAGCAGGAAGGCTTGTTCTCGGTGAAGATTGGTGAATGCGGCGTGAGCTTCTGGTGCATTAATCCGCCGCCGGAGAAACCCTTCCCGGCCTGCCTGGAAGAGCGTCGCCTGCTGGTGCCGGGAAGGCGTTCCATGCTCGGACGCAAGCTGCTGAACTGGTTTAATTCCCAGGGGCTGAAGGTGGAAATCCTCGGTGAGTTCGACGATGCGGCGCTGATGAAAGCCTTTGGTGAAGCGCACAACGCCATCTTTGTTGCGCCGACGCTCTACGCGCACGATCTCTATTCGGATGACAAGATTACGGAGATAGGCAGAGTGGATAACGTGATGGAGGAGTATCACGCCATATTTGCCGAAAGAATGATTCAGCACCCCGCGGTACAGCGAATCTGTAACCGTGACTACTCGGCGCTGTTTACGCCACCGGTAATCTGAAGACATAAAAAAACCCGCGTTAAGCGGGTTCTTTTAAAACAAGCAACAACAAGCGGCGATTAAGCCAGTTTGTTGATCTGCGCGGTCAGGTTTGCTTTATGACGCGCTGCTTTGTTTTTGTGGATCAGACCTTTAGCAGCCTGACGATCCACGATTGGTTGCATTTCGTTAAATGCGTTCTGCGCAGCAGCTTTGTCGCCAGCTTCGATAGCTGCGTATACTTTCTTGATGAAGGTACGCATCATAGAGCGACGGCTTGCGTTGTGCTTACGAGCCTTCTCAGACTGTACGGCACGTTTCTTAGCTGATTTGATATTAGCCAAGGTCCAACTCCCAAATATGATCTATGTGGACAATTCAAAGGCCGAGGAATATGCCCTCTATACCTTCTTTTGTCAATGGATTTGTGCAAATAAGCGCCGTTAATGTGGCGACGCTACGTTACGTAGTGATGGCGCAGGATTCTACCAGCTTGTTGTTCGTGAATACAGCTTTTCGGCATAAAAATCGCAGTTCGCGAGCAGATTTTTTCGCTGCGAAAGGTCAGCCTGATGAAATCATTACGGCTTTCTGTTTTGCACGAACAATCGCCGGTTAACCTTAACCGCTGTACAAGGTATACTTTGGCGATTTTCACTGTTTTGAGCCAGACATGAAGCTGATACGCGGCATACATAATCTCAGCAGAGCCCCGCACGGGTGCGTGCTGACCATTGGTAATTTCGACGGCGTGCATCGTGGTCATCAGGCGCTGTTGCAGGGATTGCGTAAAGAAGGGGAGGCCCGCGGCCTGCCCGTTGTAGTGATGATTTTCGAACCGCAGCCGCTGGAGCTGTTCGCGGGCGATAAATCTCCCGCCCGTCTTACACGCCTGCGCGAGAAGTTGCGCTATCTGGCTGAGTCCGGCGTGGACTACGTATTGTGCGTACGTTTCGATCGCCGCTTTGCCGCGCTGACAGCACAAAATTTCGTCAGCGACCTGCTGGTTAAGCGTCTTGGCGTGCAGTTTCTTGCCGTGGGCGATGATTTCCGCTTTGGCGCTGGTCGTCAGGGCGATTTCTTGCTATTACAGAAGGCTGGTCTGGAGTACGGTTTTGACGTCACCAGCGCGATGACCTTCTGTGAAGGCGGCGTTCGCGTCAGCAGCACGGCGGTACGCCGGGCACTGGCCGATGATGAACTGGATACGGCAGAAACCCTGCTGGGGCATCCGTTCACCATCTCTGGCCGCGTGGTCCATGGCGATGCGCTGGGCCGCACGATAGGTTTCCCGACGGCGAATATACCGCTGCGTCGTCAGGTTTCCCCGGTTAAAGGGGTCTATGCGGTAGAAGTGGCAGGACTGGGCGATAAGCCGTTCTACGGCGTCGCCAATATTGGCACGCGTCCGACCGTCGCCGGTGTGCGTCAACAGCTAGAAGTGCACCTGCTGGACGTTGTAATGGACCTGTATGGTCGCCATATAGATGTAATACTGCGTAAAAAAATACGCAATGAGCAGCGATTTGGTTCGCTGGATGAACTCAAAGCGCAAATTGCGCGAGATGAATTGACGGCCCGCGAGTTTTTTGGGCTTTAGAACCGGCTTAACTGCCTACGTGATAAATACGGAACCGAGAATCTGATGAGTGACTATAAATCAACCCTGAATTTGCCGGAAACAGGGTTCCCGATGCGCGGCGATCTCGCCAAGCGCGAACCGGGAATGCTGGCGCGTTGGACCGATGATGGCCTGTACGGCATCATTCGTGCAGCCAAAAAAGGCAAAAAAACCTTCATTCTGCATGATGGCCCTCCCTATGCGAATGGCAGCATTCATATTGGTCACTCGGTTAACAAGATTCTGAAAGACATTATCGTGAAGTCCAAAGGACTCGCGGGCTATGACTCGCCTTACGTTCCGGGCTGGGACTGCCACGGTCTGCCAATCGAGCTGAAAGTCGAGCAAGAGTTCGGCAAGCCAGGTGAGAAGTTCACCGCCGCCGAGTTCCGTGCGAAGTGCCGCGAATACGCAGCCACGCAGGTTGACGGTCAGCGTGCTGACTTCATCCGTCTGGGTGTACTGGGCGACTGGTCGCACCCGTACCTGACCATGGACTTCAAAACAGAAGCCAACATTATCCGTGCGCTGGGCAAAATCATCGGTAATGGCCACCTGCACAAAGGCGCTAAGCCGGTGCACTGGTGCGTGGACTGCCGTTCTGCGCTGGCAGAAGCGGAAGTGGAGTATTACGACAAAACCTCTCCGTCTATCGACGTGGCCTTCCACGCGGTGGATCAGGATGCGGTAAAAGCCAAATTTGGCGTCGCCTCGGTAAACGGCCCGATCTCTCTGGTGATTTGGACCACCACCCCGTGGACCCTGCCAGCCAACCGTGCGATCTCCCTGTCCGGTGAGTTCGAATACGCGCTGGTGCAGATTGACGGTCAGGCGGTTATCCTGGCGAAAGATCTGGTTGAGAGCGTGCTGAAGCGCGCGCATATCACTGACTACACCGTGCTGGGCACCGTGAAAGGTGACGCCCTGGAGCTGATGCGCTTCAAACACCCGTTCCTGGACTTCGACGTTCCGGCTATCCTCGGCGACCACGTGACGCTGGAAGCGGGTACCGGTGCGGTACATACCGCCGGTGGCCACGGTCCTGACGACTACAACATCAGCCTGAAGTACGGTCTGGAAATCGCTAACCCGGTTGGTCCGGATGGTTCTTACCTGCCTGGCACCTACCCGGCGCTGGACGGTATCAACGTCTTCAAAGCGAACGACATTATCGTCGACATGCTGCGTACCAGCGGCGCGCTGCTGCACGTTGAAAAAATGCAGCACAGCTATCCGTGCTGCTGGCGTCACAAGACCCCGATCATCTTCCGTGCGACCCCGCAGTGGTTCGTCAGCATGGATCAGAAGGGCCTGCGCGAGCAGTCTCTGAAAGAGATCAAAGGCGTGCAGTGGATCCCTGACTGGGGCCAGGCGCGTATCGAATCCATGGTGGCTAACCGTCCTGACTGGTGTATCTCCCGTCAGCGTACCTGGGGCGTGCCGATGTCGCTGTTCGTGCATAAAGAGACGCATGAGCTGCACCCGAACACCCTGGAACTGATGGAAGAAGTGGCGAAGCGCGTCGAAGTTGACGGCATCCAGGCGTGGTGGGATCTCGACGCCCGCGACATCCTGGGCGCTGATGCGGATAACTACGAGAAAGTGCCGGATACCCTGGACGTTTGGTTCGATTCCGGGTCTACCCACTCCTCCGTGGTTGACGTGCGTCCGGAGTTTGCCGGTCACGCGGCCGATATGTATCTGGAAGGGTCTGACCAACACCGCGGCTGGTTCATGTCATCTCTGATGATCTCTACCGCCATGAAGGGTAAAGCGCCTTACCGTCAGGTACTGACTCACGGCTTCACCGTGGATGGTCAGGGCCGTAAGATGTCCAAATCTATCGGTAACACCGTTTCTCCGCAGGATGTGATGAACAAACTGGGCGCAGACATTCTGCGTCTGTGGGTGGCATCGACCGACTACACCGGCGAAATGGCGGTGTCTGACGAGATCCTGAAACGCGCTGCCGACAGCTATCGTCGTATCCGTAACACCGCGCGCTTCCTGCTGGCGAACCTGAACGGGTTCGATCCGGCAAAAGACATGGTGAAACCGGAAGAGATGGTCGTGCTGGACCGCTGGGCGGTAGGCTGCGCGAAAGCGGCGCAGGAAGATATCCTGAAGGCCTATGAGTCTTATGACTTCCATGAAGTTGTGCAGCGCCTGATGCGCTTCTGCTCCATTGAGATGGGCTCGTTCTACCTCGACATCATCAAAGACCGCCAGTACACCGCGAAAGCGGATAGCGTGGCGCGTCGTAGCTGCCAGACCGCGCTGTTCCATATCGCAGAAGCGCTGGTACGCTGGATGGCGCCGATCATGTCCTTCACCGCGGATGAAATCTGGGGTTACCTGCCGGGCGATCGTGAGAAGTATGTCTTCACCGGCGAGTGGTACGAAGATCTGTTCGACCTCTCCAGCACCGAAGCGATGAACGATGCCTTCTGGGACGAGCTGCTGAAAGTGCGTGGCGAAGTGAACAAGGTTATCGAGCAGGCGCGTGCAGACAAGAAAGTCGGCGGCTCTCTGGAAGCAGCAGTCACGCTGTACGCTGAACCGGAGCTGGCGGCGAAGCTGACGGCGCTGGGCGATGAATTACGATTTGTCCTGTTGACCTCCGGTGCGAAAGTTGCGGATTATGCCGAGGCTTCTGCTGATGCTCAGCAGAGCGAACTGCTCAAAGGACTGAAAGTCGCGCTGAGCAAAGCCGACGGTGAGAAATGCCCGCGCTGCTGGCATTACACCACCGATGTCGGTCAGGTGGCGGAACACGCAGACATCTGCGGACGCTGTGTAAGCAACGTCGCCGGTGACGGCGAAAAACGTAAGTTTGCCTGATGAGTAAAACTCTCTGTTCAACAGGACTGCGCTGGCTGTGGCTGGTTGTGGTGGTGCTGATTATCGATCTGGGCAGCAAGTTCCTGATCCTCCAGAATTTTGCTCTGGGGGAGACGGTTCCGCTGTTCCCGTCACTTAACCTGCACTACGCACGTAACTACGGCGCAGCGTTCAGTTTCCTTGCCGATAGCGGTGGCTGGCAGCGCTGGTTCTTTGCGGGTATCGCTCTCGGTATCTGCGTGATCCTGGCGGTGCTGATGTACCGCTCGAAGGCCACGCAAAAGCTGAATAACATCGCCTACGCGCTGATCATTGGCGGCGCGCTGGGCAACCTGTTTGACCGCCTGTGGCACGGTTTTGTGGTCGATATGATCGACTTCTACGTCGGCGACTGGCACTTCGCGACCTTTAACCTCGCCGATAGCGCTATTTGCATCGGTGCGGCGTTAATCGTGCTGGAAGGCTTCTTGCCGAAACCCGCCGCGAAAGAGCAGGCGTAAAAACCAGCCGGGGGGCGCTGCGCTTACCCGGCCTACGGTTAATGTAGGCCCGGCAAGCGCAGCGCCACCGGGCAAAACAAGCGAGCAATTTGCATGTCTAAATCCGTACAGAGCAACAGCGCGGTTCTCGTTCACTTCACGCTGAAGCTGGATGACGGCTCCACGGCCGAATCCACCCGCAATAACGGCAAACCGGCCCTGTTTCGTCTTGGCGATACTTCCCTGTCTGAAGGTCTTGAGCAGCAGCTTCTCGGTCTGAAAGAGGGTGAGAAAAAAGCCTTTTCGCTGGAGCCGGATGCCGCGTTTGGCGTGCCAAGTCCCGATCTGATCCAGTATTTCTCGCGCCGTGAGTTCATGGACGCGGGCGAACCGGAAATCGGGGCGATTATGCTCTTTACCGCTATGGACGGCAGCGAAATGCCTGGCGTGATCCGCGAAATCAACGGCGATTCGATTACCGTTGATTTCAACCATCCGCTTGCCGGGCGTACCGTTCATTTTGATGTTGAAGTGCTGGAAATCGATCCTGCACTGGAGGCCTGAAATGCAGATCCTGTTGGCTAACCCGCGCGGCTTTTGCGCCGGTGTAGACCGCGCTATCAGCATTGTTGAAAACGCGCTGGAGATTTACGGCGCGCCGATTTATGTACGTCACGAAGTGGTGCATAACCGCTACGTGGTTGACAGCCTGCGCGAGCGCGGCGCCATATTTATCGAGCAGATCAGCGAAGTGCCGGACGGTGCGATCCTGATCTTCTCCGCGCACGGCGTCTCCCAGGCGGTACGTAACGAAGCGAAAAGCCGCGATCTGACCGTATTCGATGCCACCTGTCCACTGGTGACCAAGGTGCATATGGAAGTGGCGCGCGCCAGCCGTCGTGGTGAAGAGTCGATTCTGATTGGCCATGCCGGTCATCCGGAAGTTGAAGGCACCATGGGCCAGTACAGCAACCCGGAAGGGGGGATGTATCTGGTTGAGTCGCCTGAAGATGTCCTGACGCTGAACGTGAAAAATGAAGCCCGTCTGTCGTTTATGACCCAGACGACGCTCTCCGTAGACGATACCTCAGACGTGATTGACGCCCTGCGTCAGCGCTTCCCGAAAATCGTCGGTCCGCGTAAAGATGATATCTGCTATGCGACCACTAACCGTCAGGAAGCGGTGCGCGCACTGGCTGAACAGGCGGATGTGGTGCTGGTGGTCGGCTCCAAAAACTCGTCTAACTCCAATCGCCTGGCCGAACTGGCGCAGCGCATGGGGAAGGCAGCGTTCCTGATTGATGACGCGTCGGATATTCAGGAAGCGTGGGTTAAGCATGCGGCCTGTGTCGGCGTGACGGCCGGGGCGTCTGCGCCAGATATTCTGGTTCAGAACGTCATTTCCCGTTTGCAGGAGCTGGGCGGTGGCGAAGCGGTGCCGCTGGAAGGACGTGAGGAGAACATCGTTTTCGAAGTCCCGAAAGAACTGCGCATTGATGCCCGCGAAGTAGAATAGTCCCTTTTCTGATGAAAGGCCAGCACCTCCTGTGCTGGCCTTTTTTTTAACCGTTACTTTATCGTGACGACAAAATCATGTCTTTTACTGATATTTAAGTCGGTTTCACGTTAAATTCTAATTATCGGTGTTTTCAGTTGGCAGTGCTTCTCAAGGCTGGTTAATCTGAAAACGGTTTACATCATTTTAACGTAAGAGAATAACTATGCATGATGCACAGATCCGTGTCGCCATTGCGGGCGCGGGTGGACGTATGGGCCGTCAGCTTATTCAGGCGGCTCTTCAGATGGATGGCGTCGCGCTTGGCGCGGCCCTGGAGCGTGAAGGTTCTTCACTTCTGGGGACCGATGCCGGTGAGCTGGCGGGCGCAGGCCACACGGGCGTTACCGTGCAAAGCAGCCTGGAGGCGGTAAAAGAGGACTTCGATGTCTTCATCGATTTTACCCGCCCGGAAGGGACGCTCACGCATCTGGCGTTTTGCCGTCAGCACGGCAAGGGGATGGTGATCGGCACCACCGGTTTTGACGACGCGGGTAAGCAGGCTATCCAGGATGCATCAAAAGAGATTGCGATTGTCTTCGCCGCAAACTTCAGCGTGGGCGTTAACGTCATGCTGAAGCTGCTGGAGAAGGCCGCGAAGGTGATGGGCAACTATACCGATATTGAGATCGTAGAAGCTCACCACCGTTACAAAGTTGATGCGCCATCAGGTACGGCGCTGGCGATGGGCGAAGCGATTGCGCATGCACTCGATAAAGATTTAAAAGAGTGCGCGGTCTATACCCGCGAAGGTCACACCGGCGAACGCGTACCGGGCACCATTGGTTTCGCCACCGTGCGAGCGGGTGACATTGTCGGCGAACACACGGCGATGTTCGCCGATATTGGTGAACGTGTCGAGATTACGCATAAAGCCTCCAGCCGAATGACATTTGCTAACGGCGCCGTACGCTCCGCTTTGTGGCTGAAAAATAAAAAAGATGGCCTTTTTGATATGCGAGATGTGCTTGATCTCAACAATTTGTAAGCATTATTACCCATCGTGATGTGGTTATTGCAGTCGTAATTGTTTGATTGCATAGGGCAATATTTTATTGCCCTTTTATTTTTGACTGTTTCAATGTGAATCAGGCTATAGGCCTATAAAAAACTATCTATTGCTGCGTTTTAACGTTGCTGAAATGTAAATTTTGACCATTTGGTCCACTTTATGATGCTCCATCCGCTGATTTTTTATTAAACCAAGCGCGCAAGCGTTTTCCGCAGTGATTTACCTGATCTTTTTGTCGCTTAAGCCTCATTCCTCTCGCCAGGCCTGCAAAAGACTAAACAAAATATCCGTTTTAAGTTGACTTTTACCCACCAAATCCCCAGAATGCCGCCGTTTGCCAAAAATCCGCTGGCAACACATTTGCATTGATCCATGACATGGTTATGAATTAATATGCAAATAAAGTGAGTGAATATTCTCTGGAGGGTGTTTTGATTAAGTCAGCGCTATTGGTTCTGGAAGACGGAACCCAGTTTATCGGTCGGGCCATAGGGGCAACGGGTTCGGCGGTTGGGGAAGTCGTTTTCAATACTTCAATGACCGGTTATCAAGAAATCCTCACTGATCCTTCCTATTCTCGCCAAATCGTTACTCTTACTTATCCTCATATCGGCAATGTCGGCACCAATGCTGCTGACGAAGAATCTTCTCAGGTACATGCGCAAGGCCTGGTCATTCGCGACCTGCCGCTGATTGCCAGCAATTTCCGCAATACCGAAGACCTCTCTTCTTACCTGAAGCGCCATAACATCGTGGCGATTGCCGATATCGATACCCGTAAGTTAACGCGTCTGCTGCGCGAGAAGGGTGCACAGAACGGCTGCATTATCGCGGGTGATAACCTCGATGCGACGCTGGCGCTGGAAAAAGCGAAAGCCTTCCCGGGCCTGAACGGCATGGACCTGGCGAAAGAAGTGACTACCGCTGAAGCCTACAGCTGGACTCAGGGGAGCTGGACGCTTTCAGGCGACCTGCCGGAAGCGAAAAAAGAGAGCGAGCTGCCGTTCCACGTGGTGGCCTACGATTTCGGCGCCAAGCGCAACATCCTGCGCATGCTGGTTGACCGCGGCTGCCGCCTGACGGTGGTGCCGGCACAAACGTCTGCCGAAGACGTGCTGAAGATGAATCCGGACGGTATTTTCCTGTCCAACGGCCCTGGCGACCCGGCGCCGTGCGATTACGCTATCGCCGCCATTAAGTCCTTCCTGGAAACCGACATCCCGGTATTCGGCATCTGTCTCGGCCATCAGCTGCTGGCCCTGGCGAGCGGTGCGAACACCGTTAAGATGAAGTTCGGCCACCACGGTGGTAACCACCCGGTGAAAGACATCGATAACAACACGGTGATGATCACCGCGCAGAACCACGGCTTTGCCGTCGATGAAGCCTCAATGCCGGCTAACCTGCGCGTGACCCACAAGTCGCTGTTCGATGGCACCCTGCAGGGCATCCACCGTACCGATAAGCCAGCGTTCAGCTTCCAGGGCCACCCGGAAGCCAGCCCGGGCCCACACGACGCCGCGCCGCTGTTCGATCACTTCATCGAACTTATCGAGCAATACCGTAAGACCGCTAAATAATCAGGAGCCGAGAAGACAATGCCAAAACGTACAGACATAAAAAGCATCCTGATCCTTGGCGCTGGCCCGATCGTGATCGGCCAGGCCTGTGAATTCGACTACTCCGGCGCGCAGGCGTGTAAAGCCCTGCGCGAAGAGGGTTACCGCGTTATCCTGGTGAACTCCAACCCGGCAACCATCATGACCGACCCGGAAATGGCTGATGCAACCTACATCGAGCCGATTCACTGGGAAGTGGTGCGTAAAATCATCGAGAAAGAGCGTCCGGACGCGGTGCTGCCAACCATGGGCGGCCAGACGGCGCTGAACTGTGCGCTGGAGCTGGAGCGTCAGGGCGTGCTGGCCGAGTTCGGCGTGACCATGATTGGTGCGACCGCCGACGCGATTGATAAAGCAGAAGACCGTCGCCGCTTCGACGTGGCGATGAAGAAAATCGGCCTCGACACCGCGCGCTCCGGTATCGCACACAATATGGAAGAAGCGCTGGCCGTTGCGGCTGACGTGGGCTATCCGTGCATCATCCGTCCATCGTTCACCATGGGCGGCACCGGCGGCGGCATCGCCTACAACCGCGAAGAGTTCGAAGAGATTTGCGAACGCGGTCTGGATCTCTCCCCAACCAAAGAGCTGCTGATTGATGAATCGCTGATTGGCTGGAAAGAGTACGAGATGGAAGTGGTGCGTGATAAAAACGACAACTGCATCATCGTCTGCTCTATCGAAAACTTCGATGCGATGGGTATCCACACCGGTGACTCCATCACCGTTGCGCCAGCTCAGACCCTGACCGACAAAGAGTATCAAATCATGCGTAACGCCTCGATGGCGGTACTGCGTGAAATCGGCGTGGAAACCGGCGGTTCTAACGTGCAGTTCTCCGTTAACCCGAAAACCGGCCGTCTGATTGTTATCGAAATGAACCCGCGCGTGTCCCGTTCCTCCGCGCTGGCCTCTAAAGCGACCGGCTTCCCGATTGCGAAAGTGGCGGCGAAACTGGCGGTGGGCTACACCCTCGACGAGCTGATGAACGACATCACCGGTGGCCGCACCCCTGCGTCCTTCGAGCCGTCCATCGACTACGTTGTCACCAAAATTCCACGCTTCAACTTCGAGAAATTTGCAGGCGCGAACGACCGTCTGACCACCCAGATGAAATCTGTCGGTGAAGTGATGGCGATTGGCCGCACGCAGCAGGAATCCCTGCAGAAAGCGCTGCGCGGTCTCGAAGTGGGCGCGACCGGCTTCGACCCGAAAGTGAGCCTGGACGACCCGGAAGCGCTGACGAAAATCCGCCGCGAGCTGAAGGACGCGGGCGCAGAGCGTATCTGGTACATCGCCGATGCCTTCCGTGCGGGGCTGTCCGTCGACGGCGTGTTCAACCTGACCAACATCGACCGCTGGTTCCTGGTGCAGATTGAAGAGCTGGTGCGTCTGGAAGAGCAGGTGGCTGAGCTGGGCATCACCGGCCTGGACGCTGACTTCCTGCGCGTGCTGAAGCGTAAAGGCTTCGCCGATGCGCGTCTGGCTAAGCTGGCGGGCGTGCGTGAAGCGGAAATCCGCAAGCTGCGCGACCAGTATGACCTGCACCCGGTCTACAAGCGCGTGGACACCTGCGCGGCAGAATTCTCGACCGACACCGCCTACATGTACTCCACCTATGAAGACGAGTGCGAAGCGAACCCGTCCGTCGACCGCGACAAGATTATGGTGCTGGGCGGCGGTCCAAACCGTATCGGCCAGGGTATTGAGTTCGACTACTGCTGCGTGCACGCCTCCCTGGCGCTGCGTGAAGACGGTTACGAGACCATCATGGTCAACTGTAACCCGGAAACCGTATCGACCGACTACGACACCTCTGACCGCCTCTACTTCGAGCCGGTAACCCTGGAAGACGTGCTGGAAATCGTGCGCATCGAGAAGCCAAAAGGCGTTATCGTGCAGTACGGCGGCCAGACCCCGCTGAAGCTGGCGCGCGCGCTGGAAGCTGCAGGCGTGCCGGTTATTGGTACCAGCCCGGATGCGATTGACCGTGCGGAAGACCGTGAGCGTTTCCAGCAGGCGGTTGACCGTCTGAAGCTGAAACAGCCGGCGAACGCCACCGTCACCGCCATTGAGATGGCCGTTGAGAAGGCGAAAGAGATTGGCTACCCGCTGGTGGTGCGTCCTTCGTACGTACTGGGCGGCCGCGCGATGGAAATCGTGTATGACGAAGCCGACCTGCGCCGCTACTTCCAGACCGCGGTAAGCGTGTCCAACGATGCGCCAGTGCTGCTCGACCGCTTCCTCGACGACGCGGTTGAAGTGGACGTGGACGCCATCTGCGACGGCGAAATGGTGCTGATTGGCGGCATCATGGAGCACATCGAGCAGGCAGGCGTACACTCCGGTGACTCAGCCTGTTCTCTGCCAGCCTACACGCTGAGTCAGGAGATTCAGGACGTGATGCGCCAGCAGGTGCAGAAGCTGGCCTTCGAGCTGCAGGTTCGCGGTCTGATGAACGTCCAGTTCGCGGTGAAAGACAACGAAGTCTACCTGATTGAAGTGAACCCGCGTGCGGCACGTACCGTACCGTTCGTCTCCAAAGCCACCGGCGTACCGCTGGCGAAAGTGGCGGCGCGCGTGATGGCGGGCCAGACGCTGGCGCAGCAGGGCGTGACCAAAGAGATCATTCCACCGTACTACTCGGTGAAAGAAGTGGTGCTGCCGTTCAACAAATTCCCGGGCGTTGACCCGCTGTTAGGGCCAGAAATGCGCTCTACCGGGGAAGTGATGGGCGTAGGCCGCACCTTCGCTGAAGCGTTCGCGAAGGCACAGCTGGGCAGTAGCTCCACCATGAGAAAATCAGGCCGTGCGCTGCTCTCCGTTCGTGAAGGCGACAAAGAGCGCGTGGTTGACCTGGCCGCCAAGCTGCTGAAACAGGGCTTCGAGCTGGATGCAACCCACGGTACGGCGATTGTGCTGGGCGAAGCCGGCATCAACCCGCGTCTGGTGAACAAGGTGCATGAAGGTCGTCCGCACATTCAGGATCGTATCAAGAATGGCGAATACACCTACATCATCAACACCACCGCAGGCCGCCAGGCGATCGAAGACTCCAAGCTGATTCGCCGCAGCGCGCTGCAGTACAAAGTGCACTACGACACCACCCTGAACGGCGGTTTCGCAACGGCCATGGCGCTGAACGCGGATGCTACCGAGAAGGTGATTTCAGTGCAGGAAATGCACGCGCAGATTAGCAAGTAAGTAAAAATGCCCGGTGCCGTTCGGCTGCCGGGCATTCTCCCCATCTTCAGAACCTTCTGGTTTTTCATCCGCTTTCAGTCAGTTAGCCTAAAATCATTAGGTCGATAACGAAATTCAACTGAGAGCAGGGGAAAACACCATGCAAAATAAATTACTGATCGCTTCCGTTCTGGCTGCCACGACAATGTTTACCGTTGCGGGCTGTTCGTCCAATCAGGCCGTAAAAACCACCGATGGCAAAACCATTGTTACCGACGGAAAACCGCAGGTGGATGACGATACCGGTCTGGTGTCGTACAAAAACGCCGAAACCGGTCAAACCGAGCAGATCAACCGTGACCAGGTGAAATCGATGGGCGAGCTGGATAACTAATTCAGAATTCTGACGTAAGCCCGTCAATAATATTCACTATTAGCCTGTTGAATTACTGACTACACTCTTTTGTTAAAAGAAAGCAGTAACAACAGGCTAATCAATGATTCTGATAATTTATGCCCATCCTTATCCGCAGCACTCGCATGCGAATAAGCGGATGCTTGAGCAGGTAAGGACGCTTGATAACGTAGAGATACGTTCCCTCTATCAACTCTATCCCGATTTTAATATCGATATCGCCGCCGAACAGGAGGCGCTTTCCCGTGCCGATCTGATTATCTGGCAGCATCCCATGCAGTGGTATAGCACGCCCCCGCTCCTGAAGCTGTGGATTGATAAAGTCTTCTCCCACGGCTGGGCGTATGGCCACAACGGCAATGCGCTAAAAGGGAAAAGCCTGATGTGGGCGGTCACCACCGGCGGCGGGGAAAGCCACTTTGATATCGGTTCCTTCCCGGGTTTTGACGTCCTGGCACAGCCGCTGCAGGCGACTGCGCTGTATTGCGGTCTGAACTGGCTCCCGCCGTTTGCGATGCACTGCACGTTTGTCTGCGACGATGAAACGCTGCAGGCGCAGGCTCGCCATTATAAACAACGCTTACTTGAGTGGCAGGAGGCGCACCATGGATAGCCATACGCTGATACAGGCGCTGATATACCTTGGCGCAGCGGCGCTGATTGTGCCCGTGGCGGTACGCCTGGGGCTGGGCTCTGTTCTCGGCTACCTGATTGCGGGCTGCGTCATTGGACCGTGGGGCTTTCGACTGGTGACGGATGCAGAGGCGATCCTTCATTTCGCTGAAATCGGCGTGGTGCTGATGCTCTTTGTGATTGGCCTGGAGCTCGACCCGCAGCGGTTGTGGAAGCTTCGCGCATCGGTATTTGGCGGTGGGGCACTGCAGATGGTGGCCTGCGGCCTACTGCTGGGCGGGTTCTGCATCCTGCTGGGCATGGACTGGAAAGTGGCAGAGCTCATCGGCATGACCCTGGCGCTCTCCTCAACGGCCATTGCCATGCAGGCGATGAACGAACGAAATCTGACGGTATCCCAGATGGGACGTAGCGCGTTCTCGGTGCTGCTGTTCCAGGATATTGCCGCTATCCCGCTGGTGGCGATGATCCCGCTGCTGGCGGCCAGCGGTTCCTCTACCACGCTGGGCGCTTTCGCGCTGTCGGCACTGAAGGTGGCGGGCGCGCTGGCGCTGGTGGTGCTGCTTGGTCGCTACGTCACCCGTCCGCTGCTGCGGTTTGTTGCCCGCTCGGGCCTGCGCGAAGTGTTCAGCGCCGTGGCGCTGTTCCTGGTGTTTGGCTTCGGTCTGCTGCTGGAAGAGGCCGGGCTGTCGATGGCGATGGGGGCGTTCCTCGCAGGCGTTCTGCTGGCGAGTTCTGAATACCGTCACGCGCTGGAAAGCGATATCGAGCCGTTCAAAGGGTTGCTGCTGGGGCTGTTTTTCATTGGTGTGGGGATGTCCGTCGACTTCGGCACGCTGGTGACGCACCCGCTGCGGATCGTCATCCTGCTCGTCGGCTTCCTGATCATTAAAATGGTGATGCTGTGGCTGATTGCGCGTCCATTAAACGTGCCGACCAGGCAGCGCCGCTGGTTTGCCGTGCTGCTGGGGCAGGGGAGTGAATTTGCGTTCGTGGTCTTTGGCGCCGCGCAGATGGCAAACGTGCTCGATCCCGAGTGGGCGAAAGCGCTGACGCTGGCGGTCGCACTGTCGATGGCGGCGACGCCTGTGCTGCTGGTGGTGCTGACGCGTCTGGAAAAATCGGACAGCGAGCAGGAGCGCGAAGCCGATGAGATTGACGAGGAGCAGCCGCGCGTCATCATCGCCGGATTTGGTCGCTACGGGCAGATCGTCGGGCGTTTATTACTCTCCAGCGGCGTGAAGATGGTCATCCTCGATCACGATCCCGACCATGTCGATACTCTGCGTAAATTTGATATGAAGGTGTTTTACGGGGATGCCACCCGCGTCGATCTGCTGGAATCCGCCGGGGCGGCAAAAGCCGAGGTATTGATTAACGCCATTGACGATCCGGAGACCAGCATGCAGATGGTGGAACTGGTTAAAGAGCATTTCCCGGCACTGACCATTATCTCCCGCGCGCGCGATGTGGATCACTACATCAGGCTGCGACAGGCGGGCGTAGACGCACCGGAGCGTGAAACGTTCGAAGGTGCGCTGAAGTCTGGCCGTATGGCGCTGGAAAACCTGGGGCTTGGCGCGTACGAAGCGCGCGAACGGGCGGACCTGTTCCGTCGCTTTAATACCGATATGGTTGAAGAGATGGCGGCGATGGCGGGCAGTACGGCTACCGAGCGCGCGGCAGTGTTTAAACGCACCAGCGCGATGCTGACGGAAATCATTAACGAGGACCGTAACCACCTGTCGCTGATCCAGCGCCACGGCTGGCAGGGCACGGAAGAGGGCAAGCATACCGGCGATCCGGCTGACGAGCCCGAGAGTAAACCTTCCGCGTGAAGTGGAGTTGCCAGCAATATTAAAAAATTTCTTTATCTTTACCCTGCCGCCAGTCGACGAAAGATTAAGCTTTCCGTATAGTGGCGGCAATTTTTTGCATCCGGGAAATTTTCAATGATCAGTCTGATTGCAGCGCTGGCGGTGGACCGCGTTATCGGTATGGAAAATGCCATGCCGTGGAACCTGCCTGCCGATCTCGCATGGTTTAAACGTACTACGTTAAACAAGCCGGTAGTGATGGGCCGCCTGACCTGGGAGTCGATTGGTCGTCCATTGCCGGGCCGTAAGAATATCGTTATCAGCAGCCAGCCAGGCACTGACGATCGCGTCGAATGGGTAAAATCAGTAGACGAGGCGATTGCTGCATGCGGCAATGCCGAAGAGATTATGGTGATTGGCGGTGGGCGTGTGTACGAGCAGTTCCTGCCAAAAGCGCAGAAGCTGTATCTGACCCACATTGATGCAGAAGTGGAAGGGGATACCCATTTCCCGGACTACGATCCGGACGAGTGGGAATCGGTATTCAGCGAATTCCACGACGCGGATGCACAGAACTCCCACAGCTACTGCTTCGAGATTCTGGAACGTCGTTAAGTAATTTTCCCTCTCCCGGCCGGGAGAGGGAATCATTATCAGGAGGCAACGGCCTCACTTTCTCCTAAGTCCAGCTGTCGGTTGGACGGCTGCACAAAGTAAGCTTTATCTTCCCAGCGTAAGCAGGTTAACTCCCCACCCCAGCAGCATCCGGTATCCAGACCGTAAATCCCTTCCGGCGTTCCTTTTCCTTCCAGTGCTGCCCAGTGACCAAATACCACGCTGTACTCGCTGGTCACCGGTCCCGGAATGGCAAACCACGGTTTCAGCGGGGCGGGCGCGCTTTCCGGCGTTTCTTTGGAATACATATCCAGCTGCCCGTTCGGGAAGCAGAAACGCATGCGGGTGAACGCGTTGGTGATAAAGCGCAGGCGAGCCAGACCGCTGAGATCCTCGCTCCAGTGGTTCGGCATATCGCCGTACATGGCATCAAGGAAGAAAGGATACGAGTCGCTCGCCAGCACCGCCTCAACGTCACGCGCGCAGGTTTTCGCCGTCTCAAGATCCCATTGTGGCGTGATCCCGGCATGCGCCATGACCAGCTTTTTCTCTTCGTCGATCTGCAGCAGGGGCTGACGGCGCAGCCAGTTAATCAGATCGTCCGCGTCCGGCGCATCCAGCAGTGGTGTGAGGCGATCTTTAGGCTTGTTGCGGCTGATCCCGGCGAAAACCGCCAGCAGATGCAGATCGTGATTACCCAGCACCATGCGCACGCTGTCGCCCAGCGATTTGACGAAACGTAATACTTCAAGGGAGCCGGGGCCACGCGCGACTAAATCGCCCGTCAGCCAGAGCGTGTCCTGTCCTGGCGTAAAGTCGACCTGTTTTAACAATGCGATCAGTTCATCGTAGCAACCGTGAACGTCGCCAATCAGATATGTAGACATTAGATTAATGAATGAGTGTAGTAACGGCGAGACGGAACACAGGAATGGCAACGCGGAATCCGTTGCCATCGACGTCGACCATTTCATAATGGCCTTGCATGGTACCCATCGGCGTTTCAATTACCGCGCCGCTGGTGTACTGGTACTCTTCGCCAGGGGCGATGTGGGGCTGTTCACCGACCACACCTTCGCCCTGAACTTCAATTTCGCGGCCATTGCCGTTAGTGATTAGCCAGTAGCGCCCGCGCAGCTGCACGGGCATCCGCCCCAGATTACGAATGGTCACGGTATAAGCGAAAACAAAACGATCTTCGTCCGGAGAGGACTGTGATTCAACATAGACGCTTTGTACATGGACACATACGCGGGGCGAATCAATCATGGCTTAACTCTCCTTCGGCGGCGCATTATCGCTGATGTAATTAGCCAGCTTGCAGTACTGCTCTACGGAAATATTCTCCGCACGCATTGCCGGGTCGATCCCCAGCTCGGCTAACACCTCTACGGTAAACGAATTGCTCAGGCTGTTACGGATCGTTTTACGGCGCTGGTTAAAGGCTTCTGTGGTAATGCGGCTCAGTACGCGCAGATCTTTAACCGGATACGGTTTCGTCTTGTGCGGCACAAGGCGCACAACCGCTGAATCCACTTTCGGTGGTGGTGTGAACGCTGACGGCGGTACTTCGAGTACCGGGATCACGTTGCAGTAATATTGTGCCATCACGCTTAAACGACCATACGCTTTACTGTTCGGGCCTGCAACCAGACGGTTAACAACCTCTTTTTGCAACATGAAGTGCATGTCGGCAATGGCATCAGTATAGCTAAAGAGGTGGAACATGAGCGGCGTAGAGATGTTGTACGGCAGGTTGCCGAAAACGCGCAGCGGCTGGCCCATTTTTTCCGACAGTTCGCCAAAGTTCATGGTCATGGCATCCTGCTGATAGATGGTCAGCTTCGGCCCGAGGAACGGGTGCGTTTGCAGGCGTGCGGCCAGATCGCGGTCCAGTTCGATGACGGTCAGTTCGTCGAGGCGTTCGCCTACCGGTTCGGTCAGTGCAGCAAGGCCCGGGCCGATTTCGACCATCGCCTGGCCTTTTTGCGGATTAATAGCCGAGACAATGCTTTCGATCACGAACTGATCGTTAAGGAAGTTTTGCCCGAAACGTTTACGGGCTAAGTGGCCCTGATGGACTCGATTAGTCATTGAGTATTAACAATCATTTTGATGGCGAGATTAAGCGCCGTAATAAAACTGCCGACATCCGCTTTCCCCTGGCCTGCCAGATCCAGCGCAGTACCGTGGTCAACGGACGTTCGAATAAAAGGTAAACCGAGGGTGATATTCACCCCGCGGCCAAAGCCCTGGTATTTTAGCACGGGCAGGCCCTGATCGTGGTACATCGCAAGCACGGCGTCGGCATTATCCAGGTATTTCGGCTGGAAAAGGGTATCAGCAGGCAGCGGACCGCTGAGGTTCATTCCCTTCGCCCGCATTTCGTTGAGTACCGGAATGATGGTATCGATCTCTTCGGTGCCCATGTGCCCGCCTTCGCCCGCGTGCGGATTCAGGCCGCAAACCAGCACATGCGGCTGCGGGATCCCAAATTTTGTCTGCAGATCGTGATGCAAAATCCCGATGATCTCACGCAGGAGATCGGGGGTGATCGCATCCGGAATCGCTTTGATCGGCAGATGGGTGGTCACCAGGGCAACGCGCATCGCTTCGGTCGCTAGCATCATCACCACTTTCGGACTGTGCGAGCGCTCTTCGAAGAACTCCGTATGCCCGGTAAACGGTATGCCCGCTTCGTTGATCACGCCTTTGTGAACGGGGCCGGTAATCAGAGCGGCAAATTCGCCCTTCAGGCAACCGTCGCAGGCGCGCGCAAGGGTTTCAACGACATAGTGGCCGTTTTCCGTGCTGAGCTGACCCGGAATGACCGGCGTTCGAAGGGGAACAGAGAGAAGGGTAAGCGTACCGGCTTGCTGTGGTGCAGGCTGTTGGCCTTCAACGTAAGGGATGAGCGTTAAAGGCAGACCGAGCAGTGTTGCCCGGTCTTGTAACAGTGTTGCATCGGCGCAGACAACCAGTTCTACCGGCCAGCTGAGCTGGGCGAGCTGGACAACGAGGTCAGGCCCAATCCCGGCGGGTTCGCCGGGCGTGATAACAACACGATGCTGTTTCATTAGTTGCTCAGCACTTTCACGTAAGCACTGGCGCGTTGTTCCTGCATCCAGGTGGCTGCTTCTTCAGAGAACTTACGGTTAAACAGCATACGGTAGGCTCTGTCTTTCTGTGCCGCATCCGTTTTATCAACGTTACGGGTGTCCATCAGCTCGATCAGATGCCAGCCAAACGAAGAGTGGACCGGCGTGCTCATCTGGCCTTTGTTCAGCTTCATCAACGCGTCACGGAAGGCAGGATCGTAAATATCCGCAGCCGCCCAGCCCAGATCGCCGCCCTGGTTAGCAGAGCCTGGATCCTGAGAGAACTCTTTTGCGGCCTTCGCAAACGAGGTTTTACCGCTCTTAATGTCTGCTGCGATCTGTTCCAGCTTCGCACGCGCCTGATCGTCAGTCATGACCGGTGACGGTTTCAGCAGAATGTGGCGAGCGTGAACTTCGGTGACGGAGATATTTTGGCTCTGGCCGCGCAGATCGTTCACCTTCAGAATGTGGAAGCCCACGCCTGAACGGATAGGACCGACGATATCCCCTTTCTTCGCCGTGCTCAGCGCCTGGGCAAAGATGGATGGCAGCTCCTGAATACGTCCCCAGCCCATCTGGCCGCCTTTCAGCGCCTGTTGGTCAGCGGAGTAGGTGATGGCCAGCTTGCCAAAGTCGCCGCCGTTACGCGCCTGTTCAACAATAGAACGCGCCTGGCTTTCTGCTTCCGCAGCCTGATCGGACGTTGGGTTCTCTGGCAGTGGAATCAAAATGTGGCTCAGATTCAGCTCTGTGCTCGCATCGTTCTGGTTACCCACCTGTTTTGCCAGCGCCTCCACTTCCTGAGGCAGGATAGTGACGCGGCGACGCACTTCGTTGTTACGTACTTCCGAAATCAGCATCTCTTTACGGATCTGATTACGGTAGGTGGCGTAGCTGATGCCGTCATAGGCCAGACGGCTGCGCATCTGATCTAAAGACATATTGTTTTGCTTCGCGATGTTAGCGATCGCCTGATCGAGCTGCTCGTCAGTGACTTTCACACCCATTTTCTGCCCCATCTGCAGAACGATCTGATCCATGATCAGACGCTCCAGGATCTGGTGGCGCAGCGTGGCGTCATCCGGAAGCTGTTGACCGGCTTCGCCCGAATTGAGCTTCACCGATTTCATCAGACCGTCAACGTCACTTTCAAGCACGACGCCGTTGTTAACCACAGCAGCGACTTTATCAACAACCTGGGGGGCCGCGAAGCTGGTATTCGCAACCATAGCGACACCGAGCAGCAGCGTTTTCCAGTTCTTCATACTTTTTCCATTTCAATTAACCGCAAAGCGGATTACGTTGCAAATCAAGCACATTACAAGGAAGTACGGTATGGCAGAATATTCGAGCGCAGCATTTTCTGCGTACCCAGACCGTAGTTGGAACTCAGGCCGCGTAGCTCGAAGTTAAAGCCAATCACGTTATCGTATTTGCTCTGATTGTTGTTAGTATCCCAGCCGTTAAGCTTACGTTCGTAACCGACACGCAGCGCGTAGCAGCAGGAGTTATATTGCAGACCCACCATCTGGTCAGCTGCTTTATGAGTGTTGGTGTCAAAGTAGTAAGCGCCAACGACTGACCAGCGATCGGCGATTGGCCAGCTTGCTGCACCACCGACCTGCGAGATACCGTCTTTATACTGTTCCCCATTGCCGTAGTTTGGCAATGTGGCCTGAATATATTCCGGGCTGGCATAACGATAGGTCAACTGCACCATACGATCTTCATCCCGGCGATACTCAATGGCCGCTGTACTGTTGGCGATATTGTCGAGACGGGTGTCATATTGCACGCCACCGCGCAGACCCCAACGGTCGGTCATACGCCAGTAGGTGTCACCAGCCCAAATCAGCGAACCTGTCTTGTTATCTTTCTCCCACTTAATATTGTCATCGCCCGTGCGAGACTCGGTGAAATAGTAGATTTGACCAACAGAAACGTTAAAACGTTCAACGGCAGCATCATCATAAACGCGCGATGTGACCCCGGTCGTTACCTGGTTTGCCGAGGCGATGCGGTCAAGGCCACCGTAGGTACGGTCGCGGAACAGGCCGCTATAGTCAGACTGCAGTAATGAGGAGTCGTAGTTATTAATATTGCTCTGATCGCGATAAGGCACGTACAAATACTGCATACGTGGCTCCAGCGTCTGGGTATAGCCATCCGCCAGTAGACCCATATTGCGTTCGAAGATCAGCTTGCCGTCCATTTTGAACTGCGGAAGCGTACGGTTTACGGATTCTTCCAGGTGACCGGTATTGTTTGGATTCGCGTTGTAATCATCGATATTTTTCTGCTGATAGTGTGTCGCCATCAGCTTAGCTTCCGTGTTCAGACTTGCCCAGTCATTTGACCATGGCAGGTTGATTACGGGCTCCAGGTGAACGCGGGTGGCTTCCGGCATATTGGAATTTGTATTTACAAAATGCACCGCCTGACCATAAATACGGGTGTCGAATGGACCCACGTCATTCTGGTACCAGTTAACGTCCAGTTGTGGCTCAGCGCCATAGGTACTCGCCGTTTGGCTATCAAATACCTGGAACTGCTTGCTTGTTACTGTCGCATCAAAGTTCTGCACCGCATAGCCTGCGCTGAAGATCTGCGTGGCATAACCGTCAGTACTCGAACCGTATTTTGACGAGAAATCGTTGAAGTAGTTCGGATCACTCACCTTGGTGTAGTTGACGTTGAAACGCCAGACCTGATCCATCACACCGGAATGTTGCCAGAAATACATCCAGCGGTGTTTATTACCTTCGGTCGGATGCTCATCCTGGAAGACTTTATCCGACGGCAGGTAATCCAGCTCCATAAGACCCGCACCGGCGTGTGTCAGATAGCGGAACTCGTTCTCCCACATGATGTTGCCGCGCTTGTGGATATAGTGCGGCGTGATCGTCGCATCCATGTTTGGCGCGATGTTCCAGTAATACGGCAGGTAGAACTCAAAGTAGTTCGTGGTGCTGTATTTGGCATTTGGGATCAGGAAGCCGGAGCGACGTTTGTCACCCACGGGAAGCTGCAGATAAGGGCTGTAGAATATGGGCACTGGACCCAGTTTGAAGCGGGCGTTCCAGATCTCTGCGACCTGTTCTTCGCGGTCATGGATAACCTCGCTTCCGACCACGCTCCAGGTATTTGAACCCGGCAGACACGACGTGAATGTACCATTTTCCAGGATCGTATAGCGGTTTTCGCCGCGCTGTTTCATCAGGTCTGCGTCACCGCGCCCCTGGCGACCCACCATCTGGTAATCACCTTCCCAGACGTTAGTATCTTTAGTATTCAGGTTTGACCAGGCTTTCGGACCTTTCAGGATGACCTGATTGTCGTCATAGTGCACATTACCCAGCGCATCCACCGTTCGTACCGGCTCGGCCGCACCTTCCGGCTGCTTCTGGTGCAATTGCACTTCATCTGCCTGCAGGCGGCTATTACCCTGGTTAATATCCACATTGCCCGTAAACGTGGCATTGTCAGGGTAAGTCCCTTTCGAACTGTCGGCAGTAATGGTTACCGGCAAGCTATTTGTATCGCCACTCACCAGTGGGCGATTATAACTTGGGACGCCAAGCATACACTGCGAGGCGAGATCGGCCGCCAGCCCCTGTTGACTATACAGGGCGGAGCCAATCATTGTGGCCAGAAGGGTGGGGATACGTTTTTTCATACGTTGTATTTTATTGTTCCGTCATCAGTGGCTACGGCTTACAAACGCTCAGAGACTATCTTACTCATCTGCGCAGTACCAGCGTTAATCCTGCCCGTTTGCGTGCCAGAGTGTTAGGCTCGCTATCGAATGACGAGTATGATAAAGCAAATTATAGGCGATGTCCTTCAATTGACCGTGACTTGAACACAGTGATGATGACGTTGCGTCGGCCAGGAATATGACTATCCGGGGAGTATATGCAGTATTGGGGTAAAATAATCGGCGTTGCGTTCGCCATCATCATGGGGGCCGGGTTCTGGGGGATTGTGCTTGGACTTATTATCGGCCATATGTTTGATAAGGCGCGCAGCCGCAAAATGGCCTGGTTTGCCAATCAGCGCGAGCGTCAGTCACTCTTTTTCTCCACCACCTTTGAGGTGATGGGGCACTTAACCAAATCCAAAGGGCGTGTCACAGAAGCCGATATTCAGATTGCCAGCGTTTTTATGGATCGTATGAACCTGCATGGCGATTCCCGTCTGGAAGCGCAAAATGCGTTTCGCATCGGTAAATCGGATAACTATCCGCTTCGCGAAAAAATGCGTCAGTTCCGCAGCATCTGCTTCGGACGTTTTGATTTAATTCGGATGTTTCTGGAAATTCAAATCCAGGCGGCCTTCGCCGACGGTTCACTTCACCCTAATGAACGTGATGTGCTGTACGTCATTGCGGAAGAGCTGGGCATCTCCCGTATGCAGTTTGACCAGTTCCTGCGCATGATGCAGGGTGGGGCGCAGTTTGGCGGCGGCTATCACCAGCAGTCGTCCGGCGGTGCCTGGCAGCAGGCGCAGCGTGGACCGACGCTGGAAGATGCCTGCAACGTGCTTGGCGTAAAGCCCTCTGACGATCAGACCACGATTAAACGTGCCTATCGTAAGCTCATGAGCGAGCATCATCCGGACAAACTGGTCGCGAAAGGCCTGCCGCCAGAAATGATGGAGATGGCGAAGCAAAAAGCGCAGGAAATCCAGAAGGCGTACGAGCTCATTAAAGAGAAGAAAGGTTTCAAATAAGAAAAAGCCCGACGGTGTCGGGCTTTTTTTTAGAAGTCCACCGGGGCTTTAAACGTCATCGCGTTACCGAAGGCCGGATGGGTGATGGTGAGCGTCTGCGCGTGCAGCTGCAGACGTGGCGCTAAGGCCAGCGCTTCAGGCGGCGCGTAGAAGCGGTCGCCCAGAATCGGATGACCCAGAGCAAGCATATGCACGCGCAGCTGGTGTGAACGTCCGGTAATCGGTTTAAGCAGGACGCGCGCGGTATTATCCGGCGCATACTCCAGCACTTCATACTCGGTCTGCGCGGCCTTGCCGGTTTCGTAGCACACCTTCTGCTTTGGCCGGTTCGGCCAGTCGCAGATCAGCGGTAAATCCACCAGCCCTTCCGCCTGCGCGGGGTGGCCCCAGACGCGGGCGACATACTGCTTTTTCGGCTCGCGCTCGCGGAACTGACGTTTTAACTCGCGTTCCGCCGCCTTATTTAACGCCACCACAATCACGCCGCTGGTGGCCATGTCCAGGCGATGGACAGACTCCGCCTGCGGATAATCGCGCTGAATGCGCGTCATCACGCTGTCTTTGTGCTCATCCAGACGCCCCGGCACGGACAACAGGCCGCTGGGCTTGTTGACCACCATAATGTGTTCATCCTGATACAGAATGACCAGCCAGGGATCCTGCGGCGGATTGTAAGGCTCCATCACCATCTTGCGCTCCGTTTACTGATGCGTCACAACGATAAGACGCAGGGCATCCAGACGCCAGCTCGCCTGATTCAGGCTTTCCAGCACCTGCTGACGGTTACTTTCAATCGCCGCCAGCTCGTCGTCACGAATGTTCGGGTTGACGGCTTTTAACGCTTCCAGACGCGACAGCTCCGCAGACAGTTTCTCATCGGCTTCACTACGCGCAGCGTCAATCAGCGCTCTGGCCGCTTTCTCAATCTGGGTTTCGCCCAGTTGCAGAATAGCGTGCACGTCCTGCTGGACCGCGTTAACCAGCTTGCTGCCGGTATGGCGGTTCACCGCGCTCAGCTGTCGGTTGAAGCTTTCGAACTCGACCTGTCCGGCCAGGTTCGTGCCGTTTTTGTCCAGCAGCAGGCGGACCGGCGTTGGCGGCAGGAAGCGGGTGAGCTGCAGCTGTTTAGGCGCCTGCGCTTCCACAACGTAGATCAGCTCTACCAGCAGGGTGCCCACCGGCAGCGCCTTGTTTTTCAACAGGGAGATGGTACTGCTGCCGGTATCGCCGGAGAGGATCAGGTCCAGACCGTTGCGGATCAGCGGGTGTTCCCAGGTGATAAACTGGGCATCTTCGCGGGACAGCGCCACGTCACGCTCGAAGGTGATGGTACAGCCATCTTCCGGCAGGCCCGGGAAATCCGGAACCAGCATGTGATCGGACGGGGTCAGGACAATCAGGTTCTCGCCACGGTCGTCCTGGTTGATGCCGACAATGTCGAACAAGTTCATGGAGAAGCTGATCAGACTGGTGTCATCATCTTGCTCTTCAATACTCTCAGCAAGCGCCTGCGCTTTTTCACCGCCGTTGGAATGGATCTCCAGCAGGCGATCGCGACCCTGTTCCAGCTGCGCTTTCAGCGCGTCGTGCTTCTCGCGGCAGGACTTAATCAGATCGTCAAAGCCGTCGGTGTTTTCCGGCGCGGCCAGGTAGCCGATCAGATCGCCATGAACCTGATCGTAAATGGTGCGGCCCGTCGGGCAGGTATGTTCAAACGCGTCCAGACCTTCGTGGAACCAGCGTACCAGCACGGACTGCGCGGTTTTTTCCAGATACGGCACGTGGATCTGAATATCATGCGCCTGACCAATACGGTCCAGACGGCCGATACGCTGCTCCAGCAGATCCGGGTTAAACGGCAGATCGAACATCACCAGGTTGCTGGCGAACTGGAAGTTACGGCCTTCAGAGCCGATTTCCGAGCACAGCAGAACCTGCGCGCCGCTGTCCTCTTCGCCGAACCACGCCGCGGCGCGGTCGCGCTCGACGATGGACATGCCTTCGTGGAACACGGCGGCACGAATACCTTCGCGCTCGCGCAGGACCTGCTCCAGTTGCAGCGCGGTGGCCGCTTTGGCGCAGATCACCAGCACTTTCTGGGAGCGGTGCGCGGTCAGGTAGCCCATCAGCCACTCCACGCGCGGATCGAAGTTCCACCAGGTGCCGGTATCGCCTTCAAATTCCTGGTAGATTTGTTCCGGATAAAGCATGTCGCGGGCGCGCTCTTCCTGGGTTTTGCGCGCGCCCATAATGCCGGAGACTTTAATCGCCGTCTGGTACTGCGTCGGCAGCGGAAGCTTGATGGTGTGCAGTTCGCGTTTCGGGAAGCCTTTGACGCCGTTACGGGTGTTTCGGAACAGCACGCGGCTGGTGCCGTGGCGGTCCATCAGCATGTCGATCAGCTCTTTACGCGCGGATTCCGCGTTGTCGCTCTCGCTGTTCGCGGCCTGCAAAAGCGGCTCAATATCCTGCTCGCCAATCAGATCGCTCAGGGTGTTGAGTTCGTCATTAGAGAGACGCTTGCCCGCCAGCAGCATGGCGACGGCATCCGCCACCGGACGGTAGTTATTCTGTTCTTCCACGAACTGCGCAAAGTCGTGGAAACGGTTTGGATCGAGCAGGCGCAGGCGGGCGAAGTGGCTTTCCAGCCCCAGCTGTTCCGGCGTTGCGGTCAGCAGCAGGACGCCAGGCACGCGCTCGGCAAGCTGCTCGATAGCCATATATTCGCGGCTCGGCGCATCTTCGCTCCAGACCAGATGGTGCGCTTCATCGACCACCATCAGATCCCATTCGGCATCGCACAGATGCTCAAGACGCTGCTTGCTGCGGCGCACGAAGTCCAGAGAGCAAATCACCAGCTGTTCGGTTTCAAACGGGTTGTCGGTATCGTGCTGCGCTTCGGCGTAGCGTTCGTCGTCGAACAGCGAGAAACGCAGGTTAAAGCGGCGCAGCATCTCAACCAGCCACTGGTGCTGCAGGGTTTCTGGCACCACAATCAGCACGCGTTCGGCAGCGCCGGAAAGCAGCTGTTGATGCAGGATCATGCCCGCTTCGATGGTTTTACCCAGACCCACTTCATCTGCCAGCAGCACGCGCGGCGCGTGGCGACGGCCCACGTCATGGGCGATGTTCAGCTGGTGGGGGATCAGGCTGGTGCGCTGGCCACGCAGGCCGCTCCACGGCATGCGGTACTGTTCACTCTGGAACTTACGCGCGCGATAGCGCAGGGAGAAGCGATCCATACGGTCGATTTGCCCGGCAAACAGGCGGTCCTGCGGCTTGCTGAACACCAGCTTGCTGTCGAGCAGCACTTCGCGCAGGATGACATTGGCCTCGTCGGTGTCCAGGCGAGTCCCAATGTAAGCGAGCAGTCCATTCTCTTCTTTTACGTCTTCAATCTTGAGCTGCCAGCCGTCATGGCTGGTCACGGTGTCACCCGGATTAAACATCACGCGGGTGACAGGGGAGTCATTGCGAGCGTACAGACGGTTTTCACCGGTGGCTGGGAAGAGGAGGGTAACCATACGCGTATCGATTGCTACGACGGTTCCTAATCCAAGTTCGCTTTCTGTATCGCTGATCCAGCGTTGACCAAGTGTAAAAGGCATAGTTGTTCGGCTCTAATCTTTAATTGCAGGCAATAGTTCGACCCCCGTCAAAAAAGACGGTCATCGAAAAATGGGTCCGGGAATGGAAAGGGCGCTATGGTACTGGATGGCAGCCATTTCGTCACGCGTCAAAATAGGCCAAGTTGCCCTGTCACTAGTGTAGCAAAATCATCGTCGATGAAGGGCAAAATTCCGTCGGCAACCGGCTGAAGCTGACGCGTCAGATAGTGTTCGTAATCCAGCGGAGAATGCTGATAATCCACGGGTTCCGGGCCGCTAATGGTCCAGACGTATTTGATGGTCCCCCTGTTTTGGTACTGCGGCGCGCGGCCGCGGCGTACGTTTTCTTCATCCGCGAGACGCGCGGCGCGTACGTGCGGAGGAACGTTACGCTGGTACTCCGCCAGCGGGCGGCGCAGGCGCTTGCGGTACACCAGCTGCGCGTCAAGTTCGCCCGCCATCAGGCTGGCTATCGTCTCGCGCACATAGTCCTGATAGGGCTCATTGCGGAACACGCGAAGATAGAGCGTCTGCTGGAACTGCTGCGCCAGAGGCGTCCAGTCGGTACGCACTGTCTCGAGCCCTTTAAATACCATCCGCTGCGCATCGCCTTCCTGAATCAGCCCGGCGTAGCGCTTCTTGCTGCCCTGATCGGTACCGCGAATGGTGGGCATTAAAAAGCGGGCGAAATGGGTTTCAAATTCCAGCTCCAGCGCGCTGGTTAACCGCGCTTTCTGCAGATGTTCCTGCCACCAGTCGTTCACGAAGGCGACCAGCGCTTTACCGATTTGCGCGGCGTCGTCTTCTGAATGCGCGCCCTTAAGCCACACAAAGGTGGAGTCGGTGTCGCCGTAGATGACGTCATAGCCCCGGGATTCAATCAGCGCTTTGGTCTGGCGCATGATCTCGTGCCCGCGCATGGTGATCGAGGAGGCCAGGCGCGGATCAAAGAAGCGGCAGGCGCTGGTGCCCAGCACGCCGTAAAAGGCGTTCATGATGATTTTCAGCGCCTGTGATAGCGGCTTGTTACCGTGGCGCTTGGCCTCGTCGCGGCCGTTCCAGATGTTTCCCACGATGTCAGGCAGACAGTGTTTTTCCCGCGAGAAGCGTGCGCCGAGGAAGCCTTCGGTGCTGTGCTCATCATCCGGCTGGGCCATGCCCTCAACCAGCCCGACGGGATCGATCAGGAAGGTGCGGATGATCGACGGGTACAGGCTTTTGTAATCCAGGACCAGAACGGAGTCATACAATCCTGGCCGGGAGTCCATGACGTATCCGCCGGGGCTGGCCTGCGGCGGCACCTCCCCGAGGTTAGGGGCGACATATCCTGCCCGGTGCATTCGGGGAAAATAGAGGTGGCTAAAGGCGGCAACCGATCCACCGTGCCTGTCGACCGCAAGGCCGTTAACCGTCGCGCGCTCCAGCAGGAACGGCATAATCTCGGTTTTGTGGAATATCTGCGTGACCAGCTCGCAGTCTTTCAGGTTATAGGTGGCGAGCGCGGGCTTGTCTTTGTTAAAGCGCCGGTCGATCTCGTCCATCCTGTCCCAGGGGTTATCGATGGATTTACCTTCGCCAAGCAGCTCCTGCGCGACGGCTTCAAGGGAGAAGGAAGAGAAGCTCCAGAAGGCGGATTTGAGCGCCTCGATGCCGTCGATAATCAGGCGGCCGTTCGCCTGTGCGAAGAAAACGCCGTTCTTAAAACCGTGTTCGCGCCATTCCAGCTCGCTGTTGCCGCGCCCGAGCATCAGCGGGATGCGGTAGCGCTCGGCGTGTTTTTGCAGCACGCGCAGGTCAAACTGCACCACGTTCCAGCCGATCAGAACATCGGGATCGTAGTCGGCAAACCACTGGTTAAGCTTCTCCAGCAGCTGCGGGCGGCTGTTGACGTACTCAAGCCTGAAATCCAGCGCGGAGGCATCACCATTTGGCGGCCCAAGCATATAGACAACCCGATCGCCACAGCCTTCCAGGCCAATGCAGTACAGTTCGCCGTGACGGGTGGTTTCGATATCCAGGGAGACCCACTTCAGCGGTGGGCGGTAGTGCGGGTTCGGCTTCAGGCGCGCGTTAACGACGCCGCCGTTTTGTTCGATGCCATCAACCCAGACGGGGGCGGTAATGAACCGCTCCATCAGAAAGCGTTCCGGCGGGCGGATATCGGCTTCGTAGAGCGTCACGCCCGCCTCGCGGAGCAGTTTTTCATAGCGCATCAGCTGACGATGGGCGCGACAGTAGAGGCCGTAAACCGGCTGGCGGTGGAAATCTTTCAGTTCAAGCGGGGTTATGCGCCAGCCGTTTTCGCCGCGCAGCAGCTGTTTCACGTTTTCGACGTGGGCTTCAGGAATAAAGGCCACGGATTCCTGCGGGGGCAGCGTCACCTGCAGCGGGCCGTTGTCCGTCGCCAGCCAGAACGCGACCTCGGTGCCCTGCGGGGTATCCCGCCAGTGTCGGGTCAGTAAAAAACCTTCTTGCGCCTGCGCCACGCCGTTATCCCAGAAAACAAAACCAGGCCTGATTATAGCCTGGTTAAGATTTTAATGCTGGGTTTATATACAGCTTACTGCCCGTAGTAGGCCTTCGCACCGTGCTTGCGCAGGTAATGCTTATCCAGCAGGGTTTGCTGCATATCCGGCAGCTGCGGTACCAGCTGGCGACAGAAGATCCCCATATAGGCGATCTCTTCGAGCACGATGGCGTTATGCACCGCGTCCTCCGCGTTTTTCCCCCAGGCAAACGGGCCGTGGGAGTGCACCAGCACGCCGGGCATCTGCGCCGCGTCGATCCCCTGTTTTTCGAAGGTTTCGACAATCACGTTGCCGGTTTCCCACTCATACTCTCCGTTGATTTCTGCATCGGTCATCAGACGCGTGCAGGGAATAGTGCCGTAAAAGTAGTCCGCGTGGGTGGTACCGGTCGCCGGGATGGACTGGCCCGCCTGCGCCCAGATGGTCGCATGGCGCGAATGGGTATGCACGATGCCGCCGATGGTCGGGAATGACCGATAGAGCAGGCGGTGAGTGGGCGTATCGGAGGACGGTTTTTTCTTACCTTCCACCACTTCGCCGGTCTCGAGGCTGACAACGACCATATCGTCTGCGGTCATCACCGTGTAATCCACGCCGGAAGGCTTAATCACGAACACGCCTTTTTCCCGATCAACGGCGCTGACGTTGCCCCAGGTCAGGGTCACCAGATTATGTTTCGGCAGCGCCAGGTTGGCTTCGAGCACCTGACGTTTGAGATCGTCTAACATAGTTGTCTCCTGCCGGATGGCGCTTCGCTTATCGGGCCTACGAAACCGTAGGCCCGGTTAACGCAGTGCCACCGGGCATTCAGGGCTTAGCGTTTTGAACCGTAATAGACTTCATTCCAGCGCAGCGCGTCTTTGAAGGCAGGCAGGCGGGTATCGTTATCAATCACGGTAAGCTCGATGTCGTGCAGCTCGGCGAACTGACGCATGTCGTTCAGATCCAGCGCGTGGCTGAACACCGTGTGGTGCGCGCCACCGGCCAGGATCCAGGCCTCTGAGGCGGTTGGCAGGTCAGGCTGTGCTTTCCACAGGGCGTTGGCGACCGGCAGTTTCGGCAGAGAATGTGGCGTTTCAACCGCATCGACGCAGTTCACCAGCAGGCGGAAACGATCGCCAAGGTCGATCAGGCTGGCGTTGATGGCCGGGCCGGTGCGGGTATTGAAGATCAGGCGCGCCGGATCGGCTTTACCGCCGATGCCGAGGTACTGCACGTCGAGGATCGGTTTTTCCTCTACCGCGATGGAAGGACACACTTCCAGCATGTGCGAGCCGAGCACCAGGTCGTTGCCGTTTTCGAAGTGGTAGGTGTAGTCCTCCATAAAGGAGGTGCCGCCCTGCAGACCGGTCGACATCACCTTCATGATGCGAAGCAGAGCGGCAGTTTTCCAGTCGCCTTCGCCCGCAAAGCCGTAGCCCTGCTGCATCAGACGTTGGACCGCCAGACCCGGCAGCTGTTTCAGGCCGTGGAGATCTTCAAAGGTGGTGGTAAAAGCGTGGAAGCCGCCCTGTTCCAGGAAGCGCTTCATGCCCAGCTCGATGCGCGCCGCGTCCAGCACGTTCTGACGCTTGTCGCCGTTGATTTGTGCCGCAGGCGTCAGGCGGTAGCTGCTTTCGTACTCGTCCACCAGCGCGCTCACGTCGCCGTCGCTGATTTCATTCACCACCTGCACCAGGTCACCCACGGCCCAGGTATTCACGGAGAAGCCGAACTTGATCTGTGCGGCCACTTTGTCGCCGTCGGTGACCGCCACTTCACGCATGTTGTCCCCGAAACGCACCACTTTCAGGTGGCGGGTATCCTGCTTCGAAACCGCCTGACGCATCCAGGAGCCGATACGCTGTTGCGCCTTGCCATCCTGCCAGTGGCCGGTGACCACCGCGTGCTGCTGACGCATACGCGCGCCGATGAAGCCGAACTCGCGGCCGCCGTGCGCGGTCTGGTTCAGGTTCATAAAGTCCATGTCGATGCTGTCCCACGGCAGGGAGGCGTTGAACTGGGTATGGAACTGCAGCAGCGGTTTGTTGAGGATAGACAGGCCGTTGATCCACATTTTGGCGGGTGAGAAGGTGTGCAGCCACACCACCAGGCCGGCGCATTTATCGTCGTAGTTGGCGTCGCGGCAGATGTGGGTAATTTCATCCGGCGTCGTGCCCAGCGGTTTCAGCACCAGTTTGCACGGCAGTTTGGCTTCCGCGTTCAGCGCGTTAACGACGTGCTCCGCATGTTTCGTCACCTGCTGCAGCGCTTCCGGTCCGTACAGATGCTGGCTGCCAATTACAAACCACACTTCATAATTATTAAAAATGGTCATCATCGTGTCCTTAATGGGTCAGGGTTGCCGTAGTGTCCGCGGTGCTTTTGGCCGGGGCGGCGACAGGGAGATAGTGAAGTTCGGCGCTTTTTGCCCACTGCTGGTAGCGCTGATAAAGCTGTTCAAAGCGTTGTGCCTGTTGAGTACGCGGCTGGAGTGTGCTTTCGACGGCGCTCGCCATGTGCTGCTGCGCGGTCGGGATATCCGCATGAACGCCTGCGGCCACGGCGGCGAAAATCGCCGCGCCCAGCGCGCAGCACTGATCGGAGGCCACAATCTGCAGCGGACGGTTCAGCACGTCGCAGCAGGCCTGCATGATCACCGGGTTTTTACGGGCGATGCCGCCCAGCGCCATCACGTTGTTCACGTCGATGCCCTGCTCGGTGAAGCACTCCATAATGGCGCGGGCACCAAAGGCGGTGGCGGCAATCAGTCCGCCGAACAGCGCAGGCGCGTCGGTCGCCAGATTGAGATCCGCGATCACCCCTTTCAGACGCTGGTTGGCAAACGGCGTGCGGCGGCCGTTAAACCAGTCCAGCACCACCGGCAAATGTTCGAGAGACGGATTTTTGGCCCAGGCTTCGGTGAGCTGCGGCAGAAGCTGCTTTTTGCTCTCGGCTATCTGGGTTTTCAGTTCAGGATGCGCCGCCGCCAGCCGATCCAGCGGCCAGCCCAGCACGCGGCCAAACCAGGCGTAGATATCGCCAAACGCGGACTGACCGGCCTCCAGACCGATGAAGTCCGGCACCACGCTGCCGTCCACCTGGCCGCAGATGCCTTTTACCGCGCGGTCGCCGACGGTGGCTTTATCCGCCGTCAGGATGTCGCAGGTGGAGGTCCCGATGACTTTGACCAGCGTGTTTGGCTGCGCGCCCGCGCCCACGGCGCCCATATGGCAGTCAAACGCGCCGCCGGAGATCGCCACGTTTTGCGGCAGACCGAGACGCGTCGCCCACTCCTCACAGAGGGTGCCAACGGGAATATCGGCGGTAAAGGTGTCGGTAAACAGCGGGTATGTCAGGCTCTTGTTGATGATCGGGTCGAGCTCATCGAAGAACGCGACCGGAGGCAGGCCGCCCCAGCTTTCATGCCACAGGGATTTATGCCCGGCGCTGCAGCGACCGCGGCGGATATCCTGTGGACGCGTGGTGCCGGAGAGCAGGGCAGGCACCCAGTCGCATAGCTCAACCCATGACGCTGCAGCCTGCGCAACGGTTGCGTCGGCACGGGTGACGTGGAGGATCTTGGCCCAGAACCATTCGCTGGAATAAATCCCGCCGATGTAGCGCGAGTAGTCCGTTTTGCCCGGCTGATGGCACAGGCGGGTAATGGCTTCGGCCTCTTCCACGGCGGTATGGTCTTTCCACAGCACGAACATGGCGTTCGGGTTGTCGGCAAACTCAGGACGCAGCGCCAGCACGCGGCCTTCGGCATCCACAGGGGCCGGCGTGGAGCCGGTGCTGTCGACGCCAATGCCGACAATCTCAGCCCGCTGGGCGTCCGACAGTTCAGCCAGGACGGTTTTGATCGCCGCTTCCATCGACTCAATGTAGTCACGCGGGTGGTGGCGGAACTGGTTGTTTGGCGCATCGCAGTAGCGCCCCTCTTGCCAGCGCGGGTACCACTCAACGCTGGTTGCTATCTCCTGGCCGGACGTACAGTCCACTGCCAGCGCGCGAACCGAGTCGCTGCCAAAATCGAGGCCAATCGCAATTGCCATGGTGTTGCTCCATCGAAAAAAGAGGTATGGAAGAACATTAGAGACTGGGGACAAAAGTCGTCAGGCAGGATCCGCTAATCTTATGGACTAAATTGCTGTTACAACGGAAAGTGTGACGCCGTGCAAATATTCAATGTGGACATTTCTGCCGCACTTATAGACACTTTTGTTACTGCTTATCTGCCTGCTCAGGCGGAGAAATCAGGGGGAAAGGCTGAAACATGGCGGACGTAAAAGCGGCGTGATGCTTTTTGGATCTTTTCGCGGGCCATTTTTAAGCTGCTTTTAATGATATGGACAATTGGTTTCCTTCAGGACCCTTGGGAGAACTGAATCTATGGCCGAAACGCAAAACGATCCACTGCTGCCGGGATACTCGTTTAACGCGCACCTTGTGGCGGGACTGACCCCTATCGAGGCTGAGGGATATCTCGACTTTTACGTCGACCGACCGCTTGGGATGAAAGGATATATCCTCAACCTGACCGTGCGAGGGGAAGGGATCATCAAGAACGGTGACCAGCAGTTTGTCTGCCGTCCCGGCGATATCCTGCTGTTCCCCCCGGGGGAGATCCACCACTATGGCCGTCATCCGGATGCCAAAGAGTGGTATCACCAGTGGGTCTATTTCCGTCCGCGCGCCTACTGGCAGGAGTGGCTTTCCTGGCCGGCTATTTTTGCGCACACCGGTTTTTATCGCCCGGATGAGGTTCATCTGGCGCAGTTTCGCGAGCTTTTTGCGCAGATTATCGAGGCGGGACAGGCCGGTGGTCGTTACGCTGAACTGCTGGCCATTAACCTGCTCGAACAGCTGCTGCTGCGCCGCATGGAAGCGATTAACGAGTCGCTTAATCCCCCGCTGGATAACCGCGTGCGCGACGCCTGCCAGTACATCAGCGACCACCTTGCTGACAGCCAGTTTGATATCGCCAGCGTTGCCCAGCACGTCTGCCTTTCGCCGTCGCGTCTGTCGCATCTGTTTCGCCAGCAGCTGGGCGTCAGCGTGTTGAGCTGGCGCGAGGACCAGCGGATCAGCCAGGCGAAGCTGCTGCTCAGCACCACCCGGATGCCCATCGCCACCGTGGGGCGCAACGTGGGCTTTGAGGATCAGCTCTATTTCTCCCGGGTATTTAAAAAATGTACCGGTGCCAGCCCGAGTGAATTCCGCGCGGGATGTGAATAAACGGTAAAAAAAGATAAACAAACAGGTGAATGCGGGAAGCAACCTGTAAACTATTCAGACAATTGTTGCCTTGACGCGGTGCGGGGCGCTAAGCAGAATCGCTGATTCGTTTTCTGACCGGAATAGTTATGCAGGCATTGCTGGAACATTTTATTACCCAGTCCGTTATGTACTCACTCATCGCCGTGGCGCTGGTGGCGTTTCTGGAGTCGCTGGCGCTGGTTGGGCTGATCCTGCCCGGCACCGTGATGATGGCGGGGCTTGGCGCGCTGATCGGCAGCGGCGAGGTCAATTTCTGGCAGGCGTGGCTGGCCGGGATTATCGGCTGCCTGCTGGGTGACTGGATCTCCTTCTGGCTGGGCTGGCGCTTTAAGAAGCCGCTGCACCGCTGGTCGTTTATGAAAAAGAACAAAGCCTTGCTGGATAAGACCGAGCATGCGCTGCACCAGCACAGCATGTTTACCATCCTCGTCGGCCGCTTCGTTGGGCCAACGCGTCCGCTGGTGCCGATGGTAGCGGGGATGCTGGATCTGCCCGTCGCGAAATTCGTGGTGCCGAACATTATCGGCTGTGTCTTCTGGCCGCCGTTCTACTTCCTGCCGGGGATCCTCGCGGGTGCTGCCATTGATATTCCTGACGGTATGCAAAGCGGTGAGTTTAAGTGGCTGCTGCTGGGCACGGCTGTGCTACTGTGGCTGGCGGCATGGCTCTGCTGGCGGCTGTGGCGCAGCGGGAAAGCGAATATCGATCGCCTGACGCGCTACCTCCCGCGTACTCGCCTGCTCTGGCTTGCCCCGCTGACGCTGGGCGTGGCGGCGGTGGCGCTGGTTGCGCTGATTCGTCACCCGCTGATGCCGGTGTACGGTGAGATTTTATTGAAAGTGGTCAGTCGTTAAGGACTATTTCCCTCTCCCCGTGGGAGAGGGCATCAGACCGCGCGAATGCCCAACAGTGAAGACGCCCCCGCTTGACCACTGAGCAGCTCTTCCGTCTTCCCATCCCACGCAATTCGCCCCTCAGCAACGACCACCGATCGCGGCGCAATCCGTGCGGCATCCTCAATACTGTGCGAAACCATCAGCATCGTCAGTTGCTGGCGCTGACAGACCTCCTGCACCAGGGCCAGCATCTCCTGACGCAGCGCGGGATCGAGCGCCGAGAACGGCTCATCCAGCAGCAGTATCGGCTGTTCGCGCACCAGACAACGTGCCAGCGCCACGCGCTGACGCTGGCCGCCGGAGAGCTCGCCCGGCAGCCTGTCGATAAACCCGGTGATCCCCATCTGTGCGGCAATGATCTCCAGCTTATGGCGCTGGTCATCGTTCAGCCTGAGTCCCGGGTGCATTCCCAGCGCGATGTTTTGCCGCACCGTCAGGTGGGTAAAAAGGTTGTTTTCCTGAAACAGCATTGAGACAGGACGTTTTGCGGGCGGCGTGTGGGTATGATCCCGGTTATCTATGACGATCGAGCCACTTGCCGGCTGCAGAAAACCTGCAACGAGATTAAGCAGCGTGCTTTTTCCTGCGCCGCTTGGGCCAAGCACGGCGATCATCTCTCCCTGGCGCACGGAGAGCGTGAAGCGCATCGGCAGATGCTGATAAAGCCAGGTTACATCAGTCAGTTTTAACATCACGCCCCGGAAGTTTCTCGATAACGGTAAATAAGGCAAAGCACAGCAGCAGCAGTAACAGCGCGGTGACCGCGCCGTCCTGACTGCGGTAAGAGCCGATTTGCTGATAGAGCCAGTAGGGCAGCGTGCGGAAATCGTCATTGCCGAACAGCGCCACGACCCCAAAGTCTCCAATAGAGAGCACGCAGGCAAACGCCAGCGCCTGTGCCAGCGGACGTTTTAGCGCGCGCAGTTCGACCACCTTCAGCCGCTGCCAGCCCTGCATGCCCAGCGACTGGCACAGCAAACTGTAGCGGCTGTTGACGTCGCGCATCGGGTTTTCCAGCACCTTGAGCGCATAAGGGATGGCCATTAAGGCGTTGGTAAAGATCACGATGCCGTCGGCGCTTTCCGGCAGGCCGATGGTGCTGTTGAACAGCAAAAAGAAGCCCGTCGCCAGCACGATCCCCGGCATCGCCAGAATCAGCATGCCCGTCAGCTCCAGCATTTGTCCGGCTTTTTGCGCCTGGCGGGCGTAAAGCTCACGGCTGCTCCACAGCAGCATCATGGTCAGGATGACGCACAGTAATCCGGCAGCCAGCGCGATACGCAGCGAGGTCCAGGTGGCCTGCCAGAGGACGGGCTGTTGCAGGACAGACAGGAGATTGAGGTTCAGTCCGTCAACGATAACGGCCAGCAGCGGCGGCAACAGAAGCAGGAGTGCCAGCCCGATCAGGATAAAATCGCTGACGCGGCTGTGCAGGCTGTCCTGCGGATCGCGCCAGCCGGTTATTTGGTGACTGCCTGCAGGAATGGCTTTACTCAGCCGCTGGCTCAACAGGACCAGGGCAAGGCAGCATGTCATCTGGACTATCGCCAGCAGCGCGGCGCGACCGGGATCGTAGTCGTAACTCAGCGCCTGGTAAATCGCCAGCTCAATGGTGGTGGCCTGCGGCCCGCCGCCGAGCGACAGCACGGTGGCAAAGCTGGCAAAGCAGAGCATGAAGATTAATGCCGCCACGGGCGGGATCTGGCGGCGCAGCCACGGCCATTCGACAAAGCGGAAGAACGACACGCCGCGCATGCCGAGCTGGGCGGCAACCTGGCGCTGCTCGCCGGGAATGTTCTCCAGCGCCTGCAAGAAGAGGCGCGTTGCCATCGGCATATTGAAAAAGACGTGTGCCAGCAGGATGCCCTGCAGTCCGTAAGGCGAGAATGACCATTCCAGACCAAGCTGGCCGAACAGCGATGCCAGCCAGCCCTGGCGACCGTAAACGCTCAAAATGCCGAATACCGCCACCAGCACGGGCAGTATCAGCGTCATGGCGCACAGGCGCAGCAGGGCCTGCCTGCCGGGAAAACGCCGCCGATACAGGGCGCGCGCCAGAAAAATGGCCGGGATCACCGAGAGCAGGGCAGAAAGAAACGCCTGCCAGAAGGAGAACCGGATTACGTGCCAGAGGTAACTGTCGTGCCAGAGGGCGAGCAGATCGCTCTCTGGCGCGTTGAACCACAGTGCAAGAAAAGCCCCCAGGCTGACCACCACCATCACTATGGCGGCGAGCAGCCCGGGAAGTAGCCAGCCGGGAATCAACGGCTGACGGCGCGTTGCCATTCACTTACCCATGCGGCACGCTGCGCGGCGACCTGCTGCGGCGTAAACTCCAGCGAGGTTGTTGGTTTGGTCAGCTGCTCAAAACCTGCTGGCAGCGCAACGTTAGTGACCGGATACATCCAGTTGCCTGCGGGAATCGCATTCTGGAACGCCGGTGAAACCATGAACTTCAGGAACTTCTCGGCCAGCTCCGGCTGTTTGCTGGCGGCGGTACGCGCGGCCACTTCCACCTGCAGATAGTGCCCTTCAGCGAAATTCGCCGCAGCGTAGTTGTCTTTCTTCTCGGCGATGATGTGGTAGGCCGGAGAGGTGGTGTAGCTCAGCACCAGGTCGCTTTCACCTTTCAGGAACAGACCATAGGCTTCGCTCCAGCCCTTGGTCACGGTGACGGTTTTGGCGGCCAGCTTCTGCCACGCTTCCGGTGCTTTATCCCCGTAGACCTTTTGCATCCACAGCAGCAGACCGAGGCCCGGCGTGCTGGTCCGCGGATCTTCATAAATCACGCGCCATTTCTGGTCACTTTCCACCAGCTCTTTCAGACTCTTCGGCGGGTTTTTCAGCTTATTTTTGTCATAAACAAAAGCAAAGTAGCCGTAATCGAACGGCACAAAGGTGTCGTTCTTCCAGCCGCCAGGCACGTTAACGGCATCCGACGCGACGCCGCTTTTGGCAAACAGTTTGGTCTGCGAGGCGGCTTCCAGCAGGTTGTTATCCAGCCCGAGCACCACGTCAGCCTTGCTGTTTTTCCCTTCCATGCGCAGACGGTTGAGCAGCGAAACGCCATCTTCCAGCGCCACGAACTTCAGCTCGCAGTTGCAGTCGGCTTCAAAGGCTTTTTTGACCACCGGGCCCGGGCCCCAGTCGGCAGAGAAGGAGTCATAGGTGTAGACCGTCAGGACGGGCTTCGCAAAAGCAGGCAGCGCAAAAAGCGCCAGCAGGGGGAGAACTTTTTTTAACACTTTGCACCTCAAAGTTGAGTGGCAAAGGATTTTGAGCGACAGCCTCAAATCCCTTCGCCGGCGTTATCCGGATCAGGTTCGACGGGTATTATCTCAGCGCACATCTGTGATGCAGCACCCCGTTGAGAACGGCGCTATTGTAATGATTTGGTGAATATTACGAAAGCGTTATGGCTCCGGGGGCGCAAACCAGGCGGATTTAAAATCAAACCAGCCCAGGGTATTCATCCGCAGGCCGCGCATGCTGCGCTGACCCTGGATCATCAGCCAGTGGTGGATCAACGGGACGATGGTCTGTTCGGCCAGTAGCTGCTGGCACCACACGGCAAGATTCATCTCGCCCGCGCGCCACTGGGCGGCATCCTGCTGCCAGTCACGGTCGATGCAGTGCTGGATCAGCGGGACTTCATACAGGTGCGAGAAGAGCGAGAAATCGAGCGGCAGGGTGAAGTTGGCGCTGTTAAGCCAGATATCACTGGTGATATCCCCCTGGTGCCATTCGTCATAGTCAACTTCCCTGACCTCCAGCGTTACTCCTTCGGCTGCCAGTAGTCGGGTCATGATCCTCGCGATAAAACGATGCTCCACGTGCTCGCGGTAGTAGGTCAAGGTGATGGACTCCAGCCCTGCGGGCTTGTCGCAGTGCGACGGGCGGGCGTGGTGCCAGCGCGGAAGCAGGCCGTACGCCGGGAACCAGTATGTCTGGTACTGCGCTTCCGCATGGTAGATCAGATTGGCAGGGGACAACACGTGGCTGATCCACTTGCGGACGGCCTGGTTTGCCCCGCGGTGGGTGCGGCGATCAAAGAGGAGATAGTAGCATCCCTCCTCCAGGCGACTCTCCACGGCTTTTTCTCCCGTGGTGGGGCCTTCAAGCGTCAGCCCGCAGCTCAGGTCTTCATTGAGATCCGGCAATACCCACACGTTGACTTCGTCGATCAGCGCCCGATAGCCAAAGTAGTCATCGAACGCGCGGATTTTCAGCTGGTTGCTGTTATTGCGGGACACGGAGTAGGGCCCGGTGCCAATCGGCAGGCTGGCAAAATTGTTCATCGATTCCCACTCGCCGGGCAAAATCATCGACGGCACGTAGCCCAGCAGCCAGGGAAGCCACTTATCCTGCTGCGACAGCTCGATGTCCAGCGTCCAGGCCGTGGGGGAGTGGATACGCGAAATATGCGAGTAGAGCGGCAGCCTTCGGACGCGTTCCAGAGAGGCGATGACGTCGTGCATCTCCAGCTCGCGACCATGGTGAAAGTGAATGCCGGGGCGTAAAAAGAAGCGCCAGTGAAGCGGAGAAAGTTGCTGCCAGTGGTGCGCGATATCCGCTTCCAGTTCCCCGTTTTCCTCATTTATCCGCGTCAGACCGCTGAAAATTTGCCGGGCCATATGGGTTTCTGAGCGACGTAAGGCCGTGCCGGGCAGCAGATTTTTCATTGGGCGATAGTAGAGCACCCGCAGGATGTGTCGTCCCTGACGAAAACTGCGTCCGAGATGGGAAACCAGCATCTGGCGCACGGCGGCTTTGTCGCCCACCAGCTGAACCAGCTGATCGATGCGGTCCTGCTCGAGCAGGTCTTCCGCGCGCTGCTGCTGCAACGCCAGCCCGGTATAGAGAAAGGTCAACCGCGAACGTTTGCCGCGTCCCGCCTCAGCTTCCCAACTTAACCAACCCTGCTGCTGCATGGTGTTGAGCAGCGTACGCATATGACGGCGGGAACAGCTAAGCAGGTCAGCCAGCTCGTTGAGCGTGGTCTCCTGCGATTGCCCCTCGCAGCACTGCCAGAGGCGGATAAACTGTTGTTGCAGACGACCGGAAGGCATAAAAGGGGAACTCCTGACAAAAAACCAGCAATTTATTTATCCCTATATTAGGCCAATAATTCTCCTCGATGAAGTGAGGAGGTAAATTATGAAGAGGTCTACCGCACGTCAGTTTTATCAGCAGTACTTTTCAGCGACAAAAGGATCGTCCTGGCTGGCCCGCCAGTGTGCAGAGCAACGGCTGAAAACGTTAGAAGAATTGATGCAGTGGGACGTTACAACACCGACCTCTTCCCGCTAACTCGCCTCGATCATGTGTGACTGAGTATTGGTGCTTATCACCCGCCAGCAAAATGTTTTTGCTGGCTTTTTTCGTTTATTCTTTCACCCGATTTTGATTCGCTTTCACAAGGACTTGCGCATGCTGTGGTTGATGACGATGGGGCGACGCCTGAACGGCGTGTATGCCGCTTTTATGCTGGTGGCCTTTATGATGGGCGTGGCGGGGGCGCTGCAGGCGCCGACGCTGAGCCTGTTTCTCAGCCGCGAGGTGGGGGCACAGCCGTTTTGGGTCGGCCTGTTTTATACCGTTAACGCCATTGCCGGGATCCTGGTCAGCCTCGCGCTGGCGAAACGATCGGACAGCCAGGGCGATCGCCGCAGGCTGATCCTCTTTTGCTGCACCATGGCGGTGGGCAACGCGCTGCTCTTCGCCTTTAACCGTCATTATCTGACGCTCATTACCTGCGGCGTGCTGCTGGCGTCACTGGCGAACACCGCCATGCCGCAGCTGTTCGCGCTGGCCCGTGAATATGCGGATAACTCGGCGCGGGAAGTGGTGATGTTCAGCTCGGTGATGCGTGCCCAGCTCTCGCTGGCGTGGGTCATTGGCCCGCCGCTGGCCTTCATGCTGGCGTTGAACTACGGCTTTACCACCATGTTCTCCATCGCCGCCGGGATTTTTGTCATCAGCCTGGCATTGATTGCCTTCGCGCTGCCGTCCGTGGCGCGCGTCGAACAGACAGCGGATAAACCGCTCACCCAGGTGAGCGGCTGGCAGGACAAAAACGTCCGCATGCTGTTTATTGCCTCCACGCTGATGTGGACCTGCAACACCATGTACATCATCGACATGCCGCTGTGGATCAGCAGCGATCTGGGCTTACCGGACAAGCTCGCGGGGATCTTAATGGGCACCGCTGCCGGGCTGGAAATTCCGGCGATGATTCTGGCGGGCTATTACGTTAAGCGCTTTGGGAAGCGTCGGATGATGATCGTCGCCGTGGCGGCCGGGGTGCTGTTTTACGCGGGACTGATCCTTTTCCATTCGCGTGAAGCGCTGCTTGCGCTGCAGCTGTTTAATGCTGTGTTTATTGGCATCGTTGCCGGGATCGGCATGCTCTGGTTCCAGGATTTAATGCCCGGTCGTGCCGGCTCGGCGACAACGCTTTTTACCAACAGTATTTCAACCGGGGTGATTCTGGCAGGCGTGATTCAGGGGGCGCTGGCGCAAAGCTATGGGCATGCGTCTGTCTACTGGATGATTGCGGCGCTTTCTGTCGTGACGCTTCTGCTGACCTGCCGCGTAAAAGACGTGTGATCGGATGAATGAAACGGAGCCCGGGAACGCCGGGCTCTGCGAACCGTTTTATTCTGAACACTGATATTTACGCTGCGCGCGTAGCGTCAGGTACATATGAACGAGGCCCATGAAACCGTGTGCCCAGAAATATGTCTCAACAAAGACCGTCAGAAATTTATGCAAATTTAAGGCGGATTCTGTGACGGACGAAACGGGTCCGAGCGTGGCGTTCAGCACGAACCAGGCCGCGCCGCAGAGTGCAACGCCCAGCAGCGCCAGCACGCCCAAACCTTGCACCGTTGCCGCCATACCGCCGGCATGCGCCTCAGGAAGCTGGCGCTGCGTGAGGGTGCGAATATCGTCAACGACTCCGCGAAAATCCAGCGCCAGCCAGGCGAAGTAATATTTAAATCCGCGCTGGGTTAACATCCATGCCATCATGGCAATGCCACAAAAAATTAAACCAAACCCGGAAATAATATGCATCCAGGTGACAATTCCGTTCAGCCCGGAGTCGTGGAGGGCTTCACTTTCGGTGAAATTAGAATTGATGATCTGGACCAGCACCAGAACGGCCACAAGAATGTGCAGTACGCGAAGAAAGGGTGTTTCTTTATGGGGAAGCGTATTGCATAGCGTTGGGTTCATCGCTTTTTACCTCAATAATGAGAGAGCTGATGCGATGCAGTGTGACGCAAATTAATTAACGAAACCTTAACGGTGGGTTGCGTCACACTGTATTTATGCGTTCCGATTAGCGAGCAGGATCAATATGCGTCATCACGTTCAGCACATTGAATTTTTGCATCACATTGTTTCTGGCATTGACGGCAATCTGATGCCCTTCTTTTACGCTTAATTCGCCGTTAACTTCCAGATGGACATCGACAAGGGCTAAATCGCCCATCTTGCGGGTTTTTAAATCATGGAGTCCGGTGACACCCTCGGTTGAGAGAAGACACGTTTTGATGTCGTGCTCCAGCTCGGGTTCAAGCGAACGGTCCATCAGGTCGTGCAGGGCATCGGCAGAGAATTTGTAACCCATATGGGCGATAAATATCCCAACAATCAGGGCCGCAATCAGGTCCATCGCGTGAAAACCCACTAAATTCCCGACAATACCGATGGCGACAACCACTGACGAGGCTGCGTCAGAGCGGGCATGCCAGGCATTGGCTATCAGCAGCGAGGACTGAATACGTTTTCCCGCGGCATACATGTATCTGAACAGGCTTTCCTTCACCACCAGCGCCAGTATCGCCACCCACAGAGCGGCCCCTTTCACCAGCTGATGCGTCTCGGGGTGAAGCAGTTTATTCCCTGCGGACCAGAGCATCCCGACTCCCACAAGCAGCAGAATAGCGCCAATAATGAGCTTTGCACCGTTTTCGAAACGCAGATGACCGTAATGATGATCGATATCAGAGGCTTTCTGACTCTTTTTATTTGCAATCAGAACGACAAAGTCAGAGGATAAATCGGAAAGAGAATGAATCCCATCAGCAATTAATCCCTGTGATCCGGAGAATATTCCTGCAACTATCTGAAAGCCGGTGAGATAACTATTTGTTATCACGCTCACTATTGTGCATTTTTGTATTTCATGAGAACGGAGATGAGACTCATTGCTATTTTTCTTTTTCATGATAATTTCCGCTGCCAGCTGATTGAACGATTATTCTGCGCAGGGAACATTAAATTGACATTAAATATAACGTCATTATTGGCTGGGTTTGCGAAGTATTTACAGAAGGAAGATGGGCATTGGGATAAAACACAGCCTGCAGAGTACACTGCAGGCCGGAGGATTATTTCATAAATGCGGGTTGTTTTTGTTCGTAAGTGGCAATCGCCGCTTCGTGCTGGAGAGTTAAACCAATGCTGTCCAGACCGTTCAGCATGCAGTGACGGCGGAAGGCATCAATGCTGAAGCTGTAGGTCTTATCCCCGGCTTTCACCACTTCGGCTTCCAGATCCACTTCAAACGAAATGCCCGGATTCGCCTTAACCAGCGCGAACAATTCGTCGACCTGTTCATCGCTCAGCGTCACCGGCAGAAGCTGGTTGTTGAAGCTGTTGCCGTAGAAGATATCCGCGAAGCTTGGGGCAATGACCACCTTAAAGCCGTAGTCGGTGAGCGCCCACGGCGCGTGTTCACGGGATGAGCCGCAGCCAAAGTTTTCCCGCGCCAGCAAAATGGAGGCGCCTTTATATTCCGGGAAGTTCAACACGAATTCCGGATTAGGCACTTCGCCCTTATCGTCCAGGAAACGCCAGTCGTTAAACAGGTGCGCGCCAAAACCGGTACGCGTCACCTTTTGCAGAAATTGTTTTGGAATAATAGCGTCAGTATCGACGTTAGCGGCGTCCAGCGGGACAACCCGGCCCGTATGTTGGGTAAATTTCTCTGCCATGATTGTCTCCTTATTTCAGGCTGCGAATATCGGCGAAATGGCCGGTGACTGCCGCAGCGGCGGCCATTGCCGGGCTGACCAGATGGGTGCGACCACCGCGGCCCTGACGGCCTTCAAAGTTACGGTTACTGGTGGAGGCGCAGCGCTCACCCGGATTCAGGCGGTCATTGTTCATCGCCAGACACATGGAGCAGCCAGGCAGACGCCACTCGAAGCCCGCTTCGATAAAGATCTTATCCAGACCTTCGGCTTCCGCCTGGGCCTTCACCGGACCGGAGCCAGGAACCACCAGCGCCTGCACGCCTGGTGCCACTTTACGGCCTTTGGCAATTTCGGCGGCGGCACGCAAATCTTCGATACGGGAGTTGGTGCAGGAGCCGATAAACACTTTATCAATGGCGACATCGGTCAACGGCACGCCGGGCTTCAGCCCCATATAGGCCAGCGCTTTTTCCGCACTGGCGCGCTCGACCGGATCGGCGAAGGAGGCCGGGTCAGGGATGCTGTCGTTGACGGAAATCACCTGACCCGGGTTGGTGCCCCAGGTCACCTGAGGCGCAATCTCTTCTGCCTGCAGCGTGACAACGGTATCAAACGTTGCCCCATCGTCGGTTGTCAGGGTTTTCCAGTAGGCTACCGCGTCGTCAAAATCCTGACCTTTCGGCGCGTGCAGACGGCCCTTCACATAGTTGAAGGTGGTTTCGTCCGGCGCGACCAGCCCGGCTTTTGCGCCCATCTCAATGGCCATGTTGCACAGGGTCATGCGACCTTCCATACTCAGTGCCTGAATAGCGTCGCCGCAGAACTCAACGACGTGGCCGGTACCGCCTGCGCTGCCGGTTTTACCGATGATGGCCAGCACGATGTCTTTCGCGGTAATGCCAGGTGCCGCTTTACCCTTCACCTCAATCTTCATGGTTTTGGCACGGCCCTGCTTCAGGGTCTGCGTTGCCAGCACATGTTCCACTTCGGACGTGCCAATCCCGAATGCCAGAGCGCCAAACGCGCCGTGGGTCGCGGTATGGGAGTCACCGCAGACGATGGTCATGCCCGGCAGGGTGATCCCTTGCTCAGGCCCCATCACGTGGACGATGCCCTGATACGGATGGTTCAGGTCGTACAGCTCAACGCCAAATTCATTGCAGTTCTTAATCAGCTCCTGCATCTGGATACGGGCCATCTCACCCGAGGCGTTAATGTCTTTGGTCTGGGTGGAAACGTTGTGATCCATCGTCGCGAAGGTTTTACCCGGCTGACGTACCGGACGCTTGTGCGCGCGCAGGCCGTCAAATGCCTGAGGTGAGGTCACTTCGTGTACCAGATGACGGTCAATGTACAGCAGCGGGGTTTCGTTTGGCGCCTCGTAAACAACGTGCGCATCGAACAACTTTTCATATAACGTCTTAGCCATGATTACACCCCTTCAGCGACATAGCGGGCAATGATGTCGCCCATTTCATCGGTACTGACTGCCGCCGTGCCGCGTGCCAAATCACCGGTACGGACGCCTTTCTCTAACGCCCGGTTAATGGCGTTTTCAATTGCGGTTGCCGCATCGCCTGCATCCAGGCTGTAGCGCAGCAGCAGGGCCAGGGAGAGGATCTGCGCAATCGGGTTGGCAATGTTTTTGCCTGCGATATCCGGCGCGGAACCGCCCGCAGGCTCGTACAGGCCAAAGCCTTCTTCATTCAGGCTTGCGGATGGCAGCATGCCCATCGAGCCGGTGATCATCGCGCACTCGTCAGAGAGAATATCGCCGAACAGGTTGGAGCACAGCAGCACGTCAAACTGGGACGGATCCTTAATCAGCTGCATGGTCGCGTTGTCGATGTACATGTGCGACAGCGCAACGTCCGGGTACTGCTTAGCGACTTCACTCACAATCTCGCGCCACAAAATGGAGGACTGCAGCACGTTCGCTTTATCAATGGAGGTCACCTTATGGCGGCGTTTGCGCGCCGACTCGAACGCGATGTGGGCGATACGTTCGATTTCGAAACGGTGATACACCTCGGTGTCGAACGCTTTCTCGTGTTGTCCGCTGCCTTCGCGCCCTTTTGGCTGACCAAAGTAGATCCCGCCGGTCAGTTCACGCACGCAGAGAATGTCGAAACCGTTGGCGGCGATATCCGCGCGCAGCGGGCAGAACTCTTCCAGACCCTGATACAGCTTCGCCGGACGCAGGTTGCTGAACAGCTTGAAATGTTTACGCAGCGGCAGCAGCGCGCCGCGCTCTGGCTGCTCTGCTGGCGGCAGGTGTTCCCATTTTGGGCCACCGACGGAACCAAACAGCACGGCATCGGCATTTTCGCAGCCTTCCACGGTCGCTTTCGGCAGTGGCGTACCGTGGTTATCAATCGCAATACCGCCCACGTCGTAGTGGCTGGTGGTGATTTTCATCGCAAAACGCGCGCGAACGGCTTCCAGTACTTTCAGCGCCTGTGCCATTACTTCCGGACCAATACCGTCGCCCGGTAACACAGCAATATGGTAATTCTTCGACATTACACGGTTTCCTTGTTGTTCTCTTTATTCTGAGCTTTGCGTTGCAACTCTTTTTCGACTTCGGCGGCGCGCCAGATGTTGTTCAGAACATGCACCATCGCTTTCGCGGAGGATTCAACGATATCGGTCGCCAGGCCCACGCCGTGGAAGCGGCGGCCATTGTGGGTAACAACAATGTCGACCTGACCCAGTGCATCTTTGCCGTGGCCCTTGGCCGTCAGGTCATACTTCACCAGCTCAACGTCGTACTCGGTGACGCGGTTAATCGCCTGGTAGATGGCATCGACAGGGCCGTTACCGTTCGCGGCCTCTGCTTTAATTTCATCACCACAGGCCAGTTTGACCGAGGCGGTGGCGATGTTGCTGGAGCCGGACTGCACGTTGAAGTAATCCAGACGGAAGTGCTCTGGCTCTTCCTGCTGCTTGTTAATAAAGGCCAGCGCTTCCAGGTCGTAGTCGAACACCTGACCTTTTTTGTCGGCCAGCTTCAGGAACGCGTCGTACAGCTGATCCATATTGTAATCGCTGTCCTTATAGCCCATCTCTTCCATACGGTGTTTAACCGCCGCGCGACCGGAACGGGAGGTCAGGTTCAACTGCACCTGGTTCAGGCCGATGGATTCCGGGGTCATGATTTCGTAGTTTTCACGGTTCTTCAGGACGCCATCCTGGTGAATACCGGAGGAGTGTGCGAAGGCGCCAGTGCCGACAATCGCTTTGTTAGCCGGAATGGGCATGTTGCAAATCTGGCTGACGGTCTGGCTGGTGCGCCAGATTTCGTTGTGATTGATGCGGGTGTGCACGTCCATGATGTCTTTGCGCACTTTGATCGCCATGATCACTTCTTCCAGCGAACAGTTGCCCGCGCGTTCGCCGATACCGTTCATCGCACCTTCTACCTGACGCGCACCGGCGTGGACGGCGGCGATGGCATTACCCACGGCCAGACCCAAATCATCGTGGGTGTGGACGGAGATAATTGCCTTATCAATATTGGGTACGCGGTCGTACAGTCCGGTAATGATGTTGGAGAACTCAAACGGCATGGTGTAGCCGACGGTGTCAGGGATGTTGATGGTTTTCGCACCCGCGTTGATGGCGGCTTCCACGACGCGCGCCAGGTCTTCGATTGGCGTACGGCCCGCATCTTCACAGGAGAATTCAACGTCATCGGTGTAGTTGCGTGCGCGTTTCACCATATACACCGCGCGCTCAATCACTTCATCCAGCGTGCTGCGCAGCTTGGTCGCGATGTGCATCGGTGAGGTGGCAATAAAGGTGTGGATACGGAACGCTTCGGCCACTTTCAGTGACTCGGCTGCAACGTCGATATCTTTTTCCACACAGCGCGCCAGACCACATACGCGGCTGTTTTTAATGGTGCGGGCGATGGTCTGGACGGATTCGAAATCACCCGGAGACGAGACCGGGAAACCCACCTCCATCACGTCGACACCCATACGTTCGAGAGCCAGCGCGATCTGCAGTTTCTCTTTTACACTCAGGCTTGCCTGTAATGCCTGTTCACCGTCACGTAAAGTAGTATCGAAAATAATGACTTGCTGGCTCATGGGTTAGGTCCTTGTCAGTCTTAGGGCGCCTTGCTACGAGCATAAAAAAACCCGCGCAGTGGCGCGGGTTTTTAGTCTTACTGGTGACGATTCAACGCTGAATTTCGCCCGCCAGTCTACCGCGCACAGTGAATGCGTTTAGTAGTAGTAGACCGGTGAAACGAATGGTGCGAATCATGAATCGTGCTCCGTTAAATTCAATATGCTTTTAGTGGTACTGGATACGGCCGTTCATGTCAACCCCTGACGATGAAAACGGGCCCGACAGACGGAATCAGCAGGGTATTCACTTTAGCTAATTGTGCTGGTTTTAGCTTTCGCGACCCGACTAATTGTCTAATTTTGGACTTAAGAAAAGAGTTGCAGAAACAAATAAATATAATTGTTTAAAAATGAGTGAAATGTCCTGAAGAGAATGCGTTGTGATTAAAAGGTTTTAATATCATTAAGTTATAAATGCAGTGAATCTGTTCCATAATGCTGAAAAGCGAACAGATATAACAGGTTGTTAACTAACTGTAGGGCGATAGCAATAACAGTTTAATAATACTTAAGTCATCATTAACCTGATGGCAATTGTATATTTGTTTGGTTTATGGTTTCATTCAAATCCTAAAGTCAAACATATCATTTGCGCTCATTAATTTTCGTTATTATAGAGTCTTTATATATTCCGAATTTTAAATAATTCTCTTTTGCTGATCGTATTTGCATGGTAAATCATATTTTCGAGATGATTACCGTACGTGAGCAAAGGGAGTGTAGCGTGACAGTGGAGTCAGAAGTGTCAGAAAATAATATTAAACAACCTCAAGCTACTGATGGGATTAAACCGCAGTTACGCACGGTGGATCTTAATCTTCTGACGGTGTTTGATGCTGTCATGCAGGAACAGAATATCACCCGCGCGGCCCAGGCGTTAGGGATGTCACAACCTGCTGTGAGTAATGCCGTTGCCAGGCTTAAGGTCATGTTTAACGACGAATTGTTTGTTCGTTACGGGAGAGGGATCCAGCCTACGGCGCGCGCATTCCAGCTGTTCGGCTCCATCCGCCAGGCGTTGCAGTTGGTACAAAACGAGCTGCCGGGCTCGGGCTTTGAACCCTTAAGCAGCGAGCGCGTATTCCATCTTTGCGTCTGTAGCCCATTAGATAATTATTTAACGTCGATTATTTATAATAAAGTTGAAGAGATCGCACCAAATATCAACCTGGTTTTTAAATCATCCCTGAATCAAAACACGGAACATCAGTTACGCTATCAGGAGATTGAATTCGTTCTGGGGTATGAAGAGTTCCGTCGTCCAGAATTTTCCTGTGTGCCGCTGTTTAAAGATGAAATGGTTCTCGTCGCCAGTAAAAAACATCCGCGCCTGAATTCTCCGCTGCTAGAAAGCGATGTTTATAACGAGCAGCACGCCGTTGTTGCACTCGACAGATATGCTTCCTTTAGCCTGCCGTGGTATGACACTGCGGATAAACAGGCGAGCGTGGCGTATCAGGGCATGGCCATGGTTAGCGTATTAAACGTGGTCTCCCAGACGCAACTGGTGGCGATTGCGCCGCGCTGGCTGGCAGAAGAGTTTTCTGACCCGTTAAACCTGCAAATTTTACCTCTGCCGCTCAAGCTAAATAGCCGTACCTGTTATCTTTCCTGGCATGAAGCGGCGGGTCGGGATAAAGGGCATCAGTGGATGGAAGAGTTGCTGGTTGGCATCTGTCGCCGGTAAGCGCATCAGGATAAATCGCATCGGTTTATGTGATTTATCCTGAGTTCTTTTAGATAATTGATATTTTATTCTGTGGTGCTTTTTTTCGGGCTGCTCTCCGGCACGCAAAAATAGATGATTTCCTGCATTGTCGCGCTTTTCAGCGATGATTTATCACCCCATCCTCTATTCCCAGAGGAATTAACCATATCTCCTGTTAACGCCTGCTTTTTCTGCTTTACGCGCCGTTTATCTACCCGGGTTTGCTAATTGCCTGCCTCATAACGAGCGGTTAAGGTAAAGAACACTCTGCAAAATATAAGATTGGTTTATCCCAATCGTAAGACGGTGCGGAAATGAATTCGGCAGTCCGTCTATAACAAAATGCCTGGAGGCAAAGCATGGAGATGTTGTCTGGCGCGGAAATGGTCGTTCGGTCGCTGATCGATCAGGGCGTAAAGCAAGTGTTCGGCTACCCTGGCGGTGCGGTCCTCGATATTTATGATGCGCTGCATACGGTAGGGGGCATTGACCATGTTCTGGTACGTCACGAGCAGGCGGCGGTGCACATGGCTGACGGCCTGGCGCGTGCGACGGGTGAAGTGGGCGTGGTGTTAGTCACGTCCGGCCCCGGCGCGACAAACGCCATTACCGGCATTGCGACGGCCTATATGGACTCTATCCCGCTGGTGATCCTCTCCGGGCAGGTGGCAACCTCACTGATTGGCTACGATGCTTTTCAGGAGTGCGACATGGTCGGGATTTCGCGTCCCGTTGTGAAGCACAGCTTCCTGGTCAAGCAAACAGAAGACATTCCCGGCGTACTGAAAAAAGCCTTCTGGCTGGCAGCAAGCGGACGCCCGGGACCGGTGGTGGTCGATCTGCCTAAAGATATCCTGAACCCGGCAAACAAGCTGCCTTATGTCTGGCCGGAATCGGTCAGCATGCGCTCTTATAACCCAACAACGCAGGGGCATAAAGGTCAGATCAAGCGGGCATTGCAAACGCTGCTGGCAGCCAAAAAACCGGTGGTCTATGTCGGTGGCGGGGCGATCAACTCTGCCTGCGAAGTCCAGCTCCGTGAACTGATTGAAAAACTTAACCTGCCAGTTGCATCGTCATTGATGGGGCTGGGGGCATTCCCTGCCACCCATCGTCAGGCGCTGGGGATGCTGGGTATGCACGGTACCTATGAAGCCAACATGACGATGCATCATTCCGATGTCATCTTTGCCGTCGGCGTGCGCTTTGACGATCGCACCACCAACAACCTGGCAAAGTATTGCCCGAACGCCATCGTGCTGCACATTGATATCGATCCTACGTCAATTTCAAAAACAGTGGCGGCTGATGTGCCGATCGTCGGTGATGCTCGTCAGGTTCTGGAGCAAATGCTGGACCTGCTGACCCAGGAGAGTGCAACCCAGCCGCTGGATGAGATCCGCGACTGGTGGCAGCAGATTGAACAGTGGCGCGCGCGTCAGTGCCTGAAATATGACACTCAAAGCGAAAGCATTAAGCCGCAGGCGGTCATCGAAGCGATGTGGCGACTGACGAAAGGTGAAGCGTACGTAACCTCAGACGTAGGGCAGCACCAGATGTTTGCCGCCCTGTATTACCCGTTTGATAAACCGCGACACTGGATCAACTCCGGTGGTTTAGGAACCATGGGCTTTGGTCTGCCTGCCGCGCTGGGCGTGAAGCTGGCGTTGCCGAATGAAACCGTCGTCTGCGTGACCGGTGATGGCAGTATTCAGATGAACATTCAGGAGCTGTCTACCGCGCTGCAATATGAACTGCCGGTACTGGTGCTGAACCTGAATAACGGGTATCTCGGTATGGTGAAGCAGTGGCAGGATATGATCTACTCTGGCCGTCATTCTCAGTCATACATGAAATCGCTGCCGGACTTTGTTCGTCTTGCTGAAGCTTACGGCCATGTAGGCATGCGGGTGACCGATCCGGCTGATCTGGAAGCGAAGCTCGCGCAAGCGCTTGAGCACGTTAAAAACAACCGCCTCGTCTTTATGGATGTGATTGTTGATGGGACCGAACACGTTTATCCGATGCATATTCGTGGTGGTGGTATGGATGAAATGTGGTTAAGCAAAACGGAGAGAACCTGATATGCGCCGGATATTATCTGTTTTACTGGAAAACGAGTCTGGCGCACTGTCGCGCGTCATTGGTCTTTTTGCGCAGCGCGGCTATAACATTGAAAGCCTGACCGTTGCCCCGACGGAAGACCCGACGCTGTCGCGCATGACGATCCAAACCGTCGGCGATGCCAAAGTGCTTGAGCAGATTGAGAAACAGCTGCATAAGCTGGTTGATGTGCTGCGCGTGAGCGAGCTGGGGCAGGGGGCCTACGTTGAACGAGAGGTCATGCTGGTGAAAATCCAGGCCAGCGGCTACGGGCGTGAAGAAGTTAAACGCAATGCGGATATTTTCCGCGGACAGATTATTGACGTCACCCCTTCTCTTTATACGGTTCAGCTGGTTGGGACAAGCGACAAGCTGGATGCTTTCCTGGCGTCAGTGCGGGATGTCGCAAAAATTGTCGAGGTCGCGAGATCGGGTGTAGTCGGTCTGTCACGCGGCGAGAAAATCATGCGTTAGTTGTCAAAAAGGTTCGCCTCTTTCTGCCCGGTCACCAAAGCCGGGCTTTTTTTTGCGTAATCAGCCGACAACGCAGATAAAAGCGGTTGCCGCGAAGGCTTTTCTGCGTTTAGATGTTAAAAGATTTAACCATAACCTTGACAGGGCCATGGACTCTTTTCTTTTTTTAAGGGGCAATTGTGAAACTGGATGAAATCGCCCGGCTAGCCGGCGTGTCACGAACAACGGCCAGCTATGTGATTAACGGTAAAGCAAAGCAGTACCGTGTTAGCGACAAGACCGTTGAAAAAGTTATGGCGGTGGTTCGTGAGCATAACTACCATCCGAATGCTGTCGCAGCCGGTCTGCGTGCCGGGCGTACCCGCTCTATTGGTCTGGTGATCCCTGACCTGGAAAACACCAGCTATACCCGTATCGCCAACTATCTTGAACGTCAGGCGCGTCAGCGCGGCTATCAGTTGCTGATTGCCTGCTCAGAAGACCAGCCCGATAACGAGATGCGCTGCATTGAGCATCTGCTCCAGCGTCAGGTGGATGCCATTATCGTGTCAACCTCCTTGCCGCCAGAGCATCCGTTCTACCAGCGCTGGGCGAATGACCCGTTCCCAATTGTGGCGCTGGATCGCGCGCTCGATCGCGAGCATTTCACCAGCGTCGTGGGTGCGGATCAGGATGATGCAGAAATGCTGGCCGCAGAGTTGAGAACGTTCCCCGCTGAAACGGTGCTGTATCTTGGCGCGTTGCCCGAGCTTTCTGTGAGCTTCCTGCGTGAGCAGGGATTCAGAACCGCCTGGAAAGACGATCCGCGCGAGGTTCACTACCTCTATGCCAACAGCTACGAGCGTGAAGCCGCCGCGCAGCTGTTCGAGAAATGGCTGGAAACGCATCCGATGCCTCAGGCGCTGTTCACCACGTCGTTTGCGCTGTTGCAGGGCGTCATGGACGTGACCTTACGCCGGGAAGGTAAACTGCCCTCCGACCTGGCGATTGCCACGTTCGGGGATAACGAGCTGCTCGACTTCCTCCAGTGCCCGGTGCTGGCGGTAGCACAGCGTCACCGCGATGTGGCTGAACGCGTGCTGGAGATTGTGCTGGCAAGCCTGGATGAGCCGCGCAAGCCGAAACCGGGCCTGACGCGTATCAAACGTAATCTCTACCATCGCGGAATTTTAAGCCGCCAAAAATGAAATGACCGGGGCGGCGAAATCTGCCCCCTTTTGTTGCGATAATTCGTGCAGATAATTCCCGGAGAGAAATTAGGATAATTCTTGAGGGATCCTAATCACCTATTTTTCTTAATTCATTCTGGCTTTTAAATTGTCTTTTTAAGAACGTCCGGTCGATTTTAAACGGCATTCTTTGTATTATTTTGTTACAAACCCTTTTCGGTCGATGAATAATCAGACGTTTTTCCTCCTCCTTTGCCAGCTTACGTGGCAACCGCTGCGCTTACCGGGTGCCTGGGTGAATCTGGCGCTGTTATCCCCTGAGAATCTGTCATAAAATGCTGCCCGCGTCGCAAACTGACACTTTATATTTATCTGCGATGATATTGAGTGAGCTTTAACGCTAGTGTGCATATTCGGTTTTTTTCTTACAAATATTCATAACGTTAATTTTGCCTCGCCAGTTGTGCAGTTATTAACCAGGACTGTTTATCTCTGTAAATAGAGGGCTTCCGAGTCCTTATATGGAGAGTCCTGGCTTGACAAGCTTTTCCCTCGCTCCGTAAACTCCTTTAGGTGGGAATTTGTGGGTTAAAGTGGTGAGGAGGGGTGAGACTGGCATGTTCCGTGGAGCTACGTTAGTCAATCTCGACAGCAAAGGGCGTTTATCGGTACCAACCCGATACCGCGACCAGCTGATTGAGAACGCTGCGGGTCAAATGGTTTGCACCATTGACATTAACTCCCCCTGCCTGCTGCTTTACCCCTTGCCTGAATGGGAAATTATTGAGCAAAAGCTGTCGCGACTGTCGAGCATGAACCCGCAGGAACGCCGCGTACAGCGGCTGTTATTGGGACATGCCAGTGAATGTCAGATGGATAACGCAGGGCGATTACTGATTGCCCCTGTGTTGCGGCAACATGCCGGTCTGACCAAAGAAGTGATGCTGGTCGGGCAGTTCAACAAGTTTGAACTGTGGGATGAAACGACCTGGTATCAACAGGTCAAGGAAGATATCGACGCTGAGCAGTCTGATTCCGCGACATTATCGGAACGGCTGCAGGACTTGTCTCTATAAATATGATGGAAAATTATAAACATAAAACGGTGTTACTGGACGAGGCCGTAAACGGCCTGAATATTCGTCCGGATGGCATCTACATTGATGGCACGTTTGGTCGCGGTGGTCACTCACGTTTGATTCTCTCCCAGCTTGGAGAGGAAGGACGTCTGCTGGCAATCGATCGCGATCCGCAGGCTATTGCCGTTGCACAGACCATCAATGACCCACGCTTTTCCATCGTGCATGGACCTTTCTCTGCGCTCGCGGATTATGTCGCTGAACGCGGCCTGACGGGCAAGATCGACGGGATTCTTCTCGATCTTGGCGTCTCTTCACCCCAACTTGATGATGCTGAACGTGGTTTCTCCTTTATGCGTGATGGTCCGCTGGACATGCGGATGGACCCGACGCGCGGTCAGTCTGCCGCTGAGTGGCTACAGACCGCTGACGAAGCCGATATTGCATGGGTCATCAAAACGTTCGGCGAAGAGCGCTTTGGCAAACGTATTGCGCGCGCCATCGTCGAGCGCAATCGCATTGAGCCAATGACCCGCACTAAAGAGTTGGCCGAAGTGATCGCGGCGGCGACACCGGTGAAGGATAAGCACAAACATCCCGCGACCCGTACCTTCCAGGCGGTTCGCATCTGGGTAAACAGTGAACTGGAGGAAATAGAGCTGGCGCTAAAAAGCTCGCTCGACGTGCTGGCCCCGGGTGGGCGGTTATCCATCATCAGCTTCCATTCGCTGGAAGACCGTATTGTGAAACGCTTCATGCGTGAACAAAGCCGCGGTCCGCAGGTGCCAGCGGGGCTGCCGATGACGGAAGAACAACTCAGGAAGCTGGGTGGCCGTCAGTTGCGAGCATTAGGCAAGTTGATGCCGGGCGAAGAAGAAGTGGCAGAGAATCCACGCGCCCGTAGTTCAGTGCTGCGTGTTGCAGAGAGGACGAACGCATGATCGGCAGAGTGACAGAGACCCTAAGCAAAGTTAAGGATTCGTTAGGAAGCAACGAGCGCCATGCCTTGCCTGGCGTGATCGGCGACGATCTTTTGCGGTTTGGGAAACTGCCACTCTGTCTGTTCATTTGCATCATTGTCACGGCAGTTACGGTGGTGACCACCGCCCACCATACACGTTTATTGACTGCGCAACGCGAGCAGATGGTACTGGAACGCGATGCGCTGGATATTGAATGGCGAAATCTGATCCTTGAAGAAAACGCGCTCGGCGATCATAGCCGGGTTGAACGGATCGCAACGGAAAAGCTGCAGCTGCAGCATGTTGATCCTTCGCAGGAAAATATCGTAGTACAAAAATAAGGGAAAACGCGACGCATGAAAGCAGCGGCAAAAACGCTAAAACCAAAACGTCAGGAAGAACAGGCCAACTTTGTCAGTTGGCGTTTTGCGTTGCTTTGCGGCTGCATTTTACTGGCGCTGGGTTTCCTGCTCGGACGCGTGGCCTGGCTACAAATCGTCGCCCCTGACATGCTGGTACGCCAGGGCGATATGCGCTCTCTGCGCGTCCAGGAAGTGTCGACATCCCGTGGGATGATCACCGACCGCTCGGGTCGTCCGCTGGCGGTGAGCGTGCCGGTGAAGGCTATCTGGGCCGATCCGAAAGAACTGCATGATGCTGGCGGCATCACGCTTGATAACCGATGGAAGGCCCTTGCGGATGCGCTGAAGATGCCGCTGGACCAGTTATCTTCACGCGTGAATACCAACCCGAGAGGGCGCTTTATCTATCTGGCGCGTCAGGTGAATCCTGACATGGCAGACTACATCAAAAAATTGAAGCTGCCGGGGATCCATCTGCGCGAAGAATCCCGCCGGTACTATCCCTCCGGCGAAGTGACTGCTCACCTCATTGGCTTTACTAACGTTGATAGCCAGGGGATTGAGGGCGTTGAAAAAAGCTTTGATAAATGGCTGACCGGCCAGCCCGGTGAGCGCATTGTGCGTAAAGACCGCTATGGTCGCGTGATCGAGGATATTTCCTCAACGGACAGCCAGGCAGCACACAACCTTGCGCTGAGTATCGATGAGCGGTTACAGGCGCTGGTTTACCGCGAGCTGAACAACGCCGTGGCCTTTAACAAAGCGGAATCGGGCAGTGCCGTGTTAGTTGATGTCAACACGGGTGAAGTGCTGGCGATGGCCAATAGCCCGTCCTACAACCCTAACAATCTTACCGGTACGCAAAAGGATATTATGCGTAACCGTACCATCACCGACGTGTTCGAACCGGGTTCGACCGTTAAGCCGATGGTCGTCATGACTGCACTTCAGCGCGGTATCGTTAATGAAAATACCGTACTGAATACCATTCCTTACCGAATTAACGGTCACGAAATCAAAGATGTGGCGCGCTACAGCGAATTGACCCTGACCGGGGTGTTACAGAAGTCGAGTAACGTCGGTGTTTCAAAGCTGGCGTTAGCGATGCCGTCCTCAGCGTTAGTAGAGACTTACTCACGTTTTGGGCTTGGAAAGGCGACCAATTTGGGGTTGGTCGGAGAACGCAGTGGCTTATATCCTCAAAAACAACGGTGGTCTGACATAGAGAGGGCCACCTTCTCTTTCGGCTACGGGCTAATGGTGACACCGTTACAGTTAGCGCGAGTCTACGCAACGATCGGCAGCTATGGCGTTTATCGTCCGCTGTCGATTACCAAAGTTGATCCACCGGTTCCCGGTGAACGTATCTTCCCGGAATCGACCGTCCGTACTGTTGTTCATATGATGGAAAGCGTGGCGCTGCCCGGCGGCGGCGGCGTGAAGGCGGCAATCAAAGGTTATCGCATCGCTATCAAGACCGGTACGGCGAAAAAAGTGGGGCCTGATGGCCGCTATATCAACAAATACATTGCCTATACCGCAGGCGTTGCGCCTGCAAGCAATCCGCGTTTTGCGCTGGTGGTCGTGATTAACGATCCACAGGCGGGTAAATACTACGGCGGCGCCGTCTCCGCGCCTGTGTTCGGGGCTATCATGGGCGGCGTGTTACGTACCATGAACATTGAACCGGATGCGCTGGCGACGGGCGAAAAAAGTGAATTTGTAATTAATCAAGGCGAGGGTACAGGTGGCAGATCGTAATTTGCGCGACCTTCTCGCTCCGTGGGTGCCAAATGCACCGGAGCGAGCACTGCGAGAGATGATACTGGACAGCCGCGTGGCTGCTTCTGGCGATCTTTTTGTGGCGGTGGTCGGTCATCAGGCGGACGGGCGTCGTTATATCCCGCAGGCGATTGCGCAAGGTGTGGCTGCCATTATTGCTGAGGCTAAAGATGAGGCAACCGACGGTGAGATCCGTGAAATGCACGGGGTGCCGGTTATCTATCTCAGCCAGTTAAACGAGCGTCTTTCCGCACTGGCGGGGCGTTTTTATCACGAACCTTCCGACCAGCTGCGCCTGGTTGGCGTGACGGGTACCAACGGTAAAACCACCACCACGCAGCTGATGGCGCAGTGGGCCCAGCTGCTGGGTGAAACCGGTGCGGTGATGGGGACCGTGGGTAATGGCCTGCTGGGCAAAGTGAGCCCGACGGAAAACACCACCGGTTCCGCGGTAGACGTACAGCATGTGCTTGCCGGTCTGGCAGGGCAGGGGGCAACCTTTGCTGCGATGGAAGTCTCTTCGCACGGTCTGGTACAGCACCGCGTCGCGGCGCTGAAATTTGCCGCTTCCGTGTTTACCAATCTGAGCCGCGATCATCTTGATTATCATGGTGATATGGAGCATTACGAAGCCGCGAAATGGCTGCTGTTCTCTACTCACCATTACGGACAAGCCATCATCAACGCCGACGACGAAGTGGGCCGCCGCTGGCTGGCGAAGCTGCCGGATGCGGTTGCAGTGTCGATGGAAGACCATATCAATCCAAACTGCCACGGCCGCTGGCTGAAGGCGGTTGAAGTGAATTACCACGACAGTGGGGCGACAATCCGCTTTGCCTCTTCCTGGGGTGAAGGCGAAATTGAAAGCCGCCTGATGGGCGCGTTTAACGTCAGCAACCTGCTGCTGGCGCTGGCGACGCTGCTCGCGCTGGGGTATCCAATGGCTGAGCTGCTGAAAACCTCAGCGCGGCTGCAGCCGGTTTGCGGCCGTATGGAAGTGTTCAGCGCGCCGGGCAAACCGACCGTTGTGGTTGATTATGCCCACACGCCGGACGCGCTGGAAAAAGCGCTGGAAGCGGCGCGCCTGCACTGCACAGGGAAGCTCTGGTGCGTGTTTGGCTGCGGCGGCGATCGCGACAAAGGCAAACGCCCGCTGATGGGGGCTATTGCCGAGCAGTTTGCAGATATTCCGGTAGTCACCGATGACAACCCGCGTACGGAAGAGCCGCGCGCCATCATCAATGACATTCTGGCGGGCATGCTGGACGCGGGCCGCGCTCGCGTGGTGGAAGGCCGTGCGGAAGCCGTGACTAACACCATCATGCAGGCGCGGGAGAATGATGTTGTCCTGCTGGCGGGTAAAGGCCATGAAGATTATCAGATCGTTGGCAATCGCCGTCTGGACTACTCGGACCGCGTAACGGCAGCACGTCTGCTGGGAGTCGTGGCATGATTAGCATCACGTTAAGCCAGGCCGCTGCCATTCTGCAGGGCGACCTGCACGGGCAAGACCTGACGATTGATGCCGTCACGACGGACACCCGCAAAATCTCCGCAGGCTGTCTGTTTGTGGCGCTGAAAGGCGAGCGTTTTGACGCGCATGATTTTGCTGAACAGGCCAAAGAGAACGGCGCCGGTGCGCTGCTGGTCAGCCGCAAGCTGGATATCGATCTGCCGCAAATTGTGGTGAAAGATACGCGTCTCGCGTTCGGTGAGCTGGCCGCCTGGGTCCGTCAGCAGGTCCCTGCGCGCGTTGTCGCCCTGACGGGATCATCAGGCAAGACGTCGGTGAAAGAGATGACGGCGGCGATCCTCAGCCAGTGCGGGAATACGCTTTATACCGCGGGCAACCTCAATAATGACATCGGCGTGCCGATGACATTACTCCGCCTGACCAAAGAACATGAATTTGCGGTGATCGAGTTAGGGGCAAACCACCAGGGCGAAATCGCCTGGACCGTGAGCCTGACTCGCCCGGAAGCCGCACTGGTGAATAACCTCGCGGCTGCGCATCTGGAAGGCTTTGGCTCGCTGGAAGGCGTAGCAAAAGCCAAAGGTGAGATTTACACCGGCCTGCCGGATGACGGTATCGCCATCCTGAACGCCGATAACAACGACTGGCTGAACTGGCAGAGCATTATTGGTTCGCGTAAAACCTGGCGCTTCTCGCCGAATGCGGTCAACAGTGATTTTACCGCGACCAATATCCACGTGACGTCGCACGGCACAGAATTCACCCTCACCACCCCAACGGGTGGTGTCGATGTGCTGCTGCCGCTGCCGGGGCGCCATAACATCGCCAATGCGCTTGCGGCGGCGGCGTTGTCGACGGCGGTGGGCGCGTCGCATGAAGCGATTAAAACCGGGCTGGCGAACCTGAAAGCCGTGCCGGGACGTCTGTTCCCGATTCAGCTTTCGGAAAATAAGCTGCTGCTGGATGACTCCTACAACGCGAACGTTGGCTCGATGACGGCGGCAGTGCAGGTGTTATCTGAAATGCCGGGCTATCGCATCATGGTAGTTGGCGATATGGCAGAGCTGGGCGACGAAAGCGAAGCCTGTCATACCCAGGTCGGTGAAGCGGCGAAAGCGGCGGGGCTGGACTGTGTGCTGAGCGCAGGAAAACTGAGCCAGGCGATTAGCTATGCCAGCGGCGTTGGCGAGCATTTTGCTGACAAAGCCGCGTTGATAGAGCGCCTCAAAGCGTTGATTGCAGAAAAACAAATTGTGACTGTGTTAGTGAAAGGTTCACGTAGTGCCGCCATGGAAGAGGTTGTGCACGCATTACAGGAGAACGGGACATGTTAGTTTGGCTGGCCGAACATTTGGTCAAATATTATTCAGGCTTTAACGTCTTTTCATATCTGACGTTTCGCGCCATCGTCAGCCTGCTGACTGCGCTGTTCATCTCGTTGTGGATGGGCCCGCGCATGATTGCCCGTCTGCAAAAACTCTCTTTCGGTCAGGTTGTACGTAACGACGGTCCGGAATCGCACTTCAGCAAACGCGGCACGCCGACCATGGGCGGGATCATGATCCTGACCGCCATCGTCGTTTCCGTGCTGCTGTGGGCCTATCCCTCCAACCCGTACGTCTGGTGCGTTCTGACGGTACTGGTGGGTTACGGGATCATCGGTTTTGTGGATGATTACCGCAAAGTTGTTCGTAAAGACACCAAAGGCCTGATTGCCCGCTGGAAATATTTCTGGATGTCGGTGATTGCGCTGGGCGTGGCCTTCGCGCTGTATCTGGCCGGGAAAGATACGCCAGCCACCGAGCTGGTCGTGCCGTTCTTTAAGGACGTGATGCCACAACTGGGGCTGTTCTACATCCTGCTGGCCTACTTTGTGATTGTCGGTACCGGCAACGCCGTAAACCTGACCGACGGTCTGGATGGCCTGGCCATTATGCCAACCGTCTTTGTCGCCGCCGGTTTTGCGCTGGTGGCATGGGCGACCGGTAACATGAACTTTGCGAACTACCTGCACATCCCTTATCTGCGCCACGCGGGTGAGCTGGTGATCGTCTGTACGGCGATTGTCGGCGCGGGGCTGGGCTTCCTGTGGTTCAACACTTATCCGGCGCAGGTCTTTATGGGGGACGTCGGTTCTCTGGCTTTGGGCGGTGCGCTCGGCATTATCGCCGTACTGCTGCGTCAGGAGTTCCTGCTGGTGATCATGGGCGGTGTGTTTGTGGTTGAAACCCTGTCGGTGATTTTGCAGGTCGGTTCCTTCAAGCTGCGCGGTCAGCGCATCTTCCGTATGGCGCCGATTCACCACCACTATGAACTGAAAGGCTGGCCGGAGCCGCGCGTGATTGTGCGCTTCTGGATTATTTCGCTGATGCTGGTGCTGATTGGCCTGGCAACGCTGAAGGTACGTTAATCATGGCAGATTACCAGGGCAAAAAAGTCGTTATCATCGGGTTGGGTCTTACGGGACTCTCCTGCGTGGACTTTTTCCTCGCGCGTGGCGTGACGCCGCGCGTGATGGATACGCGTGTCTCTCCGCCGGGTCTGGACAAACTGCCTGAACAGGTTGAACGCCACCTTGGTGGTCTGAATGATGACTGGCTGCTGGCAGCCGATCTGATTGTCGCCAGCCCGGGAATGGCGCTGGCGCATCCTTCACTGAGCGCTGCCGCGGATGCGGGCGTTGAGATTATCGGCGATATTGAGCTGTTCTGCCGCGAAGCGCAGGCGCCCGTTATCGCCATTACCGGTTCTAACGGTAAAAGCACCGTCACTACCCTGGTGGGTGAAATGGCGAAAGCGGCGGGCATGAACGTCGGCGTTGGCGGTAACATTGGTTTACCCGCTCTGATGCTGCTGGACAAAGGCTGTGAGCTGTATGTTCTCGAGCTTTCCAGCTTCCAGCTGGAAACAACCTCCAGCCTGCACGCTGCGGCTGCGACAATCCTCAACGTGACTGAAGATCACATGGACAGATATCCATTTGGTCTGCAGCAGTACCGTGCCGCCAAGCTGCGCGTTTATGAGAATGCCAAAGTCTGCGTAGTGAATGCCGATGATGCGCTGACCATGCCGGTGCGTGGCGCAGACGATCGCTGCATCAGCTTCGGTATTACGATGGGGGATTACCACCTGAACCGCCAGCTGGGCGAAACCTGGCTGCGCGTGAAGGGTGAGAAAGTGCTGAACGTGAAAGAGATGAAGCTCACTGGTCAGCACAACTATACCAATGCCCTGGCGGCGCTGGCGCTGGCAGATGCAGTAGGGTTGCCACGCTCCTCCAGCCTGAAAGCATTAACCACGTTTTCTGGGCTGGCACACCGTTTCCAGCTGGCGCTGGAGCACAACGGCGTACGCTGGATCAACGATTCTAAAGCCACCAACGTGGGCAGCACGGAGGCCGCGCTGAACGGCCTGCACGTTGACGGCACGCTGCATTTGCTGCTGGGCGGCGACGGTAAATCAGCGGATTTCTCCTCCCTGAAACCGTATCTTTCCGGTGATAACGTCCGTCTGTACTGCTTCGGCCGTGACGGCAGCGAGCTGGCTGCACTGCGCCCTGAGGTCGCCGAGCAAACCGAAACCATGGAACAGGCGATGCGGCTGATTGCTCCTCGCGTGAAGCCAGGCGATATGGTGCTGCTCTCTCCGGCCTGCGCCAGCCTCGATCAATTCAAGAATTTCGAACAGCGTGGTGATGTCTTTACCCGCCTGGCGAAGGAGTTAGGCTGATGCGTTTATCTCTCCCTCGCCTGAAAATGCCGCGCCTGCCAGGATTTGGGATCCTGGTGTGGTTGTTTGCGGCACTCAAAGGCTGGGTGATGGGCTCTCGTCAAAAAGATAACGATAGCCTGGTCATGTACGATCGCACGCTGTTCTGGCTCACGATGGGGCTGGCAGCGGTCGGCTTTATTATGGTGACGTCAGCCTCAATGCCTGTCGGGCAGCGTCTGGCGAACGATCCTTTCCTGTTTGCCAAGCGTGATGGTCTGTACATCATCCTGGCGTTTTGCCTGGCGCTGGTGACCTTGCGTCTGCCAATGGAGTTCTGGCAGCGGCACAGTACGGCGATGCTGATCGCCTCGATTATTATGCTGCTGATCGTACTGGTGGTGGGGAGCTCTGTTAACGGGGCATCGCGCTGGATCGCCTTTGGCCCGCTGCGTATTCAACCTGCGGAATTTACCAAGCTCTCCCTATTCTGCTACCTGGCTAACTACCTGGTGCGTAAGGTAGATGAAGTGCGTAACAACCTGCGCGGCTTCTTAAAACCGATGGGCGTGATTCTGGTGCTGGCGGTATTACTGCTGGCGCAGCCTGACCTCGGTACCGTTGTCGTGCTGTTCGTTACCACCCTGGCGATGCTGTTCCTGGCGGGCGCGAAGCTGTGGCAGTTCATCGCTATCATCGGAATGGGGATTTCGGCGGTTGTGCTGCTGATCCTCGCCGAGCCTTACCGTATTCGCCGTGTAACCTCGTTCTGGAACCCGTGGGAAGATCCGTTCGGCAGCGGTTATCAGCTGACTCAGTCGCTGATGGCCTTTGGTCGCGGTGAAGTCTGGGGACAGGGTCTGGGTAACTCGGTACAGAAACTGGAGTATTTACCGGAAGCGCACACTGACTTCATCTTCTCCATTATTGCGGAAGAACTGGGTTATATCGGTGTGGTATTAGCGCTATTAATGGTATTCTTCGTCGCTTTCCGCGCCATGTCCATCGGCCGGAAAGCGCTGGAGATCGATCACCGCTTCTCAGGATTCTTAGCCTGTTCAATTGGTATCTGGTTTAGCTTCCAGGCATTGGTTAACGTCGGGGCCGCAGCGGGTATGCTGCCGACCAAAGGTCTGACGTTGCCGTTGATCAGTTATGGTGGTTCCAGTCTGTTGATTATGTCGACGGCCATCATGTTTTTGTTGCGTATAGATTATGAGACGCGTCTGGAAAAAGCCCAGGCGTTTACACGAGGTTCACGATGAATCAACCGAAGCGGTTAATGGTGATGGCAGGCGGTACCGGCGGACACGTGTTCCCGGGACTGGCGGTTGCGCACCATTTAATGGATCAGGGCTGGCAGGTACGCTGGCTGGGAACCGCAGACCGCATGGAAGCCGATCTGGTACCGAAGCACGGTATCGAGATCGACTTTATTCGTATTTCCGGCCTTCGGGGCAAAGGCCTCAAGGCAATGCTGCTGGCACCGGTGCGTATTTTTAACGCCTGGCGTCAGGCGCGCACCATCATGAAGCGCTTTAAGCCGGATGTGGTGCTGGGCATGGGCGGCTATGTCTCGGGTCCTGGCGGGCTGGCGGCGTGGTCGTTAGGTATTCCCGTTGTGCTGCATGAGCAGAACGGTATTGCCGGTCTGACCAACAAGTGGCTGGCGAAAATCGCCACCAAAGTTATGCAGGCGTTTCCCGGCGCGTTCCCGAAAGCGGACGTGGTAGGTAACCCGGTGCGTGTGGACGTGCTGGCGCTGCCGCTGCCGGACGCTCGCCTGACGGGCCGTGAAGGGCCGGTGCGTGTACTGGTCGTCGGCGGCTCTCAGGGCGCGCGTATCTTAAACCAGACGATGCCGCAGGTTGCCGCAAAGCTGGGGGATGCCGTGACGATCTGGCACCAGAGCGGAAAAGGTGCTCAGCAGACCGTTGAGCAGGCTTATGCAGACGAAGGTCAGCCGCAGCATAAAGTCACCGAGTTTATCGACGACATGGCGGCAGCGTATGCCTGGGCCGATGTCGTGGTCTGTCGTTCAGGCGCCCTGACGGTGAGCGAGATCGCCGCCGCCGGTCTGCCTGCCCTGTTTGTGCCGTTCCAGCACAAAGACCGACAGCAGTACTGGAATGCGTTGCCGCTTGAGAAAGCTGGCGCGGCGAAAATTTTTGAACAGCCACAATTTACCGCCGACGCGGTCGCCACCACCCTGGCGGGCTGGAACAGAGACGCACTGCTGGAGATGGCGCAACGCGCGCGCGCGGCCGCTATCCCTGATGCGACGGAACGGGTGGCAAAAGAAGTGAGCCTGGCAGCCCAGGCTTAACCCTCGCAGCGCGTGAAGCGCGGCACGAATTTTAAGTAGTCGATGGCGTTTAGAGAATGAATACACAACAACTGGCAAAACTGCGTTCAATCGTGCCCGAGATGCGTCGCGTCCGGCACATTCACTTTGTTGGCATCGGTGGTGCTGGCATGGGCGGTATTGCCGAAGTGTTAGCTAACGAAGGCTATCAGATCAGCGGGTCTGACCTGGCGCCAAACCCTGTTACGCAGCAGCTGGCGTCGCTTGGGGCGACTATCTATTTCAACCATCGTCCGGAAAACGTGCGCGATGCGAGCGTGGTGGTGGTCTCAAGCGCCATCTCCTCTGACAATCCGGAAATCGTTGCCGCGCATGAAGCGCGCATTCCGGTGATCCGCCGTGCAGAAATGCTGGCGGAACTGATGCGTTTCCGTCACGGCATCGCTATTGCCGGGACCCACGGTAAAACCACGACCACGGCGATGGTCTCCAGTATTTATGCGGAAGCGGGCCTCGATCCGACCTTCGTCAACGGCGGTCTGGTCAAAGCCGCAGGCGTACATGCGCGTCTGGGCCACAGCCGTTATCTGATTGCCGAAGCGGATGAGAGCGACGCGTCGTTCCTGCACCTGCAGCCGATGGTGGCGATTGTCACTAACATCGAAGCTGACCATATGGATACCTACCAGGGCGACTTCGAAAACCTAAAGCAGACCTTCATCAACTTCCTGCACAACCTGCCGTTCTATGGACGCGCGGTGATGTGCGTAGACGATCCGGTGATCCGCGAGCTGCTGCCGCGCGTGGGTCGTCAAATCACCACTTACGGCTTCAGCGAAGACGCTGACGTTCGCGTGGAAGAGTACAAACAGATTGGTGCGCAGGGGCATTTCACGCTGGCGCGTCAGGACAAAGAACTGCTGCACGTCACGCTGAATGCGCCAGGTCGCCATAACGCCCTCAATGCCGCAGCGGCAGTGGCCGTCGCGACCGAAGAAGGCATTGATGATGATGCGATTCTGCGCGCGCTGGAAAGCTTCCAGGGCACCGGCCGTCGTTTCGACTTCCTCGGTGAATTCCCGCTGGACGCCGTGAACGGTAAAGCCGGCACAGCGATGCTGGTGGACGACTACGGCCACCATCCGACCGAAGTGGACGCCACCATTAAAGCCGCACGTGCAGGCTGGCCTGACAAGAATCTGGTGATGATCTTCCAGCCGCACCGCTTCACGCGTACGCGCGATCTGTACGACGATTTCGCCAGCGTCCTTTCACAGGTCGATACACTGTTAATGCTGGATGTTTATTCAGCGGGTGAAACTCCGATTCCGGGCGCAGACAGTCGTTCTTTATGTCGCACCATCCGTGGACGCGGTAAAGTTGACCCTATTCTGGTTTCTGACCCTGCACAGGTGGCGGAAATTCTGGCTCCGGTCCTGACAGGTAACGATTTGATTCTGATTCAGGGCGCGGGAAATATCGGCAAAATCGCCCGTACCTTAGCTGAAATCAAACTGAAGCCGCAAACTCAGGAGGATGAGCATCATGGCTGATAAGATTGCTGTCCTGTCTGGCGGCACCTCCGCCGAGCGTGAGGTTTCCCTGAATTCCGGCGCGGCTGTGCTCGCGGGCCTGCGTGAAGGGGGCGTCAATGCGCACCTGGTCGACCCAAAAGAGGTCGACGTGACGCAATTAAAAGCCATGGGCTTCGATAAAGTCTTTATCGCTTTGCATGGTCGCGGCGGTGAAGATGGCACCCTGCAGGGGCTTCTGGATTTGATCGGCATGCCGTACACCGGCAGCGGCGTGATGGCCTCCGCTATCTCTATGGATAAACTGCGCAGCAAACTCCTGTGGCAGGGCGCGGGGTTACCCGTTGCGCCATGGGTTGCGCTGACGCGTCGCGAATTTGAATTGGGCCTGCCGGATAGCGTTAATACACGCATTGCTGAACTGGGCTTACCGGTTATTGTAAAGCCCAGCCGGGAAGGCTCCAGTGTGGGAATGTCCAAAGTCGACAAAGCTGAAGATCTTTCGTCCGCTTTAGCACTGGCATTTCAACATGATGAAGAAGTTCTGATTGAAAAATGGCTCAGCGGGCCAGAATTTACCGTCGCGATGCTTGGCGAAGAAATTTTACCGTCAATCCGCATCCAACCCGCTGGAGTCTTCTATGATTATGAGGCGAAGTATCTCTCTGATGAGACGCAATATTTCTGCCCTTGTGGTCTTGAAGCCGAGCGTGAAGCAGATTTACAGTCCCTGGTGCTTAAAGCCTGGCATGTTCTGGGTTGCCGAGGCTGGGGACGCATCGACGTGATGCAGGACAGTGATGGGCAATTTTATTTGCTGGAAGCCAATACCTCTCCGGGAATGACCAGTCACAGCCTTGTGCCGATGGCTGCGCGTCAGGCGGGGATGAGTTTCTCGCAGTTAGTCGTACGCATTCTGGACCAGGCGGGCTGATATGTCTCAGGCTGCATTGAACACGCGCAACCGCGATGACGAGGACGAATACACCTCTTCACGCCGCAGTAATGGAACGCGTCTTGCAGGCATCATTTTCCTGCTCGGGGTGTTGTGCACTGTGTTTATCAGCGGCTGGATGGTCCTGGGCTGGATGGAAGATGCGCAGCGGTTGCCGCTCTCTAAGCTGGTGGTCACCGGCGAGCGCCACTACACGCGTAACGACGATATTCGTCAGTCAATACTGGCGCTGGGCTCGCCTGGCACCTTTATGACGCAGGACGTCAATATTATCCAGAGCCAGATAGAACGTCTGCCATGGATAAAACAGGCGAGCGTAAGAAAGCAATGGCCTGATGAATTGAAGATTCATCTGGTTGAATATGTGCCCATTGCGCGTTGGAATGATCAGCACATGGTTGACGTAGACGGAAATTCCTTCAGCGTCCCGACCGATCGTGTCAACAAGCAAAATTTACCGATGTTGTATGGCCCTGAAGGCAGCGAAAACGAAGTGTTACAGGGTTTTCGCGAGATGGGTCAGGTGCTGGCGAAGGACAGGTTTACGTTAAAAGATGCTGCCATGACGGCGCGCCGTTCCTGGCAGCTGACGTTAACGAACGGCATTAAGCTCAACCTGGGACGCGGAGACACAATGAAGCGTCTGGCGCGTTTTGTCGAACTTTACCCGGTTTTACAGCAGCAGGCACAGACTGACGGCAAACGGATAAGCTACGTTGATTTGCGCTATGACTCAGGCGCAGCAGTCGGTTGGGTACCGGCTCCGGTCGAGGAACCTAATCAGCAACAGAATCAGGCACAGGTACAGGCAGAACAACAATGATCAAGGCGACGGACAGAAAACTGGTAGTTGGACTGGAGATTGGCACCGCGAAGGTTGCCGCTTTAGTAGGGGAAGTTCTGCCCGACGGTATGGTCAATATCATTGGCGTAGGCAGTTGCCCGTCCCGTGGTATGGATAAAGGTGGGGTAAACGATCTTGAATCGGTGGTGAAATGCGTTCAGCGCGCCATCGATCAGGCTGAATTGATGGCAGATTGCCAGATTTCTTCTGTCTATCTGGCCCTTTCTGGTAAGCACATTAGCTGCCAGAACGAAATCGGTATGGTGCCGATTTCCGAAGAAGAAGTGACGCAGGAAGACGTTGAAAACGTCGTGCACACGGCGAAGTCCGTGCGCGTCCGCGATGAGCATCGCGTGCTGCATGTCATCCCGCAGGAATATGCGATTGACTACCAGGAAGGGATCAAGAACCCGGTCGGTCTTTCTGGCGTACGTATGCAGGCAAAAGTGCACCTGATCACATGTCACAACGATATGGCGAAGAACATTGTAAAAGCCGTTGAACGTTGTGGCCTGAAAGTTGACCAACTTATTTTCGCGGGTCTGGCGGCAAGTTATTCCGTGCTGACCGAAGATGAACGTGAACTGGGTGTCTGTGTGGTCGATATTGGTGGTGGTACAATGGATATCGCCGTATATACCGGCGGTGCGTTGCGCCACACCAAAGTGATCCCGTACGCAGGGAACGTCGTGACCAGCGATATTGCTTACGCTTTTGGTACGCCGCCGAGCGATGCAGAAGCGATTAAAGTGCGCCACGGCTGTGCGCTGGGGTCTATTGTTGGCAAAGATGAGAGCGTTGAAGTGCCGAGCGTTGGTGGTCGTCCACCGCGTAGCCTGCAGCGCCAGACGTTGGCAGAGGTGATTGAGCCGCGCTATACCGAGCTGCTCAACCTGGTCAACGAAGAGATTTTACAGTTACAGGAACAGCTTCGTCAGCAGGGCGTTAAACATCATCTTGCTGCGGGGATTGTATTAACCGGCGGTGCAGCGCAAATTGAAGGTCTTGCGGCCTGTGCTCAGCGCGTGTTCCATACGCAGGTGCGTATTGGTGCGCCGCTGAATATCACCGGTTTAACGGATTATGCTCAGGAGCCGTATTATTCAACGGCTGTGGGCCTGCTCCACTACGGGAAGGAATCTCATCTCAGTGGTGAAGCAGAAGTGGAAAAACGCGTCTCAGTGGGGTCGTGGGTCAAACGACTGAACAACTGGTTGCGAAAAGAGTTTTAATTTTTTTAAGAGACCGGAGAGAATTAGCGGTCTCGGGCGACAGGCACAACGGAGAGAGAAATTATGTTTGAACCTATGGAACTGACCAACGACGCGGTGATTAAAGTCATCGGCGTCGGTGGCGGCGGCGGTAACGCCGTAGAGCATATGGTGCGTGAACGCATTGAGGGTGTTGAGTTCTTCGCAGTTAACACCGATGCACAGGCACTGCGTAAAACGGCTGTAGGCCAGACTATCCAGATCGGCGGTGGTATCACCAAAGGGCTGGGAGCAGGGGCTAACCCGGAAGTGGGTCGCAATGCGGCTGAAGAAGATCGTGAAGCCCTGCGCGCTGCACTGGAAGGTGCGGACATGGTCTTCATCGCAGCAGGTATGGGTGGCGGTACCGGTACCGGCGCAGCACCTGTTGTGGCTGAAGTGGCAAAAGATTTAGGTATCCTGACCGTTGCTGTCGTGACCAAGCCTTTCAACTTTGAAGGCAAGAAGCGTATGGCTTTCGCGGAGCAGGGGATCACCGAGCTGTCCAAGCATGTGGACTCGCTGATCACCATCCCGAACGATAAACTGTTGAAAGTTCTGGGTCGCGGTATCTCCCTGCTGGACGCATTCGGTGCAGCAAACGACGTGCTGAAAGGTGCGGTTCAGGGTATCGCTGAACTGATTACCCGTCCTGGCCTGATGAACGTTGACTTTGCAGACGTTCGCACCGTGATGTCCGAAATGGGCTACGCGATGATGGGCTCTGGCGTGGCGAGCGGTGAAGACCGTGCAGAAGAAGCGGCTGAAATGGCTATCTCTTCTCCACTGCTGGAAGATATCGATCTGTCTGGTGCGCGCGGCGTGCTGGTCAACATTACCGCTGGCTTCGACCTGCGTCTGGATGAGTTCGAAACCGTGGGTAACACTATCCGTGCGTTCGCCTCTGACAACGCTACCGTGGTAATCGGTACTTCCCTTGACCCTGAAATGAACGACGAGCTGCGTGTTACCGTTGTTGCGACCGGTATCGGTATGGACAAACGTCCTGAGATCACCTTAGTGACCAACAAGCAGACTCAGCAACCGGTAATGGATCGTTACCAGCAGCACGGTATGTCTCCTCTGACTCAGGAGCAGAAACCGGCCGCGAAAGTGGTGAATGACCCAACGCCGCAAACGGCGAAAGAGCCAGATTATCTGGATATCCCGGCGTTCCTGCGTAAGCAAGCTGACTAAGAATTGGCTGGAATTAGGGGATTTGCGCTCTTTGTGCTAAACTGGCCCACCGTTAGTGATATACACTCTCGGTTGGATAGTTAATTTGGCGAGATTATACGATGATCAAACAAAGGACACTTAAACGTATCGTTCAGGCGACTGGTGTCGGTTTACATACCGGCAAGAAAGTCACGCTGACGTTACGCCCTGCGCCGGCCAATACCGGGGTCATCTATCGTCGCACCGACTTGAATCCACCGGTAGATTTTCCGGCCGATGCCAAATCTGTGCGTGATACTATGCTCTGTACTTGTCTGGTGAACGAGCATGACGTGCGGATTTCTACCGTAGAGCACCTGAACGCCGCCCTGGCGGGTCTGGGTATCGACAACATTATTGTTGAAGTCGATGCGCCAGAAATCCCGATTATGGATGGCAGTGCTGCACCGTTCGTCTATCTGTTGCTGGATGCCGGCATCGAAGAACTGAACTGCGCGAAGAAATTTGTACGCATCAAAGAGACCGTTCGCGTCGAAGATGGCGACAAGTGGGCTGAATTCAAACCGTACAATGGTTTCTCGTTGGACTTTACCATCGACTTTAACCATCCGGCGATTGACTCCAGCACCCAACGCTATGCGATGAACTTCTCTGCTGATGCGTTTATGCGCCAGATCAGCCGAGCCCGTACATTTGGCTTCATGCGTGATATCGAATATCTGCAGTCCCGCGGCCTGTGCCTGGGCGGCAGCTTCGATTGTGCCATCGTTGTTGACGATTATCGCGTACTGAACGAAGACGGCCTGCGTTTCGAAGATGAATTCGTTCGTCACAAAATGCTGGATGCTATCGGCGACCTGTTCATGTGTGGTCACAACATCATTGGTGCATTTACCGCGTTCAAATCCGGTCATGCGCTGAACAACAAACTGTTGCAGGCCGTCCTGGCAAAACAGGAAGCCTGGGAATATGTGACCTTCGAAGACGAAGCTGAACTGCCGCTGGCTTTCAAAGCACCAAGCATGGTTCTGGCGTAACGGTTCAAACCGTTTCGTAAAAAAATCGACTGGTTAACCTGGTACTCTCTCCGACCAGGAAGACCAGTCGTTTTTATTTTTACCCTTCTTCGTTTGCCCCGGCGTTATCTCTCGTTTGTCTTACGCAGAAAATGTGTGCGTTAGCTGCATTCTTGACCGTTTTTCCCCGCGGCGGCACCTCATTCCTGCTGATGTACATTAGCTTTAGTGGTACTATCTGGGCGCTAAAAAGAATAACTGAACTCAGCCTCTGCAAGGCTGGCTTATTGGGTGGAGCAGGTGAGCGGAATACTGACGCGCTGGCGACAATTTGGCAGACGTTACTTCTGGCCGCATCTCTTATTAGGGATGGTCGCGGCGAGTTTCGGCTTGCCTGCGCTCAGCAACAGTGCAGAAGCGGCGACGCCCGCGAAAACCTCTACCACCAAACACGATCTCAACACGCGGGTTAACTTTACAAACCTCGCGTGGCTTGAAGCCAGCCGCCGCCCGAATTTCTCCGTTGATTACTGGCACCAGCACGCTATCCGCACGGTTATCCGTCATCTCTCCTTCGCGATGGCACCACAGGCCATGCCTGTTGCGGAAGAGACGCTTCCGGTGCAGGCACAGCATCTTGCGCTGCTGGACACGCTCAACGCGCTGCTCACGCAGGACAGCCAGCCGCCGGTTATGGTTCGCCAGACGACGCAGCTCGCGCTCGTTCCGCCTGTCTCATTCTCTGTTTCAACCTGGATTAGCCAGACTCACGGCATTCGTGCCGGGCCGCAACGCCTCAGCTAAATTAACTTTTTCAATACCTTAATTTATCTGCCCACGATGGGGCGTTTGAGAATTTATTATGCTAATCAAATTGTTAACTAAAGTTTTTGGTAGTCGTAACGATCGTACCCTGCGCCGTATGCGCAAAGCTGTTGCCGTCATCAACGGTATGGAACCGGCGATGGAGAAGCTCTCTGATGATGAGCTGAAAGCGAAAACGGCGGAATTCCGTGCGCGTCTGGAAAAAGGCGAAACCTTAGAAAGCCTGATCCCAGAAGCGTTTGCTGTTGTGCGTGAAGCGAGTAAGCGCGTATTCGGCATGCGTCACTTCGACGTTCAGCTGCTGGGCGGTATGGTGCTTAACGAGCGCTGCATCGCGGAAATGCGTACCGGTGAAGGTAAAACCCTGACCGCAACGCTGCCGGCTTACCTGAACGCGCTGACCGGTAAAGGCGTTCACGTGGTAACCGTCAACGACTATCTGGCGCAGCGTGACGCCGAAAACAACCGTCCACTGTTCGAATTCCTCGGTATGACCGTCGGCATCAACATGTCCGGCCTGCCTGCGCCAGCCAAGCGTGAAGCGTATAACGCGGACATCACCTACGGCACCAACAACGAATACGGCTTCGACTACCTGCGTGACAACATGGCGTTCAGCCCGGAAGAACGCGTACAGCGTAAACTGCACTATGCGCTGGTGGATGAGGTGGACTCCATCCTGATCGATGAAGCGCGTACTCCGCTTATCATCTCCGGCCCGGCTGAAGACAGCTCCGAGATGTACCGTAAGGTCGACAAAATCATTCCACACCTGCTGCGTCAGGAGAAAGAGGACTCGGATACCTTCCAGGGTGAAGGCCACTTCTCCGTTGATGAAAAAGCGCGCCAGGTGAACCTGACCGAACGTGGTCTGGTGAAAATTGAAGAGCTGCTGGTCGCTGAAGGCATTATGGAAGAGGGCGAGTCTCTGTACTCCCCGAGCAACATTATGCTGATGCACCACGTGACCGCCGCGCTGCGTGCCCACGCGCTGTTCACCCGCGACGTCGACTACATCGTAAAAGACGGCGAAGTGATCATCGTCGATGAGCACACCGGCCGTACCATGCAGGGACGTCGCTGGTCTGACGGTCTGCACCAGGCTGTGGAAGCCAAAGAAGGCGTGGATATTCAGAATGAAAACCAGACGCTGGCGTCTATCACCTTCCAGAACTACTTCCGTCTGTACGAGAAGCTGGCGGGGATGACCGGTACTGCCGATACCGAAGCGTTTGAATTCAGCTCTATCTACAAGCTGGATACCGTGGTCGTTCCAACCAACCGTCCGATGATCCGTAAGGATATGCCGGACCTGGTGTACATGACCGAAGCGGAAAAAATTCAGGCGATCATCGAAGATATTCGCGACCGTACTGCCAATGGCCAGCCGGTTCTGGTGGGGACCATCTCCATCGAGAAATCCGAAGTGGTTTCGCATGAGCTGACGAAAGCGGGTATCCAACACAACGTTCTTAACGCCAAATTCCACGCCAAAGAAGCGGACATCGTTGCGCAGGCGGGTTATCCGGCTGCCGTAACCATCGCCACCAACATGGCGGGTCGTGGTACCGACATTATGCTGGGCGGTAGCTGGCAGGCTGAAGTGGCGGAGCTGGAAAACCCAACGCCAGAACAGATTGCCCAGATCAAAGCCGACTGGCAGGTTCGTCATGACGCCGTTCTGGCGTCCGGCGGTCTGCACATCATCGGTACAGAACGTCATGAATCCCGTCGTATCGATAACCAGCTGCGTGGTCGTGCGGGTCGTCAGGGTGATGCCGGTTCATCCCGGTTCTACCTGTCTATGGAAGATGCGCTGATGCGTATTTTTGCCTCCGACCGCGTGTCCGGCATGATGCGTAAGCTGGGGATGAAACCTGGCGAAGCTATTGAGCACCCGTGGGTCACCAAAGCGATCGCTAACGCACAGCGCAAAGTGGAAAGCCGTAACTTCGATATTCGTAAGCAGCTGCTGGAATATGATGACGTGGCTAACGATCAGCGCCGTGCGATCTACACCCAGCGTAACGAACTGCTGGACGTGTCCGATGTGAGCGAAACCATCAACAGCATTCGTGAAGATGTGTTCAAAGCCACCATCGACGCGCATATTCCACCGCAGTCTCTGGAAGAGATGTGGGATATTGAAGGCCTGCAGGAACGTCTGAAAAATGACTTTGACCTCGAACTGCCAATCAAAGAGTGGCTGGACAAAGAGCCTGAGCTGCACGAAGAGACCCTGCGTGAACGTATCTTTGAAACCGCGCTGGACGTTTACAAGCGTAAGGAAGAGGTTGTTGGCGCTGAAATGATGCGTCACTTCGAAAAAGGCGTGATGCTGCAGACTCTGGACTCCCTGTGGAAAGAGCACCTGGCGGCGATGGACTACCTGCGTCAGGGTATCCACCTGCGTGGCTATGCGCAGAAAGATCCGAAGCAGGAATACAAGCGTGAATCCTTCTCCATGTTTGCGTCTATGCTGGAGTCACTGAAGTACGAAGTGATCAGCACCCTGAGCAAGGTTCAGGTGCGTATGCCGGAAGAAGTGGAAGCGATGGAGCAGCAGCGTCGTGAAGAAGCCGAGCGTCTGGCACAAATGCAACAGCTGAGTCATCAGACCGACGACAGCGAAGCCGCAGCGGCGATCGCCGCGCAGACCGGCGATCGTAAAGTGGGTCGTAACGATCCGTGCCCGTGTGGTTCCGGTAAAAAGTACAAGGCGTGCCACGGCCGTCTGAGCTAAGTTCATAAAAAACAAAAAGGCGCAGACATCTGCGCCTTTTTTATGGAAGTAACAATATGAAAATACTGCAAATTGCCGTCGGGATTATTCGCAACCCGCAAAACCAAATCTTCATCACCCAGCGTGCTGCCGACGCCCATATGGCGAACAAGTGGGAGTTTCCGGGCGGTAAAATCGAGTCAGGTGAAACACCGGAAGAGGCGCTGGTTCGGGAACTTCAGGAAGAGGTGGGGATCACTCCGCTTGGCGCTACGCTGTTTGATAAGCTTGAGTACCAGTTTCCGGACAGGCACATCACGCTGTGGTTCTGGCTAGTGGAAAACTGGGAAGGTGAACCCTGGGGAAAAGAGGGGCAGCCGGGTAACTGGGTGGCGCTTCAGGCAAGTGATGCCGAAAAATTCCCGCCAGCTAATGAACCTGTGATCCTGCGGTTAGTCGCACAACCGTAGGCCTGCTGAGCGACGCGCCAGCAGGCTTTACAGATTACTGCTGGGTTTCACTCCAGTCGTCGCTGTCGGAGAGATCGCCTTTACTCGGAATGCGTTTCTCTTCCGCCGCCCATTCGCCCAGGTCAATAAGCTGGCAGCGTTTGCAGCAGAATGGGCGGAACGGACTCACTTCGCCCCAGACAACGGTTTTGCCACAGGTAGGGCAGTTTACGGTGGTGACATCAGACATCGGCACTCCTTAACAACAGGCCAGTTCAAAATCGAGACGTTCCGGCACGGTGCCATTTTCACTGTCCAGCGGCATAAAGCGAATCGCAAAGCGGCTCTTATGCCCGGAAATCTGTGGGTAAAGCTGTTCGCCAAGAGACAGATTGAGACGCAGAAGATCGGCATCATCACCGTTATCCTGGAAGAAACCATTCAGGCTGGTTTGCTTGCGGAACGGTGCAGAGTTACGAATCAGATCGAGGATCAGCGACAGCGTCTGGTGCATCGGCTCCAGGCTTGCCAGCCAGCTGTTCACCTGCGCGTCACGCTGCGCCTGTGGCATATGTAGCCACATATGCAGCGTCGGCAGGTCGAAGCTACAGCAGCCGCCAGGGATGCTCAGACGCTGGCGGACCAGGCCAATCAGGCGGTCTTCACGCAAAAACTGCCCGACGCGCGGCGCGGCCATCAGGATGCTGCTGCTGGTTTTAAGCTGCTGACGAAGGGAATCGATACGGCTTACATCCACCCCCGGAACCTCAGCCCATGCCTGTAATTTACGCTGCTGGCGCTCCAGCTCTTTGAGTAATTCTGTGCGGACATCGCCGCGTTCAATCACATCCAGCAGATCGCCTACGTTGCGGAAGAAGTGCAGCGCCGTAGCGTGATCGTTAACCGGCAGATGTTGTGAAAGCTGCTGAATGAGGAATTCGATGCGCAGCCAGGTGCGCATTTTTTCGTTGAGCGGATGCTCAAAAAGGATGTGTGTCGACATTATGGTTTTTCCTGTGCAACGGCCTGCGCGGCAAACGTCAGATACTGCGCGTGCAGACGGGCAACATCCGATGCAATGGCATCTGGTGCGCCGTTATTATCAATGACATCATCCGCCACGGCAAGGCGCTGAGCGCGCGTAGCCTGAGCGGCAAGAATGTGTTCAGCATGCTCCCGCGAGACATGGTCGCGCGTCATGGTTCTCTGGATTTGCGTTTCGGGAGAGACATCAATCACCAGCACCCGATCGGCTTTCTTCTGCAGCTGATTTTCAACCAGTAGCGGAACCACCCATAAGACATAGGGCGAGCGGGCCGCGGCGATCTGACGCTGAGTTTCCAGGTGGATGATGGGGTGGAGAAGGCTATTAAGCCAGGCTTTTTCCGCGGAATCGGAAAAAATGCATTCACGAAGCTGACGGCGATTCAGTGTGCCATCGGCATTGATGATGGCCTGACCAAAATGTTCTGCGATGGCCTTTAGCGCGGGTGTATTGGGCTCTACCACCTGGCGGGCAATGATATCGGCATCGATAATCGTGACACCCAAACGAGAGAAAGCGTCAGCAACGGTACTTTTGCCACTACCGATGCCGCCGGTTAATGCGACGATATACCCCATTAAATCAAATCCTGGGAATTATTCATTTTTAAAATCAGTTGATTAAAATTCTTACGTGCGCCAGCCACTGTTTAGCCCCGTTTACCGGCTTTTTACCAGGTAAATTTATAGGATTGTAGCGTAAAAAAAGAGAATTTCGCAGTCTTGCGGAGCAGGTATTAGTGCGTATGATAACGTCACTGGAGTTGTGCTTTTAACATATTTGCCTCTAACCCCAGGAATCCGCACATGCGTATCGAAGAAGATCTGAAGTTAGGTTTCAAAGACGTTCTTATCCGCCCTAAACGCTCTACACTGAAAAGTCGCTCAGACGTTGAACTCGAACGTCAATTCACCTTTAAGCATTCCGGTCAGACCTGGTCTGGCGTGCCGATCATCGCTGCCAACATGGATACTGTGGGAACCTTTGAGATGGCAACCGCCCTGGCACAGTTCGACATTCTCACCGCCGTGCACAAACATTACAGCCCTGAAGAGTGGAATGCGTTCGTTGCGTCCGCGTCTGCTGACGTGGTGAAGCATGTGATGGTCTCTACCGGTACCTCCGATGCGGATTTCGAGAAGACCAAACAGATCCTGAATGCTAACCCGGCGCTGAACTTCGTTTGTATTGATGTGGCGAATGGTTACTCCGAGCACTTCGTGCAGTTCGTCAGCAAGGCGCGTGAGGCCTGGCCGACGAAAACCATCATCGCGGGCAACGTGGTGACCGGTGAAATGTGTGAAGAGCTGATCCTCTCCGGTGCAGATATCGTGAAAGTAGGTATTGGCCCGGGCTCCGTATGCACCACACGCGTCAAAACCGGCGTCGGTTATCCGCAGCTCTCCGCCGTCATTGAATGTGCCGACGCGGCGCACGGGCTCGGCGGCCAGATCATCAGCGACGGCGGTTGCACCATGCCGGGTGATGTTGCGAAAGCCTTCGGTGGCGGTGCGGACTTCGTGATGCTCGGCGGTATGCTGGCAGGTCACGAAGAGAGCGGTGGTACCGTGGTTGAAGAGAACGGCGAGAAATTTATGCTGTTCTACGGCATGAGCTCTGAATCCGCGATGACCCGTCACGTCGGTGGCGTGGCAAAATACCGTGCGGCAGAAGGTAAAACAGTGAAGCTGCCTCTGCGCGGCCCGGTTGAATACACCGCGCGCGATATCCTTGGCGGCCTGCGCTCGGCCTGCACCTACGTTGGGGCATCCCGCCTGAAAGAGCTGACAAAACGTACAACGTTTATTCGCGTTCAGGAACAGGAAAACCGCGTATTCAATAGCCTGTAATGGTTTTCGCTGGCGCATGCTCGTGCGCCAGCCCTATTTTACTATCCCGCGCTCATCGCATCTCCCAGGTGGAATATCGGCAGGTACATGGCCATCACCAGCGTGCCGATAATGACCCCCGTCACAATCAGAAGCACTGGCTCGAGAAGTGCCGCCAGGCTATCTGCCCGTTGAAAGGTCTGTTCCGTGTGATGTCGGGCGAGGTTTGCCAGCATGATGTCCAGCGCACCTGACATTTCGCCGGTTCGTAAAAGCTGAATGCACAGCGGGGTAAAGATGGCCGCTTTCTGAAAGGATGAGCAGACGGGGAGGCCTTTTTCAATGTCCTCTCGCACGCCGCGAAGTATTCCCTGCCAGTACCGGCTCTCAACAGTTTCCTCTGCACTCGCCAGGCCCTGTAAAAAGGGGATGCCCGCCTGTTGCGTGAGTGACAGCACGGTAAAGATATGTCCCAGTTTTTGACCTTTTGCCAGTGCGCCCAACACGGGAGTTAGCATCAGGATGCGCTGCCAGCGAGGGTTCTGCCGCAGAGTCCAGGCGGTGGCTAAGGGCGCGAGTAACGCGGCGAACAACGCAAGGGCATATGACCGCATAAATGCGGCCATCCCCATGACCATTTGCGTCAGCAGCGGAAGCGGAGTGTTAAACGTTTTGTAGATCGCGGCAAACTCGGGCAAGACCAGGATGACCATCGCCAGCACCACGAGTACGGCCAGGGTCAGGACGATCGCCGGGTAGCGCAGCGCCTTTTTCACTTTCGCACTGAGCTGCTGCTGCGCTTTTTGCTGCTGCGCGAGCTGGCGACAGCACTCCTCCAGCTTCCCTGTGAGTTCACCGGTTTTCACCATCGAGACATGCAGTGGGCTAAAAACGGCTGGCCACTTTTTTAGCGACTCAGAAAAGGGGGCTCCCTCACTAAGCTCATCGGCAATGCTTTGCAGCAGCGCCTGCCACGGTTTTAACGGATGTTGTTCTGCCAGCATCTGCAGGCTGTGGGACAATGTCAGCCCGGCCTGCAGAAGCGTTGCGAGCTGGCGAAACATCTCGTAGCAGTGGTGTGGCCGCCAGCGGTGTCTCTGAGCGCATCGGGTCAGCGTCAGAGGATGGAGGCCGCTGTGCATCAGCCTGGTGAAGGCGGCATTGCGGTCTGTGGCCCAGAGAGTCCCGCTTCGGGGTTCTCCTTCCTGGGTGAGCGCTCGCCAGCGCCAGAGCTGATTAGCAGCCATCCGGCATGCCCAGGATGCGCACCAGCTCTTCGATCGTGGTCATCCCCTGTTCGACGGCCATGCAGCCGTGCTCGAAAAGAGAAATCATTCCCGCCTGCCGGGCGCTCGCCTCTATCACTTCTGTTCCCGCCCCGCTGGCAATGGCCTGCCGCAGGGCATTGTCGATCGTGAGTACTTCAAAAATGGCCACACGGCCATAAAAACCGTGATAACAACGCTCACAGCCGATGGGCTGCCAGCGTGGAAGCGGTCTGGACCATACGGCGCGCGGTAATTCAGGATGCTCGCTGGCTTCCCGGCGACAGTGCGGGCACAGACGCCGGACCAGCCGCTGGGCAATCACCATCGACAGCGCGGAAGATATCATCCAGCGCGCCACGCCCATCTGCTCCAGGCGAGTCAGGGCTTCCGTCGTCGAGTTGGTGTGCAGCGTTGATAGCACCAGGTGCCCGGTCTGGGCAGCATTAATGGCAATCCCTGCCGTTTCACCGTCACGAATTTCGCCGACCATAATGATGTCTGGATCCTGGCGTAGCAGCGCCCGCAGCACGCTCTGGAATGTTAAACCCGCCCGGGGATTAATCTGCGTCTGGTTTAATCCCGTAAGGGGGATTTCAATGGGATCCTCCACGCTACAGATGTTGACGTCAGGGGTGTTACGCGCCTGCAGCGCGCTATACAGCGTCACGGTTTTGCCGCTGCCGGTAGGGCCGGTAACCAGAATTAGCCCCTGCGGCTGGTGGAGGGCCTCATTAAAACAGGCCAGTTGTTCAGCACTCATGCCAAGCGCTTTTGGCTCAAGGGCCTGCTGAACCTGATGCAGGAGACGCAGCACAATTTTCTCGCCGCCGCTGCAGGGAAGCGTCGCGATCCGAAACGAGACCGGCGCGTTCGCCAGCTCAATCGTAAACTGACCGTCCTGTGGCAAACGACGCTCTGCAATATCCAGGTTACCCAGCACTTTTAAACGCGCGCTGAACTGGCTTGCCAGCGAGGCGGAAAGCGGAGGCTGGGGGCAAAGAACCCCGTCGATGCGTAAACGGATCTGGCACGCGTGCTCCATCGGTTCGATATGAATATCAGAGGCGCGCTGGTTGATTGCCTGCTGCAGCGTGTGGTTGAGGATATCTACCGTTGAGTGCGTTAGCGAAACAACGGGCAGATGGGATTGTGACGTTAGCTGTCGCTGTTTTTCCATGCGCTCAGCGCTCCAGCACTCAATATCAATTCGTTTCTGGGTGGCGAAACGCAGCGCCTCCATCAGTTCAGCCGCGGGGTTGCCTACAACGGCGATGCTGACCATGTCACTGTCGCTGTTGAGCAGCAGAGCGTGATGGCGCAGGCAAAGCGCCACGAGTTGATCGGTATTCATTTTCCGCTCCTCAGTTATTGTCGAAGCGGAAAACGTCTTCGCAGGCCTGCTTCAGGGCGCTGTCAGCACTGATGCTGCAGTCACGCGTCCAGCCCGTCATACCGTTGCCGTCGCTCCACCGTGGCGTCATGGTTACCGTCAGCCCGTTAAGACTCTCCTGTCCTGTTAAGGTCACGACCCCTTTCGCTACGCTCATTCCTGAAACGTAGCGTGTCGTGGTGGGGGAAGGGATGCCGTTGCTGCCGGCATCGCAGCTTTCCACACCACCGTGATCCAGCGCGCAAAGCTCGATGGCGGTGCGGTAGGGAACGAAGGTTTGCAGCATATCGGTCAGCGCCGCCTTGCGCAGGTAATTCTGATAGGCGGGGACGCCGATGGCGCTCAGAATCGCAATAATGCCAATGACCACCATCAGCTCAATGAGTGTGAAGCCTTGTTGTCTGTCCATATCTGCTCCTTATGCAAAGTGGCGCTACTTTGTCAGCGGGAAAGAACAGAAACGAGGGGCAAAAAAGGGAACGGGAAGGGGGCTTCAGAGAATTTATTCAGTATTGCAGGGAAGAACAGCGGATCTGCGAGCGGGGCAGAAATTCCCCTCTCCGGGTGGAGAGGGGAGAATGCGTTATTTAAAGCGCATTGAGAGGTCGAGAGCGCGAACGTGTTTGGTTAGCGCACCGACGGAGATGTAATCCACGCCGGTTTCGGCGAATTCACGGATCGTTTCGAAAGTGACGTTCCCGGATACTTCAAGCTGAGCCCGGCCGTTTGTCAGTTTTACCGCCTCGCGCATCTGCTCTGTTTCGAAGTTATCGAGCATGATGATATCGGCCCCGGCCTTAATCGCCTGCTCCAGCTCGTCCAGGTTTTCCACTTCCACTTCAACCGGCACATCCGGGTGCAGCCAGAAGGCTTTCTCCACCGCCTGACGCACGGAGCCAGAGGCAATAATGTGGTTCTCTTTAATCAGGAAGGCGTCGGACAGGCCCAGACGATGGTTTGCGCCCCCGCCGCAGAGCACCGCATATTTCAGCGCGGTGCGCAGGCCCGGCAGCGTTTTGCGGGTATCCAGCAGCTGAGTGCGGGTACCGGCCAGCAGGTCAACGTAGCGACGCACTTCGCTGGCAACGCCAGAGAGCGTTTGTACAAAATTGAGCGCGGTACGTTCGCCGGTCAGCAAGACGCGGGAAGGTCCGTCCAGTTCGAACAGCGGCTGGTTGGCCTTGACTGCATCGCCGTCTTCCACGTGCCATGTTACCTGCACATCGTCGCCTGCCAGTTGAGTAAAGACCTCTTCAACCCAACGCTTGCCGCAAAAAACACCGTCTTCACGGGTGATGATGACCGCGTGGGAGCGCGTCTCTTTTGGCAATAATTGTGCGGTAATATCCTTTTCAGCATTAACGTCACCGCCCAGATCTTCTTTCAAAGCATGGGAGACGCTTGCCGGAATATCCATATTAATACGTTCCAGAAGCGCTTCACGTCGGTGGTCGGGGTTGTAGCGGCGAGGCGGCATGATAAAACTCCAAATTGGTAACGAATCATAATATTGAAACATGCTACTCTGAACCGAGTCATTGCACCATACAGAAGGAGTTCCAGCATGTTGTTAGAAAACGGATGGCTGGTGGATGCGCGGCATGTGCCCTCGCCGCACCACGATTGCCGCCCGGAGGATGAAAAGCCCACACTGCTGGTGGTTCATAATATTAGTCTCCCGCCGGGTGAATTTGGCGGCCCGTGGATCGATGCGTTATTCACGGGAACGATTGATCCCGATGCTCATCCCTTTTTTGCTGAAATTGCGCATCTGCGCGTATCGGCTCACTGCCTGATTCGTCGCGATGGTGAAGTGGTTCAGTATGTTCCCTTTGATAAGCGCGCCTGGCATGCCGGGGTGTCGATGTATCACGGGCGCGAACGGTGCAACGATTTTTCTATCGGGATCGAACTGGAAGGCACGGATACGACGCCTTATACCGATTCACAGTATCAACAGCTAGCGGCCGTGACCCGCACGCTTATCGGACTCTACCCGGCTATCGCCGACAATATCACGGGGCACAGTGATATTGCCCCGGAGAGAAAAACCGATCCCGGCCCGGCCTTTGACTGGCCCCGGTTTCGCGCCATGCTCACCGCGTCGTCAGAATAAGGAGATACCATGACGTTGTTTACCATGCTGCTGGTTATCATCGCTGAACGCCTGTTCAAGCTCGGCGAGCACTGGCATCTGGATCACCGGCTGGAGGTGTTTTTCCGCCGGATTAAGCACTTTTCCATGCTGCGCACGCTGCTGATGATGGCGGGCGTGATGGTCATTACGTTCCTGCTCCTGCGCTCGCTGCACGGACTCTTTTTCAACGTACCGCTGCTGGTGGTGTGGATCCTGCTTGGGGTGCTGTGCATTGGTGCGGGCAAGGTGCGTTTGCACTATCACGCCTACCTGAAAGCCGCCTCCCGTGACGATGCCCATGCGCGCAATGCCATGGCGAGCGAGCTGACGATGATCCACGGCGTGCCGCCGGACTGCGACGAGCGCGAATTTCTGCGCGAGCTGCAGAACGCGCTGCTGTGGATTAACTTCCGCTACTACCTGGCACCGCTGTTCTGGTTCGTGGTGGGCGGCCCGTGGGGACCGGTACTGCTGATGGGGTATGCGTTCCTGCGCGCCTGGCAGACCTGGCTTGCCCGCTATCTGACGCCGCATGAACGTTTGCTGTCCGGCATCGATGCCATCCTGCACGTGCTCGACTGGCTTCCGGTGCGTCTGGTGGGCGTGGTGTACGCGTTAATTGGTCACGGTGAAAAAGCGCTGCCCGCTTGGTTTGCGTCTCTTGCCGATCGCCATACGTCGCAGTACCAGGTGTTAACGCGTCTGGCGCAGTTCTCGCTGGCGCGTGAGCCGCATACCGACAAGATTGAAACACCAAAAGCCGCTGTCTCCATGGCGAAGAAAACGTCGTTTGTGGTGGTGGTGATCGTGGCGCTGCTGACTATTTACGGCACGCTGGTGTAAGCCAGCGCGCCGCAAAGACTACAGCGTATCCGCGGGCGGGATGCCGAAATCAGGCATCCCGTTTTCATTCCAGCGGACGAGCTTCAGGCGGGTATGCCGGTTCGGATCGTACAGCGGGTCGCCCTCAATTTCGGTGTAGTTACGCGCGTGATACACCAGCACGTCTTCCCCTTCCGGCGTTTGCGTAAAGCTGTTGTGTCCCGGGCCGAACTGGCGGTTTTCATAGCTGGTAACGAACACTGGACGCGGGGATTTGTGCCAGTTTGCCGGGTTTTGCGGATCGGCATTCAGGTCTATCCACAGTAGCCCCATACAGTAGTTCTCGTCGGTGGCGCTGGCGGAATAGCTGATAAACAGCTTATCGCCGTGAATCAGTACCGCCGGGCCTTCGTTAACCCAGAACCCGCGACATTCCCAGTCATACTCCGGCTTGCTGAGCATCACCGGCTCGCCTTTTAGCGTCCACGGGTTCGCCATTTCGCACAGGTAAAGGTTGGAGTTTCCGGTGATATCCGGCGCTTTTTGCGCCCACAGATACCAGCGTTTTCCCTGATGCACAAAGGTGGTGGCGTCCAGGGCGAAGGTGTCGAAAGGCGTTTTGATCTGCCCTTTTTCCACCCACGCGCCGGTAAGCGGATCGTCGTCAGCACATTCAATGGCGAACATCCGGTGCTGGAACATCCCGAGCGCGTCGAGCGCCTGGGTGTGCGTCGCGGCAAAGTAGATGTACCACTTCCCGTCAATGTGGTGCAGTTCCGGCGCCCAGATCAGCTGGCTCATGGGTCCGGTCTCGGGTTTGCGCCAGACCACAACTTCTTCAGCATGGCGTAAGCCTTCCAGCGACGCTGCGCGGCGGATCGCCAGCCTGTCGTACTGCGGCACGGAGGCGATAAAATAGTATTCCCCCTCATGGTGTAAAATGTACGGGTCGGCGCGTTGTTCGATAAACGGGTTTGGCCACTGATGCATTTGGCTCTCCTTATTTTGTCTCTGCGGCTTTCAGTTCCTGATAGTCGCTCAGTTCACGGTAATTGGTGCGACGTTTTTCCAGGTCTTCCTGAATGCGTTTCATCGTTTCACGGTCCACCTTCAGCAGACGTACCACGCCCGCGGTAATTAAGTATCCAATGCCGGGAATAACGGTAAAGAGCAGCACGATCCCGTTAATGGCGTCCGCGCTCTGCGCTTTCGCGCCCGCGTCATAACCGTACCAGGAGAGCAGGAAGCCGACCATCGCCCCGGCAATTGCCAGCCCCAGCTTGAGGAAGAAGATGTTGCCGGAGAAGCTGATGCCCGTGATGCGCTTCCCGGTCTTCCACTCGCCGTAGTCGTCCACGTCGGCCATCAGCGACCAGTGCAGCGGAGACGGGATCTGGTGCAGGATGTTCAGCAGGAAGTAGAGCACCACAATGGTGACGGTGGCTTTCGGGTCGAAGAAGTAGAAGGCGCAGGAGAAAATCGCCAGCACGATGTTGGTCCAGAAGAAGACCTTCAGCTTACACCAGCGGTCGGTCAGCACTTTTGCCAGCACGCTGCCGAGCATCATGCCGACCACGCCCAGGCTGATAAACAGCGTAGCGAAGTGGGTGCTCTGGCCCATCACCCAGGTGACGTAATACATGGTGGCCGCCATACGGATGAAGCCCGGGCAGACGTTGCAGAGCGTCAGCAGCAGAATGCGTACCCACTGGTCGTTCTTCCACACGTCTTTCAAATCGTTTTTCAACTCGTCGTTGGTCTGTACCGCCGGGCGCACGCGCTCGCGCACGGTGGCGAAGCAGAACAGGAACATGCAGGTGCCAATCAGCGCCAGCACGGTCATCGCCATCTGGTAGCCTTTGGCTTTGTTGTCCCCGCCAAACCAGTCGGCCATCGGCAGCAGCGTTAATGAGAGCAGCAGCGTGGCGATGCCGACCAGCACGAAGCGATACGACTGGCAGGCCACGCGTTCTTTTGGATCGTTGGTGATTACCCCTCCTAAGGAGCAGTAGGGGATGTTGATTGCCGTATAGGTCAAAGAGAGCAGGAAGTAGGTGACAAACGCATAGATAACTTTGCTGTTATAGCTCCACTCCGGCGTGGTGAACATCAGGATGCTGAACAGCGCGTAGGGGAAGGCGATCCACAGCAGCCATGGACGAAACCGGCCATATTTACTGCGGGTACGGTCGGCAATCGCGCCCATGATCGGGTCCGTTACGGCGTCAATTACGCGGACGGACAGCAGCAGCACGCCGACCAGCGCAGGCGCGAGGCCAAAAATATCCGTATAAAAATAGTTAACAAACAGCATGATGGCGCCAAAGATAATGTTGCATCCGGCGTCGCCCATCCCATAGCCGATCTTTTCTTTTACTGACAGTGTGTTGTTATCCATCGACAGCTCTCCGGTTTACGGTATGGAGAGAATTATTCGCTGGCGAAGGGATATATGCGTTGCAGTATCAGGGCGGTGATATGGATAAATGCGCTGTGGGCGCGAAAGTGTGAGGGAGGTAACAACGCGCGGTACCCGTAAAAGCAGGTACCGCGGAGGGAGGCTTAGTGCGCCTTCATGGCATTACGGCTTTTCTGACTGAAGAGATAGCCCACGCCCAGGATCGCAATCCAGACCGGGATCAGGTAGACGGAAATCGCCATACCCGGCGTGATCAGCATGATCACCAGCACGGCCGCCATAAACAGCAGGCAGATCCAGTTACCCAGCGGATAGAGCAGGGCAGGGAAGCGCGTGGTGACGCCCTGCTGCTGTTTCGCGCGGCGGAACTTGATGTGTGCCAGGCTGATCATCGCCCAGTTGATGACCAGGGCAGAGACCACCAGCGCCATCAGCAGGCCAAAAGCCGATTCCGGTGCCATGTAGTTAATGAGCACGCACAGGGCGGTCACGATGGCGGAAACAATGATGGTATTCACCGGCACGCCGCGTTTATCAACGTTAAGCAGCATCTTCGGCGCGTTGCCCTGTTGGGCGAGGCCGAACAGCATACGGCTATTGCAGTATACGCAGCTGTTGTATACGGAGAGCGCTGCGGTCAGTACCACGATGTTCAGGGCGTTGGCGACAAAGGTGTCGCCCAGCTCGTGGAAGATCAGCACAAACGGGCTGGTGTCAGCGGTGACGCGCGTCCATGGCAGCAGGGAGAGCAGCACGGCCAGCGAGCCCACATAGAAGATCAGAATACGGTAGATAACCTGGTTAGTGGCTTTTGGAATGCTCTGCTCCGGGTTGTCGGCTTCAGCGGCGGTGATACCCACCAGCTCCAGACCGCCAAAGGAGAACATAATGATGGCCATCATCATCACCAGACCTGTCATGCCGTGAGGCAGGAAGCCACCCTGTTCCCAGAGGTTGCGCACGGTGGCCTGCGGTCCGCCGTTGCCGCTGAACAGCAGCCAGCCGCCAAAGATAATCATCGCCACCACGGCAATGACTTTGATGATGGCGAACCAGAACTCCATCTCACCGAACACTTTTACGTTGGTCAGGTTAATGGCGTTAATAATGACAAAGAAGGCCGCAGCAGAAGCCCAGGTTGGGATTTCGGGATACCAGAACTGAATGTATTTTCCGACGGCGGTAAGCTCAGCCATGGCAACCAGAACGTACAGCACCCAGTAGTTCCAGCCCGAGGCGAAACCGGCAAAGCTGCCCCAGTATTTATAGGCAAAGTGGCTGAAGGAGCCCGCGACCGGCTCTTCAACGACCATTTCGCCCAGCTGGCGCATGATCAGAAAAGCAATGAAACCCGCAATCGCGTAACCCAAAATAATACCCGGACCGGCAGACTGGATAACGGATGCGCTGCCCAGAAACAGGCCGGTACCTATCGCACCGCCCAGTGCGATGAGCTGAATATGGCGGTTTTTAAGCCCGCGCTTTAGCTGATCGCCGTGCTGTTGAGCTTCCATTTGAAACCTCGTGTGTGGTTGTTATGTTCACGCTGTGCGTGTGTAATTATGAAAATCCATATTCTGTATTTATTTCTTTACGGTTAACGAGACCGAAAAAAGCGGAGATGACTTCCGTAAGCGCAAGAATAGTGGTAAGCGCCTGCGAATGCACCTGCTTTATGAAGGGGTGATGACGACTTGAATAAAAAGAAAGCATTTGTAAATCGGCCCGCTCGTTGTTCCTAACCCAACCTATAGAATAGAAATGCGCCGTAAGTGGGCGAATTTTCATTATTTGCCTTGTTGAATCGCTTCAGATTGCAAAAACCCTCGTTTCATTATGGTTAAAACTCCCTCTTTAGGAGTAATCAACTCATTTGTGCAAAGTTACATTTCTGAAACGTTATTTCTGTAAGGTTGTTAAAATGTGCAGGGTTTACTGATTTCAATCAAAACCAATATGGACAGAAGGTGAATACTTTGTTACTTTAGCGATACGAAATAGAAATTGGTAAGACCAATTGACTCCGGGCAAAAAGGCGTAAGACAGGGAATATGGCCTACAGCAAAATTCGCCAACCAAAACTATCTGATGTGATTGAGCAGCAGCTGGAGTTTTTAATCCTCGAAGGGACTCTGCGCCCGGGTGAGAAACTTCCACCAGAACGCGAGCTGGCAAAACAGTTCGACGTTTCACGTCCCTCTCTGCGTGAGGCGATTCAACGTCTCGAAGCAAAGGGCTTGCTGCTTCGTCGCCAGGGCGGCGGAACCTTTGTGCAAAACAGCCTGTGGCAGAGCTTCAGCGATCCGCTGGTAGAACTTCTCTCTGACCACCCAGAATCCCAGTTTGACCTGCTTGAGACCCGTCACGCGCTTGAAGGGATTGCGGCCTATTACGCCGCCCTTCGCAGCACTGATGAAGATCGCGTGCGTATCCGCGAACTGCATCAGGCCATTGAACGGGCACAGCAGTCCGGCGATTTAGACGCCGAGTCCAGCGCCGTCGTCCAGTATCAAATCGCCGTCACCGAAGCGGCACACAATGTGGTGCTCCTCCATCTGCTACGCTGCATGGAGCCGATGCTGGCCCAGAACGTTCGTCAGAATTTTGAATTGTTGTATGCCCGTCGGGAGATGCTCCCACTGGTAAGCAACCATCGCACCCGAATATTCGAGGCGATAATGGCCGGGGAACCGGAGCAGGCGCGTGAAGCGTCGCACCGCCATCTGGCTTTCATTGAGGAAATCTTGCTGGACCGCAGCCGTGAACAATCGCGACGCGAACGTTCATTACGCCGCATACAGCAACGAAAGGATTAAGCGCCAGGTACTTTTAGAGCGCGGCAACTAAACGCAGAACCTGTCTTATTGTGTTCTTGCCCATGAGCACAATGGGACAGGTTCCAGACAAATCAACGTATTAGATAGATAAGGAATACCCCCATGTCAGAACGTCTCCAAAATGACGTGGATCCGATCGAAACTCGCGACTGGCTACAGGCGATCGAATCGGTCATCCGTGAAGAAGGTGTTGAGCGCGCTCAGTATCTGATTGATCAGCTGCTTTCTGAAGCCCGCAAAGGCGGTGTGAAGGTTGCTTCAGGTGCAGGGGCTAGCAACTACGTAAACACGATTGCCGTCGAAGACGAACCGGAATACCCGGGCAATCTGGATCTGGAACGTCGTATCCGTTCTGCAATCCGCTGGAACGCCATCATGACCGTTCTGCGCGCCTCCAAGAAAGACCTGGAGCTGGGTGGCCACATGGCGTCCTTCCAGTCTTCTGCGACCGTTTACGAAGTGTGCTTCAACCACTTCTTCCGTGCAGCGAACGAGAAAGACGGCGGCGACCTGGTGTACTTCCAGGGCCACATCTCTCCGGGCATCTATGCACGTGCCTTCCTGGAAGGTCGTCTGACTGAAGAGCAGATGAACAACTTCCGTCAGGAAGTTCACGGTAAAGGTCTGTCTTCTTACCCGCACCCTAAACTGATGCCTGAATTCTGGCAGTTCCCGACCGTATCTATGGGCCTGGGCCCAATCGGTGCGATCTACCAGGCTAAATTCCTGAAGTATCTGGAACACCGTGGTCTGAAAGACACCTCTGAGCAGACCGTTTACGCCTTCCTGGGCGACGGCGAAATGGATGAGCCAGAATCTAAAGGTGCGATCACCATCGCTACCCGTGAGAAGCTGGACAACCTGTGCTTCATCATCAACTGTAACCTGCAGCGTCTGGATGGTCCGGTAACCGGCAACGGCAAGATCATCAACGAACTGGAAGGCATCTTCGCGGGTGCTGGCTGGAACGTGATCAAAGTTATGTGGGGCGGTCGTTGGGATGAGCTGCTGCGTAAAGACACCAGCGGTAAACTGATCCAGCTGATGAACGAAACCGTTGACGGTGACTACCAGACCTTCAAATCCAAAGACGGTGCCTACGTTCGTGAGCACTTCTTCGGCAAATACCCTGAAACCGCAGCCCTGGTTGCAGACTGGACTGATGAGCAGATCTGGGCTCTGAACCGCGGTGGTCACGATCCGAAGAAAGTCTACGCTGCACTGAAAAAAGCGCGTGAAACCAAAGGTAAAGCGACTGTAATCCTGGCCCATACCATCAAAGGTTACGGCATGGGTGATACCGCAGAAGGTAAAAACATCGCTCACCAGGTTAAGAAAATGAACATGGACGGCGTGCGTTATATCCGCGACCGTTTCAACGTTCCAGTGACCGATGAGCAGGTAGAAAACCTGTCTTACATCACCTTCCCGGAAGGGTCTGAAGAGCACAAGTACCTGCACGAACGTCGTCAGGCGCTGAAAGGCTACCTGCCAGCTCGTCAGCCAAACTTCACCGAGAAGCTGGAACTGCCAGCGCTGGAAGACTTCTCTCAGCTGCTGGAAGAGCAGAACAAAGAGATCTCTACCACTATCGCTTTCGTTCGTGCCCTGAACGTGATGCTGAAGAACAAGTCGATCAAAGATCGTCTGGTTCCAATCATCGCCGACGAAGCGCGTACTTTCGGTATGGAAGGTCTGTTCCGTCAGATCGGTATCTACAGCCCGAACGGCCAGCAGTACACCCCGCAGGACCGTGAGCAGGTTGCCTACTACAAAGAAGACGAGAAAGGTCAGATCCTGCAGGAAGGTATCAACGAGCTGGGCGCAGGCGCATCCTGGCTGGCTGCTGCGACTTCTTACAGCACCAACAACCTGCCGATGATCCCGTTCTACATTTACTACTCCATGTTCGGGTTCCAGCGTATCGGTGACCTGTGCTGGCAGGCAGGCGACCAGCAGGCTCGCGGCTTCCTGATCGGTGGTACTTCCGGTCGTACGACCCTGAACGGTGAAGGTCTGCAGCACGAAGATGGCCACAGCCACATTCAGTCTCTGACTATCCCTAACTGTATCTCTTACGACCCGTCTTACGCATACGAAGTGGCAGTCATCATGCATGACGGTCTGCAGCGCATGTACGGTGAAGCGCAAGAGAACATTTACTACTACATCACCACCCTGAACGAAAACTACCACATGCCGGCAATGCCAGCAGGTGCCGAGGAAGGTATCCGTAAAGGTATCTACAAACTCGAAACCATTGAAGGTAGCAAAGGTAAAGTTCAGCTGCTGGGCTCCGGTTCTATCCTGCGTCACGTACGTGAAGCAGCGCAGATCCTGGCGAAAGACTACGGTGTCGGTTCCGATGTGTACTCTGTGACCTCCTTCACTGAGCTGGCGCGTGATGGCCAGGATTGTGAGCGCTGGAACATGCTGCACCCAATGGAAACCCCACGCGTTCCGTACATCGCTCAGGTGATGAACGACGCGCCAGCGGTGGCGTCTACTGACTATATGAAACTGTTCGCTGAGCAGGTTCGTACTTACGTTCCAGCTGATGATTATCGCGTTCTGGGTACTGACGGCTTCGGTCGTTCTGACAGCCGCGAAAACCTGCGTCACCACTTCGAAGTTGATGCTTCTTACGTGGTTGTAGCAGCACTGGGCGAACTGGCTAAACGTGGCGAAATCGATAAGAAAGTGGTTGCAGACGCAATCACCAAATTCAACATCGATGCAGAAAAAGTTAACCCGCGTCTGGCGTAAGAGGTAAAAGAATAATGGCTATCGAAATCAATGTACCGGACATCGGGGCTGATGAAGTTGAAATCACCGAGATCCTGGTCAAAGTTGGCGACAAAGTAGAAGCTGAACAGTCGCTGATCACCGTAGAAGGCGACAAAGCCTCTATGGAAGTCCCGTCTCCTCAGGCTGGCATCGTTAAAGAGATCAAAGTCTCTGTTGGCGATAAAACCGAGACTGGCAAACTGATCATGATTTTCGATTCCGCCGACGGTGCAGCAGCTGCTGCACCTGCGCAGGAAGAGAAGAAAGCCGCTCCGGCCGCCGCTGCTCCAGCCGCTGCCGCGAGCGCGAAAGAAGTGAACGTGCCTGACATCGGCGGTGACGAAGTTGAAGTCACTGAAATCCTGGTGAAAGTGGGCGACACCGTTGCGGCCGAGCAGTCACTGATCACCGTAGAAGGCGACAAAGCCTCTATGGAAGTGCCAGCGCCGTTCGCCGGTACCGTTAAAGAGATCAAGATCAACACCGGTGACAAAGTGTCTACTGGCTCCCTGATTATGGTCTTCGAAGTGGCGGGTGCAGAAGGCGCTGCCGCGCCTGCACAGGCCGCTGCTCCGGCTCCAGCCGCAGCACCAGCCGCTGCTGGCGGCGCGAAAGACGTTAACGTACCGGACATCGGCGGTGACGAAGTTGAAGTCACCGAAGTGATGGTGAAAGTGGGCGACAAAGTTGCCGCTGAACAGTCACTGATCACCGTTGAAGGCGACAAGGCTTCTATGGAAGTCCCTGCGCCGTTCGCGGGTACGGTTAAAGAGATCAAAATCAGCACCGGCGACAAAGTGTCTACCGGCTCTCTGATCATGGTCTTCGAAGTGGAAGGCGCTGCGCCTGCCGCAGCTCCGGCTACCGCGGCTGCTCCAGCACCTGCTGCTGCGCCGGCTCAGGCTGCTAAACCAGCCGCTGCTCCTGCTGCTAAAGCAGAAAAATCTGAGTTCGCTGAAAACGACGCTTACGTCCACGCTACCCCGCTGATTCGTCGCCTGGCGCGCGAATTCGGTGTGAACCTGGCGAAAGTGAAAGGGACCGGCCGTAAGGGTCGTATCCTGCGCGAAGACGTTCAGACCTATGTGAAAGACGCGGTGAAACGCGCCGAAGCTGCACCAGCTGCAGCCGCTGGCGGCGGTATCCCGGGCATGCTGCCATGGCCGAAAGTGGACTTCAGCAAGTTCGGCGAAATCGAAGAAGTGGAGCTGGGCCGTATCCAGAAAATCTCTGGTGCGAACCTGAGCCGTAACTGGGTGATGATCCCGCACGTTACGCACTTCGATAAGACCGATATCACCGATCTGGAAGCGTTCCGTAAACAGCAGAACGCCGAAGCCGAGAAGCGCAAACTGGACGTGAAATTCACCCCAGTGGTCTTCATCATGAAAGCGGTTGCTGCGGCTCTGGAACAGATGCCACGCTTCAACAGCTCCCTGTCCGAAGACGGTCAGAAGCTGACGCTGAAGAAATACATCAACATCGGTGTTGCGGTTGATACGCCAAATGGTCTGGTTGTTCCGGTCTTCAAAGACGTGAACAAGAAGAGCATTACCGAGCTGTCCCGTGAACTGACCGTGATCTCCAAGAAAGCGCGTGATGGTAAGCTGACTGCCGGCGAAATGCAGGGCGGCTGCTTCACTATCTCCAGCATCGGCGGCCTGGGTACTACCCACTTCGCGCCGATTGTGAACGCGCCGGAAGTGGCTATCCTCGGTGTGTCCAAGTCCGCGATGGAGCCGGTGTGGAATGGCAAAGAGTTCGTACCGCGTCTGATGATGCCAATCTCTCTGTCCTTCGACCACCGCGTGATCGACGGTGCTGATGGTGCGCGTTTCATCACCATCATCAACAACATGCTGAGCGACATTCGCCGCCTGGTGATGTAATCGAAAAGCCGGCCAGTCGGCCGGCTTTTTTCTGATAATCTCATGGGGTTTGTGAGGTTATTGGCGAAAGCGACAATTCGTGAGCCGTTTGTTGTTTCAAAATTGTTAACAATTTTGTAAACTGCGGGCGGATAGAACGACCCGGTGGACGACGGGTATAAATTAAGAGGTCATGATGAGCACAGAAATCAAAACTCAGGTCGTAGTACTTGGGGCAGGCCCGGCAGGTTACTCCGCAGCATTCCGCGCCGCGGATTTAGGTCTGGAAACCGTCATCGTAGAGCGTTACAGCACCCTCGGCGGTGTTTGTCTGAACGTCGGCTGTATCCCTTCTAAAGCGCTGCTGCACGTAGCGAAAGTTATCGAAGAAGCCAAAGCGCTGGCTGAACACGGTATCGTCTTCGGCGAGCCGAAAACCGATATCGACAAAATTCGTACCTGGAAAGAGAAAGTTATCACTCAGCTGACCGGCGGTCTGGCGGGTATGGCCAAAGGCCGTAAAGTGAAAGTGGTAAACGGTCTGGGTAAATTCACCGGTGCGAACACCCTGGAAGTGGAAGGCGAAAACGGCAAAACCGTGATCAACTTCGACAACGCGATCATCGCGGCAGGCTCTCGCCCAATCGAACTGCCATTCATTCCGCATGAAGATCCACGCGTGTGGGATTCCACCGATGCGCTGGAGCTGAAAACCGTTCCTAAGCGTCTGCTGGTTATGGGCGGCGGTATCATCGGTCTGGAAATGGGTACCGTGTACCATGCGCTGGGTTCAGAGATCGACGTGGTTGAAATGTTCGACCAAGTTATCCCGGCTGCCGACAAAGACATCGTTAAGGTCTTCACCAAACGTATCAGCAAGAAATTTAACCTGATGCTGGAAACCAAAGTGACTGCCGTTGAAGCGAAAGAAGACGGTATTTACGTTTCCATGGAAGGCAAAAAAGCCCCATCCGAACCACAGCGTTACGACGCCGTGCTGGTGGCTATCGGCCGTGTGCCGAACGGTAAAAACCTCGACGCGGGCAAAGCTGGCGTGGAAGTGGACGACCGTGGCTTTATCCGCGTTGACAAGCAGCTGCGCACTAACGTGCCGCACATCTTTGCAATCGGCGATATCGTCGGCCAGCCAATGCTGGCACACAAAGGTGTTCACGAAGGTCACGTTGCCGCTGAAGTTATCGCCGGCATGAAGCACTACTTCGATCCGAAAGTCATCCCATCTATCGCGTACACCGAGCCAGAAGTGGCATGGGTGGGTCTGACCGAGAAAGAAGCGAAAGAGAAAGGCATCAGCTACGAAACCGCCACCTTCCCGTGGGCTGCTTCTGGCCGTGCTATCGCTTCCGACTGCGCAGACGGTATGACCAAACTGATCTTCGACAAAGAGACTCACCGTGTAATCGGTGGTGCGATTGTCGGTACCAACGGCGGCGAGCTGCTGGGTGAAATCGGTCTGGCTATCGAAATGGGCTGTGACGCTGAAGACATCGCGCTGACCATCCACGCTCACCCGACTCTGCACGAGTCCGTGGGCCTGGCGGCAGAAGTGTTTGAAGGTAGCATCACCGACCTGCCAAACGCGAAAGCGAAGAAGAAATAAGTTTCTTCAGATGAAAAAAGCGGCCTCAGGCCGCTTTTTTTATGCGCTGCGTTCAGGGGGCCACAGGCTGCCAGGTTTTATCAGGACTATAGGTGGTTAACGCCCGGGCTTTCTGCTCAGAATCGCTGCCGAGATCGGTCTGATACACCTTATCATCCTGATTTATCACAAAGCTCATGACGCCCGTCTGACCATAGCTGACTGGCCAGGCCACCATCGCGAAACCGTTATTATCCGGCAGGATCCGGAAGCGATAGCCGTGATAGCCGATACCCGGCTCTTTTGGGCTAAATGCTGGTCCGAGCGGACTGGGCGCTTCGCCGGGAGAGGCGGGCCAGTACAAACCGTCTTTTTTGCCCTTCGAGCTGACAATCTTCTGCGCGTATTTCTGGTTCATCGCAAAGTAGCTTTGCTGCGCATCAACATAGGCATGTAAGGCTTCAATGGCGGCAAGTTCATTACGCCCGATTTCGCGGGTCAGGATCTCTTCCGCCCCTTCTTTGATATCGAATTGCCAACCGGTGGCGGTTTTGATCACCGGGATGGGAAGCTGCCAGCTGTTATCGCCGACAACAAGATGCGCCGTATCCCCTTCGACAACGGTGTTATGACGGACTTTCCAGTCGCGCAGGAAACGATCGACGGCATCCGGATCAACGCCTTCAGGGGGCAGAAAATCGCGCCAGTTCTCTCCAAGCAGATTGCTCATCGCGCGCTCATTATGCTCACCAATGGCGTTGGCCAGCGCATCGGTCGCCTGATCGGGCGTGCTGAAAGACTGCTGCGCCATCGCCGAGGCCGAAAGCATGAACAACACCATTCCACTGAGTAGTTTACTTTTCATGTCGGTTCCCTTAGCGATGTCGAATTTCACGGCGTTCAGCGCGTCCACCAGACGCCTGACGTGGCTGCTGCTGGCGAGCCGCAAGCTGTCTGCTTTGCGCACCGCGCTGCTGCTGCGCCTGCCAGTTCGCGGAGCGGCTGTCGTTGCCGCTCAGCGCATTGGCCCTGGGCTGGCTGTTTCGCTGCTGGAGAGCGCGTTGCTGCGCCGGCTGCGAACCCCGTTTCTCTTGTCTCTGCGCGGTGGTCTGGCGATTTTCTCGCTGCTGCGTGGTGGTTCGCTTCGTCGTCTGCGGTTTGGTGTCGTAGCCACGGTAGTTATTGCGCTGCGAAATCTGCTTCAGCTGTTCACTTGAGGCCTGACGCTGCACATCTTTCGTGCCGGGACGCGCCGTTTGGGGGAAGGTTTTACCCGTGGACTTCTCCATCTGGCTCAGGGCAGCCTGACGCTGGCTGTCCCGGTTAACCGGTTTTTGCTGCGTTGAGCTTAGTCCGGTAGCCGTGCTGGTGGAGTGGAAACGGTTGTTGAGCTGGTTAGTCGGATAAGGCACGCCTTCACGATAGGCTGGGTTATGCTGCCAGGTACGGTTGGCGTCCGTCAGACGCTGCCCGCTGATTTTATTGAAGTTCTCAACGTTGATATTGATGTTGTTATCACCGTTGCGGTTATAGCCGCCGTGATTATCCCAGTCGTCATGGTGATGATCCCAGTCATCGTCATCATCCCAGTCGATGTTGCTGAAGATGGCATAGGTTGTGGCGACGCCCAGGCTGAAGCCTAAGCCGTTGACGAAGCTGTTGCCAAACTGCTCCCCGGGTGTAGGCGGGAGATAGGTAGGTGGATAGGCGGTGTTTGGCCAGGTCCCGTAAACCGTATTGGGGTTATAGGTGGGGACGTAAACAACCTGCGGATCGGCAGATTCAATTTTGATTACCGTTGGGGCCGGCGCGGGCGTTGCTGCTGTGGTTGTCGTTGTCTCGGTGGTGCTGGTTTTCGCTGGTGCCGGTTTTGTCACGGTGGTGACCGTCTGCTGAGGCGTGGATTGTAAAGCGCCGGTCTTCTGTGCCAGCGCGCGCAGGCGTTGAACGGAATCCATTACGTCCTTCGGCTGCGCGAGAAACGCATCGCCCAGATTTTGTACCCACGGCGGGTTTTCACCCATCAGGGACATGAGCTGAGGAAACGCGACCAGCGATTTTACGCTGGGATCCCAGGGCTGGCTGGCAACGGCCTGAATCGCGGCGTCCCCTTCCATTTTAGGGTTGTCTTTTGACCACTGCGCCGCCTGGATCACGTTGGCCGGGTAAGTCGAGGCCATCAGGATTTGCGACAGCAGGGCATCCGGGTAGAGCGCGATGGGGGCAACCCACTGATCGATTTGCGCGGCAGTATAGGTTGGTGCGGCGACAGGGGCGGGCGTTGGTGCTACCGGTACCGCCGGTGCCGCTGGTTGTTGTGCGACGGGGGCCGGCGCAACGGGTTCCGTTGCACGACTTTTGACAAACATGACGCCTGAGGCGGCAAGCAGCCCGGCACTGCACAGAAGGACGAGCAGATGTGGCTTAAAGGGCAACTTCATAAAATGACTCCAACGAGACAAGCGCTGTGCCGTGAGGCGTTACGGTTGGCGTGAGTATTATTCACCCGTCTTTTACTGTTTTGACTTTTATTGGGAAGCGTCCGGTACGTCCGGATAAAGATTGTGAGTATTTATTACACAATTATATGCGATGCGGGAAAAACCGAAGGGAATTCAGAAGGCCGCTCTTACGAGCGGCCAGCAGCTAGTTGCCGAGGTTGACGACAAACAGCACCGTGATGTCGGATATGTTCCAGCCACCGTGCAGCGCGGTTAGCAGTAAACCGGTCACAACGATCAGCGCAGTGATTCGCATCTCCATTGCGTGCGTTCCTGTACAGGCTACGCGGGTTCATTCTTCACCGGGAAAGGCAGAACCAGGCAAGTTGGGATTGCCGCGTAGGTTACGGAACTGCTCCCGGGCCCGGTGACTGGTTGCTACACCAGCGAAGCAGGCCGAGAGGAAGAGTAATCGACTCAGTAGTCATTCTGAAGGCGAAAAATGAAGTGAAACGAATTTTCATTCGAAACAGGAAGGCGCTACGCAAAATTGACATAATGGCTTGCAAGCCAGCGGGGCGTGATGCAAAATTCATTGCGTTGGGGTTGCCGCAAATCTGCCAACACGGTGTGCTACCATCGCAAGGCAACAAATAAACCGCTATCAGGCGGTTTTTTTGTACCCAAAATTCGTCTTGTCTCCCCGCTACACCATGCTTAACGATTCAGCAAATTTTTTAATGTTGCTTTTTTGTAAACGGATTAACACTGTGCAGAAATCCTGCTATGCTGCCCGACGCGGTATCGGGCATTTACCCTACAAACTGCTGTCTCACAGGAGCGTGAAGAGAACGCCCGCCGCATATGACAATGAGAGCGAGGAGAACCGTCGTGCTAGAAGAATACCGTAAGCACGTAGCAGAACGTGCCGCCGAGGGAATTGTACCCAAACCTTTAGATGCAACCCAAATGGCCGCGCTCGTCGAGCTGCTGAAGAACCCGCCTAAGGGCGAAGAAGAATTCCTGTTAGATCTGCTGATCAACCGCGTACCGCCTGGCGTAGATGAAGCTGCCTACGTAAAAGCCGGATTCCTTGCTGCTATCGCCAAAGGCGAAGCCACCTCCCCACTGGTTACTCCTGAAAAAGCCATTGAACTGCTCGGCACCATGCAGGGTGGTTACAACATTCATCCGCTGATTGACGCGCTGGATAACGACAAGCTGGCGCCGATTGCCGCTAAAGCGCTCTCTTCCACGCTGCTGATGTTCGATAACTTCTACGATGTAGAAGAAAAAGCCAAAGCAGGCAACGTCTATGCGAAGCAGGTGATGCAGTCCTGGGCGGATGCCGAATGGTTCCTGAACCGTCCTGCGCTGGCTGAAAAAATCACCGTTACCGTCTTCAAAGTGACCGGTGAAACCAACACCGATGACCTCTCTCCGGCACCGGACGCGTGGTCTCGCCCGGATATCCCTCTGCACGCCCTGGCGATGCTGAAAAACGCCCGTGAAGGCATTGAGCCGGATCAGCCTGGCAGCGTTGGCCCGATCAAACAGATCGAAGCCCTGCAGAAAAAAGGGTTCCCGCTGGCCTACGTGGGTGACGTTGTAGGTACCGGTTCTTCCCGTAAGTCCGCCACCAACTCCGTGCTGTGGTTCATGGGTGATGACATCCCTCACGTGCCAAACAAACGCGGCGGCGGCCTGTGCCTTGGCGGCAAAATTGCACCGATCTTCTTCAACACCATGGAAGATGCGGGCGCCCTGCCGATCGAAGTGGATGTTTCTAACCTGAATATGGGCGACGTGATTGACGTTTACCCGTACAAAGGTGAAGTGCGTAACCACGAAACCAACGAGCTGCTGGCGAGCTTTGAGCTGAAAACCGACGTGCTGATCGACGAAGTGCGTGCCGGTGGCCGTATTCCGCTGATCATCGGCCGTGGCCTGACCACCAAAGCGCGTGAAGCGCTGGGTCTGCCGCACAGTGATGTATTCCGTCACGCGAAAGACGTAGCGGAAAGCAATCGCGGTTACTCTCTGGCGCAGAAAATGGTCGGTCGCGCCTGCGGCGTCGCTGGTGTTCGTCCTGGCGCATACTGTGAGCCGAAGATGACCTCCGTAGGCTCTCAGGACACTACCGGTCCAATGACCCGTGACGAACTGAAAGACCTGGCGTGCCTGGGCTTCTCTTCTGACCTGGTGATGCAGTCCTTCTGCCACACTGCGGCATATCCGAAGCCGGTTGACGTAACCACGCACCACACGCTGCCAGACTTCATCATGAACCGCGGCGGTGTTTCCCTGCGTCCGGGCGACGGCGTAATTCACTCCTGGCTGAACCGCATGCTGCTGCCGGATACCGTGGGTACCGGCGGTGACTCCCATACCCGTTTCCCAATCGGTATCTCCTTCCCGGCGGGCTCCGGTCTGGTGGCGTTTGCTGCGGCGACGGGCGTGATGCCGCTGGATATGCCGGAATCGGTGCTGGTGCGCTTCAAAGGTAAAATGCAGCCGGGTATCACCCTGCGCGACCTGGTTCACGCGATCCCGCTGTATGCGATTAAACAGGGTCTGCTGACCGTTGAGAAGAAAGGGAAGAAAAACATCTTCTCTGGCCGTATCCTGGAAATCGAAGGTCTGCCGGATCTGAAGGTTGAGCAGGCGTTCGAGCTGACCGATGCCTCCGCTGAGCGTTCAGCTGCGGGCTGTACCATCAAGCTGAACAAAGAGCCGATTATTGAGTATCTGAACTCTAACATCGTGCTGCTGAAGTGGATGATCGCAGAAGGCTACGGCGACCGTCGTACGCTGGAGCGTCGTATCCAGGGCATGGAGAAATGGCTGGCCGATCCGCAACTGCTGGAAGCTGATGCTGACGCAGAGTACGCGGCGGTGATCGACATCGATCTGGCGGATATCAAAGAGCCAATCCTGTGTGCACCGAACGATCCGGACGACGCGCGTCCGCTGTCCGAAGTTCAGGGCGAGAAGATCGACGAAGTGTTCATCGGATCCTGCATGACCAACATCGGTCACTTCCGTGCGGCCGGTAAGCTTCTGGATACCCACAAAGGCCAGTTGCCAACCCGTCTGTGGGTGGCGCCGCCAACCCGTATGGACGCGGCTCAGCTGACCGAAGAGGGCTACTACAGCGTGTTTGGTAAGAGCGGGGCGCGTATTGAAATTCCTGGCTGTTCCCTGTGCATGGGCAACCAGGCGCGCGTAGCCGACGGCGCGACGGTGGTCTCCACCTCTACCCGTAACTTCCCGAACCGTTTAGGTACCGGTGCGAACGTCTTCCTGGCCTCTGCGGAGCTGGCGGCGGTTGCGGCGCTGATTGGTAAACTGCCAACGCCGGAAGAGTACCAGACCTTTGTGGCTCAGGTGGATAAGACCGCGGTGGATACCTATCGCTATCTGAACTTCGACCAGCTCTCTCAGTACACCGAGAAGGCCGACGGGGTTATCTTCCAGACGGCGGTATAAACAGCAAAACCGTCTCCACGAGACGGTTTTTAGTGTTTGCACCCTCTCCCGTGGGAGAGGGACGGGGTGAGGGCATCAGGCCGCAGGGTCTTGCTCTCACCTTTTTATTTTCATTCCTCCCACCTCTCACGCTTTTTTTCTTCCTCGCTGCTGCGATAATTACATTAATGGCTTTGCAGAGGAAAACACTATGGATTACGAATTTCTGCGCGACATCACCGGAGTGGTGAAAGTGCGTATGTCGATGGGCCACGAAGCCGTTGGACACTGGTTTAACGAAGAGGTGAAAGAAAATCTCGCACTTCTTGATGAGGTTGAACAGGCGGCAAATACGGTGAAAGGCAGTGAACGCTCCTGGCAGCGCGCCGGTCATGAATACACGCTGTGGATGGACGGTGAAGAGGTCATGGTGCGCGCCAACCAGCTCGAGTTTTCAGGTGACGAGATGGAAGAGGGGATGAGCTACTACGACGAAGAGAGCCTGTCGATGTGCGGCGTAGAAGACTTCCTTCAGGTGGTGAATGCCTACCGCGAGTTCATGAAACAGCGGTAACTTCCCGAAGCGTCCCTGCTCCGGGCAACACTTACACGGCCGGAATATTACGGCCGTAGTAAATCTCGCGCATCTCTTTCCAGAGCAGGTCGGTAATCGCCTTACGCTCTTCTTCGCTCAAATCTTCCGGCTTCGTGTGGAACATATAGTGCTTAAGGTCGAATTCCTTAAGTAACATCTTGGTATGGAAGATGTTTTCCTGATACACGTTCACGTCCATCATGTCATACAGTGATTTCATGTCCTCGGACATAAAGTTCTGAATAGAGTTGATCTCGTGGTCGATGAAGTGCTTCATGCCGTTGACGTCACGGGTAAAACCGCGCACGCGGTAATCAATCGTGACGATATCTGATTCCAGCTGATGGATGAGATAGTTCAGCGCGTTCAGCGGGGAAATCACGCCGCAGGTCGACACTTCAATGTCGGCGCGGAACGTACACAGCCCACCTTCCGGGTGACTCTCCGGGTAGGTATGGACGCAGATATGGCTTTTATCCAGGTGGGCAACAACCACTTCCGGCAGCGGGCCCGGATGTTCCGTTTTGTCGATAAGCTTAGGATCGACCGGCTCTTCGCTGACCAGGATGGTCACGCTGGCGCCCTGGGGTTCATAATCCTGTCGGGCGATGTTCAGGATGTTGGCGCCGATAATGGAACAGGTTTCTGACAGGATCTCGGTCAGACGGTTGGCGTTGTAGAGTTCGTCGATATAGGCGATGTAACCATCGCGTTCTTCCGCTGTTTTGGCATAGCAGATATCGTAAATACAAAAACTCAGGCTTTTCGTCAGGTTGTTAAAGCCATGCAGTTTAAGCTTTTTCAATTAGCTCACCCCCTTAGTGGATAATGCGTCTTGCAGGTACTGCGGCAGAGCAAACGCTGCGGTATGAATAGCCGGATTGTAATATCGGCACTGAAGACCGGCCTGATGGAAGCGGGCCTGAATAATTTCGGTGGAAAGATGACGTAATACGTCGTTATCCGTCGCCCAGGCAAAGGTCATGATCCCGCCGTAGTAGGTTGGAATTGCCGCCTGATAGAAGCTGACATCATCGAAATAGGTGCTGAGCTTACGATGGCTATCCAGCGCTTCATCCTGCTGCAGGAAGCAGACGCCATTTTGGGCGACGAAGATCCCGCCCGGGGTCAGGCAGCGCTTGCAGCCCTCGTAGAAGGAGGAGGTAAACAGCGACGCGCCGGGGCCGATAGGGTCGGTGCAGTCTGAGATGATCACGTCAAAGGTCTGCGAGGTCTGGTTAACGAAGTTAACGCCGTCGTCAATCACCAGGCTAAAGCGCGGATCGTCGTAGCTGCCGGCATTGTGGTTGGGCAGGTACTGGCGGCAGAAAGAGACGACGCCCGCATCGATTTCCACCATGGTGATGGTTTCAATGGAACGATGGCGGGAAACTTCACGCAGCATTGCGCCGTCGCCACCGCCGATAATCAGGACATGCTTCGCGTGGCCGTGCGCCAGCAGCGGGACGTGGGTCATCATCTCATGATAGATAAACTCATCTCGCTCGGTGGTTTGCACGACGCCGTCCAGCGCCATCACGCGGCCAAAGGCAGCATTCTCGAAGATGATCAGATCCTGGTGATCGGTTTTCTCATGATAGAGCACGTTATCAACGGCAAAGTACTGACCAAACTGGTCATGCAAGGTTTCATGCCACAACGTGTGGTCGGCCATAGCGAACTCCTCCTGTGTAAACATCCGTTACGCTCACAAAAATGAGCGAAACATGATAGCTAACTCTAACCGCGGTTGCACGGTCAGAGGTTCAACAGGGGGCTTCGGGAAGGTTATTTGACGTAGGCGAGCAGGCTGAGTGAGTCGCGAGCCAGCGCTTTGCATTTTTTGGCAGTGGGAATACCAATACCGCTTAGGTCGCGGTAGCTGTCTTCACCGAGCGCCTTCATGTCGAAGCTGTCGTAGTTGCTGAGATCCCACTGGTTCTGCTGGGCAAAAAAGACCAGCGCGCGGCGAATTTGCCCGTTGGGTAAATTCTGGTAGCCACAATCATTTTTCAGGAATACAAAAACCGCCGTTAAATCGGCCATATCTTCCGCTTCATTTTCACTTAGCGCATAGCTGTTCGCACACATTGCCATCAGGCTACCGAACAAAATTGTCCTGAAAAACGTCTTCATTGCTTCTACCACTTCTTCACGGAAAATTAACGTTAGCATACTTGATGCCAGTGCGACGATCTTTATTATTGCCGCTTGACTTGACCTTCCGGTAAGGGGAGGGTTTATGCTCAAAAGATCGCCTGCTGGAAATAAGGAAATGAACATGCAACGTCGTGATTTTTTAAAATATTCCGTGGCGCTGGGTGCTGCCAGCGCATTGCCTCTCTGGAGCCGCGCGGTTTTCGCGGCTGACAGGCCTGCCTTACCCATCCCTGACTTGCTGACCGCGGATGCCCGTAGCCGTATCAAGCTTGTTGTTCAGTCCGGCAACACGCTGTTCGGTGCGCACAACGCGACGACCTGGGGCTATAACGGCAATCTGCTCGGCCCGGCGCTACAGCTGCGCAAAGGGAAAGCGGTGACGGTGGATATCCACAACACGCTTGCCGAAGAGACGACGCTGCACTGGCACGGGCTGGAAGTGCCGGGCGAGGTAGACGGCGGGCCGCAGGGCGTCATCAAAGCGGGCGGCACGCGCAGCGTCACCTTTACGCCCGACCAGCGCGCGGCAACCTGCTGGTTCCATCCGCATCAGCATGGCAAAACGGGCCATCAGGTGGCGATGGGGCTAGCGGGGCTGGTGCTGATTGAAGACGACGAAAGCCGTCTGCTGCGCCTGCCGAAACAGTGGGGCATCGACGACGTGCCGGTGATTGTGCAGGACAAGAAATTCACCGCGGACGGGCAAATTGACTACCAGCTGGACGTGATGAGCGCGGCGGTAGGCTGGTTTGGCGACACGCTGTTGACCAACGGCGCCATTTATCCTCAGCACGCCGCACCCAAAGGCTGGCTGCGCCTGCGTCTGCTCAATGGCTGTAACGCGCGTTCACTCAACTTCGCCACCAGCGATAAGCGTCCTCTGTATGTGGTCGCCAGCGACGGCGGCCTGCTGCCGGAGCCGGTGAAAGTGAGCGAACTGCCGATGCTGATGGGGGAGCGCTTTGAGGTGCTGGTGGATATCAGCGACGGCAAAGCGTTTGATCTTGTGACCCTGCCGGTTAGCCAGATGGGGATGGCGGTCGCACCGTTTGATAAGCCGCATCCGGTGCTGCGTATTCAGCCGTTACTGGTGACCGCTTCCGGCACGCTGCCTGATTTGTTAACCACTCTGCCAGCACTCCCGTCGCTTGATGGGCTTACGCAGCGTAAGCTGCAGCTCTCCATGAACCCGATGCTCGATATGATGGGCATGCAGGCGCTGATGGCGAAATATGGCGATAAGGCGATGGCGGGGATGCATCACGGGCAGATGATGGGTCATATGAATATGGACCACGGCAAAATGGGCGGCATGGGGAACATGGAGCACGGCGACCATGGCTTTGATTTCCATAACGCCAATATGATCAACGGTAAAGCGTTCGACATGAACACGCCGATGTTTGCAGCGACAAAAGGGCAGTTTGAGCGCTGGGTGATTTCAGGTGAAGGGGACATGATGCTGCATCCGTTCCATATCCACGGTACCCAGTTCCGCATTCTTTCTGAGAACGGCAAAGCGCCGGATGCGCATCGCGCGGGCTGGAAAGATACGGTGAGAGTGGAAGGCGGCGTCAGCGAGGTGCTGGCGAAGTTTGACCACGACGCGCCGAAGGAGTTTGCCTATATGGCGCACTGCCATCTGCTGGAGCATGAAGATACGGGGATGATGCTCGGCTTTACCGTATAAAAAAGCCGGATGGTCGCAGGTGCGGCCTGATGCCCTCACCCTGACCCTCTCCCACCGGGAGAGGGAACAAACACAAAAACGGCAACCGAAGTTGCCGTTTTGCATTTTTCCGTAGGCCGGGTAAGGCGTAGCCGCCACCCGGCTTTTCAGTTACTTACTTTCATCAGGCAGCGCATACGCGACGATATAGTCGCCCATCTTCGTGCCAAACGAACCGTGACCACCTGCAGAGATGACAACGTACTGCTTGCCATTTACTTCATAGGTCATCGGCGTAGCCTGTCCGCCAGCCGGCAGACGGCCTTGCCACAGTTTTTCACCGTTGGTCATGTTGTACGCGCGCAGGTAGTTATCTGCGGTTGCCGCGATGAACAGCACGTTACCGGCGGTGGAAATTGGGCCACCCAGCATCGGCATACCCATATTAAACGGCACCGGAACCGGCATCGGGAACGGCATGCTGTCCTGCGGGGTACCAATACGTTTTTTCCACACGATCTGATTGGTTTTCAGATCCAGGCCGGAGATATAACCCCAGGCAGGCTGTTTACACGGCAGGCCAAACGGCGACAGGAACGGGTTCAGCGTTACGCCGAACGGTACGCCATACTGCGGCTGAATACCGGCTTCGGTACCGCTGCCTTTCGCGTCTTTCGGCTGCTCCATTGGGTTGCCCGGACCGCGTGGGATCAGACGGGAAACGAACGGCAGCGCCATTGGGTTGGCAATCGCGACCTGACGGTTCGGGTCAACGGAGATCCCGCCCCACTCGAACATCCCCAGGTTACCCGGGAAGACCAGCGTGCCCTGCTCAGAAGGCGGCGTGAAGATGCCTTCATAGCGCAGCTGATGGAACATCACGCGGCACACCAGCTGGTCAAACATGGTGGCACCCCACATGTCTGCCCCGCTGAGGTCTTTCTTCGGACGGAAGCTCAGGTCAGAGAACGGCTGGGTTTTGCTGACGTAATCGCCTTTCGCCGCACCCTGCGGAACCGGTTTTTCCGGTGCCGGCACAACCAGCTTGCCGTTGCTGCGATCCAGAACGAAGATGTTGCCGGTCTTGGCCGGGGCGTAAATCACCGGAACGGTTTTGCCGTCAACGGTAATGTCCGCCAGCGTCGGCTGGGACGGCATATCCATATCCCACAGATCGTGGTGTACTGTCTGATAGCTCCACGCCAGCTTACCGGTGGTCGCGTTCAGCGCCACGATAGCGCTGGCATAACGTTCCTGCTCCGGCGTGCGGTTACCGCCCCAGATATCTGGCGTAGTAACGCCCATCGGCAGGTAGACCAGGTCCAGCTTCGCGTCATACGCAGCCGGGGCCCAGGAGTTTGGCGAGTTAAAGGTAAAGGTGTGCTCGTCCGACGGGATCGCATTCGGATCTTTCGCACCCGGGTCGAAGGCCCACAGCAGTTTACCGGTATTCACGTCGAAACCGCGGATAACGCCGGAGGTTTCGCGCGTGGAGAAGTTATCCGTTACCGAACCGGCAATCACGATGGTTTTATCGGTGATGATCGGCGGCGAAGTTGGCTCATACAGACCCGGCGTGGTGTCCGGCATGTTGGTCTGCAGATTCAGGATACCTTTGTTGGCAAAGGTTTCGCACAGCTTGCCCGTTTCGGCATTGATGGCGAACAGACGGCCATCGTTGACCGGCAGCATGATGCGGCGCGGACAGTCGGCTACCACTTCCGGGCTCGCATTGTCGGCGCGCGCCTCGTGGTATGAGACGCCACGGCAGGTGACGTGCTGGAAGGACGGGTTGGAGTTCAGCTGCGGATCGAAGTGCCATTTCTCTTTACCGGTGGCCGCGTCGAGCGCGAACAGACGCTGGTGCGCCGTACACAGATAAAGCATATCGCCGACTTTAATTGGCGTCACTTCGTTGGTCAGCTCGCCCGGATCGTTCGGCATCTTCAGGTCGCCGGTACGGAATACCCAGGCTTCTTTCAGGTTCTTAACGTTGTCCGCGTTGATCTGCTTCAGCGGAGAGTAGCGTTGACCTTCCTGATTACGACCATAGGCAGGCCAGTCGCCGTCCGCCACCTGCGAGATAGCCGCCGCAGGCGTCGATTCTGCGTTCAGCGTACCGTTGATCTCCTGCGGGTCGTTAAAACCGGCCCAGGTCAGAATGCCGCCGGTAATCAGCAGGGCAACAACCAGGCCCGCCACAGCACCGCTGGAAGGCACAATCAGGCGACGCCACACGAACGGCAGGATCAGCCAGATACCGAAGAAGACCAGGATGTCGCTGCGCGGCGTCAGCGCCCAGAAGTCAAAGCCGACTTCCCAGACGCCCCAGATCATGGTGGCAAGAAGGAGTGCGGCATACAGCCACAGTGCAGATTGTTTTCTACGCCAGAGCAGGACGGTTACGCCAAGCATAACCAGGCCCGCAATCGGGTAGTACCAGGAGCCGCCGATCGCGACCAGCCAGACGCCACCGATTAACAGATACAGCGCGCAGAAGGCTGCGAACGCCGCTGTTAATGTTACCAGTAGACGCGGCTGTTTAGAGTTTGTTTCAGCCATAGAAAGTGTACTCGTCAGTTTTTGTTAATAATTTGCTAGCAACTAATTATAGGTATTAACAAGTGTGATCGGAATCACAATATTTGCTTTTTATAACTCATACGCCAGGGTTATCCATTTGCTGATATAATGGCTGGCTTGCGTATCAGTGCTGGATATTAACTCATCCGTATTGAGAGATTTTCATCAAAATCATTTGGTTAGTAATATGAAACATACTGTTGAAGTGATGATCCCGGAAGCCGAGATCAAAGCGCGTATCGCCGAACTGGGTCGTCAAATCACCGAACATTACAAGGACAGCGGCAGTGAAATGGTGCTGGTCGGTCTGTTGCGCGGCTCTTTCATGTTCATGGCGGACCTGTGCCGTGAAGTGCATGTGCCCCATGAGGTCGATTTTATGACCGCCTCCAGCTACGGCAGCGGCATGTCCACCACCCGTGATGTGAAAATCCTGAAAGATCTGGATGAAGATATTCGTGGCAAAGATGTGTTGATCGTTGAGGATATCATCGACTCCGGCAACACGCTGTCAAAAGTGCGCGAGATCCTGAGCCTGCGTGAGCCAAAATCGCTGGCGATTTGCACCCTGCTGGATAAGCCTGACCGCCGTGAAGTGCAGGTGCCGGTAGAGTTTGTCGGTTTCTCTATCCCGGACGAGTTCGTCGTCGGTTACGGCATTGACTACGCGCAGCGCTATCGCCATCTGCCGTATGTTGGGAAAGTGGTATTGCTGGACGAGTAATTGCGGGCTGATGCCCTCACCCCGGCCCTCTCCCACAGGGAGAGGGAGAAAATCCCCGGCTTTATTTATGGTTCACATGCTTAAGCTGAAGGTTGGCAATTCCCGAACGGTAACGCTGCTCCAGCGTTTCCCGGTTGGTGGCGGTCACTTCCAGATTGCGCAGCAGACCGTCGTGAATGCCGTACGCCCAGCCGTGGATCGAGACCTTCTGCCCGCGTTTCCACGCCGATTGCATGATCGTTGAGTGGCCCAGGTTATACACCTGCTCCATCACGTTGAGTTCGCACAGGGTATCCATGCGACGCTCCTGCGGCATTTCGCCCAGCAGTGAGCTATGTTTGAACCAGATATCGCGGATGTGCAGCAGCCAGTTATCAATGAGCCCCAGTTCCGTGTTTTCAACCGCCGCCTGCACGCCGCCGCAGCCGTAGTGGCCGCAAATGATGATGTGCTCGACTTGCAGAACGTCAACGGCATACTGAACAACAGAAAGACAGTTGAGATCGGTGTGAATCACCAGGTTGGCAACGTTGCGGTGAACAAACAGTTCGCCGGGCTCGAGGCCGGTCAGGCGCTCCGCCGGTACGCGGCTGTCGGAGCATCCAATCCAGAGAAAGCGTGGGTTTTGCGCCTGCGCGAGTTTTCCAAAAAATCCGGGGTCTTCCTCCACCAGCATTTTTGACCATAGTGCATTGTTGCTGATGAGTGTATCTATGTTGTTCATGGAGGTTAGCGACCTGTAACCGAGTAATTGCGTTGCGCTACTATAGGGTAACCCGACTTTTAATGAAACCACACAACGTGTGTCAGAACGGAAGGTAAGTTAATTTCATGGCAATTGCACTGGAGCTTGAGCAGCTTAAAAAAACCTATCCGGGCGGCGTTCAGGCGCTGCGCGGAATAGATCTAAAAGTAGAGGCCGGTGATTTTTATGCGCTTCTGGGGCCGAACGGGGCGGGGAAATCGACCACCATTGGGATCATCAGTTCGCTGGTCAATAAAACCTCCGGCCGGGTGAGCGTCTTTGGTTACGACCTGCAAAAAGATGTGGTGAACGCCAAGCGCCAGCTGGGTCTGGTGCCGCAGGAGTTCAACTTCAACCCGTTTGAGACGGTGCAGCAGATCGTTGTTAACCAGGCGGGTTATTACGGCGTCGAGCGTAAAGAGGCCCTGGAGCGGAGCGAAAAATACCTCAAGCAGCTCGATCTGTGGGAAAAGCGTAACGAACGTGCGCGGATGTTGTCCGGCGGGATGAAGCGCCGCCTGATGATTGCCCGCGCGCTGATGCACGAGCCAAAGCTGCTGATCCTTGATGAGCCGACGGCGGGCGTCGATATTGAACTGCGTCGTTCCATGTGGGGCTTCCTCAAGGATCTCAACGACAAAGGCACCACCATTATTCTGACCACCCACTACCTTGAAGAGGCTGAAATGCTGTGCCGCAACATCGGCATCATTCAGCACGGCGAGCTGGTGGAAAACACCTCGATGAAGAACCTGCTCTCCAAGCTGAAATCAGAAACCTTCATTCTCGATCTGGCGGCTAAAAGCGCGCTGCCAAAACTTGAAGGTTATAACTATCGTCTGGTGGATACCTCGACGCTGGAAGTGGAAGTGCTGCGCGAGCAGGGGATTAACAGCGTGTTCTCGCAGCTGAGCGCGCAGGGTATTCAGGTCTTAAGCATGCGTAACAAAGCGAATCGACTGGAAGAGCTGTTTGTCTCTCTGGTGCAGGATAAACAAGGAGACAAGGCATGACGCATCTTTACTGGGTCGCGCTGAAAAGTATCTGGGCGAAAGAGATTAACCGCTTCATGCGCATCTGGGTGCAAACCCTGGTGCCGCCAGTCATTACGATGACTCTGTACTTCATTATTTTCGGTAACCTGATAGGTTCCCGGATTGGTGAGATGCACGGCTTTACCTATATGCAGTTTATCGTGCCGGGCCTGATTATGATGGCGGTGATCACCAACGCCTATGCCAACGTGGCGTCGTCATTCTTCAGCGCCAAGTTCCAGCGCAACATCGAAGAGCTGCTGGTCGCGCCGGTACCGACGCACGTTATTATCGCCGGCTATGTCGGCGGCGGCGTGGCGCGCGGGCTGTGCGTGGGGATCCTGGTCACGGCGATTTCGCTGTTCTTCGTGCCGTTCCAGGTGCACTCGTGGCTGTTTGTGGCGCTGACGCTGCTCCTGACGGCGATCCTGTTCTCGCTGGCCGGTCTGCTGAACGCCGTATTCGCCAAAACGTTTGACGATATCAGCCTGATCCCGACCTTCGTGCTGACGCCGCTAACCTATCTCGGCGGGGTGTTCTACTCCCTGACGCTGCTGCCGCCGTTCTGGCAGGCGCTGTCGCACCTGAACCCGATTGTCTACATGATCAGCGGTTTCCGCTTTGGCTTCCTCGGTATCACTGACGTGCCGCTGTTTACCACGGTGGCGGTGCTGGTGGTGTTCATCATCGCCTTCTACCTGCTGTGCTGGTATCTGATCCAGCGCGGACGCGGTCTGCGCAGCTAATCTTTTGCCCGGCGACATTCTGTTTGCCGGGCACTTTCTTTGACAGTTATCACCGAAAGCTAACCTTCACTCCGCTAAACTACTTGCCTGCTAAGGAGAGAGTTATGCTGGGATGGGTTATCACCTGCCACGATGAACGGGCGCAGGACATGCTGGACAAGCTTGAAGCCAGATTTGGCCCGCTGGCACAGTGCCGGGCGGTAAATTACTGGCGCGGGTTGAGCACCAATATGCTGAGTCGCATGATGTGCGATGCCCTGCATGAAACGGACACCGGTGATGGCGTGATTTTTTTGACCGATAAATCGGGCGCGGCGCCTTACCGCGCAGCCGCTTTGCTGAGCCATAAGCATGATTGCTGTGAGGTGATCTCGGGCATCAGCCTTCCATTACTTGAAGCGATGTATCCGCAACGTGAAACGTTAACCAGCGCCGGGTTCCGAAACGCTATCGTCGCGCAGGGTACACCGGACGTCAGCAGCTTGTGGCATCAGCAGCAAAAAAATCCTCCTTTCGTCCTGCTCCATGATCTGTATAAGAATTAAACGTTGGTATTGATGTCGCTTTTGCTACAATGGCATAAGTATTTCCGCTTCGAATAAGACCCTCATGTTCACGCGTATTGTTTTCCTGTTATTGATGTTCGTGTCCGGCACTTCTTCTGCCAGTTTATTAAGTCAGCAAAGACTGCCTGCCCAATATATGCAAACCACCGAAGATGCGGCGATTTGGGCGCAGGTCGGCAACAGCGTTATTAACGTCGGCAACGTGCGGGCAGGGCAGATCCTCGCGGTGGTGCCTGCGGCGGCGGACTACTATGAATTTCGCTTCGGATTTGGCACGGGCTTTATCGACAAGGGACATCTGGAGCCGGTGCAGGGTAAACAGCGCGTCGAGGATGGGCTGGGAGATCTGAATAAACCGCTGAGCAATCAAAACCTGATAACGTGGAAAGACACGCCCGTTTATAATGCCCCGAACAACGGTAGCGCACCCTTCGGCACCTTAAGCGCTAATCTTCGCTATCCGATCCTGAATAAACTCAAAGATCGCCTCAATCAGACCTGGTTCCAGATCCGCATCGGCAACCGCCTGGCGTGGATCAGCAGCCTGGACGCGCAGGAAGATAATGGCATTCCGGTCATTACCTACCACCATATTTTGCGCGACGAGGAGAACACCCGCTTCCGCCATACCTCCACGACCACCAGCGTGCGGGCGTTCAGTAACCAGATGACCTGGCTGCGCGACCAGGGCTATACCACCCTGACGATGTACCAGCTGGAAGGATACGTGCGTAACAAAATGAACCTGCCGGCGAAATCGGTGGTGATCACCTTCGACGACGGCCTGAAGTCCGTTAACCGCTATGCTTACCCGATCCTCAAAGCGTATGGCTTTAAGGCGACGGAGTTTATTATCTCCTCGCGCATCAAGCGCCACCCGCAAAAATGGGCGCCGAAATCCCTGCAGTTTATGAGCGTGTCGGAGCTGGAGCAGATGCATGACGTGTTCGACTATCAGTCCCACACGCACTTCCTGCACCGCGTCGACGACAACCATCAGCCCATTCTACTGAGCCGCAGCTATCACAATATTTTGTTTGATTTTAAGCGCTCGCGCAGGGACCTGGCGCAGTTTAACCCGCACGTGCTTTACCTCTCGTATCCGTTCGGCGGCTACGACGATAAGGCGATTAAAGCCGCGAATGACGCCGGGTTTCATCTGGCGGTGACGACGGTACGCGGGAAGGTCAAGCCGGGGGATAATCCGTTCTTACTGAAGCGCCTGTATATCTTAAGAACGGATTCGCTGGAGACGATGTCGCGGCTGATCAGCAATCAGCCGCAGGGGTAGTTTACAGATAATTAATCGTAAAGGTAGCGAGGGCAACAAAGTTACCAGGTCTAAGCTCTGCTCCGTCTTTTCTTAACGATGCCTGGAAAGGAAGATCGTTACTGGCACTAGAGCCGACTTCGGGTAACGGCACGTAAATATAGTTTGGGTCATTGATAAAGGGTTCGCCATGACCGCTTGGGTTTGCAGAAAATTTCTGAGCAATAGATACGCCAATCCCGGCAGCGACATCTGGACCTGACAATGTATTTATCAAGATCTGTCCAGGGGTAGTACCTGTGACTTTGGAAGATGAAACCCGATAATTTATTGCGACTACATTATTACAGCCCCTGAGCTGTAAATTAAAAGTCTGAGATGGGTAGTACCCGTCTCTCATTGTTGAAAACATGATTTCACCGAAATCGACATTATTTGTACCGTTGTTAACGACGGCCGTTTGGCACGTTGACGCAGCAATAGGGATACTGAACGTTGCGGGAGTGACATCAAACCACCAGGGTTGGTTATCCGAGTCTGTATGGCCACCAATTGACATGCCGCCGATTCTTTTCGCTTCCTTAGGTGTAATCATGGTTATGCCCGTAGGGTTACCGAGATACTCGCTGGTTTGAATCAGCTTAATTTGTGCTTTCCAGTCGTGACTTGCCGCGCCAGCGTGCACGGGCAAATCTTGCCATTGGCCATTCATTGTGGCCTGAAAATAGGAACCCGGGTTATTATCAGAGTAGATCCTGACCGCGTAGTAAATACCCGTAACATTGGTTGGCCACATATCACCGTCTACACCACCAATGGCATCATAGACGATGTTAGACATCTGATCGCCATCATTACCACTGTCACAGTCAGACCATAGTGCAGGGGTGAGGCTGGCATTGTAAGGGCCGCCTATTTCATACCCACCACTGGGGAATTGTCCCTGGGGTACAGGACTAAAGTAGACTGGTGAACCGGCTATTGTATTCACGATAGTGGATGAGCCTCCCTCGCCACGCGCGCCAAAGTGACATTCGGCCCTCGCATAGCCCTGTACCAACAGCAAGGCTATAACAGCGATTTTTATCAGGATTGCTTTTGCTGAAAATCCATTTAATTTCATAGTGATAACTTTGCCTGTTCCATTTAATTATATGTCGCATTCACGACGACTCGGCTGGCCACTGTCCCTGCGGTTACCGGACCGGTATTTTGCAAACGGGCATAGAAATCATATTCTGTTGCCCACTCTGATTTGGCAGTTAGCGCGACGCTGGAACTGCCATCAGAATTCAGCACGTTGGTATTGAGCTCTTTTGAAAAGATAACAATACCGGTGTTGCCAGCGCCGCCTTCGGCAGGGCTGGTTTCGTTGATGAATACCTGCCGGCTGCCGGCAGGAAACTGCTTGCTCTGAGGTTGAAAGCTGAAGTTAAGGGTATTCACACTGGTTCCGGCACCCAGACAGCTGTCAATTTTTACCGTGAATGCCGTGCCGGAATCCGCATCTGTTGGCTGCAGACGTGAACTTCCATCTGTGTTGTAAAACCAGCTTTTGCCCACCGTTGGCAGATGGACTTGTCCATCCTCGGGAATCGACACCTGACAGGTGGTTTCAATGATATTGGCACTGAGCGTAATGTCCATGCCTGTCTCTTCAGACAGACATGGGGCAGACCAGCTTACGCTCATGAGTCCTGCTATCACCAGGAGACTTCCCAGGACATGATTGTTCGTTATTTTGGTCATCGCGGTACTGCCCCTGTACTTAATTACTGATAGGTCACGAGAAAAGTAACGGGTGCGCTGGCTTCACCTGGCGTTACCTGGCTGATAGTTTTGCCCTTGGCCAGGACGATTCGAGCCGTCATATCAACATTCGTCGTTGAACTGCTGATTGTAACCGTCTGAGGCATCCTTCTGGCGTTATCACAGATCATCAACGTGCCGTTATCTACATTACCTTTCCAGACTTCAAAGCCAGTGGAGTGACCGGCAGCGAAAGAATCGCCATCCGCATTTCCGCCGGAACATCCTCCCCCTGTACCTGGCGTCGCGGTTATGGTTGCCGATTTCACACCAGCGCAACCGCTGAAGGCAATTTTAAACGGCTCGCTGCGGGTCTGGGCAACAAGGTCTGACTTGAAGACATCGCCAAAGGCCAGGGTGCTGATCGGCTGACCGCCAGCATTCTGGATTTGTGCCGAACAGGTACCGGCTTCAATGGTAGAGGTAAACGTCGCCTGCACGTTTGTGGTGCCGGTGATTGCACTTGCTGCAACGCTAAACAGACCGGTGGAAACGGCCAGCGCAATCAGAGTGGAAGATTTTTTGTTCATTGTCGCGTTTCCTTCCGCTTATTGATATTCAAAGTTAAATGTGGCAATTGCACTGAAGCTGCCGGTTGTTGCCTCGCCTGCTTTTGTTTCAACCAGACGCGCTATCAGGGGAACTTCCTGGCCGCTGATCTCTCCTCCTGTCCATACCAGACGTTCTGCATCTACTGTTGAGTTGATGGTAAACGGTGCTGTTGGTGCAGAGACGCGAGCAATAGAAACCCCCATGTTGGCAGCAGGTGTTACAGACGCTGTGTTTGCAATCGCTGTAACCATATTGGCGGACTGGCTGCCCGCAATGGTGGTTTTCAATCCTGCAAGGCTGGATGGACATTCAATGATTTTCAGCTTGAATGTGGTGCTCGCTGTATCTGCTCCGCTGCTAATATCAGCCAGCGACGTTTTACCTGCGGCACCAATCGGAATGGTGTTTTTTTGACCATCACCCGTTCCGCCTTCAATGGCCATATCGCAGGTCGTTTCACGCAGCGTGGCGGTGAAGGTCACGTCCAGACTGGTGCTGCCAGCCATGGCTTGCGCGCTTAAGGCCAGCAGAACTACTGCGCAAAGGCTTGTTTTCTTCATTAAAAATAACTCCATGTTATAAAACGATTACATCTGACAGGACTGGTTATCCAGCATGGTTGTCAGACCCACTTTCCGGGTAGATGAGGTGGTGTTATAGGTCACAGTACAGGTGCTGTTTGCCTCGCTTCCCCATACAACACGTAACGTGCCGCGATCGTCGATACCACGCACATATGCTTGGCCTGCCTGGCCAACGGAACCGACGGACTGGCCTTTATCGTTCTGGACATCTGCCCCCAGCGGAATAAAACCGTTGTCAGAACGATGCAGGTCCAGCAGCATTGAGCGTCCCTGGTCGGTTTCGAAATCCACGCGAACAATGGCGCCGCTGCGCGGCACGGCAACTGTGCTGGTGTTTTTGACTTCCACGTCTGATTCCAGTCTGGCAATATCAATCCCGACGGTGTTCTCACGGTAAGCCGACAGATAAGGCATGATTGCATAACCTGAACTTCCAATAACGCCGTCCCCTACCGTCAGCTGGGCCCCTTTCGCCCCAGGCGCGCTTACCAGCGCCAGTGTATCGGTGTCGCCAATGCTGCCTGGAGCCAATGTAATGCCGCCTGAGTGCACCAGCATTCCTCCGCTGTAGCTCAGAGAGTACTGCTGGCTGCTGTCATCAGAGGCAGAGGCAGATAAGCTCAAGGGACCATATGGGCTGCTGTAACTGCCATAGCCGCCTATTTGGTTGAGATCGCCGCTGTCGGCATGGCTGGTACTGGTATTGACGCTGTAGCTGAAACGGTAATCGTCGGAGTTGCCATTTGCGCTGGTGTTAAACGCCGAACTGTCTTTGAAATCTGAGTTCACGCTCATGTTCACGCTGGAGAAACCGCCTGGATGTTTGCCGTGACCAAACAGGTTTTCCAGAGGGATACTGAGGTTCACGTAGACGCTGTCATCTTTTGCGCCATATGCATCGTAGCTGCGCTGTAATGAGACGCTATAACTACCCAGCCAGAATGAGCTGTTGTAACCCACCGAATACTGAGATGTTGAGCTGGAATCAGTCCAGTAATCCTGCCAGCTGCCGGTGATATATAACGAGCCGTAGTTCTCCTTGCCGGATGACAAAGGTTGGCTGATGTTGACCTGCACCTGGTTTTTCATACGCTGGAAGCTGTTGTACACATCTTCGTTCGTATGGTCGGGGTTACGTGATTTATCGCGATATTTCACGTCATCCGCCAGTGATGCCGCGTCATTCAGCGTCAGATAGTTCTGCGTTGAGAAGCGATAGGCCGCCACGTTAAACGAGGTGTTGGTATCGGTAAGCAGTTTGCTCCAGGAGACGCGATAACTCTGGCCGCTCAGGTTATCGAGACCGTCGATATTAGCATCAGAATGGGTGACATCCAGTGCAAAGGCTCCGATCGGGGTGTTCATGGCGATCCCGATCAATCCAGATAAGTAACCCGTGTCCATATACTGGAAGCCAGTGTAGCCGGTAAAGGTGTTGTTTATCCCGTAATAGCCTGTGGCATAACCCAGACGCGGCTTATCGCGAAGACTGTCATCGTTAAGTTCGCCGACGCCGATATCCCAGCGGCTATAGCCCGGGCGAAGCATTTGACTTACGGAAGAGTAGGGCACGGAAAATGTGCGAGTACTTCCGTCCGATTCTTCGATGGTAACAACCAAATCACTCCCGTAACCGGTTGTGCTGAGATCGTTGAGTTCAAAAGCTCCCGGTGGAACGGTTGATTCGAATATCTTGTTCCCGCTTTGTGTCACGGTCACTTTGGCGTTACTTTTTGCGACGCCACGGATGGTCGGGGCGTAGGTGGAGATCCCCCCTGGCAGCATGCGATCGTCGTTATACATTCTCACGCCACGCAGGCTGAAGGAGTTAAAGGTATCGCCGCGGGTAAAAGAGTCACCTAACAATAACTGGGCGCGTAACGGCGTAATATCACGTTGCAGGTAAATATCCTGGCTGGAGTAATCCGAACCATCATCCTGGCTCCAGTTGAGCGTACCGCGTGAGCGCAAACGCCACGGGCCCATGTTGAGGCCATATTTGAGGCCGGCATACGCGGTATCACGTGCACCGTCGGTGCTGTCTGAATGCCACGCGTTGAGATCGTAAGAGAGCATTCCGGCGGTAATACCATCTTCCCACAGAGACGGGTCAACATAACCATTCGGGCGACGTTCAACAAAAACCTGCGGTACGACCAGGCTTAATTCCTGCGTCGCGGCATTGAAGTCCCAGGAAGCCCCTGTTAAGGCCTCACTAATATTGATACAGACTTCTTTACCCTCTTCGAAATCCTGATCACCTAACACATTTTTGAGCGCGTCGGCTTTAATACCGATCTGCATCAATAACTTAGGTGTAAAACAAGGCGTTGCTCGCGGGGTTCCGTTTTCTTTAAACGTGAAGTCAGTGAGTATTTTTTTTTGCCCGTTCAAAACGAGTTGTGTTTTAAATGTTCCTGGAATAACGGGATTCCCGCGAGAAAAGCGGCTAACGTCAATATTGGCTCCTGTATTAAACAGGAACTGATCGTTGAATTCGACCTCTTCACTACCAGAAGATGGCGCAGGCGTTTTGTCAGCGGCAAAAGATGCTGACTGGAACGCTGTGCATATGGCAATACAAAGAAATGAGCGGCGAAATAACATTGCTATTACTAATCCGTTAGCTGCTAATAATAAAGAACAAATAATTATTTTTAATCAATTGACGATTGCGTCGCGCTTATCTGCACCGCCAAAATCATTGATTGACGTAAAGGTGATTTTACTAATCTTTGCCGAAACCGCGGTTTTCAGGTCATAAGACTGGCTGGCAAATGGCGCAACAACGTGAGGTTCTAATTCAATTTTCTTACCGCCCACGGTCGTTTCAATTTTGGCAATAGATACATAGAATGGTGAATCATTGCGCGCGATTAAAGCATTAGACTGCTGAGACCATTGCAACTGGGCAGCTGCCGTTGTCGGGTCGCCTTTCAGACCATCTGGGCGGAAAAACATCTTGATACGCGTACGGAAAGCCAACTGCAGCATGTTCTGACTATCCGCCTCTTTCGCTTTGGGCGGCACTTCCAGTACGTTAAACCAGTACATGGTCTCTCTGTCTTTTGCCATTGCCTGTCCTAGCCATGTAATACGGACGGTCTGCCCCTTTGCGGGATCAACACGTGAAACAGGAGGAGTGACGATAAACGGCAGCTTTAACTCTTGTGGGTTAGTAGTATCGCGACCATCATCAAGCCAGGACTGAACTAATAGTGGTTTATTACCACGGTTTTCCATATTTACGGTCACATCTTTGGCCGATTCAGGGTAAATGACTCGCGTGCCAGAGATAACAATATCGGCAAATGCTGAATGTGAAACTGAAAAAACAGCACTTAACATCAGTGCGGTAAGACAGGTTTTAATCGGGCGCATAATTTTAATCCTTTAAAATAAAAATGCGCCCACCTCATCCGTGAGCGCATATATCAGAGATAAACTCTTATTCGTAGCTCATGGTGAAGGTTACGTTGCTGCTCACCTTACCAGATGTGATGTCGTTAGTACCTTTAACCCATGCAGCGCCTGGAACGTATGCAACACGGTAAGCCAGAGTGCCTTCACCAGCAGTCAGCGTCGCAACCTGGGTATTGTTCGCAGGCTGGCCAATCATGATACGATCGGTGTTTGCGCTGGTGTTGTTAAACAGAGCCAGACCAACGTTGTCAGCATGACCCGCAACAGTTGGGTCTGCTTTCAGGGTGCCGTTAGACAGATCAGCGAACTGCTGAGAGGTAAAGATTGCGGATGCAGAGGTTAGTGTATCCGGGCACTGGCTCATATGCAGTTCGAACTCTTTGGAACCGATGCCAGCATCAACAGTGGTTTTTTCGAGGTCAGCTTTTTTAACAACAGGCAGAGTTATGGTCACGTTGTTTGCATCAACACCGTTATTCGTAGTGATAACGCAAGTGGTATCAGAAACAGCACCGTCAAAAGTGATCAGGCCAACATCGGCAGCCATTGCGGAAACAGAACCCATTGCCATAACAGCTACAGATGCAGCCAACACAGTTTTCTTAAACATATTTACAATATCCATTTATTAAATAAAGTTATTCAAGATAATTATGGTTTTCTCCCATAAAGCGAAATGAATATAATATTGTTTTCTGAGGGTTGGTATTTAAAAGAACTTTAGAGTGAATTTAGGTTAATTAAATTGAGCTGTTTTTTTATTGAAAATCAAGGAGGTGAGTGATGAGGGGTGATGAATATTGTGGAAAGGAATGACCAAAAAGCAGAAAAATTAGAACGTAATAGTAGGAATACTAACAAAAATGAATGTTTGTATATAATAAATCTTATATTTCTTCATGTTTATTTAGTCTTATTATTGCTGGGGGTGATGTATCTGTTTCATTATAAACGCGATAACAGCGAAATAAAGAGCAGGACTGTCCTGAATATAACAGTCCTGTGAATAGGTCAGGCAACCTGAACCGGAATCGCCTTTGCGGTGCGCTTCATTTCATTGTCGCCTTCGAAGTAGGCCACTTTAGGCTGCCAGCGCCGGGCTTCTTCGTCAGACATCATCACGAAGCTGGCGATAATCACAATGTCGCCCACGTCTGCACAGTGCGCGGCTGCGCCGTTAACGGAGATGATTTTAGAACCGCGCTCGGCGGCAATCGCGTAGGTAGAGAAGCGTTTACCGTTATTCACGTTCCAGATATCGATCGCTTCGTTTTCAAGGATCCCCGCAGCATCGAGGAAATCCTGGTCAATGGCGCAGGAGCCTTCATAGTGCAGGTCGGCCTGGGTGACTTTCACACGGTGAAGCTTACCTTGCAGCATTTTGCGAATCATTACGTTTACCTTTAATTATCAAGGGCGAGAACTACGCCAGCTCAACCACTTTATTATCAATCAGACGAGCCTGGCCAAGCCATGCCGCTACCAGGATCACCGCACGTTTGCTGGTTTCCGTAAATTCCAGCAGCGTATCAGCATCACGAATTTGTACGTCGTCAGCGCGAAGACCTTTATCGTTCAGCGCCTGTTCGGCGAGGGCGACGATCTCTTCGACGGTCAACTCTTTTGCCAGAACCTGCTCCGCCATGGTGTTCATGACCTTGCTTAAGCCCGGCGCGATTTTACGCTGTTCAGCGGTCAGGTAGCCATTTCGCGAACTGAGCGCCAGACCGTCTTTGGCACGTACAATCGGTACGCCGACAATCTCGATATCGTAACCCATATCCGCGACCATTTTGCGGATCAGCGCCAGCTGCTGGAAATCTTTCTCACCGAAGCAGGCAACGTCCGGCTGTACCAGGTTGAACAGCTTGCTGACGATGGTGGAAACGCCGCGGAAATGGCCCGGGCGGCTGGCACCTTCGAGCATGGTGGAAATCCCCGGGACGTCAACGTAGGTTGCCTCTTCAGTACCCTGCGGGTAAACATCCGCCGGTGCAGGTGAGAAGACGATATCCGCATGGCGTTTTTTGAGCTTCTCGCAATCTTCCTGCAGGGTGCGCGGATAGCGCGCCAGATCGTCGGCGCGGTCAAACTGCATGGGGTTCACGAAGATACTGACCACCACGATATCTGCCCGCGCGCGGGCTTCGTCGACGAGCTTCATGTGGCCGTCATGCAGATTGCCCATGGTTGGGACCAGTGCGATACGTTTACCTTCCTGACGCGCGCGGCGGATATGCTGGCGCAGCAGCGGCAGGGTTTCAATGATTAGCACAACGAGACTCCTTAATGGAAACTGTGTTCTTCACCCGGGTAAACACCGGATTCAACGTCGGCAATATACTGCCTGACCGCAGCGCGCATGTCGCCCGCTTCGGCGAGGAAATTTTTAGCAAATTTCGGGATGTGTCCGCCGGTGATACCGAAGGCGTCGTGCATCACCAGAATCTGGCCGTCGGTGACGTTGCCTGCACCAATACCAATCACCGGAATGGACAGCGCGTCGGTGATGCGTTTCGCCAGCTCAACCGGCACGCACTCCAGCACCAGCAGCTGGGCACCTGCGGCTTCCAGCGCCAGGGCATCATCCAGCAGCGTCTGGGCTGCATCGCCGCGGCCCTGCACCTTATAGCCGCCGAAGATATTCACGGACTGCGGCGTCAGGCCTAAATGGCCGCAGACCGGCACGGCGCGCTCGGTGAGCATCTTCACCGTATCAACCAGCCAGGCGCCGCCTTCAATTTTGACCATATTGGCACCGGCGCGCATCACTGCCGCCGCGTTTTCGAATGCCTGTTCCGGCGTGGCATAGGCCATAAACGGCAGATCGGAAAGCAGCAGGCAGGCTGGGGCGCCACGGCGCACGGCGCGGGTATGGTAAGCGATATCCTCAACCGTCACCGGCAGGGTGGAATCATGTCCTTGTACCGTCATCCCTAACGAATCTCCGACCAGCATGACGTTGATCCCCTCTTCGGCAAACAGTTTGGCGAAGCTGTAGTCATACGCGGTGATGGTGGCGAAGCGTTTTTTTTCCTGTTTGCATTTCTGCAGTAAGGAGATGGTGGTTGGTTTCATACTGTTTCCTGATAGCCCAAAAGCGAATCTTTGCGCATTCTAACAGTAACATTCGAGGGAACAATGATTTTAGGTAAACGATTAGCCACAATTATTTTGAGGCTAACTGACAGGGGAACCCGATCACCAGCGAGCGGGTTTTTCCGCGTTGAGGTTGTCCAGAATGGACTTAAGTGAGGTGCCATCCGGGAAGATGAGATTGGGGGCGACTTCATAGAGCGGCCAGAGCATAAACCCGCGATTTTTCATATCGTAATGCGGAACGGTGAGACGTTCAGTGTTAATCGTCTCGTGACCAAACAGCATAATGTCGAGGTCCAGCGTGCGCGGTCCCCAGCGTTCGGCTTTGCGTACGCGGCCCTGCTGCAGTTCGATGCGCTGGGTATTGTCCAGCAGTGTTTCGGCATCAAGGGCAGTTTCAAGTACCACGGCGGCGTTGAGGTAATCGGGCTGATCCTGCGGCCCCAGCGGCGGCGTGCGGTAGAACGAGGAGACCGCCACGATCTTGCTTTGCGGAATCTCGCCCAGCGCCTGTACGGCAGCATTCACCTGCTCCAGCGGAGAGGCTAAATTGCTGCCGATGGCGATATACGCGAGGGTCATGCTGTCCCTTCACGACGCGGCGCGCGTTTGCGCGGACGACGATGACGGCGACGCGGTTCCGGCTCTTCATCCAGCCCGGTAAGCATATCTTTCTGCTCCGGCGGGGCGGAGACCTGGAATTCAGCCCACCACTGCGCCAGACGCTGCAGCTCCTGGTTGCGTTCAATTTCCGCACGCAGCGACAGGAGATCGAAGGCAGCGCGGAATTTAGGATGCTCCATCAGCTTCCAGGCGCGTTTGCCCTGACGACGGGACATGCGCAGCTGAAGCTGCCAGATGTCGCGCACCAGGGTGGTAATACGTTTCGGAATGGCGAGTGTGCGGCAGCCTTCGTCCAGCACGTCGTTGGCAGCCAGCGCGAACGCATCGTAATAGGCGAGCCCGCTCTCCTGGGTAATACGCTGTGCCGTTTCCAGCAGCGGATACCAGAACATTGCGGCAAACAGGAACGCCGGGTTCACGCGCATGTCGTTGCGAATGCGGGTATCGGTATTTTTCAGCACCTGCGCAATCATCCGCTCCATTGGGCTGTCACCGTTTTCGGTGAAGTAGCGGGTAATGGTCGGGAACAGCGGCTGGAACAGGTTGTATTCGCGCAGCAGATTATAGGTTTCAAAGCCGTGGCCGGCCTGCAGCAGCTTCAGAGCCTCTTCAAACAGGCGAGCAGGCGGCACGTCGTTAATCAGCGTTGCCAGCCGCGGGATCGGCTCTGCCGTTTCCGGGCTGATGCGCATATCCAGCTTGGCGGCGAAACGCACGGCGCGCAGCATACGCACGGGATCTTCACGGTAGCGCGTTTCCGGCGTGCCGATCAGACGGATCAGACCTTCTTTCAGGTCCTGCATGCCGCCGACGTAATCGCGCACGGTGAAATCCGCCACGCTGTAATAAAGGCTATTGATGGTGAAGTCGCGACGCTGGGCATCTTCTTCGATGGATCCGAAGATATTGTCGCGCAGCAGCATACCGTTCTGGCCGCGCTGTGACGTAGTGCGATCGGACGCGCCCGCTTCGTGGTGGCCGCGGAAGGTCGCCACTTCGATAATTTCCGGCCCAAACATCACGTGAGCCAGACGGAAACGGCGGCCAACGAGACGACAGTTACGGAATAATTTGCGCACCTGCTCAGGCGTGGCGCTGGTCGTCACGTCGAAATCTTTTGGTTTTTTGCCCAGCAGTAAATCACGCACTCCACCGCCCACGAGATAGGCCTCGTAGCCCGCTTTATTCAGTCGATAGAGCACCTTGAGGGCATTTTCACTGATATCTTTGCGGGAAATAGTGTGCTGCTCACGCGGAATAACCGACATGTGTGGCTGTGCAATAGCATCGTTCGCCATGCTCTCTTCGCGGCTTAGCACTTTACGGCAAAAATTAGCGACTCGGGTAAAAATGGTACACCTCGTAGTGTGTTTTGTTATGAAAAAAGCGGCTAATCATAGCTCAGCGCAACGCATTTGAGAATGCTGGATTTTTGGCACTGCCGCGAGCGTCCAGTTGGCAACGGCCATTTTCAGCAGTTCGTCAATACGCAGATCCTGCCATTCGTTGGTTACATTCTGGTTGAGAAATCGCAGCGCGTCGATCAAAACAGGACGCGGATCGCCGTCTGGCAGGGCCGGGGCGTGGTTCTGCTTTGACAATTTAAAGCCCTGCGCATTGACCGCCAGCGGCAGATGAATGTAGTCCGGCGCCGTCCAGCCAAACTGGTGATACAGCGAGATTTGTCGAACGGTCGGCTCGACCAGATCCGCCCCGCGCACAATTTCCGTCACGCCCTGGAAATGATCGTCCACCACCACGGCCAGGTTATAGGCGAACAGGCCATCGCGACGGTGAATAATAAAATCCTCACGCGCCAGACGTTCATCGGCATGAATCTCACCGGAGAGTAAATCGGTAAAGCGCGTCACCGGGGAGCGCTGACTGATACGCACGGCGGCATTTTCCGGAGGAAGATTAAGCGTGCGGCAGTGGCCGTCATAGACGCCGCCTGCGCTCTGGATACGCGCGCGGGTGCAGGTGCAGTTATAGGAAAGTCCCTGTGCGCGAAGCCAGGCCAGACGTTCCCGATACGCCCCGTGACGTTTTGACTGCCACAGCACCTCGTCATCCCAGTGAAGACCGTAATGTTCCAGCTGACGCAGAATCGTCTCTGCAGCACCGGGAACTTCACGCGGAGGGTCAATATCTTCAATGCGGACGAGCCATTTTCCCTGGCGGGCGTGAGCCTGCAGGTAGCTGCCGAGCGCGGCAATTAATGAGCCGAAGTGTAATTCACCGGAAGGAGATGGCGCGAAGCGCCCAATATAGTGTGATTCAGACATATCAACAGTAACAAGGCGGGAGAGACTCCCGCCTTTAGAGTGTGTAAACAGCGCTGGTATTAACCGGCCATCTGTTTTTCGCGGATTTCGGCCAGCGTTTTACAGTCGATGCACAGATCGGCGGTTGGACGCGCTTCCAGGCGACGAATACCGATTTCAACACCGCAGGATTCGCAGTAGCCAAAATCTTCGTCTTCGACTTTTTTCAGCGTTTTCTCGATCTTTTTGATCAGTTTGCGTTCGCGGTCACGGTTACGCAGTTCGAGGCTGAACTCTTCTTCCTGAGCGGCACGGTCTACCGGATCCGGGAAGTTAGCAGCTTCATCCTGCATATGAGTAACGGTGCGATCGACTTCATCCCTGAGTTGATTACGCCATGCTTCAAGAATACGCTTGAAGTGCGACAGCTGGGCTTCGTTCATATACTCTTCGCCCGGCTTCTCTTGATACGGCTCCACCCCAGCGATGGCGAGAATACTCAGGGACGATGTTTTACGGTTTTGCCCTTCTTGCATGTTGCTTCTCCTTAACACGCACTATCGATCCCCGTGTTGGGGGAAAAATCAGGTCGCTATAAATAGCAGATGCTTTTCCGGATGGCAATTATCTAAACGTAACACTTGACAAGCCTGTGAGGAAAAGCGTATTTGCGCACGCGGCCAGAACACTTAATCGTCAATCGTCTAATCCCTTATAAGACAATGGGAAGAGAGGATCTCAGAGTCATATTATCGGCAGAAAGTTCCGCTTTATAAGCGAAAACCTCTACCCCCTGCTTTTGTGCCTCATTCAACAATTGCGCGTATTTAGGATCAATATGGCGGGCAGGGGAGAAACGTTCAATGGCTGAATGCAACACCGCAAACAGCAATACGGCGCGTTTGCCCGCCGCCGCAACACTCATTAGCTCTCGCAGATGCTTCTGGCCACGTAGCGTTACCGCATCCGGGAAGTAGCCATTTTCCTGCTCCGCTAACGTCACTGATTTCACTTCAATATAGCACTCCGGCCTGTCTTCCGCCTGTAACATGAAGTCAATTCTGCTGCTTTCATCGCCATATTTCACTTCACTTTTATGCGTACCATAACCGACCAGTTCAGGAATGGTGCCATGGGTCAGCGCTTCCTTAACCAGTTGATTTGCGCGCAGGGTGTTAACGCAAATAAATGCCCCATTTTGGGTTTCGGTCATTTCCCAGGTATGGGCATATTTGCGTTTAGTATTTTCTGATGTGGAATACCAGACCCTGTCACCCGGCGTCGCACAGCCCGTCATGGCACCGGTATTGGGACAGTGCAGGGTGAGCTGTATCCCTTCGGGGGTGATCACGTCGGCGAGGAAGCGTTTGTAGCGTTGGATAAGCGTAGCGTGCTGCAGGGGAGGACTAAACTTCATCAGAATTCCTTTCGGTGTTGCCCAGCGTCCAGCGCTGTAGCGGCGTATAGCGGGTGCGTCCCTGTGCAAAGACGGATTCGTAAAGCGCGAATCCGTTGACCGGAAAAGCCCAGTGAAAACCCGGCGGCGGGATGGCAACGGCCTGACCGGCATCGCGCAGCAGCGTGATATGTGGATGAAACGGCTGCGGGCTCTGATAACAGCCGCTGCGCGCCGCCTGCGCGCGCAGCATGTTCGCAAGCTGCAATAATCCGCGCGGTGGCTGGCGCGTGCCCAGCCAGACCACGCGCGAACGCAGCCACTGACCCGCATCGTCGAGGTGCAGCGTAAATTCCGGCTGGGCAATACGCCCGGCCATTGCGGCTAACGCCCGCTGCTTTTCGGCACTGACGTCGCCCAAAAAGGCCAGCGTCAGGTGCAGGTTAGCCGCCGCGACAGGGCGACCGGCTTCCGGCGGGAAGCGTTCGGCGCGCCAGCGAACAATTTGACGCTGTATCGCGGTGGGCAATTCAATGGCAAAAAACAGCCGTTTGGACTCAGGCATACGGAGGACTCGGTAATGATATGCGCCGATGCTACAATGTACGCCGACTAATGTTAACCCTCTGGAGCTGTTAGTGTCCTCATTGCCGGTCGCCGTCGTTCTTCCTGAGCTTCTCGCTGCCTTACATCATGCCCCGCAGGTTTTGCTGAATGCCCCGACGGGTGCGGGGAAGTCCACCTGGCTGCCGCTGCAGATTCTGAAAGACGGGAACATCAGCGGGAAAATTATCCTGCTGGAGCCGCGCAGGCTGGCCGCGCGCAACGTGGCGCAGCGTCTGGCGGAACTGCTGAATGAAAAACCGGGCGAAACGGTAGGTTACCGGATGCGCGCCGAGACCTGCGTGGGGCCGAGCACGCGCCTCGAAGTGGTCACCGAGGGTATTCTCACCCGCATGCTGCAAAACGATCCGGAGCTCACCGGCGTCGGGCTGGTGATCCTGGATGAATTCCACGAGCGTAGCCTGCAGGCGGATCTGGCCCTCGCGCTGTTGCTGGACGTTCAGCAGGGACTGCGTGACGATCTCCGGCTGCTGATTATGTCGGCCACGCTGGATAACGAGCGGCTACGGCAGGCGCTACCCGATGCACCGGTCATCAGCTCTGAAGGGCGGGCGTTTCCGGTAGAACGCCGCTATCAACCGCTTCCCTCCCACCAGCGTTTTGACGAGGCGGTCGCCATTGCCACCGCTGAGCTGCTGCGCCAGGAGCCCGGTTCCCTGCTGCTGTTTTTGCCGGGTGTCGGTGAGATCCAGCGCGTGCAGGAACAGCTTTCTACCCGCGTAGCCGGTGATGTGCTGCTTTGCCCGCTCTACGGCGCGCTGTCGCTCCAGGATCAGCGTAAAGCCATCCTTCCGGCCCCGGTGGGGCAGCGCAAGGTGGTGCTGGCAACCAACATTGCTGAAACCAGTTTGACCATTGAAGGGATTCGCCTGGTGGTGGATAGCGCCCAGGAGAGGGTGGCAAGCTTTGACCCGCGTACCGGGCTGACTAAACTTCTGACGCAACGCATTAGCCAGGCGTCGATGATGCAGCGCGCGGGCCGCGCGGGGCGTCTTGAGCCGGGTATCTGCCTGCATTTGACCAGCGCGGAACAGGCTGAACGCGCTGCACAGCAAAGCACGCCGGAAATTTTACAAAGTGATTTGTCGGGCCTGGTGATGGATCTGCTTCAGTGGGGCTGTCCGGATCCTGGACAGCTTACCTGGCTTGATTCTCCGCCTGCCGTGAATCTCGCCGCTGCGCGCAATCTGCTGACCCAGCTTTGCGCGCTGGAAGGCGAACGTCTGACGGCGCGCGGCCAGAAAATGGCGGCACTGGGCAACGATCCGCGTCTGGCCGCGATGCTGGCGGCCGCGCAGGGGGACGATGAAATTGCCACGGCGGCCAAACTGGCGGCTATTCTTGAGGAGCCGCCGCGCGGTGGCAGCAGCGATCTGGGGCAGGCGTTTTCGCGCAGTCAGGGGAACTGGCAGCAGCGGGCGCAGCAGCTCGGTAAACGGCTTAACAGCCGCGGCGGCGTACCGGACAGTGAGAGCATTCCCCGGCTGCTGGCGCAGGCCTTCCCGGACAGGATTGCGCGTCGGCGCGGGCTGGACGGTCGCTACCAGCTGGCAAACGGCATGGGAGCGATGCTGGACAGTGATGATGCCCTGACGCGTCACGAGTGGCTGATTGCGCCGCTCCTGCTGCAGGGGAGTCACTCCCCGGATGCGCGTATCCTGCAGGCGATAGCCATAGATATTGACGCCCTGACCCGTACCTGTCCGCAGCTGCTTCAGCAATCGGACATCGTTGAGTGGGATGATGCCCAGGGTACGCTGAAGGCGTTTCGGCGTAGCCAGATTGGTAAACTGACCCTCGGGACGAAGCCGTTGGCGAAGCCGTCGGAAGAAGAGCTTCATCAGGCTATGCTGAACGGCATTCGGGAAAAAGGATTAGGCGGGCTGAACTGGTCACCAGAGGCTGAACAGTATCGTCTTCGCCTGCATTGTGCTGCACGTTGGCTGCCGGAGTATGACTGGCCCGCAGTCGATGATGAGACATTGCTGGGCTCTCTGGAGCGCTGGCTGCTGCCGCAAATGCACGGTGTTCACTCGCTTCGGGCGCTGAAAGCCCTTGATGTTAAGGTCGCGTTACAGAATTTACTGGACTGGTCATTACGTCAACGTCTGGATAGTGAACTGCCAGGGCATTACACTGTGCCCACCGGAAGCCGGATTGCCATCCGTTATCATGAGGATAATCCGCCGGCGCTGGCGGTTCGGATGCAGGAGATGTTTGGTGAGGCCACCACGCCGTCCATTGCGGAAGGGCGTGTGCCGTTAGTGCTTGAGCTGCTGTCGCCTGCGCATCGTCCATTACAAATCACTCGAGATTTGGGGGCGTTCTGGGCGGGAAGCTACCGTGAAGTGCAAAAAGAGATGAAGGGGCGATACCCCAAACATGTCTGGCCGGACGATCCGGCGAATACGGCGCCGACGAGGCGGACGAAGAAATATTCCTGAAAGGGATGTGCGGCCTGATGCCCTCACCCCAACTCTCTCCCACAGGGAGAGGGAGAAAACAAATTTTGAGAGATTTCTTCTTTCACAGGCCTGTGAAAGAAAAGAAAATCTGGCCTTTGCGCCTGAAAGTTGCGGAGAAAAAGCATGGCGGGGAATGACCGCGAGCCAATAGGACGTAAGGGAAAACCAACGCGTCCGGCGAAAGAAAAGGTAAGCCGTCGTCGCCTCAGAGATGAGGACTATGACGATGACTATGAAGACGATTATGAGGATGAAGAACCGATGCCGCGTAATGGAAAAGGCAAAGGGCGTAAGCCTCGGGGCAAGCGCGGCTGGTTCTGGCTGCTGCTGAAGCTGTTCATTGTTTTTGTCGTCCTGATGGCGATTTACGGCGTGTATCTGGATCAGAAGATCCGCAGCCGTATCGACGGTAAAGTCTGGCAGTTACCTGCGGCAGTATATGGCCGTATGGTGAACCTTGAGCCAGATATGTCCATCACGAAGAACGAGATGGTTAAACTGCTCGAAGCCACCCAGTATCGTCAGGTGTCAAAAATGACGCGGCCTGGCGAATTTACCGTGCAGTCCAACAGCATTGAGATGATCCGTCGTCCGTTTGATTTCCCGGACAGCAAAGAGGGGCAGGTGCGCGCGCGTCTGACCTTTGACGGCGATCGTCTGGATACCATCGAGAACATGGATAACAACCGTCAGTTTGGTTTCTTCCGTCTCGATCCGCGTCTGATCACCATGCTTTCGTCAGCAAACGGCGAGCAGCGCCTGTTCGTGGCGCGTAACGGCTTCCCGGATCTGCTGGTCGATACCCTGCTGGCAACCGAAGACCGCCACTTCTACGAGCATGATGGCATCAGCCTCTACTCGATTGGTCGTGCGGTGTTGGCTAACCTGACTGCCGGCCGTACCGTACAGGGCGCGAGTACGCTGACCCAGCAGCTGGTGAAGAACCTGTTCCTCTCCAGCGAACGTTCTTACTGGCGTAAAGCGAACGAAGCCTACATGGCCGTGCTGATGGATGCGCGCTACAGCAAGGATCGCATCCTTGAGCTGTACATGAACGAGGTGTATCTCGGTCAGAGCGGCGATAACGAAATCCGCGGCTTCCCGCTGGCGAGCCTGTACTACTTTGGTCGTCCGGTGGAGGAGCTGAGCCTGGATCAGCAGGCGCTGCTGGTGGGCATGGTGAAAGGGGCGTCCATCTATAACCCGTGGCGTAACCCGAAACTGGCGCTGGAGCGTCGTAACCTGGTGCTGCGTCTGCTGCAACAACAGCAGGTGATTGATCAGGAGCTGTACGACATGCTGAGCGCACGTCCGCTTGGCGTTCAGCCGCGCGGCGGTGTGATTTCGCCTCAGCCTGCGTTTATGCAGCTGGTGCGTCAGGAGCTGCAAAGCAAGCTTGGCGATAAGGTCAAAGATCTCTCCGGCGTGAAGATCTTCACCACCTTTGACTCCGTGGCGCAGGATGCGGCAGAAAAAGCGGCGGTGGAAGGCATTCCTGCGCTGAAGAAACAGCGTAAGCTCTCCGATCTTGAAACCGCGATGGTAGTGGTTGATCGCAACTCCGGCGAAGTGCGTGCGATGGTGGGCGGTGCCGAGCCGCAGTTTGCAGGCTACAACCGTGCCATGCAGGCGCGTCGCTCGATCGGTTCTCTGGCAAAACCGGCGACCTATCTCACTGCCCTGAGTCAGCCAAACCAGTATCGTCTGAATACCTGGATTGCGGATGCGCCTATCTCCCTGCGCCAGCCTAACGGCCAGGTGTGGTCACCGCAGAACGATGATAAACAGTTCAGCGGTCAGGTGATGCTGGTGGATGCGTTAACGCGTTCCATGAACGTACCAACCGTTAACCTGGGCATGTCGCTGGGACTGCCAGCGATTGTCGACACCTGGCAAAAACTGGGCGTATCGAAAGATCAGCTGCACCCGGTGCCGGCAATGATCCTCGGCGCGCTTAACCTGACGCCGATCGAAGTCGCCCAGGCTTTCCAGACCATTGCCAGCGGGGGTAACCGCGCACCGCTGTCTGCCCTGCGTTCGGTGATTGCCGAAGATGGCTCCGTGCTGTATCAGAGCTTCCCGCAGGCAGAGCGTGCCGTTCCTGCTCAGGCCGCCTACATGACGCTGTGGACCATGCAGCAGGTGGTGCAGCGTGGTACCGGGCGTCAGCTGGGGGCGAAGTATCCGGGTCTGCATCTGGCGGGTAAAACCGGGACCACCAACAACAACGTTGATACCTGGTTTGCCGGTATTGATGGCCGCGAAGTGGTGATCACCTGGGTAGGCCGCGACAACAACCAGCCGACCAAACTGTACGGGGCGAGCGGGGCGATGTCGATTTACCAGCGCTATCTGGCCAATCAGTCACCGGTGCCGCTGAACCTCGTTGCACCGGAAGATATCGTGGATATGGGCGTGGACAGCTCCGGTAACTTTGTCTGCGGTGGCGGAATGCGTACCCTGCCGGTCTGGACAACCAACCCGGATTCCCTGTGCCAGCAGAGCCAGCCTGAACAGCCGACGGGCAACCCGTTCGATCAGTCTTCTCAGCCACAGCAGCCGCAGCAGCAACAGCCGCAGCAGCAGAATGAGAAGAAAGACAGCGATGGCGTAGCCGGCTGGATTAAGGACATGTTTGGCGGAAACTGATTAGTTTCCTGAATAAAAAAGCCGCTTAGTGATAAGCGGCTTTTTTTGTCTTAACATTTATTCTTATTTTAATTTTAGTAAATGTCTAATTAAGAATTATTAATGCGTGATTTTTCTTTTTTTAATCAGTGCGTTGGTATCACTTTAAACTATTTTATTCGCCATCCTGCTGGACACGGTAAAGATTAATCTGATGTAATTAAGTTCGTGAATTTCACTTTCCTCATGGGATGTTCTTATTAATGGTTTTTCGGGGCTAAGTGACGTCCAATTTTAAATGGCATTCTGGCGAAAAGTATTTTTCCCAGGAATGGATTCCATTATAAACATATATAAGGATGTTGTTATGAATAAGATAATTATTTCTTCTTTATTGGCCGGAAGCATTATGGCGGCTTTGTCGCTGCCGGTCTTTGCAGCGAATGATTCAGGTACGGTAAATTTCGCCGGAAAAATTGTGGCGGATACCTGCGAGATCAATGTTGATGGTACGGGGACCAATGAATCCACCGTCACATTCGCAGATACTTATCCTTCAGACTTTGGCATCGACGGTCAGGTCGGGACGTCTAAAGCTTTTAAGATTGAAGTAAAAAAATGTGACCCGCTGGTCGCCAAACTGAACCTCAAGTTCAGCGGCACAACGACAGACGCCGCGTACAAGCGTTTGAAGAACGATCTCTCCGGCGCAGGCAACGCCACTAACGTTGGCATCATTGTCAGCAACGACAACGGCTCCAAAGGCGATGTGGTCTTCGACGGTTCAGTACCGGATGCGGGCACCGACGTGGCTAACGATCCGACCGGCGCAGCGGCTTCTGTCTTTAACTACACCGCGAAAGTGATTCAGGTCGGTGATGCCGCGCCAACCGCGGGTCATTACTCCTCCTCAGCCACATTTGAGGTTGTCTATCGCTAAGCAATTATTGGCAGCCTGAACGGCTGCCTCCTGGAACGCTGTATGAAGACGTTATTTAAATTGTTATGTGGTTGTTTAATTATCTCTTGCTTTTCAGTGCAGGCAAGCGTTGTTCTCGGTGGTACGCGAATTATTTATCCATCGAATAAATCTGAAGTACAAATCGCACTTAAAAATAAAGATCCTCATACGCGTTATCTGGTGCAAAGCTGGGTCAGTTATCCCAATGATGCAAAGGCTCCCTTTATTATTACGCCGCCTGTCTATAAGTTGCAGGAAAATCGTCAGACGCTATTACACGTTATTTTTACCGGCGATAAAAACAGCCTGCCGGCAGACCGCGAATCACTTTTTCTGGCGAATGTGAAATCCGTCTCTGCTCTGTCGCGCGATCTGAAAGAGAAAAACACGCTGCAGTTCGCGATGAAAACGCGCCTGAAGCTTTTCTGGCGTCCTGCTCAACTGAAGGAAACCGATGCCCTGGGAGCCTATGAAAAAATCACGTTCCATCGTCAGGGTGAGACGCTAATTGCAAACAACCCCACCCCTTTTTACGTCTCTTTTGGCGAACTGGCCGTTGGCGGGAAAAATGTACCGGTGAAAGAGACCAAAACCACGCCGGGTGCCATTTCAATGATGGTTGCACCGTTTAGCAAGCAGAGTTTCGCGCTACCAAAAGCGGCAAATGGCGCGGTGACCTGGACGGCTATTAATGATTTCGGCGCCCAGACTCCTCTACGCAAGCAGGCTCTTTAAATCGATCATGTTGGTAAGTTATGTCGTCATCTTTACTTCACAAACAGGTACTGTCCGGGATCGCGCTGGCGCTGCTCGCCGCGATCCAGCCTGCAAGTGCGGATGACGAATTCAACCTGCGGATCCTTGAACTGGATACCCCTCTCGAAAATACCTCCACGCTCAAAAAATTCATCAATGATAATGGCTTACTTGCGGGGAGCTACCCCACGACGATTATGTGGGATCGGGACGTGCTGGATACACGTACGCTCACCTATGTGCTTTCTGACGACAAACAGCATCTGCTGCCGGAGCTGACCAAAGCGGACCTGCGCGAATACGGCGTGAAAGTTGACACGATCCCTGACTTAAAGGGTCTGGACGACGAGGCTTACGTTCGGGACATCTCTCATTTCATTGAAAATGCACGCTACGATTACGATCAGGATAACCAGACCCTGAAGCTGGTCATTCCGCAGATCTATCGCGATCGCGCCGCCGCCGGAGCGATTAACCCGAAATTCTGGGATGACGGCGCGCCTGCCGCCTGGACAAGCTATCAGCTCAGCGGCTCTCAGCAACACTATAGTTCGGGCAAAGCCTCTTCAACCTGGCTGGGTCTGGAGTCGGGGATGAATCTTGGCGCGTGGCGACTGCGTAATAACAGCACCTGGAGCGATGCTTCCGGCTGGGAGGCTATCGCCAGCACTTTACAGCGTGACATCAAAGCGTTGAAAAGCCAGCTTGAGATGGGGCAGACGTATACCAATGGCGAGCTTTTTGACAGCGTCCAGATGACCGGCGTGAAGCTGGAAACGGACACCGCTATGCTGCCCGTCAGCCAGCAAGGCTTTGCGCCCGTTGTGCGAGGTATTGCGAATAGCGACGCGAAAGTCACCATCAAGCAAAACGGCTATACCATCTATCAGACAAACGTCTCGCCAGGGCCTTTTGAGATCCGCGACTTGAGCCAGGTGACTTCCGGAGCCGATCTGGAAGTGACCGTCGAAGAGGCGGATGGCAGCGAGCATAGCTTCATTCAGGCCAGCGCGTCGGTGCCGGTGTTACAGCGAGAAGGCGGTTTTAAGTACTCGCTGGCAGCAGGGCGCTATCGCGGTAATGAAGGTGAAGATGAACCCATCTTTGCGCAAGGTACGGCTATCTATGGTCTGCCTTACGGCGTCACGGCCTATACCGGCGCGCTGGGGGCGTCACTGTATCATGCGCTGCTGCTGGGGCTTGGTGCCGACCTGGGGCACTTCGGCTCCGCATCTGTCGACTTCACCGCCGCGCGTACCGCGTTTGATGACGGGCTTGACGATGCCAGCGGTTTATCGTGGCGGGCCCAGTACTCCAAAGATATCCCTGACACGGATACGACCGTCACGCTTGCCAGCTACCGCTACTCTACCTCGGGGTTTTATACCTTTCAGGAAGCTATCGATCGGCGTGACGGCGAGATCGATGACGGCATTTATACCTATCGCAGAACCAACAACCGCCGTAGCCGCATGCAGCTAAACCTTTCCCAGCGTATTTCAGACTGGGGCTCGGCTTATCTCAACGGCTATCAGCAGGATTACTGGGATATGGACGGCCATGAGCGCAGCGTCAGCGCGGGGCTGAGCTCCAGCTGGCGCAATATCACCTGGTCGATAAGCTACAACCTGACCCGCACCCCGGACGCCAATACCGACCGGCAGATGGCGTTGACGGTCAACATTCCGTTCTCAAAGTGGCTGCCTGACTCCTGGGCAACCTACAGCGCTAACACCGCCAGCGGTGGGTTTGTTTCACATCAGGTCGGGCTCGGCGGCACCGCGCTGGAGGACAATAAGCTGAGCTACAACCTCCAGCAGAGCTATGCCAATCAGAATACCGGCTACGGCGGCAGCCTGTCCGGGCGTTACCGTGGCGCTTCCGGTGAGGTCGGGATGAGCTACAGCTACAGCGGTGATAATAGACAGTGGAACTACAGCGCGCAGGGGTCGATCGTTGCCCACGAGCATGGCGTGACGCTGGGGCAACCCGTACGCGACGCTTTTGCCATTGTGCACATTAAGGATGGCGATAACATCAAAGTGCAAAACGGGCGCGGCATCTCTACAGACCGTTTTGGTAACGCCATAGTGCCCTCTATGACGGCCTATCGGCACAACGTCATCACCGTAAATACACAGGATCGGGAAGATATTGATATCGATGCGGCAACGCTCGATCTCGTGCCGACGAAAGGGGCGGCTCTGCACGCGACCTTCGATGCTCGCGTTGGACGACGCGCGCTGGTGACCTTGCTCTACGCAGGTAAGCCCGTTCCGTTTGGGGCTGTGGTAGCGCTGGAGAGTACCACCGCCATCGTCGGGGATGACGGTGAGGTTTACCTCACGGGGCTGTCCGGCAAAACAACGTTTAGCGTGCAGTGGGGGGAAGAACACGTTCATCAGTGTCATGGAGAGCTGGATCTTCCCTCCCAGGGCTCAGCAGGGATCGTGAAAGCCACGGTCAACTGTCATTAAAAGAGGTATTTCATGAATCTACACTTTTCCATGAAAACGTTTTTCTTACCCGTGCTGATGTTGCTGGCGACCGCCTTTTTCCATTCAGCTCGAGCAGACTGTACTTTTAACGGCAGCTCTGGCGTGGATGCTGTGGTGACGTTTCAACTTCCGCCGGTGATTATTGTTGCTCCTGATACCCCGAAAGGCACAATCATTTACGATGACAGCGTTGAAAGTAAAGAAGTGGCCATAGACTGCACTGGTGAAGCGCAAATACGGCGAGGCTATCTCTCCTTGACGGAAAGCGATGCGCGTGAAGATGTTATGCCTGGCGTTTATCAAACTAATGTCCCGGGGATTGGAATTCGGGCCGCTTCCTCGAATGAGCAGTTACCAAACTATAATGACGAGGATCTTGTCAGGCCAATGCACTATATTGGCTCAACACATGGCTATTCGCATGGAGTATCTACCTTTCGCGCCACTGCGCAGCTGGTGATAACGGGCGATATTCAGGAAGGATATCTCGATACCTCACGATTAACCTCAATGGATATCCTGGGGAACGTGGTGATCGGTGAAATGCGCTTTTCTCCTGCCAGCGTTCGCATTACAACCAACACCTGTAACCTGGTCGACCGTAACATTTATGTGCCTCTTAAAACGGTCAACGTTCAGGATTTTGACGGGCAATACTCAGAGATACTTACCGACAGCAGTTTTAAGATTGAAATCACCGACTGTTCTGCGGGGACAAAGATCGATTATCAGTTCACCAGCGCGGGCTCAACGGGCGTGAAGAACGGCAATATCCTCGGCATCGCTGCCGGAGATTCCGCCGCCGCGGGTGTCGGCATCCAAATTCTTGATAAGAATAATACGGTGCTGCAGTTTGATCAGAACTACACGGCGATAACCAGTACGCAGGACAAGATCCCCGTTGAAATCCCTCTCAAGGCGCGCTACATCAAAACGGGGGAGGTTAAAGCGGGCAAAGTCGATTCCGTCGCCACGTTCGAGGTATTTTACCGTTAACCCTCTCTGCCCGTTTTGGCGGGCTTTAGCGATCATTTCGCTATCCTTATTAACCCACTCTTTTCATCTGGTTAATTCTTAAACCCTTAAATCTTGTAGGGCTGCTTACTGCTTGCTATGCAACCCGCGTTTCGCATATTATTCTGGCGCTCATAATAATAATTCTCGTTTACGTTATCATTCACTTTTCCATCAGAGAAACATCATGGCGCTTTCCAATACTGCTCAGCCAATGAACACGTCGCTGCGTAAACTCGCGGTCGTCGTCGCCACAGCGGTTGCCGGCGTGTCCGCGTATGCTCATGCGGCCGAAACCCCGAAAAAAGAAGAAACTATCACGGTAACCGCAGCACCTGCGGCACAGGAAAGTGCCTGGGGACCGGCACCCACGATTGCGGCTAAACGCACCGCCACCGCGACCAAGACCGATACCCCGATTGAGAAAACCCCGCAGTCTATTTCTGTCGTCACCCGTGAAGAGATGGACATGAAGCAGCCGGGGACGGTTAAACAGGCGCTGGCCTATACGCCGAGCGTGTTCGCAACACGCGGTGCGTCAACAACGTATGATGTTGTTTCTATTCGTGGGTTCACCACCTCCAGTACCGTGAATACCAACCAGTATCTGGACGGGATGAAGCTGCAGGGTGATAACTATTCTGAAGCGTCCATGGATCCGTATTTCCTTGAGCGCGTCGAGCTGCTGCGCGGCCCTACGTCCGTTTTGTACGGTAAAAGTCACCCGGGCGGCGTGGTCAGCATGGTCAGCAAGCGGCCAACCACCGAGCCACTGAAAGAAATTCAGTTCAAAATGGGTACCGATAACCTGTGGCAGACTGGGTTTGATTTCAGCGATGCGATTGATGATGACGGCGTGTGGTCATACCGTCTGACCGGTCTGGGGCGCAGCGAAAATGCGCAGCAGGAAATGGTTAAGTCCACCCGCTACGCCATTGCGCCTGCTTTCAGCTGGCGTCCTGACGATAAAACCGATTTTACTTTCCTGAGCAACTTCCAGAGCGATCCGGATGCAGGCTATTACGGCTGGCTGCCGCGGGAAGGTACCGTTGTGCCTTACTACGACGCCAACGGCAACGCGCACAAGCTGCCGACCGATTTCAACGAAGGTGACGAAGACAACAAGATCTCCCGTCGCCAGAAAATGGTGGGCTACAGCTTCTCCCATCAGTTTGATGACACCTTTACCGTGCGTCAAAACCTGCGCTACACCAAAATCAATACGCTTTACCGTTCCGTTTACGGTAACGGCTATATTGCACCGGCTCAGATCAGCCGCGCGTACGTGCGCTCTGATGAGGACCTCAACTCGTTCACGGTCGATACCCAGCTGCAGTCCAAATTTGCGACCGGTGCAGTGGATCATACTCTGTTAACGGGCGTCGATTACCTGCGCATGCGTAACGATATTGATGCAGATTACGGCAGCGCTGACCCTATCAGCATGACGAATCCGCAGCACAACAATGCCAATATCAACGTGAACTTCCCGTATGCCGTGCTCAATCGTCAGGAGCAAACGGGCCTGTACGCGCAGGATCAGGCTGAGTGGGATAAGTGGGTACTGACCCTGGGTGGACGCTATGATTTTGCCAAAACGTCCACACTGACGCGTTCCTCCGACACGACGGCTGAAATCAACGATCGGGCGTTCACCTGGCGCGGCGGGATCAACTACCTGTTTGATAACGGTATTACGCCGTACTTCAGCTATAGCGAATCCTTCGAGCCTATTTCCGGCGCAACCCAGGGCGGCAAACCGTTCGATCCGGCTCGCGGCAAGCAGTATGAAGCGGGCGTGAAGTATGTACCGAAAGATCTGCCTGTTGTGGTCACCGCTGCTGTGTATCAGCTGACCAAAAACAACAACCTGACGGCCGATCCTGCGAACCCGACCAGCGGCTTTAGCGTACAGGGCGGTGAAATTCGCTCTCGCGGTTTCGAACTGGAAGCGAAAGCGGCAGTGTCTGCCAACGTGAACGTGACGGCGTCCTATAGCTTTACTGATGCGGAATACACGCACGATACCTGGTATGAAGGCCGTCGTCCGGCGGAAGTGCCGCGTAACATGGCGTCTCTGTGGGCAGATTACACCTTCCACGAGACGGCGTTGAGCGGTCTGACAGTAGGGGCAGGCACCCGTTACATCGGTAACACCGTGTCCTACTACTCTGCCTCGTCGCCAAAAGCCTACCAGTCGTTCAACGTCGCGGGCTACGCACTGGCTGACGCGACCGTGAAATACGACCTGGCACGCTTTGGACTGCCGGGCTCATCCGTCGGCGTCAACGTGAACAACATCTTCGATCGTGAATACGTCTCCAGCTGCTACAGCGAATATGCATGCTACTGGGGCGCAGGACGTCAGGTTGTTGCCACCGCGACCTTCCGCTTCTAATCTCTGTCCGGGCACGGTTCGCCGTGCCCTTTTTATTTAAGTTGGCTGATATGCAGGATAATCAAACGCAACCCGACACCACCTTTACGCTCAACCATCTCTCCTTTCGCGTACCCGGGCGCACCTTGCTGCATCCGCTCTCTTTGACGTTCCCCGTAGGTAAAGTCACTGGCCTGATTGGTCACAACGGTTCCGGTAAGTCCACGCTGCTTAAGATGCTGGGACGCCATCAGCCGCCGTCAGAAGGCGACATCCTGCTGGATGACCAACCGCTGGAGAGCTGGAGCAGTAAAGCGTTTGCCCGCAAAGTGGCGTATCTGCCGCAGCAGCTGCCGCAGGCGGAGGGGATGACGGTGCGAGAGCTGGTGGCGATTGGGCGTTATCCGTGGCATGGCGCGCTTGGACGCTTCGGCGTGGCCGACAGAGAGAAAGTGGAAGAGGCGATTGCGCTGGTCGGGCTGAAGCCGCTGGCGCACCGTCTGGTGGATAGCCTGTCCGGCGGTGAACGCCAGCGCGCGTGGATTGCGATGCTGGTGGCCCAGGACAGCCGCTGCCTGCTCCTTGATGAACCCACCTCCGCGCTCGATATCGCCCATCAGGTCGATGTCCTGGCGCTGGTGCACCGCTTAAGCCAGCAGCGTGGTCTGACGGTGATTGCGGTGCTGCATGACATCAACATGGCGGCGCGCTATTGCGACTACCTTGTTGCGCTGCGCGGCGGCGAAATGATTGCGCAGGGAACGCCCTCCGAGCTGATGCGCAGCGAAACGCTGGAACATATTTATGGTATTCCGATGGGTATTCTGCCTCACCCGGCCGGGGCTGCACCGGTGAGCTTCGTCTACTGATGCTCGACAACATGCGCATTAGCCGCCGTCGCCTGCTGACGGCGATGGCCCTCTCACCGCTGCTGTTAAAAATGAATACGGCGCGTGCCGCCGCCGTCGATCCGCACCGCATAGTGGCGCTGGAGTGGCTGCCGGTCGAGCTGATGATGGCGCTCGGCGTCACGCCCTACGGCGTGGCGGACATTCCTAACTATAACCTCTGGGTGAACGAGCCGAAGCTGCCGGACTCGGTAATCGACGTCGGCCTGCGGACGGAGCCAAACCTCGAGCTGCTCACCCAGATGAAACCGTCGTTCCTGTTCTGGTCCGCGGGCTACGGTCCGTCAGAAGAGACCATGGCGCGCATTGCGCCCGGACGTGGATTCGCTTTCAGCGACGGTAAAAAACCACTGGCGATGGCGAAAAAGTCGGTTAACGAGATGGCGCATTTCCTCAACCGGGAAGCGGAGGCTAAAAAACATCTCGACGAATTCGATGCCCTGATTGACGCTCTGAAGCCGCGTTTTGCTCACCGTGGCGATCGTCCGCTGCTGATGGTGACGCTGCTGGATGCCCGCCATATGCTGGTTTTCGGTAAAAACTGCCTGTTCCAGGAAGTCCTCGACAGTTTTGGTATTCGTAATGCCTGGGAAGGGGAGATGACGTTCTGGGGCAGTACCGCTGTGGGTATCGATCGTCTCGCGGCGTTTCGCGACGTGGATGTGCTGTGCTTCGATCACGGCAACGAGCGCGCCATGCAAACCCTGATGGCGACGCCGCTCTGGCAGGCGATGCCGTTTGTCCGTGAGCAACGCTTCCAGCGCGCCCCGGCGGTCTGGTTCTACGGCGCGACGCTGTCGGCCATGCATTTTGCCCGCGTGCTGGATAACGCGCTGGGAGGTAAAGCATGAGTTCACGTATTGCCCGCTTCCCGGCGCTTCTGCTGGTATTGATTTTTCTTGCCGCGCTGGCGTTAACCGGGGTCAACCTCTCGGCCGCATTACCGCGCACGCAGTGGGGGGCCGCGCTGGCCTCGCCGGATATCGACAATATTCAGCAGATGCTGTTCCACTACAGCCTGCTGCCGCGTCTGGCAGTCTCCCTGCTGGTTGGTGCCGGTTTAGGGCTGGTGGGGGTGCTGTTCCAGCAGGTTTTGCGTAACCCGCTGGCGGAACCCACCACACTCGGCGTCGCGACCGGCGCTCAGCTAGGGATCACCATCACCACGCTGTGGACGCTGCCGGGGGCGTTAGCCTCGCAGTTTGCGGCACTTGCCGGAGCGTGTGCGGTGGGCGCGCTGGTCTTTGGCGTGGCCTGGGGTAAACGCCTTTCCCCGGTGACGCTGATTCTGGCCGGGCTGGTGGTCAGCCTGTACTGTGGGGCGATCAACCAGCTGCTGGTCCTGTTCCACCACGATCAGCTGCAAAGCATGTTCATGTGGAGTACCGGAACGCTGACCCAGACCGACTGGAGCGTGGTGCAGCGCCTCTGGCCGCAGCTGGCTGGCGGTGTTGTGCTGACGCTGCTGCTCCTGCGTCCTCTTACGCTCATGGGGCTGGATGATGGCGTGGCGCGTAACCTGGGGCTGGCGCTGTCGCTGGCTCGCCTGGCGGCGCTGACGCTGGCAATTGTATTGAGCGCCCTGCTGGTGAACGCGGTCGGCATCATCGGGTTTATCGGCCTGTTTGCGCCGCTGCTGGCGAAAATGCTTGGGGCGCGTCGTTTACTGACGCGTCTGATGCTGGCGCCGCTGATTGGGGCGCTGATCCTCTGGCTTTCCGATCAGCTTATTCTCTGGCTGGCGCAGGTCTGGCGGGAAGTCTCCACCGGCTCTGTGACCGCGCTTATCGGGGCGCCGCTGCTGCTGTGGCTGCTCCCGCGGCTGCGCAGCATGAGTGCACCGGCGATGGACGCGGGCGATAAAGTCTACGCTGAACGTCGGTCGGTGCTTTGGTTTAGCCTTGCCGGTCTGGCGGTGCTGATTATCGCCTCGTTCGCGGCGCTCTCATTTGGACGCGATGCCGCGGGCTGGCACTGGGCAACGGGTGATTTGCTCAATGAACTGCTACAGTGGCGCTGGCCGCGTATCGTCGCTGCGCTGATCGCCGGGGTGATGCTGGCGGTGGCGGGGTGCATCATTCAGCGTCTGACCGGCAACCCGATGGCGAGCCCGGAAGTGCTTGGGATCAGCTCTGGCGCCGCCTTTGGCGTGGTGCTGATGCTCTTCTTTGTGCCGGGCAATGCGTTTGGCTGGCTGATGCCTGCCGGCAGTATCGGCGCGGCGGTTACGCTGATGATTATCCTGATAGCCGCCGGTCGCGGTGGGTTTTCACCGCACCGCATGCTGCTGGCCGGGATGGCGCTCAGTACCGCGTTTACGATGCTGCTGATGATGCTGCAGGCAAGCGGCGATCCGCGTATGGCGAAGATACTGACCTGGATTTCCGGCTCGACCTACAACGCCACCGGCAGCCAGGTGGTCTGGTCCGGGATGGTGATGCTCGTGCTGCTGGCGATGGTGCCGCTGTGCCGCCGCTGGATGACCATTCTGCCGCTCGGCGGGGAAACCGCGCGTGCGGTGGGAATGGCGCTGACCCCAGCGCGTGTCGCGCTGCTGCTGTTGGCGGCGTGCCTGACGGCGACGGCAACCCTGACGATTGGACCGCTGAGTTTTGTGGGGTTAATGGCGCCGCACATTGCCAGAATGATGGGCTTCCGCAGGACGATGCCGCATATCGTCATGTCGGCCCTGACGGGCGGGGTGATGCTGGTGTTCGCAGACTGGTGCGGAAGAATGGTGCTGTTCCCGTACCAGATCCCGGCGGGTCTGCTGTCGACCTTTATCGGTGCGCCGTATTTTATTTATCTGTTGAGAAAGCAGAGTCGGTAGTCAGGTGCGGCCTGATGCCCTCACCCCAGCCCTCTCCCACAGGGAGAGGGAGAACATCGTAGGCCGGGTAAGCGTTAGCGCCACCCGGCAATGACCTTAGAGCTTCGCAAACACCTTACGCGCCGCGTCGATGGTGTTATTGATATCTTCTTCGCTGTGCGCCACGGACATAAAGCCCGCTTCGAACGCTGACGGTGCCAGGTACACGCCTTCTTCCAGCATCAGGTGGAAGAAGCGCTTGAAGCGCTCAACGTCGCACTTCACCACGTCCTGATAGCAGGTCACGGTTTTCGCATCGGTGAAGAAGATCCCGAACATGCCGCCCACGTGGTTAACCACCAGCGGAATACCGGCTTCCTCTGCCGCTTCAAGCAGTCCGTTTGCCAGCTGCGTCGTCAGGTCGGTCAGGGTCTCGTGAATGCCAGGCTGGGCCACTTCGGTCAGGCAGGCAAAGCCCGCGGCCATGGCTATGGGGTTACCGGAGAGCGTGCCCGCCTGGTAAACCGGGCCGGTTGGCGCCAGGGCTTCCATCACGTCCTTACGACCACCGAATGCGCCGACCGGCATGCCGCCGCCGATGATTTTACCGAGGCAGGTGAGGTCCGGCTCAACGCCGTAGTAAGACTGGGCACCCGCCAGCGCTACGCGGAAGCCGGTCATGACTTCATCGATGATAAGCAGCGCGCCGAACTCGTCGCACAGGGCGCGCAGGCCCGGCAGGAACTCAGGCTGCGGTGGGATGCAGTTCATGTTGCCCGCAACCGGCTCAACGATGATGCAGGCGATCTCCTGCGGATATTGTTCGAACGCCGCGCGAACGGTAGCAAGATCGTTGTAGGTGCAGGTCAGGGTGTGCTTCGCGAAATCTGCTGGTACGCCCGGCGAGTTCGGCTGGCCGAGCGTCAGCGCGCCGGAACCGGCTTTCACCAGCAGGCAGTCCGCATGGCCGTGGTAGCAGCCTTCAAACTTGATGATTTTATCGCGACCGGTAAAACCGCGCGCCAGGCGGATGGCGCTCATAGTGGCTTCGGTACCGGAGTTCACCATACGCACCATGTCCATGGTCGGCACCAGTTCGGTCACCAGCTCCGCCATTTTCACTTCCATTTCGGTTGGCGCGCCGAAACTCAGGCCGCGCTGAGCGGCTTCAATCACCGCATTACGAATAGCCGGGTGGTTGTGCCCCAGCACCATCGGGCCCCAGGAGCCGACATAATCGATATAGGCTTTGCCATCGACATCATACAGATACGCGCCGTCAGCACGTTCGATAAACAGCGGCGTACCGCCCACGCCGGTGAAGGCGCGCACAGGTGAGTTCACGCCACCCGGAATAAGCTCGCGGGCTGCACTGTAGAGGTTTTCAGACTTGCTCATGGCGTCGTTCCTGGTTCGTATAAAATGATTAAGCCCACTATTCTAAGTGATTCGGGGAAGGTTATGAAATTTTTAGCCGGGTAATGCTTTAAGATTTGTTAAGTAATTTTCAGGAGACGGTGGGGCAGTCTCTGGTAAAATCCCCGCGGCTTTTTGTATGACGAATAAGAACAGGACATGAAATCAGATTCTCCGTCTTTTGAAGAACAACAGTTTACGCGCGCCCGGCACCGGGTCAGTATTCGGCGGCTGCTCAATCGCGATAAAACGCCGCTGGCGATCCTGCTGGCCGCTGCCGTGGTGGGGACTCTCGCGGGGCTGATTGGCGTGGCGTTTGAAAAAGCGGTTAATGCCGTACTCAACTGGCGAGTGGGCACCGTGGCCGGTTTCGCCGATAGCGAATGGCTGGTCTGGGTTTGGGCATTTGGGCTGTCTGCGCTGTTTGCCATGGTGGGGTATTTTCTGGTGCGTAAATTCGCGCCGGAGGCGGGTGGGTCGGGCATCCCGGAAATTGAAGGTGCGCTGGAGGAGCTGCGTCCGGTGCGCTGGTGGCGGGTGATTCCGGTTAAATTCATCGGCGGCATGGGTACGCTGGGCGCAGGCATGGTACTTGGCCGGGAAGGGCCCACGGTACAGCTGGGGGGGAACGTCGGCCGCATGGTGGGCGATCTGTTTCGGATGCGAAGCGCCGAAGCGCGCCATACGCTGCTGGCTACCGGTGCGGCGGCGGGGCTGTCGGCGGCGTTTAACGCGCCGCTGGCGGGCATTTTGTTCATTATCGAAGAGATGCGCGCGCAGTTTCGCTACAACCTGATCTCCATTAAAGCGGTGTTTACCGGCGTCATTATGTCGAGCATCGTCTTTCGCCTCTTTAACGGCGAAGGGGCGGTCATTGAGGTGGGTAAACTGACCAACGCGCCGGTCAACACCCTGTGGCTTTACCTAATCCTCGGCATGATTTTTGGCGTGGTGGGGCCGCTGTTTAACACCTTTATCCTGCGCGCTCAGGATATGTTCCAGCGCATTCACGGCGGGAACACCACGAAATGGGTGCTGATGGGCGGTCTGCTGGGCGGAATGTGTGGCGTGCTCGGGTTTATCGAGCCGAATGCCGCAGGCGGCGGGTTCGGGCTGATTCCCATTGCGGCGGCGGGGAATTTCAGCGTGGGTCTGCTGCTGTTTATGTTTATCTCCCGCGTCATCACGACGGTACTCTGTTTTTCCTCCGGCGCGCCCGGCGGGATATTTGCCCCGATGCTGGCGCTGGGGACCTTGCTGGGCACCGCGTTTGGTATGGCGGCTGAAGTGGGTTTTCCCGCCTATCATCTTGACGCCGGGACCTTTGCCATCGCCGGAATGGGAGCGCTGCTGGCCGCATCCCTGCGTGCGCCGTTGACCGGGATCGTGCTGGTGCTGGAGATGACGGACAATTACCAGCTCATTTTGCCAATGATCATTACCTGTCTCGGCGCGACACTATTAGCCCAGTTCCTGGGTGGAAAGCCGCTATACTCCACCATCCTAGCGCGTACTCTGGCAAAACAAGAGGCTGAACGGGCCGCAGCGCAGAATACTTGAATGAATTACCAGGGTATTAGATAATGACACAAAGAATTGGGTGAATTTTACCCAATCGCAGTAGCAGTATTCATGGGAGCAAATGATGAGTGATGATGTAGCGTTGCCGCTGGAATTTACCGAAGCAGCAGCCAACAAAGTGAAAACCCTGATTGCAGACGAAGACAATCCGGATCTGAAACTGCGCGTCTATATTACCGGTGGCGGCTGCAGCGGCTTCCAGTATGGTTTTACCTTTGACGATCAGGTTAACGATGGCGATATGACTATCGAGAAACAGGGCGTTGCGCTGGTGGTTGACCCGATGAGCCTGCAATATCTGGTGGGCGGTTCGGTGGATTACACCGAAGGTCTGGAAGGTTCGCGCTTTGTGGTGACCAACCCGAACGCAACAAGCACCTGCGGGTGTGGTTCTTCGTTCAGTATTTAAGAGGGTGCGGGCTGTTGCCCTCACCCCGGCCCTCTCCCACAGGGAGAGGGAGAAAAGACTAAAAACGGTAACCGTCAGGTTACCGTTTTGCTTTTACCGGTCATCCAGCGCAAACGTCGGCAGCTTCAGGTGCCAGCGTATCGCCGCTAAACGTATCACCAGCGTCACGACCATCCCCAGCATCGCGGCGTTTTCCAGCGGAAGTGCAAACGTGTAGTACGCGGTCGCGTGGACAATGCCCCCCGCGATACAGGCCGTTGCGTAAATTTCAGTACGCAGGATCATCGGTACTTCACGCGCCAGAATGTCGCGAATGATCCCACCGCCCACGCCGGTTAATACGCCCATACAGATTGCCACCATTGGACCGGTACCCGCATTAAACGCCTTATTGACGCCAATACCGACAAACACGGCCAGGCCGACGGCATCCAGTACCGGCAATATCCATTTGGGTAATCTGCGGGGCTGGCGAACCAGCACAATGGTTAACAGACAGGTGACCATCGCGACCACCAGATCGGTAGGATCTTTCACCCAAAACACCGGGCCATTCGCCAGCGCCATATCGCGGATTGTCCCGCCACCGACGGCGGTCACGACCCCAAGCACCAGCACGCCAAAAGGATCCATGCGTAGTTTTCCGGCGAGCAGGACGCCGGAGATAGCAAAAACGGCTGTGCCAAGAATATCCAGCCAATAAACGAGCATCGTTAAATCCTCGAAAAGGGTCTTATGTTAGTGACTCTCTGCCAGCGCGGCACAGAGCTGTTTTGCGGCGAGGATAATACGCGGGCTGGCGCGTTCAAACCAGTCGCTGTTAAGGGGAATTACCGGTATTTTTAGCTGCCGTTGCCAGAATTGTTCAATTTTGGGAATTTCGCTCGCATTTCCGACCACGACGATAGCCTGCGGCTGGCGCGCCAGGACCTGTTCACGGCTAACCTGGGGCCACGGCACCCGGCTGGCTGCAAAGATGTTTTCACCGCCACAGACTTCCAGCACCTGGTTCTGAATCGACCCTTTTCCGGTGGTGAACAGCGGCTGGCTGCCAAACTGCAGGAAGATGCGCTTTTTAACAGGGGTATCGTATCGGGATTTCAGCGCGGCATAGTCGCTCAGCATCTGTTTCGCCGCCGCCTCGGCTTTTTTGGGCGTAGGGCTATAGGGTGCCAGGGCGCGTAGCGCCTGAGCGACTTGCTCAATGCTGACGGCATCAATCCACATCACTTTTATGCCAAGTGAGGTGAGCTGGTTGACCTGCCGCTCGGCGTTACCGCCGCGCCAGGCCAGCACGAGATCCGGTTTAAGCGCCACGATGCGCTCAAGGTTCATCCCTTGCCAGGTGGCGACTTGTTCAATTCCCGCGGCCTGCGGCGGATAATCCGAATAGCTACTCACGCCAACGGGCGTGATCCCGGCGGCAAACGCCAGTTCCGTATTTGCGGGAGAGAGTGTAATCACGCGCGGTACAGCATAGAGCCACAGCGGTGCGAGAAGAAGCAGGGCGGCCAGCGCCCTGACGGTATGTTTAGCCACGTGCCAGATTCTGCACCAGGCGTTCCACCATCACGGTGGACTGTTTTGCCGCAACGGTCAGGAACTCGTCGAAGCTGATGTGGGACTGCTGGTCTGCCACGTCAGAGATGGCGCGAACCACCACGAACGGTACGCTGAAGTTATGGCAAACGTGCGCAATCGCGGTCGCTTCCATCTCAACGGCAACCGCCTGAGGAAAGTTATGACGGATTTTCGCCAGCCCAACGGAGCCGTTGATGAACGCATCACCGCTGACAATCAGACCGCGTACCGCGTTGAGGTTGAGTTCTGCGATGCAGGTCTCCGCCGCCGCAATCAGTTTGTCGTCAGCTTTAAAAGCAGCAGGGCAGCCCGGGAGCTGACCGTACTCGTAACCGAACGCGGTGACGTCAGCATCGTGGTAACGCGCTTCGTCGGAGACAACGATATCACCCACCTTCAGCGTCGGCGCCAGGCCGCCCGCAGAGCCGGTATTCACGATCACATCCGGCTTGCAGCGCTCAAGCAGCAGGGTTGCACCCAGCGCAGCTGCCACTTTACCGATGCCTGATTTCAGCAGAGCCACGTCAACACCGTTCAGCTGGCCGGTGTAGATCTCACAACCACCAAGAGAGAGGGTCTGACGGTTCTCAATTTTGTCACGCAGCAGCGTAACTTCTTCTTCCATTGCACCAATAATGCCGATTTTCATAGATTTACTCGCGATGTGCCTTGTTAAGATGCATAGTCTATCATGCGGTTAAGGGGAAACGCATTCTCACGCGGGGGAGCACATGGCACCAATCGATTTTCGCACCAAAATTAACTGGCACCGACGTTTCCGTTCGCCGCAGGGCGACAAGAGCGAACATGAGATCCTGCGTATCTTCGAAAGCGATCGCGGGCGGATCATTAACTCGCCAGCCATCCGCCGTCTGCAGCAAAAGACCCAGGTCTTTCCGCTTGAGCGTAACGCCGCGGTGCGCACGCGCTTAACCCACTCCATGGAGGTGCAGCAGGTCGGGCGCTACATTGCTAAAGAGATTTTAAGCCGTCTCAAAGAGCAGCGTTTACTGGAAACCTATGGTCTGGACGAGCTGACGGGGCCTTTTGAGAGCATCGTTGAGATGGCCTGCCTGATGCATGACATCGGCAACCCGCCTTTCGGCCACTTTGGTGAGGCGGCGATCAATGACTGGTTTAAACAACGGCTTTACCCTTCGGATGCGGTAAGCCAGCCGCTGAGCGACGACCGCTGTATCGTACGCGATTTACGCCTGCGTGAAGGCGAAGAGGGGCTGAACGATCTGCGACGCAAAGTGCGCCAGGATTTGTGTCACTTTGAGGGCAACGCGCAGGGGATCCGGCTGGTCCACTCCCTGATGCGCATGAACCTGACCTGGGCACAGGTCGGCTGCATTCTGAAATATACCCGCCCCGCGTGGTGGATGGGAGATACGCCCGCGTCCCACAGCTATTTAATGAAAAAACCGGGCTATTACCTTTCCGAAGAGGCCTATATTGAACGGCTACGTAAAGAACTTTCATTGACGCCAAACGGCCGCTTTCCATTGACCTGGATTATGGAAGCCGCCGATGATATTTCCTATTGCGTGGCCGATCTGGAAGATGCCGTTGAGAAAAGAATCTTCAGCGTTGAGGAGCTTTATCAGCATCTTTATGCGGCCTGGGGTACCCATGAAAAAGGCTCGCTGTTTGCGCAGGTTGTCGAAAATGCCTGGGAAAAATCGCGCTCAAATACATTAAGCCGTAGTACAGAAGACCAGTTCTTTATGTATTTGCGGGTCAATACATTAAATAAACTGGTGCCGTATGCGGCGTCGCGCTTTATTGATAATTTACCGCTTATCTTCAGCGGGGAATTCAACCACGCGCTGCTGGAAGATGACAGCAGTTTCAGCCAGCTCCTCGAGCTTTATAAACATGTGGCGATGCGGCATGTATTTAGCCATCCGGATGTCGAGCAGTTAGAGCTGCAGGGTTATCGGGTAATCAGTGGGTTACTGGAAATTTATTCCCCGTTGCTCCAGCTGTCGGTCGACGAGTTCAGCGAGCTGGTGGAACACGAGCGCGTGCGCAGAATACCTATCGAATCGCGTCTTTATCAGAAACTTTCTACCCGGCATCGTCTGGCGTATGTCGAAGCGATTGGCAAGCTGGATCGCCACTCTTCCCAATGGCCGGTGATGGAATATTATTATCGCAGCCGTCTAATCCAGGACTATATCAGCGGCATGACGGATTTGTATGCCTGGGATGAATACCGCAAGCTGATGGCGGTGGAATAATCCCGGAGTTTTGTAAAGACGGCCAATAAATTTTTACCTTTTCCATAAACTTATCGCCGGAACTAAGCGGTATAAAACGAATCTGAGTTACACAGCAATTTTGCGTTACCTGTAAATCGAGATTGAGAAACATGAAAAAAACCACATTAGCAATGAGTGCACTGGCTCTGAGTTTAGGTTTAGCGCTGTCTCCTCTGACTGCTACTGCAGCCGAGACCGCGTCGTCGGCAGCAACCGCGCAGCAGATGCCAAGCCTGGCACCGATGCTCGAAAAAGTGATGCCATCGGTGGTGAGTATTAACGTTGAGGGCAGTACGACCGTCAATACGCCGCGTATGCCGCGTAACTTCCAGCAGTTCTTCGGTGACAACTCGCCGTTCTGCCAGGACGGTTCGCCATTCCAGAGCTCTCCGTTCTGCCAGGGCGGTGGCGCAGGGGATGACAGCCAGGGCGGCGCCCAGCAGCAGAAATTCATGGCGCTTGGCTCGGGGGTAATCATTGATGCAGCGAAAGGCTATGTCGTCACAAACAACCACGTTGTTGATAACGCGAACAGCATTAAGGTTCAGCTGAGCGATGGCCGTAAGTTCGACGCCAAAGTGGTGGGTAAAGACCCGCGCTCCGATATCGCGCTGATCCAGATCCAGGATCCGAAAAACCTGACGGCGATTAAAATTGCCGACTCTGACGCGCTGCGCGTGGGCGACTATACCGTGGCGATCGGTAACCCGTTCGGTCTGGGTGAAACCGTGACATCCGGTATCGTCTCTGCGCTGGGTCGTAGCGGCCTGAACGCGGAAAACTACGAAAACTTCATCCAGACGGATGCGGCGATCAACCGCGGTAACTCCGGCGGTGCGCTGGTGAACCTGAACGGTGAGCTGATCGGTATCAACACCGCGATTCTGGCACCGGACGGCGGCAACATCGGGATCGGCTTTGCTATCCCAAGCAACATGGTGAAAAACCTGACCGCGCAGATGGTGCAGTATGGCCAGGTGAAACGCGGCGAGCTGGGTATCCTCGGGACCGAGCTGAACTCCGAACTGGCTAAGGCGATGAAAGTTGACGCCCAGCGCGGGGCATTTGTCAGCCAGGTGATGCCGAACTCCTCCGCGGCGAAAGCGGGTATTAAAGCGGGTGATGTCATCACCTCCCTGAACGGTAAGCCGATCAGCAGCTTTGCCGCCCTGCGTGCCGAAGTGGGCTCAATGCCGATTGGCAGCAAAGTGACCCTCGGCCTGCTGCGCGACGGTAAGCCGGTTAACGTGAGCCTGGAGCTGCAGCAGAGCAGCCAGAATCAGGTGGATTCCAGCACCATCTTTAGCGGTATTGAAGGTGCCGAGATGAGCAATAAAGGCGCAGACAAAGGCGTGGTGGTGAACAACGTGAAAGCGAATTCACCGGCAGCCCGTATCGGCCTGAAAAAAGGCGATGTGATCATGGGCGCTAACCAGCAGCCGGTGAAAAACATCGCTGAACTGCGCAAGATCCTCGACAGCAAGCCTTCCGTGCTGGCGCTGAATATCCAGCGTGGTGATACTTCGCTTTATCTGCTGATGCAGTAATCCTCTGAAGCCCCTGTTCACAGGGGCTTTTTCGTTTCTGTGATTCTTGCCACAACTCCATACATCTCCCTCTCTCTTTGTGCATTCGCACAATGCAGCCGCCGCTGAACTTCCCTATGCTTGAGCTCTGCTCACTGGAGGGTTCTATGGCTGGCTGGCATCTTGATACCAAAATGGCGCAGGATATCGTGGCGCGCACCATGCGCATCATTGATACCAATATCAACGTGATGGATGCCCGCGGGCGCATTATTGGCAGCGGCGATCGCGAGCGTATTGGGGAATTGCACGAAGGCGCGCTGCTGGTGCTTTCCCAGGGGCGGGTCGTGGATATCGACGATGCGGTAGCGAAACACCTGCACGGCGTCCGTCAGGGCATCAATTTACCGCTGCGTCTTGAAGGCGAGATTGTGGGGGTCATCGGCCTGACCGGCGAGCCCGAGTCACTGCGAAAATACGGTGAGCTGGTCTGTATGACGGCAGAGATGATGCTGGAGCAGTCGCGCCTGATGCACCTGCTTGCCCAGGACAGCCGCCTGCGTGAAGAGCTGGTGATGAACCTTATCCAGGCGGAAGAGCACACGCCCGCGCTCAGCGAATGGGCGCAGCGTCTGGGGATCGATCTGAACCAGCCGCGCGTGGTGGCGGTGATTGAGGTCGATAGCGGCCAGCTTGGCGTAGACAGCGCGATGGCCGAGCTGCAGCAGCTGCAAAATGCGCTGGCGACGCCGGAGCGCGACAACCTGGTGGCGATCGTTTCTCTGACGGAAATGGTGGTACTCAAACCAGCGCTCAACGCGTTCGGCCGCTGGGATGCGGACGATCATCGTCGTCGCGTGGAGCTGCTGATCTCCCGGATGAAGGAGAATGGTCAGCTGCGTTTTCGCGTTGCGCTGGGCAACTACTTTACCGGGCCGGGCAGCATCGCCCGCTCCTGGCGTACCGCGCGCACCACCATGATGGTGGGCAAGCAGCGGATGCCGGAGAGCCGCAGTTATTTCTATCAGGACCTGATGCTGCCGGTGCTGCTCGACAGCCTGCGCGGGGGCTGGCAGGCCAATGAGCTGGCGCGGCCATTAGCGCGTCTGAAAGCCATGGACAATAACGGCCTGCTGCGCCGCACATTGCAGGCATGGTTCCGTCATAACGTGCAGCCGCTGGCGACGTCAAAAGCGCTGTTTATTCACCGCAATACCCTGGAGTATCGGTTAAACCGAATTTCAGAGCTGACGGGGCTGGATCTGGGGAATTTCGACGACAGGCTGCTGCTGTATGTGGCGCTGCAGCTGGATGAACAGCGATAAGGGTTTCACCCTCTCCCTGTGGGAGAGGGTCGGGGTGAGGGCATCAGGCCGCACTTAACTTATTTGTTGCGGGTTAACTTCTCAAGATCCGCTTCAATCTCGCTGATCTTATTGGTCACAACGCTTTCAAGGTGACGCAGATCGTCAAGGATCTTACGCTTGAGATCGACTTCGGTGCGGTCGCGCTGGCAGATCTGATCGAGTTCATCGATCACATAGCGCAGGTTAGGGCTGATTTCCTGTACTTCTTTGTATCCCTGTCCTACACCGTCAGCAACAACGGTCTTACGCTGGCGTGGATATTTAAACTTCACGCTTTTGGCGAAAAACTCTCCTTTGTCCTTGTGAAAATAGATTTTCAGAATATCGTTATTGGCTTCCTGACGGAGGCTGTAACGATCAATTTCATCAGGATTGGTAATGCCCAGACTTTTCAGATTATCGTACATAGCGGTACCCTTGATCTCAACATAACCTTTGAATAATTAACGAAAAAATCTATTTTCGCCACCCTCAGATACAAAAAAAGCGGGGTTGCCCCCGCTTTTTGTTATACCCGATTAATCGATGGTGCGCAGCAACTCGTTGATGCCCACTTTACCGCGCGTTTTCGCATCCACTTTCTTCACGATAACCGCACAGTACAGGCTGTATTTGCCATCTTTAGACGGCAGGTTGCCGGAAACCACCACGGAGCCCGCCGGAACGCGACCGTAGTGAACTTCGCCGGTTTCACGGTCATAAATACGGGTGCTCTGACCAATGTAAACGCCCATGGAGATCACGGAGCCTTCTTCAACGATCACGCCTTCAACCACTTCAGAGCGCGCGCCGATGAAGCAGTTGTCTTCGATGATGGTCGGGTTAGCCTGCAGTGGCTCCAGAACACCACCGATGCCTACGCCGCCGGACAGGTGAACGTTTTTACCGATCTGCGCGCATGAGCCGACCGTCGCCCAGGTGTCAACCATGGTGCCTTCGTCAACGTAGGCACCGATGTTCACGTAGGATGGCATCAGGACGGTGTTGCGTGCAATGAAAGCGCCCTGACGCACTGCCGCAGGTGGCACCACGCGGAAGCCTTCTTTCTGGAAACGCGCTTCGTCGTAGTCAGCGAATTTCATAGGGACTTTATCGAAGTAGCGGCTTTCAGCTCCGTCGATAACCTGGTTATCGTTGATACGGAAAGAGAGCAGAACGGCTTTCTTCAGCCATTGATGAGTGACCCACTGACCGTCGATTTTTTCTGCCACGCGCAGCGCGCCGGAATCCAGCAGGGAAATCACCTGGTTTACCGCTTCACGGGTCACGGTATCCACATTTGCCGGGGTAATCTCGGCACGACGCTCAAAAGCGGACTCAATAACGTTCTGTAACTGCTGCATTGTTTACTCTTTCCATTTCACTAAAAAACATATCACCCTTTATCGTTTGGATTGAGGGCTGCTGTCAACCGTTGTTGCACTTCAAGCTGCAGGTCATTATTAAGGGCACGCCGGTCCGCTGTCGCGATTATAAATAAATCTTCTACTCGCTCGCCAATCGTTGTAATTCGGGCGCCATGGAGCGAAATTCCCAGATCGGCAAAAACCTGGCCGACGCGGGCGAGCAGCCCCGGCTGGTCGAGCGCGATCAGCTCCAGGAACGATTTACGGTCGGTGTGGGTCGGCAGGAAGTTGACCTCGGTATCGACGGTAAAGTGGCGCAATTTCGCTGGCTGGCGACGCGGCTGCGGGGGCTGCCAGCTGCGCTGGGTAATCGCCTGTTCCAGACCAAAACGTATCCCTTCATGCCTGTCCGATGACAGCGGGCTGCCGTCCGGCTCCAGCACGATAAAGGTGTCCATTGCCATGCCGTCGCGGGTGGTGAAAATCTGCGCGTCGTGAACGCTCAGGTTTCGCCTGTCCAGCTCGGCACAGACCGCAGCAAACAGATAAGGTCGGTCCGGGCTCCAGATGAAAATCTCCGTTCCGCCTCGGGTAGCCTGAGGGCTCAGCAGAATCATTGGCTGGGACAGGTCGTGCTTCAGCAGGTGCCGCGCGTGCCACGCAAGCTGGTTTGGGCTGTGGCGGACAAAATAGTTGGCACGGCAGCGGGCCCATATCTGGTGTAGCGCCTCTTCATCAATGTTATCCATCCGCAGCAGCGCCAGCGCCTGCAGCTGGTGATGGCGCACGCGCTCGCGCATGTCCGGGGTGTTTTGCATCCCGCGACGCAGCTGTTTTTCGGTAGCGAAGTGCAGCTCGCGCAGCAGGCTCTGCTTCCAGCTGTTCCACAGCGTTTCGTTGGTGGCGCAGATATCGGCCACCGTCAGGCAGACCAGATAGCGCAGACGGTTTTCCGTCTGAACCGCTTCCGCGAACTGCTTGATCACCTCAGGATCCTGAATGTCACGACGCTGCGCGGTAACCGACATCAGAAGATGATGGCGTACCAGCCAGGCCACCAGCTGCGTTTCACGTGAGTTCAGGCCGTGCAGCTCGGCAAATTTCAGTACGTCCTGTGCGCCCAGCACCGAATGATCGCCGCCGCGACCTTTGGCGATATCGTGGAACAGGGCAGCAATCAGGATCAGTTCCGGGTGGGTCAGGCGCGGCCATAGCTCCACGCACAGCGGATGGCGGGAGCGCGTCTCTTCTTTTGCAAAGCTTTCCAGCTTGAGCATCACGCGGATCGTGTGTTCATCCACCGTGTAGGCGTGGAACAGATCGAACTGCATTTGCCCGACAATGTGCGACCACTGCGGCATATAGGCCCACAGCACGCTGTGGCGGTGCATCGGCAGCAGCCCACGACTGACGGCGCCCGGGTGGCGGAGCATGCTCAGGAACAGCGAGCGCGCTTCCGGGATATAGCACAGCGGCTCCGTCAGATGACGGCGCGCATGGCGCAGATGGCGCAGGGTGGTGGAGTAGATCCCGGTGATGGTGCTGTTGCGCACCATGGTATAGAACATCCGCAGAATCGCTTCCGGCTCGCGGATGAACAGCGTTTCGTCGCGCAGATCGATAAGCGTGCCGCGCAGCTGGAATTCGTCATCAATCGGGCGCGGTTTCTCATCCGCCGTCAGGGCCAGAATGGCCTCGTCGAACAGCTGCAGCAGCATCTGGTTCAGCTCGGTCACCCGGCGGGTGACGCGGAAGAAATCCTTCATCATGTGCTCAACCGGCTCGTTGCCTTCGCCCTGATAATTCAGGCGCTGCGCCACGCTGAGCTGGCGGTCAAACAGCAGACGGTTATCGTAGCGGGTGACTTCCAGATGCAGGGCAAATCGAATGCGCCACAGCAGGTGCAGGCACTCGTTCAGCTCGTTACGCTCTGCCTCGGTTAAGAAGCCGAAGCCGACCATCTCGTCCATCGAGGTGGCGCCAAAATGGCGGCGAGCGACCCACTGCAGGGTATGGATGTCGCGCAGGCCGCCGGGGCTGCTTTTAATATCGGGCTCAAGATTATAGCTGGTGCCGTGGTAGCGCTGGTGACGCTGGTTTTGCTCCTCGACCTTCGCGGCGAAGAACTTTTCTGACGGCCAGAAGCCGTCGCTGAAGATGTGCTTTTGCAGCTCCAGAAACAGCGCGACGTCGCCAATCAGCAGACGGGTTTCAATCAGGTTGGTGGCGACGGTCAGGTCGGATAACCCTTCCAGCAGACACTCTTCCAGGGTGCGCACGCTGTGGCCGACCTCCAGCTTCACGTCCCAGAGGAGCGTCAGCAGTTCGCCAATTTTTTGCGCCTGTTCGTCCGGCAGCTTTTTGCGGCTTAAGATCAGGAGATCGATATCGGAAAGCGGATGCAGCTCACCGCGGCCATAGCCCCCGACGGCAACCAGCGCAACATCACTGATTTGCCCAAACCCGTAATCGATCCACAGGCGCTGCAGAAGCTGGTCGATAAATTCGGTGCGCGCTTCAATGAGCTGCTCGGCCGACACGCCTGCGTCGAACGCGCTGCCCAGCCAGCGATGGAAAACATCCATGTGGGCTTTAATATGCGCGCAGGTCAGCTCGTGCGACGGCCAGACGCCCGGGTTATCGGGCTGGTCGGGAAGGGTGGGAAGTGCTGTGTTAGCATACTGTTCGGGTAAAAGATTACTCATCGTGCGCCACCCATAAGAAAAAACTATAGCCATTAAAAAAGCCGGCATTTGCCGGCTTTTTTATCATTCGTCGTGCGTCAGTATCGCCGGGATGGTGTCATCCTTGCGCAACGTCATAATTTCGCAGCCGTTGTCTGTTACCACAATAGTATGCTCGTACTGCGCAGACAAGCTTCTGTCTTTGGTTTTCACCGTCCAGCCGTCTTTCATGGTACGGATGCGGTAGTCACCCGCGTTGACCATCGGCTCAATGGTAAAGGTCATGCCTTTTTGCAGCACCACGCCGCCGTCATCTGCATCATAGTGCAGAACCTGCGGTTCTTCATGGAAGACGCGACCAATGCCGTGACCGCAGTACTCGCGCACCACGGAGAAACCTTCTGCTTCCACAAACTTCTGGATTGCCGCACCGATGGTACGCAGGCGAATACCCGGTTTAACCATTTTCAGCGCCAGGTAGAGGCTCTCTTGCGTCACTTTGCACAGACGCTCGCCAAGAATAGTCGGCTTGCCAACGATGAACATTTTTGAGGTGTCACCGTGGTACTCGTCTTTAATGACGGTCACGTCAATGTTGACGATGTCGCCATCTTTCAGCAGTTTTTCATCGTCCGGAATGCCGTGACACACCACTTCATTAATAGAGATGCAGACGGATTTCGGGAAACCGTGGTAGCCGAGGCAGGCCGAAACCGCGTGCTGCTCGTTCACGATATAGTCGTTACAGATACGGTCCAGTTCACCGGTGCTGACGCCCGGCTTTACGAACGGCTCGATCATTTCCAGCACTTCCGCGGCCAGACGACCGGCGACGCGCATCTTTTCAATTTCTTCAGGTGTCTTAATAGAGATAGCCATGTATTCTGTCCATCGGTGTCGATTTTTTCGACAATACTAGTCTAAGTGTCGTCAATGGTATCAGTCAGGCACACCCCGTGCCAAATTGAGAATCATTAACAGCACACTCCGCCAACAACTGTTGGTTTCTGGTCGTGTTTTGTGGTATAAAGCGCGCCGGACTTCCGATCCATCTCAGATACACAGGCTGGACGGAAGCGACAAATCTCACTTTGTGTAACAACACACACGTATCGGCACATATTCCGGGGTGCCCTTTGGGGTCGGTAATATGGGATACGTGGAGGCATAACCCCAACTTTCAATATAGAGGTTTTAAACATGGCAACTGTTTCCATGCGCGACATGCTCAAGGCTGGTGTTCACTTTGGTCACCAGACCCGTTACTGGAACCCGAAAATGAAGCCTTTCATCTTCGGCGCGCGTAACAAAGTTCACATCATCAACCTTGAGAAAACTGTACCAATGTTCAACGAAGCCCTGGCTGAGCTGAACAAGATCTCTTCCCGTAAAGGTAAGATTCTGTTCGTTGGTACTAAGCGCGCTGCAAGCGAAGCTGTGAAAGATGCTGCTAACAGCTGCGACCAGTTCTTCGTGAACCATCGCTGGTTGGGCGGCATGCTGACCAACTGGAAAACTGTTCGTCAGTCCATCAAACGCCTGAAAGATCTGGAAACCCAGTCTCAGGACGGTACTTTCGACAAGCTGACTAAGAAAGAAGCGCTGATGCGCACTCGTGAACTGGACAAGCTGGAAAACAGCCTGGGCGGTATCAAAGATATGGGCGGCCTGCCAGACGCGCTGTTCGTAATCGATGCAGACCACGAGCACATCGCAATCAAAGAAGCTAACAACCTGGGTATCCCGGTATTCGCTATCGTTGATACCAACTCCGATCCGGACGGTGTTGACTTCGTTATCCCGGGTAACGACGACGCAATCCGTGCTGTTAGCCTGTACCTGAGCGCTGTAGCTGCTACCGTTCGTGAAGGCCGTTCCCAGGATCTGGCTTCTCAGGCGGAAGAAAGCTTCGTAGAAGCTGAATAATAAGGTTTTACCCCTTATTAGTACCGTGTATGAATAGGGGCCCATTACCGGCCCCTTTTTTCAATTTACACTGTTTGGCCCCCGGCCGGGCAGTTCACATCTCCCGAGGATTTAAGAATGGCTGAAATTACCGCATCCCTGGTAAAAGAGCTGCGCGAGCGTACTGGCGCAGGCATGATGGATTGCAAAAAAGCGCTGACTGAAGCGAACGGCGACATCGAGCTGGCAATCGAAAACATGCGTAAATCCGGTGCGATCAAAGCAGCTAAAAAAGCAGGCAACGTTGCTGCTGACGGCGTGATCATCACTAAAATCGACGGCACCTACGGCATCATTCTGGAAGTTAACTGCCAGACTGACTTCGTTGCTAAAGATGGTGGTTTCCAGGCATTTGCTAACAAAGTTCTGGACGCAGCTGTTGCTGGCAAAATCACTGACGTTGAAGTTCTGAAAGCACAGTTCGAAGAAGAACGTGTTGCGCTGGTTGCTAAAATCGGTGAGAACATCAACATCCGTCGCGTTGCTTCTCTGGAAGGCGACGTTCTGGGCTCTTACCAGCACGGTGCACGTATCGGTGTTCTGGTTGCGGCTAAAGGCGCTGACGAAGAGCTGGTTAAACAGCTGGCTATGCACATCGCTGCAAGCAAACCAGAATTCGTTAAGCCAGAAGACGTGTCTGCTGAAGTGGTAGAAAAAGAGTACCAGGTTCAGCTGGACATCGCGATGCAGTCTGGTAAACCAAAAGAAATCGCAGAGAAAATGGTTGAAGGCCGCATGAAGAAATTCACCGGCGAAGTTTCTCTGACTGGCCAGCCATTCGTTATGGATCCAAGCAAGTCTGTTGCGCAGCTGCTGAAAGAGCACAACGCTGACGTAACTGGCTTCATCCGCTTCGAAGTGGGCGAAGGCATCGAGAAAGTTGAGACTGACTTCGCAGCAGAAGTTGCTGCAATGTCCAAGCAGTCTTAATGATTGAAAAGGAGCCGCCTGAGGGCGGCTTCTTTTTGTCACCCGTCACAGGAAATCAGACAGGCTCCAGTATCGCTGTGCTGATTTGCGGCATATCATGTCGCCAGAATTAACCCCCATCTTAATCGTTGACAGTCTCAGGAAAGAAACATGGCTACCAATGCAAAACCCGTGTACAAACGCATTCTGCTTAAGCTGAGTGGCGAAGCGCTGCAGGGATCGGAAGGCTTCGGTATTGACGCAAGCATCCTTGATCGCATGGCACAGGAAATCAAAGAACTGGTCGAACTGGGTATCCAGGTTGGCGTGGTCATTGGCGGTGGCAACCTTTTCCGTGGTGCTGGTCTGGCGAAAGCGGGGATGAACCGCGTAGTGGGCGACCACATGGGTATGCTGGCAACCGTGATGAATGGCCTGGCAATGCGTGATGCGCTCCATCGCGCCTATGTGAATGCCCGCCTGATGTCCGCGATTCCCCTGAATGGCGTTTGCGATAATTACAGCTGGGCAGAAGCTATCAGCCTGCTGCGCAATAACCGCGTGGTGATCCTCTCCGCCGGTACGGGTAACCCGTTCTTTACAACCGATTCCGCTGCCTGCCTGCGCGGTATCGAGATCGAAGCCGATGTGGTACTGAAAGCGACCAAAGTAGACGGCGTGTTTACTGCCGACCCGGCAAAAGATCCTTCTGCCACCATGTACGATCAGCTGAGCTACAGCGAAGTGCTGGATAAAGAGCTGAAAGTGATGGATCTTGCCGCCTTCACGCTGGCTCGCGACCACAAACTGCCGATCCGTGTCTTCAACATGAACAAGCCTGGCGCACTGCGTCGCGTGGTCATGGGCGAAAAAGAAGGCACTTTGATCACGGAATAATTTCCGTTGACGATAAATACAGGTAAGATTCCGCTTTATTTTGTAGTGGTATCTTACCCGGGCGCGCCTTTGGCGTTGTCATGAATTAAACGCGACTATACTTAGCACACCTGTAGCGCTGTGCTGGCGGATAGTCTGCCTGAGACAAGTTTTCAAGGATTCGTAACGTGATTAACGACATCAGAAAAGATGCTGAAGTACGCATGGAAAAATGCGTAGAAGCGTTCAAAACCCAAATCAGCAAAATCCGTACTGGCCGTGCTTCCCCAAGCCTGCTGGATGGCATCATCGTAGAATACTACGGTACGCCAACCCCTCTGCGTCAGCTGGCGAGCGTCACGGTAGAAGATACCCGTACGCTGAAAATCAACGTGTTCGATCGTTCTATGAGCCCGGCCGTTGAGAAAGCGATCATGGCCTCTGACCTCGGACTGAACCCAAGCTCTGCGGGTTCTGACATCCGCGTTCCACTGCCTCCACTGACGGAAGAGCGTCGTAAAGATCTGATCAAAGTGGTTCGTGGCGAAGCTGAGCAGGGTCGTGTATCCGTGCGTAACGTCCGTCGCGATGCGAACGATAAAGTAAAAGCGCTGCTGAAAGAAAAAGAGATCAGTGAAGATGACGATCGTCGTTCTCAGGACGACATTCAGAAAATGACCGACGCTGCAATCAAGAAAATTGATGCGGCGCTGGCAGATAAAGAAGCGGAACTGATGCAGTTCTGATTTCTGTCGTACACTGATAAACGCCGTTCAGAGGGACTTCGGGTCTTGCTGGCGGCGTTTTGCTTTTATCTGGTCTAACTTTTTTCGGGCATCTCATGAAGCATTTAACACTCCTTGGCTCAACCGGCTCTATCGGTTGCAGCACTCTCGACGTCGTTCGCCATAATCCTGAACTCTACACCGTGACAGCGCTGGTGGCCGGTAAGAATGTGCAGCGAATGGTCGAGCAGTGCCTGGAGTTTGCGCCCCGCTATGCGGTGATGGATGACGAAGAGAGCGCACGTCTGCTGAAAGCACAGCTGCTTGAACAGGGCTGTCGAACCGAGGTGCTGAGTGGCCAACAGGCGGCCTGCGAGATGGCGGCGCTGGATGAGGTGGATCAGGTGATGGCGGCCATCGTCGGGGCGGCAGGGTTATTGCCCACGCTTGCCGCGATTGATGCCGGGAAGGATGTTCTGCTGGCCAATAAAGAGTCGCTGGTCACCTGTGGACGCCTGTTTATGGATGCGGTGAAGCAGCGCGGCGCGCGTCTTTTGCCGGTCGACAGCGAGCACAACGCGATTTTTCAGAGTTTACCGCAACCTTTTCAACAGAACCTGGGGTACGCTGACCTGGAGCAGAATGGCGTGGTGTCTATTCTGCTTACCGGGTCTGGTGGCCCGTTCCGTGAAACGCCACTGTCTGAACTGCGCGCCATGACGCCGGATCAGGCGTGCCGTCATCCGAACTGGTCGATGGGGCGTAAAATCTCCGTTGACTCTGCCACCATGATGAACAAAGGTCTGGAATACATTGAAGCGCGCTGGCTGTTTAATGCGTCAGCGAAACAGATGGAAGTACTGATTCACCCGCAATCGGTGATTCACTCGATGGTGCGTTATCAGGATGGCAGCGTGCTGGCACAGCTGGGCGAGCCGGACATGCGTACGCCGATTGCCCATTCCATGGCGTGGCCAAATCGAGTGAAATCCGGCGTGAAGCCGCTTGATTTCTGCAAGCTAAGTTCCCTGACGTTCAGTGAACCGGACTATGACCGCTATCCTTGTCTGAAGCTTGCGATGACTGCCTTTGACCAGGGGCAGGCGGCGACGACGGCACTTAATGCAGCCAATGAAATTACCGTTGAGGCATTTCTGAATCAGCAAATTCGTTTTACCGATATCGCGTCGTTAAATTTATCGGTACTGGAGATGATGGATTTGCGCGAACCACAAAGCGTGGAAGAGGTGCTGGCGGTGGATGCAGCTGCGCGTAATATTGCGCGTCAACAGGTGACACGTCTCGCAAGCTGGTGATAAAGCAACCACTAGTCGTCGTGCTATTTGTTAGCGTTGGGCTTCAGTGATATAGTCTGCGCCACCTGATCGCAGGTATTTGACTTAATGTGGTCAGGTGAGCCGTGGTTTGACACGGCTTTTTTATGTATAGGCTTCAGTATTCCTGAGTACCGTTAAATCCTTTTCAGGGACAAAAAACGCGTTATGTTGTCTGCGAATCAACCAATAAGCGAAAATTTGCCAGCTCATGGCTGCCGTCATGTAGCAATCATTATGGATGGCAATGGCCGCTGGGCGAAAAGACAAGGGAAGATACGAGCCTTTGGGCATAAAGCGGGGGCGAAATCCGTTCGTCGCGCCGTTTCTTTTGCCGCCAACAACGGCATTGATGCGTTAACGCTCTATGCTTTTAGCAGTGAAAACTGGAATCGACCTCTGCAGGAAGTGACTGCGTTGATGGAATTGTTTGTGTGGGCGCTAGACAGCGAAGTAAAAAGCCTGCACCGCCACAACGTCCGCCTGCGTATCATTGGCGATACCAGTCGTTTTAACTCACGTTTGCAGGAACGGATTCGTAAAGCAGAAGCGCTGACGGAAAATAATACCGGTCTGACGCTGAATATTGCGGCGAATTACGGCGGACGCTGGGATATTATCCAGGGCGTTCGGCATCTGGCCGAACAGGTTCAGGAAGGGCTGTTGAGACCCGACCAAATTGATGAAGAGGCGCTGAGCAAGCAAATCTGCATGAATGAACAGGCGCCTGTGGATTTGGTAATTAGGACAGGGGGGGAACATCGCATAAGTAACTTTTTGATATGGCAAATTGCCTATGCCGAACTTTACTTTACGGATGTTCTTTGGCCCGATTTTGATGAACAAGACTTTGAAGGTGCGCTGCATGCCTTTGCCAATCGAGAGCGTCGTTTCGGCGGCACCGAGCCTGGTGGCGACAAAGCCTGATGGGGGTAGCTTTTGCTGAAGTATCGCCTGATTTCCGCTTTTGTATTAATACCCATTGTCATTGCGGCGCTGTTTTTACTGCCCCCGGTGGGATTCGCTATTGTCACGCTGGTGGTGTGCATGCTCGCCGCGTGGGAATGGGGACAGTTTAGCGGCTTTACCTCGCGCACTCAGCGGGTATGGCTCGCGGTACTTTGTGGCTTTATCCTGGCCATAATGCTGTTTACGTTGCCTGAATATCACCATGATATTCATCAGCCCCTGGTTGCCGGCTCCTTGTGGATATCGTTGGTCTGGTGGGTTGCCGCGCTGTTGCTGGTCCTTTTTTATCCAGGTTCCGCGGCATTATGGCGTAATTCAAAAGTGCTACGACTGATTTTTGGTTTGCTCACCATTATTCCTTTTTTCTGGGGTATGGTTGCGCTGCGCGCCTGGCACTACGACGAAAACCACTACAGCGGTGCGATCTGGCTGCTTTATGTGATGATTCTGGTCTGGGGGGCTGACTCCGGGGCCTATATGTTTGGTAAACTGTTTGGCAAACATAAGCTGGCACCGAAGGTCTCCCCGGGTAAAACCTGGCAAGGATTCATCGGCGGCCTGTTTACGGCAGCGATCATCTCCTGGGGCTACGGCGTCTGGGCGAATCTTGAAGTGGCACCGTCAATACTGCTGGTGTGCTCGATTTTTGCTGCGCTTGCCTCCGTGCTCGGTGATTTAACCGAAAGTATGTTTAAGCGTGAAGCAGGGATTAAGGACAGCGGACACCTGATTCCAGGGCATGGCGGTATACTGGATCGCATTGATAGCCTGACAGCGGCTGTTCCAGTGTTTGCATGTTTGCTTTTACTGGTATTCGGGACGATTTAACGGAAGGTTTTATGCTGAGCATTCTCTGGAATCTGGCGGCGTTCATTGTTGCACTGGGTGTACTGATTACCGTGCATGAATTTGGCCATTTCTGGGTTGCTCGCCGCTGTGGCGTGCGCGTAGAGCGGTTTTCCATCGGTTTTGGCAAATCACTCTGGACGCGCACCGACCGCCACGGCACGGAATTTGTCATCGCCCTTATCCCGCTGGGCGGCTACGTCAAAATGCTCGACGAACGCGTCGAGCCTGTCGCACCTGAGCTGCGACACAGCGCTTTCAACAATAAAACCGTTGGACAACGCGCCGCCATCATTGCTGCCGGACCGGTAGCCAACTTCATCTTTGCGATTTTCGCTTACTGGCTGGTGTTTATCATCGGCGTCCCGGGCGTGCGTCCGGTGGTGGGGGAAATTGCTCCCAACTCCATCGCGGCGAGTGCGCAAATTACATCCGGGATGGAACTTAAAGCGATTGATGGCATCGAAACCCCTGATTGGGATGCCGTGCGACTGCAGCTGGTTGCCAAAATTGGCGATCCGCAGACCACCATCAGCGTATCGCCGTTTGGTTCCGATGCGCGTCAGGACAAAGTGCTCGATTTACGTCACTGGCGTTTCGAGCCAGACAAAGAAGATCCCGTCGCTGCGCTGGGTATTCGTCCACGCGGTGCGCAGATCGAGCCGGTATTAGCCGAAGTACAGGCAAATTCGGCGGCGAGCAAAGCGGGTTTGCAAGCGGGCGACAGGATCGTTAAAGTCGATGGTCAACCATTAACAGAGTGGATGACCTTTGTTACTCTGGTGCGCGATAATCCGGGAACGTCTCTCGCGCTGGAAGTTGAAAGGCAAGGCAGTCCGCTTTCGCTGACGCTGATCCCGGACACGAAGTCGGTCGGCAAAAAGGCAGAAGGGTTTGCAGGCGTTGTGCCAAAAGTGATCCCGCTGCCAGATGAGTACAAGACAATACGCCAGTATGGGCCGTTCAGCGCCATCCTTGAAGCCACGGATAAAACATGGCAACTGATGAAGCTGACGGTCAACATGTTGGGGAAATTGATAACCGGTGATGTGAAACTGAACAACCTCAGTGGGCCAATTTCAATTGCTCAGGGGGCTGGGATGTCAGCGGAGTTCGGGGTGATTTACTATCTCATGTTCCTCGCGCTCATTAGCGTGAACCTTGGGATAATCAACCTGTTCCCGCTTCCCGTTTTAGACGGGGGTCATCTGCTGTTTTTAGCGATTGAAAAGCTAAAAGGCGGACCGGTATCCGAGCGAGTTCAAGACTTTAGTTATCGCATTGGCTCGATTTTGCTGGTGCTGTTAATGGGGCTTGCACTTTTCAATGATTTCTCTCGGTTGTAAGAGAGTGTTAGGAAGAACGCATAATAACGATGGCGATGAAAAAGTTGCTCATAGCGTCGCTGCTGTTTAGCAGCGCCACCGTATACGGTGCTGACGGGTTCGTAGTGAAAGACATTCATTTCGAAGGCCTCCAGCGTGTCGCCGTTGGTGCGGCCCTCCTCAGTATGCCTGTACGCCCCGGCGATACGGTTAATGATGATGATATCAGTAACACCATCCGTGCTCTGTTTGCCACCGGCAACTTTGAGGATGTCCGCGTCCTGCGCGATGGTGATACGCTGCTGGTACAGGTAAAAGAACGTCCAACGATCGCCAGTATCACTTTCTCCGGTAACAAGTCGGTGAAAGATGACATGCTCAAGCAAAACCTTGAAGCATCCGGTGTTCGTGTGGGGGAATCCCTGGACCGCACAACCCTTTCAGATATTGAAAAAGGTCTGGAAGACTTCTACTACAGCGTCGGTAAATACAGTGCCAGCGTGAAAGCGGTTGTCACTCCGCTGCCGCGCAACCGTGTTGACCTGAAGCTGGTCTTCCAGGAAGGTGTTTCTGCGAAGATCCAGCAGATCAACATTGTCGGCAACCACGCGTTCAGCACCGACGAACTGATCTCCACCTTCCAGCTGCGCGATGAAGTGCCATGGTGGAACGTGGTAGGCGATCGCAAATACCAGAAACAGAAACTGGCGGGCGACCTTGAAACTCTGCGCAGCTACTATCTCGATCGTGGCTATGCGCGTTTCAACATCGACTCGACTCAGGTAAGCCTGACGCCGGACAAGAAAGGGATCTACATCACGGTCAACATCACTGAAGGCGAGCAGTACAAGCTTTCGGGTGTTGAGGTGAGTGGTAACCTGGCCGGGCATTCTGCTGAAATCGAATCGCTGACCAAAATTCAGCCAGGCGACCTGTATAGCGGTTCCAAGGTAACCAAAATGGAAGACAGCATTAAGAAGCTGCTCGGCCGCTATGGTTATGCCTATCCGCGCGTACAGACTCAGCCTGAAATCAATGACGCGGATAAAACCGTTAAGCTGCACGTGAATGTTGACGCGGGCAACCGTTTCTACGTGCGTAAGATCCGCTTCGTCGGTAACGACACCTCCAAAGATTCCGTTCTGCGTCGCGAAATGCGTCAGATGGAAGGCGCATGGTTGGGTAGCGACCTCGTTGATCAGGGTAAAGAGCGTCTGAACCGTCTGGGCTATTTTGAAACGGTGGATACCGATACCCAGCGCGTACCGGGCAGCCCGGATCAGGTTGATGTCGTTTATAAAGTGAAAGAGCGCAACACCGGTAGCTTCAACTTCGGTGTGGGCTACGGTACCGAGAGCGGCGTCAGCTTCCAGGTCGGCGTGCAGCAGGATAACTGGCTGGGTACGGGTTACTCTGTCGGGATTAACGGCACCAAAAACGACTACCAGACCTACTCTGAGTTCTCTGTAACGAACCCATACTTCACCGTTGACGGTGTGAGCCTGGGCGGTCGTATCTTCTATAACGACTTTAAAGCAGACGATGCGGATCTGTCTTCTTACACCAACAAGAGTTACGGTGTGGACGGTACGCTTGGCTTCCCGGTTAACGAATACAACACCCTGCGTGCGGGCTTAGGTTACGTGCATAACGACCTGTCCAATATGCAACCGCAGGTGGCGATGTGGCGTTACCTGGACTCCATTGGTCAGTCAACCAGCAAAACTGGTCATGACAATGGCTTCGCTGCGGATGACTTCACCTTTAACTACGGCTGGACCTACAACCGTCTTGACCGTGGTTACTTCCCAACGGAAGGTTCTCGCGTCAACCTGAACGGTAAAGTGACCGTGCCGGGCTCCGATAACGAGTTCTATAAGGTCACGCTGGATACCGCGTCCTACTTCCCGATCGATGACGATCATAAGTGGGTGGTTCTGGGTCGTACCCGCTGGGGCTACGGCGACGGTTTAGGCGGCAAAGAACTGCCGTTCTATGAAAACTTCTATGCCGGTGGTTCCAGTACCGTTCGTGGCTTCCAGTCCAACAACATTGGTCCGAAAGCGGTTTACTACGGCGGGAACGACAAAGATAACTGTGATAAGTCTTCCTCTTCGGAAGTCTGTAGCTCTAATGATGCGGTGGGCGGTAACGCCATGGCCGTTGCCAGCCTGGAGTTCATCACGCCAACGCCGTTTATCAGCGATAAATATGCGAACTCGGTCCGTACGTCCTTCTTCTGGGATGCCGGTACCGTATGGGATACCAACTGGCAGAATACTGCCCAGATGCGCGCAGAAGGCATTCCTGACTACAGCGATCCGAGCAATATTCGCATGTCTGCCGGTATCGCATTACAATGGATGTCACCGCTGGGACCGTTGGTCTTCTCTTACGCCCAGCCGTTTAAGAAATATGATGGAGATAAGTCGGAGCAATTCCAGTTTAACATTGGTAAAACCTGGTAATAATCCGCTGCAAAGGAATGCGTTGGCAGTGTAGCGCTGACAACTGGCGATCGGTAACACGGTCGCCTTGCCACGCAAAGAACGGTACCTTCTGGTGCCAATGGGATGGTAAGGAGTTAATTGTGAAAAAGTGGTTATTAGCTGCAGGTCTCGGTTTAGCGATGGCAACTTCTGCTCAGGCAGCAGACAAAATTGCAATCGTCAACATGGGTAATTTGTTCCAGCAGGTTGCACAGAAAACAGGTGTTTCTGCGACTCTGGAAAACGAATTCAAAGGCCGTGCAAGCGAACTGCAGGGTATGGAAAACGATCTTCAGTCCAAAATGCAGCGTCTGCAGCGTGATGGTTCTACCATGAAGGCAAGCGACCGCAGCAAGCTGGAAAAAGACGTAATGGCTCAGCGCCAGGCGTTCTCTCAGAAAGCGCAGGCTTTCGAGCAGGATCGTCAGCGTCGTTCTAACGAAGAACGCGGCAAGCTGGTGACTCGCATTCAGACCGCTGTTAAAGCAGTGGCTGCCGATCAGAGCATCGATCTGGTTGTTGATGCGAACGCCGTCGCTTTCAACAGCAAAGATGTTAAAGACATCACTGCTGATGTTCTGAAACAGGTTAAATAAGTAATGCCTTCAATTCGACTGGCTGATTTAGCTCAGCAGTTGGATGCAGAATTACACGGTGATGGCGATATCGTCATCACCGCTGTTGCGTCCATGCAATCTGCTAAAGCTGGCACGATTACCTTCATGGTAAGCCCTAAGTACCGTGAGCAACTGGCTCAATGCCAGGCGTCAGCTGTTGTACTGACGCAGGACGATCTTCCATTTGCCACTGTAAGCGCGCTGGTAGTGAAAAACCCCTACCTGACGTATGCACGCATGGCTCAAATTCTTGATACCACGCCGCAACCGGCCCAGAACATTGCTGCCAGCGCAGCGATTGATGCGACGGCCAGGCTGGGTAACAACGTCGCCGTTGGGGCGAATGCGGTTATCGAATCCGGCGTTGTGCTGGGCGATAACGTCGTCATTGGCCCAGGCTGCTTCGTTGGGAAAAATACGAAAATCGGCGCAGGGACCCGTTTGTGGGCCAATGTGTCCGTTTATCATGACGTTGAAATTGGCGAAAACTGCCTCGTCCAGTCCAGCACCGTGATTGGTTCTGATGGCTTTGGTTACGCTAACGATCGCGGTAACTGGGTGAAGATCCCACAGCTTGGTCGCGTTATTATTGGCGATCGCGTGGAGATCGGCGCCTGTACCACCATTGACCGTGGCGCGCTTGACGACACGATCATTGGCAATGGTGTTATCATCGATAACCAGTGCCAGATTGCGCATAACGTTGTGATTGGCGACAATACCGCGGTTGCGGGTGGCGTCATCATGGCGGGCAGCCTGAAAATTGGCCGTTATTGCATGATTGGCGGTGCGAGCGTGATTAATGGCCATATGGAAATCTGCGACAAGGTGACCGTGACGGGAATGGGCATGGTAATGCGTCCTATCACTGAACCTGGCGTTTATTCCTCTGGCATTCCGCTACAGCCCAACAAGGTATGGCGTAAAACAGCAGCTCTGGTGATGAACATTGATGATATGAGCAAGCGCCTCAAGTCTCTTGAGCGTAAGATCGATCAACAAGACTAAGCGTCATCCGTTTAACGCTATTTTTCCCGGCCTGTCGGCTTTCTAATAAACCGGCAGGCCGTGTTATTATTGTTATCAGTACATTTTGACAGGAAGAGTATTTTGACTACTGACACTCATACTCTGCATATTGAAGAGATTTTAGAACTTCTGCCGCACCGCTACCCGTTTCTGCTGGTAGACCGCGTGCTGGATTTTGAAGAAGGTCGTTTTCTGCGCGCAGTGAAAAATGTTTCCGTGAACGAGCCGTTCTTCCAGGGGCACTTCCCTGGTAAGCCTATCTTCCCGGGTGTGTTGATTCTGGAAGCGATGGCTCAGGCTACCGGTATTCTGGCGTTTAAAAGCGTCGGTAAACTGGAGCCAGGTGAGCTGTATTACTTCGCGGGTATTGATGAAGCGCGCTTTAAGCGCCCTGTCGTGCCTGGTGATCAGATGATCATGGAAGTCACTTTTGAAAAAACGCGTCGTGGCCTGACTCGCTTCAAAGGCGTAGCACTGGTTGACGGCAAAGTTGTTTGCGAAGCGACGATGATGTGTGCTCGTAGCCGGGAGTCCTGATACGTGATTGATAAATCCGCCTTTATTCATCCTACCGCGATTGTGGAAACCGGTGCCATCATTGGTGCTAACGTCCACATTGGCCCGTTTTGTATTGTTGGACCCCATGTCGAAATTGGTGAGGGTACAGTACTGAAATCTCACGTTGTCGTGAATGGTCATACGACCATTGGCTGCAATAACGAGATCTATCAGTTCGCCTCCATCGGCGAAGTTAACCAGGATCTGAAATATGCTGGTGAGTCGACCCGTCTGGAAATTGGCGATCGTAACCGTATTCGCGAAAGCGTCACCATTCATCGTGGAACAGTACAGGGTGGTGGGTTGACGAAGGTGGGCAGCGATAACCTGTTTATGGTTAATGCGCATATCGCGCACGACTGTACCGTGGGTGACCGCTGTATTCTTGCCAACAACGCAACGCTGGCAGGACACGTATCGGTTGATGACTTCGCAATTATTGGCGGCATGACCGCAGTCCATCAGTTCTGCATCATTGGTGCACACGTGATGGTTGGCGGCTGCTCCGGTGTGGCGCAGGACGTCCCACCGTATGTGATTGCGCAGGGCAACCATGCCACGCCGTTTGGCGTGAACATCGAAGGCCTCAAGCGTCGTGGTTTTAGCCGCGAAGCGATTACTGCCATTCGCAACGCGTACAAACTGCTGTACCGTAGCGGTAAAACGCTGGAAGAGGCGAAGCCGGAAATTGCCGAGCTGGCGAATAAGCACCCGGAAGTGAACGCGTTCATGGAATTCTTTGACCGTTCAACAAGGGGTCTGATTCGTTAATGGTCGACAGTCGTCCGCTTACGATAGCCCTGGTCGCCGGAGAAACCTCCGGCGATATTCTTGGTGCAGGTCTCATCCGCGCGCTTAAGGCGCGTGTACCCAACGCTCGCTTTGTCGGCGTTGCTGGCCCGCTGATGCAGGCCGAAGGCTGTGAAGCCTGGTATGAAATGGAAGAGCTGGCCGTGATGGGCATCGTTGAGGTGCTGGGACGGCTCCGCCGTTTGCTGCACATTCGTGCCGATCTCACCCGCCGTTTTACCGAACTCAAACCCGATGTGTTTGTCGGTATCGATGCACCTGATTTCAACATTACCCTCGAAGGGAATCTGAAAAAGCAGGGCATAAAAACCATTCACTACGTCAGTCCGTCCGTCTGGGCGTGGCGACAGAAACGCGTTTTCAAAATTGGACGGTCCACCAACCTGGTGCTGGCTTTTCTGCCTTTCGAAAAAGCGTTTTACGACAGATTTAATGTTCCGTGCCGTTTTATCGGTCATACCATGGCGGATGCGATGCCATTGGATCCGGATAAAAACGCGGCGCGCGACGTGCTGGGCATCCCCCATGATGTGCACTGTCTGGCACTGCTGCCTGGCAGCCGTGGTGCAGAAGTGGAGATGCTGAGCGCCGATTTCCTCAAAACAGCGCAAATTCTTCGCCAGAGCTATCCCGACCTTGAAGTGGTTGTTCCGCTGGTGAATGCCAAACGCCGCGAGCAGTTTGAGCGCATCAAAGCGGAAGTCGCCCCGGATCTCCACGTCCGTCTTCTGGACGGGAAAGGGCGAGAAGCGATGTATGCGAGCGATGCCGCGCTGTTGGCCTCCGGCACGGCGGCGCTGGAATGTATGCTGGCGAAATGCCCGATGGTGGTCGGTTACCGCATGAAGCCGTTCACCTTCTGGCTGGCAAAACGTCTGGTGAAAACGGATTATGTCTCCCTGCCAAACCTGCTTGCCGGTCGCGAGCTGGTGAAAGAGCTGTTGCAGGATGAGTGTCAGCCGCAGGCGCTTGCCGATGCACTGCTGCCGCTGCTGGCAAACGGCAAGACCAGCCACCAGATGCACGACACCTTCCGCGAACTGCATCAACTGATCCGCTGTAATGCTGATGAGCAAGCGGCTGATGCGGTGCTGGAGCTAGCAAAATGATGGAATTTGTTTATCCTCACACTCGCCTTGTGGCGGGCGTGGACGAAGTGGGTCGTGGTCCGCTAGTGGGGGCCGTGGTGACCGCCGCGGTGATCCTCGATCCGGCTCGCCCGATTATCGGGCTGAACGACTCAAAAAAATTGTCTGAAAAGCGCCGGCTGGCGCTGTTTAGTGAGATTCAGGAGAAGGCGCTGGCCTGGAGCCTGGGGCGCGCTGAACCGCATGAAATAGACGAACTGAATATTTTGCATGCCACGATGCTGGCGATGCAGCGTGCGGTAGCGGGTCTTAACATTTCCCCGGAATATGTCCTGATTGACGGCAACCGCTGTCCGGCACTACCCATGCCTTCAATGGCGGTCGTCAAAGGCGATAGCCGGGTCGCAGAAATCAGCGCAGCTTCTATTATTGCCAAAGTGACGCGCGACGCTGAAATGGCCGCGCTGGACCTCACTTACCCTCAGTATGGTTTCGCCCAGCATAAGGGGTATCCCACACCTTTCCATCTGGAAAGGCTGGCTGAACATGGCGCAACCGAACACCACCGTCGCAGCTTTGGCCCGGTGAAACGCGCCCTGGGACGGGTGTCCTGAATCAATACGCAAGCAATTAAGTAACGCGGAATCTGAAGATGGCTGAACCACGTTTCGTACACCTGCGGGTGCATAGCGACTACTCCATGATCGATGGGCTGGCGAAGACCGGGCCGCTGGTAAAAAAGGCGGCCTCCCTTGGCATGCCCGCGCTGGCGATCACCGATTTTACCAACCTGTGTGGCCTGGTGAAGTTCTACGGAACGGCGCATGGCGCGGGGATGAAGCCTATCGTTGGCGCAGATTTTCATGTGCAGAGCGATCTCATCGGCGATGAAATGACGCAAATCTCCGTGCTGGCGATGAACAACACGGGCTATCAAAACCTCACTCTGCTTATCTCAAAAGCCTACCAGCGTGGATACGGTGCGCTGGGGCCGTGGATCGACCGTGACTGGCTGGCTGAGCTGAACGAAGGGCTGCTGCTGATCTCCGGCGGCCGTATGGGCGATGTCGGCAAATGCCTGCTGCGCGGTAATAGCGCGCTGGTGGATCAATGCCTCTCGTTCTATGAAGAGTATTTCCCGGATCGTTATTATCTGGAGCTGATCCGCACCGGCCGTCAGGACGAAGAGAACTATCTTCATGCCGCTGTGGCACTTGCAGAAGAGCGTGGGTTGCCCGTGGTGGCTACCAACGACGTGCGGTTCCTTGAGCCGGGGGATTTTGACGCGCACGAAATTCGCGTGGCGATCCACGATGGCTTCACGCTGGACGATCCTAAACGACCGCGCAACTACTCATCGCAGCAGTACATGCGCAGCGAAGAGGAGATGTGTGAGCTCTTCTCCGATATCCCGGAAGCGCTGGAAAACAGCGTAGAGATTGCAAAGCGCTGTAACGTTACCGTCCGCCTTGGCGAGTATTTCCTGCCGCAGTTCCCGACAGGAGACATGACCACGGAAGATTTCCTGGTCGCAAAATCAAAAGAAGGTCTGGAAGAGCGTCTGGAGTTCCTGTTCCCGGATGAGGCCGTTCGCAAAGAGAAGCGGCCGCCGTACGATGAACGCCTGGACATTGAACTCCAGGTGATCAACCAGATGGGCTTCCCGGGCTACTTCCTGATCGTCATGGAGTTTATCCAGTGGTCGAAGGATAACGGCGTACCGGTCGGACCGGGCCGAGGCTCCGGTGCTGGGTCGCTTGTGGCCTATGCGCTTAAAATTACCGACCTCGATCCGCTGGAATTCGACCTGCTGTTCGAACGTTTCCTCAACCCGGAACGTGTTTCCATGCCCGACTTTGACGTCGACTTCTGCATGGAGAAACGTGACCAGGTGATCGAGCACGTCGCCGATATGTACGGCCGTGATGCGGTATCGCAGATTATTACGTTCGGTACGATGGCGGCGAAAGCGGTTATCCGTGACGTCGGCCGCGTGCTGGGCCACCCGTACGGGTTTGTCGATCGCATCTCTAAACTGGTACCGCCCGATCCGGGCATGACGCTGGCAAAAGCCTTTGAGGCTGAACCACAGCTGCCGGAAATCTACGAAGCGGACGAAGAAGTCAAAGCGCTGATCGACATGGCGCGCAAGCTGGAAGGCGTCACGCGTAACGCCGGTAAGCATGCGGGGGGCGTAGTTATCGCCCCGACCAAAATTACCGACTTTGCGCCGCTCTACTGCGACGAAGCGGGTCAGCACCCGGTTACCCAGTTCGATAAGAACGACGTAGAATACGCCGGGCTGGTGAAGTTCGACTTCCTTGGTCTGCGTACGTTGACCATCATTAACTGGGCGCTGGAGATGATCAACGCCCGCCGCGAGAAGAACGGCGAGCCGCCGTTGGATATCGCGGCCATCCCGCTGGATGACAAGAAAAGTTTCGACATGCTCCAGCGCTCGGAGACCACCGCCGTCTTCCAGCTGGAATCGCGCGGCATGAAAGATCTGATTAAGCGCCTGCAGCCCGACTGCTTCGAAGATATGATCGCGCTGGTAGCCCTGTTCCGTCCGGGCCCGCTACAGTCAGGGATGGTAGATAACTTTATCGACCGTAAGCACGGGCGCGAAGAGATTTCCTACCCGGACGTTCAGTGGCAGCATGAAAGCCTGAAGCCGGTGCTGGAGCCCACCTACGGCATCATCCTGTACCAGGAACAGGTTATGCAGATCGCCCAGGTGCTTTCCGGCTATACCCTCGGCGGCGCGGACATGCTGCGTCGTGCGATGGGTAAGAAAAAGCCGGAAGAGATGGCCAAGCAGCGAGGCACTTTCGAAGAAGGCGCGAGAAAAAACGGCGTTGATGGTGAACTGGCGATTAAGATCTTTGACCTGGTTGAGAAATTCGCCGGGTACGGATTTAACAAATCCCACTCCGCCGCCTATGCTTTGGTGTCGTACCAAACGCTGTGGCTGAAAGCGCACTATCCTGCTGAATTTATGGCGGCGGTAATGACGGCCGATATGGATAACACCGAGAAGGTGGTGGGCCTGGTGGACGAGTGCTGGCGCATGGGGCTTAAGATCCTGCCGCCGGACATTAACTCAGGGCTCTACCACTTCCACGTCAATGACGACGGGGAGATCGTTTACGGGATCGGCGCGATCAAAGGCGTGGGTGAAGGTCCGATCGAGGCGATCATCGAAGCGCGTAACAACGGCGGGTATTTCCGCGAGCTGTTCGATCTTTGCGCCCGCACCGATACCAAAAAACTGAACCGTCGCGTGCTGGAAAAACTGATCATGTCCGGCGCGTTTGACCGGCTGGGGCCGCACCGCGCCGCGCTGATGAATTCCCTCGGCGATGCGCTGAAAGCGGCGGATCAGCATGCAAAAGCGGAAGCCATTGGTCAGGCGGATATGTTCGGGGTGCTGGCGGAAGAGCCGGAGCAGATCGAGCAATCTTACTCCAACTGCCAGCCGTGGCCTGAACAGGTGGTACTGGATGGGGAGCGTGAGACGTTAGGCTTGTACCTGACGGGGCACCCGATCAACCAGTACATCAAAGAAATTGAGCGCTATGTCGGCGGCCACAGGCTTAAAGACATGCATCCGACAGAACGTGGTAAAATCACCACGGCTGCGGGGCTCGTGATTGCTGCAAGGGTTATGGTCACCAAGCGCGGCAATCGTATCGGCATCTGTACGTTGGATGACCGTTCCGGGCGTCTGGAGGTGATGTTGTTCACCGACGCGCTGGATAAATACCAGCAATTGCTGGAAAAAGACCGCATACTTATCGTCAGCGGACAGGTCAGCTTTGATGACTTCAGTGGGGGGCTTAAAATGACCGCCCGCGAAGTGATGGACATTGACGAAGCCCGGGAAAAATATGCTCGCGGGCTTGCTATCTCGCTGACGGACAGGCAAATTGATGACCAGCTTTTAAACCGACTCCGTCAGTCTCTGGAACCCCACCGCTCGGGGACAATTCCAGTACATCTCTACTATCAGAGGGCGGATGCACGTGCGCGGTTGCGCTTTGGTGCAACGTGGCGTGTCTCTCCGAGCGATCGTTTACTGAACGATCTCCGTGGCCTCATTGGTTCGGAGCAGGTGGAACTGGAGTTTGACTAATACAGGAATACTATGAGTCTGAATTTCCTTGATTTCGAACAGCCGATTGCTGAGCTGGAAGCGAAAATCGATTCTCTGACAGCGGTAAGCCGTCAGGATGAAAAACTGGATATTAACATCGACGAAGAAGTGCATCGTCTGCGCGAGAAAAGCGTAGAGCTGACGCGCAAAATCTTTGCCGATCTCGGCGCATGGCAGGTGGCCCAGCTGGCTCGCCATCCACAGCGTCCGTACACCCTGGATTATGTCCGCCTGGCGTTTGACGAATTTGACGAACTGGCAGGCGATCGCGCATACGCTGACGATAAAGCTATCGTTGGCGGTATCGCGCGTCTGGACGGACGCCCGGTGATGATCATTGGTCATCAGAAAGGCCGTGAAACCAAAGAGAAAATCCGTCGTAACTTTGGTATGCCAGCACCAGAAGGCTACCGCAAAGCCCTGCGTCTGATGGAGATGGCTGAGCGTTTCAACATGCCAATCATCACCTTCATCGATACCCCGGGTGCATACCCTGGCGTGGGCGCGGAAGAGCGCGGTCAGTCTGAAGCCATCGCGCGCAACCTGCGCGAGATGTCTCGTCTGAAGGTGCCGGTCATCTGTACCGTTATCGGCGAGGGTGGTTCCGGCGGTGCGCTGGCGATTGGCGTGGGCGATAAAGTGAATATGCTGCAGTACAGCACCTATTCCGTTATCTCCCCGGAAGGCTGCGCGTCCATTCTGTGGAAAAGCGCCGACAAAGCGCCGCTGGCTGCAGAAGCAATGGGCATCATTGCGCCACGCCTGAAAGAGCTTAAGCTGATCGATTCCATCATCCCGGAACCGCTGGGTGGTGCACATCGTAAGCCGGAAGTGATGGCGGCTTCTCTGAAAGCGCAGCTGCTGGCTGACCTGGCGGATCTGGACGTGCTGAGCAAAGAGGATCTGCTCAACCGCCGTTACCAGCGTCTGATGACCTACGGTTACGCGTAAGCTTCACAATTATCTGAAAAGCCGCACACTGTTGCGGCTTTTTTTATACCTGCGGTTTAGCCGGACTATGCTTAGCTAATGTTTTTTAAGGAGGAAGCCCATGAATATCATTGCCATTATGGGGCCGCACGGCGTCTTTTATAAAGATGAGCCGATTAAGGAGCTGGAGCAATCCCTGCAGTCGCGCGGGTATCAGCTAATCTGGCCGCACAACAGCGCCGACCTGCTGAAGTTCATCGAGCATAACCCGCGTATCTGCGGCGTGATCTTCGACTGGGATGAATATGATCTCGAACTGTGCAGCGACATCAACAAGCTGAACGAATACCTCCCGCTGTATGCGTTTATTAATACCCACTCCACCATGGACGTCAGCGCCAATGATATGCGTATGGCGCTGTGGTTCTTTGAATATTCCCTCGGCGTGGCGGACGATATTGCGACCCGCATTCAACAATACACGAATGAATATCTCGATAACATTACGCCACCGTTTACCCGGGCGCTTTTCACCTACGTAAAGGAGGGGAAATATACCTTCTGTACGCCGGGTCATATGGCGGGTACGGCTTATCAAAAAAGCCCGGTGGGCTGCCTGTTCTATGATTTCTTTGGTGGCAACACGCTGAAAGCGGACGTGTCGATTTCAGTCACCGAATTAGGCTCTCTGCTGGATCACACCGGCCCGCATCTGGAAGCCGAAGAGTATATCGCCCGCACCTTTGGTGCAGAGCAGAGCTATATGGTGACCAACGGCACCTCGACTTCGAACAAAATCGTCGGTATGTACGCCGCGCCGGCGGGCAGCACCCTGCTGATTGACCGTAACTGCCATAAATCGCTGGCGCACCTGCTGATGATGAGCGACGTCGTACCGCTCTGGCTGTCACCCACGCGTAACGCGCTCGGTATCCTTGGCGGCATTCCGCGCCGGGAGTTCACGCATGAAGCCATTGAAAGCAAGGTCGCGTCAGTGCCAGGCGCGAACTGGCCTGTCCATGCGGTGATCACCAACTCGACCTATGACGGTCTGCTGTACAATACAGACTGGATCAAAAAGGCGCTGGACGTGCCGTCGATCCACTTCGATTCCGCATGGGTGCCATACACCAACTTCCACCCGATATACGCGGGTAAAAGCGGCATGAGCGGTGAACGCGTGCCGGGTAAAGTATTCTTCGAAACGCAGTCGACGCACAAAATGCTGGCAGCATTTTCCCAGGCTTCGCTTATCCACATCAAAGGTGAGTACGACGAAGACACGTTCAACGAAGCCTTTATGATGCACACTACCACCTCACCGAGCTATCCGCTGGTGGCCTCCATTGAAACGGCCGCGGCGATGCTGCGCGGCAACCCGGGCAAACGTCTCATCAACCGTTCGGTGGAGCGCGCGCTGCATTTCCGCAAAGAGGTTCAGCGGCTGAAAGATGAAGCCGACGGCTGGTTCTTTGATATCTGGCAGCCGGAAGAGATTGATGAGGCGGAGTGCTGGCCCGTCTCGCCCGGCGAAGACTGGCATGGCTTCCGGGATGCAGATAGCGACCATATGTTCCTCGACCCGGTAAAAGTGACGATCCTGACACCGGGCATGGATGAGCAGGGCAAGATGAGTGAAGAAGGTATTCCGGCCGCGCTGGTGGCGAAATTCCTTGATGAACGTGGCGTGGTGGTGGAAAAAACCGGCCCCTATAACCTGCTGTTCCTGTTCAGTATTGGTATTGATAAAACGCGGGCGATGGGGTTGTTGCGCGGTCTGATGGAGTTTAAGCGCGCCTACGATCTTAACCTGCGGGTGAAGAACATGCTGCCGGATCTCTACGCGGAAGATCCTGACTTCTATCGCAATATGCGTATTCAGGATCTGGCCCAGGGGATCCACAGATTGATCCGCCAGCACGATCTGCCGCGTCTGATGCTTCAGGCGTTCGATGTGTTACCTGAGATGAAATTAACCCCGCACAAGGCTTGGCAGCGCCAGGTGAAAGGGGAGGTCGAAACCGTCGAGCTGGAAAATCTGGTTGGGCGCGTATCGGCCAATATGATCCTGCCTTACCCGCCGGGCGTTCCGCTCCTGATGCCAGGAGAGATGATTACCGAGGATAGTCGGGCCGTGCTCGATTTCCTGCTGATGCTCTGTTCAGTAGGGCGTCACTATCCCGGTTTTGAGACGGATATTCACGGTGCGAAGCGCGATGAGAACGGCGTTTACTGGGTGCGAGTCCTAAAATAAGGGTGACCGCTTGCAAGGTGCGGGTTTTCGGTTGTAACGTTCAGGCATCATAAAAAGGAGAAGCTATGCTGGGTTTAAAAGCTGTTCATCATATTGCGATCATTGCGACCGATTACGCGAAAAGTAAGGCCTTCTACTGCGACATCCTGGGCTTTACGCTCATGAGCGAGGCCTACCGTGAAGAGCGCGACTCCTGGAAGGGCGATCTGGCGTTAAACGGGCAGTATGTGATTGAGCTGTTCTCTTTCCCTTTTCCGCCTGCGCGTCCGTCTCGTCCGGAGGCCTGTGGCCTGCGCCATCTTGCCTTCAGCGTCGATGATCTTGATAGCGCAGTAAAACATCTGGAAGCGCACGGCGTGACGTGTGAAGCGATCCGCGTCGATCCGTTCACCGACAAGCGCTTTACCTTTTTCAACGACCCGGACGGCCTGCCGCTGGAGCTTTATCAGCAGTAATCTTCGTCCTGTGTGATAATGCCCGCTCAGTTCGGGCATTTTTTATGTGTAATTCCCTATGACCTTACCCGCTATCGCACACGCCGTTTCACCGTACCGCCAGCTGCTGGTGGGGTTTAGCGGTGGCCTGGATTCCACCGTTCTGCTCCATCGTCTTAAACGCTGGCGCGACCGGGAGCCTGACGTCCAGCTTCGGGCGATGCATATTCACCACGGATTAAGTCCTCACGCGGAGGAGTGGGTGGCGCACTGCGAAGCCTTGTGTGCGGCGTGGGCGATCCCGCTCATCGTCGAGCGCGTCACGCTTGCGGAGGAAGGGCTGGGCATCGAGGCGCAGGCGCGTAAAGCCCGATATGCCGCGTTTGCCGGGGCATTACGTCCTGGAGAAGCGCTGGTCACGGCCCAGCATCTGGACGATCAGTGTGAAACCTTTCTGCTGGCGCTTAAGCGGGGCAGCGGACCGGCGGGGCTGTCAGCCATGCCGGCGCGTTCTGCATTTGCCGGCACAACGTTACTGCGTCCGCTGCTTGGCGAGACGCGTGCCTCGCTTGAGGGCTGGGCGCGAGAACATCAGCTGAGGTGGATTGAAGATGAGAGCAACCAGGATGACGGCTATGACCGTAACTTTCTACGTCTGCGCGTCCTCCCGCTATTGAGCGAGCGCTGGCCGCATTTCGCCGACGCGACGGCAAGAAGCGCCATGCTGTGCGCCGAACAGGAATCGCTGCTGGACGAGCTGTTGAGCGACGAGCTGGCTGAACTGATTTCTAAAGACGGAGCGCTGGCCATTGCACCGCTGACAGCGATGAGTCCGGTGCGTCGCGCCGCACTGATACGACGCTGGCTGGCCTGTCATCACGCTGCGATGCCGTCGCGGGCGATGCTGAGCCGCATCTGGGACGAAGTCGCGCTGGCGCGGGATGATGCTTCCCCGTGCGTCCACCTGAACGGTTTTGACGTAAGACGCTATAAAGGGGAACTCTGGTGGATAAAATCCACGCCCTCACTGACCGATGTGGTGCTCTACTGGCTTTCACCTGACGCACCGCTGGTATTGCCCTGTGAGGCAGGACGCGTCTCTCTCCTGCCGTCTGGTCATGTGCGGCTGCCGGAGCCCGGTGAACCGGTCACCGTGCGCTTTAAGGCTGGCGGCATGCTGCACATCGTCGGGCGCAACGGGGGGCGGAAGCTGAAGAAAATATGGCAGGAGTGCAACGTACCGCCGTGGCTGCGCGACACCACGCCACTGCTGTTCTATGGTGAAACGTTAATTGCTGCGGCAGGGGTTTTCGTCACGGAAGCGGGATGGGCGGAAGACGGGGTCAGGTTTGAGTGGCAGAAAGCGTAACGGGCAGCCAGGCTGCCCGTTAGTGTCATCAGGATTCGCTCACCACGACGGTGCCGATTTGCGGGTGGCTGAAGCTGGCTATTTTATCCAGACGCAGCTCACGCGTCGCACCGGCATCTTCCACTATCAGGTATTCCACGTTCTTACGTGAAACCAGATCGTTGGCTTTCGCCTTCAACACTTCGCCATCTTTTAGCTCCAGCGTCAGTAATAAATGATGCTGGCAGGCGAGTTCGAGGTTGTCATAGTCATCACAATTGATGGGTTGATAAGTATCATTCATCGACATAATCGCTCACCAGTAAATTCGCCGCAGCATACGCTGCTTTTTCCCTGACCGACTCCGAAAGGCTCTCATCAGAGGCCACTTCATTAAGCACTTTCAATACACAGCCCAACGCGTCCGGGACATACCCCAGATCTCCGCTGGCGATTTCCGCATACCGTTTGCGAATTAACTCACAATAATTATTCACATCCCCTCCCGCCAGCGCACTGACTTACTGTGAGATATCATTAAGCCTACGAAGATAAACTCGGTTTAGCAAGGTGACTATACCATACTCATTTAAGCAATATCAGCGCCTTGATAGCGGTGTATTTATTACCCCGTAACAGCCTTTTGCCGCGGTTTTCGCTACAATGGGCGCCTGATTCGAATGGAGTTCTCTCATGGCGCTGAAAGCGACAATTTATAAAGCAGTGGTCAATGTGGCCGATCTGGATCGCAACCAGTTCCTGGACGCCTCGCTGACGCTGGCACGCCACCCCTCCGAAACCCAGGAGCGTATGATGCTGCGCCTGCTGGCGTGGATGAAGTATGCCGACGAGCGTCTGCAGTTTACCCGTGGGTTAAGCGCAGAAGACGAGCCTGAAGCCTGGCTGCGCAACGATCATCTGGGTATCGATTTGTGGATCGAACTCGGACTGCCGGACGAGCGCCGAATTAAGAAGGCCTGCACCCAGTCCGCTGAAGTGGCCTTATTCGCGTATAATCAGCGCGCTGCGGAGATCTGGTGGCAGCAAAACAAGAGCAAGTGCGGACAGTTTAAAAATCTTACGGTCTGGTATCTGGATGATGAGCAGCTGGCGCAGCTGAGCGAGTTTGCCAGCCGGACCATGGTATTGCAGGCGACGATTCAGGACGGTGCAATCTGGCTTTCTGATTCTCAGAATAATCTGGAAATTCATTTGACGGCGTGGCAACCGGCCTCATGATCGTCTTGTCCCGAAGCGTCAGCATTCCTGACAACGAGCTGGAGATCACCGCCATCCGTGCACAGGGGGCCGGTGGGCAGCACGTCAACAAGGCGTCGACGGCTATCCATTTGCGTTTTGACATTCGGGCCTCAAGCCTGCCAGAGTATTATAAAGAAAGTCTGCTTGCCGCCAGCCACCACCTGATCACCAGCGATGGTGTGATTGTGATTAAAGCCCAGGAGTACCGTAGCCAGGAGCTCAACCGGGAAGCGGCGATAGCCAGGCTGGTGGCGGTCATCAAAGAGTTAACGGCAGTACAAAAAAGCCGCCGGGCAACGCGGCCAACCCGCGCATCGAAAGAGCGTCGTTTGTCCTCGAAGGCCCAAAAATCCACAGTGAAAGCACTACGCGGTAAAGTTCGTCGCCCGACAGAGTGACGAAAGGGAACACACTTTTCATAAGGAATTCATTGTGAAAAAAGCATTATGGTCAGCGCTGGCAGTGAGTACGCTGTTTGCGCTTTTCGGGTGTAACAACCGCTCCGAAACGCAGGTTTTACAACCCACGCAAACGGAAGAATTAAAACCGATGCAGCAGAGCTGGCGTGGCGTATTGCCTTGCTCGGACTGTGAAGGCATTGAAACGTCCCTGTTCCTGCAAAAAGACGGCACCTGGGTAATGAACCAGCGCTATCAGGGGGCGAAAGAGCCTTCTTCTTTTGCGACTTATGGAACATGGGCGCGTACGGCGGAGAAGCTGGTCCTGACCGATACCACCGGTGAGAAAACCTGGTTCCGTCCTAAAGGTGACAGCATGGAGATGCTCGACCGCGAAGGTAACCCTATTCAATCCCAGTTAAACTACACGCTGGCGCCGGTGAAAGCGGCCCTGCCTGCAACGCCGATGGCAATGCGGGGGATGTACTTCTATATGGCGGATGCGGCGATCTTTACCGACTGCGCAACCGGCAAGAAGGTTAGCGTGGCAAACAATGCCCAGCTTGAACGCGATTACGCTGTGGCGCGCGGCAATGACAGCAAGCCGGTATTGCTGACGGTGGACGGTCACTTTACGCTGGAGCCAAACCCGGATAGCGGAGAGATGGTGAAAACGCTGGTGGCGGACAAAGACGCGAAATTTATTGCGGGCAAAGACTGTAACAGCAAGTAAGCTGACGTAGCGCCATTAAAAAACCCCGCCTGAGCGGGGTTTTTTGTTTAGCCTTTGATGGCTTTCACCAGGTAATCAAGAATGTCGCCGGTCTTGATCATCTGTTTTTCGCCGCTGCGACGGTATTTGTATTCAATCTCGTCGCTGTCGAGGTTACGGTCGCCGATCACGACGGTGTGTGGGATACCGATCAGTTCCATATCGGCAAACATCACGCCCGGACGCTCTTTACGGTCATCCATCAGCACTTCGATACCCTGAGCGCGCAGCTCGGCATACAGCTTCTCGGCCAGCTCCTGCACGCGGTAAGACTTGTGCATGTTCATTGGCAGAATAGCAACCTGGAACGGCGCGATGTTGTCCGGCCAGACGATGCCGCGCTCGTCGTAGTTCTGCTCAATGGCGGCAGCTACCACGCGCGTCACCCCGATCCCGTAGCAACCCATGGTCAGGATCTGGTTACGGCCATCTTCACCCTGAACGGCGGCGTTCAGCGCGCGCGAGTATTTATCGCCCAGCTGGAAGATGTGACCCACTTCGATACCGCGCTTGATCATCAGGGTACCCTGGCCGTCCGGGCTTGGATCGCCTGCTACCACGTTGCGGATGTCAGCCACTTCCGGCGTCGCCACATCGCGATCCCAGTTGATGCCGAAGTAGTGTTTACCGTCGATGTTCGCACCGGCGGAGAAGTCGCTCATCGCGGCTACCGTGCGGTCAATAACAACCGGAACCGGCAGATTGACTGGACCCAGTGAACCTGGACCCGCATTCACCACGGCGCGGATTTCCGCTTCCGTCGCGAATGTCAGCGGGCTGGCGACCTGCGGCAGCTTCTCGGCTTTCACTTCGTTCAGCTCGTGATCGCCACGCACCAGCAGGGCAACCAGCGGGTAAGCGCTCCCTTCGGTGGATTTCACCAGCAGGGTCTTAACGGTTTTTTCAACTGGCAGGTTGAACTGCTCAACCAGCTCGGCGATGGTTTTCGCGTTTGGCGTGTCAACCAGCGTCATCTCTTGCGTTGCAGCAGCACGTGGTTCTTTTGGCGCCAGCGCCTCTGCAAATTCGATGTTCGCCGCGTAGTCTGAAGAGTCAGAGAAGATCACATCGTCTTCACCGCTCTGCGCCAGTACCTGGAACTCATGGGATGCGCTACCGCCGATGGAGCCGGTATCAGCCTGCACAGCACGGAAATCCAGGCCCATGCGGGAGAAGATTTTGCTGTATGCCGCGTACATTGCGTCGTACGTCTCTTGCAGTGATTCCTGAGAGGTATGGAAAGAGTAGGCATCTTTCATCAGGAATTCGCGAGAGCGCATGACGCCGAAGCGTGGGCGAACTTCGTCACGAAACTTGGTCTGGATCTGGAAGAAGTTCAGCGGCAGCTGTTTGTAAGAGCTCAGCTCATTACGAATCAGGTCGGTAATGACTTCTTCATGCGTTGGGCCGAGAACGAACGGACGCTCGCCGCGATCGACGAAGCGCAGCAGTTCTGGGCCATATTGTTCCCAACGGCCACTCTCCTGCCACAGGTCAGCGGGCTGAACCACAGGCATGGACACCTCGATAGCACCGGCGTTGTTCATCTCTTCACGCACGATGTTTTCGACTTTTTTCAGGACGCGCACGCCGGTCGGCAGCCAGGTGTATAACCCAGAGGCCAGCTTGCGGATCATCCCGGCGCGCAGCATCAGCTGATGGCTGATCACTTCGGCGTCGGCAGGCGTCTCCTTCAGAGTGGAGAGCAGATATTGGCTAGTACGCATGTTGTTACGGTTCCATTTCGACGATTGGAACAGGCTGAAACACCAGCCTGACACAAAAAAAGTGGTTTAGTTTACCAGTGTGGCAAAGATGCCAAAAGAGAGGAGAACAAAATTACCTGGGTTCAAGGGCAAACACTTCAAAACCTGCCCCAGTGACGCGCCAGCGAACGTTAAAATCCAGCAGCCAGACGGCGTATGATTTTCCTGCTTCCTCTTCTTTACGGTAGGCCGGCCGCGGGTCCTGTGCCAGAACTTCGGTGATGAAATCCCGTAAGCGAGGATAGCGTTTCTCCAGTTGACCGAGCTGCGCGGTTATCTCAGGCGTAAAATAAACAGGCATGTCCGCCTGCGGTGCGTCCTGAGCATAACTTGCACGCGCGTCCGGGAGGGCTTCGGCGAAGGGCAAATAGGGTTTGATGTCGATAACCGGCGTGCCGTCGACCAGATCCAGGCTACCTAACTCCAGTATCACCCGATCTTTCTGGCAGCGTATGCCTTTCAGTTCAACCAGCGACATGCCAACCGGATTTGGGCGGAAGGTCGAGCGCGTTGCAAACACGCCCATTCGCGCATTTCCGCCAAGACGAGGAGGGCGCACGGTAGGACGCCAGCCGCCTTCCATCGTCTGGTGAAACACGAACACCACCCATAAATGGCTGAAAGCCTCGAGCCCGCGTACCGCATCGGCCAGATTGTAAGGCGCAATCAGGTGAAGCTCACCGCGTCCGCTGGTGACAAGACCGGGCTGGCGGGGGACGGCGAACTTCTCTTTATAGGGAGAGTGGATAACGCCTATCTGCTCGAACTGAAATGCACTCATTTCGCCGTGATGTTCAACGCAGAACCGATGCAAACCGCCTGACGGTAGCAACCCGGCGTGCCGCTGGTGACTTCGCAGCTGTGCAGCAGGACCGCGTTAGCTTTCATTTTTGCGGCATTGATCTGCATGCGTTTACGCGCTGTCGGAATATTCGGTGGTGAGTCCTGATTGGTCGCCTGACAGGAATCGCCGCTTACTTCGCCCAGTTCACGGAACGGTTTACCGACGAGTTCGTCCGCTTTCGTGATAATGCGAACTGGCGCAGGGCGAACCACTTTTGGTTTCGCAGGCTCTGTTTTTGGCGGGGTTGCCGTGCTTTGAACGGGTTCAACGGGAGATCTGCTTAGCATTGAACAGCCGCTCAGCATGAGTGCTAAAAGACAGATCGGTAAAGCACGCATAATATTTCCTCAATGGATAATCAAAACGTCAGATATTGAATCAGTTGACTGCACAAATGACAAGACGGGCATAAGCCCGTCCTGATGATATTACACTGAGGTGAGATTACCAGCCTTTAACAGCGCCACCGTTAAACACTTTGTTGGCTTCCTGGTAAACTTCATCAGACTGATAAGCCTGAACGAATTTCTTCACGTTTTCCGCGTCTTTATTGTCTTCGCGAGTCACGATCAGGTTAACGTACGGGGAATCTTTATCTTCAACGAAGATACCGTCTTTGGCTGGCGTCAGGCCAATCTGGCTGGCGTAAGTGGTGTTGATAACGGCCAGGGCAATTTGGGCATCGTCCAGAGAACGTGGCAGCTGAGGCGCTTCCAGTTCAACAATTTTCAGATTTTTCGGGTTCTCGGTGACATCCAGAACGGTTGGCAGCAGGCCAACACCGTCTTTCAGTTTGATCAGACCCACTTTCTGCAGCAGCAGCAGGGAACGACCAAGGTTGGTTGGGTCGTTAGGCACGGCTACCTGAGAGCCCGGCTGCAGTTCGTCCAGCGATTTAATTTTCTTAGAGTAACCGGCAATTGGATAAACGAAGGTGTTACCGACACCCACTAGTTTATAGCCACGATCTTTGATCTGCTGGTCCAGGTATGGCTTATGCTGGAAGGCGTTCGCGTCGATATCGCCTTTGCTCAGCGCTTCGTTCGGCAGAACGTAATCGTTGAAGGTCACCAGCTCAACGTCCAGGCCATATTTCTCTTTTGCCACTTTCTGAGCAACTTCAGCAACCTGCTGTTCTGCACCCACGATAACGCCCACTTTAATGTGGTTTGGATCCTTTTCGTCCTGACCGCAACCCACCAGTGCCAGAGAGCCGATCAGCGCGCCTACTGCTGCAAAGGTCTTTAATTTAAACGCCATGTTTTATCCTTAACTCGTAGAGTTTGTGTTGTGTGTAACGTTATTTGTGAGTAACGGTCCGGACGATGCGATCGCCAGAGAACTGGATTAAGTAAACCAGAACAACCAGCAATACCAGAACGGTATTCATCACGGTAGCGTTATATCCAATATAGCCGTACTGGTAACCAATCTGACCTAAACCGCCCGCGCCAACTGCACCACCCATTGCCGAATAACCGACCAGGGTGATGAGCGTGATGGTTGCCGCATTCACCAGGCCTGGCAGTGCTTCCGGGAGCAGGACTTTGCGCACGATCTGCATCGGTGTTGCGCCCATCGCGCGGGAAGCTTCGATCAAACCGGTTGGAATTTCCAGCAGGGCGTTTTCCACCATACGGGCGATAAACGGCGCAGCCCCTACGGTCAGCGGAACGATCGCTGCCTGCAGACCGATAGACGTTCCGACGATCACGCGGGTAAACGGAATCATCCACACCAGCAGAATAATGAAGGGGATAGAACGGAAGATGTTCACCAGCGCAGAGAGCGTACGGTACAGTTTCGCGTTCTCAATGATTTGACCCGGACGCGTTACGTACAGCAATACGCCGACCGGCAGGCCAATCACAAAACCAAAGAAGCCAGAGACAAAGGTCATTGCCAGCGTTTCCCAAACGCCGCGAACCAGCAGCCACATCATCGGCTCAGACATAACCCAGTACCTCTACTTTTACATGGTGTTCTTGCAGCCAGGCAATCGCGGCCTGGGTTTCTTCTTGTGTGCCGTGCATTTCTGTCAGCATGATGCCGAACTTCACGCCACCGGCGTAATCCATCTGCGCGCTGATGATGTTGTTGTTCACGTTAAAGCGACGCGCGGTTTCGGAAAGCAGGGGAGCGTCAACGGACTGACCGGTGAACTCCATGCGCAGCATCGGGACGCTGTCTGCGGTGGATTCGGTTTTCAAACGCTCCAGATAGTCTTCCGGAATATCGAGATGCAGGGTGGACTGGATGAACTGCTGTGCCAGCGGCGTCTTCGGATGCGAGAACACTTCACTTACTGTGTCCTGCTCGATCAGTTCACCATTGCTGATGACCGCCACGCAGTCGCAGATGCGTTTCACCACGTCCATCTCGTGCGTAATAAGGAGGATCGTCAGGCCCAGGCGACGGTTAATGTCTTTCAGCAGTTCCAGAATCGAACGCGTGGTGGCCGGATCCAGTGCGCTGGTGGCTTCATCACACAGCAGTACCTTAGGATTGCTTGCCAGCGCGCGGGCAATGGCCACACGCTGTTTTTGCCCACCGGACAGATTTGCCGGGTAGCTATCATGTTTATCGCCCAGACCCACGAGGTCGAGCAGCTCGGTGACGCGACGCTTCACTTCTTCTTTCGGCGTGTTATCCAGCTCAAGCGGTAAGGCAACATTGCCGAACACGGTGCGGGAGGCCAGCAGGTTAAAGTGCTGGAAAATCATGCCAATCTGACGACGCGCTTTGGTGAGTTCTTTTTCTGAAAGGGCGGTAAGTTCCTGGCCGCCAACTTCTACGCTGCCCTGGGTTGGGCGCTCAAGCAGGTTAACACAACGGATCAGCGTGCTTTTACCTGCACCCGATGCGCCAATGACGCCATAAATTTGACCAGCAGGAACATGCAGACTGACGTTGTTCAGCGCCTGAATGGTTCGGTTCCCCTGCTGGAACACTTTGGTGATATTGGAAAGTTTAATCATTAGATTATTTTTATCGTATGTAAGTTAGCCGTGGCATTTTCTTCTGCCAGATACGGGTGATGACCGTAAACAAAACGGATGTTAAGGCATCCAGACGTCTAAATCAATCCAACTCTGTATGATGAGCACTTTATTGCGCTGCGATTCATGAGATACTAGTCGAACATGCCTTTTTCAGGAGCAAACCGGTGGCAAAATCAGTACCCGCAATTTTTCTCGATCGTGACGGCACTATTAATGTGGATCACGGTTATGTCCATGAGATTGATGAGTTCGAGTTTATCGAGGGCGTAATAGATGCCATGCGCCAGCTGAAAGAGATGGGCTATGCGCTGGTAGTTGTAACGAACCAGTCCGGTATTGCACGCGGTAAATTCACCGAAGCGCAGTTCGAGACGCTGACGGAATGGATGGACTGGTCGCTGGCCGACCGCGGCGTGGATCTCGACGGCATCTATTATTGTCCGCACCACCCGCAGGGAACGGTAGAAGCGTATCGCCAGACCTGCGACTGCCGTAAGCCGCATCCGGGGATGTTCATCTCTGCGCAGGAGTTCCTGCACATTGATATGTCTGCTTCTTATATGGTGGGCGATAAACTGGAAGATATGCAGGCAGCAGCAGCAGCGGGTGTAGGGACCAAAATATTAGTCCGCACCGGTAAGCCAGTAACGCCAGAAGCAGAAAATGCAGCGGATTGGGTGATTAATAGTCTGGCCGATCTGCCAAAAGAGATTAAAAAGCACCATAAATAGCCTTTTTGGCGAAAAGATGAGCGGTTGAAATAAAAATGCATTTTTCCGCTTGTCATTCCTCGGCGGCCCCCTATAATGCGCCTCCATCGACACGGCGGATGTGAATCACTTCACAAACAACCCGGTCGGTTGAAGAGAAAAAATCCTGAAATAACGGGTTGACTCTGAAAGAGGAAAGCGTAATATACGCCACCTCGCAACGGTGAGCGAAAGCCGCGTTGCACTGCTCTTTAACAATTTATCAGACAATCTGTGTGGGCACTCAAAGTGACATGGATTCTTAATGTCTTCGGACAA
>NZ_CP050320.1:917040-917272 GCF_011765665.1 Enterobacter sp. SES19
GGGGTGAAGTCGTAACAAGGTAACCGTAGGGGAACCTGCGGTTGGATCACCTCCTTACCTTAAAGAACCTGCCTTTGCAGTGCTCACACAGATTGTCTGATGAAAAGGGAACCTGCGGTTGGATCACCTCCTTACCTTAAAGAACCTGCCTTTGCAGTGCTCACACAGATTGTCTGATGAAAAACAGCAGTAAAAATCTCTGCAGGCTTGTAGCTCAGGTGGTTAGAGCGCA
>NZ_CP050320.1:917372-2652568 GCF_011765665.1 Enterobacter sp. SES19
TCAGAAGTGAAACGCCGTAGCGCCGATGGTAGTGTGGGGTCTCCCCATGTGAGAGTAGGGAACTGCCAGGCATCAAATTAGAAGTGAAACGCCGTAGCGCCGATGGTAGTGTGGGGTCTCCCCATGTGAGAGTAGGGAACTGCCAGGCATCAAATTAAGTAGTAAGCCGGTGCATAAATCCGGTGGTTACAAGCAGTCTTCGGTGGAGCGGTAGTTCAGTCGGTTAGAATACCTGCCTGTCACGCAGGGGGTCGCGGGTTCGAGTCCCGTCCGTTCCGCCACTTATTAAAAGCCCTGAGCTAACGCTCAGGGCTTTTTTCTTATCTGACGTTTAATTATTGCGAAATTAGCAAAAATCCTCTGCGTTTTGCGATCTTTTTCTCTATAACACCGCCAGCGATAATCTTCCTCAGTTTACGAACATAACGATTGAGGAATATTATGACTCTCCCTGCATTTGGTTTGGGCACTTTCCGCCTGAAAGACGACGTTGTTATCGCATCAGTTAAAACCGCACTCGAACTGGGCTATCGCGCAGTTGATACGGCACAGATCTATGAAAACGAAGCTGCCGTTGGACAAGCTCTCGAAGAGAGCGGTGTACCGCGTAATGAGCTGTTTATTACCACGAAAATCTGGATTGAGAATCTCAGCAAAGACAAGCTTATCCCTAGCCTGAAAGAGAGCCTGAAAAAACTGCGTACTGACTACGTCGATCTGACGCTGATCCACTGGCCATCACCGAACGATGCCGTCTCCGTGGAAGAATTCATGCAGGCGCTGCTGGAAGCGAAAAAGCAGGGCTTAACCCGCGAAATTGGGATCTCCAACTTCACCATTCCGCTGATGGAAAAAGCCATTGCTGCTGTTGGTGCAGAAAATATTGCGACCAACCAGATTGAGCTGTCTCCATACCTGCAAAACCGCAAAGTCGTGGACTGGGCAAAACAGCACGGGATCCACATCACGTCATACATGACGCTGGCCTACGGTAAAGCGCTGAAAGATGAAGTGATTACGCGTATCGCTGAGAAACATAGCGCGACTGCCGCGCAGGTGATTCTGGCATGGGCAATGGGGGAAGGTTATGCCGTGATCCCATCATCAACTAAGCGTGAAAACCTGGCGAGCAACCTGTTAGCAACGGATCTTCAGCTGGATGCTGACGATAAAAAAGCGATCGCAGCCCTGGAGTGCAACGATCGCCTGGTCAGCCCAGAAGGCTTAGCGCCTCACTGGGACTGATATTAACCCCCTCTGTACTCTAAACCCTCATACAGCTCCTTCGGGAGCTGTTTTTATATGTTCGCTCAGGAAGTCAATAAAGGCCCGTATGCGCGTGCTTACTGCTCTGTCACTGTAATACACCGCGCTAAAAGGCATCTCTACCGGCAGACGCTTATCGGCCATTAACTCCACAAGTTCACCGCGCGCAATTTCTTTATCAATCATGTAATCCGATAAACAGGCGATGCCATTCCCGGTAAGGCACAGCTGCTTCAACGTTTCCCCGCTGTTTGAGGATAATCCGCAGGTAATTTCATGAAGTTGACCATCATGACAGGCGACAGGCCAGGTGTTCAGTGACACCGGCTCCGTAAAGCCCAGACACAGATGCTGCTTCAGTTCTTCAACCGTCTCCGGTTTACCATGTTCAGCAATATACTCTGGTGATGCGATAATTTTGCGGTAGCTGGCAAACAGAGGGCGGGCACGCAAGCTTGAATCGGTCAGGGTTCCTGCCCGGATAGCCACATCCACTTTACGCTCGATGAGGTTGATAAACGTCTCTGAGGAGACCAGAGAGAGCGTCATCTCCGGATAACGTTCGCGGAAAGGTTTAATCAGCGGCATCAGAAAGTGAAGCACCACCGGCGTGGCCGCATCAATGCGCAGTAACCCACGCGGCGTGCTGCGGGTCTCCATAATCTCCGTCTCCGCTGCAGCCATCTCCTGCAGTACCGACTGCACGCGGCGAAAATAACGCTCTCCTTCTTCCGTCAGGCTCAGTTGACGCGTCGTTCGGTTGAGCAGACTCACCCCAAGCTTCATCTCCAGCTTTTTTACCGAGCGGCTGATGGCTGAGTTAGCCTGTCCCAGCTGTTCGGCCGCGCGGCTAAAGCTGCCGCTTTCAACGACGGCGACAAAGATTGTCAGCTCTTCTGACGTTGCTTTCATTGTTGCACCACCCGCAAAATTCTATTGATATTTTGACCATTTTTGTTATTTAAGCACTGGCGCATACTGCCTGTCATCTTAATCCTGTTGATACGGAGTATTTTATGCCACTGGCGCTTCTTGCCCTGACGATCAGTGCCTTTGCAATTGGCACGACCGAATTTGTTATCGTGGGACTGGTTCCCACTATTGCTAACCAGCTTGCGATCTCGTTGCCCTCCGCCGGGCTGCTGGTGTCCATCTACGCCCTGGGCGTCGCCGTCGGTGCGCCCGTGCTGACGGCCCTGACCGGACGTTTTCCGCGTAAGCAGCTGTTAGTCGCGCTGATGGTGCTGTTCACCGCCGGCAACGTGTTGGCCTGGCAGGCACCGGACTACACCACGCTGGTCATCGCTCGTCTGTTGACCGGCCTCGCACACGGGGTGTTCTTCTCGATTGGTTCCACTATTGCAACCAGCCTGGTACCCAAGGAGAAAGCGGCGTCTGCCATTGCGATCATGTTCGGTGGGCTGACCGTCGCTCTCGTTACGGGCGTACCGCTGGGCACGTTTATCGGACAGCACTTCGGCTGGCGTGAAACGTTCCTGGCCGTCTCCTTACTGGGCGTCATTGCCCTGGTGACCAGCCTGCTGCTGGTACCGTCGAATATTCCTGGCCGGGCCAGCGCCAGCCTGCGCGATCAGCTGAAGGTGCTCACGCATCCGCGTTTGCTGATCATCTACGCGGTCACGGCACTGGGCTATGGCGGCGTATTCACCGCCTTCACCTTCCTGGCACCGATGATGCAGGACCTGGCAGGCTTCTCCCCCAATGCCGTGAGCTGGATTTTGCTGGGATACGGTATTTCCGTTGCGATTGGCAATATCTGGGGCGGCAAGCTTGCGGATAATCATGGTGCGGTACCGGCGCTGAAATTCATCTTCGCCGCCCTGGTTGTCCTGCTGATGATTTTCCAGTTCACGGCTTCGCTACACTACGCCGCGCTGGTCACGGTGCTGGTCATGGGGATCTTTGCCTTTGGTAATGTGCCCGGGCTTCAGGTTTACGTTGTCCAGAAAGCCGAGCTCTATACGCCCAATGCGGTGGATGTGGCATCGGGTCTGAACATTGCCGCATTTAATATCGGCATCGCGCTGGGCTCCATCATTGGCGGACAAACCGTAGCGCATGTTGGATTAACTCAGACCCCATGGATTGGCGCGGTGATTGTCCTGGTCGCCTTCCTGCTGATTGGTCTGAGTGGACGTCTTGATAAACCCGCTCGTGTCGCGCTGGGATAAAATCAGTAAGTGCTTGCTTACAAAACTGGAAAGCGGTTTCTCAGAAATTGCGTTGAAAGTATGACCTAAAGTCCCTATAACATTAGAACCAGTCCGTTTTCCGGGCTGGTTCATGTTACAGAGGCTGTTTCCAAAAGTGCGAAAAAATACCTATGCCATGCGTTATGTTGCCGGAATGCCCGCGGAGAGGATCTTGCCTCCGGGGTCATTTGCGAGCATAAGCCAGGCATTACCCGCCGGCACTCCGTTAAGCAGCGATGAAAAAATCCGTGTACTGGTGTGGAATATCTTTAAGCAGCAGCGTGCGGAGTGGTTATCGGTCCTCAAGAATTTTGGCAAAGATGCCCATCTGGTTCTGCTCCAGGAGGCGCAAACCACCCCTGAGCTGGTCCGGTTTGCCACCACGAACTATCTTGCCGCCGACCAGGTGCCTGCATTTGTTCTGCCACAACACCCCTCAGGCGTGATGACGCTTTCAGCAGCACATCCCGTCTATTGCTGTCCTCTGCGCGAACGTGAACCTATTCTGCGTCTGGCAAAATCGGCGCTGGTGACGGTCTATCCGCTGCCGGATACCCGTATGTTGATGGTCGTGAATATCCACGCGGTAAACTTCAGCCTGGGCGTGGATGTCTACAGTAAGCAGTTACTTCCCATCGGCGATCAGATAGCGCATCACAGCGGACCCATTATTATGGCAGGCGATTTCAATGCCTGGAGCCGTCCACGCATGAATGCGCTGTATCGCTTTGCGCGCGAAATGTCGCTGCGTGAAGTTCGTTTTAGCGATGACCAGCGCAAAAAAGCCTTTGGTCGTCCTCTCGACTTTGTCTTCTATCGTGGTTTGAGCGTGCATGACGCCTCTGTTCTGGTGACGCGCGCCTCGGATCATAACCCTCTACTAGTCGAATTCAGTCCCGGCAAACCTGATAAATAATGGTGTGTCAGGTCTGCCGTGGGGCAGGCCTGCGCGGGTGCTGCCCTTTATTTTTCACTCACAAAGGACAGTACGATGACAACAACACACTCCCATCATGACAACGTAGAAAAACAGTTTGGTTCTCAGGCAAATGCCTATCTGAGCAGCGCCGTGCATGCTTCTGGCCGCGATCTGGTGCGTCTCGGTGAACGTCTGGCGGCATTCCCGCAGGCCCACGTGCTGGATTTAGGCTGCGGGGCAGGGCATGCCAGCTTTACGGCTGCACAGCATGTCGCGCATGTTACCGCGTATGACTTATCCAGCCAGATGCTGGACGTCGTTGCTGAGGCGGCGAAAGCGAAGGGGCTGGACAACATTGATACGCGTCAGGGCTATGCCGAATCCTTACCTTTTGATGATGCGTCGTTTGAGGTGGTGATCAGCCGTTACTCCGCGCACCACTGGCATGATGTTGGCCAGGCATTACGCGAAGTCAGACGTGTTCTGAAGCCGGGCGGCATCTTCATTATTATGGATGTGATGTCTCCTGGACATCCGGTGCGCAATATCTGGCTGCAAACGGTGGAAGCGCTGCGCGACACCTCGCACGTGCAAAACTACGCCAGCGGAGAGTGGTTATCGCTTATCACGGAAGCGGGACTGATTACACGCGCGTTAATCACAGACCGTTTGCCGCTTGAGTTCAGCTCGTGGATCGCGCGTATGCGCACCCCGGAAGCATTAAGCCATGCAATCAGGCTGTATCAGGAGAGTGCGTCCGCAGAGGTAAAGGCATACTTTGAACTGCAGGACGATGGTTCGTTTACCAGCGATACCATCATGGCTGAAGCGCAAAAAGCGGGATAAACAAAAAAGGCACCGAGGGGAATCGGTGCCTTTTTATCTTTCGATCGTGCTATCAGGAGTCTGGCGTCGCGCTGTTCTTCACAAACAGCGTCAGCTGGTCGCCAGGTTTCAGATTGTCAGTATCATTGTTCCAGCGCATCACATCCTTGATGTTCACGCCGTGTCGTTTTGCGATACTGGACAGTGAATCGCCCTTGCGCACGCGATAGGTAATGCTATCGCTGTTGCTGGCGAGACGCTGTGCGCTGCTACCTGCGCCTACCGTCAGAGTCTGACCCACTTTCAGGCCGGAGCTGCGCAGATTATTCCACTGCTGCAGATCTTTCGCATTCACGCCAAGACGTGAAGCAATGCCCGAAAGCGTATCACCTGAACGAACCTTATAACTGCGGCTGTTAACTGATGAGACATCCGCGATCAGCGTTGACTGAACGGCGGCGATTTCACCCGAAGCTAAAGACTCACGTAACTGCTCAGCATGTTTCTGCGGAACCATTACATACTGCGGGCCACTTGCCCCCAGGGTTGAGCCTTTAACGCCAGCATTAAAGGTTTTCAATTTACTTACCGACATACCCGTCATATCAGCAACCTGTTGAATATCAACCGGATTGCTGAGGCGAACACGCGCCAGTGCACGACTTTCGTCTGGTGTTGGCAGTTGTACACCGTAACGCTTGCTGTTCTTGAGAATATCGCTCAATGCCAGCATTTTCGGTACGTAAATCTTTGTTTCCTGTGGCAGTGAGAGCGACCAAAAATCGGTGGATTTACCCCGTGCTTTATTCGCTTTCATTGCCTTCAGTACACGACCTTCGCCGCTATTGTACGCTGCGACCGTTAACAGCCAGTCACCGTCAAACATCTTGTTCAGACGTTGCATCATGTCGAGAGCGGCTGTCGTTGAAGCGACAACATCGCGACGCGCATCATAGTTGCGGGTCTGTTTCAGACCATAGTTTCGCCCGGTGCTCGGAATGATCTGCCAAATGCCTGCGGCATTGGCGCCAGACGTCGCGTGTGGGTCAAAAGCGCTCTCCACTATGGGTAGGAGTACCAGCTCCATAGGCATGTTACGTTTCTTAACTTGCCCGGCTATCCAGTACATATACGGCTCTGCCCGTAACGTTACATCGTGGAGATAGCTCTTATTACTTAAATACTTCTGTTTCTGTTCGCGAATCCGGGTATTTTCCGGAATTCCCATCTTTAGCTCGTCGCCAATAGAGGTCCACAAGTCTTGATCCTGCGCGAAAGATGTTCCATCGTCCATCCAGCGCGCCGAACTTGCAAACTTCCCTGCTTCCCCTTGACCAGCTGCAGAAAGGCTCTGTGCGTGCTGTTGTACGTTGCTGCCGTTCTGCGACTGGCAACCTACAAGCAGGACAGAGGCGAGTAATATCGCTTTTGCCTTCATGTGTGTGTCAATAGTTGCTTAAAAGACGAGCGATAATAACGGCGAAATTTTGAAAAGGCAACCCGCAATTATCTGAAGTTATCTTTCTTTGACCTTAACCATGCAAATCGCTGTTCTGGTTGTTGCAAATTTGTTTCTTGGTTAATTTTATTAATTAAATCAAGATCATCTGTTCGTAAAAATAAATTAATTTGGCGCTCATTTTTCAGAATTACGGGTAGTGTTTTTTGGTCTTTTGCACGTAACTCCTTCACTTTGTGATAATAATCCTGAATCGCCCGATCCTCGGGTAAGAGGCTCACGGCAAACTTCATATTTCCTAATGTATACTCATGGGCGCAACAAATAATGGTGTCATCGGGTAACGCATTAATCTTCTGTAAAGACTGGTGCATTTGAGCTGGCGTGCCTTCAAACAGTCTTCCGCAGCCTCCGGAGAACAACGTGTCGCCGCAAAAAAGATAAGGTTTACTGTAGAAACACAGATGTCCCAAAGTGTGACCTGGTGTAGCAAATACGGAAAACTCCCACTCGCGTATGAGGATAGTTTCGCCTTCTTCGACTACTTGCATGACGCCCTTATCTTGTGCCTCCGCCGGTCCGTAAACCACCAGATGCGGAAAATGAGCGCGCAGTTCAGGCACGCCGCCAGTATGATCGTGATGGTGATGCGTCAACAGAATGGCTTCCGGCTGCCAACCGTTCTCTTTTATTGCGCGCAGAAGGGGGGCGGATTCTCCGGGATCGACAATGACGCATCGGCGATCGTCGTCAACCAAAACCCAGATGTAATTGTCCTCAAAGGCTGGAATACTGATAAGATTCATACATTACCTCTTATAGCGTGGCGGGTGTTTTGATGAAACCGGCAAGGATACCTCAGACTGTCGCAGCACCGGAACGTTGGGCGGAATTGCCCTGGGGTGAATACTATCGCGAAGCGTTAGAACAACAGCTGAAGCCCTGGCTTGCGAAGATGTATGGCTTTCACCTGCTTAAGATTGGCAATCTCAGCGCGGAAATCAATACCGAAAGCTGCGCTATCTCGCATCAGGTCAACGTCTCTCTCGGCGGAGCGCCGGTTCAGGTGAAAGCAGACCCGTTGCATCTGCCGTTTGCGGAAAAATCCGTTGATGCCTGTTTGCTCGCCCACACGCTGCCCTGGTGCAGCGATCCGCATCGTCTGCTTCGCGAAGCCGATCGCGTGCTGATTGATGACGGCTGGCTGGTACTGAGCGGATTTAATCCGCTAAGCCTGATGGGCCTGCGTAAGCTGGTACCGGTACTACGCCGGGCCCCACCTTACAACAGCCGGATGTTCACCATGATGCGCCAGCTCGACTGGCTTTCGCTGCTGAACTTTGAAGTGCTCTGCTACGGTGGTTTTCAGGTGCTGCCCTGGGCGCGGCAGGGGGGCGTTGTACTGAGTACCCACCTCCCTGCATTGGGCTGTTTGCAGTTTATCGTCGCGCGTAAGCGAACCATTCCCCTTACGCTTAACCCCATGAAGCAGAGCAAGTCGAAAACGCCCATCCGCCAGACCGTCGGTGCCACGCGGCAGTACAAAAAAAACGATTAAACGTCGGGCTGATAGCCCGCATCTTCATGAGCGGGATTGGATGCCGCAGCACGCGCCAGTTCGTCGCAGCGTTCGTTTTCCGGGTGGCCTGCGTGGCCTTTAACCCACTCCCACTTAATCTGGTGCTGGCCCAGCGCAGCATCAAGACGTTTCCAGAGATCGACGTTCTTGACCGGTTTCTTATCGGCGGTTTTCCAGCCGCGTTTTTTCCAGTTGTGGATCCACTGGGTAATCCCCTGGCGCACGTACTGACTGTCGGTGCTTAACACCACGTCACAATGTTCTTTTAACGCCTCCAGCGCCACGATGGCCGCCATCAACTCCATCCGGTTGTTGGTGGTCAGAAAATAGCCTTCGCTAAAAGTTTTTTCGTACTGGCGATAGCGCATAATCGCGCCGTAACCGCCGGGTCCTGGGTTACCGAGACAAGATCCATCGGTGAAAATTTCTACCTGTTTACGCATCTCTGGTAGACTTCCTGTATTCGAAACGTTCAGTAAAACGATAAGTCTGACATAAATGACCGCTATGAGCACTGCAATTACTCGCCAGATTGTCCTCGATACCGAAACCACCGGTATGAACCAGATCGGCGCGCACTACGAAGGGCATAAGATCATCGAGATCGGCGCCGTTGAAGTGGTGAACCGTCGTCTTACGGGGAACAACTTCCACGTCTACCTCAAACCCGATCGGCTGGTGGATCCGGAAGCGTTCGGCGTTCACGGGATTGCCGATGAGTTCTTGCTGGATAAGCCGACGTTTGCGGATGTCGCTGACGAGTTCCTGGAATATATCAAGGGTGCCGAGCTTGTCATCCATAACGCCTCGTTCGATATCGGCTTTATGGATTATGAATTCAGCAAGCTTAATCGTGATATCCCGAAGACGAACACCTTCTGTAAGGTGACGGACAGCCTGGCGCTGGCAAGGAAGATGTTTCCCGGCAAGCGTAACAGCCTGGATGCGCTCTGCTCGCGCTACGAGATAGACAATACCAAACGAACGCTCCACGGGGCGTTGCTCGATGCCCAGATCCTGGCGGATGTCTATCTGACGATGACCGGCGGGCAGACCTCAATGAAGTTCAGTATGGAAAATGAATCCCAGCAGACGCAAGGCGAAGCGGGCATTCAGCGTGTTGTCCGTCAGGCAAGCCGGTTGCGGGTTGTTTTAGCCAGTGATGAAGAGCTTCATAACCACGAATCCCGGCTTGATCTGGTCCAGAAGAAGGGCGGTAGCTGTATGTGGCGCGCCTGAAAAAACGCCGGAATGCCTGTAAAATCATCGTTTGGGCGATTTTTGCAGCAAACGATTCAAAACGCGAGAAAAAGCGTTGACGAGATCGGAGGCGCACCGTAATATGCGCCTCGTTCCCCAAACGGGAACAGTGGAGCGGTAGTTCAGTCGGTTAGAATACCTGCCTGTCACGCAGGGGGTCGCGGGTTCGAGTCCCGTCCGTTCCGCCACTATTCAGAAGGCCTGAATCAGAAATGATTCAGGCCTTCGTCGTTTCAGCATTCTGTAATCTCATCCCCTCAACTATCGTTAACAAAAAGTTAATATCTATGGTGCAATTAATTAACAATTGCACAAATATAGTGCGTTATCTGCACTGATATTGTGCAATTAACCACCGAACCTCCTTTCAGACCTCAGTCAGAATGTGTCTTAGTGTAAAAATAATTCACGCAGAATCATTTGGTTATCTCCCGCTTTCCAAAAAAACACCGAACCAATTGCGTATTGGTTTGGTTATTGCTTAATCATTAGCACGATAAGCTTCATTCCATATCAATAACTTATCGTTAATAAAAATAAAATTATGATGAAAGCGAGCGAACCAATATGGAAAAACCGTCACGGTTTCTGGCCAATTCCAGCACCGCGCTTGAGCAGCTGCGCGGGCTAATCAACCAGCATGAGTCAACACCAGGCATACCGCTGCCCACGGAACGTGAGCTGTCGGACACTCTCGGCGTAGGGCGACGTGAAGTGCGTCGTGCGCTGGACGTGCTGGAAGAAGAGGGGCGCATCTGGCGTAAGCAGGGCAAAGGGACCTTTATTGGTCCGGCGGCACCTGTTGAACCGCTGGCCCTTCAGGGATTGGTTCAGCAGACCAACCTTCTGGAAGTGATGGAAGCTCGTCTACAGCTCGAACCCGGCTTAGCCCGGCTTGCGGCACTGCGTGCCACCAGGGAAAACCTCGCGCTCATGCAGCGCATGCTGGAACGCATCGATAAGGTCAGCCCGGATGACCGCGATCTCAACGAACTGTGGGATAGCGCCTTTCACCGGGCGATTGCCGAGGCGGCGGGCAACCGTCTGATGCTCGGCCTGTTTGATGCCATTGATGCTGTGCGGCGTGAACCGGGCTGGCAGCATCTTCGCGAACTGGCACGCACCCCCGAACGTGTCGACAGCTATAACGACCACCACCACAAGATCATGGCTGCGATTATCCATCGCCAGCCAAATGAAGCCGCGACCGCCATGCGCGAACACCTGCTCAGCCTGCAAACCGCCCTGATTCAGGCGATCCACCTCGAGGACGACTTCACGCCATGACGACAATACCCTTTAAGGACGCCACGCCCGTATTGCGAGTGCAAAACCTCAACGTTACGTTTGCTGGCTCGCCGGTTAGCGTGCTTGATGGTATTTCTCTGACCGTCAGGGCGGGCGAAACGCTCGCGCTGGTGGGGGAGTCCGGCTGCGGGAAAAGTATCACCTCACTGGCGCTGATGGGGTTACTGCCCGCCAGCGCACGGATCGTCAGCGGGGAGATGCAGTTCCGCCGCCACGATCTGCGCAAGCTCTCACCGCGGGAATATGCCGATCTGCGCGGCAGCGAGCTGGCGATGATTTTTCAGGAGCCGATGACCTCGCTCAATCCGGCGTTTACGCTGGGCGATCAGCTTAGCGAAGCGGTTATACGACACCAGAACGTCTCGCGCGCAGAGGCGATGAAGGTCGCGCTGCAGATCCTCGAGAAGGTACAGATCCCGGCGGCAGAGATGCGCCTGAAAGCGTATCCCCACCAGCTTTCCGGCGGCATGCGCCAGCGCGTGATGATTGCGATGGCGCTGATTAACCATCCCAAACTGCTGATTGCTGACGAGCCCACCACCGCGCTCGACGTCACCATCCAGGCGCAAATCCTTGCCTTGCTCAACGCCTTAAAAGAGGAAACCGGCACGGCAGTGCTGATGATCACCCACGATTTAGGCGTGGTGGCAGAAGTCGCCCAGCAGGTCGCCGTGATGTATGCCGGGCAGGTGGTGGAGCAGGGGAGCGTGGAGGCTATTTTTGCCGACCCGCAGCACCCGTACACCATCGGCCTGATGGGCTCGATCCCCTCGCTGGGCGCACGCAAGGGCCAGCTCTCCACCATTCCCGGCGCGGTCCCGCTCCCGGAATCCATGCCGAAAGGCTGTCGTTTCGCGACGCGCTGCCCGTTTGCGCAGACGCGCTGCCACGCTGAAAAACCGCAGCTTACTACGCTCGGCGCGGGCCATCAGGTCGCCTGCTTCCGCGTGCCGCTCGAACAGCACATTGCCCTGGGAGAAATCGCATGACCGCGCCCATTCTTGAAGCCCGTGACCTCAGCAAGCTTTTCCCCGGCCCGAAAAAACTCTTTACTCCGGCACGGTTTGTCACGGCGGTCGATCGCGTTTCGCTTGCCGTGATGCCGGGCGAAACGTTGGCGATCGTCGGCGAATCCGGCTCCGGAAAATCCACGCTTGGCCGTCTGCTGCTGCGCCTGCTGGCCGCCAGCGAAGGGCGCGTGTTTTACCAGGGGGAAGAGATCACGCATGCCTCGGGGGCGCGCCTCAATCAACTCCGGCGCGAGCTGCAGATCATCTTCCAGGATCCCTTCGCCTCCCTGAACCCGCGCATGACGGTGGAGCAGATCGTCGGCGAGCCGCTGTGGCTGCACCAGAACATGAAAAAAGCGGATCGCCAGTACCGCGTTGCCGAGCTGCTTAAAACCGTTGGCCTGCCCGCCGCCTGGGCCGGCCGGTATCCGCACGAGTTTTCCGGCGGGCAGCGCCAGCGTATCGGCATTGCGCGCGCGCTGGCCTCGGGACCGAAGCTGCTGCTGGGTGATGAGCCGGTATCCGCGCTGGACGTCTCCGTTCAGGCGCAGGTGGTCAACCTGCTGGAAAGCCTGAAGCACCAGCTAGGGCTGACGATGGTGATTGTCGCCCACGGCCTGGCGGTGATCCGCCATATGAGCGACCGCGTGGCGGTCATGTATCTTGGGCAAATCGTCGAGCTTGCCACCGTGGATGAGATTTTTGACGCGCCGCTGCATCCCTATACCCAGGCGCTGATCGCCTCGGCGCCGCAGATGCAGCCGGGCATTGAGCGAGATGCGCCGCTGCTGCAGGGGGATCTGCCCAACCCAGCCAGCCCGCCGTCCGGCTGTCGTTTCCACACCCGCTGCCCGTACGTCACCGACGAATGCCGTCAGGTCGAGCCGATCAATCAGGTGCTCGACGGCGGGCGTCAGGTTGCCTGCCACCGCTGGCAGGAGATCAACCGCGATCGCAGCGTTATCCAGATTGCACCGCCATCCGCCGCTTTTCTGCGCCGCCGCGCGCTGTTTGAACACGCGGCCACTCACTCGTCCCTTCCTTCAAGGAACTCATGATAATGACAATGCGTAATTCTCTTTTGACCGTACTGGGAAGTGTTATGTTGCTTGGCGCGGCGCTGCCCGCCCATTCTGAAAGCGTGCTGCGAATCGGTCTGGGCGCTGACCCGGACATGCTCGACCCGCATCTGGCGCGCACCTACTATGGCCGCTTCGTGTTTGCCTCCCTGTGCGACAGGCTGGTGGACGTGGATGAAAATCTGAAGGTTGTTCCCGGTCTGGCCAAAGACTGGGCGTGGAGTGCGGACGGTAAAACCCTGACGCTCAATCTGCGCGAAGGCGTCACCTTCCACGACGGTGAGAAATTCGATGCCGCCGCGGCAAAATACAACCTCGACCGCGCCCTGACCCTGAAAGGCTCCCTGCGTAAGAGCGAGATCTCCTCCGTTGAATCGGTCGAGGTCACCGGCCCGATGCAGATTGCGCTGCACCTGAAGACCCCCGATGCCGCGCTGCTGATGCAGCTCACCGACCGCGCGGGTGCAATGATGGCCCCCGAGGCGGCGAAAAAGCCTGACTTTGCTGCCCATCCCGTCTGTTCTGGCCCGTATAAATTCGACAGCCGCGTGTCCCAGGACCGCATCGTCCTGACCCGCTTCGACAACTACTGGAACAAAGACGCCTACCACTTCGACAAAATTATCTATCTGCCGATCCCGGATGCCTCCGTGCGCCTCGCGAACCTGCGGGCGGGCGATCTCGACCTGACCGAAGGCATCGCCGCCAGCGATGTGAAAACCGTCGAGGCTGACAGCAAGCTGGCGCTGGCAAAGGTAACGGGCCTGGGCTATCAGGGCATCACCTTTAACATCAACAACGGCAAGGTGCCGGCGAACGATCCGTTCAAAGATGCCCGCGTGCGCGAAGCCTTCTCGCAGGCTATCGACCGCGATGCGTTAAACCAGGTGGTCTTTGAAGGGCTCTACACCCCGGCCAACCAGGCGTTTTCACCGGTCAGCCCGTATCACGTCAACCTGCCGGTGCCGCCGCGTGACGTCGACAGAGCCAAAGCGCTGCTGAAAGCCGCCGGTGTGACCACGCCGCTGACCGTCAACCTGCTGGTGCCGAACAACCCTACCTCGCAGCAGGTGGGACAGGTGCTGCAGGCGATGGTGGCCGAGGCGGGCTTCACCCTGAACCTGCAGATGACCGAATTCGCCACGCTGCTGGATCGCCAGCAGAGCGGTGACTATCAGCTGAGCTTCTCCGGCTGGTCGGGACGCCCGGATCCGGACGGCAGCATCTACGGCTTTATCAACAGCAAAGGCACCCTTAACGACGGCCGCTACAGCAACGCGCAGGTTGACGAATGGCTGACCCAGGCACGCCAGAACACCGACCAGGCCGCGCGCCAGCCGCTGTACGACAAGGTGGTGAAGCAGCTGCAAACCGACATGCCTATTGCCTACCTCTACTTCGAGCCGCGCATTTTCGGCCTGAACAAAAGCGTGCAGGGCTTTAAGCCTTACCCGGACGGCATCGTGCGTCTGGCGGGTTTGACGCTGGCGAAATAACCGTCCTGAGGAGAGCCCATGCTGGAACTGATTTGCAAACGTCTGCTGCTGGCCGTCCCGACGCTACTGCTGGTGAGCATGATGGTGTTCGGGCTGCAAAAGCTGCTGCCCGGCGACCCGCTGATCGCCATGGCCGGCGAGGAGCGCGATCCGGCGGTCATCGCTCAGCTGCGTGCGGAGCTGAACCTCGATGCGCCGATCCCCGTGCAGTATTTCCACTGGCTGACGCGGGCGCTGCAGGGGGATCTGGGCGTCTCCTTACGCACGCACGAGCCGGTGACGCAGCTGATCGCCAGCAAGCTGCCGGTCACGCTGGAGCTGTCGCTGCTGGCGATGATTATCGCGCTGGTGTTTGGCATCAGCATGGGGATCCTCGCGGCTGTGAACAAAAACAGCTGGGTCGATCACGGGGCGAACTTCGTGGCGATCTCGGGGATCTCGATCCCGCACTTCTGGCTGGGGATCCTGCTGATTCTGGTTTTTTCGGTGAACCTGCAGTGGCTACCCGCCTCCGGCTACGTGCCGTTCAGTGAAGATCCGATCCAGAACCTGCGTACGCTGCTGCTGCCCGCGTCCGTTCTCGGAACGGGCCTCGCGGCAACGCTGATGCGCCATACCCGCGCCTCGATGATTGCCGTGCTGAAAGCGGATTACATCCGCACCGCGCGCGCTAAGGGGCTGCTGCCGAAGGCGGTGATCTTAAAGCACGCGTTTCGCAACGCGCTGGTGCCGGTGATTACCCTCACCACGCTGCTGTTTGGCGAGCTGCTGGGCGGCGCGGTGCTGACCGAGCAGGTTTTCACCATTCCGGGCTTCGGCAAGATGATCGTCGACTCGGTATTCAACCGTGACTACGCGGTGGTGCAGGGTGTGGTGCTGATCGTGGCAATCGGCTTCCTGATGCTCAACCTGCTGGCCGACGTGCTCTACGTCCTTATCAACCCGAAAATGCGAGGTTAACCATGGCGGAACTGACGACGCAAACCGTTACGCCCGCGCTGCCGCGCGCGCAGAACCGGGTACTGAAGAAATTCCTCGGCAATAAAAGCGCGGTCATTGGCGCGGTGGCGGTGGGGTTCTTTGTGCTGGTGGCGCTGCTGGCGCCGTGGATCGCCCCGTTCGATCCGGTGAAAGCCAACTTCCTGGCGGTGCGCAAAGCGCCGTCGGCGATGTACTGGTTCGGCACCGACGAGCTGGGGCGCGACATCTTATCCCGCATTATCTGGGGGGCTCGCACCTCGCTGATGGCGGGCTGTATGTCGGTGGTGATTGCGGTGGTTATCGGCGTGCCGCTGGGGCTGGTGGCGGGCTACTTCCAGAAGATGTGGGACGGCGTGATCTCGCGCTTTATCGAGGCGCTGCTGGCCTGTCCGTTCCTGATCATGGCGATCGCGCTGGGGGCATTTTTGGGCCCAAGCCTGACCAACGCGATGATCGCCATCGGCCTTTCGGCGATGCCGATCTTCGCCCGCCTGACGCGCGGCCAGGTAATCGCCATTCGCAACGAAGAGTATATCGACGGCGCGCGGGCGATTGGCCTGCCGGATCGCTGGATCATCATTAAATACGTCCTGCCCAACGTGATGTCGCCGATCCTGGTGCAGGCCACGCTGGCCATTGCCTCGGCGATTATCGCTGAAGCCAGCCTGTCGTTTTTGGGGCTGGGACAGCAGCCGCCCAATCCGTCCTGGGGGTCCATGCTTAACACCGCGAAAGGGTTTCTTGAGCAGGCCCCGTGGATGTCCATTTTCCCCGGCGTGGCGATTTTTCTTGCCGTGCAGGGCTTTAATTTACTCGGCGACGGGCTGCGCGATGCGCTCGATCCGCGCCATGACTAAGGAGTCATGATGACCAAAGCGCTTGATTTTACGTCCGGTTACGATTCACGCCGCCCGCCGATGCTGGGCCATAACGCCGTTGCGACGTCTCAGCCGCTGGCGGCGCAGGCGGGCATGAAGATGCTGCTGCTGGGCGGGAATGCCGTGGATGCGGCCATTGCCACCGCGATGGCGCTGACGGTGGTCGAGCCGACCGGCAACGGGATTGGCAGCGATGCCTTTGCCATCGTCTGGGACGGCGAAAAGCTGCACGGCCTGAACGCGTCCGGTCGTTCGCCTGCGAGCTGGCATGCGGATCTGTTTGCCGGTAAAACCGCAGTGCCGGAAATCGGCTGGGACGCGGTGACCGTGCCGGGGGCGGTATCCGGCTGGGTCGCGCTGGCGGAACGCTTCGGCACGCTGCCGTTTACCACCCTGGCGCAGCCTGCCATTGACTACGCGCGCAACGGTTTCCCGGTCTCCCCTCTGATCAGTCATCTGTGGCAGCGCGGCTATAGCAAGCTGAAAGATCAGCCGGGCTTTAGCGCCTGCTTCGCGCCGGAAGGCCGCGCCCCGCGCGTGGGGGAGATCTTCCGTAACCCGGCGCAGGCGAACTCGCTTGAGCTGATCGCCCGCACCAACGGCGAAGCCTTTTACCGCGGCGAGCTGGCGCAGAAAATTGCTGCCTTCGCCAAAGAACACGGCGCGCACCTGACGGCTGAGGATTTAGCCAACCATCGCGTGGACTGGGTAGAGCTGCTGTCGCGCGACTTCGCGGGCGGTTCGGTTCAGGAGCTGCCGCCTAACGGCCAGGGGATCGCCACGCTGATTGCGCTCGGCATTCTGGAGCAGTGCGGCATTGAGAAGCATCATCCGGATTCCGTGCAGTCCCTGCATCTCTCCATCGAGGCGATGAAGCTGGCGCTGGCGGATCTCGACCGCTACGTGGCGGATGAAGAACACATGGCGTTCGCGGCGAAAGAGCTGCTGAGCGACCATTACCTGAAGTCGCGCGCGGCGCTGATCAACCACGACAGCGCATCTGATTTTGTCTACGGTTCCCCGACGCAGAGCGGCACGGTCTACATCAGCACCGCCGACGCCAGTGGGATGATGGTCTCGTTTATTCAGTCCAACTATATGGGCTTTGGGTCAGGCATCGTGGTGCCGGATACCGGGATCAGCCTGCAAAACCGGGGCTGCGGGTTTGTGCTGGATCCTAATCACCCGAACGCACTGGCGGGCAGCAAGCGTCCGTTCCACACCATCATTCCGGGCTTTGCGATGGACGGCAACGGTCAGCCGCTGATGTCCTTCGGCGTGATGGGCGGCCCGATGCAGGCGCAGGGGCACATGCAGATGGCGCTGCGCATCATGCTGCACGGGCAAAACCCGCAGGCGGCAATCGACGCCCCGCGCTGGCGCGTGGTGCAGGGCAGGGAAGTGATCGTTGAATCGACGTTCGATCGTAATACTATCGCCGCGCTGCGCGAGCGCGGGCATCAGATCCTGGTGGAAGATCCGCTTCAGGACTACAACTTCGGCGGTGCGCAGGTGATTTACCGCCTGCCGGAAGGGCACTACGTGGCCGCGACGGAAAGCCGCAAGGACGGGCAGGCGCTGGTGAGTTAATGTTTTATCCTCCCTCTCCCTTTGGGAGAGGGGCGGGGTGAGGGGAAAATTTCAGCCGATGCTAAACGGATCCGCATCCTGCCACGCCGGAAACTTCTCCCGGTACTCTTTCAGCGCCGTTAACGACAGCTCCGCATCAATGCGCGTCGCCTGGTGCGGCTCGGCGGTGGCGATGATCTCGCCCTGCGGATTCACCACCCGGCTGTCGCCGCGATAGTGATGTCCGTTGCCGTCTGTTCCCACGCGGTTACAGCCCACCACGTACGCCTGGTTCTCAATCGCGCGCGCCACCAGCAGCGATTGCCAGTGCAGGGAGCGCGGTGCAGGCCAGTTGGCGACATACAGCGCCAGGTCGTAATCGTTGCGGTTACGCGACCACACCGGGAAACGCAGGTCGTAGCAGACCAGCGGCAGAATACGCCAGCCTCGCCACTCGAACACCACGCGCTCGTGACCTGCTTCATAGTGATGATGCTCATCCGCCATGCGGAACAGGTGGCGTTTATCGTAAAAATGCACTTTCCCTTCCGGCTCTACCAGCAGGAAGCGGTTCACCGGCCCGCGTTCGGTCTGCAGGGCGGCGCTGCCAGCGATCAGCGCATTAGTCTGCTGCGCTTTGACATGCATCCAGGCGACCACCTCATCCTGCGGCATTGACTGTTGTGCCGCTTCCATGGCGAAGCCGGTGGTGAACATTTCCGGCAGGACAATCACATCACGCCCGGTAATGTCTTCCAGTTGACGATCAAAGTGGCGCAGGTTGGCGGGGCCATCCATCCACACTAAAGGTTGCTGCAAAATAGAAATCTTCAGACCAGGCACAATTCAGACTCCTCAAACGACCACTTTTTGACACTGTAGCACGACATAACGAGAAAATGTGGCAATAAAAAACCCCGCGCGAGGCGGGGTTTGTATAAGCGAAACGCGTTATGCCGCTTCAGGTTTGCGGTGCTTCTCCGGCAGCTTTACCGGCTGCGTCGCCAGCTCGTCCGGTTCGAAATCATCCACGTTAATACTGCGCAGACGGCTCTCTTCGGCTTTCACCAGCAGAGCGGCTTCATCTTTATTGATAATGCCACCGGCGAGCGCCTGTTTTGCCAGTTCGTCCAGACGGGTAAACGGCAGGTTTTTGCCCAGCTGTTTACAGATCTTCTGGTGAATCGGATCGGCAGCCATCACGTCCAGCAGCGCTTCTTCCAGCAGACCCACCGGGTTATGCGGCGTCGGCGTCAGATACTGACCGCGACCGATACGGGAGCGGGTTGCGCTCGGAACCTGCAGGATCTTCGCCACCTTATGGTCCAGTTTGTCGGACGGTGCCAGGTGGTGACGACCGGTCGGGAAGATCACCACGCGCAGGGCGCCTGCCACAAAGCGGTTCGGGAAGTTCGCCAGCAGATCGTCAATCGCCTGTTCAGCCTGATACATCGCATCCTGCACGCCCCAGTGCACCAGCGGCAGATCCGCTTCCTGACGGCCTTCATCGTCGTAGCGCTTCAGGACCGCAGAGGCCAGGAAGATCTGGCTCAGCACATCGCCCAGACGGGCAGAGATACGTTCGCGACGCTTCAGGCTGCCGCCCAGCACCGCCATGGAAACGTCAGACAGCAGGGCCAGGTTGGCGCTCAGACGGTTCAGATGCTGGTAATAACGTTTGGTCGCATCGCCGGTCGGCGTCGCGCTGGTAAGACCGCGCGTCAGGCCCAGCCAGAAGCTGCGCACCTTGTTGCTGCCCACGTGACCGATATGTTTGAACAACAGCTTATCGAAGGCATCCACGTCGTTGTTCTGCGCGGCGGCCATCTCTTCCAGCACGTACGGATGGCAGCGAATTGCGCCCTGACCGAAGATCATCATGCTGCGGGTCAGGATGTTTGCCCCTTCCACGGTGATGGCAATCGGTGCGCCCTGATAGCCGCGCGCCAGGAAGTTGCCTTCGCCGAGCATAATGCCTTTACCGCCTGCAATATCCATCGCGTCAATGATCGACTGCTGCGCGCGGTGGGTACAGTGGTACTTCACAATGGCGGACAGTACGGCTGGTTTTTCGCCCAGCATAATGCCGTAGGTAATCAGCGTGGCGGCAGCATCCATCACGTAGGCGTTGCCCGCGATACGCGCCAGCGGCTCTTCGATACCTTCCATCTTGCCGATGGAGATTTTGAACTGACGGCGGATGTGAGCGTAGGCACCAATCCCCATCGCGACCGACTTCAGACCGCCGGTTGAGTTCGACGGCAGGGTAATGCCGCGGCCCACCGACAGACATTCCACCAGCATACGCCAGCCCTGACCGGCCATTTTCGGGCCACCGATGATGTAGTCAATCGGCACAAAGATATCCTGACCGCGGGTCGGACCGTTCTGGAACGGCACGTTCAGCGGGAAGTGACGACGACCAATCTCGACGCCTGGGGTAGAGGTTGGGATCAGCGCACAGGTAATGCCCAGATCTTCTTCACCGCCCAGCAGTTTTTCCGGGTCAGAGAGCTTAAAGGCCAGACCCAGCACGGTGGCGATAGGCGCCAGGGTGATATAACGCTTGTTCCAGGTCAGGCGCATGCCCAGCACCTGCTCGCCCTGCCACTCGCCCATGCAGACCACGCCGGTATCCGGGATCGCGCCCGCATCGGAGCCTGCTTCCGGGCTGGTCAGCGCGAAGCACGGGATTTCCTGACCGCGTGCCAGACGCGGCAGGTAGTGATCTTTCTGCTCTTCCGTACCGTAATGCTGCAGCAGTTCGCCCGGCCCTAAGGAGTTAGGTACGCCAACGGTAATCGCCAGGATCCCGGAAACGCCCGCCAGCTTCTGCAGGACGCGAGCCTGAGCGTAAGCGGAGAACTCCAGACCGCCGTACTCTTTCTTGATGATCATCGCGAAGAAGCGATGCTCTTTCAGGTACGCCCACAGCTCTGGCGGCAGATCGGCCATTTCGTGGGTGATGGCAAAGTCGTTTGCCATACGGCAGGCTTCTTCTACCGGGCCGTCAATAAACGCCTGTTCTTCCGCGGTCAGGCGCGGCTGCGGATAGTTATGCAGCTTTTTCCAGTCCGGATTGCCCTGGAACAGGTCGCCTTCCCACCAGGTAGTGCCCGCATCAATCGCTTCTTTCTCGGTACGCGACATTGGCGGCATCACTTTGCGGAAGCCTTTGAACACCGGCGCAGAGATCATGGATTTACGCATCGGCGCCAGGTTAAACGGCAGAAGAATGATGGCAAGAGGGACTAAAAGCCAGATATTCCAGAGACCTGCGACGCCAAGCGCAGCCGTCCAGGCCAGAAGAATCAGGCTGCTCAGGAATAAACTTACGCGGTGATAGAACAACACACCGAGCAGAACAACGGTTGCGAGAATGCTCAAAATCATCATAAAGAAAAGCTCCCTTGCTTGTAGGAGGTCTGACCACTTGTGATGATATGGTTGTAGTTGATGTAAATTCCTTTAGCAATGTGTTTACAAAATAATTACAACCTGGTTCACATTGTTCGTGTTTTAGCCGGCACAAAAAAACAAAACGCCGGACGATTCGCATGGCTTTAGCTTCTCGCTTTTCGCGCTATCCGGTACACTCCACTGTGTTATTTCATCAATACTGAAGGATTATCCTCATGTACCAGGATCTTATTCGTAACGAACTGAACGAAGCGGCGGAAACGCTGGCGAACTTTCTGAAAGATGATGCCAATATTCACGCTATTCAGCGCGCAGCGGTCCTGCTGGCCGACAGCTTCAAAGCCGGTGGCAAAGTGCTCTCCTGCGGTAATGGCGGTTCCCACTGCGACGCGATGCACTTTGCAGAAGAGCTGACCGGACGCTATCGCGAAAACCGCCCGGGCTACCCGGCGATTGCGATTTCAGACGTGAGCCACATCTCCTGCGTAGGCAACGACTTCGGTTACGATCACATCTTCTCCCGCTACGTTGAAGCGGTAGGCCGTGAAGGCGACGTGCTGCTGGGGATTTCTACCTCCGGCAACTCCGGCAATGTGATCAAAGCGATCGCCGCCGCGCGTGAAAAAGGGATGAAAGTCATCACCCTGACCGGCAAAGATGGCGGTAAGATGGACGGTACGGCGGACGTTGAAATCCGCGTTCCGCACTTCGGTTATGCTGACCGCATTCAGGAAATTCACATCAAAGTGATCCACATCCTGATCCAGCTGATCGAAAAAGAGATGGTTAAGTAAGACTTCGCTGGGGGCACTCTTGCCCCCGCTGTTGTGGAGGTGACGTATGTGCGAACTGCTCGGGATGAGCGCCAATGTGCCAACCGATATCTGCTTTAGTTTCACCGGGCTGGTTCAGCGCGGTGGAGGAACCGGGCCGCATAAAGACGGCTGGGGCATCACCTTCTACGAAGGCAAAGGGTGTCGCACGTTCAAAGATCCACAGCCCAGCTTTAACTCACCGATTGCCAAACTGGTGCAGGACTATCCCATCAAGTCCCGCTCGGTGATCGCCCACATCCGTCAGGCTAACCGTGGCGAAGTGGCGCTGGAAAATACCCATCCATTTACCCGCGAGCTGTGGGGCCGTAACTGGACCTACGCGCACAACGGGCAACTCACGGGCTATAAGTCGCTGGAGACGGGCAATTTCCGCCCGGTCGGCGAAACGGATAGCGAAAAAGCCTTCTGCTGGCTGCTGCACAAGCTGACGGAGCGCTATCCCCGCACGCCCGGCAACATGGCTGCCGTGTTCAAATACATCGCGACGCTGGCGACCGAGCTGCGCGAAAAAGGCGTGTTCAACATGCTGCTCTCTGACGGCCGCTATGTGATGGCGTTCTGCTCGACGAATCTGTTCTGGATCACCCGCCGTGCGCCGTTTGGCGTGGCGACGCTGCTGGATCAGGATGTGGAGATAGACTTTCAGAAGGAGACCACACCGAACGATGTGGTCACAGTCATTGCAACGCAGCCGCTGACGGGCAACGAAACCTGGCAAAAGATTATGCCAGGCGAGTGGGTGCTATTTTGTCTCGGGGACCGTGTAATTTGACGCCAGCTGTGGATGGACGACTTCGTGGCTCAGCGGTTTGCTGACCACGTAACGGCCATCTACGATAGAGACCACCGGCGGCTTGTGGGTCTGCTCAAAGTAGTCGTAACCTGGCTTCAGCTGTTTCCAGAAATCCGCGTAGTATGAGTACTTGTGACGCGCCATGTTGGCGTCCGTCATGCGGAACGGATAGATGCTGACCTGTACGCTAGGCTGTCCAAAGACCAGCGCGCCGGTCACGAACTGGAATATCTCATCAATGCCGGAATCGGTCATCGCATAACAGCCGATAGACACGCAGGCACCGTGGATCATCAGGTATTTACCTTCATAACCGTGAGCACGGTCATAGGCATTCGGGAAGCCGATGTTAATGGCTTTATAGAAGCGGCTGTCAGGCTTGAGCTGGCTGCGCTGAACGTTGTAGAACCCTTCCGGACTTTTGAAGTCGCCCTGACGCTGTTTTGGCCCCAGCCCGCCGGAGTAGTTACAAATTTTGTAACTATCAAGCAGCTGATAGGTCTCGCCCATTTTCACAAACAGATCGAGAGTGCGTTCTTCCTTGAAGATTTGAATATAAACCGGCGATCCCATTAACTGCTGTTTATATTCCTTGCTGACCGGCGTCGTTGAGCTATTACTGCTGAGCAGTCCGGCAAACGACATGCACGGAATCAGAAGCATCGCAATGAACAATGCGATTTTACGCATACTACTAGTTCCTTGATAAAACCATGACCAACTTGCCAGGACGGCAAAAGAGACCCGAAATCAGATTATTCTGTTAGGAGCGCTCACATTAGCACCGCTATAGATTTTCGCAAGAGCCGGGCGGTGAGTTTACAAATTAGTTTTACTTTATAAACCATCAAAATCGCGATGGCTCCAGGAACTTTGCGCATTAGCTCGCAATTTGGCACGCGCTACGGCGGATTCCCTGCCCGCGAGAAGGGGAAAATGTTACACTTCGCGGCCACTGGATTGTTGTTCATGGAAACCTGCTAACCACATGTTTAAAATAAAAAAAGGACTTGATCTGCCGATTGCAGGCGTGCCCGCGCAGCACGTTTCGACAGGCGCAAGCGTCCATCATGTCGCCATTTTGGGCGATGACTACCTGGGAATGCGACCTTCTATGTTGGTACAGGAAGGCGATCGCGTGATCAAAGGACAGGCGCTCTTTGAGGACAAAAAAAATCCCGGCATGGTGTTCACGGCCCCCGCAAGTGGCACCGTTGTGGCGATTAACCGTGGCGAACGACGCGTTCTGCAGTCGGTGGTTATTCGCATTGAAGGCAACGAACAGCGTGAATTCGCCCATTACGATGCCGCAGACCTCGCGTCGCTGAGCCGTGACGCCGTTCAGGCTCAGCTTCTGGCGTCCGGTTTATGGACCGCGCTTCGTACGCGTCCCTTCAGCAAATCCCCTGTTCCGGGCACGGAACCGGCCGCGATTTTCGTCACGGCCATCGACACCAATCCGCTTAGTGTGGATCCGCAGCCGGTTATCCTGGCACAGCGCAAAGCCTTCGATGCCGGATTGACCGTTTTAACCCGCCTCACGTCAGGGAAAGTCCACGTTTGCCAGGCCAGCGGCGGCAAGCTTGGCGGGCATCCGCAGGGGCAGGTCACGTTTAATGAGTTTGCTGGCCCGCATCCGGCGGGTCTGGTCGGAACGCACATCCACTTTCTTGAGCCGGTAAGCCTGACGAAACGGGTCTGGCATCTGAATTATCAGGACGTCATCGCCATCGGTAAGCTTTTTACTACGGGTGAACTCTGCGCTGAACGGATCGTTGCCATCGGCGGGCCGCAGGCTGCACACCCGCGCCTGGTGAAGACGCTGCTGGGCGCAGACATCAATGAACTGCTGGTGGGGGAAACCAAAGAGGGTGAAAACCGCCTGATTTCCGGTTCGGTCCTCAGCGGACGCCATGCTGCCAATGCACACGCGTATCTGGGACGTTTCCATTTGCAGGTCAGCATTGTGCAGGAAGGGCGTGAGAAAGAGCTGTTCGGCTGGGTGCTGCCCGGTGCGGAAAAATATTCCGTCACCCGCACCACGCTGGGCCATTTCCTGCGTAATAAGCTGTTTAGCTTCTCGACCAGTACGCACGGTGGCGAGCGCGCCATGGTCCCGATTGGTAACTACGAGCGCGTCATGCCGCTGGATATTCTGCCGACCATGCTGCTGCGCGATCTGCTCGCCGGTGATACCGACAGCGCGCAGGCGCTGGGCTGTCTGGAGCTTGACGAAGAAGATCTGGCGCTCTGTACCTATGTCTGTCCGGGCAAATACGAATATGGACCGGTATTGCGCGAGGTGTTAACCCGCATTGAGCAGGAAGGATAACCGATGGGCTTAAAACACCTCTTTGAAAAAATTGAGCCGCACTTTACCGAAGGGAAGCTCAAAAAGTACTACCCGCTGTATGAAGCAACGGCGACCATTTTCTACACGCCGGGGCTGGTGACGAAAGGCGCGGCGCACGTTCGCGACGCCATCGACCTCAAACGGATGATGATCCTGGTGTGGTTTGCGGTCTTCCCGGCGATGTTCTGGGGAATGTACAACGTTGGCCTGCAGACCATTCCGGCGCTGCACCACATGTACGATGCGCAGCAGCTGGCGCAGGTGCTCCAGTCTGACTGGCACTACCGTCTGGCCCAGTCGTTAGGGGTGAGCTTCGCTGCAGACGCGGGCTGGATCAGCATGATGACGCTGGGCGCGGTGTTCTTCCTGCCGATTTACCTCACGGTATTTATCGTGGGCGGTTTCTGGGAAGTGCTGTTTGCCATCATCCGTAAACACGAGATCAACGAAGGCTTCTTCGTGACCTCGATTCTGTTTGCCCTGATTGTCCCGCCAACCTTACCGCTCTGGCAGGCGGCGCTGGGCATCAGTTTCGGCGTGGTGATTGCCAAAGAGATCTTCGGCGGCACCGGGCGGAACTTCCTTAACCCGGCGCTGGCGGGCCGTGCGTTCCTCTTCTTTGCCTATCCGGCGCAAATCTCGGGCGACCTGGTCTGGACGGCGGCAGACGGTTTTTCCGGCGCGACGCCGCTTTCACAGTGGGCGGCCCATGGTGGCGAAACGCTGGTGAACAACGCGACGGGTCAGCCAGTCACCTGGCTTGATGCCTTTATTGGCAGCATTCCGGGCTCCATCGGTGAAGTCTCGACGCTGATGATTTTGCTTGGCGGGGCGATCATTCTTTTCGGACGTGTGGCCTCCTGGCGGATTGTGGCGGGCGTGATGATCGGCATGGTGCTGACCGCCACCCTGTTCAACGTTATTGGTTCTACTACCAACCCGATGTTCTCCATGCCGTGGTACTGGCATCTGGTGTTGGGGGGCTTCGCGTTCGGCATGATGTTCATGGCGACGGACCCGGTCTCGGCCTCGTTTACAGACAAAGGTAAATGGAGCTATGGCGTGCTCATTGGCGCGATGTGCGTCCTGATCCGCGTGGTCAACCCGGCCTATCCGGAGGGGATGATGCTGGCCATTCTGTTTGCCAACCTGTTTGCGCCGCTGTTCGACTACCTGGTGGTGCGGGCCAACATCAAGCGGAGGAAGGCGCGTGGCTGAAGTAAAAAATAACGACAGCATCAGCAAAACGCTGCTGGTGGTGCTGGTGCTCTGTCTGGTCTGTTCCATCGTCGTGGCCGGTTCTGCCGTGGGGTTAAAACCCCTGCAGCAGGAGCAACGCGCGCTGGATAAACAGCGCAACATTCTGGCCGTGGCCGGGCTGATGCAGGAAGGAATGAGCGCAGACGACGTTTCGGCCGTCTTTGCCGAACGTATTTCCGCGCGGCTGGTGGATTTAAAAACGGGTGAACTGCTGGATAAAGACCCGGCAACCTTCAACCAGGCGCTGGCGCTGAAAGATCCGCAGATGAGCGTGACGCTCGAGGCATCGCAAGATCTGGCCGGGATTAAGCGCCGCAGCAACCTGGCCGAAATTTACCTGGTGCGTGACCCCCAAAAACGCATTCAGGAAGTGGTGCTTCCTGTCTACGGCAACGGCCTGTGGTCAATGATGTATGCCTTTGTGGCACTGGATACGGATGGCCGCACCGTTAAAGGCATTACGTATTATGACCAGGGCGAAACGCCGGGGCTGGGCGGCGAAGTGGAAAATCCGAACTGGCGGGCACAGTTTGTCGGCAAGAAAGTGCTCGACGATAACGGTTTGCCTGCGCTGAAGGTGATGAAAGGGGCGGCACGTCCCGGTGACGACTACGCCGTCGACGGGCTTTCCGGCGCCACGCTCACCTCAAACGGGGTGCAGCACAGTTTTGATTTCTGGATGGGCGAGCTGGGCTTTGGTCCTTTCCTGAAAAACGTACGTGAAGGAGCGCTGAACAATGGCTGATACCGGTGAACTGAAAGAAGTGAAAAAGGTGCTCATTGGCCCACTGCTCGCCAATAACCCGATCACGCTGCAGGTGCTGGGCGTCTGTTCGGCCCTGGCGGTAACGACCAAGCTGGAAACGGCGGTGGTGATGACGCTGGCCGTCACGCTGGTCACGGCGTTTTCGAGCATGTTTATCTCGATGATCCGCCACCACATTCCCAACAGCGTGAGGATCATCGTGCAGATGGCGATTATCGCCTCGCTGGTGATCGTGGTCGATCAGCTGCTGCGCGCCTTCGCCTATGAAACCTCCAAACAGCTCTCGGTGTTTGTCGGGCTGATCATCACCAACTGTATCGTCATGGGGCGTGCGGAAGCCTACGCCATGAAAATGCCGCCGCTGGCGAGCTTTATGGACGGTATCGGCAACGGCCTGGGCTACGGCGCGATCCTGCTGACCGTGGGGTTCCTGCGCGAGCTGATTGGCAGCGGCAAGCTGTTTGGCATCACGGTGCTGGACACGGTGCAGAACGGCGGCTGGTATCTGCCAAACGGCCTGTTCCTGTTGGCCCCTAGCGCATTTTTCATTATCGGTTTGCTGATCTGGCTGATTCGTACGCTGAAGCCAGAACAGCAGGAAAAGGAGTAACCGACGATGGCTCATTACCTGAGTTTGTTTGTGCGCGCGGTGTTTGTTGAAAACATGGCGCTCGCGTTTTTCCTCGGCATGTGTACGTTCCTGGCCGTGTCTAAAAAGGTCTCCACGGCATTTGGCCTGGGGGTGGCGGTCACCGTTGTGTTGGGACTTTCGGTTCCGATTAACAATCTGGTGTACAACTTCGTGCTGCGGGACGGCGCGCTGGTGGAAGGAGTTGATCTCAGCTTCCTGAACTTCATCACCTTTATCGGGGTGATCGCAGCGCTGGTGCAAATCCTCGAAATGATCCTCGATAAGTACTTCCCGTCGCTGTACAACGCGCTGGGGATCTTCCTGCCGCTGATCGCGGTGAACTGCGCCATCTTTGGCGGCGTCTCGTTTATGGTTCAGCGTGATTACAACTTCAGTGAATCCGTGGTGTACGGTTTTGGTTCCGGCATCGGCTGGATGCTGGCGATTGTCACCATGGCGGGGATCCGCGAGAAAATGAAATATGCCAACGTGCCTGCGGGTCTGCGTGGCTTAGGGATCACCTTTATCACCACCGGGCTGATGGCGCTGGGCTTTATGTCCTTCTCCGGTGTGCAGCTATAAGGGCTAACAGATGGAAATTATTCTTGGCGTGGTGATGTTCACGCTGATTGTACTGGTGCTGTCAGGACTCATTCTGGCGGCGCGCGCGAAGCTGGTGAATTCCGGCGACGTGGTGATTGATATTAATGACGATCCGCAGAATCAGATCCGCACGCCTGCGGGAGATAAACTGCTCAACACGCTCTCCGGTAACGGTATTTTTGTCTCCTCAGCCTGCGGCGGCGGCGGCTCCTGCGGGCAGTGCCGCGTGACGGTAAAAGAGGGCGGTGGCGATATTTTGCCCACCGAGCTGGCGCATATCACTAAGCGTGAGGCAAAAGAGGGCTGTCGTCTGGCCTGTCAGGTTGCGGTGCGCCAGAACATGAAAATTGAGCTGCCGGAAGAGATCTTCGGCGTTAAAAAATGGGAGTGCGAGGTTATCTCTAATGATAACAAAGCCACCTTTATTAAAGAGCTGAAGCTGCGGGTACCGGAAGGGGAAGATGTTCCGTTCCGCGCCGGGGGTTACATTCAGATTGAGTGTCCTGAGCATACCGTGGCGTATGCGGACTTCGACGTGCCTGAGGAGTACCGCGCCGACTGGGACAAATTCAATCTCTTCCGTTTTGTATCCGAGGTAAAAGAGTCGACGCTGCGCGCCTACTCGATGGCCAACTACCCGGAAGAGAAGGGCATCATCATGCTCAACGTGCGTATCGCCACGCCGCCACCGAATGTGCCGGATGCACCGCCGGGCGTGATGTCGTCATACATCTGGTCTCTGAAGCCGGGAGATAAGGTGACCATCTCCGGTCCGTTCGGGGAGTTCTTTGCGAAAGATACCGATGCGGAAATGGTCTTTATCGGCGGCGGTGCCGGTATGGCCCCGATGCGCTCGCACATTTTTGACCAGCTCAAGCGGCTCGGCAGCAAGCGTAAAATCAGCTTCTGGTACGGGGCGCGTTCGTTGCGCGAAATGTTCTATGACGACGAGTTTGAACAGCTGGCGCGTGAAAACCCGAACTTTACCTTCCATGTGGCGCTCTCCGATCCGCAGCCGGAAGATAACTGGACGGGCTATACGGGGTTCATCCACAACGTGCTGTATGAAAACTACCTCAAACAGCACCCGGCGCCCGAGGACTGCGAGTTCTATATGTGTGGTCCGCCGATGATGAACGCCGCCGTGATTAAGATGCTGAAAGATCTCGGCGTCGAAGATGAGAATATCATGCTCGATGATTTTGGAGGCTGATGATGCTGACGTTTTTGGCAACCTTTGTGGTTTTTGTGCTTGTCATCTTCGGCATGTCGTTAGGCTGGATCGTTAAACGGAAAAGCATTCAGGGCAGCTGCGGCGGTATTTCCTCCATTGGGATGGAAAAGGTCTGCGACTGCCCGGAACCGTGCGATGCGCGGAAAAAAAGAATGGCCCGCGAGCAGCAGCGCATTATTTAGTCTTCCTGGTCGGGTAAGGCGAAGCCGCCACCCGACAATTCCCACGCACACTTCTCAATCCTCATTCATTTACTGTATACTTATCCAGTAATGAGTGAGGGCTTACTATGCGCAAAATAATCCATGTCGATATGGACTGCTTTTTTGCCGCAGTGGAGATGCGTGACAACCCGGCGCTGCGGGATATTCCCATCGCCATTGGCGGCAGCCGCGTGCAGCGTGGTGTCATCAGCACCGCCAACTATCCTGCGCGCAAATTTGGCGTGCGCAGCGCCATGCCGACGGCGATGGCCTTAAAGCTTTGCCCTCATCTCATACTTCTGCCCGGGCGGTTCGACGCCTATAAAGAGGCTTCCCTGCATATTCGGGAAATCTTCTCCCGCTATACCTCTCTGATAGAGCCGCTGTCGCTGGACGAAGCCTATCTCGATGTGACCGACAGCGTGCATTGCCACGGCTCCGCCACGCTGATGGCGCAGGAGATCCGCCAGACGATTTTCAACGAGCTGAATCTGACGGCATCGGCGGGGGTCGCGCCCGTTAAATTCCTCGCCAAAATCGCCTCCGATTTAAATAAGCCCAACGGCCAGTACGTCATCACGCCGGAAGAGGTACCTGCGTTTTTGAAAACGCTACCGCTCGGTAAAATCCCCGGCGTCGGGAAAGTCTCCGCCGCAAAGCTGGAAAGCATGGGGCTACGGACCTGCGAAGACGTACAGCGAAGCGACCTCGCCATGCTGCTGAAGCGCTTTGGGAAGTTTGGCCGCGTGCTGTGGGAGCGCAGCCAGGGGATTGACGATCGCGATGTGAACAGCGAACGGCTACGGAAATCCGTCGGCGTTGAGCGCACCCTCATTGAAGATATTCATGACTGGTCCGAATGCGAAACCATAATTACGGAACAGCTTTACCCGGAGCTGGAGCGACGCTTAAGCAAGGTGAAGCCGGACCTGCTCATTGCCCGTCAGGGTATCAAATTAAAATTCAACGACTTCCAGCAGACCACGCAGGAACACGTCTGGCCGCGACTGAATAAAGACGATCTTATCGCGACGGCAAAAAAGGCATGGGAAGAACGCCGGGGCGGGCGAGGGGTGAGGCTGGTGGGATTGCACGTCACGCTGCTGGATCCGCAGTTAGAGCGACAGCTGGTATTAGGATTGTAAAAAAGCCCGGTGCGCTACGCTTACCGGGCCTGCGTTTTTCACCCTCTCCCTTTGGGAGAGGGCTGGGGTGAGGGAATTACTTAACGGGGATCGCTTTCAGCAGTTCCGTCAGCAGCGTCCAGTAATGGCCAACGCTTTCGATATGAACCTGCTCATCCGGCGAGTGTGGACCGGTAATGGTTGGCCCGATAGATACCATGTCCATATCCGGATACGGCTTCTTGAACAGACCACATTCCAGACCGGCGTGGATCACCTGAATGTTCGGGGTGCTGTTGAACAGACGCTGATAGGTTTCACGCACCAGCGCCATCACCGGAGAACTTGCATCCGGCTGCCAGCCCGGGTAGCTGCCTTTTGCAGACGTTTTCGCGCCCGCCAGCGTGCCCAGAGATTCCAGCATGCTCACCACGTACTCTTTACCGCTGTCGATAAGGGAGCGGATCAGGCAGATGATTTCCGCGCTGTCGTCGCTCATGGTCACCACGCCCACGTTCAGTGAGGTTTCCACCACGCCTTTCGCCACGTCAGAGTTGCGGATCACGCCGTTTGGCGTCGCGTTCAGCAGCTGAACGAAGGTGTCACGAGACTTCGCGGTCAGCGCGGCTTTATCCGTGGAGACGGATTCCAGCACCACGGTCAGGTTCTTCTCTTTCGCTGACAGTTCGTTTTTCAGGATATCCAGGTACACGGTGGAGAGTTTTTTCAGCTCGTCGGCTTTTGCCGCCGGTACTGCCACTGTGGCGAAGGCTTCGCGTGGGATCGCGTTGCGCAGGGTACCGCCGTTGAAATCAACCAGACGCAGATCCAGCTCAGCCGCATGGCCTGCCAGGAAGCGCGCCAGCAGCTTGTTGGCGTTGCCCAGACCCAGGTGAATATCGCCGCCGGAGTGGCCGCCTTTCAGACCTTTCAGCGTCATCTTGAAGGTCTGGAAACCGGCAGGAATCGCTTCGCGTGACAGCGGCAGGGTAGAGATGAAATCAATCCCGCCCGCGCAGCCCATGTAGATCTCACCTTCTTCTTCAGAGTCGGTGTTGATCAGGATATCCGCCTGCAGCCAGTTCGCCTGCAGACCGAACGCGCCGTCCATTCCTGCTTCTTCGGTCATGGTCAGCAGCACTTCCAGTGGACCGTGCTCAACGCTGTCGTCAGCCAGTACCGCCAGCGCAGAGGCCATACCGATGCCGTTATCCGCGCCCAGGGTGGTGCCGCGTGCTTTCACCCAGTCGCCGTCGATGTACGGCTGAATAGGATCTTTAGTGAAGTCGTGAACGGTGTCGTTGTTCTTCTGTGGCACCATGTCCAGGTGCGCCTGCAGCACAACCGGTTTGCGGTTTTCCATGCCTGCGGTGGCGGGTTTGCGGATCAGAATGTTGCCAACCTGGTCACGTTCCGCATGCAGACCTTTTTCCTTCGCCCAGCCCATAATATGTTCGGCAAGCTGTTCTTCATGGTAGGAAGGGTGTGGAATGGAGCAGATTTTGGCAAAAATATCCCACAGCGGCTGCGGAGATAGTTGAGACAGTTCAGACACGATAAGTCTCCTTGTCGAGGCGCTGCAAACAGGGTTGCAGGTCACAGGGTTAGCAGGTTAATAGTTACCACAAGTCAGGCTTGCGAGATGAAACTGAGAATACCACTTTCTCTGCTGGCTGGTAGCATAAAGCATGTAAAAACACAGGCAGAGGGCGCTAAACACTGGTTTTTAGTGCGCCAGATCTCTATAATCTCGCGCAACCTATTTCCCCCTCGAACACTTTTTAAGCCGTATAAAAACAGGCTGGGACACTTCACATGAGCGAAAAATACGTCGTCACCTGGGACATGTTGCAGATTCACGCACGCAAACTGGCTGCGCGTCTGATGCCTTCCGAACAGTGGAAAGGCATTATTGCCGTCAGCCGTGGCGGTCTGGTACCGGGGGCGCTGCTGGCACGTGAGCTGGGTATTCGTCATGTCGATACCGTTTGCATCTCCAGCTATGACCATGACAACCAGCGTGAGCTGACCGTGCTGAAACGCGCGGAAGGCGACGGTGAAGGTTTCATCGTGATTGATGACCTGGTAGATACCGGCGGTACTGCGGTCGCTATCCGCGAAATGTATCCGAAAGCACATTTCGTCACTATCTTCGCGAAACCTGCAGGCCGCCCGCTGGTTGACGATTACGTGATTGATATCCCGCAGGATACCTGGATTGAACAGCCATGGGATATGGGCGTGGTCTTCGTACCGCCGATTTCAGGCCGTTAATCCCAGTACGTAACTTTACACGCCCGGCAATGCCGGGCGTTGTTCTTTTTGGCCTGCCACGCGTTACAATAGTCTTCATATGACGTATTCATGGAGGCAACGCAATGACGCAGGCGAATCTCACCGAGACACTTTTCAAACCCCGTTTCAAACACCCTGAAACGTCGACGCTGGTGCGTCGCTTTAATCCGGGTACCCAGCCTGCCGTCCAGTCCGCGTTAGACGGTAAAAACGTGCCCCACTGGTATCGTATGATTAACCGCCTGATGTGGGTCTGGCGCGGTATCGACCCCCGTGAAATCCTTGATGTGCAGGCACGTATCGTGATGAGTGAAGCCGAGCGTACCGACAGCGAACTCTATGATACGGTGGTGGGTTACCGGGGTGGAAACTGGATCTATGAATGGTCTAAACAGGCGATGCTCTGGCAGCAAAAAGCCAGCCAGGAAGAGGATGCCACGCGCAGCGGCAAGCACTGGCTGCATGCGGCCAATCTCTACGCTATTGCCGCGTATCCACATCTGAAAGGTGATGAGCTGGCCGAGCAGGCACAGGCGCTGGCGAATCGCGCCTATGAAGAGGCGGCTCAACGCCTGCCGGGCCAGATGCGCGAACTCGAGTTTACCATTCCGGGTGGGTCATCCATTACCGGGTTCCTGCATATGCCTGAAGGTGAAGGCCCGTTCCCGACCGTCCTTATGTGCGGTGGGCTGGATTCGTTGCAGATCGATTACTACAGCCTGTATGAGCGTTACTTCGCACCAAAAGGGATCGCCATGCTGACGCTGGATATGCCCTCTATCGGCTTCTCCTCCAAATGGAAGCTGACTCAGGATTCCAGTCTGCTGCACCAGCATGCGCTAAAAGCGCTGGAAAACATTCCGTGGGTCGACCACACCCGCGTGGCGGCATTTGGCTTCCGCTTTGGTGCCAACGTCGCGGTGCGTCTGGCTTACCTTGAATCTTCTCGCCTGAAAGCCGTCGCCTGCCTTGGTCCGGTCGTTCACGCCCTGCTCAGCGATCCCGCACGTCAGGGGAGCGTGCCTGAAATGTATCTTGATGTGCTGGCCAGCCGTCTTGGCATGCATGATGCATCAGACGAAGCGCTGCGCGTTGAGCTCAATCGCTACTCGTTAAAAACGCAAGGGTTGCTGGGACGCCGCTGCCCAACGCCGATGCTGTCGGGATTCTGGAAAAACGATCCGTTCAGTCCTGAAGAAGAGTCGCGCTTAATCACGTCGTCATCTGCGGATGGCAAATTGCTAGAAGTGCCGTTCAGCCCGGTCTATCAGAATTTCGATAAAGCGCTGAAAGAGATTACGCGCTGGATCGCTCAGAGATTGTGTTAATAGATTGCTAAATTTTGCTGGTTTGGTAAAACAGTGGCTTCACAAAAGGAGATCGCAATGACGTTACCGAGTGGACACCCGAAAAGTAGACTGATTAAGAAGTTTATGGCTCTCGGCCCGTATATTCGAGAAGAGCAGTGTGAAGAGAATCGCTTTTTTTTCGACTGCCTGGCTGTATGCGTCAACGTGAAGCCTGCACCCGAAAAACGTGAATTCTGGGGCTGGTGGATGGAAATGGAAGCAGAGGAAAAACGCTTTACGTATAGCTACCAGTTTGGCCTGTTTAATAAAGACGGCAACTGGCAGGCGACCTCTATTAAAGATCAGGAAGTGATTGACCGCCTGGAATATACGCTAAAAGAGTTCCATGATAAGGCTCGTGCACTGCTGGCGACTCTGGATCTCAAGCTCGAGCCCGCAGATAACTTTTCCAGTGAAGCGGTGAAGCTGACTGCCTGATGGCGTCCCAGCGCCGGGTGGCGGCTTCGCCTTACCCGGCCTACAAAAAATGATGGTTTTCTCCCTCTCCCCGTGGGAGAGGGCACCAGACCGCATTAATCCCTGAAATAAAAAAACCGGCACTAGGCCGGTTTTTTTATTTCGCATCATCAGAACTGGTAGGTCATACCCACGGCAACGATGTCATCGCTGCTCACGCCCAGTTTATTTTTGTCGTCAATCTGGTTGATTTTATAATCAACAAAGGTGGACATATTTTTGTTGAAGTAATAGGTCGCGCCAACGTCAATGTATTTCACCAGATCTTCGTCACCAATACCTTCGATATCTTTGCCTTTAGACTGGACATAACCCAGGGACGGACGCAGACCGAAATCGAACTGATATTGTGCGACCACTTCAAAGTTCTGCGCTTTATTGGCAAACCCGCCAGAAATTGGCGTCATATTACGGGTTTCTGAATACATCGCTGCCAGATAAATATCGTTCGCGTCATATTTCAGACCGGTAGCCCAGGCTTCGGCTTTCTGACCCTGGCCACGTGCCAACAGGTTCTGCGCATTGGTGCGGTCAGAGTTGGTGTAAGCGCCGCTGACGGCGAAATCGCTGCCGCCGAAGTCATAGGTCAGAGAGGTACCAAAACCGTCACCGTTCTGTTTCTTGGCGTCACGGTTTTCGTTTTTGCCCTGGTACTGCAGGGTCATGTCCAGACCGTCAACCGCGCCGAAGAAGTCGGTGTTACGGTAGGTAGCAAGACCGGTCGCACGCTTGGTCATGAAGTTATCGGTCTGCGCGGAAGAGTCGCCGCCGAACTCAGGGAACATGTCGGTCCATGCTTCAACGTCATACAGGGCACCCAGGTTACGACCGTAATCCAGAGAACCAAAGTTTTTCAGCTTCAGGCCCGCGAACGCCAGACGGGTTTTCTGAGAGGAGTCGCTCTCGGCTTTGTTACCTGCAAATTCAGATTCCCAACGGCCATAGCCCGTCAGCTGATCGTTAATCTGGGTTTCGCCTTTAAAACCGAAACGAACGTAAGTCTGATCGCCATCTTTGGTGGCATCATCGCTGATGTAGTGCATGGCTTTCACTTTGCCGTACACGTCCAGCTTATTACCATCTTTATTATAAACTTCAGCTGCGTGAACGGATGCAGAAGCCACTACGCCCATAACCATTAATGCCAGAGTGCTCTTTTTCATTTTCGATCCTGTCTTATAAACGCGCTAAAAAATTCGCTGGACGATAAGCTCATGCTTAAGTCCCGTGAAAAAACAGGAAGGGTTTTATCGTTCTGGAATGAAACTTTTATGACAAACTAAGAATAATTTTAAAAAACTGTGATTTATTATTTCGGTAATAAAAGTGTCAAATTGTCCCGCTACGCTTCCTGATCCCGCGCAACAAAGTGTTTCGCGATGTGCTAAGGCAGTTGGCAACGGGGCTGACTCCTGCTAAAACGTTCGTTCGACATTACTTTCCCTTATCGTTGAACGGCAGAGAATCATGAGTGACAGCCAGACGCTGGTGGTAAAACTCGGTACCAGTGTTTTAACAGGCGGATCGCGCCGCCTAAATCGCGCCCACATTGTTGAGCTTGTACGTCAGTGCGCTCAGTTACATGCCGCAGGGCATCGTATTGTGATTGTGACCTCCGGGGCGATTGCCGCCGGGCGTGAACACCTGGGTTACCCCGAACTCCCCGCGACGATAGCCTCCAAACAGCTGCTGGCCGCCGTGGGGCAAAGCCGACTCATTCAACTCTGGGAACAGCTGTTCTCTATCTATGGCATCCACGTCGGGCAGATGCTGCTGACGCGTGCGGATATGGAAGACAGAGAGCGCTTCCTGAACGCCCGCGATACCCTGCGCGCGCTGCTGGACAACAATATCGTTCCGGTCATTAACGAGAACGATGCCGTTGCTACCGCTGAAATCAAAGTAGGCGATAACGATAACCTCTCTGCGCTGGCCGCCATTCTGGCCGGTGCCGATAAATTACTGCTTCTGACCGATCAGCAGGGGCTGTTCACTGCCGATCCGCGCTCTAACCCGGATGCCGAGCTGATTACCGACGTTCACGGTATCGACGATGCGCTGCGCGCCATCGCCGGTGACAGCGTGTCCGGCCTCGGAACGGGCGGCATGGGGACCAAGCTGCAGGCCGCTGACGTGGCGTGCCGCGCCGGTATCGACACCATCATTGCGGCGGGCAGCCGCCCAGGCGTGATTGGTGACGTGATGGAAGGCATCTCCGTCGGCACCCGCTTCCACGCTCAGGAATCCCCGCTGGAAAACCGTAAACGCTGGATATTTGGCGCGCCGCCTGCGGGCGAACTCGTCGTCGATGAAGGAGCAACCGCCGCGATTCTGGAACGAGGAAGTTCATTACTTCCTAAAGGAATTAAAAGCGTGACAGGCAACTTCTCCCGTGGTGAAGTGATCCGTATCCGTAACCTCGAAGGCCGCGACATCGCCCACGGCGTAAGCCGTTATAACAGCGATGCCCTGCGCCGCATCGCGGGTCACCACTCACAGCAGATCGACGCCATTCTGGGCTATGAATATGGTCCGGTTGCCGTGCATCGCGATGACATGATTATTCGTTAAGGAGCCAGAACATGCTGGAACAAATGGGCGCCGCCGCGAAGGCCGCCTCTTACAAACTGGCGCTCCTTTCCAGCCGCGAGAAAAACCGCGTGCTGGAAAAAATCGCTGATTATCTGGAATCACAGTCCCAGGAGATTTTGCTCGCTAACGAGCAGGATTTACTGGAAGCGCGTCGCAACGGTCTGAGCGAAGCGATGCTCGACCGTCTGGCGCTGAATCCGGCACGCCTGAAAGGCATCGCCGACGATGTTCGTCAGGTCTGCAATCTGGCCGACCCGGTAGGGCAGGTGATCGACGGCGGGCTGCTCGACAGCGGTTTACGCCTGGAGCGCCGCCGCGTGCCGCTCGGCGTTATCGGCGTTATTTATGAAGCCCGTCCAAACGTGACGGTGGATGTCGCCTCCCTGTGCCTGAAAACCGGCAACGCCGCTATTCTGCGCGGTGGGAAAGAGACCTGGCGCACCAACGCCGCAACGGTAAAAGTCATTCAGCAGGCGCTGGAGGAGTGTGGCTTACCGGCGGGTGCCGTACAGGCGATCGAGAGCCCAGACCGCGCGCTGGTCAACGAGATGCTGCGCATGGATAAATACATCGACATGCTGATCCCACGCGGCGGCGCGGGCCTGCACAAGCTGTGCCGCGAGCAGTCGACGATTCCGGTGATCACCGGCGGTATTGGAGTGTGTCACATCGTGGTCGACGACAGCGCTGAGATTGCACCGGCGCTGAAGATTATCGTTAACGCGAAAACCCAGCGTCCAAGCACCTGTAACACCGTAGAAACGCTGCTGGTGCATCAGGATATTGCGAACACCTTCCTGCCGGCCCTGAGCAAACAGATGGCAGAGAGCGGCGTGACGCTGCATGCTGACGCCAGTGCGCTCGCACTGCTTCAGGAAGGCCCGGCTAACGTCGTTCCCGTCAACGCGGAGCAGTACGACGATGAGTTCCTGTCACTGGATCTGAACGTGAAAATCGTTGCCGATCTCGACGACGCCATTGCGCACATCCGTGAACACGGCACGCAGCATTCTGACGCGATCCTGACGCGCACCCTGCGCAATGCCGATCGCTTCGTGAACGAAGTGGATTCCTCTGCGGTCTATGTGAATGCCTCTACCCGCTTCACCGACGGTGGACAGTTTGGTTTGGGCGCAGAAGTGGCGGTCAGTACGCAAAAACTGCACGCGCGCGGTCCGATGGGGCTGGAAGCGCTGACCACGTACAAGTGGATCGGCTTCGGCGACGATACGATTCGTGCGTAAATAATAACGGGTGATGCAAAAGTAGCCGTTTGATTCAAAAGGGCATTGACGCATCACCCGGATAGATCTAACCTTTTGCCCCGTGGTTACACTCGTAACCGGCCTCTCAGGGCCGATATAGCTCAGTTGGTAGAGCAGCGCATTCGTAATGCGAAGGTCGTAGGTTCGACTCCTATTATCGGCACCATTCTAACGTCTCCCCAAGTCTACTAAAGTTCACTGAAACCCCTTATACTCTGCGCTTTACAGCCCCTTTTGGTATTTCTACGTCTACTAAAGTTCCCTGAAATCTACGGTCGTTTGGGGGTACTTATGGGGGTATATGCTGTTCGGTCTAGAGGAGGTACCCCCAAGTGAAACTAAACGCCCGGCAGGTGGATGCCGCCAAACCTAAAGATAAGCCTTACAAGCTGGCTGATGGTGGTGGTTTGTATCTCCTGATTAAACCTAATGGCGGCAAATACTGGCGGCTCAAGTATCGTGTAGCCGGCAAAGAGAAGTTGTTAGCGCTTGGCGTATATCCTGATGTCACATTGGCCGATGCTCGGGCAAAACGTGAAGAAGCCAAAAGGGGTATCGCTGGGGGTATCGATCCTATGGAAGCGAAACGGGAGGAGAAGATTGCCCGTGAAATTCAGTTAAACAACACCTTCAAAGATATTGCCCTTGAATGGCACAGCAGCAAACTAAAAAAATGGTCTGCTGGTTATGCTTCAGACATACTCGAAGCCTTCAATAAAGATGTGTTCCCATACATTGGCAAAAAACCAATAGCCGAAATCAAACCGCTTGAACTGTTGAATGTGCTGCGGCGCATTGAGGGGCGCGGCGCTACCGAAAAGGCAAGAAAAGTTAGGCAGCGCTGTGGGGAAGTTTTCCGTTACGCAATAGTCACCGGTCGAGCTGAGTATAACCCCGCCCCGGATCTCACCAGCGCGATGCAAGGGCACGAGTCCAATCATTTTCCTTTCCTCACACCTAAAGAATTGCCTGATTTCTTCAATGCGTTGTCAGGATATTCAGGAAGCGAGTTAGTAGTTTTGGCTGCTCGTTTGCTGATTATCACCGGATTGCGTCCCGGCGAACTCCGTGGGGCATTTTGGGATGAAATCAATATCAGTAAGGCGGTCTGGGAAATACCCGCCTCACGCATGAAAATGCGTCGCCCTCATGTGGTGCCATTGTCCAGGCAAGCTCTTACGCTTATTGGTCAGATCCAAGAGCTAACAGGCAATTACCCGCTTGTGTTCCCAGGCCGTAACGATCCGCGAAAAACAATGAGTGAAGCCAGCATAAACCAAGTCTTTAAGCGGATTGGCTATAACGGAAAAGTCACCGGACACGGTTTCCGGCACACCATGAGTACCATCCTGCACGAACAAGGCTACAACACCGCGTGGATTGAAACGCAACTGGCACACGTCGACAAAAACTCTATACGAGGAACGTACAACCACGCCCAGTATCTGGATGGCCGCCGCGAAATGCTCCAGTGGTATGCCGACTATATGGAGGCGTTGGAAAACGGCGAAAATGTAGTGCACGGAACGTTTGGGAAAAGCGCTTAACTGTATGTATAGACAGTGCTAATTGACAGTAGTAGACTTCAGTAGACGAACAATAATTAGGCATTGTCTAGGCTGATCACCGAAAACCCGCGCACCTCTGCGGGCTGGCAATGCCACCAGATAGAGGACGCGAGGTGGCGTATGCTTAATCCAGCAGTAGAGCTCAAAGCAAAAAAACAGCAGTTTATAAGCATTAGGGAATTGATTGCTCGAATTGAGGCAAAATTCCCTGATATGACAAGGGATCAAATCGCAAATTGGATAATCATTAAACTTGATGAAGAACAAGAATACGCGCCGAATCTATTAATACAAGACTCTCGTGGAATCACCAGACGACCAACCTTCGGTGATCCTTCTTTTAGTGCCTATGAAATGCTTAGCAGTGTTATGGCAAACCCTACTATGGATGAACCTCCTTACGAGGGATGGACTCCATCTATGACACAAGAAGGCCAAGAGCAAACCTCTAGCTCTTCAGATCTCAATTTTCATGATGATATTCCATTTTAAGGTGATGCTATGAATTCATTTGATTTTATAGGATTTAATCGTTCAGAGATTGAGAAAACGTTAGGCCTTAATCTGCATGATAATTTATTGGAATATAACATTGGGTTAAAGAAAAATTTACCAAGTTGGCTTGTTCCATATCTTTCAAGAGATAGCATCTCTCTTAGTGACTCTGCACGTTTAATTGTTGGCGCAAATCCAAGAGAAAATATTACAGGTGAAAAATCTCACGAATATGAAGCTTATAAAGAATCTCTCTGGGATGCGATTGATAATTCAAAACTAACCGCAAGGGATATTTCCCACTACGATAACATGGATCATGATCGGCGTGATTGTATGCTCGTGCGTAGTGAGGTTGAAAAATGGGTTACAGAACATAATTTCACCTGGCCTTTACCCTTACAGCAACCAACTGTAAATGAACAAACAAATCAGGTCTATCTAGATCAATGGGGGGAGTTCCCTGGTAAAAACACTGCATTGATGATGATTGCAGGTATGGCTATCGCCCTCGAAAAATCAAGTAAGAGCTATCGAAATGGTGAGCGCCTGAACAAACTGGCAATTGCTCGTGCGGTTGCACAGAACCTGGCTACTCTGGGATATCAAGGGATGGTAGTGACGGAAAAACAGATGACAAACCTCATAAAGGAGGCTTTGGAAGTCACATTTCCAGAAAGCGATGGTTAGCATTTCCAAAGTTAATGTGAACGCGGGTCTCAACTTCCAAAGTCTCGCGTTCATGCTTTAGTCATTTCCAAACGCACTTAAAAAAACGATTTTATGGCCTGTAGGCTATCTGTCATCCCTTCCAACAATCTTATATCGGTTTCCACAATCATAGTTCTAGTTCTGATTAAATTATTCTCGTGAACTTCATTAGACGACACGAGGTATATATGTCTTATTCATTAATTAGATTTGCAGAAGTACAGAAACGAACAGGCTATAGCAAAGCGTGGATCTATCGTCTCCTTAAAGAAAATCGCTTTCCACAATCAGTTAAAATTGGAGCCCGATCTATCGCATTTGTTGAAAGTGAAATTGACGAATGGATAAGCCAGAGGATCGAAGAGCGTGATGCGTTAATTTCCACAAAGCCACAACTGTAACTTAGCCCGGGGAAAACTAATATGACTATCAAAAATGCCCGTGCCGGGCAGGGTCTTACTCACCCAGAAAACAGCAGTGATGATATTTCGGTCATTAAATTTGAGGCCGCGAAAGTCCGTATTGTTAAGATCAACGGTGAACCGTGGTTCGTTGCAAAAGATGTTTGCGCGGCGCTGGAACTATCCAATTCGCGCATGGCGTTGCAGGCTCTGGATGATGACGAGAGAAATACCGTAACTTTAACTTACGGTATTCGCGGGAACCCAAATCATAGCGCTGTCTCTGAATCTGGTTTCTACAAGCTGATCGCCCGCAGCCGTAAAGCTATTACGCCGGGCACATTCGCCCATCGTTTCAGTAATTGGGTATTTCGCGAGGTTATCCCTTCTATCCGCATAACTGGCTCTTATGGTGTGCCGTTCGTGTTCCTGAATGACTACAGCCGGCGCATGGCTGCTTATCAGCAGGAGGCCAGCAAACGCGGGTATAAGTTGCAGCAGTGTAAGGCAGTAAAAGAGGCTCTTGTGCGGGAGGAGAGCCAGCTATGGCGTAAGTATCAGCCCGAGCTGTTAGGCGAAGATTGTCATGAGCCGTTTACTGAAGTTCGCCCTTTAACGGATGAAAAAAATTGAGTTCGTGAATAACTTGCGTGCTCTTGCGATGTTGAGCACTCAAAATAAGTTTGTCGCGACAGCTCACTAAACAATTCGAAAAGGTTAATGCCATGAAGAACATTTATGCCCATCTGGGGCAGGGCTTCGCTCACCCCAAAAACTCCTTGCCTTGTTATTCCGCTGAAGGGTATGCTTTAAAAGCACCGGCAAAATCTGGTGCCAGGATTGGCGTCCTGAATGACTGTATGGCGACACATGACGCGCCAAGCGTCTTTTTTTGTGCCGTTGATCCGTCTCACCTATTTTCACGCGTTGTGGTTCAAAACCGCTCTGCTAGCAAAATTATGGTGGGCTGGGTGGGGGCGGAGAAATCCGCGCCGGAGTCCATACAGTCCGGTTACGCCAACCCTGCTCAGTCCACCACCAGTGAAATTGGCGTTTCCGGTGGTGGTTATCTAGACCACTGTATGGAGGCTGCCACATGGCTACTACCCCAACCCAAAAACTGCCCAAGTTCACCTGGCTTTTCCTCGGTACGCCGAAAGACCGGACCTGCACTCCCGTTGTTATCCGCATCGTTGCCGACAGTGAGCAAGAAGCCCGCGAGTTTTATTCCCGCTGGGATCTTATCTTTGCCGCCAAAATTCGCTCTGAATGTTCGCTTTATCAGTACAGCAGCGGCGCGTTTGAACTGGATGTTGCGAAACTGGGAGGTAGCCATGTTTAACCTCCAGACCTTGACAGCTAAAGCCCGCGAGCTGCGCGGCAACGTGGTAAGAGCTACTACCACGAAAGGTACCCGCACCATGACCCCCGTTTACGAACGGGAAGAGCAGCGCAAACTGCGCGAACGCATCCAGCAGACCCAGTCAGAATGGGTTTTACTCTGGTGGGATATTGCTACCGTTACCGGCTGGCGTACCAGCGACGTGTGCAACTTCCGTTACTCCTGCATCAACTGGGAAACCGGCATAGCAACAATCATCGTGGCGAAGCAGACCAAAGCAGCGGAAGCCAGAGCGACCCGGAAGGGGATCGAGATTGTTCGCCAGCAGCGCAAGGACGCTGCCCGGCTTGCTGGCGATCACATTGGGTACATGCACTGGGATAGCGTGAGCTGCGACGAGCTGGCCGCCGGCATGACGGAAGAAGAACAGGCGATCGTGTTTGAGCTGGTGGCAAAGGCTGAAGTGAAGCACGACACCAAACAGCTGCCGCCGGGCATCATCAAACGACTGCGGGAACGCATGGAGCGCAATCTTATCGGTGACGACCTGGTATTTTCCCGCAGCCAGATTGAAAGTAACCGTTGCCAGTCTCTGGAAGGTAGCGTGAGCCGCCAGACGATCTGGAAGAAACTGCACAACGTAATGGTGTGGTTTACCCGAGTGGTAAACACGCGTCTGCGCCTGAGTGCCTATTCCAGCCGCAAGATTGCCGCCTTTAATCTCATGTCCGCCGGCGGCGAACAGGGTTTGCTGGTCGCCTCTGAAATGCTCGGGCACAGTAACCCGGCAATCACCCGAACTTACCTCCAGTTAGGCAGCAAGGCCTCCGCCATTCAATCCCGTCTGGCCATGGAGGTATCTGTATGACAACGGTTATCCCAATTTGCTGTCTCGGTGCTTTCGCCGATCACATCCCTGCGCAATTAAATAGTGTGCGATTTTGTTTTGCCAGACAGTTATTAAGGGACGGGGAGGGGAAATTATGACTCCTGTTTACGATCTGGTTCGCCGGGCCGACGGCAAAAACGTATTCAGTTTTCCGGCCGGTGGTCGCTATCTGGTGGACACGTCGAACGGGTTGCAGTCGATGCGCCCCCTTCTGGACGACGAGATCATTTTTACGGTGGAGAGTGCCGCGCGCTTTCTGAGGAAAATTGGTTATCAGGTAATCCCGCCAGCGGCGTGAGGTAAAAAATATGACGATTAAAAATTCCGGCTTAGCTGCTGGTGGCCGCGCTCACCCTGAAATCAGGCCGGGCGATAAATGGAAGGACAGTCGGGGCAACATAGTAATTATCGAAAGTTACCGATTCGACAGAGTGACATATTGCCGTGAAGGGTACAGCTCACCGTGTTTTTGTACGCCCGAAAGACTGGTGCGGGAGTTTGAATTTGTTTCTTCCGCGCCGGTTGCCGGCGAGAAAGATATCGATCGGATTATGCGGGTACAGGGCATCGAACGAATTCGGGTTATGCGGGAAATCATCAGGGAGCGAGGGAACAGAAAATGAAGAATGCACCAAACCTTAAAAAGCAGCCGGCGGATCTCATGGAGGAGTCAATTATCTTTGCCGGCGACGATGCCTGGACGTTCGCTAAAGCATGGCAGGAAATGAACCCGATTGGCGACACCGTGCCGCCGGTCGTGCTGGATAAAAAGCAGCTGGCGGAGCTGGAGAATATCCGGATTGTGGATGATGGCCGGCTCTATGCCCGCGTTTGTCGTGGCGGGCATCTGACCGAACGGCAGATAACCATTCTCGCTACAAAGCTGGCGGTGGCCGGCGTGGAGCGCGCGCAATTCTACTCTGAAGGTTATCAGCTTCTGGAGGACTGGACGCCACAGCTGCCGCGCCTCAAAGCCGATGCGGAAGCCGGCAAAAGCATGGTGATCGGCAAACCGCTGACGGATGTAAACCTTCGCGACCTGGCTGATAACGAAAAGGCGCTCATACTGGCCGCGCGTTACACCGGCATTGCGATCAATGAAAACAGCGAAGGCGTGTACGTCTACCGTGCCGGCATCTGGGAGAAAACGTCTCTGCTCGAGCTGAGCCGCGAAATGGTGGCTATCTACAACGAGAACAAAACCAACTTCAGCAAGCGCGCGATTAACAACGTTATCGACGCCCTGAAAATTGTTATCCCGGTAATGGGGGAGCCGCGGCGCAGCCTGATCCCCTTTGCTAATGGCGTCTACGATATGGAAACCGGCGTTTTCTCCGAACACAGCCAGGATAACTGGCTGACCAACCATAACGGCGTGACCTACACGCCGGCGGTGCCGGGCGAAAACCTCCGCGACCACGCGCCGAACTTCCATAAATGGCTAAGTTACGCATCAGATAGAGACGCAATTAAGATGCAGCGTATCGCTGCTGCGCTCTTTATGGTGCTGGCGAACCGGTACGACTGGCAGTTGTTCCTCGAGATAACCGGTGAGGGCGGCAGCGGGAAAAGTGTCTTTACCCATATCGCCACGATGCTGGCCGGTGCGCATAACACCGCCAGCGGGAACATGGCGGCGCTCGACAGCGCGCGTGGGCGGGCGCAGTTCGTCGGGAAAAGCATGATAACGCTTCCTGATCAGCCCAAATATTCAGGAGAGGGCACCGGGATAAAAGCGATAACCGGCGGGGATGCCGTGGAGATCGACCCGAAACACGAGCACCAGTACACCGCCGTTCTGCGGGCGGTGGTTGTGGCCACAAACAATACGCCGATGATTTTCACCGAACGTGCCGGCGGCGTTTCCCGGCGCCGCGTAATTTTCCAGTTTAACCGGCGCGTCAGCGAAGAGGATAAGGATCCCGACCTGGCAGAAAAGATATCCGCTGAAATTCCGGTGGTTGTTCGCCGGCTGCTGGCGAACTTTGCGAACCCGGAAAAAGCGCGGGCGCTGCTGCTGGAGCAACGGAACAGCGAAGAAGCACTGGAGGTGAAGCAGAAAACAGATCCGCTATATGCCTTCTGCGCTCACCTTGAGCGGCTGGCTGATTGTGCGGGAATGATGGTAGGAAACCGTAATCCGCCTCACTATCCGCGAATTTATCTCTATCACGCTTATCTGGCATTCCTTGAGGCCAACGGTTTCGACAAACCTCTGACGCTGAATAAATTCGCAGAGGGGATGGAAAGCGCGATGAGGGAGTTTAATCACGAGTACCGTAAGGAACGCAGAGCCCGTGGCATGGTGACTAACGTCGAACTTTCGGAAAGTGCGGAAGACTGGTTACCTCAGACGCATCCTGTAGCCGGTCATAAAGAATGAAGTTCAGATAAATATGGAGAAAGGTATACATGGTATACATCGAGAGAATAATTTATATATAAATCAGTGAAATAAGCCATGTATACCTTGCTTTCAGGTATACACAGGGTGTACATGGTGTTCATTCTCACATTAATCATCTGATGGTTTATTAAACAGAATGATGTATACCGTGTAGACCTGAAATCCCAAAATGTAGGCTGGTATTCATGGGTTAATATATTGTTTTATAAGTATTTTGTTGCCTTTGTGAACACCATGTATACCTTGAGGGCAAATTCTTTAAAACGCATCCACTCTTTTCACGTTGTGAACCCCTGCTATTTCATTAATATCGTTTCATAAATCGCAATTGATTATTTGATTGTTGCGATTAATGAAACTTTAACGGTCGCTATTACAGGGGGCATCATGAGCAAGGTTAACGTTAAGCCCGTTCTGCTGAACGGGGAACAGATTCAGGCTCTGAAAACCATTCAGGAGAGGGAGCGCCAGAAGTCGGGCATGGGGATCGCGCCGTCAATCCATGCTGTTGCGCGCAAGGTATTTGATGCGGGGCTGTCAAAAATGGAGGCAGGGCAATGAGCTACTCAATCAAAATTGGGAAACACAGCATCGAGCTGGCAGGTTATGCCGGTAAGGTTGTTGCGCCAAATACTCAGATGGCCGCTTTATTCCGTGGTATGGCGGGCGAACTCACCAGCCTGAGGACAACGGCGCAGCAGGCCGAAGCTGAGGCGGATTTGCTGGACGTTATCCGCAACGATCCCGATCTGAACGAACAGGCAAAAAATCGCAGGGCAGGTGAAGCCCGGAACCCGGACACGCTCAAAGACTTTACCCGCGGGGTGGCAGCCGTAAGCGAGCAGGCCGCAAACATTCTCGATTACCTGAAGAACAAGCTCGCTCCGGTTAATCCACTGGCATCTGATGATGTTCAGGGATTCATGCGTGACAGTGAAATGCGCCAGGCATTCGCCCGACTGGATCGCCGCAGCCAGGAAAAAATGCTGCTGTCGATGCACAGTGGAAAGCATCAGGAGCTGGCGGACGCCTTACTAAGGGCGCACGCAGTGTGTTCGGGACTCGATACGGAACAGCTAAAACGTCTCGGCTTCTCCCGTATTGCATCAGAGAACGGGCAGGTGATTAACGCGGTTGCCGATCTGGTCGACGCGGTAAGGAAGGACGTTGCACAAATTACAGCTGTCCGAACCTGGTATAACAATCTCGTGTACGGGAAGAACGACGATCCATCAGACGTACAGCCCCGCATGACCGGCCTTGACCAGTTAAGCGAACATGTCAGCGCGATGCTCAAAGGCAGCCAGCGGCAGACACATTCAGAAGAGAAGCAGGCCGCCTGAGGGCGGCTTTTATCTGCCCGGAGGGATACACCAGAATGCTATTAAGTAAATCAGCCTACGCCAGGCATATGGGCGTTAGCCGGCAAACTGTTTATGGCTGGATAGCGCGAGGTGAAATTGTAATTTCAGGCGATAAAGTGGATGTTGACGCATCGCAGGCTAAACAAAATTCTGTTGGTGTTGGCGAACACCAGACTGAAATGACGTGGGCGCAGGCCGCCGCATGGGTATGGGGGCATGATGGCGGGAAAGAGCTGCCGGGTGATATTGATGCTGGCCAGCGAATAGAGGCAGCAGCCGCTGAACTGGGTTTTGATGTTCAGCACGAGCCCGATGAACAATTGCTGATTCTCTTCCGGCCGGATGAAGAAACCCACAGCTTCTATGGCAAAGACCGTGCCGCGGGCGCTTTACGGTTTCTTCGTTCTGAGCTGGCCTACGTTGCCACAATGCACCCCGATACGCCGGATGACTGGAGCAAAACAAGATTAAGGGCGCTCTGCCTGCTGGACGGCGAAAAACTGTAAACCCCCCAGCCCCTCAAACTTGACACTTTTTCACGAGAAACTGGGAAAAGTGTCAACCCAACCTAACGGATCCTGACGCCTACGAACAGCAGCTACAGCAGAAGTGTAAAGGGCTGGCGTTGAGATTTGTTGAGCCTTGGCTGTTAACTTTTGTTAATCCTGATGCGAAGCAGGGCAGGTGTCAGCCTGTTATGGTTTGTTATGCCTTACTAGGGGGAGCGGTTGACAGTTCCCCCTTTAGAAAACTTCAGGTACAGCATCGTTGGATGCACCTGTCAAAACATGTCATCCACAGGCACCGCTAGCGGGGGTTTTTGGCTGTGCGCGCTCTAGGTTACAGTTGCGTGATAAAGACAATTTGGTATTTGTCATGTTTTACTAAGACAGTAACTACTAGAACCCTTGTATAAAAAAATATGATTTTTATTATTAATATCAAGGTGCTAGACTGAAAATTCTTTATAAGAAAGTGTGCTTTCTTCAAAACAATTTCTAACTAAGGAAAAAGTTAATGATTGACAGTGGAAGGGAAAAGATTTCTGACAAAAAGTTTGACTCATCAATTAGTAATGAAACTTATATTAATAAATTATTTGAACGTTTGGTTGCATTAAATATAGAGTTCAAAAATATAGATTTTCGTTATTGTATTTTTGATGCTGCGTATATTAGGAAGTGTAGCTTTGATAATTGCAATTTCACTGGATGCCGATTCATAAATTGTAATTTCACAGGTACTAGTTTTAATGGGTGTAAATTTGATTATGCTAGCTTTGATAAGACTCACATCGATAATGATATTCTCGATGTCGGTTGCCCTGGTCCAGAAAATTTAAAGCTTAAGTTTGCACGTTCCTTGCGGGTGAATTATCAGCAAATTGGTGATTCTAAATCGGCTAATAAAGCAATTGCAATTGAACTCCAAGCAACTGAAGCACACCTTCATAAAGCATGGGATTCGAATGAATCATATTATCGACAGAAATATAAAGGGCGTGAAAGATTCTATATGTATCTTGAATGGATACAGTTTAAAGCTTTGGATATCGTTTGGGGGAATGGAGAATCCACTATAAAGCTGATTAGAGCTGTAATGATAATTATATTACTTATGTCTTTAAATCATGTTTGGTGTTATGGTGATGTATGGTCAGTGAAATCTTATTTAGATGCGCTCGAGATATCCCCCCAAATTTTATTAGGCACTTTAACTCCTTCTGGTTACGCAACATCTTATATTACTTTAATAACCTTTGTAAGATTAGTGATGTTTGGTTTTTTCATGTCAATAATAATTAAGAGATTTAATAGGCGATAACAATGCACATATATGCTTTTGGTTCTGTATGTCGAGGGGAAATTGACGTTCACTCAGATGTTGATATGCTGGCAATTGTTAATGGAAAAGATACAAGGTTTAATCCTAATGACTACTCAATATATTCTTACGACCGGATAAAAAAACTTTGGAATGAAGGTAATCCTTTTGCTTGGCATCTATTTTTAGAGGCAAAGATGGTTTTTTCATCTGATGGTAAAAATTTTCTGCGTGATATCGGATGTCCCAGTACATATAAATCAGGATTAGATGATTGCCGTAAATTCCTTAACATCTTTTTATCAGCTAAAGAGTCAATTCAATCCTCAAGATTGACAGAAGTATTTGATTTATCGACGATTTTCTTGGCGGTGCGAAATTTTGCAACATGTTATTCGTTAAGTTCCTGTGAATGTGCTGATTTTTCTCGTAATTCAGCAAAAAATTTAGGTGAAAAAAGTCTGAAGATGAGTGAATCTTCATACAGGATACTTGAAAGAGCTAGAGTGCTTTCTACAAGAGGCGTGGGCATTATTTTAAATGAAAAGGAAATAATTCAAGCCAAGAGTCAGTTGAATGATGTTGAGTTATGGATGAATGATTTAATTAAAAATATTGAAGGTGACAATTGTGAGTGAATTCAATAATAGAATAAAAGCGCAGAGGATTGTCTTGAAAGAAATTAATGGTTCGAGTTTTTTTGAGGAGCCATTGTTAAGTTTAACCGAAAAAGCAATTGAAAGATGGTCAAGAGCCAATAACATTAGTTCTGATAATGAAATTGCAGTCTTGCTAAAACACTTATCATCAACTCTTTTCTTTTTGGCAAACAAAAGTCAAGAGCAAATTACTGAGGATTATAAATCTCTTTCAAAAAAAGTTGATGGTCTAATATTTGATTTACAATTTCATATCAATGAAAGAGGAAGTTCGAAATGAAAGCGTTAATATATTTAGATGACAAAATCGATTGGATTTATATTCTTTGTTAGATATTTTCAAAAAAATATGGGAGTCATCATAAAATTAAATAAATAATTAAGGGGGTTAAAATGAGTGAAGATTACAAACAAAAAATTGAGGGCATTAAGTCCTCAATTAAGAGACTTACTGAGGAGGAGTCATTAGCACATACTAAACATCAGTTGGAACAATATGAGCATGAGTATAGTGATTTCATAGAGCACTATGAAAATCAAATGTGTTATCTCTGCAAAAAACCTTTCGCAACGATAAGTTCAAACTCACCATGTCTTCACTGGTTATTAAGGCGCTGTAAGTTTAAAAAAAATGACTTTCCTAAAATATATGAAAACTATGATTTTTACTCCATATCTGCTTATTTGAGATGGGTTGCTTTTGCAGAAGCCGGCAGCAAAAATATAAATAACTTAAAAGAAGAGAGTGATAAGCGTAAAATCTTCGAAATAACAATAAAGTGGCTCAATATAGAATGGACCTTGGATTGTTCAAAAAACGATTTCCGTGGTCATGAAGGTACGAAGACAGATTTTCCCCATTGGCATTTTCAAATGAGAATTGATGGAAGGCAATTTATTAACTTCAATGACTTTCATATCCCTTTTTCCGAGAATGACCAATTAAAAATAGATTTAGAATCAGATTCTGATTCAGGTTTTGTTCATTCTTACGGCCCCGGTGGGATAGGAATGCAAGAAAGAATGGATCAGCTTCAATATAATTATGAAGAATTTCTTGAGAGCTCATTGGTCGCAACTGATCCGGATGATGGGCAAATTCATATGCAATCTATTATTACAGCGCCAGAAGGGGGGATTTCTGGCGAGCAGATTGACAAGGCTCTAACAATGGCAAGAGAAACCGGGAAAACTTTAGCTTATTGTTTCTCGGTTGTTCTAAAAAATGACTCTGGTGTATCAATAGCGACTATAGCTAGCCCCGCAGAATCTGTGCCAGAGCTTGCAAAGCGGAGTGAACGAAAAAGAAGATAGATTTGTTTAAATTTTTCATTAATGTACAGCGATGCAGAATTTCAATTAATTTCTGCATCGATTTTATTTTTTGAATTTTGAATAGATTATAAATTAATATTTAAATGGCTATGAAATAGTTTTACTGGTATCAATAAAACATAGTCGATAGGGGGTACTTTTGGGGGTATCTTTGTAATTCATAACTGTCATTTTTGTTGATATTCAATTGGTTGGGTTGTTTTATTGACTCCTATTATCGGCACTCACACAACAAAATCCTTTAAAAACAATAACTTAAGACGATTTTTGTTCTCAAGATACAACCTTTTTTTAAGGGATTCTATGACCAACAGTTGCCGCTATGGTTAACAGTGGCTATTCAGGGATGTTAGCACGTAGCGGCCTGTAGTTGTAAAGCTCGAACAGGTACAAAGCGTGAACAGTCCCCACGAACCGCTATCAACTCGAAGCTGATGACGCTGCCAACGTCTCTAAACCATCCCGAAACAGATTGATCACACGCATTTAAGCCCGATGTGCGGCCTTGTGGCTGCGTAAACAGGTGAATAGTGGTAATGCCCCGGTAGCAACAGATCCGGCTCTGCCAGCGCTTCGCTCACGCTCCGAAAGGTACACGAGCACCCTGATAAGGTGTGATCTCTCTGACAATCTGATTTGGTCACTGGTGACTTTCGCAAAGCGAAACCAACTAGGTTGGCCTGATGAAGTCGCTACGCTCCGCTTGTTGCTTGTACCATTAACGGGGCTTTATGGCTTCTATTGTCTTAAATCTGATACATTGCACAAACATCATGTGGATTGCTGTAAAGTTCATCAGTATGATTGCTTGTACAATCAGCGATTGGGAAAGCACTTCTGGAAGATAAGGGACGAGACGATATGAAAGTGACTGATGAGGCTTTGTTACGTTCAGGGTTTACGCAGCCCGAATTGCAGAAGATAAAAAGCAATATTGAAAAATATGGAGGAACGCTTGGAGAGGCCATAAATGACCTCGCTAGGCGATTTGTTACCTTAGCGGGAGTGGTGGCTGTGTGTGCCTTAATCCTACTGCTACTTATCGTCTTCAGCTCACCTGATAGAGCATTTGCATGGGGGCTGGCGATGATCTTTGGGGTTGCCATTATGTCCTTTGCACAGCCGCCGGTAATTTCCTATAAATCCTGGCGTTACCGAAAAACTATCAAGGATTAACTGGTTCCATTTTCGGTTGTCAATAGATCGAAAATCACTTTTGCTTTAACACCATAACCGACAATCTTCATTGTTAGCTTAGGAGTGCTCATTGTGCTGACTTTGCGATAGTAATCGTGTGGAAGCCAGCGGAATAATCTCCAGGCTCCAGTTTTTCGAGCGAGTCCAACAATGCTGTACACACTGGCACCAAGAGTAACACCATTATAGAGAGCCAAGCCCGTGTTAGGATTAAATCCCATGAACTGGGCCGTATGCATCGCGGAGTCAGCAATGATACCTTGCGAGGGTATATGTCCTGCTGGCTGATCAAAGTTGAGCACTTCTTTCGTTAATCCGTTCATTCCATCGGCAATCAGGACTGCCCCAGCCAGCATACCAATCGGCCCCATAGTGGATAACATCATAAAGCCACCAAAGAGAACCACGCCTGATAGCACCACATTTACAGCGGATATAACATAACCGACGATTTTATTATTTTCCTTAACAAACTCGACCTTCGCGTAAAGCTGTGCGGACTTGGTTTTTAATAGACGCTCTTGTTCAAGCAGGTTGTCTGTTTCAGCACGAAGATTTTTGATGCATACAATACATTCTTCATCGGTTTTAGCTCGTCGTGCTGTTTCAAATTCTTTATCTACAACCTGTTTTATCTCTCCAACAAACTTGATACGTGTTATCCCATCTTGCAAATAGAATGCTGATAGCCGATTTGCTGTTTCGACGAGTTTCCGGGCTTCCAGATTCACCATGGTATCTGACCATGTTCTGTTCCAGCCCCTGTTGAGCAGCGCAATATCCATTAAAGACTCCTTCCCAAAATGTGTCTGGTCATTTTACGTGCAATAAGGTCGAAGACAACAGGAAATGCTTTCCCAACGTCTGATTTTAGCGGAACGAACACATAATCAAACTCTGGGACTCCACGCGGTAATTCTCTATTTTTCATTGTCCGACGTATCAAACGTCCTGGAGTACGTGCAGGATCGTCTACCGGGATGGGGTCAGTCCAACATGACTCTGAGGCGTCTGTTAAACCTGTGGCGATTCATAGTGCTTATTGATCCTCAATCCTGTCTGCTATCTCTGGTAATTCCTCAGTTGGGCTAGTGTTTAAAAAAGCACATCTTAAGGGTATTCTTGCATGAACATAACTACCATGAAGATAGGCGAGCAAATGACCAGTGAACTAACGGAAAAAGATCTACTGGATAATGGTTTTTCGAATAAGCAATTGTCTCGTCTGAAAGAGGTATTGAGTAGTAATGAAAATACTGGCGAAACGCTTTCAACATTAATAGATGAACTGAGCAAGCGTTTTTATGGAGGGATTATCTGTCTGATGCTTATCCTTGCACCGCTGATTTTCCTTCCCATCTTTTATACGCCCTCGCTGCTGTTATATTACTTACCTGTTGCAATTATTGGCGTTATTGCGGTCTGGTATCTGATTCCACTTGGCCTCACATGGAAAGCGCATAAAATGATGAAAGGCCGGTAGGCTTCTCACTCACTCCTGACAGAAGGAAAACATCAACACTTCTTAGGCATCATGCGCCAGGTTCCTCTGACAGCCCCGACAAACCTTCACACATCTCCTGCAACTCATTAAACATCCTTGCCACATGGAAGCCATCGCACACCGAATGATGGACCTGCACCGCGAGCGGCAGCAGCACTTTTCCATCCTGCTCGTAGTATTTTCCAAACGTGAACATAGGCGAAAAGAAGTTCTTCATGTGCGCAATGTTCATATTAAAGTTCGTAAACGTTACCCACGGAATCGACGACACGAAAAAGACATTTTCCCGGGACTCTTCCTTCGGCCAGTAAGAAAGGCTATTTCCATAGCGGGCCGTATCTTCTGCATACGTGTTCTGAAAGTGATGAATATTGCCGTCATAATGGCTCCATAGCGACGAAAACGTCTCCGTTTCGGGATGGAAAATCGTATAGCTTGGATGAATTTCATTCCAGACGACGAGCTCATCATCTTTCATGGCCATACGGAATTCCGGATGCCGGTTCATGATGTTAGACAGGAGAAAAATGATCGTGGGGTAAAACTTCCAACCCACCGCTTTGATATGTTTTCGCAGCGCGGTAATGTCGATCAGAACGGTTTGGTTAATTGTGCACTCAGCAAATGACTGGAAGATTTCAAAATGCTCCTTCCTTGGCCAACGAGATAAATCAACAGGCGTATAGGCCGGGGCTGTTTTTTTCATTGTTTAACCTTTGATTATCAATCGTCTACATGATTTTGGGCCAGAAACAACCGCACAACCATTTCAACCGTATCTAATCTTCCTGTCAATCTCAGCCTGTGGTTTTCCGAACAGGTATCCCTGCACGAGATCGCAGCCAAGCGCCTGAAGACGTTCAAGCTGCGCTTCGGTTTCAACACCTTCAGCAATGACCCGCATATTGAGGCTCTTCGCCATGCCGGTAATCAACTTAACGATATTTAGGGCATCATCCTGCGTGGATATCGGGTTCACAAAGGATTTGTCGATTTTAATTTTATCAAAATTAAGTTCACTCAGTCGTGAAAGCGAGGAATATCCCGTTCCGAAATCATCGATGGAAATTTTTACGCCCAGTGCCCGGAGCTTTTTGAGAATAGTGATCGGCATGTTGCTGTCACTGAAGAGCGAAGACTCTGTTACCTCTAACTCGAGTCGGTTGGCCGGTAGCCCCGTCTCTTTCAGAATGGACTGTACCATCGTGGTAAACGATTTAGTGCCTAGCTGAACGGGTGAGACATTCACCGAGATCCTGGCCGGCACCGCCCAGGACACCGCTTCCCGGCAGGCCATCTCAAGCACCGACTTGCCGATCTCATTGATCATCCCCGTTTTTTCAGCGACGGAAATAAAATAATCTGGCGCGAGTATCCCTTTCACCGGGTGTATCCAGCGAATAAGCGCTTCATAGCCGTAAATTTCATTGCTGAATGCATCGACAATAGGCTGGTAATACACAACGAATTCATTGTGATCGATCGCCAGAGCCATATCATGTTCAAGGGTCCTGCTTTCCTGCAGTCTTTGCAGCATCCACTGCCGGAAGACTTTGATCTGCTGCGAACCTTCTTTTTTCGCTTCGTAGAGGGCCAGGTCGGCAAATTTGTAAAGATAATCAGAGCGTCGTTCATTATCTGATAAAACGATGCCCACGCAGGTGGCAATTTTTATCAGCTGGTTATTAATCGTATAGGGCTGACTGATATGATCGCTGATTTCTTTGGCGCGCGAAACGGCGGCGGTTTCCGTGAGTCCGCTGGAGAGAAGGGCGAATTCATCGCCGCCTAAACGGTAAAACGTATCCGTTGCGCTGCTCATCGAGGTCAGCCGTCGGGATACCTGATTCAGCAGCAAATCTCCCGTATCATGGCCATAGGTATCGTTGACCTCTTTGAAGCGGTCTAAATCAAATAACATCACCGTGACGGGGACGTGGTTTTTATCTGCTTGAAGATTAATTTTGTTGAGATCGTCCCAGAAGAAAAGGCGGTTTTTCATGCCGGTGAGGGAGTCATGATAAACATCATATTCCAGCTTCGAGTTCTGAATTTGCAGTTTTTCTTTTGATATTTGAAGTTCGTCAGCCAGGCTTTTAACCTGCATGTGTGCTTTCAGAATGTTTTTATTCTGGTAGATCATTAAGAAGCCAAGAATAAAGCTTAAAATCACCAGAAGCAAAGAAAGTGCGGAGTAAATATAATACAGAATTTGTATTTTGTTGTTGGATTCATTAACCGTGTTAATATCTTTTGTTAATGCCGTTGCAGACAGCTGGCTGAGCGGTGCATCGAGCTCATGCATATTTGTCAGGTATGCCTGTAACTCCGGGTGGCTCATTTTTTCAAGATGACTATCCAGATAGGCCAGTATTTTTTCTAAGCGTAAAGCGAGCTCCTGATGCGTTTTATCGCTGTCAATGTAGCGACCTAAATCGCCTCCCTTCATTAAATCGCCCTGACTGAGCATAATTTCGAGGCGCATGCGGACCTGGTCTATCGTAACGTCATCAGTATTGGTTGCGTATAGACCAAGCCATGATTCAAAACGGTAATACTCTGATACCAGTTGTGCCACGGACCAGGACTCAGTGTATTGAGTCAGTTTTTGCAATTCCTGCTGTCGATCATAAACAAGGTATGCAATATATCCTGTCGTGATAAAAAGAGAAAAAATGATACCAACCAGTATCCTGTTCATTATGTTCTCCTGAACGACTACTCAATCTTCATTTTGCTTACCTGCCATGCTGATCGTGAGTAATAAATCTGATTATTCAACTCAGGAAGACTGTCATAGGGGTATACAATGAACGATGGGCCTTTATCGCGGATGCGCATATATTCGCCATTGACCTTTAAGGCAAGGATGGCGTTGTATTTTTTAAAGTCGCTGAGAGGGATGACGGTTGAGTAATCATTGAGCGCAATAACATTAACGTTCGTACCTTTTGCACCCACATAATCCATGAGCTTGCTCATGGGGACACCCTCAAACTTCGTACGACCGTTATACCAGGGGGAAGTCGTCTCGAAACTCACTACTCCGAGTTTTTCAAGGCTGGCGAGATCAAACACTGCTTTTCCATTTTCATTGGTATTTTCTATATTACCGTAAATCGTTAAAATGGGTTTACCAACTGGTTTTGGCAGGTCGCCAGCCCAGGTTACACTTTGTACCAGACAGCATAACAGCAGTAGGGTTAATCGCATTTTGACCTCCACCTTTTTAACAGAAGTATAAGAATTATAATTTAGATATCACACGAGTTGATATATTTTGTTGGGGAGTAGGGGGTTTTATCGTTTTTATTGATGTAAACTCATTTTAATCAATGAGTTAGGTGTTGCGAGTGTCAGGGTGTTTGATACTAGAGCGACGCTTAACTTTTTGATAAAAGCTAAAATTGCGGGCATAAATGCTCTTCTGTTTAAAAAATAACCGCTTTAATTGAGAGATATTATCTTCCACGATAATTGCGGGGTGTCCGTGGCTTTTTGGCGCGCGAATCTGGCGACGAAATACGTGCCCCGGTTGTGTGCGCTGTTTCAGGATGATGATGATAAGCGAGGACACAAACATTCTGATTGTGCGTGTCCCCTACCGCTTGCCTTACTTCACGTCATCCCGGATGGCTGACGCCGACTTACCCCCTTTCGCCATGCTGGCAAACACTGTGTCCCGGTAGATCCACGCATGAACGAGTGCGGCGGAGAGATGGACCAGCACCACGGCAAAAAGCAACTTTGCCAGAAGGCTATGGGCGTCGTGGCACCAGGCATAGAGTGCTGGACTGGTCGGGACAATCGCCGGCAGGTTGACGCCATCAAACATGACAATTGGCAGGCCCGCTGCCGACAGCTGCGCCCAGCCCAGCAGCGGCATAGCCAGCATTAACCCATACAGCATCCAGTGTGATGCCTTTGCGGCAAGCACCTGCCAGACGGGCAAATCGGCAGGAAGTGGGGGGGTGCGGCTCAGGAGGCGGTTGACCAGACGAACCAGTGCCAGCAGTAAAATGGCGATCCCCAGCGGCCGGTGGAGGTCGATTAACCAAATCCGGTGATGTAACGACGTCATCATCGCGGCACCGATGAAAAGCATGGCCAGGATCATCACCGCCATCAGCCAGTGCAGGCTTCGCGCCAGGGTATTGAAATGCTGCGGCGCGTGCGCTCGCATATCTTTATTTGAGCTCATTTTACCTCCTGCTTTTGCACGGCTTCGGTGGCCTTGCCGTAGCCGATTTCCCGCTCACGGCGGCTGAAAGAGTGGGAGTAGGCAGCGGAGCGGGCGTTTAAGATGGGATCATCAGACACCGCAACGCCTGCGGGAACGACAGAAGGATCAAAGTTAACGTCGCGGCACGCGCCTGAGGATTGTGCTTCGACCCGCGTCACTTCCAGCGTGCCGGCTACCACCTTTTTGCGATCGTCCGGCCATGGCTGGGATGGGTCATCCACCGGATCGCCCGGCTGTGCGAACTGCAAAACGTAATCCCAGTAGAGTGGCTTCTGCGCCAGGCGCTGACGCAGGTTTTCGAACAGGAAGTTGTCATCGGCTTTCTGTCGTTGCTCATCGCTTATCGACAGGAAAGGCTCGTGCGGACGCATCATCCAGCGAACGGCCTGGCGATCCCCCTGTGCGTTCACAAGGTAAAAGGCGTTAATGCTGTAAAACGTCGCGCCCGCGAAGCTGCCGGGCGCGGGTTTTTGTGCCGCCCATTTAAGGTATTTCTCCGCCTCCGGGTACGCTTTCAAAAAGTCTGCCAGACGCTGCGGATCCGGTTTTCCGGTGGCCGCATCAATGGCCGTGGCTTTTCGCAAGGCCAGAAAACCTTCCGGGCTGTGCGTGGCGAAGAAAGGCTCGTTGTTCATCGCCATCCGCCATTGTTGCTTGTCATCTGTCTTCAGCAGCAGCGCCATGCTCAGGGTTTTGGTCGTACTATCCGGGGCATGCGGATCGCCAGTACCAATAGAGAATCGACCCACCACGGGCACTTCCTGCTGCGAGAAGAGGCGGGAGGTAGAAAGAGAAACCGCCGAGCCGTTTGGCGTAAAGGTGCCGGCAAAGCAGATGCCTTTTCCATGCGCGCGGCGAAAACCCGGCGGGAAGGGTTTCGGTGTTTCCCCTACCAGTGCCTGGCTGACCGTGCGTGAACCAAGCCGGCCCGCTGTCCATGCAAAAGCAGATGCTAATGTACCGGCGACAACGGCGATTGCTGCCAGCGCGCCCCAGGTTTTTTTGGACCTCAAATCCAGTTTCGACATAGACGTTTTTCCAGAACAAAATATCTTCATCTGTCATGCACAACGTATTGCGCGTGACAGGTGTTAATACAGTGGCGAATATGGCTCGAGTATAGGAACTAAGGGGAGTAAAGAAAGAATATCACGAAAAGTTTAAACCTTTCCGCTGTCAAAAAGGCCGGGTTACTCATCGTGTCGGAAGTTGTGACCGAGTCGGTGACCCAGCGAGAAAGAGTGGCGAAACAGGTAGGCGATGGCAGAAAATGTAAATAATGAACAGAAGGGAGTATGCGATATTATCGCTGAGATCGTCAGTTAACGGTTTCAATCTGTGTCTGAATAATTGCCTGATTTAGGACGCTTCTTCCACTGGGAAGCGTCCACTTTTTTATATATTGAAAAATATATTTCTGATATTAAGCAACGCTTTTCCTGTACAGAAAGTCCTGGTATTTCTTCCATTAAATGTTCTCTTTTATTTGACGCTCACATCCCTGTGCTGAATAACGATTAATGTCCTACAGATGCGGCATCAACAACGCGAGAGGGTTTCGGTGCTAAAGCAATAGCAAAAGCAGCGATAAAGAATATGATGCCTATCGACATCATCAGATTATTGGTCGAAAGCATCATGCTTTGGCTGTTAACCATCTTGTCAAAAAGCTCCCTAACAAACTGCCCACCTTGCTGAGGCGCCGAGTTGATGTACTGTGAAAGATCGCCTGTCGGGTCAACGACGGACGCCAGTCTGTCATGCGCAATATAGCGCTGGTCCTGCCAGGACGTTGTCACGAGCGATGTGGCAAACGCGCCTGATAACGTTCGAACAAAGTTCATTAACCCGGCCGCCGAGGGCATTTCCGCTTCATCTACAGAGCCCATTGCAAGCCCCGTAATCGGGACATAGTACAACGGCATGCCAACGCCCATGAATAACAAAGGGACACAGATGGACCAGTAATCCATGTCGGTCGTCGCATAGGAGCGCCAGAAGGTATCGAGACCGAGCCAGGCACAGCCAAAGAAGATAAGAATACGCGGATCGATTCTGTTGGAAAGGTTAGCGGCAACCGGAGAGAAAACCACCTGCAGAAGGCCGCCCCAGGCAACCACAATCCCTGCCCATGTTGTTGTATACCCTAAGTTATATTGTAGCCACAACGGCGTGAGAACATTCAGACCAAAAAAACATCCAAACGCGAGTGCGAGCACAAACATGCTGGCCGAAAAACCACGATGGCGAAAAACGCTGATATCGACAATCGGATGGTCAGCGGTCAGCTCCCAGATGCAGAAACTTAAAAAGCCGATACAGGCCACAATCGCCAGAACCCAAATTTCTTCTGAGGCAAACCAGTCAAGGTCTTTCCCTTCATCCAGCATGATCTGCAGTGCGCCAACCCAGATAACCAGTAAAATAAACCCAACGATATCAATAGCGTTATTAACCAGCTCATCTTCGAAGATTTTTAATACTGACCACGCGATGACTGAAAAAGCGATGGCCATCGGAACGTTGATGATAAACACCCACGACCAGCTGTAATGATCGCAAATCCAGCCACCGAGAACCGGGCCTATAACGGGCGCCAGCAATGTGGTCATTGCCCATAATCCCGTCGCCTGCATGGATTTTTCTTTCGGGAAAATACGCAGGAGCAACGTTTGTGATAAGGCCATCAGAGGGCCTCCCGCCATGCCCTGAAAAACCCTCATCATCAGCAGCATTCCCAGAGAAGTGGAAAGGCCGCAAAGCAAAGAAAAAATGCCAAACATGAACACGGAAATGCAGAAAACGCGCACGCCGCCGAACCGGGTGGTTAACCATCCTGATAGCGGCACCGTTATGGCTTCAGCCACGGCATAGGCCGTGATGATCCAGGTTCCCTGGCTGGTTCCTGCGCCCAGGGCGCCAGCCATGTTGGGTTGAGTGACGTTTGCAATGGTCATATTGAGCACGGCTAAAAAGTTTGCCATTGCAAGAACCAGGGCACCCACCCATAACATACCGCCCTTCAGCGAAGGCGGCTGGTTATCGATAACGAATGTAGACATAGCCTGGTTTCCGTTATTCACTTTTTAAATTAACAGTCGCTTTCATGGACAGCCCAACCCGCAACGGATGTGCTGCAAGCTCATCAGCATTGAGTTTGATGCGCACGGGCAAACGCTGAACAACCTTAATCCAGTTACCCGTTGCGTTCTGCGCAGGAATAACTGAAAACGCTGCGCCGGTGCCGCCATCAAAGCCTTCTACCGTTCCATGGAAAGGAACGTTGTCGCCGTACAGATCGCTCACCAGTTCCACTTTCTGCCCCACTTTCACATGCTGGAGCTGAACTTCCTTGAAGTTGGCATTGACGTGAATTTGCTGTACCGGCACCACGGACAATAACGGCGTGGAAGGCTGGACACGTTGCCCAAGCTCGACCTGGCGACGAGCAACCACGCCATCAACTGGCGAACGGATCACGGTTCTTTCCAGATCCAGTCTGGCCTGATCGCGCTTTGCTCTGGCGAGAGTGACTTCTGGGTTGGTCTCGGTATTTGCATCCTCAATCATTACGGCATTCGCCTGTCTTGCACCCACTGCCGCCTGTCTTGCTGCATCGGCTTGCGCCACGGCGGCTTTAGCGGCATTCAGGTTTGCCAGAGCGGAAGCATAAACGTTTTGAATACGCGTCAACTCGTCGCCTGAAATCGCGCCTGTCTGCATGAGCGCCTCGCGTCGCTTGAGGTCAACCGTCGCGCGCTGGAAGTCAGCGTTTGCGGCATCAACCTGGGCCAGCAGACGTTTTTGCTCTTTTTCATTTGCCACAACTTCAGCGCCGAGTTTTGTGTCGGTAGCCTTATATCCATTGACCCGCCGAATGGACAGGTTCAGGTTTGCTTCCGCCTGATTAAGGGCTAACTCTGCATCAGTAGGATCCAGCTGGATCAGAACATCGCCTTTTTTTACCACCTGAGAATCCGTGACGAGGATGGCACTTACCGTACCGGTGATCGCGGAAGAGAGCTGAGCGGACTCGACATCGGTATAGGCGTTATCGGTCTCAACATAGCGAGAACCCACTAATTCCCAATATGCGAACGAGCCTGCGCCAGCCAGCGCGATGCTTAATGCAAGGTAAGAGAATAAACGTTTTCTTTTTTTCTTTTTGATATCGGATGATTGAATATTTTGATTTTCAATAGCTGCAGAATGACTCATTTTATTTCCTTTCTTTCCACTATTTAGTAATTAACCTGGTGTTAAAAATCACTGTTTGCTCGAGGTATATCCGCCGCCCAATGCACGCGCTAATGCGACGTCAATCGTAAAGGCACGGGAATTTACATCGGCTAATTTTCTGCGGGCCGCAACCAGCTCATCTTCCGAGGATAAAACGTCGAGATAATCAGCGACCTTTCCTTCATACCTTTGTCTGGTGAGCGAATACGCTTTTTCTGCCGACGTGACTGCACCCTGAGAATAAAGCATCTCGTCTTTCAGAGAGGCTCTGCTGGTGAGCGCATCGCTCACTTCACGAAGTGCATTCGTTAACGTGGCGTTATAAACGTTCACCGCAATGTCATATTCACCGCTGGCGTATTTCAAATCACCCTGTAGCTTTTGCGTATTAAATATTGGCAACGATATGGCCGGACCAAAACTGCCAATTGCTGAACCACTCCGGGTAAGGTTGTTAATACCCAGTGACTGGAACCCGGCAAAGGCAACCAGATTAACGCTGGGGTAAAAACCGGCTTTTTTCTGTTTGATTTGCTCTGCTGCAGCCTCTGCGCGTAAACGTGCCGCGACAATATCAGGACGTCGACCAATCAGATCCAGCGCAATATTGGGAGGAAGTTCCTCATGCGCTAAAAGCGTTGCCTTAGGCGCGGTTATGGCCAGCGATCTGTCAGGCCCATCACCGATCAATGCAGCGAGCTCATGTTTTTTGATCGCAATCGCTTCATCTATTGCCACCAGATTTGCTTTTGCGTTGAGTTGACGCGTCTCAACCTGTTGAAGGCTGGATAAATCTTCAAGCCCCGCATCATGTCGTTGCTGGAACAACGCGAGCGTACTGGTTCGTATAGTGAGGGTATCGTTAAGCGTTTCGCGTACGGTGTATAAATGCGCCAGCTCCGCGTAAACGGTAACAATAGAAGAAGAGAGCACCAGCCTTGTTTGTGCTTCTTCCGCGACAGCCGCCATTTCACCTGACGTTGCAGCCGCGAGCGCGGCGCGGTTTTTACCCCAAAAATCTATTTCCCAGCTCATATCCAGCGTGGTACGGCCATAGCTGTTCCAGTTTTGAGGCGTTGCGCTTTCAGGCGTCACATAGTTGTAACTCATTTTGTCCCGCATAAAGCTGGCGTTTGCGGTGACCTCAGGGAAAAGCGAACCGCTCGCACTTTGCGTCATCGCCTGCGCTTGTTTCACGCGAGCTTCGGCGATGTTAAGCGTAGGGGAATTTTTAAGCGCGTCATCAATCAGCCCGTTGAGCTGCTCGTCACCGTATTTCTTCCACCAGTCATCTTTCGGCCACTGGCCGTTCTGATGTGGGAAACTTTGATCGCTTTTAAGTTGTGTGACCGTCTTCATAGGCGGTGGGGTGCCAAGGTCGGGGATCATGGCGCATCCGCTCATACTGATGGCGGAAATGACAACACAGCCCATCACTATTCTGGACCGGGTTAAACCGGAAATACGACACCCCAGTAGTGTCTCCTGAAAACCTTTCATCAGTACGCTCGTCATGCTGTTCATAGAGAAGTCCAAATACAGTACCGTACAGTACGGTACACTTTATATCTTGACTTCTGAGCGTCGTCAAATGAAAATGTACTCGTCAGTACGATTACGAACCCTACTACCAGACGTGATTCCGAAATCAGAGAACAAAAAGTGTTGGCCCCGGTCAGACACCTAAACTAACGAGGAAACATATGGATAAAAGAGCGCTTAAACGGCAACAGATTCTGGAAGTCGCATCCGGACTGTTTCGACAAAAGGGATTTGATGCCACGTCTATCTCAGAGATTAACGCGATTGTGGGTGGCTCAAAATCGACAATTTACAGTCACTTTTCTTCGAAAGAAGAGCTATTTGTAGAATGCATGTCTTCAGAAACTGAACAGTATATAAAGAGCATGACTATTGAAACTGCAGGGCAGGTGCGCCTTTTCAGAAAATCACCACAACTTGTCATCGAGCAATTTGCCGTTGCCTTTTTACGCTATATTTGTTCACCGGATATTGTGGATTTGCAAAGATTAATGATTTCCGAAGCCGGAAGGTCGGGAATCGGAGAGTTATATTATGAGCGAATGCAAAAACTGCGTTCAAACGTATCGGCGCTTTTCACCGATTTAATGAATCAAAATATCTTAAGAAAAGATGACCCTGTGCTGGCCGCTGAGTATTTTCGCTCTCTTCTCCAGGCCGGTATCCTTGAACCCTTGCTTTTAAAAGCGCGAAAGGATCAGCCGGACGAAAGTGAAATTGTCATGAAAGCGCAGGCCTCCGTTAATGCGTTTATGAAACTGTATGGTCCTGAACAAAATGAGGATGTTGCAAAGACATCTCACTAAAATACAGTAAGCATTCTCTCACCCTATTATTAGGGTGATTTTTCTTTTAGGAAATATTATTTTCAATTGTCATTGGATGACGTTGCCAGCGGCCTTCTTGTAAATAAAATTTCGTGGATACTTATGTGTATAAAGTTTACTCTCTTAAAAGATCGTGAAGCTGTAATTAAGTCCCTGACTCACTGGATTGACTCGAATTTATATAGACCTATTACCGTTCTGGATGTGGCGCGAAAATCCGGTTATTCATTGGCTTATATTCAACGAAACTTTCGCCAGGAGTGTGGCATAAGTATCGGTCTCTATATTCGAAGCCGGAAACTTGAAAAAGCCGCGCATATGCTCAGACATACGCAGCTCTCTGTTTCAGATATATTTACAATGTTAGGCTACGAAGAGCCGTCAACGTTCAGCAGAGCGTTCTCGAATCAATATGGACTCTCCCCAACCAAATACCGTGAGATGGCTAAAAAAAGTCATGACATGAATGGCTTGTCGATATTGATTACTGAGGTGACGCGCGACTAATCCTTTGAAGCATCGCGACGCAAGCGCCACAAATCATAGCGTTCTTCTCCCGGTTTAACGGCTCCCGCGAAGTGGTCATTGAGGCGACTCGAGGTAAATACCAGGTCTCCGTTCGGACGGATTGCCGGCGTGTCTGGCCATCGCACCTCTTCGCTTGCCGCAATCAGCGACATGGCATGGGTTTCAGGATCGTATCTGACGATACCATTGCGTGTGACATCGGTAATGTAGAGGTTACCTTTTACATCTGTCACCATTCCGTCGGTGTTGCCCCCCACGCGACCCAGATCGCGGATCTGCCCGGCAATTTGCGCATTGGTTGACGCAGGCTGCCTCAGTATCGCAGTCGGTACCGCATAGGCGCGCGTGCCGGTTGTCACCGTCCAGTACAGCGTGCTCGCATCGGGTGAAAGCGCAATGCCATTGATACCAATCAGTAATGGTTTACCAGGCCAGACTTCAACCCCGTGCGAGACGACGTTAACGCCTGGTTCAATCTGCAGCGCAGGGTGACGATCGAGCACGCGCCGGGCTGTACCGGTAGCGAAATCGACGATAATTAGTCCCACCTGGTTTTCAGGCGCACTCCGCGAGCCGCTGTCGGAGATATAGGCGACACGGCGGTTCTCATCGACCACCACATCATTCAGAAAGCTGGCCTTGCGGTCCGCTACGCCGTCCAGGGCGATGCGTTTGATGGTGCGGCCAGAGAGGAGATCCAGTACAACCAGTTTCTGCGCCCCCGCGGGGGACTCTGTTTCGCCTGCAACAAACCCCATGTCCAGCGCCCATAGCCAGCCGTTTTTACGGTCAATATAAAAACCGAGCACGTTGCGCAGGCTCTGAGCGGGATCGGTGTTCACCGCATTCCCCTCGCGGGAGGGAAATGCGTTCAGGCGGGCAGGGCCAGACTGCGCCGTCGTATCCAGAATGCTTAACGTGGCGGGTGCTGCGGCGGAAACCAGCCGGGGCGTGCTGACAAAGGCACGGTCCATTGCATCAAAGTGGATACCTGCAATAGGGGCATTGACCGAACCGGAAAACGTCGCAGGTATCTTTCCGTCTTGAGCGGTATCCCAGCTCACACCGGCGTAGCTTCGCCAGCGCTCCAGAGGCGGGTGGTTCGCCGCGTTGACAACACTTGGGAAAGAGAACAACGCCGCCATTGCGATGGCGGACAGAATATGGGGACGGTTGAACATTGACAGGCTCCAGTGGAACGTTCAGGTGATGAATGCTGGCCACTTTACTCATCGCCCAACGGGAGATAAATTAGCCAAATTGAAAAACATTTGTTCCTGAGAGAGCAAAATGAGCCGGAAATTTGATTACCTCGGCGACGTTGAAGTCTTCATTGCGGTGGTTGAACACGGCTCATTTACGGGCGCAGCGGTTGCCCTTTCAACCACCCCTTCGGTACTGAGCCGCGCGGTCACTCGCCTGGAAGCGCGTCTTGGACGGCAGCTGTTACAGCGCACGACCCGCCGGGTGGGGCTGACCGAAGCCGGACGCGTCTATCTTGAGCAGGCGCGCTCAGCGTTTTCTCTGCTCGATGACGCCGAACGCGTTGGCCGGGGTCAGGAGGGCGATCTGACCGGTCGCGTGAGAATGAGTGTCCCAACCACCTATGCCCACTACCGCCTGCCGCCGCTGCTGGCGCACTATAATCAACGCTACCCACGCGTACAGGTGGAGCTGAACATTACCAATCGCAACGTTGACCTGATCGCAGAGGGGTTCGATCTGGCGATCCGTCTGGGACAGTTGCCTGACAGTGGACTTGTGGCGCGTAAGCTGGAAGACGCGGCATTGCTTCTGGTCGCCTCTCCGGACTACCTGCATCGGAGAGGAAAGCCTCAGACGCTGGAAGAGCTGCAGCGCCATCAGTGCCTGCCGTTTATCATGCCGCGCACCGGGCGCATCGCCCCCTGGGTATTTCATGATGAAGGGCGCGATATTGACTGGTTGCCGGGTTCAACCATCGAAATATCAGACGATGTACTCGGCGTGGTTTCGCTGGCGGAGCAGGGGATGGGGATCTGCCAGAGCTATGAATTTATCGTTCGCGACAGAATACAGGGCGGCCAGTTAGTTGAGGTGCTGCCGCACCTTCGGGGACGATCGCGACCTTTCTCCGTGCTGTTTGCCCCGCACCGACGTCAGTCAGCAGCCACCCGAGCAATGATTGACCTTCTGACCCGACAAGAATGACAAGGACGAGTCCACCATGAAAAAAGCGCGTTTTTCCTTTTGGATCCCACTCATCGTGAGCGGGATAGCACTGATATCGGGTTTTGTGGTCTGGTCAGTCAACATTTACCGCGTGACATACCTTTCGATCCGCGGGGAGCAGTACCTTGCCTGTGGGGCGTTGCTGCTGGCGCTGGTGCCGATGGTCTATTTCATCAGAAAGGGGAGACTGAAAGGTAAGCGCCTTGCTGGCGCGGTAAAAATCTACCTCGGCTTCTTTATTTGCAGTCTGCCGGTTGCCATGTTCGTGGTCTTTACAACGGCCTGGCTGCTGGAGGGGGACTATTCGGCCTGGAGCAAACCTTACCGGTATGAGTCCAGTACCCGCCACCGCTGCTCGGGTGCGGAAGTCTACGAGCCGGAATTAAAGAAGGAGATCCGCATCTGTAACCCGCAGGGTGACGTTTATTCCGATACCACCCTGTATGTGGAAAAGCGGAGCAATGCCCTGGGGATTGTGGTGCTTTGGGCTATCACGCGCGCCTGAACCGGGGAAAGTCAGGGCGCGAGAATCAGCGTCAGCCCGCCTCCAGCATCCCAAAACTCACAATCCGCGCGCGTCCCAGCTCTTTTGCCCGGTATAGCGCCACATCCGCAGCGCGCAGCAGGTTGTCGGTCTGGGCATGCTGTGGGTAGCTGGCGATGCCAATCGACACATCCACCGGCCCAATCTCGGTCAGCCCGTAGCGAAGCGACAGCTCATGTACGCCGGTGTAAATCTTCTGCGCGCAGGCGTACGCTTCTGCCTCATCGGCACCGGAAAGCAGCACCAGAAACTCCTCGCCGCCGTAGCGGAATGCCAGTCCGTTGTCATGCGCGGCCCGCTGAACAATTGACGCCACGCTTTTGATCACCAGATCGCCCGCTTCATGACCGAACCGATCGTTAATGCTCTTGAAGTGGTCGATATCAATCATCATGCAGCTTAACGGTACGCCAGTGCGTATCGCCTGTGCCGTTTGGGTTTGCAGGGTATCTTCCAGATGATGACGGTTACGCAGGCCGGTGAGCGGGTCAAACAACGCTTTTTCCAGCAACGCGTCGCGCAGACGCTGGTTGGCCAGCGCCAGCCCGAGCGCCTCGGCCATCAGCTCCAGATACGCGCGGGAAGGGGCATTATCCGCCGTGATATTCTGGAAGGAGAGCAGGCCAATGGCCTCGCCCTGAGCGATAAGCGGCACGCAAAGCGCGCTTTCCGCCTGGGATGCCGGAAGATGGTAGCAGGCAATATCCGGCTCACCGTTCACCGGCGGGTGACTTTGCCCGCGTCGCACGGCCCAGCACTCGTCCGGATGGAATGTCGTCTCTTCACCAACCGGCGAAAGCCACTGCGCGACGCAGCGCATCTGCCACGGCTCGCGGTCAAGGACGTAGAGCCGGCCCGCGATCCCTGGCGCGATATTGGGAGCAAACAGCTCCGCCACGTTAATCACATCGTTAAAGTTCTCACACCCCTGCAGCCGCTGGGTCATGCGCGCCAGCAGCTCGCGGATGGCCCAGTCGGCATCGCGCTCTTTTTCCAGACGCTGTCGTGCCAGGCCGTTTTCACGGAAGATGCTGATGGCCTGAGCCATATCGCCAATCTCATCGATCTGGTTGAAATTGGGCGTTTCAACCGCGTAATCCTGGGATGCCAGGCGGTGCACCACGTCGCTCAGGCGCACCACGGGGCGCAACACGCGGCGTTTCAATATAAAACCGAGCACAAACAGGAACAGCAGGGCGGTCAGGCCGACCGTCAGCTCAGAGGCGGTACGCAGCGCTTTCGATTTTTTTGTCGCATCTTTAACGGAGCCGATAACGCGCTTGTCGAGTATCTGGCGAAAGTGATCGATCTGATTTTGCGCGCGATCCAGCTCCTGCTCATAGGGCTGACCATAGAGCAAGGCAACGGCCTGGGCGTCTTCACCGCGTTCCAGGCTGGCGAGGGCGGTTTGCTGCTCGTCCTGCAGCTCATCGACGATCTTTATTCCTTCATGCAGCAGGGCCAGTTCTTCATCCGATGCGCCGTTATCCTGCAGCTTTTCCAGACGAAGCTCGATGCGCTTCAGGCTGTTTTCTGCCTGGTTATATTCCTTGAGCACCTGAGGATCTTTTTTAATGACGTACAGCCGCGCTAAATCAGACTGCGCCCAGATATCGGTTTCGATATCTTCCGTCAGCTGATCAAATTTCTGCCGTTGTTCAACGGCCTGACGTTCGAGGGTATCCGCACTGGACGCCATCAGCATGATGATGCCGGAGGCGATGGTCAGGCAGACCGTGGCCCCATAGGCCCAGTTTGTTATCGTCGCGATTCGCACCAGATGATCCTTTTACGACATGAGTAGGATGGCGTTCTTCAAATTATAGAAAACGTCTGATTTAAGGCGAAAAAAAAGGCGGCACAGCGCCGCCTGGTGTGGTCTTTATCGTCACGTCCTTACAAATCTGGAGGATTTTTTCCTTCTTCGATGAAATCCGCGTCCAGCTCTTCGGCGTTGCCTTCGTGATCGCGTCCGGAGAAGAGGTTCCAGCAGGCGATAAACAGCGCGGCGATGAGCGGCCCGATCACAAAGCCGTTAATGCCGTACAGCTCCATGCCGCCGAGGGTGGAGATCAGAATCAGGTAGTCCGGCATTTTGGTGTCTTTCCCCACCAGCAGCGGGCGCAGAATATTGTCCACCAGCCCGACGATAATTACGAAAAAGCCGACAATAAACAGCCCCTGCCAGATCTGGTGCGTGGCGAACAGGAAGATAGCGGCGGGCACCCAGACAATCGCCGAGCCGATGGCGGGCACGAGGGAAAGGAACGCCATCAGTGCGCCCCAGAGCACGCTGCCGTCGATACCGGCAATGGCAAAGGCAATCCCGCCGAGGATGCCCTGAACCACGGCCACCGCCGCCGTCCCTTTTACCGTGGCGCGTGACACGCCGACGAATTTGGCGAACAGATGCTGCTTGGCAAAATCGGACAGGGGCAGGGAATCGAGGATCTGGCGTACCAGATACGGGCCGTCTTTCAGCAGGAAGAACAGCAGATACAGCATGATGCCGAAGCTAATCGCAAAGCCAAACGTCCCCTTGCCGATCAGGAACGCGCTGCCCGCCAGATACTGTCCGCCCTGCAGGGCGACGTCGGAGAGTTTTTTCTGGATCTGCGCCGCGTTGGTCAGGTTGTGATCCGCGAGGAAGCCGCTGGCCCAGTCAGGCAGGTGGTTGAAGATGCTCGCCACCACTTCCGGGAACTGGGTGTTGTTCTCCTGTAGTTTGGTGTAAACCACGTTCAGCTCAATGGCGAGCGAGGAGAGGATCACCATCAGCGGGATAAAGACGATCAGGCAGATAATACCGATGGTCAACAGCGAGGCCAGCCCGTTGCGATCCCCCAGCGCGGCGCGCAGCTTGTTTTTTACCGGGTTGAAGATGACGGTCAGAATGGCGGCCCACAGTATCGCGGAGAAGTAGGGCGACAGCACGTCGAAGAAGGCCCAGGTCACAAGGGCGAGAATGAAAATAAAGAAACCTTTAGTCAGTCCGTTAAAGCGCATCAGTCAGTCCTGGTTACTCATAAACTGTGTCGACTATAGAACTGATTGTGAGAATTACCAACCTTGCATCGGGTGGCGGCTGCGCCTTACCCGTCCCGCGGGCAGTGTTACGGTATGACTTCGCGCTTCACGGATACCACTTTCGACTGACCGAAGATCGCCTTCTCCCGCACCATGCTGTAAGTATCTGCTTGCGGAGGTGCTTATGGCCTGGCGTCCGATTCTCTATGTCATCCTCACAACCCACCCCAGACTCAGCGCGCGACGCGCCCGTTTGCGTCTGGTCATCTAGCTTTTTATTAACAATCGCGGTATAACACACCTTCTTTGGATGTTTAGATGTCCATACGTATAGAAGGTAATATGCAAACACAACAAGAAAATGGGCAGCTTAAGCGCACCATGAAAACACGCCACCTGATCATGCTCTCGCTGGGTGGCGTGATTGGGACAGGGTTATTCTTCAATACCGGCTACATCATTTCCACGACCGGGGCGGCGGGCACGCTGCTGGCCTACCTGATAGGTGCGCTGGTGGTCTGGCTGGTGATGCAGTGTCTGGGCGAGCTCTCCGTGGCGATGCCGGAAACCGGCGCGTTCCACGTCTATGCCGCCCGCTATCTTGGCCCGGCGACGGGCTACACCGTGGCGTGGCTCTACTGGCTCACCTGGACGGTGGCGCTCGGGTCGAGCTTTACCGCCGCCGGGTTCTGCATGCAGTACTGGTTCCCGCAGGTGCCCGTCTGGGCGTGGTGCGTGGTCTTCTGCGTGGTGATTTTTGGCCTGAACGTCATCTCAACGCGCTTCTTTGCGGAAGGCGAGTTCTGGTTCTCCCTGGTGAAAGTCATCACCATCATCGCTTTCATTATTCTTGGCGGCGCGGCGGTCTTTGGCTTTATTCCGATGCAGGACGGTTCACCCGCGCCGGGCTTAAGCAACATCACCGCCGAGGGCTGGTTCCCGCACGGCGGCCTGCCGATCCTGATGACCATGGTGGCGGTGAACTTTGCCTTCTCCGGGACCGAGCTTATCGGCATCGCCGCAGGGGAAACGGAAAATCCGCACAAGGTGATTCCGGTCGCGATCCGCACCACCATTGCGCGCCTGATTATCTTCTTTATCGGCACCGTGTTTGTGCTGGCGGCGCTGATCCCGATGCAGCAGGCCGGGGTAGAAAAAAGCCCGTTCGTGCTGGTGTTCGAAAAGGTTGGTATTCCTTACGCGGCGGATATTTTTAACTTTGTGATTTTGACGGCGATCCTCTCGGCGGCGAACTCCGGGCTGTACGCCTCCGGGCGCATGCTGTGGTCGCTCTCTAATGAGAAAACGCTCCCGCGCTGCTTTGCCCGCGTGAACAAAAACGGCGTGCCGCTGACGGCGCTCTCGGTCTCTATGCTCGGTGGCGTGCTGGCGCTGTTCTCAAGCGTCGTGGCACCGGACACGGTGTTTGTCGCGCTCTCGGCGATTTCTGGCTTTGCGGTGGTGGCCGTCTGGATCAGCATCTGCGCGTCGCACTTCGTTTTCCGTCGTCGTCATCTGCAGTCCGGTCAGCCGCTCTCTGCGCTGCAGTACCGCGCGCCGTGGTATCCGCTGGTGCCGGTGCTCGGTTTTATCCTCTGCGTGGTGGCCTGTGTCGGCCTGTGGTTTGACCCAAGCCAGCGCATTGCCCTTTATTGCGGGATTCCGTTTGTCGCCCTGTGTTATGGTGCCTACTATCTGACCCGAAATATGACATCGCAGGAGCCCGAACATGTCGCAGAATAATCCGCTTACCGCCCTCCTTGAAAAGCAGCCGTTTGTGGTGCTGGATGGCGCGATGGCGACGGAGCTGGAAGCGCGCGGCTGTAACCTGGCAGACAGCCTCTGGTCTGCCAAAGTGCTGATGGAAAACCCGGAGCTTATCCGCGAAGTGCATCTTGATTACTATCGCGCGGGCGCGCAGGTGGCGATCACCGCCAGCTATCAGGCCACGCCTGCGGGTTTTGCGGCGCGCGGCCTGGACGAGGCGCAGTCCCGGGCGCTGATCGGCAGAAGCGTGGAGCTGGCGCGTAAGGCGCGCGAAGCGTATCTGGCTGAAAATCCGCATGCGGGCACGCTGCTGGTGGCGGGCTCCGTTGGGCCGTACGGCGCCTATCTGGCGGATGGCTCAGAGTATCGCGGCGACTACGTGCGCAGTGCGGAAGCGTTCACCGACTTCCATCGCCCGCGCGTGGAAGCGCTGCTGGATGCTGGCGCTGACCTGCTGGCCTGCGAAACCCTACCGTCCTTTGAGGAGATTAAGGCGCTGGCGGCGTTGCTGTCTGAATATCCCCGCGCCCGGGCGTGGTTCTCCTTTACCCTGCGGGACAGCGAGCACCTGAGCGACGGTACGCCCCTGCGTGACGTAGTCAGCGCGCTGGCCGACTCTCCGCATATCGTCGCGCTGGGCATTAACTGTATCGCACTGGAAAACACCACGGCGGCGCTGAAGCACCTGCAAAGCCTGACGTCGCTGCCGCTGGTGGTTTACCCGAACTCGGGCGAGCATTATGACGCGGTAACCAAAACCTGGCATCACCACGGTGAAGCGTGCGAGACGCTGGCAGGGTATCTGCCCCAGTGGCTGGACGCCGGAGCGAAGCTGATTGGCGGCTGCTGTCGCACCACGCCGAAGGATATTGCTGAGCTTAACGCGCAGCGCTGAGTGCTTTGCCGGGTGGCGGCTGCGCCTTACCCGGCCTACGGATCGCTGACCCTCTCCCACGGGGAGAGGGAAAAAAACAACCGCACAAAACCAACTATCCTTTCCCGCTTTTTATCTAAAAACGAATCGTTATGAGCGATTCATTTTTATTCCTTTATCAAAATTCTCGCGTTGGAAATACTGCCCTCATAACAACAAGGGGAGCAGGCACTATGGCAATTTCATCGCGAATCACACTTCTCGGCGCACTGGCGCTGTGGGCATTTCAGGCGCAGGCGGTGGACGTCACCGTCGCGTATCAAACTTCTGCGGAACCGGCGAAAGTCGCGCAGGCGGACAACACCTTTGCCAAAGAGAGCGGCGCGAAAGTCGACTGGCGCAAGTTCGACAGCGGGGCCTCCGTCGTGCGTGCGTTAGCCTCCGGCGACGTGCAGATCGGCAATATCGGCTCCAGCCCGCTGGCGGTCGCGGCCAGCCAGCAGGTGCCGATTGAGGTGTTCCTGCTCGCCTCGCAGCTCGGTAACTCTGAAGCGCTGGTGGTGAAGAAAAACATCACCAAACCGGAAGACCTGATCGGCAAACGCATCGCCGTGCCGTTTATCTCAACCACCCACTACAGCCTGCTGGCGGCGCTCAAACACTGGGACATCAAGCCGGGGCAGGTACAGATTATCAACCTCCAGCCGCCGGCGATTATCGCGGCCTGGCAGCGCGGCGACATTGACGGGGCCTATGTGTGGGCACCGGCCGTGAACGAGCTGGAAAAAGACGGTACCGTGCTGACCGACTCCGAAAAAGTGGGCCAGTGGGGCGCGCCAACGCTCGACGTGTGGGTCGTGCGTAAAGACTTCGCCGAGAAACATCCTGAGGTGGTGAAAGCCTTCGCGAAAAGCGCGATTGACGCCCAGCAGCCGTACATCAGTAACCCGGATGAATGGCTAAAGCAGCCCGCCAACCTGGAAAAACTCTCCCGCCTGAGCGGCGTGCCGGAAGCGGACGTGCCGGGGCTGGTGAAGGGCAATACCTATCTGACCCCCGCGCAGCAGGTGCAGCAGCTGACCGGTCCGGTAAACAAAGCGATTGTTGATACCGCCACCTTCCTGAAAGAGCAGGGCAAAGTGCCTGCGGTGGCAGCGGATTACAGCCAGTACGTGACCGATCGTTTTGTGAAATAAGGAGTCCGCCATGCTGAATATTACAAATCTGTCTGCTGATTACGGTGGCAAACCCGCGCTGGAGGAGATCAACCTGACGCTGGACAGCGGTGAACTGCTGGTGGTGCTGGGTCCGTCCGGGTGCGGAAAAACCACGCTGCTGAATCTGATCGCCGGGTTTGTCCCTTATCAGCATGGCACCATTCAACTGGAAGGCAAAAAGGTGGAAGGCCCCGGCGCCGAGCGCGGCGTGGTCTTCCAGAATGAAGGCCTGCTCCCGTGGCGCAACGTGCAGGAAAACGTGGCGTTTGGGCTGCAGCTTGCGGGCGTCAATCGTGAACAGCGGCTGGAAACCGCGCGGGCGATGCTTAAAAAAGTGGGGCTGGAAGGCGCGGAAAAACGCTATATCTGGCAGCTTTCCGGCGGCCAGCGACAGCGTGTCGGGATTGCCCGCGCGCTGGCAGCGAATCCGCAGCTGTTGCTGCTGGACGAGCCGTTCGGGGCGCTCGATGCCTTCACCCGCGAGCAGATGCAAACCCTGCTCCTGCGCCTGTGGCATGAGACCGGCAAGCAGGTGCTGTTGATTACCCACGATATCGAAGAGGCGGTGTTTATGGCCACCGAGCTGGTGCTGCTCTCGCCGGGGCCGGGCCGCGTGCTGGAGCGCTTGCCGCTGGATTTCGCCCGCCGCTACGTTGCGGGGGAACCCGTGCGCAGCATCAAATCCGATCCGCTGTTTATCGAACAGCGTGAATACGTTTTAAGCCGCGTGTTTGAACAGCGGGAGGCCTTCTCATGAGCATCGTCTTCAGTGAAAAAACGCGCCGCACGCGTCTGGCGCTGCGCTGGCCTTTCTCACGTCAAATCACGTTGAGCGTCGGTACGCTGCTGGTGTTGCTGGCGGTGTGGTGGGCAGTTGCTGCCCTGCAGTGGGTCAGCCCGCTGTTTCTGCCGCCGCCGGGACAGGTGCTGGCCAAACTCATTACCATCGCCGGGCCGCAGGGCTTTATGGATGCCACGCTCTGGCAGCACTTAGGTGCCAGCCTGGCGCGCATTCTGGTGGCGCTGCTGGCGGCGGTGATTATCGGGATACCGGTCGGGATCGCGATGGGCTTAAGCCCGACGGTGCGCGGCATCCTTGACCCGCTGATTGAGCTTTACCGCCCGGTGCCGCCGCTGGCCTATCTGCCGCTGATGGTGATCTGGTTCGGCATCGGGGAAACGTCAAAAATCCTGCTGATCTATCTGGCGATTTTCGCCCCGGTTGCCATGTCGGCGCTGGCGGGCGTGAAGAGCGCCCAGCAGGTGCGGATCCGCGCGGCGCAGTCGCTGGGAGCCAGCCGTACGCAGGTGCTGCTGTTCGTGATTTTACCGGGCGCACTGCCGGAGATTTTAACCGGGCTGCGCATCGGCCTTGGCGTGGGCTGGTCCACGCTGGTGGCGGCGGAGCTGATTGCGGCCACGCGCGGCCTTGGGTTTATGGTGCAGTCGGCGGGAGAGTTCCTGGCGACTGACGTGGTGCTGGCAGGGATCGCGGTGATCGCCGCGATCGCCTTCGGATTAGAACTGGGGCTGCGCGCGTTACAGCGCCGTCTGACGCCCTGGCATGGAGAAATACAATGAGTGAACGTCTGACCATCACCCCGCTGGGGCCGTACATTGGTGCACAGGTGTCGGGCCTGGATGTGACCCGTCCGCTGAGCGATAACCAGTTCGAGCAGCTGTACCACGCGGTGCTGCGCCATCAGGTGGTGTTCCTGCGCGAGCAGGCGATCACCCCGCAGCAGCAGCGCTCGCTGGCCCTGCGCTTTGGCGATCTGCATATCCACCCGGTCTATCCGCATGCGGAAGGGGTGGAGGAGATTATCGTCCTCGACACCCACAACGATAACCCGCCGGATAACGATAACTGGCATACCGACGTGACCTTTATCGAGACGCCGCCTGCCGGGGCCATTCTGGCGGCGAAGCTGCTGCCGGAAACCGGCGGCGATACGCTGTGGACCAGCGGGATTGCGGCGTATGAGGCGCTGTCAGAGCCGTTCAGGACGCTGCTGAGCGGGCTGCGGGCGGAGCACGATTTCAAGAAATCGTTCCCGGAGTACAAGTACCGTAAAACGGAAGAGGAACATCAGCGCTGGCAGGAGGCTGTGGCGAAACATCCTCCGCTGCTGCACCCGGTGGTGCGGACCCATCCGGTGACGGGCAAACAGGCGCTGTTCGTAAACGAAGGGTTCACCACGCGCATTGTGGACGTGTCCGAGAAAGAGAGTGAGGCGCTGCTGGGATTCCTGTTCGCGCATATCACCAAGCCGGAGTTTCAGGTGCGCTGGCGCTGGCAGGAGAACGATCTGGCGATCTGGGATAACCGCGTAACGCAGCATTATGCCAATGCGGACTATCTGCCGCAGCGCCGGATTATGCAGCGGGCGACGATTTTGGGCGATAAGCCGTTTTACCGTGCTCCTTGATCCCCTCACCCTAACCCTCTCCCCAAAGGGGCGAGGGGACTGCCCGGTGCGATTTTCACCCTCTCCCTTTTAGGGAGAGGGCAGGGGTGAGGGTATTAAATGCGCCTCAATATACCGCTGATAGCGGTTCGCCTTCAGGTAACACAAATCCACCAGCACCAGCCCGTCAACGCAGTTGTTGAACGCCGGGTCGCTGCCAAAATCAATAAACTGCACGCCGCCGGGCTCGCACAGCTCGGAATATTGCTTGTAGAGCGGTGGAATACCGCAGCCAAGATTGCCGAGCAGGGACTTCAGCTTCGTCAGATCGTCCACGTAATCCACGCCGCCAAACTGTGCCAGCACGTCCGGCAGGGAGGCGGGATACGGCTGGCGCGAGGCGGCAAGCGGATGCGTCGCCGGGAACCACAGGCGGTAAAAGGCGACCAGCAGATCCCGCGCAGCAGGCGGTAAGCCACCGGAAATGGAGACCGGGCCAAACAGGTAGCGGTAGTGCGGATAACGCGCCAGATAGGCCCCAATACCGGACCATAAATAGTCCAGGCCGCGGCGCCCCCAGTAGCGCGGCTGAATAAAGCTGCGCCCCAGCTCAATGCCGTGCTCCAGCACGTCCTGCATTTTGTCGTCGTAGTGGAAGAGGCTATAGCTGTACAACCCCTCAACGCCGCGCTTTTCGATCTGCATGGCCGTCGGCATAAAGCGATACGCCCCGACGATCTCCAGATCGTCCTCATCCCACAGGATCAGGTGCAGATAATCATCGTCGTAGCTGTCGGTATCCCGGCGTTTGCCGCTCCCTTCCTCCACCGCGCGAAAGGCAATCTCGCGCAGGCGGCCCAGCTCGCGCAGCAGCGGGACGTCTTCCTGACCGTTACGCTGCCAGAGATAGATGGTTTTACCGTCGCTGGTTTTGCCCAGACATTCGGCCTGCGCCAGCGCACGTTTCAGGGTAGCCCGATCTTCCGGACGGGCAATCGCGCACTGGGTTTTAAAGACGCCGGGCACTCCCTTGCCAAGACGCATCACGTGCTGACGGCACTGCTCGGCCATCTCACGCGACGAAAGGGTGGCGCTGTGCCAGTGATGCCACGCAATCTGCTGGCCGATTTTGATCGGCAGCTGGCTGTGACGGCGGCGGAACATCTGCTGCATGAGCAACAGCATCGACAGCGTCGGGGAGACCAGCGTGCTGGCATAAAAGAGCAGGCTGTTATGCGCCTGAATATGCACCGGCAGCAACGGGGCGCGCAGCTTGCCGGCGAGTTTAATAAAGCCGGAGTGCCACTTTTTGTCGCGAATGCCTTTGCGCGTGGGGCGGGACACTTCTCCGGCCGGGAAGAAGATCAGCACGCCTGCGTTTTGCAGATGCTGTTCCATCTGCACCAGGGATGTTTTCGCCGTCCTGCCGCCCATATTGTCCACCGGAATAAACAGCGAGTTGAGGGGCTCAAGGTGGGTCAGCATCCGGTTGGTCACGACTTTCACATCGCGCCGGACGCGGGAGACGGCATACAGCAGCGCCAGTCCGTCCATCGTACCCGTCGGGTGGTTGGCAATAATGACCAGCGGGCCATGTTCGGGGATTTGTTCAAGATCGCGGGCGGAAACGGTGCAGAGAATATCCAGGTGTTCCAGAACTTGCTCCACCATATCCAGGCCTTTCAGGTGGCGGTGGGTTGTAGCAAATTGCTGAAATTCGTCTTCGTAAAACAGTCTTTTTAACAGACTTTTTTGCCAGGGTGCAGGCCTCGCCTGAGGCCAAAGATCGTCGAGAACGCTATCGAGGCTAAACATGATTACTCCTCCTGCCGTCTTGCGAAGACAGTAGAAGGAGCAGATGTCGGTTGTATTGCAGTTTGGTGAAGATTAGCGGAGGATTTTTTTCTCGGCCAGATCCAGCGCGAAGTAGCTGAAGATCAGGTCCGCGCCTGCGCGTTTGATGGCGCCGAGGCTTTCGAGGACCACTTTCTCTTCGTCAATGGCACCCGCCAGCGCGGCGAATTTGATCATCGCGTACTCGCCGCTCACCTGATAAGCGCCCAGCGGCAGCTCGGTGCGCTCGCGGATGTCGCGCAGGATATCAAGGTACGCGCCAGCCGGTTTCACCATCAGGCAGTCTGCGCCCTGGGCTTCATCAAGCAGGGATTCACGAATCGCTTCGCGGCGGTTCAGCGGGTTCATCTGATAGGTTTTACGATCGCCTTTCAGCGCCGTGCCCGCCGCTTCACGGAACGGGCCGTAGAAGGAGGAGGCGAATTTGGTGGAGTAAGACATGATGGCGGTGTCGGTAAAGCCCGCCGCGTCCAGCGCCTGACGAATCGCCTGAACCTGTCCGTCCATTGCCGCAGATGGGGCGATGAAGTCCGCACCTGCCGCGGCCGCGACGACAGCCTGCTTGCCAAGGTTCAGCAGGGTGGCATCGTTATCCACGCCGTGATCGCACAGCACGCCGCAGTGGCCGTGTGAGGTGTATTCGCAGAAACAGGTATCGGACATGACGATCATTTCCGGCACGGTCTCTTTGCAGATGCGGGACATGCGAGCGACGAGGCCATCTTCTTTCCACGCGTCGCTGCCGGTGGCATCGGTATGGTGTGAGATGCCGAAGGTCATCACCGAGCGGATCCCCGCGTTGGCGATGCGTTCAATCTCACGCGCCAGATATTTCTCCGGAATGCGCATGACGCCCGGCATGGCTTCGATGGCTTTGTAGTCATCGATCTCTTCTTCGACAAAAATCGGCAACACCAGATCGTTTAAGGTCAGGGTTGTCTCTTCAAACATAGCGCGCAGTGCAGGTGACTTGCGCAGGCGGCGTGGGCGTGCAATTAAATCGGTCATGGTATGCCTGATGTTTGTGGAACAAAGAAGGCTAGTGTACCTCAAAGTGAAGACGGGTGTTTTACTAAAGTGGGCATTTTGCTTTTTGCGAAATGCGGCAGGTCAGGTTTCATTTCATCAATATTTAATACAGGTTAGTATATTACTGATTGGGGGTGAGATATTCGTATTGTTTCTATATTAAGTGGGATGCATCATTAAAAGTGATTTATTATTTGTTGTTATATATTTCTCCTTCGCTTGTCTGTATTTTAACGTTTTGTTTTTATAATATTTATCTTGAGTGACCCCTGCGCTTGTTGTTTTTGATGTGTAATTGGTCTGGATACGGACTTAATGGAAACATTCATTGAACCTTTTCGAAATGAAACTGCATAATTCCCTCCGCAATTAAATGTTGCAAATTCATTGATGGACAAACTTGCTTACGTCCCTGAGGAGGGATGACCCAATGCAAACATGGAAAAAGAAACTCGTTGTATCTCAACTTGCATTAGCCTGCACCCTGGCTATCGCTTCTCAGGCCAATGCGAAGGATATTTCCGGTACAACTTATAATACCTTCGGATACGATAATACAGCGTCCACACCCTGGTATTATGGCTATGCCGACTGGGATTACTCAGACGTTACCCACGACGGTGATATTTATCCGGTGATTAATAAATCCACCGTGAATGGTATTATTTCAACATACTATCTGGATGATGGTATCAATGGTCGGGCTAATGCATTAAGCATTTCCAACAGTACCATTAATGGCATGATTACCTCTGAGTGTATGACCACCTCGTGTGCTGATGGTATAGACACCGACGGCACGACCCATTCTCAGTACGATCGTTTTAGCCTGACCGTTGATCACTCCACCATTAACGACACCTATGAGCATTATGCTTACAATGTGGTAAATGGCGATAATACCGAAACCCACTATCTTGATACCTATGGGTTGGGCAATGCAATTACCCTGGATGTTGAATCGGATATTGTTATCCAGAATAACTCTCACGTCGCGGGTATTACCCTGACGCAGGGGTATCAGGAGCTGGATAATACCCCGTACGACGGCGTTGAAGGCGTAGCCAACAGCAGCAACGTCTTTACCGACACGCTACTGGTGAAAGATTCGGTACTGACTTCTGGTGCGTACAGCGATTTAGGTACCAGCGGATTCTACGGTCAAACCGCGAAGCCGAGCGACTATGGTGAAACCAACGCGACAGCGGCAGATGATGCGGCGCTGATTGTGGCCGCCAGCGCGTCTGATAACGCGATGCAGACCAGCGCCACGTTCGATCACTCCACCGTTACTGGCGACATTCTTTTCTCCAGTACCTTCGACAACAACTTCTATCCGAACGGCGATCCGGCAACGGATACCAGTGCAGACGGTGTCTATAACCCAACTACCAACGGCTGGGACGGTACCGATAAGCTGGACGTTACTCTGACCAATGGCAGCAAATGGGTTGGTGCAGCGCAGTCGAGCGTCGAGGCTATCGGCACGGCGCAGATGTATGGCCTGGGCTACAGCAACGTAGACTGGAGCGCTCTGTCCCCAAACAGCATTTGGCCGGACTCCACCTATGACAGCAACGGACATGTTGCGGGCGAAGCGGTGTATCAGAGCGGTCTCTTTAACATCACGCTGGATAACGGCTCCGAATGGGATACCCGCAAGGTGTCTAACATCGACACGCTGACGGTCAACAACCAGTCTCAGGTCAATGTTGAAAACTCAGGTCTGCTGGCGGATACCATCACCCTGACCAATGCTTCCTCATTGAATATCGGCGACAGCGGCGGCGTGGCCACCGACCATCTGTATCTGGACAGCTATAGCCGTGCGGCACTGACGGAAGAAACGGCCGATCTGTATGCCAACACCATCACCGTGGATAACGGTGCAGAGCTGGCGCTAGGGTTGGGACAGGTTGATACGCACAATATGGTACTGACCGATGGTGGTGTGCTGAACGTTGCCAGCCGTGATTACGTGCTGAACAGCGATCTGAACAACGCACGCTATATCACCAACGATAAGCACAATGCCGATTACGACTACGGCGTTGTGGCGATTAATTCTGATGGTCATCTGTCAGTGAACGGTGACGTCGCCGGTAACTACAAGGTCCGTATCGACAACGCGACCGGAGCCGGTTCCGTCGCCGATTACAAAAACAAAGAGATTATTCGCGTCTATGACAATAACGCGGATACTGCAGCCAGCTTTACTGCTGCAAACAAAGCCGATTTAGGTGCCTACACCTACCAGGCGCAGCAGCAGGGTGACGCCGTTGTCCTCCAGCAGAAAGCGCTGACCGACTACGCCAATATGGCGCTGAGCATCCCTTCTGCCAACACCAACATCTGGAATCTGCAGCAGGATACCGTAGGTGCTCGTCTGACCAACAGCCGTCACGGCCTGGCGGATAACGGCGGGGCGTGGGTGAGTTACTTCGGCGGTAACTTCGACGGCGACAATGGCGTTCTTAGCTACGATCAGGACGTGAGCGGTATTATGGTCGGTCTGGATACCCAGATTGACGGTAATAATGCGAAGTGGATCGTCGGTGGTGCGGCAGGTTTCGCGAAGGGGGATATCAGCGATCGTACCGGTCAGGTCGATCAGGACAGCCAGACGGCGATGATCTACGCGTCTGCGAAATTCATGAACGATCTTTTCCTCGACAGCTCCCTGAGCTACACCCGCTTCAACAGCGATCTCTCTGCTAACATGAGCAACGGCCAGTATGTTGACGGCAACACCACCAATGACGCGGTTGGTTTTGGGCTGAAACTGGGCTATGACTGGAAACCAAACCTGTCCGGCTACGTCACACCATACGCAGCCGTGTCTGGCCTGTTCCAGTCTGGCGATGATTATCGTCTCAGCAATGACATGCGCATGGATGGGCAATCTTACGATAGCCTGCGCTATGAACTCGGTGTTGATACGGGTTATACCTTTAACTACGGTGGCGATCAGGCTCTGACGCCTTACTTCAAACTGGCCTGGGTCTATGACGATGCTGATAACAATGCCGACATTAACGGTGACAGCATTGATAACGGCGTTAAAGGCTCCGCTGTGCGCGTAGGGCTGGGCACCCAGTTCAGCTTCACGAAGAACTTCAGTGCTTACACTGATGCCACTTATCTGGGCGGCGGCGACGTTGATCAGAACTGGGGGGCAAACCTGGGTGTGAAATATACCTGGTAATAAATAAAAGCGGGGGAGGCGTTACCTCCCCCCGCTTTTTACAGAAGTAATAAAAATAATATTGAACCGACAAATACGGATGCCTTGAGGTCTGCATGAAGGTTAATGCGAAACCACTTTCTGAATTACGCCGGCTCGAACAGTGTTTGAAATCAGCCAGTACCCCTTTTAAATCTGCTCCAAAACAATTAATTATATCCGGTGAATGTAATGAGCGCCGCACCATCGTATTCCAAACCGGTGTTATCGAAATCTATCGACATTCAGATGAACTGCTTGTGGGCATCGCGACAGCGCCGTTTATTATGGGTTTGTCCACAGTGATGATTAATCACTGCCAGGAATATAGAGTGATAGCCAAAACATCCTGCACGGGTTTTTATTTGCCCACTGAAACCACCCGTCAACTTATACAACAGAACGCGCTATGGAAAGAGGCCTTCGGTTGGTTATCCTGGATAAACTACATTCTTGAGAAACGCGATATGCAGCTGGTGGGAAATAATTCCTATCACCAGATCCGCGCCATGCTGTTGAATATGGCGGAGTGGGATGAAACGTTGCGTTCAAAAATCGGTGTGATGAATCATATTCAACAAAGTACGCGTATTTCACGTTCAGTGGTTGCTGAGGTTCTCGCTGCCCTGCGGCAAGGTAACTACATCAATATGAGCCGGGGCAAGCTGGTCAGCATCAACCGCTTGCCCACGGAATATTAAGATCAGTTAGACGCGGTGAGCACCTGGGCTTTATTGGCGCTCAGTTCTGCCACCAGGTTATTAATCCCGTCACTCATATTGACGAAACGCGTATGCGGGGAGCGGGTGACCACCACAAACGCGCCCACGTTTGACTGCGGGATCATGGCCATATAGGTGATGAATCCACCACCGCCGCCGGTTTTCTGAATAATACCTGGACGCCCATTTTTCGGCGCCATATAGACCCATCCCATGCCGAGCGCATCGGCTTTACCCGGTACGTCCATCCCGATGACGCGGTGCAGCTGAGTACGCTGATAAATCAGAGTCTGCATGCGATCGGCCTGGCTGGTGCGAGCGTAGAAATCTGAAGAAAGGAACTGCTGCATCCAGCGCATCATGTCGCCAGGCGTGGAGTAAACCCCGCCGCTGCCCACAGCCGCGAGCGTGTTATTACAGGGGCTGGCGCCTTTCTCTGCCACCATCAGGCGACGGCACTGATCCGGGGACGGGGTAAACGTGGTGTCTTTCATGCCGAGCGGACGGGTGATCTGCTCTTCAAACAGCTGCGTATAGGGTTTGCCAGCCGCCGTTGAGAGGGCATCCGCCAGCAGGTCGAACGCCAGGTTTGAATAAGAGGCCTGCGAGCCCGGTGCCGCTTTCAGTGTGGCGGTACTCAGATAGCTCCAGCGCTGGTCGCGCGTTGGCCAGACAAATACGTCACGATGCGCTGCTCCGCCTGGCTGCTCACGCGGCAGGGCGCTGGTGTGGGTTGCAAGGTTCACAAGCCGGATCGGCGTCCCCTGATACGTGGGGACCCGGGCACCTGGCGGCGCGTATTTGCTGAGCGGATCGTCAAGCTTCACCACGCCCTGGTCGAGCAGTTTCACCAGCATTTCGCTGGTCATCAGTTTGGTTAAGGATGCGATGCGGATAACGGAATCCAGCTGCGGGTGAACGTTATTTCCCGGGCGCGTTTCGCCAAAGCTGCGGAACACACGCTGGTTGCCGTCGATGACGACCATCGCCATCCCGGTCGCGCCGCTGCCGTAATAGATAAGGTTCGCGTAGCGATCGGCAATATCTGAAGCTAAAACGGGTGCCGTCAGCGGTTGGGCTGCCTGGGCGGTAGAAAAGCTCACCGCACACAGCGCGGCAAAAGAGAGCAGACAACGTTTCAACGAAAAGCATCCATGAAGTGAATGAGGAAAGTAATGGGTATTTATACTACTAATCGGAACCGCGCAATGCCCCGAATTGCATAACGATAGCGAGAAAAACGTAACCATGGGTAAATATGAACAATTTACTTACGAGCCATCTCCCATTTTGTGACATCGGGCTTATGATAGGCACCAGTTTCACTCAATCTTACGGAGAACGGTATGTCTGAGAAGCGTGTGGTTATGGTTGTCGATATGCAGAACGGGGTATTTGAAACCCCTCGTCATCAGCGTGAAAAGTGTATCTCTCTGATCAACCAGCTTACGCAGGCAGCCGACACGGTGATTTTTATTCAGCATACCGAGGCTGGTGGCCTGGAAGAGGGGAGTGAGGGGTTTGCACTACTGCCTGAACTCCATCAACCAGCTGACGCGCTTTATGTTACCAAAACCGCCTGTGATGCCTTCTACAACACCGCGCTTGAGGCGCTGCTGCGTGAGCAGGGCATTCGCGAGTTTGTCATCTGCGGCTGCGCCACCGATTACTGCGTCGATGCGACGGTTAAGAACGGCGTCAGCCGGGGTTATCACATCACCGTGGCGGAAGATGCCCATACTACAGCCAATCGCCCGGCGGCAGATGCGCAGATCCTGATTAACCATCACAACGACGTCTGGCGTAACTTCATTGCGCCGGCGAATCCTCTCGCGGTGAAACGCACCGAAACAATTCTTGAAAACTGGAAAGCGAACTAATAATTAACGCTCGGGTCTGACCTTTTTGCCGGAGCCGGGAGGCTGGCTCGGGCAGGTTTTCGTGTGGTGACGTGTTGTACACAGCAACAGCCATAACAACAAGAAGGAAGCATTATGTTTAAGTCTTTTTTCCCAAAGCCAGGGCCTTTTTTCCTGTCGGCATTTATTTGGGCACTCATCGCTGTCATTTTCTGGCAGGCGGGCGGCGGCGCATGGCTGACGCGCATCACGGGGGCGATAGGCGAGGTGCCGATTAGCGCGGCGCGCTTCTGGTCGCTGAGCTACCTGCTGTTTTACGCCTACTACACGGTGTGCGTAGGGCTGTTTGCACTGTTCTGGTTTGTCTATTCTCCGCACCGCTGGCAGTACTGGTCGATCCTCGGCACATCGCTGATTATCTTTGTGACCTGGTTCCTCGTGGAGGTGGGCGTGGCGGTTAACGCCTGGTATGCGCCGTTCTACGATCTGATCCAGACCGCGCTCAGCTCGCCGCATAAGGTGACCATTAACCAGTTCTACCATGAAGTCGGGATCTTCCTCGGTATCGCCCTGATAGCGGTGATCATCGGCGTGATGAACAATTTCTTCGTCAGCCACTACGTTTTCCGCTGGCGTACCGCAATGAACGAACATTATATGGCGCACTGGCAGCACCTGCGCCATATCGAAGGCGCCGCACAGCGTGTGCAGGAAGACACCATGCGTTTTGCCTCCACGCTTGAAGACATGGGCGTCAGTTTTATCAACGCCATCATGACGCTGATTGCCTTCCTGCCGGTGCTGGTGACGCTCTCTGCGCACGTGCCGGATCTGCCTATTGTCGGTCATCTTCCGTATGGTCTGGTGATTGCCGCGATCGTCTGGTCGCTGATGGGAACGGGCCTGCTGGCGGTGGTGGGGATCAAACTGCCGGGGCTGGAGTTTAAAAATCAACGCGTCGAAGCCGCTTACCGTAAAGAGCTGGTTTACGGCGAAGATGATGCCAACCGCGCCTCGCCGCCGACCGTCCGCGAGCTGTTTGGCGCCGTACGCCGTAACTACTTCCGACTCTACTTCCACTATATGTATTTCAACATTGCCCGTATTTTGTATCTGCAGGTGGATAACGTTTTCGGTTTGTTCCTGCTGTTCCCGTCGATTGTTGCGGGTACGATTACGCTCGGTCTGATGACGCAGATCACTAACGTTTTCGGTCAGGTTCGTGGGTCGTTCCAGTACCTGATCAGCTCCTGGACCACGCTGGTAGAACTGATGTCTATCTACAAACGTCTGCGCAGCTTTGAACGCGAGCTGGACGATCGTGACCTGCAGGAAGTCACCAACACATTTAGCTAATACAGGACGTTGCTATGTCTTTTGCCGTACCGCGCGCGTTACCCTTGTCCTTGCTGGCCGCTCTTGTGCTGGCAGGCTGTGCCGAAAAAGGGGCTGCTCCGCTCAAAAAGGGGGAGAAGCCCGTCGATGTGGCAAGCGTTGTGCGGCAGAAAATGCCCGCCAGCGTGAAGGATCGCAATGCGTGGGCAGACGCGCTGGCAAAAACTTTTGAAAGCCAAAAGATCGCGCCGACCGAGGAGAACATTTGTTCGGTGCTGGCGGTGGCGCAGCAGGAGTCGATGTACCAGTCAGACCCGGCTGTGCCGGGGCTGAATAAAATCGCCTGGAAAGAGATCGACCGCCGCGCGGAGTCCATGCACATCCCGGTGTTCCTCGTGCATACCGCGCTTAAAATCACCTCACCGAACGGCAAAAGCTACAGCGAACGGCTGGATACGGTGAAAACCGAAAAACAGCTTAGCGCCATCTTTGATGATTTCATCAGCATGGTCCCAATGGGGCAGAAGCTGTTTGGCTCACTGAACCCGGTCCACACCGGAGGCCCAATGCAGGTAAGCATCGCGTTCGCGGAGAAACACACCGACGGCTATCCGTGGAAAATCGACGGTACGGTGCGCCAGGAGGTCTTCTCCCTGCGCGGCGGGCTGTGGTTCGGCACGTATCACCTGCTGAACTACCCGGCGAACTACGATGAGCCGCTGTACCGCTTTGCCGACTTTAACGCCGGCTGGTATGCCAGCCGTAATGCGGCATTCCAGAGTGCGGTCAGCCGCGCAAGCGGCGTTAAGCTCGCGCTGGACGGCGATCTCATCGCTTACGGCAGCAGCGAGGCGGGAAGCACTGAGCTTGCCGTACGGAAATTATCGACAACGCTTGGCTTGAGCAACAGCGACATTCGCCGTCAGCTTGAGAAAGGCGATAGCCTGGCCTTTGAGAAAACGGATCTGTACAAGAAGGTGTTTGCGCTCGCAGAGCAGAAAAGCGGGAAAACGTTACCGAGGGCTATCCTGCCGGGCATTCAGCTGGAAAGCCCGAAGATCACGCGTAACCTGACCACCGCGTGGTTCGCAAAACGCGTGGACGATCGCCGGGCTCGCTGTATGGGGCTTTAACGGCGACGGCGAAAGCGCAGCGCTAATGCCACCACGCCCAGAATCATACATCCCGCGAGGAAGGGAATCAGGCCGAACAGGGTGCTGACGCCAAAGCCAATCTCAACTCGCGGGCGTCCGTTATCCTGTACCTGCATCAGGTGTTCATAAACGCCTGGCGCATGGACCAGCATATTGAGCAGCTGTGAGCCAGCCCAGAAGCAGAACAGGACAAACAGGGCATACGCGATATTACCCGCCGTGGAGGTTTTTGGTTTTCCGCCAAAAATCGGTTTCGACAATGTAAAGTCAGCCATGATGACCTCCGGATAAATCGCTCTGTTAATACGCTTCGTACAGGGTGAGTTTGACAGGTCATCGCATTTGTCAATATCAGAATCGTGGTAATTTACGCGCCGGAATCCTCCTGGATTGTTGATTTCTGCAGCACATCACAATTTCATGACTTAACTGAAATTGCGTCGCGTTTCAGAATTTCCGTATCTGCCACAGACCTGGCCGTAAATCTGTGAGAGGATGTCTTTTTTTCCTGCCGGAGTTGTTATGAATCTCACGTCCAAACTACGCCGAGACTGGCACTACTACGCCTTCGCTATCGGGCTGATCTTTATTCTTAACGGTGTTGTGGGCCTGTTGGGGTTTGAGGCAAAAGGCTGGCAAACGTATGCCGTTGGGCTGGTGACCTGGGTGATCAGTTTCTGGCTGGCGGGGTTGATTATCCGCCGTCGTCCTGAAGAGACGACAGCGGATGAGGCGGAGTCGGCGAAGCGCGCCGATTAACCGTTTACGGAACTTTTAAGCGCGCTGTCGGCGGCGTGACGCTCCAGCGCCAGTTCGATCAGGCGGGTGATCAATTCCGGGTAGCTCAGGCCACTTGCCTGCCACAGTTTCGGATACATGCTGATGTTAGTGAACCCCGGCAGCGTATTGATTTCATTGATCACCACCTCGTTTTCCGGCGTCAGGAACACATCCACGCGCGCCATGCCGCAGCAGCCGAGCGTCTGATAAGCGCGAATGGCGATCGCCCGGATCTTATCGTTAACCGCCGGATCGATATCCGCAGGCACGACAACCTGGGCGCCTTTGTCATCAATGTATTTGGTGTCGTACGAGTAGAAGTCGCTGTTTAACACCACCTCTCCGCAGGTGCTCGCCTGTGGGAAATCGTTGCCCAGCACGGCGCACTCAATTTCACGGCCTTTGATACCCTGCTCAACCACCACTTTATGGTCGAACTCAAACGCCAGGCGGACGGCCTGAGTGAACTGAGCTTCGCTGGTCACTTTGCTGACGCCCACGGAGGAGCCCTGGTTTGCAGGCTTCACAAACAGCGGCAGACCCAGCTCTCCGCTAATTTGCGCGAAGCTGTGTTTGTCGCGGTTGGCGCGGGTGAGGGTCACGAATGGCGCAATGTTCAGCCCGGCATCGCGCAGCAGGCGTTTGGTGACGTCTTTGTCCATGCATGCGGCAGAGCCGAGGACGTCCGAGCCGACGAACGGCAGGTTGGCCATGCGCAGCATTCCCTGCAGGGAACCATCTTCGCCCAGTGTGCCGTGAACGATAGGGAAGACAACGTCGATCTGGGCGAGAGCCTGTGCATTGCCGGCGTCGATAAGCTGCCCCTTCACGACGCCGGGTACGGTGGCGACGCTCACTTCCGAAGGATTAAGGGCGATGTGTGCCGGATCGTGAGCATTCAGCAGATACTGGCTGGCATCGTTAACATGCCACTGGCCCTGTTTATCAATGCCCAGCAGCACCACGTCGAAGCGGCTTTTATCGATCGCATCAACGATATTTTTGGCCGATTGCAATGACACTTCGTGCTCCGCTGATTTTCCCCCAAAGACAATACCTACGCGCTGCTTAGCCATCTCACTCTCTTCCAGTCTGACGAAAAGCCAATAACATACCACGATGCCCGGCGGGTTTCGCGGCCTTCTGCCATAATGTTTTGGGGAATGTTGAGGGGGGAGAGTGAAAGGAAAAACGCTGCTGACCGTATTTATCATTTTGGCCATCGCAACGGTGGGTTACCGCTGGTTGCCGCCTTACTACAACCCTTTCATGCCGCTGACGCTTGAGGACCCGCCGGGTCGAATCACCCAGTATAAGCTTCGGCGCTTAACCCCCGAGGCGTGCGCGAGCCTGCTTTCGCAGGCTAACCAAAGAGATCTCATCCGCACCCAGCCGGTGGCTGACAGCGGCGGCGCGTGTCCGCTTAACAACGTTGTACGCGTGCGTGACTTCGGTCCGGTCGGCCTGAACAGCAGTTTTCTCGCCAGCTGTCCGCTGGCGCTCAGCTCAGCCCTCTTTATCAGCCAGCAGGCCCGGCCGCTGACAAAACGCTATACGGGCAGCGACCTGGCGCGTATCGATCATCTCGGCAGCTTTGCCTGCCGCAATATTTACCACCGCCCTGACGCGCGACGCAGTGAACATGCTACGGCTGAGGCGCTGGATATTGCCGCTTTTCGTCTGGCGAACGGTGAACGCGTCACGGTGATGAACGGCTGGAAGGCGGCAACAACGCAGCCATGGCTGAAGGCCATGCTGGCGGCAAGCTGCAGCTACTACGGAAACGGCCTGGGGCCGGAGTATAACGCGGCGCATTCCAACCATTTTCATCTGGGCATGCGCGGTTTCGGACTCTGTCGGTGAAGCATAATATTCCGCCAGAAAATGGATGAATTGTGACTTATTTCACAAATATGATGACTGGGAAGATAAAACACCAAAGTCAGTCAGGCCGCATCTCTGGTGCGACGTCAAAACGCGTAACTTGCTAATCTGACGGCGAATTCGCCTAAAAATGAAGACTATTTCTTTATGGAATCCTGGAAAGTTAATCTCATCTCGGTCTGGTTCGGCTGCTTCTTCACCGGGTTGGCCATCAGCCAGATCCTGCCGTTCCTGCCGCTGTACGTCTCGCAGCTGGGGGTGACTTCGCATGAAGCGCTCTCCATGTGGTCCGGTCTGACGTTCAGCGTCACGTTTCTGGTCTCCGCCATTGTGTCACCGATGTGGGGCAGCCTGGCGGATCGGAAAGGCCGAAAACTGATGCTGCTGCGCGCCTCGCTCGGGATGGCGATTGCCATTCTGCTGCAGGCCTTCGCCACTAACGTCTGGCAGCTGTTTTTCCTGCGCGCGGTGATGGGGCTGACATCCGGGTACATTCCGAATGCCATGGCACTGGTCGCCTCTCAGGTGCCGCGCGAGCGTAGCGGCTGGGCGCTGAGTACGCTTTCCACGGCACAGATCAGCGGCGTCATCGGCGGTCCGCTGCTGGGGGGCTTTCTGGCGGACCACGTCGGACTGCGCGCGGTATTTATCATCACTGCGGTTCTGCTGGTGGTCAGTTTTCTGGTGACGCTCTTTCTGATTAAAGAGGGGGGCCGTCCGGTTATCAGTAAATCTGAACGCCTGAGCGGCAAGGCCGTTTTCGCCTCGCTGCCTTATCCGGGGCTGATGATCAGCCTGTTTGTAACCACCATGGTGATCCAGCTCTGTAACGGTTCGGTCGGTCCGATTCTGGCGCTGTTTATCAAGTCGATGGAGCCGGATAGCACCAATATCGCTTTTCTGAGCGGCATGATTGCCGCCGTGCCGGGCGTATCCGCCCTGATTTCCGCGCCGCGTCTGGGCAAACTGGGTGACAGGATCGGCACGGCGCGCATCCTGATGGCGACGCTGATCTTTGCGGTGGTACTCTTCTTCGCGATGTCGTTTGTCACCTCTCCGCTTCAGCTTGGCGTATTGCGATTTCTGCTCGGGTTTGCTGATGGCGCCATGTTGCCTGCGGTGCAGACCCTGCTGGTTAAATATTCCAGCGACCAGGTGACGGGGCGTATTTTTGGATATAACCAGTCATTTATGTATCTGGGGAATGTTGCCGGTCCGCTTATTGGCGCATCCGTTTCCGCGATGGCCGGTTTTCGCTGGGTATTTGCGGCGACAGCGATTGTCGTTTTAATCAATATTATCCAGCTGGCTATTGCGCTGCGACGCCGCAGACAAATGGCGGAGGCCAAATCGGCGAGATAACAATTTCGCAGATGTATTATATATTCTTATGGTCGCCGCATTTTTATATAACAAAATGCGGCTTCTTTTTATAGAAAAACGTTTCGATCACGGCGCTGCCTCTTTATTTCTGTTCCTGTGTCACTTTTGCATACCATAATTAATATCTTCTCTTTGCAATAGGGATTCAGAGTGATAACGTCAGACAAAACTGAAAAAGGAACTGGCACGATGAAAAACCTCATTGCTGAATTGCTGGTTAAGCTGGCACAAAAGGAAGAAGAGTCAAAAGAGCTGGTGGCTCAGGTCGAAGCACTTGAAATTGTCGTCACCGCGCTGCTGCGACAAATGGCAAAAACCGATCAACAGGCGTTGATAGAGAGCGTGGAAGGTGCGCTGGACAGCGTCAGGCCTGAATCGCAGGTTCCGGTTGAGGATGCCGAGATGCTCCACCAGTACGTAAAGAAGCTGTTAAGGCATCCGCGCAGCTAAACCGTCACAGGACGTAACGACGTGTCATAGAATTGTCATGCAGGATGCCTATAGTCGCTCTGTTTTTATTTTTATGTATTTGTACATGGAGAAAATAAATTGAAACAGAGCGCACTTTTCATTGCATTACTTCCCCTGTTAATTACCCCTGCCATTTATGCTGATACGACGCAAACCAGCGTGCTGGATAATCGTGCGGCAAAAGGGGATATCACCCAGCCTGGCGGCGCGCGCCGTTTATCAGAAGATCAAACTGCCGCTATTCGCGCTTCGCTGAATGATAAGCCGGCGAAAAATATTATTCTGCTGATTGGCGATGGAATGGGCGATTCCGAAATCACGGCGGCGCGGAATTATGCCGAGGGAGCGGGCGGCTTTTTTAAAGGTATCGATGCCTTACCGCTGACCGGACAATATACCCATTACGCGCTGGATAAAAAAACCGGTAAACCGGATTACGTCACGGACTCCGCGGCCTCTGCCACGGCGTGGTCCACCGGCGTGAAAACCTATAATGGCGCGCTGGGCGTGGATATTCACGAAAAAGATCATCAAACCCTTCTGGAGATGGCAAAAGCGGCGGGCCTGGCGACCGGCAACGTCTCCACCGCTGAACTCCAGGATGCAACGCCCGCGGCGCTGGTGGCGCACGTTACATCGCGTAAATGCTACGGCCCGTCAGTGACCAGCGAAAAATGCCCAACGAATGCGCTGGAAAAAGGCGGCAAAGGCTCGATTACGGAACAGCTGCTGAACGCGCGTCCTGACGTGACCCTGGGCGGCGGCGCGAAAACCTTCGCGGAAACCGCGACGGCGGGCGAGTGGCAGGGCAAAACGCTGCGCGAGCAGGCGCAGGCTCGCGGCTATCAGCTGGTGAGTGACGCAAATGCTCTGGCGGCGATAAGCGAGGCGAACCAGGACAAGCCGCTGCTGGGGCTGTTCTCTGACGGCAACATGCCCGTGCGCTGGGAAGGACCAAAAGCCTCGTATCACGGCAACATCGATCAGCCTGCGGTGACCTGTACGCCGAACCCGAAACGTACGGACAGCATTCCGACGCTGGCGGCGATGACCGATAAAGCGATCTCTCTTTTGAGCAAGAGCGAAAAAGGGTTCTTCCTGCAGGTTGAGGGCGCGTCGATTGATAAACAGGATCATGCTGCGAATCCGTGCGGTCAGATTGGTGAAACCGTCGATCTGGACGAAGCGGTGCAGAAGGCGCTCGCGTTCGCGAAAAAAGACGGTAACACCCTGGTGATCGTCACCGCGGATCATGCGCACGCCAGCCAGATCATTCCGCCAGATACCAAAGCCCCTGGCCTGACGCAGGCGCTGAACACCAAAGACGGCTCCGTCATGGTGATGAGCTACGGCAACTCTGAAGAAGAGTCCATGGAGCACACGGGCACCCAGCTGCGCATTGCCGCCTACGGTCCGCATGCGGCCAACGTGGTAGGCCTGACGGATCAAACGGATCTGTTCTACACCATGAAGGCGGCGCTGGGTCTGAAATGATAAAATCCCGGCGGAAATCACATCTGTCGGCTGGTTTTTTCCCTGTCACGAACCAGACTTACAGGGAATGTTCACAAAAGGATGGTGCAATGAAAACAACATTACTGGTTACTCTGCTCTCCGGCCTGTTCCTGGTCGCATCGGCGAACGCGGAAGAGAAAACGTTAACGCCGCAGCAGCAGCGTATGACCACCTGTAATCAACAGGCGACGTCTCAGAGTCTGAAGGGCGATGCTCGCAAGACCTACATGAGCGACTGCCTCAAAAACGGCGCCGCGAAGCCGGCTGAAAAAAGCCTGACCCCGCAGCAGCAAAAAATGCGCGAGTGTAATGCGAAGGCAACCGAACAGTCCCTGAAAGGGGACGACCGCAGCAAGTTCATGAGTGCCTGCCTGAAGAAAAAAGTGTAGTTCTAACGGGTGAGCGGCTCCGGCGGCTCACCCGAAATTTCATACTTTCCCCGCAGACCCCCTCTCTATAATTTGGGAAAATGTTTCAGAATATTCCCAAAAATGATGAATGATGAAACGTATTACAACAAAAAGCGCATTCGGGAAGAGTGGAATTTAACCCTTTCTCAGGATGACCCTCACCGCGCTGGCATTCAGTTTGCCCGGCGAGTTAGGCTGGCGCGCGCCGTGGGGCTGGCGGCGATGTTTTTCCCGGTTGCGGGAATACTGGTCACCCATTTTTTACCCGGAGGCTGGTGGCTTTTACTGGTGGGGTGGTCGTTCGTCTGGCCCCATTTCGCCTGGCAGCTATCCTGCCGGGCCACGTCACCTCATCAGCAGGAAACTTTCAATCTTAAAATAGATGCCATTATTGCCGGGCTCTGGATAGGCGTGATGGGGATGAATGCGTTACCCACGGCAGCGCTGGTGATGATGGTGGGGATGAATATGATGGGCTCCGGCGGTTGTCGTCTGTTTATTCCGGGGATCCTGTTGACCCTGCTCTCCGCGCTGGTGACGCTGCCGCTTGTCGGCCGCGTGGCCGTCTTTAACCCCGACCCGGTGGAGTGGGGCTTAACGCTGCCTGTTCTCGTATTTTATCCTATGCTGTTTGCCTGGCTCAGCCACCGCACCGCCGTCAGGCTTGCTGAGCACAAGCAGCGGCTGGAAATGATGAGCACCCGGGACGGCATGACCGGGGTCTTTAACCGCCGACACTGGGAAATGCTGTTGCGAAATGAATTTGAGCATTGTCGGCGCGACCACAGCACCGCCACGATACTGCTGATTGATATCGACCACTTTAAAAACATCAACGACACCTGGGGGCACGACGTGGGCGATGAGGCGATCATTGCTATTACGCGCCAGCTCCAGCGGTCAGTACGGTCAGGCGATGCTATCGGCCGGTTTGGTGGGGATGAGTTTGCGGTGATCATGTCCCAGACAGCAGCGGAAAGCGCCATCGCCGTGATGTCGCGGTTGCATGAGCGGCTGGAAAACCTGACGTTACCGTGCGCGCCAAAAGAAGCGCTGCGCATCAGCGTAGGCGTTGCCCCCTGGGGACCGCAGTTTGGACATTATCGGGAATGGCTGAAGGCGGCTGACGTGGCGCTCTACAGGGCGAAAAATGCCGGGCGTGGCCGCACCGAAGTGGCGGCCTGACGCCCGATGGAGTGTATCAGGATTTACTCAGCTTCTCTGATTTTTCCATGCATTTTGCCATCGCTTCAATGACCGCCGAGCGGAACCCGCGCTCTTCCAGCACCCGCACCGCTTCGATGGTGGTACCGCCCGGGGAGCAGACCATATCTTTCAGTTCACCCGGGTGTTTGCCGGTTTCCAGCACCATTTTGGCGGAGCCCATGACGGCCTGCGCGGCGAACTTATACGCCTGCGCGCGCGGCATTCCGCCAAGCACGGCGGCGTCGGCCATCGCTTCTAAAAACATGAATACATAGGCAGGGGCTGAGCCACTCACGCCGACCACCGGATGGATCATCGATTCGGCAATCACTTCAGCTTCACCAAAGCAGCGGAAAATGTTCAGCACATCGGCCACTTCTTCCGTGGTCACCAGCGCGTTAGGCGTGACGGAGGTCATGCCGGCGTTGACCAGTGAAGGGGTGTTTGGCATCGCACGGACGATTTTGCGGTCGTGGCCCAGCGCGCGCGCCAGCTGATCGAGCGTGACGCCCGCGGCAATCGACACGACCAGCGTCTCTTTGTTCAGGCTGGAGGTGATATCGCTCAGCACTTTGATCATGATGTTCGGCTTGACGGCGCCAAAGACGATATCGGCGACCTGGGCCACTTCCTGCGCGCTTTCGGCAGCGTTGATCCCGTACTGATCGCGCAATGCGGCGACCTTGTCCGGTGACGGGGTATAGACCCAAATCTGACCCGGCAGCACCTGCCCGCTGGCGATCAGACCGCCCAGGATGGCTTTGCCCATGTTACCGCAGCCGATAAACCCGATTTTCTTGTCCATCACGATTCTCCGTCATTATGCGTTGTTTTCTCTGATTGATAGCTTAACAACGAAATGCAGGCGACAATAGTCGACAGAGTCATTATGGGGAGACAATATGGCGATTTGGGTTGATGCGGACGCGTGTCCGAATGTGATTAAAGAGATTTTATTTCGCGCCGCCGAGCGCGTTCAGATGCCGCTGACGCTGGTGGCAAACCAGAACATTCGCGTACCGCCTTCGCGGTTCATCCGCTCTTTGCGCGTGCCGGCCGGGTTCGACGTGGCGGATAACGAAATTGTTCGCCTGTGCAGCGCGGAGGATCTGGTGATCACGGCGGATATTCCGCTGGCCGCTGAAGTGCTCGAGAAAGGGGCGGCGGCACTCAATCCGCGCGGGGAGCGTTACTCGCCTTCGACCATTCGGGAAAAGCTCACCATGCGCGATTTTATGGATACGATGCGGGCCAGCGGCGTGCAGACCGGTGGACCGGACAGCTTGTCCCAGCGCGATCGCCAGCAGTTCGCTGCCGAACTGGATAAATGGCTGCTGGAAGTGAAGCGCCGCACAGCGTAATGATAATTATTGTCAATTTGTGGTACAGTGTGGCCTCCACAGGGTTGTCATCCCGTACCGCTTTGCAGTAAAGTAAACGAAACATCTTCTGCAATTATTTCTTTACACTCTTCAGCCATTCGGCATCAAGGGGAACACCTGGCATGACCCAACCCATCTTTTTAGTTGGCCCCCGCGGCTGTGGGAAAACCACCGTTGGCCTGGAGCTGGCACGCGTGTGTCATCGCCAGTTTGTTGATACCGACCACTGGCTGCAAACCGAGGCCGGAAAAACCATCGCTGAGATCGTTGAGCAAGAGGGATGGGAAAGCTTTCGCGCACGCGAAACCGCCGCACTGAAAGCGGTCACTTCCCCGTCTGCCGTGATCGCGACCGGGGGTGGCATTGTTCTGGCGGAGTGTAATCGTCACTTTATGCGCGAAAAGGGGATCGTGATTTATCTCAGCGCGCCGGTGTCGGCTCTGGTAGGGCGTCTGGAAGCTTTTCCGGAAGAGGGGCAACGCCCTGCGCTGACCTCCAGGCCACTCAACGAAGAGGTGAGTGAAGTGCTGGCCGAACGCGATGCGTTATACCGCGAAGCGGCTCACCACGTGGTGGATGCGTCAGCCACTCCCGAAGACGTTGTGATTCAGATTATTACCGCCCTGCGTTTGGCGTGTGCCAGCTAAGCGGCGTCTATACTTATAGCTCAGACATAAAAAAAGGATGAGCTATGCCAACCAGACCTCCCTATCCGCGTGAAGCGCGCATTGTTACCGTTGAAAAAGGCCATACGGGTCATACCGTGACCTGGTATCAACTGCGTGCGGATCACCCAAAACCGGACTCGCTGATCAGTGAACACGAGACTGAGCAGGAAGCGCTGGATGCGAAACGGCGCTATGAAGATCCCGACATAACCTGAATGTTTTCCTAAACGCTCCAGGATCGTGCCTGAATCACACTTTTTACTCATCGGGAAAGTTAAGCAGGAGTTAATATTTAGTTATTACAAGTAACTCCGGTATCGGCAGGCGATCTTTACATTTCGACGTCGGGATCACCTGCTACGCTTGGTGCTGTTTTGTTGAAAAAATGAACTGTGCAGCGTAGTGAGCCTGTACCTGTGTACACGATGTTGGAGTAATGGAAGGCGATAAAAATGAAGGCAACGTTGGCGATCCTCACCATTGGTGTGGTCCCTGTAAGCGAAGTGTTACCGCTCTTAACCGAGCACGTATCTGAACAACAGATAACGCATCTCAGCCTGCTGGGGAAGATGAGTCGGGAAGAGGTCATGGAAGACTACGCTGTCGAGGCGGGGGAGGATCCCCTGGCGACGTTATTAAGTGACGGTAAACTGGCGCACGTTTCACGCCAGAAAATCGAGCGCTCGCTGCAGGGCGTGATAGAAGTGCTCGATAATCAAGGTTACGACGTTATTTTGCTGATGAGTACTGCCCCCATTAAAGGTCTCACGGCGCGTAATGCGATTTTGCTGGAACCGATGCGCATCATTCCGCCGCTGGTGGCCTCTATTGTTGATGGTCATCAGGTGGGGGTGATTGTTCCCATTGAGGAGCTCATGGATAACCAGGAGGCAAAATGGCACGTGCTGGAAAAAGTGCCCTTGTATGCGCTGGCAAATCCGTTCTGGGACAGTGACGCTAAACTCATTGCTGCCGGGAAGGAACTGCTGGAGAGAGGGGCAGATGTCTTGATCCTGGACTGCCTGGGGTTCCACCAGCATCATCGTGATTTGCTGCAAAAAGCGCTGGATGTGCCGGTGCTGTTATCCAACGTTCTGATGGCTCGCCTGGCCTCGGAACTCCTCATGTAATGATTTTGCGTGACAGGTGATGAGCATGGCCCCTATAGTGAATTTTTATCTAAAAATATAAGGGCCAGTTCATGCTTCAGAGTAACGAATACTTTTCCGGTAAAGTGAAATCCATTGGTTTTACCAGCAGCAGCACTGGCCGCGCCAGTGTCGGCGTAATGGCGGAAGGGGAATACACCTTTGGCACCGCGGAAGCGGAAGAAATGACGGTGGTCAGCGGCGCGCTGAACGTCCTGCTGCCAGGTGAAACGGAATGGAAAGTTTACGCTGCCGGGCAAGTTTTCAACGTCCCTGGCCACAGCGAATTTCATTTGCAGGTGGCTGAGCCTACCTCTTATCTGTGCCGCTACCTGAAATAAAAAAAAGCCGGGTGGCGCTAACGCTTACCCGGCCTACGTTTTGCCCGTTATCTCTGCGCTTCGCCGCCGAGACCTTCCACCAGATTCTGAATCAACGCGGCCAGCTCGCCGGTCATCAGGATGAAGTCCGCGTCAAAACGCTGGGCGTAATCTTCCCTGTCGATATCTTCGTTCTGATCGCGCAGCTCATCGCAGAACTTCAGACGCTTCACGGAGCCGTCGTCGCACATCACGAACTGAATACGCTGCTGCCAGTCGAGCGCCAGTTTGGTGACCACTTTACCCGCTTCGATGTGTACGGCGATCTCGTCGCTCACCAGATCCTGCTTCTTCGCGCGGATCACGCCACCGTCTTCCAGCAGGGCTTTCAGCTCGGCTTCATCAAGGATCTGGAAACCCTGTGCCGCAGCACCGCTGCGTACCCATTCGGTCAGCGTTAACTCAATTGGCGTTTCCAGCGCCAGCGGCACGACCGGTAACGAGCCGATGCTTTTGCGCAGCAGGGCCAGCGTATCTTCTGCTTTCTTGGCGCTGGCGCAGTCCACCATGATCAGCCCGTTGACGGTGTCGATCCACATCATGGTCTGGCTAAAGCGGCTGAAGGCGCGCGGCAGCAGGGAGTGCAGCACTTCGTCTTTCAGCGAATCTTTTTCGGTCTTTTTCAGCTTGCGGCCCTGTTCGGCTTCCAGCTTGAAAATTTTCGCTTCGAGCGCCTGCTTAACCACCGGCGTCGGCAGGATTTTCTCTTCTTTACGGGCGCAGACGATGATTTGACCCGTGCTGCTGGCGTGGGTCAGTGCATCGCTTTGTGAACCCATTGGCGGAACCCAACCGGTTTTCGCCATATCCTGGCTACCGCAAGGGGAAAAGGTATAAGCGGCTAACTGTTTTTCCATCTCTTCTGCACGCAGCGAAACGTCGCGGCTGAGACGGTAAACCATCAAATTTTTGAACCACAGCATGATAATTTCCACGGCCTTGTCGTTAAATCAGCGGGCATGATAACGAATTGTCGCATCGCTTGCATTGCTAATCGGGAAGCGTGCTTCTACTCTGTTGATAATCAAAATAATGAGGAGAGTCTTGTGCGTATTGGGATCGATTTGGGCGGCACCAAAACAGAAGTTATCGCACTGAGCGAGCAGGGGGAGCAGCTGTTTCGCCATCGTCTGCCGACGCCGCGCGATGATTATCACCAGACTATCGAGACGATTGCCAGGCTGGTTGAGATGGCAGAGCAGGCGACTGGGCAAACTGGCAGCGTCGGGATGGGGATCCCGGGGTCGATCTCGCCGTATACCGGCGTGGTTAAAAATGCTAACTCCACCTGGCTCAACGGCCAGCCGTTTGATAAAGATTTAAGCGCGCGTCTGAACCGGGACGTGCGTCTGGCCAACGATGCCAACTGCCTGGCGGTCTCTGAGGCCATCGACGGCGCGGCAGCGGGTGCCCAGACCGTGTTTGCCGTTATTATCGGCACCGGCTGCGGCGCGGGGGTGGCGTTCGGGGGGCGCGCCCATATCGGCGGCAACGGCACGGCGGGCGAGTGGGGACACAACCCGCTGCCGTGGATGGATGAAGACGAGCTTAAATACCGCGCTGAAGTTCCGTGCTACTGCGGAAAACAAGGCTGTATCGAGACGTTTATCTCCGGCACCGGGTTTGCGACCGACTACCGCCGTCTGAGCGGCCAGCCGCTCAAGGGCAACGAAATCATGCGTCTGGTCGAAGAACAGGATCCTGTCGCCGAACTGGCGCTTAGCCGCTACGAAATGCGGCTGGCGAAATCGCTGGCCCACGTGGTGAATATTCTCGATCCTGACGTGATAGTGCTGGGTGGGGGCATGAGCAACGTCGATCGGCTGTACGCCACGGTGCCGAACCTGGTGAAACAGTGGGTCTTCGGCGGTGAATGCGAAACCCCGATCCGCAAAGCGCTGCACGGGGACTCCAGCGGCGTGCGCGGCGCGGCGTGGTTATGGCCAGAATAAACGTTTATTCCCTCTCCCTGTGGGAGAGGGTTAGGGTGAGGGCATCAGACCGCACGATCCCCCCATTCATTCCACCGCAAACACCTTATCCAGCCTGCTATACCCCAGGCCGTTGATCTTCTTCACCTTAATCTGCACCGGAATGCGCTCTTTCATTGCCTCAACGTGGCTGATCACGCCGATGGTTTTCCCGGTGGCGTTCAGCGCGTCGAGCGCATCCAGCGCGGTATCCAGCGTTTCACTGTCGAGCGTGCCGAACCCTTCATCCAGGAACAGGGAATCGATCCGCGTCTTATGACTCACCAGATCGGAAAGGGCCAGCGCCAGCGCCAGGCTGACCAGGAAGCTTTCGCCGCCCGAGAGCGTACGGGTATCGCGAACCGCATCCGCCTGCCAGGTATCGACCACTTCCAGCTCCAGCGCGTCGCTGGCCTTACGCTGCAGCAGATAACGCCCGTGCAGACGGTTAAGCTGCTGGTTTGCGAGCCAGACAAGATTGTCCAGCGTCAGCCCCTGGGCGAACTTACGGAACTTGTCGCCGGTGCTGGAGCCGATCAGCGCGTTCAGGTACCCCCAGTCGTCCGCCTGGCGCGCGGCCTCTTCAATTTGCTGCATCAACGCCAGCTGGTGCTGACGGTTATCGCTGTCCTGCTTAAGCTGCTGGCGGATCTCGCCCTGATGCGTGGTGTTCTCGCGCAGCCGCTGCGCCAGCTGCTGCAGCTGGCTTTGCAGCGCAGGTGCATCGGCGTCGAGCCCTTCCGGCCGCAGCGCCAGATGAGCCTGCAGCTGCTGGTTAGCTTGGCCGGAAAGGGCCGCGGCCTGCTGTATCTGGCTTTCCAGCGACTGTTTCAGCTGTTCGAGGTGGCGAATAGCGTCGTCATCCAACAGCGCGGCAAGGAACGCGTCCCGATCGGCAAAGCAGCTTGCCGAGAGCGCCGCGGTGAACTGCGTCTGCGACTGCTGCAGACGCTCTTGCTCCAGCGTCTCCTGCTGCTGTTGCGCGGTCAGTTGGCTCTGTAGCGACACGCACTCGTCGTGGATGTCGCGCCAGTTATCAGGAACAACCGGTTCGGCGTCTGCGCTTTTCGTTGCCGGAAGCGCGTCGAGCAGCGGCTTCAGGGCGTTTATGCGTTCCTGAAGCACGCCGTGCTGCGTTTGCTTCTCCTGCCACTGCGAGAATTCCGCTTCGCGGGCGTGCAGCCAGGCGGCTTCATTTCCGTCTTCAGGTACGTTGAGTGATAGCGAGAGCAGGGCGTGTTCCAGCGCCTGGCGCGCGGTAGTCAGCTGCTGCTGATACTGTCGCTCCTGCGCTTCCTGCTCGTTCAACTGGTTTTGCAGGGTCAGACGCTGGCTGAGCTGATAAAGTTGGCGCTCGTACTGTTCCTGCTCGTTCATCCATGGCGTGATATCTTCCTGAATATTCAACGCTATATTCAGGGAAGCACAGGCCTCTATCCACTCTTTAGTGAGTGCTTGCTCTTCCTGAGAGAGCGTCTGAACTTCGTCTGTCTCGCGCTGGATCTGCTGAGCCAGGGCATTAACCTGTCCCAGCACCAGCAGGCCTTCCTCTTTAAGCGCGGCGACCTCTTTTTCCAGGGCATCACGGCGGCGCTGGTTATCCGTCAGCTCAAGCGACTGGTATTGCTCAACGGCGGGATGCTCGCTGGAGCCGCACAGCGGACAGGGTTTGCCGGCCTCAAGCCGGGCACGATAGCTTTCCAGGTCTTTAATCGTCGCTTCACGTTCGCACAGGGCCTTCAGGTCCAGATAGTGCTGGTGTTTCTCTTTGTACTGCTGGCGGCGCAGCGTCAGCGTTTCATTGAGTTTATTTTGTTCGGCCTGGGCCTTCTGCACGCTTTCACCGCTCTGGCGCAGGCGCTTTTGCAGCGGCTGATAGCGGGCATGCAGCGACGTTAGCCGCTGGCGCAGCGTGCGTGACCGGGACTGCTGCTCCATGGCCGCGCTGACCTCATCCGCCGTCAGGGTCAGCGCATTTTCCGGCATCTCAGCCAGCCTGTTGCGTAATTCACTCATCCGCGCAGCAAGCGAGGCTAATTGCGTTTTATCGCGGTTAAGCTGCGAGAACTGGGCGCGCCAGCCGGCAATCTCCTGGCCCAGCAGCCGATAGCGCTCGTGCTCCGCCAGCCACTGCGCCAGCGCCGTCAGTTCGGTCTGAAGCTGCTCGTGGTTACGCAGGGCGGTATTGCGGATACGTGAGCGCAGCGCGGTTCTGGCTTGTAAGCGAGTATTTACTTCGATAATTCGCTGCTGTGTCTGTGCCAGACGCGCGGTTTGCTCCTGCTGATGTTCCCAGAGCGGTCGAAGCTGGGCGGCGGGCAGAGCAAGCTGGAGCTTTGCCAGCTCTGGCGCAGCGTTCGTCAGCGCCTGTTGCGCCTGCTGCTGCGTCGCGGTGACGCGCTGTTGCTCGCGCACGAGCTCATCATGACGCGTAAGCCACTGAAAATCTTTCTGCTGGCTTTGCTGCTGAACCAGCAGGGTTTTCTCTTCGTCAGTAAGTGCCTGCAAACTTTGCTGTAACTGCTGCTGCTGTTCTTCGCTCAACAGAACGACGCCCGCCGCCTGCGCCTCGCACTTTTCAAGCACGCTGCGGGCGGCTTTATGTTTTTCAAACACCATGGCGGAAATCTGGCCGTAGATCTCGGTGCCGGTCAGCTCTTCCAGCAGCTCGGCACGATCGCTCGGTTTGGCATTAAGGAAGGCGGCAAACTGCCCCTGTGAGAGCAGCATCGAGCGGGTAAAGCGCCCGTAGTCCAGCCCGGTGAGCGCGGCGGTTTGCTCCAGCTTATCCGACACTTTGTCGGCCAGGATTTTGCCATCTTCACAGCGCGCCAGCTCCACGCGCGGTGCCTGCAGGTTCCCGTCCGGCTGGTTGCGCGCCCGGTTCTGGCTCCAGAAGGCGCGATAGGCGGTGCCTTTTACCTCGAACTCCACTTCTGCCAGGCATTCGGCGGTGTCGCGCGTCATCAGATCGTTTTGCGCCTGAGAGACCTTCTGCAGTCGCGGCGTTTCGTGATAAAGCGCCAGACAGATGGCGTCGAGCAGGGTAGTTTTTCCTGCCCCGGTCGCGCCGGTGATGGCAAACAGCCCGTTGCTGGCAAACGGCTCCGCGGTAAAGTCAATTTTCCACTCGCCCTTGAGTGAGTTGAGATTTTTCAGGCGCAGGCTCAAAATTTTCATGCGTTTTCTTCCTCATCATTGAGCGCATGCAGGGTATGGCTGAACAGTTCGCTGAGTCTTGCGCGCTTCGCGTCGTCAATCTCTTCCTGCGAGAGCCTGCGTTCAAACACCTCTTCAACCCGCAGTTCACTGAGCGTTTCACGTTGAGCGCTTAACAGAATTTTCTCGCGCTGCTCGCGGCTACGGCGGACCAGTAAGACCTCTACCGGCAAATCTTCGGTCAGCGCCTGGATTTTTCGCTGCATATCGTGCAGGTAGTCATCGGTGGTGATTTCGATATCCAGCCAGACGGGGGGATCTTGTTCAGCACCGCGCCACTGTTCCAGCTGGGCGGTGATGGCATCGAGATCGCCTTTCAGCACCGCCAGCGGCTGGGTGACCGGTACTTCCAGCGTCTCGACGGCGCGGAGTTTTCCCTCGCTGAAGCTCACCAGATGCACGGATTTGGCTTTGCCCGTTTCGTCAAAGCTGAGCGAAATGGGGGAGCCGCAGTAGCGGATGTGCTCGCTGCTGCCAATAACCTGCGCGCGGTGGATATGCCCGAGCGCAATGTAGTCGGCTGGCGGGAAGTTCTGCGCCGGAAAGGCATCCAGCGTGCCGATATAGATGTCACGCACGGCGTCACTTTTACTGGCCCCGACGGTGGTGAGATGCCCGGTTGCAATCACCGGAATAGACTGGTCACCCCGCAGGGCACAGGCTTCGGCGTGCTGCTGGTGGTAATAGTCGGTGATGGCCTGTAAGAGATGTTGCTGCTTTTCTGCACCCGACAGCCCCGCCTGGCTTTGCACGATGTCCCGCGGACGTAAAAACGGTATCGGACACAGCACAGCGCCCGGCGAGCCGTCGCGTTTTTTCAGGATCTGTGGGGCGTGCCCGGCGCTGGCGACCACGGTGGTATTGAGAAATGCCAGGATATCGCGGGATTCATTGAGCGTGGCGACGGAATCATGGTTGCCGGCGACAATCACCAGGTGACAGCCGGTTTGCTGCAGATTCACCACGAAGCGGTTATACAGCTCACGCGCATAGCTGGGGGGCGAGCCGGTATCAAAGATGTCACCCGCCACAATAATCGCGTCCACCTCGTGCGTCCGGGCCGTTTCCAGCAGCCAGTTCAGGAACGCTTCATGTTCAGCCGCACGGCTTTTGCTGTAAAAATTTTGACCCAGATGCCAGTCCGAGGTGTGAAGTATGCGCATAGCTGATCCGTGGCAAAAAAGAGAAAGCAGGATTATAAACGTTCAGAGAAGGGAAAATAACCGCTGTAATAAAACAACGGTTTGCCCGTTATCGTGGTACTGTTTTTCATAAATCTGTCATAAATCTGACGCATAATGGCGCCGAATTACAAACTTGTAACTTAAATAAGATAAGACAGGGCAAAGTATGGCGAGACGTATTCTGGTCGTAGAAGATGAAGCTCCAATTCGTGAAATGGTGTGCTTCGTGCTCGAGCAAAACGGTTTCCAGCCGGTTGAAGCGGAAGATTATGACAGCGCAGTGAACCAGCTGAATGAACCCTGGCCCGATCTGATTCTGCTGGACTGGATGTTGCCTGGCGGCTCCGGACTGCAGTTTATCAAACACCTGAAGCGTGAGGCGCTGACCCGCGACATCCCGGTTGTGATGCTCACGGCGCGCGGAGAAGAAGAGGATCGCGTGCGCGGTCTTGAGACCGGTGCGGACGATTACATTACCAAACCGTTCTCCCCCAAAGAGCTGGTCGCCCGCATTAAAGCCGTGATGCGCCGTATTTCGCCGATGGCGGTGGAAGAGGTGATTGAGATGCAGGGGCTGAGCCTTGATCCCACCTCACACCGCGTAATGACCGGTGAAAATCCCCTCGACATGGGGCCTACCGAATTTAAACTCCTGCACTTCTTTATGACCCACCCGGAACGCGTGTACAGCCGCGAGCAGTTGCTGAATAACGTCTGGGGAACTAACGTGTATGTCGAAGACCGGACGGTTGACGTACATATTCGCCGCCTGCGAAAAGCACTGGAACTGAGCGGCCACGATCGCATGGTGCAGACGGTCCGCGGCACGGGTTATCGTTTTTCTACCCGTTTCTGAACAATGACAGGAGTGTGACGCGTGCTGGAACGTCTGTCATGGAAAAGGCTCGTCTTTGAACTGATCTTATGCTGTATTCCGGCCTTCCTTCTTGGGGCCTTTCTTGGACACCTGCCGTGGTTTCTGCTGGCGTCGGTCACCGGGCTGCTGATCTGGCATTTCTGGAACCTGCTGCGCCTCTCCTGGTGGCTGTGGGTTGACCGAAGTATGACGCCGCCGCCGGGAAGCGGCAGCTGGGAGCCGCTGCTGTACGGTCTGCATCAGATGCAGATGCGTAATAAAAAGCGTCGCCGCGAGCTGGGAAGCCTGATTAAGCGTTTCCGCAGCGGTGCAGAGTCGCTGCCGGATGCCGTGATTCTGACAACCGAAGAAGGGACGATCTTCTGGTGTAACGGCCTGGCTCAACAGCTGCTGGGCCTGCGCTGGCCGGATGACAACGGTCAAAATATCCTCAACCTTCTGCGCTATCCCGAGTTTACGCTGTACCTGAAAAAGCGTGATTTTACCCGTCCGCACAATCTGAAGCTCAATAATGGTCGCCATCTGGAGATCCGCGTGATGCCCTACAGCGATAAGCAGTGGCTGATGGTGGCGCGCGATGTTACCCAAATGCACCAGCTGGAAGGGGCGCGTCGCAACTTCTTCGCCAACGTTAGTCACGAACTGCGAACCCCGTTGACCGTGCTGCAGGGCTACCTGGAGATGATGCAGGAGCAAACGCTGGAAGGCGCGCCGCGTGAAAAAGCGCTGCACACCATGCGCGAGCAAACGCACCGGATGGAAGGGCTGGTGAAGCAGCTGCTGACGCTCTCGAAGATTGAAGCGGCGCCAACGCTGGCACTAAATGACACCATTGATGTCCCGATGATGCTGCGGGTCGTGGAGCGTGAAGCGCAGACGTTAAGCCACAAAAAGCATCACCTGACCTTTGAGGTCGACAATACGCTGAAGGTGCTGGGCAGCGAAGATGAACTGCGTAGCGCTATTTCCAACCTGGTGTATAACGCGGTGAATCATACGCCTGAGGGGACAAATATCGTGGTGCGCTGGCACCATGCCCCAACGGGGGCGGAGTTTAGCGTGGAAGACAATGGGCCGGGGATCGCGCCGGAGCATATTCCGCGTCTGACCGAGCGCTTTTACCGTGTGGATAAAGCGCGATCCCGGCAGACGGGCGGAAGCGGCCTGGGGCTGGCAATTGTGAAACACGCGGTGAATCACCATGAAAGCCGTCTCGATATTCAGAGTACGCTGGGTAAAGGAACCCGTTTCAGTTTCGTTATTCCGGAACGATTAATTGCCAAAAAGATCGCCTGACGGCAGGCGTGTCATTTTACCTTTCCACGGGTCAGCCATCGCTGGCCCGTTTGCTTTGCAGTCAAGCGAAACGCGGATGAATTTTATACGGCTGTCTGTTTTTTGTTCGCATGATTAGCCATGGGTTTTTCTTATAAACAGCGTATTATTCTAACGTGTATTTTCATGCTGGCATATTGTTCTGGTTTTGCGATCCCACCTTGCCTTTAAACGTTATAAGCGTTTAAATTGCGCCCCAGATACTGTCAGACCGACTGTATTTGCGTGGTAAATCGAAAAACTATTCTTCTCCACGCCAGGACGGGAGCATTTCCCGCTGAAATTGAGCAAATTTTCGGCTGTATCGTCCCGTCAGGGATATCGAAAATCTCAATGTTTTCAACACCACATCCACAGGCAGTAAGGTTTTATGACCCATCACTTAAAATCGCGTGACATCATCGCGCTGGGCTTTATGACATTTGCGCTGTTCGTTGGCGCAGGCAACATCATTTTCCCTCCAATGGTTGGCTTACAGGCGGGTGAACACGTCTGGACCGCCGCGTTTGGTTTCCTGATTACTGCCGTGGGTCTGCCGGTTCTCACCGTCGTCGCACTGGCGAAAGTCGGTGGCGGTGTGGATAGCCTTAGCACCCCGATTGGTAAAGTGGCGGGCGTTCTGCTGGCAACCGTCTGCTATCTGGCCGTGGGCCCGCTGTTTGCGACCCCGCGTACGGCGACAGTTTCCTTTGAAGTGGGGATTGCTCCTCTGACCGGTGACGGCGCGATGCCGCTGTTTATCTACAGCCTGATCTATTTCGCGATCGTGATTCTGGTTTCCCTCTATCCGGGCAAACTGCTGGATACCGTGGGTAACTTCCTGGCTCCGCTCAAAATTGTGGCGCTGATTGTTCTGGCGGTAGCGGCCATCGTCTGGCCAGCGGGCCCGATTAGCGATGCGATGGATGCCTATAAAAACGCCGCGTTCTCTAACGGCTTTGTGAACGGCTACCTGACGATGGATACGCTGGGCGCCATGGTGTTTGGTATCGTTATCGTTAACGCCGCGCGTTCCCGCGGTGTGACCGAAGCGCGTCTGCTGACCCGCTATACCATCTGGGCTGGCCTGATGGCCGGTGTGGGTCTGACGTTGCTGTATCTGGCACTGTTCCGTCTGGGTTCCGACAGCGCCATGCTGGTCGATCAGAACGCCAACGGTGCGGCTATCCTGCACGCCTACGTTCAGCACACCTTCGGCGGTGCGGGCAGTATGCTGCTGGCGGCACTCATCTTCCTGGCCTGTCTGGTCACCGCGGTTGGCCTGACCTGCGCCTGCGCAGAGTTCTTTGCACAGTATCTGCCGCTCTCTTACCGCACCCTGGTGTTTATCCTCGGCATCTTCTCTATGGCGGTGTCAAACCTCGGTCTGAGCCACCTGATTCAGGTCTCTATTCCGGTGCTGACGGCGATTTATCCGCCGTGCATCGTGCTGGTGGTGCTGAGCTTTACTCGCCCGTGGTGGAACAACTCTTCACGAATTATTGCGCCAGCCATGTTTATCAGCCTGATTTTTGGTATCCTTGACGGGATTAAAGCATCAGCTTTCGCGCACATACTGCCGGCATGGACACAGCGTCTGCCGCTGTCCGAGCAGGGTCTGGCCTGGCTGATGCCTACCGTTGTTGCACTGGTTCTGGCCATTATCTGGGACCGTGCTGCAGGGCGTCAGGTCGCATCGAACGCCCATTAATCAACGGCAACAAACTGTTTAACCACGGGGCTTAAGGCCCCGTGGTTTTTTGTTTTTTTCGTGTTGAATGGCAAGATTTAAATGGAAAGCACTAACAAACTTAAACGTGGATTGAGCACGCGCCACATCCGCTTTATGGCGCTGGGCTCTGCTATCGGCACCGGTCTTTTTTATGGCTCGGCAGATGCCATCAAAATGGCCGGTCCCAGCGTGCTGCTGGCGTACATCATCGGCGGCGTGGCGGCGTATATCATCATGCGCGCCCTCGGCGAAATGTCGGTTCACAACCCGTCTGCCAGCTCATTCTCCCGCTACGCGCAGGAAAACCTCGGCCCGCTGGCCGGGTTTATCACCGGCTGGACCTACTGCTTTGAAATCCTGATCGTGGCGATTGCCGATGTGACGGCGTTTGGCATCTATATGGGCGTCTGGTTTCCGGCAGTGCCGCACTGGATATGGGTGCTGAGCGTGGTGCTGATCATCTGCGCCGTCAACCTGATGAGCGTGAAGGTGTTCGGCGAGCTGGAGTTCTGGTTCTCCTTCTTCAAGGTTGCCACCATCATCATCATGATTGTGGCCGGTTTTGGCATCATCATCTGGGGAATCGGCAACGGCGGGCAGCCGACCGGCATCCATAACCTCTGGAGCAACGGCGGCTTCTTCAGCAACGGCTGGCTCGGCATGGTCATGTCGCTCCAGATGGTCATGTTCGCCTACGGCGGTATCGAGATTATCGGTATTACCGCCGGGGAAGCGAAAGACCCGGAGAAGTCTATTCCGCGCGCGATCAACTCGGTGCCGATGCGTATTCTGGTGTTCTACGTGGGTACGCTGTTCGTGATCATGTCCATTTACCCGTGGAACCAGGTGGGCACCAACGGTAGCCCGTTTGTTCTGACCTTCCAGCACATGGGGATTGCGTTTGCCGCCAGCATTCTGAACTTTGTGGTGCTGACCGCGTCGCTCTCCGCGATCAACAGTGACGTCTTTGGCGTGGGCCGTATGCTGCACGGCATGGCGGAGCAGGGCAGTGCGCCGAAGGTGTTCGCCAAAACCTCACGCCGCGGCACGCCGTGGGTGACCGTCGTGGTCATGACCGTGGCGCTGCTGTTCTCGGTTTACCTGAACTACATCATGCCGGAGAACGTCTTCCTGGTGATTGCATCGCTGGCGACCTTCGCGACGGTGTGGGTGTGGATCATGATCCTGCTGTCGCAGATTGCCTTCCGCCGTCGCCTGTCGCCGGATGAGGCGAAAGCGCTGAAGTTCAAAGTACCGGGCGGCGTTGCGACGACCGTCGTCGGGCTGATCTTCCTGGTGTTTATCATTGGCCTGATTGGCTACCATCCGGATACCCGCATTTCCCTGTACGTGGGCTGCGCGTGGATCGTCCTGCTGCTGGTGGGCTGGGTGTTTAAATGCCGCCGCGACCGTCAGCTGGCAGAAGCGCAGTAATCTTTTTTCTCCCTCTCCCTGTGGGAGAGGGTTGGGGGGAGGGCATCAGGCCGCACTGATGCCTCCTCCTCCTTTCTCCTCCCCCAATAATCCCGATCGTGATGAGCTATCCTTAACCACCCTGTGGCAAGGTGACGTCAATTTCATCAAAGGGGATTCGTGATGTTAAACGCCTGGCACCTTCCGGTTGCCCCATTTGTTAAGCAAAACAAAGACAACCTTGTGATTACGCTCTGGCTGGCGGGGGAAAATCAGCCTGAACGCGTGACGCTCCGCGCCGAAATCGATAACGAAGAGACCGGGCTGAAAATGCACAAGCTGCGCAGCCAGCCGCAGCCGGGGATCACCGCCTGGCGGGCGAATATCGACCTGAGCAGCGGGCAGCCGCGTCGCCGTTACAGCTTCAAACTGCTGTGGAATAATCGCCAGCTGTGGTTTACCCCGCAGGGGTTTAGCCGTTTCCCGCCCGCACGGCTGGAGCAGTTTGCGGTCGATTATCCGGATAACGGCCCGCAGTGGGTTAACGACCAGGTCTTTTACCAGATTTTCCCGGACCGTTTTGCGCGCAGCGAAAAACGCACTGCCGACCAGGATAAAATCTATCACCACCATGCGGCGGGCCATGACATTATCCTGAAAGCGTGGGACGAGCCATTAACCGCGCAGGCGGGCGGATCGACGTTTTATGGCGGCGATCTCGACGGTATCAGCGAAAAGCTGCCGTACCTGAAAAAACTGGGCGTGACGGCGCTGTATCTCAACCCGGTGTTTAAGGCCCCGAGCGTACACAAATACGATACCGAAGATTATCGCCACGTTGACGCGCAGTTTGGCGGTGACGAGGCGCTGCTGCGCCTGCGTAAGAACACCCAAAACGAAGGCATGCGCCTCATTCTTGACGGCGTGTTCAACCACAGCGGAGATTCGCACGCCTGGTTTGACCGTCATAATCAGTCGATGGGCGGGGCATGTCATAACCCGGATTCGCCGCAGCGCGACTGGTACAGCTTTAACGAGGAGGGCCGTGCGCTGGACTGGCTGGGCTACCCGAGCCTGCCGAAGCTGGATTTCCAGTCGCCAACGCTTGTGAACGAGATTTACGGCGGGGAAGACAGCATCGTGCGTCACTGGCTGAAGGCGCCGTGGAATATGGACGGCTGGCGCCTGGACGTGGTGCATATGCTCGGCGAAGCGGGCGGGGCGCGGGAAAACCTTCAGCACGTCGCCGGGATTACGCGCTCGGCAAAAGCGGCCCAGCCGGAGGCGTTCGTCTTTGGCGAGCACTTTGGCGACGCGCGCCAGTGGCTGCAGAACGATGCGGAAGATGCGGCGATGAACTATCGCGGCTTTACCTTCCCGCTGTGGGGATTCCTCGCTAACACCGATATCTCCTACGATCCGAATCATATCGATGCTGAAACCTGCATGGCGTGGATGGAGAACTACCGCGCCGGCCTGTCGCATCAGCAGCAGCTGCGGATGTTTAACCAGCTCGATAGCCACGATACCGCGCGTTTTAAATCCCTGCTCGGCAAGGATGTCGCGCGTCTGTCGCTGGCGGTGACCTGGCTCTTCACCTGGCCGGGCGTACCGTGCATCTACTACGGAGACGAGGTGGGGCTGGACGGCAACAACGATCCGTTCTGCCGCAAAACCTTCCCATGGGAGCCAGCGAAACAGGACAAGGTGCTGTTCAGCCTGTATCAGCGGCTGGCAAAGCTGCGTAAGCAGAGTCTCGCCCTGCGCTACGGCGGCTGTCAGGTGGTGTACGCCCACGATAACGTGGTGGTATTTGCTCGCGTCTATAACCAGCAGCGCGTGCTGGTGGCGATTAACCGGGGAGAGGCCTGCGAAGTGGTGCTGGATGATTCACCGCTGCTGAAGGTAGCGACGTGGAAGAATAAAGAGGGCAAGGCAACAATACAGGACGGCGTGCTGGCGCTGCCTGCGGTATCCGCGACGATCTGGTTCGGCAGCTAAGACCTGTTAATGTTTCCACCTTTTAAGATGGCGCAAATGCAACGATTTGTGTCAATCTTAACGGATCGTTTACGGTGAAGGTGGAAACATGGACGAGCTTTACATCCTTGGCTGTTTGTTCCTGGTATTTGCGCTGGTGGTGGCACCCGTGCTTGCGGTTATAGGCTTTAATCGAAGTACGGCGGCGCGACAGGAGATCGCCCGGCTGCGCCAGCGCATAGAGGCGCTTGAGCAGCGCGGCGTGCCTGAGGACGCGCCGGAGCCGGTGCAGACCGCCGCGCCGGAGGCTGTGACCGCGACGGTGGTTGCAGACGCTCCCGTGCCTGTCGACCCCTGGCGCCCCGATACTCCCGCTGCCGTGGCAGAACCGGCCCCGGCACCTGCGGCGAAACAACCTTCTGCCTTTGGCGGCATCCTGACGTCGCTGGTACGCTGGTTTATGCAGGGTAATCCGCTGGCGAAGCTTGGGATCCTGCTGCTTTTCCTTGGTCTTTCATTCCTGCTGCGCTATACCGTGGAACATTCCCTGTTCCCGCTTGAGCTGCGCCTCGTGGCAACGGCGCTGTTTGCCATCGTTCTGCTGGCTGTCGGGTGGCGGCTGCGGCACAGGCAGCGCGTCTATGCGCTGATCCTCCAGGGCGGGGCGACCGGCGTGCTCTACCTGACGGTGTTTGGCGCCTTCCGGCTCTGGCAAATGTTGCCGATGACGCTGGCCTTTGCGCTGCTGGTGGTGATTTGCGCGGCGAGCGTCGGGCTGGCGGTGCTGCAGAAGGCGCTGAGCCTTGCCATGCTGGCGAGCCTCGGCGGCTATCTTGCGCCGCTCCTCTTGTCTACCGGGGGCGGCAGTTTTGTCGCGCTGTTCTCCTTCTATCTTCTGTTGTCTATCGGCATTCTCGCGATCAGCATCTGGCAGCACTGGCGCGAGCTGAACCTGCTTGGGCTGCTGTTCACGTTCGGCGTGGGCGGCCTGTGGGGGCTGAATGACTACCAGCCTGAAGACTATTGGATCTGCCAGCTGTTCCTGATTGCCAATACGCTGATATTCGGCGTCCTGAGCGTGGCGCTGTCGCTGCGGGCGCAGGAGAAAGGGAAGCAGATTATTGACGGCGTGCTGCTGTTTGCCCCGCCGCTAATCGGTTTTGGGATGCAGTACGGCATGACCCGGCACTGGGAATATGGTCCGGCCCTGAGTGCGCTGGGATACGGCGCATTTTATCTTACCCTCGCGTTCCTTGCGCTGCGGCGCTATCCCTCCGTCGGACGACCGCTGGTCATGGCGGCGCTGGCTATCGGCGGCGGGTTCGCGACGCTCGCCATTCCGCTGGCGCTGTCAGCGCGCTGGACGGCGATGGCCTGGGCGCTGGAAGGGCTGGGTATCCTCTGGCTGGGCGTGCAGCAGCACCAGCGTCGCATGAGCTATAGCGGGACGGCGCTGCTGGTGCTGGCGCTCGGCAGCGCGCTGTGGGCACAAACGAACGGCGTTACGTCGCTGAGTCTGCTCCTTATCTTCGCCATCCTCAGCCTTTGCTGGCTGGCTGCGGCCTGGCTGTGGCGGACTCTCTTTATGCCGGTCAGCTGGGCGCTGCTGGCAGGCGGGCTGCTGTTCTGGCTCGTGGCGCTATTGGGCGCATCGCGGCTGGCGCTGACGCAGGAATTACCGATTCTGGCGGGCGTGCTGGCGCTGACGGCGGCGTCGGTCTGGGGCTGGCGGCAGGTGGCCGCTCGTCTGGCGTGGCGAGAGCTGGACGCCAGCAAATGGCTGCTGTGGCCGGTTATGCTGCTGATGGTGGGCTATCAACTCTGGCACCAGCAGATCGTCTCCGCCGGCTGGTCAAATCTGGCCTGGTGCGTTGCGCTTCCTGCCGCGCTGGTACTGCTGCGGCGCGACGGTGAAAGACTCCTGCCACGCATCGCAATGGGGCTGCATTTGTCGCTCTTCTGGATGATTTTACTGGCGCTGGCCGCCGAGCTTTACTGGTTTGCCCGGTCTCTGCCCTGGGGCATGGCGGCCTGGGGTAGCGGTTTAGCGATGGCCGCAGGCGGCGGGGTGATTATGGCGCTCTCTGCTGCGGTACGGCGTCGCGTGTGGCCGTTCCGGGAGTGGCCTGCGCTCTACGCCTGCCTGGCACCGATTCCTGTAGTCGTGGCGCTGCTGGTATTGCTGGTGGTGACCAATTTCCAGGACGGCGTGGTCTATCGTCAGACCTGGCTGCCGCTGGTGAACCCGCTTGAGGAAGGCGCGGCGTTCGCGTTGCTGGGGCTGGTCGTCTTTTATCGGGCGGTGGATCGTTACTACCCGGCGTGGCTTGCGCAAGCGCGCCCGTGGCCTACCGTCGCGCTCATGGCGTTTGGCTTCTGGTGGCTTAACGGTGCGCTGATGCGCGCCCTGGCCTGGTACGGCGACGTGGCCTGGAATATGGCATCTCTGTGGGATTCGCGGCTTATCCAGACCAGTTTTGCCCTGTTCTGGATGCTGAGCGCGCTGGTGGTCATGATCCATGCCACCCGTCGGGCTTCCCGGCAGGAGTGGCTCTGCGGTGCCGCGCTGCTGGGTGTGGTAATGGTTAAACTGATGCTGGTGGACAGCGCGGGCGGAGGCGGTTTGTCGCGCGCGGTAGCGTTTATCGGCGTGGCGATACTGGTTCTGATTGTGGGGTATTTCTCACCGCTACCGCCTAAAACAGGAGATGAAAAATGAAATGGATGAAAGCGGTAGCGTGTACCGCGCTGCTGGCGCTTTCCGGCCCGGCGTTTTGCGACGAGGGACAAACGGAATCGCCCCGGGACTATGCTTTTGGTCTTTCACTTGATACGTCTGTTCCTTCCCAGTGGTATCGGGTGATGCTGCCGCTCGCCGTCTATGAGCAGAGCACGTCGCCAGATCTGCATGATGTCCGCGTCTTTAACCAGTCGGGCGAGCCGGTTCCCTTCAGCCTGGTCAGCGTGACGCGTCCGCAGGCGTCAGTGCAATCCACGGCGCTGCGCCTCTTCCCGCTGGATGCCTCGCCGCTTGCGGCTTCGCAAGGATCCGGTGATAGCGATAAGATCCTGCTCCGTTCCGGAAACGGTGTTGAGATTGTGCTGGAGGGGCAAAAAGCCGCCGCAGCCGGGCAACATTATCTGCTGACCCTGCCGGAGCAGGCTACGGGGGAGATGGCCATATCCCAGCTGCAGCTGCTCTGGAATTCTCCTCAGACGCCGTGGCAGGGAACGGCGTCGGTCTATTACAGCGAGGATCTTAAGCGCTGGTATACCCTGCGCGAGGATATGCCATTGCTTGACGCCGTCAGCGGCCAGGATCGTCTTAAGCTCGATCGGATCGATACCGATACGGTTTTATCTCCCGATGCGAATCGCTATCTCATGGTGGTGCTGAACGCGCAGAGCCAGGGGATAACCTTGACCGGCGTTAACGCAATCATCGCACCTGCCCAGTCGGCCCCGGAAGCGGTCGATCTTGAGGGGGAAGGGGAGCAGCTATCAACAAGCGAAGCGCAGTGGCGCTGGGCGCGCCCGCAGCCGCTGAGTGCTGTCAGCATCTCACTGAATGGCGATGGCGTCCTTCCCGTGGAGATAGCGTGGCGGAGTACGGAAAAAGACGCATGGCACCCCCTGAAAAAAGAGGTCCTTTACCGTCTTGAGGGAAAAACGTCGCCACCGGTTTCGCTTAACGGGGGCCTGGTGCAGGCAGTGAAAATCACGACGCTGAATGCGCGTCTGCCAGAATACCTGCCGAGCGTCACGGGACATCGTGACCGCTACGATCTGGTGTTCAACGCCCAGGGGAAAGCGCCGTACGTGCTCGCCTGGGGTAACGGCGCCGCAAAGCCTGCCAGCGTGGAGCCCGGCATGCTGATCCCAGCCGACCTGCGCAAGACCTATGCTATGGCGAACCTGCCGCAGGCCGACATTGTGGATGACGTTGCGTTAGGCGGCGAGGGGCGTCTGACCGCCACCTCTGCGGTCGATCGGGCGAGCTGGATGAACGCCCTGCTGGTGTGGGGCGTGCTGATTGCGGGCGTGCTTCTGCTGGCGGGAATGGCCTGGCGCATCTGGCGTGAAACGCAGCGTAAGGCATAAAAAAAGGCCCGCATAAGCGGGCCTTTCTCGTAAACCGTGCCGATTACAGGCTGGATACGTTCTCAGACAGGTATTTAGCCACGCCGTCTGGGGAAGCAGCCATACCTTCTTTACCTTTTTCCCACTGAGCCGGGCACACTTCGCCGTGCTCTTCGTGGAACTGCAGCGCGTCAACCATGCGCAGCATTTCGTCGATGTTACGACCCAGCGGCAGATCGTTCACAACCTGGTGACGAACGATGCCGTTTGCGTCGATCAGGAAGGAACCGCGCAGCGCAACGCCAGCGTCCGGATGTTCGATACCGTAAGCCTGCTGGATTTCGCGTTTGATGTCCGCAACCATTGCGTATTTCACCGCACCGATGCCGCCTTTGTCGACAGGGGTGTTACGCCATGCGTTGTGTACAAATTCAGAGTCGAAGGAGACGCCAACAACTTCCACGCCACGCTTCTGGAATTCTTCATAACGTTTGTCGAAAGCGATCAGCTCAGACGGGCAAACGAAAGTGAAGTCCATTGGCCAGAAGAACAGAACGGTCGCTTTACCGTTGGTGTGCTGTTTGAAGTTGAAGTTTTCAACGATTTCACCGTTGCCCAGAACTGCTGCAGCTGTAAAATCCGGAGCCGGACGAGTTACCAGAACCATATGATTCTCCTGTAGATACTAAGGTTATTTGGAACGCAACGCGAGCCAGTATAGAGAGTGTTCATGGATAAGACAAAGAGGTGGTGACAATCGTTCCGCCAGCTTTTACCTATCAATCCAATCTCCATTAAAGTTGTTTGTTTTTCGCCTGCGCCATCATGCGCGGGTAAAACTGCCAGAATCGGGTCTCCAGCGCATCGTAATGTTCATCCAGGTCATACCATGAGTCGCGCAGCGCATCCAGCCGCGGGCGACGGCTCGCCATCCCATTCAACACGTTCTGGATAAAGTCCATCTCGCGATAGCGCTCCAGCCAGCGTTCCGACCACAGATAGTTATTCAGATTCACAAAGCGCGGCGGCGAGTCGGGCAGAATGATCGACACCTGCTGGTGGGCATAGCGCACAAACGCCGGCAGCGGCATCTCCGGCGACAGCTGTTCCCAGTGGCGCGACAGGAAGTGATCCCACATCACGTCGAGCGTGATCGGGGCAACGCGGCGCGTTTCAGGGCGGAACCAGGCTTTGGCTTCCGTCACTTCCGGCAGCTTATCCGTCAGCACGTCGATGCGGCGGTGCATAAAAATCCCGTCGACAACCTCAGGGGAGTAGTCTTCTGCGGGATTACCGCGTACGAAATCGGCCAGCAAATTGCCCGAGAGGGAGCTGTCAGCAAGGTGCGCGAGATGCAGGTGAGCGAGAAAATTCATGCGTTTTATTTGTCCGGGGGCGGCTAGTTGTTGCAGCAAAAGGGTGTGAGCACTAGACTATGCCGCCTGTTTTTAAGTCACGAGTATACGTCATGCGCGTCGCCGATTTCTCCTTTGAACTACCTGAATCCCTGATTGCTCACTATCCCATGCCTGAGCGCAGCAGCTGTCGCTTACTGTCACTGGATGGGCCAACGGGCGAGCTGACGCACGGTACTTTCACCGATTTGCTCGACAAGCTCAACCCTGGCGATCTGCTGGTCTTTAACAATACCCGCGTGATCCCGGCGCGCCTGTTTGGCCGTAAAGCCAGCGGCGGTAAGATTGAAGTGCTGGTCGAACGTATGCTCGATGATAAACGTATTCTGGCACATATTCGCGCTTCTAAGGCGCCGAAGCCGGGCGCGGAGCTGCTGCTGGGCGATGATGAGAGCATCAAGGCGACTATGACCGCGCGCCACGACGCGCTGTTCGAGGTGGCGTTTGACGACGAGCGCACGGTGCTCGATATCCTGAACGCCATCGGCCACATGCCGCTGCCGCCATATATTGAGCGTCCGGACGAAGAGGCCGACCGCGAGCTGTACCAGACCGTCTACAGCCAGAAACCGGGTGCCGTCGCTGCGCCGACCGCGGGCCTGCATTTTGATGAGCCGCTGCTGGAAAAACTGCGTGCAAAGGGCGTGGAGATGGCGTTCGTGACGCTGCACGTCGGCGCGGGGACCTTCCAGCCGGTGCGCGTGGACAGCATTGAAGACCACATCATGCACTCTGAGTATGCTGAAGTGCCTCAGGATGTGGTGGACGCGGTGCTGGCGGCGAAAGCGCGCGGTAGCCGCGTCGTGGCGGTCGGGACGACGTCTGTGCGCTCGCTGGAGAGCGCCGCGCAGGCGGCGAAGAACGATCTTATTGAGCCGTTCTTTGGCGATACGCAGATCTTTATCTACCCGGGCTACCAGTACAAAGTGATTGACGCGCTGGTGACCAACTTCCATCTGCCTGAATCGACGCTGATTATGCTGGTTTCCGCGTTCGCGGGCTATCAGCATACGATGAATGCCTACAAGTCTGCGGTAGAACAAAAATATCGCTTTTTTAGCTACGGGGACGCGATGTTTATCACGTACAATCCGCTGGCTTTGAATGAGCGTGTCGGGGAATAAGTCCGCGGCACCGTTTTACAACGTTGGACTGTTTTTCTGACGTCGGAGAAAAAATGAAATTTGAACTCGATACCACCGACGGTCGCGCGCGTCGCGGTCGCCTGGTGTTTGATCGCGGCGTGGTGGAAACCCCCGCGTTTATGCCTGTGGGCACGTACGGCACCGTAAAAGGGATGACGCCGGAAGAAGTAGAAGCCACTGGCGCACAGATTATCCTCGGCAACACCTTCCACCTGTGGCTGCGTCCGGGTCAGGAGATCATGAAACTCCACGGCGATCTGCACGATTTCATGCAGTGGAAAGGCCCCATCCTGACCGATTCCGGTGGCTTCCAGGTCTTCAGCCTGGGCGATATCCGCAAGATCACCGAGCAGGGCGTACACTTCCGTAACCCGATCAACGGCGATCCGATTTTCCTCGATCCCGAAAAGTCGATGGAGATTCAGTACGATCTCGGCTCTGACATTGTGATGATCTTCGACGAATGTACGCCGTACCCGGCGGACTGGGACTACGCAAAACGCTCTATGGAGATGTCCCTGCGCTGGGCGAAGCGTAGCCGTGACCGTTTTGACTCTCTGCAGAACAAAAATGCGCTGTTCGGCATTATCCAGGGCAGCGTTTACGAAGATTTACGCGATATCTCTGTTAAAGGTCTGGTAGAGATAGGTTTTGATGGCTACGCTGTCGGCGGTTTGGCTGTGGGTGAGCCGAAGGAAGACATGCACCGTATTCTGGAACATGTCTGCCCGCAAATCCCGGCGGATAAACCACGATACCTGATGGGCGTGGGTAAACCAGAAGATCTGGTTGAAGGCGTACGCCGCGGCATTGATATGTTTGACTGCGTCATGCCAACCCGCAACGCGCGTAACGGCCACTTGTTCGTTACCGATGGCGTGGTGAAAATCCGTAACGCGAAGCATAAGAGTGACACCAGCCCGCTCGATTCCGAGTGCGATTGCTATACCTGTCGCAATTATTCTCGCGCGTATCTGCATCATCTCGATCGTTGTAACGAGATTTTGGGCGCGCGTCTCAATACCATTCATAATCTTCGTTATTATCAGCGCTTAATGGCTGGTTTACGTAAGGCTATCGAAGAGGGTAAATTAGAGAGCTTCGTGACCGATTTCTACCAACGTCAGGGGCGGGATGTTCCACCGTTGAACGTTGATTAATTTTAATAATGAGGGAATTTGAATGAGCTTTTTTATTTCTGATGCGGTAGCGGCAACAGGTGCTCCAGCGCAGGGCAGCCCGATGTCTCTGATTCTGATGCTGGTTGTGTTCGGTCTGATCTTCTACTTCATGATCCTGCGTCCACAGCAGAAGCGCACCAAAGAGCACAAAAACCTGATGAACTCCATTGCGAAAGGCGATGAAGTACTGACTAACGGTGGTCTGGTCGGTCGCGTAACCAAAGTGGCTGAAAACGGCTACATTGCTATCGCCCTGAACGACACCACTGAAGTGGTCATCAAACGTGACTTCGTAGCTGCCGTTCTGCCGAAAGGCACCATGAAGGCGCTGTAATCCCAACTTTTCCCAAAGGGAACTGCCGTGTTAAACCGTTATCCTTTGTGGAAGTACATCATGCTGGTCGTCGTGATTCTCGTCGGCCTGCTGTACGCGCTTCCCAACCTGTATGGTGAGGATCCGGCTGTTCAAATCACTGGCGCGCGCGGTGTCGCCGCCAGTGAGCAAACGCTGATCCAGGTCCAGAAAACGTTACAAGAAGAAAAAATTACCGCTAAGTCTGTGGCTCTGGAAGAGGGTGCAATTCTTGCTCGCTTCGACACCACCGACACGCAGCTCCGCGCTCGCGAAGCGCTGATGGGCGTGCTGGGTGACAAATACGTCGTGGCGCTTAACCTTGCCCCTGCAACCCCGCGTTGGCTGGCTGCGATGAAAGCAGAGCCAATGAAACTCGGTCTTGACCTGCGTGGCGGCGTTCACTTCCTGATGGAAGTGGATATGGATACCGCGCTTGGCAAGCTGCAGGAACAGAATATCGACAGCCTGCGCAGCGATCTGCGTGAAAAAGGCATCGCTTACACCACCGTGCGTAAAGAAGATAACTACGGCATGAGCATCACGTTCCGCGACAGTGCGGCGCGCGATCAGGCTGTAGATTACCTGACCCAACGTCACCGTGACCTGGTAATCACCTCTCAGGGCAGTAACCAGCTGCGCGCGGTGATGACCGATGCGCGTCTGAAAGAAGCGCGTGAATATGCCGTTCAGCAGAACATCAACATTCTGCGTAACCGTGTAAACCAACTGGGCGTGGCTGAGCCGCTGGTACAGCGTCAGGGTGCTGACCGTATCGTGGTTGAACTGCCGGGTATCCAGGACACTGCGCGTGCGAAAGAGATTCTGGGTGCGACTGCAACCCTGGAATTCCGTCTGGTGAACTCCAACGTCGATCAGTCCGCTGCAGCCGCAGGGCGTATTCCGGGTGACTCCGAAGTGAAACAGACTCGCGAAGGTCAGCCAGTTGTGCTGTACAAACGCGTGATTCTGACCGGTGATCACATCACCGACTCCACGTCGAGCCAGGACGAATACAACCAGCCGCAGGTTAACATCTCGCTGGATAGCGCGGGTGGTAACATCATGTCTAACTTCACCAAGGACAACATCGGCAAGCCGATGGCGACCCTGTTCGTGGAGTACAAAGACAGCGGTAAGAAAGATGCAAACGGTCGTGCGGTGCTGGTGAAAGAGGAAGAGGTGATTAACATCGCCAACATCCAGTCTCGTCTGGGTAACAGCTTCCGCATTACCGGTATTAGCAACCCGAACGAAGCGCGTCAGCTCTCCCTGCTGCTGCGTGCCGGTGCGCTGATTGCGCCAATTCAGATTGTTGAAGAACGTACCATTGGTCCAACACTGGGTATGCAAAACATCCAGCAGGGTCTGGAAGCGTGTCTGGCCGGTCTGGTTGTCTCTATCCTCTTCATGATCTTCTTCTATAAGAAGTTTGGTCTGATTGCGACCTCCGCGCTGATCGCCAACCTGGTGCTGATCATCGGCATTATGTCCCTGCTGCCGGGGGCCACGCTGACCATGCCGGGTATTGCGGGTATCGTCCTGACCCTTGCGGTGGCGGTCGACGCCAACGTACTGATTAACGAACGTATCAAAGAAGAGTTGAGCAACGGTCGCTCTATTCAGCAGGCGATTGATGAAGGCTATAAAGGGGCGTTCAGCTCCATCTTCGATGCGAACGTAACAACACTGATTAAGGTTCTTATCCTGTATGCAGTGGGTACTGGCGCGATCAAAGGCTTTGCGATTACAACCGGTATTGGTGTCGCAACGTCAATGTTTACCGCTATTGTCGGCACCCGTGCCATCGTGAACCTGCTGTACGGCGGCAAGCGCGTCAAAAAGCTGTCTATCTGAGGAGTGCGTTGTGGCACAGGAATATACTGTTGAACAATTGAACCACGGCCGTAAAGTCTGGGACTTTATGCGCTGGGACTACTGGGCCTTCGGCATTTCAGGTTTCCTGCTGATTCTGTCCATCGTCATTATGGGCGTGAAAGGCTTTAACTGGGGTCTCGATTTCACCGGTGGTACGGTTATCGAGATCTCCCTGGAAAAACCGGTCGATATGGACCAGATGCGCCTGTCTCTGCAGAAAGCGGGCTTTGAAGAGCCGCTGCTGCAGAACTTCGGCAGCAGCCGCGACATCATGGTGCGTATGCCGCCGGTGCACGATGCTAACGGCAGCCAGGAGCTGGGCAGTAAGGTTGTTAGCGTGATTAACGAAACAACCAGCCAGAACGCGGCGGTTAAGCGTATTGAGTTCGTCGGCCCAAGCGTGGGTGCTGACCTGGCCCAGACCGGCGCGATGGCGCTGCTGGTGGCGCTGATCTCCATCCTGGTATACGTCGGTTTCCGCTTTGAGTGGCGACTGGCGGCCGGTGTGGTTATCGCCCTGGCGCACGACGTGGTGATCACCATGGGCATACTGTCGCTGTTCCACATTGAGATTGACCTGACGATTGTGGCATCCCTGATGTCCGTTATCGGTTACTCACTGAACGACAGTATCGTGGTTTCTGACCGTATCCGTGAAAACTTCCGTAAGATCCGTCGCGGTACGCCGTACGAAATCTTTAACGTGTCGTTGACCCAGACGCTGCACCGTACCTTGATCACCTCCGGTACCACATTGATGGTGATCCTGATGCTGTTCCTCTTCGGTGGTCCGGTACTGGAAGGCTTCTCGCTGACCATGCTGATTGGTGTCACCATCGGTACTGCATCGTCTATCTACGTTGCATCTGCACTGGCTCTGAAACTCGGCATGAAGCGCGAGCACCTGCTCCAGCAGAAAGTTGAGAAAGAAGGGGCGGATCAGCCGTCCATTCTGCCGTAAAGCGACGTTTAGCGCGTTATCGAAATCCCGGTCTGTTGACCGGGATTTTTTTTATCTGCTCCTGACAAACACTCCTGACAGTATGCTGTCAGGAGCCCTGTCGTAGACTCTTTTCGAACCCAAACAAGAGTCAGGAGGATGTATGAAAAGCGTAATTAACTGGTTTGAAATTCCGGTCACGGATATGGATCGCGCTATCAAATTTTATGAGCCAGTGATGCAGCTCGCGCTGCGTCGCGAGAAAATGGACTGCGCTGAGCTGGCCGTTTTCCCACATGAGGATCCGGGTACCGGCGGGGCTCTGGCAAAATTTGACGGCGTTACACCGTCTTTGCAGGGCGCTATTATTTACCTGCATACTGACAATCTGGCGGCCACGCTCGATCGCATCGCCTCTGCGGGCGGCGAGTGCGTGTTTGGCCCGCTGGAACTGCCGCATGGCATTGGCACTATCGCATTGTTTACCGACAGCGAGGGTAACCGCGTCGGCCTCCATCAACCTGCCTGAGAACGGAATAATATATGACCCGACGCGCTGACCGTTTGTTTCAGATTGTGCAGATCCTGCGGGGCAGGCGTCTGACAACGGCAGCGCATCTGGCGGACCGGCTTGGCGTGTCCGAGCGCACGGTCTACCGCGATATCCGCGACCTGTCGCTTTCCGGTGTGCCGGTGGAAGGTGAGGCAGGGAGCGGATATCGGCTGATGTCGGGTTTTGACCTGCCGCCACTGATGCTGACAAATAAGGAATCTGAGGCGCTGATCGTCGCGATTCGCCTGCTCAAAACCTGGGGAGGCGAATCGCTGTCGCGCGAGCTGGAGTCGGCTCAGGAAAAGGTGCTGGCTATCCTGCCCGAGGAGAGTCGTCGAAAGGCGGAGCAGACGCGGATCTACGCCCCGGATTTTTGCATGCAAAGCCACTCCCGCAGCGACTTTGACAGGATTCATCAGGCGATTTCCGCCCAACAGGTGCTGGCGCTGCATTACCGTGATGAAGCAGGACAGCTGTCTAATCGTGAGGTTCAGCCGCTGGGGCTGTTCTTCTGGGGAGAGCGCTGGCTGCTGGCGGCGTGGTGTGAACGGCGCGATGACTATCGCTGTTTCCGGCTCGACCGGTGCCTCAATATTGTGACTACGGAAAGGAGGTTTAGCGAAAGTGCGGACAGGTCTCTGGCAGATTTTTTGCGGAAGGTTAAGCAGTAAAAAGCCGGGTGGCGGCTACGCCTTACCCGGCCTGCATTCGGATCGTTGGCCCGGTAAGCGTAGCGCCACCGGGCGAAACCCACACTGATTAGAAGTTGTAACCTACAACCAGGTAGCCACCCCAACCGGTTGATTTAGACGTGAAGTCACCCTCACCCCAGTTAACGGTATCCCCACCTTTCCACTGGCCGCCGTTATGGAAATAACGCGCGACGACAGAGTAGTGCCAGTGATCGTAGTTCAGGGCCAGAACGTGGCTGGACGCGATAGAGTTACTGGTACGGTTCTTGTCATCACCCAGATCTGAGCCCCAGTCGAAGTTGGTGAAGCCGATGTAGGTCAGCTGGCCACCCCAAACCTGAGTGATTGGCACAAAGTATTTTACTTTGAAACGGTAGCCATCCCACTCGTTTTCGTTTGAAGCGCCATAGTTCTGCCACTGGTATTTAGCATACACGTTCAGAGACAGGCCCATTGGCAGACCGGTATCGATATCTGTACCCAGACCCATGTACCAGGTGCTCTGACGGCTGCCTTTGTTATCGCCCATATCGTAGATATAGTTGTTGGCGAAATACCATTCTTTGAACGGACCAAAGCTCAGGTCGGTACCCGTCAGTTTATCAATAGAGAAACGCGGTTCGATTTCCATGAACAGCGGGGAACCGTCGGACCAGATACCTTTGTCGTTACCGTTACCCCAGTCAAAGGTCTTAGGAATATCGATATAGCCATAGAAATCAAACCAGTCTTTTTTAGCAAACGCTTCGTATTCCAGATAAACGTCGTTGTTCAGCTTCGGAGAAAAGCGCGTGTGGTAGCTGCCGACCACGTTAACGCTCTGGTGCCACCAGTCGGAGAGGTATTGTGGTTTATCGTTTTCCGCTGCGTTAACAGTGAAAGAGGAAGAAAGTGCCAGCACGGCGCCAGCTGCGAGTAATGTTTTTTTCATAATCATGCCACTGATTGAAATTCCCTTCCGGGAGTGAAAAATGCGCGAATTGCGTTTCTAAATATTTCGTGTTTCTGCGGTGCCTATTATAGGAATCCCTGCTCACAAAAATATGTGTTGTTTCACATATCTCTCACACGCGTAATCGATTGCGTTCACGTTTGCGTACTTTAAACGGCCGGGATTGTAGCGGCAATCATTTATGTTGCCAATCCATACGAAATGTAAATGTTAGCGGAGTGACATTTCACTCCGCTAAAAGAGGGGTTACTGAGCGGCGGGCTGGATATCGTGAATACGGATGAAACCTAACTGATCCGGAGTCAGTCCGTTAAGCTGCAGTGGAATGTCAACATCGCTCGGAGCCAGCACGCTGGCCGGTGCGGTGAACAGCTGACGATTAACATTCACCTCCTGGTAGCTCTCCGTGGTGCCCTGGATCTGTCCCCATTCGACGGTGCCGCTGAAGGCTGGCAACGGATCGTTGGATTCTCCCTGGATGCGTAATGTTGCGCGAGTACCATTTGCATTCGCCGCCACGTTCACCAGAGACATTTTCAGCGTGCCAATCTGACTATTGAGCCGCGCGGGCGTATTCGCCCCCGGTAGCAGATAAACCCCGCTGCTGGATTTAGCATTCAGCGCGTTTTGCTGGGTGATCTTCACCGTTTCTTTGTTCAGTTTGTCCATCGCCGTATTGAGCGTATTCACGCTCTGTTTCATCTGACGGACTTCGGTTTGCTGTGCACAGGCGCTAAGGGTGAAGAGGCTCCCCACCAGCAAAATTTTCAGGTAACGTCTTGTCATTGCGTTTATTTCCTTGAAATAACGGATCGTCCTAATGGTAGTCAGCATCATCGTGTCAGACATAGATCCTTTGTCTCAAAAAGCTCTTCCTTTGTTGTCAGGCCAGATCAGGGTAAAATGAAAATTAGTTAACCGGATAACAGGGATACCGTATGCATTGCCCATTCTGCTCCGCTGTGGATACCAAAGTCATCGACTCTCGTCTTGTGGGCGAAGGGTCATCCGTACGCCGTCGTCGGCAATGTCTGGTGTGCAACGAGCGTTTCACGACCTTTGAGGTTGCTGAGCTGGTAATGCCGCGCGTGGTAAAAAGCAACGACGTGCGCGAGCCGTTTAACGAAGAGAAACTGCGCAGTGGGATGCTGAAGGCCCTGGAAAAACGTCCCGTCAGCGCGGACGACGTTGAAATGGCGTTAAACCACATAAAATCTTACCTTCGTGGTTTGGGTGAGCGTGAAGTGCCGAGCAAAATGATCGGCAACCTGGTGATGGAGCAGCTGAAAAAGCTCGATAAGGTCGCCTATATCCGCTTCGCTTCGGTCTACCGCAGTTTCGAAGATATCAAAGAGTTTGGCGAAGAGATCGCCCGCTTACAGGATTAAGCTCATGCAGGATGAGATTTACATGGCGAGAGCCATGAAGCTGGCGCAGCGCGGTCGTTTTACTACCCATCCTAACCCGAACGTCGGGTGCGTTATCGTCAAAGATGGCGAGATCGTGGGGGAGGGGTTTCACTATCGTGCCGGCGAACCGCATGCTGAGGTTCATGCGCTGCGCATGGCCGGCGAGAAGGCGCGCGGTGCTACGGCCTACGTCACGCTGGAGCCCTGCAGCCATCACGGGCGTACGCCGCCGTGCTGCGAAGCGCTGATCGCGGCAGGTGTTTCGCGCGTGGTCGCATCGATGCAGGATCCGAATCCGCAGGTAGCCGGACGCGGTCTGTATCGCCTGCAGCAGGAAGGCATTGACGTCAGCCATGGCCTGATGATGCAGGACGCGGAAGCGCTCAACAAAGGCTTTCTGAAGCGCATGCGCACGGGGTTCCCGTATATTCAGCTCAAGCTGGGCGCCTCGCTGGACGGTCGTACGGCGATGGCAAACGGCGAAAGCCAGTGGATCACGTCGCCACAGGCAAGGCGCGATGTGCAACGTCTGCGCGCGCAAAGCCATGCTATTCTCACCAGCAGTGAAACCGTTCTGGCTGACGATCCGGCTATGACCGTGCGCTGGGACGAACTGAATGCCGATACCCAGGCGCTTTACCCGCAGGAGAACCTGCGTCAGCCGCTGCGTATTGTCATTGATAGCCAGAACCGGGTGACGCCGAAGCACCGCATCGTCCAGCAGCCGGGTGAAACCTGGATTGCCCGCACTAAAGAAGATACGCGCGAATGGCCGGAAGGCGTGCGCAGCATTATGGTGCCGGAGCATAACGGTCATCTGGATCTGGTGGTGCTGATGATGCTGCTCGGCAAGCAGCAGGTGAACAGCATCTGGGTCGAAGCCGGGCCAACGCTCGCCGGTGCGCTCTTACAGGCCGGACTGGTGGATGAACTGATTGTTTACGTTGCGCCTAAACTGTTAGGTCACGATGCGCGCGGCCTGTTTGTGCTGCCTGGCCTTGAAAAACTGGCCGACGCACCGCAACTCAAATTTAGCGAGATTCGTCCGGTAGGTCCGGATGTCTGCCTCCACTTAACGACAGCGTAATTGCTCCTGAAATAGGGAAGCAGTGCGCAAAGTATTATGATAAAATCCGCCCCCCTGCGGGGCCAAATGAACCCGTAAAGGAAGAGTATGAACATTATTGAAGCTGCTGTAGCTACCCCGGACGCTCGCGTCGCCATCACCATTGCGCGTTTCAACAACTTCATCAACGACAGCCTGCTGGAAGGTGCTATTGACGCCCTGAAACGTATCGGCCAGGTTAAAGATGACAATATTACCGTTGTTTGGGTTCCAGGCGCTTACGAACTGCCACTGGCGGCGGGCGCGCTGGCGAAAACCGGTAAATATGACGCGGTGATTGCACTGGGTACCGTTATTCGTGGCGGCACTGCGCACTTCGAATACGTTGCGGGCGGTGCAAGCAACGGTCTGGCACACGTTGCGCAGGATGCTGAAATTCCTGTCGCGTTCGGCGTGCTGACCACCGAAAGTATTGAACAAGCCATCGAACGTGCTGGCACCAAAGCCGGTAACAAAGGTGCAGAAGCTGCACTGACCGCGCTTGAAATGATCAATGTATTGAAAGCCATCAAGGCCTGATTTTTTTGTAAGGGGAATTCCGTGAAACCTGCTGCTCGTCGCCGCGCCCGTGAATGTGCCGTCCAGGCACTTTACTCCTGGCAGTTGTCCCAGAACGACATCTCTGATGTTGAATACCAGTTCCTGTCAGAACAGGACGTGAAAGACGTTGACGTTCTGTACTTCCGTGAACTGCTGTCGGGAGTGGCGACTAATAGCGCGTATCTCGATGGTCTGATGAAGCCTTACCTGTCCCGTCTGCTCGAAGAGCTGGGCCAGGTAGAAAAAGCAGTGTTGCGTATTGCGCTGTTTGAGCTGTCTAAACGTGATGATGTGCCGTATAAAGTGGCCATCAACGAAGCGATCGAACTGGCGAAAACCTTCGGCGCTGAAGACAGCCACAAGTTTGTAAACGGCGTACTTGATAAAGCAGCACCTGCGATCCGTCCCCACAAAAAGTGATCCGCAAACCGGAGTTCTGCATTGCCTGACGGGCAGTGCGGCTCCGGTTTTTTCTTTTATTTGCTGAGGCATAACGTATGGCATGCGGCGAATTCTCCCTGATTGCCCGTTATTTCGACCGTGTCAGAACCTCTCGTCTTGATGTTGAAACCGGCATTGGCGATGACTGTGCACTTCTCAATATTCCCGAAAAACAGACGCTGGCAATCAGCACCGACACCTTAGTGTGCGGCCGTCATTTCTTACCGGATATCGATCCTGCCGATCTGGCGTATAAAGCGCTGGCGGTGAACGTCAGCGATCTGGCGGCGATGGGTGCCGATCCTGCGTGGCTGACGCTGGCTTTGACCCTTCCAGAGGTGGATGAAGCCTGGCTGGAAGCCTTTAGCGATGCGCTGTTTGAACAGCTTAGCTACTACGATATGCAGCTGATTGGCGGTGATACCACTGCAGGTCCGCTGTCGATGACGCTGGCGATCCACGGCTACGTGCCGCTTGGCCGCGCGCTGAAGCGCTCAGGCGCAAAACCAGGCGACTGGATCTACGTGACCGGTACGCCGGGCGACAGCGCGGCAGGGCTGGCGATCCTTCAGAACCGTTTAACGGTTGAAGATGCTGATGATGCGGCATATCTGGTAAAACGCCATCTGCGGCCAACACCGCGTATCTTGCACGGCCAGGCGCTGCGCGAGCGGGCAAGCTCGGCTATCGATCTCTCTGACGGGCTGATCTCGGACCTCGGCCATATTCTGAAGGCCAGCGGCGTCGGCGCGCGCGTTGACCTGGATCTGTTCCCGCTGTCTGAGCAACTGCTTCGCCATGTAGAGCCTGAGCTGGCCCTGCGCTGGGCGCTGTCCGGTGGTGAAGACTACGAACTGTGCTTCACGGTGCCTGAGCTCAATCGCGGAACGCTGGATGTGGCGTTAGCGCATCTCGGCGCGAAATTTACCTGCATCGGTCAGATCATGCCGGAGAGTGAAGGGCTGAAGTTTGTGAAAGACGGTGAGCCGGTTACGCTGGATTGGAAAGGGTACGATCACTTCGCGTGATGTTGTGCGCTCTGTATTGCCGGGTGGCGGCTTCGCCTTACCCGGCCTACGTGCTTACTTAAATCCTACCACCGGATGCTGCTGATACGGCGTCTCCAGCTCGGCAACCTGCTCCGGCGTCAGCGTGATATCCACCGCATTCAGCAGTTCGTCAAGCTGCTCTTCCCGGGATGTGCCGATAATCGGCGCCGCGACGCCGCGCTTGCCCAGCAGCCAGGCCAGCGCCACCTGGGCGCGGGTTGCACCGGTATCGTCGGCGATCCCGGCTAAACGTTCGGCAATCAGCGCATCGCTGGCTTCCGTTCCGCCATACAGATTTTTTCCCACTTCATCCGATACCAGACGGGCTGTGGTTTCTCCCCACGGACGGGTCAGACGACCGCGCGCCAGCGGGCTCCACGGGATCACCGCCACACCTTCCTGATGGCACAGCGGCAACATCTCGCGCTCTTCTTCACGATAGATCAAGTTGTAGTGATCCTGCATGGTGACGAAGCGCGCCCAGCCGTGCTGCGCCTGGAGATCCAGCGCCTGAGCAAACTGCGACGCGTGCATAGACGACGCGCCGATGTAGCGTGCTTTACCGGCTTTGACCACGTCGTTCAGCGCTTCAAGCGTCTCCTCGACTGGCGTGTTGTAATCCCAGCGGTGAATTTGCAGCAGGTCGACGTAATCCATGTTCAGGCGTCTGAGGCTGTCATCAATGGATCGCAGGATCTGTGCGCGAGAAAGTCCCTCAGCCAGGTCGCCTACCGGATAGTAGACCTTGGTGGCGACGACGATGTCATCACGACGGGCAAAATCGCGCAGGGCGCGGCCAACAATCTCCTCGCTGCTGCCGTCGGAGTAGCTGTTGGCGGTGTCAAAGAAGTTAATGCCGCCCTCGATGGCGCGTTTGATAATCGGACGGCTGCTCTCTTCCGGCAGCGTCCAGGCGTGGTTTCCCCGATCGGGTTCGCCAAAGGTCATGCATCCCAGACAAAGTCGGGAAACCTTAAGGTCCGTTTTTCCTAATGTTGTGTATTGCACGGTTCCGCTCCTGCTGTTTAAACACCAGGTTTAAGCATAGCAGGAGCGGAAAAGGGGGAAGGGGTCAGTCCAGCCAGCGGCGGATTTTTGCTTCGATACCGGCAGCGTCCAGGCCAATCGCCGCACGGGCTTCGTCCTGGGTACCCTGCGGAATGAAATGATCCGGCAGGCCGAGGTTTAGCACCGGCACGGCTTTACGATTTGCCATCAGCACCTCGTTCACGCCGCTGCCCGCGCCGCCCATAATGGCGTTTTCTTCCAGCGTGACCAGCACGTCATGCGTCTCCGCCATACTCAGGATCAGCGATTCGTCGAGCGGTTTCACAAAGCGCATGTCCACCAGGGTGGCATTCAGCGCTTCAGCCGCTTTCGCCGCCTCTGGCATCAGCGTGCCGAAGTTCAGGATCGCCACTTTTTCACCGCGACGCTTCACCAGACCTTTACCGATCGGCAGTTTTTCCAGCGGCTGGAGCTCAACGCCCACCGCATTGCCGCGCGGGTAGCGAACGGCGCTTGGGCCATCCTGATAGTGGTAGCCGGTAAACAGCATCTGACGACATTCGTTCTCGTCGCTTGGCGTCATGACGACCATGTCCGGAATACAGCGCAGGAACGACAGGTCAAACGCGCCCTGGTGCGTCTGGCCGTCGGCACCGACGATGCCTGCACGATCGATAGCAAACAGCACCGGCAGCTTCTGAATCGCCACGTCGTGGATCACCTGATCGTAGGCGCGCTGCAGGAAGGTGGAATAGATCGCGACAACCGGCTTGTAGCCGCCAATGGCCAGGCCCGCCGCAAACGTCACCGCATGCTGCTCGGCAATGGCAACGTCAAAATACTGGTCAGGGTATTTTCTGGAGAACTCCACCATGCCGGAGCCTTCACGCATGGCCGGGGTGATCGCCATCAGCTTGTTGTCTTTCGCGGCGGTTTCGCACAGCCAGTCGCCGAATATTTTTGAATAGCTCGGCATGCCGCCGCTGCTTTTTGGCAGACAGCCGCTGGACGGGTCAAATTTCGGTACCGCGTGGAAGGTGATCGGATCTTTTTCCGCCGGTTCGTAGCCACGCCCTTTTTTGGTCATGATGTGCAGGAACTGCGGGCCTTTCAGGTCGCGCATGTTCTTGAGCGTGGTCACCAGACCGAGCACGTCATGGCCGTCAACCGGGCCGATATAGTTAAAGCCCAGCTCTTCAAACAGGGTGCCCGGCACGACCATGCCTTTAATGTGCTCTTCGGTACGCTTGAGCAGCTCTTTGATTGGCGGCACGCCGGAGAAGACTTTCTTGCCGCCTTCACGCAGCGAGGAGTAAAGCTTGCCGGAGAGCAGCTGCGCCAGATGGTTGTTCAGCGCGCCGACGTTTTCGGAAATCGACATTTCGTTATCGTTAAGGATAACCAGCATGTCCGGCTTGATGTCGCCCGCATGGTTCATGGCCTCAAAGGCCATACCGGCGGTGATGGCACCGTCGCCAATCACGCAGACGGTGCGGCGCTGCTTGTTCTCTTTTTCGGCGGCAACGGCAATCCCGATGCCCGCCGAAATGGAGGTAGAGGAGTGGCCGACGCTCAGCACATCGTACTCGCTCTCACCGCGCCACGGGAACGGGTGCAGGCCGCCTTTCTGACGAATGGTGCCAATTTTATCGCGACGTCCGGTCAGAATTTTGTGCGGATAAGCCTGGTGGCCCACGTCCCAGATGAGCTGATCGAACGGCGTGTTATAGACATAGTGCAGCGCCACGGTCAGCTCTACCGTGCCAAGCCCGGAGGCGAAATGGCCGCTGGAGCGGCTAACGCTGTCGAGCAGGTAGCGACGCAGCTCGTCGCACAGCTTCGGCAGGCTCTCTTTCGGCAGCAGACGTAACTCCTGGGTGGAGTCAACTAACGCCAGTGTCGGGTATTTGGCAATATCAAAACTCATCAAAGGCTCATCGAGATATATAGTTTATTTATCACGCTGGATTATATAGTCCGCTAGCGCTTCCAGTGCCGAGGTATCCAGCGATTGCGCGGCCAGTTCATTTAGCGACTGGCGGGCATCGTCAATCAGATCCCGGGCTTTACGTTGGGCTTGCTCAAGGCCCAGCAGGGCGGGGTAGGTACTTTTGCCAAGCTGCTGGTCCGCACCCTGACGTTTACCCAATGTTGCAGTATCGCCCACCACATCCAGAATGTCATCCTGAACCTGGAATGCCAGACCGATACTTTCTGCGTATCTGTCCAGAATCGGCAGGGCTTTGCGCCCTTGTTCACCCGCGCTCAGCGCGCCCAGGCGAACGGCGGAACGGATCAACGCCCCTGTTTTATGGCGATGAATACGCTCCAGCTGTTCCAGATTAACCTGACGTCCTTCCGCTTCAAGATCCAGCGCCTGTCCGCCGCACATGCCGGCTACGCCGCTGGCCATTGCCAGCTCGGAGATCATCGCCAGGCGGTCACGGTCAGCCACTTCCGCCATCGGCGCGTCGCTCAAAATCGAGAACGCCAGCGTTTGCAGGGCATCACCCGCCAGAATGGCATTCGCCTCGCCAAACTTGATATGGCAGGTGGGTTGACCCCGACGTAAATCGTCGTCGTCCATGGCCGGGAGATCGTCGTGGATCAGCGAGTAGGCATGGATGCACTCAACGGCGGCTGCCGGGGCGTCCAGCGTGTTATCGCTGATGCCAAACATATTGCCCGTGGCGTACACCAGGAACGGGCGCAGGCGCTTTCCACCCAAGAGTGCGCCATAGTGCATGGCTTCAACCAGTGGAGTGTTCTGAAAAGGCTGTGGCGCGATAAAACGGCGCAGGGCGTCGTTGGCGCGTACGACACGCGCCTGAAGCTCATTGGCAAAATCCATTTACTCGGCGTCCGGTGTGAAAGGCGTGGTTTTCGCGTCTTCGCTGTCGGAAAGCAGGATCTGCACGCGCTGCTCGGCCTGCTGCAGCTTGACCTGCCCCTGGCGCGCCAGCTGCACGCCACGCTCGAATTCGTTGAGCGCCTCTTCCAGCGGGAGATCGCCGCTCTCAAGGCGGGTAACAATTTGCTCCAGTTCACTCAGCGCAGTTTCGAAACTGGCCGGTGCGTCGTTCTTCTTCGGCATAGTGAATTGACTCTTATATTCTCAGCCCCGACATGGTAACGGACTCAGGGCAATTATCAAATAACGCGCAATGTGCACAGGAGCGGCGCGATGGTGGTATACTTGCGCGCCTGGATGCAGCCACGGGTGTGGGCTGCTGTACTCTTTTCCATTACAAGCCTTAATACGCTTGCCTAAGAAACATTGCCGCCATGAAGTTTATCATTAAATTGTTCCCTGAAATCACCATCAAAAGCCAATCTGTGCGTTTGCGCTTTATTAAAATTCTCACCGGGAACATTCGAAACGTATTAAAGCACTACGACGAAACCCTCGCCGTGGTGCGCCACTGGGACCACGTTGAGGTCCGTGCCAAAGACGAAAACAAACGTCAGGATATTCGCGACGCCCTGACCCGTATTCCGGGTATCCACCATATCCTGGAAGTGGAAGATGTCCCGTTCAGCGATATGCACGATATCTTCGAGAAAGCGCTGGTCCAGTACCGCGACCAGATCGAAGGCAAAACCTTCTGCGTGCGCGTAAAGCGTCGCGGCAAGCACGAATTCAGCTCCATTGAAGTGGAACGTTACGTCGGCGGCGGTTTGAACCAGCACGTTGAGACGGCGCGCGTACGTCTGACTAACCCGGACGTGACCGTGAACCTGGAGATCGAAAACGATCGCCTGCTGCTGGTAAAAGGCCGCTATGAAGGCATCGGCGGCTTCCCGATCGGCACCCAGGAAGACGTCCTGTCCCTGATCTCCGGCGGCTTCGACTCCGGCGTCTCCAGCTATATGCTGATGCGCCGCGGCTGCCGCGTGCATTACTGCTTCTTCAACCTGGGCGGCGCGGCGCACGAAATCGGCGTTCGTCAGGTCGCGCATTACCTGTGGAACCGCTTCGGCAGCTCTCACCGCGTGCGTTTCGTGGCGATTAACTTCGAACCTGTGGTTGGCGAAATCCTCGAAAAAGTAGACGACGGCCAGATGGGCGTCATCCTGAAGCGCATGATGGTGCGCGCGGCGTCCAAAGTGGCTGAACGCTACGGCGTGCAGGCGCTGGTGACCGGCGAAGCGCTGGGCCAGGTTTCCAGCCAGACGCTGACCAACCTGCGTCTGATCGACAACGTGTCTGATACGCTGATCCTGCGTCCGCTGATCTCTCACGATAAAGAACACATCATCGATCTGGCGCGCGAAATCGGCACCGAAGATTTTGCCCGCACCATGCCGGAATACTGCGGCGTGATCTCAAAAAGCCCAACGGTGAAAGCGGTGAAGGCGAAGATCGAAGCGGAAGAAGAGCACTTCGATTTCAGCATTCTGGAAAAAGTGGTGGCGGAAGCGTCCAACATTGATATCCGCGAGATTGCCCAGCAGACCGAGCAGGAAGTGGTAGAAGTGGAAACCGTGAGCGGTTTCGGTGCTAACGATGCGATTCTGGATATCCGCTCTATTGACGAGCAGGATGACAAGCCGCTGAAGGTTGAAGGCGTCGACGTGGTTTCTCTGCCGTTCTACAAGCTGAGCACGAAGTTTGGCGATCTCGATCAGAGCAAAACGTACCTGCTGTGGTGTGAGCGCGGGGTGATGAGCCGCCTGCAGGCGCTGTATCTGCGCGAGCAGGGCTTTGCGAATGTGAAGGTGTATCGCCCGTAGTTTCTCGCCGGGGAGTACGGCCTGATGCCCTCACCCCGGCCCTCTCCCACAGGGAGAGGGAGAAAACACCTATTCGTAATAATTATAAATCCCCGCCGGCATCACCAGCGACGATGCCACTTCGTACGCCTTCTCGCGCCCGACCAGCAGGTCAATAATCTTTAAGCCAAAATCAATTGCGGTGCCGGGTCCCTGGCTGGTCAGCAGGTTGACGCGCGGGTCCCAGACGACGCGTTTATCCACCCAATGCTCATCCGGGATCGTATCCTTAAGCCCCGGGAAGCCGGTCATGTTGCCGATAGGGAAGATATCGTGCGGAATCAGCACCGTGCCGGCGGCGGCACAGATAGCGGCGACGATACGGCCGGATAAATGAAACTGACGCACGGTCTCGACCAGCAGCGGGCTGTCGCGAAAACATTCCGCGCCTTTTAAGCCGCCTGGCAGCACGATGATATCGTAATCCCCGTCGGCTACCTCCACGAGCGGGGCATCCGCGAGCAGCTTCACGCCGCGCGAGCAGGTAATCGCCAGGCTGCCGTCGCTGGCGACGCTGGCGGTGGTCACCTTAATGCCGCCGCGCACCATCAAATCAATGGTGGTGACCGCTTCCATCTCTTCGCTACCAGGGGCGAGGCAGATCAGGGCTGACGCGCTCATATTCACTCTCCTTACGTTTAACCAGGTCATACAGACGGGCGTTTTCTGGCACCGCGATGCCGTGCGCGCGGGCGCGTTTTAGCAGATAACCGGTGATATAGTCGATTTCCGTGTGGCGTAATGCCCGAACATCCTGCAGCATCGAGGAGATGTTTTCTGCCGTGCTTTCAATGACCTGCTCGACATAACAGCGCAAATCGTCCGCCGACGTGTGCAGGCCTTCCCGCTCAACGACCGCCGCGATTTCTGCACACAGCACCGCAACGTCCTGTGGATGATTTTTCAGCTCTCCGTTCGGACAGTTCCACAGCGCCGTCAGCGGATTGATCACGCAATTTACGGCCAGCTTGCGCCAGAGTTGAGGACGAATATGGTTATGCCAGGCCACGTCCGGCAGCACCTTCTGCAGCACATCGGCCAGATAGCTATAGTCGCCATCCTGCGTTCTGGCGGGTCCAATGTGCGTCACCCCGCTGGCGACATGCACGATGATGTTGCCGTCGCGACGGGCAGCGTGCGTGGTCGTCGCCATCAGCAGGGGCTGCGGAACGCTTTTCAGCTCGTCAAGGGTCCCCATGCCGTTATGCAGCAGCAGTATGGGCGAAGTGGGGGGGAGCTGGGCGGACAGCGTCTTTACCGCGTCTGAGACCTGCCACGCTTTGAGCGTCACCAGTAAAAGGTCACTTTGCGCCAGGAAATCCGGATCGTTCGCGGTGAGGGATTCGTTAAAGATGCTTCCGTCTTCACCAATCAGGTTTACACTGCAATAGGGCTGGGGCACGCGCAACCAGCCCTGAACCTCATGTCCGTGCTTGCACAGCGCGGTCAGCCACAGCTGACCAAGGGCTCCACATCCGAGCACTGTAATTTTCATTGTTCCTCCTCACCTGCAACTGCGCCAGGTGTTACAGCTTAATTATACAGCTAAGCTTCTGTTGAGTTATGCCTCGTAGCGGGTATTATGCAACGCAACAAAAGTGAAGGGAGAAGAAAAGATGCCATCTTTCGATATTGTTTCCGAAGTTGATATCCAGGAAGTTCGCAACGGCGTTGAGAACGCAACCCGCGAAGTTGAGTCACGTTTCGATTTTCGTGGCGTTGAGGCGTCGTTTGAGTTGAACGATGCAAATAAGACCATCAAGGTGCTGAGCGAGTCTGATTTCCAGGTAAATCAGCTGCTCGACATTCTGCGCGCCAAGCTGTTAAAGCGCGGCATCGAAGGGACGTCTCTGGATGTACCGGAAGAGTTTGTGCACAGCGGTAAGAACTGGTTTGTTGAAGCTAAGCTGAAGCAGGGCATCGAGAGCGCGGTGCAGAAGAAGATTGTGAAGCTCATCAAAGACAGCAAGCTGAAGGTGCAGGCGCAGATCCAGGGCGAAGAGATTCGCGTCACCGGGAAATCCCGTGATGACCTCCAGTCGGTGATGGCGCTGGTGCGCGGCTGCGATCTGGGGCAGCCGTTCCAGTTTAAAAACTTCCGCGATTAATATAAAAAGCCCGGTTTAACCGGGCTTTTTTTCACGCTTTGAGCGCCTGCTCAACTTCGAAGCGGTTGGTCATTTTACTGTCTATTTTGACGTAAGCGCTGCGCTCTTCGGGGACAATCAGCACTTCTGTCACGCCTTCTTTTGCTTCCAGACGCTGTTTCAGCGCATCGCTTATCTCAACGTCATTCGGGATTTCCACGCGCAGGCTGCTCACGTAGCGCGGCTCTTTCATGGTGCTGGCGACCAGCAGCCAGACTGTCGCCAACAGCGCACCGGCGAGAAACACGGTTTGTGAATCAAACAGGCCGTCCACCCAGCCGCCAAGCGAGCCGCCGATTGCCACGCCGAGAAACTGGCTGGTGGAATAAATGCCCATTGCCGTGCCTTTGTAACCGGCGGGGGACTCTTTGCTGATAAGCGACGGGAGCAACGCTTCCATCAGGTTAAAGGCCAGGAAGAACAGCTGCACGCCGGCAATCAGCTCCCAGAAGTGCGGGCCGGCACCCCAGAGCACGATCTCGGCAATCAGCAGGACCGCTACGCAGCCCACGAAGACGCGCTTCATTTTGCGCTTCACTTCGGCGTAGATGATGAACGGCACGACGGAGACAAACGAAATCAGCATCGTGACCAGATAGATTTTCCAGTGCTCAGCAGCCGGAAAACCCGCTGCGGCAAGCTGGCCGGGCAGGGCAACAAAGGTCGACATCAGCAGGATGTGCAAACACATAATGCCAAAATTCAGCTTCAGCAGGCGCGGCTCGACGATCACTTTGCTGAAGCAGCCTTTTACCATCCCCGACTCACGGTTGAGGACGTGGTTTTTGCTGTCCGGAACCACCCACAGGGTTAAGGCAATACCGATGGTCGCCAGCACGGCAATCATCCAGAACAGCGCGTGCAGACCCAATGTGTGCGTAATGATGGGGCCCAGCACCATCGCAATCGCAAACGTCACGCCAAAGCTCACGCCGATGAATGCCATCGCTTTAGTGCGGTTCTGCTCGCGGGTTAAGTCTGACAGCAGCGCCATCACCGCAGCGGCAATCGCGCCGGAACCCTGCAGGGCGCGGCCGAGAATAATTCCCCAGATGGAGTGGGAGAGGGCGGCAATGACGCTCCCGAGCACAAAGACCAGCAGCCCACCAACGATCAGCGGCTTTCGGCCCACCCGGTCAGAGAGCAGGCCAAACGGGATCTGGAATACCGCCTGCGCCAGACCGTAGATGCCGATTGCGAGCCCAATCAGCGCCTCGCTGGCCCCCTGCAGCGCCATACCGTACGTGGTCAGAACAGGCAGGACCATAAACATGCCAAGCATCCGTAGCGAGAAGACAGTCCCTAAGCCCCAGGTCGCGCGAAGCTCGCCTGGCGTCATTTTATAATCGTTCATTACCACCTCAGTTCAAAAGCAGGCCATAGTGTAGTGCGGGGAAGGGGCGGGGTAAATAAAGGGTTATTTAACAAATATTACATGCGTTATTAATAAATTCCGTGAATAAAAAAGGGTGCCGAAGCACCCCTTTATTCACCTGTTGTGGCTTACCAGACGTAAGTTAGCAGGTTGTGTGAATCTGGCACCATGAAATCGACAGACATCATCACGGACAGCGAGGTGATGGCCACAATCGAGAACACAAACAGTTTGCGCGCCCAGACTTTGTCATCTTCCACTTTGTAACCGCGCAGCGCCATACCGAGCCACCAGACGCTCACCGCAGCCGCTACCGCCAGATATTTATATCCAGCGTAACCACCCAGAGAGAGCATCAGCGTTGCCACGGCAAAGGCGATGATGTAAAGCGTGATGTGGTTCTTGGCAACCGAAATGCCTTTCACGACCGGCAGAACCGGGATGTTCGCTGCCTGATAATCCTTAAAGCGGAAAATCGCGATGGCATAAGAGTGCGGCATCTGCCACAGGCTAAAGATAGCCAGCAGGATCAGCGCACCGCTGTCGAACTCGTTCGTGACCGCGCAGTAGCCAATCACCGGCGGCGCAGCGCCGGAGAGAGAACCAATCAGCGTGCCGTAGACGGAGTGGCGTTTCATATACAGGCTGTAGACGCCCACATACACCACGAACCCCATCACCCCCAGCCAGCAGGCCAGCGGGTTAGCACCAAACCACAGCAGCATAAAGCCAGCAATACCCAGCAAGGTGGCGTACACCAGCGAGACGGAAGGGGCGATCAGGCCTTTCACCAGCACCCGATTTTTGGTCCTTTCCATCTTCTTGTCGATATCCATGTCGATGTAGTTGTTAAATACACAACCGGACGCAACAACCAGTGACACACCGACCAGCGTGTAGATAAAGAGGGTGTAATCAATGCTGCCCTTAGAGGCCAGCAGGAACCCTCCGATCACGGAGATCAGGTTGCCAAAGATGATGCCTGGTTTCGTTACTTGCAGGTATTGCTTAAACATACTCGCCGCTCTTAGTGAACCATCATGTTGTAGTTGAGGTTCCACATAATCCAGATGGAACCGACTACCAGGATAGCGATGATAATCACGGTAAAGATAAAGGCGGTCATATTCCAGCCTTCATCGGACTTGGTGTTCATGTGCAGGAAGCAAACCAGATGCACCAGAATCTGAATCACCGCGGTCACCAGGATTGCACCCAGAATAACCGGCTTAGACGCAGAACCGCTCATCACCATCCAGAACGGGATCACCGTCAGGATGATCGACAGGATGAAACCTGTCATGTAGGTTTTTACGCTACCGTGGGAAGCGCCATGATCGTTTGAATGACTCATTACATCGCCCCCATCAGATATACAACAGAGAACACACAGATCCACACCACGTCCAGGAAGTGCCAGAACAGGCTCAGGCACATAATACGGGTACGGTTAGTGCTGGTCAGGCCGCGACGGGATACCTGGAACATCAGTACCGCCATCCAGATCAGACCAGAGGTAACGTGCAGACCGTGGGTACCTACCAGCGCGAAGAACGCGGACAGGAAGCCACTGCGATCCGGACCGAAACCTTCCAGAATCAGGTGATGGAATTCATAGATTTCCATCCCGATAAATCCAGCACCAAACAACCAGGTCAACGCCAGCCAGGACACAACCTGGCTCTTGTTGTTTTTGTACATGGCGATAGCCGCCATGCCGTAGGTGATGGAGCTGAATAACAGCAGTGCGGTTTCAACCAGAACGAACGGCAGTTCAAAGATATCCTTGCCAGCCGGGCCGCCCGCCGTGCCGTTCACCAGAACGGCATAGGTCGCGAACAGACAGCAGAACAGAATGCAGTCGCTCATCAGGTAGATCCAGAAACCGAAGACTTTGGTCGGTCCTGTATCGTGGTGCGCATGTTCATGCGCGTGGGCAGTTGAGTGCGCCAGAGTATCAGTTGCCATTTTTCAGCCCCGCTTTAGAAATCTCGTCGAAATGCTGATTTTCCAGCTTCTCAACTTCACGGACTGGTACGTAGTAGTCCACGTCCTCGTCAAAGCTCTTCACAATCCAGCTGATTACGATGCCGGCGAAGCCAACAATCGCCATCCACCAGATGTGCCAGATCATTGCGAAACCAAATACCGTTGCGAAGGCGGCAATCACGATGCCCGCACCGCTGTTTTTCGGCATGTGGATCTCTTCGTAATGAGCAGGTTGCTTGTACGCTTCACCTTTTTCTTTCATTTCCCAGAATGCGTCGCGTTCATGAACCTGCGGCACGATGGCAAAGTTATAGAAAGGCGGTGGAGAAGAGGTCGCCCACTCCAGCGTACGGCCACCCCATGGGTCACCGGTCAGGTCACGGTTCTGGTCGCGGTCGCGAATAGACACGTAGAACTGAATCAGCTGAGACGCGATACCACAGGCAATCAGCACGGCACCGCCCGCTGCAACCATCAGCATTGGGTGGAACTGCGGATCGATCTGCTGGCTCAGACGACGGGTCATACCCATGAAGCCCAGCACGTACAGCGGCATAAATGCTACGAAGAAGCCGATGATCCAGAACCAGAACGCGCGTTTACCCCATTTCTCGTTCAGCGTGAAGCCGAACGCTTTTGGCCACCAGTAGGTTACGCCAGCGAAGCAGCCGAAGACCACGCCACCGATGATAACGTTATGGAAGTGCGCAATCAGGAACAGACTGTTGTGCAGAACGAAGTCAGCACCTGGTACCGCCAGCAGTACGCCGGTCATCCCACCTACGGAGAAGGTCACGATGAAGCCGATGGTCCACAGCATCGCTGAGTGGAACACGATACGGCCCTGGTACATGGTGAACAGCCAGTTGAAGATCTTCACCCCGGTAGGGATGGCGATAATCATAGTGGTGATACCGAAGAAGGCGTTTACGTTCGCGCCCGCACCCATGGTGAAGAAGTGGTGCAGCCAAACGATGAACGACAGAACGGTAATACACACGGTTGCCCACACCAGAGAGGTGTAACCAAACAGACGTTTACGCGAGAAGGTTGCTGCGATTTCGGAGAACACACCGAACACAGGCAGAACCAGAATGTACACTTCCGGGTGACCCCAGGCCCAAATCAGGTTGATGTACATCATCATGTTGCCACCCATATCATTCGTGAAGAAATGGGTGCCCAGGTAGCGGTCCAGGGTCAGCAGCGCGATGGTGACGGTCAGAATTGGGAAGGAGGCAATAATCAGGATGTTTGCGCACAGAGATGCCCAGGTAAATACCGGCATCTTGAACATGGTCATGCCAGGGGCACGCATCTTGATAATGGTCACGAAGAAGTTGATACCGGTCAGGGTAGTACCGACACCGGAGAGCTGAAGCGCCCAAATCCAGTAGTCGACGCCAACGCCCGGACTGTACTCAATTCCTGACAGCGGCGGGTAAGCCAGCCAGCCGGTCTGCGCGAATTCGCCCACACCCAGTGACAGGTTAACCAGAATAACGCCGACAACCGTGAACCAGAAGCTCAGGTTGTTCAGGAACGGGAACGCCACGTCGCGCGCGCCGATTTGCAGCGGAACGACAACGTTCATCAGACCGATAACCAGCGGCATCGCCACGAAGAAGATCATGATAACGCCGTGAGCGGTAAAGATCTGATCGTAGTGGTGCGGCGGCAGGAAGCCGGCTTCACCCGCTGAAGCGAGTGCCTGCTGGCTACGCATCATGATCGCATCCGCAAAGCCACGAATTAACATGACGATACCGACGATGCAGTACATGATACCGAGTTTTTTGTGGTCAACCGAAGTCAGCCACTCGTTCCACAGGTAGCTCCACTTACCGAAGTAAGTGATCAGGGCCAGTAAGGCCGCGCCACCAATGATAATTGCAGCCACCGTAACCACGATAATCGGTTCATGGTAGGGCACTGCATCCAGTGTCAATTTTCCGAACATTTTCTTCCTCGGCCCCTTAGTGAGCGGTTTCCGCGTGGCTCATGTCCATGCCTTCCATACCTTCATGCGCGCTGTGCTCGCCTTCAGGCTGGGTCATGTCCATGCTCTTGCCGTGATCCATAAATTTGCCAATAACGTCTTTGAACAAATCTGGTTTCACATTAGAGAAGTACTCCACCTTGTTGTATTCGCTAGGTGCAGCCACTTTTTCGAACGCCGCCATGTCAGACATGGTGTTTGGAGACTGCTTCGCTTTTTCAACCCACTGGTCGAAAGCGGCACGGTCCGGCGTCGCAATAGCTTTGAACTTCATACCTGAGAAGCCCGGGCCGCTATAGCTGGCGGAGATACCATCATAGGTGCCTGCTTCATTCGCGATCAGGTGCAGATTGGTCTGCATACCGGCCATCGCGTAAATCTGGCTACCCAGACGTGGGATGAAGAAGGAGTTCATTACGGAGTTGGAGGTCACTTTGAACTGAACCGGAGTGTTCGCCGGGAAGGCGATTTCATTCACGGTAGCAATACCCTGCTCTGGATAGATGAAGAACCATTTCCAGTCCATGGAGACCACTTCAATGGTAATAGGTTTCTCATCGTGAACCAGCGGTTTGCTTGGCTCAAGTGCGTGAGTGGTTTTCCAGGTCAGTACGGCAAGGAACAGGATGATCAGAATAGGTACCGTCCAGACCACAGCTTCCACTTTATTGGAGTGTGACCAGTTAGGGCTATACTTCGCATCTTTATTGCTCGCACGATACTTCCAGGCGAAACCAACAGCCATCAAAATGGCAGGAATAACCACAATCAACATCAGGCCAAAAGCCGTCAATATCAGTGAACGTTGTTCCAGTCCAATCTGTCCTTTGGGGTCTAGTAGTGCAGAATCGCAGCCACTGAGTAATACAGTGCCCGCGAATAATGACAACCATCCCAAACTTTTATTGTATTTCCCGAGTCTCATTTAACGACCTCAATTCCACGGAGTCTGGTGGCGTTTAAAGTGTGCGGGCATTTTACGGGAAGGTTACATTACTGTAAACATCATTAGGCCTGTGTCAGGAAGGTGTTACCGGGTTCTGCCGCACGTGTCACAAGTGTTGCAAATTATGTCGGTTTTTATGACCGAAGCCGCATGGCATGGGCTTTATAACGAAAGGACCCCCAAGCATACCCTAAAAGGGGCAATTGGTATAACCATTGTTGAAAATAAACAAAAAATTAACAATTAATTATCAATAAAAAGACATCTAAAAAACGAAAAATCAAACTCTCGCATGCTGAATCGTTTAATGAAAAATAGCGTTTTGGAATGGGAGCCAATAATTTCCAAATCCTATCCCGCACAAAACAACAAATATTTTTTTTGCGGTTGATGGCTATTTCGCCGTTATAATTTCGGTTAGTGATTACAACGGGAAATAACCTTTCGCATTTTTCTTCAGGTCATCTGCGTTTTACGCAAGGCCATGAAATCGAGCAGGCCCCCGGTCAGGATCCCGGCGATAGCCAGCAGGGCGCCTGCGTCCAGCAGAAGGGCTTCGAAGGGGAGTGCCAGTGACGTGCTGGCATTAATAATGAGCACCACCAGCCACAGTGCCAGAGCAAGGCAGCCCACCATTAACAGACGTAACGCAAAACGGTAGGCGCGGTGATATTCGGTGCGCGGCATAAAGTGTTCTGTCCGCTGGGTATATTCCAGCGTCTGGCGACACACCAGCAACAATAAAATCCCCGGCACGGCAGCCACGACCGAAAAGAGATAAAATGTTGGCCAACCGTGGGCTTCCACGAACCAGCCGGCAATCGGGCCAACGTACACGCGGCCTACGGCAGAGAGCGCCGAGAGCAGAGCGAACTGCGTGGCGGAAAATGACTTGTTGCACAGGGTCATCAGCAGGGCGACAAACGCCGCTGTGCCCATACCGCCGCAGAGGTTTTCGAAGAACACCGCCGCGGCCATGCTGATAGTATGTTTATCGGTAATCGACAGCAGCCAGTAGCCTGCGTTAGAGGCGCCCTGAAGGATGCCGAAAATCAGCAGCGCGCGGAACAGCGTCAGGCGCTGCATCAGCACGCCACCGTATAATGCCCCGACAATGGTCGCAAACAGCCCCAGCGTTTTATTCACCACACCCACTTCACCGGCGTCAAAACCGACACCGCGGATCAGGAAGGTGGTGGTCAGGCTCATGGCAAAGGCATCGCCCAGCTTATAAAGGACGATGAGCAACAGGATCAGCCAGGCGTTGTTGCGGCCAAAGAAGTCACGAAGCGGTTCGGCGACGGCCTGCTCCAGCGAGCGGGGAACCGGGATAACGTCACTCGGTTCGGGCGCCAATAAGGTTGCGATAATGCAGGGGATCAGCAGGGCGGCCATCAGCCAGTACATGCCCTGCCAGCCGAGGTAACGGTCGGCAAGCCACAGCGCCAGCCCACCTGAGACCAGCATCCCGAGGCGATAGCCCAGCACGCTGATTGCCGCACCGGCGCCACGCTCTTCCGCAGGTAACACGTCCGTCTTCCAGGCATCGAACACGATATCCTGAGAGGCGGAACAGAAGGCTATCACCACCGCAAGCGCCGCCATCCAGCGAAGCTGCGTGGTGGGTTCAAGAAAACCCATCGCCGCAATGGCCAGCAGCAGGAGGATCTGCGTCATCACCAGCCAGCCGCGACGACGCCCGAGGAAAGGCGGCGTGTAGCGATCCATGACCGGAGACCACAGGAACTTAAAGACGTAGGCCTGGCCCACAAGCGAGAAGAAACCAATGGTTTTAAGATCGATGTTCTCGACCGTCATCCACGCCTGAAGCGTGCCGGAAGTGAGTGCGAGGGGTAAACCCGAGGCAAAGCCGAGGATCAGCAGAATCGCTGATTTCGGTTGCTGGAAAATGCGTAAGTAATGGCTGGACATGTTCTTATAAAACTGACCCGGTGATACACCGGGTCAGCGAGCGGGATTAACGCGCGTTCTGCTTGATGAAGTCGTGAATGCTGGTGTCCTGCGCCATATCGGCGATGGTATCGGTCAGCACGCTATTAACGGCGTTAGCAATGTTCTGGTTGGAGGCCTGGAACGCCCCTTCAACAGAGTAGCTGGCGCGGTAGTTTTTGGTCATCTTGTTGCCATTCTTCGCGGTGGCAATGATGGCGATATCCGCTTTGGTCGCGATGTTGTAGCGCACGTTGCCCTGAGACACGTCAGCATACAGGTTGTTCACGATGATCTGCAGATCAACCGCGCCGCTTGGGCCAATCATGTAGCCGCGAGCGGTCATCTGTTTCTCCAGCACTTCCTGGAGCAGGAAGCGCAGGTCGCGGGACGCGGTGAGGGTAACCTGCTGGTTATCGCGGGTCACTTTTGCCAGCGCCTGATCCTGACGCTGATCGGCGCCGTTGATGCTCACGGTGACGCCCATCAGGCTTGGGTCCTGCTGAGGCAGGGTGATTTTTGGTGAGACATCAATAGTGGTAGGCGGGGTAGCGCAGCCTGCCAGCATAAAAAGGGCTACCAACGGAAAGAAGAGTTTTTTTAACATTTTCGGGTTCTCAACGAATCGTAAGCATATAAAGAGAAAAATTGCCGCCATCATAACATCGCCAACGGCGAGGGGAAGTGGTCAACGCATGTAAATTCATCGCCTTGTCCGAAAACTGACCAGTTCACCGTTTTTCCCAATCCGTGTATGACAAAACGTATGAGTCTCACAGTGAACTTCATTCGTTTGAATGAGAAAATCAGACGAAAGCTAAATATTTGTTGTCAAGGTGTAATGGAAACGGTAAAAGCGGCTAACATTTAAAGGGATGGGTGACATCCTGGCGTTGTCGGAGGAGTAATTTCATGATGATACGTGAGCATATAGAAGATAAATTAAGGGCGGCGTTCAACCCTGTGTTCCTCGAAGTCGTCGACGAAAGCTATCGTCATAACGTGCCGGCAGGTTCTGAAAGCCACTTCAAAGTGGTTCTGGTTAGCGATCGCTTCACGGGAGAACGTTTCCTGAATCGGCATCGCTTGATCTACAGCACCTTGACGGAAGAACTCTCCACGACCGTACATGCGCTGGCACTGCATACCTATACCATTAAGGAATGGGAAGGCTTGCAGGATACGGTTTTTGCATCACCGCCCTGTCGCGGAGCAGGCACAATCGCCTGATAAATCGGATTTGCAACGGCTGGAGCTTTTCCAGTATGTTGCTTACAGATTTCCTCAAAACGGCCTCCGGGCCGTTTTGTTTTGTCTGAGTTTTGAGCGGATGGTGCGATTTTAAGGCTAAAAATAGCCTTAAAGTGTGAAAAAAGCCGCAGCAACATGCCCCAACCGTTCTCGACTCACCTAAGTGATGCCGCTATAATGCCGCGTCTTATTGAATGTCTTCGGGATGATTCTGGCGACAGGGAATGTGAATCTGCACTAAGAGAGCATCCCGGTATAACAGACAGATTCAGAGTTGACCGAGCACTGTGATTTTTTTGAGGTAACAAGATGCAAGTTTCAGTTGAAACCACTCAAGGCCTTGGCCGCCGTGTAACGATTACTATCGCTGCTGACAGCATCGAAACTGCTGTGAAAAGCGAGCTGGTCAACGTAGCAAAAAAAGTACGTATTGACGGCTTCCGCAAGGGCAAAGTACCAATGAATGTTGTTGCTCAGCGTTATGGCGCTTCCGTGCGTCAGGATGTGCTGGGTGAACTGATGAGCCGTAACTTTATTGATGCGATCATCAAAGAAAAAATCAATCCGGCCGGCGCGCCGAACTACGTTCCAGGCGAATACAAACTGGGCGAAGACTTCACCTACTCCGTAGAGTTCGAAGTGTACCCGGAAGTTGAGCTGAAAGGTCTGGAATCTATCGAAGTTGAAAAACCAGTTGTTTCCGTGACTGACGAAGACGTTGACGGCATGCTGGATACCCTGCGCAAGCAGCAGGCGAACTGGAAAGAGAAAGAAGGCGCTGTTGACGCTGAAGACCGTGTCACCATCGACTTCACCGGTTCTGTAGACGGCGAAGAGTTCGAAGGCGGTAAAGCGTCTGACTTCGTACTGGCAATGGGCCAGGGTCGTATGATCCCAGGCTTCGAAGACGGTATCAAAGGCCACAAGGCTGGCGAAGAGTTCACCATCGACGTGACCTTCCCGGAAGAATACCACGCTGAAAACCTGAAAGGGAAAGCAGCGAAGTTCGCTATCAACCTGAAGAAAGTTGAAGAGCGCGAACTGCCAGAACTGACTGAAGAATTCATCAAGCGTTTCGGCGTGGAAGATGGTTCCGTAGCGGGTCTGCGCACCGAAGTGCGTAAGAACATGGAACGCGAACTGAACGGCGCGGTGCGTAACCGTGTGAAATCTCAGGCGATCGAAGGTCTGGTGAAAGCCAACGACATCGACGTTCCAGCTGCCCTGATCGACAGCGAAATCGACGTTCTGCGCCGTCAGGCTGCACAGCGTTTCGGTGGCAACCAGCAGCAAGCGATGGAACTGCCACGCGAGCTGTTCGAAGAGCAAGCGAAACGCCGCGTAGTTGTTGGCCTGCTGCTGGGTGAAGTGATTCGTACCCACGAGCTGAAAGCTGACGAAGAGCGTGTGAAAGGCCTGATCGAAGAGATGGCTTCTGCATACGAAGATCCATCAGAAGTGATCGAGTTCTACGGTAAGAACAAAGAGCTGATGGACAACATGCGCAACGTTGCCCTGGAAGAGCAGGCTGTTGAAGCGGTACTGGCGAAAGCGAAAGTGTCCGAAAAAGCGACCTCTTTCAACGAACTGATGAACCAGCAGGCGTAATTTCGCCCCAACGGTTTAAAGTTTGAACAAAAACCCGTTGCCTTTTGGTGACGGGTTTTTTTTATCACACCAATAGCCCAGGAAGAGTGCTAAAACGCCCTTTCAGTGTTAGCGTAACAACAAAAGGTTGTTATGCTTGAAATAGGGCACTGTGAACCCCATAAGTACGTAATCACGATGAATGAGACTGGCTGATAATCCGTCCATAAGGTTACAATCAGTACAGCAGGTGTTTTCAATTTAGATCCAGGAGACGGAAATGTCATACAGTGGCGAACGAGATAACTTTGCACCCCATATGGCTCTGGTGCCAATGGTTATTGAACAGACCTCACGTGGTGAGCGATCTTTTGATATCTATTCCCGTCTGCTCAAGGAACGCGTTATCTTTCTGACCGGCCAGGTGGAAGACCACATGGCTAACCTGATCGTGGCGCAGATGCTGTTTCTGGAAGCGGAAAACCCGGAAAAAGACATTTACCTGTACATCAACTCCCCGGGGGGCGTGATTACAGCGGGGATGTCCATTTATGACACCATGCAATTCATCAAGCCAGATGTCAGCACTATCTGTATGGGTCAGGCTGCATCTATGGGCGCGTTCCTGTTAACAGCAGGGGCGAAAGGTAAGCGTTTCTGCTTGCCAAATTCCCGCGTGATGATTCACCAGCCGCTGGGCGGTTACCAGGGGCAGGCGACGGATATCGAAATCCACGCCCGCGAAATTCTGAAAGTAAAAGCGCGCATGAATGAACTTATGGCGCAGCATACGGGTCAACCACTCGAGCAGATCGAGCGCGATACCGAGCGCGATCGCTTCCTCTCTGCACCAGAGGCAGTTGAGTACGGCTTAGTCGACTCCGTGTTGACCCATCGTAATTGATGCCCGCGACGCGAGTGTGCCGCTATACTAAGGTAGGGCGGCACGCTGCTTATTGCAGCTTGCGTCTTAGATTGGCATTTGCGTCGTCATGTGCGGCACAAAGAACTTAAAAAGAGGTTTGGACTCATGACAGATAAACGCAAAGATGGTTCGGGCAAACTGCTGTACTGCTCTTTTTGCGGCAAAAGCCAGCATGAAGTGCGTAAACTGATTGCCGGGCCGTCCGTGTATATCTGCGACGAATGTGTCGATTTATGTAACGACATCATTCGCGAAGAGATTAAAGAAGTCGCACCGCACCGTGAGCGCAGCGCGCTGCCAACGCCGCATGAAATTCGTCATCACCTTGACGACTACGTCATCGGACAGGAGCAGGCCAAGAAAGTGCTGGCGGTAGCGGTCTATAACCACTACAAACGTCTGCGTAACGGCGACACCAGCAATGGCGTAGAACTGGGTAAAAGTAACATTCTGCTGATCGGCCCAACCGGTTCCGGTAAAACGCTGCTGGCTGAAACCCTGGCGCGTCTGCTTGATGTTCCGTTCACCATGGCGGATGCCACCACCCTGACCGAGGCCGGTTATGTGGGTGAGGATGTTGAAAACATCATCCAGAAACTGCTGCAGAAATGCGATTACGACGTACAGAAAGCCCAGCGCGGGATTGTTTACATCGATGAGATCGACAAGATCTCCCGTAAATCCGACAACCCGTCCATTACCCGTGACGTATCGGGTGAAGGCGTACAGCAGGCACTGCTGAAGCTGATCGAAGGTACGGTTGCCGCTGTTCCGCCACAGGGTGGTCGTAAACATCCGCAGCAGGAGTTCCTGCAGGTTGATACCTCCAAGATCCTGTTCATCTGTGGCGGTGCGTTTGCTGGTCTGGATAAAGTCATCTCCCACCGTGTTGAAACCGGCTCCGGCATTGGTTTTGGCGCAACGGTGAAATCGACGTCCGAAAAACCAAACGAAGGTGAACTGCTGTCTCAGGTTGAACCGGAAGATCTGATCAAATTCGGTCTGATCCCTGAGTTCATCGGTCGTCTGCCGGTTGTGGCAACGCTGAATGAGCTGAGTGAAGACGCGCTGATCCAGATCCTGAAAGAGCCAAAAAATGCGCTGACCAAGCAGTATCAGGCGCTGTTCAATCTGGAAGGCGTTGACCTGGAATTCCGCGACGAAGCGCTGGATGCCATTGCCAAAAAAGCGATGGTCCGTAAAACCGGTGCTCGTGGTCTGCGTTCTATCGTTGAAGCGGCACTGCTCGACACCATGTACGATCTGCCGTCGATGGAAGACGTTGAGAAAGTGGTGATTGACGAGTCCGTCATCAGTGGTCAAACCAAGCCGCTGCTGATTTACGGTAAACCGGAAGCCCAGCAGGCATCTGGCGAATAATTCACCAAATCATACAAGCAGTTAATCAAAAAGGGGGGATTTTATCTCCCCTTTACTTTTTCCGTATTCATAGCGTTGAATGTGTGGCAAACATCCCCATATACTGGATACATGTTAATGGTTATGTGAAGCACAGTGACATGACCAGCTTACCTGGCGGACACTAACTAAGAGAGAGCTCTATGAATCCTGAGCGTTCTGAACGCATTGAAATCCCCGTATTGCCGTTGCGCGATGTGGTGGTTTATCCGCACATGGTCATACCCTTATTTGTAGGGCGGGAAAAATCTATCCGTTGCCTCGAAGCCGCTATGGATCATGATAAAAAAATCATGCTGGTGGCGCAGAAAGAAGCATCAACGGATGAGCCGGGTGTAAACGATCTTTTCACCGTCGGGACCGTGGCCTCTATTTTGCAGATGCTGAAGCTGCCTGACGGCACCGTGAAGGTGCTGGTAGAAGGGCTGCAGCGTGCGCGTATTACCACTCTGTCAGACGATGGCGAGCACTTCTCTGCGAAGGCAGAGTACCTTGATTCGCCTGAGCTTGATGAGCGCGAGCAGGAAGTGCTGGTGCGCACCGCGATTAGCCAGTTTGAAGGCTATATCAAGCTGAACAAGAAAATCCCACCAGAAGTGCTGACGTCGCTGAACAGCATCGACGATCCTGCGCGTCTGGCGGACACCATCGCTGCCCATATGCCGCTGAAGCTGGCTGACAAACAGTCCGTGCTGGAAATGTCCGACGTTAACGAACGTCTGGAATACCTGATGGCGATGATGGAGTCCGAAATCGATCTGCTGCAGGTTGAGAAGCGCATTCGCAACCGCGTGAAAAAGCAGATGGAGAAATCCCAGCGTGAGTACTATCTGAATGAGCAAATGAAGGCCATTCAGAAAGAGCTGGGCGAGATGGACGACGCGCCGGACGAAAACGAAGCGCTGAAGCGTAAGATCGACGCGGCGAAGATGCCGAAAGAGGCGAAAGAGAAAGCCGAAGCAGAACTGCAGAAGCTGAAAATGATGTCTCCAATGTCGGCTGAAGCGACCGTTGTACGCGGCTATATTGAGTGGATGGTGCAGGTTCCGTGGAACGCCCGCAGCAAGGTCAAAAAAGACCTGCGTCAGGCGCAGGAAATCCTGGATACTGACCACTACGGCCTGGAACGCGTGAAAGACCGCATTCTTGAGTACCTCGCGGTACAGAGCCGTGTAAACAAAATCAAAGGCCCAATTCTGTGCCTGGTCGGGCCGCCGGGGGTGGGCAAAACCTCTCTGGGTCAGTCCATCGCCAAAGCGACCGGACGTAAGTATATCCGTATGGCGCTGGGTGGCGTACGCGATGAGGCGGAAATCCGCGGTCACCGCCGTACCTACATCGGTTCTATGCCGGGTAAACTGATCCAGAAGATGGCGAAAGTGGGGGTTAAAAACCCGCTGTTCCTGCTCGATGAGATCGATAAGATGTCGTCGGACATGCGTGGCGACCCTGCGTCTGCACTGCTGGAAGTGCTTGATCCAGAACAGAACGTGGCGTTCAGCGATCACTACCTGGAAGTGGACTACGACCTGAGCGATGTGATGTTCGTGGCGACCTCCAACTCCATGAACATTCCGGCCCCGCTGCTGGACCGTATGGAAGTGATCCGTCTCTCCGGTTATACCGAAGATGAGAAGCTGAACATTGCTAAGCAGCACCTGCTGCCGAAACAGATCGAGCGTAACGCGCTGAAAGCCAACGAGCTGACCGTCGAGGACAGCGCGATTATCGGCATCATTCGCTACTACACCCGTGAAGCGGGCGTGCGTAGCCTTGAGCGTGAAATCTCTAAACTGTGCCGTAAGGCGGTGAAACAGCTGCTGCTGGATAAGAGCCTGAAAAACATTGTGATTAACGGCGATAATCTGCATGCGTACCTGGGCGTCCAGCGCTTCGACTACGGTCGCGCGGACAACGAAAACCGCGTTGGTCAGGTGACTGGCCTGGCATGGACGGAAGTGGGTGGCGATCTGCTGACCATCGAAACCGCCTGTGTGCCAGGTAAAGGCAAACTGACCTACACCGGCTCGCTGGGTGAAGTGATGCAGGAGTCCATCCAGGCGGCGCTGACCGTGGTGCGCGCACGTGCGGAGAAACTGGGTATCAACCCTGATTTCTACGAAAAACGCGACATCCACGTGCACGTACCTGAAGGGGCGACGCCGAAAGATGGTCCAAGCGCGGGTATTGCCATGTGTACCGCTCTGGTTTCCTGTCTGACAGGGAACCCGGTGCGTGCTGATGTGGCAATGACCGGTGAAATCACGCTGCGTGGTCAGGTTCTGCCGATTGGTGGTTTAAAAGAAAAACTGCTGGCGGCGCACCGCGGTGGGATCAAAACCGTATTGATCCCTTACGAAAATAAACGCGATCTGGAAGAGATTCCGGACAACGTGATTGCCGATCTGCAGATTCATCCTGTTAAGCGAATTGAGGAAGTTCTCAGTCTCGCACTGCAGAATGAACCCTCCGGAATGCAGGTTGTAACCGCAAAATAGTGACCTCGCGCAAAGAGCGTCAATAAAAACAAGGCTGGTAAGTCATTTCGCACTTGCCAGCCTTTTTTTGTATAGCTAATTTAGATTGCTGATTAGGTCAGCCATCAACAACGGGTGTTGTAAGGTCATGGCAGGCCTGATATAACTGCTGCGCGGTCGCGTTGTGAAGGATTCAGGCGCGATATAAATTATAAAGAGAGGAAGAGAACAGTGAATAAATCTCAACTGATTGACAAAATTGCTGCTGGTGCTGATATTTCTAAAGCTGCAGCTGGACGTGCCTTAGATGCATTAATTGCTTCTGTTACTGAATCTCTGCAGGCTGGGGACGACGTTGCACTGGTAGGCTTCGGTACTTTTGCTGTTAAAGAGCGTGCTGCCCGTACTGGCCGCAACCCTCAGACCGGTAAAGAGATCACCATTGCTGCTGCTAAAGTGCCGGGTTTCCGTGCAGGTAAAGCGCTGAAAGACGCAGTAAACTGATTGCTTTCCCGTTTCAGGGAAGCCGGAAAGTACAAGGGCGCATCATTTGATGTGCCTTTTTTGTTTGTCCAGACCTGATTTGTGCGAGTTTATGCGAGTTGTGGGCTGACAATCGCCCCGTTTTCTTGTCACAATACACCTTCACGCGCGACGGGCAGGATTTTCCGTCAGCGTCAGGTAACCAGTCACCTACAGCGGAGTGTTGTTACACCATGATGGACAGCTTACGCACGGCTGCTAACAGTCTCGTGCTCAAGATTATTTTCGGTATCATTATCGTGTCGTTCATATTGACCGGCGTGAGCAGTTACCTTATTGGCGGTGGCGCAAACTATGCCGCAAAAGTGAATGGCCAGGAGATCAGCCGTGGTCAGTTCGAGAATGCTTTTGCCGGTGAACGTAACCGTATGCAGCAACAGCTGGGCGACCAATTCTCTGAACTGGCGGCGAACGAAGGGTACATGAAGACCCTGCGCCAGCAGACACTGAACCGTCTTATCGACGAAGCGCTTCTGGATCAGTATGCCAAAAAACTGGGCCTTGGCATCAGCGATGAGCAGGTGAAAAAAGCCATCTTCTCCACCCAGGCTTTCCAGTCTAACGGTAAATTCGACAACGCGCGTTATAACAGCATCGTCAACCAGATGGGCATGACGGCCGATCAGTACGCGCAGGCTCTGCGTAATCAGCTGACCACCCAGCAGCTCATCAATGCCGTTGTGGGCACCGATTTCATGCTCAAAGGTGAAACGGACGAACTGGCCGCGCTGGTGGCGCAGCAGCGCGTTGTACGCGAAGCGACTATTGATGTGAACGCCCTGGCGGCGAAACAGCAGGTGAGCGACGCTGACGTTAACGCTTACTACGAGCAGAACAAGAATTCCTTTGTTTCTCCAGAGCAGTTCCGTGTGAGCTACATCAAGCTGGATGCTGCCGCGCTGCAGGAAACCGCGTCTGATGCGGAAATCCAGTCTTACTACGACCAGCATCAGGATCAGTTCACTCAGCCGCAGCGTAACCGCTACAGCGTGATTCAGACGAAGACCGAGGCTGATGCCAAAGCGGTACTGGAAGAGCTGAATAAAGGCGCTGATTTCGCGACCGTTGCGAAAGCGAAATCCACCGACATTATCTCTGCGAAAAACGGCGGTGATATGGGATGGCTGGAAGACGCGACCACACCGGATGAGCTGAAAAATGCCGGTCTGAAAGAGAAAGGTCAACTTTCTGGCGTCATCAAGTCTTCCGTTGGTTTCCTGGTCGCGCGTCTGGACGACATCACCGTGGCGAAAACCAAGCCTCTGGCTGAGGTTCGCGACGATATCGCGGCGAAAGTGAAACAGGAAAAAGCGCTGGATGCCTACTACGCGCTGCAGCAGAAGGTGAGCGATGCTGCCAGCAACGACAACGAATCTCTGGCGGGTGCTGAGCAGGCGGCGGGTGTGAAGGCGGTTGAGACGGCCTGGTTTGGTCGTGACAACCTGCCGGAAGAGCTGAACTTTAAACCGGTTTCCGATGCCATCTTCAATGGTGGTCTGGTGGGTGAGAACGGCACGCCGGGCAGTAACTCTGACATCATTACCGTCGACGGCGATCGTGCGTTTGTGTTGCGCGTCAGCGAGCACAAGCCAGAAGCGGTCAAACCGCTGGCGGACGTGAAGGATCAGGTCGTTGCCCAGGTTAAGCACAACAAAGCGGAACAGCAGGCGAAACTGGATGCTGAAAAGATTCTGTCTGATTTGAAAGCGGGTAAAGAAGACGCGCTGAAAGCGGCTGGCCTGAGCTTCGGTGAAGCGAAAACGCTGAGCCGTACCGGCCAGGACCCAATCAGCCAGGCCGCGTTTGGTCTGACTCTGCCTGCGAAGGACAAGCCAAGCTTCGGTACCACCACCGATGCGCAGGGTAACGTCGTTCTGCTGGCGCTGGATGAAGTAAAAGCCGGCACCCTGCCAGACGCGCAGAAGAAAGCGATGGTTCAGGGGATTACCCAGAACAATGCTCAGATTGCCTTCGAAGCCATGATGAGCAACCTGCGTAAAGAAGCCAAAATCAAGCTGGGTGATGTGATGACTCAGCAGCAGTAATTACGTGTCTGCTCGCAGATTTTCGTAACGCTCTGCAATAACTAAAGGCCGCTTTCGCGGCCTTTTCCATTTCTGCAATCTGCTGTTTGTGCCGGGTTTATCTGGCGGCTATCGTGACGTGGCTGTCAACAAACAAGGAGATAACAGCATGAAATGTGGAATCAAAGCACTGTTAATTACGCTGGCTATTGCCACCACCGGGATGAGCGCGGGCGCGCTGGCGGCGACGCCCGCCGCCAAACCACAGGCTACGCAGAGCAAGTCCGACGCAGCCGCGCCGGTGCAAGGGCAAACCAAAGCGACTGACGCCGGTAAAAATGCGGATGATGACGGTACGCGGGTGAGTATCAATTCGGCCTCGGCGGAAGATCTGGCCCGCGTGATGAATGGCGTCGGCCTGAAAAAAGCGCAGGCCATCGTCAGCTACCGCGAAGAGTATGGTCCTTTCAAAACGGTCGACGATCTCAAACAGGTTCCGGGCATGGGGGGCGCACTGGTTGAGCGCAACCTCTCACACCTGACGCTGTAATTACGCAATTTCTTGCACTGCGGCAAAATTTTGCCAGGATAAAGAGGTCATACCAGTTATGACCTCTCATCCTACAATAACAGTAAAGGCAATTGCGCTATGCAGACAAAAATCAAAGTACGCGGTTTTCATCTCGACGTTTACCAGCATGTGAACAACGCTCGCTATCTTGAGTTTCTTGAAGAAGCGCGCTGGGACGGGCTGGAAAATAGCGAAAGTTTTCAGTGGCTGACCGCGCACAACATCGCGTTTGTGGTCGTCAATATCAATATCAACTACCGGCGTCCGGCCGTGCTGGGCGATGTGCTCACGGTGACCAGCCAGGTGCAGCAGATCAACGGCAAAAGCGGGGTGCTAAGCCAGGTGGTGACGCTCGATCCTGAAGGGCAGGTGGTGGCTGATGCGCTGATTACTTTTGTCTGTATCGATCTGAAAACGCAGAAAGCGCTGCCGCTGGAAGGGGAACTGCGGGAAAAGCTGGAGTTGATGATCGCGTAGGAATTTGTCTTTTATAAAAGACAAAAGGGTTTTTCAGGGATAGAATAATGGACAGGGACTACGTTGTTGAACGTTACCGGACCCGTGACGGAAAAGTGCCGTTTGAAGAGTGGGTAGCCAGAATGAATCGAAAGGATCCGGATATGGTTTTCCGGATCCTTATGCGGATTAACCGTGCGATAAAACGTAATTTTGGCGATTACAGGTATCTCAGGGAAGGTGTTTGGGAGATGCGAGTCGACAGTGGCCCCGGCTACAGAATCTATTTTTCAGTAGAGAATCGGCAGGTTTTATTGTTACTGATCGGTGGTGACAAAAAGAGCCAAAAAGCAGATATCCAACTGGCAGTAGATTACTGGAAAGATCATCAAACAAAAGGACATTCCAATGAGTGCCGCTGAACGAAAATATTCGAGCTCCGTTAACCACCATGATGCTGTTGTGAAAATGCTGCGAGAGAATCCTTCCTACGCTCAGCGTTATCTGCAAACGGCCCTGGAAGAGATCTATGAAGACCAGGGGATCCCTGCTTATCTCATTGCACTCCGTCAGGTCATCGAAGCGCGAGGCGGTATCGGAGAAATTTCTACCAAAGCAGGTCTGTCCCGCCAGCAGCTATACCGAACCTTATCAGACAACGGCAACCCAACGCTGACAACGCTGATGAAAGTCACCCGTGCTGCCGGTGTGAAACTGTTCGACAGCACGGTCAAATAGCCCTATTTAAGCCCGGTCTTTTTCTGCATCGCGGCCATCACGCCGACTTTATCGGCAAGATAGTGGTTCAGCCCGTTAGCGCGAAGATTACAGGCCGCGCAGTGGCCGCAACCGTCGCCTTTGATACCGTTATAGCAGGTGAGCGTTTCGCTGCGAACGAGGTCCAGCTTGCCCCAGTAGTCCGCCAGCGCCCAGGTTTCTGCTTTATCCAGCCACATGAGCGGGGTTTCAAAGCGCGTCTCTTTCGCCATCCCCAGATTGACGGCGTGGTTTAACGCTTTCACGAACTCATCACGACAGTCCGGGTAGCCGGAGAAGTCGGTCTCGCACACGCCCGTGATCACCGCTTCGGCTTTTACCTGGTAAGCGTAGATCGCCGTCAGGGTCAGGAAGAGGATATTACGACCCGGCACGAAGGTATTCGGAATGCCGCTGGCATCGGGTTCGTAGTCCGGGACGGGAATACTGTCCCGGGTGAGGCTGCTTACGGCCAGTTCATTTAACAGCGTAACGTCCAGCACCTTGTGCGCGCGTGCGCCCAGTTTCAGGGCAAGTTCACGGGCAACGTCGATTTCAGCGCGATGACGCTGACCATAATCGAAAGTCACACAGTGAACTTCATCGTACTGATGAAGAGCCTGAACCAGGCAGGTAGTAGAGTCTTGTCCTCCGCTGAACACGACGACGGCACGTTTCATAAATCATCTCGACTGTTACGGTAAAAACGTTATGTTACCGTCAGACCACGACGGCGACCAGCTTCTTCACGATTTAGGGGCGGGCAGCCAGGCTTCGGTAAAGTCAAACCAGCCGCGGGTGTTGAGGCGTATGCCGTTGACACCCGGCGGGGCGCTGATCTGGTATTGATAATTGAACAGTGGGGTGATCACCGCCTTTTCCATGAGTCCGGAGAAAATGGCCCTGAGCCCGGCATGTCTGGCCTGCTCATCGGACTGAGTCTGTACCGCATCCAGCGTGGCCTGCAGATGGGCATATTGCGGCGCGCTCAGCAGGTGTGGCCAGAGGGCATCACAGCGTAGCCACTGCTCAAGCGTATATTCCGGCGCTTCGCCAATCAGCCTGTCACCCATCATGAGATCCGCGTCCGCCAGTTGCTGGCATCCGTCCCAGGTTTTTGCGTCGTGAAAGATAACCGTTAGCTCGCAGCCCTGCTGTGCAAGGTACTGTTTTAGCTGACGCGCCATCGTGTGCAACTCAACCGGCAAATGGTAAATCAGGGTTAAGGTCTCCGGCAGGGGGACATGTGCCAGATCCGACCACTGAGGGATCGCCCATCCGGGCAGTAATTCCTCTGTTGGGGTAATCAGCCCCTCGTTAAGCGGTAGCGTGTGCAGAAGCGATGAGAGATGAATGATGTTAATGAGCCGTCGTGCCTGCATTTCACTCAGCCGCGGGCTTTGCTTCAGGGTGAGATAGCAAAAGCCAAGACTGGTACTGTTCGTCACCAGGCGCAGGCTTTCAAGTTCATCCGGCTCGCCAATGGCGATCTGCACCGGATGGCGACAGCTGGTACCCAGCCCATAGTCAAACAGCGACGGTGTGATCCAGTATTCGATAGCCTTAAGCAGCGGGTGGCTGAGATGGTACTGTTCGTGGCTTTCCAGACGAACCAGATCCGGCGCATACACGCTGAGTCTGAAGGGGCCGCAGCCCGTCTGCGGCTGTTCGGGATGTGCAAGCCGGCTACAGTAGGTGGCGAGGCGGTGTGCCAGCCAGTAATCCGGCTGGTGCAGTGTGAACGTCAGACACTGGGGATGGGTGACGTCAATGCGCAGGACGCTTTGGAACAGTTTACGCAGGGCGGGTAAGGCAAAAAGCGCATTCAGGCTTTGCTGAAGCTGTCCGGTTTCGACCTTATCGCCGTTATGCCAGTGCAGAGTGGAACGAATATAGAAATGCCAGCGCAAACCGTCCGTCGACACCTCCCAGTGATGAGCGAGATCGCCCGTGGGTTCACTGCTGTTGCCGTGAAATCGCGTCAGTCCGGAGAATACCTGTCCAGCAAGATGCTGCTCCGCCCGACCAGGTAAAAAACCCGGCTGAAGCGGATCCAGTGAGCGGTAATAGGGGATGCGCAGCGTCGGCGTGTCGTTTTGCCACTGCCCGCCTAAAAACGGATGTAGCAACGATCGTAATTCTGCAGGGGCAAGCTGTGCCAGTTCCAGCGCGTTATGCTGCTGCCCGCTCTTCAGCGCCTCCTCCATCATCGCATTGCGCAGTGACTCCGGCGTGACATGGAACGTAAGCTCACCCCGCTTACCGCGGCCAGACTGCGCTCGCCAGCTCAGCCAGCCCGCCTCCTGGGCCTGACGCAGCAGCGTTCGGACATGCCGCTCGCTACAAAAACAGCGGGCGGCCAGCTCGCTGATGGTGACCTGTTGCGTTGCACCCTGGGAAGGCTGCCACAGGCGGTGATACTGGTTGAGTCGATTGAGCTGGCGCATAAGAAACCCGGAACAATAATTATCATCTATTCACTATTACTTCCGTATATCTCACACGATACTGATGCACAAGTTAACCGCATCACATTTCGGGAGTAATCATGGCTCGGCTCGCTGCATTTGATATGGACGGTACGTTGTTAATGCCGGATCACCGTTTAGGGGAAAAAACCCTGAACACGCTGAAGCGCCTGCACGAGCGTAATGTCACCCTGACGTTTGCCACCGGGCGTCATGTGCTGGAAATGCGCCACCTGCTGGGGGCGTTTTCCCTCGACGCCTTTCTGATCACCGGCAACGGGACGCGAATTCACTCCGTAGAAGGCGACGTGCTGCACCGACAGGATCTCAACCCGGAAGTGGCGGACATCGTGCTGCACAGCACCTGGGACACGCAGGCCAGCATCCACGTCTTTAACGATCGGGGCTGGTTTACCGGAAGTGAAATCCCTGAATTATTGCACGCGCATGTTTACAGCGGCTTTAAATACCAGCTTATCGATCTGCGTCGGATCCCCGCCCATGCGGTAACTAAGATCTGCTTCTGCGGCGATCACGACGATCTGTGCCGCTTACGGATTCAACTGAATGAGGCGCTGGGCGACCGGGCGCACCTGACCTTCTCAGCGGTGGATTGCCTGGAAGTGCTGCCGGTGGGCTGTAACAAAGGTTCCGCTCTGGCGGTTCTGAGCGACCACCTGGGCTTAACGCTGCAGGAGTGTATGGCGTTCGGTGACGCCATGAACGACCGCGAAATGCTGGGCAGCGTAGGTCGCGGTCTGATCATGGGGAATGCGATGGCGCAGCTGAAAGCAGAACTTCCTCATCTGCCGGTTATCGGCCACTGCCGTAATGAAGCGGTGTCCCATTTTTTGACGCATTGGCTGGACAACAACAACCTCCCATATTCCCCCGAATAGTGAGACCCTTCCAGCAAGCCAGACTTCGGTCTGGCTTTTTTTATTTCACAAGCTGCGCAATCTGCGCTTTCCACGGCGTGATGTCGCCAATGTTGGCCTGCACCCACTCCGCGTTGTAGTAGGTTTCAAGATAACGCTCGCCGCTGTCACACAGCAGCGTGACGATGGAACCGGTGCGCCCCTCTTCGCGCATACGTGCGGCAAGCTGCAGCGCGCCCCACATATTTGTGCCCGTGGAGGCACCCACCTTGCGGCCAAGCTGCGTTTCCAGCCAGTGCGCCGTTGCCACGCTGGCGGCATCCGGTACGCGCATCATCTCGTCCACCACGTCGGGGATGAAAGAGGGCTCCACGCGCGGGCGGCCAATCCCTTCAATTTTACTCCCCACCGGGCTGCGCAGGCCGGCATCGCGATTTTGCCAGTAGTCGAGGAACACGGAGTTCTGCGGGTCAACCACCATCAGCTGGGTATCGTAGCCCTGACAGCGGATGTAGCGTCCAATCGTGGCTGACGTGCCGCCGGTACCGGCGCTCATGACAATATACGACGGAACCGGATGCGGTTCGTGGGTCATCTGGCGGAAGATACTGTCGGCAATGTTGTTATTGCCGCGCCAGTCCGTTGCGCGCTCGGCGAAGGTGAACTGGTCCATATAGTGACCGTTCAGCTCACGGGCCAGCATTTCGGAGGCGGCGTAGATTTCGCAGGCGCTTCCCACAAAGTGGCAGCGACCGCCGTAAAATTCGATCTGCTCGATTTTGCGTTTTGCGGTGCATGACGGCATCACCGCGATAAACGGCAGGCCCAGCAGGCGGGCAAAATAGGCTTCGGACACCGCCGTTGAACCGGATGAGGATTCTATGATGGTGGTGCCTTCATTGATCCAGCCGTTACACAAACCGTATAAAAACAGCGAGCGCGCCAGGCGATGCTTCAGGCTACCGGTAGGATGGGTGCTTTCGTCTTTCAGATAGAGCTGAATGCCGTCAAATCCCGGCAGGGAAAGGCGAATCAGGTGCGTATCCGCCGAGCGCTGATAGTCGGCATTGATTTCGCTGATCGCATGTTTAACCCAGGTGCTATTCATCGTCGTTATCCGTTTGTCATTTTGTGCCTAGCATAGCGAAAAGCACAGAAAAAATTGTTGCTATCTGGCCTTTAAAATAGAATGAAGGGAGAAAAATTTTCTCTGTGAGGTGGGTATGCTAGATAAAATTGACCGCAAGCTCCTTTCATTGCTGCAAAATGACTGTACCCTCTCTTTGCAGGCGCTGGCAGATGCCGTTAATCTGACCACCACCCCGTGCTGGAAGCGTCTTAAGAAGCTGGAAGATGACGGCATTCTTCTGGGGCGCGTCGCGTTATTAGATCCCGAAAAGCTGGGGCTTGGGCTGACGGCATTTGTGTTGATTAAAACCCAGCATCACAGCAGCGAGTGGTATTGCCGCTTCGTCACTCAGGTGTCTGAGATGCCCGAGGTGCTCGGTTTCTGGCGCATGGCCGGCGAGTACGATTACCTGATGCGCGTCCAGGTGGCCGACATGAAGCGCTATGATGATTTCTACAAGCGGCTGGTGAACAGCGTACCCGGTTTGTCGGACGTCACCTCAAGTTTCGCCATGGAACAGATTAAATACACCACAGCATTACCTATTGAATAACTTCGTAAAATACCTTCAGGAACAAACCGCGTGCGATTATTTGCCCAATTAAGCTGGTACTTTCGTCGGGAGTGGCAACGCTACCTCGGTGCAGTAGCCCTGCTTATTATCATTGCCATCCTGCAGCTGATCCCGCCGAAAGTGGTGGGGTACGTCGTGGATGGCGTCACCGAACAGCATTACACCACCGCACGGGTGTTGATGTGGGTCGGCACGCTGGTGCTGACGGCGGTCATTGTTTATCTGCTGCGCTACGTCTGGCGCGTGCTGCTGTTTGGTGCGTCCTATCAGCTGGCCGTTGAGCTGCGTGAAGATTTTTACCGCCAGCTGAGCCGACAGCATCCTGAATTTTATCTGCGCCACCGTACCGGGGATCTCATCGCCCGCGCCACTAACGACGTCGATCGCGTGGTCTTTGCTGCCGGGGAAGGGGTATTGACGCTGGTGGACTCGCTGGTGATGGGCTGTGCGGTGCTGATCGTGATGTCCACGCAGATCAGCTGGCAGTTGACCCTGCTCGCTCTTCTGCCGATGCCGATCATGGCGCTGGCGATCAATCGCTATGGTGAACAGCTGCACGAGCGCTTTAAGCTGGCGCAGGCGGCGTTTTCGTCTCTGAACGATCGCACCCAGGAGAGCATGACCAGCATTCGCATGATCAAAGCGTTTGGCCTGGAAGACCGGCAATCTGCGCTGTTTGCGGCCGATGCGGCGGACACGGGAGCGAAAAACATGCGCGTTGCGCGTATTGACGCCCGCTTCGACCCGACGATCTATATCGCGATTGGCATGGCGAACCTTTTGGCGATTGGCGGCGGCAGCTGGATGGTGGTGCAGGGCACGTTGACCCTGGGGCAATTAACCAGCTTTGCGATGTATCTGGGGCTCATGATCTGGCCGATGCTGGCGCTGGCCTGGATGTTTAACATCGTGGAGCGCGGCAGCGCCGCCTATAGCCGCATTCGCGCCATGCTGGCCGAAGCGCCTGTGGTCGTTGACGGCAGCGACGCGGTACCGGAAGGGCGCGGCGTCATGACCGTCGACGTCCGGCAGTTTATCTATCCGCATACGGAGAATCCGGTACTGGAGAACGTCAGCTTTACCCTACAGCCGGGCCAGATGCTGGGCATCTGCGGCCCGACGGGATCCGGCAAAAGTACCGTGCTGTCGCTGCTCCAGCGCCACTTTGACGTCACCGAGGGTGATATCCGCTTCCACGATATTCCCCTGACCAGGCTACTGCTGGATGAGTGGCGTGGTCGCCTGGCGGTCGTCAGCCAGACGCCGTTTTTATTTTCGGACACCGTGGCGAACAACATTGCCCTTGGACGTCCGTCGGCGACGCAGGAAGAGATTGAACATGTGGCGCGTTTGGCCAGTGTACATGAGGATATTTTGCGTCTGCCGCAGGGCTACGAAACGGAAGTTGGGGAACGCGGCGTCATGCTGTCCGGGGGACAAAAACAGCGTATCTCCATTGCCCGGGCGCTGCTGCTGAATGCGGAAATCCTGATCCTGGATGATGCGCTTTCTGCCGTGGATGGCCGTACCGAGCACGAAATCCTGCATAACCTGCGCCAGTGGGGCGACGGACGCACGGTGATTATCAGCGCCCACCGTTTGTCAGCGCTCACCGAAGCCAGCGAAATTCTGGTCTTACAACACGGGCACATTGCCCAGCGCGGGCAGCATGAAACGCTGGCCGAGCAGCCGGGCTGGTATCGCGATATGTACCGCTATCAACAGCTTGAAGCGGCGCTGGACGATGCGCCGGAGCAGGATGAGGAGGCCGCCAATGCGTAAGCTCGGAACGATGTGGCCGACGCTTAAACGTCTGCTGGCCTACGGCTCACCGTGGCGTAAACCGCTCTCGGTGGCCGTGCTTTTGCTCTGGATTGCAGCAATTGCCGAGGTGAGCGGTCCGCTGCTCATCAGCTATTTTATCGACAACATGGTCGCCAAAAGCTATCTACCGCTGGGTCTGGTGGCGGGTTTAGGCGTGGCCTACGTCGGCTTACAGCTGACGGCGGCAGGGTTGCACTATGCTCAGTCGCTGCTGTTTAACCGTGCAGCCGTGGGCGTTGTACAGCAGCTGCGTACGGACGTGATGGACGCGGCGCTTCGCCAGCCGCTCAGCGAGTTTGATATCCAGCCAGTCGGGCAGGTGATATCGCGCGTGACCAACGATACCGAGGTGATCCGCGATCTGTACGTCACCGTGGTTGCGACGGTATTACGCAGCGCGGCGCTGATTGGCGCGATGCTGGTGGCGATGTTCAGCCTCGACTGGCGCATGGCGCTGGTGGCGATCACCATCTTCCCGGCGGTGCTGATTGTTATGGTGATTTACCAGCGCTACAGCACGCCGATTGTGCGTCGGGTGCGCGCTTACCTGGCCGACATCAATGATGGCTTCAACGAAGTGATCAACGGCATGAGCGTCATCCAGCAGTTCCGCCAGCAGGCGCGCTTTGGCGAACGCATGGGCGAAGCCAGCCGTTCGCACTATATGGCGCGTATGCAGACGCTGCGCCTGGACGGTTTCCTGCTGCGACCGCTGCTGAGCCTTTTCTCGGCGCTGGTGCTGTGTGGGCTGCTGATGCTCTTTGGCCTGAGCTCAAACGGTACGATTGAAGTGGGCGTGCTGTATGCTTTTATTAGCTATCTGGGACGCCTCAACGAGCCGCTGATCGAGCTCACTACGCAGCAATCGATGCTGCAACAGGCGGTCGTCGCCGGTGAGCGCGTCTTTGAGCTGATGGACAGGCCGCGTCAGGCCTACGGCAATGATGAGCGACCTCTGCAAAGCGGGGCTATCACCTTTGATAACGTCTCGTTTGCCTATCGCGAAGACCGCCTGGTGTTGCAGGACATCACGCTTGACGTTCCGTCGCGCGGTTTTGTGGCGCTGGTGGGGCATACCGGCAGTGGTAAGAGCACGCTTGCCAGCCTGTTGATGGGCTATTACCCGGTCACGCAAGGTGAAATCCGCCTCGACGGACGCCCGCTTGCGTCTCTCAGCCACACCGTGTTACGCAAAGGCGTTGCGATGGTGCAGCAGGATCCGGTCGTTCTGGCCGATACCTTCTACGCCAACGTGACCCTGGGGCGAGACTACACCCAGGAGCAGGTCTGGGACGTGCTGGAAAAAGTGCAGCTGGCAGAGCTGGCGCGCGGGTTCAGCGACGGGATCAACACGAAGCTGGGCGAGCAGGGGAACAATCTCTCTGTCGGGCAAAAGCAGCTTCTGGCACTGGCGCGGGTGCTGATTGAAACGCCGCAGATACTGATTCTGGATGAAGCGACGGCCAGTATTGACTCCGGCACCGAGCAGGCTATCCAGCAGGCGCTGGCCGCGGTACGCGATCATACGACGCTGGTGGTGATTGCCCACCGCCTTTCCACCGTCGTCGATGCGGATACCATTCTGGTGCTGCATCGCGGACAGGCCGTTGAGCGCGGTACGCACCGCGAGCTGCTGGAAGCAAAAGGGCGCTACTGGCAGATGTACCAGCTGCAGCTGGCGGGCGAAGAGCTGGCCGCCAGCGTGCGTGATGAAGAGTCGCTTAGCGCCTGATGCACTAAAATGAGGCGGCGCGCTAACAGTCATTCCTGTTGGTGCAAAACTGAAACGCACCCTGCACCGGCATGGTGCGTTTTTTTCACCCGGGCGTTTAACAGAACCGTGTAACGCTCATCACACCGTTGTTCCCCTTCGTTTTCATTTCTGGCACACCCCTTGCAATACCTTCTGCGTAAGCTGCGGCCATTACCGAATTCTGACTGGAGGGGATCTATGAAGCTGGTTACGGTTGTAATCAAACCATTCAAACTCGAAGACGTGCGCGAAGCATTGTCTTCAATGGGTATTCAGGGACTGACTGTCACCGAAGTGAAAGGCTTTGGTCGTCAGAAGGGTCATGCCGAGCTTTATCGCGGGGCGGAATACAGCGTTAACTTTCTGCCAAAAGTAAAAATTGATGTCGCGATTGCTGACGATCAGCTTGACGAAGTCATTGATGTCATTAGCAAAGCGGCCTATACCGGCAAAATTGGCGACGGCAAAATTTTCGTTGCCGAACTGCAGCGCGTCATTCGCATTCGTACCGGCGAATCTGACGAAGCGGCTCTGTAATTAACGCCTGGCACACAGTGATAGGGATCGAGAAAATGAAGATAGCAACACTTAAAACGGGTCTGGGTTCGCTGGCACTGCTGCCGGGCCTGGCGCTGGCTGCTACCCCTGCGGTGGTCGACAAAGCCGATAACGCCTTTATGATGATCAGCACCGCGCTGGTGCTGTTCATGTCCATTCCGGGCATTGCGCTGTTCTACGGCGGCCTGATCCGTGGCAAAAACGTTCTCTCCATGCTGACGCAGGTTGCCGTGACGTTCGCACTGGTCTGCGTGCTGTGGGTGGTTTACGGTTACTCGCTGGCGTTCGGCACGGGCAACGCGTTCTTTGGTAACTTCGACTGGGTGATGCTGAAAAATATTGAGCTGACCGCGCTGATGGGCAGCTTCTATCAGTATATCCACGTTGCGTTCCAGGGCTCATTCGCCTGTATTACCGTCGGGCTGATTGTGGGCGCGCTCGCCGAGCGTATTCGTTTCTCTGCGGTCCTGATCTTCGTGGTGGTCTGGCTGACGCTCTCCTATGTGCCGATTGCGCACATGGTCTGGGGTGGCGGTCTGCTGGCAACGCACGGTGCGCTGGACTTTGCGGGCGGTACCGTTGTTCACATCAACGCCGCGGTAGCGGGTCTGGTGGGTGCCTACCTGATTGGCAAACGCGTGGGCTTCGGTAAAGAAGCGTTTAAACCGCACAACCTGCCGATGGTCTTTACCGGTACGGCTATCCTCTACTTTGGCTGGTTTGGCTTCAACGCCGGCTCAGCGAGTGCAGCAAACGAAATCGCCGCGCTGGCCTTCGTGAACACCGTTGTGGCCACGGCGGGTGCAATCCTCTCCTGGGTATTTGGCGAGTGGGCGGTACGCGGTAAACCTTCTCTGCTGGGTGCCTGTTCGGGTGCCATTGCCGGTCTGGTTGGCATCACGCCTGCGTGTGGTTATGTCGGTGTGGGCGGTGCGCTGCTGGTCGGCCTGGTGTCCGGTCTGGCGGGGCTGTGGGGCGTGACCGCACTGAAACGTCTGCTGCGCGTGGATGACCCTTGCGACGTATTTGGCGTCCACGGCGTGTGCGGTATTGTCGGCTGTATCATGACCGGTATCTTCGCGGCGAAATCGCTGGGTGGTGTGGGCTACGCTGAAGGCGTCACCATGGCTCACCAGCTTCTGGTGCAGCTGGAAAGTATTGCTATCACCGTGGTGTGGTCTGCCGTTGTCGCTTTCATTGGCTACAAACTGGCGGATATGACCGTCGGTCTGCGTGTCCCTGAAGAGCAGGAACGCGAAGGTCTGGACGTCAACAGCCACGGCGAGAATGCGTATAACGCGTAATAAACAGCAAAACGGCAACCTCAGGTTGCCGTTTTTAGTGTTTGTTCCCTCTCCCCGTGGGAGAGGGCCAGGGTGAGGGCATCAGGCCGCACAAGGTAAAAGCAAAACGGCAACCTCAGGTTGCCGTTTTTAGTGTGTATTCCCTCTCCCCGTGGGAGAGGGTCAGGGTGAGGGCATCAGGCCGCACATAATCACCCGCGATTACGCATTACCCCTTCCTGCACCGTTGAAGCGACCAGCACGCCGTCCTGGGTGTAAAACTCCCCACGCACAAACCCGCGAGCGCTCGACGCCGACGTACTCTCCACGCTGTAGAGCAGCCACTCATTCATGTTGAAGGGACGGTGGAACCACATCGAGTGATCGATCGTCGCGACCTGCATCCCTTTTTCCAGGAACCCAACGCCGTGCGGCTGCAGCGCCACCGGCAGGAAGTTGAAATCTGACGCATAGCCCAGCAGATACTGATGCACTCGGAAATCTTCCGGCACGGTGCCGTTAGCCCGGATCCACACCTGGCGCTTTGGCTCGGCGGTGTGGCCCTTCATCGGGTTATGGAACTCAACCGGGCGGATCTCCAGCGGTTTATCGCAGAGAAACTTTTCTTTGACCTGAGGCGGAAGCAGATGCGCCAGCGCACGGGCGATATCCGTTTCCGATTTGAGATCGTCTGGCGCGGGTGCCGGCGGCATCACTTTCTGGTGTTCATACCCGGGTTCCGGCGCCTGGAAAGAGGCGGTCATGTAAAAGATCGGCTTGCCGTTCTGAATGGCCGCGACGCGGCGCGCGCTGAAGCTGTTGCCGTCTCTCAGGACCTCAACGTCATACACGATCGGTTTCGCGCTATCGCCAGGGCGTAAGAAGTAGCTGTGGAACGAATGCACCAGACGGTCTGCCGGGACAGTCTCCTTTGCAGCGTACAGCGCTTGTCCAACGACTTGCCCCCCGAAGACCTGGCGTAAGCCGAGATCTTCGCTCTGTCCGCGAAAGAGTCCTTCCTCAATTTTTTCCAGATTCAGTAATGTCAGCAGATTGTTCAGTGCCTGACTCATAGTTGTCCTCAATAAACGCCGTAGCGAAAGATAGGCTGAGTATAACGCAGAAATGAAAGTGGTCCGATGGGTAGAATAATCTGAATATCAGGATGATTTCAGGCATTAATCAGTGAGTTGTGCCACACTTAACTACGTTATGTGATTGAAACGACATCGGATGGGATCGATCCCGCTGGTGCATTGATAAGGAGACTTCAATGAAACTCGTGCCCATGCTAAGTGGTGTAGCTATTGCGGTGGCGTTGTCCGCCTGTGCCGGTAAGAGCGCCCAGGTGCCAGTGCCAGCAGCAGACCCGAACGGGATTAATACCCTTTCGCAGCAATCCATTCAGCAGCCTAACGTTTCCGGTACCATCTGGATTAAACAGAGAGTTGCGCTGCCGCCGGATGCGGTATTAACCGTGACGCTGTCTGATGCTTCCCTGGCCGACGCACCGTCGAAAGTCGTGGCTCAGCGTGCCGTTCGTACTGAAGGCAAGCAGGCGCCGTTTAGCTTCGTGTTGCCGTATAACCCGTCGGACGTGCAGCCTAATGCCCGTATCCTGCTGAGCGCAGCGGTAACCATTAACGGTAAGCTGGTCTTCATTACTGATACGGTCCAGGAAGCGATTAACAACGGTGGGACCAAAATCGACCTGAACCTGGTGCCTGTGCAGCAGACCGAAGTGCCGGTCGCGCCGCAGACCAATCAGCCGTCCCTGCCAACCCCACCGACTCAGATGTAATGTGTATCCCCCTCTCCTTCGGGAGAGGGGTCAATATTCCCAGCGAAATTTCTGCAAATCGATCTGACCCGACCCTGACACCTGCACCCCCTCTGAAAGTAACGCCTGACGCTGACGCTGGAGATCCGGCCCAGTGAGCGAAATGGTGCCATGACGATTCACTACCCGATGCCAGGGCAACGTACTGCCTTCCGGCAGCCGTTTCAGGACGCCTCCAACCTGTCGCGCCGCGCGCGGTGAACCGGCCAGGCGTGCGACATCACCATAGGTGGTGACATAGCCTTCCGGAATTGAGGCAACGATTTGCCATACGCGCTGTGGAAAGGAGTCGTGTTCGTCCATACCTTCACCTGTGGGGAGTTTCTGGAAAGCTATGGTAAACCAGGATCTTCATGATTGCTGCGTCTGTTTGCGCAAGAAACCAGCATCCGGTTCCTGGCGGCTTGCAATTGGGCCCTCGCACAGGGATAATGCGCCAGCGCGTTGGTTATCAACGCTCTCAATGGGGGCTCTGTTGGTTCTCCCGCAACGCTACTCTGTTCACCAGGTCAGGTCCGGAAGGAAGCAGCCAGGGCAGACGACGTGTGTGCCGGGATGTAGCTGGCAGGGCCCCCACCCATTTCTGCCCTCATAAGATCTTCCTGCTTCACCTCTCCCTTTAAACCGCTATCCCGCAATAATATTATGCCTATATCGTGTAATATATATTTCATCCCACTGAAATATTATTGTCATAAACCTGTAATAATAGACTGTCATTTTATAATTGGACGGTTATTTTCTTCCATAACTCAAAAAAATATATATCTGGATAACATTGTTAACTTCGTGTATTAAATAAAGTACTTATTCCGAAGGGAAGTGACAAACATGGCTACAGCGGTATTAAACGTTAAGATTGATGATGCGCTGAAAGAAAGACTTCGCCACTATGCGGAAGTGAATAACGAGAATTTAAGCGTGACGACAGAGAAACTGCTGCTGCTGGCGTTCGAAGCAGTAGAAGAGGCGGGAGTATCGGAAGAGGATATTGATAATCAGCACACGGAAGAAGAGAGTGTTTCTCCTTTTACTCCTAAAGAAATCAAAGCTCTACGCAAACTTCTGAAGAAGAGAAAATGAAACAACAACTGTCAACTGCCAGTGACTACAAAGAGGCCTGCGATCTGTTGCGTTCAGGCTACGTGAAGCATGTACGTCTTGGCTGGAATGTCGGAAGTGATGAGTTCTTTCGTATTGCGTCTGACTGGTGTGATACCGGCGCAAAAATAAAGAAAGACGGTGAAAACTTCGTTATTTCACTGAAAGGTTTTCCTATTCCTGCTCAGCATTAACTCCTGGCTGGTGAAAACTGCTGACTGTATCCGTGACAGTCAGCAGTTTTTATTTTTTATGATCTGCTTCAAAAATTTTAATATTAGATCACGCTGCGTTTTAACGATGGCACGTTTTTATTCAGGGCGAGCCATAGCGGTTTGATCCTCAGCAACGCCTGTTCAAGCTCTGTCGATTCGAGCGAGAAGGGCATCCGTAAATAGCGGTCAAATGCGCCAGATAAACCAAACCGCGTACCGGTTCCCAGATTGATCCCCAGAATCTCAGCCCGCGCGGCAAGCTGTGTCGCCAGCATGCCCGGCAGCTCAATCCAGTAAGAGAGCCCGCCTTCCGCTTCATGGAATTTCCAGTCCGGGAAATGTTCGCGCAACAGTTCACCGCATCGATCGCGTCGTTCCGCCAGCATCTTCCGGCGCGCGGGCAGAAACGTCTCGCTGTTGTTAATGAGCCACAGCATCGCCAGCTGTTCCAGCAGCGGCGAGCCTAAATCCAGAGTATCCCGCGTCTGGGCAAGCGTGGCGATCGTGCGCGAGGAGGCGCGGATCCAGCCAAGACGCAGCCCTCCCCAGAAGCTTTTTCCGGCAGAGCCTAAGGTGATGACGGTGGCCTGCGTGTTAAAAGCGGCCAGCGGTGGCGGGGGAGGCGCGTCAAACCAGAGATCCACCATTGTTTCATCCACCACCAGCGCCGTGCGGGTTTGGGCAGCAATATCCGTGATGGCCCGACGGGTCGCGATATCCATACAGCGCCCGGTGGGGTTATGAAAATCAGGCATCAGATACGCCAGGCGAGGCGCCGTCTGGGCAAGCGTTGCCGCGAAGCCATCCGTATCCCAGCCGATTTCCGGCAGCGACACCCCCACGGGCCGACACTGCGCACCCTGAATGGCGGCAATCGCCAGCGGATAGGTGGGGTGATCGACCACGACGCGATCCCCCGGCCCGGTCATCATCCGCAGCACCAGCGCGAAGCCGCTGACGGCGCCATTGACAACCATCACTTCGTCTGCCCGGGTAGGAAGACCCCGCGCGGTATAGCGCGCAGCGATGGCCTCCCGCAGCGTGGGCAGCCCAAGCTGATCGTAGCCCGTCAGCGAGAGATGCTGCGTAATGGCCGTGAGCGCATGGGCATAAGCCTGATGGATCTCCGGCCCGGCATTGAGGGCAGCAGTAGAGAGATCCAGTGCGGCACTTGCCGCTGAAAGGGTGGGAACGGCGCGCGTATCCGGGAGGAGCACGCGTGACCCGCTGCCGTGGCGGCTTTCAAGATAACCCTCTTCTCGCAGGTGGGCGAGGGCGCTGCTGATGGTGGTCCGGCTCACGTCCAGCGCGGAGGCCAGCTCACGCTCGCCCGGTAGCCGTGTATTCAGCGCCAGACGTCCATCAAGGATTAACAGACGCAGCGCGTCGGCCAGCTGTCGCCAGAGCGGGGTACGGGATGAGGCTTGCTGCCAGTGGCCTAAAAGGCGTACCAGAGACTGGCTTCCGAAGCGACGTGATGACATATGCAGTCCACTATTTGAAAACTGGACATTAATCATAGTGCCATTTTAGGTCAGGATGAAAGCCTGGTTCACTGGAGAAGATAAAAATGGTACGTCGTCTGCTACAACTCTATGTCGGTTTAGGACTGTATGGCCTTTCCACCGCAATGTTTATTCGTTCCGATTTGGGTGTCGATCCCTGGGATGTTTTTCACCTTGGGGTGGGGATGCAGCTGGGGATGACGATCGGGACGGTGATCATTGTGACCGGCGCTGCGGTGCTGCTGCTGTGGATCCCCCTGCGCCAGATGCCGGGCCTGGGCACCATCAGCAACGTGATTTGTATCGGTCTGGCGGCGGACGCCAGCATGGCGCTTATTCCGGAACTGGATTCGTTACCTGTTCGCATCGCTTTCCTGGTGTCGGGTATCGTGATGAACGCGATTGCGACCAGCATGTACATTGGCGCAGGTTTTGGTCCTGGCCCACGCGACGGCCTGATGACCGGCATTCATGCCCGTCTGGGGTGGTCCATTCGCAGCGTGCGCACCTCCATTGAGGTGTCCGTCCTGCTGATTGGGTGCGTGCTTGGCGGCACGTTTGGGGTGGGAACCGTACTGTATGCCCTGACCATTGGCCCGCTTATCCAGCTCTGTCTGCCCTGGTTCCGCCAGAAGCCGCGCGTTGCTGAAATCGTGCAGCCGGAGCGGGTTGTCTAATTTTGCGAAGCGCTCACATGTTTTAACGGCGTCGCTGTGCCACAATAATGGGCCACGACTCACGTGATGCCACAATGCATGAAAGCGATCACTCTCTATGATGTCGCCCTCCTTGCGGGGGTTTCTTATCAGACCGTTTCCCGCGTCATTAACGACGCGGAGCATGTCTCTGCCCGCACGCGGGAAAAGGTGCAGCAGGCGATGGCGGAGCTGCACTACGTGCCTAACCTGCGGGCACAGCAGCTGGCGGGTAAACGCACCCGCACGCTGGGACTCATCACCACCGATCTGGCCCTGCATGCGCCCTCGCAAATCGTGTCGGCGGTAAAATCCCGGGCGGCGGAACAGGGGGCGAGCGTCCTTATTTCCATGGTGGAGCAGCCGCAGCAGTGTCAGGCCGCGCTTCAGGCGCTGCTGGCACAGCGGGTAGAGGCGCTGCTGGTGAATGTGCCGCTTGACGATCCTGACGCCGAAGCGCTCAGTGCGCTGGCGTCGCCTGTTCCGGTGCTGTTCCTTGATGTCTCGCCTTCAGCACAGGTAAACAGCCTCGTGTTTAACGCCGGGCAGGGCGCGCATCTGGGCGTTGAGCATCTGCTTTCTCTGGGGCATCAGCGCATTGCGCTGCTGAGCGGGCCGGAGAGCTCGGTCTCTGCTCGGGCGCGTCTGGCAGGATGGAAAGCGGCTCTGGCCCGGGTGGGGCTTGAAGCCGCTGCGGTGGCCTGCGGTGACTGGAGCGCGGCCAGCGGTTATGAGAAAGGGCATGTGCTGCTGTCGGGTAGCGCATTGCCGGATGCCATTCTGGTGGCGAACGATCAAATGGCGCTCGGGGTGATGCGCGCCTGCGCGGAAAAAGGGGTAGCGGTTCCGGGCCAGATATCGGTGGTTGGGTTCGACGATACGGCTGACAGCGCCTGGTTTTCTCCGCCGCTGACGACCATTCGGCAGGCGTTTCGCGAGGCGGGCGAGCGCAGCGTGGAGTGGCTGCTGGCCCCCACCGAAGGCGAGACGTGCTGGCAGGTTCAGCTGCCGGTGACGCTGGTTACCCGTCATTCCACCGCGCGCCGCGCGCCGCAGCAGGCCGAACGCGAGGATCTGGCGCAGCAGCTCAGAAGCCTGGCCTTGCTTGCCGAGCAGCTTGCCCGCAAATAAAACTTTGTGATCGGACTCGCTACCCTGCGATTGGGCGCTTTACCGTCGCAGAGTGCCAGGGCATGTTAACCAAAATTGTGAGCGCTTCGCAAAGAGGTTGATATGTCTCATACATCTTCGCTGACCCTCAGCGACATCCTGGCCCGTCGGGACTGGGAAAACCCCGGCGTTACCCAGTGGAACCGTCTGGCCGCACACGCGCCGTTGCACAGCTGGCGTAATGAATCTTCTGCCAGAGATGACGCTGGTTCCCTCAGCAGGCGCTCCCTCAACGGGATCTGGCGGTTTAGCTACTTTTCAGCGCCGGAGCAGGTTCCTCAGGCATGGGTAACAGAAGATTGCGCGGATCCCATTGCGATACCCGTGCCGTCTAACTGGCAGATGCAGGGGGTCGACACGCCCATCTATACCAATGTCACCTACCCGATCCCCGTCAACCCGCCTTTTGTGCCGCAGGAAAACCCGACCGGTTGTTACTCGCTCACATTCGATGTGGATGACGCCTGGCTGCAGAGCGGGCAAACCCGAATTATTTTTGATGGCGTGAACTCGGCGTTCCATCTGTGGTGCAACGGGCAGTGGATAGGCTATTCCCAGGACAGTCGATTGCCCGCCGAATTTGACCTCTCGGCGGCATTACGCCCCGGGCAGAACCGCCTGGCGGTCATGGTCTTGCGCTGGTGCGACGGCAGCTATCTGGAAGATCAGGACATGTGGCGCATGAGCGGCATTTTCCGTGATGTCTCCCTGCTGCATAAGCCGGAGACGCACATTGCGGATTATCATGTGGTCACCGATCTGAATGCGGAGCTGGACCGCGCGACGCTGAAAGTCGAGGTCTCGCTGACAGGCGCTGACTACGCGGAGTGCGACGTGGTGATAACGCTATGGCGCAACGGTGAACGCTGTGGCGGCACCACCCAACGGTCAGGCTCTGCCATTGTGGATGAACGCGGCAACTGGGCCGAGCGGTTAACGGCGGCGATCCCGGTTACAACCCCCGCGTTATGGAGTGCGGAAACCCCGGAACTCTATCGCCTGACGATTGCGCTTTTGGATGCGCAGGGCAGCGTGCTGGAGACGGAAGCGTGCGATGTCGGCTTCCGCCGCGTTGAAATCAGCAACGGCCTGCTGAAGCTCAACGGAAAACCGCTGCTGATCCGCGGGGTTAACCGGCACGAGCATCATCCGGAAAACGGCCAGGTGATGGACGAAGCGACGATGCGTCGCGATATTGAGATCATGAAGCAGCACAACTTCAACGCCGTGCGCTGCTCGCACTACCCGAACCATCCGCTGTGGTACCGGCTTTGCGATCGCTACGGGCTGTACGTTGTTGACGAAGCCAACATCGAAACCCACGGCATGGTGCCGATGAGCCGCCTCGCTGACGATCCGCGCTGGCTGCCCGCCATGAGCGAGCGCGTGACCCGTATGGTGCAGCGCGATCGTAATCATCCCTCAATTATCATATGGTCGCTGGGCAATGAGTCCGGGCACGGTGCAAACCACGACGCGCTGTATCGCTGGGTGAAGTCCACGGATCCGACGCGTCCGGTGCAGTATGAAGGCGGCGGCGCGAACACGGCGGCGACGGATATTGTCTGTCCGATGTATGCCCGGGTCGATCAGGATCAGCCCTTCCCGGCAGTGCCTAAATGGTCAATCAAAAAATGGATCGGCATGCCGGATGAAACGCGTCCGCTGATCCTCTGCGAATACGCCCACGCGATGGGGAACAGCTTCGGCGGGTTCGCGAAATACTGGCAGGCGTTTCGCAGCCACCCTCGGTTGCAGGGGGGATTTGTCTGGGACTGGGTCGATCAGGCTCTGACGAAGCAAGATGAAGAGGGCAATTCGTTCTGGGCATACGGCGGGGACTTTGGCGATAAGCCAAACGACCGACAGTTCTGCCTGAATGGGCTGGTCTTCCCCGATCGCACGCCGCACCCGGCGCTGTACGAGGCGCAGCGCGCGCAGCAGTTCTTCACCTTTACGCGGGTCAGCACCTCTCCGCTGGTGATTGAGGTGCAAAGCGGCTACCTGTTCCGCCACACCGATAACGAAGTGCTGAGCTGGACGGTTGCCCGGGATGGGAAGGTACTGGCTTCGGGCGAGGTGACGCTGGCGATAGCCCCTGAAGGCGCTCAGCGTCTGGAGATCGCTCTGCCGGAATTGAAAGCCGAACCGGGGGAAGTCTGGCTGAATGTTGAAGTGCGCCAGCCGCGTGCAACGCCGTGGTTACCGGCTGACCATCGCTGCGCGTGGGAGCAGTGGCCGCTTCCGTCTCCGCTGTTTGTCGCACCGCCAGCCTCTGCGGGCGAGCCGCCGGTTTTGACGCAAAACGACCGCATCCTGGCGATCGCGCATGGTCAACAGCGCTGGCAGTTCGATCGTGCATCCGGAAACCTGACCCAATGGTGGCGAAATGGCGTGGAAACGCTGATGTCACCTCTGACGGATAACGTCAGCCGTGCGCCGCTGGACAATGATATTGGAGTGAGTGAAGCGACGAGGATCGATCCGAATGCCTGGGTTGAACGCTGGAAAGCGGCGGGCATGTACAATTTCACCTCACGCGTTCTGTACTGTGAGGCAGAGCAGCATGCGGGCGAAGTCGTGGTCAATACCCTTCACGTCGGGGAGTATCATGGCAAAACGCTGTTCCTGAGCCGTAAAGTCTGGCGGGTGGATGACCGCGGGAGGCTGCACGGCGATATTCAGGTGGATATTGCGTCCGATATCCCGGAACCCGCACGTATTGGCCTGAGCGTTCATCTCGCCGAAACGCCGGAAAACGTGTCCTGGCTGGGGCTGGGGCCGCATGAAAACTACCCGGACAGAACGCTGGCGGCACAGCAGGGACGCTGGACATTACCCCTGGCGGAGATGCACACGCCGTATATCTTCCCGACGGAAAATGGTTTGCGCTGCGATACCCGCGAACTTGTGCTGGGAACGCATCAGCTGAATGGCAGGTTCCATTTCTCGGTGAGCCGCTACAGCCAGCAGCAGCTGCGGGAGACAACCCATCACCATTTGCTGCGGGAAGAGCCGGGGTGCTGGCTCAACCTTGATGCATTCCATATGGGCGTGGGCGGCGACGACTCCTGGAGCCCCAGCGTTTCACCGGAATTCATCCTCCAGACTCGTCAGCTTCGCTATACCTTCAGCTGGCAGCAGAACCCTTAACTGACCAGGAGAGGCGGCCACAGGGCGTGGCCGTAGGCTTACGCCAGAATGCCGCTCAGACCGTGCAGGCTCATATAAATCCCTACCACGGTAATCAGCGCTGCGGAGATCCACGGCGCTTTACGGGAAAATTCGCTAAACCCGGGCCAGCGTTTTGTCGCATGTTTGAGGCTCAAGGCGGCAATCGCGCCGGAAGCGACCAGCGTTAGCGCCAGACCGATACTGAAGCTAAATACCAGCGTTGCGCCGAGGGCAAAATGCTTCAGCTGCAGGCAGATCAGCAGAACGGTGATGGAGGCCGGGCAGGGGATAAGCCCGCCGGTCAGGCCAAACATGACGATCTGTCCGGTGGTGACGTTTTGACCGCTGAAGCGGCGGTTAATATCCTGCGCGTGCGCGCGCTGGTGGGCATCCTGCCACTCCTCTTCAACCAGCGGGTGTTCGTGGTGGTGATGATCATGATGATGGTCATGGTGGTGATGATCGTAATGGTGATGATCGTGTGGCTGGCTCTCTTTCCAGGTTCGCCACGCCATCCACAGGGCGATCGCAACGATCAACACCCCGGAGATCAGCTGGAACCAGGGTTCGGACGTATGCGCATCCCAGCCCCGACCAAACCATAATCCCGCCATAGCAACGAGCCAGACCACCGCCGTATGGGAGAGCGTGGCCGCCAGGCCGAGAAGTACCGCCTGTTTCAGCGTGCCGCGGATGGCCACGATAAAAGCGGCCATCATGGTCTTTGAGTGGCCCGGTTCCAGGCCATGCAGCGCGCCAAGCAGGATAGCGCTGGGAACAAACAGCCAGGCATTACCCTGCTGCAGGAGTGAAGCAAAATCGGTCATGGGGGATTCCGGCGTGGAAAATGTCTGCAAATACTACTCCCCCCCAGTAGATTAATACTACCCCCCAGTAGAAAAATACTCAGGGGGAGTAGAGCGTGTTATGCTTTAAAAGCCAAAAATAAGGGATAGAGAGATGTCGCATACCGTTCGCGATAAGAAAATGTTACTGACTCGCCTGAAGAAAATTCAAGGGCAGAGTCATGCCCTGGAGAAAATGCTCAACAGCGATCACGAATGCGCCGAGGTGTTACAGCAGCTGGCGGCGATCCGCGGGGCGGTCAACGGCATGATGATGCAGGTGATCGAAGGGCATTTAACCGATCATGTGGTGAAAGAACCTGAAGAAGCGCAGCGTGAAGCCGATCTTGGCGTGGTGCTGCAGGTGATCAAATCCTATCTTAAGTAGAATGCGTGCCGAGGTTATTCTCTGCCCAAAGGATAAATTCCATTTTCGGCAGCGCTTTGCTGTAGTACCAGCCCTGTCCGTACTGCACGCCGTGCTGGTGCAGCCAGGCGAGCTGCCCGGCGGTCTCGACGCCTTCCGCAACCATCGCCAGCTGCAGCGACTTCGCCATTTCAATAATGTGCGGCGTCACGTTTTTGTACTCCAGCGCATCCACGAACGATTTATCAATTTTTAGCGTGTCGACATCCAGATCCTGCAGATAGCTCAGGCTGGAATAGCCCGTACCAAAATCATCTATATAGACAGGGTGCCCCGAACGGCGGAAGGCGGCGATAGCCGGCGCGCTGATTTTGGGATCGGCAAAGCCGCGCTCGGTGACCTCAAGGGCGATTTGGCTCGGGTGGACCTTCCATTTGTTCAGCAAGTGACTCAGCAGCGGCGGCAGCGTGCCGGAGGTTAAATCGGCGGGCGCGAGGTTGATGGAGATATGCTGATCGGGGTGAAGGTGCAGCCAGTTGCCCATATCCTCGAACACTTTTTCGATAACGAGCTGCGTCAGCTGGGAGATAAGCCCGGTTTGCTCAGCAAGAGGAATAAAAATATCAGGCGAGAGGCTGCTTCCGTCCGGCTGCGGCCAGCGCGTCAGCGCTTCTGCGCCGACAATTTTTCCGCTACACAGCGCCACGATGGGCTGATAGTGAACCACAAAATCGCGGCTGTTAATGGCGTCAAGCAGGCGGTTGCGCGGCGACTGAATGCGACGCAGTATCCGCAGGACAAAGAGCGCGGCAAGCAGGCTTATCAGGACGCCGAAGGGGAGCCATAAAAGCAGCTGCCGGTGCCAGGTTTCCGCCAGCGGTTTGAGCGTAGCCCATGCGACAACGGTAAATCCCAGTTCAGGTACAGGCTTCATAACGTACATTGAACCGTCGTACTGTATGCTGGTCATCTCCTGACCTTTGATCATGTCACGGATATGCGGATCGAGTGTATTGCTGCTGGCGAAGATACGGTGTGTTGTGCTTCCAACAAGGGCTGCATCAATCGCTATCTCGCCGAAAGGGATGACATCCACCAGTGAGGCCGGATCGACCAGGACAAGGTAATGACCTTGCCCCAGCACCGCCATGTAGCGATGAAACCCAAGATCGTTTTGCGTGGTCAGCCATGCGCTGTAACCGTCTTCGGTAATGCGCATCGGCGGGGGGAAAGGGGCGGCATGGCTGGTTTGCTCAAGAGAGGAGCAGAGCGGCCTGAGGTTGTCGATATAAATCACTTCCTGAACGTATCGCCACGAGAAAGCGACCCGTCGCATCTCTCTTAACTGCAACGGGCTGCACGGCACGCCCTCAAAGGCCTGCAGATGATTAAGCGCTTCTTTCGCCTGATCCACGACCTTGTCGGTGCGTATCAGCACGCGTGAGGCATAGTTTTCCAGCGCATCGACAAATTTATCTTCCGCCTGGCGATGGGCCAGCCAGATGCTCAGGCAAATGGGGACCAGCACGGAAAAGATAAGTACGCCAGTCACCAGACTGACCAGATGTCGGGTTTTCATGCTGTCGTGTCCTTCCTCGTATACCCGTTCCTGAGCACTGAGTTCCCTGCCTGAAGAGAAAGATTTTACCGCGAAATGATATAGTTATAGCACGTGGGTGGCCTGGTTTTCATTTTATCTCAGGTAAACCAGAAAATATCGTCAGAAGGAAGGGGTTGTTTTTAGAACCTGTCCTGGATATTATTTTGTTATGTTATAACAAAACATAAGGGATTGACGATGAAACCCAATATCCATCCAGCCTATCGCACCGTGGTCTTCCACGACACCAGCGCGAATGAATACTTCAAGGTTGGCTCAACCATTAAGACCGACCGCGAAATTGAACTCGACGGTGAAACATATCCGTATATCACCATCGAGGTTTCTTCAAAATCGCACCCGTTTTATACCGGTAAGCAGAAAACGTTCTCCACGGACGGTAGCGCAGCGCGCTTCCGCAAGCGTTTTGGCGGCTTTCTCAATGCGAAGCGGGGCTAACCATGCAGGTACTTAACTCATTACGCAGTGCAAAGCAGCGTCACCCGGATTGCCAGATAGTCAAACGCAAGGGACGCTTGTACGTGATTTGCAAATCCAATCCGCGCTTTAAGGCGGTTCAGGGACGTAAAAAAAGACGCTAGACGCGCGTTTCTCGCCAGCTTTCCAGGGATCTTTTCTGTTTGCCATCGGCAGTAAAATTGTCGGTGGCAAGCCAGCGTTCAAAGGCGTTCGCCAGCGTCGGCCACTCTTTATCGAGAATCGAAAACCAGTCGGTATCCCGGTTGTGGCCTTTTATCACCAGCGCCTGGCGAAAGCGCCCCTCAAACTGAAAACCCAGGCGCAGGGCGGCCTTGCGGGAAGGTTCGTTCAGGCTATTGCACTTCCACTCATAACGCCGGTAGCCAAGGGTATCGAACACATACCGCATCAGCAGATATTGTGCCTCTGTCGACATGGGCGTGCGGCTTAACAGGGGAGAGAAGTGAACGTGCCCCACTTCCACGACCCCGTTTTTAGGATCGATCCGCATCAGGGACAGCGTTCCAACGGGGGACTGAGTCCGGTTATCCATCACGGTAAAGTGGATGGGATCGGATAACTCACTTACGCTCGCCACCCATTCGGCAAACTCCTCTGCGGTGGCATCGGGTTCACGCAGTAGCCACGTCCAGCTGCGGGTATCTTCGGCCAGGGAATACGCAGAGAACAGCGCCTGGGCATGCCCCACGCGCAGCGGCTCAAGCCGACAATAGTGACCCTGAAGGACCACCCGGGACGGGTGCTGACGGGGTTGCCAGTCGGTAAGCGCTTCGCCCACCGGCTGTCCGAACTGATTGAATGTCTTCATCTTAATTTCCGTGACGTTGAAAAGAGCTTCAGACTAGTGAATTGCTGGTTCCTTAAAAAGAACCACTGCGCTATGTTTTGATGGTGCCACGAGGAGGCGAGATGAATATACCGGGTGATGAATTTTATACCTTGCTCCACGCAGCCCTGAAAACACGCGGAGAAGAGACGCTCCAGCGCGCTCTCTACCTTGCTCTGCGGGAGGCCATACTGTGCGGAAGGCTACGATCCGGCAGCCAGCTTTCCGGTTCGCGAACGCTTGCTCAGCAGCTCTCCCTTTCCCGGAATACCGTCAATGCGGCGCTGGACCAGCTCACTCTCGAAGGGTATTTGCAGCGTAATCGCCAGGGAACGCGGGTGGCACAGTTAGCTCACCGTTCCGTCACCCGGACAATGCCGGACCCTGCCATCACGCTCGCAAAACGGGTCGGGCTGCTGCCTGCGCCAGTGCCCCGGGACACGCCTGTTCTGGCGTTTACCCCAGGCACGCCGGCCATCAACTATTTCCCTCTGCCGCTGTGGCGGCGACTGTACGATCGCGTGATGCGGGAGGAGGGAAATACTCTGCTAGGGTATGGCGACCCGGCCGGCGAGCCGTCGCTCCGGGCCGCGATTGCCCGGCATCTCGCCCTGTCCCGCGGCATTGACTGCGACGCCAGCCAGATTGTGATAACCGAAGGTGCGCTTGAAGGCGTCAACCTGTGCACGATGCTGTTGAGCGAGCCGGGGGATATCGCCTGGGTAGAAAACCCCGGCTATAGCGGGGCAAAAAGCGCGTTTGTTAAAACAGGCCTGGCAATGACGGGAATACCGGTTGATGACGAGGGAATGTGCTGGGAAGGGCTGGATGCGCCTGCACCCTCACTGATTTTTACCTCACCTTCGCACCAGTTCCCTTACGGTAGCGTGCTCAGCGCGCGGCGGCGGCTGGCGCTGCTGGAACTGGCCCGGCAGCACAACGCGTGGATCATTGAAGATGATTACGACAGCGAGTTCCGTTATGCCGGTGAGCCCGTACCGGCGATGCTGGGAATGGTCAACAATGCGCCCGTTGTGTATCTGGGGACGTTCAGTAAAACGCTGTTTCCGTCGCTCCGGATGGGATTTATGGTGTTACCGCCAGCGCTGGCGAAAGCGGCTCGCCCGGCCATCGGCTCGCTGTTGCGCGGTGGGCACCGTGCCGAACAGCGCACGCTGGCGCTGTTCATTGAGGACGGTCATTATGCTCGCCATCTTGCCGCCATGCGTCGGCTCTACCGTAAACGCTATCGCCAGCTGCGGGAGGTGCTGGGCGCAGAGCTTCATGCGCCGCACCGTATTCTGGCCGGTGAAGGCGGGATGCATCTGACGTTGGCGATAGACAATATTGATGACCAGAAACTGGTGGAGCAGGCGAGGGCGTTTCAACTGGCCCCCGCTGCACTGAGCGGGTACTACCTGGAGACGAAGCAGGGGCAAACCGGTCTGGTTTTAGGTTACGGCAATACCTCTGCTTCTCAGTTTGCCCCGGGGATCCGACGTCTGCAGGCGCTCATCACGCAGCAGCAGGGCGGGAAAGGCTAAAGACATCATAGAAAGAGAGCTGTCCTTTGGTGGAGACCATTTTCTGCAGTTTCTCTTTTTGCCCGGCTTCAACCGCCGGAGAATGCAGGATGTTTTCGATCAGTTCCGCTGGCACGAAACGCGTGTTGTACCATTCGCCGTTGTAGCAGACCCGGAAATCGAGCACGTCGATATCTTCGTAACGGTAGCGCGGATTCACGTCGAAAAAGAAAAAGGCGTTAAAGACGACAAACAGTACAACCAGCAGCCAGACGGAGTCCACCAGCGTTTCGGATGTCAGCATTACGATAAGCGTCGCCAGCCAGGCGGCATACATGGCGACAAACAGTCCAGGATGTTTGCGAATAAAGCTAATGCTAAAGCGTGGGCGATTGTCGCGCTTTTCGCGGAGGTTAAGATCGTCGATGGTGGCGGTAAGCAGGCGCTGTATCTCGGTCATTTTTTGCCTTCATGAGAGTTGACAATACAGGGTGTCTGCCAATTTTAGGGGAGCCATCAGGCTGAAAAAAGTAACAGTCTGGCGCTAAAAGACCATAACAGTTGGCTCCCCGTAACCTCACAGCGTTTTAATGATTTTGGCCGGGTTGCCGCCAACGACGACGTTAGCCGGGACGTCTTTCGTCACGACGGCGCCGGAGGCCACCACGACATTATCACCAATGGTGACGCCAGGGTTAATGACCGCCCGGCCACCAATCCAGACGTTATCGCCAATGCTGACAGGTTTTCCAAACTCCACGCCGCTATTGCGTTCCTCCGCATCCAGCGGGTGGGTTGCCGTATAAATATGAACACCCGGCGCGAGCATGCAGTTATCGCCAATATGAACAGGGCAGACATCCAGCATTACACAGTCGAAGTTAGCGTAAAAGTTTTTGCCCAGATAAATGTTATATCCATAGTCGCAGCGGAAGCTCGGTTCTATATAAGCGCCTTCGCTTTGTCCCAGAAGTTCCGCCAGAATGTTCTGGCGTTCTGTTTTTTCATCAGGTGCGGTGTGGTTATAGCGATAGACCAGATGGCGGGCTCGCAGTCGGTCGGCCCGTAACGTCTCATCGCCGGGACGATAATGTTCACCGGCAATCATCTTCTGTTTTTCTAAGCTCATTGGAAACCTCGCTGGATGTGATTACCGCAGGGTAATCTGAACAGGCCAGGAGGGGAACGTTCCCGAAAAGCCGATGTGACTGGCGTCACAACATTGCTGCTGAAAAACACGTTTTACACGGAGACCTGGCCTGGGCACAGGGAGTATAACGGGATAGGTAAAAACTGAGAACGAGGCGTAGAACTCTACAGACACCCTTCAAAGATTAACGGACAAATTTCCACACAGAAGTAGGGATTTTGTCATACAGCTTATTCATTGTCAGCTCGGCAAGACGATGGTCAGCGGCTGAATAAAATACCGCCAGCTCATTATCCGAAAGCTCGTATTTATTCTTTTCAATGACGCGCTCAAGCGTGTCAATTGACTGACAACGTCGTAAGCGCATCAAATAATCGACTTTTGTGAGTGGTTTATCAGACATAAATTCACCTTAGTAATTGTAATAATTTTAACAGGAAAGACTAACCGGGTTAGCTCTGCTCACGTTGACGAAACAGCGGAATAGCCGGTTCCCCGATTTACGCCATTTTTGCAAATCCTGGGCGTTAATGCCGTAACTGCTGAACAACATAAAGGTGTCGTCCAGGTATTCATCAATTTGCTCAATGAGCTTATTATCTTCATTGTACTTAATTTTATAATTAAGTGCGAAGGTTGCGATATGCTCTATCAGCTCATTCAACTGTAAATTGATAGCAGACGTTGGGTCGTTTACCCAGCCATGGTTGCTTTCATCAAGGTTGGCAAGGCAGTCATGGTACAAGGATTCGCAGAGAAATTTCAACTGCGCGATATCATGCCTTTTTGGCGAGTACTCGTCCATAGCGCATCCCCTTCTGAGTGATTTCTTACTCACCGAACATCATTGTCGGGATGGATACAACTGACTTAGCTACATGAGTGCTGTGTTCCTGATAACCTAACTATAAGCCACTCCTTCCTGGATTTCATCGCGCGATTACGAAAAATTACAAATAAAACCGCAGACATGCGAGCAAGTACGCAAATGGTCATCCCGGACTCAACTTTTTATCCAAATTAACGAGGGTGCTTTATCGCTTCCTTACGTTTCATCGGCTTAGCAAAATGATGAGAAAAGTTCAGATTCAGACTTATCTTTGTAAGAACTTCTTATTAGGAATATTCCTAATAACTTAAGCGGAGAAATGAAATTAAAAAAATCCTGAATTCACCGATTAAGTTATCAGTTAATTATGATATGTCTATTTAAGATGGCAGAAAATAAATAGAACCACAATAAGCGTAATTTATGATTTTTTCTGAAAATGAAAAAGGCCGCTAATGCGGCCTTTTTATCATGTGAAACCGGTATCAGTGAGGTTCTACCGAATGCGTGTGCTCAATATCCTCATTCTTCCGGCTGAAGCGGCGGCGAACCACCACGAAGAACACCGGTACGAAGAAGATAGCGAGTACGGTTGCGGTAACCATACCACCCATAACGCCTGTACCAACTGCGTTCTGTGCACCGGAGCCTGCGCCGGAGCTGATAACCAGCGGCAGTACGCCGAGGATAAACGCCAGTGATGTCATCAGGATTGGGCGCAGACGCATACGAACAGCCTCAAGCGTCGCCTCAATAAGGCCTTTACCTTCTTTCTCCATCAGATCTTTGGCGAATTCAACGATAAGTATCGCGTTCTTCGCCGACAAGCCAATGGTTGTCAGCAGGCCTACCTGGAAGTACACGTCGTTGGTCAGTCCGCGGAACGTTGCCGCAAGCAGCGCACCGATAACCCCAAGCGGTACCACCAGCATAACGGAGAACGGAATTGACCAGCTCTCGTACAGCGCTGCCAGACACAGGAAGACGACGATCAGTGAAATCGCGTACAGGGCAGGGGCCTGGTTTCCGGACAGACGTTCCTGATAGGACATACCGGTCCAGTCGTAGCCGATACCCGAAGGCAGTTTACTCGCCAGCTCTTCCATCAGATTCATGGCTTCACCGGTGCTTCGGCCCGGCGCGGCCTGACCCAGGATTTCCATCGATGGCAGACCGTTATAGCGTTCCAGACGCGGCGAACCGTATTCCCAGCGTGACGTTGAGAACGCCGAGAACGGTACCATCTGACCATTGCTGCCGCGCACGAACCAGCTGTTGATATCGTTTGGCAACATACGGTATTGCGCCTCTGACATCACGTACACTTTCTTCACGCGACCGCGGTCGATGAAGTCGTTAACGTAACTACCGCCCCAGGCGGCGCCCAGCGTGGTATTAATGTCACTGATGGATACGCCCAGCGCCTGGGCTTTCTCCTGGTCGATGTCGATTTTATACTGCGGCGTATCTTCCAGGCCGTTTGGACGCACGCCGACCAGCAGGTCAGGGTGCTTAGCCACTTCGCCAAACAGCTGGTTACGTGCCTGCGTCAGTTTTTCGTGACCCAGACCGCCCTGGTCAATCAGCTGGAAGTCGAAGCCGGTCGCGGTACCCAGTTCAACAATCGCTGGCAGGTTAAAGGCGAAGACCATCGCATCTTTAATCTGCGAGAAGGTGCCCATTGCACGGCCGGTGATGGCTTCAACCTTGTTCTTTTCTCCCGGACGTTCAGACCAGTCTTTCAGAGAAACGAAGGCAATACCTGTGTTCTGACCACGACCAGCAAAGCCAAAGCCGTTAACCGCAAACACGGATTCAACGTTGTCTTTCTCTTTGGTGAGGTAGTAGTCCGTCACTTCATCCAGCACTTTCTGGGTACGCTCTTGCGACGCACCCGCAGGAAGCTGTGCCATTGTCAGGAACACGCCCTGGTCTTCATCCGGCAGGAACGAGCTTGGCAGACGAACGAACAGGAACGCCATCCCCACCACGATGATGATATAGAGCAGCAGGTAACGACCGGTGCTGCGCAGGATGTTGCCCACGCTGTCGGTGTAGTGGTGCGTACTCTTGTCAAACATGCGGTTAAACCAGCCGAAGAACCCTTTATGCTCGCCGTGACCGCCTTTCTGAATCGGCTTCAGCATGGTGGCACACAGCGCAGGCGTCAGGATCAACGCGACCAGCACCGACAGCGCCATCGCGGAAACGATGGTAATCGAGAACTGACGGTAAATCGCACCGGTAGAGCCTCCGAAGAAAGCCATCGGGATAAATACCGCAGACAGTACCATCGCGATACCGACCAGCGCGCCCTGGATCTGACCCATTGATTTACGGGTCGCTTCCTTCGGCGGTAGACCTTCTTCCGCCATCACGCGCTCGACGTTCTCGACCACGACGATGGCATCATCCACCAGCAGGCCGATGGCGAGCACCATCCCGAACATCGTCAGGGTGTTTATCGAGTAGCCAAATATCGACAGGATCGCAAAGGTCCCGAGCAGAACAACCGGCACGGCAATCGTTGGGATAAGCGTCGCGCGGAAGTTTTGCAGGAACAGATACATCACCAGGAACACCAGGATGATCGCTTCTACCAGCGTTTTAACCACTTCGTGAATCGAAATTTTGACGAACGGCGTGGTGTCGTACGGGTAAACGATTTTCAGACCTGACGGGAAGAACGGTTCCATTTTCTTCAGCTCTGCGCGGATCGCCGTGGCGGTGTCCAGGGCGTTAGCACCTGTCGCCAGTTTGATACCCAGACCGGAAGCCGGTTTACCGTTAAACTTCGCGATGATGTCGTAGTTCTCACCGCCCAGCTCTACTTTTGCCACGTCGCGCAGGCGAACCTGGGAACCGTCCTGATTCACTTTCAGCAGAATTTTGCTGAACTCATCGGCAGAGGTCAGACGGGTCTGCGCGATGATCGAGGCGTTAAGCTGCTGGCCTTTCACCGGCGGCGTACCACCTAGCTGACCGGCTGCCACCTGGGCGTTCTGCGCTTTAATCGCATTGATCACGTCAACGGGGGTCAGCTGGAAGTTGTTCAGTTTGTTCGGATCCATCCAGATACGCATTGCGTACTGAGAACCGAACAGCTGAACGTCACCCACACCGGAAGTACGGCTGATGGCGTCCTTCATGTTGGCACCCACGTAGTCGGAAATATCCTCCTGCGTCATGGTGCCGTTGGTGTTGATAACGCCGACAACCATCAGGAAGCTGCTGGACGATTTCTCGACGCTCACACCCTGCTGTTGTACTTCCTGCGGCAGCAAAGGCATCGCCAGCTGCAGTTTGTTCTGTACCTGAACCTGCGCAATGTCAGCATCCGTACCTGACTGGAAGGTCAGGGTGATCTGAACTGTACCGGTAGAGTCACTGTTTGAGGACATGTACATCAGGTTATCGATACCGTTCATGTTCTGTTCGATAACCTGAGTGACGGTGTCCTGCACCGTTTTCGCATCAGCCCCAGGGTAGGTTGCGGAGATGGTCACCGCCGGTGGCGCAATCGTTGGATATTGCGCGACAGGCAGCTTCAGGATCGCAAGTCCCCCGGCCAGCATGATGATAATGGCGATCACCCACGCAAATATGGGGCGATCGATAAAGAAATTAGGCATGTCTTAACGGCTCCTGTTTAAGTTAAGACTTGGTTTGTTCTGACTGGCCAGCGGCCGAAGCTTGTTGTTTATCGTCAGATTTCACTTCCTGTGCTTTAACCTGCGCGCCAGGACGAACTTTTTGCAAACCAGAAACAATCACGCGATCGCCATCTTTCAGACCTTCCGTCACCAGCCATTTATCGCCAATCGCCTGGGTGGCGGTGATATTGCGCGTTTCGACTTTGTCATCTGCTCCAACAACCAGTGCGCTCGCATCGCCGCGTGGCGTACGGGTCACACCCTGCTGTGGAACCAGAAGGGCGGTTGGATTCGTTCCTTCTTCCAGACGCGCGCGAACGAACATACCTGGCAGCAGGTTTTTGTCAGGGTTCGGGAAAATCGCACGTAAGGTGATGGAACCGGTGGTCTGGTCGACCGTCACGTCAGAGAATTCCAGCGTACCTTCCTGCGGGAACTTGATACCATCGTTGGTAATCAGCTCCACTTTGGCTTTGCCGTTTTCCTGTTTCAGGGTGCCGTTAGCCAGCTCCTGTTTCAGGCGCAGGAAATCATTGCTGGACTGCGTCACGTCAACGTAGATCGGATCAAGCTGCTGCACGGTCGCCAGCGCGGTGGTCTGACCGTTCTGCACCAGTGCCCCTTCCGTGACTGAAGACTTACCAATACGACCGCTGATAGGGGAGGTCACTTTGGTATAGGCCAGGTTAATGCGCGCGGTTTCGACCGCCGCTTTGGCTGCCACTACGGCTGCGTTAGCCTGCTGCGCATCTGCCAGGGCGGTATCGTAATCCTGTTGGCTGATGTACTTGGTCCCGAGCAGTTTTTGATAACGATTCACCGTCAGCTGGGCAATTTTGGCTGCGGCCTGTGCTTTCGCCAGGTCGCCTTTCGCGCTTTCATAATTTGCCTGATAGGTTGCGGGATCAATCTGATACAGAGACTCACCGGCCTTCACATCACCGCCTTCGGTGAAGTTACGCTTCAGGATAATGCCACTAACCTGAGGACGCACTTCCGCAATGCGGTAAGCATTTGTACGGCCTGGTAACTCGGTGGTGATTTGTAGAGGTTCAGATTTGAGCGTCACGACGCCTACTTCTGGCGCCTGCTGAGCTCCTTGTTGAGCTGGTTTGTCGTCACATCCTGTTAGCGCTAAGCTGCCTGAGAGCATCAGAACGACCGCCAGAGGCGTTAACCCTCTGTTTTTGTTCATATGTAAACCTCGAGTGTCCGATTTCAAATTGATCAAGGGTCCTGAGTCTAAAACCCGTTGCTGCGTTTATATTATCGTCATGCTATGGTACATACATTCACAAATGTATGTAAATCTGACTCCTGTAAATTCACCCACCTATGGCACGAAAAACTAAACAACAAGCGCTGGAAACCCGACAACACATTCTGGATGTGGCAATACGTTTGTTCTCTCAGCAGGGTGTTTCGTCAACCTCGCTGGCACAAATTGCTCAGGCTGCCGGTGTGACGCGGGGAGCGATTTACTGGCATTTTAAAGATAAGTCAGATCTGTTCGGTGAAATCTGGGAGCTTTCAGAGTCCAGCATTAGCGATCTCGAGAGTGAGTATCGGGCAAAATTCCCTGATGATCCACTCTCAGTAATGAGAGAAATATTAGTATATATCCTTGAAGCGACGGTAGTTGAAGAACGTCGCAGATTAATGATGGAAATAATTTATCATAAATGCGAGTTCGTGGGCGAAATGGCGGTGGTGCAACAGGCGCAACGCAGCCTCAGCCTCGAAAGCTATGACCGTATCGAACTGAACCTGAACCTGTGTATGCAGGCAAAGCTGTTACCGGCCAATCTCTTGACCCGCCGGGCGGCTATCCTGATGCGCGGCTACATTTCAGGTCTGATGGAAAACTGGCTGTTTGCCCCGCAATCCTTTGACCTCAAAGAGGAAGCCCGCAGCTACGTGGCGATTTTACTGGAAATGCTACAGCTCTGCCCGACGCTGCGCAGCGACGCGCCGTCGCTAACTGCCTGAGTCATTTCCAGGATTTATCTCAGAGGCTCACGTTCGCGCTATTCTGCTTCCGGCGAGCGTGATATTCTTCACGCCGGACTATTTTCGGTCATCTTCTGACATCATTCACAACTATGCTGCCCATCAATCGCTCGCAACATCCTGTTTTTGCATTGCTCTTTGCGATGCTGTTTTTCTTTGCCACGGCGCCGCTGACCTGGGCCCGCGCCGATAACAGCAATGACATTCCCTCGCGTGGCGATGTTCAGTCGCAGCTCGACGCGCTGAACAAACAAAAAGAGCTCTCTCCTCAGGATAAGCTCATCCAGCAGGATCTGACGGAAACGCTGGAAACACTGGATAAAATTGAACGCGTCAAAGCCGATACCGCCCAGCTTCGTCAGAAGGTGGCGCAGGCCCCTGAAAACATGCGCAAGGCGACGGAATCGCTGAATGCCCTGAGCGACGTCGATAACGATACCGAAACGCGCAAGACGCTCTCGACGCTCTCTTTACGCCAACTGGAGTCGCGCGTCGCGCAACTGCTCGACGACCTGCAAACCGCGCAGTCCGACCTCGCGACCTATAACAGCCAGCTTGTCTCCCTGCAAACCCAGCCGGAACGCGTGCAAAACTTGATGTACTCCGCGTCTCAGCAGCTGCAGCAGATCCGTAACCGTCTGAATGGCACGACGGTGGGAGAGGGAACGCTGCGCCCGACCCAGCAAACCCTGCTGCTGGTTCAGCAGACGTTGCTCAATGCACAAATCGAACAGCAGCGTAAAAGTCTGGAAGGGAATACGGTGCTGCAGGACACCCTGCAAAAACAGCGCGATTACGTCACCGCCAACATTAATCGTCTTGAACACCAGCTTCAGCTGTTGCAGGAGGCGGTAAACAGCAAGCGCCTGACGCTGACGGAAAAAACCGCCCAGGAGGCCGTATCGCCTGATGAGACCGCCCGCATTCAGGCGAATCCGCTGGTGAAACAGGAGCTCGACGCCAACCACCAGCTTAGCCAGCGCCTGATACAGGCGACGGAAAAGGGTAACTCACTGGTTCAGCAAAATATCAAAGTGAAGAACTGGCTGGATCGCGCGCTGCAGGCTGAGCGCAACATCAAAGAGCAGATCGCGGTCCTGAAGGGCAGCCTCCTGCTGTCGCGTATTCTCTACCAGCAGCAGCAGACGCTCCCGTCCGCTGATGAGCTGGAAGACATGACCAACCGCATCGCGGATTTGCGTCTGGAACAGTTTGACGTCAACCAGCAGCGCGATGCCCTTTTCCAGAGCGATACCTTTGTCGCCAAAATTGAAGAGGGGCATTCCAGCGACGTGAACCCGGAAGTGCACGACGCGCTGCTCCAGGTCGTCGATATGCGTCGCGAGCTGCTGGACCAGCTCAACAAACAGCTGGGTAACCAGCTGATGATGGCCATTAACCTGCAAATCAACCAGCAGCAGCTGGTGAGCGTCTCGAAAAGTCTGCAGGAGATCCTGACTCAGCAGATTTTCTGGGTAAACAGCAACAAACCGATGGACTGGGACTGGATTAAATCCTTCCCTGAGACGCTTAAAACGCAGATCAAGAGCATGAAGATCACCGTGAACTGGGAGAAAGCCTGGCCTGCGGTGACGATTGCCTTGCTGGCGGGATTACCGCTGCTGCTGATTGCTGGCCTGATCCGCTGGCGTCTGGCCTGGCTGAAAAAATACCAGGCGAAGCTGGCCTCCGAAGTGGGGCAACTGCGTAACGATAGCCAGCTCCATACGCCAAAAGCGATTCTCATCGATCTCATTCGCGCCCTGCCGGTGTGCCTGATTATTCTGGCTGTGGGCCTGATTCTGCTCACGATGCAGCTCAACGTCAGCGATCTGCTGTGGGCGTTCAGTAAAAAACTGGCGCTGTTCTGGCTGGTGTTTGGCGTGTGCTGGAAGGTGCTGGAAAAAGACGGCGTGGCGGTGCGTCATTTCAACATGCCTGCGCAGCTGACCAGCCACTGGCGTCGCCAGATTGTGCGCATCAGCCTGGCCCTCCTGCCGCTGCACTTCTGGTCGGTTGTTTCTGAGCTTTCCCCGCTGCATCTGATGGATGATGTGCTGGGCCAGCTGGTCATCCTGCTGAACCTGCTGTTGATTGCGATCCTGATGTGGCCGATGTGCCGCGACAGCTGGCGTGATAAAGAGTCCCACAATATCCGTCTGGCCACCGTGACCGTGCTGGCGATCATTCCGCTGGCGCTGATGGTGCTGACGGCAACGGGCTACTTCTATACCACGCTGCGCCTGTCCGGGCGCTGGATTGAAACGGTCTATCTGGTGATCGTCTGGAACCTGCTCTATCAGACCGTACTGCGCGGCCTGAGCGTGGCGGCCCGCCGCATCGCCTATCGCCGTGCCATTGCGCGTCGTCAGCATCAGGTGAAAGAGGGGGCCGAAGGCGCGGAGCCACAGGAAGAGCCGACCATCGCGCTGGAGCAGGTTAACCAGCAGACGCTGCGTATCACCATGCTGGTGATGATCGCCCTGTTTGCGGTGATGTTCTGGGCTATCTGGTCCGATCTTATTACCGTTTTCGCCTATCTCGACAGTATTACCCTCTGGCAATACAACGGTACCGAAGCGGGCGCGGCGGTCATGAAAAGCGTGACCATGGGCAGCCTGCTGTTTGCGCTGGTGTCGTCGGTGGTGGCCTGGGCGCTGATCCGCAACCTGCCAGGCCTGCTCGAAGTGCTGCTCCTGTCACGTCTGAATCTTCGCCAGGGGGCGTCCTACGCCATTACGACGATCCTCAACTACGTGATCATTATTGTTGGGGCGATGACGGTCTTTGGTTCGCTTGGCGTCTCGTGGGATAAACTGCAGTGGCTGGCGGCCGCCCTCTCGGTCGGTCTTGGTTTTGGCCTGCAGGAGATCTTCGGTAACTTTGTCTCCGGCCTGATCATCCTGTTCGAACGTCCGGTACGTATCGGCGATACCGTTACTATCGGCACCTTCTCCGGTACGGTCAGCAAGATCCGTATTCGTGCCACCACCATCACCGACTTCGATCGCAAAGAGGTGATCATCCCGAACAAAGCGTTCGTGACCGAGCGTCTGATCAACTGGTCACTCTCGGATACGGTGACGCGCGTGGTGATCCGCCTGGGCGTGGCCTATGGATCGGATCTGGATAAGGTGAAAGAGGTGCTGCTGAAGGCGGCGTCTGAGCATCCGAAAGTAATGCACGATCCGGCTCCGGCGGTCTTCTTCACCACCTTTGGGCCGAGTACGCTGGATCACGAACTGCGTTTATACGTGCGTGAACTGCGTGACCGCAGCTACACGGTGGATGAACTTAACCGTTCTATCGATCGTCTGTGCCGTGAAAACGATATTAATATCGCCTTCAACCAGCTTGAGGTTCACCTGCGTAACGAGAAAGGTGATGAGCATACGGAAGTGAAGCGCGACATTAAGGGCGACGACCCGACTCCGGCTTAATCTATTTTCCCTCTCCCTGTGGGAGAGGGTTAGAGTGGGGGGGAAGTTTCCCCTCAAAATCCCGCCGTACAATCTCCAGTGCCTTAAGCACCGTTTCGGCGGGGATCTCATGATTCTCCAGCAGCATAATCAAATCGACGGCCAGCTTGACCTCATCGGGTGCATTTTCCAGTGACATGGGTGTGGCTCCTGTTAACGGGTCAAACGTTCAATGACGCGCTCAATGTCATCCAGTGCCTGACGGCAGCGGACGATGCGTCCTTCCAGCGCGCTAATCTCGCGCATCAATAGCTGCTGCTCTTCCAGCGTTTCGCTGTTGTTCAGACGCACCTCGCGTTCGCGCTTCATCTCAAACAGTCGGCGTTCAAACTCCTGGTTCTCCAGCCGCTTGCGCTGCCATTTACCGAGCCCCGGGGAGGCGCTGTCCCAGGCGCGCAGCGGCCAGGCGGCGATTTCGCGATGCAGCGCGGTGATCTGCTCGGTGAGATGCGCCGCAAGCCACGCCACCTGTTCCTGCTGTTCACTCTCAACCGCATGGCGAAGCTCGTCGAGATTCGTCTGCGCTTCCGCCAGGTAATCCTTAATGACGGTGCTGCGGGTACGAAAAAGCTGTCGGTCAAAGCGCGGCTTCAGCGTGGCGTGCCCCATTAGCGGTGTAGCCTGCTCCCGCAGAGCAATTAGCTGATTTTGCAGCCTCTCAAAAAGCAGTGCTGTTTTCAAGGCGCTCTCCAGTGGTAAAGTAGCCGTTCAGTTTGATAACGATTCGCATTATGAAGCGTACTATTTTAATCATCATTGGCTGGCTCGCGGTAGTGCTTGGCACGCTGGGTGTGTTTTTACCCTTACTGCCGACCACGCCATTTATCCTGCTGGCGGCCTGGTGCTTCGCCCGCTCGTCGCCGCGTTTTCACCACTGGCTGCTCTACCGCTCATGGTTTGGCGGCTATCTGCGGCACTGGCAAAAACACCGGGCCATGCCGCCCGGCGCGAAGCCGCGCGCGATCGCAGTGATCCTCATCACCTTCGCTATTTCATTATGGCTGGTGAAAATGATGTGGGTACGTATTCTGCTGCTGGCGATCCTGACCAGCCTGCTTTTCTTTATGTGGCGGATCCCCGTGGTTGATGAAAAGCAACAAAAGCACTGAAGCCTCATCATGGCTGTTGCAATTATCACGCGCAGCCAGTAAATTCGACCGTTTTCGAGCACAGGTGCGCCTGGTCAAAGGTTAAACAATTGTTGCCTTGGCCGACTCGTTGCGCGCTGTGAGTAACACTGTTTTATTTAGGCACAAACCGATGACCGCAACTGCACAGCAGCTTGAATATCTGAAAAACAGCATCAAAAGCATCCAGGACTACCCAAAGCCTGGCATTCTTTTCCGTGATGTCACCAGCTTGCTGGAAGACCCGAAAGCGTACGCGCTCAGCATTGAACTGCTGGTCGAGCGTTATAAAAACGCCGGGATCACCAAAGTAGTAGGTACCGAAGCCCGTGGTTTCCTGTTTGGCGCACCGGTTGCGCTGGCAATGGGCGTGGGTTTTGTGCCGGTGCGTAAGCCGCGCAAGCTGCCGCGTGAAACCATCGCAGAAAGCTACGAGCTGGAGTACGGCACCGATCAGCTGGAGATCCACGTTGATGCGATCAAGCCTGGCGACAAAGTGCTGGTGGTCGACGATCTGCTGGCAACCGGCGGCACCATTGAAGCGACCGTGAAGCTGATCCGTCGTCTGGGTGGGGAAGTGACCGACGCGGCCTTCATCATCAACCTGTTCGATCTCGGCGGTGAACAGCGCCTGGAAAAACAGGGTATTACCAGCTACTGTCTGGTGCCTTTCCCGGGTCATTAATCCCGGTTTTCACAACCTCGCTCAATGGGTGAGGTTGTGATAGCATTCCCCTCCATAAATTCACCTTCCAGCGTTGCAGAGCCTGCCCATGAGTTATCAGGTGTTAGCCCGTAAATGGCGACCACAAACCTTTGCTGACGTTGTTGGTCAGGAACATGTGCTGACGGCCCTGGCGAACGGCTTGTCGCTAGGTCGCATCCATCACGCCTATCTTTTTTCCGGCACCCGCGGCGTCGGTAAGACCTCTATTGCCCGTTTGCTGGCAAAAGGTCTCAACTGCGAAACCGGGATCACCGCCACGCCGTGCGGCGTGTGTGATAACTGTCGGGAGATCGAGCAGGGGCGTTTTGTCGATCTGATCGAGATCGACGCCGCCTCGCGCACCAAAGTGGAAGATACCCGCGATCTGCTCGATAACGTGCAGTACGCCCCGGCACGCGGCCGCTTCAAGGTCTACCTGATCGATGAAGTGCACATGCTGTCGCGCCACAGCTTTAACGCACTGCTGAAAACGCTGGAAGAGCCGCCCGCGCACGTGAAGTTCCTGCTGGCGACCACCGATCCGCAAAAGCTGCCGGTCACGATCCTGTCGCGCTGCCTGCAGTTCCATCTGAAGGCGCTGGACGTTGAGCAGATCCGCGCGCAGCTTGAGCATATTCTTGATGAAGAGAAAATTGTCCACGAACCGCGCGCCCTGCAGCTGCTGGCCCGCGCGGCGGACGGCAGCCTGCGTGATGCGCTCAGCCTGACCGACCAGGCGATTGCCAGCGGTGACGGCAAGCTCTCCACCGAGGCGGTCAGCACCATGCTCGGCACGCTGGATGACGATCAGGCGCTGTCGCTTATCGAAGCGATGATTGCTGCCAACGGCGAACGCGTGATGTCGCAGGTGAATGCCGCCGCTGCCCGGGGTATTGAGTGGGAAGGGCTGCTGGTTGAGATGCTCAGCCTGCTGCACCGCGTGGCGATGCTGCAGCTTTCTCCCTCCGCCATTGGTGCGGATATGGCGACCATTGAACAGCGGATGCGTGAACTTGCCCGCACCGTGCCGCCTGCCGACGTGCAGCTGTACTACCAGACGCTGCTGATTGGCCGCAAAGAGTTACCGTTCGCGCCGGATCCGCGTATGGGCGTTGAAATGACGCTGCTGCGCGCGCTGGCGTTCCACCCGCGCATGCCATTGTCGGAGCCGGAAGTGCCGCGGCAGTCTTTCGCGCCGGTCGCCCCTACGGCTGTGATGTCGCCGCAGCAGGTACCACAGCAGCCGACGCCGCCACCGCAGCAAAACGTGCCGCTGTCGGATGCCACCAGTTCGGTGCTTGCCGCACGCAGCCAGCTGCAGCGTGCCCAGGGAGTAACCAAACCAAAAAAGAGTGAACCGGCAGCGCCAGGAAGAGCGCGGCCGGTTAACAACGCCGCGCTTGAACGACTGGCCTCGGTAACGGAGCGCGTACAGTCGCGTCCGGCACCGTCCGCGCTCGAGCAGAAAGCCCCGGTGAAAGAAGAGGCTTACCGCTGGAAGGCAACCACCATCACCGAAGAGGTGAAGGAAGAGGTCGCCACGCCGAAAGCGCTGAAAAAGGCGCTGGAGCATGAGAAAACGCCGGAGCTTTCCGCGAAGCTTGCCGAAGAGTCCATTGCGCGCGACGCCTGGGCCGCTGAGGTCAGCAAACTCCAGTTGCCGAAGCTGGTGGAGCAGGTCGCGCTGAACGCCTGGAAAGAGCAGGACGGCAATCAGGTGCGTCTGCACCTGCGTCCGGGCCAGCGACACCTCAATTCTCCTGGCGCGCAAAAGGCGCTGGCCGAGGCGCTCGCCACATTACAGGGCGCGCCGGTTGAATTGACTATCATTGAAGATGATAATCCGGCAGTGAAAACGCCGCTCGAGTGGCGCCAGGCCATTTATGAAGAAAAGCTCGCGCAGGCGCGCGAGGCGATTATTGCGGATAACAACATTCAGACCCTGCGCCGGTTCTTCGACGCCGATCTGGATGAAGAGAGTATTCGCCCCATTTGATCGTGAGTCTGACTTACGGTTGTAATCCTTAAACGTGAAAAAGAGAGAAGCCTATGTTTGGTGGAAAAGGCGGTCTGGGTGGCCTGATGAAGCAGGCTCAGCAGATGCAGGAAAAAATGCAGAAGATGCAGGAAGAGATCGCTCAGCTGGAAGTCACGGGTGAGTCCGGTGCCGGTCTGGTCAAAGTGACCATCAACGGTGCGCACAACTGCCGTCGCGTGGAAATCGACCCAAGCCTGCTCGAAGACGACAAAGAGATGCTGGAAGATCTGGTTGCAGCCGCGTTTAACGATGCCGCTCGCCGTATCGACGAAACTCAGAAAGAGAAAATGGCTTCTGTTTCCAGCGGTATGCAGCTGCCGCCTGGCTTCAAGATGCCATTCTGATGCAAACCAGTCCGCTGCTCACGCAGTTAATGGAAGCACTGCGCTGCCTGCCGGGCGTTGGCCCGAAGTCGGCGCAGCGCATGGCGTTTACGCTATTGCAGCGCGACCGCAGCGGCGGGATGCGCCTGGCGCAGGCTCTGACCCGCGCCATGTCAGAAATTGGTCACTGTGCGGACTGCCGTACCTTTACCGAGCAGGACGTGTGTAACATCTGTACGAACCCGCGTCGTCAGGAAAACGGTCAGATTTGCGTGGTGGAGAGTCCGGCGGACATCTACGCCATCGAACAAACCGGGCAGTTTTCCGGCCGCTACTTCGTGCTGATGGGGCATCTCTCCCCGCTGGACGGTATTGGTCCGGATGATATCGGTCTTGACCGCCTTGAACAGCGTCTTGAGTCCGAAACCATCAAAGAGGTGATCCTCGCCACCAACCCGACGGTGGAAGGGGAGGCAACCGCCAACTACATCGCCGAGCTGTGCTCGCAGTACGGCGTTGACGCCAGCCGCATCGCCCATGGCGTGCCGGTGGGCGGCGAGCTGGAGATGGTGGACGGCACCACGCTGTCGCACTCTCTGGCCGGACGTCACAAGATTATTTTCTGACCAAACGGAGGCTGCGCGCGCGGCCTCCGCTTGAAAATTTCCCCCCGTATCCCCATCTCTCACTCAACGTTTTAAAACCCCATTAAATGGCATTGTTGAGGTCGACATAGATGAAAGGACAAGAAACCCGTGGTTTCCAGTCAGAAGTAAAACAGCTTCTGCACCTGATGATCCATTCCCTGTATTCCAACAAAGAAATTTTCCTGCGTGAGCTGATTTCCAACGCATCCGATGCGGCGGACAAGCTGCGCTTCCGCGCGCTGTCTAACCCGGATCTGTACGAAGGCGACGGCGAGCTGCGCGTGCGCGTCTCGTTCAATAAAGAGAACCGCACCCTGACCATCGCCGATAACGGCATCGGGATGAACCGCGACGAGGTGATCGACCACCTCGGCACCATCGCCAAATCCGGCACCAAAGCGTTCCTCGAGTCCATGGGCTCGGACCAGGCGAAAGACAGCCAGCTCATCGGCCAGTTCGGCGTCGGTTTCTACTCGGCGTTCATCGTGGCGGACAAAGTCACCGTGCGCACCCGTGCGGCGGGCGACAGCGCTGAAAACGGCGTGCTGTGGGAATCCAAAGGGGAAGGCGAATACACCGTTGATGACATCACCAAAGCGGACCGCGGTACCGAAATCACCCTGCACCTGCGCGAAGGCGAAGACGATTTCCTGAACGACTGGCGCGTGCGCTCCATCATCAGCAAATATTCCGACCACATTGCCCTGCCGGTCGAGATTGAAAAACAGGAAGAGAAAGACGGCGAAACCGTGGTTTCCTGGGAGAAAATCAACAAGGCGCAGGCGCTGTGGACGCGCAACAAGTCTGAAATTAAAGACGACGAGTACAACGAATTCTACAAGCACATCGCCCACGATTTTACCGACCCGCTGACCTGGAGCCACAACCGTGTGGAAGGTAAGCAGGAGTACACCAGCCTGCTGTACATTCCGGCACAGGCGCCGTGGGACATGTGGAACCGCGATCACAAGCACGGTCTGAAGCTGTACGTGCAGCGCGTCTTTATCATGGACGACGCCGAGCAGTTCATGCCGAACTACCTGCGCTTTGTGCGCGGCCTGATCGATTCTAACGATCTGCCGCTCAACGTCTCCCGTGAAATTCTGCAGGACAGCACCGTCACCCGTAACTTGCGCAACGCCCTGACCAAACGTGCGCTGCAGATGCTGGAAAAACTGGCGAAAGACGATGCGGAAAAATATCAGACCTTCTGGAAACAGTTCGGCCTGGTGCTGAAAGAAGGCCCGGCAGAAGACACCGCGAACGTTGAAACCATCGCCAAACTGCTGCGCTTCGCCTCAACGCATACCGACTCCTCCGCGCAGACCGTGTCGCTGGAAGAGTACGTCTCCCGCATGAAAGAAGGGCAGGAGAAGATCTACTACATCACCGCCGACAGCTACGCGGCGGCGAAGAGCAGCCCGCACCTGGAGCTGTTGCGCAAGAAAGGCATCGAAGTGCTGCTGCTTTCTGACCGCATCGACGAGTGGATGATGAACTACCTGACCGAGTTCGACGGTAAATCCTTCCAGTCTGTGGCCAAAGCCGACGAGTCCATCGACAAGCTGGCGGATGAAGTGGACGAAAGCGCGAAAGAAGCCGAGAAGGCGCTGGAGCCGTTCGTTGAGCGCGTGAAAACCCTGCTGGGCGACCGTGTGAAAGAGGTGCGTTTCACGCACCGTCTGACCGACACCCCAGCCATCGTCACCACCGATGCCGACGAAATGGGCACTCAGATGGCGAAACTGTTCGCGGCGGCGGGCCAGGCGATGCCGGAAGTGAAATATATCTTTGAGCTTAATCCGGATCATCCGCTGGTGAAACGCGCGGCGGATACCCAGGACGACGCCCGCTTTGCCGAGTGGGTTGAACTGCTGCTGGATCAGTCCCTGCTGGCCGAACGCGGCACGCTGGAAGATCCTAACCTCTTCATTAAACGTGTGAATGCGCTGCTGCTGGCGTAATTAAACACCTGCCCCTCACCCTACCCTCTCCCCAAAGGGGAGAGGGTGTTCAAGTTCCCTCTCCCCTTTGGGGAGAGGGTTAGGGTGAGGGGGATCCCTCGCACCCTCCCAAATAATCTCCCCCCGTTAACCGTTTCAGCCTTCCTGCCTTCCTTGAGCGATGCCCGTTCTGGTGGTATTGTTTAGCGCTTTTGAAAAATTGAAACGACTTTTGAGGGGATTTTCGCAATGCGTATTATTCTGCTTGGCGCTCCGGGCGCGGGTAAAGGAACTCAGGCTCAGTTCATCATGGAGAAATACGGTATTCCGCAAATCTCCACCGGTGATATGCTGCGCGCCGCTGTTAAATCTGGCTCCGAGCTGGGTAAACAGGCGAAAGACATCATGGACGCAGGCAAGCTGGTGACCGACGAGCTGGTGATTGCTCTGGTCAAAGAGCGCATTGCTCAGGAAGACTGCCGTAACGGTTTCCTGCTGGACGGCTTCCCACGCACCATTCCTCAGGCTGACGCCATGAAAGAAGCGGGCATCAACGTGGACTACGTTCTGGAGTTCGACGTACCGGACGAGCTGATCGTTGACCGTATCGTTGGTCGTCGCGTACACGCTGCTTCTGGCCGCGTTTACCACATCAAATTCAACCCGCCTAAGGTTGAAGGCAAAGACGACGTGACCGGCGAAGAGCTGACCACCCGTAAAGACGATCAGGAAGAGACCGTGCGCAAGCGCCTGGTGGAATACCATCAGATGACCGCGCCGCTGATCGGCTACTACACCAAAGAAGCGCAGGCGGGTAACACCAAATACGCTAAAGTTGACGGCACCAAAGCCGTGGCTGACGTACGTGCAGAGCTGGAAAAAATCCTCGGCTAATCGCATTTCTCTCACCCGGGCCCTCCGGGTGAGAAATATTCTCATCTTACCTATTACAGCAATGGGTTTCGTTTAAACGCATTTCCGCTACAATTGACAACCTATCAAATGGTTAAGAGGCGTGAATGAGTCAGGCGAAAACCGGCATCCTGCTTGCCAATCTGGGCACCCCAGAAGCACCTACATCAGACGCGGTAAAACGCTACCTGCGACAGTTTTTAAGCGACACGCGCGTCGTGGATTTCCCGAGACTGCTGTGGTGGCCTCTGCTGCGTGGCGTCATTCTGCCGATTCGTTCTCCGCGCGTCGCCAAACTCTATCAGTCCGTCTGGATGGAAGAGGGCTCGCCGCTGATGGTTTACAGCCGTCGTCAGGAAAAAGCGCTGGCCGCCCGCCTGCCGGATATGCCCGTCGCGCTCGGCATGAGCTACGGCAAACCCTCCCTGGAAAGCGCGGTAGAATCCCTGCTGGCGCAGGGCGTGGACCATATCGTCGTGCTGGCGCTCTACCCGCAGTACTCCTGCTCGACGGTGGCCGCCGTCTGGGACGAGCTGGCCCGCATTCTGGCGACCCGCCGCCGCATTCCGGGCGTGACCTTTATTCGCGACTACGCGGATAACGAGCTCTATATCAAGGCGCTTGCCAACAGCGCGCGCGCGTCGTTTGAAAAGCACGGCGAGCCGGATCTGCTGCTGCTTTCCTATCACGGGATCCCGCAGCGTTTCGCTAACGAAGGGGATGATTACCCCCAGCGTTGCCGCGATACCACCCGCGAGCTGGTCTCCGCCCTTGGCCTGCCGCCGGAGAAGGTGATGATGACCTTCCAGTCGCGCTTCGGCCGCGAGCCGTGGTTGACGCCGTACACCGATGAAACCCTCAAAATGCTCGGCGAGAAGGGCGTGAAGCATATTCAGGTGATGTCGCCGGGCTTCTCGGCAGACTGTCTGGAAACGCTGGAGGAGATCGCGGTGCAAAACCGGGAATTTTTCCTGGAGGCTGGCGGCGAAAAGTACGAGTACATTCCGGCGCTTAACGATTCGTCTGAGCATATCGACATGATGGTCTCGCTGGTGACGAACAGCCGCTGATCGCACTCCGGGCCGGGTTTGTGCTACCATTCCCGGCCCATATTCTTCGTACAGTTCAGACCATGAAATTTCCCGGTAAACGCAAATCCAAACACTACTTCCCCGTCGATGCCCGCGATCCGCTCCTGCAGCAAATCCAGCCAGAAAATGAAACCAGCGCGGCGTGGGTCGTCGGTATCGATCAGACGCTGGTGGACATTGAAGCCAAAGTGGATGATGCGTTTGTCGCCCGTTACGGTCTGAGCGCCGGACATTCGCTGGTGATTGAAGACGATGTTGCCGAAGCGCTGTACCAGGAGCTGGTGCGCGAAAACCTGATTACCCATCAGTTCGCCGGTGGCACCATCGGCAATACCATGCACAACTACTCCGTGCTGGCAGACGACCGCTCGGTGCTGCTCGGCGTGATGTGCAGCAATATCGAAATTGGTGGCTATGCCTACCGCTATCTCTGCAACACCTCCAGCCGTACCGATCTGAACTACCTGCAGGGCGTTGACGGGCCGATTGGCCGCTGCTTCACGCTGATCGGTGAGTCCGGCGAGCGTACCTTTGCCATCAGCCCCGGCCACATGAACAAGCTGCGCGCCGAGAGTATTCCGGAAGAGGTGATCGCGGGCGCCTCGGCGCTGGTGCTGACCTCCTACCTGGTGCGCTGCAAGCCGGGCGAGCCCATGCCCGACGCGACCATGAAGGCGATTGAGTACGCGAAGAAATACAACGTGCCGGTCGTTCTGACGCTGGGCACGAAATTCGTTATCGCCGATAACCCGGAGTGGTGGCAGGCCTTCCTGAAAGAGCACGTCTCGATTCTGGCGATGAACGAAGAGGAGGCCGAAGCGCTGACCGGCGAAAGCGATCCGCTGCTGGCGTCTGACAAAGCGCTGGACTGGGTGGACCTGGTGCTCTGCACCGCGGGCCCGGTTGGGCTGTATATGGCCGGCTTCACGGAGGAAGAGAGCAAACGCAAGACCCAGCACCCGCTGCTGCCCGGCGCGATTGCCGAGTTTAACCAGTACGAGTTCAGCCGCGGTATGCGCCATCAGGATTGCATCAACCCGCTGCGGATCTACTCTCACATCGCGCCTTATATGGGCGGCCCGGAGAAGATCATGAACACCAACGGCGCGGGCGACGGCGCGCTGGCCGCGCTGCTGCACGACATCACCGCTAACGCCTACCACAAAACCAACGTGCCGAACTCCAGCAAGCACAAGTTCAGCTGGCTGACCTATTCGTCGCTGGCGCAGGTGTGTAAGTACGCCAACCGCGTGAGCTATCAGGTACTGAACCAGCACTCACCGCGCTTAACGCGTGGCCTGCCGGAACGGGAAGACAGCCTCGAAGAGGCTTATTGGGATCGGTAAATGTAAAAAGGCAACGTAAGTTGCCTTTTTTAATGTTTGTTCCCTCTCCCCGTGGGAGAGGGCCAGGGTGAGGGAATCAGACCGCACCAAACTTACCCCGTCACCGCCTCTTCAACCGGCGGTTTTTCCAGCAGCGTCAGCATGGTGTTAGCAATCTCGCGCTCGCCCATCACCACCTTATCTGCACCGCGCTCGGTAATGTACTCCACCTCGTCGTCATAGTGCGCCCGGGCGATAATCTCAATCGTTGGGCACTTCGCGCGTGCGGAAGCCACAATCTCACCCGCTTCATAGCCGTTAGGAATGGTCAGCAGCAGCCAGCGGGCGCAGTCCAGATGCGCCAGATTCATGATCTCTTCGTTCGCCGCATTGCCCAGCACCGCACGAATACCGCGCTCGCGCAGCTCGTCGACGCGGGTGCGTGAGGTCTCAATCACCACCAGCGGAATGCCCTGTGCCATCAGCTTTTCACCGAGCAGGCTGCCCACGCGGCCAAAGCCGACCAGCAGAGCGTGGTTGCAAATATCAACCGGGATCTGCTTCTCTTCTTCGATGGCCTCTTCGAGCGTCTGCTCTTCCAGCGTTTCGGTTTTATCGAGGTATTTTTCCAGCAGGGCAAACAGCACCGGGTTCAGCATGATGGAGAGGATCGCCCCCGCCAGCACCAGGTTTTGCCCCGCCTGCGGCAGCAGGTTCAGGGCCATGCCCAGACCGGCCAGAATAAAGGCGAACTCACCGATCTGCGCCAGGCTGGCGGCAATGGTCAGCGCCGTCCGCGGTGAGTGGCCAAACATCCGCACCAGGAAGAAGGCGGCAAGCGACTTACCAAAGATGATGATCGCCAGCGTGCCCAGCACGGCCAGCGGTTGATGGATCAGGACCATCGGGTCAAACAGCATCCCGACGGAGACGAAGAACAGTACGGCGAAGGCATCGCGCAGCGGTAGCGTATCGTGCGCCGCGCGGTGGCTTAGTTCGGACTCGTTCAGTACCATCCCGGCGAAGAACGCACCCAGAGCAAAGGAGACATCAAACAGCTCAACGGCACCAAAGGCGATGCCCAGCGCCAGCGCCAGCACGGAGAGGGTAAACAGCTCGCGTGAGCCGGTCGCCGCGCTGCGGGACATGATCCACGGCACCAGACGGCGGCCCACCAGCATCATGATGGCGATAAACGCCACAACCTTACCAATGGTGATGCCCATATCCAGCGCCAGCGAGGCGAAGCCGACGTTGTCTTTTTCCATCATCCCGGCGACGGCAGGCAGCAGTACCAGCGTCAGGACCATGACCAGATCTTCCACAATCAGCCAGCCAATCGCGATCTGCCCGCGCTGGCTGTCAATCAGCTGTCTCTCCTCAAGCGCGCGCAGCAGCACCACGGTACTGGCGGTTGAGAGACACAGCCCAAATACGATGCCGGTCATCAGCGACCAGCCCAGTACGGCCGAAAGCGCCATCCCCAGCAGCGTCGCCACCCCTATCTGGGCGATCGCTCCCGGTATGGCAATCGACTTTACCGCCATCAAATCCTTCAGGGAAAAATGCAGACCGACGCCAAACATCAGCAGAATCACGCCCAATTCCGCCAGTTCAGGTGCCAGTTTGGTATCCGCAACGAAACCTGGCGTGAACGGTCCCGCCAGAACACCTGCCAGCAGATAGCCGACAAGAGGAGAAATACGCAGTTTATTGGCAATCATGCCGAGGATAAAAGCGAGCACAAGTCCACCAACAATGGTGGTGATAAGCGGTGTGGCGTGGTGCATTCCGTCTCCTTTCGTTGTGGGTGTTCCTTTTTGGCGAAAACCAAAAAACCGAGTAATAGTTTATGACAATTTTTACCCTTATGTTTATGAATAATTGTTGAAGTTTGAATAAAACAGCAATATGCACGTAAAAAAGCGCATTTTGATAAATTCAGAGAGGGGATGAAGAAGAAACCCTTATGGCATCAGGGTGTCAGGTAGCCAAAGTAAAACTTTGGCTACCTGTAATTCAGGCTTTATGTCGGTTATCAGGCAGGAATATAGTTAACATCCCAAGAAGCGGCAGGAAAGCGCAGATTTTATAAACCAGGAAGATGCTGGTGTGATCCGCAACCATCCCTAACACCGCTGCGCCAAGCCCGCCCATGCCGAAGGCGAAACCGAAAAAGAGTCCGGAAACCATACCGATACGGCCAGGCAGCAGCTCCTGGGCATAAACCAGAATGGCGGAAAACGCGGAAGCGAGGATAAAACCAATAATCACGGTTAAAATCCCCGTCCATTCAAGGCTCGCGTACGGCAAAATAAGGGTAAACGGCGCCACGCCGAGGATAGAGCCCCAAATGACATATTTACGCCCAATCTTATCGCCAACAGGCCCGCCAATGACCGTACCGGCCGCGACGGCGAACAGGAAGGCAAACAGGTGGAACTGCGCGTTCTGTACCGATAATCCGAATTTTTGCATCAGATAAAAGGTGTAATAGCTGCTGATGCTCGCCATATAGAAGTATTTCGAGAAAATCAGCACCAGCAGCACAGAGACGGCCAGGATAACCTTATTGCGCGGCAGGGGATTAATAACCTTCGCTTTAGGTTTCCCTTTGTTCACGCGATGCTGCGCGGCATACCAGCGGCTGATTTGCGCCAGCACGATAATCGCCAGCAGTGCGGCCAGTACAAACCAGGCCACGTTGCCTTTGCCATACGGCGCGATGATCACCGCCGCCAGCAATGGGCCCAGGGAGCTACCAAAGTTACCGCCCACCTGGAAGAGCGACTGCGCCAGCCCGTGACGACCACCGGACGCCATCCGTGCCACGCGGGAGGACTCCGGATGGAACACGGACGACCCGGTACCCACCAGCGCGGCGGCGATCAGCACGGCTTCAAAACTCCCGGCCATGGCCAGCAGCACCAGCCCGCTTAAGGTAAAGCACATGCCAACCGGCAGCGACCACGGCATCGGGTATTTATCCGTCCAGTAGCCCACCACCGGCTGCAGCAGCGACGAAGCCAGTTGGAAGGTCAGGGTGATCATCCCGATCTGCACGAAGGTGAGTGAGAACTCAGACTGCAGCAGCGGGTAAATCGCCAGAATCAACGACTGGATCATGTCGTTGAGCAGGTGCGAGAGACTGATTGCGCCTAAGACTTTAAAGGAGGTGCGCGATGCAGGCGGCGACGCCGGCGCGCCCGGAGCGGGCTGGGTTGATTCACTGATTGCCATAGAGAGAAGTACCACGTCTTTAGTTATTAGAGATGCAGGGTGTAATTATTATCCGACTAACATACCCGCCCGGGACATTTGAAGAAAGTCGCAATTATGAAAACTTATTTGTCTATTCTTATTAGTCACTGTAATTTCTGCCTTTGTCTATTGGTCAGGGAGAGAGAAGATGAAGTTAATGAAGCGGGGCGTCGCGCTGGCGCTCATCGCGGCGTGGGGGCTGGTAAGCCTGCCCGCGCAGGCGTATGAAAAAGACAAAACCTATAAAATTACCATTCTGCATACCAACGACCACCACGGTCACTTCTGGCGCAGTGAATACGGCGAATATGGCCTGTCGGCACAAAAAACGCTGGTGGATGGCATTCGCAAAGAGGTGGCGGCTCAGGGCGGCAGCGTACTGTTGCTCTCAGGCGGTGATATTAATACCGGCGTGCCGGAATCCGATTTGCAGGACGCCGAACCCGACTTTCGCGGCATGAATCTGATTGGCTACGACGCGATGGCAGTCGGTAACCATGAGTTTGATAATCCGCTGACCGTGCTGCGTCAGCAGGAAAAATGGGCCAAATTCCCGTTCCTCTCAGCCAATATTTATCAGAAAAGCACCGGCGAACGCCTGTTTAAACCCTGGGCGCTGTTTAAGCGTCAGGATCTGAAGATCGCGGTCATCGGCCTAACCACTGACGATACGGCGAAAATTGGCAACCCTGAGTTCTTCACCGATATCGAATTCCGTAAACCGGCAGACGAAGCGAAGCTGGTGATTCAGGAATTGCAGCAAAACGAAAAGCCGGACGTGATTATCGCCACCACGCACATGGGGCACTACGACAACGGTGAGCACGGCTCCAATGCTCCCGGCGACGTCGAGATGGCGCGCAGCCTGCCGGCAGGCTCGCTGGCAATGATTGTGGGCGGTCACTCACAGGATCCGGTGTGTATGGCCTCGGAGAACAAAAAGCAGGTGGACTACGTGCCGGGCACGCCGTGCGCGCCGGACCGTCAGAACGGTATCTGGATCGTACAGGCGCACGAGTGGGGCAAATACGTGGGTCGTGCAGATTTCGAGTTCCGTAACGGCGAGATGAAGCTGGTCCACTACCAACTCATTCCGGTCAACCTGAAGAAGAAGGTCACCTACCCGGACGGGAAAAGTGAGCGCGTACTTTACACGCCTGAGATTGCAGAGAACCAGCAGATGCTCTCCCTGCTGACGCCGTTCCAGAACAAAGGCAAGGCGCAGCTGGACGTGAAGATTGGCACGCTCAACGGCCGCCTGGAAGGGGACCGCAGCAAAGTCCGCTTCGTGCAGACCAACATGGGCCACCTGGTGCTGGCGGCGCAAATAGCGCGCACCGGCGCTGACTTTGGCGTAATGAGCGGCGGTGGCATTCGTGATTCCATCGAAGGCGGAAACATCACCTATAAAGACGTGCTGAAGGTACAGCCGTTCGGCAACGTGGTGGTGTATGCGGATATGAGCGGGAAAGAGGTGATTGAGTACCTGACCGCCGTGGCGCAGATGAAGCCAGATTCCGGGGCCTATCCGCAGTTTGCCAACGTCAGCTTCGTCGCAAAAGACGGCAAGCTTAACGACCTGAAGATCAAAGGCGAACCGGTTGACCCGGCTAAAACGTACCGTCTGGCGACGCTAAGTTTCAACGCCACGGGCGGCGACGGCTATCCGCATATTGATAATAAACCGGGATACGTGAATACCGGCTTTATCGATGCCGAAGTGCTGAAGCAGTTCATCGAGCAGAATTCACCGATTGACGTGAATGCGTATGAGCCGAAAGGCGAGGTTAGCTGGCAGTAGTGCTGTGCGGCCTGATGCCCTCACCCCAACCCTCTCCCACCGGTAGAGGGCGCGAATACAAAAAACGGTAACGCCTGTTACCGTTTTGCTTTTACCTCGTAGCCGCCACCCGGCTTTTCTTTTACTCCCGGCGGGCAATATCCGCAAACTTCGCGTCCAGCATTTTCGCCAGATCGCCCGCGGCAAGCTCAATGTCCAGCCCGCGTTTGCCGCCGGATATAAAAATGGTCTCAAATTCCTGTGAGGGTGCATCGATCAGCGTCGGCAGGCGTTTTTTCTGTCCGAGCGGGCTGATGCCGCCCACCAGGTAGCCCGTGGTGCGCTGCGCCACCATCGGATCCGCCATATCCACCTTCTTCGCCCCCAGCGCTTTGGCGACTTTCTTCAGATCCAGCTGTCCTGCCACGGGAGTCACCGCGACGGCGAGGTGCTTCATATCGCCGTTCACCGCCACCAGCAGCGTTTTATAAACCTGGTCAGCGTTCAGTCCCAGCTTGCGCACCACTTCATCACCAAAGTTGGTCTCGTTCGGATCGTGATCGTAAGTGTGGATCCGGAAAGAAATGTTGTTTTTTTCGAGTAATTTAACGGCGGGAGTCATAGCTATCCTTCTTACGACAGACAAATCATGCCAACAGCATACGCCTGACGTTTGTCTAAAAAATAGCACCATCTTGCGCAATAGTATTGGCAGTGATGGTCACTTTGAGCGACAATCGGCTCAACCGAAGGTCTCCTTCGGCATAATAAAAACGATGAAATTCCTCTTTGACGGGCCAATAGAAATATTGGCCATTTTTTTATTTTAACAGTGACGGCAAATTCCCTTCTCCGTACAAATGTAACGCCCCAACCGCCACCACGTAATGCCCGGCAGGTAAAGCATGCAGCGTCTGCCGCCAGGCTTTGTTGCGCGCATTCATCAGCACATCATACAGCGATTCGCTGAACGTCGACGGTAATGCCAGCTTACCGTCCTCTGGCGGTGCATCCAGCCACCAGCCAATCATGGTCTGCAGCAGGCGCGCGTTGGTGTGCCAGTGGGTCAGCGTATCATCCAGCAGCATCAGACCGTCGTCGGGAAGCTGCCGCAGAAGCGCAATCTGGCTGTCCGTTCCTTCCAGCTCGATGATGGGCAGGCTGCGCGCCCTTGCCGCGTTCAGCAGCTGGTAATCGATGCCGTAATCACCGCGCAGGCCCAGGCGCTGCGCCTGCGTAGCCTGTAATACCATCGCGATTTGCCAGAGCGGCAGGGTGTCAATCATGGAGAGCGAGACGCCCGTCTCATCGGCAACGCGCGTCAGTTCCGCAAGCTGGGTTTCATCCAGGCGCTCCGCCAGGGGGAGATCGCTCTCGAGCCCGGCAAACGGTGACTCCTGACCCGAAATGTCCGCCTCAACGACCAGCGCGTCGGCGTGTTTCAGCAGTTTTATCAGGCCGGGTGGCAGGGGAGACATATCCTGCGTTCCCATATGGATGCTGCCGACCAGGTGCAGGTGTTGCCCGCCGGGAAGCGAGATATCCAGACCGGGCCAGGCGTAACGGCGAGGAAAGAGGGCGCGAAACGATGTTTTTATACGATTAAACAGACCCATACGCGCTCCATGAACGGAAAGGTTCATGCTAGCGCGTACGGGTACAAGGTTCAATCCTTCGGTTTAAAGCGCAGCAGGCGGTTGGCGTTGCTCACCACGGTGATGGAGGAGAGCGCCATCGCCGCACCCGCGACCACCGGGTTAAGCAGCGTACCGGTCAGCGGCCACAAAATGCCGGCAGCAATCGGGATGCCGAGTGAGTTATAGATAAACGCCCCCAGCAGGTTCTGCTTCATGTTGCGCAGCGTGGCTTTTGAAATGGCCAGCGCGTCGGCAACGCCCATCAGGCTATGGCGCATCAGCGTGATGGCAGCGGTTTCAATGGCGACATCGCTCCCGCCACCCATCGCAATCCCCACGTCAGCCTGGGCCAGCGCCGGGGCATCGTTGATGCCGTCGCCGACCATCGCCACCTGGCGGCCCTGGCTTTGCAGTTTCTTGATGGCGTCCGCTTTACCGTCCGGCAGTACGCCCGCAATTACCTCATCAATTCCGGCTTCATTCGCGATGGCGTTGGCGGTGGTCGGGTTATCCCCGGTCAGCATTACCAGACGGTAGCCGGCACGGTGCAGGCGCTGCAGGGCGTCCACGCTGTCCTGGCGAAGCGGATCGCGCACGGCCAGCAGCGCGGCGGCTTTGCCATCCACCGCCAGCAGAACCGGCGTGGCGCCCTGAGATGCCTGCGCTTTCAGCTCGCTTTCCAGCGCGGTGGTATCAATACCGTTTTCATTGAGCAATGCCTGGTTGCCCAGCAGCAGGGCGTGGCCTTCTGCTTCACCGCTGACGCCGAGCCCGCGCAGGGTGCGGAAATTGCTGACCTGCGGCAGGGCAGACTCACTCGCTTTATCGAGAATGGCGCGCGCCAGCGGATGGCTGGAGCCTTGCTCCAGCGCGGCGGCGAGGCGCAGCGCGTTCTCTTCCGTAATGCCGACCGTGTGGACGGCCACCACCTGCGGTTTACCTTCCGTCAGCGTGCCGGTTTTATCAAACACCAGCGTGTCGAGGGTGCTGGCTCGCTGCAACGCGTCCGCGTCCCGCACCAGTACGCCAAATTCGGCCGCGCGGCCAACGCCGGAGATGATCGACATCGGCGTCGCCAGACCAAGGGCGCAAGGACAGGCGATGATCAGTACCGTGGTGGCGATCACCAGGGTATAAACAATCTGCGGCGCAGGGCCGAAAACATACCAGATCGCCGCGCTCAGCAGGGCAATACCGACCACCACCGGCACAAAAATGGCCGAGATTTTATCAGCAAGCTGGCCAATTTCCGGCTTGCTGCTCTGCGCCTGGCGCACCATGCGGATAATACGCGACAGCGTGGTGTGGCTGCCGACGGCGCTGGCGGTGAACAGCACGCTGCCGTCCTGCACGACCGTACCGGCATGCACGGCGTCGCCGTCTGATTTCTGCTGAGGGATAGGCTCCCCGGTCAGCATCGCTTCATCCAGCCAGGCTTCGCCCTGGGTTATCTTACCGTCAACGGGAACGCGATCGCCGGTGGTCAGACGCAGCGTCATGCCCGGCTGAACCTCAGCCAGCGGGACGCTCTTTTCCCCTTCGTCCGTGACCACGCGGGCCGTCGGTGGGGTTAAATCGAGCAATCTTTCCAGCGCTTTCGAGGAGCGCTGACGGGCGCGGGCTTCCAGCATATGGCCTAAGTTAATCAGGCCGATAATCATCGCGCTGGCTTCATAATAGAGATGCCGCGCTTCCATCGGGAACCACTGGGGCCAGACGTTCACGCTCATCGAATAGAGCCATGCTGCGCCGGTACCGAGCGCCACTAGCGTATCCATCGTCGCGGTGCGATTTTTCAGGCTCTTCCAGGCGCTGGTATAGAAATGTCCGCCTGCAAACACCATCACCGCAAGGGTAATCAGACCAATCACCAGCCACAGCGTGCGGTTGTCGTCGGTAACCATCATGTTGTCGCCGATCATCCCCCACACCATCACCGGAATACCGACCAGCAGGGCAACGATGGCCTGCCAGCGGAAGCGCTTCATGGTGGCGATAGCCGTTTCCTGCTGGCGCTCGCGGCGCTCGGCATCATCTTCGATGGCCTCCGCCCCGTAGCCCGCTTTCTCAACGGCCTGTACTAAATCTGCGGCGGAGGCACTGCCCATCACCAGCGCAGTACGCTCCGCAAGATTGACCCGTGCCTGCGCGACGCCCGGTACGGCCTGCAAGGCGTTTTGTACCCGGGAGACGCAGCTGGCGCAGCTCATGCCGTTGATCAGCAGCTGTTGGCTGTCATCAATATCATCAGCTACCGGAAGCTCAGGAGTGGCCGCTGTCAGTGCTTCCGACGGGGATGATGACTCTGCCAGCGGTTTAGCCTTTGGGTGGCTTAACTCCGCCCCGTAACCGGCCTGCTTGATGGTATCGATCAGCGCATCCGCGCTAGCGCTGCCGGTGACGGCGGCATGATCGATAGTCACCTCAGCGCTTTCAACGTCAGGGCGCTGTTCCAGGCTTTCTTTAACGCGTTTGACGCAGTGGCCGCATGAGAGGCCGTCCAGCGTCAGGTCAATAGTGTGAGACATAACAAAACTCCCGTATAATATTTTGGTCAGTTGTTGACCGGAGTAACGCTTTTTACTAACTGTTATGAAGGTTAAACCTTCCATCAAGGGGAAGGTCAAGGGGGAAATGTGAATATCAGTGATGTGGCAAAAAAAACCGGCTTAACCAGCAAGGCAATCCGTTTTTATGAAGAAAAGGGATTGGTAACGCCGCCGCTGCGCAGCGAAAACGGCTACCGCAGCTATACGAAACTGCATATTGATGAGCTGACGCTGCTGCGCCAGGCAAGACAGGTCGGGTTTAATCTGGAAGAGTGCGGCGAGCTGGTTAACCTGTTCAACGATCCGAAGCGTCACAGCGCCGACGTGAAAAAACGCACGCTGGAAAAGGTGGCCGAGATTGAACGTCACATCACCGAACTGCAGGCGATGCGCGAACAGCTGCTGCAGCTCGCGGAGTCCTGTCCGGGGGATGACAGCGCCGACTGCCCGATAATCGACAATCTTGCCGGCTGCTGCCACCGTAAGGCCTCTGCCTAACAGGCTTTCACCCGCAGGGTAATGCCTTCAACCGCAATGACCTCAACCCGCGTGCCGGCGCTGAGGTCGTCGTCGGCGACCACCGGCCACGAGCTGTCGCCCACCCGCATATGCCCCCGCCCGTTTACCAGGGCGGTATCGAGCGTAAAACGTTTGCCGACAATTTGCTGCCCGCGCTGGTTAAGGTGCGCGTCGACCGGTTTCTGCTCGTTAACCCGCCGGTTGAGCCAGCGCCACCACAGCCACGCGGCCACCAGAGTGAGCACGGCAAACAGTGCGCCCTGCCACGCCCACTCCAGGGGAAGGATCCAGACCAGAAGGCCCGTAATGACGGCGGCAACACCGCTCCAGAGCAGGTAGCCGTTACCGCCCAGCATCTCCGCCGCCAGCAATAAGCCACCGAGGCTTAGCCAGAAGGCATGAGGATGTGCAACGATCAGCTCAATCATTTTTTACGCTCGTTTCCGCTGTCCTTGATCAGTTCGGCAATACCGGCGATAGAGCCCATCAGGCTGCTGGCATCCAGCGGCATCATCACCACTTTGCTGTTGTTCGCCGAGCCAATCTGTTTCAGGGCGTCGGTATATTTTTGCGCGACAAAGTAGTTCACGGCCTGGATATCACCGGCGGCAATCGCCTCAGACACCATTTGGGTAGCGCGGGCTTCCGCTTCGGCCGAACGTTCACGCGCTTCAGCCTGTAAGAATGCGGACTGACGATCGCCTTCCGCTTTCAGGATCTGCGACTGTTTTTCACCTTCCGCTTTGAGGATCTCCGCCTGACGCACCCCTTCGGCTTCCAGAATATAGGCGCGCTTGGTTCGCTCGGCCTTCATCTGGGCGTTCATGGAGGCGATCAGCTCCGCCGGTGGGCGCACGTCGCGGATCTCGATGCGGGTGACCTTGATCCCCCACGGGTTCGTTGCCTCGTCGACAATGTGCAGCAGGCGGGTGTTGATGCTGTCGCGCTGGGAAAGCATCTCGTCCAGCTCCATCGAGCCGAGCACGGTACGGATGTTGGTCATCGTCAGGTTAACGATCGCCAGCTCCAGGTTGCTCACCTCATAGGCCGCTTTTGGCGCATCAATCACCTGAATAAAGCAGACGGCGTCGATGGTGACGTTGGCGTTATCTTTGGAGATCACTTCCTGGGACGGAATGTCCAGAACCTGCTCCATCATGTTGATCTTGCGACCAATTCTGTCCATGAACGGAACAATCAGGCTTAAGCCAGGCTGGAGTGTGTTGGTGTATCGACCGAAACGCTCAACGGTCCACTGATAACCCTGAGGGACAATTTTGACGCCGGCGCCCACGATAACCAGCGCAACGAAAATAAGGACAGGAACAACGATAAGCATAAAAACCTCCTGTTTTGCATGCTGTGACGAGTGAAAGTGTGTGTTTATTGCTCGTAAGTATAGGTAAAGTCAGAGATGAATCCATCACCCGCTTCGGCAATGGCTTTCGATAATCCCTCGTAGTAATTCTCCAGCCCCAGCGCTTCGATACGCTGGATCTGTTCGCGAATGGGGGCGCAGAACAGTACGGCATTCCCCGCTTCAACGCGCTTGTTATTCGGTGGAAGGTCGCCCGCGATGGCCTTAAACCAGGTTCTGATACCCTGCTTTAAATTATGCGGCGCTTTTGTCAGATTATCCATGCCCGTCAGGACCTGCAGGGTAGGGAACTCATCGGCCAGCACGGCGGTTTTCATTCGTGCAAAGAACTGACGGAACAATTCAAACGATCCCAGATCGGTCACGCGTGGTTTGGTGGTTTTACCGTTCTTATTGCCGATTTTACCTGCGGCCGGAACCGCATTCACCTTTTCCAGCTCCAGCCCAAATAACAAATTACAGTGCGCGCGGCGTTCTTTCAGCGGGTAGGACATCAGCACGTCAATGAACTGAGTGGCTTTTACATCCGCAAGATTGTGGTTGATAAGCCACTGGGTGCGTGAAAATTCCGCCGGAGAGACGAACCAGTCGGGTACGTCATTGAAACGTTTTGATTTTCCCTTACCGTCAAATTCAAGGAAGTGTGTCCCGTTGTCGAAGGCGAAATAGCAATTTTTGAAGCTGCCGATCGTGGTGTTCACGATGAGCGCCTTCTTAACAAAATCCACCACCTCTGCACCAATGACAAAACGCGTGAGTTCCGACGATTTGATGACTTCCATTAATGTTTCGACATCAGGAACACCAGGCTTCAGGGAAGGAAACTCATAAAAGATATGTGCCATGTCGCATACTTCCTGTAGTGATGGTGGTGACAAATAACAAACAAAAAGTTTAACACTTGCTTTAGCGTGAGGCTATTCGCTCTGTGCGGGCGAAAGGATTATGCTACAGACGGTTATGACAAAAAGCGGTTAACGGAAGCGCAATGAACGATAAAAAAAACGTATTACTTCTCAGGGATGTCGGATTTCGGGTCGGGGAAAACACGATCCTGCAGCACGTCGGGTTTAGCCTGTCGCCAGGTGAGTTTAAATTAATCACGGGCCCCTCAGGCTGCGGCAAAAGCACGCTGTTGAAAATCGTGGCCTCACTCCTCAGCCCGACGGAGGGAACCATTCTGTTTGAAGGACAGGATATTGCGTCGCTCTCTCCGGAAAGCTATCGCCAGCAGGTCTCCTATTGCGTGCAAACGCCCGTGCTTTTTGGCGATACGGTTTATGACAACCTGATTTTCCCGTGGCAAATCCGCAATAAAGCGCCGGAGCCGGAACAGTTTATCAACGATCTGGCCCGCTTTGGCCTGGCGCAGGAGACGCTGACCAAATCCATCAACGCGCTGTCGGGCGGAGAAAAGCAGCGCGTCTCGCTGATCCGCAACCTGCAGTTTTTACCGAAGGTGTTGTTGCTTGACGAAATCACCAGCGCGCTGGATGACGTCAACAAGCGCAACGTCAACGAGATTATTCATCGCTACGCCCGGGAGCAAAATATTGCCGTGCTGTGGGTGACGCACGATGCTAACGAAATAACCCATGCGGATGACGTGATTACGCTTCAGCCGCACGGCGGAAAAATGCAGGAGGCAAACCGTGGGTGAACATAACATTACCAACGAATCGCTGGCCTTTTCGATGGTGCTGGTATTGATTGCGATTGTGGTCAGCTACCGCGAAAAGCTGGGGCTGGAAAAAGATATTGTGTGGAGCATCTGCCGCGCGGTGATTCAGCTCATCATCGTCGGCTATGTGCTGAAGTATATCTTCAACGTTAACCACGCGGTGCTGACGCTGCTGATGGTGCTCTTTATCTGCTTTAACGCGGCGTGGAATGCGAAAAAACGCAGTAAATACATTGATAAAGCATTTATCTCGTCGTTTATCGCCATTACCACCGGTACGGCGCTCACGCTGGCGGTGCTGGTGCTCTCCGGCTCGATTGAGTTTACGCCGATGCAGGTTATCCCTATCTCGGGGATGATTGCCGGGAACGCGATGGTGGCCGTTGGGCTCTGTTACAACAACCTTGGCCAGCGATTCAGCAGTGAACAGCAGCAGCTACAGGAGAAACTAAGCCTGGGGGCAACGCCAAAAGTGGCCTCGGCGCGGCTGATTCGTGAGAGCATTCGTTCATCGCTGATCCCAACGGTAGATTCCGCCAAAACGGTGGGGCTGGTGAGCCTGCCGGGCATGATGTCGGGGCTGATTTTTGCCGGTATCGATCCGGTAAAAGCGATTAAGTATCAGATCATGGTGACGTTTATGCTGCTTTCCACGGCAAGCCTGTCGACCATCATTGCCTGCTACCTGACCTATCGGAAGTTTTACAACGCGCGTCACCAGCTGGTGGTGACGCAATTAAAGAAAACGGGTTAAGCCTGTTTTGTAGGCCCGGTAAGCGTTAGCGCCACCGGGCATTTTTTTGTTAGTAGAGCAACGCGTACAGCTGACGACGATACTTCGACGCCAGCGCGTCTCCGGTGCCCAGCGCGGCCAGGATCTCCTGGAACATCTTGCGCGCCTGACCGTCTGCGGCAGCGAGGTCTTTTTGCAGATGGCTGAACAGCAGCTCCAGCGCCTCTTCGTTACGCCCTACCTGGTGCAGCTGCAGCGCCAGCTGGCTTGCCAGCGCGGCGTCCGCCGGGTTGTCGGCAACCTGCTGCTGCAGCTGCTGAATTTCCGGGGTGTCCGCCGCCTGTTTCAGCAGCTCAATTTGTGCGACCAGACCCTGGTAGCGGGTGTCCTGATCCTGCAGCGGAACGGTCTTGAGTACGGCTTCCGCGTCCTCTGAACGGTGCAGGGCGATCTGCGTTTCCGCCAGCAGCAGGCCAATCTGGCTGTTTTGATTCGACAGCTGCCATGCGTCTTTGAGCAGCGGCAGCGCCTCGTCGTATTTGCCTTCCTGCATCAGCGCCATGCCTTCCTGCGCCTTCAGCTCTTCTTCGCGCGGCAGCACCTTATCCAGCAGGGCGCGGATAGCCTCTTCCGGCTGCGGCCCCTGGAAGCCGTCAACAGGCTGACCGTTCTGGAACAGATAGACGGTGGGAATGGCGCGCAGGCCAAACTGAGAGGCGATCATCGGCTCGGCGTCGCAGTCCAGCTTCGCGAGAATGAACTGACCATTGTACTGGGCGGCAAGGCTTTCCAGCACCGGCGTCAGCTGCAGGCAGTGTTGGCTGCGTTCAGACCAGAAGTAGAACAGGACCGGTTTGGTCATCGACTGTTCAAGGGTCTGTTGCAGGTTAGCTTCTGTAATATTGACGATATTCTGTACGGACATGCGGCTTTCTCTTTTGTCGGTTTGTTCTTTACATGGGGATGCGCGTCGTCGCTTCAACTCAGCCGTGTAAAATTTTGTCCATCACCCGGCCCGGCAGCAGGCGTTTTAACCAGCCTACGGCATGGGTGACCAGCGTCACCGGATAGCGCATTTTGGGATGTTCGCTCTCAAAAGCATGGCGCACTTTGGCCACCACCGCCTCTGGCCCGAGGGTAAAACGTGCGGCAATACCGGGGTTCTCGACCGGTTTATCCGCCTGCGTCTGGTTCACGTTTTCGGTAAAGCGGGTGCGGATCGGGCCGGGTTCAATCAGGCTGACCTTAATGCCGCTGTGGCGTAGCTCCATGCGCAGGGCGTCGGACCAGGCCTCCAGCGCATATTTGCTGGCGGCGTAGGCGCCGCGGCCCGGGGTGGAAATCAGCCCCATCACCGACGACGTCATCACGATGCGTCCTTCACCGTGCGGCAGCATGGCGGGAAGCAGGCGCATGGTGAGCTGATGCACGCCGAAGAAATTGGTCGAAAACTGCTTCTCCAGCGTTTCGCGGGACAGAGTATCCAGCGGGCCATATACACCGTAGCCGGCATTGTTAAACAGCCCGTACAGACGATTGTCGGTCAGCGCGATCACCTCATCGGCGGCGCGCTCAACGCTCTCCGGCGAGTCCATATCCAGCAGCACGCCGGTAAAGCCCAGCCCGTTCATGCGTTCGACATCGTCGGGTTTGCGGCAGGCCGCCAGGACCCGAAACCCCTGGCGCTTTAATTCGAGCGCGCTTTCCAGACCGATTCCGCTGGAACATCCTGTAATTAAGACCGATTTTTGCATAACTTTACCTGTCAGGATCTCCGCTTAATCAGGAGTCATGTTTAACTAAAGGAGCCAGCCGCGTTGCCATCCAGTCGGCAATAAACGGCTGCGCATCGCGATTGGGGTGGATCCCGTCGTCTTGCATCCACTGGGGTTTGAGATAGACCTCTTCCATGAAAAATGGCAGCAGCGGAATATCAAACTCTTTGGCAAGCTTGGGGTAGATCGCGCTAAAGGCCTCATTATACCGACGACCGTAGTTGGCGGGCAGGCGAATTTGCATCAGCAGCGGCTGGGCGTTTGCCGCCCTGATGTCCTGCAAAATGGTGCGCAGCGTATTCTCCGTTTGCTGAGGCTGGAAACCGCGCAGGCCATCATTACCGCCAAGCTCAACCAGCACCCACCGTGGCTGATGCTGTTTGAGCAGCGCAGGCAGGCGCGACAGGCCCTGCTGCGAGGTATCACCGCTGATGCTGGCGTTGATTACAGACGTTTTGCTCTGCCATTTTTCATTGAGCAGGGCGGGCCAGGCCGCGCTGGCCGCCATGCGATAGCCTGCGCTCAGGCTGTCGCCAAGAACCAGTAACGTGTCCGCTGCCGCCGCGCGGAAGGTCATCAGAATCAAAAACAGGAAGGGCAAATGCCAGCGGAAAACAGTGTTGAAGTTCATCATCTTAAGAAGTCCGTCGGTCAGGGGGAGCACGAGCTTTCCATCCTTACCGGAGTTGAACTCGTTGTCAAACGCGCTGAAACCATCGCGCTGATTGGCGAATCCGGTTCCGGTAAGTCCACGCTGCTGGCGATTTTGGCCGGTCTGGACGACGGCAGCAGCGGCGAGGTCCACCTTGTCGGGCAGCCGCTGCATCAGCTTGATGAAGAGGCGCGGGCCGCGCTGCGCGCGCGTCACGTTGGTTTTGTTTTTCAATCTTTTATGCTGATCCCGACCCTAAACGCGCTGGAAAACGTCGAACTCCCGGCGCTTCTGCGCGGGGAAAATAGCCGTGAAAGCCGCGCTCACGCGAAGGCGCTGCTGGAACAGCTCGGTCTGGGGAAACGTCTCGACCATCTTCCCGCGCAGCTTTCTGGCGGTGAGCAGCAGCGCGTGGCGCTGGCGCGGGCGTTTAACGGTCGCCCGGAAGTGCTGTTTGCCGATGAGCCTACCGGTAACCTTGACCGTAAAACCGGCGACAGGATTGCCGACCTGCTGTTTTCGCTCAACCGCGAGCACGGCACCACGCTGATCCTCGTGACCCACGATCCGCAGCTCGCCGCCCGCTGCGACCGTCGCCTGCGGCTGGTTAACGGTATTCTTCAGGAGGAGGCATGATTACCCGCTGGTTCTGGCGCGAGTGGCGCTCGCCCTCGCTGCTGATTGTCTGGCTGGCGTTAAGCCTGGCGGTGGCCTGCGTGCTGGCGCTCGGCAGCGTCAGCGACCGGATGGAAAAAGGGCTCAGCCAGCAGAGCCGGGAGTTTATGGCGGGAGACCGGGCGCTGCAAAGCTCCCGCCCCGTGCCGCCGGGCTGGATTGACGAAGCGCGTAAAGAAGGGCTGAAGGTGGGGGAGCAGGTAAGCTTCCAGACCATGACCTTTGCGGGCGACACGCCGCAGCTGGCGAGCGTCAAGGCCGTCGATGACATCTACCCGATGTACGGTGACTTGCAGACCCGCCCGCCGGGATTAAAGCCCACGCCCGGTACGGTGCTGCTGGCATCGCGTCTGATGGCGCTGCTGAATCTGAAACCCGGCGACAGTATCGACGTCGGCGACGCCACCCTCAAAATTGCCGGGGAAGTGGTACAGGAACCTGACTCTGGGTTTAACCCGTTCCAGCTTGCGCCGCGCCTGCTGATGAACACCGCGGACGTAGCAGCAACCCATGCGGTACAGCCGGGCAGCCGCGTTACCTGGCGCTATAAGTTTGGCGGCACGCCTGCCCAGCTTGACGCATATGAAAAATGGCTTCTGCCGCAGCTCAAACCGGAACACCGCTGGTACGGGCTGGAGCAGGACGAGGGGGCGCTCGGTAAATCTCTGGAGCGCTCTCAGCAGTTCCTGCTGCTGTCGGCCCTGTTGACCCTGCTGCTGGCGGTGGCGGCGGTGGCCGTGGCGATGGGGCACTACTGCCGCAGCCGCTACGACCTGGTGGCGATCCTCAAAACCCTGGGGGCTGGCCGGGCGCAGCTGCGCAAGCTGATTGTCGGTCAGTGGCTGATGCTGCTGGTCCTGTCCGCGCTGACCGGCGGAATAATGGGGCTGCTGTTTGAAAAACTGCTGATGGTGATGCTAAAACCGGTGCTCCCGGCCGCACTGCCGCCGGCCAGCCTCTGGCCGTGGCTATGGGCAATCGGCGCGATGACGGTAATTTCGCTGCTGGTAGGGCTACGCCCTTACCGACTGCTGCTCGCCACGCAGCCGCTGCGCGTGCTCCGCAACGATGTGGTGGCGAACGTCTGGCCGCTGAAGTTCTACCTTCCGGTGATTATTGCGGTGGCGGTGGGGCTGCTGGCGTGGCTGATGGGGGGCAGCACGCTGCTGTGGGCGGTACTGGCCGGGGCGGTTGTGCTGGCGCTGCTGTGCGGCGTGCTGGGCTGGATACTGCTTAACCTCCTGAAAAAGGTGACGGTAAAATCCCTGCCCGTGCGCCTGGCGGTCAACCGTCTGCTGCATCAGCCCTGGTCAACGCTCAGCCAGCTGTCGGCCTTTTCGCTGTCATTTATGCTGCTGGCGCTGCTTTTAGTGCTGCGCGGCGATCTGCTCGATCGCTGGCAGCAGCAGCTTCCCCCGGAAAGCCCGAACTATTTCCTGATCAACATTGCCCCAGAACAGGTCACGCCGCTAAAGGGTTTCCTGTCGGAGCATCACATTATCCCTGAGTCGTTCTATCCCATCGTTCGCGCGCGTCTGACGCAGATCAACGGGCAGCCAACGGAGGGGAACAAGGACGAGTCGCTTAACCGCGAGCTGAACCTGACCTGGCAGGAGAAACGCCCTGACCACAACCCGATAACCGCTGGCACCTGGCCGCCGAAAGCGGGAGAGGTGTCGATGGAGGAGGGGCTGGCGACGCGCCTGAACGTGAAGCTGGGAGACAGCGTCACCTTCACAGGGGATACCCAGGATTTTACCGCGAAAGTGACCAGCCTGCGTAAAGTGGACTGGGAAAGCCTGCGGCCAAACTTCTTCTTTATCTTCCCGCCGGGCGCGCTGGACGGTCAGCCGCAGAGCTGGCTGACCAGCTTCCGCTGGGAAAACGGCAACGGCATGCTGACCCAGCTTAACCGGGAGTTTCCGACGGTCAGCCTGCTGGATATTGGGGCGATCCTGAAGCAGGTAGGGCAAGTTCTGGAGCAGGTGAGCCGCGCGCTGGAGGTCATGGTGGTGCTGGTGACAATCTGCGGCGTGCTGTTGCTGCTGGCCCAGGTGCAGGTAGGCATGCGCCAGCGCCATCAGGAGCTGGTGGTCTACCGCACGCTGGGGGCCGGAAAGCGGCTGCTGCGGATGACGCTCTGGAGCGAGTTTGCGCTGCTGGGGCTGGTGGCGGGTCTGGTGGCAGCCATTGGCGCAGAGACGGCGCTGGCGGTGCTGCAGACAAAAGTCTTCGACTTCCCGTGGGAGCCTGACTGGCGTCTCTGGTTGATCCTGCCTCTCTGTGGCGCTGTGCTGCTTTCACTCTGCGGAGGCTGGCTCGGCACGCGGCTGTTAAAGGGCAAAGCCCTGTTCCGTCAGTTTGCGAGTTGATTTAGCACGGTGAAAGTTACGCACCGGTTTTAAATGCCGGTGCGTAGTGTTTAAAAAGCACAAAGTGATAATGCCCACTCATTTAGTAGCACAAATCATTAAAAACCCGACCACACAGCCCGATTATTTCCAGTTAATATTCACCCGCTAAATATTTAGCAGCGTGTCTATTAAGGAAAAATAATGACTATAAAAAAATCAGCGCTGGCGGCAACGATCGGCGCGGCAGTGGCATTGACTACCTTCGCTTCTCAGGCGGAAATCACCGTTCTTAAGCAGGATCCTCAGGCGGGTAACCCGCTGAGCCGCCTGAACTTCACCGTGGGTGGGAGTATCCGTCCACAGTTCAACATGATGACCGGTGACGGCGACAAAGGTTCTTACAAGCGTAACGGCTTCGACGGTGGCACCCGTTTCCGTTTCGCAGCAGATTACTACCTGTTTGATGACATCAGTTGGGTAAGCTACTACGAGCTGGGCGTGAACTTCCCTGCAATGTTCAACTGGGACAACCACTACAGCGAAAGCGACCACGACACGACGCGTCGTATGCTCTACACCGGTCTGAAGAGCGACACCTGGGGTACGCTGACCTTCGGTCAACAGAACAGCGTTTACTATGATGTGGTGGGCGCGAAAACCGATATCTGGGACTACGACATGATCGGTCAGGCACCAGGTAACGGGATCAAAGGCGATTACGACGGCTCTTACCGTTCACGTAATATGCTGAAATATAAGAAAACCGTGGGCGATGCTGACATTTATGCATCCTACCTGTTTGAAGACAGCGAATACCTACCGGGCAACGGCCTGCGCTACAAGCGTAAAGGCGGCGGTTCACTGGGTCTGGATTACCACCTGACCACCGATCTGACCTGGGGCGCCGCGTGGAACTACACCCGTGCGGATATGCGTAACCCGGCCAATGGCGACAGCAAAACCTACGACCAGAACATCCTCGGTACCGCGCTGAGCTGGACCCCGGACAACTGGACATTCTCCGTTGGCGGCGGCTGGTATCAGAACTTCATGACCACCAAAAAAGTGTCTGTTAACGACTACTTCGCCGGTGATGCATGGGGTATTGAATACTTTGCGGGCTACAAGTTCCCAATTGGTCAGTATGCGGTTAAATCTATCCAGCCTTACTTCATGGGCGACCGTATTGACTACGTGAATGGCCGCAACTACCAGCGCATCGACAACGGCGTGGGTATCAGCTTCCAGCTGGATTACGGTTTCCGCGTGGACTACGAGCACGTGTTCACCTCCAGCACCGACGACCTGGGCGACATGAACCTGGTGCGTCTGCGTTACGACTTCTAAGTGATCTTGTAGGGTGCGGCCTGATGCCCTCACCCTGACCCTCTCCCACGGGGAGAGGGAACAAACATTAAAAACGGCAACCCTGGTTGCCGTTTTGCTTTTACCTCGCCACCCGGCTTTCTTTTAGCGATTAAGCCAGTCAGCTACCTCGCCGTACGTCCCGCGATACACAATCTTCTCCGCCTTTTTCTCCAGCTGATAGCCGTACATCGGGTCGTAATAGTCCTTCAGCAGCGGCGCAAGCCAGCTGAAGTGCGCATCCGTGCTGCCAGTACGTTGTTGTTTGACAAGCGCGGCGTCCAGTAAGACGGTAAATTCCGCAAAGCGCTGCAGCCCCAGACGGCGGCGAATGGCGAACAGGCCGTGGTGCAGGTACTCGCTGTACTCTTTCCAGCCCGCCTCTTCGCCGTAGGCAGCAGAAAAATCTGCCCACATATGGTCGAAATACTCTTCGCGCAGGCGCTCAAGGCGGACGTCAAACGGGTCTTCGACGACAACGATAGGGGCTTCAACCATCCGGTCGCGCAGGCACTCCGGCAGGTGGTTAGAGCCAATCATCCGGCCTTCATCTTCCAGCACCCAGCGCGTGGCGTCTTTTTTCAATAGCTCAACCGCAAGGTGGTTTTCAAAGCTCGCCTGGGAAAGCTGCGGCGTGAGCGTGCGGCCAAACGACGAACCGCGATGGTGCGCCAGCCCTTCCAGATCGATGCCCTGTGCGTGCTGCTTCACCAGCAGGGTTTTACCGTTTCCGGTACAGCCGCCGATAAGCACTATCGGCTTTTGTGACTGCTCAATCGTCACCTGAATCGCCGTCTGGCGCAGGGCTTTATAGCCGCCGCGGATCAGCGGGTAGTCGATGCCCGCCTCTTTAAGCCAGGCCTGCGAGATATGCGAGCGCTGACCGCCGCGCGCGCAGCAGAGAAAGCCCTCAGGATGGGCAAGGCTGGCTTCACGCCAGGCGTTAATACGTGTCTCACGCGTCTCGCCGTTCACCAGACTATGGCCAAGCGCCAGCGCGGCCTCGGGGCCCTGGCGTTTATAGCAGGTGCCGACGGCGGCGCGTTCGTCGTCATTCATCAACGGCAGGTTAATGGCGGCGGGCATCGCACCCTGGGCAAATTCAATCGGCGCGCGAACGTCGATTAAAGGGGTATCAGACGCGAGGATCGCGCGATAGTCCGTTCCATCGTTCATGGTTATTCCAGAAGAAAACTCAGCAGCAATGGGCGGGGATTGTACGCCGGGGAAGGGGAAGGTCAACTCCCCGGCGCAGATGTCTTACTTGAGCTTTGACTGTGCCCAGACGATACCGCTCGCATATTCCGGCGGCAGGAGAGGGATCATGGCTTCCAGGGTGGCGCTCAGGCGGCCCGTGTCGCTGTCGTTCAGGTTCAGGTGACCGACCTTACGACCCGCGCGAACCTCTTTGTCATACCAGTGCAGATGCACCAGCGGCAGCTTCAGCCAGTCGTAGTTCAGATCGGTGCCGATCAGGTTGATCATCACCGACGGGCTGTCCACCACCGGCTGCGGCAGCGGCAGGTCGGTGATCGCGCGCAGGTGCAGTTCGAACTGGCTGATGGACGCGCCGTTTTGCGTCCAGTGGCCGCTGTTGTGCACGCGCGGTGCAAGTTCGTTGATCAGCAGACCGGACGGGGTGATAAAGCACTCCATCGCCATGACGCCCACATATCCGAGTTCGTGCATGATGGCAGAAAGCATCTCTTCTGCCTGCGCCTGCTGCTCAGCATTGGCGTGCGGGAAGGCGACGCTGGTGCGCAGAATACCGTCCTGATGCAGGTTATGCGTCAGCGGATAAAAGACGGTATGTCCGTCGTGCCCGCGTGCGCCAACCAGTGACACTTCACCGCTAAAGTTGATGCCCTGCTCAACGATGCATTCGCCGTAGCAGTCGTCCGGCAGCTCGGCAGTGTCGTCTGCGCGCAGACGCCACTGGCCACGGCCGTCGTAGCCGCCCACGCGGCGCTTCACGATGGCCAGCTCGCCCAGCATCGCGAAAACATCATTCCACTTGCTTTTATCGGACAGGAGCTGCCACGGCGCGGTCGGCAGGCCGAGCTTGTCGAACAGCTGCTTTTGCGTCAGACGGTCGGCAATGATCGGGAACACGTCGCGGTTTACGAAGGCGTTATGACGCGCCAGTTCGCGGGTCAGCGCGGTTTCCGGCCAGCGTTCGATCTCGGCGGTGATCACGCTCTGGTGGAACGGTACGGCTTCAGGTTCAGCGTCCAGCCCGACGGGCCAGACGGCAATACCCAGCGGCTCACCGGCCTGACGCAGCATGCGGCCTAACTGGCCGTTACCGAGGACGCAAACCTGCTTCATGCCGCACCCCGCGGGTCCGGATTGTCCAGCACTTCGTCGGTCTGGGCTTTACGCCACTCCGCCAGACGCTGATGTAACGCTTTATCGTGCGTCGCCAGGATCTGCGCGGCCAACAGGGCAGCGTTCGCCGCGCCCGCTTTGCCAATCGCCAGCGTCCCGACAGGAATACCGCGCGGCATCTGGACGATGGAGTAGAGGCTGTCCACACCGCTTAACGCGGCGCTTTGTACCGGGACGCCCAGAACCGGCACCAGGGTTTTGGCGGCAATCATGCCCGGCAGGTGTGCTGCGCCGCCCGCACCGGCAATGATCACCTCATAACCGTTCTCTTCGGCGCTTTCGGCGAAGCTGAACAGTTTGTCCGGTGTACGGTGCGCGGAGACCACTTCGACGTGGTGCGGAACATTCAGGATTTCAAAGATTTCGGCGGCGAACTGCATGGTAGCCCAGTCGCTTTTGGACCCCATCACGATGGCGACACGCGCCGGATTATTGCGGGAAGACATGCGTCTTAAAACTCCTGTGGTGCGAAACACACTGCTTTCGAGGGCACAGAGAATAGCATGTTATACGGGCAAGGAAAACGGTTGCGCGGTTAAATCTTGAGCCGTTGTTGCCATCAATTCATAACAAAACAGACCGCATTCTGGCGGTCTGTTTTTGTCGAAGGGCAATCATTATTTCGTCAGTTCTGCGGTCATATACACGCGGTTGTCGACCTTCGCGCTGGTGATTTTGTAAGACGCGCCCTGTTCAGCAGCCTGTGCAGCAATTTTCGCTTCTGCGCGGTCAAGGGTTGAACCGGTTGCGCTGACGCTCTGCGCGAAAGCGCCGAAGGAAGCCAGGGAAAGAGCGGTAACTGCAACGAAAGTTTTGATGGATTTCATGGTCGTATTCCTTAAGTAATTTATCTGGGATAGGGCGTGCTGCCCTGATGTGATAAATAATAGGCCGACCACGGGCTGATTAAAATCGAAACAATTTGCCAATATTGTTCAAAAAAATAGAATGAACTGTAAGGGGTTAAAACGGAAAAGCGATCAGCTCCACACCCTCTGGCGTGACTTTGACCATGGATCCTTCTGAGTGCCATGCACCCAACACCACGCGATGGGCCGGTTCGCCGTTGGCGATAAGGGAATGCACGTCTGGACGATGGGTATGCCCGTGGATCAACCACTGAACGCCATGTTTTTCCATCACGTTGACCACCGCGTGAGGATTAACGTCCATGATGGTCATGGATTTGCTGCTGTTGGCGGCTTTACTGCCCGCGCGCATTCTGGCGGCGATGCGGTTGCGGATAAACAGCGGCAGGGCAAGGAACACCTTCTGGATCCACGGGGTGTGGACTTTAGCGCGAAACGCCAGGTAGCCGGTATCGTCGGTGCAGAGCGTGTCGCCGTGCATGATCAGCACCTTGCGGCCGTAGAGGTCGAGCACCTGTTCTTCCGGCAGCAGCGTCATGCCGCTTTCACGGGCGTAGCGCTTGCCGATCAGGAAATCACGGTTGCCGTGAATGAAGTAGCAGGGGACGCCGGAATCCACCAGCGCTTTAATGGCCGAAGCCATTTCACGGTGCAGCGGGTTAGGATCGTCGTCGCCAATCCAGGCTTCAAAGAGGTCGCCCAGGATGTACAGCGCATCGGCGCTTTTCGCTTCACCGCGTAAAAAACGCAGAAAACCGGCGGTTATCGCCGGTTCTTCTGTTTGCAGATGCAAATCCGCAATAAAGAGTGTCGCCACGAATTACTCGCTGACGGTCACGCTTGTAATCACAACGTCTTCTTTTGGAACGTCCTGGTGCATACCGCTGCGGCCAGTAGAGACGGCTTTGATCTTGTCAACCACGTCCATACCTTCAACCACTTCTGCGAATACGCAGTAGCCCCAACCCTGCAGGCTTTCGCCGGAGAAGTTCAGGAAGTCGTTGTCAGCCACGTTAATGAAGAACTGCGCGGTTGCAGAGTGAGGTGCCTGAGTACGCGCCATCGCCAGCGTGCCGCGGGTGTTTTTCAGGCCGTTGTTCGCTTCGTTCTTGATCGGCTCTTTAGTGGCTTTCTGGTTCATGCCAGGTTCGAAACCGCCGCCCTGGATCATAAAACCGTTGATCACGCGGTGGAAAATGGTGTTGTTGTAGAAACCTTCGCGGCAGTAGTCCAGGAAGTTTTTAACTGTTTCAGGCGCTTTGTCATCAAAGGTTTTGATTACGATATCGCCATGATTAGTGTGGAAAGTAACCATTTTTGCATCCTGTTCCGTTATTGTGGTACGTCGACCCGCGTTCGGGTCATCTATAGGGGCTTGTTATAGCATAACCACAGGATGCGATCACCTTGCATTGTGTGCTGCTTCGGGTTTGAATTACGGGTAGAATAGCCGGTTTTCAACCACACACGTGTTTACATGGAATCTTCGATGTTAAAAATCTTTAATACAATGACGCGCCAAAAAGAGGAATTTAAACCTATCCATGCCGGGGAAGTCGGCATGTACGTGTGTGGTATTACGGTTTACGATCTCTGTCACATTGGCCATGGCCGTACCTTTGTCGCTTTTGACGTGGTGTCACGCTACCTGCGTTTTCTGGGCTATACCCTGAAATACGTGCGTAATATCACCGACATCGACGACAAAATCATCAAGCGCGCTAATGAGAACGGCGAAAGCTTTGTCGCGCTGGTGGATCGCATGATCGTCGAGATGCACAAAGATTTCGACGCCCTGAATATTCAGCGCCCGGACAGCGAGCCGCGCGCGACCCACCATATTCACGAAATCATCGAGATCACCGAAAAGCTGATCGCACGCGGTCACGCCTACGTTGCGGATAACGGTGACGTGATGTTCTCGGTGCCAACGGACCCAACCTACGGTTCGCTTTCCCGTCAGGATCTGGATCAGCTCCAGGCCGGTGCCCGTGTCGACGTGGTTGACGTGAAGCGTAACCCGATGGACTTCGTGCTGTGGAAGATGTCCAAAGAGGGGGAGCCAAGCTGGCCATCCCCGTGGGGCGAAGGCCGTCCGGGCTGGCACATTGAGTGTTCCGCGATGAACTGCAAACAGCTGGGCAAGCACTTCGACATTCACGGCGGCGGTTCAGACCTGATGTTCCCGCACCACGAAAACGAAATTGCGCAGTCCACCTGCGCCCACGGCGGCGAGTACGTGAACTACTGGATGCACTCCGGGATGGTAATGGTTGACCGCGAGAAGATGTCGAAATCGCTGGGCAACTTCTTTACCGTGCGCGACGTGCTGAAGTATTACGACGCGGAAACCGTGCGCTACTTCCTGATGTCTGGCCACTATCGCAGCCAGCTGAACTACAGCGAAGAGAATCTGAAGCAGGCGCGCTCGGCGCTGGAGCGTCTGTACACCGCGCTGCGCGGGACCGACAGGTCTGTTCCGGCGGCAGGCGGCGAAGCGTTCGAAGCACGCTTTGTTGAGGTGATGAACGACGACTTCAACACCCCGGAAGCCTACTCCGTGCTGTTCGACATGGCGCGCGAAGTGAACCGCCTGAAGTCAGAAGATATGGCGGCGGCGAATGCGCTGGCGTCTCATCTGCGTAAGATCTCTTCCGTGCTCGGCCTGCTGGAGCAGGATCCGGACGTGTTCCTGCAGAGCGGTGCGCAGGCGGATGACGGCGAAGTGGCGGAAATTGAAGCGTTGATCAAAGCGCGTCTGGAAGCGCGTCAGGCGAAAGACTGGGCGGCGGCCGATGCGGCGCGTAACCGTCTGACCGAGATGGGCATCATTCTGGAAGACGGCCCGCAGGGAACGACCTGGCGCCGTAAGTAAGTCTGTAACGCCCGGTGGCGCTTACGCTTACCGGGCCTACGGGTAAAAGTAGGCCGGGTAAGGCGCAGCCGCCACCCGGCTTTTTTTTACCTTCTTCTCCACCACAACATCCCCATTAGCACAACCCCCGGCAGCCACACCCACAGCAGTTCTGAAATAATCACCTGATGCCCGTACGGCGTGGTATAGCGTGAGAGCGCAAACGGCGCGACCTTAATCACCTGCCACGGCGCAAAAAAGCGTTCATCTGACCACGGCCACAGCCAGCCGACGCCTTTTCCGCCCGTGGTAATCGAATCCAGCAGGCTGTGCGACAGCAGTGATACCGTTAAAAACAGCCAGCACCGCGTCAGGCTGGCCCTGAACCATCGTCGTCCAGTCAGTACGCAAAGTATCGGCACCACAAAGGCGAACAGCAGGGAGTGGGTAAAGCCGCGATGGCCGAAAACATTTCCATACGCGACGCCGAACTTAAACGCCAGCACGTCGGCGTCCGGCAGCATGGCGAGAACAATCCCGGCAAACAGCAGGCGGGGTGGGATAACTTTTGTCCCCAGGCCTAAGCCCAGACAAAGCGGAACAGCAGCGTGTGTAATGACGGTAGGCATTGTGATTATCCATGGCAAATCATGGAAATATAGCAGCCATTCCGCGCTAAAAAACCTGTGCGAAATTCTGATTTTACGCCGACTCGCGCGCGATAAGCTGCCCGGAAAGTGTAATGCGCTGGGTTTGCAGCGTCGGCTCCTTTAGCGTGCGAATAATCAGCCCGGCAGCCTGACGCCCCGTCTCTTCGCTGGCGGATGAGACATAGGTAAATGACGGCGAGGTGAGGTTAACGTGGAGCATATCTTCGAAACCGACCAGCGCGACCTGCTGTGTTAAAAACACATCTTTACCCACCGTACGCCCGACCTGATGAATACCGGAGATGGAGCCGATCATGGCATCCGGCGAGTGGCAGAGCAGGGCGGTGATAGTATTGTTTTTTTCCAGCAGCTGGCGGGTGGCGAAACCCGCAGCCAGGGTGTCATCGCTGCAGGCCGGAGAGTATTCATCGCGCCAGACCAGCCCGTTTTGCGTCATCGCGCTGCGAAAACCGAGCAGGCGCTGTTCGCGGATAAGGCAGCCTTCGCGTCCACCAATGTAGGCGATATTGCGATGACCGCGCTCGATAAGATAACGCACCGCCAGACTGGCCGCCTGCCGGTTATCGCGCATCACCAGATTGCATTTTTCATCCAGCAGCGACTGCGAGACCACCACCAGCGGCAGCGGGCAGTGGCGAATCTGTTCCGGGAGGGTGGCGGTGCGGGTATCCGAGGCCAGATAGATCACCCCGGCGACGCCCTGCTGCTTAAACGACAGCAGGCAGCGCTCAAGATGGTCATGGTCGTTCTGGGGCTGGCCGAGAAAAACCATATACCCCTGTTTTTCAAGATCCTGAACGATGCTCGCCATCACTTTGATGGAGAAACTGTCGCTAAAGTCACGGAGGATCAGGCCAATCAGGTTGGACGTATTGGCGCGGAGGTTGGCAGCGGCAACGTTATGAACATAGCCCAGTGTATTGATGGCAGCGTTGACCTTCTCGATCGTTGCCTCTGAGATTTTCCCTTTCTGGCGCAGCACCAGCGAGACGGTTGAAACCGACACGCCCGCGTGCTTCGCGACATCAATAATGCTGACTTTCTTCAAAACCGCTCCCTGAAATTTACCGATTATCAGCCAGATAAAACACGTCTCCCAGCGTACAGGAGACGTGTCGTTCAGGCATCTTATTATTTGCCGATCATGGTGGACATGGTCTGGGCGATAAACTGTGCTCTGGCACCGAAAATCACCTGAATACCGTTGTCGCCGACAAAGACCACGCCGCGCGCGCCGAGTCCGTTCAGGCCGTCTTTATCCACCACCTCACTTTTTGTCACTTCCAGGCGAAGACGGGTGATACAGGCGCCGACGGAGTCGATGTTATGCGCCCCGCCCAGCAGGGTGATGATCTCGGTCGCGAGTTCAGAATCCGATTTCTCATCCGCGTTGGCGGTCACTTCAGTGCGGCCCGGCGTTTTCACGTCGAAGCGACGGATCACAAAGCGGAACGTGAAGTAATAAATCAGGCCCATTGGAATACCGATGATAATGGCGCTCAGGAAGTGGGTCTGGTAGCCGTTAAACGACGGCAGGATCCCGAATGACAGATAGTCGATAAAGCCCGCAGAGAACGACTTGGCGATATGCGCATGCAGCAGGTACATGGTCATGTAGGCCAGACCCGCCATGATAGCGTTAAAGACGTACAGAATCGGTGCCACGAAGATAAAGGTAAACTCAACCGGTTCGGTGATCCCGGTCAGGAAGCAGGTGAGCGCCGCGGAGAACAGAATACCGGCCGCGATTTTCTTATTCTTCGTATGGGCTTCGTGATACATCGCCAGGCACGCGGCGGGCAGCGCGAACAGCATCAGCGGGAATTCACCCTGCATGAACTTACCGGCGTTCTGGTAGGTATCGCTGCTGAAAGATTTCACCCCTTCTTCCAGCATCTTGAACCAGATGGTCTGGTCGCCATGGATCACCTGGCCTGCCTGGGTGGTGTAATCGCCAAACGAATACCAGAACGACGGATACCAGATATGGTGCAGACCGAGCGGGATCAGCGCACGCTCCACCAGACCGAAGATAAAGGTCGACGCCGCCTGATTATCGCCGTTCACCACCACGGAGAGCGCGTCGATACCGGCCTGGATATGCTGCCAGACGTACGGCAGCAGCAGCCCCATCAGGAACGAGAGGAACGCCGTTGCAATTGCCACGAAGCGCTTGCCGGAAAAGAAGCCCAGGAACTCCGGCAGCTGCATGGTGTGGAAGCGGTTATAGCACCAGGCCGCGAGAATACCGCAGATTAGGCCGCCGAAGACGCCCATCTGCAGCGTCGGAATGCCCACCACCATGGCGTATTTCCCGCCCTGGGAGGCCATTTCCGGCGTGATGCTCAGCACGGTGCTGATGGTGATATTGGTGACAAACACCGAAACGGCCGCAGACAGCGCCGCGATGCCGGATTCTGATGCCAGACCCACGGCGGAGCCAATGGCAAACAGCATTGGCAGGTTATCAAAAATAACCCCACCCGCGTTCATCATCAGCGGCAGATGGAACTTATCGCCGAAGGCCAGCAGCAGGCCCGCAGCGGGAAGCAGTGAAATTGGCAGCATTAAGGCGCGACCAATCATCGATAACTTAGACAGCGATTTAACAAACCCTGATATCAGACTCATGCTGATTTCCCCCGAGTAGCGCTTTTTTTGGCGCTGTTATTGTAAGTAGAACGTTTTAGTAGAACGTTCTACTTATCGTGGGCAAAGAGTGAAAAACGCGCAACTGAATTTTCACGTTTCAACAGATGAAATAGTGATTATTTGAAGTTGATCGATAAATAACCGTGATGGGTGTGAGGGGATGCTGAGAGAAATTGCCGGGTGGCGGCTTCGCCTTACCCGGCCTGGAAACGGCGTTCGGACTGTTCCCTCTCCCCTTTGGGGAGAGGGTTAGGGTGAGGGGGCTCAGGCCGTCACGGTTACGCTCTGGCCTTCAAAGCTCACGGTCTGGCCCGCGACAATCTTGCAGCGCTTGCGCGTTTCTACCACGCCGTCCACTTTCACCCGCCCGTCGGCGATAACGATTTTCGCCTGCGCGCCGCTTTCGCTCCAGCCTTCCAGCTTGAGCAGATCGCACAGCTCAACGTGCGGATGTTTACCTAATGAAAAAGTCGCCATCTTACGCGTCCTCTACGTCGTGATATTCTTCGCATGCCTGCAAAGTATTCTGAATCAGCGTTGCGACGGTCATTGGACCCACGCCGCCCGGTACGGGGGTAATGTAAGAGGCGCGCGCGGCGGCATCTTCATACACCACGTCGCCAACCACTTTGCCGTTTTCCAGACGGTTAATCCCGACGTCCACGACGATCGCACCCTCTTTAATCCACTCGCCCGGAATAAAGCCCGGCTTACCGACCGCGACGATCAGCAGATCGGCATTTTCGACGTGATGACGCAGGTTCTTGGTGAAGCGGTGGGTCACGGTGGTGGTGCAGCCGGCCAGCAGCAGCTCCATGCTCATCGGACGGCCCACGATGTTAGAGGCACCAATTACCACGGCGTTCAGGCCGTAAGTATCGATGTTATAGCGCTCCAGCAGCGTCACAATGCCGCGCGGCGTGCACGGGCGCAGACGCGGCGCACGCTGGCACAGGCGGCCAACGTTGTACGGATGGAAACCGTCCACGTCTTTATCCGGTGCGATACGCTCCAGCACCTTCACGTTGTCGATACCTGCTGGCAGCGGCAACTGAACCAGAATGCCGTCGATCTCTTTATCGGCATTCAGAGTGTCAATAAGTTCCAGCAGTTCTGCTTCGCTGGTGGTTTCCGGCAAATCGTAAGAGCGGGAGACGAAGCCGACCTCTTCACACGCTTTGCGCTTGCTGCCGACATAAATCTGCGATGCCGGGTTGCTGCCAACCAGCACAACGGCCAGCCCGGGGGCGCGTTTTCCGGCGGCTTTACGCGCCTTCACTTTTTCCGCGACCTCAGAGCGCACCTGCTGCGCAATCGTTTTACCGTCAATAATCTTTGCTGCCATCAGAGAGAAGATTCCGTCTGTAACGTTCGAAAGGGGGGATGCGTGTATTTTGTCAGAAGCGAGCCTCGCTGTCAGTCACCCTTTACGCGTTTTTATCAGCAAGACGCAAAAACCCTTCTTAAGGGATGGTCAATTTCTTAGGCGGGATTAGGATGTGACCTGGCGAAATGGCAGCGTTTTGACATATTTAAAAATCGCCTCCTGAGCTACTTTGTCTCCTCCGAAATAAGCTTTCAATTACTCAATTGAACGTATTTCTTATTCCCGATTATTCGCGGGAAGGGTTATTTACATTTTAAAGGAATAGACATGAAACTCAGCAACATTGCTTCTACTGTTATTGCAACTTTGGCCCTGGTTGCGGGTGCCGCAAATGCAGCAGATCCTGCTGCGCCGGTTTCCGTAAATGGCGGTACCGTACATTTTAAAGGTGAGCTGGTTAATGCCGCTTGTTCAGTAAATACGGATTCTTCCGAGCAGACCGTTAATCTGGGTCAGTATCGCACCGCGAAATTTACTAAAGTGGGCGACACCACCTCTAATATTCCATTCAACATTGAACTGAATGATTGCGATCCGCTGGTTGCCAAAACTGCAGCTGTTGCGTTCACCGGGCAGATCGACCCAACCGACAAAACCCTGCTGGCCGTGACCTCCGGTAACAACGACAACACCGCGAAAGGCGTGGGTATCGAGATCCTCGACAGCAAATCCAGCGTTCTGACCCCAGACGGCGCGACCTTCTCTGCTGCGCAGACGCTGATCGAAGGGACCAACACCCTGAAGTTCACCGCGCGTTATAAATCAACGGCTGCCACCACCGAGCCGGGCCAGGCGAATGCTGACGCCACCTTCGTAATGAAATACGAGTAATTCCTCCGCACAGGGATGTTCAGGCCTCAGGGACGAGGCCCGTCATACGCTATTGCCAGGAACGAAGGATGACAAGGACTGGAACACTACTGCTGTTAACCCTTGCGATGGCTTGCCCGGCATCGGCGCATACCGTGGTGATCGAAGGTGGCAAGGTTCATCTTCGGGGTGAACTGGTGAACGGCGGCTGCGCCGTGGCGCCCGATAGCCAGAATATGCGCATCGACATGGGGCAGTACCGAACCAATTCATTTTCCGGCGTGGGCAGTTTTTCTACGGTGAATGTGCCTTTCACCGTGCGGCTGCTGGACTGCAGCGTGGATGTTTCGCGCACCGTGGGGATCCAGTTTCAGGGCGTCACACCCGCAGAGGATCCGCAGGTCTTTCTGGCGACATCGCGGCCGGGTGAAACACCTGTCAGCAGCGGCGTCGGGCTGGCGCTCTTTGACGAACAGCAGCGTCAGATTATCCCAAACGCCACGGCCATCAGCTGGCTGCCGATCGAAACCCGCGAGCTCGCGTTCCATTTTAGCGCTCGCTATCGGGCTATTTCCGAACATCTCGAGCCAGGCAAAATTCAGTCGGATGTCTGGTTTACGTTGATTTATCCATAACACCTGCGAACACATTATTAAAGGTACGGTTGTGATGAATACCCTAATTAAACCAGGACTTTTTTTATCGTTTATTTTGATGATGGTTTCTGCCTGCGCAAATGCATCCGGCGGTATTGCGCTGGGGGCCACGCGTGTTATTTATCCCGCAGAGGCGAAGCAAACGTCGCTGGCGATCACCAACAGCAACAAACAGGAACGCTATTTAATTAACGCGTGGATCGAAAATGCGAACGGGCAAAAAGAAAAAACCTTTGCCGTCACGCCGCCCCTGTTTGTTAGCGAGCCGAACAGTGAAAACACGCTGCGTATTATTTACGCCGGGCCGGCGCTGCCTGCCGACCGCGAATCGCTGTTTTACATGAACGTGAAGGCGATCCCGTCAGTGAACAAAGCGAAAACGGAAAACAATAACGTGCTGCAGCTGGCGATCCTCTCGCGCATCAAGCTGTTTGTGCGTCCGAACAACCTGGCGATGCAGCCGGAAGAGGCGCTTTCCCAGCTGCGGTTCGAACGCGCGGGCAGCCATCTCAAAGTCAGCAACGCGTCCCCGTATTACATCACCCTCGTCAATCTGAAGCTGGGCGGGCAGCAGCTGGATAACCTGATGGTTGCGCCGAAAAGCTCGGCTCAGCAGGTGCTGCCAGCCGGTGCCAGCGGTACGCTTTCCTGGCAGAGCGTGAATGACTACGGTGCCATCACCCCGGCGCGTAGCGTCAACCTGTGAGCAGAGTCAGGGCGATGAAAAACCACCAGAGACGTTACTGCCCGGTTGCGCTGGCGCTGATGGCTGCGCTCTGGCCGCAGGCTGGCTGGAGCGAAAGCTATTTCAACCCGGCCTTTTTGTCCGACGACACCGCCAGCGTGGCGGATTTGTCGCGTTTTGAACAAGGACACCAGCAGGCACCCGGCGTTTATCGCGTGGATATCTGGCGCAACGATGAGTTTATCGGTACCCAGGACGTGCGTTTTGAGCAGGCCGAGAATACGCCACCGGTGGCGGGCGGTTTATCGGCCTGCATTACGCGCGCGATGCTTGACCGCTTTGGCGTCAACGTTGCGGCGTTTCCCGAGCTGGCTAAGGTGCAGGGCGAGACCTGCGTTCCGCTGGCTACGGCCATACCCGGCAGCGAAACGGTATTCAACTTTGCCTCACAGCGTCTGGACGTCAGCCTGCCGCAGGTGGCATTGCAGAACAGCGCCCGGGGCTATATTCCGCCCGAACAGTGGGATGAAGGCATCCCCGCCGCGCTGGTGAACTACAGCTTCACCGGTAACCGGGGAAGCGAAGACGACAGCTATTATCTGAACCTGCAAAGCGGGTTGAACTATGGCGCCTGGCGTTTACGTAACAACGGCGCATGGCGGTACACGCAGAATAACGGGCAGCGTCACAGCGAGTGGCAGAATATTGGCACCTGGGCGCAGCGCACCGTTATCCCGCTGAAAAGCGAACTGGTGCTGGGCGACAGCAATACCGGGAATGACGTTTTCGACAGCATGGGGTTCCGCGGCGGGCGGCTCTTCTCGTCTGACAGCATGTACCCGGACAGCCTGCAGGGCTACGCGCCGACCGTGCGCGGGATCGCCCGTACGCCCGCCAAAGTGGTGGTTCGCCAGAATGGCTACGTTATCTATCAAAGCTATGTCCAGCCGGGCGCATTTGCCATTACCGATCTTAACCCGACCTCCTCAAGCGGTGACCTGGAGGTCACGGTCGAAGAGAAAGACGGCACCCAGCAGCGCTATACCGTGCCGTACTCCACCGTGCCGCTTCTGCAGCGTGAAGGGCGCTGGAAGTACGACCTCGTCGCGGGGGATTACCGCAGCGGTAACAGCGATCAGGATACGCCGTTCTTCACCCAGGGCACCCTGATTACCGGTCTTGCCAACGGTTACACGCTCTACGGCGGGACACAGCTGGCGTCACGCTATACCGCGGTGGCCGTCGGAGCCGGAAAAAACCTGGGCGACTGGGGCGCGGTCTCGCTCGATATCACCCACGCCCGCAGCCAGCTTGCGGACGACAGCAAGCATGAAGGGCAGTCTCTGCGCTTCCTCTATGCGAAATCCCTTAACGGCTTCGGCACCAACTTCCAGCTGCTGGGCTACCGCTACTCCACGAAAGGCTTTTACACCCTCGACGATGTCGCCTGGCGCTCAATGGAAGGCTATCAGTATGCCGATAGCCAGAACGATAACGATGTTCCAGACGTGCAGAGTTATCACAACCTGACGTGGAATAAAAAAGGCCGCTTCCAGCTCAACGTATCTCAGTCGCTGGGGGACTACGGCTCGGTCTATATCTCCGGTAGCGAGCAGACCTACTGGGGAACCGATGAGACGAACCTCTGGTACCAGTTGGGCTATGCGGGCGGCGTGAAGGGAATCAACTACTCCGTTTCGTGGTCGTGGAACAAATCCGTTGGGATAGACGGCACCGATCGGATCGCGTCATTTAACGTCTCCGTGCCGTTCAGCCTCTTTACCCGTCAGGGCTATCGCCGGGACAGCGCGATTGACCGCGCCTACGCTACGGCATCCGCCAGTCGAAACAGCGATGGCGACACAAGCTGGCAAACCGGCGTCAGCGGAACGCTGCTGGAGGACCGCAACCTGAACTACAGCGTGACCCAGGGACACACCAGCACCAACGGCGCAAGCGGAAGCGCCAGCGCCAACTGGCAGGCGACCTACGGCACATTGGGCGTGGGCTACAACTACAGCGACGATCAGCACGATCTCAACTGGCAGCTCTCCGGCGGGGTGGTCGGACACGCCGACGGCGTGACCTTCAGCCAGCCGCTGGGCGACACCAACGTGCTGATCAAAGCGCCGGGAGCATCAGGCGTCAGCATTGAAAACCAGACCGGGGTGAAAACCGACTGGCGAGGCTACGCGGTGATGCCGTATGCCACCGTCTATCGCTACAACCGCGTGGCGCTGGATACCAACACCATGAGCAACAACACCGATATCGAAAACAACGTGAGCAGCGTGGTGCCGACGAAAGGCGCGCTGGTGCGCGCCAGCTTTGATACCCGCATTGGCGTGCGCGCTCTGCTGACGGTGATGCGCGGTAACCAGCCCGTGCCGTTCGGCGCGGTGGTCCGTGAAACCCGAAGCGGTGTCACCAGCATGGTGGGGGATGACGGGCAAATTTACCTGAGTGGGCTGCCGCTGGAAGGCGAACTGCTGATCCAGTGGGGCGACGGGGCGCAGTCCCAGTGTCGCGCACCTTACAGCTTGTCTGAACAGAGCCTGCAACAGGCAATCACACTTAAGGGGATCAGCTGTGATTAAAACCCAAATCTTTGCCTTGTCGCTGCTGGCGTTACTGCCCGCGACAAACGCATTCGCTACCGTGTGCGTCAATGAGAAAGGCGTGCCGACGGAGGTGCATTACGACCTGACGGATAAATTTAATAGCTCGAATAACCAGATTGGACAGGTCGTAACGCTCAGCGAAAAATCGCAGTGGGTAGGGGTGAATGCCGTCTGCCCGAAGGGCACGACCGGGAACACCACCAAGCGCAGCTATGTGACGGATTACCCGATCACCGGGACCAGCGATGGCTACCAGTATCTGAAGCTGAACGACTATCTGGACGGGGCCATGAAAATCACGGACAGCTACGCTGGCGTGTTTTACCCGCCAAAAAGCTATATCCAGATGGGGAGTCATCCTAACGTCTCCAAAAACAAACCGTTTGGCGTTCAGGACTCCAGCCTTGTCTTCCGCCTTAAGGTGACCCGGCGTTTTATCAACATGGTGGTGATCCCGCGCGCCACCATGTTCCGCGTCTACGTCACCACTACCTCCTCCGATCCGCTAACCACGCCGGTCTATACCATTAGCTACAGCGGAACCATTCAGGTGCCGCAAAGCTGCGCCATTAATGCCGGTAACGTGGTGGAGTTTGATTTCGGTGACATTGGCGCCTCTTTGTTCAGCAAGGCGGGCGTGGGTAACAAGCCGGAGGGCGTCTCATCGCAAAGCAAAACCATTGCGATCAAATGCACCAACGTGGAGGCGAACGCCATGCTGACGATGCGCGTCGAGGCGGAAAAAGTCTCTGATAATGTGCTGGTGTCGGATAACCCGGATGTGGGGTTCATCATTGCCAACGAGAGCGGAGCGCCGCTCACGCCTAACAACCTGACAAGCAAAATTCCGTTCCGCCTTGACGACAGCGCGCAGGCGCAGGTGGGGATCCGGGTCTGGCCGGTGAGCGTGACGGGCAATAAGCCAGCGGAAGGGCGTTTCACCTCGCGCGGGTATTTGCGCGTGGATTACGACTAAGGAGCCAATATGCGAAACGGGATCCGTTTTATCACCGTGGCGCTTTTTGCGCTTTGCACACAGGCTCAGGCGGACACCGCGTTGGGCGAGATTAACATTCGGCTCTACGGCAATATCGTCGATTTTACCTGCGTTGCCGAGGGCAGCGACAGCGACAAGACCGTCACGCTGGGCACCTGGCCCACGAAACAGCTCAGCACCACCGGAAGCCGCACGCAGCCCATGCCGTTTACGCTGAAGCTGACCGGCTGCCCGCCGGGCGCGGCGTCCATTACGTTTTCGGGTAAAGCTGACGGGAGCAATAACGGTTTGCTGGCGCTCAATGACGCCAGTACAGCAAGTCATGTCGCGGTAGAGATCAGGGATGCGGATAAAACGCGTCTGGCTCTCCAGCAGGCCAGCCAGCCGGTGTCGGTTGATGCGCAGGGGAATGCGACATTGTCGTTTTATGCCAATTATATTGCCACCGCAGATAATCCTCAGCCCGGACGAGCCGATGCGGATGCCACCTTTATGATTAACTATAATTAGCACTGACCGCACTCCCTGCAGCTCAGATAAGCTGCAGGGAGTGAATTCAGGTTAAAGCAGTTCGTGCGCTTTGGCGTAATCAATTAATTCTACGATGCTTTGCACACCCAGCTTGGAATAAATATTGGATTTATGCGCGCTAATAGTTTTGTTGCTTAATAGTAGCTGTTCAGCAATTTCCTTATTGGATAATCCATTCGCCAGATACCGTAATACCGTGACCTCACGATTCGATAATGGCATATCTACTGCCATCCCTTTCCCTGAACCCAGGTGGTTTATAAAGTTCAGCGTTTCCGACGGGAAAAAGGAATAGCCCATCAGGATCATTTCTACGGCGTTGTAGATCTCACCCAAATCTTTCCGTTTGCTGACGAAGCCATTTGCCCCGGCGCGAATGGCGCGACCCGCGTAAAATAGCTCTGATTTAGACGAGAGGAACAGAACCTTAATCTCTTTGTTTAAGTTTCTGATTCTCTTAAGTAAAGCGAAAGCATCCGTGCCCGTGAGTTCAATGTCAAGGATCACCAGATCGATAGGGTGATTGCGGATACAGTCAAGGACTTCATGGCTATCGCCAGACTTGAGCTTGACTGCGATATTCTTATTTTTCTGTAGCAGGACTTCTATCGACATTCTGACGATAGGATGTTCGTCCATAATGATAACGGATGCCGGTTTCATTTTTAATGCCTCAGATTGTTAAAAGCGTTATGCAGAGTTTGGTAAAACTCTCGAAATGCCGGAAGGATATAATGTGCAGATCCCTATACCGTAGTATTTCCCTGGAAAGAGCGAAAGCATCCTTGTTTACGTAATGAAAAGAACTATGCCTCAGCGCGGTCATCTCATTAGGCTGGTGTTGGCAAAAAGGTTTTTCTTATTCAAATTTGGTACGCATCTTATTATACAGGGTAAGTTTTTTCCGAAAACCCTGTAAATTAATATCCGCGTATGGGTTTGTATTATCTTCTGGATCTGAATCACTATTTTTTTAAAATTAGCGGAAATATCCTATTATCCCATTTACCGCATATTTTCATCTTTATGTAATAACAAAAAATAACAGATATCTCTGTATGTTGATCAATTGTTAACAAAAATAGACATCATTTCTGGGGGCGAACCCGCGACGCGGAGGTTAAAAATTGCCCTCGCAGGCCGGTAGACCTTCATCCGAAAGTGCTTGCGTTGACCACGATAACGGCGCCAGGTCCGCAGGAGAACATGCTACCCGCTTCGCTTTTTACTCCTGGACGTTGTCGCTAAGCTGCTTGTTTTTACATCATTATCATCTTGTTAACGCTATCTGCATTCGCTTAACGGATGGAGGAAAGTGCTGCCGTTCATTCAATTTATGGCATTTCACAAGGTTTACGCCCATAAATTAGGAATAGTTATAAATTCGATTTTATTGTTAAAAATTAACATTTATGTAACGCAGTTGGTAAGTAAATTCCTAAACCGCTTTAGGAAATAAGGGGTTAGGACGTGAGTGAAAACGTGCAGTCTGAGAGGTTATTAAGAAGATGAAGCAATTCCTGGCGATGGCTCAGCCCCAGCTTCAGCAGGATGCAGCTGAGACGATAGATAATGCGGCTATAGGGGCGATTCTGCATCAGGGCAATCTGACGCAGCGTCTTGCCCCGTGAGAGCTCCTGCAGGATGGGCCATTCATTGCGCGAGAACCAGTCTTTGTCGGACCCCTGCGGGGGGCGGGTATCCAGCAGGCTGTGCTGGAGCGCGGCGGCGTTCAGTTGACGTTCGAGCACATGAAAGGGACCTGCCGCTTTGCAGAAGAGGCGGGTGTCGTAATTATCGGCCCGGACTAACAGCCAGGGCGTCAGGAACGGAGGAAACAGGCTATGCCTTCTCAACTGATCCAGTTTCTCCAGCAGCCCCGTGGACCGGCTTTCTATATCCACGACCAGACGGGCGGAGGGCCACTGTGTCTGCGCGATAAGGGCGTCGTCCAGCGTGGCGTAGTCGCAGCAGCTGCTCAGAGGAAACTGCCCGTTGAGAAAGCCGGTGCGCAGGTAGTGATCCTCCGTCACCAGAAGGATAAAAGGGGCGTCTGTTTTGCGGGGCTGGCTGATGGACTGGCTCAAAAATTCGAGTCGGTCGAAAAAGGGGGGAGCAAAAGGTGAGCGCGTAAATCCCAGTGCATCACTTCCTGTACGCCGCCGCCGGTAACGGCGCACTGTCATTCGCATGGTCTCCCTCCTGGAAATGGCGTTTTAATCCTCCGGCCATGTCCAGGACGGCCAGTAATATCCCTGGCCGAGGTCTGCGCCTGCCTGCAGTGCCCAGGTACGATCGCGTTCAGTCTCAATACCTTCAATAAGCACTTTCCCGGCCAGCTGAAAGCAAAGGGAAACCAGTTGCCTCAGCGCAGGGGTGTCGCGTAAACGCCAGAATGCTTCCTTATCTATTTTGACGCCGCTTAACGGGAGTCGACAGGATAAAAACGACTGCACTAAGACGTCGTCCACGTCATCCAGCCAGATAGCGTGTCCCTGTCTGCTAAGTTGCTGCAGATTCTGAACCACATGCTGCTTCTGTGCGACGGTTAGCGCCAAAAAGGACGCGAGGTCGACAATCTCAATATTGAGCTGCACGCCAGGTAACCTGATAAGTCGCTGAAAAGACGCAGGCTCCGTCAGGACGGTTATCGGCAGATTAATAAAAAGGTTATGTCCGTGCGGCGTATTTTTTAGCGTGGCAAGCTGCGCTTCAAGCAGGGTTATCGACCATTCAGCGGACCGATCGCAAAAAAAGTCCTCGCTGTGGCGCGTGTCGGACAGAACGCTAAGTACCTCCACGCCAACCTGGCGCAAGGAGGTGAGGGCGACGATAGGCTCAAGCTTAATGCCGACGATGTCCTGAGAAAGGTACTGTAACCGGGGGGGCGTATCGATCAGGTTTTGCGCTGTCACTCCATTGTCCTGTTGTCTGTCAGCCTCCAGGCGGCCGGGATATCTGACTCTAGTGTGACGAGCTGACGTTCAGGAAAACAGCAGGCGTTACTTAAATGCAACTAGGCCTTTTCGCAGCGCTAAATTTTACGGTGAAACAGGGAGAAATGTTGAGAAAATAGCCGTATTTACAATCGGCTAGCGGTAATTGCCCTGGAAAGCGGAAAAGGCATTGACTCACCTGCCATTGACCGTATAATTCTTCGCGTTTCACCACCGCGAAGCACACGCTTCTCAGTGCGCCCTTAGCTCAGTTGGATAGAGCAACGGCCTTCTAAGCCGTAGGTCGTAGGTTCGAATCCTACAGGGCGTGCCATTTCCTCTCAACGCACGTCTTTATTCATCGACATCACCCACGCTATGAAGGTTCTCAGCGGTGCTGGCAGATGTTTTCGGCTCGGGTAGTAAACACAAAAATTATCAGCGGGATAGGTATAATCAGGTAGCAAACGGACAAGTTTGTTTTCGCTAATTTTATCCTCAACCAGATTCTCATAAACAAACGCAATCCCTAACCCATATTCAGCAGCCTGGATCATTGCCGCGTCTGAATCGACAACCAGATCGCCATTAACAGATACCTCCATTGTTTCCCCTTGTGGATCCATAAACTCCCAGCGATACAGCTTTCCATCAGGAAAACAGCGATTTATACACCTGAAATTGACCAGATCTTTTGGTGAGTCAGGCGTGCCTGATTTCTTCAGAAAATCGGGGCTGGCAACGGGAATAAGAGCCATCTTGCCACCAAAAGGAATGGCAACCATATCTTTAGGAACATCTTGTGTATAACGTATTCCGGCATCGAAACCTGAGTCGATAATATTGATTTTTCTGTCAGTGGTGAACAACTCTAATTTAATACCCGGGTAATCATTTTTGAACGTAACGAAATGGCTTTGAAAAAAGAGATCAACCACGATCCGGGGTAAGTTGACTTTGATGACGCCTTCTGGCTTTTCTTTGTGGTCATTGAGATTATCAATGACGCGTCTGTAGTCATTCAGGACGGGCATCACGTCATCAAGAAACGCTTTACCGACGGCCGTCAAAGACAAGCTTCGGGTGGAGCGATTCAAAAGTCTAACCCCAAGTTTTTCTTCAAGATTATTTATGGCGACAGTTAACGTCGGCGCTGAAACATTTAATTCTTTTGCGGCCTGACGAAAACTCCCGTGTTTTACAATAAGAAGTAATATTTCTATATGTTGTAACTCTGGTGCATTTTTCATTGTTAATTCTCATAAAATACTGCATTAAAAATATACTAATTGTTATGCGTTAAGAATGAAAGTATATATTTCCTGTCATTTATCAAAACAGGAATATAAGATGAAAACACGTTATCTGGGAAAAGATAAATTCCAGGTGTCAGCACTGGGGTTGGGTTGTATGGGGATGAGTTTTGCCTATGGTGGCGCCGAAGAATCGGAGGCGATCAATACCATTCACGCTGCGGTCGATTTGGGCGTTACCTTCCTTGATTCCGCGGAAGTCTATGGCCCCTATGATAATGAAGTCCTGGTCGGGAAGGCGATTAAAGGCATTCGCGACAAGGTACAGATTGCGACAAAATTTGGTTTTCGCATCCTTCCCTCCGGACATGGTCTTGAACGTATGGCTGGTGTTGACAGCCGCCCTGAACATATTCGTGAAGCGGTAGAAGGTTCACTTAAACGTCTCAATATCGAGACTATCGATCTGCTTTATCAGCACCGCGTCGACCCGTCTGTACCTGTTGAAGACGTTGTGGGAACAATGGCTGATTTAATCAAGGAAGGGAAAGTTCGCCATATCGGGCTCTCAGAAGTCTCAGCCGACACGTTACGCCGGGCCTGCAAAGTTTATCCGATTACCGCCGTGCAAACGGAATATTCGCTCTGGACTCGCGAGCCGGAGGAAAGCATTCTCAACGCTTGCCGCGAGCTGGGCGTTGGGTTTGTGCCCTACAGTCCGCTGGGTCGCGGATTTTTAACCGGGAAAATCACGGACAGCTCCGGCTTTGGCGAGGATGATTTCCGGCGGAACCTGCCCCGCTTCCAGAAAGCAGCGATGCAGAAAAACCAACAGCTGCTCGGCCAGCTACAGGATGTCGCGGATAAATACCGCTGTTCCCTCGCGCAGCTGGCCCTCGCATGGGTGATGAGTAAAGGAGATGACATTGTTCCTATTCCCGGGGCTCGAAAAATAGCGCATTTGCAGGATAATGCGGGGGCGGTCAGCCTGAATCTTTCCGATTCTGATATTAAGTTCGTTGACCATGTCTTTACGCCTGACAATATCCAGGGGCAAAGATATAACCAGGGTGATTTTAATTTAATCGATAAATAACACACTGCATTACATTCTCCCGCCTCTCTGGCGGGAGAGTTGTTCATCTGTGCATTAAATGTCGCAATAATAAATAGAAGGCTAATGAATTCTTCTTCCGTTCAGTCTTAAGGTTTTCTTAATTTTTAATTGAACTATCTTTCCCATCTGGATTTTTATCATTTCAAACCACGCAATAATGAAATTTTACACTTTTACGCGTAAACTGGATTGATACTAATTATCATTAGCGTTGTTGTGTGCTTTAATCCTGTCCCACAAAGCTATGAGTGGTTACTCCCGTTGGTCTATTAAGGATATGTTCATGAATTCTCGCCTGCTGTCCTGCTTCTCGCTTGCCTTGTTGTCGTCATCCCTTTTCCTTTCCACACAATCAGTTGCCGCCGATAACAACGAAGGTATCGTTGTGTATAACGCGCAGCATGAAAACCTGGTGAAGTCGTGGGTTGACGGTTTTACCAAAGAAACCGGCATTAAAGTGACTTTGCGCAATGGTGATGACAGCGAGCTGGGTAACCAGCTGGTTCAGGAAGGCAGCGCATCGCCGGCCGACGTATTCCTGACGGAAAACTCACCGTCCATGGTGCTGGTGGATAACGCTAACCTGTTTGCGCCGCTGGATGCAGACACCCTGAAGCAGGTACCGGCAGAGTATCGTCCGGCGCACGGTCGCTGGATCGGCATTGCCGCCCGCAGCACGGTATTCGTCTATAATCCTGCAAAACTGAGCGAGCAGCAGCTGCCTAAGTCGCTGATGGATCTGGCGAAACCCGAGTGGAAAGGCCGCTGGGCGGCATCACCGTCAGGCGCGGATTTCCAGGCCATCGTGAGCGCGATGCTGGCTCTGAAAGGCGAAAAGGCCACTCTGGAATGGCTTAAGGCGATGAAAGCCAATTTCGTTGCCTATAAAGGCAACAGCACGGTGATGAAAGCCGTCAATGCCGGCCAGATTGATGGCGGCGTGATTTATCACTACTACCGCTTTGTCGATCAGTCCAAAACCGGTGAAAACAGCAAAAACACCCAGCTCTACTACTTCAAACACCAGGATCCGGGCGCGTTTGTGAGCCTTTCCGGCGGTGGCGTGCTGGCGTCCAGCAAGCACAAAGCGCAGGCGCAGGCCTTTATCAAATACATTACCGGTAAAGAAGGCCAGGAAAGTCTGCGTACCAACAATGCCTTTGAATATGCAGTGGGCGTGAATGCGGCCTCAAACCCGAAACTGGTCCCGCTGAAAGATCTTGATGCACCGAAAGTTGAACCTTCAACGCTCAACAGTAAAAAAGTTATCGAGCTGATGACGCAAGCCGGTCTGCTGTGATCCTGAGAGTGAAGTGAACGTCTTATGTCTGGTCTGAGTCTCGACATCGGAAAAAACAGAGTGCAGGAGCCTGCCCGCAGGCGTCCTGCACTGCCGATGGTTGCGTTAGCTGTGTTGTTTTCATTAATGGCGCTTCTGCCTTTGGGTTTTATCATTGCCATTGGCATTGAGACCGGCTGGGAAACCATTAAGGCGCTGGTGTTTCGCCCGCGTGTTGCTGAGCTACTCAGCAACACGCTGTGGCTGACGGCTTTAGCGGTTCCGCTGTGTATCGTGACGGGCGTGGCGATAGCCTGGCTCACCGAGCGCACGCAGCTTGCCGGGCGAGGGATCTGGTCTGCACTGGCGGTCGCCCCGCTGGCGATCCCCGCGTTCGTGCAAAGCTATGCCTGGGTGAGCGTTGTCCCGTCCATGCACGGGCTCTCCGCGGGCGTGTTCCTCTCCGTTCTGGCCTACTATCCGTTTATCTATATGCCGGTTGCGGCGGTGCTGCGTCGTCTTGACCCGACGCTTGAAGATGTCGCCGCGTCGCTCGGCACGCCGCCCTGGCGGGTCTTTTTCCGCGTGGTGCTGCCGCAGCTCAAGCTGGCTATCTGCGGTGGCGCGCTGCTGGTGGCATTGCATCTGCTGGCGGAATATGGCCTGTACGTGATGATCCGCTTTGATACCTTCACCACGGCAATCTATGACCAGTTCCAGTCTACCTTCAGCGGCCCGGCGGCGAACATGCTGGCGGGCGTGCTGGCCTTGTGCTGTCTGGCTATTCTGGTGCTGGAAGGCGTAACGCGCGGAAAAGCACGCTACGCGCGCATTGGCGCCGGGGCCGCGCGCGAGCAAAAACGCTGGCCGCTGAAGCCTGCGGCTGCCGCGCTGGGCCAGCTGTTTTTCATCGTGCTGATCGTGCTGGCGCTGGGCGTGCCGTTGATTGTCCTGTGCCGCTGGATTTGGCTCGGGGGCGTGCAAAACTGGATGAGTCCCGATCTCTGGCACTCCCTGCGCCAGACGCTGATGCTCGGCGTGGGGGGAGCGCTCCTGACAACGGCGTGCGTGATCCCCATCGCGTGGCTCGGTATCCGCTATCCGCACCGTATCTTCCGGATGCTGGAAGGGTGCATCTATATCACCAGTTCACTGCCGGGCATTGTCACGGCGCTGGCGCTGGTCACCGTCACCATTCATTACGCCCGCCCCATTTACCAGACGGAAATTACCCTGTTCCTGGCCTACCTGCTGATGTTTATGCCCCGAGCGCTCATCAACCTTCGGGCGGGGATTGCGCAGGCGCCGGTCGAGCTGGAAAACGTGGCGCGCAGCCTGGGCAGCACGCCCGCGAAGGCGCTCTGGAGCGTTACGATGCGGCTGGCCGCGCCCGGTGCTGCGGCGGGTGCCGCGCTGGTTTTCCTCGGCGTCAGCAACGAGTTGACCGCCACGCTGTTGCTCTCTCCGCTGGGCACGCGCACGCTCTCCACCGGATTCTGGGCGCTGACCAGTGAAATTGACTATGTTGCCGCCGCGCCTTACGCGATGCTGATGATCCTGATTTCACTCCCGCTGACCGCCATTCTCTATATGCAGTCGAAAAAAATTGCAGGGCTATGACATGCTTGAATTAACCGCCATTTCTAAATCGTTTTCTGATGTGCAGGTGCTCGACAGCTTAAACCTGAGCGTTGCGCCGGGGAGCAGGACGGCGATTGTCGGGCCGTCCGGGTCGGGGAAAACCACGCTGCTGCGTATTCTTGCCGGTTTCGAAACGCCTGACACCGGGCGTATTGTCATGCAGGGGAGAACGCTGTTTGATGAAAACCGTTTTGTCCCTGCCCACCAGCGCGGGATCGGTTTTGTACCTCAGGAGGGGGCGCTGTTCCCGCACCTCAACGTGGCAGACAACATTGCCTGGGGGCTGGACGGCACCCGCCACGAGAAACGCCAGCGCGTTGAGGCGCTGATGGAGATGGTGTCTCTGGACAGGCAACTGGCAACGCACTGGCCCCACGAGATTTCCGGCGGACAGCAGCAGCGCGTGGCGCTTGCCCGTGCGCTGGCCCAGCGTCCTTCACTGATGCTGCTGGATGAACCGTTCTCGGCGCTGGATACCGGCCTGCGCGCCATGACGCGTAAGGCAACGGCCGATCTGCTGGCCGAAGCGGGCGTGGCCTCGATTCTGGTCACCCACGATCAGAACGAAGCGTTGTCCTTTGCTACGCAGGTTGCCGTGATGCGCTCCGGACGTTTCACACAGGTCGGCACGCCTTATGACGTCTACACCCGTCCCGTTGACGAAGAGACGGCGCTATTTCTTGGCGACGCCGTGATCCTGCCAGCTCAGCTCACTGCTGGGTATGCCGTGTGCGCGCTGGGTGAAGTGCCCACGGACAACGCGCAGGCGACCGGGCAGGGCAGAGTGATGCTGCGCCCGGAGCAGCTGAGCGTGACGGCATGCGCCTCACATGAAAGCCCGATATCAATTCTTGATGTGGATTTTACCGGCCACCTGTCGACGCTCACCCTCGGATTAGCCGGGCAGCAACAGCCCGTGATTCTGAAGACCGTCAGCCAGCCAGGATGGAACCCGGGCACGGCGGTACGCATTGATATTGCTGGCACCGCGCGGGTATTCGAATATTCTTAATATTCGTTAGTAATTTCATGCAACGGGTTGTTATAAAAGAATTTTCCCGAACGTATGGCATTTCCTGAGATTCTCTACCATGCTCATAAAACCTCACCACAATGCGTGAGGTTTTTCGTAGTTGCTGATTAATCTCAAGGAAAAAAGGTTATGAAAAAGACGACTGCTATTTTGTTGGGAACGGCGTTACTGTTTACGACCAATGCTTTTGCTGCTCAGTTGCTGACAAAAAATGAGTTCAAGAAAGTTGCGTCTCAGTATCAAAAAATCGGTACGGTAAGTACCTCGAATGAGGTATCGGTTGATGATGCAAAAAAAGAACTGATTGAGAAAGCCGATAAGAAAGGCGCAGATGTCCTGGTGCTCACGTCAGGGAACACCAACAATAAAATTCACGGTACGGCCAATATCTACAAGAAAAAATAACGTCATTGCAGCCACCCCCGCAACGGGGTGGTTGTTCCCCTCATTTCTCGCCAAACCTCCTCATGAACGCGGTTACACTTGCTAACGCATATATAATGCGTATAGTTCTCATTTGCATTTCAATAAACACATTCTAAGGCCTGACAACGGGTCATTTTTGCGCGCACGTTTAAATGAGTTAACGATGAACAACACCAAAATAAACAACACGCTGTTGGCGCTCGCCGTTGGCGCGGTGACACATTCCGCCTTCGCGGCGGACGATCAAAAAGAGGACACCCTCGTTGTCCAGGCTGCGCCAGCCAGCGATTTCAAACCCGGTGGCGACCAGTTGGTACCGGCCTTCCTTGACGGGCAGATGGCGAACGGCGGGCGCATGGGGATGCTGGGCCAGCAGAACGCCATGGACGTGCCGTTCAACATCATCAGCTACACCTCGAAGCTGGTGGAAGATCAGCAGGCGAAAACCATTGCCGATGTCGTCGCGAACGACGCGGGCGTGCAGTTCGTCCAGGGATTCGGCAACAGCGCGGAAACCTACCGTATTCGTGGCCTGAAGTTCGACGGTGACGACATGACCTTTGGCGGGCTGTCCGGCGTGCTGCCGCGCCAGGTGGTGGATACCCAGATGGTTGAGCGCATTGAGATCTTCAAAGGGGCAAACGCCCTGATGAACGGCGCGGCGAGCTCCGGCGTGGGCGGGATGATCAACCTTGAGCCAAAACACGCGGGCGAACTCCCGCAGGCGAAAGTGGGCGTGGACTACACCTCAGATTCTCAGATTGGCACCACGCTGGATGCGGGTCGTCGCTACGGCGACAACGACCAGTTTGGCGCGCGGGTGAACCTGGTCCATCGCGAAGGGGAAACCGGCATACCGAACGATCGCCGCCGCACCACGCTGCTCTCTACCGGCCTGGATTACAGCGGTGACCGCTTCCGCACCTCGCTTGATCTGGGCTATCAGAAGAAAACCTTCCACGGTAGCCCAACCAGCGTCAACATTTCGGCGGTGGATTTCGTGCCCGAGCCGCCGAAAAACGATCGCAACTTCTCGCAGAAGTGGGCCTACAGCAACATCGAAAACGAGTTCGGGATGTGGCGCAGCGAGTACGACATCACCGACGGCTGGACCGCCTATACCGGCCTGGGCGCGCAGCACGCGCACGAGGAAGGGATCTACAGCGCGCCGAAGCTGGTGGATAAAAGCGGTAAGGCAACGGTCAGCCGCCTTGATACCAACCGCATCAGCGACTCCGTCAGCGGCATGGCGGGCATTCGCGGTAATTTCAATACCGGTTTCGTCTCGCACAAGGTCAACGTTGGCTATTCGGCGATGACCAAAAACGAAAAAATCGCGTGGAAAATGTCGGCGACGAAGGATAACCCGACGACCAACATCTACCACAACACCGGCGTGGATATGCCGGACAGCAGCAACCTCAACGGCTCAGGCGGGAAATACAGCGATCCGCTGACCAGCGGACGCACCCGTACCCAAGGCTGGCTGTTGAGCGATACCCTGGGTGTGCTGGACGATAAGCTGCTGTTCACCGCCGGCGCGCGCCACCAGAAGGTGGTCATTCGCGGGTATAACAAAATTACCGGTGCGGAAAACGCAGCAGACGGCTTCGACGGCAGTCGCTGGATGCCAACCTACGGCGTGGTCTACAAGCCGTGGGAGGAAATCTCCCTCTATGCTAACCATACCGAAGCGCTGCAGCCGGGCAAAACCGCGCCGAATACCGCCACCAACTACGGCCAGAGTACCGGTATCGTGCACTCTAAGCAGAACGAAGTGGGCGTGAAGGCGGACTTTGGCCGCGTGGGCGGATCGCTTGCGCTGTTCGAAATCAAGATGCCGTCGGCGATCCTCGACGACAGAGGCCACTACGGCCTTGACGCCGAGCAGCGTAACCGTGGCGTGGAGCTGAACGTCTTTGGCGAGCCCCTGCTGGGGATGCGTCTGAATGCCAGCGCTACCTGGCTGCAGGCTGAGCTAACCAAAACCAAAAATGGCGTGAATCAGGGGAACGATGCGATCGGTATTCCGAACTTTTACGCCGTGCTGGGCGCAGAGTACGACATCAAGCCGATTGACGGCCTGACCGCCACCGCCCGCGTGAACCACTCCGGCGCGCAGTACGCTGACCTGGCAAACACCAAAAAGCTGGACAGCTACACCACGCTGGATCTGGGGATGCGCTATCGCTTCGCGGTGAACCACAATGCAAACCAGATGACCGTGCGCGCAGGCATCGATAACGTGACCAATGAAAACTACTGGGCCAGCGTGGACGATTCCGGTACTTACATCACGCAGGGCGAACCGCGCACCTTTAAGATCTCGGTTGGCTACGAATTCTAAGCGTTCCATCTCGTTATCCGGGGCAGGGATGCCCCAATCCCTTGCTACCTCCAGCATGAAGTGTTAAAACGTGCCCCTTCTAAAAAAGAGACAGGGGTAGGACGTGAAAGACGCGTCATCCGCTTCAGGCCATGGTAGCGCCGAAGCCTCGTCGGATCAGAATCCGACGCTGCAACGTGGTTTGCAAAATCGACATATTCAGTTAATTGCCCTTGGCGGCGCGATCGGTACCGGGCTGTTTCTTGGTATCGGCCCCGCTATTCAGATGGCGGGCCCGGCGGTACTGCTGGGGTATGGTATCGCCGGGATTATTGCCTTCCTGATCATGCGTCAGCTTGGCGAGATGGTTGTTGAAGAGCCGGTTTCAGGCTCCTTCGCGCACTTTGCTTATAAATACTGGGGCCCGTTTGCAGGCTTCCTGTCCGGCTGGAACTACTGGGTTATGTTCGTGCTGGTGGGGATGGCGGAGCTGACCGCCGCAGGCATCTACATGCAGTACTGGCTGCCGGATGTCCCGACGTGGATCTGGGCGGCGGCCTTCTTCATCATTATTAACGCCGTTAACCTCGTCAACGTCCGCCTGTATGGCGAAACCGAGTTCTGGTTTGCGCTGATCAAGGTACTGGCGATTATCGGCATGATCGGCTTTGGCCTGTGGCTGCTGTTCTCCGGCCACGGCGGCGAGCGCGCCACGATCGATAACCTCTGGCAGCACGGCGGCTTCCTGGCGACCGGCTGGAAAGGGCTGATCCTCTCGCTGGCAGTGATCATGTTCTCCTTCGGCGGATTAGAGTTGATTGGCATCACCGCCGCGGAAGCGCACGACCCGCATAAAAGCATTCCAAAAGCGGTTAACCAGGTGGTATACCGTATTCTGCTGTTCTACATCGGCTCGCTGGTGGTGCTGCTGGCGCTCTATCCGTGGGTGGAAGTGAAATCCGACAGCAGCCCGTTCGTGATGATTTTCCACGATCTGAACAGCAACGTGGTCGCCTCGGCGCTGAACTTTGTCATTCTGGTGGCGTCTCTGTCGGTCTATAACAGCGGCGTTTACTCCAACAGCCGTATGCTGTTTGGCCTCTCCGTGCAGGGCAACGCGCCGAAGTTCCTTACCCGCGTCAGCCGTCGCGGCGTGCCGGTAAATTCCTTGTTCCTTTCCGGTGCCATTACGTCGCTGGTAGTGCTAATCAACTACCTGCTGCCGAAAGAGGCCTTTGGCCTGCTGATGGCGCTGGTTGTCGCCACGCTGCTGCTTAACTGGATCATGATCTGCCTGGCGCACCTGCGCTTTCGTGCCGCGATGCGCCGCAAGGGACGCGAAACGCAGTTCAAAGCGCTGCTTTACCCGGCGGGGAACTACATCTGTATCGCTTTCCTGGGGCTGATTCTGGTGCTGATGTGCACCATGGATGAGATGCGTCTCTCGGCGATGCTGCTGCCGGTGTGGGTGATCTTCCTGTTTGTGACGTTTAAGCTTTCCCGCAAAAAGTAGCACGTTTTTCACCCTCTCCCTATGGGAGAGGGCCGGGGTGAGGGCACCAGACCGCACTTACCTTCACGCCCGGGTGCCTACACAGATTACCTGGCAATGACCCCCGACAGGGCGCGAATATCGTTCCCGGTCGGGGACTGGTGAATACGCAACCCAAATTCATCCACCACCGCGAAAATATGGTCGAAGATGTCAGCCTGAATCTCCTCATATTCTGCCCAGACCACCGTATTGGTGAAGGCATATATTTCAATCGGCAAACCATTCGCGTCAGGTGCTAGCTGACGCACCATCAGCGTCATATCTTTGCGAATGCGCGGGTGGTTGCGCAGATATTCGTTCAGGTAGGCGCGGAAGGTGCCGATATTGGTCATCTTGCGCAGGTTTAGTACCGATTCCCCTTCACCGTTCTGCTGATTCCACAGGTTAATTTCCTCATGACGTGCGGCCAGATAAGGCTTCAGCAGTTTCGCCTGAATGAGTTTCTGCTGCTCCTGCTCGTCGAGGAAATGAATACTGGTGGTATCAATATTCAGGCTGCGCTTAATACGTCGCCCGCCGGAGGCCGACATGCCGCTCCAGTTGATAAAGGCGTCGGAGACCAGGGCCCACGTCGGAATGGTCGTAATCGTATTATCGAAATTGCGTACTTTCACGGTGGTCAGGCCGATATCCGTCACCGTGCCGTTGGCGCCGTATTTAGGCATCTCCAGCCAGTCGCCGAGCTTGAGCATGTCGTTGGCGGAAAGCTGAATACCCGCCACAAGTCCGAGTATCGGATCTTTAAACACCAGCATCAGCACGGCGGCCATGGCGCCCAGACCGCTTATAAGAATCGCCGGGGACTGGCCGATGAGCAGGGAGATAATCAATATCCCCACCAGGATGGCGCTCACCAGCTTGATGCCCTGGAAGATCCCTTTCAGCGGCAGCTGTGACGCGGTGGCCATTTTCTGCGACAGATTGAAAATCACGTCCAGCAGCGAGAAGAAGGAGAGCAGGGCATAAACCATTACCCACAGCCTGGCGCAGGTAGTGAGAATTTCCGCCGCTTCGCTGCCTTTTTGCAGCCACAGTACCGCCTGGACGTTGACAATTATCCCCTGCAGGGTAAAGGCCAGACGGTGAAATAATTTATTCTGGGTGATGATCTGCAGCCATAAATGGCTGCTGGCCTGCGCGCGTTTTTCGAATGCGCGAAGCACCCCTTTGTGCAGAATAAAATGAACGATGATGGCGGTCAGAAAAATAATACCAAAGATAATCACTAAAGAGGTGGTGTGATTAATTTCAATGCCTAACTCTTCAACCTGAGCAATCAATTCCTGCATAACGTCTCCTGTATTTTTGCAGCCCCATAATGGCGGCTGCGGATCTATTATGCAAATTCACGAACTTATTTGGCGGCCTGGCAGACCTTTACCACCGGCAGGCACAGGCTATGGCGGATGCGCAGCGTCGCCAGAGCCAGCACCACCATCATGGCCGTTTCCACCATCAGGAAGACGTTAATCGCCTGGGTGTAATCCCCGTGATGGTTTTGCAGCGCGTGCAGCAAGATTGCGCCAAAAATGGCCGGGCCAAGACCCAGCGCGGCCTGCTGCAGCGTGCTTAAAATAGCGCTCGCGGCCCCCGCGTCGTCAGGCTGAATGTCGCGCATCCCGATGCGGTAGAAGCTGTTCACGATCAGCGCCTGCCCGTAGCCCACCAGTCCGGTGGCGGGTGCCAGCGTCAGGGCGGTATTCTCCATGCCCCAAACGCGGAACGTGGCGATCAGCGCCAGCAGGCCGGTAATCTGGATCGCCAGACCCGTCAGCAGGATAGTGCTGGTGCTGTAGCGGGCAATCAGCCGCGGCGCGAACCACGCCGAAACAAAGTAGGTCACGCCCAGGGCGATAAAACTGTTCCCGGACTGCCACGGCGCCATCCCCAGACCGGTTTGCATGGTCAGGGCCATACAGAACATAAACCCGGACCAGACGCTGAAAAAAAGCATCGCAATCAGAATGCCAAAGCGCACGCTGCGAAGCGCAAGCAGGCGCGGCGGGATCAGCGGGTGGGCATTCTCACGCTCTTTTTTGCGCGCATTCAGCGCCATCAGCCAGGCCAGCGGGACCAGGGCGAGCAGCATCGTCTTCAGCGGCCAGGACCAGTGCCACTGCGGGCCGAGCGCCATCGGGAACAGCAGGCAGCAAAGCATGATGGCCAGCAACACGGTACCCGGCCAGTCGATGCGTGACGGCGTCTCGCGACGGGTTTCCGGTACGAAGCGGCGGCTCAGCGCCAGCACCACCAGACAGATCGGCACGTTGATAAAGAAGGCGTTACGCCAGCCCAGCCCGGCGATATCCGCCGACACCAGCCAGCCCCCGCCCATCTGCCCGACGATAAACGCAATCCCGCCGATGCCGCCGAACAGGCTGATGGCTTTTGCATGCGCCGTACCTTTCAGCGTCACGTGCAGCGTGGCAAGAATTTGCGGCATGATCAGTGCGGCACCCGCACCCTGAACGATGCGCGCGGCGAGCAGCTGTTCAATGTTCCCCGCCATTCCGCACAGCAGCGAGGCCAGACCAAAGCTCGCCACACCCCACATAAACAGACGGCGACGGCCAAAATTATCCCCCAGCTTGCTGCCGAGCGCGAGGCAGACGGCAAAGGCCACGCCGTAGAGCGCGACGATCAGCTCCAGCTCGGTGGCGGTAGCGTGCAGTGAATGGGTAATGGCGTCCAGCGCCACGTTGGTGATTGAGGTATCAATCATCGGAAGCATCTGGCCGGTTAACAGCAATATCAGGCCAGCGCGACCCGGTGAAACAACTGACGTATTCATGGTAACTCCATTGCGTCATTCAACAGATGGTCGTAGCATCTACCATCAGATAAACGGGTACCAGTTCTTGTTTATACTGGTACTGGCACTACCATGCAGGGGGATTTATGGCGCTGATGTCTGAACCCGTCGTCTCACTTCAGGATGACACCCGAAAACAGCTGGGGGCATTTTTACGCGCGCGGCGTGAAAGTCTCGATCCGCAGCGCTTAGGCCTGCCGCGCAGCGGTCGCCGCCGCACGCCCGGTCTGCGCCGGGAAGAGGTGGCGATGCTCGCTGACGTGGGCGTAACCTGGTATACCTGGCTTGAGCAGGGCAGGGACGTCAATCCGTCCAGCGCGGTGATGGCGGCCGTGGCAAAAGCGCTGCAATGTACTCCGACCGAGGCCCGGCATCTGTTTGTGTTAGCGGGTTTGCCGCCGGGTGAAGCGCCGCAGGCGGTCTGCTGCGAGGGCATCAGCGAAGGCACCCGACGCCTGCTGGATACGCTGATGCCAAAACCTGCCAGCATCCAGAAGCCCAATTTCGACATCGTGGCGTGGAACGACAGCTTCGGCCACCTGATGGGTGTGGATTTCAATGAAATCCCGCCGGAAGACCGCAACTGTATTTACCTGTTCCTCACGCATCCGGCGTGGCGCGCGCGCCTCGGCAGACGCGACGACGTGCTGCCCATTTTTGTCTCCTATTTCCGCGCGGCGATGGCCGAGCACCGGGGCGACCCGCTGTGGGAAGCCAAACTGGCGCGCTTCTTTGCGGTGTCCGAAGAGTTTAAAACCCTGTGGCACCAGCGTAACGACGTGCGCGGCGTGGAGAACCAGCTCAAGCTGTTTACCCATCCCGAGCTGGGGGAGTTTACGCTGCAGCAGATGTACTGGTATTCCGCGCCGCGAAACGGGTCGCGTTTGCTGGTGTATCTGCCGGTAGATGAGGCGGGGGAGAGGGCGATGGCGTGGCTGGCGGCGCAGGGGAAATAGTTTTTTGCGAGGGGCTTTCAGGGAGTAAGAGCCGATTCTGCTAAGTGGATGAGACAGGTGTAAGGTGGGTTTAACTTAGCCAGTCGACTGAATCGACATCATTTCGATGAGGTGTTAAGTCGTCTATACTCACGCCATGAGAAACCACCATGTCGCCACTGATGATTGATTCCGCAGATTTCAGCCAAAAATTAGGCCTTATCTCCCGAAACGTGGAACATACTGAAGCGTTTCTTGCGCGGGGCACGGTGGATTTTCATCTGCCAGGATTTATGCTGCCGGTGGGATATCGCCTGTTAAAATCGCGCTACGGTGATGAATATCGTCTCGTCACCACCGACGACGGAAAACCCTATACGGCGTATGCCGTTAAGTTGACGTTTCATAAAGAAATTACCTTTCCCCACGGGGCTGCGACACAGGTTATGGTCTGGCGTACGCCACGCGCTGTCCATCAGCGGGTAATAAGTGGATTACCCCAATCTTTCTTCCAGTGGGTGCTAAGCGAATACGACATTGTGGTCTCTGACAGCGAACAGACTGGCGACGGACAGCGGTTTTGGTTACGCATGATCGACTGGGCGTTCAGTATGAATTATCGGATAAGCGTGGCTGACGGTACGGTAGGAGAAGAGTGGCACTTAACACCGGTGAGTTCATACGCCGAGTTGGAGGAGCGCTGGATTGCGTTTGCCTGGGGATACGATCGCGACGTGCATCCACATCGCAGGTTAGTCATCAGTAAAGCGTAACGGGCCGCACAGAGCGGCCCGTGTTGATTAGCACTCAGTCACAATCGTGCTCAGCGGCAGGCGAGATTTCGGAAGCGTGGCGTTGAAATCTTCCACGCTGTGATGCCCAACCGGCACCACCACCAGGCTGGTGAAGCCCTTCTCTTTCAGGCCAAACTCTTCGTCGAGGATCGCAGCGTCGAAACCTTCGATCGGTACCGCGTCCAGGCCCATTGCACCCACGCCCAGCAGGAAGTTGCCGACGTTCAGGTAAACCTGCTTCGCCATCCACTGGTCGTCATCTTTCAGATCCACGCGGTGCATGTCGGCAAAGTAGGTACGGCCCTTATGGTTCGCGGCTTTGGCTTCCGGGGTGTTGAAGCGACCGTCGGCTTCTTCCTGATCGACAACGCGCTCCAGCCAGGCATCGTCCATCGCGGTTTTCGCGCAGAACACCACCACGTGAGATGCATCCAGCATTTTGCGTTCGTTGAACACATAGGTGCCTGCCGCGGATTTCGCCACCCGCGCTTTTCCTTCCTCGGTGCTGGCCACAATGAAGTGCCACGGTTGGGAGTTGGTGCTGGACGGGCTGTACTGCAGCAGGGTTTTGATTTTTTCCGCTTCTTCCGCGGTCAGTTTTTTGCTTGCGTCGAACGCCTTGGTGGAGTGGCGTTTCAGGGCGACAGAAATGATATCCATAACAACTCCTGGTGATGAAATTCGCCCGCTCGCGGGCGCGAAAGGAAAGCAGATTACCGCGCGAAGCGGCAAAAGATAAGTGCAATTCGAGCGCTTAATCTGTTCGTCTCAGACGAACAATCAGACTGGCCTAATCCACTTCTGGTCTTTTTTCGGCAGCTTATCCACCACCAGATGCCAGGAGTCATTAATGAGGTCGGTAACCAGTTCCGGCGTCACGTCGTCAGTGCCGTAAAGGGAAATCCAGTGCTTTTTACTCAGATGGTAGCCGGGTTCTACCCCGCGGTAGATCTGCTGGTTTAACAGTGATTTCTCCGGGTCTGACTTCAGGCTGACGTGCGGCCGCCCGTGCGCGACGGCCACAATCATGAAAATTTTTCCGCCCACTTTGAAGACGTCAAACTCCGGCCCGAACGGCCAGCAGTGTTCGGTGAAGGGCAGTTCCAGGGCCACACGCATAGCGTGCTCCTGTAAGGCTTTACTCTCCATTGGCGTCCTCATACGCAAGCCCGCGCCACATCACCTCAAAGCCGAGCGCTTTAAAATCAACGGCGCGGGACGGATCGCGGGTGGCAAATTCCATCGTGCTTTCAGCCAGCGATAAGAAAAGTGCATCGCCAAACGTTTTAAATTCATCCGACATAAACACCGGGCGCACCGAGCGGCGGCACAGCTCATGGAGTTCCGGGAACATATCTTTCACCGCCTGTTCAGTTTCGACGCTCAGCTTTTCACTGACGCCAATCTGGCGGATCGCCGCATGAGAAACGGGGTTACGTATACCCCAGTCCACATAGCTGTTCCAGATATTGCGGGTATGTTCTTTAGGCAGCGTGATGGTGCGATCGAGGTTCGCCAGCATGGTCTGGCAGAGATCCTGCTTCAGATGCACATAGAGGGCATTCAGCAGATCGTCTTTCGTAGCAAAGTAGCGGAACAGGGTACCTTCGGCGACGCCCGCCTTACGGGCAATGAGCGCCGTTGAGGCGGCGATACCTGACTGTGCAAACGCCGCCGTTGCGGCTTCCAGTAAGGCCTGTTTTTTATCTTCACTCTTCGGACGTGCCACTAAATTGTTCCCCCTGTCAATGATTAAAACCCTGATTGAAACACGTGCTTTGACACGCTGCAACGCGGAATGTCAAAGATCGAAAACGTCTTGACGACTTTATCATCATATCTATAATGAGTGCTTACTCACTCATAATCAAGTTTACCCTGCGCACGCTATCGGATGGGGCGCGTTTTCGGGTCAGGATATGAAAAAACCTCTCTTCATCTGCGTGGTGTTAATCATGATTATTGCTTCAGCCGCGAGTTTACCGTTTGTTCTGAATGCCGGATTCGGCCAGCCGCCGCAGGGTGAGCAGCTCACTGAAGTGGAGGCCTCCCCTCAGTATCGCGAGGGGAAATTCCACAATACGCTGCCGACGCCGGGTTATAACGGTGACAAAAACATGCTGGTCGCAATGTGGGAGTTTCTGACCAAAAAAACCGAAAACGCCCGCCCGGCCCGGCCGCTTCCGCTGGTGAAAACCGATCTTGCGAGCCTGCCGCTGGAGCAGGACACCCTGGTGTGGCTCGGTCACTCCTCGTGGTACCTGCAGCTCGCGGGCAAACGGATCCTGATTGACCCGGTTCTTGGCAACTATGCCGCGCCGTTCTCGTTCCTCAATAAGGCCTTTGCCGGCGAGTATCCGTGGCGCGCTGAACGCATGCCGGCGATCGACCTGCTGATTATCTCGCACGATCACTACGATCATCTGGATTACGCCACCATCAGGGCACTACTGCCAAAGGTGAAGCGCGTGGTGACGCCGCTGGGCGTGGGATCCCACCTGCGCTACTGGGGAATGAAGCCTGAGATTATTGACGAGCGCGACTGGAACCAGTCGGTACGCATCAGCGATGAATTGACGGTGCATGTTCTGCCAGCACGTCACTTCTCCGGGCGCGGCATTAAACGCGATCGCACCTTGTGGGGCAGCTTTATGTTCGTCACGCCAGAGCAGAAGGTTTACTACAGCGGGGATTCCGGTTACGGCCCGCACTTTAAGGCCATCGGCGAGCAGTTTGGTGACGTGGACGTCGCCATTATGGAAAACGGCCAGTACGACCAGGACTGGAAGTACATCCACATGCTGCCGGAGGAAACGGCGCAGGCCTCGGCGGATCTCAACGCGAAAGCCGTGGTGCCCGGGCATAACGGACGCTTCGTGCTGGCGAAACACGCCTGGAACGATCCGCTGATCCAGCTGGCAAAAGCCAGCAAGGATAAAAATTATCGGCTGCTGACGCCGGAACTGGGCGAGCCCGTCAGGGTAAGCGACAGCGCACAAACCTTTCGTGCGTGGTGGGAATAATGTTTAAGCGAGAAGCAGAGGGGGACAGCAGTATGACCATTTCCGCTCAAGTTATCGACACTATCGTCGAATGGATCGACGACAATCTGCATCAGCCATTACGTATAGAAGAGATTGCCCGCCACGCGGGTTACTCGAAGTGGCACCTGCAGCGGCTGTTTATGCAGTACAAAGGGGAGAGCCTGGGGCGTTATATCCGTGAACGTAAGCTGCTGCTGGCGGCGCGCGATCTGCGAGAATCCGACGCCCGGGTGTACGATATCTGCCTGCGCTACGGGTTTGACTCGCAGCAGACGTTTACCCGCATCTTCACCCGTACGTTCAACCAGCCGCCGGGTGCGTACCGTAAAGAGAACCATAGCCAGACACATTAACCTGTCGCGTGCAGGCCGGGTAAGGCGTAGCCGCCACCCGGCTTTTTTGTGAGCTCAGGACGCGAGTGAAAACCAGCGTCGCCAGACGAAACGCAGCACGAAGAATTCAATCGCCCCGAGCAGTAAAAACCACACGCAGAACAGAATGGTATAGAGCTGGTTAAGATCGACCATATGAAAGGTCTGAACCAGCTTCTGCGCCAGCACCAGCCCAAGCGAAGGCGCAGGGAGCAGCAGGCACGAAAGCAGGGCCAGCAATAAAATGCCGCCTGCGGTGAGCAGCGATTCTAGCGGGTGTTTCATCGTAATGTTAATCGTCAGTTAAAAATGTCATTGTCCGGCATTCTGTAACGTAAAGCAATATCAGCCCCGCTGACCTTTTTGAATAAAACAAAGACATTATTACTGCGCACAAATAACAACATACGACCCGGCGTTTATATTAATATCGCGTTATGTAAATAAACGTCTGAATCAGGAAAATAATTTTACAAATGTATAGGTGCTATAACCAATTAACGTGGCAATAACAATGGCCGCGATAACGTATAACACCAGTCTGCGCCTGCGATAAATACCCCACATGGTTCCCCCTCGTTTAGTATTGGTTTAGAAATATTTTGTAAAAATCAGGTCATCGAAATAGTTTTAATCAGTTTTGAATAACCGAGAAGTCATTATATTGCGGTAGATCAATTTTACCCGCAAGACTTTAAAATGAATTTATTTAAGCCCGAAAGGAATTCAGGCTTCAGTTCACCGGATATTGAAGGAAAAATACGATGACCGAAAAAAAATTGTCCCCAAACATGCCGCCTTCCGGCGGGCTGGCATACCAGCAGACCGCAGAGCAGGTGCTTGCGCACGCGCAGAGCCAGGCCAGCGGTCTGGATCGTGCGGAGGCGCAGGCGCGTCTGCAAAAAACAGGGCCGAACGCGCTGCCGGAGAAAAAAGGTAAACCTGCCTGGCTGCGTTTCCTGGCCCATTTTAATGATGTGCTGATTTATGTCCTGCTGGCCGCCGCCGTATTAACGGCAATAATGGGCCACTGGGTGGATACGCTGGTTATTTTAGGCGTGGCGGTAATCAATGCCTTAATTGGCCATATTCAGGAAAGCAACGCGGAAAAATCCCTGAAGAGTATTCGTAATATGCTCGCCAGCGAGGCGCGCGTTATTCGTAACGGTAACCATGAAACAATCCCCACAACTGAAATAGTCCCGGGCGATATTATTGTATTACGCGCGGGGGATCGTATTCCGGCGGATATGCGTTTAATTGAAGCGCATAATTTACGCGTGGAAGAAGCGATTCTGACCGGTGAATCCACCGTGGTGGATAAACACGTTAATCCGCTGAGCGGTGAATTACCGCTGGGCGATCGCACCAACATGGTCTTCTCCGGGACGACCGTCAGCGCGGGCGGCGGCATCGGCGTGGTCACCGCGACCGGTCAGGATACGGAACTCGGCCACATCAACCAGATGATGGCGGGTATCGAAAAGCACCGTACGCCGCTGCTGGTGCAGATGGACAAGCTGGGGAAAGCGATCTTCGCGATTATTCTGGCGATGATGGCCGCGCTGTTTGTCTTCAGCCTGGCGTTCCGTGAGATCCCAATGGGCGAGCTGCTGCTCTCCCTGATTAGCCTGGCGGTCGCCTCCGTACCGGAAGGTCTGCCGGCCATTATCTCCATCATCCTCTCCCTGGGCGTGCAGGCGATGGCGCGCAAGCGGGCGATTATCCGCAAGCTGCCGACGGTTGAAACCCTGGGCGCGATGACCGTGGTCTGCTCGGATAAAACCGGTACCCTGACCATGAACGAGATGACGGTTAAAGCCATCATTACCGCTGACGCCTGCTACCGCGTGGACGGTAACAGCTACGAGCCGGTGGGCAACATATACCTGGAAGGCAGCGACGAGCCGGTGCAGATCCAGCCGGGCACCGTGCTGGAGCAGTACCTGCGCACCATCGACCTGTGTAACGACAGCCAGCTGATTCAGGACGATCGCGGGCTGTGGGGCATCACCGGTGGGCCGACCGAGGGCGCGCTGAAGGTGCTGGCGGCGAAGGCTAACCTCGAGCCTGTCGTGACCACGCTGGTTAACAAGATCCCGTTTGACTCGCAGTATAAGTACATGAGCACCCACTACCAGATTGGCGGTGAGGAGCAGATCCTGATCACCGGCGCGCCGGACGTCATTTTCACCCTGTGCGCCGAGCAGCAGACCCGCAACGGTGCGGAAGCCTTCAACCGCACGTACTGGGAAAGCGAGATGGAGCGCTATGCGCGTCAGGGGCTGCGCATGGTCGCCGCGGCGTTCAGGCCGGCGAACGGCGAGCAGGAGCTGACGCACGATGACCTGAGCCACGGCCTGATCTTCCTTGGCATCGCAGGGATGATGGATCCGCCGCGTCCGGAAGCGATTGACGCGATTAACGCCTGCCAGCAGGCGGGGATCCGCGTGAAGATGATCACCGGGGATCACCCGCAAACGGCGATGAGCATTGGTCAGATGCTGGGGATCACCAACAGCGAGCAGGCGGTTACCGGCTACGAGCTGGAGAAGATGGACGACGCCGCCCTGGCGGACGCCGCGGTGAAGTATGACATCTTCGCCCGTACCAGCCCGGAGCATAAGCTGCGTCTGGTGAAAGCGCTGCAGGACAAAGGCGAAATCGTTGGCATGACCGGTGACGGCGTGAACGATGCCCCGGCCCTGCGTCAGGCGGACGTGGGCATCGCGATGGGCATCAAGGGTACGGAAGTGACCAAAGAGGCGGCGGATATGGTCCTGACGGACGATAACTTCGCCACCATCGCCAGCGCGGTGAAAGAGGGGCGTCGCGTTTACGACAACCTGAAGAAGACCATCCTGTTCATCATGCCGACCAACCTGGCGCAGGGGCTGCTGATTGTGATTGCGCTGCTGGCGGGGAACATCATTCCGCTGACGCCGGTGCTGATTCTGTGGATGAACATGGCCACCTCCGCCACGCTCTCCTTCGGCCTGGCCTTTGAGGCCGCCGAGCGCAACATCATGCGCCGTCCGCCGCGTCAGACCGGGCAGCACGTGATGGACGCCTACGCCGTCTGGCGAGTGGCCTTCGTCGGCACCATGATTGCCATCGCCGCCTTTGCGCTGGAAGCCTGGCTGGCCCCGCGCGGTCACAGCGCGGAGTTCATCCGCACCGTGCTGCTGCAGATGCTGGTCTGCGCCCAGTGGGTGTACATGATTAACTGCCGCAACACTGAAGGGTTCTCCCTCAACCGCGGCCTGCTGGCGAACAAAGGGATCTGGCTGGTGACGGGCGTGCTGTTCCTGCTCCAGGCGGCGATTATCTACCTGCCGTTTATGCAGATGCTGTTCGGCACCGAAGCCCTGCCGCTGCGCTACTGGTTTGTGACCCTGGCCGTTGCAGGCGTGATGTTCTTCGTCGTCGAAATCGAGAAGCGACTGACCCGCAGGTTCCGTAAGTCTGCATAACGAAAACCTTACCCCTCACCCTAACCCTCTCCCTTGGGCTCGGTTTTCTCCCTCTCCCCTTTGGGGAGAGGGCCGGGGTGAGGGGAAACAACGCTGAGGTACTCCCATGAAATTCCCGGTCCTGTTTGCACTTCTTGTCAGTACCCTGCAACCCGTATTCGCCGCCGCCATCCCCGTGCGCATCGCCACCGTGGAGCAGACCGCCCATGCCGCCGAGCGCCAGATCCCGGGCCGCATCGAAGCCATCCACACCGTTGAGCTGCGCGCCCGCACGGAAGGCGTGATTACCCAAATCCACTTCCGCGACGGGCAGTACGTGAAAAAGGGCGACGTGCTGTTTGAGCTGGACGACGCCGAGCCGCGCGCCGCCCTGCGCCTGGCGCAGGCCGAAGTGAGAAGCGCCGAAGCCACGCTGCGTCAGGCGCAGCAGCAGCTTTCCCGCTTTGAAAGCCTGGGCAGCAGCAACGCCATCAGCCGTCACGACGTGGACAATGCCCGCATGCAGCGGGACGTGGCGAGCGCCGCGCTGGAGCAGGCCAAAGCCCGCCTCGACACCCGCAGCGTCACCCTGAACTACACCCGCATCGCCTCGCCGATTGACGGACGCGTGGGGCACAGCAGCTTCCACGTGGGTAGCCTGGTCAACCCTGCCAGCGGCGTGCTGGTGGAGGTGGTCCAACTCGATCCCATCCGTATCGCCTTTGCGCTGGAAGAGAGGGCGTTTGCGGCCAAAGCCGGACAACATGCGGATATCAGCGCCATGAAGCAGGCCTGGCAGGCATTAATTGACAGCAACGGCCAGCGCGTCAGCGGTGAACTGACGTCGGTGGACAATCGCATCGACCCGCGCACCGCCAGCGTGATGCTGCGCGCCGAGTTCGCCAATCCGCGCCATCAGCTCCTGCCCGGAGGCAACGTAAACGTGACCCTGCGACCGGCAAGCGAGCAGCCGGTGCTGACCCTGCCTGCCGCCGCGGTCCAGCAGAACGGCGACGGGTTCTTTGCCTGGGTGGTTAACGCCGACGGCAACGCCGAAATGCGCCCGCTTAAGGTCGCCGGACAGATTGGCCAGCAGTTCCAGATTTCATCCGGCGTGAAGCCCGGTGAGCGAGCGATTACTGACGGCGCGCAGCGCGTGCAGCCCGGCGCTGCCGTCCAGATACTGAATTAAGGAGCCATCATGCTGACGTTTTTCATCAAACGCCCGCGCTTCGCGATGGTGATTGCGCTGGTCATCACCCTGCTGGGGGCCATTGCGCTGAAGATTATCCCGGTGGAGCAGTATCCGCAGATCACGCCGCCGGTGGTGAACGTCTCTGCCAGTTGGCCGGGCGCCAGCTCCGCTGACGTGGCGGAGGCCATCGCCACGCCGCTAGAGACGCAGCTGAACGGCGTGGACCATATGCTCTACATGGAGTCCACCAGTTCGGACGAAGGCACGTACAGCCTGAACATCACCTTTGCGGCGGGCACCGATCCGGACCTCGCCGCCATCGACGTGCAGAACCGCGTGGCGCAGGCCGTGGCGCAGCTGCCCACCGAGGCGCAGCAAAACGGCGTGCAGGTGCGCAAGCGGGCCACCAACCTGATGATGGGGGTAAGTCTTTACTCACCGAATAACACCCACACGTCGCTGTTCGTCAGCAACTACGCCAGCACCCAGGTGCGCGAGGCGCTGTCGCGTCTGCCCGGCGTGGGGCAGGTGCAGATGTTTGGCGCGCGCGACTACAGCATGCGCATCTGGCTGCGCCCGGACCGTATGAGCGCTCTGAACGTCACCACCGACGACGTGGCGCAGGCGCTGCGCGAGCAGAACGTGCAGGGCGCGGCGGGTCAGGTGGGCACGCCGCCGGTGTTTAACGGCCAGCAGCAGACCCTGACCATCAACGGGCTGGGGCGCTTAAGCCAGGCCGACGAGTTTGCCGACATCATCATCCGCGCGGGGGAGATGGGCCAGCTGGTGCGCCTGAAGGACGTCGCCACCATCGAGCTCGGCTCGCGCAGCTACAGCTCCGGCGCACAGCTGAACGGGCACGATTCCGCCTACCTCGGTATCTACCCGACGCCGTCCGCTAACGCCCTGCGCGTGGCCGACGCGGTGCGCGCGGAGCTGGAGCGCCTCTCGACGCGCTTCCCGGACGACCTGGTCTACGAGGTGAAATTCGACACCACCTCCTTTGTCGCCGCCACCATTAAAGAGATCGGCGTCTCGCTGGCGCTCACCATGCTGGCGGTTGTGGTGGTCGTTTCCCTGTTCCTGCAAAGCTGGCGCGCCACGCTGATTGTCGCCCTCGCCATTCCGGTGTCGCTGGTGGGGACGTTTGCCGTGCTCTATACGCTCGGCTACTCCGCCAACACGCTGAGCCTGTTCGCCATTATTCTGGCGCTGACCATGGTGGTGGATGACGCCATCGTGGTGGTGGAGAGCGTCGAAACGCTGATGGCGGAAGGGCAGAGCCGCACGGCGGCGACCGCGCTGGCGCTGCGCCAGATCGCCGGGCCTGTCATCGCGACGACGCTGGTGCTGCTGGCGGTGTTTGTGCCGGTGGCGCTCCTGCCGGGGATTGTCGGCGAGCTTTACCGCCAGTTTGCGGTGACGCTCTCGACTGCCGTGACGCTCTCAAGCCTGGTGGCGCTGACCCTGACGCCCGCCCTGTGCGCAATGCTGCTGCGTCCGCGCCCGGAGAAACCAGCGGCCGTTTATCGCGCCTTTAACCGCGGGCTGGACGCCACGCGCGGTTTCTACACCCGCATCGTGAATGTCTTAAACCTACGTCCGTGGCTGGCGCTGCTGGCCACCGCAGGCGCGGCGGCAGTCGTGCTGTTCAGCTTTACGTCGATGCCAAAAGGTTTCCTGCCGCAGGAGGACCAGGGCTACTTCTTCGCCAGCGTTCAGCTGCCGGAAGCGGCTTCGCTGGAGCGCACCGAAGCGGTGATGACCACCGCGCGGGAGCTGATCGCCCAAAATCCGGCGGTGGAGGACGTCATTCAGGTCTCCGGATTTAACATCCTCAACGGCACCAGCGCCTCCAACGGTGGGTTTATCTCCATCATGCTGAAGGACTGGAGCGAGCGTCCGCCGCTGGAGGAGGTGATGGGCACCCTGCAGCGCCAACTGCTGGCCCTGCCGGAAGCGACCATCATGACCTTCGCGCCGCCGACGCTGCCGGGGCTGGGCAACGCCTCCGGCTTTGACCTGCGCATCCAGGCTCAGGCGGGGCAGAGCCCGGCGGAGCTGGAGCGCGTCACCCGCGAGGTGCTGGCGAAAGCTAACCAGCATTCGCAGCTGAGCCGCGTGTTCACCACCTGGAGCAGCAACGTGCCGCAGCTGACGCTGACCGTTGACCGCGAGCGCGCCGCGCGTCTCGACGTGCCGGTATCGCGCATCTTCAGCAGCCTGCAAACCGCCTTTGGCGGCACGCGCACCGGGGATTTCAGCATCAACAACCGCGTCTACCACGTGGTGATGCAGAACGAGATGCAGTGGCGCGAGCGCGCAGAGCAGATCGGCGAGCTGTTCGTGCGCAGCAACAGCGGCGAGCGGGTGCGCCTGAGCAACCTCGTCACCATCACGCCGACCGTCGGCGCGCCGTTCCTGCAGCAGTACAACCAGTTCCCGTCGGTGTCGGTGAGCGGCTCGGCAGCGGCTGGGGTGAGCAGCAGCACCGCGATGGCGGTGATGGGTGAGATTCTGGCGGAGAGCCTGCCGGCCGGATACGACTACGCCTGGAGCGGCATGTCGTATCAGGAGCAGCAGACCGGCAATCAGGCGATCTGGATCGTGCTGGCGGCGGTGGTGATGGCGTGGCTGTTCCTCGTCGCCCAGTACGAGAGCTGGACGCTCCCGGCGAGCGTGATGCTCTCGGTGCTGTTCGCCATCGGCGGGGCGCTGGTCTGGCTGTGGATGGCCGGATACGCCAACGACGTGTACGTGCAGATTGGTCTGGTATTGCTGATCGCGTTAGCGGCCAAGAACGCGATTCTTATCGTCGAGTTCGCCCGCGCGCGGCGTATGGACGGAATGGCGATTGTCGATGCCGCGCGGGAAGGGGCCTCGCGCCGTTTCCGGGCGGTGATGATGACCGCCGTGTCGTTCATTATCGGCGTTCTGCCCATGATGCTGGCGACCGGGGCAGGTGCCCAGAGCCGCCGCATCATCGGCACCACGGTGTTCAGCGGCATGCTGGTGGCGACCGTGGTGGGGATCCTGTTCATCCCGGCGCTGTTCGTGCTGTTCCAGCGCCTGCGCGAGTGGGGCCACGGCCTTACGGACTCGTCGCCCACAGCTCGCAGTGCTTCTGCACCAGAGAAATCAGCGAGCCGCCGTCGGCGATAAACTCCCGCATGCGCTGCGCCTCGCTCTTGCCCTGCTTTAACAGCAGGGCAATTTCATTAATTGCGCTCGTCGCGCCAAGCTTCTCGGCCGACGGCGCAACCTGCTCCAGTAGCCAGGCGATATCTTCCGCCACGGTTTTGTGCTCGCCGGTGTGCACGTCCGTCAGGATCCCCTCCAGCCCGTAGCGACACGCCTGAAAACGGTTAAAGCGGTACAGCAGAAAATCTTTTTCCTGATGCTTATAAGGCCGCGTGGTCAGCAGCCAGTGGGACGTCGCCTGGATCAGCCCAGCGATGTTAATCGCGTGGCCGAGCGTCAGCGGCGTATCCATCACCCGCACCTCCACGGTGCCAAAATGCGGGCTGGGGCGAATATCCCAGTGCAGATCCTTGATGCTGTCGATCATGCTGGTGGAACTCAGGCGGCGGAACAGCCCCTCGAACTCCTGCCAGCTGTTGACCCACGGCATCTGGCCGTTATCCGGGAACCCTGAAAAGATGTTGAGCCGCGACGAGGAGAACTTCGTGTCGGTGCCCTGCATATACGGCGAGGCGGCCGCCAGGGCGATAAAATGCGGCACGAAGCGCGACAGGCCGTGCAGCAGGTAAATCGCGTCATCCCCGGTCCGGCAGCCGACGTGAACGTGCTGACCGAATACCGTTGCCTGCAAAATCAGATAGCCAAAGCGCTCCAGCGTGACGTTATAGCGCTCGTCGTCGCACACCTCCTGGCGCTGCCATTTCTGGAACGGATGCGTCCCGCCGCCGCAGATCTGAATGTGCTGCTCTGCCGCCGCGCGCAGGATGCTCTGCTGCATCACTGAGAATTGTGCCGCCGCCTGATCGATGGTCTGACACACGCCGGTGGCGATTTCGAGCATGCTTTCGGTGATGTCGTGTTTGACTTCACCGCCTTTGATGTCGTCTTTGACGGCGGCGATGAGCGCGGAGGAGTCCTGGCTCAGATCGTAGCCCGGCGGGTTAACCACCTGCAGTTCGAGCTCGATGCCGAGGGTGAACGGTTCAGAGGATTTGAAATCGGGTAAAGGCATGGCGCACTCCGTTGTCTGTAGAGTGTTGAGTATAGACAACGGGCGTGGCGCGCTCGTCTCAGGGTGGTATAACTGATAGCAGGCTTAGCAAAAGGGGAGTGACTCATGTCTGACTATCCAACGATTGCGCTGATAGGACCCGGTGCGATTGGCACCACCATTGCCGCAGTACTGCATGACGCTGGCCGCACGCCGCTGCTCTGCGGACGGACCGCACACGCGGCGTTACGCCTGCGCCATGATGAGGGTGAAACGGTGGTGCCCGGTCCGGTATTAACCGATCCGACAGCCATCACGCGCCCCGTGGACCTCGTGTTTATCGCGGTGAAAACGACGCAAAATGCCGATAGCGCCGGGTGGCTGCGCGCGCTGTGCGATGAAAATACGGTGGTCTGCGCCCTGCAAAATGGCGTAGAGCAGAAGGCTCAGCTTGAGCCTTTGGTCAGTGGCGCGACGGTGCTGCCGTCGGTGGTCTGGTTCCCGGCGCAACGCGAGCCGGATGCTTCCGTCTGGCTGCGCGCCAAACCGCGCCTGACGCTGCCGGACGTGCCTCAGGCGCAGCGGGTGGTCGATGCGCTTCGCGGTACGCGCTGTGAAGTTGAACTCTCGGCTGATTTCCCCACCGTCGCCTGGCGCAAGCTGCTGCAAAACGCGGTCGCCGGGCTGATGGTGCTGGCCAACCGCCGCGCCGGGATGTTCAGGCGCGAGGATATCAGCGAACTTTCGCTGGCCTACCTGCGCGAGGGGCTTACTGTCGCCCGCGCGGAAGGGGCGAAGCTGAACGATGACGTGGCGCAGGAGATCCTGGCGAACTTTCAGCGTGCCCCTGAGGACCTGGGTACGTCTATTCTGGCTGACCGTCAGGCCAACCGTCCGATGGAGTGGGACATCCGTAACGGCGTGATCCAGCGCTACGGCCGCAAGCACGGCATTGCGGTGCCCATCAGCGACGTGGTGGTGCCGCTGCTGGCGGCGGGGAGCGAGGGGCCGGGTTAACGGCCGCTGTTTTTCCGTTCGGCAAAGTAATGCGCGGGCGTGCTGCCCATCGCTTTTCGGAACATGGTGATAAACGCGTTCACGGATTCGTACCCGAGCGTTGTCGCCACGTTCTGGACCGGCACGCCGCTTGCCAGCTCCCGCAGGGCAATAATCAAGTGCAGCTGCTGGCGCCATCGCCCGAAGCTCAGCCCGGTCTCGCGCTGCATCAGGCGTGCAAACGAACGCTCGCTGAGGGCAAGCCGTTTCGCCCACTCCTTCAGGCTGCTTCTGTCCTCAGGTCGGCTGACCAGCGCGTCGGCCATGGCGCGAATTTTCGGGTCGGTTGAGACCGGCAGGCTCAGCTTCTGCTGCGGCATGCTGGCAAGCTCATCAAGCGTGACCCTGATTAGCCTGGAGACATGGCCGTCGGGCGGATAATCAACGCCCTCGCGGGTTAGGCGATCGACCAGCTCCTTGATCAGCGGCGAGATCGCCAGCGTGCAGCATCTCTCCGGCAGCGCCGCCGCGCCGGGCTCAATAAACAGATAGTTCAGATGCGCGTTCCAGGTCGCTTTGGCACTGTGCGGGATCCCCCCTGGGATCCAGACGGCGCAGTCTGGCGGCACGATCCAGATGTCATTCTCCGCGTAACAGCTGACCGCACCGTACCGGGCAATAATCAGCTGTCCTTTCCGGTGGCTATGCACCGGTACTTCCGCGGCGTAGTCCACGAAGTCCAGATGACGCGCCACCGCCGGGCTGGCGGTAGAGTCGGGGTCATACAGCGTAGTAGCAGATTGAGGCTTCACGATTCTGGCAACATTTAGGTATTTTTTGACAGAATAGAGTATTTAAGCGGGTCTGCAAGCCGGTAATAATTCCGGCATGAAAAACGTCTTCTCTTATCCCGTGCGCCTGCCCGCCGCGCTGCAAAACGACGCGGGGGCGCTGATCTACGCCGCGAAGAGTTTCGCCGCGGCGATGCTCGCTTATTACATCGCGCTGTCTATCGGCCTCGAACGCCCCTCATGGGCGATTATTACGGTTTACATCGTGTCGCAGACGTCGGTCGGGGCATCGCTCAGCAGAAGCCTCTACCGGCTGGCCGGTACGGTTGTCGGGGCCAGCGCGACCGTTCTGATTGTGCCCACCTTCGCGAATACGCCGATCCTGTGCAGCATGGTGCTGACGGGCTGGATCGTATTCTGCCTGTGGCTCTCCCTGCTGGAGCGCACGCCCCGGGCCTATGCCTTTGTGCTGGCGGGCTACACCGCGAGCCTGATTGGTTTTCCCGCGGTATCCGATCCCGGCGGCATCTTTAACGTCGCTATTGTCCGCGTGCAGGAGATCGCGATCGGGATTTTCTGCGCGGCGCTGATTCACCGCTACGTGCTGCCCGCGCGGGTATCAGGGCTGTTCAACGCTAAATTATCCCAGACGCTACAGGCCACGCGCGAGCGGGTGGCGGATACCTTAGCGGGCAAGCCCGATGCGGCTTCCGGCCCGCTGCATCTGGCCCTGGCGCTGCAGTTCCTGCAGGGCATAAGCCACCATATTCCGTACGATTTTGCCCTCTCCGCCCCGGTGCGGCAGGCCAGAAAAGCGATTCACGACCGGCTGGCGCGGCTCGTTATCGTCAACTGTGAACTACACGATCGCCTGCCAACGCTTGAAACCCTGCCCGCCGACGCGCAGGCGTTGCTGGAGGACGTTCAGGCCTGGCTGGCCGCTGAAGGCGCGGGTGCCAGCAGCACGGCAGAGGCGCTGCGGCTCCGCTGTGCGCTTCTCATCGATCGGTATGCCGCGCAGGCGCAGACGTTTGACGACGCGCGGCTGGTCAGTTTTATTCGCTACCTCTCGGAGGCGATCGCGCTTCTGCTGCAGTGCGAACGTCTTTCCGGGGCCATCCTCCACGCCAAACCCGTCTTTGGGGAGAGGCAAACCCGCGCGGCGAAAGGCTACGTTTTCCACCGCGATCCTCTTACCGCGGCCCGCACGGCGCTGGGGGCTTTCGCCATCATCCTGAGCGGCTGTCTGGTCTGGATCTTCTCAGCATGGCCGGATGGCGGTACGGCGGTGTCTATCCTGGGGGTCTGCTGCACGCTGTTTGGCAGCTTCGACACCCCGGCCCCCCACATTGTGAAATACATCATTGGCTCGTTCTGGGGCGTGGTGATTAGCCTGTTCTACAGCTTTGCGCTGCTGCCGCTGGTGAGCGATTTCCCGGTGCTGGTGGCGGTGCTGGCTCCTGCGTATCTTCTGGCCGGGTCGCTTCAGGCGCGTCCACCGACCACGTTTATGGCGATGGGCATCACCCTGACGCTGCCCATTCTGTGCGAGCTGGGGGCGCACTACAGCGGAGACTTCGCCGTTGCGGCCAACACCGCCATCGCGCTATTTGCCGCGACCGGCTTTGCCGTTATCAGCATGAGCCTGCTGCAAACCGTGCAGGCGGATGGTGCCATCACGCGTCTGCTGAACCTGTGCCAGCGCGACATTCGCCGCAGCGTGAAGGGCACGCTGCGGGTTGACGAAACGCACTGGATCAACCTGATGATGGACCGAACCGCCCTGTTGCTGCCGCGACTGCAGCGCAGCGAGCGCGCGCCAGAGCAGGCGCTCGATCGGCTGTTACACGCGCTGCGTCTGGGGCTGTCGGTCATGTATTTACGCCGCAGTGACGCACCGCCCGGCAGGGAGGTTGACGCACTTTTTCATAGGATAAACGCCGCAGACCGCAACGCCTTACGGGAACGCATCGTCACCCTTGTCGAGCGCCATCTGCCTGCGGCAGATGAACATACGCGCCAGTTTGTCTTCAGGCTGGTGGATCTGCACTGTGCATTACGGGAGCCAGACCATGGTTAACGATCTCAATATCGGCGGGGTTTTTATCCCGGGGTTGCTGACGGTCGCCCTCGCGGCGCTGGTCTGTACGCTAAGCCTCGTCGCGCTTTTCTCTCTTAGCAGGGGCTACCGGCGCTTGCCGTTTCGCCCGCTGATGGATGTTTCAACCTGGATTGTCACCTTTTTCCTGCTGATGCAGGGCCTGACCGCGTTGGGGTTATTGTCATGAAATCACTGCTCTCTTTACTGGCTCGCTATGCGCTGACGTTAAGCGCCGTCGCGGCGGCTACGCTTCTGGCCTTTAAGATGTGGAAACACTACGCAGAAACGCCGTGGACCCGCGACGGGCGCGTGCGTGCGGATGTGGTGCAGATTGCGCCGGACGTCTCCGGGCCCGTCATCAGCGTGGCCGTTCGGGATAACCAGTGGGTGAATCGGGGCGATGTGCTTTACACCATCGATCCGCGCTGGCTCAAGCTGGCGGTGGCAAGCGCGCAGGCTGATGTGGAGTCGAAACGCCATGAGATGCTGATGCGCCAGGACGCGGCCCATCGCCGCACGCTGATTAAAAACGCCATCTCCGGCGAGGATTTGCAGCAAACCGGCAGCGCGGCGAACGTCGCGGCGGCCAATTATCACGGCGCGCTGGCCGCGCTGGATCTGGCTGAGCTTAATCTGGCGCACGCCACCGTCCGTGCGACGGTTTCGGGGTACGTTACGCACCTGCGGCTGCGGCCCGGAGACTACGCGACGGCGGGGGAGACAAAGGTCGCCATCGTCGATGCCCACAGCTTCTGGGTGGTGGGGTACTTTGAAGAGACCAAGCTGCGCCATATTCGCGTTGGGGATGCTGCGCAGGTTGTGCTGATGGGATACGAGCCGGTCATCACGGGGCACGTGGAGAGCATCGGACACGGGATTGGGGACAGCAACGACGAGACGGGCGGGCTGGGTCTGCCCGACGTCGAGCCTACCTTTAGCTGGGTGCGGCTGGCGCAGCGCGTGCCGGTGCGTATTCATATCGACAGGTTGCCGGAGGGGGTTGAACTGGTGGCGGGGCTGTCGGCGAGCGTGGCGGTGGGGCGATAATCTGGGGATAGTCAGCCTTAAACACATATGCGAAACTTACCGCTTCTGAAAATATGTGGTGGGACCCGCTCAATGTCAGAACAACATTCGCAGTGCCTTTTCAGTGAAGGACTGATCTCTTTTCCTGAGGGATATCAGGATCGTACCGTCAACGTATTTGCGCCGCCCGCTGCGGATGCACCGGCGTTCAACATCTCCCGCGATGCTCTCAACGCTGGTGAAGCGCTTGCCGCGTATATCGATCGCCAGCTCGCCCTGATGGAAAAACACATCAAGGGCTGGAAGCAGGGTGAGCGCAGCGCCGCTACGCTGGGCGACGACCTTTTACAGGGTGAAACCGTCCATGCTACCTACCTGCGCGACGGGAAACGCATATGGCAGCAGCAGGCCGTATTTAACGTCGACAGCAATAACATTCTGGTGTTCACCATGACCTGCACCCGCGCGCTGGGCGATGCTGACAGCACGCTGTTTGGCGATCTTCTCAGGAGCTTCCGCTTCCACCATTAACACCAGGGACAGTTGTTATGTTTGAAGCAGCACGCGTTGGTGATGATATCGGCCACTCCGGTGCGCTGGCCGGGATGATTGCCGGAACGATTGTCGGCGGCCTGATTGCCGCCGCCGGGGGCATTCTGGCGGGGGCCATGTTTATTGCCGGACTTGGTGCATCCTGTCTTGGCGTGGGCGTCCTGCTCGTCGGCGCCAGCCTGGCCGTGGGGTATTACACCGGGGAGCTGGCGACCGCCGCCCGGGACAGCATCGCGGACGCCGGGGCATCCAGCATGACGAAGAAAGGCGTCATCACCTCCGGTTCGCCCAACGTGTTTATCAACGGTAAACCCGCCGCCATGGCCACGGACAGCGCGGTGAAGTGCTCTGACGATGGCTCGCAGCAGATGGCCGAAGGCTCTTCACGGGTCTCTATCAACGGCCTGCCTGCGGCACGCATCGGGGATCGCACCACCTGCGACGCGAAGGTGATGACCGGTTCGGACAACGTCATTATCGGCGGCGACCCGCAGCAAACCCTCCCCATTCAGTCTGAAGTCCCCGAGTGGCTGTATAAAGTCTCCGATCTTACTCTGCTGTTTGCCGGGCTTATCGGCGGGTGGGGCGGTGCCGCTGGTAAAGTCGGGGCGCTCTCTAAGCTGCTGGGCAAAATCCCCGGCATCAATAAGCTGGCCCGTATCGCCTGTCGCGCCGGCACGCTGATGACAGGCGTGGCGGCCGCAGGGATCATCGCCCGCCCGGTGGATATCGTCAGCGGACAAAAATTTCTCAGCGGGGATGATGAGCTGGACTTCGTCCTTCCTTCCCGCCTTCCGGTGCGCTGGCAGCGCTACTGGCGCAGCGGCAACCCCGGCGACAGCGTGCTGGGCCGCGGCTGGAGCCTGTTCTGGGAAAGCCGCCTGGAGCCTTACCAGGACGGCCTGGTGTGGCGCGCGCCGTCCGGCGATTACGTCGCCTTCCCGAAGGTCCCGAAAGGGATGCGCACCTACTGCGAAAGCGAAAAAAACTGGCTTGAACATCACTCTGACGACAGCTGGTCGGTGTATGACGTCAGCGGCGAGCGCTGGCACTATGCGCCGCTGCGGGATGATGCCCCGTCACTGCTTCAGCGCATCTCTGAACCCTGCGGCAACGAGATCCTCTTCGAATGGAATGCGGATCATACCCTGCATGCCCTGACCGACAGCGCGAGCCAGCGCGTGGTCTGCCGCTACGACCGTGACAGGCTCGTCGGCGCATGGCTGGATGACGAGATCTGCCTGGTCAGTTACGCTTATGATGAACAGCGCCAGCTGGTCTCCGTGACCGGCCGGGGCGGTAGCGTGCGCCGACGCTTCCGCTGGCAGGACGGGATGATGAGCGCCCATGAGGACGCCAACGGCCTGCTGAGCGAATACCGCTGGCGGGAGATTGACGGCCTGCCGCGCGTGGTCGGCTTCCGCCACAGCGGCGGCGAACAGCTGGCGTTCGAATACGATTTTGAAAATGGCATCCGCCGTGCTATCCGCGATGACGGCGCCCAGGCGCACTGGCTGGTCGACGACGACGACAACGTCGCGCGCTTCACGGATTACGACGGTCGCCAGACGACGTTTGTTTACCGCGACGGCGAGCTCTGCGACGTTATTCTGCCCGGCGGCGCAATGCGCCGCAGCACGTGGGACAAATACGGCCGCATGACCAGCGAGACGGACCCGGCGGGCCGCCGCACCGAGTACCACTGGCATCGCCTGACCGACCGCATCACCCGCACGGTGTACCCGGACGGCACCTCATCGCAGGCCATGTACGACCTTCGCGGTCGCCTGCTGTCGGAAACGGATCCGGCCGGTAGCACCACCGCGTATGGCTATCCTGACGATGAAGAAAACCTGCCTGAGAGCATCACCGACGCCACAGGTGGCGTGGTGCGCCTGGTCTGGAACCACCAGGCGCTGCTGACGCAGCGCACCGACTGCTCCGGCAGCGTGACCCGCTTCACCTACGATCGATTCGGGCAGCTGATTGCCAGCGAGGATGCGGAAGGGAATATCACGCGCCGGGAGTGGAGTGGTGCCGGGCTGCTGAGCGTCGTGATCCATCCGGACGGCAGCCGCGAGTCGCTGGTGTGGAACGAACGCGGCCAGCTCACGGGCTGGCGCGACCCGCTGGAAAGCGAGGTGAGCTGGGCCTACAACGCGCTCGGCCTCCCGGTCAGCCTCACCGACCGTATTGGCCGCGTGCGCCAGTGGCGCTACGATCCGCGCGGCAACCTGCTGCGGCTCGATAACGGCAACGGGGCGGAATACCGCTTCACCTACGACGCCGTGGGCCGCCCGCTCAGCGAAACGCGCCCGGACGAGACCGTGCGCCATATGGAATGGGACGCGCGAGGGTTCCTCTGCGCGCTCGAAGAAAACGGCCGGCCTGCCGCCGACGGCGGTATCGCCCGTCGCGTCCAGCAGTTCAGCTATGACGACAGCGGGCTGCTGATCGGGCGTACTCAGCGCCACGCGGAGTACCGCTACTTCCGCGACCTGAGCGGCCAGATTACCCGCATCCGCCGCACGCCGACGGCCGAAGGCGTTGCCCTGGGTATCGAAAGCGATGAGATCGCATACCGCCACGACGCCGCCGGGCGCGTGCTGAGCGAGTCCGGCATTAACGGCGCGGTGGGCTACGAGTGGGATGCCCTGAGCAACCTGACCGGCCTGACGCTGCCCGGCGAGCAAAAGCTGGCCTGGCTGCACTACGGCTCCGGCCACGTCAGCGCCATCCGCTTCGGGCAGCAGCTGGTGACCGAGTTCACCCGCGACCGCCTGCACCGCGAGGTGCGCCGCACTCAGGGCGCGCGCGAGCAGCTCCGTCAGTATGACAGCCTCGGAAGACGCACCCTGCAGCGCAGCGAGCTGAGTACGGACGTGACCCTGCCGGAGCAGGAGCTACTGGAACGCCTTTATCGCTACACCGCACGCGGTGAGCTTTCCGGCGTCAGCGACACCCTGCGCGGTGAGGTGGACTACGGCTACGACGCCGAAGGGCGTCTGCTGAAGCACTACGAGGCCCGCCAGGGGCACAGCCGCGCGCAGTTCAGCTACGACGCCGCGGATAACCTCGCCGCCAATGACGATCCGGTACCGGTCACGGATAACCGCCTGCAGCACTGGCAGGCGCTGTTCATGAAATACGACCACTGGGGCAACCTGGTCAGCCGCCGCAACGGGCTGTATGAACAGCATTATGCGTATGATGCCGAGAACCGTCTGGTATCCGCCCGGGGAACCGGGCCGGAAGGGCGGTTTGAGGCGCGCTATCACTACGACGCGCTGGGCCGCCGCACGCGCAAAATCGTCACCACGACGCACGGCACCACCGACACCCGCTTCCTGTGGCAGGGCTACCGCCTGCTGCAGGAGCAGCAGGAGAGCGGGCTGTACAGCACGTATGTATACGACCCGAATGAAGCCTGGAGCCCCCTGGCGCGGGTGGACCATCTTCGTGACCAGAAGAGCGGTGAGATTTACTGGTTCAACACTGACCTGAACGGGGCGCCGCTGGACGTGACCGACGAGCGCGGCGCGGTGCGCTGGAGCGGCCAGTACGGCAGCTTTGGCGAAGTACATCATCAGAGTGAAGGATTCTCGAGGGTTGTGAATCGCTCGGCGATGGCACACCAGCCGCTGCGCTATGCCGGGCAGTACGCTGACGGTGAGACGGGACTGCACTATAACCTGTTCCGCTACTACGACCCGCAGGTCGGGCGGTTTATTGTGCAGGATCCGATTGGGTTGAACGGCGGGTGGAATCTTTATCAGTATGCGCCGAACCCGTTGGGGTGGATTGATCCGCTTGGATTGTCAACCTGTTCATCCAAAGACTCATATGAACAGGCCAGAAATAAAGCTCTGAAATGGTTAGAAGAGCGAGGATTTAAAGCCGAAAAAGTTAACACAGGCAAATTTGGTTCGACTAAAGGTCAACCTGTCGGGATGACAACAATTGATGGAAAAACAGGTTTTAGAGTTGAGTATGATGAACGAAGTGGAGCTCATATCAATGTGTTTAGCGGTAAAGATAAAGGGGAGCACTTCATGTTTGATGCGGCTGAATCCGTTGTGACAAAAATTCAAGATTTATTTAATTTACCATCAAAACCATGGAGAGGCTCTTAATGACGCTCGATGATGAAATCAGGAAGGAAATATCTTTGCTTCCTGAACAACCAGAAATTGTGGATGACTGGGAACACATTGCGGATAAGTTATCCGATAGTTATAGTTGGGCTGGTTCAAAAATTGACTGGTCAAAGACCAATGCTCATAGGTCTTTAGAACTACATGGGGACTATAAGGATTGGTTGGTAGATATAAAGAGATTCATTCATGATACTGATGTTCATGATGTGATTTCAAATAGTGATGAGATTTACTATATAAATGATTCGTCTCTTGATTTTTCTGTCAGGTTGAATCCCAAGCAGTTTTTTTTATTTCTTGATATGGCAATAAAAAATATCCCTCAGCATCATTATTTTTTTGATAGAGAAAATAAATGGTGTCTAGTGATAAGTGCTGAAGGATATATTGATTTCGGTTTCTCATGGTCAGATAAAAAATGATTGAAATGGGAGGTTCATCCTCCCAGGACGTTTTAGGTAATGTTTTTGATTTGATAAAAAACCGGGGCAAGAGTCTTACGGTGATGGTAATGTCCCTCTGAGACTATTTTAAAAAGAACATTCGAAATTGCTTGGGTAGGTTCAGTTTCTGGCACATTAGACAATCATGAAATTTGAGAAGAGTCATATGTATTGGAACGAAATCGAAGGTGGTATTTTGTTTAACAAGGTTTTCAGTAGATATGTTGAAGTGAATGAAATCGACATCTTTGATATTAAAATAGACCGCGATACTGCTACGGTAATAATATATTTTGACTTTGTTAATGAGTTGCCTGACAATCCTCCCCAAAAATGGGTTAAAGGCTATAATAGATGTAGGTGTGGTATAAGTTGCAGTGGAGTAAGATCCTTAAAAATAGAAGGTATGTCTACGGATATGCCAGCAAAAATAGAAATACAAAAAAACACTCCCCATAGTGAAGTTATAATAAAGGGGACGGATATTTTTTTAAATTTGAAGTGTTCTCATATACAATTAATGGGACCTTTCGTATCTATTAGTCAGTAAGCTAAAGGTCGTGGTGGATTTTTAAATTTTCCTAGCTTTTATAATTTAAGGTTGGTTCAGTTTACTGAATAGATCCGATTGGGCTGAATGGTGGGTGGAACCTTTATCAGTATGCGCCGAATCCGTTGGGGTGGATTGATCCGCTGGGTCTTGCTAGCTGTACTACTAAATTTAAATCGAGAAATGCAACCTTTAGGGCAGCGAAAAGAGATGCCGGAATACCAGTGAGCCAGCAACCATCAAAAGTTGAGCTAGTACCTTTAACAGATCGAAACGGGAAATCTATTTTAGGAGACGATCATTTACCTATAAAGACACGAGAATATACTTTCTCGCGTCCAGATGGTGAATCCATTGTAATCCAGGACCATTCACCAGGGCATATCTATGGACCTCCAGGAACACCTGGTAACCAAGGGCCACATTTAAATGTTCGACCGATCAGTGATACCCGAAATGGTACTATATCTGGAACGCTAGAACATTATCCATTTTAAGGAGGGAAAATGAACTCATGGGTTGATTTATTAATTGATAAAAGAAGTATTTCTTCTATCTTCACCGATGAAGAACCTTCATTACGTAATGTTGAACTTCATGATGTGGTTTTCCATAGGGATGGGCCAAAAATCACACTAAGATTCAATATTGAAAGTTATCCTTCGCAACCACCAAAAAAATGGATAATGCAGAAATGTAATGTCGTACAATTACAATTGACTGCTATTGATATAGCGGAGGCTAGCTTATTTGGTTGGAATAAAACTAACTTTTCTTTAGATGTTAACATATCTAAAGAAGATGGTTTTATCATCATTTTAGCTCAAGATGATATATTCTCTCTCTCAATAAAAGCAAAATTCATTGATATTTCTTCAATAACAGCTTATACAATTTCAAAATAATAAAGAATGGGAGGATAATAAATCCTCCCATTGATTTTGTTCAGTTTGGTCTGATTGCATGTTCTGCAGAGGTTTGGTGTTACGACTGGAATGGGTGATACCTACTTAATCGACCATAAAACAGCATTATGTTTCGGTAAGTTTCAGTGTTTAACCTGTTGTATAAAAACTAAAATAGTTATCGTGCAGATGGCTTAATTTATCAGGGTGTGGCGGTAGCATGATTGTCTTATGCAAGCCGCTACGTCCGCGATCTGAGCGGCCAGATTACCCGCATCCGCTGCACGCCAACCGCCGAAGGCGTTGCCCTAGGTATTGAAAGCGATGAGATCGCTTACCGTCATGACGCCGAAGGGCGTCTGCTGAAGCAATACGAGGCGCGACAGGGGCACAGTCGCGCGCAGTTCAGCTATGACGCCGCGGATAACCTCGCCGCCAGTGACGATCCGGTACCGGTCACGGATAACCGCCTGCAGCACTGGCAGGCGCTGTTTATGAAATACGACCACTGGGGCAACCTGGTCAGCCGCCGCAACGGGCTGTATGAACAGCATTATGCGTATGACGCCGAGAACCGTCTGGTGTTCGCCCGGGGAACCGGGCCTGAAGGGCGGTTTGAGGCGCGCTATCACTATGACGCGCTGGGCCGCCGCACGCGCAAAATCGTCACCACGACGCACGGCACCACCGACACCCGCTTCCTGTGGCAGGGCTACCGCCTGCTGCAGGTGCAGCAGGAGAGCGGGCTGTGCAGCACTTATGTATACGATCCGAATGAAGCCTGGAGCCCCCTGGCGCGGGTGGATCACCTTCGTGACCAGAAGTGCGGTGAGATTTACTGGTTCAATACCGACCTGAACGGCGCGCCGCTGGAAGTGACCGACGAGCGCGGCGCGGTGCGCTGGAGCGGTCAGTACGGCAGCTTTGGCGAAGTACATCATCAGAGCGAAGGGTTCTCAAGGGTTGTGAATCGCACGGCGATGGCACACCAGCCGCTGCGCTATGCCGGGCAGTACGCTGACGGTGAGACGGGACTGCACTATAACCTGTTCCGCTACTACGACCCGCAGGTCGGGTGGTTTATTGTGCAGGATCCGATTGGGTTGAATGGTGGGTGGAACCTTTATCAGTATGCGCCGAACCCGTTGGGGTGGATTGATCCGCTTGGATTGCTGACCTATAACACGATGCCGAGTATTACTGGTTTCCAAAAGCATCATATTATTCCACAACAGTTAAAAGGCCATGATTTAATAAAAGCGGCTGATTTTAATATCCATGATATTAAAAATGTTATTTATTTACCTAAGTCAGCTGATTACCATCCGACAAGAACAATCCATAGTGGGTCTCACCCTGTTTATACAAAAAATATAGGTGACCAGATGGATGCTATATATGAATACGGGAAGGAAAACGGCTGGAAACAAGCAGAGTATAAACAAGCTGTTAGTGAAATTATAAAAAATGAACGTGCCGATTTACGCGGTGGGAAAACTATTCTTAACAAAAACTCGGTTAGAAAAGCGAGGTGCTAAGTATGTATGAGCTACGAATTGCTTCTGATTACCCCAATAGTTATTGGTTTGAATACCAGCACCCTGACATATCTGGAAGTGCTTTTTCTCAATGTAAATCAATTGAAAGTAACGAGGGGTATTTTTTTAAATTAAAATCTAAGGTGAGTGAGAAGGCACTGCTTGCATATGATTTTTATTATAGTGATGGGCCTATATTCATATCACCCAGACTAGCATCACTAATTTCTTGTCACGATGTTTTTCGGACTGATGTTCAACTTATTGACGCAACTGTAACTGTAAATGAAACCCAACATCAAGGGTATAAAATAATTAATATACTAAGTGAGGTTTCATGCATCGATATGGAAGCTTCAGAAAGCCAACCTATATTAAGTTATTTACCTAATGGTCCAAGGAAGTTTAGTAAAATAGTCTTCAAAGAAAATGTTGTTGAAGATTTTAGTATGGCAAGATGTAGTGAATATAAATCTTGCGTAATTATTTCAAATGAATTAAAAGAGTTCCTTTCTAAGAATAATGTGAAAGGAATAGATTTTGCTGACCCTATTTATTAATGTGAGTATGATTTTAATTAGCTAAAATGGTCCTGGGAATGATTTTCCCGGATTATAAAAACATTTAAATTCCAATTCAATATATGATTTTATCATTAACTACTTGCTTTGCAAAGTATAAAAGATAACCCTCAAGGATTGTGCGTATGAGTTGGCTAGAATACAGAAAAGCGTATGGGTTAGATGGCTTAATATATAAAATCATGGGTGGGAACACATTAGATGATTTTTGTGTGTATACAAAAGAATATGAAGCATTTGCTAAAGAAGAGCTTGTTTGTTATTTAGATAACTATCCTGTCATTAGTGATAACGATGAGGAAGTATATCCTGATTTTGTTGTTGATAATTCTCTAGAGTTGTTTTTCTATGGAGATCAATTTATAGATGTATTACATAATATCTCTATCCAAAGAGAAAAACCATCTGTAGCGGATTTCATATCAGGTTTAAATTTTTATCTCGAGAACGATAACTTCAAAGAGCTTTTATTTAAAGAGCGAGAGATTAATTAAAGATTGATTTACTTAGCTTATTTGAAGGTAGTACATACTGAGAATGTAATTCTAAATTAATTGGTTATTACTGAGGGCTATATTTATGGATGCGTCTGAGACTATTGTGAATGAGATTGAAAAAGCATTAAAACAACTTATTGTTATTTGCAATAAACACTCGCTGTCAGGAAGTTTCAGCACCGTCACTGATCTGGACAATGCCTTCCCGTCCAACTTACCTCGTTCGACAGAGGTGGAATTTTTATATGAAAATTATAATCCTGAAAAGTTAAAGATTGAAACAGGCTTCACGCCAATTAAACTTCACTCGGCCAGTGAGCTCTTGAAGGCTCAAAGTGGTTATGAATACTTACCAGATAATTATCTTGTTATTGGTAATGATTTAGGCGGAGGTAAACCTATAATTGCGGTTATCGATGAAGGGAGTTCCTCTGTTTATGCAGGTTGTGATGTAATTGAACCGTTTCAGATAGCTAGTAGTCTCTCTGGGTTCATATTTTCTCTAGCTGAGCTTATTGATTTGGTATATGGCCAATACGATATCTTTGATATAGCAGATGATAATGACGAAGTAAAAGATGATTTTATTGATGAATTGCGGGGAAGGATTGTGCCTCTTATCGGTAATGAAAACTTCAATGCATTTTATAATTATTTTTATGGATAGATTTTTTCTTTAAAAGGAAACCCTCACGGTAAAATATTATTTTATAGCGAGGTGAGGTTCTCTTTTTTACGGGTATTTTAAACAAGATTTAAAATAGTAATGCGGTGTATTTATTCAAGAGAAATTAATCTAATGCATGAAAGGAAAGGGATTATATGCAGACTACGCGAGTAATGGGAGAAGGATATGAACCTTACGTTGAGCAATTAGGTGACAAACTGATTTATTCCTTACCTGTCGAATCGGGATTTGTCAGCTTTCATTTTGAGTTTGATATTCGTCAGATCGATCTTGACATCCTGCTGTCCGATCATTACCGGCGGGCCGTCCTGGAAGTGTCCGCACACACTTTGCTCCAGCACTCGACGTTGAAGGGACATAAACGATTTACTCAGAACGATTTTGATAACCTTATTGCCACTACCCTTCATGCATCGCAAGAGCATCTTAGCGCATTCATTTCTAAAATTAATCGGGAGCACAATATTTCGATGGAACATTATGTGAATGACATAGTGAATAGACGCATAACCAAAGGATGAATATCCCGATCCCAGATAAGGTCAACATTCATCTTAAAATCACGCTGTATGTACAGCTCTTTTCAACCTCGTGCTGCCCGAAGAAGTCAAATCGATTTCGAGATAACCGACGAATGCGGCTAAGTGCGCAGAAGCGGCCAGCTCTGCAGCTTTGGCGAGGTACGTCATCGGAGCCAAGGTTTCCCATGTGTTGTGAATCGCATGGCGATGGCACATCAGCCGCTTCGCTATGCCGGAAATATATACTTTGCCTTTAACAGGAGCAATATTAAAAATATTTGTGCGGATGCAATCTTCGACTACTTTTACGATACTAACATGTTAATGAATATCATGCTTTCGGTAAAATCTGTCAGGAGCAAAACGATTCAAGACAAGGACAACTGATGAGTAATGTTAAAAATCTTATCGCAGCGTATATTAACTGCTTTGAAGAAAATGATGTCCTCACTATCGGAATAGGAGATGACACTCATGATCCAAAAAACTTTATCATTATCGGACGATTTGATGAGGATGAATTACCTATTAACGACTGCATTGGATTTCAGAGTGAGTCAACGGAATATGAGTTAACAGACTCTATTCGTTCCGTTCAACTCACAGATGGCAAACTTGTGATCGTGCTTAATGATGATGCCGCAAAAAAAATTGGCATCAGCGAATATCGCGTGGTCATTCCTGCAGCAAAAGATTTTAAATCGCTTGAAAAGTATTTAAGAGAAATCTTTGATGGCAGTGATGTACCGCTACAATTACCGTAAGGTTTTAGCCACTACATTGCTATCTTAGCACCCGAACTTTAAAAGATGCAGGCGGGACATTTCGAGTAGAGGGCACATGTGTTGAGCCAACGTTTAACGGCGAATAGGATTGCTACGTCACTGTATGAGGTGAATGCGAAAGATATGTCCGCTTTGTGCCAGAAGCAGACGCTGCAGTATATTCCACTTTCGGCTCGAATCGGACTGATGTAACGTAGCAGAAATATTTATCCGGACTTAACCAAGATGCCTTCCATCGAAACGTTTCTCACTTTTCTTCTCGCGCTAACGCTTCTGGAGATTTCTCCGGGGCCAGACATGATGCTAACTATCGCAAGAGGAGTCGGTCAGGGAAGACGTATTGCACTGCTTACGGTACTGGGTAATGTCTTTGTAGCTGGTTTTGTGCAAGTTTCTTTTCTTGTCCTGGGGCTGGTAGCCGTTGTTCATGCCTGGCCGGTTGCGCTAGATCTGTTAAGGCGGGCTGGTGCGGTTTATCTGATGTGGCTGGGCATAAAAATGATTGCGACTTCAGGCACAGATACGCGGCTGCGAAAAACTGCCAAAATTTCTGACTGGAGTGCCGTTAAGGAAGGCGCCCTGAACAGCCTGACTAACCCAAAATCTCTACTGTTCATGTTCGCTTTTCTTCCTCAGTTTGTCGATCCCGCTGCGGGTCCTGTCTGGCTGCAATTGCTTGTTCTGGGTAGTATCCAGAAGCTGGCAGGAATTATTTCCCTGGGGTCAGTCGCAATGGCATCAGGGACATTTGGAAACTGGCTAAGTAAACACCCAGGCTTTATCAAATGGCAGGAACGATTTACAGGCGTTGTCATGATAGGCCTCGGCATCCGCATGTTGTTTAGCGGGTCTGGTGTCGTATCGAAATCTTCCAGTTAAGTTTTACCGAAAGGGTAAACCCAGTGTCCGCTCCTCGCTCATAGCGGATCTTCATCTCAGTAGGCTTATCAGTTCCGCTCTGCGAGCCCTATCGAAGCAGTTTAAGGGGGCACAGAATGACGTTCGCCACTATTGATGACGTCAGAAACCGGATCGAACCGTTAGACAGAGAACTGCTCATCGGATAACGGAAATGCAAGCTGTCGTTTTTACCCGTTCTGGTAGCTGTTAAGGGTGAGCGGTTATGAGAAAATAACCCACGCAAACGGTTTCGTTGGTTTTAACCGTTTTCGACACATTATCTATCGCTGTGATGGCGTTGTTGTTTAGCATTTTATTCTTTACGTCTCCTCCCCTGGGGAGACGTCTTTTTCCCACGCACTCTTCACAATGTCTGCAACCCCAAACGCCCTGAAAAATCGCCTTTGATAAGGGATTAGATGTACCTCTATGAGAGTTTGGCCATCAGAAGAAAGGGTTTGAGCTCTGGAAGTCAGTTGCAGCCATGTTCCGTATTCGCTGCAGGGGAACCTGCTCTGAGTTTGTTTAACCTTTCCACGGCAATAACGTCTCTTTCGCACGGAACGGGAGGCGCGTAAAAATAACCCTGTATCTCTGCACACCTTCCTCAAGGATACGATCAAATTGCTCCTGAGTTTCAACACCTTCAGCGACAGCGGCACAGTCCGGCCGAACGACGGCATCTTTAACAAAACTGCCGTCAATTTTGATTTTGTCAAACGTGAACATGCGCGGATCATGGCTATGCGTTATGGTATACCGCCCGATCACCATATTTCACAGGCGTTTCCCCAGATAAAAAATTATCTGTAAAAGCATCGAAAACGCCTCTTATCGAAGGGTATTTTTACGTCAGTTTTTATGGCCGGTAACTGACCAGAATGCGGCCTGAACGTTTTCTGGTGAAGTCTTTCCGTTTGCAAGCAGAAGCTGAGTAAGGATCCGTGCTTTTGCCGGATTCAGCCCCGACGAAACAACAAAGCCGGCTTTGTTATCATCGACCTCGACGTTACGTTTTACTGCTCCTGTATAGGAGCGCGATGCGCGGACCACGACAAGTCCATGCTCCCGGGCCGCTTTGAGCGCAGCTAACGCTGAGGCGGATGTATTTCCGTCTCCCACGCCGGCGAGAATAATTCCTTTTGCACCATCACGCACCGCATTGTTGATTTGGACATCGTCCATATTACTGTGGGCATAAATGATCTCAACCCGCGGAAGTTTATGGGATGCAGGTAATTGTAGAGACAGACGAGATTCTGCCGGCACCGGGGTAATATAATGAACTTCTGCCGCATCGACATAACCCAGTGGGCCGGCGTAAGGTGACTGAAAAGTAGCCACTCCGGTTGTATCCGATTTCGTGGACCAAATCGGTGACTGGATAGTGTCATTCATCACAATCATTACTCCCCGTCCCTTCGATTGTTTGTCCACAGCAGTATTCACAGATTCAAGCAAATTAGCAGGGCCATCTGCACCAGTTGCTGTCGCCGGTCGCATGGCTCCAGTAATAATAACAGGCTGGGGGTGATGTATTACCAGACTGAGGAAAAAAGCTGTCTCTTCAAGAGTATCTGTGCCATGGGTAATAATAATAGCGTCAGCGGCACCTGTACTGAACAGATCGTCGATCTTCTGGGCAAGATCAAACCAGATTTTATCATTCATGTCCTGAGAACCAATGGATGCGACCTGGACACTACTAAGCTGGGCTTTTTTATCCAATCCTGGAACGGCTGCAAGCAATACTCTTGGGCTGATGGCGCCGGATGTGTATCCGATAGAGCTGGAGTCTTCACCAGTGCTCTGTCCAGCAATGGTACCGCCGGTAGCAAGGATCATCAATTTAGGCAGAGCTTCAGTCGCTTTTTGGCTATATGTCGTTAATGACGGCGAGGCCGTTGCAGCCTGAGAACCATGAGTAAATAGCGAGGCATATACTAGTGTTAGCGCAAACGCGACAGGATGATTTATAGGCTTGAACATGACTTATTCCTTAGATAAAAGGCAGATGCCTTAACTTTTGTCGCCGATACTTTGGCTGGAGCATCATGGGGCATGACAATCGTAGCCGACATACCGGGTAATTTTGCAGACAGAGTGGTAGCCTGAACATAATTTCCGGATGAAAAGGCCAGAGTACCGACTGAGAGCAGGCGTTATAATTACTCATCTATCAATTTTTCAGCAGATGCAACTACATCACCATAAGCAAGTAGTGTTATATAAAGAACACCTCATTTATACACACCTTGTCCTTTCACTTCCAGTTCTCACTCTGGAAGACAAGCTTATATTGCGACACATCTCAAAGAAAAAATCCCTGGAACATAAATGGGGTTATTTAATCTATGTAATTTATTCCATACAAAATTTGATACAGAATCCACTAATGAGTCAAAAGTTGTCCTGGTGATGGTTTTAACAGAATTGATGTTATCAAAATATAAAAAACAGAACTAATGCATGCACAATGTTAACAATATGAAAACATTTTCAAGTCAACGTGTTAACAAAAAGGCGGGTGTTAAAGTTTAATATGTCAACTATGATTTTTAATTGGGTTTTTAATAAGCCACTGTTTTCTTTGCTTACATTTCAAAAAGACTACGGCCTCGTTGCGGGAGGAATAGATGGTGCTTGTCTGCTGCGTGCCAGGAGCGGTCATTGATTTAATCAGATAAACAATGCTTAAAGGCCGATCTTACGTTTTCGTATAGCGCAGGTGAGAGCATGACATTTTCCCAAATATTATTATGTCCAGCTTTGGGAATGGTCAGAAGTTGCTTTTGACTACAGCATGATGCAGAAGACAGCAGCTTTTCTGGTATTTCTGAGGGGATGATTGCATCATTTTCGGCAGCAATAATCAGTAAATTCCCGTTAAACTCAGCAGCAATGTTCCATGCATCTGTATGTTCCCAATTCCTGGGTTGGCGTATTATTGCAGAGAAATCAGGGCCAAACTTAACTTTATATGCAAGTGTTGAGTAGACACCTGGAACCATAAGGATGAGAGATCGGAATTGCATCGCTTTACTAAGCTGAAGTGCATTATAGGCTCCCATACTGATGCCCATACAACCTGTAAGCGTCTGCCCCAGAGAAGCGATAACCGCCTCTGCTTGCATCGTACGATTAAAAAGAGAAGATTCGTGAATGTCTCCCCCCGTTTCACCATGACCTGTAAAGTCAAATACCGTCGTTCCAAAACCCAGGGTATCCAAAATATCCCGGTATTTGTAGAAAACGGTTCGATCTTTGCCGCCACCATGAAGCATCAGAACATGTCCATTGCGCCCAAATGTGCTTTCAGCATGAATTGTTTTGCCATGGAACGGGACCAGGAAGTTGTGACTCGAAATCATCTTCGTATGTGTTTTTGGCGACATGGTTTATTCGTTGTATCAAACCCAAGCGCGCCATGCAATGTCAGACTGAATCACCACTGCTTCGGTAGCCATTTTTTAGTTTGTCACACGATCTCTTGCCCAATTGATGTGCGTCGGCATCTTCCGCTCCTCGCTAAAAGCGGAATTCAGACTAGCATCTAATTTCGATGACTGAAGCGGATGTAACTTTAACGAGCAATCAGCCGATAATTATTTCAAAGAACATACCAGAGTGGCATGATCCCACCACTCGTTGGTATTAACTTTTGTTGCAAGTACGTTAAATTGTGCTTCCTGTATCTCATTTGTTAATGCAGGGAGAGGTTTCAGGGTACGCCAGGGGTGACCTTCTTTCAGTAAATGATGTCTTATAGGATCAAAAACACTAATATCATCAGAATTACGGGGGCTTCCACACATGGAGCTGATCACAAGCCGTCCGCCGGGTTTGAGCAATCTTTTCGCTTCTGCGAAAAAGCGAGTTCGGTCATCATCTATCAGGCAATGCAAACAACTACCATCAATAACCAGCTCAAACATTGAGTCCTTGCATTGATAAATATGACAAACATTTCCGACAAGAAAATGAGCGGAGAGGCCCGCTTGTTGAAAACGCCTTTCAGCCCATCTGATAGCGGTTTCAGAAAAATCCACACCCCATACTGAATATCCTCGTTCAGCAAGAAACTGCGCAGCCATCGCTCCATTACCACATCCCATTTCAAGTATTGGCGCGCCAGGTTGGGGTAAATAATTATTAAAATCAAGCCACTGAAAGATTTTTTCTTGCTGTTCTTTTGCCCTGAAATAACCTTTATCAGCCCAAGCTATAGCCCCATTCGCTATGAGTTGTCTGTATTTTTCTTCATAGGGATTCATATTTAAGACGCTTTATTGCAACAATAACACCCTTTATTTTATATGTTATTTATGGAAAAAATGAAGTTTCTGGCGAAAAAGTGCGTGCTGTAGATACACGCACTAACGTCCGCTTTCACTCTTAAGGGACATTCGACAAACAACATTGTATTTTGCGTAAGGCCGAAATTCCTGCTTCTTACTCAGCAGTTTTCCGGCCTCCCATCTCACGCCTCAGTGCGCCGCGATATACGGCTCCTTCACAAACTCCGCCATTAGCCAGACCATATCATGCAGCAGCCCGGTCAGCTCTTTCGCCACGCTCGCAGGCAGTGTTCCGCCCATCACCGCCAGCGTTAACGCCACGGCATAGTCCACCTGCAGAGTCGTCTCTTGCCAGCAGTCCGGCACGCAGGAAGCCATCTTTTCTCCCGCAATCAGCTGTTCAACCAGATACGGCGGGAGTTCAGCATCACAGCACTCCCGTAGTCGCTTCAGCGCAGCCAGCAACCGCTTACAGAGCTTGGTGTATGTCACTTCGTCGTCAGTTTCCACCAATACGCTTACATAGGCGGTGCAGGCATCGGCCAGTTCGAAGAGATCCGCAGAATCGGAAATTGAATTGTTGATGAGGTGACAAACAGCGCTTTCCGCAGAGAGCGCGTAAGAAAATTCAGGGGTAGTAGCCATTTAGCATCCTCGTTGTGCAAAAAAATGTCATGTTATGCTAACGGGTTCCTACGCCCGGTTACGGATGTGCCGCAACGCAGGCACTTTACGACCGCGAAGAAGGGAAAAAAAGGGATAGCCATGAATTACATCAGGTTGCTTGCAGGTTTGCGAGGCGGCTTCCAGAAGGGCGTAGCCGCCGGGCACATTTTGTACCGCGGTTACTCTTTACGCAGACTTTTTCATTTTGATCAATCCTTCTAATAACGTCTGCGTCGCGCGGGAAGATTTGCCCGCCTGGGAGCAAACCAGCCCAAACTCCCGGCACAGCGAAGGCGTCACGGGCACGACGCACAAACCGCGTAATTCATCCGGCAGAGCGGATTCAGGTATCAGTGCGACGCCCAAGCCTTCGCGTACCAGCAGGCAGGCGCTGATCCAGTCGCGGACGGTCACCTGTACGTCAGACAGTTCCAACCCAGTCTGCTCCATCAGGCTTTTTCCATTGACGGCACAACCGCCTGTGGCGAGTACGAAGGGCTGGTCTGCCAGTTCCTCAAGGGTGATGCCGCGCGTGCGTGCATAGCGAGCCAGACGGTGGTTGGCTGGTAACACTGCGACCCATGCATCTTGCCCCAGGATCGCATCCGCGCGTCCGGGAACAGGGTTCATGACCACACCGATATCAACAGTATCTGCCGCAAGCCACTCTTCGACCTCCTGGTCCGTGCCTTCCAGTACGACCACCTCTATTTCAGGATGCAGGCGCTTCACGTCCCGCAGCAGCCCCGGCAAAAGCGTGGACGTTACTGACGGAAAACTGGCAAGTCGAATGCGCCCGCCACTCAGCCCGCGGCTCTCATCCGCCAGTGTGCGGATGGCGTCCAGCCGTGCCAGCATGCTTCTTGCCTCTTTGACAACCCGCTCGCCCAGGGCTGTAACACCGACGTGGCGTCGCTCACGCGTAAATACCGCAAATCCTAATGAAGCCTCTAACTGAGCGATCGCCTGGCTGGCACCCGACTGCGTCATGCCGACCTCTTCAGCGGCACGCGAAATATTACTGGCGTCCGCCACGGCAACCATCAGGCGCCAGTGCAACAGATTCATCATGGCTATCAGTAGCTCAGCTAATAGTTAATTTATGAATCATTAATTTTACAGTGATAACGGTTTTAAGCACAGTGAATGCAAACCGAATGTTTATCACTCACAGCTTTAACGGAGAGATTATGAAACTCTATTACGCCCCGGACACCTGTTCACTCTCACCCCATATCGTGCTTCGCGAACTGGCGATTGAGTTTGAGCTGGTTAAAGTGGACAACAGGAGCAAGCTTACCGCTGACGGGCGCGACTTCCTGACCATTAACCCTAAAGGCTATGTCGCCGCGCTTGAACGGGATGACGGAAATGTCCTGACCGAGGGGCCAGCGATTTTGCAATACCTCGCTGACCTCAAGCCGGAGAGGGGGCTGGCACCGCGCGCAGACAGCTGGGAGCGGGTGCGGCTTCAGGAATGGCTTAACTTTATCACCAGTGAAATACACGCGGGATCGGCTCCTCTTTTCAACCGCCTGCTGCCCGAAGAGGTCAAATCCATTTTTCGTGAGAAGCTCTTCAGGCCGTTCAGTTTTCTTGAGGAAACGCTCTCCACTCGCGCTTATTTGACAGGATCGACCTTCAGCGTGGCAGATGCCTATCTTTTTACCGTGCTGAGGTGGTGCAAGTTCTTCTCCATCGAGCTGAGCCCCTGGCCTGCGCTGCTGGCGTACAGGGATAAAATTAATGCCCGTCCAGCGGTGCAGGCCGCATTACGTGCGGAAGCGGCTCAGTAAGACTGTAAAGCGGGTTTTTGCCGATCGTGAGTGAATATCTGCCATTTTATCTCCGACATGCTCAGGGTAAAAATGGCGGTGGCAAGCGTGTTCTCTTCATCAGGATCGTTTGGCGAGAGACGATAAATCGGGAGCGCGGGATCATGCTGGTCTGAAAGAATACCCAGTGCCGCCGCACCATCAAGGTGAGATTGCGTCCCCAGCCAGGCGTTTAACCTCTGCTGGCGTGACCGGGAGCTGTCAGTGATCACCTGCTCAACCGCAGCAAGCTGAGGGTGGATAAGGTGATTAGCATGGGCGAAAACCTCCCGCAGCGGCGTGACGGAACAGCCTGTTCCCGTCGCTTCCACGCTAAACAGCCGGCTGTCTCCCATTTGTCCCAGCGTATGATGAAATGCACCGGCGCGTGGCACGGTGGTCAGTATTGAGATGGCTTCATCTAAGGTGGCGGCATTCAGCGCGGCGCGGGCTAATACCTGGCGCGGCATTCCGCGTGGACGGTGCAAAGCGCGAATGTTATTCACCGTATTCACCACGCCCTTTTCGTTTACGGCGAAGGTATGTCCGCAAATTGAGCCTGGATAAGCAAAACTGGTGAACGCCAGGCCGTCATCCGGGGTGATGCTGACGATGGCACAGTCATTGCGAAGCTGCGGGAAACCGTCTTCATTATGCGCGATAATCAGCTCCCCCTCTGCGGTTCTTCCCGCTACCGTGGTACAGCCATCAGAGGTTGAGCGCACCAGATCGCCGCGGCAGTTCCAGGCAAACACCTCATCAAACGGTGCTTCCAGACCCTCGGCTAATCCCTCCAGCTCCTGCCAGATCAGGGGATAGTGTGACTGGACCCGCGAGCGCATGCTTCGGGTCTGTTCTGTGTCTTTCATGGCGGTAACGGTTTGCCACAACGCCGTTTGCGTGAGTTTTGCATGCCAGGCCTCGCGGCCAAAGGCGCCAAGTTCCTGACCTACTGCAAAAGCGGAACCACGAATGTCGATTTTTTTCATAGTATTATCATTCACTTCTGTTCAGGATACGTGTTGCAAAAATTCTTTCAGGCGTGGATTGCGACTGCTATTCAGCAGCATATCAGGTGGACCATCTTCGGCAATGGTGCCGCCATCAATAAAGATGAGCCGGGATGCCACATCCCGGGCGAAGCCGATTTCATGGGTCACAATCACCATGGTCATGCCTTCTTCGGCCAGCGAGCGCATGACTTTCAGCACTTCATGCCGTAATTCGGGGTCCAGCGCTGAGGTCGGCTCATCGAACAGCATCATTTTCGGCTTCACCGCCAGGGCTCTGGCGATGGCCACGCGTTGCTGCTGACCGCCAGAGAGCTCTGATGGGTAGTGACTGGCGCGTTCGCGTAAGCCAACGCGGTCCAGTAGCGCCAGCGCCTGCTCCCGCGCGGCGGCTTTGCTCTGTTTGCGTACGCGAACCGGACCAAACATCACATTCTCCAGCGCCGTCAGATGGGGGAACAGATGGAACTGCTGAAACACCATCCCGGCTTCGCGGCGGATATCACATTCGTTAGCGTGAGGATCGGTAATATGCATTCCCGCTACCAGCAGCGTGCCGGAGGAAATTTCCTCCAGCTTGTTAATGCAGCGCAGCAGCGTCGATTTGCCCGAACCGGAAGGGCCGATGATCACCACGACTTCGCCGGCGTCAATTTTTAAATTGATGTCGTGCAGCACCTGAGTGGCACCGAAATTTTTCGACACTGCGCTAAATTCAACCATGCTCATAAAATATGGATCCTCTTCTCCAGTTGCTTCAGCAGGAAACTCAGGCACAGCGTCACCAGCAGATAAATCATTGCCACTGCGGTCCAGACTTCCAGCGCGCGGAAATTACCGGCAATAATTTCTTGCCCCTGACGAGTTAATTCCGCCACACCAATCACAATAAACAGCGAGGTATCTTTAATACTGATAATCCACTGATTACCTAACGCAGGGATCATACGGCGTAATGCCAGCGGCATAATGACATGCCATAGCGTGCTGCGCTGAGATAATCCCATTGCCAGGCTGGCCTCTCTAAAACCTTTGTTAATCGAGAGGATCGCCCCTCGGGTGATTTCTGCAATATAAGCACCCGAGTTAATCACAATAGTCGTAATGGCCGCGGTTACCGGGTCGATATGAATCGGTAACACCATGGGCAGTGCGAAGTAAATAAACATCACTTGCACCATAATAGGCGTCCCGCGGATTAACTCGACAAAGACTAACGAGACTGTCTTTGATATTTTCCCTCCGAGCGCCCGGCAGGTTCCCGCCAGCAGGCCAATAACAAAACCACCCAATAAACCTGATAATGAAATAATCAGCGTCAACTGTAGTCCTTGCAACAGCAGCGGCAGGGACTCCCAAATATATTTACTGTCGAAATTCATCATGTTACCCGTTAAGATGCAACGAGGTCGGATCGCTCCGACCTGGCGGGATTATTTTGGCTGTTTAGCAAACCACTTCACGTAAATCTTGTTGTAAGTTCCGTCCGCACGTAGCGCCTGCAGCGCAGCGTTGATCTTCGGCGTCAGGCTGCTGTTCTTCTGCATCGCAAAGCCGTAGTGCTGCGGCAGAATGCTGTCAGTCTCGCCGGTCGATTTCACTTTGCCATCACCTGCCGTTTTTACGTAATAGAGCACGTTGGGCGAATCATGCACCACGGCATCAAGGTTACCTGCCTGCAAATCAAGATAGGCGTTATCGATATTCGGGAATTCGACATAGTTCGCCTTATATTTGCTTTTCATAAAGCTGGCCGCCGCCGTTCCCTGCTTTAATCCCACTTTCTTTCCTGCTAAATCGCTGAATTTAGTAATGGTATTATCGCTGCTTTTCACCGCCATTAATAAATCAGCATCATAATAACCGTCGCTGAAATCGACGACCTGTTTACGCGCGTCGGTTATCGTAATGCCCGCCATGGCGACATCCAGATTACGTGATTGCAAACCCGGAATCAGTCCCCCGAAGTCCATCGGGCGTAATTCGTAGCTGACGTGCATTTTTTTAGCAATGGCATCCCACAAATCAATATCAAAGCCGACGTATTTATCGCCTTGTTTAAATTCAAAGGGGACAAACGCGGTATCAACGCCAACCGTTAATTTATCCTGTGCTTCTGCCACAAAACTGGCGGAGCAAGCGACCAGTGCTAACGTAACTTTTAATTTAGTGAATAATCCAGACATGATAACCCTCGGCGTCAGTAAAGTAGCGTGCATGAATGTCACCCGGCGAAATATATCGGCAGGGTGGGGAAATAAAAAGTTGATATGCAGGGCGCACTTTCATGCGCCAAAATTAAAACGATACTTATGCGGGAATAATCTCATCCCGGGTGTCGGGCACCGGCGTCTGTGCGCCGTTCATTACCATCGAGAGAAAACTGTAATAACCATTAATTCCGATTAGATCCACCACGCCTTTCTCGCCCCACAGCGCGATAGCGTGCTGCCAGGTGGCATCGCTGACCTTCTGCTGCTCCTGTAACTCCTTGCAAAAGTGATAGACCGCCCATTCATCCGGCTGCAGATCCTCTGGAAGACGCTTTTCATTAATCGCCTGCACTGCCGCGGCAGAAATACCTTTCTCGCGCGCTATCGGCGCATGAATCGCCCACTCCACAGGCTGTGACCAGTGCCGCGCGGTCATCAAAATCGCCAGTTCCGACAGGCGCTGTCCCAGCGCGCTGCGATAACGCAGGTATTCGCCCATGCGTTGCGCATGCGCCATCAGCTCGGGACTGCGCAGCAGCGGCTCGAAAGGTGGCAGCAGTGCACCGCGGGGCCCATTGATTATCTCTTCGGCCAAAGCACGCTGCTGGTCGTCCCATTCATGCTCCGCCAGTGGGGGTAAACGATTGATCATAATTTGCCGGTCTCTTCACGAATGACAGTGTTCAGCGTGTCCACTACAAAGTCGAGCTGGCCAGGCGTGACAATAAACGGGGGGGCGATCAGGATATGGTCGCCATATTGCCCGTCAATCGTTCCACCCATTGGATAGACCATCAGCCCACGTGACATACAGTTTGCTTTGATTGCTGCGTGCAGTTTCAGGGCAGGATCGAAGGGGGTTTTGCTGGCTTTATCGCGTACCAGCTCAACGCCCGCAAACAAGCCGCGTCCACGCGTATCACCGACATGCGGTAATTCCCCCAGCACTTCACGCAATGCGTTGTGCAGGTAAGCCCCCTGTTGCCTGACCGCCTGCAGTAAATTATCGCGCGCGATCACCTGCTGCACGGCCAGGGCTGCGGACGCGGCGGTCGCGTGACAAATGTAGGTGTGCCCGTGCTGGAACAGACCGCTACCGGCCTGCAGCGCTGAGACAATCTTCTCGCTCGCTAATACTGCGCCAATCGGCTGATAGCCGCCCCCCAGCCCCTTCGCGATGGTCACCAAATCCGGCACCACATCATCCTGTTCAAACGCATGCAATGTGCCGGTGCGTCCCATGCCGCACATGACTTCATCCGCGATATAGAGGATGCCGTATTTATCACACAGGTTGCGTACACCTTTAAGATAGCCCGGGGTAGGCGGCGTGGCGCCGGTGGTGGCTCCCACCACGGTTTCTGCACAGAAACCAATAATGGTGTCGGGACCGGCCTCAATAATGGCTTGCTCCAGCTCGTTGAGCAGACGCGTGGTGTATTGCTGCTGGGTTTCATCTGCGCGGCGGTCGCGATACTCATTGCAGGCCGAAACGCGAATAACGTCGATCAGCAAGGGAGCAAACTGGCGGCGGCGCCATTCGTTGCCTCCCACCGCGAGTGCGCCAAGGGTATTGCCATGATAGCTCTGCTTACGGGCGATAAATTTGGTGCGCGACGGCTGGCCGATCTCAACAAAATACTGGCGCGCCAGCTTGAGCGCAGTTTCGACCGCTTCCGAACCGCCCGAAACGAAATAGGCATAGTTAAGATCGCCAGGTGCCGTGCGCGTCAGCTGTTCAGCAAGCTGTTCAACGGTGTCGCTGGTAAAAAAACTGGTGTGGGCATAGGCCAGTTGATCGATCTGGCGATGCATCGCAGCCAGAACGTCCGGATGCGCGTGACCTAAACAGGAAACTGCGGCGCCACCGCAGGCATCCAGATACTGTTTTCCCTGTGCATCAAAAATGTACGCCCCCTGGGCGCGTACCGCCACGGCGGGCGTGTTGCGTAGACTGCGGTGAATGATATGGGTCATGCGGGTCCTGCTCCTGAATACGCTGTGCTAATAAAGCGCATCTTGCAGGATTCATTTGTATCACGTCAATTTCATTTTGATCCAAATGCATTCTGTTTTCTTATGCCGGATGCAAATGAATTATTTTTCAGGATTTTCCGGGCACCACATAGGCGCCAGAGTCGATAAGATAGCGTTCAGCATTTTCGATTTTATTGACTGCATCCCGACCATGGCGCGCGACCAGCATCGCCAGTAAACACTCGGCGAGCCCCATACCAGACACCACGGAAGGAAAAAACGACGGGCTGTCGATGGAGAACAGCAGCGTGCAATCGGCAGCCTGGGCTAATGGCGAGACGGGAGAATCCGTAATGGCGACGATTGTCGCGCCTGCCTGCTGGGCTGCGCGCAGGACATCGAGCGACTCACGCGAATAGGGGGCAAAACTGGTGAGTAACAGGCAATCTTGTGCTGTTAATTCGCGGGTGAACACCTCGATATTGCTCGCCAGACCATCAATGAGTGATGCTTGCCGATTGAACAGTCGATAGACATAAAACAGCGACCAGGCGATAGGAAAGCTGGCCCGGAAGCCGCAAATATAGACATTCTCAGCCGCGTCCAGCAGCGATACAGCCTGCTCCATGGCCTGATGGTTTTCATGCTGTGTGAAAGCCAAATTTACCTGATGGGCCTGAAACACCTCTTCATACAGCTGCGGCTGAGTGCCTTTGGCAATTAGTTTCTCGGCTTTGGATACATATGTATCATTGCGCAGTCCGAGTTCATCAATGAATGCGTTCTTGAGTTCACCCCAGCCGTTGTAACCCAATCGTTGCGCTAACCGTAGCAGCGTGGCGGGTTTTACACCGGCTTCACTGGCGAAGGCACGCATCGATAGCACGACCAACTGATTGGTATTCTGTAGAGAGAACTCGGCAGCACGCTGTAATTCTGCAGACAACTCACTGAATGTACTGACAATATTTTCCCTTGGATTCATAGCAAATAGTCCCGCTTTTTAAGGTTAGCGCTGCTGTTGTCAACTTACGTTCGATCTTCACAGACCGAACGGGTTCGCGTTGTCTCAGAAACGGATGATGAAAACACAGAGTGAATAAGTCAACGGGGAGCTGAACAGGGGGTTATCAGACGCGCGAAACCAATCTGATGATCATTATGATAAAGGCCAAAGGTAAGACTGTTTTCTATGCAGCATAGCGCTGCTCCTCGCTCATTCCAGCCCTTCGATATTCGACTTAACCGCTTTCAGCGTCCTTCTTCGGATCCAGCCGCTCCCGGCCCGTATTGCCAGCCAGTAGGCTACCATTTTTAGGTGAGTACGTTTGTCCGGACAATAGACGAAGGTCTCCGTACAGAGTTCATGTTGACCCGGGGCCAGTTCCGTTACCTGGTAGCGGAGCAACAGTTTTGCGCTGCCCGGCGCGGCTGGAGACTGAAAAGCAATGGCATCCGGTGCGTTTTCCAGACCGAAATCAGTCCTCCAGAATTGTCCTTTTAAGCCGTAGCTGAGCTCAGAGGCTGAACTTTTCAAAAGCGTAAAGCTGTGCAACCCAAAGTTGCTGATTGAGTTAGCCTGCTGATTGCGCAGAAATCTTTGCGGCAATTGCCGCAAAGACATCAGCCGACGAATCACGGCATCTTGCCGGACGTCAAAGTTGGCAATCAACGGCAGAATATTTTCAGGATGCGCAGTATGAATGACCGCTCGGTGTTTTTCATGAAACTGGAACTGGGGTAGAAAAGCAGGAACATCCCGCCACTGAGCAAGCGCTTTGCGGGTAACGAATCCGGGGTTCAGCATTGTTCTTCCTTGTCATCCTTTGAGCACAGCCAGAGTAACAGATGGTTTGCGGCAGACAATTACCAGGAAAACGTAGTACCGAAGCGTGCATCAACAAGACCTTTACCGTTCTAAGATCCCGTTATTTGACGACAGAGGCTGGCATTGCCGGGTGGCGGCTGCGCCTTACCCGGCCTACAAGAGAAAAAAAGCGACACGAACCGTAGGCCCGTGCAAGCGAAGCGCCGCCGGGCACAGCCGCACTGCCGTCACCCCTCGCTCAGCATCGTCAAAAACCGCTTCACCGTCCGCGAGCGTTCAAAGCGCCGCCAGCAGAGCGCGATATCGGTATAAAGCTCCGGTGAGCTCAGCGTGTGATAGGTGACATTCGGCGGCGAAATGGCCGCCATGGATTTGGGGACCAGCGCGAACCCGCCGCCTGCGGAAACCATGCTCAGGGAGGACGAAAGCTGCGACGACTGCAGCGCGTGCTGCACGTCAATCCCGGCCCGCTCGCAGCAGCCGTGAACCCGATCATACAGGCCCGGCGCGACCTCCTGCGGGAACAACACCACCGGCGTCTCCCGAAGCTGCTCTAACGCCAGCGAATCGCTCGCCGCCAGCGGATGATCGCGATGCAGCGCCACCACCATCGGCTCCCGGTCGAGAATTTTTAACTCGAACGCCTTGCTGCTCTCGCACGGCAGGCGCACGAAGGCGATATCCAGTTCACCCTCTGCCAGCATCGTCGTCAGCGACGACATATTGGCTTCCACCTGGTGAACCTGCACCGCCATGTTCTGCACCTGAAACTGGCGAATCAGGGTAAAAATTTTGGGATGAAAAGCGTCGGAGCTGGTGATGCCAATCGACAGGTTGCCGTTCAGCCCGCGCGCGATGCCGCGGGCTTTCTCCAGCGCGGCATCGCTCAGCGCCAGGATCTTGCAGGCATCCTCATAGAAGGCTTCTCCCGCTTCGGTCAGCTCCACGCCCCGCGTCAGACGTCTGAACAACGGCGTGCCCACTTCCTCTTCGAGCCGTTTGATTTGCTGACTCAGAGGAGGCTGTGAAATACCCAGCGCTTCGGCCGCCCTGGTGAAGTGTCGCTCGCGTGCAACCGCGACAAAATACCGCAGATAACGAAGTTCCATATCTAAAACGTCTCAAACCAGCATGGTTTCTATATTGGAACTCTCTGCTGAATCGGGTCAACATTTATTTAACCTTTCTAAATAAAGTTGAAGAGGACGAGCATGATGATGCATTCATCTGCCTGCGACTGTGAGGCCAGTTTGTGTGAGACCCTGCGCGGGTTCTCCGCCCAGCATCCTGACAGCGTGATCTATCAGACATCGCTAATGAGCGCCCTGTTAAGCGGCGTGTATGAAGGAGAGACCACCATCGCCGATCTGCTGGCACACGGTGATTTTGGTCTGGGTACCTTCAACGAGCTGGACGGCGAAATGATTGCCTTCAGCAGTCAGGTGTACCAGCTGCGCGCCGACGGCAGCGCCCGGGCCGCGAAGCCGGAGCAGAAAACGCCGTTCGCGGTCATGACCTGGTTCCAGCCGCAGTATCGCAAAACTTTCGATGCGCCGGTGAGCCGTCAGCAGATCCACGACGTCATCGACCAGCAGATCCCCTCCGATAACCTGTTCTGCGCGCTGCGCATCGACGGCAACTTCCGTCACGCCCACACCCGCACCGTACCGCGCCAGAAGCCGCCGTACCGCGCGATGACCGACGTGCTGGACGACCAGCCGGTGTTCCGCTTCAACCAGCGCGAGGGCGTGCTGGTCGGGTTCCGCACGCCGCAGCATATGCAGGGCATCAACGTGGCGGGCTATCACGAGCATTTCATCACCGACGACCGTCAGGGCGGGGGACATCTGCTCGACTACCAGCTGGAGAGCGGCGTCCTCACCTTCGGTGAAATTCACAAGCTGATGATCGATCTGCCCGCCGACAGCGCCTTTTTACAGGCCAACCTTCACCCCAGCAATCTGGATGCGGCGATCCGTGCCGTCGAAAACTAACAGGAGAACTATCGTGAACAGTGAGAAACAGTCACGTCAGTGGGCGCACGGCGCCGATTTGGTTGTTGGCCAGCTGGAAGCGCAGGGCGTGAAGCAGGTGTTCGGGATCCCGGGGGCGAAAATCGACAAGGTCTTTGACTCCCTGCTGGATTCTTCCATCGAGATTATTCCGGTGCGTCACGAAGCCAACGCGGCGTTTATGGCGGCGGCGGTAGGGCGTCTGACCGGCAAGGCCGGGGTGGCGCTGGTGACCTCCGGGCCGGGCTGTTCCAACCTGATCACCGGCATCGCCACCGCCAACAGCGAAGGCGACCCGGTGGTGGCGCTGGGCGGGGCGGTGAAGCGGGCAGATAAAGCCAAGCTGGTGCACCAGAGCATGGACACCGTCGCCATGTTCAGCCCGGTCACCAAATACGCCGTGGAGGTGAGTGCGCCGGACGCGATTGCTGAGGTGGTTTCCAACGCGTTTCGCGCCGCCGAGCACGGCAGGCCGGGGGGCGCATTCGTCAGCCTGCCGCAGGATATTGTCGACCAGCCCGCCACGGGGGCAATTTTGCCCGCCAGCGGTCCCGCGCTGATGGGGCCGGCACCGGAATCCGCCATCAACGATGTAGCGAAGCTTATCGAGAAGGCCAAAAACCCGGTCATTCTGCTGGGGCTGATGGCGAGCCAGCCAGCCAACAGCGCCGCGCTGCGCAAGCTGCTGGAGAAAAGCCGCATTCCGGTCACCAGCACCTATCAGGCCGCCGGGGCGGTGAACCAGGAGCACTTCACCCGCTTCGCCGGACGCGTCGGTCTCTTCAATAACCAGGCGGGCGACCGGCTGCTCCATCTGGCGGATCTGATTATCTGCATCGGCTACAGCCCGGTGGAATACGAGCCGTCCATGTGGAACAGCGGCGACGCTACGCTGGTGCACATCGATGTGCTGCCTGCCTATGAAGAACGAAACTACGTGCCGGATCTGGAGCTGGTGGGGGACATCGCCGAAACGCTGAATCAGCTCGCTAACCGTATCGACCATAAGCTTGAGCTAAGCCAGCGGGCCTCCGAAATTCTGGTCGATCGCCAGCATCAGCGCGATCTGCTCGATCGTCGCGGCGCCTCGCTCAACCAGTTTGCCCTGCATCCGCTGCGCATCGTGCGCGCCATGCAGGACATCGTGAATAACGACGTGACGCTCACCGTCGACATGGGCAGCTTCCACATCTGGATCGCCCGCTATCTCTACAGCTTCCGGGCACGTCAGGTGATGATCTCCAACGGTCAGCAGACCATGGGCGTCGCGCTGCCGTGGGCCATTGGCGCGTGGCTGGTCAACCCGAGCCGCAAGGTGGTGTCGGTCTCCGGTGACGGCGGCTTCCTGCAGTCGAGCATGGAGCTGGAAACCGCGGTGCGCCTCAACGCTAACGTGCTGCACATCATCTGGGTGGATAACGGCTACAACATGGTTGCCATTCAGGAAGAGAAAAAATACCAGCGTCTTTCCGGCGTCGAGTTCGGCCCGGTCGATTTCAAAGTCTATGCCGACGCCTTTGGCGCGAAAGGCTTTGCCGTGGAGAGCGCCGACGCGCTCGAACCCACGCTGCGTGCGGCGATGGATGTGGATGGCCCGGCCGTGGTGGCCATTCCCGTCGACTACAGCGATAACCCGCTGCTGATGGGCCAGCTCCATCTCAGCCAGATTTTGTGAATCAACATAAGGACAGAGAAATGCAAAAAGTTGCTCTCGTAACAGGCTCAGGCCAGGGGATTGGTAAAGCGATCGCGCTTCGCCTGGTGAAAGATGGCTTTGCCGTCGCCATCGCCGACTATAACGTGGAGACGGCAAGAGCCGTCGCCGATGAAATCATCCGTAACGGCGGGAACGCCGTCGCCGTGAAGGTGGATGTCTCTGACCGCGAACAGGTATTTGCGGCGGTGGAGAAAGCCCGCACCGCGCTGGGCGGATTCAACGTGATCGTCAATAACGCCGGGATTGCGCCGTCTACCCCAATTGAATCCATCACGCCGGATATTGTCGACAAGGTCTACAACATTAACGTGAAAGGGGTGATCTGGGGGATCCAGGCCGCGATTGACGCGTTCCGCAAAGAGGGGCACGGCGGCAAGATCATCAACGCCTGCTCCCAGGCGGGCCACACCGGCAACCCGGAGCTGGCGGTCTACAGTTCCAGCAAGTTCGCGGTGCGCGGCTTGACCCAGACCGCGGCACGGGATCTCGCGCCGCTGGGGATAACCGTTAACGCCTACTGTCCGGGCATCGTTAAAACGCCGATGTGGGCAGAGATCGACCGTCAGGTCTCCGAGGCGGCGGGTAAACCGCTCGGTTACGGGACTGAAACCTTTGCCAAACGCATTACGCTTGGCCGCCTGTCCGAACCGGAAGATGTCGCCGCCTGCGTCTCATACCTGGCTGGGCCGGATTCCGACTACATGACCGGCCAGTCGCTCTTAATTGATGGTGGGATGGTGTTCAACTAAATTCTAATAAGCTCTGACATGAGTTTTCCCCTGCACCCGTGCAGGGGCTTTTTTTTGTCTCCTCCGCCATTGTGCATTACACTGCGCGCTGCAAAACTTTAGTCATTACGATCTGACAGGCGGTAACAGCGATGAACGGTACAATCACAACGTGGTTTAAAGATAAAGGCTTTGGATTTATCAAAGATGAAAACGGCGATAACCGCTATTTTCATGTGATTAAGGTCGCGAACCCCGATCTGATTAAGAAAGATGCCGCGGTGACCTTCGAGCCAACCACCAACAACAAAGGCCTTTCCGCCTACGCAGTGAAGGTGATCCCGGAAAGCAAACATCTCTTTATTGCGGGCGAGCGCGTGAAGCTCACCTCCATCAAATCCTTCGTGGTGTTTAACGAAGAAGAGCCGGTTGATACCAAAATCGACAAAGAGAATGCGGTGCTGTCGGTGGGGCTGCTGATGAACAGCATCAAGCCGAAATCTGATAAAAAGCCGGGCGAAATGCGCACGGTGAAGAAGCTGGCAATCACCACCTTCCAGAACACGACGCTGATCTTCACCGAAGATGAGATCGACATTGATGCCACGGTGAAGCTGCTGAAGTGATTTTTTTTGCCGGGTGGCGGCGATGCCTTACCCGGCCTGGAAAACTTAACCCATCCTGTGCTCGCCCCGTAACATCGCCTCACGGTCAAACACCTTCTGGATCTCCCCGTGCGACATAAACGCCGCCCGGTCGGACATATGGGCAATCACGTCCGCATCGTGACTCACCAGCAGATAGGTCATCTCGTGCTCGGCCTTCAGGCGGTTGAGCAGGTTCAGGATCTCCGCCTGCACGGACATATCCAGCGCCGAGGTCGGCTCGTCCAGCAGCAGAAGCTGCGGGCGCAGCAGCAGCGCGCGGGCAATCGCCACGCGCTGGCGCTGGCCGCCGGAAAGCTGGTGCGGATAACGTTTACCCGCGTCGGCAGAAAGCCCCACCTCGTGCAGTGCATTGGCCACCTTTTCCGCGATTTGCGTCTCGCCATGGATGCTTAACGGCTCCGACAGCGTGCGCGCAATGGTGTGGTTCGGGTGCAGCGACGCCCACGGATCCTGAAACACCATCTGTACGTTGCGGCGAAGCTCTCCTTCAAAACGTCGCCCAGGCGTTAACGTTTCTGCCAGCAGCGCAATATTGCCGCGCCACTCGCGCTGCAGCCCTGCCAGCACGCGCAGAATCGTCGATTTCCCGCAGCCGGATTCACCTATCAGGCTGAAGGTTTCACCTTTCTCGATGGCAAAGCTGGCGGCGGACACCGCCGTTTTCTCCCCGAAGCTCACCTGGAGATCCTTTACTTCAACGAGCGTCATTGTCGGCCTCCTTCCACGGCTGCGAACGGTCGAGCGTTGGCAGCATCTGTCCATAAGTATGGGCGTCTGGACGACAGGTCCACAGGGTGCGCGTGTACGGATGCGTTGCCTGCGGAAGCTGGCTCGCCGCCATCTCATCCACCTTTTCGCCCTGATACATCACCAGCACGCGGTCGCAGTGCTCCGCCACCAGCGGCAGATCGTGGCTGATTAACAGCATCGCCATCCGGCGTTCTTCGCACTGCTGCACCAGCAGTTCGAGGATCTGGCTACGCAGGCGGGCATCCAGCGCGGAGGTCGGTTCGTCGGCAATCAGCACCTGCGGGTTGTTGACGAGCGCAATTGCAATCATCACCCGCTGGCCCATGCCCCCGGAAAGCTCACCGGGGTAGCGCTGGAGGACATGTTCGTTGAGTCCGACGGCGCGGATGATGTCGTGAATGCGTGCCTGGCGTTCTGAACGCGGCAGCCGCTGATGCAGCGTAAGCGCCTCATCAAGCTGGGCGGCGACGGTTTTCACGGGGTTAAGGGCGTAGCGTGGGTCCTGCAGGACCATCGCAATCCCGTTGCCGCGCAGCGCCTGCCAGCGGCGGGGGCTCAGGTTCAGCAGGTCGTTGCCGAGCACGTTAAGCCGGTTAGCGCTTACGATGCCGGGCTTACGCACCAGCCCCATCAGGGCGCGGGCGGACATCGACTTGCCGGAGCCGGATTCCCCCACCAGCGCCAGCCGCTCGTTGCCAAGCGTGAAGCTCAGGTTGTTGACCACGCGCGCGGCGGGGTAGTCGATATTCAGCGCATCGACGATGACGCGGTGTTCAGTCATGCTGTGGCTCCAGTACGTCGCGCAGGCCGTCGCCTAACAGGTTAAAGGCCAGACTGGCAAACAGAATCGCCCCGCCCGGAATGGCGGCAATCCACCACTGGTCGAAAATGACCTGCATGCCGTCGGCAATCATCGCCCCCCATTCGGCCATGGGCGGCCGTGCGCCAAGGCCGAGGAAGCCCAGACCGGCGGCCGCCAGAATAATCCCTGCCAGATCCAGCGCCAGGCGCACAATCGCGGACGGCAGACACAGGGGCAGAATATGGCCGACCAGCAGGCGCAGGCCGCGAATGCCCATCATCTCTGCGGCGGCCAGATAATCGCTGTGGCGCAGACGCTGAATCTCGCTCCGCGCCTGACGCGCATAGGCAGGCCAGGTGGTTAAGGCCAGCGCCAGCGCGCCGTTGACCAGCCCCGGACCGAGCATCGCCACAAACGCGAAGGCGAGGATCAGGCGCGGCATCGACATCACCACGTCGGTAAAGCGCATCAGGATGCGCTCCATCCAGCCGCCGTAGTAGCCGGACAAAATTCCCACCAGCAGCCCGGCAGGCAGGGTGATAACGGTAACCAGCGCCACCAGCCCGAGCGCCGGACGGGTGCCATAAATCAGGCGCGAGAGCAGGTCGCGCCCGTAGCTGTCGGTACCCAGCCAGTGCTGGCCGTTCGGTGCCTGTAAGCGCGCGGCGGTGTCCTGCCAGTTCGGGTCAAGCGGCGCGAGCCAGGGGGCGAACAGGGCGATAAACACCAGCAGCGCGATGGCCACCAGCCCGCAAAACGCGGCAGGGGAGCGGCGCAGGCGGCGTAAGAAAAGATAAAACAGCATCAGCGCACCCTGGGATCGGTCGCCCGCACAAGCAGGTCGGTAAGGTTATTGATCAGCACAAAGCAGACGCCAATCAGCAGCGTGCCGCCCATGATGGCGGTGGTGTCTCCGGCGAACAGGGCGGTGGTGAGGTAGCGCCCGATCCCCGGCCAGGAGAAGACGGTTTCGGTCAGTACCGCGCCCTCCAGCATGCTGGTGTAGGCGAGGGCGATCACCGTCAGCAGGGTGCCACGAATGTTTGGCAGCACGTGGTGCAGCAGGATGGTCATCTCCCCGGCTCCCTTGGCGCGGGCAAGCAGGATGTACTCCTTGTTCATTTCGCCGAGGCAGGCGGAGCGCGTCAGGCGGGTAATGCTTGCCAGCGAGTAATAGGCCAGCAGCAGCACCGGCAGCACCAGGTGGCTGAGGGCGTTGCGAAACGCCTCGCGGTCGCCGGAAAGCCAGGTATCCACCAGCGCAAAGCCGGTGCGCGGCTCGACGGTGAACTGCCAGATATCGTCCAGCCTGCCGGGACCCGCGCTCCACTGCAGCTTCGCGTAGAACAGGGCCAGCATCAGCAGGCCAAGCCAGAAGATCGGTACCGAGTTGCCGAGCAGGGTGAGGGTTCTGATGGCGAGATCGAGCGGCGAACCTGCGTAGCGGGCGCACAGCACCCCGGCAATCACGCCGAGCACGGCGCCAATGATCAAGGCAAGGGTCGCCAGCTCCAGCGTGGCGGGGAAGGCGTGCAGCAGGTCCTGCAGCACCGGCTGTCCGGTGGCGCTGGCGGTGCCTAAATCACCGTGGGCGAGGTTTTGCAGATAGTGCCAGAACTGCACGGGCAGGGGCCGATCCAGCCCGAGCTGGTGGCGAACCTGATCGTACGTCGACTGGCTGGCGTGATCGCCGACGATCTGCAGCACGCGATCGACAGGTGAAAAGGCCGAAAGCGCAAACGTGACGAGCAGCAGCCCGAAAAGCGTGAGCAGCAGGGTCAGCAGACCCTGGAGCACGCGGGTGGAAAGATGTGGCATGGGAAAATCGTTATCCTGAAAATATGCACGGACGACCCCCTCTCCCCTTGGGAGAGGGCGGGGGTGAGGGGAAACAGGCGGCTCTGCTGCGCGATGTTGCCCTCACCCCAACCCTCTCCCACGGGAGAGGGAGAAGGACAAGGGCTACTTCGTAACGCGATCGTACCAGACCATATCCGCGTTCAGCCCCTGCTGATACCCCTTCACGTTATCGCGCACCACGATCTGGGTTTTGCCCTGATCGACGAACACGTACGGTGAGCTCTGCTGCAGCTGTTCCTGCATCTTCTTGTACAGATCCAGACGCTTCGCCGGATCCGGCTCAGCTACCGCCGCCAGCGTGGCCTTGTTCAGCTCCGGAATTTTCCAGCCGTTCAGACCGGCCACGGTGCTGGACTTCCCGTCGTTCCACGCGAAGGCGCTGGCGTTAGAGTGCGCATCGAAGTAGTCCGGGATCCACAGACGAATCGCCGCCTGATGCTGCTTAGCGCGCACGCGGGCATAGACCTGACTCCCGGCGGCAGGCAGCAGATCCACCTTCACGCCACCCTGCGCAAAGCTCGCCTGCATCGACTGGGCGATGGTGATAAACGGCGGCTTGTTCTCTACGTCCAGCGTGAAGTGCGCGTCCTTAATGCCCGCTTTGGCGAGAATGGCTTTCGCTTTTGCCGGGTCAAATTTAAACGGATTGTCTTCCAGCGCGCCCGGCAGACCGACCGGCAGGAAGCTCTGGTGAACAAAATACTGGCCTTTCAGCAGATTTTTAGTGATGCCGTCATAATCGACCAGCCAGCGCGAGGCTTCCCAGAAGGCCGGGTTATTCAGCAGCGGGTTAGCGCTGTTGCCGGTGTTAAACACCAGATAATTCTGCTCGGCGGACGGAATGCTCAGCACCTTCACGCCCGGCTTGCCGTCCAGCGCGCTTATCTGATCGGCCCCCAGATCGCGCGCCACGTCCGCATCACCCTGCTGGATCAGCAGGCGGCGTGATGCCGGATCGGGGACGTTTTTAATGATGATGCTTTTGAGCTTCGGCGCGCCGCCGGGCGCGGAGTCGTTAGCTTCCAGCACGATGGCCTGATGCGGCTGATAGACGCGCATTTTGAACGCGCCGCTGCCCGCCGAGTGCATTTTCAGCCACGCGTTGCCGAAGTCATTATCCTTCACGTTCGCGGCGACCTGCTTTTCATCGACGATAGAGGCAATCGGCGTGGAGAGAATATTGAGCGCCACCGACGGGCTGACGTCCGCCGTCCAGTGAAGCTGAAGGGTATGATCGTCCACTTTCTTCAGCTGGCTGGCGATGTTGCTCGCGTCCCAGCCCAGCACGTTCAGGATGAATGCCGGGGATTTATTCAGCGTTACGGCGCGGGTGTAGGAGAAAATCACGTCTTCCGGGCGCAGCGGGTTGCCGGAGGCGAATTTCGCATCGGGTTTAAGCTTGATGGTCAGGGTTTTTGCTGCCGCGTCCGCTTCCCAGCTTTCCGCCAGGATCGGCGTGATTTTTTCCGGATTATCGCGGTCCGGCTGGACCAGACGCTGGTACAGGCTCGGCACGGTCTGGATGCTGGAGAGCTCGTTGGCTTCGGCCGGGTCGAGGCTCACGATGTCATCAAGCCCCTGGGCAACCACCAGCGTGTTGGGCGGAGTAGCGGCGTGGGCTGCGCCTGAGAGCGCAGCCAGCACCAGTAACGGCAACAGTTTTTTCGTCATAGCGATCCCTGAGAAGAATATATTGTGATTGTTTTATGCTCCGCTACGTTAGGTCGACTGTGACATTCCACAAAGTCGAAATTCAGCTTTGCTTATGCCTTCCGGGAATATCGCATGCGCTCGGGCTATTAAAATACGCTGCTTTTCGCGCGCTTTTTAACCTGCTATAACAAATGCCTTACCTTTCAGGGAGTCACCGCCGTGCCCGAAATCAATCAACATGGTCAAACCGTTAACGATATCGTTCCCGACTGGAAAGGCGCGCGCGTGTTAACCCGCACGCCGCTTTTCGGCCAGTATTGCCGCCTGGAGCCGCTGGACGCCGATCGCCACGCGGCCGATCTCTATGAGGCCTACGCGCTGGGCGACGACAGCGACTGGACGTGGCTTGCCAGCACGCAGCCCACGAGCGTGGAAGCCACCGCGCACTGGGTCATGGCGAAGGTGATGGACGATGAGCTGGTGCCGTTTGCCGTCATTGACTTACGCACCGAACGTGCGGTGGGGCTGGTGAGCTATATGGCCAACGAGCGGCTGCTGGGGTCGGTGGAGATCGGGCACGTCACCTGGTCGCGCAAGATGAAAGGCTCCCGCATCGGCACCGAAACGGTGTGGCTGCTGCTGAAAAATGCGTTTGAGCACGGCTACCGGCGCCTCGAGTGGAAGTGCGATTCCATGAACGTGGCGTCGCGCAGGGCGGCGGAGCGGCTGGGGTTTGTCTGGGAAGGACGCCTGCGCCAGAAGCTGGTGCGCAAAGGGCGCAACCGCGACAGCGATATGCTTTCTATTATTGACGGCGAATGGCCGCAAAGAGACGGGGAGCTGCGCGCCTGGCTGGCGGCGGAGAATTTTGACGACGACGGGCGTCAGATAAGGCGCCTTGAGGCGTTTCGGTTATAAGGGTTTTATGTAGGGTACAGCGTAAACGCGCGGCTAATCCGCGGAAATCGCGATTTCTATCAGGTTGGTTTTTCCTGACTGTAGCCCGCGCGCTACCGCTTCGGCGATATCTGCAGCCTCGGTTACCCGGCAGCAGTGGACGCCCATGGCGGTGGCCAGCGACTGAAAATCGATATGCGGGTTCACCAGGTCCATCCCGATAAAACGCCCCAGCCGCGTTGAGCTGTAGTCAGCCTGGCTCTTCATAAAGTTTTTCAGGATGTTGTACTCCCTGTTATTCATGACGATAAAGGTGACCGGCAGATTTTCGTGTGCCGCCGTCCAGAGCGCCTGCGGCGAGTACAGGGAGGCTCCGTCACCTATCAGGCAGACCACCGGCTCCCGTCCGCGTCCCAGCGAGTGACCTACTGCTGCGGGCATCCCCCAGCCCAGTCCGCCACCGCGCATAAAGTAGTAGCGCTGGTGCTGCTGGTCAGAGATGAACCGGCGGACATGCCGGGCGGTCGCTATCGCCTCATCCACGATGGTGGTACCCGCCGGAATGGACCGGATGACTTCCCAGGCTGCGACCATCGGGGAGATCGCCGGGCGTAGCCGCTCGGCGGCCAGACGTTCCTCCTGCTGCTGCCACTCCTTCTCCCGTTCGTCACGGGCTGCAACCAGCAGCCGCTGGTGGGCCAGCGTGCTGGCGATCAGGCGCTGCTTAAGCTTTGGCAAAAGTTCGTGCAGGGACAGTTTGATATCCCCCATCACCGAAAGGCGAGTGGCATAGGTGCGGCCAAGCTCGTGCATATCCGCCGAGAGCTGATACACCGCGCAGGTCGCCGGAATGGCCTCCCCCTCGCTGTACAAAATGGTGATCAGGCTTCTGCCGCCGATGATGAATACAGCATCGTAGGCATTGATGATGCTGGCGATTTCGCTGGCGGTGGTGGGCATATTGCCCCGCCAGAGCGCGTGCTGAGTGGGAAAAGGCAAATTCAGCGGCCAGGAGGAGCCATAGACGTGGGCGCTGAGCGCTTCCGCCAGCTGGACAATCTCCTGCGTCGAGCCGCTGGAGTGCACCTCATCGCCCGCCACAATCATGATCCTGCCGGGCGTAACCTGGCTCAGTTCTTCGGCCAGTTCGTCCAGCGAGCCCGCCACGGTGTGGTAGTTCACTTTAGAGGCCGTTTGTATCCCGGCGTCGCTGAGCTCTTCCATCACGTTCATTGGCAGAGAGAGCAGCACCGGACCAGCCGGAGGATAGCTGGCAGCGTGAAACGCGCGGCGCACCAGCACCGGGAGCTGGTCGGCGCTGGTGACCTCCTGCGCCCATTTCATGACCGGGGAGCCAATGGAAACAATATCATCATACAGCAGCGGGTCGCGGACGTAGTGCCGCGTATCCTGCTGTCCGACGGTGACCACCAGCGGGGTTTTCATGATCCGCGAATTAATCAGATTCCCCATGCCGTGCCCCAGACCGCTGGCGGTATGCAAATTGATAAAGCCCGTTTTGCCGGAGGCTTTCGCATAGCCGTCAGCAATTGCCACCACGGTGCTCTCCTGTAGCGCCAGAATATAATGAATATTTTCATGGCGAAGCAGGGCATCAATGAGCGGAAGCTCGGTGGTACCGGGGTTGCCAAAAATATATTCCACGCCTTCACTCTCCAGCACTTCAAGGAGAATATCGGCACCCGTTCGCATATTGAGATCTGATAAGGACGTTAATGATTTAATCATACTGACACCTCATTCAGTATTATTTAACCCAGGCTAAAATTCTTCCTGCGTCGGACGAACAACAATTTCATTAATATCAACGTCGCCAGGCTGTTCAATAGCAAATAAAACCGCGCGGGCAATTGCTTCAGCCGGAATAGCCTGCTTATAAAACTCATGGAGAAATTTTTTGCTCTCTTCGTCAGAGCTACCGAATTGCAGTTCGCTTTCAACGGCGCCGGGCGAAATAAGCGTCGTGCGGAGGGTTTTACCCGCCTCCTGACGTAAGCCTTCACTCAGCGCGCGGACGGCGAATTTCGTGGCGCTGTACACCACGCCGCCAGGCGCCAGCACCTTGATACCCGCGACGGAGGCAACGTTTATAAAATGCCCGCTGCCCTGACGCTGGAACACCGGGAAAGCGGCAGCGATGCCGTACAGCACCCCTTTCAGATTGGTATCAATCATCTTGTCCCACTCGGCGGTTTTCAGCTCGCTGAGGGGGGCGATAGCCATAAAGCCCGCGTTGTTGATCAGCACATCCACGCGCTGGTAGGCGGCAACGGCAGCGTCAATGGCGCGCTGAACCTCTTCCTGACGGGTGACATCGGCCTTAACGGCAATAGCCTTGCCGCCTTGCTGAATAATCTGATCCACCAGGGCATTAATTCTGTCCAGACGGCGCGCCACCAGCACCAGCGAAAACGCGTTATTCGCTAAATGGAGGGCAATCGCCTGACCAATACCGCTGCTGGCACCGGTAATGACAACAACCTTGTTTGCACTATTATTCATGATCTTATCTCGCTATTGAGTGATGCAAAAAATAAAAGGCAGAGAAGCGTTAATGAATAATGACAAATTCATTAACGCGGTTTTTTGATATATTGTGTATCGGGAATAAAATGATGTTCGTTTAAAACTTAATGGAGTGCGGAAGAGTCTGTCAATGTCGTTTTTTAATTATTAAATTAATTGCAGACTTAATATTTAATTCTTATAGGTAACCGAGAATAGTATATAAATGAAATGGGGTCACGATAGCGGCCCTGCGAACAGGGCCTGAGGATTACAATTTGCCACTGTAAAGCACCGGGCCTGTGGGGAGTCCAGTGGGCGATCCGCCCTCTGGTTCAAGGCTTATGGCTATCGTGGCGTCAGGAGGGAGCGTTGTGTTCCTGAGGGTGACGCGTGTGGGTATATCGTTATGCAGCAGCCCCATGGATACCGGCGCCTGCCCGCCTGGGATCAGCCAAAGCTGCAGGCTGTGTTGCGCCGCGACGGCCGTTGGTCGAAGAGGGGCAATGCTCAGGTGCTGACGGCTGGCGTCCGCGCTGACGACCCACAGCCCGTGCTGTTGGGCATCGTTGAGTACCATTAGCGGAGCAAGTTCCGGTGCACGGGTGGTATACCAGGCAACGACCGTCAGGGCGGCAAGGGAGGCCGCCGCCATCCAGCCGACATAAGGCCGACTTTTGCGTAAAGGCATTTTGGGCGGCAGATCGAGGGCGATTCTCTTCCACACCGTCTCGGGTGGAGGGACGGGCACAAGATGACTATCCAGCGTGCTGAACATTTCCTGCCAGTACGCCACGCGGGCGGCCAGAGCGGGTTCATGAATGAGCCTTTTCTGGAACTGAAGCCGCGCTCCTCCCCGCAGCGTGCCGAGGGCATACTCTGCTGCCAGCATGTCGTCGCGTTTTTCTGCATCATTCATAGCCCGACACACTCCCGAAGATGGTCCATTGCCCGACGTATCCAGCTTTTCACCGAGCCCAGAGGCTGTTGGAGCCAGTCGGCAATGTCGCTGTGAGACATTCCCTGATAGTAGGCGAGCGTAATGCTCTGGCGCTGTTCGCTGCTCAAATGTTCGAGACACTGCCTGAGCCGTTCTGCCTGCACATCGTCGTGCCAGTTATTCTGCTCATCGTTCTCGCAAGGCAGAATCGCTTCGTTATACGCCGTCTCGCGGTCGGCAGCGCGGGTTTGCCCGCTGCGCAGCCAGTCAATACAGCGGTTGCGCACAATGTGCGTAAGCCAGGTCATCGGGGAGCTCATTGCAGCGTTGTAGGTTTCGGCTTTACTCCAGACGGTGATAAAACAGTCGTGAAGGATCTCTTCTGCCCACGCGCGGTCACGCAGCATGCGCAGCGCGACGGCAAACAGGTGTGGCGACGTGAGTCGATAAAGTTGTTCAAATGCACGGCGATCGCCGTTTGCGACCGCCTGCATTAATTTCAGTTGCTGTTCAGCCAGCGCGTTATCCATGTTTTTCCCGGAAGGCAACGTCACACTTCCGAAGTATAGACAACTACTTAGGCATCAGGACGGTATCAATCACATCGATCACGCCGTTTTTTTGATGAACGTCATAGGTGCTAATGTTCGCCACATTGCCTTTACCATCCTTAAGCTGAATATTGTGCGGGCCGTTGCTCATGATCCACAGCGGCTGACCGTTAACGGTTTTCAGCTCCGCGTGGCCGCCGCCCTGTTTAATTTTCTGCTCCAGCGCTTTCATATCGTAATTACCGGCGACCACGTGATAGGTCAGGATGCTGGTGAGCGTGGCTTTGTTTTCGGGTTTGACGAGGTTCTCGACCGTGCCGGCAGGCAATTTCGCAAACGCCGCATTGGTCGGCGCAAACACGGTGAATGGCCCTTTGCTCTGAAGCGTATCCACCAGTCCAGCCGCTTTGACGGCGGCCACCAGCGTGGTGTGATCTTTCGAGTTTATGGCGTTTTCAACAATATTTTTGCTCGGGAACATTTCCGCTCCGCCCACCATCACGGAGCCTGACGTCATGGCGGCTGATGCGCCTGCACAGAAGAGTAAAGCGCTGGTTACGAATGCAACACGGGTTAGCTTTTTCATCATCTTTCCTCGGATTGGGGAGCAAAGGGGTTGCTCACAGACTGATATACGAGGGGCGGGTGGAAACTGGATGCAGGAAAATAAAAATAAATTTTTGAAGGGGGGGTTGATCCCCTCTCCCCTATGGGGTGAGGGGAAATATCCTCAGAGGCGAACCGGTGCCCCGTTCGCCACATAATACGCGGCCGTGCTCTTCGCCAGCGGCTCGCGTCCACGAATGGCGTCGGCAATCTTTTCGCCGATCATAATGGTGGTGGCGTTCAGGTTGCCGGTGACGATCTGCGGCATGATCGACGCATCCACCACGCGCAGGCCTTCCAGTCCGTGAACGCGGCCTTCGCCGTCAACCACCGCCATCTCGTCGTAACCCATCTTGCAGGTGCCGCAAGGGTGGAAGGCGGTTTCGGCGTGGTTGCGCACGAACTCGTCCAGCTGCTCATCGGTCTGGCAGTCAATACCCGGACTGATTTCACGGCCGCGGTACTTGTCCAGCGCGGGCTGGTGCATGATCTCGCGGGTAATGCGGATCGCGTCGCGGAACTCCTGCCAGTCCTGCTCGTGGGACATATAGTTGAACAGGATCGCCGGATGCTGGTGCGGATCGCGAGACTGGATGCGCACGTGTCCACGGCTCGGGGAGCGCATGGAGCCGACGTGGCACTGGAAGCCGTGCTCTTTCACCGCGTTCGAGCCGTTGTAGTTAATCGCCACCGGCAGGAAGTGGTACTGAATGTTTGGCCACTCGAACTCTTCACGGCTGCGGATAAACCCGCCCGCTTCGAAGTGGTTGCTCGCGCCCACGCCGGTGCCGCCAAACAGCCACTCGGCGCCAATCTTCGGCTGGTTCCACCACTGCAGGGCAGGGTAGAGGGAGACCGGCTCTTTGCATTCGTACTGGAGGTACATCTCCAGGTGATCCTGCAGGTTTTCGCCCACGCCGGGCAGATCGTGTACCAGCGGGATATCGAACTGCTTCAGCAGGTCAGCGTTGCCCACGCCGGAGCGCTGGAGGATCTGCGGAGAGGCAATCGCCCCGGCGCTCAGCAGCACTTCTTTTTTTGCCGTCGCTTTGGATGGGATGGTGCTTTCACCCTCCAGCCACTCGACGCCCACCGCGCGCTTGCCCTCAAAGAGAATGCGATCGGTCATGGCGTGGGTGCGGATGGTCAGGTTCGGACGCGGTTTCGCCTGGTCCAGATAGCCGCGCGCGGTGCTGGCGCGTCGGCCCTGCGGCGTGACCGTGCGGTCCATCGGGCCGAAGCCCTCCTGCTGATAGCCGTTAAGATCGTCAGTGCGCGGATAACCCGCCTGCACGCCCGCCTCCACCATTGCCTCAAACAGCGGGTTCACGCCCGGCTTCGAGGTGGTGACGCTCACCGGACCGTCGCCGCCGTGGTAGTCGTTCGGCCCCACGTCGCGCGTCTCTGCCTTGCGGTAGTAGGGCAGGCAGTTGAGGTAGCTCCAGTGCTCCAGACCCGGCTCTTTTGCCCAGTGGTCGAGGTCCATCGCGTTACCGCGGATGTAGCACATGCCGTTGATCAGCGACGAGCCGCCCAGCCCTTTGCCGCGCCCGCACTCCATGCGGCGGTTGTTCATGTACGGCTCTGGTTCGGTTTCGTACGCCCAGTTGTAGCGCTTGCCCTGCAGCGGGAACGCCAGCGCGGCGGGCATCTGGGTGCGGAAGTCAAAGCGGTAATCCGGTCCGCCTGCTTCAAGCAGCAGGACGGTGGTGTTCGGATCTTCAGTCAGTCGTGTAGCCAGCACGTTGCCGGCAGAGCCGGCCCCGATAATGATGTAGTCAAATTGCAAATAAACCTCCCGGTTAAAATATGGACTGGAATTTACCCATCTCAACCTGGATGGACTTCACCTGGGTGTAGCTCTGCAGCGTCATCACGCCGTTCTCGCGGCCAATGCCGGAGTGCTTGTAGCCGCCGACCGGCATCTCTGCGGCGGATTCACCCCAGGTGTTGATCCAGCAGATGCCCGCTTCGAGCTGATGAATGGCGCCGTGGGCGCGGTTCAGGTCGGCCGTGACGATGCCTGCCGCCAGCCCGTAGTCGGTGTCGTTGGCGCGGCGAATCGCTTCTTCGTCGGTGTCATAAGTGAGGATGGACATCACCGGGCCGAAGATCTCTTCGCGCACGATGGTCATCTCGTCGGTACAGTCGGTGAACACGGTCGGTGCCACCCATGCGCCGTTATCGAAACCTTCGCCCTTCAGCGCGTCGCCGCCGCACAGCACGCGCGCGCCTTCCTCTTTGCCTTTGGCGATGTAGCGCATCACGCTGTCGCGGTGCGGGAAGCTGACCATCGGACCAAAGTTGGTAGCTTCATCGAACAGATCGCCCGCGCGGATGCGGCCCACACGCTCGACGATTTTCTGCTCAAACGCGGCTTTGAACTTGGCTGGAACAAACACGCGGGTGCCGTTGGTGCACACCTGGCCGGAGCTGAAGAAGTTGGCCATCATGGCTATGTCCGCCGCGAGATCCAGATCGGCGTCGTCGAAAATAATCAGCGGGGATTTACCGCCCAGCTCCATCGTCACCTCTTTCAGGGACGAGGCCGCCGAGTTGGCCATCACCTTTTTGCCGCTGGCGACGCCGCCAGTAAAGGAGACTTTGGCGATGCCTGGATGCTCGGTCAGGTACTGGCCGGTCTCCGCGCCCACGCCCGGCAGGACGTTAAACACGCCGTCCGGCAGGCCCGCTTCGGTGTAGATCTCGGCAAGCTTCAGAGCGGTAAGCGGCGTCACTTCGCTTGGCTTGAAGATCATCGCGTTGCCCGCCGCCAGCGCCGGGGCGGATTTCCACAGGGCGATCTGGATCGGGTAGTTCCACGCGCCGATGCCCGCCACCACGCCCAGCGGCTCGCGGCGGGTGTAGACGAATGAGGTCTCGCGCAATGGGATCTGACTGCCTTCCAGCGCCGGGATCAGTCCCGCGTAGTACTCCAGCACGTCCGCGCCGGTGACGATATCCACGGTTGAGGTTTCGGAATACGCTTTACCGGTGTCGAGGGTTTCCAGCTTTGCCAGATAGTCGTTGCGCTCGCGCAGGATGTCGACGGCGCGACGCAGGATGCGCGCGCGCTCCATGGCGGTCATCGCCGCCCAGACTTTTTGCCCGCGCGTTGCGCTTTCTACGGCGCGATCGACGTCTTCGCGCCCGGCGGCCTGTACGCTCGCCAGGACTTCACCGTTGGCCGGGTTGATGGTCTCGAAGGTGCGACCGCTGGTGGCCGATGTATAACCACCATTGATATAAAGCTGCTGTTCTGCCATTCGGGACATAAATTCTCCTCGGTTATTCGGTCGGTAAATGCTGGCTGATAAAGTGGCTGGTGAGCGATTGTGCCAGGGTTTTATCCAGCGGCTTGCCGCTTAGCGCGGCGCGCAGCCACAGCCCGTCGATCAGCGCCGCCAGGCCGTAGCCCGCCTCTTCGGCCTGTTCGCGCGGCAGTTCGCGGCGGAACTCGTACACCAGGTTCGACAGCAGGCGGCGGCTGCTCACCTGCTGCAGGCGGTAGAGCATCGGCTGGTGCATGCTGCTTGCCCAGAAGGCCAGCCAGGCCTTCATTGCCGCGCCGCTGGTCTGGGTTTCATCAAAATTGCCGCCGACAATCGCCTGCAGTCGCTGCTCCGCGCTGGCGTTCGGCAGGGCGCGTAAGCGGCTCAATACCGCGTCGCGCAGCTGGCCGGTGATGTCGCGCATGGTTGCTTCCAGCAGACCGTTTTTGTCTTTGAAATAGTGACTGATGATCCCCGTGGAAACGCCTGCCCGACGGGCGATCTGCGCGATCGTCGCGTCATGCATTCCCACTTCATTTATTGCTTCCAGCGTGGCGTCGATAAGCTGCCTGCGCCGGATCGGCTGCATCCCCACTTTGGGCATTATTGCCACTCCATTCATCAGCGTTGGTTAACCATTAAAGCGGTTTTTGATTGGACGTTCAATATAAAATGTGTCTTAATTGTTGCGGATTTGGATTTTAATAGTTACAAAAACAGTGGGGATACTGGATGACAGACCTTTCACAGGACAGAGAAAAAGACAAAATCAACCCGGTCGTTTTTTATACGTCTGCCGGGCTGATTTTGTTGTTTTCCCTGACAACGATCTTCTTTCGCGATTTTTCTGCCGAGTGGATTGGGCGCACCCTGAACTGGGTGTCGAAGACCTTCGGCTGGTACTACCTGCTGGCGGCGACGCTCTATATCGTCTTCGTGGTCTGCATTGCCTGCTCGCGCTTTGGTCCGGTGAAGCTCGGGCCAGAGCAGTCAAAGCCCGAGTTCAGCCTGCTGAGCTGGGCCGCGATGCTGTTTGCCGCGGGCATCGGCATCGACCTGATGTTCTTCTCCGTGGCGGAACCGGTCACGCAGTATATGCAGCCGCCGGAAGGGGCAGGGCAGACGATGGAGGCCGCGCGCCAGGCGATGGTCTGGACGCTGTTCCACTACGGCCTGACCGGCTGGTCAATGTACGCCCTGATGGGCATGGCGCTGGGATACTTTAGCTATCGTTATAATTTGCCCCTCACCATCCGCTCCGCGCTGTACCCGATTTTTGGTAAAAAGATAAACGGCCCGATTGGCCACAGCGTCGACATTGCGGCGGTGATCGGGACCATCTTCGGTATCGCGACGACGCTTGGGATTGGCGTGGTGCAGCTTAACTACGGGCTGAGCGTGCTGTTTGATATTCCGGATTCGATGGCGGCGAAAGCGGCGCTGATTGCGCTTTCGGTCATTATCGCCACCATTTCGGTGACGTCGGGCGTCGATAAGGGCATCCGCGTGCTCTCCGAGCTGAACGTGGCGCTGGCGCTGGGCCTGATCCTGTTCGTGCTGTTTATGGGCGATACCTCGTTCCTGCTCAATGCCTTAGTACTCAACGTGGGCGACTATGTGAACCGCTTTATGGGCATGACGCTGAACAGCTTCGCCTTCGACCGCCCTGTAGAGTGGATGAACAACTGGACGCTGTTCTTCTGGGCGTGGTGGGTCGCGTGGTCGCCGTTTGTTGGCCTGTTCCTGGCGCGTATTTCGCGTGGCCGCACCATCCGCCAGTTTGTGATGGGCACGCTGATCATCCCGTTCACCTTTACCCTGCTGTGGCTGTCGGTGTTCGGCAACAGCGCGCTGCACGAGATTATCCACGGCAATGCTACTTTCGCGCAGGAAGCGATGGCGCACCCGGAGCGAGGCTTCTACAGCCTGCTGGCGCAGTATCCGGCGTTCACCTTTAGCGCCTCCGTGGCGACTATTACCGGCCTGCTGTTTTACGTCACCTCGGCGGATTCCGGCGCGCTGGTGCTGGGTAACTTCACCTCGAAGCTGAAGGACATCAACAGCGATGCCCCGAACTGGCTGCGCATCTTCTGGTCCGTCGCCATCGGCCTGCTGACGCTCGGCATGCTGATGACCAACGGCATCTCGGCGCTGCAGAACGCCACGGTGATCATGGGGCTGCCGTTCAGCTTCGTCATCTTCTTTGTCATGGCCGGGCTGTATAAGTCCCTCAAGGTGGAAGATTACCGCCGCGTCAGCGCCAGCCGCGACACCGCGCCGCGCCCGATGGGCGCGCAGGACAGGCTGAGCTGGAAGAAACGTCTGTCGCGCCTGATGAACTACCCGGGCACGCGCTACACCAAACAGATGATGGAGACGGTCTGCTTCCCCGCCATGGAAGAGGTAGCCCAGGAGCTGAAGCTGCGTGGCGCCTACGTGGAGCTGAAAAACCTGCCGCCGGAGGAGGGCGAGACCCTGGGGCACCTGGATCTGCTGGTGCATATGGGCGACGAGCAGAACTTTGTCTACCAGATCTGGCCGCAGCAGTACTCGGTCCCCGGCTTTACCTACCGGGCGCGCAGCGGGAAATCGACCTACTACCGGCTTGAGACCTTCCTGCTGGAAGGGAGCCAGGGGAACGATTTGATGGACTACAGCAAGGAGCAGGTAATTACGGACATTCTGGATCAGTATGAACGGCACCTGAACTTTATCCATCTGCACAGGGAAGCGCCGGGGAATAGCGTGATGTTCCCGGATGTTTGAACCATTTCGTGTATGAATGACAGGGCACCCGTAACGGGTGCCGCTATCATCTATCCTGAACGTGAAGACCGGTTTTCCAAATAAAGAAGCTTACCGTGTCGACTAATTTTGAATCGGCCTCGGCATAGGTTGCCGCACTGTGTCCTCCCTGACGGTAAGCCAGAACCAGCACGCTGCGCGGCGAGCCTATTTCCTCTAAACGGGCGGCGAATTTTGCTGTTTGCCACGGGGAAACGCGCTGGTCATGCAGGCCCACGGTTAACAGCACGGGAGGATAACGTTTTTCAGGTACCAGATGCCGGTAAGCATCTATTTTCAGTAAGTTTAGCCTGCCAGACGGCGTCAGCGGCGATCCCAGTTCGTCATAGTTCATCACGCCTATCGGAATGTTATCCAGTCGGCTGGTATTGAGCATCCCTGCGTCTATGGCCACAGCGGCAAACAGTTCCGGGCGACGGGTCATCGCCATACCCACGATAATTCCCCCCGCGCTTTCACCCCCGATTGCCAGTTTTGACGGTGAGGTGTAGCGACTGTCGATAAGATATTCCGCGCAACGGATAAAATCGGTAATGGAATTTTCTTTCTTATCTGCTCTTCCTGCTTCGTGCCATTCAGGGCCCATTTCACCGCCTCCGCGTACATGCGCGATAGCGAGAATACCGCCTTGTTCCAGCCAGAGCAGACGGGTCAGATCGAATGAAGGAAACGTACTCACGCCGTACGCGCCATAAGCCGTCAACCAGGTAGGGACCGAACCATCGCGCGCAATGCCTTTACGGTATATGAGGGTCAGTGGGACGCGAATATTGTCTGCTGTAGTGACCCATTTTTCTTCCGTCACATAGTCTGTCAGGGGCTGGCTTAACGGCGGTATTAACTCTGTTTTCTGGATAATGTTGTCCGCAGGTTGATAATGATAAATGACGGGGGGCTTCAGCCAGCCCTGGCGGGTGAAGAGAATGTCCTGACTATCGCTGCTGGCAAATATCGCACTCACGTCTTCATTTGCGGGGACCGGAATTGTCTGGTGTTTATTGATTTCAGCAAACGGAATACGCATGAATTTACTGCTGCCAGCGTCATGATAAACCACATAAAGTGAATCCCTGCTCAGGCTTAATTGTGTTAACTCTCCGTTCGACCAGCTCATCACGGGTTCTTTGGTGGAGGCAGGAGCCGCCAGATTGATGCGTGAAATATCATAGCCTGAGGAGGCGTTATAGCTCGCCAGATAAATCCACTCCCCGGAATAAACAAAGGCAGAAACATTTTCATCGGGATCAACAATCCTGATCCAGTTGAGCGTGCCGTTGCCATCTGCGTCTTTTTTAGCGGAAAAAAGAGAGCTGCCATAACCGCTAATGGATTTTGACACGTTAACAATCAGGTAGTCAGAATCAGGGGAGGCGTAAAGATTAACGTTTTCGCAGGACTGCTGTGCGAGTTCTGGAATGGTGCGCCAGTCAAACGTCATAATATCGTTGTTGCTTTCTATATGGTGGAGATAGACCTTGCCGCAGGTCTGCCGTCCTGAATCCTGAGTTGTAGTGTTCAGGCTGTAATAAAAGGACTGATTATCTGCGGCCCAGACAACATTGGGGTAGCGAACGGCGGGGATGCGAGTGTCTAATACCACGTTATCAGCCACTCCGATCACCGTGATATCCGTGCTTTCCGTTCCATTTCGTGAGCGCCCAACGGCAACGAAGCGACCATCATGTGAAGGAATGAAAAAGTTAATCCCATAACCCACAGGCGGATCGATGAGCACACGTTCAGGCTTTCCCGCTTGTTTTACAAACAGCCGCAGGTAGGGATGTTCGACCGATGAGCGGAGATAAAAACGATTGTCTCCCGCATCATAAATGTCTGAAATAGTGGGGGCCGTATTCACTAACTCGCTCAACCTTTTCGCCAGCACGTTTCGCCAGGGAAGGGCGTGGAGCATGTTAACCGTCTGGTTTGAGCGTTGATTTAACCAGCGCGCGGTCTGTTGGGGGTGAGTTTCCATCCAATGATAAGGATCCATGTCATCCTCATAGGGATTTTCGTTAGCATGAACGAAAAAGAGACAGCCAAAAAATGCGAGGGTACTAATAATTATCTGCTTGCTGATATGTTTTATTCTCGGTATCAGACAATGTTTCATTTCTGGCTGGGCTCATGTTGTTCTGTTAGTGGCGTTAGTTGAGTACGTCATGTTTCCTTAGTCACATCGAGCTAATGTAAAACAGCGAAGGAATAATGTTCCTGAAAATATAAAATTGAAATAACTTATTTTGTATTTATTGATTTTTTATCCTCGTGTTTTTGATCTGGCTCGAGGTTTTATGACCAAATTCTGTTATGAAAAAAATCGCCCGCATACGTTTAAATGCTTCAGGAAGATTTTGGTGGTTATTATAAATGGTAGGGAGTGAGAGTTTCGTTATTTTTAGTCTTTAATTGCCGGGAGCAATAAACGGGCAGCATTATTCCTGAACGACAATCAAGGTATATACCTCTTCTTTAACACGTTGCCAGGCGAGGCTAAAGCATTTTCCCTGCTGATAACGGCCCGCCGGATGGCTGAGCGTCAACGCGATAGTTTGCTGATTCAACGCCGTGACCCGTGCACAGTCGAATCCCATGTAGTGCCTTGCCGTAGGGAACAGGGCTTTAAACAAACTTTCCTTGGCGCTGAATGCAAGCGTCAATGCCAGCGCAAAGGGGTAGCCCGAACGCTTCAGGCACATCGCTTCCTGTGCATCAATGATGCCGTCCTGGATTTCGCGGGCTTCACGGTCAGGAAGAATGGCTTCGCAATCAATACCCACAAGCGCATATGGATGACGGACGGCAAGCGCCATCGCCTGCGTGCCGCAGTGGGTGATGCTTCCTGAAACGCCGTCAGCCCAGAGAGGTTCACCGCTGGGGCCGATGCCGGGCACGGTGTGGTCAGGTAAGGCATGCGCGGCGGCGATGCGGCCTGCCAGATGCTCGGCTTTGCGTTTGCGCCCGGCGTTTGAAAGCTCGGCGTGGTGGGGGAGCCAGAGGAGATCGGCGTCGGTGAAGGTGGTTGGGTCGAAGGTAACGTGGTGGACGGTGTGGCCGGCGAGAATGAACGTGCTGTGGGTGGTGTGCATGGTTTTTTCCTTCAGAATTGTGCGGCCTGATGCCCTCACCCCGGCCCTCTCCCACGGGGAGAGGGAGCAAACACTAAAAACGGCAACAGGGTTGCCGTTTTGCTTTCACCTCGCCCTCACCCCGACCCTCTCCCACAGGGAGAGGGGGAGTTACTGCCTGTATCAGAAACGCGTATTCACGCTCATGTACCAGGTGCGACCCGGTTCATTATACGTATACGCACCCGCACCGTACATATACGCACCGGTGGTGGTGTTTCCGGTTGTCTGGGCATTACCCGCGCGCCACTGGCGTTTGTCAAAGACGTTGTCCACGCCGCCGGTCAGGCTGACGTTTTTGGTCATGTCCCAGGTCGCGCTCAGGCCAACGATGCTGTACGGACTGACTTCGTCTTTTTCAGACCCGGTCACCGGCTGACCTTTGTAGTTGTACTTTTTCGGCTGCTGCTTGCCGTACCAGGTAAAGGTCGACTGGAGCGACACGTCCTGATGCACCTGCCAGCTCAGGGTTGAGTTCAGCGTGTACTCCGGAATGATCGACAGACGGTCGCCGGTCTCCTTGTTCTTGCTCTGCAGCATGTAAGTGATGTTGTTGGTCCAGTTAATCGTGTCGCTGACCGGCACGTTCAGGGAGCCTTCCAGCCCTTCGACGACTGCTTTAGGTACGTTTTCCCACTGGTAGATGTCGGTCTGCACTTTACCGGAAGAGGTGTGACCAATCGGCGCGTAGCCCGCTTCAATCTTGTCGCGGTAGTCGTTGCGGAACCATGTGACGCCCGCCAGCCAGCCGTCGCGCTTCCACTCCAGACCAATCTCTTTGTTGATGCTGGTTTCGGCCTTCAGGTCGTCGTTACCCATCATGTAGCAGCCCACGCCGTCGGAGCTGGCGTAGCAGCCCTGGCCTTTACTGTAAAGCAGGTAGTTCGGGTTGGTCTGGTACAGGCTCGGCGCCTTATAGGCGCGGGCGATCCCCATCTTCAGAGTGAAGTCATCCCCCAGGCCCTGCGACAGGTTAAGTGACGGGCTCCAGTTGTTGCCGACGATGGTGTGATGGTCGAAGCGCAGGGCAGGGGTCAGCATGGTGCTGTCGGTCAGCTCCATGTTGTTTTCGGCGAACAGAGAGAAAATCTCTGCCGACGTGTACGGGCTGCGGTCGTTGCTCATGCCCGGAATGGTGCCGCCCTGCTGGGTTTGGGTGAAGGAGGTCGAGTCCTTCATGCGCTGCTGGTTCCACTCGGTGCCGAGCGTCAGGTTCTGGTTGACGATGAAATCAATCGGCAGGTTGACTTCGCTGTGCAGCATCACGTCGGCCAGATCGGTGTCGGTGAATTTATTACTGTTGAACAGACCTTCCAGGCCGCCTGCCAGCCCTTCGCCCAGACGGGAGTTGCGGGTGTGCTCGTACTGCGCCCAGTTGCTGGTGGTAATGCCGTTATCCCAGCCGCCGTTCCAGGTCACCGCGAAGTTCTGGCGATAGATACGGTTGGTCTCTTTGCCGTAGTTCTTTTTCACCAGACCGCTGGAGCTGTTGTCGTTGTTGGTGTTCTGCGTGTCGCCGGCGTAGAGGTTGTTCTGACGGCTGTAGCCCGCCTCAAATTCCAGAGACTGCATCGGCGCAAAGTCCCAGCGCACCACGCCGTTAATGTCTTTGTTTTCTACACCCTCGCGGCCCGCGGGCAGCGTGTCGGCGTAGGCACCGGTTCGGTCAGACTGGTGACCCTGGTTGATGTCCCACGCGTCGGCCTGGGTTTTGTCCAGATTGCCGTACATGCGGAAGCTGAAGTCGCCGCCCAGCGGGCCGCTCAGGCTAAAGTTGGTGCGCTTGGTAGACCCTTCATCCTTGTGCTCAGGCGCATTCAGGTAGGTGTTCCAGGAGCCGTGCCACTGGTCGTCGAATTTTTTAGTGATGATGTTTACCACGCCGCCTGCCGCGCCGTTGCCGTAGCGCGCGGCGGCCGGACCGCGGATCACTTCGATGCGCTCGATCATCTCCGGCGGCACCCAGCCGGTATCGCCGCGGGTGTCGCGCTCGCCGCGCCAGCCCAGACGGATGGAGTTTCGGCTGGTCACCGGCTTGCCGTCGATCAGGATCAGGGTGTTTTCTGGCCCCATGCCGCGGATATCAATCTGACGGTTATTCCCGCGCTGGCCGCTGGTGGAGTTACCGGTCAGGTTAACGCCCGGCATGGTGCGGATGATTTCCGCCACGTCCCGCGCGGGCGGGTTTTTACGGATCTCATCGGCGGTGATGGTCGATACCCCCGGCGCCTGCAGATTCTGCTCGGCGGCGGTGATCACCATCGTGTCTTCGTGCTGCGCAGAGGCGGTGTTGTCGTCTGCCAGAGCGGGCAGCGCGACGCCGTAAATCCCTAAATTGACCAGCAAGGCCAGAGAGTGAATCTTCTTATTCATTGTACGTCCTGCTTTTGTGGTTGTTTTATGAGCGCTTCCCACAGCGCGGGCACTACGCTATTGCAAATGCAAATAGTTATCAATAATATTATCAATAAAATTTGCTCTGAAACAAAAAAGACTGTTAAACATGAGGTTATAAGGGTGACGGCGTTAACAACGGGAAGTGAAGCGTGGTGGCAGTCGAAAAACGGGCCTGAATGGAAGCCGGAAAAGGGAAACTATCGCGTCACGTTCTGGTGGCGTGACCCGGCAGGAACGCAAAGAACGTCACCGATCAAACGCGTCTGGCTCTACGTCACCGGCGTGACCGATCACCACAAAAATGCCCGCCCGCAGTCCCTCGAACGCATGCCCGATACCGACGTCTGGCAGTGGCAGGGCGATTTCAGCCCCGAGTGGCGCGGAAGCTACTGTTTTATCCCTTCCGTGAATGAAAACGATTTTGCCGACGCGGTATTCGAAGGCGAGCAGCCGGACCGCATGGCGCTGCGCGAAGGCTGGCGCAAGCTGCTGCCTCATGCGGTTTCCGACCCGCTGAATCCGCAGAGCTGGCGCGGCGGGCGCGGCCATGCCGTCTCCGCGCTGGAAATGCCGGAAGCACCCGTTCAGCCGGGGTGGAATCATCCCGATACGCCGTATCAGCCGCCAGTCTGCATTGAGTGGGAAAGCGTGCGCCTGAAAAATCGCCGTCGCGTCTGGATTTTCACTACCGGGGGCGACGACCCGGAACGTCCGCTGGCGGTGCTGCTTGACGGGCAGTTCTGGGCCGAAAGTATGCCGGTCTGGCCTGCGCTGGCGTCGCTCACCGCCGAGCGCAAATTACCGCCTGCGGTCTACGTCTTAATCGATGTTATCGATATGGAGCATCGCAACCGCGAGCTGCCGTGTAATCCCGATTTCTGGCTGGCGGTGCAGGAAGAACTTCTCCCCCTTGTTAAAAAACGCGTGCCGTTTAGCGACCGTGCTGACCGTACGGTGGTGGCTGGCCAGAGCTTTGGCGGTCTCGCGTCGCTTTATGCTGGCCTCCACTGGCCGCAGCGTTTTGGCTGCGTGCTTAGCCAGTCCGGCTCCTACTGGTGGCCAGACCGTGGCGGCCAGCAGGACGGGCTATTAATCGAACAACTTAAAGCCGGTGAAATATCTCCTCGCGGGCTACGCATCATTCTTGAAGCCGGGCGCAACGAGCCGCTCATCTTCCGCGCGAATCAGGCGATTTACGCCGAGCTGCACGCGTACCAACCGGTTTTCTGGCGTCAGGTTGACGGCGGACACGATGCGCTTTGCTGGCGCGGTGGGCTGACGCAGGGGCTGATGACCCTCTGGCAGCCGCTTATTCACTAACGGAGTCTGTATGGAATTCAGCAATCCTTTCGATAATCCGCAGGGACAGTTCGCCATTTTGCAAAACGACCAGGGGCAGTACAGCCTGTGGCCGCAGCAGTGCGAACTGCCGGCGGGGTGGCACGTGGTGTGTGAAGCACAGTCTCAGGAGGCATGCCAGCAGTGGCTTGTCGGGCACTGGCAAACGCTTGAGCCGTCTCACTTTGCGGGGGAGTACGCATGATCCGTCTTCCTCTCGTCGCCGCCCAGCCGGGGATCTGGATGGCGGAACAGCTGTCCACGCTGCCAAACGCCTGGAGCGTGGCACACTACACCGAGCTGAAAGGCGATATCGACGCGCCGCTGCTGGCAAAAGCGATTGCTGAAGGCATGATGCAGGCCGATACCCTGCGGATGCGTTTTGCCGAGGAGAACGGCGAGGTGTGGCAGTGGATGGACGAGTCCACGATCCTGCCTGAGCCGTCCATCGTTCGCGTTAACTCTCACGACGACGCCATGACGCTGATGGAATCCGATCTTGACCAGAACCTGCGCGTCGACAGCGGTCAGCCGCTGGCGTTTCACCAGCTGATTCAGGTGGGTGAAAGCCACTGGTACTGGTATCAGCGCTATCACCATCTGGTGGTGGATGGCTTCAGTTTCCCGGCGATTACCCGCCAGATCGCCGCGATTTACGCCGCGTGGAAAAAGGACGAACCTACGCCCGCATCTCCGTTTACGCCGTTTGCCGGGGTAGTGGACGAGTATCAGCGCTATCGCGACAGCGAGGCGTATGCGCGCGACGGCGCGTTCTGGGCAGAGCAGCGCAAGGAGCTGCCTTCTCCGGTCTCGCTCTCCTCCGCGCCCCTGCCTGGACGCGCCGCCACGACCGATATTCTTCGCCTAAAGGTTGCCGCCGACGGCCGCGCCTTTAGCCAGCTTGCGCAGGCGGCAGAAAAGGTACAGCGCACCGACCTGGCCCTTGCGCTGGTGGCACTGTGGCTGGGCCGCCTGACCGGGAGGCTGGACTATGCCGCCGGGTTTATCTTTATGCGCCGCTTGGGCTCCGCGGCGCTGACCGCGACCGGGCCGGTGCTTAACGTCCTGCCGCTGGCGGTCAATATCGATCCGCAGGAGAGCCTGCCCTCGCTGGCGCTGCGCCTGGCGAACCAGCTGAAAAAAATGCGCCGCCACCAGCGCTACGACGCCGAGCAGATCGTGCGCGACAGCGGGAAAGCGGCGGGCGATGAAGCGCTGTTCGGCCCGGTGCTGAACGTTAAAGTGTTCGACTACCAGCTGGATATCGACGGCGTGGAGGCCATCACCCACACGCTGGCGACCGGCCCGGTGAACGATCTGGAGCTGGCGCTGTTCCCGGACGAACAGGGCGGGTTGAGCATTGAGATCCTCGCCAATAAGCAGCGCTACGATGAAGCGACGCTTTCCCGACACGTCGCGCGTCTGAACGCGATGCTAATGCAGTTTGCGGCTAATCCGGACCTGCGCTGTGGCGAAGTGGAAACCGTTTCAGAGCAGGAATATCAGCAGCTGGCGCGCATCAACGATACCGGGCTGGCGCTGCCGTCCACCACGCTCGCGGATCTGGTGGCGGAGCAGGCGAGCAAAACGCCGGACGCCCCTGCGCTGGCGGACGCGCATATTGAGCTTAGCTATCGTCAGATGCGCGAGCAGGTGGTCGCGCTGGCAAACCTGCTGCGCGCGCGCGGCGTGAAGCCGGGCGACAGCGTGGCGGTGGCCCTGCCGCGCTCGGTGTTCCTGACGTTAGCATTGCACGGCATTGTGGAGGCGGGCGCCGCGTGGCTGCCGCTCGACACCGGCTACCCGGACGACCGCCTGCGGATGATGCTTGAGGACGCGAAGCCGTCCCTGCTCATTACTACCGACGAACAGCTTCCGCGCTTTAGCGATCTGCCTATTACGACGTTTAGTTACAACACACTGTTACCGACCGCGGATGCTGAGCCGCTGCGGCTGGCGACGCCGGAGCAGACGGCGTACATCATCTTTACCTCCGGTTCGACGGGGCGCCCTAAAGGGGTCATGGTCGGCCATACCGCCATCGTTAACCGCCTGAAGTGGATGCAGGATCATTACCCGCTGGACGCGACGGACGTGGTGGCGCAGAAAACGCCGTGCAGCTTTGACGTGTCGGTGTGGGAGTTCTGGTGGCCGTTTATCGCCGGGGCGAAGCTGGTGATGGCCGAGCCGGACGCGCACCGCGATCCGCAGGCGATGCAGAGCTTCTTCACCCGGTACGGCGTGACCACCACCCACTTCGTGCCGTCGATGCTGGCGGCGTTTGTTGCCTCGCTGACGCCGGAAAACGTGGCGTGCTGTAAAACCCTTAAGCAGGTGTTCTGCAGCGGCGAAGCGCTGCCAACCGAACTGTGCCGCGAGTGGGAGCAGTTGTCCCATGCGCCGCTTCACAACCTCTATGGCCCGACGGAAGCGGCGGTGGACGTGAGCTGGTATCCGGCGTTTGGTCCCGAGCTGGCGGCGGTGGAGGGCAATAGCGTGCCGATCGGCTTCCCGGTCTGGAACACGGGGCTGCGCATTCTGGACGCGATGATGCGCCCGGTGCCGTTCGGCGTGGCGGGCGATCTTTATCTCACCGGCATTCAGCTGGCGCAGGGGTATCTGGGCCGTCCGGACCTCACCGCCAGCCGCTTTATTGCCGACCCGTTTGCGCCGGGCGAGCGGATGTACCGCACCGGAGACGTTGCCCGTTGGCTGGACAACGGCGCGGTGGAATACCTGGGCCGCAGCGACGACCAGCTTAAAATTCGCGGCCAGCGCATCGAGCTGGGTGAAATCGACCGGGCGATGCTGTCGCTGCCGGACGTGGCTCAGGCCGTGGCGCACGCCTGCGTGTTCAACCGGGCGGCGGCAACAGGTGGCGATGCCCGGCAGCTGGTGGGGTACGTGGTTTCTGAAACCGGCTTACCGCTGGACCGCGACGCGCTGCTCGAATCGCTCAAGGCACAGCTGCCGCCGCATATGGTGCCGGTGGTGCTGCTGCAAATCAGCGCGCTGCCGCTGAGCGCCAACGGCAAGCTTGACCGCAAGGCGCTGCCGCTGCCGGAGCTGACCAGCAAAATCTCCGGACGTGCGCCGGAAAGCGAATCCGAAATTGCCGTCGCGCAGGCGTTTGCCGCGCTGCTGGGCTGCGAGGTCAACGACATTGAGGCCGACTTCTTTGCCCTCGGCGGACACTCGCTGCTGGCGATGCGTCTGGCGGCGCAGCTTAGCCGCGCGTTCGAGCGCAAGGTTACGCCGGGGCAGATTATGGTCGCCTCCACGGTGAGCAAGCTGAGCACGCTGCTGGACTCGCAGATGAGCGACGAGCAGGCGCAGCGTCTGGGTTATGAAACGCTTCTGCCGCTGCGCGAGAGCGGCGGCCCGACGCTATTCTGCTTCCATCCGGCGTCCGGCTTCGCCTGGCAGTTTAGCGTGCTGGCGCGCTACCTCAGCCCGCGCTGGTCAATCGTCGGCATTCAGTCGCCGCGCCCGGACGGGCCGATGCAGCAGTGTGCGGATCTGGATGGAGTGATTGAGCATCATCTGAATACGCTGCGTATGCAGCAGCCGCAAGGGCCGTATTATCTGTTCGGCTATTCCCTCGGGGGTACGCTGGCACAAGGGATTGCCGCCCGTCTGCGCGAGCAGGGTGAAGAGGTGGCCTTCCTCGGCCTGCTGGATACCTGGCCGCCGGAAACCCAGAACTGGGCGGAAAAAGAGGCCAACGGCCTTGACCCGGCGGTGCTGGCAGAGATCGAGCGGGAACGTCAGGCGTTTATCGCCGCCCAGCAGGGGCAGGGCTCCAGCGAGCTGTTTAATGCTATCGAAGGCAACTACGCCGACGCGGTGCGGCTGCTCACCACGGCGCACAGCGCGCGGTTTGACGGCAAAGCGACGCTGTTCGTCGCCGAGCGCACGCGAACGATGGATCCGCAGGTTGCCTGGGCGCCGTGGGTGGCGGAACTGGAGGTGTACAGTCAGGACTGCGCCCACGTGGATATCATTTCACCGCAGGCGTTTGAGAAAATTGGGCCAGTGTTGAAGAATATTTTGAGGTAACGTCAAAAGCGCCGGGTGGCGTTGGGTTTGCTCCCTCTCCCTGTGGGAGAGGGCCGGGGTGAGGGCATCAGACCGCACGCTTTCCAAGCGGCACCACCAGCGGCGTACCCGCTACCGGATCGTCAATAATAATGCAGCGCATGCCGTAGATCCGCTCGATCAGCTCCGGCGTCACAATCTCTTTCGGCGCGCCCTGCGCCACAATCTCACCGTCTCGCAAGGCAATCAGATGCGTAGCGTAGCGGCACGCCTGGTTTAAATCGTGCAGCACCGCTGCCAGGGTGTACCCCTGCGCGCGGTTCAGCTCGCTCAGCAGCTCCAGCAGATCAATCTGATGGCTGATATCGAGCCAGGTCGTCGGCTCGTCCAGCAGCATGATGGAGGTCTCCTGCGCCAGCACCATCGCGATCCACGCGCGCTGACGCTGTCCGCCGGAAAGGGTATCCACGCTTTGCTGAGCGAGATCGGTAATGCCTGTCGCCCGCATCGCGAGGTTCACCGCCTCGTCATCTTCCTTGCGCCAGCGGGTAAACAGCGGCTGGTGCGGGTAGCGCCCGCGCGAGACCAGCTCCTGCACCGTGATGTCCCCCGGCGTGGTGGCATTTTGCGCCAGCAGCCCGATGCGCCTGGCCACCTCTTTGCTGGCGAAGCGCTGGATCTGCTCCCCGTCGAGGAGCACGCTGCCTTCTGCCGGCGTCATCAGGCGGCTCAGGGTGCGCAGCAGGGTTGATTTTCCGCAGCCGTTAGGGCCGATAATTGCCGTGAAATGGCCGTCCGGAATGGTGACGGATAAGTCACGGGCAATGATTTTTTTGCCGTAGCCGAGGGTGAGATTTTCGCCGCGCAAGCGGGATGCGAAGTCTGTCATTTCTTGCGTGACTCCTGAACGAGCAAGACGATAAGGTAAATGCCGCCGAGGCTGACGGTCACCACGCCCACCGGCAGCTGGTAAGGCATAAACAGCCGCTGGGCGCAGAGATCGGCGGCCAGCAGCAGCACAGCGCCGCATAGCGCCGCCTGAGTTAATCCCCAGCGCGCGGTACCGCTAAGTCGCCGCGCGATATGCGGCGCGACGAGGGCAATAAACGAGATCGGCCCGGCGATAGCGGTGGAGGCGGCGGTCAGCAGTACGGCGACCAGCATCAGCATCAGGCGCGAGCGTTCGACGCCCACGCCCAGCGCGCAGGCGCTGTCGTCGCCCATCTCCAGCAGCCGCATGCGCCGCACCAGCAGCAGCGCGCCGATAAACATCAGCACAATCAGCGGTGCTGCGGGCCAGGTTTTGCCCCACGTCAGGCCGTTGAGGGAACCGGCGTACCACAGCCCGGCGGAGAGCGCGGTTTCCAGCGAGGCCTGCAGTAAAAGCCAGGTGTTAAAGGCCATCAGCATGGCGCGGATACCAATCCCGATGATGATCAGGCGGAAGGTGTCGATACCGTTGCGCCAGGCCAGCGCCCAGATCAGTAAGGACGTCAGAATGCCGCCCGCCATCGCCGTAAAGGTAATGGCCGTCAGGTGCTGACCAAACAGCACCATCGCCACCAGCACGCCGCTCCAGGCCCCGGTATTGAGGCCCATCACGTCCGGGCTGCCGAGCGGGTTGCGCATCAGCGACTGGAATATCGCGCCGCTGACGCCAAGCGCCGCGCCAACCAGGATCGCCATCGCCACGCGCGGCAGTCGCCATTCGGTGACCACCATGGTGATGTTACGCGGCGCGCTGCCGGTGAGAGCATGAAAGACCTGCGCGAAATCAAGCGTTACGGCACCGCTTTGCAGGCTCCAGACCGCCAGCAGCAGACTGGTGACGACCAGCAGAGCGACGCTGGTGAGTAATCGACGGGACGGGGCCATCATGCGCCACCCCCGCGTCTGCGTCGTACCAGGAAGATCAGCACCGGCGCGCCGATAAAGGCGCTGACCACCGAGACGCGCAATTCACCCGGCACCAGCAGGCGGCCCAGTACGTCGGCAAACAGCAGCAGGGCAGGGGTGGCCAGCAGCGTCACCGGCAGCGACCAGCGGTGATCCGCACCTACCAGCCAGCGCGCCATGTGCGGCATCATCAGGCCAATAAAGGCGATCGGGCCGACCACGGCGGTCGCGCTGCCGCACAGCACGGTGATGGCGAGCAGACCAATCAGCTGCGTACGTGCCACGCGGTTGCCGAGGGCTGTCGCGGTGTCGCTGCCGAGGCTCAGGCTGTTGAGCGACCGGCTTAAAAACAGCGCCACGGCAGCGGCAATCATCACCGGGATCGCCACCACTTTCAGGGTTTCAAGAGTGCGGATATCCAGCGAACCGGCCTGCCAGAAGCGTAGCTGGTCGTAAACGTCCGGGTTGAGCAGGGCGATGCCGTTGGATAAGCCTTCCAGCACCGCCGCGAGCGCCACGCCCGCCAGCGTCAGGCGCACCGGGCTCAGCTGTCCGCCGCCCTGGCTGCCGGTAAAGGCGACGACCAGCGAGGCGGCCAGCGCGCCGCAGAAGGCCATCACCAGCTGTTCAGAGGGCGACGTCAACCCGAACAGCGCCGCGCCCAGCACGATGGCAAAGCTGGCACCGGAGTTCACGCCGAGAATGCCGGGGTCGGCCAGCGGGTTACGGGTGAGGGTTTGCATCAGGGCACCGGCAAGGCCGAGCGCGCCACCGGCCAGCAGTCCGGCAAGGGTGCGGGGCAGGCGGGCGTCGAGCACAATGACGCAGTCGGCGCTCTGGCAGGTACCGGAGAGCGCATCAACGATAACGGACGCGGGCAGAGGCTTCGCGCCAACCAGCAGGCTGAGTGCAATCGCCAGGCTCAATAGCAGCAATAAAACGGGCACGGCAACGGCGCGCACCGAAGAAGAGGAAAACGACATAGCAACATCCATGATTTGATAATGATAGTGATTATCGTTATCTATCTTATTTGGCTATGTTAGCATGTGCGCCCATGGAATGGGTAGAATTACACTCAAGGCTTTGTCATGAATCAAAAACCCTGGCTGCTCAACCTCAGCCTGCTCAAAACGCACCCGGCGTATCGCGCCGTTTTTATCGCTCGCTTTATCTCCATTTTGTCCCTCGGGCTGCTCGGCGTGGCCGTGCCGGTACAGATCCAGACTATGACCCACTCCAGCTGGCTGGTGGGGTTATCCGTCACCTTAACCGGCGGGGCGATGTTTATCGGTCTGATGGTCGGCGGCGTGCTGGCGGACCGCTACGAGCGCAAGAAGCTGATCCTGCTGGCGCGCGGTACCTGCGGCGTGGGCTTTATCGGGCTGTGTCTGAACGCTATGCTGCCGGAGCCGTCGCTGATCGCCATTTATGCCCTCGGGCTGTGGGACGGTTTCTTTGCCTCCTTAGGCGTGACGGCGCTGCTGGCGGCGACGCCCGCGCTGGTCGGGCGCGATAACCTGATGCAGGCGGGGGCGATCACCATGCTCACCGTGCGTCTGGGCTCGGTGATTTCGCCGATGGTGGGCGGCCTGCTGCTGGCAACCGGCAACGTGGCGTGGAACTACGGGCTGGCGGCGGCGGGGACCTTTATCACCACCCTGACGCTGCTGCGCCTGCCGCTGCTGCCGCCTCCGCCGCAGCCGCGCGAGCATCCGCTGACATCACTGATGGCCGCTATTCGTTTCCTGTTCAGCAACCCGCTGATTGGCGGCATTGCCCTGCTCGGCGGCCTGCTGACCATGGCGAGCGCCGTGCGCGTGCTCTACCCGGCGCTGGCGGGAGAGTGGCAGATGAGCACCTCGGAGATTGGCATTCTCTACGCCGCCATTCCGCTCGGTGCGGCCTGCGGGGCGCTGACCAGCGGCAACCTGGCGCAGAGTGCGCGTCCGGGGCTGATTATGCTGCTTGCCACGCTGGCCTCGTTTATCGCCATCGGCTTCTTTAGCCTGATGCCGGTCTGGGCGCTCGGGGTGCTGTGTCTGGTGATTTTCGGCTGGCTGAGCGCCATCAGCTCGCTGTTGCAGTACACCCTGATCCAGACCCAGACGCCGGAAGGGATGCTCGGGCGCATCAACGGCCTGTGGACGGCGCAGAACGTGACGGGTGATGCCATCGGCGCGGCGATACTCGGCGGGCTGGGGGCGATAATGACCCCGGCGGCGTCGGCGAGCAGCAGCGGGTTTGCGTTAGCGATAGTTGGTGGGATTTTGTTAGTGGCGCTGGTGGAATTGCGCCGATTCAGGCAGGAGAGTGTGTTGAACGACGGTGCGGCCTGATGCCCTCATCCCGGCCCTCTCCCACGGGGAGAGGGAGGGGAAAATGCCTACTTAAATAACGTATTCAATCTGTCTAATACCAACATCGCGCTGTAATAATCCAGGCGGAACGTCTCGGTTCCCAATGCCCAAACCCGTTTGTTTTTCACCGACGGCAGGTGCGCCAGCAGCGGGTTGGCGTAAATCGCCGCCACGTCTTTCTCGTCACCGGCAAACACAAACAGCCCTTCGCCGTTCAGCCCCGTCGCCAGGTTTTCCCCGCCCAGCTGGATAATGTCGTGGCGCTTACCCTGGCTAGTTGAGGTCTGCAATCCGGCAGGCAGCTCCGCCAGCGCAAAGCCCAGCTGGTGCAGCAGCTTGCCCTGCGCGGATTCCGCGGTCCACAGGTTGGCGCTGTGCGCGGCGGCGGTGTAGACGATGGCGTTCACCGGCTGCGGCGGCAGCTTCATCTGCTGTTTCACCTGCGCGAGCTGTTTATCAAACGTGGCAATGCGCTCTGCGGCCTGCTTTTCCTGTCCGGTGATGGTGCCCAGCTGAGTTAGCAGCGCCTGCCAGCTCTTGTCGTCGTAGTTGATGATAAGCGTCGGGGCGATGGCGGAGAGCTGATCGTACAGCGCCAGTGCGGAATCCCCGCCGGTGGCGCTGATCAAAATCAGATCCGGCATTTGCGCGGCGACCGCTTCAGCGCTCGGCTCGCCAATGTACAGTCGCGCAACCTTCCGCTGCTTCGCGATATCACCCCACTGGCGCATGAAGCCCTGCCCATCCGCCACGCGGTTATTCGGCGTGGTCGCGCCGCTGGCGACGACCGGTGCGTCAATCGCCAGCAGGGAGCCGGTTAAGGTCACGCTGGTGGAGACAATGCGCGTCGGTTTGTGCTCAAGGGTATGTACTCCGCGGCTGTCGGTTACCTGACGCGGCCAGTCGGCGGCAGCGGCTGAGGTAAGTCCTAAAACAAAAAGTGCGAATAAAAGCAGGGAATTACGGAAAACGGCGGGGAATTTCACAGCGCGACATCCTGTTTTTGTTGAAGATAATGCTTCTCATTTTCATGGTTGCCGCGAAGGGATGCAAGCTTTTGTCGCACAAGTTATTTGCCCGACGGTTGACAGCGAAGCGATGTGGGATTAGGTTAGCCGACGAAAATATAAATGATAATCATTATTGCTTCTTTTATCATTTTGAGGAGGATGATATGGATACGTCCCTGGCTGAGGAAGTTCAGCACACCGCAACCACGCTCGAATCAGACCGCTTTTTCTTTATGTCGCCTTACCGCAGCTTTACCACGTCCGGCTGCTTTGCCCGCTTCAGTGAACCCGCCGTTGGCGGCGACGATCCGGCAGGCCGTTTCCAGCAGAAATTAGCCCAGGCTTTCCAGAACGCGAAGGCCAGCGGCATCGCCCATCCGGTGATGGTAGGGGCTATCCCGTTCGATACCCGCAAGCCATCCTCTCTGTTTATTCCACAACGCTGGCAGACCTTTTCCCGTCCGGCGCGTCAGCAGTCCGCACGCTATTTTTCCGGCTCGCAGGCGCTGAAGGTGGAACAACGCACCGAGATCCCGCCGCAGCCCGTGTTCGAAGAGATGGTTGCCCGCGCCGCGTCGCTCACTGCCACGCCGCAGGTGAACAAGGTGGTGCTGTCGCGCCTGATTGATATCACGACCGATAAGCACATTGATAGCGGCGCGCTGATGGAGCGCCTGATCGCTCAGAACCCGGCGAGCTTTAACTTCCACGTGCCGCTGGAAGACGGCGGCGTACTGCTCGGCGCCAGCCCGGAACTGCTGCTGCGCAAAGAGGGTGGGCACTTTAGCTCGCTGCCGCTGGCAGGCTCCGCGCGTCGTCAGCCGGACGACTTGCTTGATCGTGAAGCGGGCAACAAGCTGCTGGCCTCTGAAAAAGACCGTCACGAGCACGACCTGGTGACCCAGGCGATGAAGGCCATTCTGGCACCGCGCAGCCACCATCTCAGCATGCCGGATTCGCCTCAGTTGATTACCACGCCGACGCTGTGGCATCTGGCAACGCCGGTAGAAGGCGAGGCGCGTAAAAATGAAAACGCCCTGACGCTGGCCTGTCTGCTGCACCCGACGCCGGCGCTGAGCGGTTTCCCGCATCAGGTGGCGAAAGACCTGATCGCCGAGCTGGAGCCGTTCGACCGCGAGCTGTTCGGCGGCATCGTCGGCTGGTGCGACAGCGAAGGCAACGGCGAGTGGGTGGTGACCATCCGCTGCGCGCGTCTTCGTGAAAATACCGTTCGCCTGTTTGCCGGTGCGGGCATTGTGCCTGCCTCCTCGCCGGTGGGCGAGTGGCGCGAAACCGGCGTGAAGCTTTCCACCATGCTCAACGTGTTTGGTTTGCACTAAGGAAGACTCATGACCATCCCTTTTACCCGCTGGCCTGAGAAATTCGTCCGGCGCTACCGCGAAAAAGGCTACTGGCAGGATCTGCCGCTGACCCACATCCTGACGGATCGTGCGGATAGCGATGCCGTGGCGATAATCGACGGCGAGCGGCACATCACCTATCGCGCGTTTAATCAGGCGGTGAACAACCTGGCGTCCGCCCTTCAGGCTCAGGGGCTGCACCGCGGCGAGACGGCGCTGGTGCAGCTTGGCAACGTGGCCGAATTTTACATCACCTTCTTCGCGCTGCTGCAAATCGGCGTCGCGCCGGTCAACGCGCTCTTTAGCCATCAGCGCAGCGAGCTGAACGCCTACGCGGAGCAGATCAAACCCGCCGTGCTGATTGCCGATCGCGACCACGCGCTGTTCGCGGACGATGAGTTCCTTAACGCCTTTGTGGATGCGCACCGCTCGGCACGGGTCGTACTCCTGCGCGGCGATAAGGGTGACTACGCCCTGGAAGCGGCGATTGCGCGTCCAGCTGACAACTTCATCCCTAACCCGACGCCCGCCGACGAAGTGGCATTCTTCCAGCTCTCCGGCGGCAGCACCGGCACGCCGAAGCTGATCCCGCGCACGCACAACGACTATGACTACAGCATTCGCCGCAGCAACGAGATCTGCGGCATTACTGCGCACACCCGCTATCTGAACGCGCTCCCTGCGGCGCATAACTACGCCATGAGTTCGCCGGGCTCGCTGGGCGTCTTCACGGCGGGCGGCTGCGTGGTGCTGGCGAACGATCCGAGCGCGACGCTCTGCTTCCCGCTGATTGAACGGCATAAGATTAACGTCACCTCGCTGGTCCCTCCGGCGGTGAGCCTCTGGCTGCAGGCGATTGCCGACGGTGCGGGGAACGCGCAGCTTAACTCCCTGAAGCTGCTGCAGGTGGGGGGCGCACGCCTCTCCGCCACGCTTGCGGCGCGCATTCCGGCGGAAATCGGCTGCCAGCTTCAGCAGGTGTTCGGCATGGCGGAAGGGCTGGTGAACTACACCGCGCTCGACGACGCGCCGGAGCGCATCATCAACACCCAGGGCCGCCCGATGTGCCCGGACGACGAAGTGTGGGTGGCGGACGAGCACGGCAACCCGCTGCCTCGCGGGGAAGTCGGGCGTCTGATGACGCGCGGTCCGTATACCTTCCGCGGCTATTTCAACAGCCCGGAACACAACGCCAGCGCCTTCGACGCCGACGGCTTTTACTGCTCCGGGGATCTGATCGCCATTGACGAGCAGGGCTACATCACCGTGCAGGGACGCGAGAAGGATCAGATCAACCGCGGCGGCGAGAAGATCGCTGCAGAAGAGATCGAAAACCTGCTGCTGCGCCATGAGGCGGTGATCCACGCCGCGCTGGTGAGCATGGAGGACAGCCTGCTGGGCGAAAAAAGCTGCGCGTATCTGGTGGTGAAACAGCCCCTGCGCGCGGTCGAGGTGCGTCGCTTCCTGCGCGAGCAGGGCGTCGCCGAATTCAAGCTGCCGGACCGAGTGGAGAGCGTGGATGCGCTCCCGCTGACGCCTGTCGGCAAAGTCGATAAGAAACAGTTGCGCCTGTGGCTTGCTGAACGCGCCCGGGGCTGAGGAAAAGAGTATGGCCATTCCAAAATTAACCGCTTACGCGCTGCCGACCGCCGCAGAGCTGCCGACCAGCAAGGTGAACTGGGCGTTTGAGCCCGAGCGCGCGGTGCTGCTGATCCACGATATGCAGGAGTATTTCCTGAACTTCTGGGGCGAAAACAGCGCGATGATGCAGCAGGTGGTAGCGAATATCGCCAGACTGCGCGCTTACTGTAAAGCGCACAATATCCCGGTGTACTACACCGCTCAGCCGAAAGAGCAGAGCGACGAAGACCGCGCCCTGCTGAACGACATGTGGGGGCCGGGCCTGACCCGCTCGCCGGAGCAGCAGCGCATCGTCAGTGAACTGACGCCGGACGAAGCGGACACGGTGCTGGTGAAGTGGCGCTACAGCGCGTTTCACCGCTCGCCGCTGGAGCAGATGCTGAAAGAGACGGGACGAAACCAGCTGCTGATTACCGGCGTGTACGCCCACATCGGTTGCATGACCACCGCCACCGACGCCTTTATGCGCGACATTAAGCCGTTCTTCATTGCCGACGCGCTGGCGGACTTTACCCGTGACGAACATCTGATGTCGCTGAACTATGTGGCCGGACGCTCGGGCCGCGTGGTGATGACCGACGAGCTGCTGCCGTCCATTCCGGCATCGAAGGCCGCGCTGCGCGAGCTGATCCTGCCGCTGCTGGACGAGTCCGACGAGCCGATGGATGACGAAAACCTGATCGACTACGGCCTGGACTCGGTACGCATGATGGCGCTGGCCGCCCGCTGGCGCAAAGTACACGGCGATATCGACTTCGTGATGCTGGCAAAAAATCCAACAATCGACGCCTGGTGGGCGCTGCTTTCCCGCGAGGTGAAGTGATGGGACTGGATTTCACCGGTAAAACCGTCTGGGTGACGGGCGCGGGGAAGGGGATTGGCTACGCGACGGCTCTGGCGTTCGCCGAAGCCGGCGCGCAGGTGACCGGGTTCGATCTGGCGTTTCCGCAGGATGATTACCCGTTCGCCACCGAAACGCTGGACGTGGCGAACGCCGCGCAGGTGCATGAGGTGTGCGGGCGCGTGCTGACAACGCTTGAGCATCTGGACGTGCTGGTCAACGCGGCGGGCATTCTGCGCATGGGGGCAACTGACCAGCTCTCGCAGGAGGACTGGCAGCAGACCTTCGCGGTCAACGTCGGCGGCGCGTTCAATCTGTTCCAGCTGACCATGGGCCAGTTCCGCCGTCAGCAGGGCGGGGCGATAGTTACCGTGGCGTCCGACGCGGCACACACGCCGCGCATCGGCATGAGCGCCTATGGCGCATCGAAAGCGGCGCTGAAAAGCCTGGCTCTGACCGTCGGGCTGGAGCTGGCAGGCAGCGGCGTTCGCTGTAATCTGGTGTCGCCGGGCTCAACGGATACCGATATGCAGCGCACCCTGTGGAAAAGCGACGATGCGGAGCAGCAGCGCATCCGCGGCTTCGGCGAGCAGTTTAAGCTCGGCATTCCGCTGGGCAAAATCGCCAGTCCGCAGGAGATTGCCAGCACGGTGCTGTTCCTGGCATCCGATGCCGCCAGCCATATCACCCTGCAGGATATCGTGGTGGACGGCGGCTCCACGCTGGGAGCGTAAGATGATCTGGAAACGTCATATACCGCTCGAGGAGCTGAACGCGACCAGCCTGAACACCCTGGTGGCGCATCTCGGCATTGTCTATACCCGCATCGGGGACGACACGCTGGAAGCGGAGATGCCGGTGGATGCGCGTACCCACCAGCCGTTTGGCCTGCTGCACGGCGGCGCCTCGGCGGCGCTGGCGGAGACGCTGGGCTCAATGGCCGGTTTTCTGATGACCCGCGACGGGCAGAGCGTGGTGGGGACGGAGCTGAACGCCACGCACCATCGCGCGGTCTCCCACGGTAAGGTGCGCGGGGTGTGCCAGCCGCTGCATCTTGGGCGTTCGAGCCAAAGCTGGGAGATCGTGGTCTTCGACGAGCAGGGGCGGCGGTGCTGCACCTGTCGGCTGAGTACGATGGTGTTGGGCTAGCCCAGGCAGATCAAAGTGATCGGCTTAACACTGTGGTGTAAATCTCTGGTTTGACCACGCATTATTGCGTTTCAAAGTTGTTAAATTTTTCCGGTTGTTCTAGAAACAAAATGTAACATCTCACTGTTTCACAACAACGGACAACAACTATGAACAACTCAGGGAAATACCTTACATGGGCAGGGCTCTCCGTTGTGGGAGCCTTTGCCCTGGGCTATATCGCCCTCAACCGGGGGGAGCAGATCAACGCGCTCTGGATCGTTGTCGCCTCCGTCTGCATTTATCTGATCGCGTACCGTTTTTATGGCCGCTATATCGCAAAGAACGTGTTAGGCGTTGATGCGACGCGCATGACGCCAGCCGTCCGCCACAACGACGGGCTGGACTACGTGCCGACCGACAAGAAAGTGCTGTTCGGTCACCATTTTGCGGCGATTGCCGGGGCAGGCCCGCTGGTGGGTCCGGTGCTGGCGGCGCAAATGGGTTACCTGCCGGGGATGATCTGGATCCTCGCCGGGGTGGTGTTGGCGGGGGCGGTACAGGACTTTATGGTGCTGTTTGTCTCCACCCGCCGCGACGGACGTTCGCTGGGTGAGCTGGTGAAAGAGGAGATGGGGGCCACCGCCGGGGTGATTGCGCTGGTGGCGACCTTTATGATCATGGTGATCATCCTCGCGGTGCTGGCGATGATAGTGGTGAAAGCGCTGACCCACAGCCCGTGGGGAACCTATACCGTAGCCTTTACCATTCCGCTGGCGCTGTTTATGGGGATCTACATTCGCTATCTGCGCCCGGGGCGCATTGGTGAAGTGTCGGTGATTGGTCTGGTATTCCTGGTGTTCGCCATTATCTCCGGCGGCTGGGTGGCGGAAAGCCCGACCTGGGCGCCGTTCTTCGACTTTACCGGCGTACAGCTGACCTGGATGCTGGTGGGCTACGGCTTTGTGGCGGCGGTACTGCCGGTGTGGCTGCTGCTGGCCCCGCGTGACTACCTCTCTACCTTCCTGAAAATCGGCACCATCATTGGGCTGGCGATCGGCATTCTGATTATGCGCCCGACCCTGACCATGCCTGCGTTAACCAAATTTATCGACGGCACCGGCCCGGTCTGGACCGGTAACCTGTTCCCGTTCCTGTTTATTACCATTGCCTGCGGCGCGGTGTCCGGCTTCCACGCGCTGATCGCCTCCGGGACGACGCCGAAGATGCTGGCGAATGAAAATCAGGCCTGCCTGATTGGCTACGGCGGCATGCTGATGGAGTCCTTCGTCGCCATCATGGCGCTGGTCTCGGCCTGTATCATCGACCCGGGCGTGTACTTCGCGATGAACAGCCCGATGGCGGTCCTGGCGCCTGCCGGAACCGTTGACGTGGTGGCCTCCGCCGCGCAGGTAGTGAGCGGCTGGGGCTTTGCGATTACCCCTGATACGTTGACGAGCATCGCCAGTGAAGTGGGCGAGCAGTCGATTATCTCCCGTGCGGGCGGGGCGCCAACGCTGGCGGTCGGCATGGCCTACATCCTGCACGGCGCGCTGGGCGGGCTGATGGACGTCTCCTTCTGGTATCACTTCGCCATTCTGTTCGAGGCGCTGTTTATCCTGACGGCGGTGGATGCGGGAACCCGTGCGGCGCGCTTTATGCTGCAGGACCTGCTGGGGGTGATCTCCCCGAACCTGAAGCGTACCGATTCGCTCCCGGCTAACCTGCTGGCGACGGCGCTGTGCGTGCTGGCGTGGGGCTACTTCCTGCATCAGGGTGTGGTCGACCCGCTGGGCGGGATTAACACCCTGTGGCCGCTGTTCGGTATCGCCAACCAGATGCTGGCAGGTATGGCGCTGATGCTCTGCGCGGTGGTGCTGTTCAAGATGAAGCGCCAGCGTTACGCCTGGGTGGCATTAGTGCCAACCGCATGGCTGCTGATTTGTACCCTGACGGCGGGCTGGCAGAAAGCCTTCAGCCCGGACAACAAAGTGGGCTTCCTGGCGATCGCCAACAAGTTCCAGGCGATGATCGACAGCGGTAAGATCCCGGCGCAGTACACCGAGTCGCAGCTGTCGCAGCTGGTGTTTAACAACCGTCTGGACGCCGGGCTGACCATCTTCTTTATGGTGGTGGTCGTGGTGCTGGCGTTGTATTCTCTCAAGACCGCGCTGGCGGCGTTGAAAAACGATAAGCCAACGGCGAAAGAGACGCCGTACGAGCCAATGCCTGAAAACCTGGAAGAGATTGTGACCCAGGCGAAAGGGGCGCACTAACCTTTGTGCCGGGTGGCGGCTTCGCCTTACCCGGCCTACATTCCCTGTGAGATCAGAATCATGTTCGACACCCTTTCCAAAGCCGGTAAGTACCTGGGCCAGGCCGCCAAAATGATGATTGGCGTGCCGGACTACGACAACTACGTCGAGCATATGCGCGTCAACCATCCGGACCAGACGCCAATGACCTACGAAGAATTTTTCCGTGACCGTCAGGACGCCCGCTACGGCGGCAAGGGCGGGGCGAAGTGCTGTTAACCCTCTTTCGGGAGATAGAGGCTGATCTGCTCCTGCTTACAGCCGTAGATCGCCGCCAGCTTTTCGCGGGTGCGTTTTTGCGGACGGGAGTCCAGCGCTTCCAGCTGTGACACGGCGGACTGGCTGATACCGAGTTTCTCCGCCACCTCCTGCTGGGATAACCCACGCAGAATACGCCACGCGGCCTGCAGGCTGACGTTCTGCCAGGTCATGATGCTGCACACTTCTCCGGGCAATTCCACGTCATCCAGACTATCGTGTTCGACCTCAATATCCTCCAGATCGTCATCGGTTTCGTCGTCAATTTCTGACATCTGTAAGAGCATACGAAAATATTCGTGATAGGGAATAACGGCGTACTGCGTTTTCCCGTTATCGTCCTTGATTAGCTGTACAGCCATATGTGGCACTCTCCTCATGCAGGTAAGTCGTTGAAGTTCTGCGCTTGACGGCCAAAACATAACAATGGTCATCGGGATCGTCCCGAAGCGTATAGATGATGCGGTAATCGCCAACGCGTAGCCGGAAATGATCTTCTGTCGCCGATATTTTTTTGATATCGGGCCGGGGAGCCGAGCGGTCATCCAGCTCAGTAAGCTTTACCTCAATGCGCCGCTGATACCGCTCTTCAATCTTTGAAAACGCCTTCTTTGCACCATTGGACCAGACAATCTTCATCCGTACCTCCACTGTACGCCCACACAAAATATAAGGAAATAATAAGACTATTAGATAAATTCCGAATTTCTAATGGGGTACTGTAGAGCGGAGAAAAACCGGGAGAAAGCGGCAAAACGTGAACCGTCGAGGGTGCTCGGGAAGGCCTCTGCCGGACGACAGAGGCTTGCAGGAAATGTGCGATCAGGCGTTCAAACCACCGTCCACGTCCAGACCGGTACCGGAGATCTGCCCGGCAGCCGGGCTGGCGAGGAAGGTGACCGCCGCCGCGATGTCTTCCGGCTGGCCGTAGTGACCGACCGCAATCATCTGGCGCTGGGCTTCCGCCTGTTCGCCGTCTTCCGGGTTCATATCGCTGTTGGTGGGGCCGGGGTGCACCAGGTTTACGGTAATGCCGCGCGGTCCTAAATCACGGGCCAGACCGCGGGTGAGGGAGTTAAGAGCGGACTTCGTCATCGAGTAAACGGCAATGCCCGGCATCGCCACGCGGTTTGCCAGACAGCTGCCGATGTTGATGATGCGCCCGCCGTCGGACATGTGCACCAGCGCTTCCTGAATGGCGATCACCACGCCGCGGATGTTGACGTTGATAAGGGCGTCAATATCTGCCAGCGTCATGGACTCCAGCGGGCCGCCGCGCGCGATCCCGGCATTGTTGACCAGAATGTCCAGCCCGCCAAGGGAACGTGCCGCATGGGTGACGGCATCCTGAATCGCCTGCGCGCTGGCGCTGTCCGCCTGCACGGCTTCGCTGTGTCGTCCCAGCGCCTTAATCTCATCGGCGACCGCCTGGGCTTTATCGGCCGATTTTTCATACGTAATAATCACATCCGCACCGGCGCGCGCCAGCGAGAGTGCAATAGCCCGACCCAACCCGCGGCTGGCACCGGTAACCAGCGCCTTTTTACCTGTTAAATCGATCTGCATGATGACCTCGTTGCAAGAGTAGAAAGAATCATCATTAGGTATAGCCTGTCGGCGCGATTAACGGCTGAAGGATTCCACTTTCTCAAACGCGGCGCGCAGAACGTCAGGCGTTAACGCAACCGGTAGATAGTGAATCGACTCCACCGGGCGCAGGGTGTGAGCAATGACCTTATCCAGCGCTTCCCGGTTATTGATGTCGACGTCCAGCTCGCGAAGCGTGGTCGGCAGGTTAAAGCGCTGGTACGCCGTCACCAGCTGCGCCAGCACGTCGTCCTGGCCGAGCAGGGCGCTCTGCACCAGAATGCCGTAGGCCACCTTGGTACCGTGGAGGTATTTTTCCGTCTGCGGCAGCACGGTTAAACCATTGTGCACCGCATGCGCCGCCGCCACGCGGGTATAGCGTTCGCCCAGACCGCCGACCATCCCGCCGCCGGCGATAATCGCATCTACCACGTCCCGGAACGCCTGCGTCTGTTCGCCGCGCTGCTGGTCGGCCAGCGCTTCCTCACTGTGCTCCAGCAGCACGTCGCGGATCGCCAGCGCGCCGTTGATGCCCAGCCGCACGGTCAGCGGCAGGTTCTCCGGCTCAGGTGTCAACACAACCGCTTCGTACCACTTCGCCAGCGTATCGCCGATACCCGCCAGCAGGTATTCAGCCGGGGCGTTAAGGACGATCTGCGGCTCCACCAGCACCAGGTAGTTGGCGTCGTCGAAGATCTCAAAATGCAGCGCCTGACCTGCATCGTTGTACCAGACGGAGAGCGGGGTCCACGCCGCGCAGGTGGCGGCAATGGTGGGGATGCCCACGAACGGCACGCCCAGACGACGCGCCACGGCCTTGACGGTATCCAGTACCGCACCGCCGCCCACGCCAATCACCACGCTGGCGTCACTGCCGGATTCGTTCACCAGATGGGTGACGTCGCGCTCGCTGCAGTGACCTTTAAACAGCAGGTGTTTCGCCCCCGGCGCGTGAAAGCTCTCCGGCAGGAAAGGGCGCGCGCCGTCGATAGCGCGCTCGCCGTAGATCCACACCGCGCGGGAAAGCTGTTCCGGGGTAAAGAAGTCATTCAGATGCGCAAGGCTTCCGGGATGGGAGAAGTAGTTCGCCGGGCCAGGCACGACGCGGATATCGGTGTTGCTCATGGTGTTGTCCTTTTTTAGCAAGCGCTAACCCGATGTTATGTCTGGACATCCGGATGGCTAATAATATTTCGCTTTAACTTATGCCTTTTCCGTCGTTGTCAGTCAACCGGAGCTGTGAAAAATTCGATAAATCAGAAGAGTAATGAAGGATTTACGCGGATGGTTTCCAGTCGCCTTGAAATGCGCGGTATCAGCCTGGCCTTTTCCGGGTTTCAGGCGCTGTCGCGCGTGAATTTCACCTTAACCGGCGGATCGGTACATGCGCTGACCGGCGCCAACGGCGCGGGGAAATCGACGCTGATGGCGGTGCTGTGCGGGACACACGACCACTATGAGGGCGAAATCTCCATCAATAACCAGCCGGTAAGCATCCGCGAGCCGCTCGATGCCAAACGGCTGGGGATCCACCTCGTGCAGCAGGAAGTGGACGTGGCGCTGATCCCGGGGTTAAGCATCGCCGAGAACATCATGCTCGACCAGCTGGCGCAGCCGGGGCATCGCTTCCGCTGGCGTGCAATCCGCCAGCAGGCGAGACAGGCGCTGGCGCAGCTGGATGTCTCTCTGGACGTACGCCGTTCCATCGACAGCTGCACGCTTGCCGAAAAGCAGCAGATTTTGCTGGCGCGTGCCCTGTCCCATCACTGTCGTTTTTTGATTCTTGATGAACCCACCGCGCCGTTGGACGCGCACGAGAGCGAGCGCCTGTTTGCCGTGGTGAGACGGTTAAAGCAGCAGGGCATCGGCGTGGTGTTTATCTCCCACCGCATTCACGAGCTGAAGGCCATCTGCGACACCCTGACGGTGCTGCGCGACGGCAAGCTGATCGAGTCCGGCCCGATGGCCGATCTTAGCGGCGAAGCGATCGTCGAGAAGATGCTCGGCCACGTGCTGAGCGATATCTACCCGCCCGCTCGGCCGCCGCACGGCGACGAAACGCTGCTGCGGGTGGACGGTCTGCATGACGACGCGCTGCTGAAAGATATCTCCCTGCACCTGCGCAAAGGCGAAATTCTCGGGATTGCCGGGCTGGCGGGGGCGGGGAAAACCGAACTCTGCAAGGCGCTGTTTGGCGCCAGCAAAAGCCGCGTGGCGCGCGGTGAGCTGAATCACCAATCCTGGCAACCGCGCGACCCGGCCGACTCGGTGCTGCGCGGCCTGGCGCTGGTGCCGGAAGAGCGGCGCAAAGAGGGCATTTTTATCGACGAGCCGGTGAGCATGAACCTTGCCGTGTGCGCCGATAACAGCTTCTCGCGCTGGAGCCTGTTTGGCCATCGTCAGGCGTGGCGCTGGGCGGAGGAGGTGATTGCCCGCGTCGGCGTGCGCGCCCGCGGTCCCGGGCAGGTTTTGCGACGTCTCTCCGGCGGCAACCAGCAGAAGGTCGCCATCGGCAAGTGGCTGCGCAATGATGCGAGCGTGCTGATCTTCGACGAGCCAACCAAAGGCGTGGACGTGAAGGCCAAAACCGATCTGTTCCAGCTGATTGACGGCCTGGCGCGCGAGGGCAAAGGGGTCATTTACGCCTCGGGCGAGTTTGCCGAGCTGGTCGGGCTGTGCGACCGCATCTGCGTGCTGTGGGACGGGCGCATCGTGGCGGAAATCGCCGGAGCCGAAGCCCGTGAAGAGACACTACTTTATTATTCAACCGGAGGAACGGCGTCGTGAGCAAGGCCCTTTCAGTAAACGCGACGGCGTCTGGCCGTCAGCAGATTTTCGATTTTCTCTACAAGTGGGGCATGCTGTTAACCGTCGTCGCGCTGGTGGCCGTCTTTGGCCTGGCGTCGGACAGCTTCCTCGATCCGAACAACATCATCAATATTCTGCGCTCAATCGCCATCGTGACGGTGATTGCCGTTGGCGTGTCGATATCATTGACCATTGGCGGGTTCGATCTCTCCGTGGGATCGACCGCCTCACTGGCGAATGCGCTGGTGATTTCCCTGTTCGTCTGGCACGGCTTTGGTACCACCGAGTCGATTCTGATCACCCTCGCGCTCTGCACGCTGGTGGGGCTGTTTAACGCCTTTCTTATCGTCATCCTGCGCATTCCGGACATGCTCGCGACGCTGGCCAGCCTGTTTGTGATCCAGGGCGTGGCGATGACCTACAGCTACGGCGGATCGATTACCGAGAACATGGTGCTGCCGAGCGGCGACATGGCGGAAGGCACTATTCCGGCGGCGTTCAGCCTGCTGGGGCAGGTGCCGACCATCGTGATCGTCATGCTGGTGGTGACCGTGCTGGCGCAGCTTGGGTTGTCGCTCACCACTCACGGTCGTCGGATGTACGCCATTGGCGGCAACCCTGAAGCCGCGCGTCTCTCCGGCATTCGCACCACCCGCTACAAGGTGGCGGCCTACGTGATCGCCTCCCTGCTGGCGGGCCTGGGCGGGATTTTGCTGGCCTCGCGCATCGGTTCGTCGCAGGTGAACGCGGGCGGCGGATACCTGATGGATGCGGTGGCGGCGGCGTGGATCGGCTTCTCGCTGGCCGGGTCCGGCAAACCGAACGCGCTGGGAACTCTGGTCGGGGCGGTGATTCTCGGCGTGCTGTCGAACGGGCTGGTGATGCTCTCCGTGCCGTATTACGCCATGGACATTATAAAAGGGCTGGTGCTCGCGGTAGCGCTGGCGATTACCTACATACAAAAACGCTGACAACACAACGGGATAAAAAATGAAAAAGATTGCACTCTCTTTGGTGGCACTTGGGTTGCTCACGGCTCTGCCAGGCTTCGCGGCTACGCCCGCGCCGCTTCCGGCGGCCATTGCCAACCATGACGGCCCGATCCGCATCGCGGTGATCCGTAACCTCGGCTCAGACGACAACACCACGCAGTTTATTGCCGGGGCAATTCAGGAAGGGAAGAAGCTCGGCTTTAAGGTCAGCACTTTTTTAAGCAACGGCGACGACGCTAAATTCCAGGACTTCGTGAACCAGGCCATCAGCCAGAAGTACGACGGGATTATCCTTTCTCAGGGCCGCGATCCGTACTCCACCGCGCTGGTGAAGAAGGCGGTGGACGCCGGGATTAAGGTCGCCGTCTTTGATACCGCCGTTAACGGCGAGATCCCGGGCGTGACCGTCACCCAGCAGGACGACGCCTCCCTGACGAACCTCTCCTTCGGCCAGCTGGCGAAAGATTTCAACGGCAAGGCCAATATCGTCAAGCTGTGGGTGGCGGGCTTCCCGCCGATGGAGCGTCGTCAGGCGGCGTATAAAGAGTTGCAAAAACAGTACCCGGACATCAAAGAGCTGGAGTCTATCGGCGCGGTCTCCTCTGACGTGCAGGGCGACACCGCCAACAAAGTGGGCGCGATCCTGGCGAAATACCCGAAAGGTAAAATCGACGCTATCTGGGGAACCTGGGACGCCTTCAGCCAGGGCGCGTATAAGGCGCTGAAAGAGAACGGCCGTACCGAGATCAAACTCTACAGCATCGACATCTCCAACCAGGATCTGCAGCTGATGCGCGAGCCGGGCAGCCCGTGGAAGGTGAGCGTGGCGGTGGATCCGAAGCTGATTGGCGCGACCAACGTGCGTCTGGTGGCGAATAAGATTGCCGGAGAAACCACGCCTGCGACCTACGATTTCAAAGCGGCGGCCATTCCGCAGGCGCTGCTGACCGCCCGGCCGGGCGCGGTGAACGTGGCGTCGCTGGGGAAAATCATTCCGGGCTGGGGCCAGACGGAAGATTTTATCGCGCCGTGGTTTGCGACGCTGGAAGCGAAGAATAAATAAAACCAAGCCGGGTGGCATCAGGTGCGGCCTGATGCCCTCACCCCGGCCCTCTCCCACGGGGAGAGGGGGAAAACCAACAGGAGCTAACGGTGAATCATTTACCCCCTCCCGAATACAGCCGCAATATGCGGCTGATTGGCCATAGCGATCAGGGCGGTCGCCCGGACGGCGTGCAGCTGATGGTGCACCGCGGTTTCGCCTGGATCGGCCATATGGTGTCGCAGGGCTTTTCGGTTGTCGACGTGCGCGATCCGAAGAACCCGAAAGCGGCGGGCTACGTGCCCGCGCCGCCCGGCACCTGGAACGTGCACCTGCAGGCGCATGATGACCTGCTGCTGGTCATCAACGCCCGGGATCTGTTTGCCGATGCCCGCTTTGCCGACGAAAAGGTCTACTACACCCGCCAGGTGGGAGAGACCGTCAGCGACGTGCAGGACAAAGGCTGGAGCGCCGGGCTGCGAGTGTTTGATATCTCCACGCCGGACAGGCCGCGCGAAATCGGCTTTCTGTCGCTGAACGGAATTGGCATTCACCGCATCTGGTACGTCGGCGGCCGCTGGGCGTACGTGTCGGCGCTGATCGACGGCTTTACCGACTACATCTTTCTGACCATCGATCTGGCGGACCCGCGTAAGCCAGAAGTGGCCGGGCGATGGTGGCTGCCGGGGATGAACCAGGCCGAAGGGGAACAGCCGAACTGGCCGGAAGGGAAACGCTACGCGCTCCACCATGCGATTATTGCCGGCGATACCGCGTACGGCAGCTGGCGCGACGGCGGCCTGACGCTGCTGGACGTGAAGGATCGTACCCAGCCGAAGCTGATTAGCCACCGTAACTGGAGCCCGCCGTTTGGCGGCGGGACGCACACCGCGCTGCCGCTGCCGGACCGCGATCTGCTGGTGGTGCTGGATGAAGCGGTGCTCGACAACCAGGAAGACGGCGAGAAGCTGATCTGGCTGTTTGATATTCGCGAGCCGTCGAATCCGGTCAGCATCTCTACCTTTCCGCAGCCGGACGAAACTGACTACGTGGCGAAAGGGGCGCATTTCGGGCCGCACAACCTGCACGAGAACCGGCCGGGGAGCTTTGTCAGCTCCACGCTGATTTTTGCCACGTATCAGAATGCGGGCGTGCGCGCGTATGACATTTCCAATCCGTATCGTCCGGTTGAAACGGGTGCGCTGGTGCCTGCCGCGCCGGCGAAAATGATGGATACCCGCCCGAATCGCCCGCAGGTGATCCAGTCGTGTGACGTGTTCGTGGATGCGCAGGGAATTATCTACAGCACGGACTATAACGGTGGGCTGTCGGTGATTGAGTATTTGGGGTGAGTGCGGTTTGATGCCCTCACCCCGGCCCTCTCCCACAGGGAGAGGGAGAAAATCAGAATCGTAGGCCCGGTAAGCGCAGCGCCACCGGGCACAAAGCCGGCACTCAGCTGTACTGCCGTACCCGCGCCACCAGATCTTCCGCGTTGTCGATACGGTCAGCAATAACAATCAGCGCCTTGCCGAGCGTTATCGCGTGGCGAAGGCATTCGTGGCGCATCGCCTCGTCCTGAATGGTGTCGATATCCGCGACGTGGGAAAGCCCGACGCTGCGGCGAATCAGCTCGGTGCCGCAGAATCCAATGGCGTCATGCCAGACCTTTTTCAGGAAGGCGGAGGCATAGCCCGGCACGCTGAGCGCGGCATCGCGCGTTTTCTCGTGTGCCAGCGCCTGGAAGCGCTCCGCGAAGGTGTTCCACAGTTCCTGAATATTGGTCAGGCGCTGCTCGCGGGCGGCGGCGGCATCGCGAATGCCCAGGTGCCCCGGCAGGCCGCAGAAGTTCAGCAGCAGGTTGCCGATGGCGGTGCCGACGTCAAAGCCAATCGGGCCGAAATAGCCGAACTCGGCGTCGATGGCCTTCAGGCTGCCGTCGGCCACAAAAATCGAGCCGCTGTGAATGTCTCCGTGCAGCAGGGCTTCCGCCTGAGAAAAGAAACGGTGCTTGAGGGAGGCCACGGCAATTTTCAGCTGGGCGTCGTCGCGCAGCGCGGCGACGTCATTTTCCAGTTCGGCCGGGTAGCTGTTGCGTTCGTGGATCTGGTACGGATCGTTGAAAAACAGATCTTCGGTGATCTCGCACATCTCCGGATTGATGAATTTTGCCACCTGCGCTTTTTTCTCGTGCGGGTGCAGGTAGAAATCACTGGTGTGGAACAGCGCGTGCGCGAGGTATTCACCCAGCTGACGCGCCGCCTGAGGGTAGTAGATGTTGCCGATCAGCTCGCCGCGCCAGATGCGATGGCTGGAGAGATCTTCCATCACCATCACCGCCAGCTCCGGGTCGAAGTGGTGGATTTTCACCGTGTGCTGCGGGCTGTGCCGGTAGTGCTCGACCAGGGTTTGCGCCTCCAGACGGGCGCGGTCCAGCGTCAGCGGCCAGGACTCGCCGACGCAGCGCACGTAGGGCAGCGCCTGCTTAACGATGATGCGGCTCACGCCCGCGCTGTCGAAGATTTTGAACACCAGATTGAGGTTGCCGTCGCCTACCTCCTGCGCCTCCACCAGCGATGAAGGATCGTCAAGGCCGCCAAACTGCCTGGCATACTCCACGGCGTCCTGAGCGGTAAAGGTACGGTATTGCGACATGGCCTGCTCCTCACGGTTTGCTAATAAAGACATGTAGACGTCTATACATCTGGATTTCATCCTGACACAATGTGCTACAACAACGCAACAGGGAATTAACGACATGCAGACATTACAGACGACCAGCCTGCGGGTAGCGGATAATCAGCTCTTTATTCTCGACCAGCAGGCCCTTCCGCAGGAGAAACGCTGGCTTGATGCCTCAACGGTAGAGGCACTGGTCGGGCATATTCACGCCCTGCGGGTGCGCGGCGCGCCGCTGATTGGTCTCTCTGCAAGTCTGCTGCTGGCGCTGCTGGCGGAAAACGGCAAAAGCCGCGACGAGCTGGCGGTTGCGCTGGAAACCCTGCGCGCATCCCGCCCGACGGCGGTGAACCTGATGAACAACCTTGACCGCATGAAGATTGCGCTGTGGCAGGAAGAGTATGTTCCGGCGCTGGTCGCGGAGGCGCTGCGCCTGATCGACGAAGACAAACGGCTCTGTGACGCCATTGCGCAAGCGGGCAGCGCGCTGGTGAAGCCCGGCAGCCGCCTGCTCACCCACTGCAACACCGGCGGGCTGGCAACGGCAGGCGTCGGTACGGCGCTGGGCGTGATTGCTCGCGCGCATCAGGAGGGCAAGGTCAGCAACGTCTGGGTGGATGAAACCCGTCCGCTGCTGCAGGGGGGAAGATTAACCGCCTGGGAACTTGGCGAGCTGGGCGTGCGGTATCAGCTGATTACCGATTCCATGGCCGCCAGCCTGATGGCGAAAGGGCAGGTGGACGCCGTGTGGGTGGGCGCAGACCGCATTGCCGCCAACGGCGACGTGGCGAACAAGATCGGCACCTATTCCCTGGCGGTGCTGGCGAAGTTCCACGGCATTCCGTTCTACGTGGCCGCGCCGCAAACGACCCTCGATCCGGACTGCCCGAACGGCGACGCGATCCCGATTGAGCAGCGCGCCGCCAGCGAGGTGAAGGGCGTCGCCGGAAGCTTTGGCGCGGTGCAGTGGGCGCCGGAAAACGCGCAGGTCTACAACCCGGCGTTTGACGTTACGCCAGCCTCGCTGATTAGCGGCTGGGTGCTGGATACGGGCGTGGTCACGCCGGACGCGGTGGCAAACGGGAAATTCGCCTGAGTCGGGCTATTCTTTAAGGGGTTTCCCTGAGAGGACAATATCGTGACGCTCGATCCTGAAACAGACTTAAAACTGGAGCGCGTGGTGGATGCCCCGCGCGACCTGCTGTGGCTTTGCTGGACTACGCCCGAACACATCAAAAACTTCTTCATTCCTGCTCCCCATAAGGTGACCGAATGCGACCTCGATCTGCGGGTGGGCGGACGGTTCAACACCGTGTTTGAGGTGGACGGTCAGCGGATGGATAACCGGGGTGTGTTCCTTGAAATCGACCCGGGGAAAAAGCTGGTCTTTACCGACGGCTATACCGAAGGCTGGAAACCGGCCGAGAAGCCGTTTATGACGGCGATTTTATTGCTGGAAGATGTCGGGGAGGGCAAAACGCGCTATACGGCGATTGCGCGTCACCCCACGAAGGACATCCGCGAGCAGCACGAGCAGATGGGCTTCCACGAAGGGTGGGGGATTGTGTTGGATCAGCTGGTGGAGTATGTGAAGGGGTTGAAGCGTTGAAGCTCGAGCGGCCTGATGCCCTCACCCCGACCCTCTCCCACAGGGAGAGGGAGCAAACACTAAAAACGGCAGCTATAGCTGCCGTTTTGCTTTTACCTATGCCAGCCGTGGATACGCGTCCGCGATCGCATCACCCGTAAACTGGGCCACCCAGCCTTCCGGATTGTCGAAAATACGAATCGCCGTAAAGTTCGGCTCTGAGCCCATATCAAACCAGTGCGGCGTGCCCGCAGGAACGGAGATCAGGTCGTTTTTCTCGCACAGCACCTGATACACCTCATCGCCAATGTGCAGGCAGAACAGCCCTGCGCCTTCCACGAAAAAGCGCACTTCGTCTTCGCCGTGGGTGTGCTCGTTCAGGAACTTCGCGCGCAGCGCCTCTTTCTGCGGGTTGTCGGCGCGCAGGCTGATCACGTCCCAGCTCTGGTAACCCTTCTCTGCGACCAGCTTGTCGATCGCATGTTGATACGCCGCGATCACGGCTTCAGGCGCGGGATCGTGTCCTAAATCGCGATCCGCCGCCCAGCGTTCAAACCGCACGCCTTTCGCGTTGAGCTGTTGGGCAATCTCGGCGGCGTCGGTACTGTGCCACTGGTGTTGACTGGCGTCTTTATCGGAATAAATGGTCAATGCGCTCATGAAGGGATCTGTTCCGGGTTAATCTCGTCAAACTGGTGGACCTGATGGTGGTGGCTTGCGCCGTCATCATCACCGCGAATCAGCTGCAGGGTACGAAAACCTGCCTGTTCAGCCGCGTCCAGCTCCTGATGAATATCGGAGAGGAACAGGATCTGCGACGGGGCGATGCCCGTTTGCGCCGCAATGTTCTGATACGACTGCACCTCGCGCTTGGCGCCGATGTGGGTGTCGAAATAGCCGCTGAACAGATGAGTAATATCACCTTCATCGCTATAGCCAAATAACAGTTTCTGCGCAGCAACGGAGCCAGAGGAATAAACATAGAGATCAATCCCTTGCGCTTTCCATTTTTCCAGCGCGGGCAGCACGTCCGGGTAAAGATGTCCGGTAAAGTCGCCGTTGACGTAGCCGTCGTGCCAGATGATCCCCTGCAGCGCTTTTAGCGCGGTAGACTTGCGGTCTTCATCCATAAAGGCAAACAGGGCGTCGATAAGTTCGCTGACGCTGGCGTGCGGATTACCGATTTCATCACGCAGGTTGTCCAGAATGGATGTGACCGGCTCGGCGTACTGCTGCGCGGTCACGAAGGCCGCCAGCCGCTCACGCGCGTAGGGGAATAAAACATCATGGACAAAACGAATATCGCTGGTGGTGCCTTCAATATCCGTCACAATCGCGCGAATCATACTCTCTCCAGTTGTCGTAAACGCATTTCACATTCAAACAGGAATTCCAGTCCTTCCAGATGACGGCGGGCTTCGGCCACATCGCGTCCCCAGCAGGTTAAGCCATGGCCGCGCAGAAGAAAACCATAATTAAGCGGGCGTTCCTGCGCGTAATGGGCGATTCGCGAGGCGAGGGCGTCAATGTCCTGGTCGTTATCGAAGACCGGGATAGCCACCGTATCCAGATGCGTGGTCTGCCCGGTGAGGGATTTTTGCATCTCAAAGCCGCTGATGTTGAGCTCGGCTTCTTTGACCAGACGCGAGAGCACCGTGGCGTTGACCGTATGAACGTGCAGGACGGCGTTGGCCTCAGGGAACAGACGATAGATAAGGGTGTGTAGCCCCGTTTCGGCTGATGGCTTACGACCAGACGGCGCGCGGTTGGTGGCGATCTCCACCTGGAGAAAATCCTTCGTCGTCAGGCTGCCTTTGTCTTTGCCCGATTCGCTGAGCCAGCAGAGGCGTTCGTCCTGACGCACCGACATATTGCCCCCGGTGGCGGGTGCCCAGCCTTTGGCGCCAATCCAGCGGCAGGCGTCGACCAGATGCGTGAGTTGCAGGTTGTCTGTCATTTTCCTTTTACCCTCTCGGACAGGAATATTCATATTGTTTAGACGTCTAAGCGTCTTGATTGCCAAAGACTAACATCGTGTTATAGTGGCAGCAACATAAGTATTACAAGCAGGCACAACACAATGAGCATTAACGCATTGATTCCGCAAAGTAAACTTCCCAATCTCGGTACCACCATCTTTACGCAGATGAGCGCCCTGGCGCAGCAGCACAACGCCATTAACCTTTCTCAGGGATTTCCGGATTTCGACGGGCCGACCTATCTGCAGGAGCGTCTGGCGTACCACGTGGCGCAGGGGGCGAATCAGTATGCGCCAATGACGGGCGTGCAGGCGCTGCGGGAAGCCATTGCGGACAAAACGGCTGAGCTGTATGGCCATAGGCCCGATGCCAACAGCGACATCACGGTGACGGCAGGGGCGACCGAAGCGCTGTATGCGGCGATTACCGCGCTGGTGCGGGCGGGCGATGAAGTTATCTGCTTTGACCCGAGCTACGACAGCTATGCGCCTGCGGTTGAACTCTCCGGCGGCGTGGTGAAACGCGTGGCGTTACAGCCACCGCATTTCCGCCCCGACTGGCAGGCGTTTGCTGCGCTGCTGAGCGACAAAACCCGGCTGGTGATCCTGAATACCCCGCACAATCCGTCGGCGACGGTGTGGCAGAAAACGGACTTCGCCGCGCTGTGGCAGGCGATTGCCGAACGTGAAATCTACGTGCTGAGCGATGAAGTTTACGAGCACATCTGCTTCGCAGAAGAGGGACACGCCAGCGTGCTGGCCCATCCGCAGCTTCGCGAGCGCGCTATCGCCGTCTCGTCGTTCGGTAAGACCTACCATATGACCGGCTGGAAAGTGGGCTACTGCGTCGCACCGGCCGCCATTAGCGCTGAGCTGCGCAAGGTGCATCAGTACCTGACCTTTGCCGTGAACACGCCGGCTCAGCTGGCGCTGGCGGATATGCTGCGCGCGGAGCCCGAGCATTATCGCGCGCTGCCGCGTTTCTACCGTGAACGTCGGGATCTGTTCGTGACGGCGCTGAGTAAAAGCCGCCTGGAAATTTTGCCGTCTGAAGGAACCTATTTCCTGCTCGCGGACTACAGTGCAATTTCCGATCAGGATGACGTCAGCTTTTGCCAGTGGTTGACAAAAGAGGTGGGGGTGGCCGCCATTCCGCTGTCGGTGTTCTGCGCCGATCCCTTCCCGCATAAGCTGATCCGCCTTTGCTTTGCGAAGCAGGAATCGACGCTGCTGGCGGCGGCAGAGCGTTTGAACACGCTCTGATTATTTCACCGTCCAGGCTTCGGAATAGCGACGGTCTGCAAACAGCATCAGCAGACCGTTGATTTGCTTGAGACGCAGAACCTCGTCGCTGTCCATCCCCAGCTCTTTGCCAATTCGCTCATCGTTCCAGCCGAGCTGTGCCAGTTCGCGCACGATATCCGACATGGCGTTAATCTGGTGCCGACCCCGCGCCCGGTTGTGACGGATCGTGGCGGCCATACGGTCATGCTTTTCCTGTCGATCCTGGCGCAGGCAGGTGACGGGGAGATATCCCCTGAGCTGACGCTTCAACGTCGCCCGAGTTTTGCCGATTTCATGGCGGTGGAAACCATCCACAATTTCGTAATGTTGCGGTTCACTTTCCGTCACGACAATAGGTTGGGTGAATCCATCGAGTTCCAGCGACTTGCTGAGCAGCCGTTTTTCTGGAGGGGCAACGTTATTGGGGTTGTAGTCGTTAGCGGTAATCGCGTCCTGTTTGATCCAAAGCACGCAGTCTATCGGTTGCTCACGAAAAGGACTGTTTCGATGGATCGCTTCACGAAAAGCATTGATGGCGTTAATCCGATCCTCTTCGGGAAGAGACTGCAGGTACGTTTCGATCTCGGTGATTAATCGTTGTCGCATAATATGCCCCACTCCTTGCGTTTCGCCTTCACTCTTTCACTGTAGCGCTGATAATGTTTGGGTTTATTTGGGCTGAACGACAGCGCTCTGCACCAGTAGTCGTTATTAAGGATAACCTTGCAAATACGGCGCCATGAGGGAATGTCTTTGGCACCAATATCACCGTCCTGGGTGTCGGGAATATCCTCTATGCCTTTCTTCTGATACCAGCGCAGATAAATGGCGATTTTATTGCGGTAATGCTCAGCCGTATTTTGCGGCATGCTGTCGAGCAGCAGCAGGGCATATTCGCGCCAGCAGAGGTGATCGGGTTTCAGGATTTTCCGGTGACCATAAAAGTGGTTATCGTGCCCGGCGTAAATTCCTCCGCTGCGTACGCCGCTCACGCGCTCGCACATGGCCGCCCAGCGATCGGGCTCAACAACATGGTAGAGCCATAATCCCTGACGCTGCTCCGGACCAAAGGGCTCACAAATACGCATATAGCGGGGAGGCACGCCAGCCTGGAACATCAGGTCATAGAGTGGGTTATAGCAACATCCCGATTTGGCGAACCAGGTCCAGATATCGGCGGTTTTCCAGTCATAGAGAGGGTAGATATACCAGGCATGTCCCCCCGGGGCGACGGTTGTCCAGGGTTTATCATCGGCAAACCGTTGTTTACGCGCTGACGCGATAGCCAGAAAACGGTTGTAAGATTCATCGGCGCGGATGCCAATCATCACCGCCGCCGGGCGATTGCGAGAGAACCAGTCGGAGAAGCTGCGAACAAAAGTTTCAAACGTCATGCCGGGCTGGTAGAAGGGAAAAAAAGCGGGATCGGTTATCGCACCGTCAGGGGGCTGGCGGACCCATCGGGTGCCGGGTTCCCAGCATTGCCATTCCGGCTGAAATTGCGACAGGGAATTTTGCGTTGTCAGGGGAAGCGCGACCCACCAGAAATGGCCGATGATATCGCTGTATAACTCGCGCATACGTTCAACATGGGTGATGGTATGGCTAAACTGCGCTTCCCAGTCGATAAAGAGAACGTCTATTTTTATATTCATCTGTCGCGCCTGCCGGGCAACCAGGTGCAGCATGGTGGTGGAGTCTTTACCTCCTGAAAAAGAGACACAGATCCTCGGTAAATTTTCGAGAGTCCATTTTATTCGTTCCCGAGCCGCAGAAAGAACATCCTGATTAAGAGGATACTTATAAATTGACATATTTGTTCTCATCCTGAGGAATAAATACCAGACGTTAGTGTCAATACTAGAGTGAGAATGATATCAGTCAATAATTTATGATGTGTATAAAGTTAATGCTGAATGTTTATATAACGATGGTGTATGTTTCTGGAAAAGGTGGTTCCCATCCTGTGTGAAAACCACGCTAACATCTCACGGTAAAGTTATTTCTTCAATAAAACTCGCGAATGCTGAGCTATTCAGTGCGGAGCGATTATACATCATGTAAATATCAATGCTGGGAAATTGAATGTCTGTCTCTACTTTGCGCAGGTTAAGCGCTGGACCATATTGTTCAAAGGCCGGCGTGGGCGCTAACCCTATGAGGTCGGATGAACTGATCACCGACAGAAGGGATATAAAAGAGTCGCTTCGATAAACGATATTTCTTTCGGTTAACAGGCTCTCGGCTTTTTCCTGGTAGTCTTTGACGCTGTTCTCATCGCTCAGGTAGGCGGTGAAATGTTCATTCAGAATCTCTTCACGCGTGGGATTTCCGCTCAAGCGGGGATGATCATTCCGGCAAACGAGCACAAAAGGCAGCTTATGGAAAAGGCTGGAGGCAATTGAGCGGCTGCTTGAGGAGGAAAAAGAAAATATCAGGTCGGCTTTTCGGTAAGCCAGGAGATCTTCTGCTGAATCAGGGGCAAGAAAAACATCATGTAATTCAATCGAATAGTTATACTTGTTCATGAGCAGTTTCATTGGCTCAAGCATCGTTTTGGTGCTCATAAACTGCGGGCAGTAAATGACAAAATTCTTCTTCAACCCGCTGCTGTGCATGATATTGATAGTCTGCTCAAGCTGGTTCAGGTTCTGTTCCAGATGATGATGCAAATTGACGCCGACGGTCGTGGGCGTGATCCCTTTACCGGAACGGATAAACAGAGGATCGTTGAGTTGTCCTCGCAGGCGTTGCAGTGACTGACTCACGGCAGAGGGTGTGATATACAGCGTCTCGGCGGCTTTACTGATACTAAGATGTTGATAAATGCACTCGAAAATGACTAACAGATTAAGATCGAATTTTTTAAGGTCGTAGAGGTTTGCCATGTTTCGTCCTGAGGATGCTGTGTTTGCTGTGGTTATCACATCACTGATAACTATAGTTTGAAGTTAACCATTTACAATCCTTTCGATTAACCCTCTTAAATTTAAATTAAAGTCACCTTAATATATCATGACGCCAGATTATTGAAATAGTGCTTCAAGGAACATTAAGATAATTTTATCTCAGATGTTGGAGTGAGCATTTTAAATAACAATTGTCATTTATATATTGAGGTATTTTTATAATGAAAATAAATTTATAACGTCCCGAAATGATGTTTGGCAAAACCTATCGCAGCCATAGGCAGGAATACCTCTCTTATGGATTGCCCAATTCCTGAACGGGTGGTGTAATCAAAGGGCTGTTACCCCTTGATATAAAGGGTTGTAGAGCGCAACGCAACGCCAGCTTCGGCTGGCACTGAATGTACCTGCGGGGAATTCAGGTATCAGGGCCGCCCGTTGAGGCGGCCTTTTTACTTTCAGGCTTTCCTGTAAAAGGTTCACCTTGTTGTCTTGTCGACGTTGTAAGGTTTGGCTGATTGATTTGATAAAGCATACGCATTAGCCCCGATGAATAAAGTTGGTTACCTTACATCTCAACGAAAACACGGAGGAAGTACAGATGTCTTTGATTAACACTAAAATTAAACCTTTCAAAAACCAGGCGTTCAAAAACGGTGAGTTCATCGAAGTAACCGAGAAAGATACCGAAGGTCGCTGGAGCGTCTTCTTCTTCTATCCGGCTGACTTCACCTTCGTTTGCCCGACCGAACTGGGCGACGTGGCTGACCATTATGACGAACTGCAGAAGCTGGGCGTAGACGTTTACTCTGTGTCTACCGATACCCACTTCACCCACAAAGCATGGCACAGCAGCTCTGAAACCATCGCAAAAATCAAATACGCGATGATCGGCGACCCGACTGGCGCCCTGACCCGTAACTTCGACAACATGCGTGAAGATGAAGGCCTGGCTGACCGCGCCACCTTCGTTGTTGACCCGCAGGGTATTATCCAGGCTATCGAAGTTACCGCTGAAGGTATCGGCCGTGATGCGTCTGACCTGCTGCGTAAAGTGAAAGCAGCGCAGTACGTGGCTTCTCACCCAGGCGAAGTGTGCCCGGCGAAATGGAAAGAAGGCGAAGCGACTCTCGCTCCATCCTTAGACCTGGTCGGCAAGATCTAAGTCTGTAAAGCCTGGCGGGGCTGCGCTTGCACAGGCCTACAGTATCGTAGGCCGGGTAAACGAAGTGCCACCCGGCAATCAATGGGCGCCCCCCGCGCCCATTTCATTCCAGCACCATGATGCAAGTTGCATTCAGGCCGCCTGTGTAAGGCAGCTTGCATGATGACGTTTTAAGAGAGGGAAGAATAATGCTCGACACTAATATGAAAACCCAGCTCAAGGCCTATCTTGAGAAACTGACCAAACCCGTTGAGCTGATTGCCACGCTGGATGACAGCGCGAAATCGGCAGAGATCAAGGAACTGCTGGCTGAGATCGCCGAACTGTCGCCAAAAGTGACCTTCAAAGAAGATAACTCGCTTAACGTCCGTAAGCCTTCTTTCCTGATTACTAACCCAGGCTCTGAGCTGGGGCCGCGCTTTGCCGGCTCGCCGCTGGGTCACGAATTTACCTCGCTGGTGCTGGCGCTGCTGTGGACCGGTGGTCATCCGTCGAAAGAGGCGCAGGCGCTGCTGGAGCAGATCCGCGATATCGACGGCGATTTCGAGTTTGAAACTTATTACTCGCTCTCTTGCCATAACTGCCCGGACGTGGTGCAGGCGCTGAACCTGATGTCGGTCCTGAACCCGCGCATTAAGCACACGGCGATTGACGGCGGTACCTTCCAGAATGAAATCACCGATCGCAACGTGATGGGCGTTCCGGCGGTGTATCTGAACGGTCAGGAATTCGGTCAGGGTCGTATGACGCTGACGGAAATCGTCGCCAAAGTGGATACCGGTGCCGAAAAACGTGCCGCAGAAGCGCTGAACAAACGCGATGCCTACGACGTGCTGATCGTCGGTTCCGGTCCGGCGGGCGCGGCGGCGGCAGTGTACTCCGCGCGTAAAGGGATCCGCACTGGCCTGATGGGCGAGCGTTTCGGTGGCCAGGTACTGGATACCGTGGACATTGAAAACTATATCTCCGTGCCGAAAACCGAAGGTCAGAAGCTGGCGGGGGCGCTGAAGGCGCACGTCAGCGACTACGACGTGGACGTGATCGACAGCCAGAGCGCCAGCAGGCTGGTACCTGCTGCGGTTGAGGGTGGTTTACACCACATTGAAACCGCATCCGGCGCGGTGCTGAAAGCGCGCAGCATTATCATTGCCACCGGTGCGAAATGGCGCAACATGAACGTCCCGGGTGAAGATCAGTATCGCACCAAAGGCGTGACCTACTGCCCGCACTGCGACGGCCCGCTGTTTAAAGGTAAACGCGTGGCGGTGATCGGCGGAGGTAACTCCGGCGTGGAAGCGGCTATCGACCTGGCGGGGATTGTTGAACACGTCACTCTTCTGGAGTTCGCACCAGATATGAAGGCCGACCAGGTTCTGCAGGATAAAGTTCGCAGCCTGAAAAACGTCGACATCGTCCTGAACGCGCAGACCACGGAAGTGAAGGGCGACGGCAGCAAGGTGACCGGCCTGGAATACCGTGACCGCGTGAGCGGCGACGTTCACAGCGTGCAGCTTTCAGGGATCTTCGTGCAGATTGGTCTGCTGCCAAACACCACCTGGCTGGAAGGCGCGATTGAGCGCAACCGCATGGGCGAAATCATCATCGATGCGAAGTGTGAAACCAGCGTGAAGGGCGTGTTTGCGGCGGGTGACTGTACTACCGTGCCGTACAAACAGATCATCATCGCCACGGGCGAAGGGGCGAAGGCGTCGCTGAGTTCGTTTGACTATCTGATTCGCACCAAAACCGCATAAGAAAAGAAAGTAAGGCGATACCTGCAATAGCGAGAGGCCACCGAAAGGTGGCCTCTTTTTTTATCTGACGACCATCACCGGTATGTGTGTGTGGCGGATCACGCTGGAGGCGTTAGAGCCCAGCAGATGTGTGGTAATGGAAGGGTTGCGCGAACCGATGACCACCACGTCTGCTTTCAGCTCGTTCGCCAGTTCATTTACCGCATCACGTACGCTGCCGAATCTGACGTGCGTTTTGATCCGTGAAGGGTCAATACTGAAGTGGCTGACCATGGTTTGCAGACGCGTTTCCGCTTCATGCTGCAAATGCTCCTCGAAGCGGCGCACATCGGCAGCGAAGCGGTGCAGGCTCAGGCTGGCGGAGCCCGGCAGTACGTGCAACAGATGGATGACACCGTCCTGCTGCGCCAGGAACTCCGCGTGGCGAACGGCCTTGTCGCTCAACTCCATCTCAAAAACATCAACCGGCATAATGATTCTCTGATACATACCCGTTTCTCCTTGTTTATAAACGCTGTACTCATTCAACCACAAAATATTAATGGTTTCTGTAAGCGCCCCGTCAGTTTTCTTATCTCGCCAGGATAAATCTCAAAAGACCCGTATTCCGGGGCAGACCTTCATGGGTAGCTACCCTTATAGACTTACCTGGAACCTTTCGGAGGTCGCATGAAAGCACTTACGTATCACGGTCCACACCATGTTCGCGTCGAGAATGTCCCTGACCCCATCATCGAACAGCCCGACGATATCATTCTGCGCGTCACGGCCACGGCGATCTGCGGCTCCGATTTGCATCTCTACCGCGGAAAGATCCCGAAGGTGCAGCACGGCGATATTTTTGGCCATGAGTTTATGGGGGAAATCGTCGAGTGCGGTGCAGAGGTCAAGAATTTGCAAAAAGGCGATCGCGTGGTGATCCCTTTTGTCATCGCCTGCGGAGACTGTTTCTTCTGTCGTCTGCAGCAATACGCGGCCTGTGAGAATACCAACGCCGGGCAGGGTGCCGCGCTGAACAAAAAGCAAATCCCCGCGCCGGCCGCGCTGTTTGGCTATAGCCACCTTTACGGCGGTGTGCCGGGGGGACAGGCGGAATACGTTCGCGTGCCAAAGGGGAACGTCGGGCCGTTTAAAGTCCCGCAGCTTCTTTCTGATGATAAGGCACTTTTCCTTTCCGACATTTTGCCCACGGCCTGGCAGGCGGCAAAAAATGCGCAGATTGAAAAAGGTTCAAGCGTAGCCGTTTTTGGCGCTGGGCCGGTGGGGCTACTGACCATTGCCTGCGCGCGGCTGCTGGGAGCGGAGCAGATCTTTGTTATCGATCACCACCCGTACCGTTTGCGATTTGCCGAGGCCCGTTACGGCGCAATTCCCATCAACTTTGACGATGATAACGACGCTGCGGAAAAAATCATCGAGCAGACCGCGGGCCAGCGCGGCGTTGACGCCGTGATTGATGCGGTCGGGTTTGAAGCGAAAGGCAGCACCACGGAAACAATCCTCAGCAATCTTAAAATTGAAGGCAGCAGCGGCAAAGCGTTGCGTCAATGCATTGCTGCCGTGCGGCGCGGTGGGGTAGTTAGCGTACCCGGCGTGTACGCCGGGTTTATCCATGGCTTCCTGTTTGGCGATGCCTTTGATAAGGGGCTGACGTTTAAGATGGGTCAGACGCACGTCCATGCCTGGCTGGGTGAACTGTTACCGCTGATCGAAAAAGGGCTGCTTACGCCGGAAGAGATCGTGACCCATTATCTCCCCCTTGCGGATGCGGAACGCGCCTATAAGATTTTCGAAAAACGGGAGGAGGAGTGCCGGAAGGTGATTCTGGTCCCGGGCGCAGAGACCCCCGAAGCCGCAGAGCAGACCGTTAAGGGCCTGGTGAATGCCTTCCCGGGTGGGGTGGCCTGAGAATGTTCGCTTACCAGTGGCGTTCAAGATAGAGCACGGCCGTGACGATAATCGCCACAAAAATCAGAAAGATAAGTGTGATAACGCCTATCTCACTCATGACCGTCCCCGCGGCACTAAAACAGATTAAGCGTGGATTAAGGCCATTTTGCGCGGTATAGGAAAATCGTGTGAATTTGCGGAAAGAGGATGCGGTGGCATCCTCTGTGCAAAGCGGATAGGCGCTTATTCAGAAGAGATTAACGCAGGTAATCGCCTGCGGCTTCTGGCTGGTAGAGCAGCTCCAGCACTTCCAGATGGGTCGAAGCGCCGCCCGGCAATTCCCAGTGGATCGTATCCCCCGTACGCAGTCCCAGCAGTGCGGCACCCACAGGCGCAAGCACAGAAAGCTGTGCGCTGCTGTCGGTCATCTGCGCCGGGTAAACCAGCGTGCGGGTCAGCTCTTCACCGGTGGTCAGATTGCGGAATTTCACCTGGCTATTCATAGTGACTACGTCATGCGGCATCGTCTCAGGCGTGCACATCTGTGCCCGGTCGAGCTCCTCATTCAGGGCGTCGGCCACGGGGAGCGAGGCAAATTCCGCTTTTTCCAGCAGCCTGTCGATACGTTCTGCGTCGAGCTCATTGATGATAATGGTAGGTCTGGACATTTTTTACTCCATGTCGTTAATGCTGCGTCTAACGCAGAAACTGATCCAAAAGAAAACCCTCGCCGTCTGGCAGCGAGGGTTTAACTCTCCCGATGATACTGGCTGAGCGCGCAAGTTTGAAGTGATGAAAGTCACATTCATGGTCCATATGAATTTTCGCTGAAATTTATTCAGTCTTCATTCCTGGCGGAATACGTTACGCTGAGTGTCCTGAATCCGGGCGTTGCCCGCCAACGAGAGAGCACTATGTACTTCTATCAACCGTCTCAGGGACACGGCCTGCCGCATGACCCGCTGAACGCCATTATTGGTCCACGTCCGATAGGCTGGATCTCCTCATGCGATAAGGCCGGTCAACTGAACCTTGCGCCGTATAGCTTCTTTAACTGCTTTAACTATCGCCCACCGATCATCGGCTTTTCCAGCAACGGCTGGAAGGACAGCGTGCGTAATATTACTGAGACAAAAGAGTTTGTCTGGAATCTGGCGACGCGCGATCTCGCGCAAGCGATGAACCAAACCTCCGCGATGCTTCCCCACGACCGGGATGAATTTAGCTTTGCCGGACTTACGCCAGCGGCCAGCCAGCTGGTTAACGCCCCACGCGTTGCAGAAAGCCCGGTGAATTTTGAGTGTCGACTGTCGCAGTGCATTCAGCTGACCGGTGCCGACGGTACGCCGGTGGACACATGGCTGGTGTTGGGGGAGGTGGTCGGTATCCATATTGCCGAAACGCTGCTGGAAGAGGGGATATACCAGACGGCGAAAGCGCAGCCCATCCTGCGTGCGGGTGGGCCGACGGCGTACTATGGCATCAGCGATGAAAACCGGTTTGATATGGTGCGCCCGGGCGCGGATCAGTAGCCGGCTTTATCAATCACGAATTGGTTTCCGCAGTTACCCGGATGTGGCTGCGGGGCAAACGAGGTCGCAGAAAGCGGGTTGTTAATGGCGTTTGCCTTCAGCGAAATCTGCATCTCGGTGAGATACGCCGGATTGCCGTTGCAGGTCAGCTTGAACGCTTTGACGTTCTCGTTGCCCCAGCTTTTGGCCACGGCACTGTCAAAATCACTACGATTGACGGGTTTCCCGTAGTTATCGGCGAGGAATTTTCCGACCGCACTGTTTTTAACTTCCTGATTCATCCGCACCATCGTGCCGAAATAGGCATCCGGGTCAAAACCAAAGCAGACGCCATGTTTGGCGTATTCGTAGCGTTCCAGGCAGGAATTCCCGCCCGCGCCCGGCATCACGTCATTGAGCTTTGCGGCAGCGGAAAGCGACAGTCCGGTTTCGGCGGCATCGCATTTGCGGCTGGCCTTCACTTCCGGCATGTTCGGAATGGGGCGTGTGGCGCAGCCAAAACGCATCCATCGACGGTCATCCACGCCGCGTGCGGCAATAGATTTCGGCAGGCCGGGCCATAACCCGTGAACGGTCAGAAAATCGGCTTTATTCTCGCGCTCTTTTTGCAGGCGACATTCGTCAGGTTCATTACGGTTGCGCTCAACCATGCTCTGACAAAACCCGGTTTGCCAGGACAAAGCCAGCACATAGCGATCGAAATCGCCATACTGGGTTGCCTTCAGCGGTTCCGCCTGTGCGGAGAAGATACAGAGTGCAAGCGCCAGTGCGCCAGACGGGATGACGATATCCTTCCTGAACATATGATTTCCTAATCGAATGAGCGTGATTAATTTCTGAGGGTTATTAAAGCATAAAAAGCGCCCGCAGGCGCTTTTTGGATATCCCTAATTTAGCTTAGGCCGCGCCGGGAACCAGCACTTCCGTGGCGATAATCACGATAATCAGGCCAACCATAACGGGCACTGAGGTGCGTTTTACCACTTCGAATGGTGAGATTTTCGCCATCCCGGCAACGGCGACCACCACACCTGATACCGGGGAGATGGTACGGCCCAGGTTTGACGCTTGCAGCATGGGTATGGAGAGATAGGCCGGGTTAATACCGGAGGAGTGAGCCAGTTTCGGGATCATCTCAACGAAAGCGTAGAAAGGCGCATTACCGGAACCCGTGGTCATCGCCGCCAGCATGGTGAGCACCACCAGAACCAGCATCAGGATAATACTGGCCGATCCGAACGAGGTGGCGATAGAGATCAGGCTCTGGATAAAGCCGATGGTGCTCAGACCCTGGGCAAAAACGCCCGCTGCCACCAGCAGCATCACCACGCCAGCGAAGGCATCCGCCATACCGCGATAGGCAACTTCCAGACCGGAGAACACCTTTTGCGTGTTAAAACCACGCACAAATTCCAGCACGGCAGCCAGCAGCATGCAGATAACCAGAATGGTGATGATGTGCAGCTGCGGACCCCATTTGCCGTCAAAAATCAGCACCCCGATAATCGGCGTGAAGGGCAGAATGGCATAAAACGCGGGAGCGGTGGTGGTGATTTCACTCACGTCCATCATTTCATGGCTGATGTTTTCTTTCTTATCGAGATAGCGCTGCCAGAAGAAATGCGCGATACCCATGCCGACAATGGCAACAATGGAGATCGGCAGCGTGGTTTTAAAGGCGAAGTCGATGAGCGACATCTCCGCTGCCTTTGCCGCCAGCACGACATCGCCGGAGGTAGGGGAAAGAATAATCGCGGCCGGAGACGCGCAAATGGCTGCTGCCGCGCCGCGGCTGATACCGACGTTTACCATGACCGGGAACAGCGTGGCCATCAGCAGTACGCCAAGTCCGGTAGCCGACGAAACGGCCAGCGACATCAGGCAGGCGAGGAAATAGGCGGCGACCATCAGCAGATACGGCGAGTTAATGTACTGCAGGGGTTTTGAGGCAAGTTTAACGACCATGTCGTTGGCGCCGATGTGGGTCATGTAGGCCGCAAAACCACACAGCATCATGATCATCATGCCCAGATCGCCGCCGCGGCTCATGAGCAATATTTTAATGTATTCAACAATATCTGTAGCGGTGTAACCGGTGCTCGTGGCGCTGGCAGGTAACACCTGGTGCCCCATCAGTGCGCTGATAATCAACAGCGTTAAACCGCCAACAAATAATACGCCCGTGGCCGAGTAGCCTTTAATGATGTAGCGCGCGACGCCGACAATGACGACGACTCCAATAAGGAGCTCGAATAACGTAAGCATGATTTCCCCTGTATCTCTGCTGCAGTGGAGCACAAAAAATCAATAAAAAAAGAAGGATGGAAATGTGCCGAATAATTGGCCTGTTCTTGCTGATTAAAATCAATAAACAGACGACTAGAGAACAGAACAAGCGTGTTTTTGCCATGGCCCATACATTTATACCATGAGGGTCTTGACCATCAGAAATGGCGCAATGTGTCCCAATAATGATAACAAATTGTTAATGTTTTGTGCGGTTTTGCATGTCACTGATTACGAACGCTAAATGGAAAAAGTCACACCTCTTGTAGGCTTATTTGAGCATATCCCCCGATTTCTTTAAGAATATTCCCGGAAAATGGCCGAATAATTAGGAATAACGCCGATGCCGTTAAGCCTTGATTCAACTATTTTATGGTAAACTTTGCCTCGAATACTAAGAATGGTAATTGCATTGTGATCGTACGTAATACATTTTTCTCTGTTTTGTTGTTTATTTTTGGGCAGTTAACGTTTTCTTCTGTTGCACAGGCAGAAGGCAACGCGACGGACAAAGGCTGGTTCTCCACCTTTACGGATAATGTTTCCCAGACCTGGACGGCTCCTGAACATTATGATCTCTATGTTCCGGCAATAACGTGGCATGCGCGTTTTGCTTATGACAAAGAGAAAACCGATAAATACAACGAGCGTCCGTGGGGCGCGGGTTTTGGTCAGTCTCGCTGGGACGAAAAGGGAAACTGGCATGGCATCTATCTGATGGCCTTCAAAGACTCGTTTAATAAATGGGAGCCGATTGGGGGGTATGGTTGGGAGAAAACCTGGCGTCCGCTAGCGGACGAGAACTTCCACGTCGGTTTGGGCTATACCGCCGGGGTCACTGCACGTGACAACTGGAACTACATCCCGATCCCGGTGCTGCTGCCTTTGGCCTCTATTGGCTATGGCCCCGCAACGTTCCAGATGACCTACATCCCGGGTACGTACAACAACGGAAACGTTTACTTCGCCTGGATGCGTTTTCAGTTTTAACTGACAAAACGTTACATAGCGGTGAAAAAACGCGCAGGCGTTGATTCATAAACGATAAAAATCTGCCAGTGAAAATTAACGCGACTTTAGTCACTTTTTATCAAAGATCCGCTGGACAAAAGGTCCCACAATTGATGTACTGGTAACCGACACAGCATTTGTGTCGTTTTTTAATGTAAAGGTAATTTTGATGTCTAAGATTAAAGGTAACGTTAAGTGGTTTAATGAGTCCAAAGGATTCGGTTTCATTACTCCTGAAGATGGCAGCAAAGACGTGTTCGTACACTTCTCTGCAATCCAGTCTAATGGTTTCAAAACTCTGGCTGAAGGTCAGCGTGTAGAGTTCGAAATCACTAACGGTGCCAAAGGCCCTTCTGCTGCTAACGTAATCGCTCTGTAATTCAGACGCGTCAGCAAGAATTTCAAAACCCGCTCCCTGAGCGGGTTTTTTTCGTTTTGAATCAGCCAAGCAGATACATTTTCAGGAAGCTGGCAACGATCAGCACGCTCAACAACACCATGCCTGCGCTCATCAGACTCTGTTTCATTCTGTCACCCTCGTTCAGTTCTGCATTCAGAGTGACAGAGAAAAATTAAGCCAACATTAACGGTTCGACGGTTAATGCGTGCTTGCGGAGGAAAAGAGCCAAAATGCGATCCCCGTCATCGCAAACGAGCCGAGCATGTTAATCGCGATGTTCGCCAGTGCCCAGCCGATACGGCCTTCCTGAAAGAGAAACACGACTTCTGCGGAGAACGTTGAGAAGGTGGTTAACCCGCCGCAGAAACCCGTCGTAATCAGGACTTTCCACATCGGGTCGATGTGCGTCATTCGGTTAAACCAGGCCAGACCCATGCCAATGATAAAGGCACCAATCAGGTTAGCGGCCAGTGTCCCCATAGGAATCGCCTGATGCAGAGGGTTAAACCGCATACTCAGAAACCATCGCGCAACGCTACCCGTTCCTCCACCAATAAAAACGGCTAAAAGTAGTTGTAACACGCTAAATACCTGCTATTTGATGTGTAAGAGAAGCGAGTTTAACGCCGTTTATGATGAGGGGACAAATATGTATGTTGCGGTAGGGCAATTTGCGGTCACGCCTGACTGGCATGAAAATGCGCTCACGTGCGTCAACCTGATGAAGCAGGCCCGGCAGAAAGGCGCGTCGCTGCTGGTTCTCCCTGAAGCGCTGCTGGCCAGGGATGATAATGACCCGGATTTATCGGTGAAGTCCGCGCAGTCGCTGGACGGCGAATTCTTGCAGCAACTGCTCGCCCAGAGCGTGGGCAATACGATGACGACGATCTTAACGATCCATGTCCCCTCAACGCCGGGTCGCGCAGTCAATACGCTTGTGGCGATTCGCGGCGGAGCCATTGTCGCCCGCTACGCCAAGCTGCATCTCTATGATGCGTTCAGCATTCAGGAGTCGCGGCGCGTTGACCCCGGAGACAGTATCCCACCGCTTCTGGAGATTGACGGACTTAAGGTTGGCTTGATGACCTGCTATGATCTGCGTTTTCCCGAGCTGGCGCTTCATCTGGCGCTACAGGGCGCGGACGTGATGGTACTGCCTGCAGCGTGGGTTCGCGGGCCGTTGAAAGAGCACCACTGGGCAACGCTGCTGGCGGCACGCGCGCTGGATACCACCTGCTATGTCGTTGCCGCAGGAGAATGCGGCACGAAAAACATCGGGCAAAGCAGGGTGGTCGATCCGCTGGGGGTGACGATCGCCGCCGCCGCTGAAGCCCCGCATTTGCTGGTGGCGGAGATAAACTTAGACAGAATTACGCTTGCACGTCAGCAACTACCTGTTCTTCGCAATCGTCGGTTTGCGCCACCGCAATTATTGTGATGTTTTTTTCAACAATGCTTGATTCACCTTGTTACAGATTGCTATTGTGTGCACGCGCTAAATGACCGTTAATACAATCAGGTTTTGGCGCTGAATGCAGCCTGTTTTAAGTAAAGAAGGTATCTATGGGTGAGATTAGTATTACCAAACTGCTGGTGGTTGCCGCACTGGTCGTCCTGCTGTTTGGTACCAAGAAGTTACGCACGCTGGGTGGTGACCTGGGGGCTGCCATCAAAGGCTTTAAGAAAGCGATGAACGACGATGATGCAGCAGCGAAGAAAAGCGCCGAGGATGACGTCCCGGCAGACAAGCTTTCTCACAAAGAGTGACAGCAACGCCTGAGGGCTTGCGAAAAAAAACCGGCTCATGAGGCCGGTTTTTTTGTATTACTGTAAAAGAATATTACAGCATTATTTAACTTCTTCGCCTTTTGCCTGCATATCGGCGTGGTATGAGGAGCGAACGAACGGGCCGCAGGCTGCGTGGGTGAAGCCCATCGCCATCGCTTCGGCTTTCATTTCATCGAACTCGTCCGGGCTCACGTAGCGCTGTACCGGCAGGTGGTGACGGCTTGGCTGCAGATACTGCCCCAGGGTCAACATGGTCACACCGTGGCGGCGAAGATCGCGCATCACCTCAATGATTTCCTCATTGGTTTCACCCAGCCCCACCATCAGACCAGACTTGGTCGGAATATGCGGATGCGCTTCTTTGAAACGCTCCAGCAGTTTCAGAGACCAGTTATAGTCAGCTCCCGGGCGGACCTGACGGTAGAGACGCGGCACGTTCTCCAGGTTGTGGTTAAACACATCTGGCGGCGTTGCGGTCAGGATATCCAGCGCGCGGTCCATACGGCCACGGAAGTCAGGCACCAGCGTCTCGATTTTGATGTTAGGGCTTTTCTCGCGAATGGCCGTAATACAGTCGGCGAAGTGCTGAGCACCACCGTCACGCAGATCGTCACGGTCAACGGAGGTGATAACCACATAGCGCAGCGCCATGTCAGCAATGGTCTGCGCCAGTTTCTGGGGTTCGTTAGCATCAGGTGCGACTGGACGGCCATGAGCAACATCGCAGAACGGGCAGCGGCGGGTACAGATAGCACCCAGAATCATAAACGTCGCGGTACCGTGATTGAAACATTCAGCAAGGTTCGGACAAGAGGCTTCTTCACATACGGAGTGAAGGCCATTCTTGCGCATCGCCGCTTTGATCCCCTGGATACGCGAAGAGTCGGCCGGAAGTTTGATTTTCATCCATTCCGGTTTTCTTAACAGCGCCTCGCGCTCTGTAGCCACGTTTTTAACCGGGATAAGGGCCATTTTATCGGCATCGCGGTATTTAACACCGCGTTCCATCACAATGGGTTTACTCATAGCGTGCGTGTTCCAGTTGCGAATATCGAAGGAAAGCGTTTCAATTCAAGGGAATGTTGTATTTATCAACTATTTTTGAACGAACGACAGGCAGTATATCATTGAAACGGTCGTTAAAGCAGCCTGCCAGATCGCCAATTTGTAAAATAGTTGTTGTTTTGTGCCTTTCGCCCTGCCTGGTGCAGGGTCTTGTGCTGGCTAAACCTGTCAGAAGGCCTGACGGATAATGCGGATGACGTTTTCCAGAACCGGGTCGCGTAAACTCAGTTTGTTGTAATGCAGTGAAATTTCGATTGATTCCGCATTAAGCTGACTGAGTGGAATGCTCTCCAGGGGCCAGCATTTTTGTAGCAGGCTGTACAGGCGTGATGGCATAACGCACAGCATATCGCTGCTGCCAATCAGCGATGCGGTGGTAAACATATTGTAACTGCTGAAGCTGATCTGACGTTCCGGGAAAATTTCATCAATACGCTGACGAAGGGCGTGGTTAGACTGCCCTTCGGTCATGAAAGACGAGTGGTCGTAGTTGCGCAGGTTTTCGATGGTCAGCGGTTCGCTGAGAACCGGATGCTGCTGCCGGCAAACCAGCACCAGGTTATCCGAATAGAGCACATTTTGACCCAGCGCTCTGGCACTGAAGCTGCCGCTTTCAATAATCAGGTCCGTCTGGAACTGGGCAAGCTGAATGTCAGGTTCATTGAGCGGCACATTACGAAGCAGGAGCTGCGGAGCATGCTCTTTCACGGCCTGGAAGATCGCCGGCATCACCAGCACACCCACAGAAGGGGAGCAGCCGATGGTGATGGTTCTCTGCTTATCATAGCTCCCGGTTAAATCCAGTGCGCCCAGAATCGACTCCAGCCCCTGGCTGATGTACTCGTGGAGATGCGTGGCGTAAGCCGTCGGCGTTACCCCCTGGCCCTTACGAATAAATAACGGGTCAGGAAATATAGCGCGTAGCTTTTGGATTGACTGACTTATTGCTGATGGCGTGAGATTAAGAATTTTCGCAGCGTTAACGATACCTTTATGGACATATACTGCCTCAAAAATAGTCAGTAAATTGAGATCAATATTACGTAAAGTCCGAAAAATTTGCGGCTTGTCTTCGCCACCAGGTTCATTCAGTCGTTTGGCTGGTAAATTATTATACTCCACGCTTTCACCCCGTATACATTCACAATATGAATGATAGTTGAATTTATTTATTATGCTTGTAGAGATTCGTAAAGTGTTGGTTTTGTTTCACTTGTTTATCAAAAGCAAACAGTTGTGTGATAATTGCTCACGTTACTTATGCCGTGTTTGCCGAGCTTGCTGGAGGCTAAATAATATGTAGCGGTAATATTCGGGCGCTTCGAAAATATAGAATCTGTGGATTATTGTAAAGTGCAAAAGCGGTAAATAAACAGTGGCCCGTCAAATTATCGAGCCCTGTTGTACGATATATTAAGCAGGGATATATTCGTGTGGGGGATTGTTAAGTAGCGCTAACACGTTCTTCAAAAGCACGGGACGAATATGTTCCGGCGTAGCGGCTTCTACCCACTGGCGCATTTGCGTCATTTCCATGCCGGCGTAGCCGCAGGGGTTTATGCGCTGGAACGGCGCGAGATCCATATTGATATTCAATGCCAGGCCATGGAATGAGCAGCCTTTTCGAATACGCAGCCCCAGGGAGCAGATCTTCATTTCCCCAACGTAAACGCCCGGCGCATCGGCACGCGGATGCGCGTCAATACCATATTCCGCCAGCGTGTTGACGACGGTTTGTTCCAGTAAAGTGACCAGTTCACGCACGCCCAGCTTTCTGCGTTTCAGATTGAGCAGGACGTACATCACCTGCTGCCCGGGCCCATGGTACGTGACCTGACCGCCGCGATCGCTCTGAATAACCGGGATATCTCCCGTCATTAATAGATGTTCTGCTTTACCCGCCTGACCCTGCGTAAATACCGGCAGGTGTTCGACCAGCCAGATTTCATCTGGGGTGCTGTCATCGCGTGAATCGGTGAAGTCATGCATGGCCTGGGAGACAGGCTCATAAGGTTGCAGCCCGAGGTGACGGACCAGAATTTTATCCTGATACAAAACTGCGTCTCCGAAGACGAGGGACAAAAGGTGTGGGGGGAGTATATCACAGCGGGGAGAAGGGTTACCCGGCAAACCGGGTAACCGCAAAGGGACTACAGTACCATACGAACGATTTCGATATTGCCGAGCTCTTCGTACAGCGTCTCAACCTGCTCAATGTGTGTCGCAGTGATGGTGATAGAAACCGAGTGGTAGTTGCCCTTGCTGCTTGGTTTTACTGACGGAGAGTAGTCACCCGGCGCATGGCGCTGTACCACTTCAACCACCTGATCAACCAGCTCAGGTTTCGCCAGACCCATTACTTTGTAGGTAAATGGGGTAGGGAATTCAAGCAGTTCGTTAAGTTTGGTTTTCATGTCAGCTCCGGCGTAACGTCAAAAAATAATAACTCCCACGTCAGGTGGGAGTTATCAGGATACTTAGTATATGGGGATCAAAATCACACTTTCAAGTGTTCAATTTTTAACCAAACCAGTGGTGGAACATCAATTTAATGTAATCAATGATTTTGCCGAAGAAATTGCCTTCAGGAATTTCTTGCAGGACAACCAGCGGACGCTGATCGATCGTTTTTCCATCCAGCTGGAAGTTGATCGTGCCTACAACCTGGTTTTTCTGCAGTGGAGCGTGCAGCTCGGTGCTGTTCAGCACGTAGCTGGCTTTCAGATCCTTCATACGACCGCGCGGAATGGTCAGGTAGAGGTCTTTATCAACGCCGAGAGAAGCACGGTCGTTGTCCCCGAACCAGACGGGTTCAGACGCAAACTCTTTGCCTGCTTTCAGTGGATTCACGGTTTCGAAGAAACGGAAGCCCCAGGTCAGCAGCTTCTTGCTTTCTGTTTCACGACCTTTAAAGGTGCGGCCGCCCATCACGGCAGAGATCAGACGCATCTGACCTTCAGTAGCAGAGGCCACCAGGTTGTAGCCCGCTTTGTCGGTGTGGCCAGTTTTAATGCCGTCAACGTTCAGGCTGTTATCCCACAGCAGGCCGTTACGGTTGGTCTGACGAATACCGTTGAAGGTGAACTCTTTTTCTTTGTAGATAGAGTATTCGTTAGGGACATCGCGGATCAGCGCCTGACCAATCAGGGCCATATCACGTGCGGAGCTGTACTGACCGTCTGCGTCCAGGCCGTGTACGGTCTGGAAGTGGCTGTTTTTCAGACCCAGCGCGGTAACGTAGCTGTTCATCAGACCCACGAAGGCATCCTGGCTACCGGCGGCGAAATCGGCCATCGCCACGCAGGCATCGTTACCCGACTGCAGGTTGATACCACGAATCAGCTGGGAAACAGGAACCTGCATACCCGGCTTCAGGAACATCAGAGAGGAACCTTTGAAGACAGGGTTCCCGGTTGCCCACGCATCGTTACCGATGGTGACCAGATCCGATTCTTTGAATTTACCTGCCTTCATCGCCTGGCCGATAACGTAGCTGGTCATCATTTTGGTCAGGCTGGCCGGATCACGGCGGGCATCGGCATTCTGTTCTGCCAGCACTTTGCCAGAGTTGTAATCGATCAGGATGTAGGATTCCGCATCGATTTGCGGAACGCCAGGGATCATGGTCTTGATATTCAGGTCATCGGCGTGAGCTGCAGAAAGAGCAGCCGCGCAAAGGGCCGTGGTCAGCGCCATGCGCTGCACAAAACGAGCAGAAAAAGTGGTCTTCATGGTCAGAACTACGACATCCGTGATGGAATTAAAAAAAGTGCCTTACTATAGCAAATGCTATTCAGGCAGGCATCCGACTTTAAGCATGAGTTTGTGAATGTGTTTTACACTAACTGACAATTCGGATACCGCCGGTTAATTATTTCGCAACAGCGATAAATGACTGAAGTTGAGCTTCATTCTGCAGACGCTGCTGCAGGGAGGCTGCCTGCGATTTGCTGGCAAACGGCCCCATCTGAATGCGCCAGACCGCGCCGTTCTGCTCAACGCGTCCTGGTACGCCAAACTGCTGGCTCAGACGCTGTTGATATTGTTTGGCCCGGGCCTGATCGCTCACTGCGCCTACCTGAACCACATAGTTTCCGCTGGCCGCTGCTGGAGCTGTCACCGCCGCACTTTGCGTGGCCGCTGGTGCCGTTACGGGAGCCGGCTGGGTCGCTGGCGCAGCGACGGGAGCAGGGGCTGGAGTGGGTTCACTGCCTTCCAGCACGCCCGCGGCTAAGGTCGTCGGTGCGCCAAGAAAGCCGCTACTCTTTACCGGTGCGCCGGTAGCATCCTCGCTTTGCAGCGTGTCATTGCTGATCGGGCGTATTTCTCCTCCCGGCTGAGCAGGCTCTGCCGGAGACGAGACGCTTCCCATTCCGCCGTCAAGATTTGGGCGGTCAGGAAGGGCATAGGTCTGTTTCGCCACCGTTGTACACGCGGTACCCGGTCCGGAGAGCGAACCATCCTGCGCGACGATAATCGGGTCAATACGAACTTTGGTGTTGTTCGAGGTGTTCAGGCGATCGGCAGACGCGCGCGACAGGGAGATCACCCGGTCATTCCCGTACGGGCCGCGATCGTTGATACGCACGACGATCATGCGGCCATTCGCCAGGTTGGTGATACGGGCGTAGCTCGGAATCGGCAGCGTTGGGTGTGCCGCCGTCAGTTGCATTGGGTCGAACGCCTCCCCGGAAGCCGTCAGGTTACTGCCTGGCTCGGCATCATAAATGGCGGCAAAGCCTGCCTGACTGAAACGGGAAGGATCCTGAACAATTTTATAGCTTTTGCCGTCGCGCTCGTAATCCTGATTGGCACTGGCATTCAGCGGTTCATAAACGGGATCGGCACCGCTGATTTCAACGATCGGGCCATTACACACCGCAGGCTGCGGCGGCGCGACGGTTGCCTGTTGCTGACCATCATCACTTGTGCAGGCCGCAAGTAAACTTGCCGCGATGCAGATCCCCAGCCACTGCTTACGCATTCCGATCCCCTTATTTTTATACGCTTTTTGACAACATTTTTCTGTGGGTATGGATCGACATCACGATACCAAACCCGGCCATCAACACGATCAGTGCCGAGCCTCCGTAACTCACCAGCGGCAGCGGTACGCCTACCACCGGCAGAATACCACTCACCATACCAATATTTACGAAGACATAAACGAATAAAATCAGCATCAACCCGCCAGCCATGACGCGACCAAACGTGGTTTGTGCACGCGCTGCAATCCACAATCCCCGCATGATCAGCAGGACATACAGCGCAAGAAGTATCAGAATGCCAACCAGCCCCAGTTCTTCCGCCAGTACGGCAAAGATAAAATCGGTGTGGCGTTCCGGTAAAAATTCCAGCTGCGACTGCGTACCGTGCAGCCAGCCTTTACCGCGCAGCCCCCCGGAGCCAATCGCAATCTTCGACTGAATAATATGATAGCCCGCGCCCAGCGGATCGGTTTCCGGATCGAGTAGCATCATGACGCGCTGGCGCTGGTAGTCATGCATCAGGAAGAACCAGAGGATAGGGATGAACGCCGCAATCAGCACCACCGCGATACCAATCAGGCGCCAGCTCAGTCCCGACAGAAACAGGACAAACAGGCCGGAGAGGGCAATAAGGATTGAGGTCCCCAGGTCAGGCTGTGCCGCAACCAGCAGCGTTGGCAGGAAAATCAGCACCAGCGCGATAGCGGTATTCTTCAGAGACGGCGGACAGACGTCGCGGTTGATAAAGCGTGCCACCATCAGTGGCACGGCGATTTTGGCAATCTCCGAGGGCTGGAAGCGGACAATACCCAAATCCAGCCAGCGCTGCGCCCCTTTTGATATGGCGCCAAACGCATCTACCGCAACCAGCAAAATAATACAGAAGATGTAGAGGTAGGGCGCCCAGCCTTCGTAGACGCGCGGCGGGATCTGCGCCATCACCACCATAATGATCAGACCCATGGCAATCTGGCCAATTTTGCGCTCCATCATGCCGATGTCCTGGCCGCTGGCGCTCCAGATAACCAGGGCGCTGTAAACCAGCAGGGCCAGCAGGATCAGCAGCATGGCTGGGTCGATGTGGATTTTGTCCCACAGCGATTTTTTATTTGGATTATCCGTCATGATTATTGGTCCTCCGCCGCAGCGGCGGCCGGGTTTTCAGCCGGCAGTTCGGTGTTGTTATCACCCAGCATAATGTGGTCAAGGATCTGGCGCATGATGGTCCCTACAGCTGGACCGGCACCGCCGTTCTCCAGAATCATCGCCACCGCGACCTGCGGGTTATCATAAGGGGCAAACGCCGTCATCAGCTTATGGTCACGCAGACGTTCAGCAATGCGGTGCGCGTTATAGGTTTCGTTGGCTTTCAGACCGAACACCTGCGCAGTACCGGATTTCGCGGCCACTTTGTACGGCGTACCGGTGAAGTACTTATGCGCGGTACCGTTGGGGCGGTTTGCCACGCCGTACATACCGTCTTTCGCAATTTCCCAGAAGCCGGAATGAATGTCACCCACCGGCGCCTCGTGCGGCTGGTTCCACGGCACTTTTTTGCCGTCTTCAACCGTGCTCTGTAGCAGATGTGGTACTTTCACCACGCCGTCATTGATGAGGATCATCATGGCCTTGTTCATCTGAAGCGGTGTTGCCGTCCAGTAGCCCTGGCCGATACCCACCGGAATGGTGTCACCCTGATACCACGGTTTTTTAAAGCGCTTCAGCTTCCATTCTCGCGTTGGCATGTTGCCAGAACGTTCTTCGGAAAGGTCAACGCCGGTGTAATGCCCGTATCCGAATTTGCTCATCCACTCTGACAGGCGGTCGATCCCCATGTCATACGCCACCTGATAGAAGAAGGTATCCGCAGATTCTTCCAGCGATTTGGTGACGTTCAGATGACCGTGGCCCCATTTTTTCCAGTCACGATAGCGTTTATCTGAACCAGGCAGTTGCCACCAGCCCGGGTCAAACAGACTGGTATTACGGTTAATGACGCCGGCACTCAGCGCAGAAACCGCCACGTACGGCTTAACCGTTGATGCCGGCGGATAAACCCCTTGCGTCGCGCGGTTCACCAGCGGCGTGTTCGGGTCATTCAGCAGACCGGAATAGTCCTTACTGGAAATGCCGTCAACGAACAGGTTCGGGTCATAGCTGGGCATAGACACCATTGCCAGAATGCCGCCAGTACGAGGATCGGTGACCACAACGGCTGCACGGCTGCCCGCCAGCAGGGTTTCGATATACTGCTGCAGCTTAAGGTCGAGGGTAAGATAGACGTCATGCCCCGCCTGAGGAGGGACTTCTTTCAGCTGGCGAATCACGCGGCCGCGGTTGTTAACCTCAACTTCTTCATAGCCGGTTTGCCCGTGCAAAACGTCTTCGTAGTAACGTTCGATCCCCAGCTTACCGATATCGTGCGTTGCAGCGTAGTTTGCCAGCTTGCCGTCTTTATCAAGGCGGTCGACGTCTTTGTCGTTAATCTTGGAGACGTAGCCAATCACATGCGTCAGCGCGGAGCCGTAGGGATAGTAGCGACGCTTATAACCCTTCACTTCCACGCCGGGGAAGCGGTACTGGTTTACCGCAAAGCGGGCCACCTGGACTTCCGTCAGGTTGGTTTTAACCGGAATGGAGGTGAAACGGTGAGAGCGGGAGCGCTCTTTTTTAAAGGCCGCGATATCGTCATCGTTAAGGTCGACAACGCTTTTCAGCGCTTCCAGCGTATCCTGAACATTATCAACTTTTTCCGGCATCATCTCGATTTGATAGATGGTGCGGTTTAATGCCAGCGGCGTGCCGTTACGATCGTAAATAATGCCGCGGCTGGGGGCGATTGGCACCAGCTTGATACGGTTTTCGTTTGAGCGCGTCTGGTAGTCGGTAAAGCGGACAATTTGCAGATTATAAAGGTTGGCGATCAGCACGCCGGTAAGCAGCAAAATCCCGGTAAAGGCGACCAGCGCCCGGCGCACAAACAGCGCGGACTCAGCCGTATAGTCGCGAAAAGAATTCTGTAGTTTCATCCGCTGCTTAATCTACCCTGGTCAGTCATTACTCGCGGTGATAGGGGTGGTTGGTAGTAATGCTCCACGCGCGATACAGGCTTTCTGCCACCAGTACCCGAACGAGCGGGTGGGGAAGTGTCAGCGCGGAGAGGGACCAACTTTGTTCAGCCGCCGCTTTGCAGGCGGGGGATAACCCTTCTGGACCGCCAATCAACAGACTGACGTCACGGCCATCCTGCTTCCAGCGCTCCAGTTCGTGCGCCAGCTGCGGCGTATCCCAGGGTTTTCCTGGAATATCGAGGGTGACGATGCGGTTTTTGCCTGCGGCAGCCAGCATCAGTTCGCCCTCTTTATCGAGAATACGTTTGATATCCGCGTTCTTGCCGCGCTTACCGGCGGGAATTTCCACCAGTTCGAACGGCATGTCTTTTGGAAAACGACGCAGATATTCAGTAAAACCGGTTTGTACCCAGTCCGGCATTTTGGTGCCGACGGCGACCAGCTGCAACTTCACGCATTAACCCCAGAGTTTTTCCAGCTCATACAGGCGACGGCTCTCGTCCTGCATGACGTGGACAATCACATCGCCGAGGTCGACAACCACCCAGTCAGCCGTTGCTTCACCTTCAACACCCAGTGGCAACAGTCCTGCTGCACGCGATTCCTGAACCACGTGATCGGCAATCGAAACAACATGACGCGTAGATGTACCGGTGCAGATGATCATGCAGTCGGTAATACTGGATTTACCCTTAACGTCGATAGCGATGATGTCCTGACCTTTCAGGTCATCAATTTTGTCAATAACAAAATCCTGGAGTGCTTTACCCTGCAAGTTTTCCCCCTGGGGTGAATGAGATTGTAAAACGTTGAATTCGTAGCCAGACAGTATACCTGAACTCACGCCTGTGTCGGGACAAATGTCTCCGACCGGGCTTTTGAAGGCGGGTATCATCCCACCCTCTGCCTGAGATTGCATCGCCATTTTTGTAAAACAATTTCTGTAAAGCAATGATCGGCGGGAAAGTCTGGCAGCGGAGAATAACAGTATGGCTTAACCTGTCAAGGCAGGATAAACAATAAGCCGCTTTTTATGCCCTCCGGCTATTCATCTGCGCTTTTCTGATACAACCCGTGCGTATGGATATACGCCAGCACCGGGGCTGGCAGTAGATCGTCACAGGTTAAACCCTGCTGTAAACGCTCACGTATGAGGGTTGCAGAGATATCGAACCACGGCGTTTCCGCCAGATAGATCTTCCCGGCAGGCCGATTGTGAAGATCTTCAACATTATCGGTGAGATGATCTTCCAGCCACTGCTGGTACTGCGCTTCTCGCATGGTCAGAGGATAGCCAGGGCGGCGGCAGACGAGCAGATGGCTGTTCTCCAGGATGGTTTCATACTGATGCCATGTGGGTAAATTCAGCAGGGAATCCTGGCCGATGATAAACGCCAGCGGCTGGTCTGGACCCTGTTCTGTGCGCCACTCCTGAAGCGTCTGTGACGTCCAGGAGGGCGTGTCGCGACGCAGCTCACGCTCATCAAGTTGGAAGAGCGGTTTATCTTCGATGGCAAGGGCGAGCATCGCTTTTCGCTGCTCGCTGGTCGCCTCCGGCTGTGGACGATGGGGCGGAACATTATTGGGCATGATGGTGACGCGCTGAAGGCCGATCAAATTCGCCAGAATTTCAACCGGCTTCAGATGCCCGTAATGTACCGGGTCGAAGGTGCCGCCATACAGGGCCTGTAAAGAGTGCATACTATCCATCAATAAAAACGTCTGCCAGCGCCTTGTGGCAGAGCAGCAGAGAAAGGCTTTCCAGCTCCGCCCAGACTGACTGGCCGTAATCTTGTTTTAACGTGAGCTCAGCGCGCATCAGAAGCTGTACAGCCTGACGAAGCTGTTCATGACTCAGGCGGTTGACGGCCTCGGTGGTCAAAGCCCGGCGATTTTGCCACACGCGGTGTTTATCAAACAGCGAACGCAGCGGCGTATGGGCAGACTGACGCTTGAGCGTAATCAGCAGCAGTAATTCGCGCTGAAGCGTACGCAGCAGAATAACGGGTTCGCTCCCTTCAAGACGCAGCTGTTGCAGAATATGCAGGGCGCGTTTGCTTTTTGCCGACAGTAGCGCGTCCACCCAGTGGAACGGCGTGAAGTGCGCCGCGTCGTTAACGGCCTGCTCGACGCGCGGCAAGGTCAGCTTGCCATCCGGCCAGAGCAGGGAGAGTCTGTCAAGCGCCTGCGCCAGGGCCAGCAGGTTACCTTCATAGCAGTAGCACAACAGTTGATTCGCCGCATCATCCAGTTGAAGGTTGTTCTGCTTCGCTCTCGCTGACACCCATTTGGGCAGATGCGCCTGCTCAGGCGTCTGACAGGTGACCTGCACCGCGTGGGCTGCGATCTGGGTAAACCACGCCGCGTTTTCCTGGGCTTTGGTAAGCTTGTTGCCACGCACAATAAAGAGCAGATCGCTGTGTAACAGGCTGACCAGCGTAGCGAGCTGCTCGTTCATGGCCGCGTTAGGACCATTTTCCGGCAGCAGGATCTGAATAGTCTGGCGCGAGGCGAAAAGGCTCATCGCCTGACAAAGCGAGAAGAGGGCGTTCCAGTCGGTGTTGTTGTCCAGTTGGACGGTGTGGTGTTCATCGAAGCCCTGCGCGGCGGCAGCATGCCGCACGGCATCCAGGCTTTCCTGAAGCAATAACGGATCGTTTCCAAGAAGCAGATACGCCGCGCGCAGCCCTTCATTGAGCTGCGCGCGGAGTTGTTCAGGATACAGCCTGATCATCATTTACCCAGAGAGTTAGCAGCAGGAAGCGTGCCAGCAACCGGTTTTTCAACGATGTCAGATCCTTGTTTAGTTGACGCTGCAATACTTGGCAGTTTACGGATCAGCTGTTCTGCTGCCTTGTCGTACATTTCGTTGATGATAATCTGCTGTTCGGCATCTTTTGCCAGCGCCGTCTGCGGGTTATCGAAGAACGAACGGTACACTTTCGTGCTGATCGGGTAGATGTCTTTACCGGGGATCAGGACTGCCGCGTCGACCGTCAACACCATCTGATACTCAGCTGTACGTCCATCCTGGAAGATAGAGGCTGTATCTCTCGACAGGCCGCCACCTATAACACGCAGAGACGGTACATCCTGGCGCAGGGTTTGTTTTTCGACAATCTCTACGCCGTTGAGACGCAGCTGATTACGAATGGCCCGGCTGAGTGGGCCATTCGGATCTGGTGAGTCGAACATCATCGTTTTCATCTCAGCGGGCACCGCCGTGGTATTGCGCAGGTGCCAGCCACAGCCAGCGGTGACAAGCACCGCCAGTGATAAGAGTATTGTTGCCAGTTGTCGCACGTTTCCTCCCGCGCTTAGCCAACGACCAGATTGAGCAGTTTACCCGGTACGTAGATCACTTTACGTACGGTAACGCCCTCAAGATATTTTGCGACCAGAGGTTCCTGGCCCGCGCGCTCGCGAACCTGTTCTTCGGTTGCATCGACCGCCACGGTAATTTTACCGCGGACTTTGCCGTTCACCTGGACCACGACCAGCGTCGTGTTTTCCACCATCGCTGATTCGTCAGCCTGCGGCCACGGCGCGTTGTCGATATCGCCTTCGCCTTTCAGCTCCTGCCACAGGGTAAAGCTAACGTGCGGTGTGAACGGGTTCAGCATGCGAACAACGGCCAGCAGCGCTTCACGCATTAAAGCACGATCCTGCTCGCCGTCCTGCGAAGCCTTCGCCAGCTTGTTCATCAGTTCCATAATAGCCGCAATTGCGGTATTGAAGGTCTGACGACGACCAATATCATCGGTCACTTTTGCAATCGTTTTATGAACATCGCGACGCAGCGCCTGCTGATCTTCAGTCAGTGCGGCGGCATTCAGCGCCGGGGCATCGCCCAGGGCGGTGTGTTCATAAACCAGTTTCCAGACGCGTTTCAGGAAGCGGTTCGCGCCTTCAACCCCCGACTCCTGCCATTCCAGGGTCATGTCCGCCGGAGAGGCAAACATCATGAACAGACGCACGGTATCCGCACCGTAACGCTCAACCATCACCTGCGGATCGATACCGTTGTTTTTAGACTTGGACATCTTGCTCATGCCGGTGTAGACCAGCTCATGACCTTCGGCGTCTTTTGCCTTCACGATACGGCCCTTCTCGTCGCGCTCGACGATCGCATCAACCGGAGAAACCCAGTTACGCTCGCCGTTGGCACCGACGTAATAGAAGGCATCCGCCAGCACCATGCCCTGGCACAGCAGCTGTTTTGCAGGTTCGTCAGAGTTCACCATGCCCGCATCGCGCATCAGCTTGTGGAAGAAGCGGAAGTAGAGCAGGTGCATGATGGCGTGTTCGATACCACCGATGTAGATGTCTACCGGAAGCCAGTAGTTTGCCGCTTTGGAATCCAGCATACCGTCCTGATACTGCGGGCATGTGTAGCGCGCATAGTACCAGGATGACTCCATAAAGGTGTCAAAGGTATCGGTTTCACGCAGCGCAGGCTGACCGTTGACGGTGGTTTTTGCCCACTCAGGATCGGCTTTGATCGGGCTGGTGATGCCGTCCATGACGACGTCTTCCGGCAGGATCACCGGCAGCTGATCTTCTGGCGTTGGCATCACGGTGCCATCTTCCAGCGTCACCATCGGGATTGGCGCACCCCAGTAACGCTGACGGGAAACGCCCCAGTCGCGCAGACGGAAGTTAACTTTACGCTCGCCCACGCCAAGGGAGGCCAGCTTATCGGCGATGGCGTTAAAGCCCTCTTCGAAGCTCAGACCACTGAATTCACCGGAGTTGAACAGGGTGCCTTTTTCAGTCAGCGCGTTTTCGGACAGGTCTGGTTCAGAACCATCGGCGGCCAGAATAACGGCTTTAATCGGCAGGTTGTATTTGGTGGCAAATTCGTAGTCGCGCTGATCGTGGCCCGGAACAGCCATTACCGCACCTGTACCGTACTCCATCAGCACGAAGTTCGCTGCCCAGACCGGGATCGCTTCGCCAGTCAGTGGATGCTTAGCATAGAAGCCTGTCGCAACGCCTTTTTTCTCCATCGTCGCCATGTCGGCTTCGGCCACTTTGGTGTTGCGGCACTCATCGATGAAGGTAGCCAGTTCCGGATTGTTTTCTGCCGCTTTCTGCGCCAGCGGGTGACCTGCAGCCACGGCCAGGTAGGTCGCGCCCATGAAGGTGTCCGGACGGGTGGTGTAGACAGTCAGAGTCTGGTCGTAGTTCTCAACGTTGAAGGTAATCTCCACGCCTTCAGAACGGCCGATCCAGTTGCGCTGCATGGTCTTAACGGTATCTGGCCAGTGGTCGAGGTTATCCAGATCGTTCAGCAGCTCATCAGCGTAAGCGGTGATTTTGATAAACCACTGCGGGATCTCTTTACGCTCAACTTTGGTGTCGCAGCGCCAGCAGCAGCCATCGATAACCTGTTCGTTCGCGAGAACGGTCTGGTCATTCGGACACCAGTTAACGGCAGAGGTCTTCTTATACACCAGGCCTTTTTTGTACAGCTCGGTGAAGAACTTCTGCTCCCAGCGGTAGTATTCCGGGGTACAGGTTGCCAGCTCGCGGCTCCAGTCATAGCCAAAGCCCAGCATTTTGAGCTGGTTTTTCATGTACGCGATGTTGTCGTATGTCCACGGGGCCGGTGCGGTGTTGTTTTTGACCGCCGCGCCTTCCGCAGGCAGACCGAACGCATCCCAGCCGATAGGCTGCAGAACGTTTTTGCCCAGCATGCGCTGATAACGTGCGATCACATCGCCAATGGTGTAGTTACGCACATGGCCCATGTGTAGTCGACCAGAAGGATAGGGAAGCATCGACAGGCAGTAATACTTCTCTTTGCTCTCGTCTTCGGTTACTTCAAAGGTGCGCTTCTCGTCCCAGTGTTGCTGGACTTTTGATTCTATCTCTTCCGGGCGGTATTGCTCTTGCATGGCAGCCAGTGGTCCTGTTTTCAATACAGCTACAAATGTAGCCAATGGATGTGGTCATTCAGATCCGCATAGCATAGCCCAAACGCCCGCGTCAAAACAGCCTTTCGCACAAATGCGCTTTGCAGGAATTTACCGGGTCTGTGCTTCACCTGACAAAGCGGCGATGAAATAAGGTCTATTATTAGAAATAGTTACTTACCCGGGAGGCAAAATGATGAACAAGGTTGCTCAATTTTACCGCGAACTGGTGGCGACACTGACGGAACGACTGCGTAACGGCGAGCGCGATATCGATGCGCTGGTGGAGCAGGCGCGTGCCCGCGTGTCGCAAACGGGTGAGTTAACGCGAACCGAAGTGGAAGAGGTGACGCGCGCCGTGCGTCGCGATCTGGAAGAGTTCGCGCGCAGCTACCAGGAGAGCCAGGAGGAGGTCACGGACAGCGTTTTTATGCGGGTGATTAAAGAGAGCCTGTGGCAGGAGCTGGCCGATATTACGGATAAAACGCAGCTGGAGTGGCGCGAGGTCTTTCAGGATTTGAACCACCATGGTGTCTATCACAGTGGTGAGGTAGTCGGGCTGGGAAATCTGGTGTGCGAGAATTGCCACCACCATATTGCGGTGTATACGCCGGAGGTTCTGTCGCTGTGCCCGAAATGCGGCCACGATCAGTTTCAGCGTCGGCCGTTTGAGCCCTAGGTAAAAGCGCAGGTTTGCTCCCTCTCCCCATGGGAGAGGGGCGGGGTGAGGTCATCAGGCCGCACAAGGTAAAAGCAAAACGGCAACCATGTTGCCGTTTTTAGTGTGTGCTCCCTCTCCCCGTGGGAGAGGGCCGGGGTGAGGGCATCAGGCCGCACTATAATAAGCCAGTCTTTCCGCCAGCAAATCCACAAACGCCTCCCTGTCGATGTCCACCATCACGGTAGTATTCGGCTTATTCCCCGTCAGCGAGTAATAATCCACCACAGTCATTCCCTGGGTGTATTTTCCCTGCGTTTCCACGCCAACCCAGCGGTCAACCGTGGTGAATATCTCAGGCTTTAACAGCCAGGCAATGGTGCACGGGTCGTGCAGGGGCGCGCCGTGGAAGCCCCACTTCTCGGCTTTGTGATACTCCATAAAGAAGTCGAGCAGCTCGGCCACGGTTGTCGCGACCGGATTACCAACGGAACGGAAGCGCTCAATATCGTCCGCCATAATCTGCGCGCGATGGGTAACGTCCAGTCCCGCCATTACAATCGGTAAGCCGGACTGGAAGACAATCTCAGCTGCTTCCGGGTCGACAAAAATGTTGAACTCCGCCGCAGGGGTCCAGTTACCCAGCCCCATGGCCCCGCCCATGATGACGATACGGGCTATTTTGCTGTGCAGTTCAGGGTAGCTGTTCAGCAGCAGCGCGACGTTGGTTTGCGGCCCGGTAGCCACCAGCGTCACGGGTTCCGCGCTCTCGCGCAGCACCTTCGCCATCAGCTCCACGGCGGTGCAGTTTTGCGGCGTAAAGCCCGGCTCCGGCAGCGCCGGACCGTCCAGCCCGCTTTCACCATGCACGTTATCCGCGATAATTAATTCACGCATCAGGGGCTTGAGGGCTCCACCAGCGACGGGAATATCGGTGCGCTTGAGCAACGTCAGCATACGTAAAACGTTACGCAGGGTTTTATCCGGCGTCTGGTTTCCGGCAGAAGAGGTGACGGCTTTGACGTCGAGTTCAGGGGAGGCAAGTGCAAGGACGAGCGCGATCGCGTCATCATGACCCGGATCGCAATCGAGAATAATAGGCTGTGCCATAGCGTTCTCCATACGTAGCGTTATTTTGTGACAAGGTTAACGCTGCAATGTGACGCCGACGAGAGGAAGTGAGTGAAAGCGTGAAGCAGTGCGCAATCCGCAGATTGCGCACCGGGAAGATTAGTGCAGGATTTTCGCGAGGAAATCTTTCGCACGCTCGGATTTCGGGTTAGCGAAGAACTCTTCTTTCGGCGAGTCTTCGACAATTTTCCCTTCGTCCATAAAGATCACGCGGTTTGCCACTTTACGGGCAAAGCCCATTTCGTGGGTCACCACCATCATCGTCATTCCTTCGTGCGCCAGTTCGACCATCACGTCCAGCACTTCGTTGATCATCTCTGGATCGAGCGCCGACGTGGGCTCATCAAACAGCATCGCCACCGGATCCATGCACAACGCGCGGGCGATCGCCACACGCTGCTGTTGGCCGCCAGAAAGCTGCGCCGGGAACTTATCGGCATGCGCAGAAAGCCCAACGCGTTCCAGGAGCTTCAGACCTTTCTCGCGCGACGCTTTTTTATCACGCTTAAGCACTTTTACCTGCGCCAGCGTCAGGTTCTCAATAATAGAGAGGTGAGGGAATAGCTCAAAATGCTGGAATACCATGCCAACATGAGAGCGAAGCTGGGCGAGGTTGGTTTTCTTGTCGTTGACTTTAGTACCGTTGACGACGATCTCACCCTGCTGCACTGGCTCCAGTCCGTTGACGGTTTTGATCAGCGTCGATTTACCGGAACCTGACGGCCCGCACACTACCACCACGTCGCCTTTTTTCACTTCGGTGGAGCAGTCGGTCAGCACCTGAAAGTGCCCATACCATTTAGAAACATTTTTCAGGGAAATCATTATACCGTCCTTTTCTTCAGCCAGCTGACCAACAGCGACGCGCTTAAACTAATCACAAAATAGACCGCACCCGCGAAGAGCACCATCTCAACCTGCGTACCATCACGCTCACCGATGGTTGACGCGGTACGGAAGAAGTCTGCCAGGCTCAGAACGTAGACCAGCGAGGTATCCTGGAACAGCACGATACCCTGGGTCAGCAGGAGCGGAACCATGGCGCGAAACGCCTGCGGCAGAATAATGAGCTGCATGGACTGCCAGTGCGTCATCCCCAGCGCCAGCGCGGCGCTGGACTGTCCGCGGGAGATACTCTGAATGCCCGCTCGGATAATCTCTGAATAGTAAGCGGCTTCAAACATCGAGAACGCTACCATCGCCGAGATCAGACGGATATCGGTTTTCGGCGACAGCCCCAGCACGTTCTGCAGGAAGCCGGGCACGATCAGGTAAAACCACAGCAGCACCATCACCAGCGGGATGGAGCGGAATACGTTAACGTAAGCGGTCGCGAACCAGGCGAGCGGCTTAAAGCTCGACAGTCGCATAACGGCCAGCAGAGTGCCCCAGACGATACCGACGATGATGGCAATGACGGTGATTTTTAAGGTAATCATCAGGCCATCAAGCAGGTAAGGCATGGATGGAACGATAGAACTCCAGTCAAATTCGTACATTATTTGCCCCCCATGTTGCCCGGCAGGCGAATTTTGCGTTCAACCAGGTTCATCACCAGCATGATGAAAGCGTTAATCAGAACGTACGCGAGCGTGATCGCGGTGAAGGATTCCCACGCGTGAGCGGAGTAATCCAGCAGCTTGCCCGCCTGTGCAGCCATATCGACCAGGCCGATGGTTGAGGCGATGGCCGAGTTTTTCACCAGGTTCATCATCTCGGAGGTCATCGGCGGAACGATGACGCGGTAGGCGTTAGGCAGCAGCACGTAGCGGTAGGTTTGTGGCAGGGTTAATCCCATCGCCAGACCCGCATTTTTTTGTCCACGGGGCAATGACTGAATGGCGGCACGCACCTGCTCGCAAACGCGCGCAGCGGTAAACAGCCCCAGACACATCATGGAGGAGACAAAGAACTGTACGTTCGGATCCAGTTCCGACTTGAACCACATGCCAATATTTTCCGGAAGCAGTTCCGGGATAACCAGATACCAGGTAAAGAATTGCACGATCAGCGGAACGTTACGGAACAGTTCCACATACAGGGTGCCGAGTGTTGAAAGAAAACGGTTAGGGACGGTGCGCAGAATACCGAACAAAGAACCGACAAGAAACGCGATGATCCACGCCGTTATCGATAATGCCACGGTGACCTGAAAGCCGCTCCACAGCCAGCCAAGATAGGTGGTGTTGCCGAACGGGGCTTGTTGCAGAAATATGCCCCAGTTCCAGTCGATTGACATAATAAACTCCAGAAAAAAAAGGGTAGCAGCGCTACCCTCGAAGATTGGTGAGAAGCTCATTTTTCGCGCTGAGTGGGGAACGACCACTCAACGTATAGTCTGTCCATGCTTCCCGACAATCGAGAGGGCAGGAGATCCCGCCCCTGTTGTTCTAATTAGTTAAGAGCCTTGTCATTTGGAGATTTGAACAGCGCTTTCATGTCGTCAGACAGTTCAAAATTCATGTTCAGATTTTTAGGTGGAATTGGGTTCTTGAACCATTTGTCGAACCATTTTTCCGCTTCGCCGGAGGTCTGCACCTGAGCGATGGTGTCATCGATCAGCTTTTTGAACTGCGGATCGTCTTTACGCAGCATACAGCCGTAGGCTTCTTTCGACTGCGCGGTGCCGACGATATCCCAGTTGTCTGGTTTTTTCGCTTTCGCACGTTCACCCGCCAGCAGGGCGTCATCCATCATAAACGCGACGGCACGACCGCTTTCCAGGGTACGGAAGGAGTCGCCATGGTCTTTCGCGCTGATGATGCGCATATCCATTTTTTTCTCGTCGTTCAGCTTGTGCAGCAGCACTTCTGACGTGGTACCGGAGGTTACAACAACCGCTTTGCCTTTCAGGTCAGCGAAGTCTTTAATCTCACCGCCTTTCTTCGTCAGCAGGCGGGTGCCTACAACAAAGATGGTGTCAGAGAAGGCAGCCTGTTTTTGACGCTCGAGGTTGTTGGTGGTGGAGCCACACTCGAAGTCAAAGGTGCCGTTTTGCAACAGTGGAATACGGTTTTGTGAAGTGATAGGGATCAGCTTCACCTGCAGGTCAGGTTTGTTCAGCTTTTTCTTCACGGCTTCAACGATAGCGTTGGAGTAATCCTGTGAATAGCCCACGACTTTTTGCGTGTTGTCGTAGTAAGAGAACGGGACAGATGATTCACGGTGGCCGACCACGATGACGCCGTTTTTGGCAATCTTGTCGAGAGTGCTGCCTGCTGCAGGCGCATCTTCAGCGTGAACCACGCCAGCAGACATTCCCATAACCAGCATTGCTGTGGCCAGTTTACGTAATTGCATACCCAACTCCTTTTTTATCAGCGCCAGCGACGCATTGATACCCATTGTGATGTTGTTATATCTCGCGCAATGCGAGTGCAGTGTTATGCAAGCTTGTTAACATTTAGTCTGGCTTAATGTAAAGATTTTGCTGCGTTATTGTTTATTTTTGCGAAGCGCGCCGCACCATTCAGAGGCAAATATCTCCCGTTGCACCGTTTCGGTGCTACCGATGATCTACGCTGGTGCGACAAAGTTGCACGTTAAGCCAAACTGCGTTTACCTGAATAAACAAAGCAATAGGCGTGCCAGAATGGGCATTTGGAGGGAATTGTCGGGTGGCGGCTACGCCTTACCCGACCTACGGGAGCAAAAATGTAGGCCAGGTAAGGCGTAGCCGCCACCCGGCAACAGAAGGGAAGGTTATTTACGACGCTGACGCAGGCTCATCAGCACCGCGCCAAAGCCGAACAGCGCGGTCAGTATCCACAGCGACCAGTTGCCGGTACGGGCGTATGGCGTCAGTCCCGTGGTTGGCGTGACGTTAGCGGTCAGTACCTCACGGGTAAACTGCGGGATCATCGCCTGAATTTCACCCTGAGGACCAATCACGGCGGTGATGCCGTTGTTGGTGCTGCGCAGCAGCGGACGCGCCAGCTCCAGGGAGCGCATACGAGCCATCTGGAAGTGCTGCCACGGGCCGATTGACTTACCAAACCAGGCATCGTTGGAGATGGTCAGCAGATAGTCAGTATCCGGGCGGAAGTTATCGCGCACCTGCTCGCCGAGAATGATTTCGTAGCAGATGGCCGGTGTCAGGGCAGCGCCGTGCGCGTGCAGCTGAGGCTGAACGTACGGTCCGCGGCTGAAGGAGGACATCGGCAAATCAAAGAACGGGGCCAGCGGGCGCAGAATCGATTCCAGCGGCACAAATTCACCAAATGGCACCAGGTGGTTCTTGTTGTACCGGTCAGTGGAGTGGTAGCTGTATTCGCTGTCTTTGCCGAGCGTAATGATGGTGTTGTAGGTGTCGTAGCGGTTCTGCTGATTCAGACGCGCATCGACAATCCCGGTGATAAGCGTGCTGTCGCGGGCCAGCAGCAGGTCGTTCATCATGTTGAGGAACGGCTGCTGGTTAATTTCCAGATCGGGGATCGCAGATTCCGGCCAGATAATCAGCTGTGATTTACCCATCACCTCTTCAGTGGCGTTGGCGTAGATCTTCAGCGTATTCAGCAGCTCTTTTTCGTCCCACTTCATGGACTGCGGGATATTCCCCTGCACCATGGAAACCCGCATGGCGCGATCGGGCTCAGGCGTGAACCACTGGATATAGCGCAGCGGGAAGGGCAGGGCGAACAGCACCAGCGCCACAGCCAGCGGTTTCCAGCCGCGCGTGACCAGCGCTAATACCAGCAGGCCGCTCACGACCATCAGCAGGAAGTTGATAGCTTCAACACCCATTACCGGTGCCAGGCCTTTCAGCGGGCCGTCAATCTGGCTGTAGCCGAACTGCAGCCACGGGAAGCCGGTCAACACCCAGCCGCGCAGGAACTCGGTTACCTGCCAGACCACCGGCGCGGCAATGGCGACGCGCAGCCAGTTGGTTTTGGGCCACAGGCGAGAAAGGATGCCGGCGAACAGACCGGTATAGAGCGAGAGATAGGCGGCGAGCAGTACCACCAGGAAGACGTTTACCGGGCCAGGCATACCGCCAAACTGGGCGATGCTGACATAAACCCAGTTGATGCCTGAGCCAAACAGCCCCAGCCCCCAGAAGTAGCCGATAGCGGCAGCCTGTACCGGACGACGGTTCAGGGTCAGACCCTGAAGCCCCATCAGGGAGAGAATGGCCGCGGGCCAGATATCGTAAGGAGAAAAAGCCAGCGTACCGCTGGCTCCGAGTAACAGCGCCAGCAGCAAACGGACGCGCTGGCGTTCAAGCAATGGGGCAAATGCCATTTACATTAATCTTCCAGTTTTGGCACCGGTGAGTCGTCCGGCGTTCTGACGTGAACCTGTATAATACGTCGGCTGTCGGCCATGGCTACTTTGAACTGGTAACCGTCGATGTCAACGGTCTCTCCACGCGCCGGGAGGTGGCCAAAGGCCTGCATCACCAGCCCGCCAATGGTATCGACCTCTTCATCGCTGAAGTGGGTTCCGAAGGCGTCGTTGAAGTCTTCGATGGAGGCCAGCGCGCGCACGGTCCAGGTGTGGCGGCTAAGCTGACGGAAGTCGATATCTTCTTCTTCGTCGTACTCGTCTTCGATTTCGCCCACGATCAGCTCAAGGATATCCTCGATCGTGACCAGACCGGAAACGCCACCAAATTCATCAATAACAATCGCCATGTGGTAACGCTGAGAGCGAAACTCTTTCAGCATCCGATCCACACGTTTACTTTCCGGCACAACCACGGCCTGGCGTAACACTTTTTCCATGCTGAAGGCTTCGGCATCGCTGCGCATAAACGGCAGCAGGTCTTTCGCCATCAAAATCCCTTCGATGTGATCTTTGTCTTCGCTGATGACCGGGAAACGCGAGTGGGCGGATTCGATGATCACATCGAGGCACTCGTCCAGCGTCTGGTTACGTTTCAGGGTGATCATCTGCGAGCGGGGGATCATGATATCGCGAACGCGCTGGTCGGCGATGTCCATTACCCCTTCGAGCATTTCGCGCGTATCTTCGTCGATAAGGTCGTTCTGCCCGGAATCACGAATCAGCTCCAGCAGTTCATCACGGTTTTTCGGTTCGCCGTGGAAAAGCTGGTTCAGAATGAGGGAGAAAAATCCCTTTTTACTGGTTGTCGTGTCGCTACTGTGTGAATTGTCGTCGCTCATGGCGTTTGTTAAGGGTTCTCTTGTTAGTTCAACGTTTACCGCCACGCGATGTCCTTTCGTGGCGGCAGGGGAGTCCGTCAGGTGACGGACTATTCTTTCTCGGCAATGTACGGATCCTCATAGCCCAGAGCAAGCATTATCTCTGTCTCGAGGGACTCCATCTCTTCCGCTTCGTCGTCTTCAATATGATCGTAGCCGAGCAGATGCAGGCTGCCGTGTACCACCATATGCGCCCAGTGGGCCTCAAGCGGCTTTTGCTGCTCTTTGGCTTCCTGCTCAACCACCTGACGGCAGATGATCAGATCGCCCAGCAGCGGCATCTCGATGCCCGGCGGCGCTTCGAACGGGAAAGAGAGCACGTTGGTCGGCTTATCTTTCCCGCGATAGGTCAGGTTAAGCTCATGGCTTTCCGCTTCATCCACCAGGCGAATCGTAACTTCTGATTCTTCCTGAAACTGAGGAATAACGGCATCCAGCCATTTCTGAAACTGTGCCTCATCTGGCATGCCGGAATTGTCTTCACAGGCCAGCTGTAAATCGAGGATCACCTGACTCATTTCTGTTCTTGCTCCTGCGCTTCGCGCTTACGTTCTGCGGCCAGTTCGGCCTTACGCTTCTGATCCGCCTCTTCCCAGGCTTCATAGGCATTAACGATACGCGCGACCACCGGGTGGCGTACCACGTCTTCACTGTGGAAGAAGTTAAAGCTGATTTCGTCGACCTCGGCCAGCACCTCAATGGCGTGGCGCAGACCGGATTTGGTACTGCGCGGCAGGTCAATCTGAGTGACGTCGCCGGTAATCACCGCCTTCGAGTTAAAGCCAATACGCGTCAGGAACATTTTCATCTGTTCAATGGTGGTGTTCTGGCTCTCATCGAGAATGATGAACGCATCGTTCAGCGTACGACCGCGCATGTAGGCGAGCGGGGCAACTTCGATAACGTTACGCTCAATGAGCTTCTCGACCTTCTCAAAGCCCAGCATTTCGAACAGCGCATCGTATAAAGGACGCAGATACGGGTCGACCTTCTGGCTCAGATCGCCTGGCAGGAAGCCCAGTTTTTCACCGGCTTCAACGGCAGGGCGGGTCAGCAGGATACGGCGGATTTCCTGACGCTCCAGCGCATCGACCGCCGCGGCAACGGCGAGATAGGTTTTACCCGTCCCCGCCGGACCCACCCCGAAGGTGATGTCGTGGTCGAGGATATTGGCGATGTACTGCGCCTGGTTTGGCGTACGCGGCTTAATGACGCCACGTTTGGTCTTGATGTTAATGGCCTTGCCGTAGTCCGGCACGCTTTCCGCGCTCTGCTCAAGCACGCGCGCCTCTTTAATGGCGAGGTGGATCTGTTCCGGCTCGATATCCTGCGTTTCGCCGCGCATTGGGGCGGTATCAACATACAGGCTACGCAGAATGTCCGCAGCGGCGTTGACGCAGATAGGGCGTCCGGTAAGTTTGAAATGATTATCGCGACGATTGATTTCGATACCCAGACGTCGCTCCAGTTGTTTGATATTGTCATCAAACGGCCCGCACAGGCTCAGCAGGCGAGCGTTGTCTGCTGGCTCAAGGCTAATTTCACGCGTATCTATGTTCAAACTGTTCCTCTTTAATTGGTTAACCGATCCGTTGCGACAGGACGTAATAAAACGGTCATTACCGAAATTATTCACGCCACAGAATAAAGGCGCAAGCGTTGCGGAAGATATTGGGGGCGATGAGAGGAAATACAAGGCCTGCCGGAAGGGCAGGCCATGAGGATTAAGGCTGGTAAATCCCAACGCCAGAATCGTTTTCTTTACGGGTACGCGAGATCACGGATTCCGGTGACTCGGCAATGCGCAGGCCCATTTCGTCCTCGGTGCGGACTACCTTCGCGCGCAGCGAGTTGGTCAGCACTTCAACAATCTCGACGTCTACGAATTTACCGATCATATCCGGGGTGCCTTCAAAGTTCACCACGCGGTTGTTCTCGGTACGACCGGACAGTTCCATAATGCTCTTGCGTGAGGTGCCTTCCACCAAAATGCGCTGAACGGTGCCGAGCATGCGGCGGCTCCAGGCGTTGGCCTGCTGAAGGATACGCTCCTGCAGAATATACAGACGCTGTTTCTTCTCTTCTTCCGGAACATCGTCAACCATATCGGCCGCCGGTGTTCCCGGACGCGCAGAGAAAATGAAGCTGTAGCTGACGTCAAAATTCACTTCACCGATGAGCTTCATGGTGCGCTCGAAGTCATCAGCGGTTTCGCCAGGGAAGCCGACTATAAAGTCGGAGCTAATCTGGATATCCGGACGCGCTTCACGCAGCTTGCGGATGGTGGACTTGTACTCCAGCACCGTATGCGGGCGGCCCATCAGGTTCAGCACGCGGTCAGAGCCGCACTGAATCGGCAGGTGCAGGAAGCTCACCAGCTCTGGCGTATCGCGATAGACGTCAATAATGTCGTCGGTAAATTCCATCGGATGGCTGGTGGTAAAGCGAATGCGGTCGATACCGTCAATCGCGGCCACCAGACGCAGCAGTTCGGCAAAGCTGCCGGTGGTGCCGTCGTAGTTTTCCCCGCGCCAGGCGTTAACGTTCTGGCCCAGCAGATTCACTTCGCGAACGCCCTGCGCGGCAAGCTGCGCGATTTCAAACAGAATGTCATCTGCCGGGCGGCTGACCTCTTCACCACGGGTGTACGGTACCACGCAGTAAGTACAGTATTTGTTGCAGCCTTCCATGATCGAGACGAAGGCGGTCGGGCCATCGGCGCGCGGCTCAGGCAGACGGTCAAACTTTTCGATTTCCGGGAAGCTGACGTCAACGACCGGGCTACGGTTACCGCGGACCTGATTGATCATCTCGGGCAGACGGTGCAGGGTCTGAGGGCCAAAGACAATGTCCACATACGGGGCTCTCTGGCGGATCAGCTTGCCTTCCTGCGACGCAACGCAGCCACCCACGCCGATGATCAGGTCCGGATTTTTTCGCTTGAGAAGCTTCCAGCGGCCTAACACGTGAAAGACTTTTTCCTGCGCTTTTTCACGAATCGAACAGGTGTTCAGCAGCAGCACGTCCGCTTCTTTCACATTTTCTGTCAGCTGGTATCCGTGGGTTGAATCCAGCAGATCGGCCATCTTGGATGAATCGTATTCGTTCATCTGACAGCCCCAGGTTTTTATATGGAGTTTTTTAGTCATCGACTTGCTCAGCTCAGGATTGCAAGCCGCGTATTGTAATGCTTTGGTGGGGTTGTGACCAGTATGAAGGTTATGTGTCTCAGGACCGCAAAAATCCGGTAAACTTAAGGGATTCTCCAATAAGGAAAATTGACCATGACACTCCTACACACCGAAGTTGCCGTTGTCGGCGGCGGTATGGTCGGCGGCGCGCTGGCGCTGGGGCTGGCGCAGCAGGGATTTGAGGTAACGGTAATTGAACAGGCTGCACCGCCGGCCTTCGATCCCGCCAGTAAACCGGATGTGCGCATTTCCGCGATCAGCGCGGCTTCCGTCGATCTGCTGCGCGGGCTGGGCGTCTGGGAGGCGGTGCTGGCAATGCGCGCCCATCCTTACAGCCGTCTTGAAACCTGGGAGTGGGAAAATGCCCACGTTGCGTTTGATGCCGCTGAGCTGAAGCTGCCGCGCCTGGGTTATATGGTGGAAAACAACGTGCTCCAGCTGGCGCTCTGGCAGGCGCTGGAGACACATCCGAAGGTGACGCTGCGTTTTCCGGCCTCGATTAAGGAACTGCATCCTCACGAGAGCGGCTATCTACTGACGCTCGACAGCGGCGATGAACTGGCCGTGAAGCTGGTCGTTGGGGCGGACGGCGCTAACTCGCAGGTCAGACAGATGGCGGGTATCGGGGTTCATGCCTGGCAGTATGAGCAGTCCTGCATGCTGATTACCGTCGAGTGCGAGAATGCGCCGGGAGAGAGCACCTGGCAGCACTTTACGCCGAACGGCCCGCACGCCTTTTTACCGCTGTTTGATAACTGGGCGTCACTGGTGTGGTACGACAAACCGGCGCGTATTCGCCAGCTGCAGGGGCTTTCAATGGAACAATTGCAGCGGGAAATCCGCCTGCACTTCCCGAGCCGTCTGGGCAACGTTACGCCGGTCGCAGCAGGGGCGTTCCCGCTCACGCGCCGTCACGCTTTGCAGTATGCCCGTGAAGGGCTGGCGCTGGTGGGCGATGCGGCACACACCATTCATCCGCTGGCCGGGCAGGGTGTGAACCTGGGATATCGCGACGTCGATGCATTACTGGATGTGCTGGGCAGCGCCCGCGGACACGCGGAAAACTGGGCCAGCCATCAGGTGCTAAAGCGTTATCAGACGCGGCGTATGGCGGACAATTTCATCATGCAGTCGGGAATGGATCTGTTCTATGCCGGGTTCAGCAATGACCTGGCCCCGGTGCGCATTCTGCGTAATATTGGGTTAATGGCGGCGGAACGCGCCGGTGGCTTGAAGCGCCAGGCGCTGAAATACGCTCTCGGACTCTAATCCTTTTACCCTCTCCCCGTGGGAGAGGGCCAGGGTGAGGGCATCAGGCCGCACAATGCTGAGCAACAAAAACAAAAAAGCCCGCAGAGCGGGCTTTTTTGTTACTAAGTGGCTGGGGTGCAGGGATTCGAACCCCGGAATGCTGGTATCAGAAACCAGAGCCTTACCGCTTGGCGACACCCCAATTGCGTTAAACAAACTGCTTAACGACTTTTTTAAATTGGCTGGGGTACGAGGATTCGAACCTCGGAATGCCGGAATCAGAATCCGGTGCCTTACCGCTTGGCGATACCCCAACAATTTTTTTCATTACCGAACAACATCGATAATCTAAATTTGGTGGCTACGACGGGATTCGAACCTGTGACCCCATCATTATGAGTGATGTGCTCTAACCAACTGAGCTACGTAGCCAGTACTGCAATCTTCGATGGCTGGGGTACCTGGATTCGAACCAGGGAATGCCGGTATCAAAAACCGGTGCCTTACCGCTTGGCGATACCCCATCCGTGCAACGCTTACCCGGGAATGGTGCGGGAGGCGAGACTTGAACTCGCACACCTTGCGGCGCCAGAACCTAAATCTGGTGCGTCTACCAATTTCGCCACTCCCGCAAAAAAGATGGTGGCTACGACGGGATTCGAACCTGTGACCCCATCATTATGAGTGATGTGCTCTAACCAACTGAGCTACGTAGCCATCTTTTTTCGCGTTACCTTATCGGCGTTGCGGGGCGCATTATGCGTATAGACCCTTGCAGCGTCAACACCTTTTTCAACGAAAATAGCCGGAATGTGACTGTTTGGTTAGGTTGCGAACAGCGTGACCGAATATTCGGCAATTATTGGTTATTAATCGTTTTTAGCTGTGCAAAAGCGGGGCAAAAAAAATCAGGCCCCGCAGGGCCTGATGATGAAATACGCGATTATTTGTAGGCTGACTGGTGAACGCCTACCGCACGTCCTGACGGATCGTTCATGGATTTGAACGATTCATCCCATTCAATCGCTTTGGCAGACGAGCAGGCGACGGACGGGCCACCCGGCACACACTCCGCAGCGCTCGGTACCGGGAACAATTCTTCAAAAATTTCACGGTAGAGATACGCTTCTTTCGAACCCGGCGTGTTGTACGGGAAGCGGAAGCTTGCGGTTTCCAGCTGCTGGTCAGAAACCTGTTTCGCCGCGACCTCTTTCAGGGTGTCGATCCAGCTATAACCTACGCCATCAGAGAACTGCTCTTTCTGACGCCACGCCACGCTCGCCGGCAGGTAGGATTCAAAACATTCACGCAGGATATGTTTTTCCATTTTGCCGTTGCCGCACATCTTGTCCTGCGGGTTGATGCGCATCGCCACGTCGAGGAATTTCTTATCCAGGAACGGCACGCGCGCTTCCACGCCCCAGGCGGACATCGCTTTGTTGGCACGCGCACAGTCGAACATGTGCAACGCCTGCAGTTTGCGCACGGTCTCTTCGTGCAGCTCTTTGGCATTCGGCGCTTTGTGGAAGTACAGGTAGCCGCCAAACACTTCGTCAGAACCTTCACCGGAGAGCACCATCTTGATGCCCATCGCTTTGATCTTACGTGACATCAGGTACATCGGGGTCGAGGCGCGGATGGTGGTCACGTCATAGGTTTCAATGTGATAGATCACATCGCGGATCGCATCCAGACCTTCCTGCACGGTGAAATGAATTTCATGGTGCACGGTCCCCAGGTGGTTTGCCACTTCCTGCGCGGCTTTCAGGTCAGGTGCGCCTTCCAGGCCCACGGCAAAGGAGTGCAGCTGTGGCCACCAGGCTTCTGAGCGCTCCTGATCTTCCACGCGACGGGCCGCGAATTTCTTGGTGATCGCGGAGATCACGGAGGAGTCCAGACCGCCAGAGAGCAGCACGCCGTACGGCACGTCGGACATCAGGTGGCTTTTCACGGAATCTTCCAGCGCCTGACGCAGCTCGGCTTTGTCCGTGACGTTGTCTTTTACCGCGTCGAAATCGAACCAGTCACGCTGATAATATTGACGGATCTCGCCGTCTTTGCTCCACAGGTAGCTGCCTGCCGGGAATTCTTTGATGGTGCGGCAGACCGGTACCAGGGCTTTCATTTCAGAGGCAACGTAGAAGTTGCCATGCTCATCGTGGCCCATGTACAGCGGGATAATGCCGATATGGTCGCGGCCAATCAGGTAAGCGTCTTTTTCGCTGTCGTACAGCGCGAAGGCGAACATGCCCTGCAGGTCGTCCAGGAACTCAGGCCCTTTCTCCTGATAAAGCGCCAGGATCACTTCACAGTCAGAACCGGTCTGGAACGCGTAGCGGTCGCCGTATTCGGCGCGCAGCGCCTGGTGGTTGTAGATCTCACCGTTGACAGCCAGCGCGTGCGTTTTTTTCTCGTTATACAGCGGCTGTGCACCGGCGTTGACGTCAACAATAGACAGACGTTCGTGAGCCAGAATCGCTTTGTCACTGGCGTAAACGCCTGACCAGTCCGGTCCGCGATGGCGCATCAGGCGGGACAGTTCGAGTGCCTTTTTACGCAGTTCGCCTGCGTCAGTTTTAATATCCAGTACGCCAAAAATTGAACACATAACCTTCTCCGTTAACCCTGTTGCTTTGTAATGTTGCTTGCTTATGAAAATGCCGCAAAGGGGCAGGGCGCGCAAGCGTTTTACGGGTGAAAACGGAAATAGTGCAATGGTGGTTGCCGATCTGTGAAAAATGCGTATGTCATGAGCGCTTTTATTGATGATTATGCAATGAAAGTGCTTTTCCGTTAGATGCAGTTGTGTTTTACAGGCGAGAAAATAAAAAACCACGCCCTGAGGCGTGGTTCGGAATCAGATAATGTCGATTTCGTCGACGGAGGGGTAAATCCAGCTTGGCCGGAACGGCATCGAATCAATGTCATCAAGCTGAGAGACGCCAGAGAGGACCAGAATCGTCTCCAGACCCGCCTGGAAACCGGCCAGAATATCGGTGCGCAGGTTGTCGCCGACAATAACGGTTTCTTCAGAGTGGGCCTGCATTTTGTTCAGTGCGGCACGAATGATCCACGGGCTCGGTTTCCCGACAACGAACGGCTGACGACCAGAGATTTTTTCGATACCGGCACACAGCGCGCCGCAGGCCGGATAAAAACCGCGGCCGTGGGTATCCGGGTTGGTGGCGATAAAGCGCGCACCGCTGGCGACAAAGTATGCAGCTTTATGCATCATCTCCCAGTTAAAGGATCGCGTTTCGCCAACAATCACAAAGTCCGGGTTGACGTCGGTGATGGTAAAGCCCGCTTTGTATAGTTCATGGATCAGCGCACCTTCACCCACCACGTAGGCTTTTTTCCCTTCCTGACGCTTCAGAAAATCCGCCGTGGCCATCGCCGAGGTATAAAACACGCTGTCCGGGACGTCGACACCCGCCGTGGCAAAGCGGTTTGCCAGATCCTGACCGGTCTGAGAAGGGTAGTTCGTGAGAAGAACCAGAGGCATTCCTTTGTCGATGATGCGGTGAAGAAACTCCGCAGCACCCGGCACGGCAACGTTGTCGTGCATCAGCACGCCGTCGATATCACAAATTACATTCTTAATGGTCATGGACAGTCCGACATTAAAAAAAGAAGGCGTTACTATAAGGTCCGATCAACTTTCCAGCAAATGCTGCAGCAGAATTCCGTTGAGCATGGCGCGTTTGACCAGCGCGAACGCGCCAATCGCCGAGCGATGGTCAAGCTTTGAACGAACCACCGGAAGATTCTGGCGGAATGCTTTCAGCGCCTGGGTGTTAATACAGCCTTCAATCGCGGGGAGCAGCACCTTTTCCGCTTCCACAATTTCACCGGCGATCACCACTTTTTGTGGGTTAAACAGGTTAATGGCGATGGCGATAGTTTTCCCCAGATGGCGCCCCACCTGCTCGATTACTTCACAGGCCAGCGCGTCGCCTTTATTAGCGGCTTTGCAGATGGTGCCTATTTTGCAGTCGTCCAGCGTGACGCGGCTTTGGTAACCCTGTTCAAGCAGATGGCGAACGCGCTGCTCAATGGCCGTGTTGGCGGCGATGGTTTCAAGACAGCCGAAATTGCCGCAGTGGCAGCGCTCCCCAAGGGGCTCAACCTGAATGTGGCCAATCTCACCGACGTTACCGTTGCGACCAATGAAAATACGGCCGTTAGAGATAATGCCCGCGCCCGTTCCGCGGTGAACGCGCACCAGAATAGAGTCTTCACAGTCCTGGCTCGCACCAAAGTAGTGCTCCGCCAGCGCCAGCGAGCGAATATCATGGCCCACAAAGCAGGTCACTTTAAAACGCTTTTCCAGCGCATCGACCAGCCCCCAGTTTTCAACCGGAATGTGCGGCATATAGCGGATCACGCCGCTTTCCGGGTCGACCAGACCGGGTAGAATTACGGAGATAGCGATGAGTTCGCGGATCTTGCGCTGACAGCTTTCAATAAACTGCGCGATGGTATTCAGCAGCGCATGCTCCAGCGTCTCCTGGGTGCGCTCCGGAAGAGGGTAGTGCTCTTCCGCGATGGCTTTACTGCTCAGATCGTATAGCGTGAGCGTGGTGTCATGACGGCCCAGACGGACGCCAATTGCCTGAAAATTACGGGTTTCAGTAATAATGGAGATGGCGCGACGGCCTCCGGTGGAGGCCTGCTGATCGACTTCTTTGATCAGACCGCGCTCAATAAGCTGGCGGGTAATTTTTGTCACGCTGGCGGGTGCAAGCTGGCTTTGTTCGGCTATCTGAATTCGCGAGATGGGGCCGTGTTGGTCAATCAGGCGATATACCGCCGCACTGTTAAGTTGTTTAACGAGATCGACATTACCGATTTGAGCTTGTCCGCCAGGTGTCATACTTTTACTTACTCAGTGACGACCTCGTTACCATTAACGATGGTCTTAATAATTTTATAATCGTGTGTGAATGCCGTCAGGTTTGCAACCATACCTGGTGCAATTCCGCCGAGCTGTTTATCCACGCCCATTGCGCGAGCCGGATAAAGGGTTGCCATACGCAGGACTTCATCAAGCGCAATCCCGCAATGCTCAACCAGGTTACGCACCCCTTCAATCATGGTCAAAGAGGAACCACTCAGCGTACCGTTTTCATCAACACACAGTCCATTGCGGTAGTATATTGTTTTACCGGCAAAAATGAACTGCTCAATATTTGCACCTGCCGGTGCAGTGGCATCCGTCACCAGACAAAGCTTGTCACCTTTCAGCCGCTTAGCATTGCGAATGTTGGTGTAATCAACGTGTAAGCCGTCAGCAATAATACCGCAGTAGACGTCTGGCTCATCCAGAATCGCCCCGACCAGACCCGGTTCACGGCCTGTGATATACGGCATGGCGTTGTAGAGATGCGTCGCGAAGGTAATGCCCGCGCGGAAACCGGCTTTCGCTTCTTTCAGGGTCGCGTTTGAGTGACCGGCTGAAACGATAATCCCGGCGGCAGCAAGTTTGCTGATGACATCCGTACCCGTCATTTCAGGTGCCAGCGTCACTTTGGTGATCACATCGGCGTTGGCACACATGTAGTCAACCAGCTCCGCATCAGGCTTACGCACGTAATTCGGGTTATGCGTTCCTTTCTTGACCATGTTCAGCCATGGCCCTTCAAGGTGCAGACCCAGCGCCTGATTAGGATGTTTGGCCAGATATTCACGCATCACACGGATACCCTGCTTCATAAGGTCATCACTGCTGGTAATGAGCGTTGGCAGATAGCTGGTGCAGCCCGATTTCTCATTGGCTTTTTGCATGATCTCCAGCGTTTCGACCGTTACGGCTTCGGCGGTATCATTGAATTGCACACCGCCGCAGCCGTTGAGCTGAACGTCGATGAAACCGGGGGAGATTACTGCTCCATTGAGTGAGCGCTGTTCAATCTCCGGCGGTAGTTCTGCCAGCGGGCAAACACGTTCAATCAGGCCATCAGCGATAACAATCGCATGGTCATCCAGAATTTCATGGCCGGTATAAATCCGACCGTGGGTTAAAGCGTACATAACGACCCCCGGTTAAAAAAAAGCGGCCGCCTCCTGATGAAGAGGCGGTTATTCAATTACAGACCTTTGATATTCTCGGCTTCTAACTCGTTGAAGTATTTCAGCGTTTTTACCTTCAGCTCCATCGTGGACGGTTCGTCACAGACGATGACGGATTTCGGATGCAGCTGCAGGCAGCTGATGGTCCACATATGGTTAACGTTGCCTTCAACGGCAGCCTGGAGCGCCTGCGCTTTCACGCCGCCCAGCACCAGAATCATCACTTCTTCGGCATCCAGCAGGGTGCCTACGCCTACGGTCAGGGCGTATTTTGGAACCTGGTTAACATCGCCGTCAAAGAAGCGGGAGTTTGCCACGCGCGTGTCATGGGTCAGCGTTTTAATACGGGTGCGGGAAGCCAGAGATGACGCCGGTTCGTTAAACGCGATATGACCATCATTACCTACACCACCCATGAACAGGTGGATCTTACCGTAAGAACGGATTTTTTCTTCATACTGACGGCATTCTGCGTCAATATCCGGCGCGTTTCCATTCAGCAGGTTAATATTTTCAGATGGAATATCAACGTGATCAAAGAAATTGCGGTGCATAAAGCTATGGTAGCTTTCCGGGTGGTCTTTCGGTAAGCCAACGTATTCATCCATATTGAAGGTGACAACATGTTTGAAGCTAACCTGGCCTGCTTTATGCATCTCAACCAGCGCCTTATAGGCTGTCAGCGGCGTGCCGCCTGTTGGAAGTCCAAGAACGAAAGGACGATCGGCAGTCGGGTTGAATGCGTTAATGCGGTTTACGATATGGCGAGCGGCCCATTTACCAACTTGTTCAGCAGTTGCCAGGGGAATCAGTCTCATTGTTCACCTCGAGAGTTAAAGTAGAAGAGTGGGCGGATGGCTATCGGAACCTGATACTTAAGCGTAACCTGGAAACTTTCAGGCCGGATCAATCCGTCTTGATTTTTTGAATGATAAAATAAGTTTTCGCTGTTAGCCAGTATAAGGGAGGGTGAATAACGATATTTGGTGACAAAAATCACAAAAAGTACGCGTTTAATTTGCGATACGAATTAATTTTTCACACACTCACAATGCCAGTGAATCATCAACTGTATCTATAGTTCGTGACACAATAAAAAAACAGAGCTGAGAACATGCCTTAAACGGGGTCTCATAGGGGGAAGAAAGTGAGTATTCTAGGTTATTTACAAAAGGTTGGTCGCGCACTGATGGTGCCGGTCGCCACGCTGCCTGCCGCAGCCATCCTGATGGGTGTCGGCTACTGGATCGACCCCAACGGCTGGGGTAATACCAGCGCGCTGGCGGCGTTCTTTATCAAGTCGGGCTCTGCCATTATCGACAACATGTCCGTGTTGTTTGCTATTGGTGTGGCTTATGGTATGTCCAAAGACAAAGACGGCGCCGCTGCGCTGACCGGTTTTGTCGGTTTCCTTGTGTTAACCACTCTCTGCTCACCGGCAGCGGTGGCCATGATCCAAAAAATCCCGGCGGACCAGGTTCCGGCGGCATTTGGTAAGATCAGTAACCAGTTTGTCGGTATCCTTGTGGGTATCATCTCCGCTGAACTGTATAACCGCTTCAGCAGCGTAGAGCTGCCAAAAGCGCTCTCCTTCTTTAGCGGCCGCCGTCTGGTCCCCATCCTGACCTCGTTTGTGATGATCGTTGTTGCGTTCATCATGATGTACGTCTGGCCGATGATCTTCGACGGTCTGGTGAACTTCGGTGAGCACATCCAGAAACTGGGTTCTGTCGGTGCGGGCGTGTACGCGTTCTTTAACCGTCTGCTGATCCCGGTCGGTCTGCACCACGCGCTGAACTCTGTATTCTGGTTCGATGTTGCCGGTATTAACGATATTCCTAACTTCCTGGGTGGTGCGCAGTCCATCGAAGCAGGTAAAGCGGTTGTCGGTATCACCGGTCGTTACCAGGCTGGCTTCTTCCCGATCATGATGTTTGGTCTGCCGGGAGCTGCGCTGGCTATCTACCACTGCGCGCGTCCAGAGAACAAAGCGAAAGTGCTGGGTATCATGATGGCGGGGGCGTTCGCGGCCTTCTTCACCGGTATCACCGAGCCGCTGGAGTTCTCCTTCATGTTCGTGGCGCCAGTTCTGTATGTGATCCACGCTGTGCTGACCGGTATCTCCGTGTTTATCGCTGCCAGCATGCACTGGATTGCCGGTTTCGGCTTCAGTGCGGGTCTGGTGGATATGGTGCTTTCTTCCCGTAACCCGCTGGCGACCCACTGGTGGATGCTGATTCCACAAGGTCTGGTGTTCTTCGCGATCTACTACATGGTGTTCCGTTTCACTATCACCAAATTCAACCTGATGACCCCGGGTCGTGAGCTGGCCGTGGCCGGTAGCGAAGCGGATGGTCAGGATGTGAACGTGAGCGGTGCTCAGGATCAGGATGTTTCAGGTCTGGCGCGTCAGTACATCGCCGCTGTTGGCGGTTCTGACAACCTGACCGGTATCGACGCCTGTATCACCCGTCTGCGTCTGAACGTGAAAGATTCTTCCCTGGTGAACGAAGCGCTGGCCAAACGTCTGGGTGCTTCCGGTGTTATCCGCCTGAACAAAACCAGCGTGCAGATTATCGTTGGCTTCGTGGCAGAGAAAATTGCTAACGCCATGAAAACCACCGGTCCGGTAGCCGCAGCAGAAGCTTCTGCCGCACCTGCCGCCGCGCCAGCGGCTGCAAAACCGCAGGCAGTACCTAACGCCAAAACGGTAGCCGCGCTGGTTTCACCGGTAACCGGTGAAGTCGTTGCGATTGAGCAAGTGCCTGACGAAGCCTTCGCCAGCAAAGCGGTCGGTGACGGTGTGGCGGTGAAACCAACGGAAAAAACCGTTGTGTCTCCGGCGGCCGGTACCATCGTGAAAATCTTCAACACCAACCACGCGTTCTGCCTCGAAACCGAAAATGGTGCGGAGATCGTTGTCCATATGGGTATCGATACCGTTGCGCTGAACGGTCAGGGCTTTACTCGCCTGGTGGAAGAGGGCGCTGAAGTGTTGGCAGGGCAGCCGATTCTGGAAATGGATCTGGACTTCCTGAACGCCAACGCACGCTCCATGATAAGCCCGGTGGTTTGCAGCAACATTGACGACTTCAGCGGTCTGGTCATCCAGGCGAAAGGTCAGGTTGTTGCGGGTCAAACACCGCTATATGAGATTAAAGGCAAGTAATCGCTCCTGAGTAGAGTCATGCCTTAAGCGGCGGGGGATATCCTCCGCCGCTTTTTTTTGCAGCAAATGCCCCCATTATTTTCTTCAGAGACGTTTTAAGGGTTGTCACTACGTCCGGCTTATAAGATCATACGCCGTTATACGTTGTTTACGCTTTGAGGAATCCACGATGAGTGAGGCAGAAGCCCGCCCGAGTAACTTTATTCGTCAGATCATCGATGAAGATCTGGCCAGTGGTAAGCACACCACAATCCATACCCGTTTCCCGCCGGAGCCGAACGGCTACCTGCACATCGGGCATGCAAAATCTATCTGCCTGAACTTTGGCATTGCCCAGGACTACCAGGGCCAGTGCAACCTGCGTTTCGATGACACCAACCCAGTAAAAGAAGACATCGAATACGTTGAGTCCATTAAGAACGACGTGCAGTGGCTGGGCTTCAACTGGTCTGGCGACATCTGCTACTCCTCTGACTATTTCGATCAGCTGTACGCCTATGCGGTAGAGCTTATCAACAAAGGTCTGGCGTATGTCGACGAGCTGTCTGCTGACGAAATCCGCGAATACCGCGGTACGCTGACCGCGCCGGGCAAAAACAGCCCGTTCCGCGATCGCAGCGTGGAAGAGAACCTGGCGCTGTTTGAAAAAATGCGTGCCGGCGGCTTCGAAGAAGGCAAAGCGTGCCTGCGTGCCAAAATCGACATGGCGTCTCCGTTCATCGTGATGCGCGATCCGGTGCTGTACCGCATCAAGTTCGCAGAACACCACCAGACCGGTAACAAGTGGTGCATCTACCCGATGTACGACTTTACCCACTGCATCAGCGATGCGCTGGAAGGCATCACTCACTCGCTGTGTACGCTGGAGTTCCAGGATAACCGTCGTCTGTACGACTGGGTGCTGGATAACATCACCATTCCTGTGCACCCGCGCCAGTACGAGTTCTCTCGTCTGAATCTGGAATACACCGTGATGTCCAAGCGTAAGCTGAACCTGCTGGTGACCGACAAGCACGTTGAGGGCTGGGATGACCCGCGTATGCCTACCATTTCTGGTTTGCGTCGTCGTGGTTACACTGCCGCGTCTATTCGTGAGTTCTGCAAACGTATCGGCGTGACCAAGCAGGATAACACCATTGAGATGGCTTCCCTGGAATCCTGCATTCGTGAAGATCTCAACGAAAACGCCCCGCGCGCGATGGCGGTTATCGACCCGGTGAAACTGGTCATCGAAAACTATCCGCAGGGTGAAAGCGAGCTGGTCTCCATGCCTAACCATCCGAACAAACCGGAAATGGGAAGCCGTGACGTGCCGTTCAGCGGCGAGATCTGGATTGACCGCGCTGACTTCCGCGAAGAAGCCAACAAGCAGTACAAGCGTCTGGTGCTGGGTAAAGAAGTGCGTCTGCGTAATGCTTACGTCATCAAAGCCGAGCGCGTTGAAAAAGATGCGGAAGGGAATATCACCACCATCTTCTGTTCTTATGACGCTGAAACGCTGAGCAAAGATCCTGCTGACGGCCGTAAAGTGAAGGGCGTTATCCACTGGGTGAGCGCATCCCACGCGCTGCCGGTAGAAATTCGTCTGTACGATCGTCTGTTCAGCGTGCCTAACCCGGGTGCGGCGGAAGACTTCCTGGCGACCATCAACCCGGAATCGCTGGTGATCAAGCAGGGTTATGCGGAACCTTCTCTGAAAGCTGCTGAAGCGGGCAAAGCGTTCCAGTTCGAACGTGAAGGTTACTTCTGCCTGGACAGCCGTTACAGCACCGCGGAAAAACCAGTATTTAACCGTACTGTAGGTCTGCGTGATACCTGGACGAAGATCGGCGAATAATATTGCTGCTCTGGTCAATGAGAGACAAACGCCGCACTGTGCGGCGTTTTTTTATATAACGATCAGGGTATTAAGCCAGGGCCTAAAGAGGCGTCATGAAAATATCAGGTCAATGAGGTGCTACTTATTTTTTTAAAAAAAGTTTGTGCCATTGCGAAAATCAAAAATGTTACATAAAAGGAAAGAGATACCACGTCTACCCACTGAAATACCTGATAATTCCCCGTCATTCCTCGCCTTCCCGTAAATGTTACAAAGCACTACCAATTATGTGCACTTCGTCATAATCCTGACTTTTGTCCGCTAAAAAGCATTGATAATTCGCGTCGCGAAAAATAACCTAAAGACGGTAGTTAATTCGAGGGTATTTAAAACTACCCCTGACCATTTGGTCTTTTTTATTTACGCCGTTTCAGGCGTTTTAATTCGTCAAAGAGGAATAATCTATGCGTACGTTCAGTGGCAAACGTAGTGCGCTGGCGCTGGCTATTGCCGGTGTGACAGCAATGTCGGGACTTGTGATTGCGCCAGAGGCAAAAGCAGCGGGTTTCATCGAAGATTCTACCCTCACGGGCGGTATTTATTACTGGCAGCGTGAGCGTGACCGTAAAGACGTCACTGAAGATAAATACAAAACCAACCTTTCTCACTCCACCTGGAACGCCAATCTGGACTTCCAGTCAGGCTATGCCGCGGATATGTTCGGTCTGGATATTGCAGCGTTCACCGCGATTGAAATGGCGGAAAACGGCGACAGCGGCCACCCGAACGAAATCGCCTTCTCCTCCAGCAACAAAGCCTATGATGAAGACTGGTCCGGGGATAAGAGCGGTATAAGCCTTTACAAAGCCGCGGCGAAATTTAAATACGGTCCGGTATGGGCGCGCGGTGGTTATATTCAGCCAACTGGCCAGACCCTGTTAGCACCGCACTGGAGCTTTATGCCGGGTACCTATCAGGGTGCGGAAGCGGGGGCTAACTTTGACTACGGTGATGCGGGTGCGTTGAGCTTCTCCTATATGTGGACCAACGAGTACAAAGCGCCTTGGCACATCGAGATGGACAAGTTCTACCAGAACGATAAAAAAACCAAAGTCGATTACCTGCACTCGCTGGGCGCGAAATACGACTTCAAAAACGATCTGGTGCTTGAAGCGGCATTTGGTCAGGCACAAGGCTATATCGATCAGTACTTTGCCAAGGCCAGCTATAAGTTTGATGTCGCGGGTAGCCCGCTGAGTACCAGCTACCAGTTCTACGGTACGCGCGATAAAGTCAGTAACGGTGGGGTCAATGACATTTATGACGGCACCGCGTGGCTGCAGGCACTCACCTTCGGCTACAAGGTTGGCCAGGTTGATTTGCGTCTGGAAGGCACATGGGTGAAGGCGGAAGGGCAGCAGGGCTACTTCCTGCAGCGTATGACTCCGACCTACGCCTCCTCCAACGGCCGTCTTGATATCTGGTGGGATAACCGCTCAGACTTCAACGCCGACGGCGAGAAAGCGGTCTTCTTCGGTGCAATGTACGATCTGAAAAACTGGAACCTGCCTGGCTGGGCGGTGGGCGCTTCTTACGCTTACGCCTGGGACGCAAAACCTGCCGATATGGCAACACCGGACGCATACTACGATCCCAACTATCGCCTGAAAGAGTCTTCCTACAGCCTGGATGCAATCTATACCCTGCAGGATGGCCGCGCGAAAGGCACGATGTTCAAACTGCACTTCACCCAGTATGACAACCACTCCGATATCCCGAGCTATGCGGGCGGTTACGGCAACATCTTCCAGGATGAACGTGACGTGAAATTCATGGTTATCGCCCCATTCACCATCTTCTGATAAACGCACTGGCGGGCTGAGTCCCGCCGGTATGGAGACTGTATATGATGAAAAAAATCGTAGTCGTCGCGTTGCTGGCATCAGGGCTGGTGGCGTGTGCTCAGACTCAGGCACCAAAAGAGGACTCCCGTCTGAAGGAGGCGTATAGCGCCTGCATTAATACTGCGGAAGGTTCGCCGGAGAAAATTGAAGCCTGTCAGAGCGTGCTAAACGTGCTGAAGAAAGAGAAAGCGCATGAGCAGTTCGCGACGCAGGAAAATGTCCGCGTAATGGATTACCAGGCCTGTATCCAGGCGCGTAAAACCGGTAACGATCAGGAAGTGGCGAAGCGTTGCGACCAGATTTGGAAAGAAATTCGAAGCAATAACAGTAAGTAACTCGCTGTTATCATGCCCGGTGGCGCTGCGCCACCGGGCATTTTTTTAGGCAAAAAAAAGCCAACCTTACGGCTGGCTCAGAGTATGAACACTTGTTTATTTCGCGTCGTGCGCGTGGTCGTCTTCGCGGCAATCGCCTTCAGCACAATGACCGTAAAGGTACAGGCTGTGGTTGGTCAGGCGGATGCCATGACGCGCGGCGATTTCACGCTGGCGTGATTCGATGGAATCATCGCTGAATTCAATGACCTTGCCGCAATCGAGGCAGATCAGGTGATCGTGGTGCTGCTGCTGGGTCAGTTCGAAAACAGATTTACCGCCTTCGAAATTATGACGGGTAACAATGCCCGCGTCATCAAACTGGTTCAGCACGCGATAGACGGTAGCCAGCCCAATCTCTTCACCCATGTCGATAAGACGTTTATAAAGGTCTTCCGCACTGACATGGTGATTGTCTGGACCCTGAAGCACTTCAAGGATTTTTAACCGAGGAAGCGTAACTTTCAGGCCAGCCTTCTTTAATGCGGTATTGTTGTCAGTCATGCGGAATCTGTCCTGTTGCTAAACGATTCACTTCTGTAGGAAGTGACAGAAAATGCACCTGGGATAATGCGTCTCATTATAGAACTGCCATGGCTAAATGAAAACTGCAAGTCTCAGGCAAAATATGCTTATAAAAATGGGGTATCACCAACAAACTTGCTCAATGGAAAACCACATTTTATCAGGGAGACATTGTACAGGTCTGGGCGAAAAAGTTAAAAGATTGTAGCGATTAATTTAATCGGTTTGACCTGGGGCATGGGCGCAACCGCGGTTGCGCCGCGAAAAAATCAGGCGTTCAGAATATCGTCCAGGTGCAGTTCTTCACGGATCTGCTTCACCCACTTCTCAACACGCTCGGCGGTCAGTTCTGGCTGACGGTCTTCGTCGATGGCCAGACCCACGAAGTGATCGTCATCGGCCAGGCCTTTAGACGCTTCGAAGTGGTAACCGGCGGTCGGCCAGTGGCCTACAATAACCGCGCCATTCGGCTCAATGATGTCGCGGATGGTGCCCAGCGCGTCACAGAAGTATTCGGCGTAGTCTTCCTGATCGCCACAGCCAAACAGGGCGACCAGCTTACCGTTGAAGTCGACTTCTTCCAGCGTCGGGAAGAAATCATCCCAGTCGCACTGGGCTTCACCGTAGTACCAGGTTGGGATACCCAGCAGCAGGATGTCATAGCCTTCCAGATCTTCTTTGCTGCTCTTGGCGATGTCATGCACATCAGCAACGTCTTTACCGAGCTGTTTTTGAATGTTTTTTGCGATATTTTCAGTATTGCCGGTATCACTGCCAAAGAAAATGCCGATGATTGCCATGAGTAAAATAACCTCTTGAAACTTAATAGTATGGTGGCGCAATTCGGCCACGGATAAGGGCAATAATAGCAGAACTGGCAACCCTGCGGAAACAGCTATCGCGCAGGACTGCACTCTGTGCTACATGAAAAGGGCGATAAAGGGGATTTTCAGACTTATGCCTGGCCGCGTAACGTCTCAAGCTGCGCGATCAACATCTCTTCAATGAGTTCGCTGCGGCTGATATTTCGCGCGTCGGCCAGCTCGTTCAGCGCATCGACGGCGTCGGCGTTAAGCTTCAGTTCGACACGCTTAAGCCCACGATTTTTATCGCGTTTAAGCTGGTTGCGTTTATTGATACGCAGCTGTTCATCGCGCGAAAGCGGATTCGTCTTGGGTCGTCCCGGGCGACGCTCATTCGCGAACAGATCTAGTGTCGTACGGTCCGTTTGTTCTTTGGCCATGATTCTGAGACTTCGGGGGAAACACGCCGCCCTGCTAATGCCCGGGCGATAAGCGCGCCATCATACATCACCAAAAACGGCACGCCAACGACTGGACGCCTGCAGCCTTCCAGTCGCTTTCTTTTTAATCAATTTGCAGTATCAGCAAGATAGCGGCGAATGGCGCGCAGCACGGCGTCAGGTTTTTCCGCATGCACCCAGTGCCCGGCACCGGCAATAACGTGGGCGCGAGCCTGCGGGAATTGGGCCAGCAGCGTGTCGCGGTATGCGTCGGTTACGTAAGGCGAGTTTCCGCCGCGAATAAAGAGGGTAGGGTGCGGCCAGGCGGGGACGGTTTTCCAGCCCACGATGTTGTTGTACTGGTCCCAGAGCACCGGCACGTTAAAACGCCATTGCCCGTCAACAAACGACTTCAGCAGGAACTGCACGACGCCTTCTTCATCAAGATGCTCACGCATGACGGCAGCCGCCTGTTGGCGTGTCGCGACACCCGCTTCTGTGACCGCATTAATGGCGGCAAAAATCTCGTCGTGACGACGGACGTCATAATCCACGGGCGCGACGTCAATTACCACCAGGCCGTTAATACGGTCCGGGGCCAGTGCCGTCAGGGCCATCACCGCTTTACCACCCATTGAATGCCCGATCAGCGTTACCTTCTGCAGGCTATGTGCGTCCAGCGTATCCAGCAGATCCTGCGCCATCGCTGCGTAGGTCATCTCGTCGGAACGCCCGGAAAGACCGTGATTGCGCATATCGACCTGTAAAATATCGTGGTCGGTAACCAGATCGCGTGCCAGCACGCCCAGGTTATCCAGGCTGCCAAAAAGCCCGTGAACCAGTACGATGGGAGAATTATTGTTCGGCGATTGTGCAGTTTGCGCTCGGGTATTCAATTTCATGGCAAAGTTCTTTTTTTACGTATGTCAGGTTAGGGTATCATGTTGACCATTCTGCCGCCCGGCTGCAAGGTTCCAGTTTAATCTGACTTTTGCCGCCAACCTGGTTTGACGCTATCCGCTGTTGGGATTTGACCTTATAATCCCAATGACTTGTATTCAGATAAGATATCGCACTGGATTAAGATGAAAACAATCGAAGTTGATGACGAACTCTATCAGTATATTGCCAGCCAGACGCGGCATATCGGGGAGAGCGCGTCCGACATTTTACGGCGCATGCTTAAAATTTCCGCCGCTTCACAGCCTGCTACCCCAGTCACCAAAGATGTCGTGTCTCAGCCAAGCGTTGTTGCACAAGCAAAACCTGCCGTGACGCCGGCAAAAGATAAAGTGCGCGCGATGCGCGAGCTGCTGCTCTCCGATGAATACGCGGAGCAGAAAAAGGCGGTTAACCGCTTTATGCTGGTGCTGTCTACACTTTATTCACTGGATAACAAAGCGTTTGCTGAAGCGACCGAGTCGCTGCACGGTCGTACTCGCGTCTATTTCGCGGGCGACGAGCAGACGCTGCTGCAAAATGGCAATCAAACCAAACCCAAACATGTTCCTGGCACCCCATACTGGGTGATAACCAATACCAATACGGGCCGCAAGTGCAGCATGATTGAACACATCATGCAGTCCATGCAGTTCCCGGCGGAATTGATTGAAAAGGTTTGCGGTACAATTTAACCCTTGCATCAGAAGGACCCGGTAATGGCAAATCACAGCCGTGCAGGCCAACCTGCACAACAAAGCGATTTGATTAACGTCGCTCAGCTGACCGCGCAGTATTACGTGCTGAAGCCGGTCGTGGGCAACGCAGAACACGCAGTGAAGTTTGGTACATCTGGTCACCGCGGCAGCGCGGCGCGCCACAGCTTTAACGAACCGCACATTCTGGCCATTGCTCAGGCCATTGCGGAAGAGCGCGCTAAAAACGGCGTTACCGGTCCGTGCTACGTGGGGAAAGATACCCATGCCCTGTCTGAACCGGCGTTCATCTCTGTTGTGGAAGTGCTGGCTGCAAACGGCGTCGATGTCATTGTTCAGGAGAACAATGGCTTCACCCCAACGCCTGCGGTCTCTAACGCCATCCTGGTACACAACAAAAAAGGTGGCGCGCTGGCTGACGGTATCGTTATCACGCCATCCCACAACCCGCCGGAAGACGGTGGCATCAAATACAACCCGCCTAACGGTGGCCCGGCGGACACCAACGTCACCAAAGTGGTCGAAGATCGTGCGAACGCCTTGCTGGCTGACGGCCTGAAAGGCGTGAAGCGCATTTCTCTGGATGCGGCCATGGCGTCCGGCCACGTAAAAGAGCAGGATCTGGTTCAGCCGTTCGTGGAAGGGCTGGCGGATATCGTCGATATGGCGGCCATTCAGAAAGCCGGCCTGAAGCTGGGCGTGGATCCGTTGGGCGGCTCTGGTATCGAATACTGGAAGCGTATCGCCGAGCATTACAAGCTGGATCTGACCATCGTGAACGATCACGTCGATCAGACCTTCCGTTTTATGCACCTGGATAAAGACGGCGCGATCCGTATGGACTGCTCTTCCGAGTGCGCAATGGCGGGCCTGCTGGCGCTGCGTGATAAATTCGATCTGGCGTTTGCTAACGACCCGGATTATGACCGTCACGGTATCGTCACCCCTGCCGGGCTGATGAACCCGAACCACTATCTGGCGGTTGCGATTAACTACCTGTTCCAGCACCGTCCGCAGTGGGGCAAAGAGGTGGCCGTCGGTAAAACGCTGGTTTCCTCGGCGATGATCGACCGGGTGGTCGAGGCGCTGGGCCGCAAGCTGGTGGAAGTGCCGGTGGGCTTCAAATGGTTCGTTGACGGTTTGCACGACGGCAGCTTTGGTTTCGGTGGTGAAGAGAGCGCGGGGGCCTCTTTCCTGCGTTTCGACGGCACGCCATGGTCAACCGATAAAGACGGCATCATCATGTGCCTGCTGGCGGCGGAAATCACCGCGGTCACCGGTAAAAACCCGCAGGAACATTACAATGATCTGGCGGCACGCTTTGGTGCACCAAGCTATAACCGTATTCAGGCCAGCGCGACGTCAGCTCAGAAAGCGGCCCTGTCCAAACTCTCTCCGGAGATGGTCAGCGCAAGCACCCTGGCAGGTGACCCGATCACCGCGCGTCTGACGGCGGCACCGGGCAACGGCGCCTCCATTGGTGGGCTGAAAGTGATGACCGAAAACGGCTGGTTCGCCGCGCGTCCATCCGGTACGGAAGATGCGTATAAAATCTATTGCGAAAGCTTCCTCGGCGCTGAGCACCGTCAGCAGATTGAGAAAGAAGCGGTAGAGATTGTCAGCGAAGTGCTGAAAAACGCGTAAGTGCGGTTTGTGTGCGGGCTGATGCCCTCACCCCGGCCCTCTCCCACAGGGAGAGGGAGAAAACAATAAAAACGGCAACCCTTGGGTTGCCGTTTTGCTTTTACCTAACTGTGCTTATTCTTCAATTCAAACCGTGGTGACACCAGACCGTACAGCGTCCAGCCCATAAAGGTCACCATCGCGCCATACAGCATCGCTTCCTCACCGGATGAGTAGAGCGCATAGAAGCTGTAGATTGCTCCAATCAGCGCCACGATATTCGCCGCCCGCGCCTTGCGTGGATCCACCTTCGCGACTTTCTGAATAATCACCAGCGCCGCCATCGACAGAATATACGGAATGATATTTGTCACGACCGCCAGGTTGACCAGCACGTTGAACTGGCTGTTCAGCGACGGGCTAATGGTCATCAGCGACAATCCGCTCTGGAAGATAACAATCGCCAGCATGCCCTGCACCGGCGCATCCGCTTTGGTCACGCGGGAGAAGATTTTTGGGAAGTAACCTTCATCAGCCGAAGATTTAAACACCTGTGCGATGGTGAACTGCCACCCAAGGAGTGAACCGCAGCAGGACATCACCATCAGACCCATGATCACTTTCCCGACTTCCGGCGTGAACATCTGCGCGAAGGCCAGCCCGAACGGCGCCGTGGAGTTAGCCAGATCCATATTCGGTACGATGCCCGCAATGACGTTAGTCGAGACGATATAGATCACCGCCGCGCCCAGCGTTCCGCCAAGGACCGCAATCGGCACGTTCTTTTCAGGATTCTCCACCACTTCCGCGTTCGCGCAGGCGGATTCCAGCCCCAGAAAAGCCCAGAGCGTCATGGCGATAGAAGAGCCCACAGCGGTAAAGAACGGCACATGGTGCGGGTTCCAGGAGTTGGCGTACAGCGTCGGGCTGAACCAGAACCAGCCGATGATGCACAGGCCGACAACCGGGATAATCACGCCCCAGACGGTGATGCTGGAGAGCTGTCCGGTAATACGCGCACCGCCAAAGTTAGCCACGGTGCAGATCCACAGAACCCCGATGGTCGCCAGCCCAATTTGTACCGGGCTGAGCGTCGCGCCGAACAGCTCCGTACCGTAACCCACCGCGGAGATGGCAATCGCCACGTTGGCGATCAGCAGCGACACACCGTAGGTGTAGTTGGCCATAAAGTTGCCCGACTTGCCAAAAGCGTATTCGGCATAGCCCCCCATCCCACCTGACTTACGGCTGAACATCCCGCACTTGGCGAACGCCCACGCCAGCGCCATTGAACCGACTGCCGTCACCAGCCAGGAGATGATAGAGATGGTACCCACCTCTGCAAGCTTGGTGGGCAGCATGATAATCCCGGAGCCCATCATGTTCACCATGGTGAGGATGGTCAGCTGCACCACGCCCATCTTATTGGACTTACTCATAATTTCTCTCCTTTCAGCAGCGCGGGCTGAGCGGCGGGTTGTTTGATGACATTGCAGCGAACCTGTTTGCGGCCCTCACACTCCTCGACGTACACGCCCTGCAGCTCCGGCGCGAAGCCCGGCAGAAGGTTGATGCCTTCTTCCAGGGCGGCAAAGTAGCGCAGCACGGAACCGCCCCAGACTTCCCCTGGGACAACACACAGCACCCCCGGCGGATAAGGAAGTGCGCCTTCGGCGGCGATGCGGCCTTCCGCGTCGCGCAGGGAGACCAGCTCAACTTCACCGCGCAGATAGGCGTAGTTCGCGTCCTGCGGGTTCATCATCACGCGTGGGAAGTGAGACTTGCGGAACATCTCTTTCTGCAGTTGTTTCACGTTGTGACGGGCGTACAGGTCATGCATCTCCTGGCAGATCTGGCGCAGGGTGTAATCCGCGTAACGTTCCGGATGCTGTTTGTAGAGAGAAGGCAGGACCTCTTTCAGCGGAACATCGCTCTCGAGCAGTTTTTCGAAGCGCACCAGCTGCGCCACCAGCTGCTGCAGTTTGCCCATATCTTCCGCAGGCGTGAGCAGGAACAGGATCGAGTTGAGATCGCATTTTTCCGGCACGATGCCGTTTTCACGCAGGAAGTTGGCGAGGATAGTGGCGGGCACGCCGAAGTCGTCATACTCCCCGGTGCGGGCGTTAATGCCCGGCGTGGTCAGCAGGAGCTTGCACGGGTCGATAAAATACTGGTGCTCTGCGTAGCCTTCAAAAGCGTGCCAGTTTTCACCCGGAACGAAGTGGAAGAAGCGCAGATCGGTTGCAATCTCCGCCGTGTCCCAGCTTTCCCACGGACGGCCATCCACCGTCTCCGGCACGAAGGGACGCAGATACTGGCAGTTCTCCAGGATCAGCTTGCGCGCTTCGATACCGTTCACCACGCAGTCCATCCACATGTTGCGGCCGCTCTGGCCTTCATGCATACGGGCGTTAATGTCCAGCGCAGCGAACAGCGGATAAAACGGGCTGGTGGAGGCATGCATCATAAAGGCATTATTCAGCCGCTTATGCGGGACATAGCGCTGTTGCCCTTTGATATGGCTGTCTTTCTTATGGATTTGCGAGGTCTGCGAGAAGCCGGCCTGCTGTTTATGCACGGACTGGGTAACCAAAATCCCCGGATCGTTTTCGTTCAGCTCCAGCAGCAGCGGCGAGCAGTCGGCCATCATCGGAATAAACTGCTCGTAACCCACCCAGGCTGAGTCAAACAGGATGTAATCACACAGGTGCCCAATCTTATCCACCACCTGACGGGCGTTATAGATGGTGCCATCGTAGGTACCCAGTTGGATCACCGCCAGACGGAACGGACGCGCATCGCGTGCACGGCCCGGCGCCACCTCTGCTACCAGCTCGCGCAGATAGCTTTCTTCAAAGCAGTGGGCGTCAATGCCACCAATGAAGCCGTACGGGTTACGCGCGGTTTCGAGATAGACCGGCGTTGCGCCAGCCTGGAGGAGGGCACCGTGATGGTTAGATTTGTGGTTGTTACGGTCGAACAGCACCAGGTCGCCCGGGGTGAGCAGGGCGTTAAGCACCACTTTGTTGGATGACGAGGTGCCGTTCAGCACGAAGTAGGTCTTATCGGCATTAAAGACTTTTGCTGCATGTTGCTGCGCAATGCACGGCGCGCCCTCGTGAATCAGCAGATCGCCCATTGCGACGTCGGCGTTACACAGATCGGAGCGGAAAAGCGTCTCGCCAAAGAAATCAACGAACTGATTACCGGCTGGATGGCGGCGGAAGAACTGGCCGCCCTGATGCCCCGGGCAGTCAAACGCACTGTTGCCCTGCTTCACGTAGTCGACCAGTGCGCGGAAAAACGGCGGGCGCAGTTGGGTTTCGTACTTCAGGGCCGCTGCTTCCAGCTGGCGTCCATAAAAGTCGTTGCTGGTGTCTGAATACTCAAATACGCCATGAATGCGCGATAAATAGTCTGCCGGAATGATCTCTTCTTTATGCGTCGCGACAAAAACAGGAATGCCAAAACCGGTGGCTTCTATTTCGTCCAGGATACCGCTGGCAATATCCGTGACCGCCAGAACAATGGCGGCAACATCAATATAATCAGAAGCGCGGACATCCACCAGTTCACGCTGGGTGGTAAAGCAATCCGGACAGGCACGGCTGGCTGCGATTTTTAAACTTTTCATCTTTCTCTCTTTATTTTAGGTAATAAACGTCCCTCGATTTCTTGCAAGAAAGAAATCGATAATTTTCCGGAAAAAAAGCAAAGGGTGGCCGCTGATTTAAATCAGTGAATTGCTTTTTTGATGATTGAAATTCAGTCCGCCCGGTGCGGATGAGTCTGAATCAAGATGAATGAGCGCACGGGTTCACAGGCAAAAGCCTGTAAAATAAGATGTTTCAGGATGACCTGTAAGCGAGTGCGCCAGAAGTCGAAGGACTACCGGGCATTAAAGAGATGAAAGTCAAAGCAGTTTCGGTGGGCAAACATCATGATATGTGTTGTCCGCCTTATATGGGGCATTAAGCGATTGTTGTTTTCCATGATTCATTTTCCTTTCAGTAATTGAAAGCATGGTCATTTTATCCAGGAAAAGGCGATTAACCGTGAGGTAGATCACCGATAATCGATCAAATCAGAAATAAATATTCGTTTTAGATGAATATCGCAGATCAAAATTCTGATTTGTTGATGGTGCGTTAATAGGTTGTGTTATCAATGTTTTAAATGAGCAAAAATAACCCGTAAAAATAACGTATGGGTTATTTGTGAAATATTTTCTGAGGGATTTAGTTTTATTTATAAATAAAATGAATAGTTATTCAAAGCATAAACCGATAACCGATACCGGTTTCAGTTAATAGATGGCGAGGGCGAGCGGGGTCGACTTCGAGTTTCTGACGAAGATGTCCCATATATATGCGTAAATAATGACTATGTTCCACAGCGTTGGGTCCCCACACCTGACTTAACAGTTGGCGTTGGGTGAGTACCTTACCGTGGTTGTTGAGCAGTACGGCGAGCAGGCGAAATTCTATCGGCGTGAGGTGAATCTCCTCATCGCCGCGCACAATGCGCCGCGCGGCCAGGTCAACCCGGATATCCCCAAACGTGTAGGTTGGGTCAGCAGGCGTGGTTGCGCTGTGGCGACGCAGCGCCACGCGAAGGCGGGCCTGTAATTCGCCGATCCCAAAAGGTTTAATCAGATAGTCATCCGCCCCGGCATCCAGCGCCGCGATTTTATCCGTCTCTTCAGTACGGGCGGATAGCACGAGGATCGGCATCTGGCTCCACTGACGGACTTCCCGGATAAAATCGATGCCGTCACCGTCCGGTAGGCCAAGATCGAGGATCACCAGGTCCGGCTTGCGGGTAGCGGCTTCAATTAAACCCCGCTGAAGCGTACCCGCATCATGAACGCGCAGACCGTCTCCTTCCAGCGCAGCGCGCAGAAAACGGCTAATGGCGATCTCATCTTCAACAATCAGAACGTTGATCACAAATCCTCTGGTAATTCATTAAGTTCTGGCGGGGTTTCCAGAGGAAGTGTAACACAAAACCGCGCGCCGCCTTCCGGACGATTCTCTGCGGAAATGGTCCCGCCATGGACGTCAATGATCGCCTGGCAAATCGCCAGCCCCAGCCCGACGCCTGGAATGGCCGACTCCTTATTGCCGCGTGCGAATTTTTCGAAAATAGCCAGCTCCTGCCCGGCTGGGATGCCGGGGCCGGTATCCCAGACGTCAAGACGAAGCGTACCATCGTCCACCGTCGCATCCACCCCAATCCGGGCGCTGGAGCCCGCATATTTGCCGGCGTTCTCCAGCAGGTTGATCAGCACCCGCTCAAACAGCGGACCGTCGACGTGAATTAACGTCAGAGGCTCGGGCATGTTCAGCGCGATATGTCGCCCGCCCAGGCCGGGTTCGAGCATTTTCAGGGCGCTGCCCACCACCTCTTCCAGCGTGAGCCACTCTTTTTTGAGGTTAAAACCGCCTGACTGGATACGCGCCATATCGAGCAGGTTATTCACCAGGCGCGTGGTATTCAGCACATGCTGGCGGATCTCGCTGGCCTGAAGGGCGTGTTTAGAGCCTTCCGCCGCCAGGTCCAGCGTCAGGATTTCTGACTGACCAAACAGGACGGTGAGCGGGGTACGCAGATCGTGCGAGAGCGCCGCCAGCAGCGAGTTACGAATGCTTTCCCGCTCGCTCGCCAGACGGGCCTGTTCCTCGCTGGCGGTGAGAGCCAGTCGTTCCAGCGCGCTGGCAACCAGCAGCGTAAACGTCTCCAGTAAACGCTGCTGTTCGGGGATCATCAGCTGGCGCAGGTTGGAAGGCTCTACGATGACCAGCCCCTGATTTTTATCGGCACTGCGCAGCGGCAGAATTTGATAGGGCACGCCGGGGAGGGTGTCGGTGCCTGCGCCTGCCGGTAAGCCTTTGTCAAAGCTCCAGCGCGCGATGGCTTCGTCCCAGGGCGTCATGCCGGTGGCCGAGGTCAGCGGGCGCAGCTTACCGTGTTCGTCCGGGAGTAAAATCAGGTTGCTGGCATGAAACGTCGAGCGAATAAACTGCTCGCTGGTCTGCACGATATCCAGCGGCGTACGACCCACCGCCAGCGATTTCGACATCTCATAGAGATGGCGCGTACGCTGTTCGCGGTAGCGGGCGATGCGTGCCTGGTAGCGTACGCCCGCCGTCAGATTCCCGATCACCAGCCCGACGGTGAGCATCACGGCGAAGGTAAGGATGTACTGCACGTCCGAGACGGCGAGCGTCCCGCGGGGAGCAATAAAGAACAGATCGAAGCTGATGACGTTGACAACCGTCGCCAGTACCGACGGCCAGCGCCCGTAAAAGAGCGCCACCACCACCACACCAAGAAGGTAGATCATCACCAGGTTGGCGGCATCAAACGCAATCAGCCACTGGCTGGCAATGACGGTAATCAGGGCGCAGAGCACGACGGCGACAAGACAGCCGCGAAGCTGAATGCGCCATTTATCGCTGAAGGTGCGGCTGTCCGGCGCGCGATTCGGTAAGGGGGTAGGTTTGTCATCCAGCGCCACGATCACCAGATCCAGATCCGGCGCACGACGAGCCAGCTTGTCGGCAAAGGATTCGCGGCTAAACCAGCGGCGATGCTGGCGACGGCCAATGACGATTTTCCCCAGGTTGTGCTCGCGCGCGTAGCGCAGAATGGCTTTATCTTCCTGCGGATCGGAAAGCGTCGCGGTTTCGGCACCCAGCTCCTGTGCCAGGCGCAGCGAACTCAGGATCGCGCGACGCTGGTTTTCGGGCAGCGCGTGCAGCTGCGGCGTTTCGACATATACCGCATGCCAGACGCTGCCAAATTTGGCAGCGAGGCGCGCGGCGGTGCGGACAAGCTTTTCATTACCGCTGCCGTGGCCCACGCACAGCAGGATGGCATCCCGCGTGTGCCAGACGCGTTCCTGGCCCTGCAGGTCGCGCCAGGCGCGCATCTGATCGTCCACCCGGTCGGCGGTTCGGCGCAGGGCCAGCTCGCGCAGGGCTATCAGGTTGCCTTTACGGAAGAAATGTTCGATGGCGCGCTCGGCCTGGCCGGCGATATACACTTTGCCTTCATGGAGGCGCTGGCGCAAATCATCGGGGGGCAGGTCGACCAGCACCACCTCGTCCGCGGAATCAAAGAAGGGGTCGGGCACCGTCTCGCGCACCTGAATGCCGGTCACGCCGCTGACCACGTCGTTCAGGCTTTCAAGATGCTGAACGTTAACCGTGGTGAACACATCGATACCGGCTTCAAGTAGCTCTTCAACATCCTGCCAGCGTTTTGGGTGGCGTGAGCCTGGCGCATTGCTGTGCGCCAGTTCGTCCATCAGGATAAGGGCGGGACGGCGGGCGAGGGCGGCATCGAGATCGAATTCGGTGACTAACCGACCGCGATGGCTGATGCGGCGGGGCGGCTGGGTAGCCAGCCCCTTCAGCAGCGATGCCGTCTCTTTACGTCCGTGGGTTTCAACCACGCCGATCAAAATATCGAGCCCCTGCGCCCGAAGCCGCTGGGCTTCCGTCAGCATGGCGAAGGTTTTCCCGACGCCCGCGCAGGCGCCGAAGAAAATTTTCAGTTTGCCACGATGGGCTTCAGCCGTCTGTTCAAGCAGCCTGTCCGGATCCGGGCGCATGGGCTCGTCGGTCATTTAGTTTTTCCTTAGCGCGTCCAGCGCCAGATTCAGCTCAACAATATTTACCACGGGCATGCCGATGAAGCTGACCAGCGGCTTTTGCGTGTGCTCTGCAACCAGCTGGCTCACCTGTTCGACGGTTAGCTGGCGGGCGGCGGCGACGCGCGGGATCTGCCATGCCACGGCTGCCGGCGTCAGGCTGTAGTCCAGCCCGCTGGCCGAGGCGGTCACCAGCTCCACGGGTACTTCCCGGCTGGCCTGTGGATTCGCGGCGCGAAGGGTTGCCACGCGCTCAGCGACGGCTTTGTCCAGCTCCGGGTTGCTGCCCGCCAGGTTGCTGCCGCCGGATGCCATCGGATTATACGGGCTTTCGGCAGTGGCGGAAGGGCGTCCCTGGAAGTAGCGGGCATCCGTAAAGTTCTGACCAATCAGGCGAGAACCGCGGTTTTCACCGTTTTGCAGTATCAGCGAGCCGTTAGCCTGATCCTTAAACCACCACTGGCCCAGCGCGGTGGTCACCAGCGGGTACAGCCCGCCGGTAATGAGAGACAGCAGAATAAACAGAAGTATAGCGGGGCGTAACATGGTCATTTGATTCACCTTTTAAACCAGGCCGAACAGCGTCAACAGCAGGTCGATAACCTTGATACCGACGAAGGGCACCACCAGCCCGCCCAGGCCGTAAATCCACAGGTTACGGCGCAGCATGGCGGCCGCCGTGAGCGGCTTGTAGCTCACGCCCTTCAGCGCCAGCGGGATCAGGAAGACAATAATCAGGGCGTTAAAGATGACTGCGCTCAGAATGGCCGAGGCCGGAGAGTGCAGGTGCATCACGTTCAGGGCGTTTAACTGCGGATAGGTCGCGGCAAACGCGGCCGGAATGATGGCGAAATACTTCGCCACGTCGTTGGCGATGCTGAACGTGGTCAGCGACCCGCGCGTCATCAGCATCTGCTTGCCGATGTGTACCACTTCGATCAGCTTGGTCGGGTTAGAGTCGAGGTCGACCATATTGCCCGCCTCTTTTGCCGCCTGGGTACCGGAGTTCATTGCCACCGCCACGTCGGCCTGCGCCAGGGCAGGGGCATCGTTGGTACCGTCACCCGTCATCGCCACCAGACGGCCTTCCGCCTGATACTGACGAATCAGTGCCAGCTTGGCTTCCGGTGTGGCTTCGGAAAGGAAATCATCCACGCCCGCTTCGGCGGCAATCGCCGCGGCGGTAAGACGGTTATCCCCGGTGATCATTACCGTTTTGATCCCCATCTTACGCAGCTGGGCAAAGCGCTCCTTGATGCCGCCTTTGACGATATCCTTCAGCGCAATTACCCCCAGCACATGGGCCCCTTCGGCCACCACCAGCGGCGTCGCCCCCTGACGGGCCACGCTTTCGACCAGGCTGTCCACTTCCGGCGGGAAGTGACCGTTGTTAGCCTCGATGTGGCGGCGGATGGCGTCAACCGAGCCTTTACGGATCATGCGATCCTGAATGTTAATGCCGCTCATGCGGGTTTGTGCCGTGAAGGGCACGAACGTGGCGTGCAGGCTCTGAACGTCGCGCTGGCGCAGGTTAAAGCGTTGCTTGGCGAGGATCACGATACTGCGGCCTTCCGGGGTTTCATCGGCAAGCGAAGAGAGCTGTGCGGCATCTGCCAGCGTTTTTTCATCCACGCCCGGGGCGGGTAAGAAATCTGACGCCTGACGGTTACCGAGGGTGATGGTCCCGGTTTTATCCAGCAGCAAGACGTCCACGTCACCGGCGGCTTCCACCGCACGCCCGCTGGTGGCGATAACGTTGGCACCGAGCATACGGCTCATGCCGGCCACGCCGATGGCCGACAGCAGGCCGCCAATGGTGGTTGGGATCAGACAAACCAGCAGCGCCACCAGTACCGTGACGGTGACCGCGGTACCGCCATAGGCAGAGAATGGCCACAGCGTCGCGGTTGCCAGCAGGAAGACAATGGTCAGGGCCACCAGCAGGATGGTCAGGGCAATTTCGTTTGGCGTTTTACGGCGCTGGGCGCCTTCCACCATGGCGATCATCCGGTCGAGGAAGGTTTCACCCGGGTTAACGCTGCACTGTATCACCAGCCAGTCGGAAAGAATGCGCGTCCCGCCCGTCACGGAGGCGAAATCGCCGCCGGACTCACGGATCACCGGCGCGGATTCGCCGGTGATGGCGCTTTCATCCACCGATGCTCCCCCTTCAATGACTTCGCCGTCGCAAGGGATGATGTCACCGGCTTCCACCAGCACCACATCGCCTTTACGCAGTTCATCCGCCGGAACGTGGTCCATCTGCGCGCCGTATTTCGGTTCACGTAGCTTGCGCGCGAAGGCGGTTTTTTTCACCCCTTTCAGGCTGTTGGCCTGGGCTTTACTCCGGCCTTCCGCCAGCGCTTCCGCAAAATTGGCGAACAGCACGGTAAACCACAGCCACAGGCTGATGGCGCCGGTAAACATCGCATTCCCCGGCATGTGGCCCGTTCCCATGGCAATCGCCAGGCCGGTGGTCAGGACGCTTCCCGCCCAGACAATAAACATCACCGGGTTGTGCCACTGCACGCGCGGGCTCAGCTTTTTCACCGCATCCATGAGCGCCTGACGAACTAATGACGGTTCGAACAGGGCCAGTTGTTTACGACTCATGACAATTTCTCCGCAAAATCAGCGTAAAGAGAGGTATTCCGCGACCGGGCCTAACGCGAGGGCGGGGATAAAGGTCAGGGCGCCGACCAGTAACACGGTGCCCGTCAGCAGGCCGATAAACAGCGCGCCGTGGGTCGGTAACGTCCCGGTGGTGGTCGGTTGGATTTTTTTGTTCACCAGCGATCCGGCAATCGCCATAACCGGCACAATGATCCCGAAGCGACCCACGAACATGCAGAACGCCAGCAGGCAGTTCCAGAACGGTGAGTTGGCGCTTAAGCCTGCAAAGGCGCTGCCGTTGTTGTTGGCGGCAGAGGAGACGGCATACAGCACTTCACTGAAACCGTGAATGCCAGGGTTAAAGATGCCGCTGCGTCCGGCCTCGGTCATCAGCGCCAGCGCGGTGCCGAGCAGCACAAGCGCCGGGGTGACCAGAATCGCCAGCGCGGTTAATTTCATCTCGCGAACGTCGATTTTTTTACCCAGATATTCCGGGGTGCGGCCAATCATCAGACCGGCAATAAACACCGCCAGCAGCACGAACAGCAGCATGCCGTAAAGACCAGAGCCTACGCCGCCAAACACCACCTCGCCAATCTGCATCAGCCACATCGGGATCATGCCACCCAGCGCCGTAAAGGAATCGTGCATGGCGTTGACGGCCCCGCACGAGGCAGCCGTGGTGACCACCGCATACAGGCTGCTGGCAAGAATGCCAAAGCGGCTCTCTTTACCTTCCATATTGATTGCGCTGTCGGCACCCAGTGTCAGGAAGTGCGAATTACCCTGCCATTCGGCCCACATCACCAGCGCAACACAGACCACGAAGATAAGCGACATGGTCCAGAGCAGGGTGCGCCCCTGACGGCGATCGTTGACTACGTCGCCAAAGGCAAAGCAGAGCGCGGCGGGGATCAGGAAAATCGCCAGCATCTGCACAAAATTGGTCAGAGCGGTAGGGTTTTCAAACGGATGCGAGGAGTTGGCGTTAAAGAAGCCCCCGCCGTTCGTCCCGAGCATTTTGATGGCTTCCTGCGACGCCACCGGCCCCATCGGCAGGAGCTGTTTTGCGCCTTCCAGCGAGGTATAAGGTGTGTAAGGCATCAGGTTTTGCAGGGTGCCCTGCTGAATAAAGAACAGCGCGATCAGCAGCGCAATCGGCAGCAGGATCCACAGCGTAATGCGCGTCAGATCCACCCACGCGTTACCCAGCGTGCTCACTTTCTGCCGCGCAAACGCACGCGTCAGCGCGAAGATCACCGCAATACCGCTCGCGGCAGAGAGGAAGTTCTGCACGGTTAACCCGACCATCTGGCTGAAGTAGCTGAGCGTGGTTTCACCGGAATAGGACTGCCAGTTGGTGTTGGTGACAAAACTGACTGCCGTGTTAAGCGCAAGATGCCAGGACAGGCCCGGTAATTGTTGCGGATTCAGCGGCAGAATGCCCTGCAACATCAGCATGGCAAAAAGCGCAATGAGCCCAACGATATTCAGCAGCAGAATGGCGATCAGATAGTCACGCCAGTTCATCTCCCGATCGTCTATTCCCAGTACGCGCCAGATCCCTTTTTCAACGCTTCCCGTGCCGGGCAGGGGAACGTTATTGATTAGCCGTGCCAGCCCCGAGCCCAGCGGCCTTGCCAGGACGAACAACACCACTAAGAAACTGGCAATAAGCAAAAACGCCTGAGCAGCCATCAGAATGCCTCCGCATTAATCAGGGCATAAACCAGATAACCCAATAACAGGAACACCAGCACGATGCCGGCAATAAGACCTGCACTCACAATCCACCTCCGGGTGACTTTTGTTGTTGTGCTAACGGTAGGATTTATGGCGCAAAGATTTCGCAAAAATGAGAAGGGCGGGTGTAAAAAAAGTATAAAAATGGCAAAGCCCACAATTTAACTATTGATAAGTAAATCGTTAACTTTTTTGTAACTTAATTACGGTGTGAGTGTAAATTTTTGCTAAACGGACGAAAATAAGTGGTCGGATGAGTAGTAAAATTACAAACAAAGCGATATTATTTTAGCCAGGTCACAGATTTTGAATTTTCCGGATGACGTTTCCGGCCAACTATAGGGGAGAAAAATATGGATCTTTATAAAGAGTATCCGGCTCATATCGTGTTCATGCGCCGCGCTTTCGCCGTAGTGGCTGGCGTGCTGGCTCTGCCGGTGATGCTGTTCTGGAAAGATCGTGCACGTTTTTATAGCTATCTGCACCGCGTCTGGGCGAAAACCAGCGAGAAGCCGGTATGGATGGATCAGGCCGAGAAAGCGACCTGCGACTTCTACTAAGACTACACACAGCAATAAAAAAACCGCCAACAGCAATGTGGCGGTTTTTTTGTCCCTCGGGATTCGCGGTCCGTTGGGTGGTCTTCCAGCCCCTACCCGGGATTTTTATCATCCCCTCCTCTAAGCAGATGGCAATCCCTCGAAGCCTTTATAAAATCCTAATAAGTGATGAGCCGATCGGGTTTGTTGCTTTAACCACGATCTCGCAGGACAAGTAGCGTTAAGGCCGCCTCGGGCGGCCTTTTTTATTTCATCCCGTCTACACTTCATGGCAAAGTAGTTCAATGCATGCTTTTTCCTTTTACGGCATGCCCTTACGGACATAATGGATATTTGCCTGGAGTTTTATGCCCACCCATCTGGTTTGGTTTCGCGCGGATCTGCGCGTACATGACAATATCGCCCTCGCGGCAGCCTGCCGCGCCAAAGACGCTAACGTACTGGCTCTGTTTGTGGCTACGCCCGGGCAGTGGCGGCAGCATGATATGGCGCCACGCCAGGCGGCCTTGCTGCGGGCGTATCTGACCGAACTGCAGCATTCGCTTGCCGGAAAAGGCATACCGCTTCTCTATAAAGAGGTGAGTGATTTTGCCGCACAGCTGCGGACGGTGCAGGAGACCTGTAAGCAGCACAACGTTACGCATCTTTTTTACAACTATCAGTACGAATTCAACGAGCAGCAGCGCGACCGTCAGCTGGAGAAGGAGCTGCAGGATGTGGTCTGTGAAGGATTTGATGACAGCGTGATGCTGGCGCCGGGCAGCGTGATGACCGGCAACCGTGAGATGTATAAAGTTTTCACACCTTTTAAAAATGCCTTTATCAAACGTCTGAAAGAGGCGTTGCCGGAGTGCGTTGCTGCGCCTGCCGCGAGGGGCGAAGCCATAAAGGACCTGCCTGAACTGACGTTCGATTATCCTCAGCAGCCGTTTGATAAAGCGCTGTTCCCCGCCGATGAAAAAGCGGCCATCGCTCAGCTCCGCCAGTTCTGCAAACAGGACGCGGCCAACTACGACGCGCGGCGAGATTTTCCGGCCATCGAGGGCACCAGCCGCCTGTCGGCCTGTCTGGCGCTGGGCGCGATCTCTCCTCGCCAGTGTTTACACCGTCTTCTGGCCGAGCAGCCGCAGGCGCTGGAGGGCGGCGCTGGGTCCGTCTGGCTGAATGAACTGATCTGGCGTGAGTTCTACCGCCATCTGATGACGTATCATCCCGATCTCTGTAAGCATCGTCCGTTCATTCCCTGGACCGACAACGTAAAATGGCAGCACGACGAGGCACTTTTACAGGCCTGGCAAAAAGGGCTGACGGGCTATCCGATAGTCGATGCCGCGATGCGTCAGCTCAATGAGACGGGGTGGATGCACAACCGCCTGCGAATGATTACCGCCAGCTTTCTGGTGAAGGATCTGCTTATCGACTGGCGTATCGGAGAGCGCTATTTTATCTCTCAGCTGATCGATGGCGATCTTGCCGCGAATAACGGCGGCTGGCAGTGGGCAGCCTCAACGGGCACCGATGCGGCTCCCTATTTCCGGATTTTTAATCCAACCACTCAGGGACAAAAATTTGATGAGGACGGCGAGTTTATCCGCCGCTGGGTCCCTGAACTTAAAGAGATACCGGCTAAAGCGATCCACGAACCGTGGGCATGGGCGGATAAACAGCGTGTAAAACTGAATTATCCCCGTCCGATTGTCGATCATAAACAGGCGCGTGTCGCCACGCTGGCTGCGTACGAAGCGGCCCGCAAAGCATAAGAGAGTGATGATGAAAAACAGCGAACTGGAACGCCTGATTAACGAAAAACTGAATAGTGCCTCCTTCAGCGATTACGGCCCGAACGGGCTCCAGGTCGAAGGACGTGAAACGGTGCAAAAAATTATCACCGGCGTCACGGCAAGCCAGGCGCTGCTGGACGAGGCGGTCCGTCAGAACGCTGATGCGGTGATTGTCCATCACGGTTACTTCTGGAAAAACGAATCGCCGATTATTCGCGGCATGAAGCGCAACCGCCTGAAAACGCTGCTGGCAAATGACATTAACCTGTACGGTTACCACCTGCCGCTGGATGCGCACCCGGAGCTCGGCAACAACGTCCAGCTGGCGCAGCTACTGGGCATTACCGTGATGGGGGAGATTGAGCCGCTGGTGCCGTGGGGCGAACTGGCGATGCCGGTTCCGGGGCTGGAGCTGGCCTCGTGGATTGAAGCGCGCCTGGGGCGTCGTCCGCTATGGAGCGGTGATACCGGCCCGGATACGGTCAAGCGTGTGGCCTGGTGTACCGGTGGCGGGCAGGGCTTTATCGACAGCGCCGCGCGTTTTGGTGTCGATGCTTTTATCACCGGCGAGGTGTCCGAGCAGACGATTCATTCGGCGCGTGAGCAGGGGCTGCATTTTTACGCGGCAGGCCATCATGCCACCGAGCGCGGCGGCATTCGCGCCCTCAGCGAGTGGCTGACGGAAAACACCGATCTGGATGTGACTTTTATTGATATCCCTAACCCGGCCTGATGAGAGGTGCCTGAGTGCAGCGAGCGCGTTGTTATCTTCTGGGAGAAACGGCAGTGGTTCTGGAGCTCGAGCCGCCGGTGACCCTTGCCACGCAAAAACGTATCTGGCGGCTAACCCAGCGTCTGGTCGATCTGCCGGAAGTGGTTGAAGCCATTCCGGGGATGAATAACATCACCGTGGTGCTGCGTAGCCCGCATACGCTGGCGCTGGATGCCATCGAACGTTTGCAGCGCTGGTGGGAAGAGAGTGAGGCGCTGGAGCCGGAATCGCGTGCCATCGAGATCCCGGTCGTGTATGGCGGCACGGGGGGACCGGATCTCGACGTGGTGGCAGACCACTGTGGTTTAACAGCAAAGCAGGTTGTTGAGCTGCACAGCTCGGTTGACTACGTGGTCTGGTTCCTGGGGTTTCAGCCCGGATTCCCGTATCTGGGGGGATTAGCCCCTCAGCTGCATACGCCACGTCGTGCCGAACCGCGCCTGAGCGTACCGGCGGGGACGGTGGCTATCGGCGGCGAGCAGACCGGCGTTTATCCGCTGACATCGCCCGGCGGCTGGCAGCTTATTGGGCATACCGCCACACCGTTATTTGACCCGGGGCTGGAGACGCCAATACTCCTGCGTCCCGGCGATACCCTTCGCTTTATCCCGCAGAAGGAGGGGGTATGTTAACGCTTATTCGCGCCGGGCTTTATACCTCCGTACAGGATGCGGGCCGCTTTGGTATGCGCCAGTCTGGCGTGAGCTATTGTGGCGCGCTGGACAGGCCTGCGCTGGAGATTGCTAACGTGCTGGTGGGCAACCCCGGCAATACGGCCGCGCTCGAAATTACGCTCGGCCAGTGCGTCATTGAGTTTAGTCAGGAGACCTGGTTTGCCTTAACTGGCGCAGGGTGTGACGCGACGCTGGATGGTAAAGCGGTGTGGACCGGCTGGCGGCTGCGGGCGAAAGCCGGACAGCGTCTAACCTTAAAGCGTCCTTTGCACGGTGTACGTAGCTATCTCGCGGTGGCGGGCGGCATCGACGTGCCGGAGGTGCTGGGCTCATCCAGCACCGATCAGAAAGCCGGGATCGGCGGTCATGAAGGACGTTTGCTGCGCGACGGCGACCGGCTGGCAATCAAGCCCTCGGCACGCCATTTCTCGACCGCGCAGGGCGTAAAACAGCTGCTGTGGGGAAACCAGATCCGCGCCTTACCGGGGCCGGAATATCATGAGTTTGACGAGGCTTCCAAAGAGTCCTTCTGGCGCTCGCCGTGGAAGCTCAGTCCGCAGAGTAACCGCATGGGCTACCGTCTTCAGGGGCAACCGCTGACCCGCACGACGGACCGGGAACTGCTCTCCCACGGTTTATTGCCGGGGGTCATTCAGGTTCCAGGCAACGGGCAACCGATCGTGTTAATGAACGACGCGCAGACGACCGGCGGTTACCCGCGAATTGCCTGCATCATTGAAGCCGATCGCTACCATCTGGCGCAAATTCCCCTCGGACAGCCGATTCACTTCGTGCAGTGTTCACTGGAAGAGGCGCTGAAGGCGCGGCAGGATCAGCAGCGTTATCTCGAACAGCTGGCGTGGAGGCTTGATGGTAAAGATTGATTTGAATGCCGATCTGGGCGAGGGCAGCAGCGCCGATGCGGTGCTGATGACGCTGGTCACCTCGGTCAACATCGCCTGTGGCTTTCATGCGGGCGATGCGCAAACCATGCTGGAGAGCGTGCGTAATGCCATCAAAAACGGTGTCGCGATTGGCGCTCATCCGAGCTTCCCTGACCGGGAAAACTTTGGCCGCACGGCGATGGATCTGCCGCCGGAGACGGTCTACGCTCAGGTGCTCTACCAGATCGGCGCGCTGGAGGCGATGGTACGCGCTGAGAACGGTGTCATGCGCCACGTGAAGCCGCACGGCATGCTCTATAACCAGGCGGCGAAAGATCCGGCGCTGGCGGAGGCGATTGCCCGCGCGGTGCGGGACTGTAATCCGCAGCTGATTCTGGTAGGCCTTGCGGGTAGCGAGCTTATTCGTGCCGGACAGCGGCTGGGCCTGACCACCCGTCAGGAAGTGTTTGCCGACCGGGGATACCTGCCGGACGGCAGCCTGGTTCCACGTACACAGGCCGGGGCGCTGATTACCGACGAAGCTAAAGCGCTGGCGCAGACGCTGGAGATGGTGCGCGCCGGGCGGGTGACCGCCGTGGATGGCACACAGGCAAACGTTCAGGCTGATACGGTATGTTTACACGGCGACGGCGAGCATGCGCTCCAGTTCGCGCGCCGCTTGCGGGCGGCGTTCTCTGAAGAGGGCATTCTGGTCAGCGCAGAATAATCATGAAAGGACAATAACATGCCAGAAGGTCCGGAGATCCGCCGCGCGGCGGATAGCCTGGAGGCGGCGATAAAGGGCAAACCGTTGACGCATGTCTGGTTTGCTTTTCCTCAGCTAAAACCGTTTGAATCACAGCTGGTGGGGCAGACGGTGACCCATATTGAAACGCGCGGCAAAGCGTTGCTCACGCATTTTTCCCATAACCTGACGTTATATAGCCATAATCAGCTTTACGGCGTCTGGCGCGTGGTGGAGGCGGACGAGCAGCCGCAAACCACCCGCGTGCTGCGCGTCAGGCTGCAAACGGCGGATAAGGCGATCCTGCTCTATAGCGCGTCGGATATCGAAATGTTAACGCCGGAGCAGCTGCTGACGCACCCGTTTCTGCAGCGTGTCGGGCCGGACGTGCTGGACAAGCGCCTGACGGCGAGCGATGTGAAGGCCCGGCTGCTATCGCCCACATTCCGTAACCGGCAGTTTTCCGGCCTGTTCCTCGACCAGGCCTTTCTGGCCGGGCTGGGCAACTACCTGCGGGTAGAGATCCTCTGGGAAGTCGGGCTGGCGCCGCAGCACAAAGCGTCTCAGCTGAATGATGAACAGCTGGACGCGTTATCCCACGCGCTGCTGGATATTCCGCGGCTGTCGTACAACACGCGCGGCGTGGTGGATGAGAACAAGCATCACGGGGCGCTGTTCCGGTTCAAGGTGTTTCATCGGGAGGGGAAAATGTGCGAGCGATGCGGCGGGATTATCGACAAGATTATGCTCTCTTCGAGACCCTTTTACTGGTGCCCGCACTGCCAGAAATAAAAGCAAAACGGCAACGAAAGTTGCCGTTTTTAATGTTTTCTCCCTCTCCCTGTGGGAGAGGGCCGGGGTGAGGGCATCAGGCCGCACCCAACGTCGTTTAGCGCTTAATATCAGACTTAAAATCACGCTGCTCGTAGCCGGTATACAGCTGACGAGGACGGGCGATTTTCATGCCTTCGCTGTGCATTTCGTTCCAGTGCGCAATCCAGCCTACGGTACGGGCCATGGCGAAGATGACGGTGAACATGGAAGACGGAATGCCCATCGCTTTCAGAATAATGCCAGAGTAGAAATCGACGTTCGGGTAGAGTTTCTTCTCGATGAAGTACGGGTCGTTCAGCGCGATGTGTTCCAGCTCCATCGCCACTTCCAGCAGGTCATCTTTGGTACCCAGCTCTTTCAGCACTTCGTGGCAGGTCTCACGCATGACGGTGGCGCGCGGGTCGTAGTTTTTGTAAACACGGTGACCGAAGCCCATCAGGCGGAAGGAGTCATTCTTGTCTTTCGCACGACGCACAAACTCAGGAATGTGCTCAACGGTGCTGATCTCTTCCAGCATCTTCAGTGCCGCTTCGTTCGCGCCGCCGTGCGCCGGTCCCCACAGGGAGGCGATACCCGCAGCGATACAGGCGAATGGGTTCGCGCCTGAAGAGCCCGCGGTACGGACGGTAGAGGTAGAGGCGTTCTGTTCGTGGTCAGCGTGCAGGATCAGAATACGGTCCATCGCACGTTCCAGTACCGGGTTCACTTCGTACTCTTCGCACGGCGTGGAGAACATCATGCGCAGGAAGTTACCCGCGTAGGAGAGGTCGTTGCGCGGATACACAAACGGCTGGCCGATGGAGTATTTGTAGCACATCGCCGCCATGGTAGGCATTTTGGACAGCAGGCGGAACGCCGCGATATCACGGTGACGCGGGTTATTCACGTCAAGGGAGTCGTGGTAGAACGCCGCCAGCGCACCGGTAATCCCGCACATCACCGCCATAGGGTGAGAGTCACGACGGAACGCATGGAACAGACGGGTAATCTGCTCATGGATCATGGTGTGACGGGTCACGGTGGTTTTGAATTCATCGTACTGGGCCTGCGTCGGTTTTTCGCCGTTCAGCAGAATGTAGCACACTTCCAGATAGTTGGATTCGGTGGCTAACTGATCGATGGGGAAGCCGCGATGGAGCAGGATACCTTCGTCACCGTCAATGTAGGTGATTTTGGATTCGCAAGATGCGGTAGAGGTAAATCCAGGGTCAAAGGTGAACACACCTTTAGAACCCAGCGTACGGATATCAATAACATCCTGACCGAGCGTGCCTTTTAGCACATCCAGTTCAATAGCAGTGTCACCATTTAGGGTGAGCGTTGCCTTTGTATCAGCCATTTACGGTCTCCTTAGCGCCTTATGCTTAAGACTGCGCTTCACCGGATTTGCTTTCAGCTGTAAATCACCGTTACCAGATTGTTATTTGGCTTACCGCTCAGCTCACGAGGACAAACCAGGGTACAGAGCTATGGCGCCTTGCAGGTAAACGAATGAAATATCAGTGAAACAACAGCAAATCAGCGTTTTTGCAGTCCGAATTATTCAAACCTGTATATCACTAATAACTGTCCTGATAACTTCGGTCAATACCATCACACTGTTACATAACTATTTGTCAGGTGAAAGTGAGACCTCATAACTTTTGCGCATTATATGCCTTTTCTGATGACGTTTGTAACAATATTGTTTAACATTTGTCAAATCAGATGATTAAAAATTAAAAAGATGTTGTTATCGTGACCCTGATCACTGTTCCAGAGAAAACCCGACAAACTGTATGTAGGTTAATTGTAATGATTTTGTGAACGGCCTATACTGCCGCCAGGTCTCCGGAACACCCTGCAATCCCGAGCCACCCAGCGTTGTAACGTGTCGTTTTAGCATCTGGAAGCAATGTTTTGCATGACGCGCAGTTATAGAAAAGGAACGCTGCTTGACCCGCATCGCAGTCCGGAGGAAGGAAACAATAAGAACAGCATGTGGGCGTTATTCATGATAAGAAATGTGAAAAAACAAAGACCTGTCAATCTGGATCTCAAAACGATCCGGTTCCCTGTAACAGCAATAGCGTCCATTCTGCACCGTGTTTCTGGTGTGATTACGTTTGTGGCGGTCGGTATTTTGCTGTGGTTACTGGGCACCAGCCTCTCTTCCCCTGAAGGATTCCTCCAGGCCTCTGCCATCATGAACAGCTTCTTCGTGAAATTCATCATGTGGGGCATTCTGACCGCGCTGGCGTACCACGTCGTCGTGGGTGTTCGCCATATGCTGATGGACTTTGGCTATCTGGAAGAGACTTTCGAAGCCGGGAAACGCTCCGCTAACATTTCATTTGTGATTACAGTCGTGCTTTCACTTCTCGCAGGAGTTCTCGTATGGTAAGCAACGCCTCCGCATTAGGACGCAACGGCGTACATGACTTCATCCTGGTCCGTGCTACCGCCATCGTTCTCACCCTTTACATCATCTATATGATCGGTTTCTTCGCGACCAGCGGCACGCTGACGTGGGAAATCTGGAGTGGGTTCTTCGGATCCGCCTTCACCAAAGTGTTCACCCTGCTGGCTCTGTTCTCCATCCTTATTCATGCCTGGATTGGTATGTGGCAGGTGTTGACCGATTACGTTAAACCGCTGGCGATTCGCCTCCCGCTGCAGCTGGCCATTGTGGTTGCACTGGTGGTTTACGTTATTTATGGATTCGTTGTGGTGTGGGGTGTGTAATGAAACTGCCAGTCAGAGAATTTGATGCTGTTGTGATTGGTGCCGGTGGCGCAGGTATGCGTGCCGCACTGCAAATTTCCCAGAGCGGCCAGACCTGTGCGCTGCTCTCTAAAGTTTTCCCGACCCGTTCCCACACCGTGTCTGCGCAGGGCGGTATCACCGTTGCGCTGGGTAACTCCCATGAAGACAACTGGGAATGGCACATGTATGACACGGTAAAAGGTTCCGACTACATCGGCGACCAGGATGCCATCGAATATATGTGTAAAACCGGCCCGGAAGCGATTCTGGAGCTGGACCATATGGGTCTGCCGTTCTCCCGTCTGGAAAATGGCACTATCTATCAGCGTCCGTTTGGCGGCCAGTCGAAAAACTTCGGCGGCGAGCAGGCGGCACGTACCGCGGCGGCGGCTGACCGTACCGGTCACGCGCTGCTGCACACCCTGTATCAGCAGAACCTGAAAAACCATACCACCATCTTCTCCGAGTGGTACGCGCTGGATCTGGTGAAAAACGCCGACGGCGCAGTGGTCGGCTGTACCGCGCTGTGCATCGAAACCGGTGAAGTGGTTTACTTCAAAGCCCGCGCTACCGTGCTGGCGACCGGCGGCGCAGGCCGTATCTATCAGTCCACCACTAACGCCCACATCAACACCGGTGACGGTGTCGGTATGGCTATCCGCGCGGGCGTGCCGGTGCAGGATATGGAGATGTGGCAGTTCCACCCAACCGGTATCGCCGGTGCGGGCGTTCTGGTAACAGAAGGTTGCCGCGGTGAAGGTGGTTACCTGCTGAACAAACACGGCGAGCGCTTTATGGAGCGTTATGCCCCGAATGCGAAAGACCTTGCGGGTCGTGACGTGGTGGCGCGTTCCATCATGATCGAAATCCGTGAAGGCCGCGGCTGTGATGGCCCATGGGGTCCACACGCGAAGCTGAAACTCGACCATCTGGGTAAAGAAGTGCTGGAATCCCGTCTGCCGGGCATCCTGGAACTCTCCCGCACCTTTGCACACGTCGACCCGGTGAAAGAGCCGATTCCGGTTATCCCAACCTGCCACTACATGATGGGCGGTATTCCGACCAAAGTGACCGGTCAGGCGCTGACCGTGAACGAGCAGGGCGAAGACGTGGTTATTCCTGGCCTGTTCGCGGTAGGCGAAATTGCCTGCGTATCCGTACATGGTGCAAACCGTCTGGGCGGCAACTCCCTGCTGGACCTGGTAGTGTTTGGTCGCGCAGTGGGTCTGCATCTGCAGGAATCTATTGCCGAGCAGGGCGCGCTGCGTGACGCGACCGATGACGAAATTGATGCCTCTCTTGAGCGCCTCAACCGCTGGAACGGTAACCGTAACGGCGAAGATCCGGTGGAGATCCGTAAAGCGTTGCAGGAATGCATGCAGCACAACTTCTCGGTATTCCGTGAAGGCGATGCGATGGCCAAAGGCCTTGAGCAGCTGAAAGCTATCCGCGAGCGTCTCAAAAATGCCCGTCTGGACGACACCTCCAGCGAGTTCAACACCCAGCGCGTTGAGTGCCTGGAGCTGGATAACCTGATGGAAACCGCGTTCGCGACGGCAATGTCGGCAAACTTCCGTACCGAAAGCCGTGGCGCGCATAGCCGCTTCGACTTCCCGGAGCGTGATGACGAAAACTGGCTGTGCCATTCCCTGTATCTGCCAGAGTCGGAAACCATGACGCGTCGTAGCGTCAATATGGAACCGAAACTGCGTCCGGCGTTCCCGCCGAAGATTCGTACTTATTAATGCGGAGACAGGATAATGAAACTCGAATTCTCAGTTTATCGTTATAACCCGGATGTTGATGACGCTCCGCGCATGCAGGACTACACCCTGGAAGCGGAAGAAGGTCGCGACATGATGCTGCTGGATGCGTTAATCCAGCTGAAAGAAAAAGATCCAACGCTGTCGTTCCGCCGCTCCTGCCGTGAAGGGGTTTGTGGCTCTGACGGGGTGAACATGAACGGCAAAAATGGCCTGGCCTGCATCACGCCAATTTCAGCGTTGCAGCGTCCTGGTCAGAAAATTGTTATCCGTCCTCTGCCAGGCCTGCCGGTTGTGCGTGATTTGGTGGTAGACATGGGGCAATTCTATGCACAATATGAGAAGATTAAGCCTTACTTATTGAATAATGGGCAAAATCCACCCGCTCGCGAGCACTTACAGTCTCCAGAGCAGCGTGAAAAACTCGATGGGTTGTACGAGTGTATTCTCTGCGCATGCTGTTCAACGTCCTGCCCGTCGTTCTGGTGGAACCCGGACAAGTTTATCGGCCCGGCCGGTCTGCTGGCTGCCTATCGCTTCCTGATCGATAGCCGCGACACCGAAACCGACAGCCGTCTGGAAGGACTGAGTGACGCTTTCAGCGTATTCCGCTGCCATAGCATCATGAACTGCGTCAGTGTGTGTCCGAAGGGGCTCAACCCGACGCGCGCCATCGGCCATATTAAGTCGATGCTGCTGCAGCGCAGTGCGTAAGTAGTGAGAGGGGAGCGCTGTTCCCCTCACCCTGACCCTCTTCCAAAGGGAGAGGGAACAGATTGCAGAAACCTTTAAAAACTGCCCTGTACTACCCTGGAGTCCAGACAGTTTCTAAAGGTTCCTTCGCGGGCCAAATGAAAAGAGCTCGCAGGTGAACCCCGGCACGTACACGCGGTGTGCGTGGTAGTTTCTACGGCGAAAGTAAGCATAAAAATGCTTAAGGGATCACGATGCAGAACGGCGCAATGAAAGCCTGGCTGGACTCTTCTTACCTCTCTGGTGCGAACCAGAGCTGGATAGAACAGCTCTATGAAGACTTCTTAACCGATCCTGACTCAGTGGACGCAAACTGGCGTTCCATGTTCCAGCAGTTGCCTGGCACAGGGGTCAAACCGGATCAATTCCATTCCAAAACACGTGATTATTTCCGTCGTCTGGCGAAGGATGCCTCACGTTACTCTTCCGCGATTTCCGACCCTGACACCAATGCGAAGCAGGTTAAAGTCCTGCAGCTTATCAACGCTTATCGCTTCCGCGGTCACCAGCATGCGAATCTCGATCCGCTGGGACTGTGGAAACAAGACCGTGTGGCCGATCTCGATCCGGCGTATCACGATCTGACCGAGGCCGATTTCCAGGAAAGCTTTAACGTAGGTTCCTTTGCCATCGGCAAAGACACGATGAAGCTGGGCGATCTGATTGACGCGCTCAAGCAAACCTACTGCGGCTCCATCGGCGCGGAATACATGCACATTACCTCTACCGAAGAGAAACGCTGGATCCAGCAGCGCATCGAATCCGTAGCGGGCCACGCGACCTTCTCGGCTGACGAGAAAAAACGCTTCCTGAACGAACTGACCGCAGCGGAAGGGCTTGAGCGCTATCTGGGCGCGAAATTCCCGGGCGCAAAACGCTTCTCGCTGGAAGGCGGCGACGCGCTGGTGCCGATGCTGAAAGAGCTGATTCGTCACGCAGGCAAGAGCGGTACCCGTGAAGTGGTACTGGGTATGGCGCACCGCGGTCGTCTGAACGTACTGGTCAACGTGCTGGGTAAAAAACCACAGGACCTGTTCGACGAATTCGCGGGCAAACATAAAGAACACCTCGGCACCGGCGACGTGAAGTACCACATGGGCTTCTCGTCTGATATCGAAACCGAAGGCGGTCTGGTTCACCTGGCGCTGGCGTTTAACCCGTCACACCTGGAAATCGTCAGCCCGGTGGTTATCGGTTCCGTACGTGCGCGTCTGGATCGTCTGGACGAGCCAAGCAGCAATAAAGTGCTGCCAATCACCATCCACGGTGATGCGGCGGTAACAGGGCAGGGCGTGGTTCAGGAAACCCTGAACATGTCGAAAGCGCGTGGTTACGAAGTGGGCGGTACTGTTCGCATCGTGATTAACAACCAGGTGGGCTTCACCACCTCTAACCCGCTGGATGCGCGTTCTACCCCGTACTGCACCGACATCGGTAAGATGGTACAGGCGCCGATCTTCCACGTTAACGCGGATGACCCGGAAGCCGTTGCTTTCGTTACCCGTCTGGCGCTGGACTTCCGTAATACCTTTAAACGCGATGTGTTCATTGACCTCTTCTGCTACCGCCGTCACGGCCACAATGAAGCGGATGAGCCAAGTGCAACCCAGCCGCTGATGTACCAGAAAATCAAAAAACACCCAACCCCGCGCAAAATCTATGCTGACAAGCTGGAGAGCGACAAAGTGGCGACGCTGGAAGATGCGACCGAAATGGTCAACCTCTACCGCGACGCGCTGGATGCGGGTGAATGCGTGGTGAAAGAGCTGCGTCCGATGAACATGCACTCCTTTACCTGGTCGCCGTACCTCAACCACGAGTGGGATGAGAGCTACCCGAACAAGGTTGAGATGAAGCGCCTGCAGGAGCTGGCTAAACGCATCAGCACCGTACCGGACGCTATCGAGATGCAGTCTCGCGTGCAGAAAATCTACGCTGACCGTCAGTCCATGGCGGCAGGCGAGAAGCTGTTCGACTGGGGCGGCGCGGAAACGCTGGCTTACGCAACGCTGGTTGACGAAGGCATTCCTGTTCGTCTGTCCGGTGAAGATGCGGGCCGTGGGACCTTCTTCCACCGTCACGCGGTTGTTCACAACCAGTCCAACGGTTCAACCTACACCCCGCTGCAGCACGTGCACAACGGTCAGGGCCAGTTCAAGGTCTGGGACTCCGTGCTGTCTGAAGAAGCGGTACTGGCTTTCGAATACGGCTACGCCACCGCTGAACCACGCACCCTGACCATCTGGGAAGCGCAGTTTGGTGACTTCGCCAACGGCGCGCAGGTGGTTATCGACCAGTTCATCTCCTCCGGCGAGCAGAAGTGGGGCCGTATGTGTGGCCTGGTTATGCTGCTGCCGCACGGCTATGAAGGCCAGGGTCCTGAGCACTCCTCCGCGCGTCTGGAACGTTATCTGCAGCTCTGCGCCGAGCAGAACATGCAGGTCTGCGTGCCGTCTACTCCGGCTCAGGTGTACCACATGCTGCGTCGTCAGGCGCTGCGCGGTATGCGCCGTCCGCTGGTGGTGATGTCGCCAAAATCCCTGCTGCGTCATCCGCTGGCGGTGTCCAGCCTGGAAGAACTGGCGAACGGTACCTTCCAGCCGGCCATTGGTGAAATTGACGAGCTGGATCCGCAGGGCGTGAAGCGCGTGGTGATGTGTTCTGGTAAGGTTTATTACGACCTGCTGGAACAGCGCCGCAAGAACGATCAGAAAGATGTCGCCATTGTGCGTATCGAACAGCTTTATCCGTTCCCGCATCAGGCGATGCAGGAAGTGCTGAAACAATATGCTCACGTACATGATTTTGTCTGGTGCCAGGAAGAGCCGCTCAACCAGGGCGCATGGTACTGCAGCCAGCATCATTTCCGTGAAGTGATTCCATTTGGGTCAGCCCTGCGTTATGCAGGTCGCCCGGCCTCCGCCTCTCCGGCGGTAGGGTATATGTCCGTTCACCAGAAGCAGCAACAAGATCTGGTCAATGACGCGCTGAACGTCGATTAATTAAAGGATACAAAATGAGTAGCGTAGATATTCTTGTTCCCGACCTGCCTGAATCCGTAGCAGATGCGACCGTCGCTACCTGGCACAAAAAACCAGGCGATGCCGTTAAGCGCGATGAAGTGCTGGTAGAAATCGAAACTGACAAAGTGGTACTGGAAGTACCGGCTTCGGCGGATGGTGTTCTGGACGCGGTGCTGGAAGATGAAGGTACCACCGTCACCTCTCGTCAGATCCTGGGTCGCCTGCGTGAAGGCAACAGCGCGGGCAAAGAGTCCAGTGCGAAGTCTGAAGAGAAAGCCTCTACGCCGGCTCAGCGCCAGCAGGCTTCTCTGGAAGAACAGTCTAACGACGCCCTCAGCCCGGCGATCCGTCGCCTGCTGGCTGAACACAGCCTTGACCCGGCAGCCATCAAAGGCACCGGTGTAGGCGGACGTCTGACCCGCGAAGACATCGACAAACACCTGGCGAAAGCGCCTGCTCAGGCAGAAGCGAAAGCCCCTGCGGCAGCACCAGCAGCTCAGCCTGCTCTGGGCGCCCGCAGCGAAAAACGCGTGCCGATGACTCGCCTGCGTAAGCGCGTGGCCGAGCGTCTGCTGGAAGCGAAAAACTCCACCGCGATGCTGACCACCTTCAACGAAGTGAACATGAAGCCAATCATGGACCTGCGTAAGCAGTACGGTGACGCGTTTGAAAAACGTCACGGTATCCGTCTGGGCTTTATGTCCTTCTACGTGAAAGCGGTAGTTGAAGCGCTGAAACGCTACCCGGAAGTGAACGCGTCTATCGATGGCGATGACGTGGTTTACCACAACTATTTCGACGTCAGCATGGCGGTTTCTACCCCACGCGGCCTGGTAACGCCGGTTCTGCGTGATGTGGATACCCTGGGGATGGCTGACATCGAGAAAAACATTAAAGAGCTGGCTGTTAAAGGCCGCGACGGCAAGCTGACCGTAGACGATCTGACCGGCGGTAACTTCACCATTACCAACGGCGGCGTATTCGGCTCGCTGATGTCTACCCCGATCATTAACCCGCCGCAGAGCGCGATCCTGGGTATGCATGCCATTAAAGATCGCCCGATGGCGGTAGACGGTAAAGTTGAGATCCTGCCAATGATGTATCTGGCGCTCTCTTACGACCACCGCCTGATCGACGGCCGCGAGTCCGTGGGCTTCCTGGTAGCGATTAAAGAGCTGCTGGAAGATCCAACGCGTCTGCTGCTGGACGTCTAGTGACTATTTAGCATCACCTGCCCTGTAGGCCGGATAAGCGTAGCGCCATCCGGCACACAGACTGCGCCGGTCTACAGGTTTGAAGATAACGATTACCCTGAAGGATGGATAGAACACATGAACTTACATGAATATCAGGCCAAACAGCTGTTTGCCCGGTATGGCTTACCGGCTCCGGTGGGTTATGCCTGTACTACCCCGCGTGAAGCAGAAGAAGCTGCATCTAAAATCGGTTCCGGCCCGTGGGTAGTTAAGTGTCAGGTTCACGCTGGTGGCCGTGGTAAAGCGGGCGGTGTGAAGGTTGTTAAGAGTAAAGAAGAGATTCGTGCGTTTGCTGAACATTGGCTCGGCAAGCGTCTGGTGACCTACCAGACAGACGCGAACGGCCAGCCGGTTAACCAGATCCTGGTTGAAGCGGCGACCGACATCGCGAAAGAACTGTACCTGGGCGCGGTTGTTGACCGTAGCTCCCGTCGCGTGGTGTTCATGGCGTCTACCGAAGGCGGCGTGGAAATCGAAAAAGTGGCGGAAGAGACCCCGCACCTGATCCACAAAGTGGCTATCGATCCGCTGGCGGGTCCAATGCCTTACCAGGGTCGCGAGCTGGCGTTCAAACTGGGTCTGGAAGGTAAACTGGTTCAGCAGTTCACCAAGATCTTCATGGGTCTGGCAACCATCTTCCTGGAGCGCGATCTGGCGCTGATCGAGATTAACCCGCTGGTGATCACCACCCAGGGCGACCTGATCTGCCTCGACGGCAAGCTGGGCGCTGACGGCAACGCGCTGTTCCGCCAGCCGGATCTGCGCGAAATGCGCGATCAGTCTCAGGAAGATCCGCGTGAAGCGCAGGCTGCACAGTGGGAGCTGAACTACGTGGCGCTGGACGGCAACATCGGCTGCATGGTTAACGGTGCGGGCCTGGCGATGGGCACCATGGACATCGTTAAGCTGCACGGCGGTGAGCCAGCAAACTTCCTCGACGTGGGCGGTGGCGCAACCAAAGAGCGCGTAACCGAAGCGTTCAAAATCATTCTCTCCGACGACAACGTGAAGGCCGTTCTGGTTAACATCTTCGGCGGTATCGTCCGTTGCGACCTGATCGCCGACGGTATCATCGGTGCGGTAGAAGAAGTGGGTGTTAACGTTCCGGTTGTTGTACGTCTGGAAGGTAACAACGCTGAACTCGGCGCGAAAAAACTGGCTGACAGCGGCCTGAATATTATTGCAGCGAAAAGTCTGACGGATGCAGCTCAGCAGGTTGTTGCCGCAGTGGAGGGGAAATAATGTCAGTTTTAATTAATAAAGATACCAAGGTTATCTGCCAGGGCTTCACCGGTAGCCAGGGGACTTTCCACTCCGAACAGGCGATTGCCTACGGTACGCAGATGGTTGGCGGCGTAACGCCAGGTAAAGGCGGCACCACCCACCTGGGCCTGCCGGTGTTCAACACCGTGCGTGAAGCCGTAGAAGCGACGGGCGCAACCGCGACCGTGATCTACGTTCCGGCGCCGTTCTGCAAAGACTCCATTCTGGAAGCGATCGACGCAGGCATCAAACTGATCATCACCATCACAGAAGGCATCCCGACGCTGGATATGCTGACCGTGAAGGTAAAGCTGGATGAAGCAGGAGTGCGCATGATCGGCCCGAACTGCCCTGGCGTTATCACCCCGGGCGAATGCAAAATCGGCATCATGCCGGGCCACATTCACAAGCCGGGCAAAGTGGGCATCGTGTCCCGTTCCGGTACCCTGACCTATGAAGCCGTTAAGCAAACCACCGACTACGGCTTCGGCCAGTCCACCTGCGTGGGCATCGGCGGTGACCCGATCCCGGGCTCTAACTTCATCGACATCCTGAAGCTGTTCCAGGAAGATCCACAGACCGAAGCGATCGTGATGATCGGTGAGATCGGTGGTAGCGCGGAAGAAGAAGCGGCTGCTTACATCAAAGAACACGTGACCAAGCCAGTTGTGGGTTACATCGCGGGTGTGACTGCGCCGAAAGGCAAGCGTATGGGTCACGCAGGCGCGATCATCGCCGGTGGTAAGGGTACGGCTGATGAGAAATTCGCAGCGCTGGAAGCCGCAGGCGTGAAAACCGTTCGCAGCCTGGCGGATATCGGCGAAGCACTGAAATCCATCATTAAGTAAGTCCTCTCTGCTCCCCGAAAGGGGGGCGTTGCAGTATAAAAATGTCCGTTTCGACATGGTTGGCCGCTGTAAAGCGGCCTTTTTTATTGCCTGCCGGGCGTCATGCAATAGTCACAAACAGGTGTTAATTAGAGAGGATGTAAAAGTAAAATAATTGTTATTTATTTGCCTTAAAGAGAGCAGATGGAAAAAAACGAAAAACCCACTAAAATTTATGTCCTGAATAAATCGGCATTCAGACTACTAAGTTAATAAAAATCACTTCTGTTTATATTCACCCGTCGATTCGATAACCTTAATTGTATTTTATATACATATCTTTAACATGGTCTTTACTATGTTCACCGCATCAAAACACAATTAACATAACAGACTGTTTTTGATTTAAATCAATGTTTAATGTTTGGAAAAACACACCAAAAGGCGCTAAATTGTCCCCGATCAAAATGGCCGAAAAGTGGTAATTTTGCTATAAATTGATCACCGTCGAAAAACGTAAATGTGATTCAATAAAAACCTGTTTATTGTAAGGGTTTTGCAGCGTATTATATTTGCGGGATCAATTTGAGTTTTTTATTAACGTATTTGTAACCTCACGTCATCGTTTTTATCCTCCTTTAGGGTAATAACGACGACAAGGATGCGAATAATTTGTATTGGGGCATGCGTGTGGATCTCTTTCTGACGGGGTTCACTCTCGGAGTCTTCATGCGATGAGCAAGGAGTCATGATGTTAGATATAGTCGAACTGTCGCGCTTACAGTTTGCCTTGACCGCGATGTACCACTTCCTTTTTGTGCCACTGACGCTCGGTATGGCGTTCCTGCTGGCCATCATGGAAACGGTATACGTTCTCTCCGGCAAACAGATTTATAAAGATATGACCAAGTTCTGGGGCAAGTTGTTTGGTATCAACTTCGCACTGGGCGTGGCAACCGGTCTGACTATGGAGTTCCAGTTCGGGACTAACTGGTCTTACTATTCCCACTATGTAGGGGATATCTTCGGTGCGCCGCTGGCCATTGAAGGTCTGATGGCATTCTTCCTCGAATCCACCTTTGTAGGTCTGTTCTTCTTCGGTTGGGACCGTCTGGGTAAAGTCCAGCATATGGCGGTGACCTGGCTGGTGGCATTAGGTTCGAACCTGTCCGCGCTGTGGATCCTGGTGGCGAACGGCTGGATGCAGAACCCGATCGCGTCTGATTTCAACTTCGAAACCATGCGTATGGAGATGGTCAGCTTTGCCGAGCTGGTCCTGAACCCGGTTGCGCAGGTTAAATTCGTTCACACCGTCGCTTCTGGCTATGTGTGCGGCGCAATGTTTATCCTGGGTATCAGTTCTTACTACATGCTGCGCGGTCGTGACTTCGCGTTTGCTAAGCGCTCCTTTGCTATCGCGGCAAGCTTCGGTATGGCTGCAATCCTCTCTGTTATCGTTCTGGGTGATGAATCCGGTTACGAAATGGGTGACGTGCAGAAAACCAAACTGGCCGCCATCGAAGCCGAATGGGAAACCCAACCGGCGCCTGCGGCCTTTACGCTGTTCGGTATTCCGGATCAGGACGCGCAGCAAAACCACTTCGCGATTCAGATCCCTTACGCGCTGGGTATCATCGCCACCCGTTCTGTTGATAAGCAGGTGACGGGGCTGAAAGAGCTGATGGTTCAGCACGAAGAGCGTATCCGTAACGGTATGAAAGCCTACTCGCTGCTGGAACAGCTGCGTGCCGGTTCTACCGACCAGGCCGTTCGCGACCAGTTCAATAACGTGAAGAAAGATCTGGGTTACGGTCTGCTGCTGAAGCGCTATACCCCGAACGTGTCTGATGCGACAGAAGCACAGATCCAGATGGCAACCAAAGACTCGATTCCACGCGTTGCGCCTCTGTACTTCGCATTCCGTATCATGGTGGGCTGCGGCATCATCATGCTGCTGATCATTGCGGCGTCCTTCTGGTCCGTGATTCGCAACCGCATCGGCGAGAAAAAATGGCTGCTGCGCACTGCGCTGTACGGTATTCCACTGCCGTGGATCGCAATCGAATCCGGCTGGTTTGTGGCGGAGTATGGCCGTCAGCCATGGGCGATTGGTGAGGTACTGCCAACGGCGGTAGCGAACTCCTCCCTGACAGCGGGCGACCTGATCTTCTCCATGCTGCTGATTTGTGGTCTGTACACCCTGTTCCTGGTAGCTGAACTGTTCCTGATGTTCAAGTTCGCGCGCCTTGGCCCAAGCAGCCTGAAAACCGGTCGCTATCACTACGAGCAGTCCACTGCGACTACTCAGCCGGCACGCTAAGACAGGAGTCATCAAATGATCGATTATGAAGTATTGCGTTTTATCTGGTGGCTGTTGATCGGCGTTCTGCTGATCGGTTTCGCCGTCACGGATGGTTTCGACATGGGGGTGGGGATGCTCACCCGTTTCCTCGGTCGTAATGACACCGAGCGTCGAATCATGATCAACTCCATCGCCCCACACTGGGACGGTAACCAGGTGTGGCTGATCACCGCAGGCGGCGCGCTGTTCGCTGCCTGGCCGATGGTCTACGCGGCTGCGTTCTCCGGCTTCTACGTGGCGATGATTCTGGTGCTGGCTTCTTTATTCTTCCGTCCGGTCGGTTTCGACTACCGTTCCAAGATTGAAGACACCCGCTGGCGCAACATGTGGGACTGGGGCATCTTCATCGGTAGCTTCGTTCCACCGCTGGTCATCGGCGTGGCGTTCGGTAACCTGCTGCAGGGCGTGCCGTTCCACCTGGACGAGTACATGCGTCTCTACTACACCGGTAACTTCTTCCAGCTGCTGAATCCGTTTGGTCTGCTGGCCGGCGTAGTGAGCGTGGCGATGATCATCACTCAGGGCGCAACCTACCTGCAGATGCGTACGGTTGGTGAACTGCACCTGCGTTCTCGCGCGACGGCTCAGGTCGCTGCGCTGGTCACGCTGGTCTGCTTCGCACTGGCTGGTGTGTGGGTGGTGTACGGCATTGATGGCTACGTGGTGACGTCTGCGATTAACCATACTGCGCCGTCTAATCCGCTGACCAAAGAAGTGGCGCGTCAGGCAGGTGCATGGCTGGTGAACTTTAACAATACCCCTGCGCTGTGGGCTATTCCGGCTCTGGGCGTATTGCTGCCGCTGCTGACCGTGTTGACGTCCCGTCTGGAGAAAGGCGCTCTGGCGTTCGTGTTCTCATCACTGACCCTGGCGTGCATCATCCTGACATCGGGTATTGCGATGTTCCCATTCGTCATGCCATCCAGCACCATGCTGAATGCTAGCCTGACCATGTGGGATGCAACGTCCAGCCATATGACGCTGAACCTGATGACATATGTTGCTTGCGTATTCGTTCCGATTGTTCTGGCCTACACCATCTGGTGTTACTGGAAAATGTTCGGTCGCATCACGAAAGAACATATCGAAAGCAACACCCACTCTATGTACTAAGTAAGGAGCTGAATATGTGGTATTTCGCATGGATTTTAGGGACGCTTCTTGCCTGTGCATTTGGTGTCATCACTGCCCTGGCGCTTGAGCACGTAGAAGCGACCAAAGCGGGTGAAGAAAAACACTGATGAATATTATCGCGAAACTTTACGCGGTAATGGACAAGCGCCCGTTACGGGCGCTTTCTTTAGTGATGGCATTACTGCTGGCAGGTTGTATCTTCTGGGACCCTTCGCGCTTTGCAGCGAAAACCAGCGAGCTTGAAATCTGGCACGGCTTCCTCATTATGTGGGCGGTGTGTGCAGGTGTGATCCACGGCGTGGGCTTTCGTCCGAAAGCCGTTCACTGGCAGGGAATTTTTTGCCCGCTGATTGCCGATCTGGTGCTTCTCGCCGGTTTGATTTTCTTCTTCTTCTGAATAAGAAATGTCCGTTAACGTTATGGGCTTACCCGAGCCCATAAAAATTTACTCTCCGTTTACTTTCCCCCATTCCCAACCCTCTTTCCCGCGCGTATAGTAGCGAAGTTTAAAAGCATTAACTTTTGTTGCATTACCGGGATGTAAAGTGAATACAACGCTGTTTCGATGGCCGGTTCGTGTCTATTACGAAGATACCGATGCCGGTGGTGTGGTTTACCACGCCAGCTACGTTGCTTTTTATGAACGGGCACGCACAGAGATGCTGCGCCATCATCACTTTAGTCAACAGGTACTGTTGGCTGAGCGAGTTGCCTTCGTGGTTCGCAAGATGACGCTTGAGTATTTTGCGCCTGCCAGACTCGACGATATGCTCGAAGTCCAAACTGAAATTACATCAATGCGCGGGACCTCACTGGTTTTCACGCAGCGGATAGTCAACGCAGAGAATACCGTACTGAACTCAGCTGAAGTACTGATTGTTTGTGTTGATCCAACCATAATGAAGCCTCGTGCGCTTCCTAAGTCTATTGTCGCGGAGTTTAAGCAGTGACTGACATGAATATCCTTGATTTGTTCCTGAAGGCAAGCCTTCTGGTTAAACTTATCATGTTGATTTTGATTGGTTTTTCAATCGCATCCTGGGCCATCATCATCCAGAGAACGCGTATCCTCAATGCCGCTGGCCGTGAAGCTGAAGCGTTTGAAGATAAGTTCTGGTCGGGTATTGAGCTTTCTCGTCTGTATCAGGAAAGCCAGGGACGCCGTGAAAACCTTACAGGCTCCGAGCAAATTTTTTATAGCGGTTTCAAAGAGTTTGCCCGTCTGCATCGTGCAAACAATCATGCGCCGGAAGCGGTGGTGGAAGGTGCCTCGCGTGCGATGCGCATCTCTATGAACCGCGAGCTGGAAAACCTTGAAACGCATATTCCTTTCCTCGGCACTGTCGGTTCCATCAGCCCGTATATCGGCCTGTTTGGTACCGTGTGGGGGATCATGCACGCCTTTATCGCGCTGGGCGCGGTGAAGCAGGCGACGTTGCAGATGGTTGCACCGGGTATCGCTGAAGCACTGATTGCGACCGCTATCGGTCTGTTTGCGGCAATTCCGGCGGTTATGGCATACAACCGTCTGAACCAGCGTGTGAACAAACTGGAACTGAACTACGACAACTTTATGGAAGAGTTCACTGCGATTCTGCACCGTCAGGCGTTTACCAGCACCGAGAGCAACAAGGGGTAAACCATGGCCAGATCGCGTGGACGAGGTCGTCGCGAGCTCAAGTCCGAAATCAATATCGTTCCACTGCTGGACGTCCTGTTGGTACTGCTGCTGATCTTCATGGCGACAGCGCCAATCATTACCCAGAGCGTGGAAGTGGATCTGCCGGATGCGACAGAATCACAGGCGGTGAGCACCAATGACGATCCTCCGGTTATCATTGAGGTTTCCGGCGTAGGGCAATACAGCGTCGTGGTAGAGAAAGATCGTATGGATCAGCTGCCGCCTGAGCAGGTGATTGCTGAAGCGCAGCGTCGCCTGGAGTCAAATCCGAAAACGGTCTTCTTAATCGGTGGCGCGAAAGACGTACCCTACGATGAAATTATTAAAGCGCTGAACTTGCTACATAGTGCGGGTGTTAAGTCAGTTGGCTTAATGACCCAACCTATTTGATCATCCGCGTAGTTTTTGGGAACCGATAGTGTCAAAGGCAACCGAACAGAACGACAAGCTTAAGCGAGCGATAATCGTCTCCGCAGTGCTGCACGTTATTCTCTTTGCAGCGCTGATCTGGAGTTCGTTCGACGAGCATATTGATGCATCAGCCGGCGGCGGTGGAGGCTCTTCCATTGACGCCGTGATGGTGGATCCCGGTGCGGTAGTACAGAACTATAATCGCGAACAACAGCAGAAGGCGAGTGCCAAACGGGCTGAAGAACAGCGTGAAAAACAGTCGCAACAGCAGGCGGAAGAGCTGCGTGAAAAGCAGGCCGCAGAGCAGGAACGTCTGAAGCAGCTTGAGAAAGAACGTTTGCAGGCGCAGGAAGCCGCAAAAGAGCAGGCGGAACAGCAGAAACAAGCCGAAGAGGCCGCGAAGAAAGCACAGGAACAGCAAAAGCAGGCGGAAGAGGCGGCAGCAAAAGCCGCAGCGGACGCGAAAGCACAGGCTGATGCCCAGGCAAAATTAGCGGCAGAAGCGGCGAAGAAAGCCGCGGCTGATGCTCAGAAGAAAGCTGAAGCGGAAGCGGCGAAGAAAGCTGCTGCAGATGCTCAGAAGAAAGCTGAAGCGGAAGCCGCGAAGAAAGCCGCTGCTGATGCTCAGAAGAAAGCCGAAGCGGAAGCCGCGAAGAAAGCCGCTGCTGATGCTCAGAAGAAAGCTGAAGCGGAAGCCGCGAAGAAAGCCGCTCAGGACGCAGAGAAGAAAGCTGCTGCCGAGGCCGCTAAGAAAGCGGCTGCTGCTGAGAAAGCGGCAGCAGAAAAAGCAGCTGCCGCGGAAAAAGCCGCTGCTGATAAAAAAGCTGCAGCTGAGAAGGCCGCTGCCGATAAGAAAGCCGCTGCTGAAAAAGCGGCTGCTAAAAAGGCTGCCGCCGCTGAAAAAGCTGCTGCTGCCGCAGGGGTTGACGATCTTCTGGGCGATTTGAGCTCCGGTAAGAATGCACCGAAAACGGGCGGTGGGGCGAAAGGAAACAACGCAGCGCCGACCGGAAGTGGTAACACTAAGAGTAACGGTGCGACCGGGGCTGAAATCAACGGTTATGCCGCGCAGATTAAATCCGCTATTGAAAGCCGATTCTATGATGCGTCTTCCTATACCGGTAAAACGTGTACATTGCGTATAAAACTGGCTCCGGACGGCATGCTGCTGGATATCAAGTCGGAAGGTGGCGACCCGGCTTTATGTACTGCGGCCCTGGCTGCAGCGCGTCAGGCGAAGATGCCGAAACCGCCGTCTCAGGCAGTTTACGAAGTCTTCAAAAATGCGCCGCTGGACTTCAAACCTTAAGTTACATTTTCCCCGTGCAAACGGGGAAAAATAGACCAGGTTTAGTCACAGGGTTCGGGTAGTTTTGTCTATTTGAGTTTGTTAACATTCTGCTAAATTATCGTGGGTAAGGTTACCCGGATAAGGGAGATATGATGAAGCAGGCATTACGTGTAGCATTTGGTTTTTTAATGCTGTGGGCAGCAGTACTGCACGCAGAAGTACGTATCGAGATCACCCAGGGGGTGGACTCGGCACGCCCAATCGGTGTTGTTCCATTCCAGTGGGCCGGTCCTGGCGCTGCACCTGAAGATGCCGGTGGCATCGTGGCGGCTGACCTGCGTAACAGCGGTAAATTCAACCCGTTAGATCGTTCTCGTCTGCCTCAGCAGCCGGGTAGCGCGCAGGAAGTACAGCCTGCAGCATGGTCTGCACTGGGTATTGATGCCGTGGTAGTGGGTCAGGTTACGCCTAACCCGGACGGCTCTTACAACGTGGCCTGGCAGCTGGTGGATACCGGCGGTGCACCGGGTACCGTTCTGGCTCAGAACTCTTACAAGGTTACTAAGCAGTACCTGCGCTACGCGGCTCACGCTGCCAGCGATGCGGTATTCGAAAAACTGACCGGCATTAAAGGTGCGTTCCGTACCCGTATTGCTTATGTGGTGCAGACCAACGGTGGTCAGTTCCCGTATGAGCTGCGCGTATCTGACTACGACGGCTACAACCAGTTCCTGGTGAAACGTTCTTCACAGCCGCTGATGTCTCCAGCCTGGTCTCCGGACGGTTCTAAACTGGCGTATGTCACCTTCGAAAGTGGCCGTTCAGCGCTGGTTATCCAGACGCTGGCAAACGGTGCTGTTCGTCAGGTAGCATCTTTCCCACGTCACAACGGTGCGCCTTCGTTCTCTCCGGACGGTTCTAAACTGGCGTTTGCGCTGTCAAAAACCGGTAGCCTGAACCTGTACGTGATGGACATTGGCTCTGGCCAGATCCGTCAGGTGACCGACGGTCGCAGCAACAACACCGAACCTTCATGGTTCCCGGACAGTCAAAACCTGGCGTTTACCTCTGACCAGGCTGGCCGGCCACAAATCTATAAAGTCAACATCAACGGCGGTGCTCCGCAGCGTATTACCTGGGAAGGTTCGCAGAACCAGAACTCAGACGTGAGCAGCGACGGTAAATTTATGGTAATGGTGAGCTCCAACGGTGGGCAGCAGCACATTGCCAAACAAGATCTGGTAGCGGGTGGCGTTCAAGTTCTGTCGTCAACGTTCCTGGATGAAACGCCAAGTCTGGCACCTAACGGCACGATGGTAATCTACAGCTCTTCTCAGGGGATGGGATCTGTGCTGAATCTGGTTTCTACAGATGGGCGTTTCAAAGCGCGTATTCCGGCAACTGATGGACAGGTAAAATCTCCTGCCTGGTCGCCGTATCTGTAAATAATAATTAATTGATTACTAAAGGAATCATAGAAATGCAACTGAACAAAGTGCTGAAGGGGCTGATGATCGCTCTGCCTGTAATGGCAATCGCAGCGTGTTCTTCTAACAAGAACGCAAGCAATGACCAGAGCGGCGAAGGCATGATGGGTGCCGGCACCGGTATGGACGCGAACGGCAATGGCAACATGTCTTCTGAAGAGCAAGCGCGTCTTCAGATGCAGCAGCTGCAGCAGAACAACATCGTTTACTTCGATCTGGATAAATACGACATCCGTTCTGACTTCGCTGCGATGCTGGATGCGCACGCTAACTTCCTGCGTAGCAACCCATCTTATAAAGTCACCGTAGAAGGTCACGCGGACGAACGTGGTACTCCAGAGTACAACATCTCCCTGGGTGAACGTCGTGCTAACGCTGTTAAAATGTACCTGCAGGGTAAAGGCGTTTCTGCTGACCAGATCTCCATCGTTTCTTACGGTAAAGAAAAACCTGCAGTACTGGGTCACGACGAAGCGGCTTACTCCAAAAACCGTCGTGCCGTACTGGTTTACTAAGAGAATTGCATGAGCAGTAACTTCAGACATCATCTGTTGAGTCTGTCGTTACTGGTTGGAATAGCGGCCCCCTGGGCCGCTTTTGCTCAGGCACCAATCAGTAGTGTCGGCTCAGGCTCGGTAGAAGACCGGGTCACTCAACTCGAGCGTATTTCTAACGCTCACAGCCAGCTTTTAACCCAACTCCAGCAACAGCTCTCCGATAACCAGAATGATATTGACGCTCTCCGCGGGCAGATTCAGGAAAGCCAGTATCAGCTTAACCAGGTTGTGGAACGTCAGAAGCAGATTTTGCTGCAGATGGATAGCCTGAGCAGCGGTAGTGCAGCACAAGCACAGCCAGCCGCGGGCGATCAGAGCGGTGCAGCGACATCAGCTCCGGCTGCGGATGCTTCTGCTTCAACAGGTGCGCCTGTACAGAGCGGTGACGCGAATACGGACTACAACGCGGCCATTGCCCTGGTGCAGGATCAATCTCGTCAGGATGACGCGCTTGCTGCGTTTCAGAACTTTGTTAAGAAATACCCTGATTCCACTTATCAGCCAAATGCGAATTACTGGCTCGGTCAGCTGAATTACAACAAGGGTAAAAAGGACGATGCGGCGTTTTATTTTGCCTCCGTGGTAAAAAACTACCCGAAATCGCCAAAAGCGCCTGATGCGATGTACAAAGTGGGCGTCATCATGCAGGACAAAGGCGACACTGCGAAAGCCAAAGCGGTTTATCAGCAGGTGGTCTCTAAATTCCCGGGTACCGAAGGTGCTAAGCAGGCGCAAAAACGTCTGAATTCGATGGGATGATTACCGCATGACCAGAAATCGCGTTATTTCTGGTCGTGCAGCATGATTCGTAAGCAGTTAAGTGATCTTCATCGAAATTTTTGTTGCGCAGAATTCTTAAATCAGTAATATATGCCGCCGTTGCCACGGGATATCAAACAACGTGAAAACAGCGTAAAAGTGGGTCGTTAGCTCAGTTGGTAGAGCAGTTGACTTTTAATCAATTGGTCGCAGGTTCGAATCCTGCACGACCCACCAATTTTAATATCTTACTCAGATATTAAACGTGAAGGATAACGTTGCTTTAGCAACGGCCCGAAGGGCGAGGCGAAGCCGAGTCATCCTGCACGACCCACCACTCTCCGGTGGTACCGAGTAAAAATCTTCGAAGTCAACACCCGAATGGGTCGTTAGCTCAGTTGGTAGAGCAGTTGACTTTTAATCAATTGGTCGCAGGTTCGAATCCTGCACGACCCACCAATTTTAATATCTTACTCAGATATTAAACGTGAAGGATAACGTTGCTTTAGCAACGGCCCGAAGGGCGAGGCGAAGCCGAGTCATCCTGCACGACCCACCACTCTCCGGTGGTACCGAGTAAAAATCTTCGAAGTCAACACCCGAATGGGTCGTTAGCTCAGTTGGTAGAGCAGTTGACTTTTAATCAATTGGTCGCAGGTTCGAATCCTGCACGACCCACCAGTGTAGAAAGGCGCCCTAAAGGCGCCTTTTTGCTATCTGCGGTACAACAAATGCTCCGCCCATCTATTCCCGGTGACTTTTCACTCCAGATTCGCTATCTTGTTTAGTATACAAAACACAATTGCCACGCGTTTTGCTATGTCAGGCAAAAGAAAGGCAATATTGTTAAGCCAGTAAAACGAGAAGCCATAATGAGTGTGATGTTTGATCCTGAAGCCGCAATCTATCCGTTTCCGCCAAAGCCTGTCCCGCTGAGCCAGGATGAAAAGCAATTCTACCGCGAGAAGATCAAACGTCTTCTTAAAGAGCGCGATGCGGTAATGGTGGCCCATTACTACACCGACCCGGAAATTCAGCAGCTGGCTGAAGAGACCGGAGGCTGCATTTCTGACTCACTGGAGATGGCACGCTTCGGTGCACGACACCCCGCTTCCACGCTACTGGTTGCTGGCGTGCGTTTTATGGGCGAAACGGCAAAGATCCTGAGCCCTGAAAAAACCATTCTGATGCCCACGCTTAACGCGGAGTGTTCGCTGGATCTGGGCTGTCCGATTGACGAATTCACGGCCTTCTGTGACGCCCACCCTGATCGGACCGTGGTGGTTTACGCCAACACCTCTGCGGCGGTAAAAGCGCGGGCCGACTGGGTAGTCACGTCGAGCATCGCCGTTGAGCTGATTGAACATCTGGACAGCCTGGGAGAGAAAATTATCTGGGCGCCTGACCGTCATCTTGGAAATTATGTCCAAAAGCAGACGGGGGCTGACGTTCTCTGCTGGCAGGGCGCCTGCATCGTGCATGATGAATTCAAAACCCAGGCGCTGGCGCGCATGAAGGCACTTTATCCTGACGCCGCCATTCTTGTTCACCCTGAGTCACCGCAGTCAATTGTCGACATGGCGGATGCCGTGGGCTCAACCAGCCAGCTTATCAATGCGGCCAGGACGTTGCCTCACAAGCAGCTCATCGTGGCGACCGATCGCGGTATCTTCTATAAGATGCAGCAGGCCGTGCCGGAGAAAGAGCTCCTTGAAGCGCCAACGGCGGGTGAGGGCGCAACGTGTCGCAGCTGTGCCCATTGCCCGTGGATGGCGATGAACGGCCTGAAGGCCATTGCCGAAGGGCTCGAGACAGGCGGTGCAGCACATGAAATCCATGTGGATGCCGCTCTGCGTGAAGGGGCGTTGATTCCGCTTAACCGCATGCTGGATTTTGCGGCTACACTACGTACTTAATTCAACACGCCGCGGAGAAAAGATGGATTTTTTTAGCACACATAACATTCTGGTTCATATACCGATTGGTGCAGGTGGCTATGACCTGTCATGGATTGAGGCCGTTGGCACACTGGCGGGATTACTCTGTATCTGGCTGGCAAGCCTGGAGAAGATCAGCAACTATGCGTTCGGGCTGATTAACGTCACGCTGTTTGCGATTATCTTCTTCCAGATCCAGCTTTACGCCAGCCTGCTTTTACAGCTGTTCTTCTTCGCCGCTAATATCTACGGCTGGTACGCGTGGTCGCGGCAGAACAGCCAGCAGGAGGCAGAGCTGCAGATCCGCTGGCTGCCCTTGCCGAAAGCCATCGCCTGGTTCGTCGCCTGCGTGGTGGCCATTGGCTTAATGACCGTCTACATCAACCCGGTGTTTGCGTTCCTGACCCGCGTCGCCGTTTCGGTCATGTCCGGTATCGGCCTGAACGTGACGATGCCAGAGCTGCAGCCGGATGCTTTCCCGTTCTGGGATTCCTGCATGATGGTGCTGTCGATTGCGGCGATGATCCTGATGACCCGTAAATACGTTGAGAACTGGCTGCTGTGGGTCATCATCAACGTGATCAGCGTGGCGATCTTCGCCCTGCAGGGCGTCTATGCGATGTCGCTGGAATATCTGCTGCTGACCTTCATTGCGCTGAACGGCAGCCGGATGTGGATTAACAGCGCGCGTGAGCGAGGCTCTCACGCGCTTTCCAGCTAGTGGTGATGATGATGTGAATGTCCGGACTGCGCCTCGTTAAGGTGGCAGTCCGGCCCGTTACAGGGCTGATACTCTATCTGGATGGTGGAGTGGCCAATTTCGTAGTGATGCTCAAGAAAATGCTGGATGCGTTCCAGCAGCGCATCATGGTCGTGAGGCGGGATCACCTGGACGTGCAGTGTCATGACCGGTTTTTCCCCCACCAGCCAGACGTGCACATGATGAACATTGCGGACTTCCGGGACTGAACGGCGCAAGTTGCGCTTCAGTTCGTCGATATCCATGGATGCCGGTGCCCCTTCGAGCAGTTCATTCACGCTCTCCTTCAACAGCCGCCAGGCACTGCGTAAGACCAGACACGACACCAGCACGGACAGAATCGGATCGACAGGCGTCCAGCCGGTATAGAGGATCACCAGCGCGGCGACAATCGCCCCGACGGAACCGAGTAAATCCCCCAGAACATGCAGCGCTGCCGCGCGCACGTTGAGGTTCTTTTCTCCGCTGCCGCGGTGCAGAATCCAGAAGGCCAGGATATTCGCCAGCAGCCCTGCCATGGCAATCACCATCATGGTCGCTCCGGCGATCGGCTGAGGATGCCGGAAGCGCTGTACGGCCTCCCAGACGATAAGCACGGTAATGACCACCAGCGCAATGGCGTTAACAAACGCGGCCAGGGTGGTCAGCCTCAGCCAGCCGAATGTGTGGCGGGCATTTGGTGGACGACGCGCGAACTGCACCGCCAGCAGGGCGAAGAGCAGCGCTGCGGCATCAGTCAGCATATGTCCGGCATCGGCCAGAAGCGCCAGAGAGCCGGAAACCAGGCCGCCAATGACCTCGATAACCATAAACGTTGCCGTGACGCCAAAGGCCAGCATCAGTCGTTTAGCGTTGTCGTTGCCGGGAGAATGCGAGTGGGAATGGGAGTGCGCCATGTCTGCTTTCCTGATGTGTTATTGTTTTAGTGTAGCGTTTTTAATAGGTTACTCCAAAAAGAAAGGAGAGCCTGAGCTCTCCTTTTTCTGACGGTTCATAACAAATTACTGGGTGGTGCCATCAGTTTTGGTATTGGCGTCGTTACCCACTTTGTCGTTAGGGTCCGGGCATTTGCCGTCCTTACACATCGAGTTCTTATGAACCTCATCCGAACTCATATTGTCATGATTCATGGTGCCGGAACCGCTGCCGTTGGGATGCAGCATCGTGCCGCCGGTGTTGGTGTTCCCGGTATCGATCTGGTTGTTGTCGACATTATTCGGGGCGATATTCTGTTTCGCATCCGGGGCGGGCTGGCCTGCTGCCGCAGCCGCATTTGCATCCCCGTTGCTGTCTGATGTGCCCGTTTCCGCGGCCAGGACGCTGCCGCTGGCCAGAGTGAGTGTGGCGGTCAGGAAGAGGGTTGCCAGTTTTGTCATTTTCATCATGGTGCTCCTGTTCTTGTCGTTACGCTGGATAACATTCTCCAACAGTGCATCTTTTTCAGAGGCGAAAGATTCCGCCTTACGGACTTACGTCAGTAGGGAATCGCGTTTAAGCGTGTAAAATTGGTTGTTACAGTTAAAAAGCTTAGGTTAGATCTCATTTTTCGCTATTTTGTGGCGATTTTTAGGCGAATTCCAGGAATTATCTGCGTGAAGTGTAAAACCGTGTTTACACTTCCTGGTCGACAAGATAGATTGAAAGGATTGCTTTCATTACTAAAGATATGGCAGAGCTGGAAAGAAAATGAATTATCAGAACGACGATTTACGCATTAAAGAGATCAATGAGTTATTACCTCCTGTAGCGCTCCTTGAGAAATTCCCCGCCACTGAAAATGCCGCAAACACGGTTTCTCATGCACGTAAAGCGATCCATAAGATCCTGAAAGGTAATGACGATCGTCTTCTGGTGGTGATTGGCCCGTGCTCCATTCACGATCCTGCAGCCGCGAAAGAATACGCTGCCCGTCTGCTCACCCTGCGTGAAGAGCTGAAGGACGAGCTGGAAATCGTCATGCGCGTCTACTTTGAAAAACCGCGCACCACCGTGGGCTGGAAAGGGCTGATTAACGACCCGCACATGGACAACAGCTTCCAGATCAACGACGGTCTGCGCATTGCGCGCAAGCTGCTGCTGGAGATCAACGACAGCGGCCTGCCTGCGGCCGGTGAATTCCTGGACATGATTACGCCACAATACCTGGCAGACCTGATGAGCTGGGGCGCAATTGGTGCCCGTACCACTGAATCTCAGGTGCACCGCGAGCTGGCGTCCGGTCTCTCTTGTCCGGTGGGCTTCAAAAACGGCACTGACGGCACCATCAAGGTCGCCATTGACGCTATCAATGCTGCAGGTGCACCGCACTGCTTCCTGTCGGTGACCAAATGGGGTCATTCCGCCATCGTTAACACCAGCGGTAACGGCGACTGCCATATCATTCTGCGCGGCGGCAAAGAGCCGAACTACAGCGCAAAACACGTGGCAGAAGTGAAGGTCGGGCTGGAAAAAGCCGGGCTGCCACCGCAGGTGATGATCGATTTCAGCCACGCCAACTCCAGCAAGCAGTTTAAAAAGCAGATGGAAGTGGGCGCAGACGTCTGTCAGCAGATTGCCGGCGGTGAGAAGGCGGTGATTGGGGTGATGATCGAAAGCCATCTGGTTGAAGGTAACCAGAATCTGGAAGGCAGCGAGCCGCTGGTGTATGGCAAAAGCGTGACCGATGCCTGCATCGGCTGGGACGATACCGATACCATCCTGCGTCAGCTGGCGAATGCGGTAAAAGCGCGTCGCGGCTGAATTATCAGGCACAAATAAAAAAGCGCGGAAGGCTCCGCGCTTTTTTTATGTCTGGCGAAAATTACTTCGCTTTACCCTGGTTCGCGACAGCCGCTGCTTTCGCCGCGATCTCTTCCGCGTTACCCAGATAGTAGTGTTTGATTGGCTTGAAGTTTTCGTCGAACTCATACACCAGCGGTACGCCAGTTGGGATGTTCAGTTCGAGGATTTCGTCTTCACCCATGTTGTCCAGGTATTTCACCAGCGCGCGCAGGGAGTTACCGTGAGCCGCGATGATCACGCGCTCGCCGCTTTTCAGGCGTGGCAGGATGGTTTCGTTCCAGTAAGGCACAACGCGGTCGATGGTCAGCGCCAGGCTCTCGGTGGTTGGCAGCTCAGCGTCGGTCAGCTTCGCGTAACGCGGGTCGTGGCCCGGGTAGCGCTCGTCATCTTTGGTCAGCTCTGGCGGGGTGATTGCGAAGCCGCGACGCCACTGTTTAACCTGCTCGTCGCCATATTTCTCAGCGGTTTCCGCTTTGTTCAGGCCCTGCAGCGCACCGTAGTGACGTTCGTTCAGTTTCCAGGACTTCTCAACCGGCAGCCAGGCCTGATCCAGTTCGTCCAGCACGTTCCACAGGGTGTGGATGGCACGTTTCAGCACAGAGGTGTAAGCAAAATCAAAGCTGAAGCCTTCTTCCTTCAGCAGTTTACCTGCTGCTTTTGCTTCGCTTACGCCTTTCTCAGACAGATCAACGTCGTACCAACCGGTAAAGCGGTTTTCGTTGTTCCACTGGCTTTCGCCGTGACGCACCAGGACCAGCTTAGTTATAGCCATCTCTTACTCCTCAAGCATTTTTAGAATGATAACAATTCTCATTATATTGCCGTGGCCGTGCCACCAGCAACGCTTAACCCTAACCATAGCGAAAATAGTCTCTGAGTGTAAGATGCTTGTGAATCCAGGGTTATGATTTTGTCTGCGATCGGCGCTATTTTCAGCAAGGCGCGCAGAAAAAAGCCCTCCGATGGGAGGGCTGGAAATCAATGCGGAATGAAATGATACTCTGTGACGCTAACGTACTCTTCACCCGGGCGCAGCACGCAGTCCGGCTGCGGCCATTCCGGATGGTTCGGGCTGTCCGGCAGGAACTCGCTCTCCAGCGCCAGGCCTTGCCAGTCGCTATACTCTTCGTGTTCGCGCGCCGTCGTTCCGCCGAGATAGTTACCTGAGTAGAACTGCAGGGCAGGGGCAGTGGTATACACCGTCATCTGCAGCTTCTCATCCGCAGACCAGACCTGTGCGGCAGGTTGTTTCACATCACCTTTGGCCTGTAGCAGGAACGCGTGGTCGTAGCCTTTCACCTTGCGCTGATCGTCATCGCTCAGGAAATCCTGGGCGATCGTTTTCGCGCTGCGGAAGTCAAAGCTGGTGCCGCTCACGTCTTTGAGGCCCTGATGCGGAATGCCCATCTCGTCAACCGGCAGCCAGGCATCCGCCAGGATCTGCAGCCTGTGGTTACGCACGTCGCACTGGTTACCGTCCAGATTAAAGTACGCGTGATTGGTCAGGTTGACCGGACACGGCTTGTCGACCGTCGCACGGTATTCAATGGCGATACGGTTGTCGTCGGTCAGCGTAAAGCGCGCGGACGCGATAAGATTCCCCGGGAAGCCCTGATCGCCGTCAGGCGAATCCAGCGAGAACAGCACTTCCCCGTCGTTTTGACGAACAATCTTCCAGCGGCGTTTATCAAATCCGTCCGGTCCGCCGTGCAGCTGGTTCTCACCCTGGCTTGGAAGCAGGGCGTACTGCACGCCGTCGAGCTCAAAACGGCTCTTCGCGATGCGGTTCGCATAGCGCCCAACGGACGCGCCCAGATAGGCGGACTGATTGACGTACTGCTCAGGCGAGGCGCAGCCCAGCAGGGTTTCGCGTACGCTGCCGTCCGGCATCGGTACGCGGGCAGAAAGAAGGGTAGCACCCCAGTCCATCACCGTAACGACCATCCCCGCGCTGTTGCGCAGGGTTAACAGGCGATACGGCAGACCATCCGGTGCAAGGGTAGGTGTTTCGTTTAGCACTGTCCGGCTCCTTGTGATGCTTTGCAAACATAGAAGGTTTCTTTGATACCTGTTTTTGCTTCGTACTGCTTCGCCACGGCATCCTGTACGGCAGGAACCAGCTCTTCAGGCACCAGCGCAACGACGCAGCCGCCAAAACCGCCGCCCGTCATGCGCACGCCACCTTTGTCGCCGATGGTGGCTTTGACGATGTCCACAAGGGTGTCGATCTGTGGAACGGTGATTTCAAAATCATCGCGCATGGAGGCGTGAGATTCCGCCATCAGCTCACCCATACGTTTCAGGTCGCCTTTCGCCAGCGCGGAGGCGGCTTCAACGGTACGGGCATTTTCCGTCAGCACGTGACGAACGCGCCTGGCAACGACCGGATCCAGCTCGTGCGCCACTTTGTTAAATTCATTGAGCGTTACGTCGCGCAGGGCGGGCTGCTGGAAGAAGCGGGCACCGGTTTCGCACTGTTGGCGGCGGGTGTTGTACTCGCTGCCCACCAGCGTGCGCTTAAAGTTGCTGTTGATGATTACCACAGCCGCGCCTTTTGGCAGGGGAACGGCTTTAGTGCCCAGCGAGCGGCAGTCGATCAGCAGCGCGTGTTCTTTTTTGCCCAGCGCGGAGATCAGCTGGTCCATAATGCCGCAGTTACAGCCCACGAACTGGTTTTCCGCTTCCTGACCATTCAGGGCGATTTGCGCGCCATCCAGCGGTAAATGATAAAGCTGCTGGAACACGGTACCCACCGCGACTTCCAGAGACGCAGAGGAGCTTAAGCCCGCGCCCTGCGGCACGTTGCCGCTGATCACTAAATCTGCGCCGCCAAAGTTTTTGTTACGCTTCTGTAGATGCTTCACCACGCCGCGCACGTAGTTTGACCACTGCTGGCTGTCGTGCGTCACGATTGGGGCATCGAGGGAAAACGCGTCCGTCTCATTACCGTAATCCGCTGCAATCACGCGAACCTGGCGGTCGTCGCGCTTCGCACAGCTGATCACCGTCTGGTAATCGATGGCGCACGGCAGGACGAAACCGTCGTTATAGTCGGTGTGTTCACCAATCAGGTTGACGCGGCCAGGGGCCTGGATAACGTGGGTGGCAGGGTAGCCAAATTTTTCAGCAAACAGGGATTGTGTTTTATCTTTCAGACTCATTTTTTTAGACTCCTGATTCGCGATAGTGGACGTCGCTAACGGCACGCAGACGTTCTGCCGCCTGTTCCGCCGTCAGGTCACGCTGGGTTTCCGCCAGCATTTCATAGCCCACCATAAATTTACGCACCGTCGCAGAGCGCAGCAGCGGCGGATAGAAATGGGCGTGCAGCTGCCAGTGTAGATTCTCTTCGCCGTTAAACGGGGCGCCGTGCCAGCCCATGGAGTACGGGAAGGAGCACTGGAACAGGTTGTCGTAACGGCTGGTCAGCTTTTTCAGCGCCAGAGCAAGGTCGTCACGCTGCGCGTCGCTGAGATCGGTGATGCGCTGTACGTGCGCTTTCGGCAGCAGCAGCGTTTCAAACGGCCAGGCAGCCCAGTAAGGCACGACGGCCAGCCAGTGTTCGGTTTCCACCACGGTGCGGCTGCCGTCGGCCAGCTCACGGCGGGTGTAATCGACCAGCATTGGGGAACCGTTTTCCGCGTAATACGCTTTTTGCAGACGGTCTTCACGCTCGGCTTCGTTAGGCAGGAAGCTGTTCGCCCAGACCTGGCCATGCGGATGCGGGTTGGAGCAGCCCATAGCCGCGCCTTTGTTTTCGAACACCTGCACCCACGGGTAAGTTTGACCCAGCTCGGCGGTTTGCGCCTGCCAGGTGCTTACCACCTCTTTCAGCGCTTCCACGCTCAGCTCCGGCAGCGTTTTGCTGTGATCGGGGGAGAAGCAGATCACGCGGCTGGTTCCGCGCGCGCTTTCGCAGCGCATCAGCGGGTCGTGGCTTTCCGGCGCGTCCGGGGTGTCGGTCATCAGGGCGGCAAAATCGTTGGTGAAGACGAAGGTGCCTTTGTAGTCCGGGTTTTTATCCCCGGTGACGCGCGTGTTGCCCGGACAGAGGAAGCAGTCTGGGTCGTGCTGTGGCAGCGTTTGTTTCGCAGGCGTTTCCTGCGCCCCCTGCCAGGGGCGCTTGGCGCGATGCGGAGAAACCAAAATCCATTGCCCGCTTAACGGGTTAAAACGACGATGCGGATGATCGACGGGATTAAATTGCGTCATGACGGATCCTTAGTCCGGATAGCCCTGCGGGTGGCGTGACTGCCAGTGCCAGGTATCCTGTGCCATTTCATCAAGCGTGCGCGTGACACGCCAGTTAAGCTCTTTGTCGGCTTTGGTGGCATCGGCCCAGTAAGCAGGCAGGTCGCCATCACGACGCGGTGCGAAGTGGTAGCTCACCGGCTTACCGCAGGCTTTGCTGAAGGCGTTAACCACGTCCAGCACGCTGCTGCCGACCCCGGCGCCGAGGTTGTAAATATGCACGCCCGGCTTGTTGGCCAGCTGCTGCATCGCCGCCACGTGGCCGTCGGCCAGATCCATGACGTGGATGTAGTCACGCACGCCGGTGCCGTCTTGGGTAGGGTAGTCATTGCCAAAAATCGCCAGCGAGTCGCGGCGACCCACGGCAACCTGCGCGATATACGGCATCAGGTTGTTCGGGATGCCCTGCGGATCTTCACCCATATCGCCGGACGGATGGGCGCCGACCGGGTTGAAGTAGCGCAGCAGCGCGATGCTCCACTCCGGCTGCGCTTTTTGCAGGTCGGTCAGGATCTGCTCCACCATCAGTTTGCTTTTGCCGTACGGACTTTGCGGTGTCCCGGTTGGGAAGCTTTCAACGTAAGGGATTTTGGGCTGATCGCCGTAGACGGTAGCCGAAGAGCTAAAGATGAAGTTTTTGACGTTGGCCGCACGCATGGCGGAGATGAGACGCAGAGTACCGTTGACGTTGTTGTCGTAATACTCGAGCGGTTTCGCAACGGATTCACCGACCGCTTTCAGACCTGCGAAGTGGATCACCGCTTCGATGGCGTGGTCGTGAAGGATCTCGGTCATCAGCGCTTCGTTGCGGATGTCGCCTTCTACAAAAGTCGGTTGTTTACCGCCAAGACGTTCAATCACAGGCAGCACGCTGCGCTTACTGTTGCACAGGTTGTCGAGGATGATGACGTCGTGACCGTTTTGCAGCAGTTGCACGCAGGTATGACTACCTATGTAACCGCTACCACCTGTTACCAGAACTCGCATATTTCGCTCCATTGGGCTTATGGTATGTAATAACCATAGCATAACAGAGACGCGAAAAGTGTGACATGGGATAAAATAGTGGAATCGTTTACACTGTTTTTAAAGTCCGATTATCAGCCGCTGTGGGGCATTGTAGATCAACGGGATAGCAATGTCTTAGTGCAGGTTATCTGAAAAACGGAGGGCGGTGCCCTCCGGGGGTTAATCGATTTTGCTTTGCAGATAACGATACTGCTCACCGTCCGGAACAAACTCCAGCCGATGGGTGATGCAGGAGGGGGCATCTTCGGCATGGTGTGAAACGAAAAGCAGCTGCGTTTCACCTTCGCTAATCAGCACGTCCACAAAGCGGCGGATAAGCTGTCGGTTCAGCGGATCGAGTCCCTGCAGCGGTTCGTCGAGGATCAGCAGCGTAGGGTGTTTTACCAGCGCGCGAACGATCAGGGCCAGACGCTGCTGCCCCCACGACAGACTATGAAACGGTGCATCAGCGACCCGGTTGTCCATGCCCAGGATATCCAGCCACTGCTGGGCCAGCTTGTGCTGTTTGTCCGACACCGCCTGATAAATACCGATGGAATCAAAATAGCCGGAGAGGATCACGTTGCGTACCGTGGTACTGACCCGGTAATCCAGATGCAGGCTGCTGCTGACATAGCCGATATGTTTTTTAATATCCCAGATGGTTTCGCCGCTGCCGCGACGCCGACCGAACAACGTCAGATCGTTGCTATAGCCCTGCGGGTGATCGCCGGTGATGAGGCTCAGCAGCGTGGATTTTCCCGCGCCGTTAGGGCCGACAATCTGCCAGTGCTCGCCCGGATTGACCGTCCAGCTGAGGCGGTTAAGAATCGGGCGATCGTCATAAGAGACCATCCCATCCCGCAGCACGATGCGCGGCTGGTGGGAGTCAAGCGCATGGCGGGCCGACGGGGCGTCGGGTTCCGGAAGGGTAATACCATCAAGCTGTTCGCTGTGCGCGAGCTGGGCAATCAGCGCCTGCTTAAGCAGCGCGGTTTTTTCGCCGGTCTCGGTCAGGTTACAGTCGGCCAGTACGCCCGCGTGCTGGATAAAGTCCGGAATTTCATCGAAGCGGTTAAGTACCAGCACCAGGGTATATCCCTGCCGATTAAGCGACTCCAGCAGAGCAGCAAGCTGCGCACGGGACTGCACGTCAAGACCGTCGAACGGTTCGTCCAGAATAAGAAGGTCAGGCTCGCTCATCAGCGCCTGACAAAGCAGCGTTTTCCGCGTCTCGCCGGTCGAAAGGTATTTAAAGCGCCGGTTCAGCAGGGCGGTGATACCGAACCGTTCTGCCAGGCGCTGACAGCGGGCGGGGTCTTTTACCTCATCCTGAATAATTTCTGCCGTCGTACGGCCGGTATCGTCTTCGCCAGGGCTGAGTAAATCGGTGTTGTTGCGCTGCCACTCGTCGCTGACCAGCTTTTGCAGTTGTTCAAACGACAGGCGCGTCAGGCGCGTAAAGGTGCTCTGGTATTCGCCCTTGAGGAGGTTGAGCTCGCCGGCCAGCGCGCGGGCCAGCGCAGATTTACCGCTGCCGTTAGTGCCGACAAACGCCCAGCTTTCACCTGCGCGTATTGTCAAATCAGCAATCGTCAGCGTTCGGGTATCGCTAAGACGAAACGTGCCTTGCGAAATATGCAATGATGACATGATTTATCCCTGTTTTTGCAGCAATAGATATCAGGGATACGCACTGTCGGCGCGATTGTCAATGTGCTCAGCACAATGTGGCGATAATCACCCGATCTGCGTTGAACCAGGCGGTGACGACAGTACCTTCTTCTAAACCGTCCGCCTCGCTAAGCGGTATTGTCGCGCAAAGCCGTTGCCCGTCTGCCAGGGTCATCAGCACTTCGCACTGCGCCTGGCCGCGTTCGATATGGCTAATTGCGCCCTGCAGCTGGTTATCTGCTGCCTTTGCGGTGTCGGGATCGCGCGTGATATTGACCCACGGTGCTTTCAGCAGCACCAGCACCTCTTTCCCTTCGTCCAGCTCAAGGCGCTCTGCACTCTGCGCCGTTATGGCGGCTTTCAGACGGGTAGTGCCATCGGCAAGCAGGATTTCAATATGCTGCTGTACCTGCAGATTATCGCGCGCCGTCACCGTGCCAAACCACTGGTTGCGGGCGCTGGTTTGTAATGAGAAGCGGGAAATGGCGGCCAGCAAACTGTCCAGCGGAACGTCGTCGTCGTCGCTCAACACATCAAACGCTTTTTGCTGGATTCGGGCCAGCAGATCGTAAAGCTGAATAAGGCGCTGACCGTAACGTGTCACGATTGCACCGCCGCCGCCTTTGCCGCCCGTGGCTCTGTCTACCAGCGGCTGTTCGCTCAGGGTGTTCATCTCGTTGATGGCGTCCCAGGCGCTTTTATAGCTGATGCCCGCGTTTTTCGCCCCCTGGCTAATCGAGCCTGTTTGTTCTATTTGTTTAAGCAGGGCGATACGTCGCGGATCGGCGAAAAGCTTTTGCTGAAGTCGGAGTGTGAGAAGAATTTCGGCCTGCATAACAGTGTCCTGGCAAAAAGAGTATTGTGACCCAAATGGTGCAGGGCGCAAAGAGTACCGCACAAAAGGGGATGTTTTTCTCACTTGAAAGGGTAGAATAAGCTATTCACAATATCTGGAGAAAACCATGTTAGAGTTGTTGAAAAGTCTGGTATTCGCCGTGATCATGGTACCAGTAGTGATGGCCATCATCCTCGGTGCCATCTACGGCCTGGGTGAAGTGTTCAACGTCTTTTCGAACATTGGTCACAGAGACCAGGCTAAAAAGCAGCATTGATTCCCCACAAAACGCCCGGCTTGCCCGGGCGTTTTGCTCTCAAGATTTTCCCGTTTTCGCCGATAATATTTAACGTATCACACCTGTTTACCTCTTCAGCGGTACGATTTAACGCTGGGATCTCCCTGACGTTACCGTTATATTAATATGTATATAACGCTACTCACAGGAGTTAAAAATGGCACGTACCTGGGTACCCCTTTTCGCAGGGGCAACGCTGACGCTTTCACTTACCGGCCACGCGCTGGCGGACGACGGTAAAATCACGGTCTTTGCGGCGGCGTCGCTGACCAACGCGCTGCAGGATATCGCGGCGGCGTATAAAAAAGAGAAAAACGTCGAGGTGGTCTCCTCTTTTGCCTCTTCCTCGACGCTGGCGCGCCAGATAGAAGCGGGCGCACCGGCGGATCTGTTCATCTCTGCCGATCAAAAGTGGATGGATTACGCGGTGGAGAAGAAAGCGATTGATGCGGCAACCCGCGAAACGCTGCTGGGGAATAGCCTGGTTGTCGTGGCGCCAAAAGCCAGCGCCCAGGCGGACATTACCATCAACAAAGAGACCAACTGGACGAGCCTGCTGAACGGTGGCCGTCTGGCGGTGGGCGATCCGGAGCACGTTCCGGCCGGTATTTATGCCAAAGAAGCGCTGCAAAAGCTGGGCGCATGGGAGACATTGTCGCCGAAGCTGGCTCCGGCGGAAGATGTCCGCGGCGCGCTGGCACTGGTGGAACGCAACGAAGCCCCGCTGGGCATTGTGTATGGCTCTGATGCGGTTGCCAGTAAAGGTGTAAAAGTGGTCGCAACGTTCCCGGAAGACTCCCACAAGAAAGTGGAATATCCTGTTGCGATTGTTGATGGACATAAAAATGCGACTGTGACGGCCTTCCGCGATTACCTGAAGGGGCCGGAAGCGTCCGCAATCTTTAAACGTTACGGATTTACGACTCACTGATGATATTGACCGATCCTGAATGGCAGGCTGTTCTGCTGAGCCTTAAAGTCTCTTCCCTGGCGGTTGCGCTGAGTTTGCCCTTTGGGATCTTCTTTGCCTGGTTACTGGTTCGCTGTCAGTTTCCCGGCAAAGCGCTGCTCGACAGCGTGCTTCATCTTCCGCTCGTGTTGCCGCCCGTGGTGGTCGGTTACCTGCTGCTGATTTCGATGGGGCGGCGCGGTTTTATCGGCGAGAAGCTCTACGACTGGTTTGGGCTGACGTTTGCGTTTAGCTGGCGCGGTGCGGTACTGGCGGCGGCGGTGATGTCATTCCCGCTGATGGTGAGGGCGATCCGCCTCGCGCTGGAAGGCGTGGACATGAAGCTCGAACAGGCGGCCCGCACGCTGGGGGCAGGCCGCTGGCGCGTCTTTTTCACCATCACGCTACCCCTGACGTTACCCGGCATTATTGTTGGCACGGTGCTGGCCTTCGCCCGTTCGCTGGGCGAGTTTGGCGCGACCATCACGTTTGTGTCGAACATCCCCGGCGAGACGCGAACCATCCCGTCTGCGATGTATACCCTGATTCAAACGCCGGGCGGTGAAGGCGCGGCGGCGCGGCTGTGTATTATTTCAATCGTGCTGGCGCTGGCATCGCTAATGGTGTCTGAATGGCTGGCGCGGCTCAGCCGCGAGCGAATGGGGAAATAAGCATGCTGGAACTCCATTTCACCCAGACGCTGGGAAACCATACCCTGACGCTTAACGAGACGCTGCCGGCAAGCGGCATCACCGCCATCTTTGGCGTGTCGGGGGCGGGAAAAACGTCGCTGATTAATGCCATCAGCGGTCTGACCCGCCCGCAGTCAGGCCGTATTGTCCTGAATGACCGCGTCCTGAATGACGTGGAGAATAAGGTTTACCTCTCGCCGGATAAGCGCCGCATCGGCTATGTTTTCCAGGACGCGCGCTTATTCCCGCACTACAGCGTGCGCGGCAATCTGCGTTACGGCATGGCGAAAAGCATGGCTTCGCAGTTTGAGAAGCTGGTAACGCTTCTAGGCATTGAACCTCTGCTCGACAGGCTGCCTTCCTCGCTTTCCGGCGGAGAAAAGCAGCGCGTGGCCATTGGCCGCGCGTTGCTGACCGCGCCCGAACTGCTGCTGCTCGACGAACCGCTGGCCTCGCTGGATATTCCGCGTAAACGCGAACTTCTGCCTTATCTACAGCGGCTGACGCGCGAGATTAATATTCCGATGCTCTACGTCAGCCATTCGCTGGATGAGATCCTCCACCTGGCCGATAAGGTGCTGGTGCTGGAAGAGGGTCGCGTCAAGGCCTTCGGCAACCTGGAAGAGGTGTGGGGCAGCAGCGTAATGCACCCGTGGTTACCCCGGGAACAGCAGAGCAGCATCCTGAAAGTGAGCGTGCTGGAACACCACCCGCACTATGCGATGACCGCCCTGGCGCTGGGTGACCAGCATCTTTGGGTCAATAAGATTGATAAACCGTTACAGTCCGTACTGCGAATTCGCATTCAGGCGTCGGACGTCTCGCTGGTGCTGCAACCGCCGCTGCAAACCAGTATTCGAAATATTCTGCGCGCCAAAGTCGCGGAGTGTTTTGATGATAACGGGCAGGTGGAAGTGAAGCTTGAAGTGGGAAGCAGAACGCTCTGGGCGCGCATCAGCCCGTGGGCCAGGGATGAGTTAGGGATCAAACCCGGCCTGTGGCTTTACGCGCAAATCAAGAGTGTCTCGATCACCGCCTGATTACAGCAGGTGGGTATAAATGTACTGCGCGATGCTGTCGGTGGTGTTGTCGCCGATCACCACGTTAGCACGCGCTTTGACCGCGTCGTCGGCATTGCCCATCGCCACGCCGGTACCGGCGGCTTCCAGCATGCTGATGTCGTTGTAGTTGTCACCGAAGGCGATCACGTCCTGCATTGACCCGCCCTGCGATTCCACGTACTGCGTCAGCCGTTTGCCTTTGCTGTTGCCTTTGCGGGCAATATCCACCTGATCGTGCCAGGACCATTCGCACTCCAGACCCAGCGTCTGTTCCACGTGTTTTGCGAAGGCATTCAGTTTGGTGGTGTCTTCATCCGTCAGGGCGAATTTCCAGATAGCCTCAACGTCCTGGGCCGCCTGACGCAGGGAGGAAACCTGGGTAAAGACCGGACGCTGCGCTTCAGGCAGGGACAACGCCCAGTTGCTGGTGCGCACCACATGGCCGGTAGGGCGCTCATACACCATCGCATTATCTACGTACATCAGACCGTGAACGGCATGCTCATCCAGCAGATCAATCAGTTGCAGCGCCTGGGGAACCGGCAGCGGGTCGGATGCTAAAACCTTTTTTGCCTGATAATCATACAAATAGGTGCCATTACAACAAATTGCAGGTGTATCTAACGCCAGTGCCTGATAAAAAGGGTGAATGGCAACGTGATGTCGACCCGTTACGATAAGGAGTTGATATCCCGCTTCCTGTGCGCGTTTAAGCGCTTCCAGAGAAGAGGGAAGAAGGGTTTTTTGCGGCGTCAGTAAGGTACCGTCTAAATCCAGAGCAATCACACGCGAGGTCATCTGTTTTCCCGGGTTAATATTGAATTTACGTTTTGATGGGATGGTACACCGAGAGGCGAATGCTTCAAAACTCCTGTCGACAATTCAGCATTCACCGTCAAAAGTTAACTACTTTCATGCGCAGTGAGGAGTGAATATTCATGAAACAAACCGTTTATACCGCCAGTCCTGAAAGCCAGCAGATCCACGTCTGGCGTTTAAATACCGAAGGGACACTCACGCTGGTGCAGGTTGTTGATGTGCCAGGCCAGGTGCAACCGATGGTCATCAGCCCGGATAAACGTTTCTTGTACGTGGGTGTGCGCCCGGAGTTCCGCGTGCTGGCCTATCGCATTTCTCCGGACGATGGCGCGCTGACGTACACTGCCGAAGCCCCGCTGCCGGGCAGCCCAACCCATATCTCTACCGATCGTAAAGGCAATTTTGTCTTCAGCGGCTCTTATAACGCGGGCTGCGTCAGCGTAACGCGTCTGGAAAATGGCATTCCGGTCGAAACCGTGGATGTGGTGGAAGGGCTTGAAGGCTGCCACTCGGCGAATATCACGCCGGATAACCGCACGCTGTGGGTGCCTGCGCTGAAGCAGGATCGTATCTGCCTGTTCACCCTGAGCGACGATGGTCACCTGGTGGCGCAGAATCCTGCCGAAGTGACTACCGTTGAAGGCGCGGGTCCGCGCCATATGGTCTTCCATCCGAACCAGCAGTACGCCTACGTGGTTAATGAACTGAACAGCTCAGTGGACGTCTGGGAGCTGAAAGATCCTAACGGCCAGATTGAGTGCGTGCAGACGCTGGACATGATGCCGCCTGACTTCTCCGACACCCGCTGGGCGGCGGATATCCACATTACGCCAGATGGCCGCCATCTGTACGCCTGTGACCGTACCTCCAGCCTGATTACCGTGTTTAGCGTTTCTGAAGACGGCAGCGTGCTGGCGGTTGAAGGCTTCCAGCCAACGGAAACCCAGCCGCGCGGCTTTAATATCGATCACAGCGGTAAATACCTGATTGCAGCGGGGCAGAAATCCCACCACATCGCGCTGTATGAAATTAAAGGCGAGCAGGGTCTGCTGGAAGAGAAAGGACGTTACGCCGTCGGACAGGGGCCAATGTGGGTCGTGGTTAACGCTCACTAAGCGGCTTAAAACAAAAAACCTCGCGAACGCGAGGTTTTTTTATGCCCGGTGGTTGCCGGGTGAGCACATCAAAACGTAACCAACATGGTCATCATAATGTCGACTCAAGGTGAAGTAAACGCATCGTCAACGAAGGACAAAGAACACAGAATGATTATCGGTTGTTATTTTTAAAATAATCAGTTGTTTAGAGGCGTTTTCTTTATAAATTCCTAAACTGACCTTATCTGTTTTTATGTACAGTAGTGATTTGATATCATTCTGTCCGTTGGCTTGATGTGTTGCAGTTCCGCAATTCAGGATCCGTATTCAGTCCTGGCTGTCGGGTGGTGCCGACAGTGCCTAAACTGCGGAGCACATCAAAACATAACCAACACACCTCTGGTGACAGGCCGCGGAAAGGTAAATCAGGGGAGAAGTGCTCTATACCAAAGGAGTGGCGTATGAGCGGTGTGGAATGGGCAATTCTGTTCCTGCAACTCATGGTTGCGATTATGCAACTATTGGATGCGTATCTTAAGTTTGGAGCCTGACGCATTCAGTCGCAGTAAAAAGGGGGATTAAACTCCCCCTTTTACTCTCATCTTATTACTGCTTCGGCTCAGCAACCACTTTGCTACCCAGACCGCGGTTGTTGTATTCCCACATGCGGTTGAAGTTAGCGTCGTTCAGGTTGCGCTGCACGTTCCCTTTATCATCCATCGCACCGGTATTGCCGGAGAACGGACGTTTGGAGATTGCTGCATCAGCCCACGGCTTCGCCATGTTGAAGCCTTCGTTGATCACGCTGTCGCGGATCACGACCTGGCCGTTAGTGGCAGAGTCCACGTCCAGGGAACGTCCCAGCTGCGCCACGCCGTCACCGGCAGCATTAAAGCGGCTGTTCACGGCCAGGAAGCCGTAGAAGAGGTTAGACTGGGTTGCCGGAGCAAACACGTAACCTTCCTGCTGAGTACGTGAGTTCACCACGCGGAAATCGGTGTTATCAAACACCACCGCGCCGCGACCGGACACCAGATCCACGTCACCTTCAACGTAGCTGTTGGTCACCAGGGTACGGGTCAGGCGGTTATTCTGCAGGGCGTTCTGCACGCCGCTGTTGGTCACGAAGAAGGTATTCTGACGGCCCAGAATGTTGACGTTGTTAATCTGCACCTGGTCACCATCGCTACGCAGCGCAACGGCCTGGTGGTTACCGGCATCAACGCTGTCGCCCAGGGTATTCTGGATGGTCAGGTTCTGCAGCTGCAGACCGTTATTCTGAGACCAGAACACCGCTGAGCACATCACGCCAATGGTGGCGGAACGCTTACTCTGGCAGTTATCAAACATGTACCACGCTGGTTTACCCGGCATATATTTACCGGCCGGGTTCACCAGGTGACGCCAGGTGTTGCTGTCGATTTCGGAATCAATCGCCAGGCCAATTTTTACGTCGATAGCTTTTTCGCCCAGACCGTAAAGCGTAATGCTGCCTGGTGCGGCCGGAACATACACGGTGCCTTCATATTCACCTGGCAGGATCGCGATGTACTGGCGAGACGCGCTGTGTTTAGTGATGGCAGCATCAACCGCAGCCTGAATAGAGGTATGCGTTACGCCCTGTGCACCCGCCGGGCCTACCACGAAGTCAGGCTGTTTAGGCAGGTTAATAGACGACGGTGTCCACGGTGCAGCGTTAGGATCCATCGCTGAGAAGTAGTGCGCACGATCGAAGTTCTTCGCTTCATCAGCGGACAAAATCGGGCGGGAGGCGGTACCGGGCGCAACCTGCTCAGAAGGTCGCTGATCCGGTGGGGTTGAACTGCATGCGGATAAGGTCACGCCAAAGGCGAGTGCTAACGCCAGACGGGAAATCCTGGAAATGTTCAAGGTGAAGCTCCTGGGTATGCAAGTCTTTACGGGATAGACGAAATAGCCTGCTTTTTTATACTAAGTTGAGCGAAACGGGAAGATAAAAAGGGTAAAAGTTGCATTTTTAGCCCCGGAGCGGCAGGTAAGTGATCACAAATAAATAACATTTTCCGCAAAGTCGGTTGACAGCAGGCAACAGATGAAAATAAATGTCTATACAACCCATGACAAGTGGAATGCCCATGCAGCAGATTCATCCCGACGATGTAATATGGCGAAATGCGCGACTGGCTACGATGGTGCCGGACGTCTCTGCGCCCTATGGACTGAAAGAGCAACATGCCCTGGTCGTGCGCGGCCACACCCTTCTGGCCGTGATCCCTGAATCTGACATTCCTGCCGGACACCCTCACTGTGTCGATCTCCAGGGGCGTCTGGTCACGCCTGGCCTGATTGACTGCCATACCCACCTGGTGTTTGGCGGCGATCGCGCGGCGGAGTGGGAGCAGCGTCTGAACGGCGTCTCTTATCAAACCATCAGCGCCCAGGGGGGCGGGATTAACGCGACCGTGACGGCGACGCGCAGCAGCTCACCCGAAACCCTGCTTAAGCTGGCGCAGCAGCGGCTTCAGCGACTGATGAATGAAGGCGTCACTACGGTTGAAATCAAGTCGGGATACGGTCTAAACCCCGAGGCCGAAGAGAAGATGCTGCAGGTTGCCCGTCAGCTGAGCCTCAATAATCCGATCGATATCAGCCCAACGCTGCTGGCGGCCCATGCGGTTCCGCCGGAATACCGACAGGATCCAGATGCGTATATCACGCTTGTCTGTGAGCAGATATTGCCCGCGCTGTGGCAAAAAGAGTTATATGAAGCAGTAGACGTGTTCTGCGAAAACGTCGGCTTTACCCCGTCGCAAACCGAGCGCCTCTTTCAGGCGGCAACCGCGCTCGGCATCCCGGTGAAAGGACATGTCGAACAGCTGTCGAATCAGGGCGGTGCGGCGCTGGTCAGCCGGTATAAGGGACTCTCCGCCGATCATATCGAATATCTTGACGACGCAGGCGTTCAGGCGATGGCGGAAAGCGGCACGGTTGCGGTCCTGTTGCCGGGGGCGTTCTATTTTCTGCAGGAGCGCCAGCGTCCGCCGGTTGAACAGCTCAGAAAACAGGGTGTCCCGATGGCGGTCGCCACCGACTACAACCCCGGCACCAGCCCGTTTGCCAGCCTGCACCTGGCGATGAACATGGCCTGCGTCCAGTTTGGCCTGACGCCGGAAGAGGCCTGGGCTGGCGTGACGCGACACGCGGCGCAGGCGCTGGGGCGTGGCGCAACTCACGGACAGCTGCGGGCCGGGTTTGTCGCCGATTTTATCGTCTGGGATGCTCACCATCCGGTTGAGATGGTCTACGAGCCGGGAGGCAATCCGCTGTATCAACGTATTTTCCGTGGGGAGGCAGTATGAGGTTATGGCGGCCCGTAGCCGAAACGGTCTGGCAGGGGCGCGACGACAGCGCCGAGGCCAGCAATGCGACGCGCATTTTCCAGACGATAAAGCAGCAGGGGCAGTTCACGCCGCTTTCATCCGGCATCGCGCTGATAGGCTTTGAATGTGATGCAGGCGTAAAACGCAATCAGGGCAGGCCCGGCGCCGTGCAGGCGCCGGATATGCTGCGAAAAGCGCTGGCGAATATGGCAAGCCATCAGGGGCACGAACGGCTGGCGGATATGGGCTCGGTTTACGTTGAAGGCGACGAGCTGGAAGCGGCACAGCAGGCTTTAAGCGATGCCGTCACGGCCTGTCAGCAGTCCGGGATGCGTACGCTGGTCTTTGGCGGTGGGCACGAAACCGCCTGGGCGCACGGTCGGGGCGTTCTTGACGCGTTCCCTAACGAGCGCGTGGCGGTGATCAATCTTGATGCGCATCTTGACCTGCGCAAGGCCGACCATGCCACGTCCGGCACCCCGTTTCGTCAGCTGGCGCATTACTGCGATGAGCGCGGGCGGGCATTTCAGTACGCCTGCTTTGGCGTGAGCCGGGCGGCGAACACGCAGGCGCTGTGGGATGAGGCTGAACGCCTGAACGTCACGCTGGTGGAAGATCTCCATTTCAGGCGCGATGCGCTATCTTCGCTGGAAAAAGTGCTGGCGCAGGCTGACCGTATCTACCTGACGATCGATCTGGACGTCCTGCCCGCCAGCGAAATGCCTGCCGTTTCCGCTCCGGCTGCGTTAGGCATACCGGCGCTGGATCTTCTGCCGGTTATCGAACAAATCTGCCGTAGCGGTAAGCTACAGGCCGCCGATCTGGTAGAGTTTAACCCGCTGTACGATCGGGACGGACAGGGCGCAAAGCTTGCCGCCCGTCTGGCCTGGCAAATTGCTCACTGGTGGGCATAACACTATTCAAGGAGTTACGATGTTTTCACGCTCACCTCTGCCGCAGTCGAGCCCTCCCGCGCCTTTCTACGAAAAGGTGAAGCAGGCGATCAGCGAAAAAATCGCCACCGGCGTCTGGCGGCCGCACGATCGCATTCCCTCGGAGGCCGAGCTGGTGGCGCAGTTCGGTTTTAGCCGGATGACCGTCAATCGGGCGCTGCGCGAGCTGACCGACGAAGGGCTTCTGGTGCGCCTGCAGGGCGTGGGGACATTTGTGGCGGAACCGAAAGGGCAATCTGCCCTGTTTGAAATCCGCAGTATTGCCGATGAGATAACCTCGCGTAATCACCAGCACCGCTGTGAGGTACTGGTGCTCGAAGAGACCCAGGCCAGCGCCGAGCAGGCGGTAGAGCTGAACGTCAAAGAAGGTAGCCGGATCTTCCACTCGGTTATGGTGCATTTTGAGAACGACATTCCGGTGCAGATTGAAGATCGCTGCGTGAACGCTGAACGGATACCGGACTATCTGAACCAGGATTACACCCAGACCACCCCGCACGCCTATCTCTCGCTCGTCGCACCGTTGACGGAAGGGGAGCACATTGTGGAGGCCGTGCGCGCCACGCCGCAGGAGTGCGAGCGGCTGCGCATTAAAGAGCACGATCCGTGCCTGCTAATTCGCCGTCGGACCTGGTCCTCGTCGCACATCGTGTCGCATGCCCGACTGCTTTTCCCGGGGAACCGTTACCGGCTGCAGGGCCACTTTATGTCATAAGTTTTAAAAGCGTGATAGCTAACGCAATATAACAAAATTGTATCTTTTTTGTTAAATCCGACCTTGTGTGTGCTTGTCTATACAAGTATATCTAAATGCATCACTGTCCCGTATGAGGAGCACACAATGTCGTCAGGTAAATACCGCCAGCAGGATGTCCGCGCCGCGCGCGGCACCACTCTCACCGCCAAAAGCTGGCTCACCGAAGCCCCGCTGCGTATGTTGATGAACAACCTTGATCCTGAGGTGGCGGAGAACCCCCACGAGCTGGTGGTCTACGGCGGCATAGGCCGCGCCGCGCGCAACTGGGAATGCTATGACGCAATTGTAAAATCCCTGACCGAACTCGAACACGACGAAACCCTGCTGGTGCAGTCCGGCAAGCCGGTGGGCGTGTTCAAAACGCACAAAAACGCGCCGCGCGTGCTGATCGCTAACTCTAACCTCGTGCCGCACTGGGCCACCTGGGAACACTTCAACGAACTGGACGCGAAAGGGCTGGCGATGTATGGCCAGATGACCGCGGGTAGCTGGATCTATATCGGCAGTCAGGGGATTGTGCAGGGCACCTACGAAACCTTCGTGGAAGCCGGTCGCCAGCACTATAACGGTTCGCTGAAAGGCCGCTGGGTACTGACCGCGGGTCTCGGTGGGATGGGCGGCGCGCAGCCGCTGGCCGCCACGCTTGCCGGCGCGTGCTCGCTGAACATTGAGTGCCAGCAGAGCCGCATTGATTTCCGTCTGCGTACCCGTTACGTCGACGAACAGGCAACCGATCTGGACGATGCGCTGGCGCGCATCAAAAAATACACGTCTGAAGGCAAAGCGGTGTCGATTGCCCTGTGCGGCAACGCGGCGGACATTCTCCCGCAGCTCGTCGCCCGCGGCGTACGCCCGGATCTCGTGACCGACCAGACCAGCGCCCATGACCCGCTGCACGGTTACCTGCCAAAAGGCTGGACGTGGGAAGACTATCAGCAAAAAGCGGAAACCGATCCGGAAGGCACGGTGCTTGCCGCGAAACGCTCCATGGCGGAACACGTCTCCGCGATGCTGGCCTTCAGCCAGATGGGGATCCCGACCTTTGATTACGGCAACAACATTCGCCAGATGGCGAAAGAGATGGGCGTGAATAACGCCTTCGACTTCCCGGGCTTCGTTCCTGCCTATATTCGCCCGCTGTTCTGCCGCGGCATCGGTCCGTTCCGCTGGGTTGCCCTGTCCGGTGACCCGGAGGATATCTACAAAACCGACGCCAAAGTGAAGGAGATCGTCGCCGATGACGAACACCTGCACCGCTGGCTGGATATGGCCCGCGAGCGCATTAACTTCCAGGGCCTGCCGGCGCGTATCTGCTGGGTAGGGCTGGAGTGGCGGCAAAAACTCGGTCTGGCCTTCAACGAAATGGTGCGCAGCGGTGAAGTTTCCGCGCCGATCGTCATTGGCCGCGACCACCTGGACTCCGGCTCCGTCGCCAGCCCGAACCGCGAAACCGAAGCCATGCGCGACGGCTCGGATGCGGTCTCCGACTGGCCATTGCTGAACGCTCTGCTCAATACCGCCAGCGGCGCGACCTGGGTATCGCTGCACCACGGCGGCGGCGTGGGGATGGGCTTCTCCCAGCATTCCGGGATGGTCATCGTCTGCGACGGAACCGATGAAGCCGCCGCGCGTATCGCTCGCGTACTCCACAACGACCCGGCAACCGGCGTGATGCGTCACGCGGATGCGGGTTATGAGATTGCCATTGACTGTGCCAAAGAGCAGGGCCTTAACCTGCCGATGATCCCTGCCACACAAGGAAAGCATGAATGAACGCATTAACACTCACTCCCGGCTCGCTGACGCTCAAACAGCTGCGTAACGTCTGGCGTAAACCGGTCACCCTTTCGCTTGATGAAAGCGCGCACGCGGCCATTAATGACAGCGTTGCCTGTGTGGAAGCCATTGTGGCCGAAGGGCGCACGGCTTACGGGATTAACACCGGCTTTGGGCTGCTGGCACAGACCCGCATCGCGACGCACGATCTGGAAAACTTACAGCGTTCGCTGGTGCTGTCGCACGCGGCGGGCGTCGGCCAGCCGCTTGACGATGAGATTGTCCGTCTGATGATGGTGCTCAAAATCAACAGCCTGGCGCGCGGCTTTTCCGGCATTCGCCTGAGCGTGATTCAGGCGCTGATGGCGCTGGTCAATGCGGAAGTCTATCCGTGGATCCCGGCAAAAGGCTCTGTTGGGGCATCCGGCGATCTTGCCCCGCTGGCGCACATGTCGCTGCTGCTGCTGGGCGAAGGCAAAGCGCGCTGGCAGGGCGAGTGGCTGCCTGCGAAAGAGGCGCTGAAAAAAGCCGGCTTAACGCCCATTACGCTGGCGGCGAAAGAGGGGCTGGCGCTGCTGAACGGCACGCAGGCATCGACCGCCTTCGCGCTGCGCGGCCTGTTTGAAGCGGAAGATCTGTTTGCCTCTGCGGTGGTGTGCGGCGCGCTGACCACCGAAGCCGTGCTGGGCTCGCGTCGCCCGTTCGATGCCCGCATCCACGAGGTGCGCGGTCAGCGTGGGCAGATTGATGCCGCCGCGATGTACCGTCACGTGCTTACCGACACCAGCGAAATTGCCGATTCACACCATAACTGCGAAAAGGTGCAGGATCCGTATTCCCTGCGCTGCCAGCCGCAGGTGATGGGCGCGTGCCTGACGCAGCTGCGCCAGGCGGCGGAGGTGCTGCTGGTGGAGGCCAACGCGGTGTCCGATAACCCGCTGGTGTTCGCTCAGGAAAACGAGGTGGTCTCCGGCGGTAACTTCCACGCCGAGCCGGTAGCGATGGCGGCGGATAATATCGCCCTGGCGATTGCCGAAGTCGGCGCGTTGTCCGAGCGCCGTATCGCGCTGATGATGGATAAACATATGTCCCAGCTGCCACCGTTCCTGGTGCGTAACGGCGGGGTCAACTCGGGCTTTATGATTGCTCAGGTGACGGCCGCAGCGCTGGCAAGCGAGAACAAAGCCCTGTCGCACCCGCACAGCGTGGACAGCCTGCCAACGTCTGCAAACCAGGAAGATCACGTTTCGATGGCACCGGCTGCCGGGCGTCGTCTCTGGGAAATGGCCTCCAACACCCGCGGCGTGCTGGCGGTGGAATGGCTGGCGGCAAGTCAGGGTATCGATCTGCGTGAAGGGCTAAAATCCAGCCCGCTGCTGGAGCAGGCGCGTCATGCGCTGCGCGAGCATGTATCGCATTACGATGACGACCGCTTCTTTGCGCCGGATATTGATAAGGCGATGCAGCTTCTGGAAGAGGGGCGGCTGGTGGGGCTGTTACCTTCGGTGCTGTGATTTTTCCCCTCACCCTAACCCTCTCCCAAAGGGAGAGGGAATTGCCAGGTTTTCTCCCTCTCCCTGTGGGAGAGGGCCGGGGTGAGGGCATCAGCCCGCACTATTACGAATACATCGCCGTAATCGACGCGCTGCCAAGCGTATGGAAATGCACGTTAAACCCGACCATCGCGCCGCTCGCCCCTTCATCGACCTCAATCTTCTCCACATCCAGCGCGTGCACCGTGAAGATATAGCGGTGGGTTTCCCCTTTTGGCGGCGCCGCGCCGCCGTAGCCCGCTTTACCGAAGTCAGTGCGCGTCTGAATGGCACCTTCAGGCAGGGCAACCAGGTCTGAACCGGAACCCTGCGGCAGGACGCGCGTGTCGGCAGGCAGGTTCGCCACAATCCAGTGCCACCAGCCGGAGCCAGTAGGCGCATCCGGGTCGTAGCAGGTCACGACAAAGCTTTTGGTGCCTGCCGGAACCTCATCCCATGCCAGGTGTGGGGAGATATTGTCTCCCTGATACCCCATGCCGTTGAAAACGTGACGCTCCGGCAGTTTTTCACCGTCGCGCAGATCTTTGCTGATGATTTTCATACGGTTTACCCTCGTTGATCGCTCGTTCAGCAAGTGTAATGCATAGGGTTAAATCGTGAAATGCGCGGGAATGTTAACGGCTGTTACAACCGCGTCGGTTAATTTACGCAGCTGCTCCGACGTAATGCTGTACGGCGGCATCAGGTAGATAAGCTTGCCGAAAGGCCGTACCCACACGCCCTGGTCCACGAAGAAGCGCTGTAGCGCCGCCATATTCACCGGATGGGTGGTTTCAATCACCCCGATGGCGCCCAGCACCCGCACGTCCGCCACGAAATTCGCCCCCGAGGCGGCGCTCAGCTCCGCTTTCAGCTGCGCTTCAATCGCCGCAACCTGCGTCTGCCACTCGCCGCTCTCCAGAATGGCGAGGCTTTCGCTTGCGACGGCGCAGGCGAGAGGGTTACCCATAAACGTCGGGCCGTGCATAAAGCAGCCCGCTTCGCCGTCGCTGATGGTGTCGGCGACCTGGCGGGTCGTGAGCGTGGCGGAGAGCGTCATGGTGCCGCCGGTCAGCGCTTTGCCGAGGCACAGAATATCCGGGGCGATACCCGCATGTTCGCAGGCAAACAGCTTGCCGGTGCGGCCAAAGCCGGTGGCGATCTCATCGGCAATCAGCAGAATGCCCTCGCGGTCGCACATCCTGCGAATACGCTTCAGCCATTCCGGGTGGTACATCCGCATCCCGCCCGCACCCTGCACAATCGGCTCAAGTATCACGGCGGCGATTTCATGGCGATGCGCCGCCATCAGCCGCGCGAAGCCGACCATGTCCATTTCGTTCCACTCGCCGTCGAAGCGGCTCTGGGGGGCCGGGGCAAACAGGTTTTCCGGCAGATAGCCCTTCCACAGGCTATGCATGGAGTTGTCCGGATCGCATACCGACATCGCCCCGAAGGTATCCCCGTGATAGCCGTTGCGGAAGGTGAGGAACCGCTGGCGCGTTTCGCCTTTGGCGTGCCAGTACTGCAGCGCCATTTTCATCGCCACTTCCACCGCCACGGAGCCGGAATCCGCCAGGAACACGCACTCCAGCGAGTCAGGCGTCATCGCCACCAGGCGACGGCATAAATCCACCGCGGGCTGATGGGTGATCCCGCCGAACATCACGTGGGACATCTGGTCAATCTGCGCCTTCATCGCCGCATTCAGGCGCGGGTGGTTGTACCCGTGAATGGCCGCCCACCAGGAGGACATCCCGTCAACGAGCTGTTCGCCGCTGGCGAGATGCAGCTCGCAGCCGTGGGCGGAGGTCACCGGATAGACGGGAAGGGGGCGGGTCGTGGAGGTGTAAGGGTGCCAGATATGCTGCTTGTCGAAGGCGAGATCGTCCTGGGTCATAATCGACTTGTAAACCATTTTGAAAAGTTTTAGGTTTACGAGTATAAACCGAACCGAAAATTAACAAAACCCTTTGGAGAAGCCCCATGGCTCACCACGCACGCTGGACGATGTCGCAAGTCACTGAATTATTCAATAAACCTTTCCTTGAGCTGATGTTCGAAGCCCAACAGGTGCATCGTCAGCACTTCGATCCTCGCCATGTTCAGGTCAGCACGCTGCTGTCGATCAAAACCGGCGCCTGCCCTGAAGACTGCAAATATTGCCCGCAGAGCGCGCGCTACAAAACCGGCCTGGAATCCGAACGGCTGATGGAAGTTGAGCAGGTACTCGACTCGGCGCGCAAGGCGAAAAACGCCGGCTCGACCCGCTTCTGCATGGGCGCGGCGTGGAAGAACCCGCACGATCGCGACATGCCTTACCTGGAGCAGATGGTAAAAGGCGTGAAGGAGATGGGTCTCGAAGCCTGTATGACGCTCGGCACGCTCAACGAGGAGCAGGCGCAGCGCCTCTCGGCGGCGGGGCTGGACTACTACAACCACAACCTCGACACCTCGCCGGAATTTTACGGCAACATCATCACCACGCGTACCTACCAGGAGCGTCTGGATACGCTGGATAAAGTGCGTGATGCCGGAATCAAAGTGTGCTCCGGCGGTATCGTGGGCCTGGGAGAAACGGTGAAAGACCGCGCGGGCCTGCTGCTGCAGCTGGCTAACCTGCCGACCCCGCCGGAAAGCGTGCCGATCAACATGCTGGTGAAGGTCAAGGGCACGCCGCTGGCGGACAACGACGACGTGGATGCGTTTGATTTTATTCGCACCATCGCGGTGGCGCGCATCATGATGCCAACCTCTTTCGTGCGCCTCTCTGCCGGTCGCGAGCAGATGAATGAGCAGACCCAGGCCATGTGCTTTATGGCCGGAGCCAACTCCATCTTCTACGGCTGCAAGCTGCTGACCACGCCGAACCCGGAAGAAGACAAAGACGTTCAGCTGTTCCGCAAGCTGGGGCTTAACCCGCATCAGACCGAGGTGCTGACGGGCGATAACGAGCAACAGCAGCAGCTGGAGCAGCAGATTTTTAACGCTGACACCGACCAGTTCTACAACGCGGCAGCCGTATGACCTGGCAGGCACGTATCAACTCTGCGCTTGACGACCGTCGGGCGGCAGAGGCATTTCGCGTTCGCAGGGTGGTGGAAAACGGCGCGGGCCGTTTTCTTACCCGCGACGGGCGGCAGTTTTGTAATTTCTCCAGCAACGATTATCTCGGGTTGAGCCAGCATCCGGCCATTATCCGCGCCTGGCAGCAGGGCGCTGAGCGGTTTGGCGTGGGCAGCGGCGGCTCGGGACACGTCAGCGGATACACCACAGCGCATCATGCGCTGGAAGAGGAACTGGCTGACTGGCTCGGCTACCCGCGTGCGCTGCTGTTTATCTCCGGCTTTGCCGCCAACCAGGCGGTGATTACTGCCCTGATGGAAAAAGAGGACCGCATTGTCGCCGACCGCTTAAGTCACGCCTCCCTGCTGGAGGCGGCACATTTAAGCCCGGCGCAGCTGCGCCGCTTTGCTCATAACGATGCGGGACAGCTAGCTGCGCTGCTGGATAAACCCTGCGACGGACAACAGCTGGCGGTCACGGAAGGGGTATTCAGCATGGACGGCGACAGCGCGCCGCTTGCCGCGCTGCACGATACCGCCAAACGGCAAAACGCCTGGCTGCTGGTGGACGATGCCCACGGCATTGGCGTAATGGGTAACGAAGGGCGCGGGAGCGCGTATCAGCAAAACGTGAAGCCGGAGCTGCTGATTGTCACCTTCGGCAAAGGTTTTGGCGTCAGCGGCGCCGCCGTGCTGTGCAGCGAATCCGTCGCCGACTATCTGCTGCAGTTTGCCCGACACCTAATCTATAGCACCAGCATGCCCCCGGCGCAGGCCGTGGCGCTGTCTGCATCGCTGGCGGTGATCCGCAGCGCAGAAGGGGATGAACGTCGCCAGCGTCTGGCAGAGCATATCGCCCGCTTCCGTCAGGGACTTGAGGCGCTGCCCTTCCGCAGTCCCGATTCGCAGAGCGCTATCCAGCCGGTGATTGTCGGTGAAAACGGCCGCGCGCTGGCGCTGGCACAGGCGCTGCGCCAGCGCGGCATGTGGGTGACCGCTATCCGCCCGCCAACGGTCCCGCCAGGTACCGCGCGGCTGCGTTTAACCCTGACGGCGGCGCATGAAGCACAGGATATTGAGACGTTGCTGGAGGCGCTCCATGTTGCCGGTGAATAAGCAGGCCATCGCGGCGGCATTTGGTCGCGCCGCGCAGAGCTATTCGCAGCACGATGAGCTGCAGCGTCTGAGCGCGCAGGGGCTTCTGACCGCGCTTGGCGAGAGCCGTTTTCCCCAGGTGCTGGACGCCGGCTGTGGTCCGGGCAGCAACAGCCGCTACTGGCGCGGGGCGGGAAGCCAGGTCACGGCTATCGACCTCTCAGAGCAGATGCTCGACGAGGCGCGTCAAAGGCAGGCAGCGGATCGCTATCTGCTGGCCGATATCGAGGCGATCCCGCTGGCGGATGCGCAGTTCGATCTGGTCTGGAGCCATCTGGCGGTCCAGTGGTGCAGCAGCCTGCCGCAGGCCTTGCGTGAGCTTTATCGCGTGGCGCGACCGGGCGGGAAGGTGGCCTTTACCACCTTGCTGGAGAGTTCGCTGCCGGAGCTGAATCAGGCGTGGAAAGCGGTGGATGAGCAGCCGCACGCTAACCGTTTTTTATCGCATGAGCAGGTGACGCAGGCGCTGACAGGCTGGCGCTACCGTAGCACGGTGCAGACCATCACCCTCAATTTTAGCGATGCGTTCAGCGCGATGCGCTCGCTGAAGGGCATCGGCGCCACGCACCTGCATGCCGGACGGGAGAAAAAACCACTCACCCGCGGACAGCTGCAGCGGCTGGAGCTGGCCTGGCCTCAGCAGCGGGGTTATTTCCCGCTCTCTTATCAACTTTTTCATGGGATTATCGAACGTGACTGAACGTTATTTTGTCACCGGAACGGATACGGAAGTGGGCAAAACGGTGGCCAGCTCTGCGCTGCTGCAGGCGGCACGAAAGCTCGGAAAAAACACCGCCGGATATAAGCCCGTTGCTTCCGGCAGCGAGATGACGGCGGAAGGGTTACGCAACACCGACGCGCTGGCGCTCCAGCGTAACAGCACGCGTGAACTCGCCTATTCAGCGGTCAATCCGTACACCTTTGCCGAGCCGACCTCGCCGCACATCATCAGCGCTGACGAAGGTCGTCCGATTGATTTCGCCGTGCTTTCAGCCGGGTTACGGGCGCTGGAAAGCCAGGCCGACTGGGTGCTGGTGGAAGGGGCTGGCGGCTGGTTTACGCCGCTTTCGGACACGCAGACGTTTGCTGACTGGGTGCAGGCCGAGCAGCTTCCGGTCATTCTGGTCGTCGGCGTTAAGCTGGGCTGTATCAATCACGCCATGCTGACCGCGCAGGCCATACGGCAGGCCGGGCTGCGTCTGGCGGGCTGGATAGCCAACGACGTGGTTGCGCCGGGGAAACGACACCAGGAGTATCTGGCGACGCTCAGGCGCGTCCTTCCCGCCCCGTGCCTCGGGGAAATTCCCTGGCTTGCTGACGGCGCGGAAAATGCCGAAACCGGGCGTTATCTCGATCTCAGCGTCTTGCTTCCCGCGACATCCAGTGCGCGATAAGCTCGTCATCCAGTTCGTTAACGTGGCCCTGCGCCACGTTACGCCCGCGATAGAGCATACAGAAACGGTCCGCCACCCGGCGGATAAACGACAGCTGCTGCTCCGCTAACAGCACCGTCATACCTAACTCCCGGTTTAAGCGCACCAGCAGCTGCCCCAGCTTCTGGGCGAAGCTGTGTCCTGCGCCGTGCAGGGGCTCATCGAGGATCAGCAGGTGAGGACGGTTCACCAGCGCATTAGCCAGCGCCAGCTGGTACTGGTCGTCCGGAGAGAGCGTGTTGGCGCGGGTCTGTCGCAATGCGTAGAGCGCCGGGAACAGGTCGTAAACGTCATTTTTCGCTTCCGGGTTGGGTTTCCCCATCGCCCGCATGGCGATATGCAGATTCTCCTCAATCGTTAACTGGGAGAAGATCCGCCTGTCCTGCGGGACATAGCCTATCTCCGTTCCTGAACGCTGTTCTGGCGGCAGGTTAAGCAAATCGCGCGGCGGCGCGCCTGCCTCATGCCAGATGATGCTGCCGCTTTCGACGGGCACTCTTCCGGCGATGCAATTCATGAGGGTGGTTTTCCCCATTCCCGGCAGGCCAACGACGCCTGTACACATTCCTTGCGGAAAATCCAAATTCACGTTCCATAGCGTATGTTGGCTTCCGTAAAACTGATTCACAGCACGCAGACTCAACATCTTTCTCTCCTTAAAAATGTGTGTAGGTGAGGCTCGGGTTTGAATCTGCAAAACCCCTGCCAGAAACCGAAAAATGTTTAAAAAACCGGCTTTTTTAGGAATAAGTCATCGGAGAGGGGCCGAGAAAAAACGGGATTGCACATCGACGGTGCTGGCGGTGTTGAGTTGTGGTGCAGAACCCGAAATGCTGAAAATGTGAGCAAGATCGCATCGGTTGGTTATGAATGACGCAACTGTTAATCAGCAAAAAATAGCTATAAAAATTTTTTACCGCCGTCTCGTGGGAAAATCCGGGAATTTGCCGAGCGCCAGTCTGCATGGGCTGGAAGCAGTTATCCACTATTCCTGTGGATAACCATGTGCATTAGAGTTAGAAAACACGCGATAAGCGAGAGAAGACGCGGCTTACGCCCAAATTGACGCGAAACGCGGCTTTAGAAAATATCGTTTATTATTTAATTGCTTAGATAAAAGCAATTCCCGTCATGAAAGTGTCACTCGTTGCCACAAAACTATCATTACCTGGCTTGACAAATGTTAAAAAAGAAAAAGTTCTGGGGATAACCTGACCTGACTGGTGTTTTATATTGTCACAGTCCAAATTTTGGTCGCTATCGCGCTAATCATTCAGGCGCTACTCTAAATATCCTGACACGCTACTGGTTTTTCATCCAGTGTTTTTTACTGGCATTCCTGGCAACAAGGAGTAAAATTACTCACCTGCCGCTTATAACGTCATCAGGTTGTCGCCCATGAGTAAACCGTTCAAATTGAATTCTGCTTTCCGTCCATCTGGCGATCAGCCTGAGGCGATCCGTCGTCTGGAAGAAGGGCTGGAAGATGGGCTGGCGCACCAGACGCTGCTGGGGGTAACCGGCTCGGGTAAAACGTTCACCATCGCCAACGTGATTGCGGATCTCCAGCGCCCCACGATGGTGCTGGCACCCAATAAAACCCTGGCCGCACAGCTTTACGGCGAGATGAAAGAGTTCTTCCCGGAAAACGCCGTGGAGTATTTCGTCTCCTACTACGATTACTACCAGCCTGAAGCCTATGTACCGAGCTCTGACACCTTCATTGAGAAAGATGCCTCGGTGAACGAACACATCGAGCAGATGCGTCTGTCGGCCACTAAGGCGCTTCTGGAGCGTCGCGATGTGGTCGTTGTCGCATCGGTTTCCGCGATCTACGGTCTCGGCGATCCGGATCTCTATCTCAAGATGATGCTGCACCTGACGCAGGGGATGATCATCGACCAGCGCGCCATCGTCCGTCGTCTGGCGGAGCTGCAGTATGCCCGTAACGATCAGGCGTTCCAGCGCGGCACCTTCCGCGTACGCGGTGAGGTGATCGACATCTTCCCGGCGGAATCGGACGATATGGCGCTGCGCGTCGAGCTGTTCGACGAAGAGGTTGAACGCCTGTCGCTCTTCGACCCGCTGACCGGACACGTTGAGTCGGTGATCCAGCGCTTCACCATCTACCCAAAAACGCACTACGTGACGCCGCGCGAGCGTATCGTGCAGGCGATGGAAGAGATCAAAGTGGAGCTGGCCGAGCGCCGTAAGGTGCTGCTGGCCAACAATAAGCTGCTGGAGGAGCAGCGCCTGAGCCAGCGCACCCAGTTTGACCTTGAGATGATGAACGAGCTGGGCTACTGCTCCGGCATCGAAAACTACTCCCGCTTCCTCTCCGGGCGCGGGCCGGGCGAGCCGCCGCCGACGCTGTTTGACTACCTTCCGGCAGACGGTTTGCTGGTGATCGACGAATCCCACGTTACGATCCCGCAGATCGGCGGGATGTACCGCGGCGACCGGGCGCGTAAAGAGACGCTGGTAGAGTACGGCTTCCGCCTGCCGTCGGCGCTGGATAACCGTCCGATGAAATTTGAAGAGTTTGAGGCGCTCGCGCCGCAAACCATCTACGTTTCGGCCACGCCGGGCAACTACGAGCTGGAAAAATCGGGCGATGAGGTGGTTGACCAGGTGGTGCGTCCGACCGGGCTGTTGGATCCGGTTATCGAGGTGCGTCCGGTGGCCACCCAGGTGGACGACCTGCTCTCTGAGATCCGCGCCCGTTCCGCCATCAACGAGCGCGTGCTGGTGACCACGCTCACCAAGCGTATGGCGGAAGACCTGACCGAGTATCTCGAAGAGCACGGCGAGAAGGTGCGTTATCTGCACTCGGATATCGATACCGTGGAGCGCATGGAGATTATCCGCGACCTGCGTCTGGGCGAGTTTGACGTGCTGGTAGGGATTAACCTGCTGCGAGAAGGTCTCGATATGCCGGAGGTCTCGCTGGTGGCGATTCTCGATGCGGACAAAGAGGGCTTCCTGCGTTCTGAACGCTCCCTGATCCAGACCATCGGTCGTGCGGCGCGTAACGTCAACGGTAAAGCGATTCTGTACGGTGACAAAATTACCCCGTCGATGGCGAAAGCGATTGGTGAGACGGAACGCCGCCGCGAGAAACAGCAGCGCTACAACGAAGAACACGGCATTACGCCGCAGGGTCTGAACAAGAAGGTGGTGGATATTCTGGCGCTGGGTCAGAACATTGCCAAAACCAAAGCGAAAGGCCGCGGCAAGGCGCGTTCAGTGGTGGAAGAAGATACCGTCGTGCTGACGCCGAAAGCGCTGCAGCAGAAAATCCACGAGCTGGAAGGGCAGATGATGCAGCACGCGCAGAACCTTGAGTTCGAAGAGGCGGCGCAGATCCGCGACCAGCTTCATCAACTGCGGGATCTGTTTATCGCGGCATCATAGGTTAAAGCAGCGTATTTCTCCCTCTCCCCGTGGGAGAGGGCCGGGGTGAGGGCATCAGGCCGCAAAAAACGAACCTAACCCAGCGCCTGAATCGCCTTCTCCAGCGCCTCGCGCAGCAGGTGACGGTCGTGGCGATACTTGATGTCTGAGGCCTCCAGTGGCTCCTGCACCACCAGACGATCGCCAATCCCTGACACATCCACTTTTGGTCCCACGACTACGCCGTCAATGATTTTCTTGCCGACGTAATGCTCCATTAATTCAAGCTTGTCCGCCAGCGACAGGCTCGCCGCCGCCGGGCTCAGTTCACGTCCCAGATTACCGATGTAAACCATCGGCGCCGGGGTGCGGCGCAGCGCCTGCGCCAGCTCTTTCACCAGCAGAATGGGCATCAGGCTGGTATAAAAACTGCCTGGACCGATCAGGATAAGATCCGCTTCCCCGATTGCCTCTACCGCTTCACGCGTGGCGGGCACGCTCGGATAGGTCATCAACTCCGTTGGCGGCAGAAGGAGCTGGTCAATATTCACCTCGCCGTAAACTTCATGCCCTTCGGCGTCGATAGCCATCAAGTCAACCGGTTGTTCAGACATGGGGATCAGGAATGCGTCCACTTTGAGCAGATTACGGATCAGATTGATGGCTTCGAGAGGCCGTACGCTCAGGTGATCCAGCGCCTTTAACATCAGATTTCCGAGGTTATGCCCGGAAAGTTCGCCATTACCGCCAAAACGGTACTCAAACATCGCCGACGCGACGCTCGGCTCGGTAATTAACTGGTTCAGGCAGTTGCGCATATCTCCCCAGGCAATGCCGCCTTCGGCACGACGAATGCGCCCGGTTGAGCCGCCGTTATCGGTGGTGGTCACTATCCCTGTCAGCCTTGAGCCCAGTGACGACAAAGAGGACATAACCCGGCCTAAGCCGTGTCCTCCGCCAAGAGCGACCACTCGGTCAAGATCCGCAAAAGTGCGATTGCGCATACGTATTCCTTATTACGTTCGATCGCGTAACAGTAACCTAACTACCCCTAAAAGACGATGCTTCACCCGATGCAAAATGACGTATATCAATGTGAAAATGCGGTTTTTAGGTATTCTGTAGCGAAAATGGACGAATGACTCGCTATATACTTAATTATATAGCGAAAAGCGATAATGGCGCCGTCAGAATTTCCGCGCTACTATCGCCCTAACCACGTTTTCAAAATTGAAAACATACACTCTAGCCCTTGCGCCTGTGTCGAAAGATATGGCGCTCTGGCCGTGGCGAATTTGCCACCAGGGTACAGAAAGAAATGACTGTGCCTCCCGATCTGGAAAGGTGTACATGGCTTCACAACTTACTGATGCTTTCGCGCGTAAGTTTTATTACTTACGTCTGTCGATTACCGATGTGTGCAACTTCCGTTGCACCTACTGCCTGCCCGATGGCTACAAACCGGGCAGCGTCACCAATAACGGCTTTCTCTCCGTGGATGAAGTGCGCCGCGTCACGCGCGCCTTCTCTGAGCTCGGCACCGAAAAAGTGCGCCTTACCGGCGGTGAACCCTCGCTGCGCCGCGATTTCCCCGACATCATTGCCGCGGTACGTGAAAACGAACGTATCCGCCAGATTGCGGTGACCACCAACGGTTACCGCATGGCGCGCGACGTGGCGACCTGGCGCGATGCGGGGCTGACGGCGATCAACGTCAGCGTCGATAGCCTGGACGCCCGCCAGTTCCACGCCATTACCGGCCAGGATAAATTCCAGCAGGTCATGGACGGTATCGATGCGGCATTTGCGGCCGGCTTCGAAAAAGTCAAAGTCAACACGGTGCTGATGCGTGATGTAAACCATCACCAGCTTGATACCTTCCTGGCGTGGATTAAATCCCGCCCCATTCAGCTGCGTTTTATTGAGCTGATGGAAACCGGCGAGGGTAGCGAGCTGTTCCGCCGCCATCACATCTCCGGCATGGTGCTGCGCGACGAGCTGCTAAAACGCGGCTGGCTCCATCAGATCCGCCAGCGCAGCGACGGCCCGGCGCAGGTCTTCTGCCACCCGGATTACGAAGGCGAGATCGGGCTTATCATGCCTTACGAGAAAGATTTCTGCGCCAGCTGCAACCGCCTGCGCGTCTCCTCCGTGGGCAAGCTCCATCTTTGCCTGTTTGGTGACGGCGGCGTAGACCTTCGCGATCTGCTGGAAGACGATGCGCAGCAGGACGCGCTTGAAGCACGCATTTCTGAAGCGCTGACGCATAAAAAACAGACCCACTTCCTGCATCAGGGCAATACCGGCATTACTCAGAACCTGTCCTACATCGGCGGGTAATCAGGCTTAAGAAGGAAACAGAAAATGAGTCAGGTAAGCGCAGAATTTATCCCGACACGCATTGCTATCCTTACCGTTTCCGATCGCCGTGGCGAAGAGGATGATACCTCCGGCCACTGGCTGCGCGAGGCGGCCCATGACGCGGGGCATCACATTGTTGATAAAGCGATCGTGAAGGAGAACCGCTACGCCATTCGCGCGCAGGTCTCTCAGTGGATCGCCAGCGATGAGGTGCAGGTGGTGCTGATCACCGGCGGCACCGGCTTTACCGCAGGCGATCAGGCCCCCGAAGCGCTTATCCCGCTGTTCGACCGCGAGGTGGAAGGCTTCGGCGAGGTGTTCCGCATGCTCTCCTTTGAAGAGATTGGTACCTCCACGTTGCAGTCGCGCGCCGTTGCCGGGGTGGCTAACAAAACCCTGATTTTCGCCATGCCGGGCTCGACCAAAGCCTGCCGCACCGCGTGGGAAAACATCATCGCCCCGCAGCTGGATGCCCGTACCCGTCCGTGTAATTTCCATCCCCATTTAAAGAAATAAGCTATGTCACAACTGACCCACATTAACGCCGCAGGCGAAGCGCATATGGTGGACGTCTCCGCCAAAGCGGAAACGGTGCGCGAGGCGCGCGCCGAAGCGTTCGTCACCATGCTGCCGGAGACGCTGGCGATGATTATCGACGGCAGCCATCACAAGGGCGATGTCTTTGCCACCGCGCGCATCGCGGGGATTCAGGCCGCCAAGCGCACCTGGGATCTCATCCCGCTGTGCCATCCGCTGATGCTGAGCAAGGTGGAGGTGAACCTGCAGGCCCAGCCGGAGCAGAGCCGGGTGCGCATTGAGTCACTCTGCCGCTTAACCGGCAAAACCGGCGTGGAGATGGAAGCGCTGACGGCGGCCTCCGTTGCCGCGCTGACCATCTACGACATGTGCAAAGCGGTGCAGAAAGATATGGTGATTGGCCCGGTTCGCCTGCTGGCAAAAAGCGGCGGCAAATCCGGAGATTTTAAGGTGGACAGTCATGATTAAGGTGCTCTTTTTTGCGCAGGTGCGCGAGCTGGTGAATACCGACAGCCTGACGCTGGATGCGTCTTTTGAAAACGTTGCTGCCCTGCGCGCGCATCTGGCGGCACAAAGCGACCGCTGGGCGCTGGCGCTGGACGAAGGCAAGCTGCTGGCCGCCGTTAACCAGACGCTGGTGGAATTCACCCACCCGCTGGCCGAAGGGGATGAAGTGGCCTTCTTCCCGCCGGTAACGGGGGGCTAAGATGGCTGAAACCCGAATTCTGGTGAGCCCCGGGCGTTTTAACGTGGGGACCGAATACAGCTGGCTGGCGGAACGCGATGAAGACGGCGCAGTTGTCACCTTCACTGGCAAAGTGCGCAACCACAACCTCGGCGACAGCGTGAAGGCGCTGACGCTGGAGCATTATCCCGGCATGACGGAGAAGTCGCTGGCGGAGATTGTTGGCGAGGCGCGGGGCCGCTGGCCGCTCGGCCGCGTCACGGTGATTCACCGCATCGGCGAGATGTGGCCCGGCGAGGAGATTGTCTTCGTCGGGGTGACCAGCGCGCACCGCGGCAGCGCGTTTGCCGCCGGGGAGTTCATTATGGATTACCTCAAAACCAGGGCGCCGTTCTGGAAGCGCGAAGCCACGCCGGAGGGTGACCGCTGGGTAGAATCTCGCGACAGCGATAAACAAGCCGCCAGCCGTTGGTAGTCGGTTTACGCGGATGTGTTAATCTTAACGTGTGTGTCTACTTAAACTTAATCAGGAGTGAATCATGGACCGATTTCCGCGTTCCGATTCAATAGTACAGCAGACCCGTAGCGGCCTGCAGACGTATATGGCTCAGGTGTACGGCTGGATGACGGTTGGCCTGCTGCTTACCGCGTTTATCGCGTGGTATGCGGCGAACACGCCGGAGCTGATGATGTTTATCTTCTCCAGTAAGATCACCTTCTTTGGGCTGATTATCGCGCAGCTGGCGCTGGTGTTTGTGCTTTCGGGTCTGGTGCAAAAGCTGAGTGCCGGAATGGCGACCACGCTGTTTATGCTCTATTCGGCGCTGACCGGGCTGACGCTCTCCAGTATTTTCATCGTCTACACCTACTCCTCCATCGCCAGCACTTTTGTGGTCACCGGCGGGATGTTTGGCGCGATGAGCCTGTACGGTTACACCACGAAGCGCGATCTGAGCGGCTTCGGCAGCATGCTGTTTATGGGGCTGATCGGGATTGTGCTGGCGTCGCTGGTGAACCTGTGGCTGAAGAGCGAAGCGCTGATGTGGGCCGTGACCTACATCGGGGTGGTGATCTTCGTTGGATTGACGGCGTATGACACCCAGAAGCTGAAAAACATCGGCGAGCAGATTGACGTGCGCGACAGCTCGAACCTGCGCAAATACGCGATCCTGGGCGCCCTGACGCTGTATCTGGACTTCATCAACCTGTTCCTGATGCTGCTGCGTATTTTCGGCAACCGTCGTTAAGGTTGCTTTGCCGGGTGGCGGCTTCGCCTTACCCGGCCTACGAAGCGCGAACCGTAGGTCGGGTAAGGCGAAGCCGCCACCCGACTTATTCACTTCGCTAGCATCCTCTCATTCTTCGCCCGCAGCTTTTTCGCCCGACTTTCCAGCACCAGATAGCAGATCGTTGCCAGCGCCAGCGGCAGGAAGTAATACAGCATGCGGTACGCCAGCAGGGCGGCGATAATCGTTCCCTGAGAAACATGCTCCCCGGCCAGCAGGGCAATAAACACCGCCTCCAGCACGCCGATCCCCGCCGGAATATGCACAATCACGCCCGCAATACTGCTCACCAGCAGCACGCCCAGCACGAAGAAGTAGTTTACGTCCTCGCCAATCAGCAGCCAGATGATGGCTCCCATCGCCATCCAGTTAGCGCTGGAAACCGCCATCTGCAGCACCGCAAACTTCCACGAGGGCAGGACCAGCTTTTGCCCTTTAATGGTCATATGACGGCGTCTGGCAAAGGCGCAGGCCCAGAGATAAACGGCGATAATCAGCAGCAGTACGATGCCCAGAATGCGCAGCGTAGCCTCATCGATATACCAGTGCGCGGGCAACTGCACCACGCCGATGGTGAAGATCACCCCGCCGAGCAGAATATAGCCCAGCCAGTTAGTGGTGATGCTTAACGAGAAAATGCGCGTGATGGTTCCGCCCGGCAGGCCAAGGCGCGAATAAAGGCGATAGCGCATGCCAATGCCGCCGACCCAGGTACTCAGCGTCAGGTTAAAGGCGTAGCAGATAAACGACACCAGCATTACCTGACGTTTGGCCAGCTTGTGGCCGCAGTAAGCGCGGCCCAGCAGGTCATAGCAGCCGTACATCAGGTAGCTCACGATAACCAGCCCCACAGCGCCCAGCAGCACCATCCGGTTATAGTTGCGGATGACCTTCCACACCTCTTCCCAGTCAACTTTCTGCGCGTAGACCACCAGCAGAACCGCGACCGCAATAAAAAACAGCCAGGTGAGGATCTTTTTTGCCAGCCGCCAGCGTGGATGCGATTTCGACATCAGGGTTTGCCTCCGTCTTCCGCTTCTATGCGGTCCTGGGTTTCCATTTCGGGTTGTACCGGCGGGTCCACCTGCGCCAGCTTCGGCGTATGCGCCGGCAGCCAGCCGACCATCGCCGGGAAATGCCGCAGAAAGTGGAACACCACCACGCTGATGCCCAGGTTCCACCAGGTGCGTTTGGGAACCATGGACTCATCCACGCGCACGCAGTCGTTAACGATCAACGCCTGCAGGTTATCCCGCAAGGTCTGATTAAACTGGCGATCGTGAATGATCAGGTTGGCTTCAAGGTTGAGCGATAAGCTCAGCGGATCGAGGTTGCTGGAGCCCACGGTGGCCCAGTGATCGTCCATCAGCGCGACTTTGCCGTGCAGCGGTCGGCGGCGATATTCGTAGATCTGGACGCCGCCCTTCACCAGATAGTTATACAGCAGCCGTGCCCCGACTTTGACGATCGGCATGTCCGGCTCGCCCTGCACAATCAGCTTCACGCGCACGCCGCGTCGGGCGGCATTGCGCATGGCATGCAGCAGACGATAGCCCGGGAAAAAGTAGGCGTTAGCGATGATCACTTCACGCTTCGCGTTGGCCAGCATCTTGAGATAATGACGTTCAATATCGTCCCGGTGCTCGCCGTTGTCGCGCCAGACGAAAAGCGCCTGCGCTTCGCCGGGCTTCCGATTCTCTTCCGGGCGATGACGGCGTTTCCACCAGCGGCGAACGGCCTCTTTCCCCGGCAGGTTCTTCAGCTCAAACAGCAAGATGTCCTGCACCACCGGGCCTTCAATGCGAATCGCGTAATCCTGCTTCGCTTCCGGGCCGTAGTCGGACATATGCTCAGCGGAGTAGTTAATGCCGCCGACAAACGCCACCGTCTCATCCACCACCACAATTTTGCGATGCATCCGGCGGAAAAGGTTGGTACGCATACCGAACAGGCGAGGGCCGGGATCGTAGTAGCGGAACACCACCCCCGCGGCGGTCAGTTCATTGACGAATGCATCGCTGAGGTCCGGCGAGCCGTAGCCATCCAGCAGCACTTCAATTTTCACCCCGCGCTGGGCGGCGCGCAGCAGCACGCTGTGCAGCTGCTTGCCAACGTTGTCTTCGAACCAGATAAAGGTTTCGAGGATCACCTTCTGCTGAGCGTGATCAATCGCCTTAAACACGGCCGGGTAATACTCGTCCCCGTTGACCAGCAGCGTGATCCGGTTGCCTTCCTGCCAGGAACATTTCATAGGTGGATCTCCGCGCTGAGCGGGGCATGGTCGGAAAGATGCCGCCAGTTGAGGAGCGCCAGGGCGGTCGGGCTGCTGGCATGGGCATTTTTTACGTAGATGCGGTCAAGCCGCAGCAGCGGGAAACGGACCGGAAAGGTGCGCGCAGGCCTGCCGTTCGCCCGGGTGAAAATTTCCTCCAGTCCGGCCTCTACCTTTAACGGATGGTTTGCCCGCTGTCGCCAGTCGTTGAAATCGCCCGCCACTACCACCGGTTCACCTTCGGGAAGCGCGTTGGCCCATTCGGCCAACATTTTCAGCTGCGCCTGACGATGGGCTTCGCGCAGGCCCAGATGAACACAGCCGACATGGATGGGCAGCTCAAGATCGGGCGGGGTAACGCGGCAGTAAAGCAGGCCGCGTTTTTCGCTCTCCCCGACGGAAACGTCGCGGTTTTCGTAATGTTCTATGGGATAACGGGACAGCACCGCGTTTCCGTGATGCCCTTCCGGATAGACCGCATTGCGGCCGTAGGCGTAATCACTCCACATGGTGTCGGCCAGAAATTCATAGTGCGGCGTGTCGGGCCAGTTCTCAAAGTGAAGCGGATGCACTTCGTGTGCGCCCATCACCTCCTGCAGGCAGACAATATCCGCGCTGACGGTGCGAACCGCGTCGCGCAGCTCCGGTAAAATGAAGCGGCGATTAAATGCTGTGAAGCCTTTATGAATGTTTATCGTCAGCACTTTAAGCGAGAAATGCTGCATTTTTTTCGTCATAAGCTCCTTCCTGAGTGACTATCCCAATGAAAATAAAGTGTAGTCGGCGTCACAAAAAGATGCGGCGTTACGGAATTTTCCGTAAAGTGCGGTAGTCTGATTAAGCAGAGAAAAATCCTTCAGGAGAGAAGCCATGAAGTGGCAACAACGTGTTCGTGTCGCAACTGGCCTGAGTTGCTGGCAGATAATGTTGCATTTACTGGTCGTGGCCGTACTGGTGATGGGCTGGATGAGCGGCACGCTGGTGCATGTTGGCCTGGGGCTATGCGTCCTTTACGGCGTCACCGTGCTGTCGATGCTGTTCTTACAGCGCCACCATGAAGCACGCTGGCGCGAGGTGGGTGATGTGCTCGAAGAGCTCACCACCACCTGGTATTTTGGTGCGGCGATGATCGTCCTGTGGCTGCTGTCACGCGTGCTGCAAAACAACCTGCTGCTGGCCCTGGCGGGTATGGCTATCCTCGCAGGGCCTGCGGTCGTCTCATTGCTGACCAAAGAGAAAAAGCTACGCAATGTTGCGTCTAAACATCGCGTACGCCACTGAGCCCGTCGTGGCCGCAATCACCAGTAGCGGCCACAAACTTCCCCAGACAATATCCAGACTCGCATCCTTCAGATAGATTTGTTTGGTGATGTCCGTAAAGTGCCGAATCGGGTTTACCCACGTCAGATCCTGAAGCCACACCGGCATATTCTCGACGGGCGATACGTACCCCGAGAGCAAAATCGCGGGCATCATAAAGACGAATACCCCGATAAACGCCTGCTGCTGCGTCGAGCAGAGCGCCGAGATCAGCAGCCCAAACCCCACCAGCGACAGCCCGTAAATCACCATCGTGAAGTAAAACAGCGCCAGCGAACCGGCGAACGGGATCTGGTAGGCCCAAATACCGACTCCCAGCACGATGGTGGCCTGGAACGTCGCGACAATCAGCGCCGGCACAGCTTTCCCGACGAAAATCTGCCAGGTGGCGAGTGGGGAGACCAGCAGCTGATCCAGCGTGCCCTGTTCGCGCTCGCGGGCGACGGAGAGGGAGGTCACGATCATCACCCCGATGGTGGTGATCATGGCGATCAGCGACGGCACCACGAACCACTTGTAGTCCAGATTCGGGTTGTACCAGTTGCGCACCACCAGTTCGCTGTTGTTAGGCTTCGGTTTGCCGTCCATCAGCTCCTGCTGGTAATCCTTCACCACCTGCTGCAGATAGTTGGCCGCGATCTGGGCGCTGTTGGAGTTACGTCCGTCGAGGATCAGCTGCATCGGCGCGGTCTGGAAGGTATCCAGATTGCGGGAGAAATCCGCCGGGAACCGTACCAGCAGCAGCGCTTTTTGCGTGTCGATAGTGGGCTGGATCTCCTGCGGGCTTTTTAGCAGCAGGATGTGGGTAAAGGCTTTCGCGCGGGCAAAGCGCTGCGTTAGCTCAACGGCGTGTTTGCCGTTGTCTTCGTTGTAAATGGCGATGGTGGCGTTGGTCACCTCCAGCGTGGCGGCAAACGGGAACAGTAAAACCTGGATCAGCACCGGCAACACCAGAATGGCGCGGGTTTGCGGCTCGCGCAGCAGGGATTGCAGCTCTTTGCGTATTAATGTCCATAAACGGTGAAACATGCGCGCTCCTTAATCTAACCGCCGTTTGGTTTTCATCCACGTTAACCCGATAAACATCGCCGCAGACGCCAGTAAAAACAGCGTGTTGACGATCAGCACCACCGGAATATTCCCTGCCAGGAACAGGCTCTGCAGCGTGCTCACAAAGTAGCGCGCCGGAATCACGTAGGTCACGGCGCGGATCACGGCAGGCATGCTGTCTATCTGGAAGATAAAGCCGGACAGCATAATCGACGGCAAAAAGGCGGCGTTGAGGGCCACCTGGGCCGCGTTAAACTGGTTGCGGGTGATGGTGGAGATGAGCAGCCCCATCCCCAGCGTGCTGAGTAAAAACAGGCTGGTGATAAAGAACAGCACCACCAGCGAGCCGCGATACGGCACGCCGAGGATAAAGACGGACACCAGCATACAGAGCAGCATCGCCAGCATGCCGAGGAAGTAGTAGGGAATAAGCTTGCACAGCAGCAGCTCGACGCGCGTCACTTCGGTTGAAAGCAGCGCCTCCATGGTGCCGCGCTCCCACTCGCGGGCGATCACCAGCGAGGTCAGAATCGCGCCAATGACCGTCATGATAATCGTCACCGCGCCCGGAATAATAAAGTGCTGGCTGATGGCGGCGGGGTTAAACCAGTAGCGCGTCTGCACGTCGATCAGCGGTTTAAATTCTTCACCCCGATCTTCCGCCCGCTGCATCTGCCAGAGCTGCCAGATCCCCTCCGCGTAGCCCTGCACGAAGTTCGCGGTGTTCGGCTCGCTGCCGTCGGTGATCACCTGGATCGGCGCATCGGTATTCGCCCGCGCCATATTGGCGGCAAAATCCACCGGAATGACGACCAGACCGCGAATTTTCCCGGCCTGCATCTTCTGGATCAGTTCCTGACGATTGTCGCTGATGGTGGCGTCAATGTAGGGCGAGCCGGTCATGGCGTGGGTGAAGTCCAGCGCCTCCTCGCTCTGCTGCTCCAGCAAAATCCCGACCCGCAGCTTGCTGGAGTCCAGGTTAATGCCGTAGCCAAAGATAAACAGCAGCAGCAGGGGGATCACCACCGCAATCAGCCAGCTGCTGGGATCGCGCACGATCTGCCGCGTCTCTTTAACGCACAGCGCGCGCACCCGGCGCCAGGAAAGGGTGTTACTGCGCATGGGCATTCTCCTTATCCCAGTCGTGGATGAGGGTGATAAACGCCTGCTCCATGGTCGGGTCCGGGACCTCCTCGTCGGCGGCCTGGTTTTTCAGGTCGTCCGGGGTACCGTGGGCAATCAGCTTACCGCGATACACCAGCCCGATGCGGTCGCAGTACTCCGCCTCGTCCATGAAGTGGGTGGTTACCATCACGGTCACCCCTTTTTCCACCATGCTGTTGATATGCAGCCAGAACTCGCGGCGGGTGAGAGGATCAACGCCCGAGGTCGGTTCATCCAGAAACAGAATATCCGGCTCGTGCATCAGCGAGCAGGCCAGCGCCAGCCGCTGCTTAAAGCCGAGCGGCAGCTCGTCGGTGGCGTGGGAGGCAATGTTGGTTAACCCGAAGGCGTCGCTCATGCGGCGGATTTTGTCGTTCTGCGCGCGCCCGCGCAGGCCGTACACGCCGGAGAAAAAGCGCAGATTTTGCTCGACCGTCAGGTTGCCATACAGGGAGAATTTCTGCGCCATATAGCCCAGATGCTGGCGCGCCTTGCCGGAGCTGACCTTCAGGTCCATGTCCAGTACCAGCGCCTTGCCGGACGTCGGCACCAGCAGGCCGCACATCATCTTAAAGGTGGTCGATTTTCCCGCACCGTTCGGCCCGAGCAGGCCAAAAATCTCCCCGCGCTTCACCGCAAAATTGACGTTGTCGGTGGCGGCGAAATCCCCGAACTTTTTGGTGAGGGATTTGGCTTCAATGACCGTTTCGCCCGGCGTGCCTTCCACCGTGTGCAGAATGGCGCCAAGCGGCGACTCTGACGTCCCCGCGCCGCCCAGCAGGTCGATAAACGCATCTTCGAAACGCGGCGCCGTCTCTTCCATGTCGATCTCAGGCATGCCGGGCGCATGGCGAATATCGTCGACGGTGGCCTCTTTTTTGAGGATCACCCGCACCGAGCGGCCCTGAATCATCCCGTCGCTGACCTGCGGCAGCTTGAGCACCCGCTGCAGCAGCGTGCGGTTGGACGCCTGGGGGCTGTGCAGCAGGAAGCTGCGCCCGGCCATGCTCTGCGTCAGCGTCGTCGGCTCGCCCTGATAAAGCAGTTCGCCTTCGTTCATCAGCAGCACGTCCCGGCACTGCTCCGCTTCGTCGAGGTAGGAGGTGCTCCAGAGGATCAGCATCCCGTCGCCCGCCAGCTCGTGCACCATCTGCCACAATTCGCGGCGGGAAATCGGGTCAACGCCGACGCCGGGCTCGTCCAGCAGCAGCACCTTTGGTTCGCCCACCAGCGTACAGGCCAGCCCCAGCTTCTGCTTCATCCCGCCGGAGAGCTTGCCCGCCAGCCGGTCGGTGAACGGGCCGAGGGAGGTAAATTCCAGCAGGCGGGCGAAGGTTTTCTGTCGCGTTTCGCCGGTGACGCTGCGCAGGTCGGCGTACAGGTTCAGGTTTTCCATCACCGTCAGGTCTTCGTACAGGCCAAACTTCTGCGGCATATAGCCGAGCATGGCGTGGAGCGCGCCGTCATCTTTTATCGGGTCAAGGCCGAGCACGCGGGCCGATCCTTCATCCGGCTTCAGCAGCCCGGCCAGCATCCGCATCAGCGTGGTTTTCCCCGCGCCGTCCGGGCCGACCAGCCCGGTCACATAGCCTTTCTGGATGGTACAGTTCAGCGGTGCGACCGCGGGCTTATCCATCCCCTTAAAGCGTTTAACCAGATTGTTGAGCTGAATAACCGCGTCATTCATGTCGTTCCCCGCCGTTCACTTTTACGGTGACGGGCATGCCCTGACGCAGCGCGTCATCCGCATCGGTCACGATGATGCGCAGGCGATACACCAGATCGGTACGCAGATCCGGTGTTTCTACTGTTTTCGGCGTGAATTCCGCGGTAGGGGAGACAAAGCCCACTTTGCCGTGATACGGCTTGTCCGGGCGACCGTCGGTATAGAGCAGCAGCTCGCGGCCCGGCTGCATCTGGCCGAGATTCGTCTCATCAATGTAGGCGCGTACCCACACCGGGCGGGTCAGGGAGAGGGTCAACACGGTGCTGCCCGCGCTGAGCATGCTGCCCGGCTCCACGGCGCGGGTCATCAGCGTGCCGTCAGACGGTGCGATGAGCGTGGTGTCGTGCAGATCCAGCTCCGCCTGGGCCAGCTGCGCCTGCGCCTGTTCAAGGCTGGCTTTCGCCTGAGCGATATCCTGCGGGCGGTTACCGGTGTGGTACTGGCTTAACTTATCCTGCGCGGATTTCAGCGTTGCCTGCGCCTGGTCGCGGGAGGAGCGCGCATTTTCCAGGTCATTCGCGGAAATGGTTCGGCTTTTCCACAGCCCCTGCTGGCGAGCGTAGAAGTTCTGCGCGTAGTCATAGGCCGCCTGCGCCTGTTTAACGGCGGCGGCGGCCTGGGCGATCTCTTCGTCGCGATAGCCTGCCAGCATCAGGTCATATTGTGCCTGGGCGACGGACACGCCTGCTTTGGCCTGCAGCAGCGCATTCTCATAGGGCGCTTTATCCAGCATCCCCAGCGTCTGCCCGGTTTTAATGGCATCGCCTTCGTCAACGCTCAGCGAGGCGAGACGTCCGCCCACGCGGAAGCTCATGTTCACCGTGCGAATATCCACGTTACCGTACAGGGTCAGGCCTTTATCCTGATGGCTCTGATACCACAGCCATCCACCGACTCCGGCGGCAAGCAAAACAACAACCACCAGAACGATGGCGACAGGTTTTTTCATGACTTCAGGCTCCTTTGCGTTAAGCCTTGCAGGATTAGATCGAGATGACAGGCGATGACCTGGCTAATCTGCGCGGCTTTATCCTCATCAAATTGTGTCCAGCCGGTGCGTAACAGGATGGTTTCCCTGCCCAGACGGAAGGCAAGAATTTCACCCAGCAGGGCGTGGGTATGCAAAATTGTCTCGGTATCACTGGCATCGCGCCCGGTATAGGCGGCGATCAGCCGGGTCAGGTGGGAGTGCATCGGCTCAATCACCCGATCGTGTACCCGCTGGTAGGCGGCAGTGGGGGAGAGCTGCTCGCGGGAGATAAACTTGCTCAGGTTGAGCGTATCGTCGTGCGTCAGCAGGCGGATCATATCGTGGCAGGCGTTGAGAATAAGCTGGCGAACGGCGGCGCGATCGGGCGACGGCTGGCCGAGCAGCGCGGTGGCTTCCTCAACGTGCGGGTGAAACTGCGTGCCGATAAAATCGGCGATCCACTCGGCGCAGGCGAGGTATAAATCCTCTTTTGAGCCAAAATAGTAGGTAATCGCCGCAATGTTCTGCCCGGCCAGCGCCGCAATATCGCGCGTGGTTGCATGCAGCCCGTACTCACCAAACTGCGCCAGCGCGGCGGCAATAAGCTGGTTTTTGGCCTGTTCACCTTTTGATGTCGTCGGGGTTGTATTCATAGCGGCATTAAGAATTAATCAATCGATTGATTAAGATTATGCCTGATTCACGCTAACGTCGAGGGAATGCGGAGGGATATTTTATGCGCCACGTCACAAAAGCTGCTACACTCCGCTCCTTCTCGACATTGTGGTTTTTGTCCTCCCCTATTCGTTATATCTCCCTGAAAACTACACCTGTGATGGTCGGGGCGGTTCGGAGTTTTTATGTCTTTTGATTCCCTTGGCCTGAACCCGGAAATTCTGCGCGCGATCGCAGAGCAGGGCTACGTTGAGCCAACCCCAATCCAGCAGCAGGCTATTCCTGCCGTTCTTCAGGGGCGTGACCTGATGGCCAGCGCCCAGACCGGCACCGGTAAAACCGCGGGCTTTACGCTGCCGCTGTTAGAGCTGCTGGTAAAAAATCAGCCGCACGCCAAAGGCCGCCGTCCGGTTCGTGCGCTGATCCTCACCCCAACCCGTGAGCTGGCGGCGCAGATTGGTGAGAACGTGCGTGACTATAGCCGCTATCTCAACATTCGCTCGCTGGTGGTGTTCGGCGGCGTCAGCATCAACCCGCAGATGATGAAGCTGCGCGGCGGCGTGGACGTGCTGGTGGCAACGCCTGGTCGTCTGCTGGATCTGGAACACCAGAACGCGGTGAAGCTCGATAGCATTGAAATTCTGGTGCTGGACGAAGCCGACCGCATGCTCGACATGGGCTTTATTCACGATATTCGTCGCGTGCTGGCCAAGCTGCCGCCGCGTCGTCAGAACCTGCTCTTCTCCGCGACCTTCTCCGACGAGATCAAGGCGCTGGCGGAAAAGCTGCTGCATAACCCGCTGGAAGTGGAAGTGGCGCGTCGCAACACCGCCTCTGAGCAGGTGACCCAGCACGTTCACTTTGTTGATAAAAAGCGCAAGCGGGAACTGCTCTCCCAGATGATCGGTCAGGGTAACTGGCAGCAGGTGCTGGTCTTTACCCGCACCAAGCACGGCGCCAACCACCTGGCGGAACAGCTGAATAAAGACGGCATCCGCAGCGCCGCCATTCACGGTAACAAGAGCCAGGGCGCGCGTACCCGTGCGCTGGCGGACTTTAAATCCGGCGACATCCGCGTGCTGGTGGCGACCGACATCGCCGCCCGTGGCCTCGATATTGAAGAGCTGCCACACGTGGTGAACTACGAGCTGCCAAACGTCCCGGAAGATTACGTTCACCGTATCGGCCGTACCGGCCGTGCGGCGGCAACCGGTGAAGCGCTTTCGCTGGTCTGCGTGGACGAGCACAAGCTGCTGCGCGACATCGAACGTCTGCTGAAGAAAGAGATCCCGCGCATCGAAACCCCGGGCTACGAAGTGGACCCGTCGATCAAAGCCGAGCCGATTCAGAACGGTCGTCAGGGCGGTGGTGGACGTGGCCAGGGTGGCGGCGGTCGCGGTCAACAGCCGCGTCGAGCAGAAGGCGGTGCACCGAAATCATCCGGCAAACCGCCGCGTCGTAACAGCGACAGCAAACCGGCGGGTGAAAACCCGTGGCGCAGCGGCGAAGGGAAACCGGCAGGGGAAGGGCAGCGTCGACGCCGCCCGCGTAAACCTGCTAACCCGCAGTAATCTGGAAGCCCGGTCGTAAAGCCGGGCTTTTCTTTTTGCGGCAGCGAAGAGAAAGTGCCACAATAGTGGCTGTTTATACAGTATTTCAGGTTTTCCGATGGCTTTAACCGCGGCGCTGAAAGCGCAAATTGGCGCCTGGTATAAGGCGCTACAACAGCAGATCCCCGACTTTATCCCCCGAGCGCCGCAGCGGCAGATGATTGCTGACGTGGCAAAAACACTCGCCGGGGACGACGGGCGACATCTGGCGATTGAAGCCCCGACCGGCGTCGGGAAAACCTTGTCGTATCTCATCCCCGGCATCGCGATTGCGCGGGAAGAGGACAAAACGCTGGTGGTCAGCACCGCCAACGTGGCGCTGCAGGATCAGATCTTCAGCAAAGATTTACCGCTGCTGCGTAAAATCATCCCCGACCTGCGGTTTACGGCCGCCTTTGGGCGCGGGCGTTACGTGTGCCCGCGTAACCTGGCGGCGCTGGCCAGCAGCGAGCCGAATCAACAGGATCTGCTCGCGTTTCTGGATGACGAGCTGACGCCAAACAATAAGGCCGAGCAGGAGCAGTGTGCAAAACTCAAAGTCGAGCTCGACGGCTATAAGTGGGACGGCCTGCGGGATCACACCAGCCAGGCCATCAGCGACGACTTATGGAGAAGGCTGAGCACCGATAAAGCGAGCTGCCTGAACCGCAACTGTCACTACTACCGCGAGTGCCCGTTCTTTGTCGCCCGGCGCGAAATTCAGGAAGCCGAAGTGGTTGTGGCTAACCACGCGCTGGTGATGGCGGCGCTGGAGAGCGAAGCGGTGCTGCCGGAGCCGAAAAACCTGCTGCTGGTGCTAGACGAAGGCCACCACCTGCCGGACGTGGCGCGGGACGCGCTGGAGATGAGTGCGGAAATTACCGCGCCCTGGTTCCGCCTGCAGCTCGATCTGTTCTGTAAGCTTGTCGCCACCTGCATGGAGCAGTTCCGCCCGAAAACCACGCCGCCGCTGGCGGTACCCGAGCGGCTGAGCGACCACTGTGAAGAGGTCTACGGCCTGATCTCATCGCTCAACAACATTTTGAATCTTTATCTTCCGCAAACGCAGGAAGCGGAACACCGCTTTGCGATGGGCGAGCTGCCGGACGAGGTAATGGAGATCTGCCAGCAGCTGGCGAAGCATCTGGAAAAGCTGCGCGGGCTGGCGGAGATGTTCTTAAACGATCTGAGCGAGAAAACCGGCTCGCATGACGTGGTGCGTCTGCACCGCATCCTGCTGCAGATGAACCGCGCGTTGGGCATGTTCGAAGCGCAGAGCAAGCTCTGGCGGCTCGCCTCGATGGCGCAGGCGTCCGGCGCGCCGGTCACCAAATGGGCCACCCGCGAAGTGCGGGACGGGCAGGTGCACCTGTTCTTCCACTGCGTGGGCATCCGTGTGGCAGATCAGCTGGAAAAGCTGATCTGGCGCAGCGTGCCGCACGTGGTGGTCACCTCTGCTACGCTGCGTTCTCTAAACAGTTTCTCAAGGCTGCAGGAGATGAGCGGGCTTAAAGAGAAAGCGGGCGACCGCTTCGTGGCGCTGGACTCGCCGTTTAACCACTGCGAGCAGGGCAAGCTGGTCATTCCGCGCATGAAATTCGAGCCGCTTATCGACAACGAGGAGCAGCACATTGCGGAGATGGCGGCCTACTTCCGCGAACAGGTCGAGAGTAAAAAGTACCCCGGCATGCTGGTGCTGTTTGCCAGCGGGCGCGCGATGCAGCGCTTCCTGGAGCACGTCACCGATCTGCGTTTATTGCTGCTGGTGCAGGGCGATCAGCCGCGCTACAGGCTGGTGGAAACTCATCGCAAACGCATCGATAACGGCGAGCGCAGCGTGCTGGTGGGATTACAATCCTTCGCGGAAGGTCTGGATCTGAAAGGGGACTACCTGACGCAGGTGCATATCCATAAAATCGCCTTCCCGCCTATCGACAGCCCGGTCGTCATCACCGAAGGCGAGTGGCTGAAAAGCCTCAACCGCTATCCGTTTGAGGTGCAGAGTTTACCTGCGGCCTCGTTTAACCTGATTCAGCAGGTGGGGCGTCTGATTCGTAGCCACGGCTGCTGGGGCGAAGTGGTGATTTATGACAAGCGTCTGCTCACCAAAAACTACGGCCAGCGGCTGCTGAACGCGCTGCCGATCTTTCCGATTGAACAGCCAGAGGTGCCCGAGGTAAAAAAACGCCCGGCAACACTGACCGCCGGGCGCAGGAAAAGCCTCCGTGCTAAGGGGCGCGGTCCTACTGGTAAGTGAAGGTCACCTGCACCACACTGCTGAACGTCCCCGCGCTCACCGGCATGGAGGTGGCGTAGTAGCGTGCGGCAAGTGGGAAATCGACGGTATGATCGCTTTGATTAACCAGGGCGCTGAAGCTCGCCTGCGGGGCAATGGTAATGCGATCCAGGCGGTCTGCCAGCTCCAGAGCCAGCCCGCCGGCGCTGCCCGTGCTGGCAAATTTCGTCGGGTGTGCGCTGTCTGCCTGGCCGTTAAAGGTCGCGGTGGCGAGCGTGGTGGTGGACGGGCATTTGGACAGCGTAAGGTCAAAATTCTTCCACTCCCCGGTATCCCCCACATCCTTAAAATCGCTGGAGGCGGCTTGTCCCAGGTTAACGGTCAAATTCTGGCTGGGGCTGTCTACCGAGCAGGTATTGGCGATGATATTGCCTCTCATCTGGATCGCGATCTCATCGGCATTCGCCTGCGTGAGAAGGCCTGCCAGTAGTAACAAGGTGATTTTTTTCATTTATATCCCAACGTAATCGTGGCAATGCTGTTTGCTGTCCCGGGGGTGACGCTGGCTGCCGTTTGTTGATATGCGACCTCAAACGGGATCGCCAGCGGAACGTTCGCTTGTGCAACTGCCGCCGTATTCTTGTAAGTATCAAAGTTGGCAATTTCCCCGTCGAACATCATGCGCACTCCCACGCCGGTTGCTACGCCACTCTCCTGAGTCAGTTTTACGACGCCAGGGAAATCTGTTTCATAGCCGTTTGCACTGGTGATCATCACTTGAGGCTGTACGGTGTTATTGCAGTTAACGGTAATGTCGAACGTCTGAGGCGACGTCAGAGTTCCTGTCCCGGTGAAGTCGCTGACAGGGAAATTGCCCAGCGTCACGGTGAGGCTTTTCGGCGAAACGGAGCAGGTGACTTCGTTAAACGTGATATTTCCTGAATAGGAAAGGGTGTTCGGACTGCCTAAACCTTCGTGATTGTAAACGCCAAGCCCAAACTCCGTCTGAGCCTGAGAAAGTGAGCCAGAGGACACCGTGGAGCTGGTTTTCACCAGCTCCAGAGTTACGTCAAAATTGAACGAGAGCTGTCCATCTGAAGAGAGATATCCCACCGGCGTATTCCGGGAATCACAGTGGACGCCGCCGGCCCCCTGGATGCGTTGCCCCTGATCGTTCATCAGGGCGATACCAATCCCGGCGACACCAGAGTCGTACACGCCCGGCAGGCCCGGTATTTCTGAACCGGAACCATAATAGCAAGCCACTATTTCCATCCCCGGGCTGTAGGTACTGGAGCAACTTCCGGCAACGTGCACCGTCTGTTCTGAACCCGGAATGGTCGCGCCAACGGCCAGCGAGGTGGGTACCGATATGGAGGCCACATCAATCATCTTTGGCATATCCGGTGACGTGCATGACGCTTTCGCGTGCGGCATAAAAAATGCGGATATTCCCAGCACTAACAATAAAAAACTCTGTTTAACGATTTGCATCATCTTTCGTCTCAGCCAGTGCATTACTGACATGTTGCGGCAGCGGTAATAATGCCGGATTTATCTCTCTCTTCAGCCAGCGCGTACTGCGCGATGCATTGTTCGCTGACATTGTCACCCCACATAACGGAGAGTTTTCCGCGTGCGGGGAGGCCGGAGAGGTACGTTTGGCCATCTGAGCCAACGATAAATTCGCTGTCCTTATCCTCAGTGGTCACCGTCGCGCCGAAGGGCAGCGGTTTACCGTTGTGCGTGAGCGTCATCAGCACGCGATTGCCCACGCGGGTGTTAAAGCTGGCGCGCACCACCGCTCCCCGCGTTGGGGTGACGACCTGCGCCGCGTGCGTCACGTCGGCATCATCCGGCAGCGTTTCGGTATCCAGCGCAATGGTGTTATGGCGATACGCGGTGACGAATGGTACGACGGTGTAGCCGCGGAAATCGGTCTCAACGCCCGTCTGGTTGGTGATATGCGTCCCGTGCGTTCCCGGCGCCTTCACCAGCGCGATGGTCTCACCGAGCGGCTGGCTCAGGGTGATGCCGTTCGCATGGGCAACCACGCCGCCCTGCAAACCGACGTTCACGGTCTGCTGGTATTTATCCTGACTGACGCCTGCGCTCACTTCGCCATAGGTCGCTTTGTAATCGGCGTTCATGCTGGTGGAGTTACCGCTGCCGGTACTGCTCAGCCCTTCCTGAATATTCCAGTTCAGATTGTCTTCCTTCAACGCCGTGCCGTTCAGGCCGATATTCTGCGTGGTACCGTCTTTGGTATTGTTCAGGTTGTAGGTGGCCCAGGTGTTATGCATCCAGTGGTCCAGCGGCACGGAAACGCTCAGTGAGAACTGGTTGTCGTTCGTCACTTCGTCGCCTTTTTCATCGCTGTCCTGGGTGTTCTTGTTCATGCTGTAGCTCAGGCTGTAGCTCACCCCGTGCCAGCTGTTGTTGTAGCTGACGCTCATGGAGGTCATGTCCTGGTTCTGGCTCCAGTAAGTCTCTTTCACCATGCTCAGGGTGACGGACCCCCAGCCTTCGGGCAGCGTCTGGTCGATGGTGGCCTCGGTTCGGGCGCGGCGCTGCTGGGGGGCAGACCAGTCGTCAGAGCGGGTATATGACTCCATGGTGTCTTCAAGGGTGTAAAACCCTTTGCTGTTGTAGCGATAGCCCGCGAGCGAGAAGTTGGTGCCTGAACCGGCAAAATCTTTGCTGTAGCGCACGCGCCAGGACTGGCCTTTGCTGGCCTGCTGCTTTTTCAGCAGGGCCTTTGCGCGGGTGACGTCGATGGAGAACGCCCCTAAATCGCCCATGTTTTTCCCAGCGCCGAGCGCCTGGGACTGATAGTGGCTGCTCTGCTGTATGCCGCCGTAAGCGGTAAAACCAAAGGGCAGGCCGTAAATCGCGCTGCCCTGGGCAAACGGAGTTTTCTCGACGTCTTTGTCGTAGGAACGGTACCGCCCGGCGGTCACGCTGTAGCGCAGGTTTTTTTCGCGCTGCAGTACTGGTACGGAGGCATATGGCACTACGAAATGGCTTTCGCTGCCGTCGGTCTCTTTCACGGTGACCTGCAGATCGCCGCTGCTGCCGGTGGGGTAAAGGTCGTTAATTTCAAACGCGCCGGGGGCGACCGTGTTCTGATAAATGACGTAGCCGTTCTGGCGAACCATCACCAGCGCATTGCTGTGTGCGGTGCCGCGAATAATGGGCGCATAGCCTTTTTCGCTGTCCGGCAGCATGTCGCTGTCGGATTTAATCTCCACGCCGGTGTAGGGTACGCTGTCAAAAACATCAGAAGGCGAAGAGCTTTGTCCAACGGTGAGATCGCTTTTCATCGCCACGATATCGCGCTGGGCATAGGTATAAACGGAAGAGAATCTTTGCTGCTCTTCCTTGCCCTGGGTGCTGCGATTCCACGTGGAGTAGTTGCGTACGCGCCAGGCGCCAACGTTAAACCCGGGACGCAGGTTAACGTACTGGCTGCTGTTATTCTGCTCGCCCGACTGTCGCGCATGGCTCTGGCTGGCGGTCGCGCTGTAGTTGAGAATACCTGCGGTGATCCCCTCGTCGAATTCTTTCGGGTCGATATAGCCGCGTGGAACCTGGCCCAGGGCCAGTTGAGGGATACTGAGCAGCAGCTGCTGATTGCGAACGTGAAACGACGTGGAGGCTGCCGGGATGGCGGTTAAATCGGCACACTGGCCTTTTGCCATCAGCGCCGGATATTTTTGGGTTTTGATCCCAAGGCTTTTTAAATCATTCAGGCTAAAGCAGGGCTGAAGTGAACTGCTGCCGTGTGAACCTTTTTGCAATGTGAACGTGACGTTGCGGGTATCAATTTTATTATTATTAATAAAAATAGCGACCTGATATTTACCCGGTGCCTGCCCTGGCCCTTTTTCGTAAACCGACAGATCGGTCTTACCCTGTTGCGGATTATCAATATCCAGCAGCGCCGGGTTAAAATAATCATCAGCCATAACCTGCTGCGCAAAGATCGCCAGTACCAGACCACAGAGAATGACCAGCAGTGATGAAATTCGGCAGGTGAACGGCTTTTTATGGCTGTACATGATTATTTTATTACCGGCGGATAGTATTAACGAACGGCTTTCGACCAGGTATGGCTGATGCTGCCATAATCAGTAATAATGGAATACGTGACGGTTGAGCCTCCGATATTGCCAGGTAAGGCAAAATGCGTTTCCGTTTTCGGGACCGCCCAGGTGGCTTTTGTTACTTTATGACCGTTCAGCGTGACGGTCTGGAAGTTCATAAAGAAAGGCGTGGGGTTATTCACCACCAGCTCATTACCTTCACGGCGCCATTCAAGCTTATCGGCCACCTCTTCTGGTCTGCCTTTTACTGCTGACGGGCGATAAAGCAATTTAATACGCGTATTAATGGCAATTTGTAGCGTATTCACACCTTCGACGTGCTTTGATGATGGGATCGCTTTAATATTTAACCAGTACAGAGATTCCCTGTCTTCCGGTAAATTTCCGACCGTACGTACAACGCGCAGAACGTTATCTTCTTTCGCATCCAGACGGAAAAGAGGAGGGGTGATCAGGAACGGCGCTTTGGCCAGGTTTTTACCGCCAGAGTCGACCCAGGACTGTACCAGATAATCTGTTGCATCTGGGTTTGAAAGACCAAGAGACGATTCCTTTTTCTCTCCCTGGTAGACCAGACGTGTGCCATTAATAATGACACCTGCATGTGCAGTAGTGGCCGCCAGTAAAAGCGTGCTCAGTAAATAACCGTGGCGCATAAATATTTCTCAATAAGATGAGAGATATTAACGCGTATAACCGCGTTAATATCTCAGGATTGATAATATCAGTTATAGATAACGGTGAAGGTCGAAACGGAGTTAGCCGGCCCTGCGGTAATCGCGGCCCCGGTTTGAATATAACGCGCGCCGAATATCAGGTCGTTAACTGCTGTACCGGAGGCTAACGGATATTGCTGAGAAGGGGTGTACAGACTCACCGGCTGCTCAGAAGCGTCAACCAGCTGAATAGCGACACCCGTTGCCGCATCCACATCGGGCGTTAATGCCAGCGTTGCGTTGTTATTCGCATCCGGCGTTCCGCCGAAGTTAATCGCTGCAGAGGTAACGGTTTCCGGACAGTCTTTTAACTGAATATCGAACTTCGTTAACGTGCTGGTAGAGCCTGCCCCGGTAAATACCGTTTTAGAGACTTTGCCTAACTGAACGTTTAACGGGTTACTTAACCCATTAACCACCTGACACGCTGAATCAATAATTTCCCCGGTGAAATTGATCTGCCCTTCACCGTTTGTTGCCGCAAATGCGGATGCAGAACATCCCACCGCTGCGGCGATGAATAAACCTAAAGCAACCTTGTTCATAGTGAATCCTGATATGTGACTGGTGCGAACGTTGCCTGGACGTTTTCACCGTTGACCCTGGAAGACTTTCCGCTGGTTATTTAATCAAAAAATACATGTCTAAGAATCTTCTGCAGAAATCACAAATAATTGAAAAATTGCTTGTATATATTTTTTTTCATTAAAACAGAGCATTGGGTTAGGGGATAAAACACTAACGGCCGGGCAATCATCAGGGCTATATTGTTAACAAGATGATGCTGTCAGGAGAAAAGTCGTGGATTACCGCAAAATTATCAAAGAGGTAGGGCGTGGGAAAAATCATGCCCGCGATCTGGACCATGAAACCGCGCGTGCACTTTACACCCGCATGCTTGAGGGCGACGTCCCCGACCTGGAAATGGGGGGCATTCTGATCGCGCTGCGTATCAAAGGAGAGGGTGAGGCGGAGATGCGCGGGTTCTATGAAGCCATGCAGGCGCAAACGCTGCGCTTAGCGCCGCCTGTGGCAAAGCCCATGCCGATCGTAATCCCGAGCTACAACGGCGCGCGCAAGCAGGCAAATTTAACCCCGCTTCTTGCTATTTTATTACACAAGCTGGGGTTCCCGGTGGTGGTGCACGGGGTGAGTGAAGACCCCACTCGCGTACTGACGGAAACCATTTTCGGGATGCTGGGCATCGAGCCAACGCGTCATGCCGGTCAGGCGCAGGCGAAGCTGGATGGCCATCAGCCCGTTTATATCCCGGTTGGCACACTTTGCCCGCCGCTTGAAAAGCAGCTCGATATGCGCTGGCGCATGGGCGTGCGCAACAGCGCGCACACGCTGGCGAAGCTGGCCACACCGTTTGGCGAAGATGCCGCCCTTCGTCTTTCCAGCGTCTCGCACCCGGAATACGTGGCGCGTGTGGGTCAGTTCTTTGCGGCTATTGGTGGAAGGGCGTTACTGATGCACGGCACGGAAGGTGAGGTTTATGCGAACCCACAGCGTTGCCCGCAGGTGATGCTGATTGATTCTGCAGGTACGCGCACCATTCTGGAACGCGGGGAGGAAAATAGCGGTGTGATATTGCCTGAGGCAAAAGATCCCCATACTACAGCCCACTGGATTGAGCAGTGCCTTGCCGGAAAAGTTCCTGTTCCGCATTCGATCAAGCTGCAGATGGCCTGCTGTTTGCTGGCAACCGGTGAAGTGGACACGGTAGAAGCCGGGCTGGCACGCGTGGCGCAGTCTTTTTAACTAAAAAAAAAGCCCGTCCAGTGGCGGACGGGCAAGCAAGGGTAACAAACAACAGGGTCAATGAGGGTTGGAGCAGCTCACCAGAGGGTTTGGCGAGGGGACAGCATTCGTTCAGGCGATTATTTGTAGATAACCGCGGTACCGCTCAGCTTGTTATTGCCGTTAGCGGAGGTAATGGTGTATCCGCTTGCACCGGCAGCAGCGGCTTTCTCAGCCAGTTTGGCTTCCAGACCGTCCAGCGTGGTCGCGCCATCAGCACTCACCACACCGACTTTGTTCATGTTCTGTGCCTGAGTTGAAGAGACTGGCTCTACGGCGAAAGCGCCGAAGGACAGAGCGGACAGGGCAACAGCAGCTACAGCATATTTGATGGTTTTCATAATTAATCTCTCGCAGGTGTTTCTGTTAAGGAGACGATGTTCCGTCGATGTGATGAGTATCACGTTTTTTTGCGAGGGATAAAATCGAAGAGAATTGACGTGGTTGCTCAAAAAAACTGAATGACAAATAACTTATTGAATATTAATAAATTCAAACTGGCGATTTACACTTCTTTTTAATGCGCTTTACAGAAGCGAAATGAAGGGCACATTTTGCCACGCGGTTCGTTAAAAATCGTGAGCGTAAAGGTATGGGCCTGCGGGGTTAACTTAGGTAAAGGAAAGTCAACGTAACTGGCTGTCTTTCGAACCTCTGCGATTATATCCCGAATATGATGAGTTTTTTGAATCTTTATGCTGCTGACAGGAGATGCAAAGCCTTACGCCGGGGATGGCTTTCCGGCGCGCCTCCGGAATGGGTTCTCCGCATTCTTCGCATTCCGTTAAGCTTTCGCCGCGCGGAATTTCACCGCGGGCGCGCGCAACCGCATCTTCAATAGTACTGTTGATCTGTTGGTTAACAGCGTCGTCATTTGCCCAGCCGGAAGCCATAGCGTCCTCCTGAAATCGGTTTAAGCCATACGTTTACTATGGGGTTAAAAAATGAACAATCAAGGCGAAGGAAAAAGAGAACTGCATCTGTGCGGCAGATGCAGTGTGTTGGAGTGTAGTGGGATTACTTGTAAATGGTCGCGGTGCCAAACATATGGTTATCGCCGCTGGCGGAATTAATCTCGAATCCTTTTGCACCTTCCTGACGGGCTTTTTCGGCAAGTTTAGCCTGGAGATCGTCAAGGTTGCTGGCACGGCTAACTGAAACGGTGCCTGCAGGACGGAGCTGGCTGGTGTCGGTACTCTGGGTCAGTGACTGAACGGCCATGGCAGAGAATGAAGCGGTTGCCAGGACGCCAGCGATAATAGCAAGGGTCAGATACTTTTTCATAATCACATCCTCATGAGGAAACAGCAGGTGATTCCCTTTAAGTTTAGAAGCCTGATGAGTGTGACTTAGCGCAAATATTTGATGATGATCTGCTTATTTTTTGAACGATATAAATTGACAATTCGCTGACAGATCATAGACATAAAGGTGTTTGATTTACGGCGGTTTTTTGCGCGACGCAGAGAAAGATTTACCGTTGGGCCAGCAAAGGGTATCTTACGCCGCTGTTTAAAGGAGAATGCCATGACTGCCCAAAAGCCGGGATTGCACCCGCGAAATCGCCACCGCAGCCGCTACGACATGAATGCGTTATGCCTGAGCTGCCCTCCGCTGCAGGACTACCTGGTTCAGACCCCAGCGGGAGAGCCCTCGGTCAACTTTGCTGACCCGCAGGCGGTTAAAATGTTGAACAAAGCTCTACTGGCGCATTTTTACGGTGTGGCTCACTGGGATATTCCGGAAGGCTTTCTCTGTCCACCTGTGCCGGGCCGCGCGGATTACGTGCATCACCTTGCCGACCTTCTTGCCGAAGGTAATGAGGGCGTTGTTCCACCGCAGGCCACCATTCTGGATATTGGCACCGGGGCGAATCTGATTTACCCGCTGATCGGCGCGCATGAATACCACTGGCGCTTTACCGGAAGCGAAATCGGTGACGAGGCTTTTGCCAGCGCCCAGGCAATTATCAGCGCTAACCCGGGATTGAGCCGCGCCATTCGCCTGCGTCGTCAGAAAGAGGCGGCGTCGATCTTCAACGGCATTATTCACAAAAACGAAAGCTATGACGCCACGATGTGCAATCCGCCGTTCCATGATTCGGCGGCATCGGCCCGCGCGGGCAGCGAGCGCAAGCGCCGCAATCTTGGTCAGGCTGAAGACGCCGCGCTGAACTTCGGCGGTCAGCAGCAGGAGCTCTGGTGTGAAGGGGGCGAAGTGGCGTTTATCCTGCGCATGATTGCGGAAAGCAAACAGTTTGGCCGTCAGGTGAAGTGGTTCACAACGCTGGTTTCCCGCGGAGATAACCTGCCGCCACTCTACCGCGCGCTGACCGAAGCGGGCGCCGTAAAAGTGGTGAAAAAAGAGATGGCGCAGGGCCAGAAGCAAAGCCGCTTTATCGCCTGGACGTTTATGGACAATAACAAACGTCGCAAATAGCACTCCGTCGCAGGCCGGGTAAGGCGAAGCCGCCACCCGGCAACCGGGCTACAGCGTCGGCTCCTGCGGTGGAAGCGGCGCTGCGGGCGGCGGTAGTACCTGATAGGTCTGGACCGGCATCCGCACGTTCGCCAGATCGAAGTGTTTTTTCACCATGCTGTCGAGCGCAAAGCGCACCGTCCACTGCTTCAGCGGCTGGGTGGTGAACGACACGCGCAGGGTAAACGCCGTGTTCGTCAGCCCGACGATGCCGGCGAATGACGGCTCGCCAATCACCAGCCCGCGAATATCCTCCATCTGCATCAGCTCTTCTACCGCATCGCGCAGCGCCTGCTTCGCTTTATCGGCATCCTCGTGGCGATCCACATCGTAGTTCGCTACAACTGAACCAATGCCGCGCACAAAGTTGGCGAAGGTGGTGATCGAAGACCAGGGAATGATGTGGTACGCCCCGGTGTCCTGGCGCACGCCCACCGAGCGGATGGACATCCTCTCCACGGTGCCGGTTAACGGTCCGATGGTCACCAGATCGCCCGTGTTCATCCCGTTCTCAAACTGGATAAAGATGCCGGTAATAATATCCTTCACCAGCGTTTGCGACCCGAAGGAGATCGCCAGCCCCAGGGCACCGGCACCGGCCAGCAGCGGGGCGATATTCACCCCGATTTCCGACAGCACAATCATGATGGTGATGGTGCTGATAATCACCGCCAGCGCGTTGCGGAACAGGGTTAACAGCGTTCTTGCCCGCGCGCTGGGCAGGGGGCGGCCGTGAATATCCGACACCAGACGGTTCTCGATGAGGCTCGCCAGCAGCGTCCAGCCGACGGCAGAGAAGAACAAAATCAGCGCGATGCGAATCAGGATGTCGACCGTTTTTTCACCCGCACCGTTGTGCAGCCAGTTCCAGAAATCAAACAGGCTCCACGCATTCAGGAGCAGCATAATCGCCACGCAGACGGTGAGAATGCGCGCCACTTTGAGCGATACGGACATCCAGCCGTTCACCCGTTTTTGCAGCTCCGGGTAATTACGCTGTACCTGCGGCGACAGGGTGATGGTTTTCGAGATCCAGCGCGACAGCAGCCCCGACACAAACGCCGCGATACCGATAATGGCCAGGCTTTTGAACGTCGCCCCCATCATGAATTTCAGGCTATTGCCCGGGTCGAACAGCGAGAAGAAGCACAGTACGATGAAGTAGGCGCTTGCCAGCCAGTGCCACACCAGGGCGAAAGCGCGGATAAACAGGCTAAAGAACGAAAGGGAGCGATCGGCCAGATTCAGCAGGCTTTGGGTAATGGTTTTTTTATTGTGGAAGATCAGATACAGCGACCAGACGGTAATGCAGATCATGATAATGACGTTTGCCAGCGCCCCGAACTGGACGTTCACCTGGTTGGAGATGATCGGCACGGCAACCAGCAGACCGTAGCCAATCAGCCCGCTGAGCACGCTCAGACGCAGCGCCCAGTACTTCGCGCTCGCATCCCGGATGGCGAAAGGACGCAGCGCCGGTACGTGCGGGCAAAAGAGTAACCGCAGCAGCGCCTTGAAGAACTCAATCAGGGCAAAGGCGTTCAGGAAAAGCGACTGCTGGAAGGCGATGGTTTTGTTGTCCGCGTTCAGCCTGTCGGCCAACATCTGACCTAAAAACAGCGTCAACGCAAGCAGCAGTAAATCGATGATAAACGCTGAGGCTATCATCAACGGCAGGTGCAGCCAGCTGCTTTTCTGCTGATTCTTTCTGCGTCCCCATTGCCCCATTTTGCGGTAGAGCGGCCACGCGCACAGGCGCACCAGCCAGTAAAAAAGAAATACTGCGCCGGCCAGCATCAGGAACTGCGTGGCGGCGGCGGTAAACGTTTGTGGGTTAAACGGCTTATGCGGCGAGCCAATCAGGTTGCGGTAGAGCTGAGCAAAGCGCGAGGAGAGCGCTTCCCCATAGTGCCGGCTCACGTCGGTGACATTTTCCAGTACCGTTTTTTGTTCCTCCACCTGGGGAGGGGTGATGACAGGCACCGGCTCCTGCGGCGGCGTGGCGGCCACTTTCCGCAGCTGACCAATAAGTTCCTGCCGGGAGGTGTCGTTCTCAAGGACGTCGGCGAGGGCGCTGTAGGCGGCTTTTTTCTGTTCGACATCGGGTTCCGGTGGCGGCGTATTTTGCTGGCTGGCGGTTGTTCCGGTGGTCACGCCGGGGATCGCGACGGCGAACGATGGCGCACTAAACAGGCTAATCAACAGCAACAGGATCCACGGCACGGCGTCCTCCGGTGAAAATGTCGAACAAAATGATAAGTATAGAAGTCGGGACGCGGAGGGGGATTTTTGGGAACAATCTGGCGTAAAAAAGCCGGGCAAGCCCGGCTTTAGCGTAAAGCGATGGATCAGGAGACGTGCTGCAGGAACTCCTGCAGACGCGGGCTCGGCGGGTTCGAAATTAATTCCTGCGGGTTACCGTCTTCCGCGATACGGCCTTTATCAATAAAGATCAGGCGGGACGCCACTTTTTCAGCGAAGCCGATTTCGTGGGTCACGATCACCATCGTCATCCCTTCTTCTGCCAGATCCTGCATGACCTTCAGCACCTCGTGGCGCAGCTCGGGGTCGAGTGCGGACGTAGGCTCATCAAACAGCATCATTTTCGGTTTGACCGCCAGCGCGCGGGCAATCGCCACGCGCTGCTGTTGACCACCGGACAGCTCAGAAGGGTAGTGGTGCGCGCGTTCAGCCAGGCCGACTTTCGCCAGCAGATCTTTGGCCAGCGCTTCTGCCGCCGCTTTGTTGGCGCCGCGCACGCGCAGGGGGCCAAACATCACGTTCTCCAGCGCCGTCAGGTGCGGGAACAGGTAGAACTGCTGGAACACCATGCCCGCTTCCTGACGAATCAGACGGTCATCCACTTTCGGGTCGTTCACCTTCAGACCGTCGACGATAAGATCGCCGCTGGTGATCTCTTCCAGCTTGTTGATGCAGCGCAGCAGGGTGGATTTACCGGAGCCGGATGGCCCAATAATCACCACCACTTCACCCTGTTTAATGTTCAGATCAATATTGTGCAGCACCTGGGTTGGGCCAAAGTGCTTGGAAACGTTTTTAAATTCAATCACAGGATTTTCATCCTTCTTTCAAGACGACGCAGAACGAAGCTCAGAACCAGAGTAATGATCAGGTAGACAACGGCTACCGCACTCCAGATTTCCAGCGCGCGGAAGTTGCCAGCAATGATCTCCTGACCCTGACGGGTCAGCTCGGCCACGCCGATAACAATGAACAGCGACGTATCTTTAATGCTGATGATCCACTGGTTACCGAGCGGTGGCAGCATGCGACGCAGCGCCAGCGGCAGAATAACGTGGCGGATCGTTTCGCGACGAGAAAGACCTAGCGCCAGACCGGCTTCACTGAAACCTTTATGAATCGACAGCACCGCACCGCGGGTGATTTCCGCAATGTAAGCGCCTGAGTTGATCATAATGGTGACGACGGCTGCGCTGAACGGATCGATGCGCAGGTCGGTGAACGCCATTGGCAGGGCGAAGTAGATGAACATGACCTGTACGACAATTGGGGTGCCGCGGATCACTTCGATGAAAACCAGTGCGATGTGGTTTGCAATCCAGCCGCCGTAGGTGCGAGCGAAACCGGCGACAAGACCGATAATCAACCCACCAACCAGACCCAGGACCGAAATCCACAGGGTCATTTTAGCGCCTTCAAGCAAGATAGGAATGGCAGGCCAGATGGCGCTCCAGTCAAACTGCATGATAATTTCCTGTTACTGTTACCGTGTTTCAAAAATAGCAGGGGCGAAAGGTCGCCCCCGAGTGAACGTCATTGTTACGTCTTATTATTTAGGCTCGGTACCGAACCATTTTTTGTAGATTTCGTTATAGGTGCCGTTCTCTTTCAGCGTTTTCAGCGCGCCGTTAACTTTCGTGCGCAGGTCGTCGCTGCCTTTCGGGAACGCGATACCGTACTGCTGGGCTTCCAGAGACTCGCCAACCGCTTTGAACTTACCGTTACCGGCTGTTTTGATGAAGTACAGGATGTTCGGCGTGTCGTGCAGAACCGCGTCAGCACGGTTGGTGCCGAGTTCCATGTACGCGTTGTCGATGTTCGGGAACTGACGCAGGTCTTTGGTTTTGATATTTGCTTTCGCGTAATCAACCGAACCGGTGCCGCTCTTCACTGCCACCACTTTGCCGTCGAGATCTTTCACGCTTTTTACGTCGTTATTATCGGCTTTGACCATCACCAGCAGGCCGCTTTTGTAGTAGCCGTCAGAGAAGTCGATCGCTTTTTTACGTTCATCGGTAATGGTGATGCCCGCCAGCGCCAGATCAACGTTCTTGGTTTGCAGTGCCGGGATGATGCCGCTGAAGTCCATCGGCTTCAGGGTGTAATCCAGTTTGAGTTCTTTTGCGACTGCGGCCCACAGATCCACATCAAAACCAACGTATTTATCACCCTGTTTGAATTCAAACGGAACGAACGCCGTGTCGGTCGCCACAACCAGTTTGTCGGCAGCCTGAGAGGACACCGTAAAAGCCAGGGTAAGTGCAGCCAGTGAAACTTTTAATACAGACTTCATAGCATTTCCTTTTATATCCACGGGGCGATCCCCTGCGAGAACAGGTGGCACAATGAAAAAATCGTGCCAACTTTACAAGCTATTGTTTTGCAAAGGGGATGATGTCATACATTGCACATTAAATGGGGCAATGAGGTTTTATTGCACCAAAGTGGAGCACTGTTTTGGTGCGCTTCGTTTGGCTCAACTGACGGGGAGATATTTAGCGTAAATTATGACGAAAAAACAATCTTCCGTTAACGGTTGTGTGAGGTGATTATTACATTTCGTTCACTTTTGCAGGTGTGCAGACAAAAACTGTGCACCATAGATGTGCAAAACCCTCACCGGAGGGCGAGGGTTTGATAGAAAATTCGTATGAATTATTCGATGTTAGATTCGATAAACCACAGGAATTGATCCAGGTCGCGGGACGCGGCGGTGAAAATGTCAGCGGTATCTTCGTCTTTGGCTTCGCCAATCGCTTTGCGCACATCGTTTGCCACAATCGCGTAGCGGTCCGCCAGCTCTTTCAGGTGATCCTGAACGGTATGGATATCCAGCGGATAACTCTTCAGTGGCGTTTTGCTGTTGATCACCTGCGTGGTACCCAGCGCCACGCCGCCTAGCTGAACGGCACGTTCAGCCATCGTATCGAGGTGGGTCACCAGTGCTGTGCGGAAGCCATCCAGCATTTCATGAACGGCAATAAAGTTTGCACCGCGCATATTCCAGTGGGCCTGTTTGGTGATCAGCGAAAGATCGATGAACTGGATCACCTGGCGATTCAGCAACTCAATGGTTGCTTTTTTGTCGCTGTCCGATACATCGTTACGGGTATAAAGCAGATTAGACGCTTTCGTTTTCACCAGTTTAGCGGTACTCATAATCTCATATCCTCTTGATGTTTATGTCCCAGGTAATTACGGAACTAAGTATAGCACCGGATTTTTTCCCTGCGGTTTGGATATGCCTATCGGTTTAATAGCGAGAAGGAGGTTGAGAATTTAACTCATTGAAATTAATCTGAAATTTTAAAATTGATACAGATCAATCTTAATTACTGGCTGGGAATGTAAACCCAGAGGGATATTTTGAAAATAGGGTGAAGTGTGTAAAAAATTATAACGACAGTCTTTCTGGCCTTTATTCTGCATGGCGTGGAAGCCATGCAGAATATATGGGCTTAGCGGATATCCACTTTCTCCACTTTAGGTTCAGGGCGCATGGTGAGCGTCGAGCCCATTGATGCCGCGATAATCGAGCAGAGCGCCAGCGTCTGGGTCAATGTCAGGGTTTCGCCGAGAAACACCATCCCGGAAATGGCGGCTAGCGCAGGTTCCATGCTCATCAGGGTGCCAAATATGCGCGTCGGCAGACGCGTCAGGGCAATCATCTCCAGAGAATAGGGAAGTGCGGTAGAGAGGATCGCGACCGCCAGCCCGATGGGCATGACGGACCATTGCCAGATAGATTCGGTCGCCTGCGCCATGCCGATGGGTACAAAGACGATAGCAGCGATCAGTGACCCCAACGCGACGGTCGCCGGACCGTGCTCTTCTCCTGCACGCTGACCCGTAAGTATATAGACGGCCCAGCAGGCGCCTGCACCCAGCGCCAGCGCTGCGCCCGTCAGATCAATCTCAGAAACACTCTTGCCCAGCGGCAGCAGGAACCACAACCCCAGTACGGCTAACACGACCCAGATGAAATCGACCGGACGTCGCGAGGAGAAAAGCGCCACCGCCAGCGGGCCGGTAAACTCCAGCGCGACGGCGATCCCCAGGGGTATCGTCTGAATAGAGAGGTAGAACAGGTAGTTCATTGCCCCCAGGGAGAGTCCATAAAACAGCAGCGGTAAACGCTGCTCCTTTTTGAATCGCAGACGCCAGGGTTTGAAAATAACCACCAGTATCGCCGTGCCCAGCACGATACGCAGGGCAGTTACCCCAGGCGCACCAACCAGCGGAAAAAGCGATTTTGCAAGCGAAGCACCGCTTTGAATGGACAACATGGCAATAAGTATGACTGCGACCGGCAACCAGACCGACGACGTGCGGGATAACCCAGGCATCCTTTCTCCTGTCAGCTTATGTCAAATGAGGTAAAAGTTGCAGTGTAAAGGAAATATGCGGCTACGGTTGAGGCGCTGTTGAAAAAAAACCACGTCAAATCCGTAAAATGGTTAAGCGCTGGTGGATTTATCGCCTGTCAGATTAGGAATAATCTGGATGAATGTAACTGCGCAGACGCGCACTATGCGCATTTACTAGTGAAAATTGCATGTGATTTGAAAGAGATAGCTGACGCTGGAAACGTTCTGTTACAGGAAAGGTTTCATTAGACATCACGAATCACAAAGAGTTTCGCAAATTTTTTTGATATATTTAAAACTTACGGACTTACTTGGATCACATTTGAGGTGGTTATGAAAAAAATTGCATGTCTTTCAGCACTGGCCGCTGTACTGGCTGTTTCCGCAGGTACCGCTGTAGCTGCTACTTCTACTGTTACTGGTGGTTACGCTCAGAGCGACTATCAGGGCGTGATGAACAAAGCTAACGGTTTCAACCTGAAGTATCGTTACGAGCAGGATAACAACCCACTGGGCGTGATCGGTTCTTTCACCTACACCGAGAAAGATCGTTCTGAAAACGGCGCATACAACAAAGGCCAGTACTACGGTATCACCGCGGGCCCGGCTTACCGTCTGAATGACTGGGCGAGCATCTACGGTGTTGTAGGTGTTGGCTACGGTAAATTCCAGCAGACCGAAAACCAGGGTCTGAACCGCACTGCAAGCAACAGCGACTATGGCTTCTCCTATGGCGCAGGCCTGCAGTTCAACCCAATCCAGGACGTTGCTCTGGACTTCTCCTATGAGCAGAGCCGTATCCGCAACGTTGACGTTGGCACCTGGATCGCTGGCGTAGGTTACCGCTTCTAATCACTTCGGTGATTAAATAAAAAATCCGCCCAATGTGGCGGATTTTTTTGTCGAAGTGAAAAGCAAAACGGCAACCTTAGGTTGCCGTTTTTAGTGTTTGTTCCCTCTCCCCGTGGGAGAGGGCCAGGGTGAGGGCATCGGTCCGCACGAGACGGCAATTACTTATTCTTAATATCAAAAATATCCGTACCCAGATGGTTGTAGTCAACTTTCTGTAACTTGAAGTTGGTAACGTACACTGGGGAAGCTTTCTTGTTAGAGACAAACGGGTAAGCATTTTTTATCTGCTCGGCCTTAATCCCGGTCCACTGCGAGAAGAACTGCAGGAAATCATTTGCCGAACGACGCGCTTTAATAACGCGATGCGTTTTATCGTCACTCGACAGCACCATAAACGGCACCTGGAAGTTCTGCTGGAACTTGTCATCGTGCGCCAGGTACTGCACCTCTTTACCACGCTCTTTAAACGCCAGCCCGTGATCCGAGAAATAGACCATGGAGAAGCTGTCGCCCGTATTGCGTAGCTGATCGTACAGCTTGCTCAGCAGGTCGTCGGTTTGCGTCATGGTGTAGAGATAGCAGGACGTCTCTTTGGACTGCACAAACTCCGCGTACTTCCCACCGGTCCGATCGCAGGCCTGCGGGTGCGACCCCATCAGGTGCAGGACGATCAGCTGAGGCTGGGTGCGCGGGGTGGCGAAGACCTGTGCCGTCATTTTCAACAGCGCTTCGTCTTTGGTGTTTTTGTCGGCTTCGAAGTCGCCATTTTTCAGGAACTGCACTTCGTCAGCGCGTTTGGCGATACTGGCGATGGCCGTATCGTATTCGCCAATTTGCCCCTGATTAGAGAACCACCACGTCTGAAAACCCGCACGGTTTGCCAGGGTGACGAAATTATCCTGATACTGCGGTTTGCCATCCACCACCCGGTTAAGGGTCAGGCCGAGCGATTTCTGCGTCGAGCCGCTGGCCGCGACATAATCGGTAAACAGCGTGCCTTTGACTGAGCTGGCAAACGGTGTGTTATCCCAGTGACCGCCAAACGCTCCCATCGCATCGCGACGCGCGCTTTCGCCAATCACCACCACATAGGTGTGATATTTCGGCTTAACGGCCAGCACGTTCCAGGTGTCTTTCATATTGGAAAGCTCAGCCATGCGCGCCTGTTCGTCGAGAACCTCTTTATTGTTTACAACGACGTCTTTCACGAAGCGGAAAACCGGATAACCGATATTGCTGAGCCTTAGTTTACCGTCCCAGGGAATATTCTGGATGGGAGCGACAAAGGCCACGGCAATGCTGAACACCAGACAGAGTATTTCGATCTTACCCCAGGATTTTTTCTCGCCCGACTGACGGCGGATGGCGATAACGCCCAGCGCGAAGATAAAGATCCCGACCACGTAGCTGTACCACGGGAAGATCGTCAGGATCTCCGTTGACTCTTCCATATTGGTCGAGTGCAGCGCCAGCAGGGTATTAAAGTTTGGCGCGCCGTAAGCCTGACCAAACGGGAAATAGAGTGCAGCAACCAGCGAACAGATGCCGATTAACGCTTTTTGCACGCGCGGTGCGGATCGCCACAGCAAATGCAGAACGCAGGTGAACGCCACCGCGTAAAGCAGACTAAAGGGATAACCCAGCGCAAAGTTAATCAGTAATGACTGCAAAAAGTAAAAACCCGTCCACGGGCTTAAGGCCCGGCTGCGGGTCACAACGGTATCTATCAGGGTTACATTCATAGGTCACTATCATGGATGAAAACGCCATGTGCTCACCCTGGCGTCAAGGGTCATAACCTGCCTGACAGTGCGTGGAGAGGGAATGAGGGTCCGCTTCAGCGAGCCGCAAATTGTGCAGGGCTGCAAGAAGATAGTGCGAGCGCTAAATAATATCAACAGTTGCTAAGCAGATGTTTTGCGAAGGGGATTGCAAATCCGTAAAAAAGATCGGGAATAAGGCGGCTGGAAGCCAGTTTAGAGCGAGATTGTGACGGGAAAATGAAGCGGCGTACCGCAACGCCGCTTAGTGGGAAGATTTGTCGTCCTGATGCGGTTTGTTGTTAAACATATCGCACAGCATGTTCAACAGCATTAAGCGCACTTTAAAAGGAGAGTGGGTAAACACGGTCATGCACCTCTTGAATTCGTTCATAAGACCTCCTGAGTTTTGATCCCTTCGATCCGTGAAAGGTGACTGCATTACATACAGATATAGCACAGGCTATATTGTATAGCTATGGCTATTTCGTTAATTTTTTGTGCTTGCGGAGCTATGGTTTACAATGTGCGCTCTCGAAACCGGGCGCTGGAAGCGTCACCCCACTGAGGAAGTACAATGAACCGTCGCGCAGGTCATCCGACAATGAGGAAAACGACGCAACTGGTGAATGTTGAAGAACATGTCGAAGGTTTTCGCCAGGTCCGTGAAGCGCACCGGCGTGAACTGATTGATGATTATGTTGAACTCATTTCCGATCTGATCCGTGAGGTTGGTGAAGCGCGGCAGGTCGATATGGCCGCCAGGCTGGGGGTTTCACAGCCAACTGTCGCTAAAATGTTAAAACGCCTGGCCTCCGTGGGCTTAATTGAAATGATCCCCTGGCGCGGTGTTTTTCTGACGCCGGAAGGGGAGAAACTCGCGCAGGAGAGCCGCGAGCGCCATCAGCTTGTCGAGAATTTTTTACTGGTGCTGGGCGTCAGCCCGGAGATTGCCCGCCGGGATGCGGAAGGAATGGAACACCACGTTAGCGAAGAGACGCTGGTGAAATTTCGTGAATTTACGCTTAAATATGGTCCCTCCGCTGAATGAAAATCCCTGGACTGCAGGCCCTGGCACGCGATCGTTTCTTCCATCTCTTATTAATTATTGGCGCAGCGTTAAGCCTCTTTGTGCCTTTTGCCCCACACGCCTGGCCCGCCGCGATTGACTGGCGCACCATCATTACCCTGAGCGGCCTGATGATGCTCACCAAAGGGGTCGAGCTGAGCGGCTATTTTGACGTTCTGGGACGTAAAATGGTGCGCCGGTTTGCCACCGAACGCAGGCTGTCCCTGTTTATGGTGTTCTCCGCCGCGGTGCTGTCGACGTTTCTGACCAACGATGTGGCGCTATTTATCATCGTGCCGCTCACGCTCACGCTGCGTAAGCTCTGTGAAATTCCGGTCAGTCGTCTGATTATCTTTGAAGCGCTCGCCGTAAACGCCGGTTCTCTGTTGACGCCTATCGGCAACCCGCAAAATATCCTGCTCTGGGGCCGTTCCGGCCTGTCGTTTGCCGCCTTTACCTGGCAGATGGCCCCGCTGGCGCTGGTGATGATGCTGTCCCTGCTGGCGGTCTGCTGGTTTGCCTTCCCGGATAAAAAACTGCAGTACCACAGTGGCACAACGGGCCCGCAGTGGCAGCCGCGTCTGGTGTGGAGCTGCCTCGGGTTATACATCGTCTTTCTGTTCGCGCTGGAGCTGAAGTATGAAGTGGCGGGCGTCCTGCTGGTCGCCGCGGGCTTTGTCGTCCTGGCGCGGCGTGTGCTGGTGAGCGTGGACTGGACGCTGCTGCTGGTCTTTATGGCGATGTTTATTGATGTGCATCTCCTTATCCAGCTTCCGGTGCTGCAAAACGTTCTGCACAGCGTCAGCACGCTGTCTCAGCCGGGATTGTGGCTAACGGCGATTGGCCTGTCGCAGTTTATCAGCAACGTGCCTTCCACCATTCTGCTGCTCAACTACGTTCCGCCGGATACGCTCCTGGCCTGGGCCGTTAACATTGGCGGGTTTGGCCTGCTGCCCGGCTCGCTGGCCAACCTGATTGCCCTGCGTATGGCCAACGACCGTCGTATCTGGTGGCGTTTCCACGTCTGGTCGATTCCGATGCTGGTTTGGGCCGCGGCGATCGGTTTCGGACTATTCCTTCTCATATAGTGCGCAATTTGTCAGTTTTTCCTGGCAAACGTATAGCAACGTCCTAGCTTTAGTGAACGGCATAGTGTGATGCCGCTCACTGACAGGACCGTTGCTGACCTATGGCTGAAGATCAAACTCCCCCTGCAGACGAGCAGGACAAAAACAATAATGCGCGTAAGCGCCCGGGCAAGAAACCGTTAATTATCCTCGGCATTGTCGTGGTGGTGATGGTCGTCGTGGCGCTGGTCTGGTGGTTTTTAACCCGTAACGAAGAGACGACCGACGACGCCTTTACCGACGGCGACGTGGTGACGATTGCCCCCAAAACGGCGGGCTACGTCACCGAGCTGCGCGTGCTTGATAACCAGCGCGTGAAAAAGGGCGATCTGCTGGTGGTCATCGATCCGCGTGATACCACCGCCCAGCGCGATCAGGCCCAGGCCCAGCTTGGGCTGGCTATCGCGCAGCTGCATCAGGCTCAGGCACAGCTGGCGCTCTCAAAAGTGCAGTATCCCGCCCAGCGTGACGAAGCCAAAGCGCAGGTGCTGAAGGCGCAGGCCGATCTGGCGAACGCGCAGGCGGAGTACCGTCGCCAGCGCGGCGTCGACCCTCGGGCAACCACCCAGCAAAGTATTGATTCCGCGAACGCTCAGCTGCGCAGCGCGCAGGCGGGGCTGGCCAGCGCCCAGGCGCAGCTGGAAGTAGCGGAACAGGTACAGCTGCAAATCCGCCAGCAGGAAACCAACGTTGAAGCGCGCGAGCGTCAGGTCGATCAGGCGAAAGCGCAGCTGGAAACGGCCAATCTGAACCTCTCTTACACCGAAGTCCGCGCCCCGTTCGACGGGTTTGTCACAAAACGCAACGTTCAGCCCGGCACGCTGGTGCAGGCGGGAACGGCGCTGTTCTCCCTGGTTTCGCCGAACGTGTGGGTGGTGGCGAACTTCAAAGAGTCCCAGCTTGAGCGCATGAAGCCCGGCGATAAGGTCACCGTGTCCGTCGACGCGTGGCCGGATATGGCGCTCGAGGGCCACGTTGACAGCATCCAGCAGGGCAGCGGCTCGCGCTTCTCCGCCTTCCCGGCAGAAAATGCCACCGGTAACTTCGTCAAAATTGTGCAGCGCGTGCCGGTGAAAATCGTGATTGATAAGGGGCTCGATCCGAACAAACCGCTGCCGCTGGGGCTGTCGGTTGCGCCGAAGGTGACGGTGGAATGACGGACCACAGCCACGACAGCTGGAAGCCAGCCAGCAATCCGTGGGCGGTGGCGATTGTCGTCACCCTGGCGGTGTTTATGGAAATTCTGGACACCACCATCGTCAACGTGGCGCTGCCCCACGTGGCGGGTTCGCTCTCGTCCAGCTATGACGAATCCACCTGGGTGTTAACCAGCTATCTGGTCGCGAACGGCATCGTGCTGCCCATCTCGGCGTTTCTGAGCCGGGTGTTTGGCCGCAAGCAGTTCTTCCTGATCTGCATCGTCATGTTCACCGTCTGCTCATTCCTGTGCGGGATCGCCACCGAGCTGTGGCAGATCATCCTGTTCCGCGTGATGCAGGGCTTCTTTGGCGGCGGGCTGCAGCCCACGCAGCAGTCGGTGCTGCTCGACTACTTCAAGCCCGAAGACAGGGGCAAAGCCTTTGGGCTCTCGTCCATCGCGATTATCGTTGCGCCGGTCCTCGGTCCGACGCTGGGGGGCTGGATCACCGACAACTACTCCTGGCGCTGGGTGTTCTTTATCAACATCCCGGTGGGGATTGTCACGGTGCTGGCGATCTACCAGCTGCTGGAAGATCCGCCGTGGGAGAGCAAGTCTAAAGAGAAGCTGACCATCGACTGGACGGGGATCGGCCTGATCGCCCTGGGGCTGGGCTGTCTGCAGGTGATGCTCGACCGGGGAGAAGACGAAGACTGGTTTAACTCGAACTTTACCCGCACTTTCGCGGTATTAACGCTGATCGGCATCATTGGTGCGATTTACTGGCTGATGTATGCCAGAAAACCGGTGGTGGATCTGCACTGTATGAAGGACCGCAACTTTGCCATCTCCAGCCTGCTGATGGCGGGGATGGCGATGATTTTGTACGGCAGCTCGGTGGTGATCCCGCAGCTGGCGCAACAGGACCTGGGCTATACCGCCACCTGGTCCGGGCTGGTGCTGTCGCCCGGAGCGGTACTGATTGTGCTGACCATTCCGCTGGTGCTGAAGCTGATGCCGGTGGTGCAGACGCGCTGGATTATCGCCTTTGGCTTTACCTGCCTGGCGGTGTCGTTCTTCTGGTCGCGCACGCTGACCCCGGATATCGACTTCGAAACCTTGGTGTTGTTCCGCAGCGCCCAGTCGCTGGGGCTGGGGTTCCTGTTTGTGCCGCTGACTACCATTGCCTTTATCTCGATACCAAGGCGGCTGAACGCCGATGCGGCGGCGCTGTTCACCATGTTCCGCAACGTGGCGGGCTCGGTCGGGATCTCGCTGTCGACGGCGGCGATTACCGAGCGCTCGCAGGCGCACAGCGCGCACCTTGCGTACCACGCCTCGCCGTTTAACGAGCAGTTTCAGCAGGCGATACGCGAAAGCGCGCAGGCGATCCAGAACTTCACCACCCAGGTGGGCGATCCCACCGGCATCGCCACCGGGCGTATGTACCAGACGATGATTGAGCAGTCGCGCTTCCTGGCCTACATCGACGTCTTCACCATTCTGAGCGCGGTGGCCTTGTTACTGATTCCGTTTTGTTTGTTGCTCTCGCCGGTTAAGAGCGAGGGGAGTGCTGGAGCACATTGATGATACACAGACGTTTACACCCCCTGATGATAATGATGCTGCTGGCAGGCTGCGCCGTCGGGCCGGACTACCAGCAGCCCGCGCCACCTTCCGTCACGCACTGGAACGATAAGGGCGACGGCTCGGTAAAATCGCAAACGACCTCCGCCGCGACCAACCCGCGCTGGTGGAAGACCTTCGGCTCGCCGCAGCTCGACAGCCTGGTTGAACGCGCCATCGTCGGGAACCTGACGCTGCAGCAAACGGTGCTGCGCATCGCGGGAGCGCGTGAACAGATTAACCAGGCGGGCGGGGCGTTTTATCCGTCGGTGAACGGCAATCTGCAGGCGACGCGCCAGCAGCTTGGGCTGGAAGGAGAGCTAAAATCTCACGGCGTTTACGACCAGGTGGATAGCATCGATCCCGCTCTGAAAGGCGCGCTGGGGTCGCTGACGCAGCCGATCAACCTCTACCAGGGCAGCTTCGACGCCCGGTGGGAAATCGACCTGTGGGGCAAGGTGCGCCGTCAGGTGGAAGCCGCCGAAGCGCAGCAGAAAGCGGCTATCGAACAGCGTAACGACGCGCTGGTGTCGCTGGAAGCCGAAGTGGCGCGCGCGTGGCTCCAGCTTCGCGGGGCGCAGAGCATTATCGCCACGCTGAACACCCAGATTAAAAGCGCGCAGCAGACGCTGGATCTGACCGAAAGCCGCCAGCGCGGCGGGCTGTCGCCGCAAATGGATGTGGAAAACGCCCGGGCGCAGTTAGGCAACCTTGAAGCACAGCTTCCGCAATATCAGGCGCAGGAGCGGCAGGCGATGAACGGCCTGGCGATCCTGCTCGGCAAGCCGCCGGGGGCGCTGGATGCGGAATTACAAAGCGTGCAGCCGATGCCTGACCTGCCGGATATTGTGCAAACAGGCATTCCGTCGACGCTGGCGCGACGCCGTCCGGACGTGCGCGAAGCGGAGGCGAACCTCCACGCCGCGACGGCGCAAATAGGCGTCTCGGTGGCGGAGCTGTTCCCGAGCTTTACGCTTTCCGGGCAGTTTGGCCTGCGCAACAGCGAAACTAACTGGCTGACCGACTGGAGCAGCCACTTCTACAGCTTTGGCCCGCAGGTCTCCATTCCCATCTTCCAGGGCGGTCGACTGGTTTCCAGCGTGAAGGTGGCGCGCGCGCAGCAGGGGGCGGCGGTGCTGGACTATCGTCAGACGGTGCTCACCGCGCTTGGCGATGTCGAAAACGCGCTGGTGAGCTATCGCACCGACCAGCAGCGTGAAGCGGGGCTGGCGAAAACGATCGATGCGCTGCAAAACGCGTTTGACCTGGCAAGCGACAGCTACCGCCAGGGGATCGCCAGCTTTATCGACGTGCTGGACGCCCAGCGACAGCTGGCGCAGGCTCAGCAGCAGCGCGCGCAGGCGCAGGTGCAGAGCGCGCTCGATCTGGTGGCGCTCTACAAGGCGCTCGGCGGCGGCTGGGAGCCGTATCAGCAGGTGCAATTACCGGACTACAGCGTCTTTGGCGACGCCCCGCGCGGATAAATATTCAGAGGATTGGGCAAGAAACGGACAGGAACGCCACATTCGCGATCGCTGAGGGGCGGGTATAACTATCGGGTACCCCTTAAACGACATGCGAGGATTATCTTATGCGTTATCAAAAACTGGGCAACACCGGACTGTTTGTTTCTGAACTGTGCCTCGGCACCATGACCTTCGGTGGTGAAGACGGCATGTGGGGCAAGATTGGCCAGCTTAAGCAAAACGAAGCCGAGCAGCTGGTGGGCCGCGCGCTGGATGCGGGCATTAACTTCATCGATACCGCTGACGTCTATTCGGAAGGGCGCTCAGAGACGATCCTCGGGCAGGCGCTGAAAAACCTCAACGTCCCGCGCGAAAATGTGGTGGTTGCCACCAAGGTGTTCGGCGAAACGGGCACCGCCGGGGTGAACTCGCGCGGTAGCTCGCGCTATCACATCATCAGCAGCGTGAAGGAGAGCCTGCGCCGCCTGCAGCTCGATCATATCGATCTCTATCAGCTTCACGGTTTCGACCCGGCCACGCCGATTGAGGAGACGCTGTATGCGCTGGATAACCTGGTGCAGCACGGCCACGTGCGCTATATCGGCGTCTCGAACTGGGCGGCGTGGCAGATTGCCAAAGCGCTGGGTATTTCCGAGCGTCTCGGGCTGGCGCGTTTCGCATCACTGCAGGCGTATTACACCATCGCCGGACGCGATCTTGAGCGTGAGCTGGTGCCAATGATGCAGAGCGAAGGCGTCGGGCTGATGGTCTGGAGCCCGCTGGCGGGCGGTCTGCTGAGCGGAAAATATGGCCGCGATGGGCAGAGCGAAGCCGGTGGTCGTCGTCTGGAGTTTGACTTCCCGCCGGTGAATAAAGAGCGCGCCTTCGACTGCGTGGACGTGATGCGCACTATCGCCGAAAGCAAGGGCGTCTCCGTCGCGCAAATCGCGCTGGCGTGGCTGCTGCATCAGAAAGCGGTGACCAGCGTCATCATTGGCGCGAAACGCGTTGAACAGCTGGACGACAACATTGCCGCCACCGGGATCCGTCTCAGCGAAGACGAGCTCAAACAGCTGGATGCGGTCAGCGCGCTGCCGCGGGAATATCCGGGCTGGATGCTGGAGCGGCAGGGTGAATATCGCCGCAATCAGCTAGCGCAGCAATAACCCTTCTTGCCCCGGGAGTGCATCGCTTACCGGGGCTTTTTTTCCCGCCTTGCTCACAAAAAACGATCCTCCTCTTTGATCGACCTTTCATCTTCGCCTATATGACTAGTCATGAAATTTTAAATGACTAGTCATATAGGGAGAGACCATGATCAATTCACTGCCGACCAACTTTTTGTGGGGCAACTCGGTGTCCAGCATGCAGACGGAAGGGGCCTGGAACGAGGGCGGGAAAGGCATGTCGGTATACGACATTCGTGAAGCCGGGGAGAACGTCTCCGACTGGAAAGTGGCGACCGACTCCTACCACCGCTACCGGGAAGATTTTGACCTGATGCAGGATCTGGGCATGAACTGCTACCGCTTCCAGATCTCATGGAGCCGCGTCTGCCCGCAGGGTGACGGCCCGTTCAACGACGAAGGCATCGCATTTTACGACCGCTTTATTGACGATCTGATCGCCCGCGGCATCGAGCCGATGATCTGCCTGTACCATTTCGATATGCCGCTGGCGCTGGCGCAGGAGTACAACGGCTTCAACGACCGCCACGTAATGGACGCCTTTATCCGCTATGGCAAAAAGATGATCGACTGTTATGGCGACCGCGTGAAGTACTGGCTGACCTTCAACGAGCAGAACATCTTCCATATGCCAGAAGCGTTCCGTATTTCCGGCTATATGAAAGGCGAGAAAACCCTGCGCGAGCTGTATGAGCTGCAGCATCACACCATGGTGGCACACATGGCGCTGACCGAATACCTGCACCAGACTAAACCGGGCCAGCTGATGGGCGGCATGCTGGCGCACCAGCTGATCTACCCGGCTACCTGCAAACCGCGCAATATCTTCTGCGCCCAGCAGTATGACGAGTTTCTCAACCAGAACCTGCTGCGCGTCTTCGCAGGGCAAGGCTACAGCCCGGCGGTGATGGCGGTGGTGGAACAGGAGGGCTTTGGTGATATCTACCGCGCCGAGGACCTGGCGCTGTTCGCTCGTACAAAGAACGACTATATGGCCTTCAGCTATTACGCCAGCAAAACGCTGGACAGCGATGCGATTCCGGAAGGCACGCCGGTGAACTATTACCTGCTGCACGGCGAGAAAAATAACCCGTACCTGAAGGCCACCGAGTGGAACTGGCAGATCGATCCGCTGGGCTTCCGCACCATCATCACCCGCTACGCCAACGACTGGCGCCTGCCGGTGTTCCCGATCGAGAACGGCATTGGGGTGATTGAGTCATGGGACGGCGTGAACCCGATTGAGGACACCTACCGCATCGACTATCACCGGGCGCACATCGAGGCCATGAAAGCGGCGATGTTCGAGGACGGGGCAGAGGTCATTGGCTACCTCGGCTGGGGATTGATCGACATTCTCAGCTCCCAGGGCGACATGCGTAAGCGCTACGGCGTGGTCTATGTCAACCGGGAAAACCACGACCTGAAAGACCTGAAGCGCGTGCCGAAGAAGAGCTACGCGTGGTTAAAACAGGTTATCCATACCAACGGACGCGAGATGTAAGCCGTACGCTGCCGGGCCGTTTTTGTGACTGATTGATGGGAACACTCCGCTATGTCTGAAACAAAAATCACACCGCACATGCAGTCCTTTGTCGATAAATTTGTCGAGTTTTCGGCGCGCCTGGCAAACCAGGTGCACCTGCGCTCCCTGCGCGACGCCTTCGCCACGGTGATGCCGATTTTCATCCTCGCCGGTCTGGTGGTGCTGGTGAACAACGTGGTGTTTCCGTGGATTTTTCACGGCGATACGCTGGCACACTTCAAAGTGTGGGGCGAGGCGATTATCAACGGCACGCTGAACATTGCCGCGCTGCTGCTGGCGCCGATGATTGCTTGGTCGCTGGCGCGCAACAAAGATTTCGACAATCCGGTCTCGGCAGTGGTTATCGCCGTCAGCAGCTTCATCATCATGATGCCGATGCGATTGCAGATTATGCCCGTCGGCAGCGATACCACGGTGAAAGTCACCCAGGTGCTGACGTTCGCCAATATCGGCTCCACCGGGATTTTCGCCGGGGTGCTGATTGGGCTGCTCTCAACGGAAGTGTTTATCGCTATTTCGCGCCTGAAGGCGCTGCATATTTCGCTGGGGGAAAACGTGCCTCCGGCCGTGAGCAAATCTTTTACCGCGCTGATCCCGACCATCCTCACGCTCTCCCTGTTCGCGGTGCTGGCGGCGGTGCTGGCAAACGTGCTGCATACGGATCTGATCCATCTCATTACGACCTTTATCCAGCAGCCGCTGCGGCTGATCAACACCAGCCTGCCGGGGACGATTTTCATCTACAGCTTCGGCAACTTCTTGTTCACGCTCGGTATTCATCAGTCGGTGGTCAACAGCGTGGTGCTGGAGCCGTTCCTGCTGATCAATACCAACGAAAACATGCTGGCCTTCGCCAACGGTCAGCCCATTCCGCACATCATCAACAATATCTTCGTGCCGACGTTCGGCATGGTAGGCGGCACGGGCAGCACGATCTCGCTACTGATTGCGATATTTATCTTCTCGCGCCAGCAGTCGGCGAAGCAGGTGGCGCGTCTCTCGCTGGCACCGGGCCTGTTTAATATCAACGAGCCGGTGATTTTTGGCCTGCCGATCGTGTTTAACCTGCCGCTGATGATCCCGTTTGTGCTGCTACCCGCCATCGGCATCTATTTCGCCTGGCTCTGTACCACGCTGGGGTTAATGTCGCGCTGCGTGGTGATGATCCCGTGGACCACGCCGCCGATCCTGAGCGCCTGGCTGGCCACGGCGGGGGACTGGCGGGCGGTGGTGGTGCAGTTGGCAATCATCGTATTTGGTGTATTCTTCTACCTGCCTTTCCTCAAAATTGCCGAGCGAGTGGCGTTGAAAAACAGCGGGATAGAAAACTAACAGAAAGGAAGGACGATGGCGGCGAAGTACATCACCATAGCGCGGGAAATTAAGAAACGCATTATCAGCCAGCAGTACGCCGCCAACGAACCCCTGCCGGACCAGTTTGCGCTGGCGGCGGAGTTCAGCTCCAGCCGGATGACCATTCAGCAGGCGATGCGCCAGCTGATCGTCGAAGGTCTGGTCTATACCCGTCAGGGCCAGGGCACGTTCATCCGCAAAAACTTCCTCCAGCTCTCGCAGTGGGATCTCTCCGGCAGCGACTACTTTGGCGCGACCAAAACCTGGGCACATCTGGGCACGGTCACGAGCCAGGTGGTGCATTTCGAGCTGCGCTTCCCGAACGAAAAAGAGCAGGCGTCGCTGATGATTAACGCCGATGCGCCGATCTATGACTTTATTCGACTCCGTTTGCTGAACGGTGAACCGATGTCGCTGGATTCCACGGTGATGCCGATGAATCTGGTCCCGGGCCTGACGAAAAACCATCTTGAAGCTTCAGTGTTCCAGTACGTTCAGGAAACGCTGGGGCTGAAAATTATGGGGTCGTACCGGGTGGTGCGGGCGCTTAAGCCCAGCGCGCTGGACAGAGAGCATCTGGTCTGCGAGGAAACCGATCCGGTGCTGGAGGTGGAGCAGGTGATTTATCTGGAAGATGGCACGCCGCTGGAGTATGCCCACTGCCACTATCGCTACGACCACGGCGGGATCGTGATCGTGAATAACGGGTAATCAGTCTTTCAGGCACACGACTCGAAATAGCTGTCCGTGTCTTTTATGTAAAGATCGTTCTGACACAGATGCTGTATTTGACCAGGCTTAAATGTAAAACGGATTTTTTGAAACCAGGAACGTTTTATTTTGCTGGTATTCTCGCGCGATAATCCATAGTCATGGATTATTTCATGAACAAAACGAATGCTTTGTGCAGAAACATAGACAGGTGTTTTGGTTAGCTGAATCAGTTTGCTGATCCAAATATCATCCGCGCGAGGACAAACCGTAATAAAATCTTCGTTATAATGGAAATATTCCGGGATCATATTTTTCTTGAGCACAACGCCACCAAGACCGGTGATGATATAGTTCTGCTCAACGACTTTTGGCACGGTGATAAGCGGGAAATTACGATAGGTATCAAGAAGTTCTTTCTTCTTCTTTACTGTTTCACGCACCCGCGCGGCAACCACATATTTTTGATTGTGGCGATAAAAATCATCCAGCAGTGTTTCTGCCCAAATTTCGTTATAGATTGCGTCATCATCGGCATAAATCAGAATATCGTCTTCGGTTGCTGCTTGCAGCGCCGGAAACAATTTCCGATAAGGGCCGGTGTTCTTAACCCATTTAAAAACCAGGTTGGTGCCCGTCTGGCGAATTTTCTGCGCCCACTCCGGCTCCTCAGTGATGCCTTCGTCACTGAGATAAGGTGTACTGGAGACCCACACAACAATTTGATCGACCTTCTTACTCTGGTTCGCCAGTGACCACACCGTTTGCGAACAGAGATAAAGGCGCGATTTTGTTGTTGTTAAGTTAATGCTAATCATCAAACTATGCGTGCTCCAGAGATAAAAAGACCTTATAAAAGCAGATAAAACTGATTTTATAAGTGGGCGCATCATAACACTTAGAGGATTAGATGTAACCCCGCTGGGTTAGCAGAAAATGGCAAGAAAGGCACTTACGGCAGTAATAGCTGTTCAGAAAGGGTCAGCGTGATGGAGATTACAGTGCAATAAGACCCCGATAATACGGGGTCTTATAAGATACGTTATTGATTCAGCGTAATCAGTTCAAACGCACCGGCATACCGGAGCGGTTCTGCACGGCCTGGTCAACAATCGCCGTTTCGACATCTGGCTGAGACGTCACCGCCTGCACCGCGCTGTTCAGCGTAACAGGAACGACTTCGTTGTTGTTGATCTGGTCCTCGCTGGTGGACAGCGGGTTGTGCACTTCGATGTAGCGGCTGCCGTCTGGTTCAGAGGTCGCTTTCACCGGTTCGTTGATGAACTGCACGCGCGTACCGACCGGCACGTTTTCGAACAGGAATTTGATGTCGTCGTTACGCAGGCGCACGCAGCCGTGGCTCACGCGCAGGCCGATACCGAAGTTGGCGTTGGTGCCGTGGATCGCATACAGACGACCAATGTACAGCGCGTACAGGCCCATTGGGTTATCCGGGCCTGCCGGTACAACGGCTGGCAACGGTTCGCCCGCCGCGATGTATTCTGCGTGCATTTTGGCGGTCGGCGTCCAGGTTGGGCCCGCTTTCTTACGCTCAACTTTGGTGGTCCAGTTCATTGGGGTGTCTTTACCCAGCTGGCCGATACCGATTGGCAGCACGATAACGGTGTTGGTGCCTTTCGGGTAGTAGTACAGACGCATTTCGGCGCTGTTAATCACGATACCTTCATGAACGGTATCCGGCAGGATCAGCTGCTGAGGAATATTCAGCACGGTACCTGCTTTCGGCAGGTACGGGTCAACGCCCGGGTTCGCTTCCAGCATGTTAGACAGGCCCAGCTGGTACTGCGCAGCGAAATACTCCAGCGGCTGAGAGTTACCTTCAGGAACCGTCACCACCTGGTTTTGACCCACCAGACGGCTTCCGTCGGTCGGCAGGGGATACGTCACCGCAGACGCGGTCTTACAAAAACCTACTACGGCTAACGCCGCCGCAAAAAGCGCTGTTAATTTCATGTTCATGTTGTGCGAGGTATCTAAGCCATTCAGGCGATGAGTTGATAAGTCTGAATCTGTGATGGGAGCGCATTATATGTGCATTCCCGCTCACAGGGAATTCAGATGTGTACGAAATCACATTTTTTTCGATTTTGTTAAAGTTTAGTGGATGGTTGCAACGCGGGATCTCAATTCGGAATTGTGGCATAATGCCGTGTTTATCACACTTTTCGCAGGAATCTCCCCGTGTTAGTTACCAGCAACGTCACTATGCAGTTTGGCAGTAAGCCGCTGTTCGAAAACATTTCCGTCAAATTTGGCGGCGGCAACCGTTACGGCCTGATTGGTGCCAACGGTAGCGGTAAATCCACCTTTATGAAGATCCTCGGCGGCGATCTGGAGCCGACCCTCGGCAACGTGTCGCTCGATCCGAACGAGCGCATCGGTAAGCTGCGTCAGGATCAGTTCGCCTTCGAAGAGTTCACCGTGCTCGACACCGTGATCATGGGGCACGCGGAGCTGTGGGAAGTGAAGCAGGAGCGCGATCGCATCTATGCGCTGGCCGAAATGAGCGAAGAAGACGGCTATAAAGTGGCCGACCTGGAAACGCAGTACGGCGAGATGGACGGTTACTCTGCGGAAGCGCGCGCGGGCGAGCTGCTGCTGGGCGTGGGTATTCCGGTTGAACAGCATTACGGCCCGATGAGCGAAGTCGCGCCAGGCTGGAAGCTGCGTGTGCTGCTGGCTCAGGCGCTGTTCTCTAACCCGGACATCCTGCTGCTCGACGAACCGACGAACAACCTGGACATCGACACCATCCGCTGGCTGGAGCAGACGCTGAACGATCGCGACAGCACCATGATCATCATCTCGCACGACCGTCACTTCCTGAACATGGTCTGTACGCACATGGCGGATCTGGACTACGGCGAGCTGCGCGTGTATCCGGGCAACTACGACGAATACATGACGGCGGCCACCCAGGCGCGTGAACGTCTGCTGGCGGACAATGCCAAGAAGAAAGCGCAGATTGCTGACCTGCAGTCCTTCGTCAGCCGCTTCAGCGCCAACGCCTCTAAATCGCGTCAGGCAACCTCGCGCGCGCGTCAGATTGATAAAATCAAGCTGGAAGAGGTTAAAGCCTCCAGCCGTCAGAACCCGTTCATCCGCTTCGAACAGGACAAGAAGCTGTTCCGTAACGCGCTGGAAGTGGAAGCCCTTACCAAAGGCTTCGATGAAGGCCCGCTGTTTAAAAACTTCAACCTGCTGCTGGAAGTGGGCGAGAAGATTGCCATTCTGGGCGCTAACGGCGTGGGTAAATCCACCATGCTGAAAACCCTGGTCGGCGAACTGCAACCGGACAACGGCACCGTGAAATGGTCCGAAAACGCGCAGATTGGTTACTACGCGCAGGACCATGAGTACGAGTTCGAAAATGACCTGACCGTCTTTGACTGGATGAGCCAGTGGAAGCAGGAAGGCGACGACGAGCAGGCGGTGCGCAGCATTCTGGGTCGTTTGCTGTTCAGCCAGGACGACATCAAAAAGCCGGCTAAAGTGCTCTCCGGTGGCGAGAAGGGCCGCATGCTGTTCGGCAAGCTGATGATGGAAAAACCAAACATCCTGGTGATGGACGAACCGACTAACCACCTGGACATGGAATCTATCGAATCCCTGAACATGGCGCTGGAGATGTATCAGGGCACCCTGATCTTCGTCTCTCACGACCGTGAGTTTGTCAGCTCGCTGGCGACCCGCGTGATCGAAATTACGCCAGAGCGCGTGGTGGACTTCACCGGTAACTACGAAGATTACCTGCGCAGCAAAGGTATCGAGAACTAAAAAAATGCCGGGTGGCGGCTTCGCCTTACCCGGCCTACGTTCTATACCCTCTCCCTGTGGGAGAGGGTTAGGGTGAGGGCATCAGGCCGCACTACAGCACCCACTCAATCCCTTCAACCCCGTTCACCCGCAGCGTACGTTTTTCCCCCGCCGGTAATGACACCTTCAGCGCCTTCCACGCCGGACGATAATCCCCGCGCGCGTTGACCTTCAGGTTGATGGTTGCGCCATCGCACACCATTTCCCATTCCACCCACAGCGCGTTGCCGTTCTGATAGCCCCAGCTTTCACCGTCGTCTTCAAACAGCAGCCCGGAGGTCGCGCCGACACCTTTCACCGGGAACAGCTTCAGCTCGCGGGTCGTATCTTTTTCGGCACTCACATGCGTGATGCGCTCGCTGAGCGGCAGACCGGCTCCGGCGCGCACCAGCAGCGGCAGTTTTTCCAGCGGCGCGTCGAGAACGATCGACTGGCCGCCCGCATACCACGCGTGGGTGTAAAAATCATACCAGCCGGTGTCGTTATCCGGCAGCCAGACGCGGCGCTCGCGCTGCCCGGCTTCGACGACGCTGGCGACCAGCAGGTCGCGGCCCAGCAGGAAGTCATCGCATTCTTCGAAGGTCTGCGCATCGTGCTCGTGGTCGAGGAAGGTCGGACGCAGCATCGGCTCGTCGTCGGCGTGCGCCTGCCATAGCAGGGTGTAGAGATACGGCAGCAGGCGGTAGCGCAGCTCAACCGCGCCGCGAATGGCTGGGGTGACGCCCGGGTACATCCACGGCTCGTTCACCGTGTGGTCATCGTTCCACGAGTGAATGGTAAAGCGCGGATGCATCACGCCGTTCTGCACCCAGCGCACGAACAGCTCGGCGTCCGGCTTGTCGCCGGAGAAACCGCCCACGTCATGGCCGACGTTGAACAGCCCCGACAGGCTCATGCCCAGCCCCATGCGGATGTTATAGCGCAGTGTGTCCCAGCTGGTGCGGTTGTCGCCGCTCCAGGTCTGAACGTAGCGCTGCATCCCGGCGCAGCCGGAGCGGGAGATCAGATACGGGCGTTTTTCCGGCGCAAAGCGCTGCTGCGCTTCCAGCGAGGCGCGCATCATCAGCAGCGGCATGACCGGGCGAATGTGCTTGATGGCGATCTCCTTACCGAAGCCAAAGCAGCGGGCTTCCCCGTCCCACACTTCATATTCGTTGTTGTCGTTCCAGGTGGAGTCGATGCCCATCTCCAGCAGCTGCGTGGTGACGCCGTTCTGCCACCACTGCACCGTCTGCGGGTTGGTAAAGTCGAGGTGCGAGCCTTCGTCATCCCAGAAGCTGGAACGTTCGGGTGCATCGGTTTCTGAATCGCGAATGAACAGGCCGCTCTCCGCCACTTCGTTATAGCGAGGATGATCCTGCAGCAGGCACGGCTTGATGTTGGCGGCCAGCTTCAATCCCGCGTCGTGGAACGCCTGGCTCATTACCTTCGGCTGCGGCACCTTGTCGTAGTTCCAGTTGAAGACGTAGCGCTTGCCGTTGATGGAGGTATAGCCGGAGGAGAGCTGGAACGAGTCGCACGGAATGGCGTGCTCTTCGCACAGGCGGATGAAGTTCATCAGCTGGTTTTGCGCATCCGGCGCGTCGGTGTAGTGCATGGTCGAGCCGCTGTAGCCCAGGCTCCATTTCGGTCCGAACAGCGTTTTCCCGGTCAGACGCACGAAGGCTTTGGTAACGTCCAGCACGCGTCTGCCGGTAAAGATGTAGTAGTCGATATCGCCCGCTTCCGCCTGCCAGCGGCGATAGGCGGTGTGGTAGTTGTCGATTTCGTTACCCAGATCCAGCCAACAGCTGCTCAGGTTGTCGTAGAACAGGCCGTAGCTGACGTCGTCGCGGCGGGCGATAGTGAACGGGATGTGCTTGTAGAGCGGGTCGGTGCTGGCCGCGTTGTACCCCATTGCGTCGAGGTTGCGCATCTCATAGCGTTTACCGTTGCGCTGCAGATCGCCCGCTTTCTCGCCCAGGCCGTAGAAACGCTCGTCCTTACGACGGCTGAGATAGTGCGCTACGCCGTCGCCGTGGGCGTTCAGCAGGTAGGCGCTGGTGGGGCGGTCATTGACCAGCGGCAGCCATTCGCCCGCCTCATTGCGGTAGTGCCACTCCAGCCACAGCGGCTGGTGGACGGTCACGCGCAGCTGTTCGGTTGCCACGGTTAGCGTCTCACCCTGCTGCGTCAGGTTCCAGGCCGGGCAGGAGAAACCGCTTATGTCGTCACGACGGCGGCCTTCCCAGGGCACGTCTTTTTCCGGAGCGATACTCCAGGTGCGGTCCAGCGCCAGCTCGCCTTTGCGCTTAATCAGCACGCGGAAAAGGTTCTCTTCCAGCACATACAGGCACAGGCGGTGCTGGTTATCGACCAGCAGTTCCAGATGGTTTGCTGACTGAATATCAACGGTCCAGTTTTTCAGGGTTTTCATATGCAATACATCCACTATCAGGCGCGCTTGGCGCGACGTTCAGCAATAAATGCTACCAGGAAGACAGCGCCAATCAGGTCAAAGAAGCCCATGGCGATAAAGAGCGGGTTAAAGCCGATTTTGTCGGCGGTCACACCGATTAACAGCGAGAACAGGAAACTGGCGATCCACGCCGCCGAGCCGCGCATGCCGTTGACGGTTGCCATCTGGCCTTTGTCGAAGGACTCCACGACCAGGGCGCTCAGCATGCAGGAGATGATCTGGTGCCCGAAGCCGCCGATGGAGATCAGCACGATGGTGATATACGGGTCGCGGGTAATGGCCACGATGGCCAGCGAGATCATCAGGAACGCGCCGGTCACGGAGCTGGCGACGACCGAGTTAACGCGGGAGCAGCCGAACAGACGGGTGTACAGACGCGTCAGGTAGCCGCTCGCCACGCTGCCGAGGTCGGCGGCGAGGAACGGCAGCCAGGCAAACATCGCAATCTGCTTCAGGTCCATGCCGTGCTCTTTGGCAAGGTACAGCGGCACCCAGAAGCTTAGCACCGCCCAGGCGGGTTCCGCCATAAAGGCCGGGATGGCGATACCGTAGAAGCGTTTGTTTTTCGAGACGGTTTTCAGCGCGGTCAGGAAGGGCAGTTTGACGGCAGGCGGTTCGTTATCCTGCTTGATAAACGCCAGCTCGTCCTTGCTCAGGTTCGGGTGCTGCTCCGGGTTATGGTAGAACGCCCACCACAGGATCACCCACAGCAGCGCCAGCACGCCGGTAAACATAAACGCCCCCTGCCAGCCAAACGAGGCGTGAGCAAAGTAGATGATTGGCGGAGCCAGCATCGCGCCGATGGAGAAGCCCACGCCCGCCCAGCCGGCGGCAACAGGTCGTTCTGATTTCGGGAACCATTCACCGATGGTTTTGGCGTTAGCCGGGGTAGCGGCGGCCTCAGAGGCACCCATAAAGAAGCGCAAAATAGCCAGGTGCAGCCAGCTTCCGGCGCCCGCGTGGAAAATACACATCAGCGCCCAGATCCCGGCGCAGACCATAAAGCCAATCTTCAGGCCGATCACGTCAATCAGCCAGCCGCAGAGGGGCTGGAAAATGGTGTAGGCGATCTGGAACGCGCCAACGATCCAGGAGTACTGCTCGGTGGTGATCCCGAGGCTCTCTTTCAGCTCGGGGGCAAGAATGCCTAACGAATTTCGGGTGATGTAGTTAACGGTGACGCCAAGTAAGAACAGCACCAGCACGTACCAGCGCAGGTTCTTGATGACGCGACGGGTTTTGCTTGTCGCAACGGTGTTATTGATGTCCTGACTCATTTTACTCTCCACAAGACGGACGGTAAGGGGACGGAGGTTCAGGTGTCACACAGATTTTTATGCCTTTGATTTCTATCCGTTTAAACTGCTTAAGTTGGTATACAACTAGTATGGAAGTTGTGTGACAAGTTCACCTTAAGGGAGAAAATGAGTGGGCAATAGTGGATTTTGTGCAAAATTTCTCATAACTGACTCAACCACTCTGGCATGATGGCATTTATGTCAGTTATTGCCTGACGGATACGCTATGAAAATTTTTTCATTTCGCAAATGGAGCCAGATCACAAAATGGACAAAAGGCTAAAAATCACCGAAATCGCCGCCCGTACGCAGCTCTCGATCAGCACCGTGTCTCGGGTGCTGGCGGGGAAAGCGAATACCAGCGAAAAAGCGCGCGCAAAGGTGCTGGCGTGCGCGCGGGAGCTGGGGGTGATGGAGGGCATGGCGGCGGGACGGCTGCTGCTCAATAGCCTGGTGGTTTTTGCCCCCCAGCGCGCCTTCGACGAGCGGTCCGACATCTTTTACTACCGCGTGATCCAGAGCGTGAGTAAAGGCCTGGCATCCCACGATGTGCGCCTGCGCTACTGCGCGCTGGAAGAGAACGACAGCGATGCCCAGCTTTTTCTGGCGCGCATGAATGAACCGGATACTCAGGCGGCAATCCTTCTCGGCATCGACGATCCCCACATTCACGATCTGGCGGTGGATGTGGGTAAACCCTGCATGCTGATTAACTGCCGCGACCGGAACATGCGTCTGCCTGCCGTTGCGCCGGATCACCGCGCCATTGGCGAGCGGGCGGCGGAATACCTGTTCGAGATGGGACACCGTGAGGTGATGAACGTGCTGTGCCTGCGTCGCTACACCATGGAGCTGCGCCTGTCGGGGATCCGCGACGCGTGGCAGTCCCACAACCTGACGTTCAGCGATAAACGCGATCTGCTGGTGGTGCCCAGCTTCAGCGCGCGCGAAACGGAACAGGCGGTCAGCAGCTGGCTCAGCGAAGTGCAGGGGAAAGATTTACCTACCGCGTTTCTGGTCGGCGGCGACTTTATGGCGGCGGGCACCATCAGCGCATTACAAAACCACGGTCTGCGCGTGCCGCAGGACGTGTCGGTGATGAGCATCGACGGGTTTAACCTGGCGGCGATCCAGGATGTTCCATTAACGGCCGTGCACGTTCCCCGCGACGAACTGGGAACCGAAGCGGTACACATGCTCCAGCAGCGGCTGATGCGCCCGGACGCGCCGGTGGGGACGTTGCTGCTTAACGGAACGCTGACCGTGCGGGATTCGGTACGGCGGATACGTCAGGGGAAACGACGCACCGCCGTGGAGCGGGAAGGGCTGTACGACAGTTAGACCATGCCCAGCGCGCGCTTGCCGTGGATGTTGAGATCGTTCACGGTAAAGCGGTCCTGCCAGCTCTTTTCATAATCCTCACGCGGGAAATCCCCCGGCGACGCGCCGGTCTCCAGCGCTTCCTTGACCTTTTTCGCGTAGGCGAGGTTTTTCTCGCACATCGGTGCGGCGGGGATGTACATCACGTTGCCCCAGCCCTGCTGATTGTCCACCGGCGCGACGGAGTGGATCACATCGCAGTGCCACCACACGGAATCGCCCGCGTCCAGTGCCGGAATGCTGGTCAGCGCCTCGATAAGCAGCGGGTGCCACTTCTCGGAAACCGGCAGCACGCGCCCCGGCGCCACGCCGCACAGCTCGTCTTCCGGCACGTCGTCCAGCAGCGGACGCAGCAGAATGTACGCCATCGCTTCCGGGATGGGCACCACGTGCAGCAGCCCCTGTCCGGGGATCATGTCCGACAGCGCGGTCCAGCCCTGGAAGGTGCGGAATACCGAGCATTTGGTGGTGTTATCGACGGTATACTCTTCCACTTCGGTACGGTGCGCGGCGTTCCACGGATCGTATTTCTCGACGTTGCCGTCAAACACGCGGGCAAAGACCTGCTGGTAAGCCGGCAGCAGCCAGCGCTCCAGCGCGCCGGAGTCGGTATGCGCGCCCAGTCCTTTCGAGGTGGTTCCCGGCGGACGGCGGCGGATACGGTCCGGATAAATCACGCTCACGTCCGGGTCAAACCACTGTTTGCCGTTGCTCTCGAATGTCCATAAACGGTTCAGGAACGACTGCACCTGCGCCATCTCTTCGCTCTGGCGCGCCTGCATCTGCGCCTGCGACCAGTAAATCGGGTAAATCTCCGGACGGGAAGCGGTCAGGGTGCCGAAGAAGTTATCGCCCGGCCCTTTGTACACCTCGTCAAACTTGTTCAGATCGAGGTAGTCGAGCATCGACTGATCCCACGCCAGCGCCTGCTCGCGCGGGAAATGACCTTTAATCACCGCGCAGCCGCGGCGCTTAACGGCTTCGCGCTGCGCGTCGGTAATGGTGCCGTTTTTTACATCCGCGAACGGGATCGCCGGCCAGACGGATTCGCCTTTGTTTTTAAGGGCGTTGATTTCCGCCACGCGGGTGGCAATTTTATCGCTGAGCTTGTTGAACACCGCCTGCACGTCGCCGATCTGCGCACGCAGCTCACGTTTCAACTGACGGATTGCCGCTTTGTGATCCGCCGGCAAAGTTTCACTGGTAAAGGTCATAACTGCCTCGCCTCTTTCATTCGAAAGTAAAAATGTCTATAAGTGATACTTTAAGTTAAAATTAAGTTAATGCAAGTTTAAAAACTTGACGCAAGCCACAGGACGGAAAAAGAGTGATAAGCCGGAGCCAGGCTCCGGCGAGGAGAGGATCAGGCGTCGAACGGGGAGTGGTGGTCGAGCACGGCCTGAATAACGTTCAGCGCGCCCTGATGGTTGTTGTCGTCGGTGCTGTAGCGGCTGATTTCTTTGATGCTTTCCGCCGCGTTGCCCATTGCAAAGGAATATTTCACCAGCTTCAGCATCTCGGCATCGTTGCCGCTGTCGCCAATGGCCACGCACTCCTGCGGGGAGATTTTCCAGCGCTTCAGCAGACGGCTGATGCCGTTGGCTTTGTGCAGGCCGGGGATAATCAAATCGACAAAACCAAAGCCGCTGGTGACGGGCTTCATGATGCCGTCCAGGGAGACGTGCAGCTTATCCACCAGATTAGGGATATCGCTGTCCGGCAGGTTCAGGGAGAACTTAAACAGCACGTCGTCAATTTCACGGTAATCGCTGATGCGCTTTAAGCGGTGGTAGTGCTTTGACATCAGCGCCACGAACGCTTCAGGGGCTTTGTCGCTCACGTAGGCACTCTCCAGCCCGCAGGCCACGAAGTTCAGCCCTTTATCTTTCAGCAGCTCGCCAATGACGATCTGCGATTCATGGCGGGTCAGCTCGCCGTGAAAAATCTGCTCCCCGCGATCGAACACCAGCGCGCCGTTTTCCGCCACGAAGGAGATCCTGTCTTTCAGCTCCGGAAAGAAGGAGATGAGCTGGTAATACTGGTTGCCGCTGGCGACAACGAATTCAATGCCGCGGGCTTTAAGCTGTTCAAACTGTGCCTGGAAGCGGTCACGATCGTACTGCTTGGCATCATCAAGAAAAGTTCCGTCCATATCGGTGACGATAACTTTAACGGTCATACTGTGCTCCTGGGTCACTGCGTTTTGAAACATTCTAATAACAAGGTGACGGGGAGCACAAATTTAATTTCATTCGAAAGTAAAAGCAAAACGGCAACCGAGGTTGCCGTTTTTAGTGTTTTCTCCCTCTCCCCGTGGGAGAGGGCCGGGGTGAGGGCATCAGCGTGCGTATTTCCCCCTCACCCTCAAGGGAGAGGGGATACACCGTTACAGCGTATGCTCAGTACGCGCAATAATATCGTCCTGCGCATCCGGCGACAGGGCGGTGAAGAACGCCGAGTAGCCTGCGACGCGCACCACCAGGTCACGATACTGGTCAGGATGTTTCTTCGCCTCCAGCAGCGTGTCGCGCGAGACGATGTTGTACTGAATATGCCAGCCCTTATGCACCTCGAAGAAGGTGCGCAGCAGCACCATCAGCTTCTGGCGATCGCTGTCGTTTTCCAGCGTTGACGGGTTAAGCTTCTGGTTCAGCAGCACGCCGCCGAGAATCGCCTCGGTAGGCAGTTTACCCACGGAACCGATGACCGCCGTTGGACCCAGGTGGTCGGTACCGGAAGCCGGGCTTGCCCCTTCCGCCAGCGGCGTGTGCGCCTTACGTCCGTCCGGTGTCGCCATCGTCGCCGCGCCAAACGGCACGTTCGCGGAAATCGAGGAGGTGCCCGCGTAGTAGTTACCGCCAATCGGGCCGCGGCCGTAGCGCGGGTTGTGGTACTGCTTCAGCTCTTCAATATAGGTCTGATAGGCACGGGTCAGCAGCATATCCACGCTGTCGTCGTCGTTGCCGTACTTCGGCGCGCCGTTGATCAGGCGCTGACGCAACTGCTCGTGGGTCAGCCCGTCGAAGTCATCCGCCAGGGCGGCCGCCAGCTGCTGTTGACCGATGACGCCCTGTTCGAACACCAGCTTCTTCACCGCCGCCAGGCTGTTGCCGAGGTTGGCGATGCCCACCTGCAGGCCGGAGACCCAGTCATACTTCGCGCCGCCCTGCTTGATGCTTTTCGCGCGCTCGATGCAGTCGTCCACCAGCGCCGAGCAGAGAATATCGTGGACATTTTCCTCCAGCATGGTGTCCACCACGTACTCAATCTCGATGGATTTACGGGTGTAGTAGCGGATCTGGGTATCCCACGCCGCCATCACCTCGTCGAAATTGTCGAAGTTACCGGCTGAGAGGGCTTTCTCCTGCGGCAGGAACACCTTGCCGCTGGTGGCGTCGCGCCCGCCTTCCAGCGCCGCCAGCATGACGCGGGCGAAGTTGATAAAGCTCATGCCGGTGCAGCGGTAGCCCCACTTGCCACCCACCGCGGTTTCGATGCAGCCGATGGCCGCGTAGTCGTAGGCGTCGTCGCGCTCAACGCCGAGCTTGATGAATTCCGGGATCACGATTTCGTCGTTGTTGAACGCCGGCATTCCGAAGCCGCAGCGGATCACCTGCACGCAGGCGTCGAGGAAGTCGTTGCTCATGCCCGCGTGATAGCGCACGCTCAGGTTCGGCTGGGTGGAGCGCAGACGACCGCAGGATTCCAGAATCGCGTACGAGAGCGGGTTCACCGCGTCCATCGGCTCACCGTTGACCAGCTTCTGGCCGCCGATGGTGACGTTCTGGTACAGCGGGCTACCGGCGGAAGCCTTGGAGTGCGAGCCGGAGCGGATCTTGTTCACTTCCAGCAGCTTCAGCCAGCAGCTGTGCAGCAGCTCAATGGCGTGTTCGCGGTCCAGGCTCTGGTTCAGCTCCACGTCGCGGCGGTAGTACGGATAGAGATACTGGTCCATACGCGCGAAGGAAACGGAGTGGCCGTTGGACTCAATCTGCAGGATCAGCTGAATGAAGTAGCACAGCTGCAGCGCCTGCCAGAAGGTTTTTGGCGGCTCGTGAGCAATCACGTCGCAGTTTTCTGCTATCGCCAGCAGCTCGTCGCGGCGGCTTTCGCGGGTTTCGGTTGAGGCCATCTCGCGCGCCAGATCGGCGAAGCGTTTGATGTGCAGGCTCACCGCTTCCAGCACGATATCAATTGCCTTCAGGAACTGATCGCCGTGCAGGTCTTCCAGCACCGTCAGGTTGATGCGCGAGCGGCGCTCGGCCACTTTAGCGCGCAGGCCGTCGAGACCTTTCTCCAGCACCAGCGGGAAGTTCACCGCCAGGTGTGCGTCGCCGGAAGTCATGTTGCCTTCGGCTTTGATGATGCCGGTTTCCAGCAGGCCTTTCTGCTCGTCGGTAAACATGCCGTAGCAGCGGTCCTGCACCGTCTGGCCGCGCCACCACGGGCAGATCTCGTGCAGGACGCGCTTGTTCTCTTCGCTCACCGCAAAGCCCGCGCCCGGGCGATCGGCCAGATCGTCGATCTCTTTCTCAATCCAGGAGACGGTGTATTCCGGGAAAATCGGTGCGGCGCGCACTTCGCTTGCCTGGTTACCAATAATCAGCTCGTCGTGTTTGATCCAGATGGTACGCTCGGCCAGGTGATGGGCCAGCGCCAGGGCGCGACGGACCGGGATCGGCTTGTCCATGTGCTGCTGGTACATTTCGGTGTAATGCTGCGCGCGCTCGGTACAGACCGGCGGCTTAACGATATGCACCAGCGCCGTTTTGTGCGCCTTAATGCGCTCGCTGAGGGTATTGAGATTCAGGGTTGTCATAAGTTTATCCTCGTAAGGTCGCGGTTAACCCTTTCTGGCAGGCGTACTGCTGCGCGAAGTCCAGCAGGGCAGGGTTATCCAGCGGTTTGTCAGGGGCAGAGTAGGGTTGGCCGAGCAGGGTGTATTTGTTCATGCCCAGCGTGTGATACGGCAGAAAATGAATATCGTCGACGCCGAGTTCGTCGGCGGCGAAGTTGGTGATGGCGGTGATGGAGGCTTCATCGGCGTTAAAGCCCTGGATCAGCGGCACGCGGATGGTGATTTTTTTCCCGGCAGCGGCCAGGCGTTTCAGGTTGTCCAGGATGCGCTTAGCCGAACCGTCCGTCCACTGTTTGAACACGTCACCGTCGACGTGCTTCAGGTCGGCGAGGAACAGATCGACGTAAGGTAATGACGGCTCGATATAGTGCCACGGCACGTGAAGGCAGGTTTCGACGGCGGTGTGGATACCCTGGTCATGGCTGGCTTTAAACAGGGCCTGTGCCAGCTCGGGGTTCATAAACGGCTCGCCGCCGGAGAGGGTGATCCCGCCGCCGCTGCGGTCGTAGAAGGGTTTATCGCGCAGTACGGTCGCCATGATCTCCTCGACCTGCTGCTCTTCACCGCAGACGGTCAGCGCCTGCGTCGGGCAGCAGTCGGTCAGGGCATTAAGCGTCTCTTCACTTAATTTCTCACGATGAATGACCAGCCCGTTCAGCGCGCGTTCGATACAGCCCGGTGCCGCCTGCTGGCACAGGTCGCAGCCGTCCAGGCACAGGCGTGCATCAAACAGCACGTCCCGGCTGCGGGAGCGGCTTTCCGGATTCTGGCACCAGCGACAGCCCAGCGAGCAGCTTTTCAGGAACACCACGGTTCGAATGCCGGGGCCATCGTGGGTAGAGTAACGCTGAATATTGAAGATCATGATTTTGCCTCTCATCTTGCATATGAAGATTAAATGACTTTCGAATGAAAGTTATCTTGATGCAGGTCAACTCTTGAGCAGGTTTTGTCGTGATAGGGTAAGTGCAGGCTAATTTTGAGGGTGACATCATGGAACTTTATCTCGACACATCTGACGTTGCGGCAGTCAAAAAGCTGGCGCGTATCTTCCCGCTGGCGGGCGTGACCACCAACCCAAGCATCGTTGCGGCCGGTAAAACGCCGCTCGACGAACTGCTGCCGGCGCTACACGACGCGCTGGGCGGCAAAGGTCGTCTGTTCGCCCAGGTGATGGCGACCACCGCCGAAGGGATGGTGGAGGACGCGCGTAAGCTGCGCGCTATCATCAACGATCTGGTGGTGAAAGTGCCGGTGACCGCAGAGGGGCTGGCGGCAATCAAGATGCTGAAAGCGGAAGGGATCCCGACGCTGGGCACGGCGGTTTATGGTGCCGCGCAGGGGATGCTCTCCGCGCTGGCGGGTGCAGAGTATGTGGCGCCTTACGTTAACCGCGTGGACGCGCAGGGCGGGGACGGGATCCAGACCGTTGTGGAATTACAGCAGTTGCTGACGCTGCATGCCCCACAGTCAAAGGTGCTGGCCGCGAGCTTTAAAACCCCGCGTCAGGCGCTGGACTGCCTGCTGGCAGGGTGCGAGTCCATCACGCTGCCGCTGGACGTGGCGCAGCAGTTTATTACCTCTCCGGCAGTGGATGCGGCGATTGTGAAGTTTGAGCAGGACTGGCAGGGGGCGTTTGGAAGGACGTCGATCTGACGCGGTTGCCGGGTGGCGCTAACGCTTACCCGACCTACGGTTTTCTCCCTCTCCCTGTGGGAGAGGGCCGGGGTGAGGGCATCAGGCCGCAGCAGGGTTTACCCTCCGCAAACCTCACACCCCGGGTTACGCATCAGCTTCATATCGCGGAACTGGCAGGTCATCGCGTCATACATCACGATTTTCCCCGCTGCGGGCGTGCCGTAATTCGCCAGCACTTTGATCGCTTCCATTGCCTGCAATGAGCCAATCACGCCGACGAGCGGCGCCATCACGCCCGCCTCAACGCAGGTCAGCGCATTCTCGCCAAACAGACGGCTCAGGCAGCGGTAGCAGGGTTCACCCTCGGCGTACGTGAAGACGCTGATTTGCCCCTCCATGCGGATCGCCGCGCCGGAGACCAGCGGGGTTTTGTGGGCAAAACAGCCCGCGTTGAGCTGGTTGCGGACGGTGACGTTATCGGTGCAGTCCAGCACCAGGTCGTGCCGGGCAATCTGCGCGGAGAGCGCGTCGTCATCCAGCATTGCGTCAATCAACGTGAACTGAACGTGGGGGTTGATGCGCGCCAGCGCAGCCCTGGCGGATTCCACTTTCGGCTGGCCCACCGTCGCGTCGCTGTGCAGCGTCTGGCGCTGCAGGTTCGAGACCGATACGGTATCGAAATCCAGCAGCGTCATCTTTCCCACGCCCGCTGCGGCAAGATACTGCGCGGCGGCGCAGCCCAGACCGCCCAGACCGACAACCAGCACGTTTGCCGCCTTAAGCGCTTCCTGACCCTCGAAGTCAAACCCGCGCAGCACAATCTGGCGGTTGTAGCGCATCATCTCCTGGTCGCTCAGCTCCACCGTCATGTCAGCCTCCGAACAGGTGGTTAAAGCGCTCGACCTCAACCCACTCGCCTGCTTCCACGTTACCGCGCTCGCGCTCCAGCACGATAAAGCAGTTGCCCTGGCTGAAGGAGCTGAAAATGTGCGAGCCCTGGTGCCCGGTGGTGCTCACTTCGAGCTCGCCGTCCGCGTTGCGCGCCAGAATGCCGCGCTGGAAATCGAGGCGGCCCGGTGATTTTTTCAGGCGCGTGGCGGCACGAACGCGCTGGCGTTCCGGCAGCGGGCTGGCCGTGTTGCCGGAAAGCTTCGCCAGCAGCGGGATCACCAACTGGTAGAAGGTGAGTGCCGCCGAGACCGGGTTACCCGGCAGGCCGCAGAACCAGCTGTGTGAAAGCTTGCCAAACGCGAACGGTTTGCCCGGCTTGATCGCCAGCTTCCAGAAGCCGATTTCACCCAGTTCCTCGAGGATGGTTTTGGTGTAATCCGCTTCGCCCACGGAGACGCCGCCGGAGCTGATGACCACGTCGGCTGCGTTATCCGCCTCGATAAACGCGGCGCGCAGTTTTTCCGGATCGTCAGGAATGATGCCGAGGTTAATCACTTCGCAGCCCAGCTGCTCCAGCATCAGGTGTACCGCCAGGCGGTTGGTATCGTAAATCTGGCCGTCCTGCAGCGGCTGGCCCGGAAGCTGCAGCTCGTCGCCGGTGGAGAAAACGGCAACGCGCACTTTACGGATAACGTCGATGTCCGCGATGCCGAGCGAGGCCAGGACCGGCAGCTCCGCCACCGTCAGCTTCTGTCCGGCGGCAAAGACCGTCGCGCCGAGGGTAATGTCCTCGCCGGTACGGCGGATGTTCTGGCCCGCTTTGACGCTCGCGGTAAAATGCACGCCGTCGTCGGTCTGTTCGGTCTCTTCCTGCATCACCACGGCGTCGCAGCCTGCCGGAACCGGTGCGCCGGTCATAATGCGCACGCAGGTGCCCGCAGGCCATTCACCGCTAAACGGCTGACCCGCAAAGGCTTTACCCGCCACCGGCAGGGCGTTACCCGTCTGGAGATCCGCCAGGCGTACCGCGTAACCGTCCATCGCGGAGTTATCAAACCCCGGCACGTTAAGCGGAGAGACGATATCGCGCGCGGCAATACGGCCAAAACAGCGCACGAGGGGCAGCGTCTCAACGTCATGCAGCGGGGAAACTCGGTCAAGCATCTGCGTGAGTGCCGTCTCAAGCGGCATCAATCCGGCGGTAAAATCCATGGTGGGCTCCTGCGGAGTAACAACGAAAGCGTCCATTATGGCAGAAAAGTGCGGCTAACTGTATGACCGAAGGGGGCACGCTTTACATCACTGTTACGTCTTTCTATATTCAAAAATCATCTGAAGTTTCGTCGACGATAATGATATTTATAGAAAAAGCCGCAAAACAGGCTAACGGGTGATGCGAATGGTTAAGGCGGTAATCGCAATTCATGGCGGGGCCGGGGCAATCACCCGAGCACAGCTCACGCCTGAGCAGGAAAAACGTTACATCGACGCGCTGTACGCCATTGTGGAAACGGGCCAGAGAATGCTGGAAGCGGGCGAAAGCGCGCTGGACGTGGTCACCGAGGCGGTGCGCCTGCTGGAAGAGTGCCCGTTATTTAATGCGGGGATCGGTTCGGTCTTTACCCGGGATGAAACGCACGAGCTGGATGCCTGCGTGATGGACGGCGTCACCCTGAAAGCGGGGGCCGTGGCAGGCGTCAGCCACCTGCGTAACCCGGTGCTGGCCGCGCGTCTGGTGATGGAAGAGAGCCCGCACGTGCTGCTGACGGGCGCGGGGGCGGAGAGGTTTGCCTTCGAACACGGAATGGAGCCGGTATCGCCGGATCTGTTTTCCACGGAAGCGCGCTATCAGCAGCTGCTGGAAGCCCGTTCGGCGGGCATGACGCAGCTTGACCACAGTGCGCCGCTTGATGAAACCACCAAAATGGGCACGGTCGGCGCGGTGGCGCTGGATAAGGCCGGAAACCTCGCGGCGGCGACGTCAACGGGCGGGATGACCAACAAGCTGCCCGGACGCGTCGGCGACAGCCCGCTGCCAGGCGCTGGCTGCTATGCCAATAACGCGACGGCGGCGGTGTCGTGTACCGGAACCGGGGAAGTGTTTATTCGCGCCCTCGCGGCCTACGACATCACCGCGCTGATGGATTACGGCGGCTTAAGCCTGAGCGAGGCCTGCGAGCGCGTGGTGATGGAAAAACTGCCTGCCCTGGGCGGCGTCGGCGGACTCATTGCGGTGGATCATGAGGGCAACGTGGCACTGCCGTTCAACAGCGAAGGCATGTATCGCGCCTGGGGTTATGCCGGTGATGAACCGAGCACGGGGATCTATCGTGAATAAGGGGGCAGCGCGTGCCGCACAGTGAAGAGCTGGACAACCGCGAAGTGCTGGCTGTCCATCAGCTGAATATTGCGTTTCAGGAAGAGCGGCAGTTCATCCCCGCAGTACAGAATTTATCGTTTTCGCTCAGGCGCGGCGAGACACTGGCGATTGTTGGCGAATCCGGCTCCGGGAAATCGGTCACCGCGCTGGCGCTGATGCGCCTGCTGGAACAGACGGGCGGGCAAATCAGCAGCGAGAAAATGCTGCTGCGCCGCCGTAACCGTCAGGTCATTGATTTAAACGAGCTGAGCGGCGCGCAGATGCAGGGCGTGCGCGGGGCGGACATTGCGATGATCTTTCAGGAGCCGATGACCTCCCTGAACCCGGTGTTCCCGGTCGGGGAGCAAATTGCCGAGTCCATCCGTCTGCATCAGGGGCTGAGCGGCGATGAAGCGCTCAAAGAGGCCCGACGGATGCTGGAGCTGGTGCGCATTCCGGAGGCGCAGGCCATTCTGGGGCGCTATCCGCATCAGCTTTCCGGCGGCATGCGCCAGCGGGTGATGATTGCCATGGCGCTCTCCTGCCGTCCCGCAGTGCTGATTGCCGACGAACCAACGACGGCGCTGGACGTGACGATTCAGGCGCAGATCCTGCAGCTCATCAAAGTCCTGCAGCAGGAGATGGAGATGGGGGTGATTTTCATCACCCACGATATGGGCGTGGTCGCCGATATCGCCGATCGCGTACTGGTGATGCACAAGGGCAGCGCGGTGGAAACCGGCACGGTTGAGCAGATTTTTCACGCGCCCGTGCATCCTTACACCAAAGCCCTGCTGGCGGCGGTTCCGCGTCTGGGGGCGATGAACGGTAGCGATTTGCCGCGCCGCTTCCCCCTGATTTCTCTCGAGGCGTCTGAGCAGCAGGAGGATGAGCGCGAGCAGGACACCGTGGTGCCGGGTAAGCCCATTCTGGAAGTGCGCGATTTGGTCACCCGCTTTCCGCTGCGCAGCGGCGTACTGAACCGGGTGAAGCGCGAAGTGCACGCGGTGGAAAACGTCAGTTTCGATCTCTGGCCGGGTGAAACGCTGGCGCTGGTGGGGGAGTCCGGCTGCGGTAAATCTACCACCGGACGCGCGTTGCTCCGTCTGGTGGAGTCACAGGAAGGCAGTATTACCTTTAACGGTGAGCGCATTGATATCCTTCCGGACAGCAGGCTGCAGGCGGTGCGGCGGGATATTCAGTTTATTTTCCAGGATCCGTATGCTTCCCTCGACCCGCGCCATACGGTGGGGTATTCGATCATGGAGCCGCTGCGGGTACATAACCTGCTCGATGGCGAAGCGGCACAGCGTCGCGTGGCCTGGCTGCTGGAGCGCGTCGGCCTGAAGCCGGAGCACGCCTGGCGTTATCCACACGAGTTTTCCGGCGGACAGCGGCAGCGTATCTGCATCGCCCGCGCGCTGGCGCTAAACCCGAAAGTGGTGATTGCCGATGAGTCCGTCTCGGCGCTGGATGTCTCTATCCGGGCGCAAATCATCAACTTATTGCTGGATTTACAGCGGGATATGGGCATTGCCTTTCTGTTTATCTCGCACGACATGGCGGTGGTCGAGCGCATCAGCCATCGCGTGGCGGTGATGTTTATGGGGCAAATCGTGGAAATTGGTCCGCGAAGAGCGGTGTTTGAGAACCCACAGCACCCGTACACCCGCAAGCTCATCGCGGCGGTCCCGGTAGCCGATCCCGCGCATCGTCACGGCCAGCGCGTGCTGCTGCAGGATGAAATGCCGAGCAATATTCGTAAGCGTGGCGAGGCCGTGGAGCGCGTGACGCTGCGCGAGGTCAGTCCGGGGCATTTCGTGGCTCCCCCGCGTCAGGACAATGCCTTTTCGCGGTTATAACTTTCAACAGGCAGGAGAACACAATGGTTACATTTGTAGCGCGTAGATGGTTGTTAGCCGCGAGCGTGACGGCAGCCCTGGCCGCTGCCCCCGCGTTCGCTGCCAAAGATGTGGTGGTTGCCGTCGGCTCTAACTTCACCACGCTCGATCCGTATGACGCCAACGACACGCTCTCTCAGGCGGTGGCGAAATCGTTCTACCAGGGCCTGTTTGGCCTGGATAAAGAGATGAAGCTCAAAAACGTGCTGGCGGAGGGGTACACCGTGTCCGACGACGGACTGGTGTATACCATCAAGCTCAGGACCGGCGTGAAGTTCCAGGATGGGACAGATTTCAATGCGGAGGCGGTGAAGGTTAACCTCGATCGTGCCAGCAATCCGGAAAATAGCCTCAAGCGCTATAACCTGTATAAAAATATCGCCAGCACCGAGGTGGTCGACCCGGCAACGGTAAAAATCACCCTGAAAGAGCCGTTCTCCGCGTTTATCAATATTCTGGCGCATCCGGCAACGGCGATGATTTCCCCTGCCGCGCTGAAGAAATACGGCAAGGAGATCGGCTTCCACCCTGTTGGCACCGGTCCGTACGAGCTGCTCACCTGGAACCAGACCGATTTTGTGAAGGTGAAGAAATTCGCCGGATACTGGCAGCAGGGGCTGCCGAAGCTCGATACCATCACCTGGCGCCCGGTGGTGGACAACAACACCCGTGCGGCGATGCTGCAAACCGGCGAGGCGCAGTTTGCCTTCCCGATCCCGTATGAGCAGGCCGCCATTCTGCAGAAAAACAGCAAGCTGGAGCTGGTCGCCAGCCCGTCGATCATGCAGCGCTACATCAGCATGAACGTCACGCAAAAGCCGTTCGATAACCCGAAGGTGCGTGAGGCCATCAACTACGCCATTAACCGTCAGGCGCTGGTGAAGGTCGCCTTTGCGGGCTATGCCACTCCGGCCACCGGCGTGCTGCCGCCGGCTATCGCCTATGCGCAAAGCTATCAGCCGTGGCCGTACGATCCGGCCAAAGCGCGCGAGCTGCTGAAAGAGGCGGGCTTCCCGAACGGCTTCAGCACCACGCTGTGGTCCTCGCATAATCACAGTACCGCTCAGAAGGTGCTGCAGTTTACCCAGCAGCAGCTGGCGCAGGTCGGCATCAAGGCGCAGGTCACCGCGATGGATGCCGGACAGCGTGCGGCAGAGGTGGAGGGCAAAGGGCAGAAAGAGAGCGGCGTGCGGATGTTCTATACCGGCTGGTCGGCCTCGACCGGTGAAGCAGACTGGGCGCTGTCGCCGCTGTTTGCCTCGCAGAACTGGCCGCCAACCCTGTTCAACACCGCGTTTTACAGCAACCCGCAGGTGGATAAAGACCTGGCCGATGCCCTGAAAACCACCAAGCCGGAGGAGAAAGCACGTCTCTACAAGGACGCGCAGGACATCATCTGGAAAGAGTCGCCGTGGGTGCCGCTGGTGGTGGAGAAACTGGTGTCAGCCCATAATAAAGCGTTGACCGGGTTCTACATCATGCCGGATACGGGCTTTAGCTTTGACGATGCGGATTTAAAATAAACCTCATGCTGAATTATGTGTGTAAACGCCTGCTGGGGCTTATCCCGACGCTGCTGATTGTGGCGGTCCTGGTGTTTCTGTTTGTCCATATGCTGCCGGGCGATCCGGCGCGTCTGGTTGCCGGGCCTGAAGCGGATGCCACCGTCATTGAGCTGGTGCGTAAGCAGCTTGGCCTCGACCAGCCGCTGTATATGCAGTTCATCCATTATATTTGCAACGTTCTGCAGGGCGATTTTGGTATCTCGATGGTATCGCGCCGTCCGGTGTCGGAGGAGATTGCCAGCCGCTTTATGCCGACGTTCTGGTTAACGATTGCCAGTATGAGCTGGGCGGTCGTGTTTGGGCTGGGCGCCGGGATTATCGCGGCCGTCTGGCGCAACCGCTGGCCGGACAAGCTCGGCATGGCGCTGGCGGTGACCGGCATCTCCTTCCCGGCATTCGCGCTGGGGATGCTGCTGATGCAGATCTTCTCCGTCGAACTGGGCTGGCTGCCGACCGTCGGGGCCGATACCTGGAAGCATTACATTCTGCCTTCCATGACGCTGGGAGCTGCCGTGTCGGCGGTGATGGCCCGCTTTACCCGCGCCTCGTTCGTTGACGTGCTGAGCGAAGATTATATTCGCACCGCGCGGGCGAAAGGGGTCAGCGAGAAGTGGGTCATTCTCAAGCACGGGTTCCGCAATGCAATGATCCCGGTCGTGACGATGATGGGACTGCAGTTTGGCTTCCTGCTGGGCGGCTCTATCGTCGTGGAAAAGGTCTTCAACTGGCCGGGGCTGGGACGCCTGCTGGTCGATTCCGTCGAGATGCGCGACTACCCGGTGATTCAGGCGGAAGTCCTGCTTTTCTCGCTGGAGTTTATTCTTATCAACTTAGTGGTGGATGTGCTCTACGCCGCCATTAACCCGGCCATCAGGTACAAGTAAGATGCGATTGTTGAACTGGCGACGTCAGGCCGTTTTAAACGCGATGCCGGGTCTAAAACCGGACCACGTCCGCACCCCATGGTCTGAATTCTGGCGGCGTTTTCGCCGTCAGCCGGTCGCGATGACCGCGGGGCTGTTTGTGTTGCTGCTGATTGCGGTGGCGGTGATTGCGCCGTGGGTGGCGCCGTTTGATGCGGAAAACTATTTTGACTACGACCGTCTGAACGACGGACCGTCGATGCTGCACTGGTTCGGCGTGGACTCCCTCGGGCGCGATATCTTTAGCCGCGTGCTGGTGGGGGCGCAGATCTCGCTTGCCGCCGGGGTGTTCGCTGTGCTGATCGGCGCGGCCATCGGTACCGTGCTGGGTCTCGTTGCCGGGTATTACGAAGGCTGGTGGGATCGCATCATCATGCGCATCTGCGACGTGCTGTTTGCTTTTCCCGGCATTTTGCTGGCAATTGCCGTGGTGGCGATCATGGGCAGCGGCATGGCGAACGTCATCATTGCGGTCGCGGTGTTTTCGATTCCGGCGTTTGCTCGTCTTGTGCGCGGCAACACGCTGGTGCTGAAACAGCAGACCTTTATCGAGTCGGCCCGCAGTATGGGGGCCAGCGACGCCACCATTCTCTTCAGCCATATTCTGCCGGGGACGGTGTCGTCCATCGTGGTCTATTTCACCATGCGTATCGGCGTGTCGATTATCTCGGCGGCCAGCCTGTCGTTTCTGGGGTTAGGGGCGCAGCCACCGACACCGGAGTGGGGCGCGATGCTGAACGAGGCGAGGGCAGATATGGTGATTGCCCCGCACGTGGCGATCTTCCCAAGTCTGGCGATTTTCCTGACCGTGCTGGCGTTTAACCTGCTGGGTGACGGGTTGCGCGACGCGCTGGATCCGAGGATAAAGGGGTAGTGCTGTGAAATGTGCCGGGTGGCGGCTACGCCTTACCCGGCCTACTACAGAGGGGGAGATTAAACCCGGCTACCCCACAGGTCATACTCATCCGCGTTTTCAACCTTCACGCGAATAATATCACCCGGCTTAACGCTGGTTTCGCCGTTCAGGTACACCGCACCGTCGATTTCAGGGGCGTCCGCCATGCTGCGGCCAATCGCGCCTTCTTCATCCACTTCGTCGATGATAACCATGATCTCGCGGCCCACTTTTTCCTGCAGACGCTCAGCAGAGATCTGCTGCTGCAGCTGCATGAAGCGGTTCCAGCGCTCTTCTTTCACCTCTTCCGGCACCTGGTCCGCCAGCTCGTTGGCGGTTGCGCCTTCTACCGGGCTGTACTTGAAGCAGCCAACGCGGTCCAGACGCGCTTCTTTCAGGAAGTCGAGCAGCATCTGGAAGTCTTCTTCGGTTTCACCCGGGAAGCCGACGATGAAGGTGGAGCGCAGGGTCAGATCCGGGCAGATCTCGCGCCACTGCTTGATGCGCGCCAGCTGGCGGTCAACGGAGCCAGGGCGCTTCATCAGCTTCAGAATGCGCGGGCTGGCGTGCTGCAGTGGGATATCCAGGTACGGCAGAATTTTGCCTTCCGCCATCAGCGGGATCACGTCGTCAACGTGCGGGTACGGGTAGACGTAGTGCAGACGCGTCCAGATACCGAGTTTGGACAGCTGCTCACACAGGCCCACCATGCTGGTTTTCACCGGCTCGCCGTTGTGGAAACCGGAGCGGTGTTTAACGTCTACACCGTAGGCCGAGGTGTCCTGGGAGATGACCAGCAGCTCCTTCACGCCCGCGTCGGCCAGACGTTTGGCTTCCGCCAGCACTTCACCAATGGGACGGCTCACCAGATCGCCACGCATGGACGGGATGATGCAGAAGGTGCAGCGATGGTTGCAGCCTTCGGAAATTTTCAGGTACGCGTAGTGGCGCGGCGTCAGCTTCACGCCCTGTTCCGGCACGAGGCTGAGGAACGGGTTGTGCTTGGGTTTTGGCACGTAGTGATGAACATGTTGCAGCACCTGCTCGTAGCTGTGCGGGCCGGTGATCTCCAGCACCTTCGGGTGCACTTCGCGGATCTGGTCTTCTTTCGCGCCCAGACAGCCGGTCACGATCACTTTGCCGTTTTCCGTCAGGGCTTCACCGATGGCTTCCAGTGACTCCTGAACCGCGCTGTCGATAAACCCGCAGGTGTTAACGATCACCATATCGGCGTTGTCGTAGCTTGGCACCACGTCATAGCCCTCGGTGCGCAGTTCGGTCAGGATGCGTTCTGAATCCACCAGGTTTTTCGGGCACCCTAATGATATAAATCCAATCTTAGACATTTTTTTGTACAATCAGTTGCTCACTTTGCCGGGGATTATATAGATGCCGCAACTTTATAGCTACATCAGGTGGTCAACAGATCGCCAGGACAAAGGGACAACCAGAAACAGGCAGCTTGCAGCCGCGAAAGCATATGCGGCTGATGCTGGGCTGGAAATGGATGAGATCGAAGACCCAGGCGTCAGTGCCTTTCGTGGCAAGAATACCAACTCAGGAAAATTAGGGGTTTTATAGATGCTGTTAAACAAGGAGCTATTGCCTCTGATTCCTGGCTATATGTGGAAAATCTGGACCACATTACAAGACAGAATGTTACAACTGCACAGAAACTTTTTATTGAATTGTTAGAGTTAGGTTTGACACTCGTCACAGGCATGGATAAGCGGGTATATACACTTGATTCTGTGAACAAAAAACCAACAGAATTAATGATTTCACTATTGCTGTTCAGTCGTGCCAATGAAGAATCAGAAACTAAGTCTCAACGTACTTTAGGTAATGTTGAAACGTTAGTAGAACGCCATAAAAATGGATTGCCAGTTAACATAAAATCCGTAGGTCGCCACCCATTCTGGATTGATGATTCAGGATCGCAATACGAAGCGGTGAAAAACATCCTACTTATTGGAATATTGCACGTGAAGCGATTGATATGTTCTTGTCCGGCAGTGGTGTATACAGTGTAAAAAAATATCTTGATCAGAAGTATTCAAATGGTCTGAAAGGTAAAGAGTGGGACTATCAGGTACTAAAAAAATGCGTGATAACCGTGCTTTAATTGGTGAACGTATTGTAACTATAAAGGGCATTCCTTATAAATTAGAAAATTACTATCCTTGGTTATGTAAAGATGAAGCAGAGTTTTTGTTACTGGAAGAAAGAAAAAAACAAAGCAACTATAAATCGGAAAAAATTCTGTAGATAATAGAAAATTACTTTCTGGTCTATCGATACTCAAATGTAATAAGTGTGGCGGTACTATGCATTCATTTATGAATCATGGCAAAGCACGATACATCTGTACAAACGGAGTACATCTACAAAAGGGGTGTTCAGGTTGGTCAATCACAGCACAATTAGTTGAACACTGTACTATGATTGCACTATTAATTGGCTACATGGATAAAAGTAGGAGAAGTGGTACTGATACAACCGTATTAGAAGAAGAACTCAATAAAAAAGAAACCTTGATCAAAGATTTAGATACTCAAATTTCTAATATTGTTATTGCAATAGCTATTGCACCTGATGTAAGTTCTTTGGGTCATTCTTTGAACGAAATTAATAGCAAGAGAAAGGAACTTGTTTTATCCGTAGAGAAACTGAAAGAAAGATTAGTTTCATTGCAAGGAAAAGGTTCTTTTGAAGTAGATATCATGGAGTTTCTCATCCTTATTCAATGGGCTGTTTTTATAAATATGGAAGATAATGATAGGGATAAGATCAGAAAAGTTATTGATGCAATTATAGAATATATCGTGGTAGATAAAACAGAGGAATGTATAACTATAAGAATTAAATATTATGGTAATGATGAAGTTTTGAAGTTTTGGTGTTTGGTGGCGTTGATAGAAAACCACATTGGCGGTTTGATATCGATTTTGATACAGGGAAAGAGGGGACACTAACAGTACTTGAAAATGATCATAATGAAGATGCCTGAAATCCAAAAGGCAGTAGGTTACTTGCGAAAATTAAAAGAAAGCTATGTAGCAATGTATGATACTCCTGTAACTTTGCTTTTCGAAGTTGGTTATCCAGAAATTAAAGGTACACAATTTTGGCCTAATACTGGAAAGCACGAGAAATTAACGATTGCTTTTGAAGGTGTGGTATACACTATTTCATTTAATGGTAGATTGCCTAAAGCGATTACAAGTGCACTCGAAACGACAGGGTTAACTCGTCAACAATTTATTGAAAAATTCAAAATACATTAAACATTATAGCTCCAACTATTTTTATTAAGCCCCTCTAGGGGCTTTTTGTACTTATTTTCACTCTCATAAATAAAATATACTCATGGTTACTAATGAACAGATAATTCGTGAGTAACAGTACTAAGCCCGTAAGTATCGGGGTTTATTGTTTATGTACTTTGGCAATACTTTTGAGGAATATACTTATCAATACCATTCTGTTCAAATACTATTGAAATTTATAGTTCTTAGAAATTTTCAATTAAAAAAATTAAGTGTTTGAAAGTCGCATGGATAAAGGCCTGGAGGGGGATCGGCCTATTCCAACCCAAAAATAATGCTTGCCGAAATAAAAATGTTTGGGATAATAAATTTCATCAAGCGGTGGTTTGATGATTTATCTGTCGTAATCGGGTCGCCTCTTACCTTCATAGGCTAGGCCTGCCACATGAAAATGAATAAAACAATAGAAGTACCTCAAACTGTTTTTATTACTATCCAGCTGTAAAATAGTTGGGGTGAATGATATGGTAGTTTAGGGTAATCTCCAATATATATTTTAATTCAATCAATAGAAAAGGTAATAACTATGTTAGAAATGAAATGTCCAAAATGTAATGGTGATACTGAATGTGGTGAAGTAATGACAGTGAATGATAACTTTGGTATTCAATGTACTAATGATAAATGTGGTTATTACTTTGGTATTCATATAAGTAATGGTGAATTAGGTGGTAAAGTTAATGATGGTAATCGTACTGGTACTATCATTGGTTACCATCCAAGTGGATTACCATTAGTTGAATGGTGTGATGGTACTATTACACAGTTTGAACCATTAAAGTAGTTATTCAAAATGGAAAAATAATGCCGTACACCGTTACGGCTTTTTTACGTCTAAAGGAAATACAGTGGCAAAAGAATCAATAGATAGCAGGTAAAATATTAGAATTAATTACTGGTTATAACTACATAACAGACCATTTGTGAAGTAAATTCAATAAACACTCCTATAATAATCATCACGGGAGTATTCAAATGGTAGATTGGTTAATCACTTCTTTAGTACTGATCATTGGCGTTATCATCATGGGTACAGGATTCATCCAGTACTTATTACTTGGTTGGATGCTGTACCTACTAATTATAGTGGTTTTATGGATTATCGCCCGTATCTGGCAGTTTCCCCAAAAATTAAAAGATAAATAAAAAGTAGAAAGAACACAATTCGGTACTAGTTATTAGCAGTTTTTGGGATGTTCAAAAATCATGAGATACTATATAGTATATAGAACATTCGTTCTACCATGATAAAAATCCTCCAAATGCTTAAAGTAAACCCCATCGCAATGGCGGTTTTTTTGGGTTCATTTTATTCTGAAAAATGTATAGCAATATTCAAGGTACACTCGATGAAAGATAAAAAAGAGAAACAAATAAATGTACGTTTATCTGAGTCACATCTATTAGCACTACAAAAATTTGTCGATGAAGGAAAAGCAAAGTCACAAAGTGGTGCTTTAGTTTACTTAGTTAATCAGTACATGATTATGGGTAAGTAACGTTTGATACTATCGTAAAAAATATTTTGCAGTACTAACAAGGATTAGTTAGCATATTTGTAAATGGATTTATAAAATGGAATATTTCAAACAAACTCAATATGAAAATTATGAAGTAAGTAACTACGGTACTGTACGTAATACTAAAAATGGTAAAGTACTAGAAGGTGGTATCAGTAAAAGCAGTGGTTATCGTAAGGTATCACTATCAGTTGTTAATAAGGGTAGTAAGAAAACAGTAACGCATGAGGTACATCGCTTAGTAGCTGAAACATTCTTAGGGCAACACAAGGGATTAGTTGTAGATCATATTGACGATAACCCACTAAACAATGAAGTAAGTAACTTACGATGGATAACACAATCAGAGAATATTCTTAAAGCCAAACGTAAGTAAATCGAACGCCAAAAATTATTGGAAGAACAGAAGCAAGATATCCGAAATTCTGCATTTGTTGGTGAGAAACTATGTCAGTACTTCAATACTAAGTTTAATCGTAACATTTCCCGTGCTGGTTATCGTAGTATTGTTAGAAATAATTAAGAAAAAAGCCTGAATGCTAGGAACACATCAGGCCAGTATTAATTAACCTTTTACAATGTGTTTATTATGACAAAACATATTCAAGTTTTGATAACAGAAGTATAAAGGCACTAATTAGTCAGTGCAAGCTATATAAAGATATCCCATGTGAAAATATCAAGAACATTATGAAGGATTCAATAGCTAAACTTAATGTGAGAGATAAAATTAGTGTATATGATTTGTTTACAGTATTGAGTAATGAGGATGAAATTCGAAATGATTTACTATTCAGTACTGTCAATGCTATTAAAGTACAACAGAATAAGAAACAAGTAAAAGAACGTATGATAAGCTACTACGGGGCAGCGATCATGGATGCAGCAAAACGAATAGAGCAGTATATGATGGAGCACCCAGACGCACTACCAGCACCAGCACATAGACAAAGAACGCTAACGTATAAAGAGGTAGATAAACTATTAGAGCTACGAAAACAAGGTAACTATATTGATGACATGATTGAGTACTTAAAGAGTTTGCGTTAATTGTGCCTTAATACGCATAGTTCCATGCCGTAATACGGCAAAAAAAAGCTCCTGAAACCCGCGTCTTATCGTCAATACGGCAACTAAGTATAGAGATACGAAATCCATTCCATTTCATTCCATGTATTTCTTTCTCTATCAGTATTCAATGAAACTGTGACTTGCGTCACGAATACTACTCGTCGAGAACTCCTCGTAGTATTGGTTAGTAACTTTGCGTTTTTCTCTGCTATCGCATCAAAAACCCGCAAGCGTTTTTTCTCGCTTTCGCTCAGACAAGTAACAGTACTGTCAAAGTAACAAAACCCCAAGAGCTACTATCAAAGTAATTATTCAAAGTATTTGTGAGTCGCCACGGAGTCACACCTGAACGAGTCACCCGCACACGCAGCCGCCCACAGAGGGCATTACTAACAAAAAGGAATATCTAATGAAACCTAACTGGAAACGCGGCCAGTATTGACTTTATTAAATATTTCTCTAAGGGGGTTCACTTTTTTATTTAGTCTGGAATAATAAACTTATCAAACACACACGAGGATGATAGAAATGACTACATACACAAAGATTTATGGGCGATATGCCGTTAACGATGATTATAAAGATACGGTTATATTATATGATGGAATTACTAACCAGCAATTACCATCAGATGCACAAATCAATTTACCAGTTAGTGATATCCAGAAAATGTTTGAACAGGCATATAATAGGAAAGGTGATTCAGATATTTTCGATAACTAATTCACTACTAGATATGAATTAGAAGATAAAGCCGCAATTTATATGCGGCTTTTTTACTGGACATAACCTGTATGCTAATAATCCCAATTATATGTACTTACCAAACAGTGTAATACCTACTGGACGGTACTGAGTAGTAGAGAGGCCAGCCAGTTGGCAGGGATGCTTAAAGATTCATTGTATTAATTTAATTGCTTACAGCCTCATCTAAGCATTATCAGTAAATACATTGAAGGGGTAGCGGTACTAATCTAATAACAAGATTTACATATGCTTAGAACAGAATTTCAGACTTACGAAGATGATTCATTTTACTTTCTATATGTTACAGACAAAATCAGAGTAGAAACTGATGGCGATAGTGGTTTGGTACTAGAACTACATGGTACATATAAAAAAGAAACTATTGATATGTACTGCTACTTAGAACTACAAAATGATGAGGCTGCTTACTTCCAGCAGCTAACCGTCAACCCTGAACTAGAAACAACCATAAGGGCAGTGAAGACATTATACAGCCATTTAAAGAGGCAATATTCCGATGATTACCCAAGTGATAAATGGCTATACAAATAAACCATGCTATTAGTATAAATTAACCTTTTGAACAGTTAATTTTATCAATCGTAACTTTTAATTGATCTTTGGAAATAATTCTACTCCTCGGTCTAAATTTATCCGATTTACGAAAAATAGCTAAGCCAACAAATTCAATTAACAAGTAAATTAAAAGTAGAGGCGAACCTACAAGATAAATAGTCGCTTTTGATATTGGAAATTCTTTATTAAAAGGGAAAAGTTCATTTATGATCAATGCGAAAACGAAAAAAACGATCATGTATAATATAATATTAATGCGGTTGCATATTGACAATACAACTTCATTAATTGAGAATCTATTATATTGTTTGTCTGTCTTATAGAAGTGAATTTTATGAAGATTACCAGATACAAAGGGTTCAAGCATATCAATATTATATTCCCAGTTTTCTTGCCAGTACTTGCTAGCCTTGATTATACGTCGCCAAAAGTTACATAATGATACTCCGATAACCGCTAAACAAGTCATTGTTAATATCATGATAAACTTAGTGCTTTCAGTTGTTGTTTCTTTGAAATACACAGAAAAGCAATAAGCAATCGCAGCAGCAAGCACTGATAAAAAACCTAATATGTATCCAGAACGCTGCCAATAAAGACCAATCTCAAATTTACGTATGTCATGTGATCTCTCAAAGGCATTTTTAATTTTTTCTATATCCAGATTATCCGCATTAATAACACCATTATGATTGCGGGTCTTATCTAGGAGTAGCTCAAAGTAATCAACATTACGTGAAATGATCATATATACTCGTTTATCTTCATAAAAGAACTTGATATTAACCATTTAAAGTGGAGGCCACTCTAAACGAGGTCATGGTTCCAAACTATTCCGGGGAACCAGAAAACAGAACCTTGATTAGTACTAAAATTGCAACGATAAACAGCACTATATTGATTCCCAATAATACTAAGTTTGTTTTTTTAATTCCATTGTTGATAAAACCCACAACTAAATCATTTGAACGATTATTGTACTTTACCACTGTAAACGCAATCAAGTACACTCACAACCTCACAACCTCACAACCTCACAACCTCACAACCTCACAACCTCCACGATGGGTAGGTTTGTTTAAGGTGTGGGTGTGGCGTGAAGCTATCACATGATAATCCTCAGTACTGATTTTCTACTATTCATTTCGCATGTAAGTAAAGAAATTCCACTTAAGGCCGATACTATCCATGATGGGAAATCTGTTGTTCATTTCCTAACTATCATTTCTTGTAGCTTATAAGGAAGAAAATGAAAAAATTATTATTGGCAGTACTATTCATGGCCGGTTCATCACAGGCCGCTACTATCTCTGAGGGTTTTTACTGTGACAGCTACGGAAATCTGATGAAGATGATTAGTGCTATCTCGACTAAAGATCAGGGTGTGATGTTGAAGATGGTCAAAGCTGGTAGTTGCGTTACGGTTGAAGAACCTATGACGATACGTAACGTACAGGTTATGGATCATGGGTTCATGTCGTTCGGTCATTCGGGCGAGGTAGGGTATTCAGTACAACAATTCATTAAGGACTGATGAAAATAGTTACGGTATAAACTACAGATAATCTATAAGGTTTAACAATGGGAAGGATTATAGCTGTTGTATTGGTGTTGATAGCATTATTCATCAAACTCGCGGGTGGTGATGACAAGCATGAAACACAAGCCGAAGAACCATCTAACAAGCTTACAGAGCAAGAGTTACAGGATGCTAAGGATTTCGCTCAGGCTCTTATCCAGCGTGATTACACATGCGATAAAGTCACAACGTTTAGCAATGCGAACTTCTCAGGCCGCATAGACGTATGGTGTGATGATCAGTACCAGTATGAGATAACAAAGCCTGGTGGACGCTGGAAGGTTGTAGCGAAATAACTTAAAAAACCACTACAATGATGTGGTTTTTCATTGTCATCCCTAAACCACCTCTTGGGAGGTGGTGATTGATCCTGTAAGGCTATAGCCTGAAGAATGCCCATGTCGGAATATCTCTTCTTACTCACCACAAGTAAAAGGAGACAGACTGACATGGGGCTTTACAGGAGTTCATCACATGTATATTGGCGTTGCAAATACCACATAGTCTGGACGCCAAAATATCGATTCAGGATCCTCCAAGATAAGCTGGGTAAGGAGCTTTACAGGACAATCTACATTCTCTGCGGAATAAAAGATTGTGAGGTTCTGGAGTTAAATGTTCAACCAGATCATGTACATCTTGTTGTAAGCGTCCCACCTAAAATCTCAATATCAACCCTGATGGGGCATCTGAAAGGCCGCAGTGCCATCAGACTCTACAATCGTTTTCCACATATCAGGAAGAAGTTATGGGGAAACCATTTTTGGTCACGCGGCTACTTTGTCGATACGGTAGAGGTAAACGAAGAGATCATCAGACGATATGTGCGGCATCAGGAGAAAACGGAACAAACGCACGAACAGCAGATGGAATTGCTAGAGTAGAAACAGGAAGGAAACAATAGCTCCCCTTACAGGGGGCATTCTAGAAAGCCACCTTCTAAGAAGGTGGTCTTTTACTTCTTACCAAATGGTACAAAGATTTCATCGAAAGATGAACCATTAATTGTATCCATGTAATCGCTAACTCTTCGTAATGCCTCTTTATATTGTTCCCTATCTTTACCTACTTCTTTATATTCCCCAATTAGCAACAGTTGTTTCGAGTTTTTAATTGTTTTATTAATTGATGAAATATATTTTATTAAGATGTCATTGAACTCTTTTAATGAGTAATTTGTTGAAATTTCAAATCCCCAAATCTGTAAATGCAATTCATGAGCATGCATTTCTAACATTACTTCTCTGAGTTTTTCCTTTTCAATATTTAACTTTTCAATAGTTTTATTATAAATGCTTTCATTAATAATGACTTTTTTCGTTATAAACAACTCCTCAATAATGATATTGATTTTCACAGCTTCTACAGCTATTTCTTGGATTTTATCAATGATAGCTTCACACTTTTTAAACCCTTTATCATTTACTTTGCTTTTTATCCATTTTGTCAATTGATACGCTGAATACACAGCCAAAGATAAAGCACAGGCAGCTACAATCGCTGAAAAGCCTGGAGCTGTAATTTTTTTTGGGGTCTTATATAAAACCCAAGTGATAAATTCTGTAAGAAACACCCCAACAATCATCCAGCTTATATGGGACAGTTTAAAGTTTTTAAAAAGTCCTTTAGCCCACTGTTTCATTCTTCCTAAATACCTTTACATTAAATGGTAAATGGTATTTTATGGCAAGAATTACAAAAAAGGAATCAGCATTACACATTCAAGTAATGGATCTCATCCACTCAGATAAGCAACTAACCCAAGACGATAAAGAGTTTATCTTCAACAACTACAAAGGCGATGGTATAGGGGCTACTGGTGCTTTCTTCATACCTGAAATGCTCGCATGGGATTTCATACTTGATGCTGGTTGTACTGGTCAATGTAATGTATTGAACTTTGTGCGGGTATAGGTCGCCTCAGCTACTACCAGTACTTGAGAAACAAGCCAACACACATTACCTGTGCTGAGCTGAATCCAGAGTACGTAATGATCGGAAAGAGGGTACTACCAGAGGCAGAATGGATCATTGGTGACGCTCTCCAGTACTCACCAGACCGTTTCTATGATGTTGCCTATGACAATCCACCTTTCAGCAAGATCAACACATCAGAAGCGTATACAGGCCGTTACACAGGCTCAGAATTCGAATACAAGGTGATTGAACATGCGAGTACTTTCTCATCCAATGGGGCATGGATTGTACCGCAAGGTTCAGCAGGGTTTAAGTACACTGGACATAAGTACTATGACGCTTCAGTACAGACAGCCACAGCCAAGTACCAGAAGTTTGTTAATGATACAGGGTACACGTTTCAACTCGGGGTGGGTATTGATACCAGTATCTACAAGGATGAATGGAACGGTACTAAGGTAATCTGTGGTGTTGTGACGGTTGAGTACTGAAAATGTGATTTTAAGCAAGCGTAACGCTACATGTTGTGTCTATACTTACTTATTGCACCACATGGTGTATTTCACACAGCAGGTAATTTGTATGGGTAAGAACCAACATGTAGTAACGCATCCTGATGGATGGGCTGTAAAAGGTGAAGGTAATGAACGAGCAACTTCTGTACATTCAACGCAAGCTGAAGCTATAGAAGCTGCTCGTGAGATAGCTCGACATCAACAAAGTGAATTGTTAATTCATGGACGTGATGGGCAGATTCGTTCTCGTGACTCATATGGCAACGATCCATATCCGCCTAAGGGATAAATTTCAGTAAAGCAAAAGAGGCCGATGGCCTCTTTTTTTTGTCTTTTCAATAGATAACGGTGAATGAAGATTAATCAGGCGGATTTTATTTCTTGATTCTTAGGGCAGCCCAGGGAGACGAAGCCGATTTTCGGCTGGTGCGTAACATTGCTCATAGGTTAAAAATTCATCAATTATGGAGTTATCAGGGCGGGATTTTACAGCGTATCGCGGGGGATTTATACACTCTTTGCAAGGCGGATGCGTCGTGCCGAGGTTGTAACATTGTAAATTATGTTAATCAGTTAATAAAAATTGATCCCAGGCATTAAACTGTACAAAAAATGAACTTATCCTGACAATGCACCATGGCTGACAGAGGAGGAAAGAGCATGACCGTTGACAGACTTAAACGCGATCTGCTGAACAAGCTGATCAACGCCCGAATCGACCTGGCCGCGTACCTGCAGTTGAGGAAGGCAAAAGGGTATATGTCAGTCAGCGAAAGCGAACATCTGCGTGATAACCTGTTTGAACTGTGTAATTTCATGCGTGAAAAAGCACCGACCCTGAAGGCGAACGGCGGCGAAAGTGAAGAAATAGCGCTGCGCCGCGCCGCCGAGGTGCTCTCCATAGCAGGGGTGTGTCTGATGAACGGACGCCACGACTGCCCGAACTTTATCGCCGTAAACGCGGAGAAGCTTGAAAACTGCCTGACAACGCTCTCTCTATGCATCATGTGTCTGAACGAGCACAAACAGCTTGAACAGCACTGATCCCGGGGGAGGCAACTCCCCCTTCTGATTAAGCTTTTGTAAAAGTGGTAACGCGCCCGGATGCAGTGGCTAACCTTTATGCCATATGCCGATAAAGGAGCGCGTTATGCCTCGATCCTCGCTGATTTTCCTGCCTGCGTTATTCATTCCATTTTCGCTTCTTGCTGCGCCAGAGGCGGTCAGGGTCGAGGTGCTGCAAAATAAACTCGATCACCCCTGGTCTCTGGCGTTTCTGCCGGACAATAAAGGCCTGCTGGTGACCCTGAAGGACGGTCAGCTCAAACGCTGGCAGGCCGGAAAAGGGTTGTCCGATCCGATTATCGGCGTGCCGAAGGTCTGGGCAAACGGTCAGGGAGGATTGCTGGACGTGGTCCTCGCCCCGGATTTTGAAAAATCACGCCGCATCTGGCTGAGCTTCGCCGAAGCAGGGAGTGATGGCAAAGCCGGAACGGCGGTGGGCTATGGCCGGTTAAGCGACGATCTTACGCGCATTGAAGCCTTCCAGGTGGTGTTCCGCCAGATGCCGAAACTCTCCACCGGGAACCATTTTGGTGGGCGGCTGGTGTTTGACGGCAAAGGTTCTCTCTTTATCGGACTCGGCGAGAACAATCAGCGTCCGACGGCGCAGGATCTGGATAAATTGCAGGGTAAAGTGGTGCGCCTCACCGAAGACGGGAAAGTCCCGTCGGATAACCCCTTTGTGAATACCCCCGGCGCGCGGCCCGAAATCTGGTCTTACGGCATTCGCAACCCGCAGGGGATGGCGATGAACCCCTGGAGCGACACGCTTTGGCTGAACGAGCATGGCCCGCGCGGCGGGGATGAGATCAACATTCCGGAGAAAGGTAAGAACTACGGCTGGCCGCTGGCCACGCACGGCATTAACTACAGCGGCCTGAAAATCCCGGAAGCCAAAGGCGAGCACGTTGAGGGCACCGAGAAGCCGCTGTTCGTCTGGAAAGTCTCACCCGCGGTGAGCGGCATGGCGTTCTACAACAGCGACGTTTTCCCGCAGTGGAAAAACAAGCTGTTTATTGGGGCGCTGAAGGAGAAGGACGTGATCGTGCTGAGCGTGGAGGGAAACAAGGTGACGGAGGACGGGCGCATTCTGGGCGACCGGGACCAGCGTATTCGCGATGTGCGGGTCGGGCCGGATGGGTATCTGTATGTCCTGACCGACGAGACGGACGGGCAGCTGTTGAAAGTCAGCCCGTCCGGAGCGTAATCAGGTGACCGGGATCATCACCACGTTGCGGTACGCCGGGCGATCGCTCAGCTGTTTAAGCCAGCGCTCAAGGTGAGGGCGCGGCGTCCACTTCAGACCCATGTTGGTCAGGTTCCAGACGAACGGCGCCACGGCGATATCGCCTGTGCCGAACGCCTCGCCGGAGAACCATGCGTGCTTCGCCAGCTCGTCATCCATCATCGCAAACAGATTTTCGCAGGCATCCTGCGCGGCGTGAATTGCGGGATAGTCGCGTTCAGCTTCCGGCGTGCGGATAAGCCCCATCAGGATCACGCGGTGGGTCGGGGATAGCGTCTGGTTCGCCCAGTCCATCCACTTTTCGCCCTGAGCGCGCCGGGCGGGGTTTTCAACCCACAGGCGGCCCTGACCGTACTGCGCGGCGAGGTAACGCACAATGGTGTTGGACTCCCAAAGCGTCGCGTCTGTTTCATCATCGCGCAGCAGCGGCACCAGGCCGTTCGGGTTCATGGCCAGATAGTCTGCCTCTTTGTTTACGCCGAACGACATGCCAGCCATGATTTGATTGAACGGTAAATCCAGCTCTTCCAGCGTCCAGAGCACTTTCTTAACGTTGGTCGAATTATTCCTGCCCCACAGCGTAATCATATTTACTCCCGATGAGATGTGAATCCGAGTCAGCCTTTCGCCATGGTGAGATAAACCTAACAATTACGCAACAGAAGACAAAAAAATCGTCTTAATCAAAGCGTATCTGAATGTTATTGCATAAACTTTAATAACTTTACCCTCGTTGGGTTTCTTTAACCGTTTTAGTGCGCTATTACTCATCGCTTCTTGCGACACGGTGATGTGACGTAATTTTTGAATGGACACTCGGGTGGCATTTATGACGCGTAAAATGACTTCTCTGCGCAGCCTGGCGACCGGCTCTGCGCTTCTTTTCCTGTTTGCACCAACGCTCTACGCAGCTGAACAGGCTGCGCCCGAAGCGCCGCCTGTGGATGCGCGCGCCTGGATCCTGATGGATTATTCCAGCGGTAAAGTGCTGGCGGAAGGGAATGCGGATGAGAAACTCGATCCGGCAAGCCTGACCAAAATCATGACCAGCTATGTGGTGGGCCAGGCGTTAAAAGCGGGCAAGATCAAGCTGGACGATATGGTAACCATCGGTAAGGACGCGTGGGCGACCGGCAACCCGGCGCTGCGCGGGTCATCGGTGATGTTCCTGAAGCCGGGCGATCAGGTTTCCGTTTCCGATCTGAACAAAGGGGTAATTATTCAGTCGGGAAATGATGCGTGCATTGCGCTGGCCGATTACGTTGCCGGCAGCCAGGATTCTTTCATTGGTTTGATGAATGGCTACGCGCAAAAGTTGGGCCTGACCAATACGACCTTTAAAACGGTTCACGGTCTGGATTCGCCGGGACAGTTCAGTACCGCGCGCGACATGGCGCTGCTGGGGAAAGCGCTGATCCACGACGTGCCGGATGAATACGCGATCCACAAAGAGAAAGAGTTTACGTTCAACAAAATCCGCCAGCCGAACCGCAACCGCCTGCTGTGGAGCAGCAACGTCAATGTGGACGGGATGAAAACCGGCACCACGGCGGGTGCTGGCTATAACCTGGTGGCCTCCGCGACCCAGGGCGACATGCGCCTGATTTCGGTGGTGCTGGGCACCAAAACCGACCGTATTCGCTTTAATGAATCAGAAAAACTGCTGACCTGGGGCTTCCGTTTCTATGAAACCGTGACGCCGATTAAACCGGATGCCACGTTCGTCAGCCAGCGCGTCTGGTTTGGTGACAAGAGCGAAGTGAACCTGGGAGCGGGTGAGGCGGGCTCGGTGACCATTCCGCGCGGCCAGCTGAAAAACCTGAAAGCCAGCTACACCCTGACCGACCCGCAGCTCACCGCGCCGCTGAAAAAAGGCCAGGTGGTCGGAACCATTGATTTCCAGCTCAACGGTAAGTCGATTGAACAGCGTCCGCTGATTGTGATGGAAGCGGTGGAAGAGGGCGGTTTCTTCAGCCGGATGTGGGATTTCGTGATGATGAAATTCCACGGGTGGTTTGGCAGCTGGTTTAGCTAACCTCGATGGGTTTTCTCCCTCTCCCTGTGGGAGAGGGCCGGGGTGAGGGCATCAGACCGCACCCCGTTCAATACATCAACTTCACCTGCTGCGCCTTCGCGTGGGCCACGATCTCGTCGTCCGGGCGGCAGTCGCTGACGATGGCATCGAACTGCGCCAGCTCGCCCATTCTTGCCGAACGCACCTTACCAAACTTGCTGTGATCGACCACCAGCACATGGTACTGCGCGGCGCTCAACGCCCAGTGCTTCACCGGCAGCTCTTCCAGATTAAAGCAGGTCGCACCCTGGCGCACATTAACGCCGGCGGCGGAATAAAACGCGATATCCGGGCAGAGATTGCTGAGCGTGTCCTGCAGGTTAAGCGGTTTAAAGATGGCGTTGCTGGCGTGAAACTCGCCGCCGCAGAGGATCACCCTGCACTCGGGTTTCTCCTGAAGCGCCAGAAAGGTGTTCAGGGAGTAGCAGACGGCGGTGAACGGAATGCTGCTGTCGATGGCCTCGATAATCCACGGCGTAGTGGTACCGCAGTCAAAAAACAGCGTCTGGTGCGGCTGTACCAGTGAGGCCGCAAGCCGCGCGGCTTTGCGTTTCTCTTCCACCAGGCGCGTCTTCTGGTCGCTGATCAGATAATGGCTGGCGCTGCGCGGCTCAAGCACAATATACCCGCCCAGCAGCACGACGGGCGCGCTCTCGCTGTTCAGATCCCGACGAATGGTCATCTCTGAGACGCCGAGGAGGTTGGCGGCTTCCTTAAGATGCAGCTTATCGCTGCGCTTCAGCGCCTGTAGCAGCTGAGCAATGCGGTCATCGCGACGTGTTTCCATAGTTCCTCGGGATAAAAAAGTGAACCCCCGCAGGGCGGGGGTTCAAGTGTAACCTGTCAGGTTGGGGTTAGTCACGTATCCAGCCTTTGCGGATCGGGATAGCGAAAATGGCACGATAGAGCGAAGACAGCGTGCGGTAGAGCGCTTCACCGAAGAGACTCCACAGGATAGCCGCGCTCACGCAGCCAATCAGCCCGACCAGGAAACCGCCCACCATATCCAGCGGCCAGTGAACGCCCAGGTAAATGCGAGACCAGGCGATTGCCAGGGCCGCCACCATCAGGACCGCACCAGACCACAGGCGATGCCAGAACAGGAAAGCCAGCGCGAAGGTAAAGATCACCGTACCGTGATCGCTCGGGAACGAGTCATCCGGCGCGTGGTGCAGGAAGGTATAGCCTACGTGAGCCACAAAAGGACGGGGGTGCGGGAACACATGACCCAGTGCGAAGCTCACCAGAACGCTCACGCCCAGCGCCATCGCCACTTTGATCACCAGCTGGCGGTGCGCTTTCACCTGGCTACGAGGTCCCCACAGCCAGAGGATGGCTGCCAGCGCTGGCACGATACTGATCAGATCTTTTGCCAGGAAGGTGGCAAAGTCGATCGTCCACTCAGGCGAGGCCGGCGTGGCGTTGATCAGATAAAACAGCTGATAATTCAGATTCTCTAACATAGCGTTATCACTCTTTAGCAAACCGGGTGGAAACAAGGCCGTAGACCACCACCTGAGAAAACCAGACCCACCACCCAGCCCACAGGTTGTGAGAGAAAAAATGTGCCCCGCGCATGATCTGGCCGTAGCCCATCACCAGACCTAACACCACGCCCAGCGCGACGAAGCACCAGGCGAGACGCGGACGCTCGCGCCAGAAGGCAAAAAACAGCCCCATCACCATAAAGCCGCTGGAGGCGTGACCGCCGGGGAAGCAGCGCCCCGGACCGCTGTCAGCAGGGACGGCGCTGAACAGGGGATAAGAGACAGCCTTACCGCCATATTCCACCAGATCCCACGGGCAGCTGTGATGGCTCACGCTTTTCAGCACGCCTACCACCAGCGCACCAACGCCCATCAGCAGCGCCGCCGTGACCAGCCTTGCGTTACGCTTGTAAGCGCCGTAAAACAGCGCCACGGCACCTAAGGCGATGGCAATGTACTTCGCCAGACGGTGGTTCAGCAGATCCAGCAGATGATCTTTCTGCAGCGGAAAGCTCTGCGTTGCCGCGTCATACCAAAAACCGGTGATCCATCTGTCGAGCGCTTCATTGCGTGATAACCACGTGAAAAGCACGGCAAGGACGACCAGTACGAAAAGCTGATAACCATAAAAGCGGCCCGGCAAGCGGTAAAGTCGTTTTGTCTTATTTGTCTGTAAGTTAGATAATTCTGAACGGCTGGAAGTGAGTGCCATAATTTGGGGTCGTTGACGAGTAATGGGGCTATCATAAATCTGTCAACTTAAGGAAACCTTAAACGAAGACGATATGTGCTTTATTTCTGTTTATCCTCGATAAATCACTATCTCGGGCTGCGGCATTTCATTAAACTCGTCGCGATTTTGTCATTATAAAGAGATTGCATGTTAAACCGTTCTTCTTCTGGTTCACGTCTGGGTCGTCAGGCGTTGCTTTTCCCTCTGTGTCTGGTGCTCTACGAATTTTCTACCTATATCGGCAACGATATGATCCAGCCCGGTATGCTGGCCGTAGTGGCGCAGTACAACGCGGGAATCGAGTGGGTACCGACCTCCATGACCGCCTATCTGGCCGGCGGCATGTTTTTGCAGTGGCTGTTAGGTCCGCTGTCGGATCGTATTGGCCGTCGTCCGGTGATGCTGACGGGCGTGGTGTGGTTTATCGTCACCTGTCTTGCCACGCTGCTGGCGCAAAACATTGAACAATTTACCCTGCTGCGCTTCCTGCAGGGGGTGAGCCTGTGCTTTATCGGCGCCGTGGGGTATGCCGCCATTCAGGAGTCGTTTGAAGAGGCGGTGTGCATCAAAATTACCGCGCTGATGGCGAACGTGGCGCTTATCGCCCCCTTACTCGGGCCGCTGGTGGGGGCCGCGTGGGTGCACGTTGCGCCGTGGGAAGGGATGTTTGTGCTCTTTGCGCTTCTCGCCGCCTTCGCGTTCTTTGGCCTGCACCGTGCGATGCCGGAAACGGCCACCCGCATCGGCGAGAAACTCTCGCTGAAAGAGCTGGGGAGGGATTACAAAGAAGTGCTGAAGAATGGCCGCTTTGTGGCGGGCGCGCTGGCGACCGGGTTCGTTAGCCTGCCGCTGCTGGCGTGGATCGCCCAGTCTCCGGTTATTATCATCAGCGGTGAAAAGCTCAGCAGCTATGAGTATGGTCTGCTGCAGGTGCCGATCTTTGGCGCGCTGATTATCGGCAACCTGGTGCTGGCACGTCTGACGTCACGACGCACCGTGCGTTCACTGATTATCATGGGCGGCTGGCCGATTGCCGCAGGGCTGATTCTGGCAGCGGTGGCGACCGTCGCGTCATCCCACGCTTACCTATGGATGACTGCAGGGCTGAGCATTTACGCCTTCGGAATTGGCGTGGCGAACGCCGGGCTGGTGCGCCTGACGCTGTTTGCCAGCGAGATGAGTAAAGGTACGGTGTCAGCGGCGATGGGGATGCTGCAGATGCTGATTTTTACCGTCGGTATCGAGGTGAGCAAGCATGCCTACGCGATGGGCGGCAACGGGCTGTTCAGCCTGTTTAACCTCGCCAACGGCGTGCTGTGGGTTGGCCTGATGGTGGTGTTCCTGAAGGACAAACGCGTCGGGAACGCCCTGCAACCGTGATCTTTATTCCCTCTCCTCGTGGGCTGAGGGTTCCTCACAAAATAATGCCTGCACGGGCGACTCCCTCTCCCTTGAGGGAGAGGGCAGGGGTGAGGGGGAACATACGGCTCTGGTGGTCATTCCGTTCACTTTATGTTTCTTGCTACTCTTTAACGACACGACCTGTGAACGTGCCATGGCGGCTCAATCGCCGCCGCCCTGGCGACCCGGGCTCCCGGCGGTAAATCGCCGCTTCGCGGTGCCCTCAGCTTATTCCTTCAGGCTATCGGGTCGGGCATGAGCCTGCATCCCTGCAGGCCACGCCCTCTCGGCGCATCCGTGCGCCTCGCCCCGGCCTTACGGAAACGCTTCGGCGATTTACAGCCGGACCAGGGCGTTGCTGTAAGCCATTTATTTTCCTGAAACTATATTCATCGCTTCCGGTTAAAAAATGACTGGGGATTCCTATCCCTGTGGGAGAGGGTAAAGCCAACAGACCGCACGCGGTCAATTAAACGGCGCCTCCCCGTTCAGCACCTTATCAATCACATCCAGCACGCCTTCATCGTTATTATGCGGTGCTTCAAAACGCGCCGCCGCTTTAATATGCGGCCTGGCATTCGCCATCGCAAAGCTGAACCCGGACTGGCGCAGCATCTCCACGTCGTTGCCGCTGTCGCCGAAGGCCAACACGTCGCTGTTCTCTATCCCCCAGCGCTGTTGCAGGATCCGCAGGCCGTTGGCTTTATGCACGCCCGGGATAATCAGGTCGATACTGCCGTGACCGGTGGTGACGGGCACCATGATGTCGCTGAGTTTTTCATGCAGCAGCGCCTGAATCCGCGGAATTTCATCGTCAGACACGTTAAGTCCGAACTTGAAGAAAATATCGTTCAGGTTGTTGAAATCGCTGACCATTTCGAGGCGGTGGTAGTACTTCGCCGCGATATCCTTAAAGCCCTCGTCATAGCATTTCAGCGTGTAGGCGCTGCTTTTCCCGCAGGCGATGATCTCAATACCCGGCACGTTGCTTAACACGTTCGCGACCGTGTCGAAATGGGCTCTCGACAGTTCACCGTTAAAGACATCTTCTCCTTCGCTCACGACCCAGCCACCGTTCTCGGCGACGAACGCAATTTCATGCGCAATCTCCGGGAAAAAGGAGATTAACTGGTAGTACTGGTTGCCGCTGGCGACCACAAAGCGAATGCCTTGCGCCTTCATGCGGGCGTACTGCGCCAGAAAGCGCGGGCGATTGTAAGTCTTGGCATCACTCAGGAATGTGCCATCCATGTCGACGGCGATCAGTTTAACGCTCATATCCCTTCTCCAGTGTCGTTTGATTCGTTTCCGGCTTTGCCACCGCGCGCGCCACCAGTGCCGCGACGATCACCAACCCTAACACCACCAGCATGGCGCTGCGCAGTCCGTAGTGCTCACCGAGGAAGCCGAGCAGCGGCGGCCCGACCAGGAAAGCGAGATAGCCGGTTGTCGCCACCACGCTGACGCGCGTCGGGGCATCCGGGCCGGTGTCGCTGGCGGCGGAGATGGTCAGCGGGAAGCCGAGGGACGCGCCCAGCCCCCAGAGGATCACCGAGACGCCGGCAATCCAGTCCACATCGACAAAGATGATCATCGCAATACCCAGGCCGCCCAGCAGGGCGCTGGCGCGCACCACCGCCACGCGGCTGTAGCGGTCGATAAACCAGCCGCCGGTGAAGCGACCCACGGTCATCCCCAGCGTAAACCCGGCGTAGATCAGCGAGCCGGAGGTCGGGCTAAAGCCGTGGCCGTCCACCATCAGCAGCGGCAGCCAGTCGTTGGCAGACCCTTCCGCGAACGCCATCGCCAGCACCACCACGCCGATCAGCATCAGCTGGAAGTCGCGGTAGAAGGGCAGCCCTTTTTCGGCCGAGTGCTGTTCGTCAGCGGAGTTTTTGCCGGTACCGTCCGGGATGGCCCGGATGCCGGTCAGAATCGGAATAATGCACACCAGCGCCGCCAGCAGAATATGCAGATTGGCGCTCACGCCGGTGGCGGTCAGCGCCATCCCCACGCCGGCACCGGCCAGCGTGCCGAGGCTGTAAAAACCGTGCATCATCGGCAACACGGTTTTGTTCATCTCACGTTCGACCGCCGCCCCTTCAACGTTGATGGCAACTTCTGCAGAACCGAAGCTGCCGCCAAATACCGTCAGGCCCAGGGCGAAGAGCACCGGTGAGGCAAACCACAGCGCCACGCTCAGCACGATCATCCCGAACACCGCGAAGCACATGGTAGTGCGGATCACCGCCCGCGTACCGAAGCGCTTAACCAGCCAGGCGGAGCAGAGAATGCCGCTCATGGAGCCTATCGACAGGCCAAACAGCACGATGCCCATCTCAGCGGTAGAAACGGACAAAATATCGCGAATGGCGGGGGTGCGCGTGGCCCAGGAGGCCATCAGCAGGCCGGGAATGAAGAAGAACATAAACAGCGCCCACATGCGGAGCTGCAGGGCTTTGCGGGGAGAGGTCAGCGTCATTGGGGTAGCACCAGAAGTACAACAATAGCGACAACACTAGCAAGTTTGTGTACATTTGTACACAAACCACGTGAGGAATTTATGAGCAGACCACCGAACGATCCGCATCGCCGGGAGAAGATCCTGCAGGCAACGCTCGATACCATTGCCGAGCACGGGATCCACGCCGTCACGCACCGTAAAATCGCCACCTGTGCGGGCGTGCCGCTGGGGTCGATGACCTACTATTTCGACGGCATGGAGCCGCTGCTGGAGGAGGCCTTCACGTGGTTTACCCGGCAGATGTCGCAGCAGTACCGGGATTTCTTTGCCGGCGTCACCGGGCCGGAGATGGCGTGCGAATCCATCACTACGCTGATCCACAGCTCGCAGGTGACCACGCCGCACAACATGGCGCTGATGTACCAGCTCTACGCCTTTATGCACCGCAGCGCGGCGCTCAAAACGGTGATGCAGGACTGGATGAGAATGAGCCAGACCACGCTGGAGCAGTGGTTCGACCCGGTCACCACCCGCGCGCTGGATGCGTTTATCGAAGGGATGACGCTGCACTACGTGACCGACCGGACGCCGCTATCCCGCGAAGAGATCCGGGCGATGGTGGGGAGGATTGCGGGCGAGGGCGGCCGCTAGGTTGCGCCCGCGGTCATATTGACGGTGGTTCCCGTGATGGCGCTTGCCGCATCTGAGGCCAGAAACGTAATTGTATCTGCCACCTGTGCCAGCGTCGGCAGGCGATGCGTCAGGGTACTTTGCGCGGCACCGCCGAGAAATTGCTCAACCGTTATCCCCATCGCCTGCGCCTTGGCGGCGAAAATGGCACCCACATACGAACCCGCCTGCGCCGCATCGGCTATTGCGTGCGAACGCACGCACAGCACGCGAATATTTTGAGTCCCCAGCTCAGCCGCAAGCGCCCGGGTAAAGGCTTCCGTTCCCGCGCAGCCGACGATATGCCCGAGGTGGCCCGCCATCGCCATGTTTGCGGCGGGGGCGACGACGGTAATTATGGTCCCGCCATGCTCGCCGCCCATGCGGGATGACACGGCTTTCGCAATGTTAAAGTACGCGGCCAGGAAAGGGTCGAAACCCTGCCTGAACTCGCCGAGCGTTAACGCCTCAAGGCGTTTACCCTGATCGTGCATAAAGCCCGTGGCGTTGACGACAATATCTATACGGGCAAGGTCGGGGAGCTGCGAGGACTCCTCGAGCGCATCGTAAATAAACGTGCTGGCAGAACCGCCCGCTGCGCGAATACGGCTGGCGATCTGCTCCAGCCTGGCGTGGCCACGTGCGGCGAGGTATACATCCGCTCCTTCACGCGCCAGAGCGTGTGCCACTGAACTGCCGATGGCGCCGCTGCCGCCGAAGATGACGGCGGTTTTGTTTTTAAAGCCCATACCGCATACCCTCAACAGACTTAACCCTCAAAAGTATGTGCCGGGTTTCGGCTGATGCAACCTGGCCGTTGAGTGGGGCATGCGGTTGGCAGATCTTACCGTGCCATTATCAATGGGTTACTTTGGCAAGATTTTTTTCCCGCCGGCGTCTACGACGGCTTCGCCATCCTCTTTCGTAAACGCTCCTTTTTGCGCGTCCGGCAGAATATCGAGAACGACTTCAGACGGGCGGCACAGGCGGGTGCCCAGCGGCGTGACCACGATCGGACGGTTAATCAGAATCGGGTATTGCAGCATAAAATCGATAAGCTGGTCGTCGGTGAAGTTATCTTTGGCAAGGCCGAGCTGTTCATAGGGCTCCACGTTTTTACGCAACAGATCCCGCACTGAAATGCCCATCTCGGCAATCAGGGCGGTCAGCTTATCGCGCGACGGCGGGGTTTCCAGATAGAAGATAATCTCAGGCTCCGTGCCGCTGTTGCGGATCATCTCCAGCGTGTTGCGCGAAGTGCCGCAGGCGGGGTTGTGATAAATGGTGATGTGGCTCATAGCAGTGGCTCATTACAGTGTGAAGGAGAGACGTAGCGCCAGCGCGGCGAGCGTCACAAACAGGACCGGCAGCGTCATAATGATGCCCGTCCGGAAATAGTAGCCCCAGGTAATCGTCATGTTTTTCTGCGCCAGCACGTGGAGCCAGAGCAGGGTGGCGAGGCTGCCGATAGGCGTGATTTTCGGCCCCAGATCGCAGCCAATCACGTTGGCGTAAATCATCGCCTCCTTGATCAACCCAGTTGCCGTGCTGCCGTCAATGGAGAGCGCGCCAATCAGCACCGTGGGCATATTGTTCATTATGGATGACAGGAACGCGGTGATGAACCCGGTTCCCAGCGTGGAGGCCCACAGCCCGTGTCCGGCCAGGCTATTCAGTACGCCTGAGAGATATTCCGTCAGCCCGGCATTGCGCAGGCCATACACCACCAGATACATCCCCAGCGAGAAGATGACGATCTGCCACGGTGCGCCGCGCAGCACTTTTCCGGTGTTTATCGCATGCCCGCGTTTTGCGACAGCGAACAAAATCAGCGCGCCGACGGCCGCGATGGCGCTGACCGGAATACCCAGAGGCTCCAGCACAAAGAAACCGACGAGCAGAAGCAGCAGGACGATCCAGCCCGTTCTGAACGTCGGGAGGTCGTGAATGGCACGCGCGGGCTCGCGGAGTTTTGCCAGGTCATATTCCGGCGGAATTTCCTTGCGGAAGAACAGATGCAGCATCACCAGCGTTGCGGCAATCGCGGCGATATCAACCGGGATCATCACCGAGGCGTATTCGCTGAACCCCAGCTTAAAGAAGTCTGCCGACACGATGTTGACCAGGTTGGACACAATCAGCGGCAGGCTGGCGGTATCGGCGATAAAGCCCGCCGCCATCACAAACGCCAGCGTGGCCTGCTTGCTGAACCCCAGCGCCAGCAGCATGGCGATAACGATAGGGGTCAGGATCAGCGCCGCACCGTCATTGGCAAACAGCGCCGCCACGGCTGCGCCCAGCAGCACGATATACGTAAACAGCAATCGCCCGCGACCGTTTCCCCAGCGGGCAACGTGCAGCGCCGCCCACTCGAAAAAGCCGGACTCATCCAGCAGCAGGCTGATGATGATGACGGCAATGAACGTTGCCGTGGCGTTCCAGACGATATTCCATACTACCGGAATATCGCTAACGTGGATCACACCGCTGAATAGCGCCAGCACGGCGCCGATGGTCGCGCTCCAGCCGATACTCAGTCCTTTGGGCTGCCAGATGACCAGTACCAGCGTAAACAGAAAAATAGCCCCTGCCAGAAACATTGTTTACTCCGTTATATCTGTTTTTGTGAATATGTTTGGGTTAGCACGAGCCCGGAAGTCGGTTTTTCAGCTTCAGACGCGTCTCTTCCCGCAGGCAGTTCCAACTGGTGTCGATAACGGTTGCCGCCCACGCAGGCATGTTGGGAGAGAGGCGGTAATGGACCCATTTGCCCTCGCGACGGTCGACAACCAGCCCGGACTCGCGCAGCAGGGCCATATGGCGGGAGACTTTCGGCTGAGATTCGGCGGTGGCGGAGCAGAGATCGCAGACGCACAGCTCGCCGGCTTCTCGGAGCAGCATGACGATGGCGAGCCGTGTTCCGTCGGAGAGGGTTTTGAAGAGCTGGAGTGGGTGGAGCATGGGTGTTCCTGCAGGTGCGGTTTTTATATGCGTTTAATCATATATGTTTTGATGGCAAGCGAGAAGAAATGATTAGTGGAAGGCGAATTTCAGGCAACAAAAAACATTTATGTAAATGGGTTAGTAAAAACAATGTCTTGTAGGATAATCATTGCGCTAGTTTGGGGGCTAAGTGACGATTCGGAGAATTGCCAACCGCTGCCGTCAGTTTCTAGCCACTTAAACTTTTTGAGACAGTATCTCTTGCGTTGGTAACTTCTAATCTTAGACTTGAAAGTTTCACGCTGTTATTAGTTCATATATCATGCAGGGACTTGTATTTCTCCCCAAATAGGTGTTCTTTCAGCGATGGATAAATCAACTATGCACTCTTGTTTTGAAATAAATTGATGAGCGTTTGCTATAGCTTTTTGTTGTGTTCATCATTCATATTGCCATAAATACTGACCAAAATTTTAGTGATTTGATTCTCTCGCATTATCGGTTTGGGTGAGCCTTGATGAATTTCCAATTTTAGTTTCGATCGATTTACCAAAATGCTTACGCATAGCAAGGGCATAATCACTGCCATGACAGGATTTTTCGACCTTCGACTTTTCAACGATGATGCAGTGGAAGGCCATCCATTTATTTTTAAAGAAGGTCTTTAGGACATTATGATAGAAGGCGGTATTGCGCTTTGACTAGCTTTTGCCATTTAATCTCATCATCACAACTGTGCTTTTCCCTCAGCTTACGAATGATGCGCACGAAGTCTCCACGCCTCTAATACTTCATCCATAGGTTCCCAAAACCATAAAACCGATGACCATCTATACCTAATTCAACATAGGCAACATGTCGTATCAGCTTTCCCGGATCATTCGCTTCCATGTTTTTCCTTCATGACTGAAGGTGACATTAGTGATTATGATTTAGCCACATCAGTAAGTAGTTTATAAGGTTCGCTTTTAATCTCTATACGGGTAGACTGTCTATCAATGCCCTGAGATTCTTGGGTGTAGGCGGGACCTGCGTTCGTTGGGCCAAGCAGTTCCGCACTAAATGTGCATTTTTGTGCATGGTTTGCATGATCGCAATTGCAGCTGTAATGCAGATATCCGGCAGTGTTGGCGGGCTACTCCTCGATTCATGCAGTGCATGAAAACTACTGGATAAAGCTGGCAAGTATGGCGGGGATACGAGCGCGCGCAACAACTTATTGTAAAGATCGACATAGCTGCGTTATTGTTATTGTTCATAAACTAATTTTAGAGAATATAGAGGGGGTAATATGAGGTTTTCAATAGATAAAATAATTCATAAAGATGATTTCGGTAATAATTTCGAAATAGATCTTGAAGGGAAAAACTTAATTATTACAGGAAATAATGGTTCAGGGAAGACAAATTTTTTAAGGCAGTTGCACTCTCGTTTAGAACAGAAGTTAATAAGTACAGGTGATAGTGGTATAGAGCATGCCATAAATAAATTGCAAGAAGCTGAGCAGCAATTGAAAAATAGGATGCCTGGAGATTCATTGTATGACTATTATAATAATCAGAAAGATGATGCTCAAAGAAAAATAGATAGCGAAAAACGATTTTCACTATCTTTCAATGATGAGAGAATGCTAAAAGTTTCGATTCATAAAAGAAAGTCTATCATTAGATTTTTTGAAGCAACGCGGCAAGCAAGCATTAAAGGGGACGGTTCTATATCTGGGATGGAGAAATTGCTTCAGGAACACAAGCAGCTATCTCTGACAACAGACTCAGGGGTTTTATTCGAACGTTATTTAGTCTCTTATTGGAATTATGGGTTGCTTCAAAAAGGTAGTGATAATATTGAAGAGGCGGAGCGTGTATTTAGCTGGATTAATAAAATTAATGCTGATTTGAAAATATTATTCGAAGATGATTCGTTGAAATTAGACTTTAACCTTTCTGAACTGCGTATTTATTTAAACCAAATTAATAAATTACCATTTAGGCTAGACCAGCTTTCATCAGGTTTTTCATCGGTATTGTCAATTTATGCAGATCTCCTTATTAAAGTTGAGCTTGAAAAACTTTCTCGTCATGATTTGTCAGGGATCGTTTTAATTGATGAGATTGATGCGCATCTTCATGTCACTCTACAGAAAAAAGTTTTCTCATTTTTCAATTCTGCATTTCCAAATGTACAGTTTATAATAACGACACATTCTCCATTTGTTGTCCAATCAGTATCTAATTGCATTGTTTTTAATTTAACAACATTAGAAAGCATGAAAGATCTCTCTATGTATTCGTATACCTCAATTATCAAGGGGTTATTAGGAGAAACATCAGAATCAGATGCGTTAAAAGAAAAAATTAACATGCTTGAATCTATATACAATAATGCAACAAATGATATAATTTCATTACAGCGTGCCGTTAATGAACTTGAGCCATTTATAGAGAAAATGGATGCTGCATCAAAAATAAAAATAGCTTTGGCGCAGAACAAGATAGTAGAAATATTGGGAGATGATTAATCATGTTCAATGTTTCGAGAGTTGCTCCAGCACCTGCTTGTTTAGCTGATAAAGTTTATAATGACCCAAGTGTTATCGCAATTTTAAAGCCTATGTTCTTTGGGAAGTGCTATCTATGTGAACAAATTGATCTTTCGGATCCTGAAATTGAACATTTTGTTCCTCATAAAGATGATGATGCACTAAAATTTGATTGGAATAATCTTTTTTACGCATGCGGCCGCTGTAACAGTGTCAAAGGAGCCCGGCATATTAATTTATTGAACTGCACGGACTCGAGCATTAATGTTACAATGGAAATTGAACATATTTTACCTGGGATGAGTACTGAGAGAGTTACTATTAGGCCTCATTACCCAACACCTAGTCAGGAAACCATCAATACAGTGGCATTGCTTGATGATTGTTATAATCTGAAGAATACAGGGTTGCGTGGAATTACGCGTGAAAACTTAATGGAAAGTATTTTTGATTATTATTATGAATATATAAACGCTAGAAGGGTGTTGATCACAAGAACAAGTTTGCCGGTCAAGGTCGACGAAGCAATAGAAACTTTGAAAATCATGTGCAAAAATACATTCCCATTTTCTGTGTTTTGGATATGGCACTTTAAACTTGATACACGTCTGCACGAATTGCGTCCTGAAGTACTGAATTTAATTAATGTTTGAATTAGATGTCGCGCCCCTATGTGGGGCGCAATTTTTGATTTCATTTATATAGTATTTTTTGTTATTTTATTAAGTGGCATCGTCCTTTCTATCATAAAGGGCGAAGTCGATTATTTGCTCGGCTATTAGATAATTTATTTCTTTCATTCTTTCATTCTTTCATTCTTTCTTGACGTGGAATTAGTGTATTTCGTACAAAGAACGACTCGCTTTTTCCACATCCAACCTCCCAATATTACTTGGCGTAAGCCCAATCTTTAGCGGCGGAACGCGGTGCGCTGCCATCATGTCATCGCGGATCACGATCTTAATGTTAAGAAACTCATCCTTCGCTACTACCTCTGACAGTGGGATGATCTGAATGTCGTTCTTTTTAGCATTCGCGAGTACATAAACAGGGGACGGAAGTTGCTCGACCTTTGGCACATTTCATCGCCTGCCGGATGTTTTTCGCGTCCTCCTGATTCTGCTCAGTGATGGATACGGTATGGTTGTCGCTGATGTAATATTTGCGACGGAACAGAGTGGTGGGCTCGTTAAGCAGGGCGGAGGAAATGGCGGACAGTATTCCGTTAGGCCGTAAATATTCTAGTTTAGATTTGTCTCCTTCAGGTGAAAGAGGTTGCCTTTGGTAAATTCAAAGGCTGTTTGGTTATAACGTACTGCGCAAATCAGCAGGTATCGAGATCGATCCCTTGGTAGGTGTCTTTCGCCAGTGATGCTCAAGCGAGAGGACATCGCTTACTGAAGGCATACTTTCGTGACGCATGAGAATTTTGTCCGGACAGTATGCCGTACGCAAAAATCAGCGCAGCACCGCCTCATCCCAAAGGTTTGTAGGAGCAATTTGCTTACTGACTCTAAACGGGCGACGCGGTTTTACTGCGTCGCTAACCGTCTTTTTAAACCCCGCTCATCAGCAATCTCCATCCGTCTTGCCTCCGCAGCAGCCTGACTACGCATTCCTGAAAGCGTCATTTTAAAGCCATGAGCATTTCCCTGAATGTTTAGTGGTAAGCAAAGCGATGCAATCAGCATATCCTCAAGTTCCCAGGGCGCTTCGACAGGATGCCAGTGAACTTTGGCATTCTTTTCCATCCAGGCGTCAAGCCACTGCTCGCCAGGGCGAGTAAATGTCATTCTGGATCCAGAACCCACACGGCGCAGGGGAAAGCCACTTAAACCACTCAATAACACACCTAGCGTGCGCCTGAGTGTTGATCCAGCCGCATTGCCGCTGTAATGCGTTTTGATTCGTTTCCTTAAGTTCGAACGGCTGTTAGGTTTCCCTCTCTGGTCGGGTGAAATACCAACGTATAGCAGCGTGTAACCGTCTAAGGTAATGCAGCCCTCTGTCGGCACACCTGGAGGGATCTCCTTAAACCACCAGAAGTAGACGCCATTTAATGGCGGAACTGGCGATGGTTTGCTCATTACTTCTGTTCTGCTGTAGGTTTTCTCGGGATAAAAATCGAACATGCGGCTTTCCTTGCTGACGTTTTTCCTGATTTTATTCTTTTGCTGTCAGGGAGCGATAGTTTTATGAAGCCTGGAAGGAGAAAGTAATGGGATAGGTTTTTTTTCCGGAGCTGACGCCCAACGTCAGAAAGCGTGGCTGTAAGCGATTGATTCTGTGAGTGAGTGGATTTCAGACAACAAAAAACCCATCAACCTTGAACCAAAACGGCGGGGTTGATGGGCTCCACAAATTGGGGACATCAAAGAAAAGCAGTGGCACTAGTTATGACTGCCCCCTGATAAAAAAGTTCTGCGCGTAACAAAAATATTTTCCGCCACGCGCATTCTTAGGAGTTATCCGAGTCCTGGCCAGATGATGATAATCAGCGTACCCGCCAGCGTCAGCAGCACGTTAGCGATAGCATAGGTGCCCGCATACCCCAGCGCCGGGATGTTGCTGCGCGCGGTGTCGCTGATGATTTCCATCGCAGGCGCACAGGTACGCGCCCCCATCATCGCCCCGAAGAGCAGGGCGCGGTTCATGCGCAGCACGTAGGCGCCGAACAGGAAGCAGATCACCACCGGTACCAGGCTGACGATAAGTCCGGAAACCAGCATCTGCCAGCCGACGGCACCGAGGCTGTGACCAATCCCGCTGCCCGCGCTTAAGCCGACGCCTGCCATAAAGACCATCAGACCGAACTCTTTAACCATGTTCAGCGCGCCCTGCGGAATGTAGCCGAAGGTCGGGTGGTTGGCTCGCAGGAAGCCCAGCATGATCCCGGCGAAAAGCAGACCGGCGGCGTTACCGATGCCGAAACTAAAGTTGCTGAACTGGAAGGTGATCATCCCGATCATCAGGCCAACGATAAAGAAGGCGCAGAAGGCCAGCAGGTCGGTGACCTGGCTGTGAATCGAGATAAAGCCGATGCGGTCGGCCACGGTTTTCACGCGGCGGGCGTCGCCGCTGACCTGCAGCACGTCGCCTTTGTTGAGCACCACGTTGTCGTCGATAGGCATCTCAATCTGGCTGCGGATCACGCGGTTGAGGAAGCAGCCGTGGTCGGTCAGCTTCAGCTGCGCCAGACGGCGGCCCACGGCGTTATGGTTTTTCACCACGATCTCTTCGGTGACGATACGCATGTCGAGCAGGTCACGGTCGAACACCTCTTTGCCGTTACGGAAGCTCGGGTCGAGACGGGCGTGGGCGTCCGGGTAACCCACCAGCGCGATGTCGTCACCCATCTGCAGCACCGCGTCGCCGTCCGGGTTCGCCAGAATGCCGTTGCGGCGGATACGTTCGATGTAGCAGCCCGTCTGGCGGTAAATCCCCAGCTCGCGCAGATTTTTGCCGTCAGCCCATGCCACCAGCTCCGGCCCGACGCGATAGGCGCGGATCACCGGGAGATAGACTTTACGTTTGGAATCGGTATCCAGACCGCGCTCGCGGGCGATTTGCTGGGCGCTGGTCTGCAGATCCTGGTGCTGCAGTTTTGGCAGGTAGCGTGCGCCAACGATCAGGCTCACCAGACCAATCAGATAGGTCAGGGCATAGCCAAGACTCAGGTGGTCGAGTGCGGTAGAAAGCTGTGCGCCGGCCATGCCGGAATGGCGCAGGGTATCACCGGCACCCACGAGCACGGGGGTGGAGGTCATGGAGCCTGCCAGCATACCGGCCGTTAACCCGATATCCCAGCCAAACAGTTTACCCAGCCCTAACGCGATCAGCAGCGCGCTGCCGACCATCACCAGCGCCAGCATCAGATAATTTTTGCCGTCGCGGAAGAAAATTGAAAAAAAGTTCGGTCCCGCTTCCACGCCAACACAAAAAATAAACAGCATAAAACCTAAGTTGAGCGCGTCCGTGTTAATGCTGAAGTGCTGCTGGCCTAATAATAAGGAGACGACTAAAACGCCAATGGAATTACCAAGTTGAACTGAACCCAGGCGCAATTTACCCAGGCAAAGGCCCAGCGCCAGTACCACAAATAATAACAGGATGTAATTCCCATTTAACAAGTCTGCGACGTTTATATTCACGGAGGCTAACTTCTTGTTTACCAGTAAGTTGTTGAATGAAAGGACTTTTTGGGCTACTGTTTTCTGGGTCAGGGAAAGGCGTTAACGCTCCCTGTTTCCTGCTTTATTCCCTAAAACATTAGCTGGCGTGTAGTTTAATCGCATTAGCTACTGACAGCTACTGATTATCGCATCACCCTGTGCGTACTTTGGCAAGGATTGCCGCATTGCTTTATCTGACTGGGCGTCTACCCGACGAAAGTGTATTTGATAGAGATAAGTCAGGAGGATAGTTTGAACATTAAACGAAACTGGGCGGGGGTGATCAGCTGCTTTTTGCTGTTCACGGTCGTATGCATGTCGCTTGCTTTTAACGTGAAAGGGGCATTCAGGGCGTCGGGTCATCCGGAGCTGGGGCTGCTCTTTTTTACGCTGCCGGGGGCTGCTGCCAGTTTTCTCTCCCGTAAAGGGGAGGTGGTGAAGCCGCTGCTGGGCGCCATGCTGGCCGCGCCGCTCTGTTTGCTGCTGATGCGCTTGCTCTATATATCAACGCGGAGTTTCTGGCAGGAACTGGCATGGTTGATGAGCGCCGTATTCTGGTGCGCCCTTGGCGCGCTTTGCTACTTATTTGTGCGCAGTCTGCTTCAGCACCGACGACACCACAAATAAAAACGCCCTCTCGGTGAGGGCGTCTTTCATTTCATTACTGGGCAGCAAACAGGCCCAGATGCTCTTTGGCGTAAGCTTCAAAGTCAGTGCAGCCGCCGATGTGTTTCTGATCGAGGAAGATCTGCGGTACGGTTTCAACCGGCTTGCCGACGGTTTTTTCGAGATCCGCTTTGGTGATGCCTTCCGCGTGGATATCCACGTAGCGGAAGTTGAAGTCATCGCGCTCTTCGGTCAGTTTCTCAGCCAGCTCTTTCGCGCGCACACAGTAAGGGCACCCTGGACGACCAAAAATTACTGCAAACATTTCTCTCTCCTCAAAAAACAAGCCTGACGGCGAATAGGACATATAGTGCCCGATAACCTGCCGCCATTAAAGAAGGTTTCGCCTGTCGCTTTGATACAGTCAGGCTATGTTTCGCCAATTACATCGCACAGATCATTGCCTATACTGGCTGCAATACGTATTAAGCACGACAAAGAGAGACAAGATGACACCCACGATTGACCTGCTCCGTTCCCACCGTTCCATTCGCCACTTCACCGATGAGCCGATTACCGAGGCGCAGCGTGCCGCGATTATTGACAGCGCCAGGGCGACCTCGAGCTCAAGCTTCCTGCAGTGCAGCTCCATTATCCGCATCACCGACCCGGCCATGCGCGAGCAGCTGGTGACGCTGACCGGCGGGCAGAAGCATGTGGCGCAGGCGGCGGAGTTCTGGGTGTTCTGCGCCGACTTTAACCGTCATCTGCAGATCTGCCCTGAGGCCGAGCTGGGGCTGGCCGAACAGCTGCTGCTGGGCGTGGTGGACACCGCGCTGATGGCGCAAAACGCCTTCACGGCGGCGGAGTCGCTGGGGTTAGGCGGTGTCTACATCGGCGGCCTGCGTAATAACATCGAAAGCGTGACCGAGCTGCTGAAGCTGCCAAAACATGTGCTGCCGCTGTTTGGCCTGTGCCTCGGCTGGCCGGCGGATAACCCGGATCTGAAGCCGCGCATTCCTGCGGCGATGCTGGTGCATGAAAACCACTACCAGCCGGTCGATCAAGATGTCCTGAATCAATACGATGAAGAGCTGGCGAACTACTACATGACGCGCGGCAGCAATAACCGTCGTGATACCTGGACCGACCATATTCGTCGCACCATCATTAAAGAAAATCGCCCGTTTATTCTTGATTATCTGCACAAACAGGGCTGGGCGACGCGATAGTCCATTTATCCTGTGCCTGCCTGCGTATATGATACGCAGGCTTTTTCCATGTCTTCAGAGAGGTGCAGGGTGAAAATTGCCATATTGTCCCGGGATGGAACGCTCTATTCATGTAAGCGCCTGAGAGAAGCGGCGGCGAAACGCGGGCATCAGGTTGAGATCCTCGACCCGATGTCCTGCTACATGAACATCGACCCGGCCGCCTCGTCGATTCACTACAAAGGCCGCAAGCTGCCGCATTTTGATGCGGTCATCCCCCGCATCGGCTCCCAGATTACCTACTACGGCACCGCCGCGCTGCGCCAGTTCGAGATGCTGGGCAGTTATCCGCTCAACGAATCCGTTGCTATTTCCCGTGCCCGCGACAAGCTGCGCTCGCTGCAGCTCCTTGCTCGTCAGGGGATCGATCTCCCCGTCACGGGGATTGCCCATTCACCGGACGACACCAGCGATCTGATCGACATGGTGGGCGGCGCCCCTTTGGTGATCAAGCTGGTGGAAGGCACTCAGGGCATTGGCGTGGTGCTGGCGGAGACGCGTCAGGCAGCGGAGAGCGTGATTGACGCCTTCCGCGGGCTGAATGCCCACATTCTGGTGCAGGAGTATATTGAAGAGGCCAAAGGGCGCGACATCCGCTGCTTCGTCGTGGGAAACGAGGTGGTAGCGGCCATTGAGCGTCAGGCGAAAGAGGGCGACTTCCGCTCTAATCTTCACCGGGGCGGCATTGCAAGAATCGCTGATATCAGTGACCGCGAGCGGGAAATTGCGGTGAAAGCCGCGCAAACCCTGGGGCTGGACGTGGCGGGTGTAGATCTTCTGCGCGCGACGCGCGGGCCGCTGGTCATGGAGGTGAACGCCTCGCCGGGGCTGGAAGGCGTGGAAAAAACCACCGGGGTCGATATTGCGGGTAAAATGATCTCATGGATCGAGCGTCATGCCACGCCGGGCTACTGTCTGAAAACGGGTGGTTAAATGGATTACCGCGCGCTTTTTGAGTACCCTATGCGAAGTTTTTATTAAAGAGGCTGCATCGCGATGGATTTACAGGTCGTACCTACACTGGATACGTTACGTCAATGGCTTGATGATGCCGGAATTACGTTCTTCGAATGCGATTCCTGCCAGGCGCTGCATCTGCCTCATATGCAGAATTTCGACGGCATTTTCGATGCCAAAATCGATCTCATTAACGACGTGATCCTTTTCTCCGCGCTGGCCGAAGTGAAGCCGTCCGCGCTGCTGGCGCTGGCCTCCGACCTGTCGGCCATCAATGCCAGTTCTTTGACGGTGAAGGCATTTCTCGACATACAGGACGATAATCTGCCAAAACTGGTCGTTTGCCAGTCTTTATTCTCCGGGGCAGGGCTGTCGTTCAAGCAGTTCGCCTGGTTTATGCGCTTGAGCGAAGAGCAAATTTCGATGGTGATGATGGAAGCCAATGCACACCATCTGCTGTATAGCGCGGAAGATGATGCAGAGAATAATGATGCATCTCCCAATTTTCTTCACTAAGCCTGTCTGACTTTTGCGCAGTCGCTGCCATGGCGGCTGCAGAAGGCCATTTTTTCTGCTGCTTTTAACCTTTCTTTAAAGAATTATTCACCTCCCTGAAGGCCGTTTCGGCTTATCACGTAGACATAACCTGCATAAAAAATTGATAAAAGGCGTTTTTTCGTCTGGGCTATAGCCGGGGACACGGGCTACAGTTATTCTTGCGATGCTTAAAAAAGCGAGCGGAAACTGCCGGGTAAAGAGGTTTCTTTTTATTTTGGGCAGAGCGACAAACTATGCATGATTATTGCATATCTTCAGATTGCACAGTTTTAGTTCGTTTGTTAACGAGCTTTCAGAAGGAATAACACTATGATCGCCTTGAATAAAAAATGGTTATCGGGTCTGGTTGCGGGTGCTCTGATGGCCGTCTCTGCCGGCACGCTCGCTGCGGAACAAAAAACGCTGCACGTTTATAACTGGTCTGACTATATTGCGCCGGACACGGTGGCAAATTTTGAAAAAGAGACCGGCATTAAAGTGGTCTATGACGTGTTCGATTCCAACGAAGTGCTGGAAGGAAAACTGATGGCGGGCAGCACCGGGTTTGACCTCGTGGTGCCTTCCGCAAGCTTCCTGGAGCGTCAGCTGACGGCAGGCGTCTTCCAGCCGCTGGACAAGAGCAAATTACCGAACTGGAAAAACCTCGATCCGGAAGTGCTGAAGCTGGTGGCTAAGCATGACCCGGACAACAAATACGCCATGCCTTACCTGTGGGCGACTACCGGTATCGGCTACAACGTTGATAAAGTCAAAGCGGTGCTGGGCCCGGACGTGAAGCTGGACAGCTGGGACGTGGTGCTGAAGCCGGAAAACCTTGAAAAGCTGAAAAGCTGCGGCGTCTCCTTCCTAGATGCGCCGGAAGAGATTTTCGCCACCGTGCTGAACTACCTGGGCAAAGACCCGAACAGCAGTAAAGCCGATGATTACACCGGTCCGGCGACCGATCTGCTGCTGAAGCTGCGTCCAAACATTCGTTACTTCCACTCGTCCCAGTACATTAACGACCTGGCGAACGGCGATATCTGCGTCGCGATCGGCTGGGCAGGGGACGTATGGCAGGCGGCTAACCGCGCGAAAGAGGCGAAAAACGGCGTGAACGTCTCTTACTTCATTCCGAAGGAGGGGGCGCTGGCCTTCTTTGACGTCTTCGCGATGCCGACTGACGCTAAAAACAAAGACGAAGCGTATCAGTTCCTCAACTACCTGATGCGTCCTGACGTGATCGCCCACATCAGCGACCACGTTTACTACGCGAACGGTAACAAGGCCTCCGTGCCGCTGGTGAGCGAAGAGATCCGCAATAACCCGGCTATCTATCCGCCAGCGGATGTGTTCGCCAAGCTCTTCACCCTGAAAGTACAGGATCCAAAAATCGACCGCGTGCGTACCCGCGCGTGGACCAAGGTGAAAAGCGGTAAATAAGTTACCGTGAGTCACAGGCCGGGCAAGCGAAGCGTGTCCGGCAACAGGCGCACCGTTCTGGTGCGCCTGCACCATGATTTGATCTCTACCGGAGAACACCCCGTGAATGACGCGATCCCCCGCCCGCAGGCGAAAGTCCGTAAAGCGCTGACCCCGCTTCTTGAAATACGTAACCTCACCAAATCTTTCGATGGCCAGCATGCCGTGGACGACGTCAGCCTGACGATCTTTAAAGGCGAAATTTTTGCCCTTCTGGGGGCCTCTGGCTGCGGTAAATCGACCCTGCTGCGTATGCTGGCCGGTTTTGAACAGCCCACTGCCGGGCAGATCATGCTTGATGGCGTGGATCTCTCCAGCGTGCCGCCGTATCAGCGCCCGATCAACATGATGTTCCAGTCTTACGCGCTGTTCCCGCACATGACGGTGGAGCAGAACATCGCCTTTGGCCTGAAGCAGGACAAACTGCCGAAAGCGGAAATTACCGCGCGCGTGGCCGAGATGCTGAGCCTGGTGCACATGCAGGAGTTCGCGAAGCGTAAGCCGCACCAGCTCTCCGGCGGCCAGCGCCAGCGCGTGGCCCTGGCCCGCAGCCTGGCAAAACGCCCGAAACTCTTGCTGCTTGATGAACCGATGGGCGCGCTGGATAAAAAACTGCGCGACCGTATGCAGCTCGAAGTGGTCGATATCCTCGAGCGCGTGGGGGTGACCTGCGTGATGGTGACCCACGACCAGGAAGAAGCCATGACCATGGCCGGACGTATCGCGATCATGAACCGCGGCAAGTTCGTGCAGATTGGCGAGCCGGAAGAGATTTATGAGCATCCGACTACCCGCTACAGCGCGGAGTTCATTGGCTCGGTTAACGTCTTCGAAGGGCTGCTGAAAGATCGTCAGGAGGATGGCCTGGTTATCGAATCGCCCGGGCTGCAGCATCCGCTTAAGGTCGATCCTGATAACTCGGTGGTGGATAACGTGCCGGTCTACGTCGCGCTGCGTCCGGAGAAAATCATGCTCTGTGAGGATCCGCCCGCCGATGGCTATAACTTTGCCGTGGGCGAAGTGGTGCACATTGCCTATCTGGGCGATCTGTCCATCTACCACGTGCGCCTGAAAAGTGGGCAGATGCTCAGCGCGCAGCTGCAGAACGAACATCGCTATCGCAAGGGGCAGCCGACCTGGGGCGACGAAGTGCGCCTCTGCTGGGACGCTGACAGTTGCGTCGTGCTGACGGTATAAGGAGCGATCATGAGCACACTTGAACCTCCAGCCCGCGTAGAAAAGCCGGGCGCCATTGCCGGTTTAATGACGCGCATGCAGATGAAACACGGCCGCAAGCTGGTGATCGCCATGCCGTACGTGTGGCTGATCCTGCTGTTCCTGCTGCCGTTCCTGATTGTTTTCAAGATAAGCCTGGCGGAAATGGCGCGGGCGATACCGCCCTATACCAACCTGCTGGACTGGGCCGACGGGCAGCTGACGCTGACGCTTAATCTCGGCAACTTCCTGCAGCTCACCGACGACCCGCTCTATTTCGAAGCCTATCTGCAGTCGCTGCAGGTGGCGGCGATCTCGACGCTCTGCTGTCTGGTGATGGGCTACCCGCTGGCGTGGGCGGTGGCGCACAGCAAGCCGTCGACGCGTAACATCCTGCTGCTGCTGGTGATCCTGCCGTCGTGGACCTCGTTCCTGATCCGCGTTTACGCCTGGATGGGGATCCTGAAAAACAACGGCGTGCTGAATAACTTCCTGATGTGGCTCGGGGTTATCGATCAGCCGCTGACCATCCTGCACACCAACCTCGCGGTCTATATCGGCATTGTGTACGCCTATCTGCCGTTTATGGTGCTGCCGATCTACACGGCGCTGACGCGTATTGATTATTCGCTGGTGGAAGCGTCGCTCGATCTCGGCGCGCGTCCGTTAAAAACCTTCTTCAGCGTCATTGTCCCGCTGACCAAAGGCGGCATCATCGCCGGGTCGATGCTGGTCTTTATCCCGGCGGTGGGGGAGTTTGTGATCCCGGAACTGCTTGGCGGCCCGGACAGCATCATGATTGGCCGCGTGCTGTGGCAGGAGTTCTTCAATAACCGCGACTGGCCGGTGGCCTCTGCGGTGGCGATTGTGATGCTCCTGCTGCTGATCGTGCCGATCATGTGGTTCCACAAGCATCAGCAGAAACAGATGGGAGATCACGGATGAACAACTTACCGGTAGTACGCTCCCCGTGGCGAATTGCGATCCTGGTGATCGGCTTTACCTTCCTGTATGCGCCGATGCTGATGCTGGTGATCTACTCGTTTAACAGCTCCAAACTGGTGACGGTCTGGGCAGGCTGGTCGACGCGCTGGTACAGCGAGCTGTTCCACGATGATGCGATGATGAGCGCGGTGGGGTTGAGCCTGACCATTGCGGCGCTGGCGGCGACCATGGCGTCGGTGCTGGGTACGATCGCCGCGCTGGTGATGGTGCGCTTCGGGCGTTTTCGCGGCTCGAACGGCTTCGCCTTTATGATCACCGCGCCGCTGGTCATGCCGGACGTGATCACCGGTCTCGCGCTGCTGCTGCTGTTCGTGGCCCTGGCGCACGCCATCGGCTGGCCGGCGGATCGCGGTATGCTCACCATCTGGCTGGCGCATGTCACCTTCTGTACGGCCTACGTGGCGGTGGTGATCTCCTCGCGCCTGCGCGAGCTGGATCGCTCCATTGAAGAGGCGGCGATGGATCTTGGCGCGACGCCGCTGAAGGTCTTTTTCATCATCACCCTGCCGATGATTATGCCGGCGGTGATCTCCGGCTGGCTGCTGGCGTTTACGCTGTCGCTGGACGATCTGGTTATCGCCAGCTTTGTCTCCGGCCCGGGCGCGACGACGCTGCCGATGCTGGTCTTCTCCAGCGTGCGTATGGGGGTCAACCCGGAGATCAACGCCCTGGCCTCTATCATCCTCGGCGTGGTCGGAATTGTCGGATTTATCGCCTGGTATTTGATGGCGCGCGCGGAAAAACAGCGCGTGCGCGATATCCAGCGTGCAAGACGCGGCTGAAGGATTTAAAATTTCCAGTGATGTGCCGCGCATGACGCGGCACTGTTTTTCAGGGAAGTAAAACATTGGGATTATTAAAAAAATCACGTATTACGCACGCGCGTCCTAACGTACCTGCACTGGTTCAGGTGGCGGCGCTCGCCATTATTATGATCCGCTGCCTGGACGTGCTGATGATTCTGAATACCCTGGGCGTGCGCGGCATCGGTGAATTCATTCACCGCAGCGTGCAGACGTGGAATCTGACGCTGGTCTTTTTGAGCAGCCTGGTGCTGGTGTTTATCGAGATCTACTGCGCGTTTTCGCTGGTCAAAGGGCGCAACTGGGCGCGCTGGGTCTATCTGCTGACGCAGATTACCGCGGCGAGCTATCTGTGGGCCGCCTCGCTGGGGTATGGCTACCCGGAGCTGTTCAGCATTGCCGGTGAATCCAAACGCGAGATCTTGCGCGCGCTGTTTATGCAAAAACTGCCGGACATGCTGGTGCTCTTTCTACTCTTCGTTCCGGCTTCCAGTCGGCGGTTCTTCCGCCTGCAATAATGTGTATAATCGCAGCCCTCGTGATTCTTAAGGTTTTCATATGCAGTGCGCACTCTATGACGCCGGACGCTGCCGCTCCTGTCAGTGGATAGAACAGCCGGTCTCTCAACAACTCACCGCCAAAATGGCCGACCTGCAACAGCTGCTGGCAGCGCACGCGGTGGGCGAATGGTGCGCACCCGTCAGCGGCCCGGAGCAGGGTTTCCGTAATAAAGCCAAAATGGTGGTCAGCGGCAGCGTTGAAAAACCGCTGCTGGGGATGCTGCACCGCGACGGCACGCCGGAAGACTTAACCGACTGCCCGCTTTATCCCGCCTCCTTTGCGCCGGTCTTTGCGGCGCTTAAGCCGTTTATCGCGCGGGCGGGGTTAACGCCCTACAGCGTGGCCCGCAAGCGCGGCGAGCTGAAGTACCTTCTGTTGACCGAAAGCCAGATCGACGGCGGCATGATGCTGCGCTTTGTGCTGCGCTCTGAAACCAAGCTGGCGCAGCTTCGCGCGGCGCTGCCGTGGCTGCAGGCGCAACTCCCGCAGCTGAAGGTCATTACGGCGAATATTCAGTCGGTGCATATGGCGATTATGGAAGGGGAGAAAGAGATTTTCTTCACCGACCAGCACGCGCTGGCGGAGAGCTTCAACGGCGTGCCGCTGTGGATCCGCCCGCAAAGCTTCTTCCAGACGAACCCGACCGTGGCAAGCGGCCTGTACGCTACCGCCCGCGACTGGGTTCGAGCGTTGAACGTTCACCACATGTGGGATCTGTTCTGCGGCGTGGGCGGGTTTGGCCTGCACTGCGCGACGCCGGAGATGCAGCTCACCGGGATTGAGATCTCTGCCGAAGCGATTGCCTGCGCGAAACAGTCTGCCGCCGAACTGGGGTTAACGAACCTGCGCTTCCAGGCGCTGGACTCCACGCAGTTCGCGACCGGCCAGGGCAACGTGCCTGAGCTGGTGCTGGTCAACCCGCCGCGCCGCGGCATCGGCAATGCGCTGTGCGACTACCTGAGCCAGATGGCGCCAGAGTACATCATCTATTCCAGCTGCAACGCGCAGACCATGGCGAAAGACATTGCGCACCTACCGGGCTATCGCATTGAACGCGTTCAGCTTTTTGATATGTTCCCGCATACCGCGCACTATGAAGTGCTGACGTTGCTCGTAAAATCTTAAACAAAATGTGAACTCTTCATCCCGGCGAAATCAGGTAAGCTTACGTCATAAGAAATGAATGAAGGCTTACTCATGAAGCAGATCCTGCTGGTGGAAGACGACCACGATATCGCGGCGCTTCTGCAACTCAATTTAGAAGACGAAGGCTACGCCATCACCCACGAGCCCGACGGGGGCAACGCCCTGCAGCGTCTTGAAAAACAGCCGTGGGATGCGGTGATCCTCGACCTGATGCTGCCCAACGTGGACGGTCTGGAGATTTGCCGCCGCATCCGTCAGATGACGCGCTACCTGCCGGTGATCATCATCAGCGCCCGCAGCAGCGAAACCGACCGCATCACCGGGCTGGAAACCGGCGCCGACGACTATCTGGCTAAGCCGTTCTCAGTGCAGGAATTAATTGCGCGCATCAAAGCGCTGTTTCGTCGTCAGCAGGCGATGGGGCAGGCGCAAACCGACGGACACATTCAGGCCCACGGACTGACCATCGATCCGCTGGCGCGCAGCGTGCTGCTTCACGGCCAGGTGGTGGACCTCACCCCGCGCGAGTTCGAGCTGCTGTACTTCTTTGCCCGTCATCCCGGCGAGGTGTTTTCCCGTCTGGCGCTGCTGGAGCAGGTCTGGGGCTACCAGCACGAGGGCTACGAACACACCGTTAACACCCACATCAACCGCCTGCGCATTAAGATTGAGAAGGACGCCGCCGAGCCGGAGATCATTCGCACCGTCTGGGGCAAGGGCTATAAATTTGCGGAGCCAAATCATGATGCGCCGCTTTAGCCTGAGCCAGCGCCTGACGCTGCTCTTCATCCTGCTGATGATGCTCTGCGCCGCCGTCGCCTGCGCGGTACAGCTCTACAGCAGCATGCAGTACGGTAACGCGATGGTGCAGCGTTTGTCGGGTGGGCTGGCGCAGCAGATCGTCCAGCGCGAACCGATTCTGGACGCGCAGGGCCGGGTCGATCGCAGCGCGTTGAAACCGCTGTTTAGCCGGCTGATGACCTTTAATCCGAGCGTTGAGCTGTACGTTATCTCTCCTGACGGCGATATCCTCGCCGATGCCGCACCGCCGGGTCATATTCAGCGGCAAAAAATCGACCTGGCGCCGGTGCAGAGCTTCCTGAGCGGCACCGCCATGCCGGTACTGGGCGACGATCCGCGCAGTCAAAATCAAAAAGTCTTCAGCGCCACGCCGCTACGGCAGGACGGCGAGCTGAAAGGCTATCTGTACATTATCTTGCAGGGCGAGGAGTCAAACGCTCTGGCGGAAATGGCCTGGCACAAGGCGCTGTGGAGTACCGTCCTGTGGTCACTGCTGTGGGTCGCGCTGTTTGGGCTGCTGGCAGGGCTGCTGGTCTGGTACTGGGTTACGCGTCCGGTCAAACAGCTGACGGTGGAAGTGGCCGGGCTGGAGCAGGACAGCATAAGCGCAATCAGGCTGCTGGCGGCACAGACGCCGGACGCGGCGGCAAAAGATGAAGTGGCGATCCTGCGCAACAGCTTTATCGAGCTGGCGCGCAAAATCACCCGCCAGTGGGATCAGCTGGCCGACAGCGATCGCCAGCGCCGGGAGTTTATCGCCAACATTTCGCACGATCTCCGCACGCCGCTGACCTCGCTGCTGGGCTATCTGGAAACCCTTTCGCTAAAATCCGCCACGCTGACGCCGCAGGAGCACCAGCAGTATCTCGCCACCGCGCTGCGTCAGGGGCAAAAAGTCCGTCATCTTTCGCAGCAGCTGTTTGAGCTGGCGCGCCTTGAGCACGGCGGCATTAAACCCCAGCGCGAACGGTTCGCGATGGGAGAGCTGATTTCCGACGTGGCGCAGAAGTTTGAGCTCACCGCCCGCACGCGAGAGGTCAATCTGCATATTGACGTGCCGGGGCCGCTGCCGCTGATAAACGCCGATGTGTCGATGATCGAACGCGTGGTGACCAACCTGCTCGATAACGCGATGCGCCATACGCCAGCTGGAGGGGAAATTCGTCTGGCGGTCTGGCAGGAGAATGAACGGCTGCAGGTCGAAGTGGCTGACAATGGAACGGGCGTGGATGCCTCGCTGCGCGACGATCTGTTCCAGCGGCCATCGGCGCTCAATACCCAGGCGTCGAGAGAGAATCGCGGCGGGTTGGGGCTGTTAATCGTGAAACGGATGCTGGAGCTGCACGGCGGTGGGATCAGGCTGATGGAGTCGGTGAGCGGGGCACGGTTCAGGTTCTTTGTGCCGCTTTGAGAAATTGCCGGGTGGCGGCTTCGCCTTACCCGGCCTACAGACTACCACCCCCGTAGGCCAGGTCACCCGGCAAAAAAGGTTACTGCGGGAACCACTGCTCGCTGATTTTCTGGTACGTACCGTCCGCTTTAATCGCTTTCAGCGCGCCGTTCAGTTTTTCCAGCAGGGCTTTGTTATCCGGACGTACCGCGATGCCGAGGCCCGTACCGAAGTACTGTGGATCGGTCACTTTCTCCGTTGCGGTGCCCAGCTGCGGGGTGGTTTTCAGCCATTCGTTCACCACGGCGGTATCGCCGAAGACGCCGTCGATACGGCCATTTTTCAGGTCGATAATGGCGTTCTGGTAGCTGTCATAGGCCACGGTTTTCACTTCCGGATGTTTGTCCTGCAGGTATTTCTGGTGCGTGGTGCCGTTTTCCATCCCGATGCGTTTGCCTTTCAGCTGATCGAAAGAGGTATAAGCGCCTTTCTTTGCAATCACCACCGCCGAGTTGGCGTAGTACGGGTCGGTGAACGCGACCTGCTTGCTGCGCTCAGGCGTGATGTCCATCCCGGAGATCACCGCATCGTATTTTTTGAACTTCAGCGACGGGATCAGGCTGTCGAAGGCATGGTTGGTAAAGGTGCAGTCGGCCTGCATCTGTTTGCACAGCGCTTTCGCCAGATCGATATCGAAACCGACGATCTGGTTGCTGGCATCCAGCGACTCAAACGGCGGATAGGTGGCGGACACGCCGAAATTGATTTTATCCGCAGCGGATGCGCCAGCGGCGAAGGTGGCGAGTAATGCGGCCAGAACTAACTTTTTCATTGTAATGCTCCCGTCTGTCTTATTGATGCGCCGTGTCTGCGGCCTGGATGTACAATGCCAGTTAATGAATTTGTATGCAATAAAAATGATTAAATATTGTGTTTGTTACAAAAAAAGCGGATAACCCATCAGGTTACCCGCTTTATGAATACCGTTTTATGCATTCGCGTGGTTAATTTCTGCGCTCAAACGCTAACGCTTTACGCTCGATCAGGCGCATCATCAGCGTCAGCAGACCGTTCACCGCCAGGTACACCACGCCCGCCGCGCCGAACACCATTACGTCATAGGTGCGTCCATACAGCAGCTGTCCGTGACCCATCACTTCCATAAGGGTGATGGTGTAGGCCAGCGAGGTACTTTTGAACACCAGCACCACTTCGTTGGAATAGGAGGAGAGGGCGCGCTTAAAGGCGTACGGCAGCAGGATCGCCAGCGTGTCTTTCTTGCTCATGCCCAGCGCCCCGCAGGACTGCCACTGGCCTTCCGGGATGGCGCGGATCGCCCCGTAGAACAGCTGGGTGGTATAGGCCGCGCTGTTCAGCGAAAGGGCAATCAGGGCACACAGCCACGGCTCAGAGAGCAGATGCCAGATAACCGGGTAGTCCTGCAGCGACGGGAACTGGCCCGGGCCGTAGTAAATCAGGAAGATCTGCACCAGCAGCGGCGTACCGGTGAACAGGGTGATGTAACCGCGCACAATCCACACCAGCACCGGCGTTTTCAGCGTCAGGATGATGGTGAAGATAAGGGCCAGGATCAGCGCCACGATAATGGACGCCACGGTCAGCGTCAGGCTGGTGTGCAGCCCTTTCATCAACTCGGGAAAGTATTCAAGCATCAGCCTGGTCTCCGTTCAAAGCGCGTCGCACGCAGGTCAATACGCTTGAGGATGTACTGACTGAGCAACGTGATCACCAGGTAGATCGCCGCCGCCACAATGTACCAGGTAAACGGCTCCTGGGTACGGGTGGCGATGCTTTTGGTTTGCAGCATCAAATCGTTAACGCTGATCAGGCTCACCAGCGCGGTATCTTTCAGCAGCACCAGCCACTGGTTGCCGAGCCCCGGCAGGGCATGACGCCACATCTGCGGCATCACCAGACGGAAAAAGATGGCGGATTTCGACAACCCTAGCGCCTGACCCGACTCCCATTGCCCCTGCGGCACGGCTTTCAGCGCACCGCGCAGGGTTTGCGACGCGTACGCGGAGTAGAGCAGGGAGAGAGCAATCACGCCGCACAGGAACGGGCTGACGTCGAAGTTATCAATCTGCATCTGCACCGGGATCTGCGCAAAGCCGAGATTGAGGGTGAAGCCGTCAGACAGCGTGAGCAGCAGCTGCGAAGAGCCGAAATAGATAAACAGGACCACCAGAATTTCCGGTAGCCCACGCAGCACGGTGACCAGCGCGGAGCCTGTCCAGGCGACGGGGAACCATTTCGCGGATTCCCACACCGCAAAGAACATCGCCAGCACGAGGCCGATAATCAGTGCGCAAACGGCAAGGCCGACGGTCATCCCGGCGGCGCTTGCTAAAGGAAAAATTTCATTCATCAGGAATTACTTCTGGAACCATTTTTTGTAGATGGTTTCGTAGGTGCCGTCTTTCTTCACTTTTTCCAGCGCAGCGTTGAATTTCTGCTGCAGCTCAGTGTTGCCCTGACGAACGGCAATCCCCAGACCGGTACCGAAGTAATCCTTATCGGTCACTTTGTCGCCCACTGGCGCCAGCTTGTCGTTGGCTTTCAGCCACTCGGTCACGACCGCGGTATCACCGAAAACGCCGTCGATACGGCCATTTTGCAGATCCAGCTTCGCGTTCTGGTAGCTGTCATACGGAACGGTGGTGATTTCCGGATGCTTATCCGTAATGAATTTCTGGTGCGTGGTGCCGTTCTGCACGCCGACTTTTTTGCCTTTCAGCTGATCGACAGAGGTGAATTTACCTTTCTGACCAATGAACAGGGCGGAGTTGTCGTAGTAAGGGGTGGTGAACAGCACCTGCTTTTCACGCTCCGGGGTGATATCCATACCGGCCATCACGGCGTCGATACGGCGGAACTTCAGGCTTGGGATCAGGCTGTCAAACGCCTGGTTGCTGAAGGTACAGGTCGCATCGATCTCTTTACACAGGGCGTTAGCCAGGTCCACGTCGAAGCCCACAATTTTGTTGTTCGCGTCGATGGACTCAAACGGAGGGTAAGAGGCTTCCGTGGCAAAACGAATGGTCTGGGCTGCGGTAGCGGAAAGGGTAACGCCAGCAAGCAGCACGGCAAGTAATACTTTTTTCATTATATTTCCCCTGACACAATCAATGAGATAAATAGTTTTTGAAGGCATCGGTTTGCGGGTTCGCGAAGCAGCTCGCATCACCTTGCTCAACGATATAGCCGTTTTCCATGTAGACCACACGGCTGGCGGTTTTACGCGCCACTTCCACTTCGTGGGTGACGATGACCTGCGTAATGTTGGTTTCCGCCAGCTCGCGAATAATGCTCACGATCTGGGCGGTGATTTCCGGATCCAGCGCCGCGGTGGGTTCATCAAACAGCAGCACCGCAGGCTCCATCATCAGCGCACGGGCAATGGCCACACGCTGCTGCTGACCACCAGAAAGATGCAGCGGATAGCGGTCGCTGTAGGGCTTAAGACGCAGGCGGTCCAGCAGCTTTTCGGCACGCGCAATGGCCTGATCCTTGCTTAACCCCAGCACGCGGCACGGGGCTTCAATCAGGTTTTGCAGGACGGTCAGGTGCGGCCAGAGATTGTATTGCTGGAAGACCATGCCGACGTTTTGACGCAGCTCACGAATCGCTTTATCAGACGGCGTTTTCGCGAAATCAAAATGGTTACCGGCAATCGCCAGCGTACCTGAACGGGGCATTTCAAGCAGATTAAGGACACGCAGAAGGGAGCTTTTGCCTGCACCGCTTGGGCCAAGCAAAACCAGCGTTTCGCCTTCCGGGCAGTTCAGCGTGATGTCAAACAGCGCCTGGTGTGCGCCGTAGAAGCAGTTAATGCCGTTTAGTTTAATACTCATCGGGGCAGTCTTTACTCATCCAGGCAATCTATAGCAATTGAGGCCGCAGATAGTACCGTTGACAGAATAGTTATGCAATATTTCTGCGTTAAAAGTTAAATATAACCCGTATTTCCTCTTAAACATAGCACAAAATAGCGAACGGCAAGGTCGGCGAGTATAAATGTCGGCATTCCGCATGAAATGCCGCACATTTTACGGGGGTTACCAGGGAATATCGGCGGATTTAGCGATTCTCAATCGACTGGCGAAGCGTGCCTGCCGGGGCATGAACGCTGCCGCCCACGTAGCGTACGTCGTCCACTGCCCAGCATTGACCTCCACGGATCATCAGCACTTCATCCTGCCAGGTTTGGGTTCCCTGCGTCAGCTTCACGCGCAGCGGAATATTACGGGCGTCCGTATTCGGGATGGTTGACGCGCTCGCCACTTCGGCGCTGTCCGGCAGGGTGGTGCGGCTGGAGAACGGATCGGATTTCAGCAGGGCGTTATGCTGTGGATCGCGGGTGGCGTCGTTAAGCAGTTTTGCCAGGCCATCGCTCAGATACGGGCGCAGCCCGGTGAGGTCGTTGCTGCGGTGCTGAATGCGATAATCATAGAACTGCTGCGCCACGGTGTCCGGGCCGCCCTCTATGCAGGGGCCGCTGCGGGTACCGATATCCTTAAAGGCTGGCGTGACCGTGGTGGTACAGGCGCTGAGCACCAGCGCGCAGGGCACTAAAAGTGTTAAAGCAGAATAGCGCATGTTGATTTCCTTATTTATTAACTATCCTTTCAATCATAGCGTAACGAACCGATAATGCTGTGCCTAAGGCATTGAACGCTAAAGAAGGAGAGAAACCATGCAGTTTTCAACAACGCCAACCCTGGAAGGGCAGACAATAACCGAGTACTGCGGCGTGGTCACCGGCGAAGCGATTCTCGGCGCCAATATCTTCCGTGACTTTTTTGCCGGTATCCGCGATATCGTGGGGGGCCGCTCGGGTGCATACGAAAAAGAGCTGCGCAAAGCGCGCGAAATCGCCTTTAAAGAGCTTGGCGAGCAGGCGGAAGCCCTCGGCGCCGATGCGGTCGTGGGGATCGATATCGACTACGAAACGGTCGGGAAAGATGCCAGCATGCTGATGGTGAGCGTAAGCGGTACGGCGGTGAAAACCCTTCGATGAGGCGTTCGTTTGCCACAATCCTGCTGGCGCTGCTGCTGGCAGGGTGTGCCGCGGAAAAGGGAATCATCGATAAAGGTGCCTACGAGCTGGATACGCGTCATCAGGCTCAGGCGGCTTACCCGCGCATCAAGGTGCTGGTTATCCACTATACCGCGGATGATTTTGACAGCTCGCTGGCCACGCTGACGGATAAGAACGTCAGCTCTCACTATTTGATCCCGGCTAAACCCCCGGCACCGGACGGTAAGCCGCGCATCTGGCAACTGGTGCCCGAGAGCGAACTGGCCTGGCATGCGGGCATTAGCTTCTGGCGCGGCACAAACCGCATCAATGATACGTCTGTCGGCATTGAGCTGGAGAACCGCGGCTGGCAAAAAACATCGGGCGTTAAGCGCTTTACCCCGTTTGAGCCTGCGCAAATTGCGGCGCTGGTGCCGCTCGCCAAAGATATTATTACCCGCTACAACATCAAACCTGAAAACGTGGTGGCCCATTCGGACATCGCGCCGCAGCGCAAAGACGATCCCGGCCCGCTGTTCCCGTGGCGACAGCTTGCTCAGCAGGGCATTGGCGCATGGCCCGATCCGGCGCGCGTCGCGTTCTATATTAACGGGCGTCCGCGCTATCAGCAGGTGGAGACCGGGGCATTACTCGATCTCCTCGCGCGGTATGGCTATGAGGTGCCGGTTGACAGCACCCCTGCGCAGCAAAAGCGCATCATCACGGCGTTCCAGATGCATTTCCGGCCTGACCTGTGGAACGGTATTGCGGACGTCGAAACGATGGCCATTGCCGAAGCGCTTCTGGAGAAGTACGGGCAGGGGTAATCCTTCGGACTACCCCGAATGCCTTAACGCATTCTGATTTTCTTCAGATTAATCTTAAGTACAAACTCAATTCATTTTTAGTTAATTGACTTAAAATTATCCGGATTTAAGATAGACACATAGCTTGCTAATTAATATAGCAAATAAATATATCGCATTTATTCTTTATTTCTCTCATTGAGAATTTCACAGGAACATATTCAGGGCTTAAGGCTTTTTTGCCCTATGCCTGCATTTTTAAATTTCACATCTTAAATCGGGTATAACAATGTTAAGCATCTATGCAAAAAAATTACGTCCGCAATATGAAATGGAAGCCATTATTTCTGCTACATCAGGTTTTGAAGAGAAGATCTTAAAGAAATGGCAGAAACTCTCCACGTCCGATTCACAATATATTCATATTATCGTCAGCGGTGAAGTTGAATTCCGACGCGAATCCGACGAACTGTGTATGTTCACGGTAACGGGCCAGTGCATTTTTGGCCTCTCGTCGATGTACTATAACGCAACCCATATGTACGGCCTCATTCGCGCTAACACTGTGGTGCGCTCAATCAAAAAAGAGGTCTTCGCGCAGCTGATGACCGATAACAATTTATGGCCTGAACTCACCAAAGTGCTGGCCTGGTACATCTGCATGCTGAGCAAACGTGACGATGTGCTGGTTGCCCGCAGCGCTTATTCTGTAGTGCGCGAGTTTTTATACGAGATTAATGAGCTGATTGTTCATCATCAGCGTGATATCAATATTTACGATTATATTCAGGAATATACCAATCTGGCGCGCAGTACCATCATTAAAATCCTCTCCGACCTCAAAAAAGGTCAATATATTGTGGTGGAAAAAGGTCGACTCCTTAATCTGAACACATTGCCTGAAAAATACTAACTATTCCAGCCGATCTCCTTTTTCACTCAAAGGAGATCGGGATCCCACGTTATGTTGCACTCTCGTCTGCGAATTATCCTGCGTTTCATCCACCGGTGGCGCGGGAATTTTGCCTTGCGAATAATCTTGCTCCTGTTCTTTTAACGCCTGCTTAAACAACTCGGTTAAAGAAGCATCCTCACTGCCTGTACTGGCGGGCGCGACATCATGCGCTTCGGTGCCGGGTAACGTATCCCGCGACGTATCGTGCGGTTCCGCGCCGTCGGGCGCTTGCTGCCAGTCGGCATCGTCGCTGTTAATCGGCAGATCCTGCATGGCAGGGATGTCTGCCTGCACCGGTGCGGGTTTCGGATGCGGGAACGGCTTGCTCACATACACGTAGTGCATATCAGAAAGCTGCGTTTCAGGTTTCGCGACGCTCGCTTTTGTTACCGGTTCCGGCGCAGGATGACGCAGATTCCAGTAAGTATGCGCGTACAGGCCCGCCGTCAACATGACGCACAGACCCAACATCCCTAAAAAGGCGTTGCCGACGATTTTTCTCAGGCTGGGGAGGCGATACGAAAACCAGACCGCCTCCCCGGTAGCGTAGCTGCGCTGGGCCGCAAGACAGATGGTAGACATCAGGCTTTCTTCTCCTGCATTTTCGGGGAGGTCTGGATCAGCACGCTCGGCGTGGAATGGGTTTCACGCATTAACTGCATCAATGTATCTTCCCCTGGAATGCCATCCACATGCAGATGCATTTTTTGCTGGAACTCGCGGGTGCGTTTCATCATCTCCGTTGTCCAGGTCCGGGAATGGGTTTCCGGCTGGTTAAGGGCTACGCTCAGCTGCTGGTCAAGCCAACCCATGTCCTTCGCATCGCTGGCGCCGCTGATGACGTCTTTACCTTCCGGCGTCAGGCGGTGCAATTGCGTAAAGTTGCCGGTGGCATGCTGGTTAAACCAGCTGCGGCTTACCTGCCAGGTACGGTTGTTCATCAGCAGGTCGAGTGAGTTATCCCCGACGCGGGCGACCACGGCATAATTGAGGTGGTTGCCGGTTTTCAGTTCACTTACCCACGGATACCCTTCCTGCGCCAGCGCGTCCGGTGAGGCGTTACCCTGCCTGCACATCAGGTTCACCTTTGCGGCGTTTTGACACAGGGCATCGTCCGCTGAGGCGTCATACCCCCACATCAGATAGAGCTGATGCATGGCATCCGGCTGATTGACCATTTCATTGTCGATAACCGGCACCACCGGGGCCTGAACATGTGGCGTCTGCTGTTTCCAGCTAGCAGGCACCGGGAGCTGAACCGGAAGTTTTGCACCGATCGAGGAGGTCAAATACCAGCCGCAGGCGGCAAACAGCACGGATGCGAACAAACCGACGGTAGCCAGGCGCTTACCGTGTTTTTTCGCAGGCAGCGTCTCGCCGGAGGCCAGACGTAAATGACGCGGGCTGACCTGATCCGCACGCTCGGTCCAGGCGGCGAGCATCGACAGGTGGGCCAGCTCGTTCAGCTTGCTGATATTCCCTCTGGTCAGCGTATGCATCTTGCGCACGCGCGCCGGGGTTAACGGTGAGCTCTCGCATCCGTGCTCTTCACACTGCGCCTCAACGTAGCGGAGAGATTCCCGGCAGGTAAGAGGACGCAGGCTGTGACGGGTATGCGCATATTCACGCAGCTCGGGCTGCTGCATCAGGACGGCTTCCCGATCCGCTGCGCCCATCAGCACGATGGAGAGGCAAAACCCCAGCTCCTGGGCGCGCGTCAGTAGCATAGCCAGCACCTCCTGACAGGTGTCCTTCATGGCTTCGGTGTGGCTAATCACCAGCACTTTCGTCCTGGTTTTTCCCCCTTGCCACTGGTGCAGGATGGTATCCACCGCCTGAAGCCGGTTTTTGCTCTCTTTCGTTCCCGGGTTGAGTTTATACAGCAGACTACTGGCACTCAGTTTTGGAAACGCGTTAATGGCAAAAACGTCAGGATTAGCGGATTTCAGGGCGTCGCTGAACTGACCCAGCAGCGGGGCATCGTCAGCAAAGAGCCCAATAATCCCCGCCTGTTGGGTTTTCTCTTTCAGCAGGTTGAATACGTCCTGATGATAAGGCACCAGAAAATCCCCGGATAACCCGGTTATTTTCCGAAAGGGCGGGTTTTTAAAATTAAAGTGGCTTTGATACATAACGACTTACCGTCTCTGATTAGGAATAGCAACAGGACGAGAAAGTAAAGCAACGCTATAGGGTGGTCAATTTGCGCACAGGGTAAAAATATCCTGCCGATGAGGCCTAACATCTGGATTTTATGCGGTCAATATTTTTCTGTATGAAAGTTAGCGGCAAAGTGAGTGGTCGTTTTTACAGCGGGAAATTACGCTTTGCTCACATATTTGCGCAGCGCGACGCTGCTTATTTTCGCTTTGCTAAAGGCCAGATGAAAAATGAGGTTCTCATTTCTGTCACGGTGGGTAACGCCTTGCATTATATTTGTGCTGTCAATTTTTTGCGGCCAGCAAGGGTATCTGACGTTTAAAGATTATAAAAAAGTTACGAATAAGTTGGCTAACGCTGATGCGCAGCCGCTGAAAACGCGTCGTGATGAAAAGACATTCACCCTTTTCACGGCGGCCGTGCGTCAGGACAACCTGCCCGCCGCCGCGAAAGTCCCGCTGGCAGCGGAGATCGAAGGTATTGTGCGCAGCGATGACGCCTGGCTTTCTTTCGCCGTGATCAAAACGCCGGGTGGTCAGAAGAGCTACCGTGAAGGCGAGCCGCTGACCGGTTTTAACGATGCCTATATTCAGGAAATTAACAAAGACAATGTGGTGGTTAATTACGAAGGTGCTACGCAGGTACTGGCATTAAATAAACCTGATTATTTTAAGGGCGGCGTTGACAGCGGCCCGGTAAGCAAATCGACGAAAGATGCAGGCGCGGAAAGTGTGCATCTGAATGATTATCTGGTGTTAAAGCCGTTAATCGAAAAAGGCCAGCTGGAAGGCTACAACATTAATCCAAGGAATGCCTCTTCCTTCTACAGCCATTCAGGGCTCGAAAAAGGTGATGTGGCGGTAAAAGTGAATTCTGTCGATATGACCGATGAAGCAAAGGCAAAAAGTATTATTGCCAACTGGTCGAAAATGAAAGAGGCGGAGGTCGTCGTCAGACGTCACGCTCACCTTGAAAATATTCGGGTTAATGTTCTAAACAATTAACAAGTGTACAGACATGAAGAAATTTCCCTGGGCGTGCGTGGCGCTGACCGCATTGTCGTTATATTCAAGTTCGCTGCTTGCAGCCAACTTTAGCGCGAGCTTCAAAAATACCGATATCCGCGAGTTTATCGATACGGTAGGCCGCAATCTGAATAAAACCATACTCGTCGATCCGTCCGTGCAGGGCTCGGTGTCGGTGCGAACCTACAACGTGCTGACGGAAGATGAGTATTACCAGTTCTTCCTGAGCGTGCTGGATTTGTACGGCCTGTCGGTGATCCCGATGGACAACGGTATGATTAAAGTAGTGCGTTCCAGCGTGGCCCGTACCGCCGGCGCGCCGCTGGCAGACAGCAAAAACCCGGGTAAAGGTGATGAGATCATCACCCGCGTCGTGCGCATGGAAAATGTGCCGGTACGTGAACTTGCCCCGCTGCTGCGCCAGCTCAACGATGCCACCGGCATCGGCAACGTGGTGCACTTTGAACCGTCCAACGTGCTGCTGTTGACCGGTAAAGCCTCGGTGGTGAACCGCCTGGTGGATCTGGTTCAGCGCGTGGACAAAGACGGGATTCAGCGCCGCGAGATCGTGCCGCTGCGCTTTGCCTCCGCCAAAGAGCTCTCCGACATGTTGAACAACCTCAACAATGAAGAGCAGAAGGGGCAGAACGCGCCGCAGCTGGCCACAAAAGTGGTGGCGGATGACGAAACCAACAGCCTGGTGATCAGCGGCTCGGAAGATGCGCGCATGCGTACCCGCTCTCTGATCCATCAGCTGGACCGCGAGCAGAACAACGAGGGGAATACCCGCGTCTTCTACCTCAAATATGCCAGCGCCACGAAGGTGGTGCCGGTTCTGACCGGGATAGGTGAACAGCTGAAGGACAAGGCCAGTACGCCGAAGGCGAAAACCGCCACCGCGTCCAGCGATCTGAACATTACCGCCGACGAGGCCACCAACTCGCTGGTGATCACCGCTCAGCCTAACGTGATGAACTCCCTTGAGAAGGTGATCGACAAGCTCGACATCCGTCGTCCGCAGGTGCTGGTGGAAGCGATCATTGCTGAAGTGCAGGACGGTAACGGCCTGGATCTCGGCGTGCAGTGGACCAGCAAGCACGGCGGCGTGCAGTTCGGCTCCACCGGCCTGCCAATCAGCCAGATTAAAAACGGCACCATGAAGGGGGCGAGCTTCACCGGCCTTGCGACCGGCTTCTTTAACGGCGATTTCGGGGCGCTGATGACCGCGCTCTCCACCGACGGCAAAAACGATATTCTCTCCACGCCAAGCGTGGTCACGCTGGATAACAAAGAGGCGTCGTTCAACGTCGGTCAGGACGTGCCGGTGCTTTCCGGCTCCCAGACCACCAGCGGCGACAACGTCTTTAACTCCGTTGAGCGCAAGACGGTCGGGACCAAGCTGAAAATTGTGCCGCAGATCAACGACGGCGACATGATCCACCTGAAGATTGAGCAGGAAGTCTCCAGCGTCGACAACAGCGCGACGGAAGATGCCAGCCTCGGCCCAACCTTCAACACCCGTACCATCAACAACGAAGTGATGGTGCACAGCGGGCAGACGGTGGTGCTCGGCGGCCTGGTGGAGAACGTCACCAAACAATCGGTCTCCAAAGTGCCGCTGCTGGGCGATATCCCGCTGGTCGGCCAGCTGTTCCGCTATACCTCGCAGGATACGTCGAAACGCAATCTGATGGTGTTTATCCATACAACCGTGCTGCGCGACGACGACAACTACAGCGCGGCGTCGAAAGAGAAATATGACCAGATCCGCGCCCGCCAGCAGCAGCGCGTGGAAGAGAAAAAACTCGGCATTATCGAACCAACGGATAACGCGGTACTGCCCGCGTTTCCCGTCGACGCCAGCGCCGCGCCGGTAAAAACCAGCGCCAGCACACCGCGCAATCCGTTTAAACACTAAGGCGGTGAGGGCACCGTGGACGAACTGACTAAAACCCTGTGTAGCAGCAGCTACGCAAAAGATAACGGCGTTCTGTTTTACAACAACGACGTCTATATCCGTGATAACACCCCGGCGTTAGCACTGCTGGAAGTGCGCCGGGTGCTGGGACGCGCGTTCGTCCCGGTGACCCTGACATCTGAAGCCTTTGACGAGCTGCTGGCCAAGATCTGGCAGCAGAGCAGCGGCGTTTCGCAGCAGCTGGTGGATGATATGGACGCGGATATCGACCTGATGGCGTTAACCGAGGAGATCCCGGATAACGAAGACCTGCTTGATAACGACGAGAACTCGCCGGTGATCCGCCTGATCAACGCCATTCTCGGCGAGGCGGTGAAGGACGGCGCGTCGGATATTCATATCGAAACCTTCGAGCGCACGCTGAGCATTCGCTTCCGCGTTGACGGCGTGCTGCGCCCGGTGCTGCAGCCGGCGCGCAAGCTGGCACCGCTGCTGGTGTCTCGCATCAAGGTCATGTCGAAACTGGACATCGCCGAGAAGCGCCTGCCGCAGGATGGCCGTATCTCTCTGCGCATCGGCCGCAAGGCCATCGACGTGCGCGTCTCGACCATTCCGTCCCAGTACGGCGAGCGCGTGGTCATGCGCCTGCTCGATAAAAGCAACCTGAAGCCCGACATCAACAAGCTGGGCCTGATTGATGAAGAGCTGGAGAAGTTAAAAGGGCTGATTGACCGCCCGCACGGCATCATCCTGGTCACCGGGCCCACGGGCTCCGGGAAAAGTACCACTCTGTACGCCATTCTCTCGGCGCTGAACGGTCATGAGCGCAACATCCTGACCGTTGAAGACCCGATTGAATACGAGCTGGAAGGGGTGGGGCAGACGCAGGTTAACCCGCGCGTGGACATGACCTTTGCCCGCGGGCTGCGCGCCATTCTGCGTCAGGACCCGGATGTGGTGATGATCGGAGAAATTCGCGACGGCGAAACCGCGCAAATTGCGGTACAGGCCTCGCTTACCGGTCACCTGGTCATGTCTACGCTGCACACCAACAGCGCCGCCGGGGCGATAACCCGCCTGCGGGATATGGGGCTGGAGTCGTTTTTAATCGGTTCATCGTTGCTCGGTGTCATTGCCCAGCGTCTGGTGCGTCGGCTGTGTAGCCACTGCCGGATCACCAGTCCGCTGGATGACAATGAAAAAGTGCTGTTCAGCTTTATGGACGCGCCGCCGAAAGCGATCTATCGCGCAGTGGGCTGCGAGCACTGCCGCCAGAGCGGCTATCAGGGCCGTGCCGGTATTCATGAATTTCTGGTGGTGGACAGCACCATGCGCCGCGCCATCCATGAAGATAAGGACGAAATGTCCATCGAAACGCAGCTCTTTAAGCAGGCCTACAGCCTGCGCGAAAACGGGCTGCTGAAGGTGATTAGCGGCATCACCTCTCTGGAAGAGGTGATGCGCGTCACCGCCGAGCGTGGAGGGGATGAGTAATGGCCTTCTACGCCTGGACGGCAACGGATGCGGCGGGCAAAACCCGGCGCGGCACGCTGCAGGTCGAGGGGCAAAAACAGGTTCGCCAGTGGCTTCGCGAACAAAAGCTAATGCCTGTCAGCATCACCGAAACCCGCGAAGCGGCGGTGTCCGGGAAAGCAAAGACCGGGGCTAAGCTCTCCACGCCGGTGCTGTCGATGTTTACCCGCCAGCTTTCCACGCTGGTCAACGCCGCGCTGCCGCTGGAAAGTGCGCTGAAGGCCATCTCGAAGCAGACGGAAGACAAAAAGCTGGCGGCGATGGTGGTGGAGATCCGTGAAAAGGTGGTGGAAGGGCACACGCTGTTTGACGCCTTCAGCCAGTTCCCGCGCACCTTCGACAAGCTCTACTGCACCCTGGTGATGGCCGGTGAAAAGACCGGTCACCTGGGCGACGTGCTGGAGAAGCTGGCGGAGTACAACGAGCAGCGTCAGAAGATGAAAAGCAAGCTGACGCAGGCGATGGTCTACCCGATTACCCTGACGGTGGTGGCCATCGCGGTGATCGGCATTCTGCTGGTGGCGGTGGTCCCGCAGGTGATCGAGCAGTTCACCCACATGAAGCAGCAGCTGCCGATCACCACCCGCACGCTGATCGCAGTGAGCGATTTCCTGCAGGCGTACGGCATCTATATTGTCGGGATCCTGGCCGGTGGGTTTATCGGCTTTAAGACCTGGCTCAGAAATGCCAAAAACCGCTTTCGCTGGCACAGCTGGCTGGTGAACGGCTCGCCGATTAAAAAGCTGATGTGCGCCATCAACAGCGCCCGCTATATCCGAACCCTGAGCATTCTGCAGGCCAGCAGCGTGCCGCTGCTCGAAGGGATGTATATCGCGATGGACGGTATCGAAAACCTCTACGCCCGGCAGGTGCTGGAGCAGGCCGCCGATACCGTGCGCCAGGGGGCATCTTTATATGCCGCGCTTGAACAGGCGAAATTATTCCCGCCGACCATGCTGTACATGATTGCTTCCGGCGAAGAGAGCGGGGAGCTCGGCAATTTAATGGACCGCGCGGCGGAAAACCAGGAGTCGGCATTACAGCATCGAATTACGTTAACGCTGTCGGTATTTGAACCGGCGCTGGTGGTCTCTATGGCGACGATTGTTTTATTTATCGTGCTGTCAATATTACAGCCGCTTCTGCAACTTAATAATATGGTAGGTTAAATCATGGCTATAAAACGTAAAAACCTGGCTCGCCAGGCGGGCTTCACCTTGCTCGAATTAATGGTGGTGATCGTTATTCTCGGCGTTTTAGCGAGTATGGTGGTACCAAACTTAATGGGCAATAAAGAAAAAGCGGATACGCAAAAAGCGACCAGCGATATTGTCGCGCTCGAAGGCTCGCTGGATATGTATAAGCTCGATAACCACCGCTACCCGACAACAGAGCAGGGCCTGCAGGCGCTGGTGACCAAGCCTGAAATCGCACCCATCCCGAACGGCTACCGCGCTGACGGCTATATTCGCCGCCTGCCGCAGGACCCGTGGGGAAACGATTATCTGCTCGTCAGCCCGGGCGAACACGGCGCCGTAGACGTCTTTTCTGCCGGTCCAGACGGCGAAGCCAATACCGCCGATGATATTACGAACTGGTCTCTGGATAAGAAAGAGAAATAATGAAAAATCAACGCGGCTTTACGTTGCTGGAAATTATTCTGGCGCTGGTGATATTTGCCAGCTGCGCCATGATGGTGGTGTCAACAATACCCTCACGCAGCGGTGCGGATATATTTGGCCAGCAATTAAAAGCCCTCGTTGATTATGGTTCAGACCGCGCGGTAATGGACGGAAATATCGTTGGGCTGGTAATCACCACCGATAAATATCAGCTGGTCACGCTCGACGATAAAAATGGCGTGCGTCACTGGGTGCCTTTATCTGCCGGACGAATTACCACCAAAGGCGATTTTCCGCAGGAGATGCATGTATCGCTGTCGCCCCAGCGCCTGGCGGCCACCGTCGAGGCCGATCCCCAGATCCTCTTTCTGCCGGACGGTGAGATTGGCCGCTTTACGCTGACGCTGCAAAGCTACGACAAACAGCACCATTTCCGCGTGGTGTCGCAGGGCGCGGCCCCGGTATCGGTAGAGAACGATGACTAAAGGCAAGGTTAAGCAGAACGGGATGACGCTGCTGGAGGTGATGGTCGCGCTGGTCATCTTCTCCACCGCCGCGCTGGCGCTGATGAACTCGGTCTCTCTGAACGTGCGTTTTACCCACGGGCTGGCCGACACGCTGCAGGCCAGTTGGGTGGCCGAGAACCAGCTGGCGGAAGCGCAGCTCGCGAAAACCGACTTCCCGGATGCTGAGGAGCAGGGAACGGAAATCATGGGCGGGCGAAGCTGGAACTGGCGCAAGCAGCGGGTCAAAACCGCCGACAAGGGCTGGGCTAACGCGATTCGCGTGTATGCGGAAGGCGACGACAGCCAGCCGGTAATTTCGCTGCAGATCGTTGGGCCAGGAGAGAGCCAGTGAAGAGAACCCGACGCCAGCGCGGTTTTACCCTGCTGGAGATCATGATTGCCCTGACCATTTTTGCGGTGATCAGCACCCTGGCCTGGCAAATTCTGGACGGGGCGATGCGCACCAGTTCGGCCACCGACGCCAGCGCGGCGAAGCTCAATCAGCTGCAGCGCGCCTGGAACCTGATGGAACGTGATTTCTACCAGTTGCAGGCGCGCGCGCCGCGCAACGAGCCGGATCTGTTCCGTCAGGTGGACGATGCGCTTGAGCTGACCACGCTGAACGGCGTGAGCGGCACGGTCCAGCTGGAGCGCGTGCGCTGGCGGCTGGAACAAGGGCATCTGTATCGCGACGTCTGGCCGGTGATTGACGGCCCGGCGGACGCGAAACCCGACGAGGTGCCGATTGTCAGCGACGTGAAATCCCTGCAGTGGCGTTTTTACCGTCAGGGCTGGCAGAAAAGATGGAGCGACCCGGCGCATCTGCCGGACGGCGTGGAGCTGACGTTGACCATGGAAAATGGCGATACCTGGCGCTGGGTCTTTACGACGCCGGGCGATCTGCCTGAAGCGGCTGCACCTGAAAACGCCCCCGTACCGCCACCGGAAGCAAAATCATGAGTGCATTGCGTAAACAGAAAGGCGTAGCTCTGCTAGTGGTGCTGATCCTGCTGGTGATGATGTCGGCGCTGGCTGCCAAAATCAGCCAGCAGTTCTGCCGCAACCTGCAAAAAACGCATTACCAGGTAAGCCAGCAGCAGCTGCGCTGGGCGATGCAGGCCCAGGAAAAGGTGGCGAAGGACCGGCTGCAGGCCGACGCCAGCGGGGAAAGCAAAGCGCTCTCCCCCGACGGCGACTGGCATCAGCCGCTGGAAACCCGGGGCGAAGACTACACGGTGGTCGGCCAGGTGGAAGACGCGCAGGACTGCTTTAACGTCAACAACCTGCTGGCGGTCGAGAAAGTTGCCCAGGGGCAAAACCCCCCGGCGGTGCCGGAAAAGCCCCGCAGAGAACAGATTGTTGAACAGCTTCTGACGCAGAGCGGCCTGAGCCAGACCAATGCGGAAGAGGTGTATCTGCAGCTGGTGGACTATCTCGATGGCGACACGACGACGGCCAAAGAGGGCGCTGAGACCGATGCCTGGGCTGGCGTGGTGCCCGCTCGCCAACCGGCGAACCAGATGATGCGCACCATTGCCGAGATCACGCTGCTGCCCGCATTTCCGGCTGCCGCTTACCCGAAGGTGAGCAAGCTGCTGTGCGCGCTGCCGGACGCCGCCAGCAAGGTGGATGTGAATACCCTGAAACCGGAGCAGGCCGCCTTACTGGCCGCGCTGTTCCCGGGAAAACTCAATGAAGATGATGCCGTTCGCCTGATTGAATCGCGTCCTGAAACCGGCTGGGAAAGTATGGAAACCTTCAGCAAAGCGCTGGAGCAGGCCTTCCCGCAGTTGAAAGACGACCTTCCGCAGGTGGCCGACTATCTCTCCATTAACAGCCGGTATTTCCGCGTCAATTATACCGGCAATACCGATGAATTAACGCTTCGCGTGGTGAGCCAGCTTCAGGTCAATAACGAAGCCGGTGAGATCGTGACGTGGCAGCGCCGTTACCGAATGATTGAATAAGAAAAGTAGAACGCTATGAAACAGGTCCTTTTTGTTCGTCCCGACAGCCGCGAGGGCGGGAAAATAATGTGGTGTGTCTCCGGCAGCGAGCAGGTTGAGACGCTGGATAGCCTGGATGCGCTGATTAACCATCCCCTGGCGGCACGCGTTTGCCTGCTGCTGCCTGCCAGCAACATGATCTTCCGCCACTTTACGCTGCCGAAGAAAGTTGCCTCGCAGGCGACGGCATTCTCGTGGATGGCGGAAGAGACGCTGATTGGTGACGTGGATAATCTTCACTGGACGGTGCTCAACAAAAAGGGCGCCGAGGTCGATGCGGTGGCGATTGATGCCGACCTGCTGCGCGGATGGTTAACCCGTTTTCAGGCCGCCGGAATGAAGGTGATCCAGGCGTTGCCGGATGCCTGGCTGCTGCCGGTAGCAGAGGGAGGAAGCACGCTGGTTAAGCAGGATGAAAGCTACTGGCTGCGTTTATCTACCCACACCGCTGGGGAGATGGAGGCCAGCCTGCTGCCGCTGCTGATGCAAAAAGCGGGCGAGGTGTGCTGCTACGGCGCACAGCCTGAAGGAGTTGACGTTGACCTCCTGCAGCCCTGGCAGCATCCGCTGGTACTGATCCAGCCGCAGTGGCAAACCTGCCGCGTGAATATCATGCACGGTGAATTCAGCGCGAAAGCGGGCTCGGGTAAAGCCACGAAAGGCATGAAAGCGACAATGGCCGCAGCGGGCCTGCTGTCTCTCGGCCTGTTGCTCGGCCCGCGCGTCGCCATGGCCTGGATGCTGGTGCAGCAGGAGAATGCTAATCAGCAGGAGATCGCTCAGGTTTTTCAGCACCATTTTCCGAGTATGCGTCAGAAGACCAACATCAAATACCACTTTGATCAAAACATGAAAAAGCAGACCAAAGGGGTATTTTTGCAGCTTGAAGCGCTGGAGAAAGCCAGGCAGGCCGTGCCGGCGATGGAAATCGATCTGCTGGAATACGACGCCCAACAGAACACGCTGACGCTGAGCGTCAGTGCGCAAAACCAAACCGCGTTGCAGACGTTTGTGGATCAGGCGGGGGAAAATTTTGATTTTACCCTGCAGCCTGTTTCTACCGCTGCACCTTATACCGCCATGATCGCAGGGAAATATAAATGAAAGAGCGAATCTCGCAGCTTAAGTCTCGTTATCAGAATTACAGCACCAGGGAAAAAGTCATTATAAAAATATGTGCCGTTGCCCTTGCGGGGACGGCCGTTTATTACGCAGGCATGATCCCGCTGGATAATATGATTCTGAACAGTAAAGCCACGCTGAGCAGACAAAAAGAGACGCTGAACTGGATGCGCAGTGAAATAGATAAAAACCATATCCAGGTCCAGATTGTCAAAACAGATAATCCGCGTACGGTGGTGGAGAGTAGCGCACAGGAAATTAATCTTCCTCTGACGGATGTGCGTCAGGATGGACAAACCTTATCGTTCGTCGTAAATCGCGTTAACGTCTACGAATTAAAGAACTGGCTGCGGGAAATAAACCAGACCTCAGGCGTCAGGCTGCAAAAAATGAACCTCACGCCGGTCGATCGCCTCAGTGATGTAAAAGCGGAAGTCCAGCTCACCTGGAGCAAAGCCGCATGAACACCTTCGCGCTGATGCGGGAGGTCTACCCGGTGGGGTTCCCGCTAATGAGTGCGATTCTGGGCGGCATTGTGGGGAGCTTTCTGGGCGTCGTCGCCGAGCGCGTACCGGGCATGGTGATGGAGGAAGAGGACGGCGGTAATTTGCTCTTTCCGGCGTCGCACTGCCCGGCGTGTCAGCACACCCTGGCCGCCTGGGAGAATATTCCGCTGGTCAGCTGGCTTCTCCTGCGTGGACGTTGTAGCCGCTGCGGCGTGGGTATCCCATTGAGGATATTTTTGATCGAACTTTTTTCCGCGCTGTTTTTTGGCGTCACCGCCTGGTGTATGCCAAACGTACAGGTCTTGTTCTCCCTGTGGGTACTGGCGGCGTTCTTGTTGCCTCTGTCCTTGATCGACTGGCGGCATCAGCTGCTGCCGGATTGCCTGACGCAGCCTCTGCTGTGGGCTGGCCTGTTGCTCCATACGTTTGACCATACGATGCCGCTACGCGATGCGCTTTTTGGTGCCGTGGCAGGTTATCTCTCTCTTTGGCTGCTCTACTGGGCATTTCGGCTTGGTACCGGGCGGGAAGGGCTGGGCTATGGCGATTTTAAGCTGCTGGCGGCTTTGGGGGCCTGGTGCGGCTGGCAGGCGTTACCCACGCTGGTATTAGTCGCCGCCTTAAGCGGTATTGTCGGTTATTTCATCCTGAATATCTTAAATAAAAATAACCTCATTATTGCTTTCGGACCCTATCTCTCATTTGCTGGAATAGTGGTATTTATTGCGCAGCAGTTTGCTTTCATATTTTAAATATTTCGGTCAAGTTTTTTTGTCAATTTTTTCGGCGGTGTAAGAGCAGGACGTCTCTTTGCGCCCAGTGTATCGTAAGGGATATAAGCTATACGGAATTTTGGCTTGTATCTTTTTATGGAGGAATACAACGCAGAAAAATATTTTCTTGTCACGGTTGTAAGGTCAGTTAAATACGCATTATGCAAATAGATTCCATGCTCTCAAGGAAGACATGGATTATTAACGTCACGAATAAATTTATCAGGAAATAAAAATGAAATTTATGAAGCCTAAATATCTGGCGCTCTTCATTGCGGCGGCATCCGGCTCCGCATTTGCAGCAGCACCGGGTACACCTACTATCAGCAGCGGCAATGATAAATTTGCGCTGGTAGAGGTAGACCAGGCGGCTCAGGACTACAACAGCCTTGTCAAAGTGCATAAAGATGGCGTGGATGTGAAAGTTGAGTGGAATGTCTGGAGTGGCGCTGCGCCAACGTCTGCAAAAGTTCTGCTTGATGGCACCCCTGTCTGGACCGGGGCCGGTAGCGCTTCCGGCTCCGCGACGTTTAAAGTGAAAAAAGGTGGCCGTTACCAGGAACAGGTTGAGTTGTGTAACGCCAGCGGCTGTACCAAAAGTGCCAGCAAGCTGATTATTGTGGCGGACACCGACGGCAGCCATCTGCTGCCGCTGAATACAACCATGAAAGAGAACAATAAAACCTTCTCTGAGCATACCGATAAGGTCGTCGGGGCCTATTTCCCTGAGTGGGGCGTATACGGCCGTAACTTCCCGGTTGATAAAATCCCTGCCGCTAACCTGAACCACATCCTGTACGGCTTTATTCCAATCTGCGGTGGCGATGGCATCAACGATGGTCTGAAAACCGTTGAAGGTGGTAACAGCTTCGCCGTATTGCAGCGTGATTGTGCAGGCCGCCCGGACTATACCGTGGCTATCCACGACCCATGGGCTGCCCTGCAAAAACCGCAGGCTGGCGTGTCTGGATGGGATGACCCCTACAAAGGGAACTTCGGCCAGCTGATGGCGCTGAAAAAAGCGCATCCCGGCCTGAAAGTCCTGCCATCCATCGGTGGCTGGACCTTGTCCGATCCGTTCTTCCACATGGGCGATCCTGCGATCCGCGCTCGCTTTGTATCGTCTGTAAAAGATTTCCTGCAAACCTGGAAGTTCTTTGACGGTGTGGATATCGACTGGGAATTCCCAGGCGGCGGCGGTGTGAGTGAAAACCTCGGTAATCCGCAGCAGGATAAAGCGACCTACACTGCGCTGATGCACGATCTCCGTGCGATGCTCAATGAACTGTCAAGCGAAACGGGCCGTTCCTACGAGCTGACCAGCGCCATTGGCGCCGGTAAAGATAAAGTTGAGGATGTGGATTACACCACCGCTCAGCAGTATCTCGATCACATCTTCCTTATGAGCTATGACTTCTACGGCGGCTGGAGCAACACCGACCTGGGCCACCAGGCCGCACTGCGTGCACCGTCATGGCGACCAGATACCAACTACACCACCGAAAACGGCGTGAATGCGCTGCTTCAGCAGGGTGTACAGCCAGGTAAGATCGTCGTGGGGACAGGTATGTATGGCCGTGGCTGGACCGGTGTGCACGGCTACACCGGCGATAATCCATTCACCGGTACTGCAACCGGTATGGTGAAAGGCACCTGGGAACCGGGTGTTGTCGACTATCGCCAGATCGTAAATGAGTACAAAGGCAAGCCGGGTTGGGAGTATGGCTACGACGCGACTGAAGAAGCGCCTTACGTCTTCAACAAATCAACGGGCGATCTGATCTCCTATGAAGATGCCCGCTCCGCGGCCGCGAAAGGCAAATACGTCCTGGCCAACAAACTGGGTGGTCTGTTCTCCTGGTCTATTGATGCTGACAACGGCGATATCCTGAACGCGATGAACGAAAGCCTACTGGGCAGCGCTACAACGGTTGATCCGGTGGTGACTAACCATGCGCCAATCGCGTCATCTTCCGATCAGAACGTCTCAGGCCCGGCAACCGTTACGCTGGATGGCTCTGCCTCTACCGACCCGGATGGCGATGCTATCACCTACAAGTGGACCCAGATTTCTGGTCCATCGGTGACCCTCACCAACAGTACCAAAGCCAAAGCGACCTTCAACGTTGCGGCCGTGACCAGCGACCAGACCCTGGCGTTCCGCCTGACGGTAACGGATGCGAAAGGCCTGAGCAACGCAATTGATGTGCAGGTCGTGAACAAAGCGCCAAAAGCGAACCAGGCGCCGGTAGTCAATCAGATGGAAGCGGTAACGCTGCAGGCGGGTGAAACCTATGCTCTGCATGCCCAGGCGGCGGATCCTGACGGCGACGCGCTGACCTACGCCTGGAGCATTCCGGCGGATATGCACGCAACCGGAACCGATAGCGCGAACGTGACCATCACTGCGCCAGAGGTGACTTCAACGTCTACTTACACGCTGAGCGTCGTTGTCGGTGATGGTAAAACCAGCGTGCAGTCTAACGTGCAGGTTACCGTGAATCCGAAACCGGCTGAGGTTACGCCGCCGGCTGATGACGTGACCCCACCTGCTGACGAGGTTACCCCTCCGGCTGATGAGGTGACTCCGCCATCTGATGAAGGCACTGCAAACGGTAGCTGCGACGCGCCTGTCGATGCTAACGCCAGCAAATATGCCGCGTGGGATGCCAGCAAAATCTACAACAATGGCGATACCGTAAGCTTCGACCATCTGGTGTGGAAAGCGAAGTACTGGACCCAGGGCAACCAGCCTGGCTTCGGTGTGGATGCCTGGGAGCTGGTCAGCAATGTGAAGATGAACTGGCGTTCTGACCTGGTCTACAACGGCGGCGAAACCACAACCTATCAGGGCAACGTTTACCGTGCCAAATGGTGGACCCGCGGTGATAACCCGGCTAAGAGCGATGTATGGGTGAAAGAAGGCCCATCAACAGACTGCAAATAATATAGCCCAGTAATCACTCACCACCCTTTTGGGGTGGTGAGTGATTCAAAATTCATTTTACAGGATGTTGCTAAGGAGAAATCACTGACGCTTACAGCAGGTAAATATGAAAAAGGTAATGTTGTTGTTATTGATAATAAGCCAAAGCGCGCTGGCAAACTGTTGGGATAAAGCGGCGCATTATTATCATGTCGATCCGTACTTATTATATGCCATCGCCAACGTTGAATCCGGCATGAACCCGTACGCGGTTGGTCAAAACCATGACGGCACGCGTGATGTTGGGCTAATGCAAATTAACAGCTCCCATTTTGCGCAGCTTGAGAGCAGGGGGATCGATGAATACCGGCTGATGACCGAGCCCTGTACCTCCATCATGGTCGGCGCTTCCATCCTGTCCGGGATGATTAAGGTCTATGGCTATAACTGGGAGGCGGTAGGTGCGTATAACGCCGGGTTAAAAAAAGAAAATTATCCGCAACGCATGAAATATGCCCATAAAGTCTGGGCGAAATATCAGCAATTGAAATTAGCGGCACGTTATTAAGGTTTTTTATTTTTGAAGAATTCCCGAGGGTGTTCTTCGAAAAGTGAAAACAGCTGTCTGTGGTTTATTTATTAACGGATTAATACATAAGCCGGGATTTTATAATTTAACTTCTATTAACAGGAATACAGAAATGAACAAAAGGACGTTACTGAGTGTACTCGTTGCCGGCGCATGCGTCGCCCCGTTTATGGTGCAGGCTGCCTCGCTGCAAGCAACCCCCAGTGAGCCGTACACCATGAAAGCCAGCGATCTGGCGAAGAAGGAAAAAGAACTGACCAGCTTCCCGCTGATGGCCTCCGTAAAAGAGACTATTCAGACGCTGGACAATGCTCAGGTAGAAATGATTGAGCCAGGCCGCGCGGCGAACCCTGCAAACGTGAAGCGCGTAGAAGGGATCGTCAAGGCCAGCGACTGGGAATATCTCTTCCCACTGCGCGCGCAGGCGTACACCTACAGCAACTTCCTGAAGGCGGTAGGTAAATTCCCGGCGCTGTGTAAGACCTATAACGACGGTCGCGACAGCGACGCCATCTGTCGTAAAGAGCTGGCTACCATGTTTGCCCACTTTGCCCAGGAAACCGGCGGCCACGAGAGCTGGCGCCCGGAGGCCGAATGGCGTCAGGCGCTGGTTCACGTGCGTGAAATGGGCTGGAGCGAAGGCCAGAAGGGCGGCTATAACGGCGAATGTAACCCTGACGTCTGGCAGGGGCAGACCTGGCCGTGCGGGAAAGATAAAGACGGCGACTTCCTGAGCTACTTCGGTCGCGGTGCGAAGCAGCTGTCCTACAACTACAACTACGGTCCGTTCTCTGAGGCGATGTACGGCGACGTGCGTACCCTACTCGAAAAACCTGAGCTGGTGGCGGACACCTGGCTGAACCTGGCGAGTGCGATCTTCTTCTTCGCCTACCCGCAGCCGCCAAAACCAAGCATGCTGCAGGTTATCGACGGCACCTGGCAGCCGAACGCTCACGATAAAGCCAACGGTCTGGTCCCTGGCTTCGGCGTGACCACCCAGATCATCAACGGTGGCGTAGAGTGCGGCGGCCCGACTGAAATTGCCCAGTCGCAAAACCGTATCAAGTACTACAAAGAGTTCGCGAACTACCTGAAAGTGCCCGTTCCGGCGAACGAAGTGCTGGGCTGCGCTAACATGAAGCAGTTCGATGAAGGCGGTGCTGGTGCCCTGAAGATTTACTGGGAACAGGACTGGGGATGGAGCGCGGATACCCCAACTGGCCAGACCTACTCCTGCCAGCTGGTGGGCTACCAGACGCCGTTCAGCGCCTTTAAAGAGGGTGACTACAGCAAGTGCGTGCAGAAGTTCTTTAACGTCAACATCGTGAACGACGATGGCTCTGCCACCACCCCGGACGAAACCCCGGTAACGCCAGCGCCGACGCCAGCAGAAGATGAAACGCCAGCGCCGACGCCGGATGAAACCCCGGCTGAGCCGGTGGCGGTGAACCACGCCCCGGTCGCGCATATTGCGGGTCCAATTGGCGCCGTTGAAGCCGGTGCGCAGGTTTCTCTGAGCGCGGAAGGTTCCACAGACGCCGACGGTAACAAGCTGACCTACACCTGGCGTTCACAGGATGGTCAGACCGTGACCGGTCAGGACAAAGCGGTTGTGACCTTCAGGGCGCCAGAATCCGCCACAGCACAGCAGATTGAAGTGAGTCTGACCGTTAGCGATGGCGAACTGAGCAGCACCACCTCTTACCTTCTGAACGTGAAGGCGAAAGCGGCACCGTCTCAGGACGAAGGCACTTCCGGCTCTTACGCCGCGTGGAGCGCGAACAGCAAGTACAAGGCAGGTGATATCGTGAACAACCACGGTAAACTGTTCCAGTGCAAACCGTTCCCGTACAGCGGCTGGTGTAACAACGCCCCGGCATACTATGAGCCAGGCGCAGGTCTGGCATGGGCTGATGCCTGGACGGCACTGTAAAAGCAAACGGCAACCGAAAGGTTGCCGTTTTAGTGTTTGCTCTTTCCCCTCACCCTAACCCTCTCCCCAAAGGGGCGAGGGGACAGTACGGTGCGGAAGTCGCCACCGGGCAAAAAGGCTAGCGATGAAGCTTCCCGTGATCCCGCAGCCACGCCGCGGTGCGCATAATCCCTTCATCCAGCGTCACAACCGGTTTATACCCCAGCTCATTCTCCGCCCGCGAAATATCCAGCGTGAAGTCAAAGTTGAGTTTAGAGACGCCGTAATGCGTCAGCGCAGGCTCTTTGGCCGATTTACTGCCAAAACGCTCCATGCTGCGGGCAATCATATCCAGCATCGGGTAGGGCACGGAACGGATACGGCAGTCGATCTGCAGTTCGTCGATCAGCCGCTGCACAATGCTGCGCAGCGTGCACGGTTCGCCGTTAGTGATGTTGTAGGCGCGACCGGAGATCAGCTTATCGCAGTCCGGCTGGCTTGCCAGCCACATAGCGTGAACGGCGTTTTCGTAATAGGTCATATCCACCAGCGCATCGCCGCCGCGCGGCAGCAGCACGCTGCCGTAGTGGTGCATCATCTGCGCCAGACGGGGAATAAACACCTTATCGTGCGGCCCGAACAGGCTCTGCGGACGCAGGACCGTAAAGCGGGTATGTGGGTTTGACTGCGCCAGCAGGTCAATCACCTCTTCGCTGGCCGCCTTGCTGCGGGCAAATTCACAGGCAAAACGGGCAGGGCGGAAATCTTCCTGCACGTCACGATGGTGGTGATAGTCGAAATAGAGTGACGGTGACGAGATATGAATAAAGTTACGCACGCCCCAGGCAACGGCCCATTCGCCCAGACGACGGGTGGCGCGCACGTTGGCGAGATCGAAGGCTTCCTGGGTCCCCCACGGGGAGGTAAAACTGGAACAGTGCCATAGCGTGTCGATACCGGCGAGCATCACCTTTGCCTGAGAGGAGACCAGCTCCGTCAGGTCAGCATGGACGAACTCTGCGCCCATTTTTTGCAGCAGTTTACCCATCGCTTCGTTGCGACCGGTAGCCCTGACGCTGATGCCTTTATTGCGCAGAAATTCGACCGCATTTCGGCCTAAGCCGCTGGTCGCCCCGGTAACCAGTACCTTCATAGCTATCCACTGTGTTGAAAAAGAATTTCGTGCGCATTCTTTCGTGAATTACGGCGCTATGCAATGGGAAAGGTGAAAGAAAGAGAGTTTTATTTATATCTTTTCCGTCTTTTGTTCTGCCCGTTGCGCAATGCGTTTCGCCATTCCGCGGAAGATAAACAGGTGGGCAGGGATCATCAACAGCCAGTAGAACAGCCCCGGCATTCCGTGCGGATGCCACCAGGCGCGGACGTCCAGCTCACGGTGATCGCCTTTGTCTTTCAGGGTAAAGCAGAGTCGGCCTAGCCCCGGGGCCTTCATACCGAACAGCAGCGCCAGCTGTTTTTCCGGCTCGACGATGATCACCTTCCAGCTGTCGACCGCATCGCCCACCTCAAGATACGGGCGTGCCGGGCGGCCTTTTGCCAGCCTGTGCCCCACCAGCAGATCCATTGCCCCGCGCGTTTGCCAGAGGAGATTACCGAAGAAATAACGTTCTTTGCCGCCAATCTGGTTCACTACCTCCCACAGCGCGGCCAGACTGGCGTGGGTTTTCACCGTGCAGCCCGCCTGTTTCGGGTAATAGCCATACTCCGGGCGCCAGCGGGCAAACGCCTGGGCGTCGTAGCCCCAGTCGCTGGAGTTCACCAGCTGCTCTTCCTCTTTCAGCGTATTACGCACGGCATCGTCAAAGCGGATCAGGTCCTGGGGTATGAGTGCCCGCAGCGCGCGATCGTCCGCCAGCAGATCGTGCTTCAGCCCCTGGATCAGCGCTTTGGCGGTCGTCGGCGGCACGGAGGTGATCACATTCAAAAACCACACCGAGATCCAGCGGGTTGGAAAGGGGATGGGGATCAGCCAGCGGCGGCGGCCGCTGACGCGCATGAAATGTTCGAACTGCTCCTGATAGCTCAGGACTTCAGGCCCGGCGGCCTCCAGCACGCGGTGCTGGTCGGTTGGGTGATCCAGCAATGCCACCAGATAATGCAGCAGGTTCTCCAGCGCAATCGGCGTGGTGCGAGAACGGACCCAGCGCGGCGGCGTGAGCACCGGCAGGTTATACACCATATCACGCATCACTTCGAAGGCGGCGGAGCCCGCGCCGACGATAATTCCGGCGCGCAGTTCGGTGACGGGAATAGCAGCGCCGCGCAGGGTTTCAGCCGTCAGCTGGCGGGCGCGCAGGTGATCGGACTGCTCATGTTCGGGCGCCTGGAGCGAGCTTAAAAAAATCACCTGTTTCACCGGCGTTTGCAGAAGAGCATCGCGGACGTTCATCGCCACCTGACGCTCGTGGGCGATAAAATCCCCGCCTTCGCCCATGCTGTGCACCAGGTAGTAAAGCGTGTCGACCCCTTCCAGCAGCGAGGGAAGCTCCCTCGGCCAGTTGAGATCAACGTTGTGGCAGGTGACGCCAGGTAAACTGAGCTTTTGCAGGCGCTCCGTGTTGCGTGCCGCTGCCAGCACCCGGTGTCCCTGCTGGCTTAGCGCCGCGGTGAGGTGCTGACCGATATATCCGCTGGCGCCGAGCACCAGAATGCGTTGCGGCACGTGATGCTCCTTATCGCTGTAAAAACGCCTGCCAGTGTTTCACTACGTCGGCCAGCTGCTCGCGGCTGACGTCAAGATGCATGACCAGACGCACGACGGGTGAGGCGTTGATCAGCACGCCACGGGCTTTCATAAATTCCCCCAGCGCTGCGGCGCGATCCTCGCCCACGCGAACGAACAGCATGTTGGTGTCGTGGCGCATCACGTCGGCGCCAATCTCGCGCAGCTGAGCCGCCATCCACGCGGCGTTGTCGTGATCGTCCTTCAGGCGCGCCACGTTGTTTTTCAGGGCATACAGCCCCGCTGCCGCCAGAATACCCGCCTGACGCATGCCGCCGCCGGTCATTTTGCGCCAGCGGTTCGCGCGTTTGATGTAGTCCGCATTGCCCACCAGCAGGGAACCCACTGGCGTACCCAGCCCTTTAGAGAGGCAGATGGTGAACGAGTCGCAGTATTGCGTAATCTCTTTCAGCTCGCAGCCGTACGCCACCACGGCGTTGAAGATGCGCGCGCCGTCCACGTGCAGGCCGAGCCTGCGCTCGCGGGTAAATTCCCATGCGGCTTTCAGGTATTCGCGCGGCAGCACTTTGCCGTTGTGGGTGTTTTCAAGGCTGAGCAGCCGGGTGCGGGCGAAGTGAATATCGTCGGCTTTGATTTTCGCCGCGACCTTATCGAGCGGCAGGGTGCCGTCCGGCGCGGCGTCAATCGGCTGCGGCTGAATGCTGCCGAGCACCGCGGCACCGCCGGCTTCGTAGAGGTAGTTATGCGCGCCCTGGCCCACGATGTACTCTTCACCGCGCTCGCAGTGGCTGAGCAGCGCCACGAGGTTAGCCTGCGTACCGGTTGGCAGGAACAGGGCGGCCTCTTTTCCGCTGAGCTCTGCGGCATAGCGCTGCAGTTCGTTTACCGTCGGATCGTCACCGTAGACGTCGTCCCCGACCGGGGCGGCCATCATCTCTTCGAGCATGGCGCGGCTCGGGCGGGTAACGGTATCACTGCGTAAATCGATCATGGCATGTCCTTATTATTAAAAAGGCGATGCCAGATGTTTTACCTGAGCCAGTTGGTTTTTGCCAGTTCGATCACCTCGTCACCGCGCCCGCTGATGATCGCGCGCAGCATATAGAGGCTAAAGCCTTTGGCCTGCTCAAGCTTGATCTGCGGTGGGATCGCCAGCTCCTCTTTGGCGACGACGACATCCACCAGCACCGGACCGTCGATGGAGAAGGCGCGCTGCAGGGCTTCATCCACCTCGGAGGCTTTCTCCACGCGAATACCGGTGATGCCACAGGCCTCGGCGATACGCGCGAAGTTGGTATCGTGCAGCTCGGTGCCGTCCGTCAGATATCCGCCAGCCTTCATCTCCATCGCCACGAAGCCCAGCACGCTGTTGTTGAAGACCACAATTTTCAGCGGGAGCTTCATCTGCACCACCGACAGGAAATCCCCCATCAGCATGCTGAACCCGCCGTCGCCGCACATCGCCACTACCTGACGCTCCGGCGCTGTCGCTTTTGCGCCCAGCGCCTGCGGCATGGCGTTGGCCATCGAGCCGTGGTTGAACGAGCCGAGCAGGCGGCGCTTGCCGTTCATCTTCAGATAGCGAGCGGCCCAGACGGTTGGCGTGCCCACGTCGCAGGTAAAGATGGCATCGTCGTCGGCGAAATGGCTGATCTGCTGCGCCAGATACTGCGGGTGAATGGCTTTGTCGCTCGGTTTGGCAAGATCGTCCAGCCCCTTGCGCGCATCGCGATAGTCACTTAGCGCTTTATCGAGGAACTTGCGATCGGTTTTCTCTTCCAGCAGCGGCAGCAGGGCGGCAAGGGTGGATTTAATGTCGCCCACCAGCGCCATATCGACCTTGCTGTGCGCGCCGATGCTGGCCGGGTTGATATCAATCTGGATGATTTTCGCATCCGTCGGGTAGAACGCGCGGTACGGGAACTGGGTGCCGAGCAGGATCAGCGTGTCGGCGTTCATCATGGTGTGGAAGCCGCTGGAAAAACCGATCAGACCGGTCATCCCCACATCGTAAGGGTTGTCGTACTCGACGTGCTCTTTGCCGCGCAGGGCGTGGACAATGGGCGATTTCAGCTTACCGGCAAATTCAAGCAGCTCCTTGTGCGCCCCCGCGCAGCCGCTGCCGCACATCAGGGCGATATTGCTGGAGTAACGCAGCAGCTGTGCCAGCTTTTTCAGCTCCTCCTCGGCTGGCGTCACCACCGGCTGCGGAGCGTGATACCAGTGGGTGCTGGCACCTTCCGGTGCGGCCTTGAGGGCCACATCGCCCGGGATAACGACCACCGAAACGCCGCGGTTCAGCACGGCCTTGCGCATGGCGATCGCCAGCACCTGCGGGATCTGCTCCGGGGATGAAACCAGCTCGCAATAGTGGCTGCATTCACGGAACAGCTCCTGCGGATGCGTCTCCTGAAAATAGCCGCTGCCGATTTCGGAAGAGGGGATATGAGCGGCAATCGCCAGCACCGGCACGTGGTTACGGTGACAGTCGAACAGCCCGTTGATCAGATGCAGGTTACCCGGCCCGCACGATCCGGCACACACGGCCAGTTCTCCCGTGAGCTGTGCTTCAGCGCCTGCGGCGAAGGCGGCAACCTCTTCATGGCGGGTGGGCATCCATTCGATTGTCTTCATCTTGTTGAGGCTGTCGCTAAGTCCGTTCAGGGAATCGCCGGTTACGCCCCAGATACGTTTCACGCCAGCCTGTTCGAGCGTTTTCGCAATATATGCAGCCACGGTTTGTTTCATGGTTGTCCGTCTCCTTTTTGTGATATCGCTTACAAGCTTAGAAGAAAGTCTCCGTATTGCCCGTCATCTCCCCCTAATTAAAAGGTGCTTTTCACGCGCAATTATTCGGCATAATCTGGCAATACCTCGGTGAAAACAGGAATCATTTCAAATGGTTAAATCATTGTTAATTGCTGTTAATGAAAAGCTATCGTGCGACGATCTTGGCAAACTCTTGTTACGACTTGCCGTCGGCGGGCTGATGCTTTTTCACGGTTTGCACAAGCTTTTTGGCGGCGTGGGCTTTATCAGCGGCATGCTGGTGGAAAAAGGGTTGCCGGGATTTATCGCCTACGGCGTGTTGGTTGGCGAAGTGGTGGCGCCGATCCTGATTATTGCCGGGCTCTTTACGCGTCCGGCCGCGCTGGTGCTGGCGTTTACGATGATCGTAGCGTGGCTGATGGTGGGAATGGGGGAAACGCTCGCCCTTGATAAGGTAGGCGCATGGGCGATTGAAAGCCTGGTGTACTTCTTTATCGGCTCGCTGGCTGTCGCGTTTTTAGGGGCAGGGCGGTTTGCGGTAGGGAAAGGTCCGGCGTGGCGGTGAGGATAACAAAAGCCCGGTGGCGCTGACGCTTACCGGGCCTACGATCTAACATTTAACGTTTATGCGAGGACGAGATTGCCCTGTGGATGGCACGAGCACGCCAGCACGTAACCCTCGGCAATTTCCGCGTCGGACAGCGTCATGGTGCTGGTGACGGTATACTCCCCCGAAACCACCTTCGTCTTACAGCAGCCGCACACGCCCGCACGGCAGGCAGCCACTACCGGCACCTTATTGCTTTCCAGCGCCTCCAGCAGCGTGGTCCCCACGCGGCCAAAGAAGGTCTGCGCAGGCTGCAGTTTGGTGAACTTAACGCCGCTGGTTGCCGCTTCCGCCACCGGCGTGAAGAACTGCTCTTTGAAGAAGCGGGTCACGCCAAGCGCTTTCACCTCTTTTTCCACGCTATCCATGTACGGCGCCGGGCCGCAGGTCATCACGGTGCGGTTCGCCATATCCGGCACGCTTTGCAGCAGCTCGCGGCTCAGGCGACCGGGCACAAAGCCGTGGGTCGCGTTGTGCTCCGCCACCAGCGTTACCGGATAATTCCGCCACTCATCGGCAAAAATGACATCTTCCGGTGAACGCACGCTGAAGATCGCCTGCACGTCAGCCTGCGGGCGATTTTTTGCCAGCCAGCGGCGCATCGACATAATCGGCGTTACGCCACAGCCCGCCGCCAGCAGCAGGAATTTATCCTCCGTCTTATCGTCACAGGTGAATTCCCCCTGTGCGTCAGACAGCCAGATATAATCCCCGCGCTTCACGTCCCGCGTCAGCCACTGCGAGCCCGCGCCGTCATCAATACGGCGGACGGTAAGCGTGATGTACTCGCTCACGCCCGGCGTGGAAGAAAGGGTGTAGGCGCGCAGGGTGTCTGCCGAATGGCGTACGCTGACCAGCGCATACTGACCCGCACGGTACGGATAGTAGTCATGGCACAGCAGCGACAGCGTCCACACATCCGGCGTCTCCTGATGGATGTGATGAACCTGCATCCGCCACGGACATTGTGGGGTTGGCATGGTCATGAGTTACTCCTTACGCGCTCAGCAGCTGCTTCATATCATCTTCAACGTTGGTCACGGAACGCAGACCGAATTTCTCGTTCAGCACCTCCAGCAGGTCCGGCGTCAGGAAGCCAGGCGCGGTCGGGCCGGTCACGATGTTGGTGACGCCTAGAGAGAGTAGGGTCAGCAGGATGACAATCGCTTTCTGCTCAAACCATGACAGCACCAGCGACAGCGGCAGGTCGTTCACGCCGCAGCCCAGTTTCTCCGCCAGCGTGACCGCCAGAATGATGGCTGAGTAAGCATCGTTACACTGGCCCGCATCGATCAGGCGCGGCAGGCCTTCGATGTCGCCGAAGTCCAGCTTGTTGAAACGGTATTTGCCGCACGCCAGGGTCAGGATCAGGCAGTCTTCCGGCACGCGGGTGGCGAAATCGGTGAAGTAGTTACGCTCGCCGCGCGCGCCGTCGCAGCCGCCAACGAGGAAGATATGGCGCAGCTTTTCACGGCTGACGAGGTCGATCAGCGAATCAGCGGCGCCCAGCAGGGTTTCACGACCAAAGCCGACGGTGATCAGGTGTGGGATCTCGCTGTACGGGAAGCCCGCCATCTGCTGCGCCTGGGTGATAACCGGACCGAAATCGTCGCCTTCGAGGTGGCTCACGCCCGGCCAGCCGACGATGCTGCGGGTCCAGATGCGGTCGTCATACGCGCCGACGGTAGGGTCGATGATGCAGTTAGAGGTCATCACGATAGGGCCCGGGAAGCGGGCGAACTCCACCTGCTGGTTCTGCCAGCCGCTGCCGTAGTTACCGATCAGATGCTTAAATTTACGCAGCTCCGGGTAGCCGTGCGCGGGCAGCATTTCGCCGTGGGTATAGACGTTAACGCCGGTGCCTTCGGTTTGCTTCAGCAGATTGTAGAGATCTTTCAGGTCGTGGCCGGAAATCAGGATGCACTTGCCTTCGGTCGCCTTGACGTTGACCTGCGTCGGCGTCGGGTGGCCGTAGGTGCTGGTTTCACCGGCATCCAGAATGCTCATCACGCGGAAGTTCATCTGGCCGATTTCCATTGAGCACTCAAGCAGGGCATTCATATCGGCAGGCCAGGTGCCCAGCCACGCCATGATTTTGTGGTACTGGGCGTAAATCTCATTGTCGTATTGCCCGAGCACGTGCGCGTGTTCCATATAGGCCGCCGCGCCTTTCAGCCCGTACAGGCACAGCAGGCGCAGGCCGAGAATGTTCTCGCCAATCGCCGCCTTGTCTTTATTCGGGGTGAATTCTGCCGCCTGACGCTGGAGGTCGCCCAGATCGTCGCTGATCAGCTGAAGTTCTGACATCGGACTTTCCACGCGGGCGCTGGCGTCCGCCTTCAGGCACTGTGCTTTCAGCGCTTCACGCAGGGCAATCGCTTCGCGGGCATAGCCGACAATGCGCGGGGAGTCGAAGTTAACGTTGGTCAGCGTGGAGAAGAAGGCGCGCGGGGCGAAGCTGTCGACGTAGTGGTCGACAATGCCGTATTCGCGGGCCTTGAACGCCCAGGCGGAAAGGCCTTGCAGGGCCGCAATCAGCAGGTCCTGCAGGTCAGATGTTTCTGCGGTTTTGCCGCACATACCCTGTGCGTAAGAGCAGCCATTGCCTGCCGGGGTACGGATGGTTTGTTCACATTGCACACAAAACATAATCACACCTGTTAAAGTTATATTTGATATACATGTTTAAGGTTATGCTTGTGCCAGAACGGTGAAAAGGGCTTTCTGCTACAAAATAGAGGGAGATTGATTTAGCGCAATTTTGGCGGCAGGAAACCTACCGCCAAAGAAGTATCAGGCAGAGAAGAAGGCCATCAGGACCGGAACCAGCAGACTTAAAATAAAGCCGTGTACGATAGCCGCGGGCACCATCTCCAGCCCTCCGGAGCGCTGTAGTACCGGCAGGGTAAAGTCCATCGACGTTGCGCCGCACAGGCCCAGCGCGGTGGAACGACTGCGGCGAACCAGGCTTGGGATCAGCATGATGGCAATCAGCTCTCGCGCCAGATCGTTAAAGAAAGCGGCGCTGCCGATCACCGGGCCGAATGATTCGGTCAGCAGAATACCGGAGAGGGAGTACCAGCCAAAACCTGACGCCATCGCCAGGCCGGTTTTCAGCGGCAGATCGAGAATAAAGGCGTTAATGACACCCGCGACCATTGAACTGGCGACAACAATCACGGCAACCATCATTCCCCGACGGTTGAGGACAATTTGCTTCAGGGTCATGCCATTATTTCGCAGCTGAATACCGATCAGGAACAGCAGGAAGATAAGCGTATATTCGCTGGCCTCTGTCGCGTGCTGTAAAAATGCCCAACCGGTCAGTCCAAGAAGAAAACCGAGCACCACGACGCCGCACAGTTTTAATGATTCCAGCGCCATGGCAATTCGTGAAGGGAGTTTTTCCTGATGATGGTGATTTTTCCATGGAATAGTGCGTTCCAGCCACAGCAGCGCGGCAATATTGCACAGTAAAATAACCACCACGGTGACGACAGAATAATGGAGGATGGAGAGTAAATTCGCCGACAGGTTATCCAGGAATGCCAGGCTTATCCCCATAAAGAAAAGAATAACGTAAACAATCCAGCTGAGAAAACGGTTGATAAGCCGTAATGCAGATTCCTGATGCAGCGGGATAAGGTAGCCCACAATCAGGGGCAGCAGAATAATGAGGAGTCCTGAAAACATGAACAGCCGGTCCTTTTGAGTATCTGTTGAGCGCCAGAGACACTACCCAATAAAGGCTGTCAGGTAAAGGAGCAATAAAAAAGCCGGGTGGCGGCTACGCCTTACCCGGCCTACAAAGTGCACTCTAACGTAGGTCGGGTAAGCGTTAGCGCCACCCGACACCGCGCTCGATTAATCGCGTTTTTCCAGCAGGGTGCGGTACAGCACGCCGCCCAGAATACCGCCGATAATTGGCATCACCCAGAACAGCCACAGCTGTTGAAGCGCCCAGCCGCCCTGGAAGATGGCGACGGCGGTGCTGCGTGCCGGGTTAACGGAGGTGTTGGTGACCGGAATCGAAATCAGATGGATAAGCGTCAGCGCCAGGCCAATCGCAATCGGGGCAAAACCGGCTGGCGCGTGTTTGTCCGTTGCGCCGTGGATCACCAGCAGGAAGCCGGCGGTCAGCACAATTTCAATCACGATGGCAGACAGCATGGAGTAACCGCCCGGAGAGTGTTCGCCGAAGCCGTTAGAGGCAAAGCCGCTGGCCGCCGCGTCGAACCCGGCTTTACCGCTGGCAATCACGTACAGAACGCCAGCTGCAATAATACCGCCAACCACCTGCGCCACAATGTAGCCAATCACGTCTTTTGCCGGGAAACGGCCGCCTGCCCATAAACCTAATGTCACTGCCGGGTTAAAATGACCGCCGGAAATATGTCCCACGGCAAACGCCATGGTTAATACGGTTAAACCAAACGCCAGCGCGACGCCGACAAAACCAATACCCAATTCCGGGAATGCTGCTGCCAGAACGGCGCTACCGCAGCCACCAAATACCAGCCAGAATGTACCAAAGCATTCTGCCGCTAATTTTCTAAACATAACCACCTCAAAATAATTATCCGCACGCTTTCCCGCGCGCGGGATATATCGTCATAAAGGGATGACGACTCAAAGAGTCTCTATTCTAAAAAATAACAACACCCCTTCGCCACTTAAATAAATTCTGTTGGTTTGATTTTAGGCAATGCGATGTCAATCCTTGTTCAAATTAGCGGTAAATAGAGCATAGACTAATTCTCGCAAGGGTGAACGTTGTGCTGTCGTGACAGAACGCCTCCCGCTATACTGCTGATAACTTGAAGGAAAAAGTGATCATTTGTCGGGGGATTTATGCTTCTCGAACGTGTGGAAATTGTCGGGTTTCGCGGTATTAACCGTCTGTCGCTGCAGCTGGAGCAGAACAACGTCCTGATCGGCGAGAACGCGTGGGGTAAGTCCAGCCTGCTGGATGCGCTGACATTACTGCTTTCGCCCGAAGACGATCTGTATCACTTCGTCCGCGACGATTTCTGGTTCCCGCCCGGCGACGTGACGGGGCGCGAGAAGCACCTGCATATCATCCTGACCTTCCGCGAATCCGAGCCCGGACGTCATCGCGTGCGTCGCTTCCGCCCGCTGTCACCCTGCTGGGTGCCGTGCGATGACGGTTTCCACCGGATTTTCTATCGGCTGGAAGGGGAGATGGCGGAGAACGAGGGGGTACTCACCCTGCGTGATTTTCTCGATGAGAAAGCCAACCCGATCCCGCTTGACTATATCGACGATCTGGCCCGCCACCTGATTCGCCTGACGCCGGTGTTACGCCTGCGCGATGCGCGTTTTATGCGGCGTATTCGTAACGGTACCGTACCCAATATGCCGGACGTGGAAGTCACCGCCCGCGAGCTGGATTTTCTGGCAAGAGAGCTGGTGTCGCGTCCGCAGAATCTGACCGATGGTCAAATCCGTCAGGGGTTGTCCGCAATGGTGCAACTCCTGGAGCACTATTTTTCCGAGCAGGGAACCTCTGAGTCGCGTCATCGTCTGATGCGCCGCCGTTCTCATGATGAGCAGCGCAGCTGGCGTTACCTCGACATCATTAACCGAATGATCGACCGGCCCGGTGGTCGTACCCATCGGGTGATTTTGCTGGGGCTGTTTTCAACGCTTCTGCAGGCCAAAGGCACCGTTCGTCTTGACCGGGACGCCCGGCCTCTGCTGCTGGTGGAAGACCCGGAAACGCGGCTGCATCCCATCATGCTCTCCGTGGCATGGCATCTGCTGAATCTGCTGCCGCTCCAGCGCATTACGACCACCAATTCCGGTGAATTATTATCGCTGACGCCGGTAGAACACGTCTGTCGTCTGGTCCGTGAGTCCTCCCGCGTCTCCGCTTTCCGGCTTGGGCCGGGTGGTTTGAACGCGGAAGACGGGCGACGCATCGCGTTTCATATTCGCTTTAACCGCGCGTCGTCGCTCTTTGCCCGCTGCTGGCTGCTGGTGGAGGGGGAAACGGAAACCTGGGTCATCAACGAACTGGCGCGCCAGTGCGGCCACCATTTTGATGCGGAAGGCATTAAGGTGATTGAATTCGCCCAGTCGGGACTAAAGCCGCTGATAAAATTTGCTCGCCGGATGGGGATCGAGTGGCACGTTCTGGTCGACGGTGATGAGGCGGGCAAAAAATATGCCTCGACCGTACGCAGCCTGCTGAATAACGAGCGTGAGGAAGAGCGCGACCATTTAACCATGCTCCCTGCGATGGACATGGAACACTTTATGTACCGTCAGGGGTTCGATGACGTCTTCCACCGCATTGCCATGGTGCCGGTCGATGTCCCGATGAACATGCGGCGCGTGATCGCCAAAGCCATTCATCGTTCGTCAAAACCGGATTTAGCCATTGAAGTGGCGACGGAAGCGGGAAGGCGGGGCGTAGAGGCGGTACCGACCCTGCTGCGGAAGATGTTTTCCCGCGTGCTGTGGCTGGCACGCGGGAAAGCGGATTAGCGTTGGGCCGCCTGTTTCACCTGCTGAATCAGGCTATCCAGCAGCTCGTAGCGGCGGCGATATTCGGAGCGTTTTTTGCTGGCGATCTCTTCCATCGGTTTACGCGGCATGACGAGCGGCAGCATAAAGTTACCGTTATCCTGTTTTTCGCCGCCGATAGAGATCCAGAAACTGTCGTAATCGGCCAACAGCTTCCCCTCTTTTTTCTTGCGGTAGCGCCAGCTGCGATAAATATGGGTATCGTTACTGACGGCGATAATCTGTTCTACCGGGAAGGCGGTGCCGAGGGTCATGGCGGCCTCGACCAACAGACGTTTCGGGAACAGACCATGGCAGGCTTTCGTCGCACCCTGGATCAGCTCATGGGGAACATGCGCTTTTGCCCCTTGCAAACCGCCAATGAACAGCGTCGATTTTCCCTCAAACTGGCACAGGGTGAAGGTCATCTCGGCCAGCACCGTATTCTGATGGTCGCAGAAGGCGAGGGTGGCTTCCCCTTCTTTATCCAGAAACGCATCGGCGCACAGACGGACGGTAAATTGCTGTTCATCTTTGCCGGTTAAGGTCAGCAGGGTGAAGCCCTTCTTCGAAAAATAACCCGTTAGCAGCGTCACCGGAAGCTGGCGGCTCATCGTCTGATAGTGCCAGTTGAGGGATTCCAGCGCATGCTGTCGATCCATATTCACCGTCAACCAGGGACGATGCAACCGACACGGTAGCCCTGGTTGTACCTGCAGCATCTGCATCAGACGTGGTTGTTTTGCAAGACTTGTTAACAGGCGCGCAGTGCTAATGGGTGTCGCCAGTGAACGTAACATGAATTTACGTCGATAGGCGGGGTTTTGCCACGCCAGTCCTGGTTTGAGCTTACCGAAAGCCAGATTTTTAAAGAGCTGCCAGCCAGATTTAGGCTGAGGCAAGTTTGAAAAAGGTGTATCGACGATGGAAGACATGATAGATCCTGCTTCTTGATGAAGATCTCCATTTCAGCAGGCGAACGTTCAACGTCTCGTAAACAAATTGTGACGATTTCAAGAAGAAGGGGTTTCGTTGAGGAGTCGTTTAGATAGAATCAACACTTATCATTGCCAGAACATTTATTTGGATTATTTATGAACCTCAAGGGAAAACGCAGAACGCTGTTTCTGCTGCTGGCGGTCGTGGTTTTAGCCGGTGGATACTGGCTATGGCAGGTGCTGAACGCGCCGGTGCCGCAGTATCAGACACTGATTGTTCGTCCGGGCGAACTGCAGCAAAACGTCCTCGCGACGGGCAAGCTTGACGCGCTGCGCAAGGTTGACGTCGGCGCTCAGGTCAGCGGCCAGTTGAAAACGCTGTCGGTTGAGATTGGTGACAAGGTGAAAAAAGGCCAGCTGCTCGGCGTTATCGATCCAGAACAGGCTGAGAACCAGATCCGCGAGGTGGAAGCCACGCTGATGGAACTGCGCGCGCAGCGTGCGCAGGCGCTGGCAGAACGTAACCTGGCCCAGGTGACGCTAACCCGTCAGCAGGCGCTGGCTAAAACTCAGGCTATTTCAAAACAAGATTTAGATACCGCCACCACTGAACTGGCGGTGAAACAGGCGCAGATTGGCACGATTGACGCGCAAATCAAACGCAATCAGGCTTCGCTGGATACGGCGAAAACCAACCTCGACTACACCCAAATTGTGGCACCGATGGCGGGCGAAGTGACCCAGATCACCACGCTCCAGGGGCAGACGGTGATTGCCGCACAGCAGGCGCCAAACATTCTGACGCTGGCGGACATGAGCACCATGCTGGTCAAAGCCCAGGTCTCAGAGGCGGATGTGATCCATCTTAAGCCGGGGCAGAACGCCTGGTTTACGGTGCTGGGCGATCCGCAGACGCGCTACGAAGGCGTGCTGAAAGACATTCTGCCGACGCCGGAAAAAGTGAACGACGCTATTTTCTACTATGCTCGTTTTGAAGTGCCAAACCCGCAGGGCGTGCTGCGTCTAGACATGACCGCACAGGTGCATATCCAGCTGACCGGCGTGAAGAACGTGCTGACCATTCCGCTCTCTGCGCTCGGCGAATCCGCCGGGGATAGCCGTTATAAAGTGAAAGTGCTGCGCAACGGCGAAACGCGCGAGCGCGAGGTTGTGATTGGCGCGCGCAACGACACTGACGTGGTGGTGGTGAAAGGGCTGGAAGAGGGCGAGGAGGTTGTTGTCAGCGAAAGCCTGCCCGGAGCCGCCAAATGACGGCGCTGCTTGAGCTGAATAACATTCGTCGCAGCTATCCCTCCGGCGACGGTCCGGTGGAGGTGCTGAAAGGCATCTCCCTGCGCGTGGAAGCGGGCGAGATGGTGGCGATTGTCGGCGCATCGGGTTCCGGTAAATCGACGCTGATGAACATTCTCGGCTGCCTGGATAAACCCACCAGCGGTACCTATCGCGTGGCCGGGACGGATGTCTCCACGCTGGATGGCGACGCGCTGGCGAAGCTGCGCCGGGAACACTTCGGCTTTATCTTCCAGCGTTACCATCTGCTTTCTCACCTCAATGCCGCGCAGAACGTGGAAGTACCTGCGGTCTATGCGGGCGTCGAGCGTAAAAAACGCCTCGAGCGCGCGCAGATGCTGCTGACGCGTCTGGGGCTGGCAGAGCGGGTGGAGTACCTGCCCTCGCAGCTTTCCGGCGGCCAGCAGCAGCGCGTGAGTATTGCCCGCGCCCTGATGAACGGCGGGCAGGTGATCCTCGCGGATGAGCCGACCGGCGCGCTCGACAGCCATTCCGGCGAAGAGGTGATGGCGATCCTCCATCAGCTTCGCGATCAGGGGCACACGGTCATCATTGTTACCCACGATCCGCAGGTGGCGGCGCAGGCGGAACGCATTATTGAGATCCACGACGGCGAGCTGGTCAGCAATCCGCCGCCGCGTGAGTCCAGAGCAGCGGCGCCGAAAGAAGCGCTTCCGGCATCAACCGGCTGGGGACAGTTTTCCAGCGGCTTTCGTGAAGCGTTGACCATGGCCTGGCTGGCGATGGCGGCCAACAAAATGCGTACCCTGTTGACGATGCTCGGCATCATCATCGGTATCGCCTCGGTGGTGTCGATTGTGGTGGTGGGCGACGCGGCCAAGCAGCTGGTGCTGGCCGATATCCGCGCCATCGGTACCAATACCATTGACGTCTATCCCGGCAAAGACTTTGGCGACGACGAGCCGCAGTATCAGCAGGCGCTGAAATACGACGATCTGGCGGCCATTCAGAAGCAGCCGTGGGTCAACTCCGCCACGCCTGCGGTGTCGCAGAACCTGCGCCTGCGCGTGGGCAATGTCGACGTTGCCGCCAGTGCGAACGGCGTTAGCGGAGACTATTTCAACGTCTACGGCATGACCTTCAGTGAAGGCGCTACCTTTAACGCCGAACAGCTGGCGGGCAGGGCGCAGGTGGTGGTGCTGGACGCGAACTCGCGCAGGCAGCTCTTCCCCAATAAAGTCAACGTGGTAGGCGAAGTGATCCTGGTCGGCAACATGCCTGCCACGGTCATCGGCGTGGCGGAAGAGAAGCAGTCGATGTTTGGCAGCAGCAAGATCCTGCGCGTCTGGCTGCCCTACACCACCATCTCCGGGCGGATTATGGGGCAGTCCTGGCTCAACTCCATCACCGTGCGCGTGAAGGAGGGCTACGACAGCGCGCTCGCCGAACAGCAGCTTGAGCGGCTGTTAATCCTGCGCCACGGGAAGAAAGATTTCTTCACCTGGAATATGGACGGCCTCTTGAAAACGGCGGAAAAGACCACACGTACTCTTCAGCTGTTCCTCACGCTGGTGGCGGTGATTTCGCTGGTCGTCGGCGGCATCGGGGTGATGAACATCATGCTGGTGTCGGTAACGGAACGCACCCGGGAGATCGGCATCCGCATGGCGGTCGGGGCCCGGGCCAGCGACGTGCTGCAGCAGTTTTTGATTGAAGCCGTGCTGGTGTGTCTGGTCGGCGGGGCGATGGGCATTGCGCTCTCGATGATGATCGCGTTTGCACTCCAGCTCTTTTTACCCGGCTGGGAGATTGGCTTCTCGCCGGTTGCCATTATTACCGCATTTTTGTGTTCGACCTTTACCGGCATTTTGTTTGGCTGGTTGCCCGCCCGCAATGCGGCGCGGCTGGATCCGGTGGACGCGCTGGCTCGGGAATAACCCGAAAATAAAAATGCCAGCCGATCGGGCTGGCATTTTGACTGCGGGATGTACACAATAAAACAGAGAGCTATGCAACCGTCTCTGCTTCAACGGGTACGATTAGGCTTGCATGATTGCCTTTTGGTCCCTGGTGTACATCGAACCGGACGGACTGCCCGGCTTTGAGCGTTCTGTAACCATCCATCTGAATGGTGGAATAGTGAGCGAAGATATCCTCGCCGCCGCCTTCGGGGCAGATGAAGCCAAACCCTTTGGCGTTGTTGAACCACTTAACAGTACCCATTTCCATGCTTCGACATCCTTCGTAAATCTTATAAGTTAAGATGGAATGAACCGGTGGTGGAGTGGGGGCTGTTCAAAACCTCGCCATCTCACGCTTGTACAATTTAGAGAAACGAAAGAAGTCGTCAAGCGTTTGGCGCTGGAGATGGGACAATAATCAACCAAAGTTTGAAGCAGTTAACGCTATTGCAATAGTTTGTGACAGACATCGCGGATGACAGTAATAGATGATTGTTATCTAACATCTGAGGTAGATTCAAAGTGGTTATGCATAATGGGTAAGACCAACGATTGGCTGGATTTTGACCAGCTGGCGGAAGATAAAGTGCGCGACGCGCTAAAACCGCCATCTATGTATAAAGTTATGTTAATGAACGATGATTACACGCCGATGGAATTTGTTATTGACGTGCTACAAAAGTTCTTTTCTTATGATGTAGAACGTGCAACGCAACTGATGCTTACCGTTCATTATCGTGGCAAAGCTATCTGCGGCATCTTCACAGCCGAAGTGGCGGAAACCAAAGTAGCGATGGTGAACGACTATGCGAGGGAGAACGAGCATCCGTTGCTGTGTACGCTGGAAAAGGCCTGATAAGGCATAAAATTGGGGGAGGTGCCTATGCTCAATCAAGAACTGGAACTCAGTTTAAACATGGCTTTCGCCAGAGCGCGTGAGCACCGACATGAGTTTATGACCGTCGAGCATTTACTGCTCGCACTGCTTAGCAACCCATCTGCCCGCGAAGCGCTGGAAGCCTGCTCCGTGGATCTGGTGGCGCTACGTCAGGAACTCGAAGCCTTCATCGAACAAACCACACCGGTGCTGCCAGCCAGTGAAGAAGAGCGCGACACGCAGCCGACGCTCAGCTTCCAGCGCGTGCTGCAGCGCGCGGTTTTCCACGTCCAGTCTTCCGGACGTAGCGAAGTGACTGGCGCAAACGTCTTAGTCGCCATCTTCAGCGAGCAGGAGTCACAGGCTGCCTACCTGCTGCGTAAACACGAAGTCAGCCGCCTCGACGTTGTTAACTTTATTTCTCACGGAACGCGCAAAGACGAGCCTAACCAGGCATCGGACTCCAGCAATCAGGTCAATAACAATGAAGAGCAAGCAGGCGGGGAGGATCGTATGGAAAACTTCACCACCAACCTTAACCAGCTTGCTCGCGTTGGCGGTATCGACCCGCTGATTGGTCGCGATAAAGAGCTGGAGCGCGCGATCCAGGTGCTGTGCCGTCGCCGCAAGAACAACCCGCTGCTGGTGGGGGAATCAGGCGTGGGTAAAACCGCGATTGCCGAAGGTCTTGCCTGGCGCATTGTGCAGGGCGACGTGCCGGAAGTGATTGCCGACTGCACCATCTACTCGCTGGATATCGGCTCGCTGCTGGCGGGCACCAAATACCGCGGTGATTTTGAAAAACGCTTCAAGGCGCTGTTAAAACAGCTGGAGCAGGACACCAACAGCATCCTCTTTATCGATGAGATCCACACCATAATCGGCGCAGGTGCGGCCTCCGGTGGCCAGGTGGATGCGGCTAACCTGATCAAACCGCTGCTCTCCAGCGGCAAGATCCGCGTGATTGGCTCCACGACCTACCAGGAGTTCAGCAACATCTTTGAGAAAGACCGTGCGCTGGCGCGCCGCTTTCAGAAAATCGACGTGACCGAACCGTCCGTCGAGGAAACGGTGCAGATCATCAACGGCCTGAAGCCGAAGTACGAAGCGCACCACGACGTGCGTTACACCGCGAAGGCGGTCCGTGCGGCGGTGGAGCTGGCGGTGAAATACATCAACGATCGTCATCTGCCTGATAAGGCGATAGACGTGATTGACGAGGCAGGGGCGCGTGCGCGTCTGATGCCGGCCAGCAAGCGTAAGAAAACCGTTAACGTGGCGGATATTGAGTCCGTGGTGGCCCGCATCGCGCGTATCCCTGAGAAGAGCGTTTCTCAGAGCGACCGCGACACGCTGCGCACCCTCGGCAATCGCCTGAAAATGCTGGTCTTTGGTCAGGATAAAGCCATTGAGGCCTTAACCGAAGCGATCAAGATGGCCCGCGCCGGACTGGGGCATGACCACAAGCCTGTCGGTTCCTTCCTGTTCGCTGGTCCGACTGGCGTGGGGAAAACCGAGGTGACGGTTCAGCTCTCCAAAGCGCTGGGCATTGAGCTGCTGCGCTTTGATATGTCCGAGTATATGGAGCGTCACACCGTCAGCCGTTTGATTGGTGCGCCTCCGGGCTACGTGGGCTTTGACCAGGGCGGCCTGCTCACCGACGCGGTGATCAAGCATCCGCACGCGGTTCTGCTGCTCGATGAAATCGAGAAGGCGCACCCGGACGTGTTCAACATCCTGCTGCAGGTGATGGACAACGGGACGCTGACCGACAACAACGGGCGCAAGGCGGACTTCCGCAACGTGGTGCTGGTGATGACCACCAACGCCGGGGTGCGTGAAACCGAGCGTAAATCCATCGGCCTGATCCACCAGGACAACAGCACCGATGCGATGGAGGAGATCAAGAAGATCTTCACGCCGGAGTTCCGTAACCGTCTGGACAACATTATCTGGTTCGATCACCTGTCTACCGACGTGATCCATCAGGTAGTGGACAAGTTCATCGTCGAGCTGCAGGTTCAGCTGGATCAGAAAGGCGTGTCGCTGGAAGTGAGCCAGGAGGCCCGCAACTGGCTGGCCGAAAAAGGCTACGACCGTGCGATGGGGGCCCGTCCGATGGCGCGCGTGATTCAGGACAACCTGAAGAAACCGCTGGCGAACGAGCTGCTGTTTGGCTCGCTGGTGGACGGCGGCCAGGTGACCGTGGCGCTGGACCAGGCGAAGAACGAACTGACGTACGATTTCCAGAGTGCGGCGAAGCACAAGCCGGAAGCGGCTCACTGAGTTGAAAGATAAAAGCAAAACGGCAACTTCGGTTGCCGTTTTTTTTGTTTTCTCCCTCTCCCCGTGGGAGAGGGCCGGGGTGAGGGCAACAGGCCGCAGAGGAATTTTGCGAGGCGCTTTCCAGTTTCTTTCGAAGTTAGTTGCTGGATAAATACACAGTAATAAAATAGCGGCGCACCTGCAAAATCAGGTGCCGGGATTGGCGTCCTGAAAGTGTGCACAAACAATCTTACGTGCATAAAGGATCACATATGACTGATATTAATAATTTCGCCCAACTTTACAGCGAACTCTCCCTCAACCCCGATCTCCCCACCCTCGCCGAGCGCTGCAAACTGCTCACCGAAATCCTCCTCGACTGCAAATCACTCCCTCAAACGCAGCCGTATGCCGTTGCCTGGGGGCTTATCTGGAAGAGGTGAAAACCGGCCTCACGGAATCCATGCGTGATTTTCAGATACTGGAATTTGAGGAAGAAGCGGCACAGCCGCGACAAAAAGAGTGGCTGCTGGAAGATACAAAAACGAAATGTGACTACTGCCGGGCGTTAAACCACGTGCTGCTGGTGTCGCATTTTGACCGCGATATGCTGCCGCATCTTACGGGATTACTTCACGACATGGCGCATTCTATGGCAGGAGATTTAATCGCTCCTGTACAACCATGGATGACAATACATCTTCCGACGCAGCAACACTAAAGCCATAAATAAAAAAGGCCGGGATAATCCCGACCTTTTAAATATTCATCTGCCATTACAGGCGAAAACAATTAGCGACTACGGAAGACAATGCGGCCTTTGCTCAGGTCGTACGGGGTCAGTTCAACAGTCACTTTGTCGCCCGTCAAAATGCGGATGTAGTTTTTGCGCATTTTACCGGAGATGTGCGCAGTTACCACGTGACCGTTTTCCAGCTCTACGCGAAACATGGTATTAGGTAACGTATCAAGTACGGTACCCTGCATTTCAATATTGTCTTCTTTGGCCATCTAATCCTCTGGGGTATCACTACCAAGTTTTGAACCGGCAAGATAATGCCGAAATTCATCAATTAAGTAAAGAATTGCGCGATTAAAACGCAGCAAAACAGTTTCGGCGCATTGCCCAAGCGTCACGGTACAACCGAACAGGAAGCGCATTCGTAAAGGGGAGACGACAGGATAAACGTCAGGACGTTATCTGAAGCGAGGGTCCCAAACGGCGGCGGGGCAACAGGCAGAAGCTACTCTGCGGCGTAATTATAACACCCTCACAAAAAATATGCGGAAAACATTTAGGCATTGGGCATAAAGAGCGTTCTCGGTATCCAGAAGTCGCGCGGGAGCTTCTCCTGACGGCTGGCATCAAGCTGTTCGATGTACTGGCGTCGCGGGATTTCAATAGCACCCAGGGAGGCCGTGTGCTCGTTGAGCACCTGACAATCGATCAGGCGTCCGCCGCGCTGGGCAAACGCCTGGCAGAAGACCAGCAGTGCGGTTTTCGAGGCGTTAACCGCACGAGAGAACATCGACTCGCCGCAGAACAGCGTCCCCTGCGCCACGCCGTACATGCCGCCGACGAGTGCTCCGCCTTCCCACACCTCGATGGAGTGGGCGTAGCCAAGCTCATGGAGCTGGTGGTAGGCGGTAATGATATCGCGGGTTATCCATGTCCCTTCATAACGGTCTTCAGCACAGCCTTCAATGACCTGACCAAAGGCGTGGTTGAGGGTGACGCGGTAAGGTGATTTCGCATGGAAACGCTTCATGCTGCGGCTCAGGTGAAACTGCCCTGGCCACAGCACGGCACGCGGATCGGGAGACCACCATAAAATCGGATCGCCGGGGGAAAACCAGGGGAATATTCCGCGCTGGTACGCCATTAATAGTCGAGCGGGACTGAGGTCACCGCCAAGGGCCAGCAGCCCGTTGGGCTCACGCAGCGCCCCTTCCGGAGAAGGGAACGCGATGTTATGACGAGAAAGCTGGACCAGGCGCATGACAGCAAAACTCCAGTACGCGAGTGAGGACGCTACAAATATAGTCTACAGACGCTGTTTAAACTGGTAGTAGCGACCCTGTTTCGCCAACAGCTCTGCGTGACTACCTTGCTCAATAATGTGTCCGTTGTCCATCACAATTATCCGATCAAAACTCGCCAGTCCGCGCAGGCGGTGCGTGACCATCAGCACGGTTTTACCGGTCATGACATTGGCCAGCAAATCAAGGATTTGGCTCTCGGTCGTGGCATCCAGCCCTTCGGTGGGCTCGTCAAGCAGCATTAGCGGCGCATCGTGCAGCAGCGCGCGCGCAATCGCCAGACGGCGCAGTTCACCGCCGGAGAGTTGACGACCGCCTTCGCCCAGCCAGCTGTTCAATCCCTCGTCCTCAAGCAGCTTATGCAGACCGACCTGTTCCAGCATGGCGCGAAGCGCATCATCCGTGGCCACTGGCGCGGCCAGCAGCAGGTTATCGCGCAGCGTGGCGCTAAACAGATGCACGCGCTGTGGAACGACGCTCACTGTCTTGCGCAGGGCCTGCTCGCTGAAATCAGTTAGCAACGTATTATTAAAACGAATCTGACCGCGCTGCGGATCCCAGGCGCGGGTCAGCAGCTGCAGCAGCGTCGATTTACCGCAGCCGGTACGGCCGAGGATCGCAATCCGCTGTCCTGCATTAACTGACAGATTGATACCGTCCAGCGCGTTCTGCGCCTGTTTGTCGTAGGCGAAAGTGACCTCTTCCAGCGTCAGCGCAACCTGCTCTGGAACAGCGGTTTGCCCGGCACTGAACGTAACTTCAGGCTCCTGCTCCGCAATCTGGGTGATGCGCAGGGCAGAGGCGATGACCTGACCCAGATGCTGGAAGGCGCCCGTCACCGGGGCCAGCGCTTCAAACGCCGCCAGCGCGCAGAAGACGAAAAGGGCAATAAGCGGACCCGGCTGTGGATTCCCCCCGACATCGCCGGAGGCCAGCCACAGCATGGCTATCACCGCCACGCCGCCGATCAGCATCATCAGCGCCTGAGAGAAGGCCGTCAGCTCCGACTGGCGGCGCTGGGCTTCATGCCAGTTCAGCTCCGTACTTTCCATCCGCGCGCGGTAGCGCTTGCTGGCACCAAAAATGGTCAGCTCAGCCTGCCCCTGAAGCCAGGCGGTCAGCTGCTGACGGTAGTCCCCGCGCAGACGCGTCAGGTTTTCCCCGGTGGATTTCCCGGCGCGGTAAAACAGCGGCGGCAAAATGATGAGCGTCAGCAGCATGATCCCGCCCAGCGTCAGCGCCACGGGAACATCCAGAACAGACAGCCCCAGCGTGACCACCACAATCACCACAAATGCGCCCACGATCGGGGAGATCACGCGCAGGTACAGGTGATCCAGCGTGTCGACATCCGCAACGACACGGTTGAGTAGCTCACCCTGACGAAAACGCGCCAGCCCGGCAGGGGAGAGGGGCAGCAGTTTGCTAAAGGTATAGATACGCAGGTGCTGCAGCACGCGGAAAGTGGCGTCGTGACTGACCAGCCGTTCGAAATAGCGTCCGGCAGTACGGGTGATGGCGGTACCGCGAACCCCGGCAGCCGGAAGCATGTAATTGAAGCTGTATAATCCGGCGAACCCCGCGACGGCCGAGGCCGACAGGAACCAGCCGGAAAGCGTGAGCAGGCCGATGCTGGCGAGCAGCGTGACAATGGCCAGCACAATCCCCAGCGTCAGCATCCATTTGTGGCGTTTATAGAGCGCAAGATAAGGCAGCAGAGCACGCATCAGATGTCCTCCTGACGGTTCGACAGCAGGGCGGCAAACGGTCCCTGCGCGGCAACGAGAGAGGCGTAATCGCCTTGCTCAACAATACGGCCGTTCTCCATGACCCAGATCTGGTCCCAGTCGGCAATGCCTTCCAGCTGATGGGTGACCATCAGGGTAGTTTGCTGCCGGGAGGCGGCGTTCAGGGCTTCCATTACGCGCTGCTCGCTGTGGGCATCCAGGCTGGCGGCGGGCTCATCCAGCAGCATCAGCTGGCAAGGATTCAACAACGCGCGGGCAACGGCCACACGCTGCGCCTGCCCGACCGACAGCCCGGCGGACTGGTCACCGACCACGGTATCTACCCCTTGCGGGAGCAGCGGCAGAAACTCGCTGACCCAGGCGCGGTCGAGAACCGATTGCAGTTCATCTTCACGCGCATCCGGGCGCGCCAGCAGGACGTTTTCACGCAGCGTAGCGGCGGGAAGCTGCGGGTTTTGGCCCACCCAGCTGAGCTGTTTACGCCAGGCGCCAGGATCGAGGTTACGCAGTTCGGTTCTGTTGATCCGCAGTGAACCCGTATAGGCCATAAATCCGGATAGCGCATTCAGCAGAGAACTTTTCCCGGAACCGCTGGTGCCGACGAGCACCACGCGTTGTCCGGCAGGTAAGGTAAAGTTCAGCGGACCCGCAAGCACTTTGCCTTCGGGTGACAGAATGGAAAAGTCCTGCGCTTCGATGGTCACGGGCTCTTTAGCATTCAGCGTCACGTCACCGCGCTCCGGGTGTGCCAGCGGCGTTTCCAGGAACGTTTTCAGGCTATCGGCTGCGCCAACCGCCTGGGCTTTGGCGTGATAGAAGGTCCCCAGATCGCGAAGCGGCTGGAAAAACTCCGGGGCCAGGATCAGCGCCAGGAACCCGGCAGAAAGGGTCACCGCCGTGCCGTAATGGCCGAAATCCAGCGCGCCGAGGTAGGAGAACCCGAAGTAGACCGCCACGAGGGCAATCGACAGAGAGGTAAAGAATTCCAGTACGCCGGAAGACAAGAAGGCGAGGCGTAACACTTCCATGGTGCGCTGACGGAAGTCCTGTGACGCCTGGCGAATGTTTTCGGTTTCCGCTTCACCGCGGCCAAAAATGCGTAACGTCTCCATGCCGCGCAGACGATCGAGGAAATGGCCGCTCAGGCGACCCAGTGCCAGGAAGTTACGGCGGTTGGCATCCGCAGCCCCCATCCCGACCAGCGCCATAAACAGTGGGATCAGCGGGGCGGTGCCCATCAGAATCAGCGCAGCCATCCAGTTCACCGGGAAGATGGCGATCACGATCAGCAGCGGAACGAAGACGGCAAGGGCCATCTGCGGCAGATAGCGCGCATAGTAGTCGTGCATATCGTCAATCTGCTCAAGGATCAGCGTCGCCCAGCTACCGGCTGGTTTACCCTGGATCCACGCGGGCCCGGCTTCCTGAAGCCTGTCGAGCACCTGACGGCGGATCTCGTAGCGGATGTGCTGTCCGGCGTGAAAACCGACCCGCTCACGCAGCCACACCACCCATGCGCGCAGGATAAAAATCAGGATCAGGACAATAAAGGGCAGCAGGAGCGCTTCGCGTGGAATGTTCTCCATGATCATGTGATTAAGAATGCGGGCCAGCAGCCATGCCTGGGCAACAATCAACAGGCCGCTAACGAATCCCAGGAGACGGGAGATCGTAAGCCAGCGGCGGGAAATAACGCTTTGCTGTTTCAGCCAGCGTGTTAACTCTTGTTGACGGGTTTTTTCCATTGCGTACTTTGCAGGTGACGTTATTAGAAATTGGGCAGCGCAATGTTACAACGGGGAGACAATAAAGGCGACTTATCGCCGCCTTTATTTACGTTTGTTACTGACTTGTAAAGATTATTTACCTTGTTCAGCCAGCCCATCGAGGTAGCGTTCAGCGTCCAGCGCGGCCATACAGCCGGTACCCGCAGAGGTGATCGCCTGACGGTAAATATGGTCCATCACGTCGCCGGCCGCGAACACGCCCGGGATGCTGGTCTGGGTCGCGTTACCGTGAATGCCGGACTGCACTTTGATGTAGCCATTTTCCAGCTCCAGCTGACCGTCGAAGATCGCGGTGTTCGGGCTGTGACCGATCGCCACAAACAGACCCGCCACTTCCAGCGTTTCGACGTTATCGGTGTTCTGGGTATCACGGATACGCAGACCGGCAACGCCCATCTGGTCGCCCGTCACCTCTTCCAGGGTACGGTTGGTGTGCAGCACGATGTTGCCGCTTGCCACTTTATCCATCAGACGTTTGATCAGGATCTTCTCCGCGCGGAAGGTGTCGCGACGGTGGATCAGATGCACCTCAGAGGCAATGTTCGCCAGGTAGAGCGCTTCTTCTACGGCGGTGTTGCCGCCGCCGATGACCGCGACTTTCTGATTGCGGTAGAAGAAACCGTCGCAGGTGGCGCAGGCAGAAACGCCGCGGCCTTTGAACGCTTCTTCGGATGGCAGACCGAGGTAACGGGCAGAGGCGCCGGTGGCGATGATCAGCGCGTCACAGGTGTATTCGCCGCTGTCGCCCGTCAGGCGGAACGGACGGTTCTGCAGATCGACCTTATTGATATGATCGAACAAAATTTCGGTTTCGAATTTAGCAGCATGCTCGTGCATACGCTCCATCAGCAGCGGCCCGGTCAGGTCGTTCGGGTCCCCTGGCCAGTTTTCCACTTCGGTGGTGGTGGTCAGCTGACCGCCTTTTTCCATGCCGGTGATGAGTACCGGGTGCAGGTTAGCGCGTGCAGCATAGACCGCCGCGGTATATCCCGCAGGTCCAGAACCAAGGATTAGCAGCTTACTGTGTTTGGCCGTGCCCATGAGATCCCCATTGTTGTTGGCAGACATTTGGCTGGATTGTAGGGAATTTGTTGTCGTAAAAAAAGAGCGCAGCAATTTTGATATCAATCTGTGTAATAGCCACGGACGATGAATAGCGCGCGATAACATCACGCTTTCTCCTGAAAACCGGTCGTTTGTAAGGCAATAAAATGAGGATTAATACCCTGCCGCAATGAATATCCGGCATGTTGTACTAAAAAACGATGTTTTGCTTTGACAATCCCCTGCGCTTTTGCGAAAACATTCAAGGAAGAAGAAAAAACCGTGTTAACCGTATGCCGCATAGGCATGCACGTAAATGCCATTTTTACCGGGTCAGTGAAATCTACGCATGGCGTGGACAGACGCCATACGTGATGTCGGTGACTGCCTTCGGGCAACGGTCTTCTTACCAACAGAACCCGAATCCGCATCGCGTCTAATACATAATCAGGCGATGTGATGACTAACGGGTACAGGCTCTGAACAGTGATGTGCACAGGGTCCAGGCAGGAGTAGGGAAGGAATACAGAGAGACAATAATAATGGTAGATAGCAAGAAGCGCCCTGGCAAAGATCTCGACCGTATCGATCGTAACATTCTTAATGAATTGCAAAAGGATGGGCGTATTTCCAACGTCGAGCTTTCAAAACGTGTGGGACTTTCCCCGACGCCGTGCCTTGAGCGTGTGCGTCGACTGGAAAGACAGGGTTTCATTCAGGGCTATACGGCTCTGCTGAACCCGCATTATCTGGATGCCTCACTTCTGGTATTTGTTGAGATTACTCTGAATCGTGGTGCGCCGGATGTGTTTGAGCAATTTAACGCCGCTGTACAGAAACTTGAAGAAATTCAAGAGTGTCACCTGGTATCCGGTGATTTCGACTACCTGTTGAAAACCCGTGTGCCTGATATGTCCGCCTACCGTAAGCTGCTGGGTGAAACCCTGCTGCGTCTGCCAGGCGTGAACGACACCCGTACCTATGTGGTGATGGAAGAGGTCAAACAGAGCAATCGTCTGGTTATTAAGACGCGCTAACACGGAACAGGTGCAAAATCAGCGTAGTTTGATTACACTCCTGTTAATCCATACAGCAACAGTGCCGGGGAGTCCCGGCACTGTTGTCCGTTTTAGCAAACAGGCAGGATATGCCTGATACCTGGAGAGCCTTTCTTGAGCCAGGAATACACTGAAGACAAAGAAGTCACACTATCGAAGCTAAGCAGCGGACGTCGTCTCCTCGAGGCTTTGCTGATTGTTATTGCCCTTTTTGCCGTCTGGCTGATGGCAGCCTTACTCAGTTTCAACCCCTCGGATCCCAGCTGGTCACAAACTGCATGGCATGAGCCTATCCATAATTTAGGCGGTGTCCCCGGTGCCTGGCTTGCGGACACGCTGTTTTTCATTTTCGGTGTGATGGCCTATACCCTTCCCGTCATTATCATTGGCGGATGCTGGTTTGCGTGGCGTCATCGTCAGAACGATGATTACATCGACTATTTCGCCGTGTCGCTGCGCCTGATTGGCGCGCTGGCGCTGATCCTCACCTCGTGCGGGCTGGCAGCGATTAATGCGGATGATATCTGGTACTTCGCCTCTGGCGGGGTGATCGGCAGTTTGTTGAGCTCTGCGCTACAACCGATGCTGCACAGCAGCGGCGGCACGCTCGCATTGCTCTGCATCTGGGCGGCCGGGCTGACATTGTTTACCGGCTGGTCCTGGGTGAGCATTGCCGAGAAAATCGGCAGTTTTATCCTCACTATTCTGACCTTCGCCAGCAACCGTACCCGTCGTGACGATACGTGGGTTGATGAAGACGAGTACGAAGAGGAAGAGGAAGATGACGCGCCTGTGCAGCGTCGCGAGTCTCGTCGTGCGCGTATCCTGCGCGGCGCGCTGGCGCGTCGTCAGCGTGTTGCTGAGAAATTTGCCAACCCGCTTGGCCGTAAAACCGATGCGGCGCTCTTCTCCGGTAAACGCATGGATGAAGACGAGCAGGTGGCGTATCGCGCGGCGGGTGTCGCCGTCGATCCTGACGATGTGCTCTTCTCCGGCAGCCGGGCCATGCCGGGTGACTTCGACGAATACGATCCGCTGTTAAATGGCCACTCGGTTACCGAGCCGGTTGCGGCAGCAGCAGCCGCGACGACCGCTGCGCAGGCGTATGCCGCGCCGGTCGACGCTGTGATGCCATCCGCGCCGGTTTCGCCGCCGGAATCCGTTATTCAGCAGCCGCAGGTTGACTGGCAGACTGCGCCCGGTGTTCACACGCCGGAGCCCGTTATCGCGCCTGAACCTGAAAGCTACGTCCCTGTTCAGCAGGAGCAGTGGCAGCAGCCTTATCAGCCGCCGCAGCCTGCGTATGAACCGCAAAATTACCCGCACGATGAACAGCCGGTGGCCCAACCTTATCAGGAGTATGTGCCTGAACCGGTTGAACCTGTGCAGCCTTATGTTGAGCCGCAGCCTGAACCTGAAATCGTGGAAGAGGTGAAGCCCGCCCGTCCACCGCTGTACTATTTCGAAGAAGTCGAAGAGCGACGTGCGCGTGAACGCGAGCAGCTGGCGGCCTGGTACCAGCCGGTGCCTGAACCGGTGCAGGAGCCGGTGACGAAAGCGCCTTCTGTTTCCGTTCCACCGATCGACCCGACGCCTGCAGTCGCACCCGTAGCGGAAAGCGTGAAGCAGGCTACCGCGGCCGCTGCCGCAGCTGCACCTGTCTTTAGTCTGGCAACAGGGGGCGCGCCACGTCCTCAGGTGAAGGAGGGGATTGGTCCGCAACTGCCTCGCCCTAACCGCGTTCGCGTTCCAACCCGCCGAGAGCTTGCCTCTTATGGTATCAAGCTGCCTTCCCAGCGTATGGCTGAAGAGAAAGCGCGCGAGCCTGACTACGAAGATGACGCCGATGAAATGCAGCAGGACGAGCTGGCCCGCCAGTTCGCTGCGCAGCAGAATCAGCGCTACGGTGAAGAATACCAGCACGATGAACCGGTGCTGGAAGATGAAGAGGACGCGGCAGAAGCAGAACTGGCGCGCCAGTTTGCCGCCACCCAGCAGCAGCGCTATTCCGGTGAGCAACCGGCGGGTGCAAACCCGTTCTCGCTGTCTGATTTTGAATTTTCGCCGATGAAGGATCTGGTGGATGATGGCCCGAGCGAGCCTTTATTTACCCCGAGCGTGATGCCGGAAGCAGCGCCTCTGCGCCAGCAGCCAGCACCACAGACATACTCGCAGCCTCAACAACCTGTTCAGCAGCCGTATGCTCAACCGCAGCAGGCACCACAGCCGCCGCAGTTCCAGCAGCCTGCGCCTCAGCCGCAGGAGAGCCTGATTCACCCGCTGCTGATGCGTAACGGTGACAGCCGTCCGCTGCAGCGTCCAAGCACGCCGCTGCCGTCTCTGGATCTGTTAACGCCGCCGCCGTCAGAAGTGGAACCGGTCGATACCTTCGCGCTCGAACAAATGGCGCGTCTGGTCGAAGCCCGTCTGGCTGACTTCCGCATCAAGGCGGACGTGGTGAACTACTCGCCGGGTCCTGTTATCACCCGTTTTGAACTGAATCTGGCGCCTGGCGTTAAAGCCGCGCGCATTTCCAACCTGTCCCGCGACCTGGCGCGTTCTCTGTCGACCGTGGCGGTACGTGTGGTGGAAGTGATTCCGGGCAAACCTTACGTTGGCCTTGAGCTGCCGAACAAGAAACGTCAGACCGTCTACCTGCGTGAAGTGCTGGATAACACCAAATTCCGCGATAACCCATCTCCGCTGACCGTGGTGCTGGGTAAAGATATCGCGGGCGATCCGGTGGTGGCGGATCTCGCGAAAATGCCTCACCTGCTGGTCGCGGGTACTACCGGTTCCGGTAAGTCTGTCGGTGTGAACGCCATGATCCTCAGCATGCTGTATAAAGCGCAGCCGGAAGATGTGCGTTTCATCATGATCGACCCGAAAATGCTCGAACTGTCGGTCTATGAAGGCATCCCGCATCTGCTGACCGAAGTTGTGACCGACATGAAAGATGCTGCCAACGCCCTGCGCTGGAGCGTCAATGAGATGGAACGCCGCTACAAGCTGATGTCTGCGCTGGGCGTGCGTAACCTGGCCGGTTATAACGAGAAAATCGCCCAGGCGGTGCGCATGGGACGTCCGATTCCGGATCCTTACTGGAAACCGGGTGACAGCATGGATGCCCAGCATCCGGTGCTCGAAAAACTGCCTTATATCGTCGTGCTGGTCGATGAATTCGCTGACCTGATGATGACCGTCGGTAAGAAAGTGGAAGAGTTGATTGCCCGTCTGGCGCAGAAAGCGCGTGCGGCCGGTATTCACCTTGTGCTGGCGACCCAGCGTCCTTCTGTGGACGTTATTACCGGCCTTATCAAAGCGAACATTCCGACGCGTATCGCCTTTACCGTATCAAGTAAAATTGACTCCCGTACCATTCTTGACCAGGGCGGTGCAGAGTCGCTGCTGGGTATGGGTGACATGCTCTATTCCGGCCCGAACTCCACCTCTCCGGTGCGTGTCCACGGTGCGTTCGTCCGCGATGAGGAAGTTCACGCCGTCGTCCAGGACTGGAAAGCGCGCGGTCGTCCACAATATGTTGACGGCATTACCAGCGATACGGAAAGCGAAGGCGGCGGCGGTGGCTTCGACGGCGGCGAAGAGCTGGATCCGTTATTCGATCAGGCGGTTAGCTTCGTTACCGAAAAACGCAAAGCTTCCATCTCTGGGGTGCAGCGTCAGTTCCGCATCGGCTATAACCGCGCGGCGCGTATCATCGAGCAGATGGAAGCGCAGGGCATTGTGAGCGAGCAGGGGCATAACGGTAACCGCGAGGTGCTGGCACCGCCGCCGTTTGATTAACCTTCAGCGATTGCAAAGAAGGGTAAATCAGCCAAAATTAAGCATTTTCTTCTGTCGCCTGCCTTCGGGCAGGTCCAGAATAGAAGACGGAAACCCCATATCGGGAAGACGTATTTTAAGGAATAACAATGAAAAAAATCGCCATCGCCTGTGCATTACTCACCAGTTTTGTCGCCAGCAGCGTCTGGGCTGATGCCGCCAGCGACCTTAAAAGCCGACTGGATAAAGTAAGCAGCTTCCACGCCAGCTTCACGCAAAAAGTGACTGACGGCAGCGGCAACGCGGTGCAGGAAGGCCAGGGAGATTTGTGGGTAAAACGCCCGAATCTGTTCAACTGGCACATGACCCAGCCGGATGAGAGCATCCTGGTGTCTGACGGCAAAACCTTATGGTTCTTCAACCCGTTCGTTGAGCAGGCTACGGCGACCTGGCTGAAGGATGCCACCAGCAATACGCCGTTTATGCTGATTGCCCGTAACCAGGCCAGCGACTGGCAGCAGTATAATATTAAACAGACGGGTGACGAGTTTGTCCTGACGCCGAAAGGCAGCAACGGCAACCTGAAGCAGTTCACCATTAACGTAAGCACCAACGGTACCATTAATCAGTTCGGCGCGGTTGAGCAGGACGATCAGCGCAGCAGCTACCAGCTTAAATCTCAGCAGAACGGCGCCGTTGATGCATCGAAATTCACCTTTACCCCGCCGAAGGGCGTAACGGTGGACGACCAACGCAATAAGTAAGAGGCGTGAGTGGGCAATCTGTCGCTCGATTTTTCAGATAACGCGTTTCAACCTCTGGCCGCTCGCATGCGGCCAGAAAATTTAGCGCAGTACATCGGCCAGCAACACCTGCTGGCTGCCGGTAAGCCATTGCCGCGCGCCATTGAGGCCGGGCATCTTCACTCCATGATCCTCTGGGGGCCCCCTGGCACCGGCAAGACCACGCTTGCAGAAGTGATCGCCCGTTATGCCAACGCGGACGTCGAACGTATCTCGGCGGTCACCTCCGGCGTGAAAGAGATCCGTGAGGCGATCGAGCGTGCGCGGCAGAACCGCAATGCCGGGCGGCGCACCATCCTCTTCGTGGACGAAGTCCACCGCTTCAACAAGAGCCAGCAGGATGCCTTCCTGCCGCATATTGAAGACGGCACGATCTTCTTCATCGGCGCGACCACCGAAAACCCGTCGTTTGAGCTGAACTCGGCGCTGCTTTCCCGCGCGCGCGTTTACCTGCTCAAATCGCTGACCACAGAGGATATCGAAAAGGTTCTCACCCAGGCGATGGACGACAAAGCGCGGGGCTACGGCGGGCAGGATATCGTTCTGCCTGACGACACGCGTCGTGCGATTGCCGAGCTGGTCAACGGCGATGCGCGTCGGGCGCTGAATACGCTGGAAATGATGGCCGATATGGCCGAAGTCGACGATGCCGGAAAGCGGGTGCTGAAGCAGGAGCTGCTCACCGAAATTGCCGGGGAGCGCAGCGCGCGTTTCGATAACAAAGGCGACCGTTTTTACGACCTGATCTCGGCGCTGCATAAGTCCGTGCGCGGCAGCGCGCCGGATGCGGCGCTTTACTGGTACGCGCGCATTATCACTGCGGGCGGCGATCCGTTATACGTCGCGCGTCGCTGCCTGGCGATTGCGTCAGAAGATGTCGGCAATGCCGATCCTCGCGCCATGCAGGTCGCGCTTTCGGCCTGGGACTGCTTCACCCGCGTTGGACCCGCGGAAGGCGAACGTGCCATAGCGCAGGCGATTGTCTATCTGGCCTGCGCGCCGAAAAGCAATGCGGTTTATACCGCCTTCAAAGCGGCGATGTCCGACGCGCGCGAACGGCCGGACTACGATGTGCCGGTTCACCTGCGTAACGCGCCGACCAAGCTGATGAAAGAGATGGGTTACGGGCAGGAGTATCGCTACGCTCACGACGAACCCAATGCCTACGCTGCCGGGGAGGAATATTTCCCGCAGGAGATGGCACAAACGCGCTATTATCACCCCACAAACAGAGGTCTTGAGGGCAAGATTGGTGAAAAGCTCACCTGGCTCGCCGGACAGGATCAAAATAGCCCTATAAAACGCTACCGTTAGTTCAATCGTTGCGGTAATGTTGGCAATGTATCCTTGTGGCCGCAGGCTGTGGTCACATTTTCCTATTTTAATTCGATAAGCACAGGATAAGCATGCTCGATCCCAATCTGCTGCGTAATGAGCCAGACGCAGTCGCTGAAAAACTGGCACGCCGGGGCTTTAAGCTGGATGTAGATAAGCTGCGCGCTCTTGAAGAGCGTCGTAAAGTTCTGCAGGTACAAACTGAAAATCTGCAGGCAGAGCGTAACTCTCGATCGAAATCCATCGGCCAGGCGAAAGCGCGCGGGGTAGATATTGAGCCATTACGCCTGGAAGTGAACAAACTGGGTGAAGAACTGGATCAGGCGAAAGCTGAGCTGGACGTTCTTCAGGCCGAGATTCGTGATATTGCCCTGGCTATCCCGAATATTCCTGACGACAGCGTGCCTGTCGGCAAAGATGAAAACGACAACGTTGAAGTGAAACGCTGGGGCACGCCTCGTGAGTTTGACTTCGAGGTACGCGATCACGTGACGCTGGGCGAAATGCACGCGGGCCTGGATTTTGCGGCAGCGGTTAAGCTGACCGGCTCTCGCTTCGTGGTGATGAAAGGCCAGATTGCCCATCTGCACCGTGCGCTGGCGCAGTTCATGCTGGATCTGCACACCGAGCAGCATGGCTACAGCGAAACCTACGTGCCGTATCTGGTCAACCACGATACGCTGTACGGTACGGGCCAGCTGCCTAAATTTGCTGGCGATCTGTTCCACACCCGTCCGCTGGACGAGGAAGCCGACAGCAGCAACTACGCGCTGATCCCAACCGCGGAGGTGCCGCTGACTAACCTCGTGCGTGATGAGATCATCGACGAAGACGACCTGCCAATCAAACTGACGGCGCACTCTCCGTGCTTCCGTTCTGAAGCCGGTTCTTACGGTCGCGACACGCGCGGTCTGATCCGTATGCACCAGTTCGACAAAGTTGAGATGGTGCAGATCGTCCGTCCTGAAGAATCCATGGACGCGCTGGAAGAGATGACCGGCCACGCTGAGAAAGTGCTGGAGCTGCTGGGTCTGCCGTACCGTCGTATGGCGCTGTGCACCGGTGATATGGGCTTTGGCGCCTGCAAAACCTTCGACCTGGAAGTGTGGGTTCCTGCGCAGAACACCTACCGTGAAATCTCCTCCTGCTCTAACGTCTGGGATTTCCAGGCGCGCCGCATGCAGGCTCGCTGCCGCAGCAAATCTGACAAGAAAACCCGTCTGGTGCATACCCTGAACGGTTCTGGCCTGGCTGTAGGCCGTACGCTGGTTGCCGTGCTGGAAAACTACCAGCAGGCAGACGGTCGTATTGAGATCCCTGAAGTGCTGCGTCCATACATGAAAGGCCAGCAGTACATCGGCTAATATTTGTCTTAAAACAAAAAAGCGCCTCAGGGCGCTTTTTTTATGCCTTTGATTTGATACGAAGCAATAACCTCTCCCTCTAAAGTAGTAATACTCCTCCGAATGAAAGTCAGCACAAAAAGCTGATAACGAAGATATTCGTTATATATAAAACTACATAGCGGTATGCGCCGCCTCTCTTTTCTTTGTGAGCAACCAAAGTGAGTCTCTATGAAAATCAACGCGCCTGAAGCATTAATGGCTGCCGAGGTCACTCGCCGTGGGTTGATGAAAACCACGGCCATAGGCGGCCTGGCCGTAGCCAGCAGTGCCTTCACGCTCCCCTTTACCCGACTGGCGTCGGCGGCAGAGGCTCTGTCCCCGGCCACTGCCCCGGAAAAAGTGGTGTGGAGTGCCTGTACCGTAAACTGCGGTAGCCGTTGTCCGCTACGTATGCATGTGGTGGATGGTGAAATTAAATATGTCGAAACCGACAATACCGGGGACGATAACTACGAAGGGTTACATCAGGTCCGTGCCTGCCTGCGTGGTCGCTCCATGCGTCGTCGTGTCTATAATCCGGACCGCCTGAAATACCCGATGAAGCGCGTCGGTAAGCGCGGGGAAGGGAAGTTCGAGCGAATTAGCTGGGACGAAGCCTACGACATCATCGCCACCAACATGCAGCGTTTGATTAAAGAGTACGGTAACGAATCTATCTACCTGAACTACGGTACCGGGACGCTTGGCGGCACGCTGACCCGCTCCTGGCCACCGGGAAAAACGCTGGTGGCGCGCCTGATGAACTGCTGCGGCGGTTATCTCAATCACTATGGTGACTACTCTTCGGCGCAGATCGCTGCTGGCCTGAACTACACCTATGGCGGCTGGGCGGACGGCAACAGCCCGTCTGATATCGAAAACAGTAAGCTGGTCGTCCTGTTTGGTAACAATCCGGGCGAAACCCGCATGAGCGGCGGCGGGGTGACCTACTACCTCGAACAGGCCCGCGCTAAATCCAATGCCCGCATGATCATCATCGATCCGCGCTATACCGACACCGGTGCCGGACGCGAAGATGAGTGGATCCCCATTCGTCCGGGTACCGATGCGGCGCTGGTCTCCGCCCTGGCGTGGGTGATGATCACAGAGAACCTTGTCGATCAGTCTTTCCTGGATAAATACTGCGTCGGCTATGACGAGAAAACCCTGCCCGCCAGCGCGCCGGCAAACGGTCACTACAAGGCGTATATCCTCGGTCAGGGCAGCGATGGTGTAGCAAAAACGCCGGAATGGGCGTCCACCATCACCGGCATCCCGCCAGAGCGTATCGTTCAGCTGGCGCGTGAGATTGGCTCAGCCAAACCGGCCTATATCAGCCAGGGCTGGGGGCCGCAGCGTCATGCGAACGGTGAAATCGCGACACGTGCCATCTCCATGCTTTCCATTCTGACCGGCAACGTAGGCATTCACGGCGGTAACACCGGCGCGCGTGAAGGCTCATATGAAGTGCCGTTCGAACGTATGCCGACGCTGGATAACCCGGTTCAGACCAGCATCTCCATGTTTATGTGGACCGATGCGATCGAACGGGGTCCGGAAATGACCGCCCTGCGCGACGGCGTACGCGGCAAAGACAAGCTGGACGTGCCGATCAAGATGATCTGGAACTATGCCGGTAACTGTCTCATCAACCAGCATTCAGAAATCAACCGCACTCATGAAATCCTGCAGGATGACAAGAAGTGCGAGATGATTGTAGTGATCGACTGCCACATGACCTCCTCGGCGAAATATGCCGATATCCTGCTACCGGACTGCACCGCCTCTGAGCAGATGGATTTCGCGCTGGACGCCTCCTGCGGCAACATGTCCTACGTGATCTTTACTGACCAGGCGATTAAACCGCGCTTCGAGTGCAAAACCATCTATGAGATGACCTCTGAGCTGGCGAAACGTCTTGGCGTTGAGCAGCAGTTTACCGAGGGACGTACTCAGGAAGGGTGGATGCGTCATCTGCATGAACTCTCCCGTAAAGCGATCCCTGAACTGCCGGACTTCGACACCTTCCGCAAGCAGGGTATGTACAAACAGCGCGATCCGGAAGGGCATCACGTAGCGTATAAAGCGTTCCGTGAAGATCCTCAGGCGAACCCGTTGACCACGCCGTCGGGCAAAATCGAAATCTACTCCGAAGAGCTGGCAAAAATCGCGTCGACCTGGGAGCTGCCGGAAGGAGACGTTATCGATCCGCTGCCGATCTACACGCCAGGTTTCGAAAACTACAACGATCCGCTGACGGCGAAATTCCCGCTGCAGCTGACCGGTTTCCACTACAAAGCGCGCGTGCACTCCACCTACGGCAACGTCGACGTGCTGAAAGCCGCCTGCCGTCAGGAGATGTGGATCAACCCGATGGATGCTAAAGCACGCGGCATCAGCAATGGCGATCGCGTACGCATCTTCAACGGTCGCGGCGAGGTGCACATTGAGGCCAAAGTGACGCCGCGCATGATGCCAGGCGTGGTGGCGCTGGGGGAAGGGGCCTGGTACAGCCCTGATGCCAACCGCATCGACCAGGCGGGCAGTATTAACGTGCTGACCACGCAGCGTCCGTCGCCGCTGGCGAAGGGCAACCCATCCCACACAAACCTTGTCCAGGTTGAAAAGGTTTAAGGAGTAGCCGATGACAACCCAGTATGGATTTTTTATTGATTCCAGCCGTTGCACCGGGTGCAAAACCTGCGAGCTGGCCTGTAAAGATTACAAAGACCTGACCCCGGACGTCAGCTTCCGCCGCATTTACGAATACGCCGGTGGCGACTGGCAGGAAGATAACGGCGTCTGGCATCAGAACGTCTTTGCGTATTACCTGTCGATTGCCTGTAACCACTGTGAAGATCCGGCCTGCACCAAGGTCTGCCCGAGCGGGGCGATGCACAAGCGTGAAGACGGTTTTGTGGTGGTGGACGAAGATGTCTGCATCGGCTGTCGGTACTGTCATATGGCCTGCCCGTACGGCGCGCCGCAGTACAACGCCGCCAAGGGCCATATGACCAAATGCGACGGTTGCCACACCCGCGTGGCGGATGGCAAAAAGCCGATTTGCGTCGAGTCCTGTCCGCTGCGCGCGCTGGACTTTGGTACCATTGAAGAGCTGCGTCAAAAACATGGTCAGCTTGCCGCCGTGGCGCCGCTGCCGTCTGCGCACTTCACGAAGCCGAGTATTGTGATTAAACCTAACGCCAACAGCCGTCCTACAGGTGACACCACCGGCTACCTGGCAAATCCGAAGGAGGTGTGAGATGGGAAGTGGATGGCATGAATGGCCGCTGATGATCTTCACGGTCTTTGGTCAGTGCGTGGCGGGCGGTTTCATTGTGCTCGCGCTGGCGTTGTTAAAAGGGAACCTCAATGCTGAACAGCAGCAGCGTCTGGTGTTGAGCATGTTTGGCCTGTGGGTGCTGATGGGGATTGGCTTTATCGCCTCAACGCTGCACCTGGGTTCACCGATGCGCGCGTTTAACTCTCTGAACCGCGTGGGCGCATCGTCCCTCAGTAACGAGATTGCCAGCGGGGCAATTTTCTTTGCTGTCGGTGGGCTAGGCTGGCTGCTGGCCGCGATGAAGAAATTACCTGCGGGTCTGCGCAGCCTGTGGCTGATCGTGACCATGGTGCTGGGCGTGGTGTTCGTGTGGATGATGGTGCGCGTCTATAACACCATTGATACCGTCCCCACCTGGTACAGCGTCTGGACGCCAATGAGCTTCTTCCTGACGATGTTTATCGGCGGGCCGCTGCTGGGCTACCTGCTGCTGCGCGTGGCGGGCGTAGACGGGTGGGCAATGCGTTTGCTGCCCGCGGTTTCGCTGCTGGCGCTGGTAGTGAGTGCGATGGTTGCCCTGATGCAGGGTTCTGAACTGGCAACCATTCACAGCTCTATCCAGCAGGCCTCTGCCCTGGTGCCGGACTACGGTTCTCTGATGGCCTGGCGTATCGTTCTGCTGGTCGCCGCGCTGGTATTCTGGATTGCCCCTCAGCTCAAAGGTTATCAGCCTGCGCTACCGCTGCTGTCACTGGCTTTCGTACTGGTACTGGCGGGTGAACTGATTGGTCGCGGCGTGTTCTACGGGTTGCATATGACCGTAGGTATGGCTGTCGCCAGTTAACGGTGTATTGGGTTATATCAAGCCGGGCCTGAGTGCCCGGCTTTTTCTTTTTTCGATCATGAAATTTTTCGACTGTCGTTTTGTTTTAATTTTGCCCATTAATAAATGAAAACAGAGACATAATTAATATCTATAGCAGGCGTGGCATTAGCAGGATAAGTTTTTTAAATCGACAGGGAACATATTGTGCGAGGCGGCTAAATCAGTGGATTGACTTTGTTTTTGCCAGTGGCATGATGCGCACGAAATCTGAACTTCCTCACGGTTTTTAATCCATGACCACCTATACCCGGCCAGTGCTGCTGTTGCTCTGTGGCCTGCTTCTGTTGACCCTGGCGATCGCAGTGTTAAATACGCTCGTCCCGCTGTGGCTCGCCCATGAAAACTTACCGACCTGGCAGGTGGGTATGGTCAGCTCATCCTTTTTTACCGGGAACCTGCTGGGTACGCTGGTGACCGGGAGCCTGATCAAGCGCTTTGGCTTTAACCGTAGCTATTATCTGGCTTCGCTGATTTTCGCTGCCGGGTGTGCGGGGCTGGGCCTGATGGTCGGCTTCTGGAGCTGGATGGCATGGCGCTTTATCGCCGGTGTCGGCTGCGCGATGATTTGGGTGGTCGTTGAAAGTGCGCTGATGTGCAGCGGCACCTCCCGCAACCGCGGTCGCCTGCTGGCTGCCTACATGATGGTTTATTACGTCGGCACCGTGCTGGGACAACTGATGGTAAGCAAGCTGCCAACCGACCTGATGAGCGTTCTGCCGTGGGTGACCGGTATGGTGCTGGCCGCGATCCTGCCGCTGCTCTTTACGCGCATTGTGAACCAGAACAGCGAACACCAGGAAGCAACCCACGTCTGGCCAATGCTGAGGCTGCGTCAGGCGCGTCTGGGTGTTAACGGCTGCATTATCTCGGGGATTGTCCTCGGCTCGCTCTATGGCCTGATGCCGCTCTATCTGAACCATCAGGGCGTCAGCGACTCCGGAATTGGCTTCTGGATGGCGGTGATGGTGAGTGCGGGTATTGTGGGACAATGGCCAATTGGCCGCCTGGCGGACCGCTTTGGCCGTCTGCTGGTGCTGCGCGTTCAGGTCTTCGTGGTGATCATGGGCTGTCTTGCTATGCTCAGCAACGCCGCGATGGCAACTGCGCTGTTCATTCTCGGGGCTGCTGGCTTTACGCTCTATCCCGTCGCGATGGCCTGGGCCTGTGAGAAAGTTGAACATCACCAACTGGTGGCAATGAACCAGGCGCTGTTACTGAGCTATACCATCGGCAGCCTGTTAGGGCCGACGTTTACCGCGATGCTGATGCAGAATTACTCCGACAATTTACTGTTTATCATGATCGCCAGCGTGTCGTTTATTTATCTGTTAATGCTGCTGCGTAAAGCGGGCGAACATCCAACGCCTGTGGCACATGCCTGATGAATTAAAAGCCTGTCGATGACAGGCTTTTTTGTCCCCATCACAACTCAGAGTTTTACTTATTGTTTGTTTATTGCGCCGGACGATAATTCAGGTGAGTCCTACCACAATAAGGCAGCAATCATGTCTACTCGTCGTTTTTCCACTACCGCACTTGCCGTAGTGTTGTCTTTAACGTTTGCAACGGCTCCGGTCATGGCTAATCCTGGAAACGGGAATGGCAATGGTCACGGAAACGGTGGCGGACAGGGTAACAGCGGCAGTCATGGTAACGGGAATTCTGGTAACCATGGCAATAAGCAAAATAACGGTCAGGATAATCCTGGAAAATCGGATAAGAGCGTTAAAAGCAGTAAAGATGTCGGTAGCGATGTCGACGCTCGCGTGAGTTTCGATCATGCCCGCCATCTGGCCGTGAATTACGGCTTAACGGGCTATAAGTCACTGCCTCCGGGGATCGCAAAAAACCTGGCGCGCGGTAAACCACTGCCTCCAGGTATTGCGAAGAAGGCCGTGCCAGCCTCAATGCTGGGTCAGCTTCCTTCCTATCCAGGCTATGAGTGGCGGGTAGTGGGTGACGACCTGGTCTTAATTGCACTGAGTACAGCTATTGTGACGTCCGTTATTAACGGCGTCTTTAAATAGAATATAAAAAGGCCCGGTTCTCACCGGGCCTTTCTTTAATACATTACCTTGTGGCCGTACTGTTCAAGAATACCTTTGACGCGTTCCATCGTCTCTTTCTTCGGCGGCTTCACGCCATCGAGTTTGTACTCTTCACCCATTGCCACCCACTTATGTTTACCCAGCTCGTGATAGGGCAGAAGCTCGATTTTCTCGACGTTGCCCATATCGCGAGTAAATTCCCCGAGGCGGTGCGCGGAGTCGTCGTCGTCTGACCAGCCAGGCACCACCACGTAGCGGATCCAGGTTTTAATGCCTTTATCGGCAATGTATTTGGCAAATTCCAGCGTGCGGTGGTTTGAAACACCAACGAGGTTCTGGTGGATCTCATCGTTCATCTGTTTGAGATCGAGCATCACCAGATCGGTCACTTCGAGCAACTCGTCGATAACCGGATCGTAGCGACGTACAAAGCCGTTGGTATCGAGACAGGTATGAATGCCTTCTTTGCGGCAGGCGCGGAACCAGTCGCGGACAAATTCAGCCTGCAGAATGGCTTCACCGCCGGATGCGGTGACGCCGCCGCCGGAGGCGTTCATAAAGTGGCGATAGGTCACCACCTCTTTCATCAGATCGTCGACGGTGACTTCTTTACCGCCGTGCGTGTCCCAGGTGTCGCGGTTATGGCAGTACAGGCAGCGCATCAGGCAGCCCTGGAAAAAAGTGATAAAGCGGATACCCGGGCCATCGACGGTGCCACAGGATTCAAAGGAGTGAATACGACCAATAGTTGACATTGCGGTGATATCTCCATCATCGGCCCGTCCCGGGCCTGTGTATGCACAGCTCAAAGCCGGCTGTGTTAAGTCTGTTTTGGCTGTTATCCATTCAGTATAGATAGCGGACAAAAGAGACTGAGGTGGAGAGGGTGCTAAAAAGGCCCCACTGACGTGGAGCCTTTATTGTACGCTTGTTAACGCGTGATTTCAGTCAATTCCACTTACATGGACTGAGTGAAAGTACGGGTGATAACGTCCTGCTGCTGTTCTTTAGTCAGGGAGTTAAAACGTACTGCGTAGCCAGATACGCGGATGGTCAGCTGAGGATATTTCTCAGGGTGTTCCATCGCGTCGAGCAGCATTTCACGGTTCATAACGTTCACGTTCAGGTGCTGACCACCTTCGATGGACGCTTCGTGGTGGAAGTAACCATCCATCAGACCCGCGAGGTTAGTTTTACGCACTTCGTCGTCTTTACCCAGCGCGTTTGGCACGATAGAGAAGGTGTAAGAGATACCATCTTTCGCGTAAGCAAACGGCAGTTTAGCAACGGAGGTCAGAGAGGCAACCGCACCTTTCTGGTCACGACCGTGCATTGGGTTAGCACCTGGGCCGAATGGCGCGCCAGCACGACGACCGTCTGGGGTGTTACCGGTTTTCTTACCATACACAACGTTAGAGGTGATGGTCAGAACAGACTGAGTCGGGATAGCGTTACGGTAGGTAGTCAGTTTCTGAATTTTCTTCATGAAACGTTCTACCAGGTCAACCGCCATGTCATCAACGCGAGAGTCGTTGTTACCAAACTGCGGATATTCACCCTCGATTTCGAAGTCTACAGCCAGGCCGTCTTCGTCACGAATTGGTTTAACTTTCGCATATTTGATTGCAGACAGGGAGTCAGCAGCAACGGACAGACCAGCGATACCACACGCCATGGTGCGGATAACGTCACGGTCGTGCAACGCCATCAGAGAGGCTTCGTAGCTGTACTTGTCGTGCATGTAGTGGATAACGTTCAGCGCAGTGACATACTGTTTAGCCAGCCAGTCCATGAAGTGATCCATGCGGTCCATGACTTCATCGAAGTTCAGAACGTCGCCTTTGATCGGCTCAGACTTAGGACCAACCTGCATTTTCAGTTTTTCATCAACGCCGCCGTTGATTGCGTACAGCATGGTTTTCGCCAGGTTTGCACGCGCACCGAAGAACTGCATTTGTTTACCAACAACCATTGGGCTTACGCAGCAAGCGATAGCGTAATCGTCGTTGTTGAAGTCCGGACGCATCAGGTCATCGTTCTCGTACTGCAGAGAAGAGGTATCGATAGACACTTTAGCGGCGAATTTCTTGAAGTTCAGAGGCAGTTTTTCAGACCACAGAACGGTGATGTTCGGCTCCGGAGAAGGACCCATGGTGTACAGGGTGTTCAGGAAGCGGAAGCTGTTTTTGGTTACCAGAGTACGGCCGTCAACGCCCATACCGCCGATGGATTCAGTTGCCCAGATTGGGTCACCGGAGAACAGCTCATCGTATTCTGGAGTACGCAGGAAGCGAACCATACGCAGTTTCATGACCAGGTGGTCAATCATTTCCTGAGCGTCTTGCTCGGTGATTTTGCCTGCTTTGATATCACGTTCGATGTACGCATCCAGGAAGGTGGATACGCGACCGAAGGACATTGCTGCACCGTTCTGAGACTTAACTGCGGCCAGGTAGCCGAAGTAGGTCCACTGGATAGCTTCCTGAGCGTTGGTAGCAGGACCAGAGATATCGCAGCCATATTTAGCTGCCATCTCTTTGATCTGACCCAGCGCGCGGTGCTGTTCAGCGATTTCTTCACGCAGACGGATAGTCGCTTCCAGGTTTACGCCGTTTTCCAGATCGGACTGCAGAGACACGAACTGAGCGTATTTGTCTTTCATCAGGAAGTCGATACCGTACAGCGCAACGCGACGGTAGTCACCGATGATACGGCCACGGCCATACGCATCTGGCAGACCAGTCAGAACGCCAGATTTACGGCAGTTCAGAATGTCTTTGGTGTAAACATCGAATACACCCTGGTTGTGGGTTTTGCGGTATTCGGTGAAGATTTTTTTCAGCATTGGGTCCAGCTCGCGGTTATACGCTTTGCAGGAACCTTCAACCATTTTGATGCCACCGAACGGGATGATTGCGCGTTTCAGTGGTGCTTCAGTCTGCAGACCAACGATTTTCTCAAGGGCTTTGTTGATATAGCCAGCATCGTGAGAAGTGATGGTGGAAGCAACGGAGGTGTCAAAATCAACTGGCGCGTGAGTGCGGTTTTCCAGTTTAACGCCTTCCATTACGCTGTCCCACAGCTTGGTGGTCGCGTCAGTTGCGCCAGCCAGGAAGGATTCGTCACCTTCATACGGGGTATAGTTTTTCTGAATGAAGTCACGTACGTTTACTTCATTCTGCCAGTCACCTTTCGCAAAACCTTCCCAGGCTGTGGCTAACTTTTCATTAAGCTCGGACATGTAACACCTACCTTCTTAAGTGGATTTTTTATTTACTGCCTGAGAAAACCATCAATGATGATCGTCGCCACGCAGGTAAATGACCCAGTATGTCAACCCAACTAACAGACCCCCACCGATAATGTTCCCGATAGTGACAGGGATCAGGTTATCAGTAATGAAATTCATAATAGTCAGGTGAGAGAAACTTTCCGGGGATGAACCAACTGCGGTCCAAAACTCCGGGCTCGCAAAGTCGCGGATAACAATGCCCATTGGGATCATGAACATATTCGCGATACTGTGCTCAAAGCCGCTGGCAACGAACATCGCAACCGGCAGAACCATAATTAAGGCTTTGTCCATCAGGCTACGACCCGAGTAGCTCATCCATACAGCCAGGCAGACCATCAGGTTAGCGAGGATGCCGAGAGCAACGGCTTCGATAAATGTGTGGTGCATTTTGTGGTCGGCGGTTTGCAGGACGTTAAGGCCCCAGCCACCGTTGGCGGTCATGTACTCGCCAGAAAGCCACATCAACAAAACAAAGAGCAGACAGCCAACCAGGTTACCCACGTAGACGTTAAGCCAGTTACGTGCCAGCTGACCCCAGGTAATTCTTCCGCTGGCCTTGGCCACGACAATCAGCACCGTTGAGGTGAAGAGGTCGGCGCCGCAGATGACGCAGAGAATCAGACCCAGTGAGAAGCAAATGCCGCCAATCAGTTTGGCCATGCCGAAAGGCATTCCGGCAGTACCGGTGGTGGCGGTGATATAGAAGACGAAAGCGATAGAGATGAACACACCAGCCGTGATCGCCAGATAGAACGTCTTCATCGGGTGTTTCGTTGCTTTATAGACACCCGCTTCTTCGGCAACTTTAGCCATTGCAGCGGGGAGTAAAAGATCAAAAGGGTTGTCAGCTTTCACACTAACTCTCTCTTTATTAAGTCGGCGACGAGATACTAACAAAGCATTATAGAAGAGAAATTGATATAGATCATATCTCGCCTGGCTTATAGGCCCGCAGTGTGTATGGTTTTACGACAAATGCGGAGTAAGTATTTGATTATCCGTATAAAAATAAATTTTAAAAGTTATGAAAAGAGTTGAATTTTTTCGTTCAGCCACCTCTGAAGCAGTTAATTAATATGGAGTATTAACCATAAAAAGTAACAGTAAAGCCCAGATCAATATTATTATATTTACCCGTATTTAACTTTATTATTACAATCAACAATCATTGCCGAAGAAAATAAAAAACGGGGCAATGAAATTGCCCCGTAATATAGCCCAGACGATTGAATACGCCTACTGCTGGTAATGTTATGTGCGCTTATTTTGACCAGTAAGCGGCTTTTGCTTTCTGCAGCTTTTCGTAGGCCTTCAGAAGTGACTGATGCGCCGGGAAGGCTTTCAGATCGCTATCAACAGCCTGCAGGCCATAGAACGGCGCTTCGCCGCTCAGGGCCGCGCTGGCTGCTTCTACGGCTTCAGCACCGTACATACGCACGAAAGCATTCAGGTATTGCAGCGGTTCGCGATCCTCTTCCTGTGCAAGCAGCAGCAGGGTTTGCAGGCAACGGTAATAGTTGGTGCGCTCGGCAGAGAAGACCGACTGGTTGAATTCCATGGTCCACTCGGTCCAGGCCAGAGCCTGATCCAAATCGCCACCCGCCAGGGCCAGCATTGCTTTCAGCTCACCAATACGCAGGGTATACCAGCCGTTGTCTTTACCGGTCGCCAGACCCAGCAGTTCGCGTACGCGGGTGAAGTCATCGTGGCCTTCTTCGTCCAGTTGGGCGATCAGGTTCAGGTAATCTTCTTTCTCCCATTCGCTGCCCGGCAGTGCCAGCAGCGTTTCGCGCAGGTGCGCACCCATGCTGTTATTCGCCAGCCACAGATCTTCAGCAGGGTAGATGTCGGACATGCCCGGAACAATAATGCGGCACGCGTAGACGCCAAGATGCTCGTAATCGGCAATATACACTTCCTGATCTTCCGAGTTGAAGATCGCCATCAGCGTGGCGAACTCTTCTTCCGTGGTTCCGGCAAAGCTCCAGTCCACGAACGGATAGTCGGCGTCCTGCTTGAACATATCCCAGGAAATTAAGCCGCTGGAATCGATGAAGTGGGTTTCGAGGTTGGTATGCTCGGCCACTTCTTCGTCGTCAAACGTTGGCGGCGTAAACACGTCGAGATCTTTCAGGCTACGGCCCTGCAGCAGTTCGGTAACGGTACGCTCCAGCGCCACGCCGAAGTCCGGGTGCGCGCCGAAAGAGGCGAAGCAGGTGCCGTTGGTTGGGTTAAACAGCACGACGCAGACAACCGGGTACTTACCGCCCAGAGAGCCGTCATAGGCAAAGATTGGGAAACCTTCTGCTTCCAGTTTGGCGATGGATTCCACCACGCCCGGGTAGCGCGCCAGCACGTCTGCCGGAATTTCAGGCAGGCTGATGGATTCGGCAATAATGCGGTTTTTGATGTGACGCTCGAAGACTTCAGACAGACCCTGCACGCGCGCTTCATTGCGGGTGTTACCGGCGGACATGCCGTTAGACACATACAGGTTGCCGACGATGTTCATCGGGATATAGACGGTCTGCTCGTCAGACTGACGGGTAAAGGGCAGGGCGCAGATACCGCGATCGTCGTTTCCGGACTGCAGATCGATCAGCATGCTGGCGGTCAGTTCGTTTTCCGGATCGTAGAAAGCGCGCAGACGCGCGTCGAGAATACCTTCCGGCAGTTCGTCGTCTTCCGTCAGTGGGAACCATTTTTCGTTCGGATAGTGAACGAACGGGCCGTTGGCGATGGTTTCGCCCAGCCAGAAGTCAGCGAAGAAATAGTTGGTGGACAGACGCTCAAAATACTCACCCAGCGCGGAGGCCAGTGCCGCTTTTTTCGTCGCGCCTTTACCGTTGGTAAAGCACAGGGCACAGTCTTTATCGCGAATATGCACGGACCAGACATGAGGCACCGGATTGAGCCAGGAGGCTTCTTCGATGTTAAAACCCAGGTCGGTCAGTTTCTGCTGGAAGCGAGCGATGGAATCTTCCAGAGCGGCGTCTTTGCCGGGGATAAACGTTTGAGTCATGGCGTTCACTTTTATCGTACGTAAAGCGCGCAATGATACGGGTTTTGCGTGACGGGTGCTATCTTCGGCGAAAATAAATGCCTGAGCTATGCTTACACTCAGTAACCTACTGTTAAGGCATAGAAAAATGAAAGCGTTTGATCTCCAGCGGATGGCGTTTGATAAAGTTCCTCCTGAATTTCTGGGCGAAGTGGCGCTGCGCAGCCTGTATACCTTCGTACTTGTCTTCCTGTTTCTTAAAATCACCGGCCGTCGCGGCGTAAGGCAGATGTCGCTCTTTGAGGTGTTGATTATTCTGACGCTGGGTTCAGCGGCGGGGGACGTCGCCTTCTATGATGATGTGCCGATGGTGCCGGTGTTTATCGTTTTTGTCTCACTGGCGCTACTTTACCGTCTTGTCATGTGGCTGATGTCGAAAAGTGAAAAGCTGGAAGATCTGCTTGAAGGGAAGCCGGTCGTTATCGTCGAGGACGGACAGCTGGCCTGGGAAAATGTACAAAGCGCCAATATGACCGAGTTTGAGTTCTTTATGGAGCTACGCCTGAACAGCGTGGAACAGCTCGGGCAGGTGCGTCTGGCGATCATGGAAACTAACGGGCAGATCAGCGTCTATTACTATTCTGACGACGAGGTGAAGCCGGGGCTGTGTATCCTGCCGGATATGCTCATTGAGCGTTTCAGAACGGTGCCTGAATCAGGCGAGTATGCTTGCGTAAGATGTAGCCATGTTGTGGCGATGCAGCCGGGGGATCGTCAATTATGCCCTCGCTGTGCAAATCCGGAATGGACGAAGGTTAGCCGGGCCAAACGCATCACCTGACAGCCATTTTGTCGGTTTTGTCTTAACGAGGCGGCAGATTGTTTTGTGTGACGCGGGGCACATTTCACGGGTCATAAGTTTTAGACATTGCGGCGCGTGTCACTGAATGATAAAACCGATATCCACAGTTATAACTTATGGCTTTTAGCGTGGTGAGGGGAAATGGCTCAAGTCTTTAATTTCAGTTCAGGTCCGGCAATGTTACCGGCAGACGTGCTTAAACAGGCTCAACAGGAACTTTGTGACTGGAACGGTCTCGGTACGTCGGTGATGGAAATCAGCCACCGGGGTAAAGAGTTTATTCAGGTGGCGGAAGAGGCAGAAAAGGATTTTCGCGATCTGCTGAATATTCCCTCGAACTACAAAGTATTGTTCTGTCACGGCGGTGGACGCGGCCAGTTTGCGGGTATTCCGCTGAATATCCTCGGTGACAAAACGACGGCTGACTACGTTGATGCGGGTTACTGGGCAGCAAGCGCCATTAAAGAAGCGCATAAATACTGCACGCCGAATGTGATCGACGCCAAAGTGACCGTTGACGGTCTGCGCGCCGTGAAGCCAATGCGCGAGTGGCAGCTTTCTGATAATGCAGCGTATCTGCACTACTGCCCGAACGAAACCATTGACGGGATTGCCATCGACGAGACGCCAGACTTCGGCAGCGATGTCGTGGTTGCCGCTGACTTCTCCTCCACCATTCTGTCTGCGCCAATTGACGTCAGCCGTTATGGCGTGATCTACGCGGGCGCACAGAAAAATATCGGCCCTGCAGGCCTGACGATTGTTATCGTGCGTGAAGACCTGCTGGGTAAAGCACATACATCCTGCCCGTCGATTCTCGATTACACCGTGCTGAACGATAACGATTCTATGTTCAACACCCCACCCACGTTTGCCTGGTATCTCTCCGGCCTGGTCTTCAAATGGCTGAAGCAAAACGGCGGCGTGGCGCAGATGGACAAGGTGAATCAGCAGAAAGCTGAACTGCTGTATGGCGTGATCGACAAGAGCGATTTCTACCGCAACGATGTAGCGAACGCTAACCGTTCCCGCATGAATGTACCGTTCCAGCTGGCGGACAGCAACCTGGACAAAGTGTTCCTGGAAGAGTCCTTCGCTGCAGGTCTGCACGCGCTCAAAGGTCACCGTGTCGTGGGCGGCATGCGTGCCTCCATCTATAACGCGATGCCGCTGGAAGGCGTTAAAGCCCTGACGGATTTCATGATCGACTTCGAACGTCGTCACGGTTAATTTGCTGTTTTTCACCCCCGCAGCGCCCCTGCGGGGTTTTTATTATGTTGAGTTGAGAGTTTAGTTTTCATGGAATCCCTGACGTTACAACCTATCGCGCGGGTAGATGGCACCATCAATCTGCCTGGTTCAAAAAGTGTCTCGAACCGCGCTCTGCTGCTGGCAGCTCTGGCAAACGGCACCACCGTCCTCACAAACCTGCTGGACAGCGATGACGTGCGCCATATGCTCAATGCGCTGAAAGCGTTGGGCGTTCATTACACTCTCTCCGACGATCGTACCCGCTGCGAAGTGACCGGCAACGGCGGCGCGCTGCGCTCGGGTGAAGAGCTTGAGCTTTTTCTGGGCAACGCGGGTACCGCGATGCGCCCGCTGGCGGCGGCCCTGTGCCTGGGAAGCAACAATATTGTGCTGACCGGCGAGCCGCGCATGAAAGAGCGCCCGATTGGTCACCTGGTGGATGCCCTGCGTCAGGGCGGCGCGCAGATTGACTATCTGGAGCAGGAAAACTATCCGCCACTGCGTCTGCGCGGCGGTTTTACCGGCGGTCACGTCGAGGTTGACGGCAGCGTCTCCAGCCAGTTCCTGACGGCACTGCTGATGACCGCGCCGCTGGCCCCGCAGGATACAGTTATCACGATTAAAGGCGAGCTGGTCTCCAAACCGTACATTGATATCACGCTGCACCTGATGAAAACTTTCGGCGTTGAGGTGGAAAACCAGTCTTATCAGCGCTTCGTGGTGCGCGGGGCACAGCAGTACCAGTCTCCGGGCAACTACCTGGTTGAAGGGGATGCGTCATCCGCGTCCTACTTCCTGGCCGCGGGTGCGATTAAGGGCGGAACGGTAAAAGTGACCGGTATTGGCCGTAACAGCGTGCAGGGCGATATCCGTTTTGCGGACGTGCTGGAAAAAATGGGCGCCATTGTCACCTGGGGCGATGACTTTATCTCCTGTACCCACGGTGAGCTGAACGCCATCGACATGGACATGAACCATATCCCGGATGCGGCGATGACCATTGCCACGGCGGCACTGTTCGCCAAAGGCACGACCACGCTGCGTAACATCTACAACTGGCGCGTAAAAGAGACGGACCGCCTGTTCGCGATGGCGACAGAGCTGCGAAAAGTCGGTGCCGAGGTGGAAGAGGGCGAAGACTACATTCGCGTCACGCCTCCTGCAAAACTGCAGTTTGCGGAAATCGGAACCTACAACGATCACCGTATGGCGATGTGCTTCTCGCTGGTGGCGCTGTCAGATACGCCTGTCACGATCCTTGACCCGAAATGTACCGCGAAAACCTTCCCGGACTACTTCGAACAGCTGGCACGCATTAGTACGCTGGCCTGATAACGCCTTGCCGCATCGCCCGATGCGGCTTTTGCTTACGCTTCATTACGAACACCTCCGCTCATTTCTTCTACACTCTGCTTCAATCATTCCGTAATTTGCACGCAAAGGTAACAGTTGCGCACGTTGGCGCGTATAATGCGCGGCGTTCATGTAAACGGTATGCCTTATTTAAGGAGAAAAAGATGACGGCAATTGCCCCGGTAATCACCATTGATGGGCCGAGTGGCGCAGGGAAAGGGACTCTGTGCAAAGCGATGGCGGAAGCATTGCAATGGCATCTTTTAGATTCGGGAGCAATCTATCGCGTGCTGGCGCTGGCCGCGCTGCATCATCACGTGGATGTCGCGTCTGAAGAGGCGCTGGTTCCGCTGGCTGCGCATCTGGATGTGCGCTTCGTGTCAACCGATGGCAACCTGGAAGTCATCCTTGAAGGGGAAGACGTGAGCGGCGAAATACGTACTCAGGAAGTGGCGAATGCGGCCTCGCAGGTCGCGGCCTTCCCGCGCGTTCGCGAGGCGCTGTTGCGTCGTCAGCGCGCGTTTCGTGAAGCCCCGGGTCTGATCGCGGACGGACGTGATATGGGAACCGTGGTCTTCCCTGATGCACCTGTGAAAATTTTCCTTGACGCCTCTTCGGAAGAACGTGCGCAACGCCGCATGCTTCAGTTGCAGGAAAAGGGGTTTAGTGTTAACTTTGATCGCCTTTTATCCGAGATAAAAGAGCGCGATGACCGCGATCGTAACCGCGCCGTCGCCCCACTTGTTCCAGCAGAAGATGCATTAGTTCTGGATTCAACCAGTTTAACTATTGAGCAAGTGATTGAAAAAGCGCTACAATATGCGCGCCAAAAACTGGCACTCGCGTAATCGCGACCGATTTAGCAGTACCCCCGCTGCAATGGATTGACGGCGGGTATGTGAAACAACCCCATCCGGCACGGAGCCAGGTGGACGTTAATATTAACCTGAAGATTAAACATGACTGAATCTTTTGCTCAACTGTTTGAAGAATCCTTAAAAGAAATCGAAACCCGCCCGGGTTCCATCGTTCGCGGTGTTGTTGTTGCTATCGACAAAGACGTAGTACTGGTTGACGCCGGTCTGAAATCTGAGTCCGCCATTCCGGCAGAGCAGTTCAAAAACGCCCAGGGCGAGCTGGAAATCCAGGTTGGCGACGAAGTTGACGTTGCTCTGGACGCAGTAGAAGACGGCTTCGGTGAAACCCTGCTTTCTCGTGAGAAAGCGAAACGTCACGAAGCATGGATCACGCTGGAAAAAGCTTACGAAGAAGCTGAAACTGTGGTCGGTGTTATCAACGGCAAAGTTAAAGGTGGCTTCACTGTTGAGCTGAATGGTATTCGTGCGTTCCTGCCAGGTTCTCTGGTAGACGTTCGTCCAGTTCGTGACACTCTGCACCTGGAAGGCAAAGAGCTTGAGTTCAAAGTAATCAAGCTGGACCAGAAGCGTAACAACGTTGTTGTTTCCCGTCGTGCCGTTATCGAATCCGAAAACAGCGCAGAACGCGATCAGCTGCTGGAAAACCTGCAGGAAGGCATGGAAGTCAAAGGTATCGTTAAGAACCTCACTGACTACGGCGCATTCGTTGACCTGGGCGGCGTTGATGGCCTGCTGCACATCACCGACATGGCGTGGAAACGCGTTAAGCACCCAAGCGAAATCGTGAACGTGGGCGACGAAATCACTGTTAAAGTGCTGAAGTTCGACCGCGAGCGTACTCGTGTATCCCTCGGCCTGAAACAGCTGGGCGAAGATCCATGGGTAGCTATCGCTAAGCGTTACCCAGAAGGTACTAAACTGACTGGTCGCGTAACCAACCTGACTGACTACGGCTGCTTCGTTGAAATCGAAGAAGGCGTTGAAGGTCTGGTGCACGTTTCCGAAATGGACTGGACCAACAAAAACATCCACCCATCCAAAGTTGTTAACGTTGGTGATGTAGTGGAAGTGATGGTTCTGGATATCGACGAAGAACGTCGTCGTATCTCCCTGGGCCTGAAACAGTGCAAAAACAACCCATGGCAGCAGTTCGCGGAAACCCACAACAAGGGCGACCGTGTTGAAGGTAAAATCAAGTCTATCACTGACTTCGGTATCTTCATCGGCCTGGACGGCGGCATCGATGGCCTGGTTCACCTGTCTGACATCTCCTGGAACGTTGCAGGCGAAGAAGCAGTTCGTGAATACAAAAAAGGCGACGAAATCGCTGCAGTTGTTCTGCAGGTTGACGCAGAGCGTGAGCGTATCTCCCTGGGCGTTAAACAGCTCGCAGAAGATCCGTTCAACAACTGGGTTGCACTGAACAAGAAAGGCGCAATCGTAAACGGTAAAGTAACTGCAGTTGACGCTAAAGGCGCAACCGTAGAACTGGCTGACGGCGTTGAAGGTTACCTGCGCGCTTCTGAAGCTTCACGTGACCGCGTTGAAGATGCCACTCTGGTTCTGAACGTAGGCGACGACGTTGAAGCTAAGTTCACCGGTGTTGACCGTAAGAACCGTGCAATCAGCCTGTCTGTTCGTGCTAAAGACGAAGCTGATGAGAAAGATGCAATCGCAACTGTTAACAAACAGGAAGATGCAAACTTCTCTAACAACGCAATGGCTGAAGCTTTCAAAGCAGCTAAAGGCGAGTAATATCAGGTTCTCAGCATCAGTTGCGCTGTAACGCATTTACAGCGCGAAGGATGAGGAGCAAACTTGACAGATTGCAGGATTCGTCCTGTAATCAATAACAAAGGGCGGCTACGGCCGCCCTTGTTTAATGAGCTGTTCAGCTAATTGGTTTGAAAGGAACCGGAGGAATCATGACCAAGTCAGAATTGATTGAAAGACTTGCCAGTCAGCAACCGCATATCCCTGCCAAGGCAGTGGAAGATGCCGTAAAAGAGATGCTGGAGCATATGGCCTCCACTCTTGCCCAGGGCGAGCGCATTGAAATCCGCGGTTTCGGTAGTTTTTCTCTGCACTATCGTGCTCCACGTACCGGGCGTAACCCGAAAACTGGCGATAAAGTCGAGCTGGAAGGTAAGTACGTTCCACACTTTAAGCCGGGTAAAGAACTGCGCGATCGCGCCAATATTTACGGCAACTGAGTTTAGCCAGCCGGTTAAACTGGGTTCGAAAGAAAGCACCTGCGGGTGCTTTTTTTGTCTCTGTCGCTTTCATTCTGAAGGTGCCCCGCATTTTTCGTTTCGTTTTCTGCAACCCGTTAAATACCTTGCTGCGCTTGCTGTAAATCGCATCCTTCACACCTGACGACCCGCTCAACCTGCTTGCATACTGCCACCCTGAAACAGGGAGGTAGCAATGGGAATTCCCGCGCTTAGCGTCTGCGCCATTCTGGCGATAGTTCCGTTACTCTGGTTACCTGAACTGCCATCACCTTACACCGTGTGGGTCATGGTGGCTGGCGGGATAGTGATTGCTGCATGGCAAAACCATCGAGTGAAGTATGCTGGTATTACGCTGTTATTTTGTGCGTGGGGCATTCTGGCCGCACAGGAGAGCGTCTGGCCGATGCAGCATTTAACAACGGGGGCCGTGCAGGCCGAGGTAGAGCTCACCGCGACCGACGGCGCCACTCTGCATCAGGGAAACATTCGCAGCGTCGATGGCAAGCGCTGGTGGGCCTCCACCGGCGTAACGCTGTATGGCAATTATCTGCCCCAGAAATCGTGCGCCGGTCAGCGCTGGACCATGACGCTCAGGCTCAGGCCTGCTCATGGCGAACTGAACGACGGCGGATATGATTCTCAGCGCAGCGCTTTTGCCCAACATCAAACCCTAAGCGGGCGCTTCACCCGTGCTGAACTCGTCGATGGGCGCTGCAGCCTGCGAGCGCAATACCTGATGTCACTGCAAAACCGACTTTCGGCTTACCGCTGGGGGGCGGTTATCCTCGGACTGGGAATGGGGGAACGTCTGGATGTGCCCCGGGAAATAAAAGACCTGATGCGTGAAACCGGCACGCTGCATTTGATGGCGATTTCGGGTCTGCATATCGCGCTGGCAGCATCCCTCGTCTGGTTACTCGCACGTGGGCTCCAGTTTTTATTACCCAGCCACCGGGTCCACTGGCAGATGCCTCTCCTGGCCGGGTTGTGCTTTGCCGCTTTCTACGCCTGGCTTACCGGTCTGCAACCTCCTGCGCTACGAACGGTCATCGCGCTTGCTGTGCTTGCCATATTGCGGATCGCGGCCCGTCAATGGTCTCCCTGGCAGGTATGGGTGTGCTGTATCGCGGCGATCCTCATAAGCGATCCCCTAGCCGTACTTTCGCAGAGTCTGGCCCTGTCCGCATTTGCCGTCGCCGCGCTCATTTTCTGGTTTCAGTGGCTTCCTCTTCCTGACTGGCAACGAGCTCGACCTATAAGGCCACTACTGAATCTGCTCCATCTGCAGGTCGGCATGCTGATGCTGCTCATGCCGTTACAGGTCCTGATTTTCCATGGCTTCAGTATCTCCTCCCTGGTCGCGAATCTCTTCGCCGTTCCCCTGGTGACGTTTGTCTCCGTGCCGCTGATCCTGCTCGGTATGCTGCTTCATCTGCTGCCGCTGGCGGCACTGGAAAGCGTCGTCTGGTTCGCAGCAGATAAGTCACTAGCGGGGTTGTTCTGGCTCCTCATGCGCCTGCCTGACGGCTGGCAGAATGTCGACCAACGCTGGCAATACATGACATTACTGCCGTGGTTGAGCATCATTGCCTGGCGTTTTCGCGCATGGAAAACCCTTCCTGCCGTTTGTCTTGCAGGAAGCGTCTTACTGGCATTTCCTCTCTGGCGAACGGCAAAAAGCGAGAGCTGGACGCTGCATATGCTGGACGTGGGGCAGGGGCTGGCCATGGTCATTGAACGACAGGGAAAAGCCATTCTTTATGATACCGGACTCGCCTGGCCGGGCGGGGATAGCGCGCAGCGGTTAATTATTCCCTGGCTGCGCTGGCATCACCTGCGGCCTGAAGGCGTAATTCTCAGTCATGAACACCTCGACCATGCGGGAGGCCTCGCATCGTTGCAAAAAACGTGGCCTGACGTGTGGGTAAGAAGCCCCTTGCGCCAGGCGGGACATCGCCCCTGTTTTCGCGGGCAGAGATGGCAATGGCAGGGACTTACCTTCAGCGTCCACTGGCCCCCTGAAAATTACCCGGCTCAGGGAAACAACCGTTCCTGCGTGGTAAAGGTGGGCGACGGCAAGCAGAGCGTGCTGCTAACAGGGGATATTGAAGCACAAGCGGAACAGGCTATGCTTAGCCATTACTGGCGTTATCTGACGTCCACGCTAATCCAGGTGCCTCATCATGGCAGCAACACTTCGTCTTCATTGCCGCTGGTCCAGCGGGTAGAAGGTCAGATCGCCCTGGATTCAGCAGCCCGCTATAACGCATGGCGATTCCCGTCGACAAAAGTTGTCCGACGTTATCGAAAAGAGGGGTATATCTGGCATGATACTCCTCATTCTGGACAAATATCGGTGACATTCTCGCAACATCACTGGCAAATCCGGCGCTTGCGAGAACAATATTTACCCGTTTGGTATCATCAGTGGTTTGGCGCGCCCGTCGATAACGGGTAGAATATGCGGCTATTTCAACGAATGCTGGTTTTTTGAATGCATAACGACAAAGATCTCTCCACGTGGCAAACCTTCCGCCGACTCTGGCCGATGATTGCGCCCTTTAAAACAGGCCTGATCGTGGCGGGAGTAGCGTTAATCCTCAACGCAGCCAGCGATACTTTTATGCTATCGCTTCTCAAACCGTTACTGGACGACGGTTTTGGTAAAACGGATCGCTCAGTGTTGCTATGGATGCCTCTGGTGGTTATCGGACTGATGATCTTGCGCGGCATCACCAGCTATATCTCCAGCTACTGTATTTCCTGGGTATCCGGGAAAGTGGTGATGACCATGCGCCGTCGCCTGTTCAGTCACATGATGGGGATGCCGGTCTCATTCTTCGATAAGCAGTCTACCGGGACGCTGCTGTCCCGTATTACCTACGACTCAGAGCAGGTTGCCTCCTCGTCATCAAGCGCACTGATCACCGTCGTGCGTGAGGGCGCGTCGATCATTGGCCTGTTCGCAATGATGTTCTATTACAGCTGGCAGCTGTCAATCATCCTTATCGTGCTGGCGCCGGTGGTTTCTATTGCCATCCGTGTCGTTTCAAAGCGCTTCCGCAATATCAGTAAGAATATGCAGAATACGATGGGACAGGTAACGACCAGCGCGGAACAGATGCTGAAAGGACACAAAGAAGTCCTGATTTTTGGCGGTCAGGAAGTCGAAACCCACCGCTTTGACAAAGTCAGCAACAAAATGCGTCTGCAGGGGATGAAAATGGTCTCGGCCTCTTCCATCTCAGATCCGATTATTCAGCTGATTGCCTCCCTGGCACTGGCATTCGTCCTGTATGCAGCAAGCTTCCCGAGCGTCATGGAGACGCTGACGGCGGGTACCATCACAGTGGTCTTCTCCTCTATGATTGCCCTGATGCGTCCGCTGAAATCACTGACGAACGTCAACGCCCAGTTCCAGCGCGGGATGGCCGCCTGCCAGACGTTGTTCAGCATTCTGGATTCCGAGCAGGAAAAAGACGAAGGTACACGCGAAATTGAGCGCGCCCGTGGCGATGTCGAATTCCGCAACGTTACCTTCGCCTACCCTGGTCGTGAAACGCCGGCGCTGCGTAATATCAATCTGTCCATTCCGGCGGGTAAAACTGTGGCGCTGGTGGGGCGTTCCGGCTCGGGTAAATCGACCATTGCCAGCCTGATCACCCGTTTCTATGATATTAACGAAGGTGAGATCCTGTTAGACGGTCATGACCTGCGGGAATATACCCTGCAGTCGCTGCGTAATCAGGTGGCGCTGGTTTCCCAGAACGTGCACCTGTTCAACGATACCGTGGCTAACAACATTGCCTATGCGCGCACGGATGAGTACAGCCGCGAGCAGATTGAGAACGCCGCGCGGATGGCCTACGCAATGGACTTTATCAACAAGATGGATAACGGTCTGGATACGATAATCGGTGAGAATGGGGTACTGCTCTCCGGTGGTCAGCGTCAGCGTATCGCCATTGCGCGTGCGCTGCTGCGTGACAGCCCGATCCTGATCCTGGACGAAGCGACCTCTGCGCTGGATACGGAATCTGAACGCGCTATTCAGTCGGCACTGGATGAACTGCAAAAGAACCGTACCTCGCTGGTGATTGCGCACCGCCTGTCGACTATCGAGCAGGCTGACGAAATCGTCGTGGTTGAGGACGGCATCATTGTTGAACGCGGAAGCCATGCTGACCTGCTGGAACACCGCGGCGTTTACGCCCAGCTTCATAAGATGCAGTTTGGCGAATGATTGCACGCATCTGGTCCGGTGAATCCCCGCTGTGGCTGCTGCTTTTGCCGCTCTCCTGGCTATACGGCCTGGTGAGCGGCACAATCCGTCTGCTTTACCGTCTGGGGCTGAAGCGTGCCTGGCGCGCGCCGGTTCCGGTTGTGGTTGTCGGTAATCTTACGGCGGGTGGCAACGGTAAAACGCCGGTGGTGATCTGGCTGGTGGAGCAATTGCAAAAACGCGGCATCCGCCCGGGGGTGGTATCGCGCGGATATGGTGGCAAAGCGGCGCGTTATCCGCTGCTGCTGATGGCGGAAACCACGACCGCCGAAGCGGGTGATGAACCGGTATTGATTTTCCAGCGTACCGGCGCACCGGTTGCGGTCTCCCCGGTGCGCAGCGACGCCGTTCAGGCACTGCTTGCCGAACACGCGGTGCAAATCATTATCACTGACGATGGCCTGCAGCATTACGCCCTGGCGCGTGATAAAGAGATTGTGGTTATCGACGGCGTTCGCCGTTTTGGTAACGGCTGGTGGTTACCTGCAGGGCCCATGCGCGAACGCGCTTCGCGTCTTAAGTCCGTCGATGCGGTGATTGTGAACGGTGGTGAGGCAAATGCGGGTGAAATCCCGATGCATCTTCAGCCGGGTCTGGCGATCAACCTGGTGACGGAGGAACGCCGGTCGGTTGCGGAGCTGCCTTCACTGGTGGCGATGGCGGGGATTGGCCATCCGCCACGCTTCTTCGCGACGCTGGAACAGTGTGGTGCCCGGCTGGAAAAACGCGTTCCGCTGGCCGACCATCAGGCGCTGGTGGAAGGGCAGGTAGACGCCCTGACCGTACCCGGACAAGCGCTGATCATGACCGAAAAAGATGCGGTGAAATGCCGTGCCTTTGCGAAAGATAACTGGTGGTATCTGCCGGTTGACGCTGAACTCAGCGGCGAGCAGCCGGAACAATTGCTCAAGGAACTGATTGCGTTGGTGCAGTAAAGGCTTACGCGGTTCTGGTGGCGCTTTGACTGACAGGAAAACGCATGTCTTTACCGCAACTCTCGCTTTCAGCTGCACGTCATTTACACCTTGCCGCGCAGGGGCTGCTCAAAAAGCCCCGCCGCCGCGCGCAGCCTGCCGATATTCTCTCGACCGTTCAGCGCATGTCGCTACTTCAAATCGACACCATTAACATTGTGGCCCGCAGCCCTTACCTTGTCCTGTTTAGCCGCCTGGGGAGTTATCCTTCTCAGTGGCTGGATGAGGCGCTCAGCAAGGGGGAGTTAATGGAGTACTGGGCGCACGAAGCCTGCTTTCTGCCCCGCAGCGATTTTGCCCTGGTTCGCCACCGTATGCTTGCCCCTGAAAAGATGGGCTGGAAATACCGACAGGCGTGGATGCTGGAACATGCGGCCGAAATTGAGCAGCTTATCGCGCATATTCAGGAAAACGGTCCCGTACGCTCCGCCGATTTTGAACACCCGCGTAAGGTTACAAGCGGCTGGTGGGAGTGGAAGCCGCACAAACGTCATCTCGAAGGGCTGTTTACCTCTGGCAAAGTCATGGTGATTGAACGGCGTAATTTTCAGCGCGTCTACGACCTTACGCATCGCGTGATGCCGCACTGGGACGACGAGCGCGACCTGCTTACCCAGGAGGCGGCCGAGGCCGTTATGCTGGAGAACAGCGCCCGTAGCCTGGGGATTTTTCGCGCGCAGTGGCTGGCAGATTATTATCGCCTGCGTCAGCCCGCGCTAAAACCGCTGCTGGACATGTGGCAACGCGAACAGCGCGTCATTCCCGTTACCGTGGAAACGCTGGGTGAAATGTGGCTGCATGCGGATCTCCTCCCGTTATTGCCTCAGGCTCTGGAGGGGAAACTTCAGGCAACCCACAGCGCGGTATTGTCGCCTTTCGACCCGGTTGTCTGGGACAGAAAACGCGCCGAGCAGCTCTTTGATTTCAGCTACCGGCTGGAATGTTATACCCCGGCCCCAAAGCGCCAGTATGGTTACTTTGTTTTACCGCTGTTGCATAAGGGACAGCTGGTCGGGCGCATGGACGCCAAAATGCACCGCAAGACCGGCACGCTTGAAATCATTGCGCTTTATCTGCAAGAGGGCGTCAGGGTGACGGCGAGCCTGGAAAAAGGGTTAACGTCCGCCATTAGCGAATTCGCGCGCTGGCAGGGTGCCGACGACGTGACGCTGGGCCGGGTACCCGACGGACTGTTTACATCCTGTCGAAGTGGCTGGGAAACAGGCACGCCCTGAAAAGGGAATGTGTTAAGCTTTAGCGATTACCCATACGGAGGAACTATGGATCACCGTTTACTTGAAATTATTGCCTGCCCGGTATGCAACGGCAAACTCTACTACAGCCAGGACAAACAGGAGCTGATTTGCAAGCTGGACAGCCTGGCTTTCCCGCTGCGTGACGGCATTCCGGTACTGCTGGAAAATGAAGCGCGTTCCCTGGTGGCAGAAGAGAGCAAACCATGAGTTTTGTTGTCATTATTCCTGCGCGCTACGCGTCTACGCGTCTGCCGGGTAAACCGCTGGTAGATATCAACGGCAAGCCAATGATTGTGCATGTCCTTGAGCGTGCAAGGGAATCCGGTGCCGACCGTGTGATTGTTGCTACCGATCATCCCGACGTCGCCCGTGCGGTTGAGGCGGCAGGCGGTGAGGTATGCATGACCCGCGCCGATCACCAGTCCGGGACCGAACGTCTGGCGGAAGTGGTTGAGAAATGTGGTTTTAGTGATGATACGGTCATCGTTAACGTGCAGGGTGACGAGCCGATGATCCCGGCGGTGATTATCCGTCAGGTGGCAGAAAACCTGGCGCAGCGTCAGGTCGGTATGGCGACGCTCGCGGTGCCTGTTCACCATGCGGAAGAGGCGTTCAACCCGAATGCGGTGAAGGTGGTCATGGATGCCGAAGGCTATGCGCTCTATTTCTCCCGCGCCACGATCCCGTGGGATCGCGATCGCTTTGCGCTCTCTAAAGAGACCATCGGCGATACCTTCCTGCGTCATATTGGGATCTACGGCTATCGGGCCGGTTTTATTCGTCGATATGTGACCTGGGCGCCGAGTCCGCTGGAGCATATCGAAATGCTGGAGCAGCTTCGCGTGCTCTGGTATGGCGAAAAAATTCACGTTGCCGTTGCCAGCGAAGTGCCTGGTACGGGCGTTGACACGCCGGAAGATCTTGAGCGCGTTCGCGCTGAGTTGCGCTAATACCGCCTGCATCCCTCCTGACGGGGGGATGTTCCTCTCCTCGTTAATTTCCCTTTCTTTTCCCTAATTGATCTCTTCCGGGTGACATCTTCCTTCAGGACGCTCATTATAAAAGCAGTAGTCTTAATGGGGGTAATCTCATATGGAACAGCTGCGTGCCGAACTTAGCCATCTGCTGGGTGAGAAATTAAGCCGTGTCGAATGCGTGAGTGAAAAGGCCGATACCGCGCTTTGGTCGTTGTATGACAGTCAGGGCAACCCAATGCCGCTGATGGCCAGAAGTTTCACCTCACCGGGTGTGGCCAGGCAGCTTGCCTGGAAAATGTCGATGCTGGCGCGGGAGGGAACCGTCCGTATGCCGACGGTGTACGGCGTGATGACCCATGAGGAACATCCCGGCCCGGATGTACTGCTGATTGAGCGCTTGCGCGGCGTGCCCGTTGAAGCGCCCGCGCGCACGCCGGAGCGCTGGGAGCAGTTAAAAGACCAGATTGTCGAGGCGCTGCTGGCCTGGCACCGTCAGGATAGCCGCGGACTTGTCGGTCCGGTCGACAGCACTCAGGAAAACCTGTGGCCGCTGTGGTATCGCCAGCGGGTTGAGGTTCTGTGGGGGACGCTTAACCAGTTCAACAATACCGGTTTGACCATGCAGGATAAGCGAATTCTGTTTCGTACCCGCGAGTGCTTACCGGCGCTGTTCGACGGTTTTAATGACAACTGCGTGCTGATCCACGGTAATTTCACCCTGCGCAGCATGCTCAAAGACTCCCGCAGCGATCAGCTTCTGGCGATGCTGGGGCCGGGGATCATGCTCTGGGCTCCGCGCGAATACGAGCTGTTCAGGCTCAGCGACAGCGGGGCGGCGGAAGGTTTACTGTGGCATTACCTTCAACGCGCGCCCGTTGCAGAAGCGTTTCTCTGGCGGCGCTGGCTTTATCTGCTCTGGGACGAAGTTGCGCAGCTGGTCAATACCGGACGTTTTAATCGCGCAAACTTCGATCTGGCAACAAAATCACTCCTGCCCTGGCTCGCCTGACGATCCTTTCAGCCACTGCCAGAGGCGTCCGAGCGTCTCATAACCGACGCGATCGCTATGCATCAGCCACGCCGGGGACGGTATCGCCCGTTCCCACGGGTTGAGCGGCGCGTCGATAGCCATCTGGTTTGCCGGTGCGGGAAGCGGGTGCAGGCCTTGCTTCTCAAAGAAAATCATCGCGCGTGGCAGGTGCGAGGCGGAGGTCACCAGCAAGAACGGGACATCGCCAATCGCCTGCTTCACTGCGGCAGCCTCTTCTTCGGTATCTTTTGGGCTGTCCAGGGTGATAATGGAGGAACGCGGTACGCCGAGCGATTCCGCGACTCTGGCGCCCGCTTCAGCCGTACTCACCGGGTTCGTTTTGGCCGCCGCGCCGGTGAAGATCATTTTTGATCCCGGATTCGCCAGCCACAGGCGAATGCCTTCGTTTAGCCGTGGCAGGCTGTTGTTGATCAGGTTTGAACTGGGGGCCCAGTCAGGATCCCAGGTATATCCGCCTCCCAGTACCACGATGTACGCCACTCTCTGATTTCCCTGCCATGTCGGGTACTTGTTTTCGATGGGGCGTAACAAACCATCCGCGACCGGTTGCAGGCTCAACAGCAGCAGGATAAACCAGCCGAGCGTGATAAGCGTTTTGCCACTCTTCTGAAAGCGACTGAACCACACCAGCGCCAGCCCCAGTGCGATGATGATGAGCAGCAGCGGAAGGGGAAGCATCATCCCTCCAATGTATTTCTTAAGGGTAAAAAGCATCCTTTTTGGTTCCTTTTTTGACCATATAGCAGGTGATTACCGGTGATATTACACCAGAGAGGTTCATTCTCCGCGCGGGTGTGACAAAATAGCGGTTTTGCAGTTAGCGAGTGGAACTCTCCCAATGCGGGATCGCAATTTTGATGACATCGCGGAAAAGTTTTCGCGCAACATTTATGGCACCACGAAAGGGCAGCTCCGTCAGACGATCCTCTGGCAGGATCTGGACACCATTCTGGCTACCTTTGGCGGTCAAACGTTGCGCGTGCTGGACGCCGGTGGCGGTGAAGGGCAGACGGCGATAAAAATGGCCGAGCGCGGCCATCACGTCACGCTTTGCGATCTTTCTGCTGAAATGGTCGCCCGCGCGACGCGTGCGGCAGAAGAGAAAGGTGTGAGCGACAACATGCATTTTATACAATGCGCCGCTCAGGACATCGCGCAGCATTTGGAAACCCAGGTTGATCTGATATTGTTTCATGCGGTGCTGGAGTGGGTTGCCGATCCGCAAAGCGTGTTACAAACCCTGTGGTCGATGTTGCGCCCGGGCGGCACGCTGTCGCTGATGTTCTACAATGCTAACGGCTTCCTGATGCACAACATGGTTGCGGGAAACTTCGACTATGTTCAGGTCGGGATGCCCAAAAAGAAAAAGCGCACGCTTTCCCCGGACTATCCGCGCGATCCACAGCAGGTTTATGGCTGGCTGGAAGCGATTGGCTGGCAGATTGTCGGGAAGACGGGCGTCAGGGTGTTTCATGATTATCTGCGTGAAAAACACAAACAGCGTGACTGTTTTGACACCTTAACAGAATTGGAAACGCGGTATTGCCGTCAGGAGCCTTTTGTCAGCCTTGGCCGCTATATTCACGTCACCGCGCACAAGCCGCAGATGCAAGGATAACCTATGAGTGAATTTTCCCAGACAGTCCCCGAACTGGTTGCCTGGGCCAGGAAAAACGATTTCTCCATCTCGCTGCCGGTAGACAGACTCTCTTTCCTGCTGGCGGTCGCCACGCTGAATGGCGAGCGGCTGGATGGTGAAATGAGCGAGGGTGAACTGGTGGATGCGTTCCGCCACGTCAGTGATGCGTTTGAGCAAACCAGCGAAACCATTAGCGTGCGTGCCAACAACGCGATCAACGATATGGTGCGTCAACGTCTGCTGAACCGCTTTACCAGCGAGCAGGCGGAAGGAAACGCCATCTATCGCCTGACGCCGCTGGGCATCGGCATCACCGATTATTATATCCGCCAGCGTGAATTTTCCACGCTGCGTCTTTCCATGCAGCTGTCGATCGTGGCGGGTGAGCTTAAGCGCGCCGCCGATGCGGCAGATGAAGACGGTGACGAATTCCACTGGCACCGAAACGTCTATGCACCGCTGAAATATTCGGTGGCGGAAATCTTCGACAGTATCGATCTGACCCAGCGTCTGATGGACGAACAGCAGCAGCAGGTGAAAGACGATATCGCACAGCTGCTGAATAAAGACTGGCGAGCGGCCATCTCCAGCTGTGAACTTCTGCTGTCAGAAACCTCCGGTACGCTGCGTGAGCTGCAGGATACGCTGGAAGCCGCAGGGGATAAGCTGCAGGCGAACCTGCTGCGCATCCAGGACGCGACGCTGGCGCACGACGATCTGCATTTTATCGATCGTTTAGTGTTCGACCTGCAGAGCAAGCTGGACCGTATCATCAGCTGGGGCCAGCAGTCGATCGACCTGTGGATCGGCTACGACCGACACGTGCATAAATTTATCCGTACCGCGATTGATATGGATAAAAACCGCGTCTTTGCCCAGCGTCTGCGTCAGTCGGTGCAGACCTATTTCGATGCGCCGTGGGCGCTGACCTACGCCAATGCCGATCGTCTGCTGGATATGCGCGACGAAGAGATGGCGCTGCGCGATGAAGAGGTGACCGGTGAACTGCCACCGGATCTGGAATACGAAGAATTTAACGAAATTCGCGAGCAGCTTGCGGCGATGATCGAAGAACAGCTCGCTGTCTACAAAACCAGACAAGTGCCGCTGGATCTTGGGCTCGTGGTGCGCGACTATCTGGCGCAATATCCGCGCGCGCGCCACTTCGACGTTGCCCGCATTGTGGTAGACCAGGCGGTGCGCCTGGGCGTCGCGCAAGCAGATTTCACCGGACTGCCGCCGAAGTGGCAGCCAATTAACGATTACGGAGCCAAGGTACAGGCGCATGTCATTGACAAATATTGAACAAGTGATGCCGGTTAAGCTGGCACAGGCGCTGGCGAATCCGTTATTTCCGGCGCTGGACAGCCAGCTGCGTGCCGGTCGTCACATTGGCTTAGACGAGCTGGATAATCACGCCTTTTTGATGGACTTCCAGGAGTACCTGGAAGAGTTTTACGCACGCTACAACGTGGAGCTTATTCGCGCGCCGGAAGGGTTTTTCTACCTGCGTCCACGCTCCACGACGCTGATTCCGCGTTCCGTGCTCTCGGAGCTGGATATGATGGTCGGCAAAATTCTTTGCTACCTCTATCTCAGCCCGGAACGTCTGGCGAATGAAGGGATCTTCACCCAGCAGGAACTTTACGACGAGCTGTTGACGCTGGCAGATGAGAGCAAACTGCTCAAGCTGGTGAACAACCGCTCCACGGGGTCGGATCTTGACCGTCAGAAATTACAGGAAAAGGTTCGCTCTTCCCTGAACCGTCTGCGTCGTCTGGGGATGGTCTGGTTTATGGGCCATGACAGCAGCAAATTCCGCATCACGGAATCTGTCTTCCGCTTTGGCGCCGACGTGCGTGCGGGCGATGACGCGCGTGAAGCGCAGCTTCGCATGATCCGCGACGGTGAAGCGATGCCGGTGGAAAACCATTTGCAGCTCAATGATGAGCATGAAGAGAATCTGCCGGATAGCGGGGAGGAAGAGTAATGATTGAACGCGGTAAATTTCGCTCACTGACGCTGATTAACTGGAACGGCTTCTTTGCCCGAACGTTCGATCTGGATGAGCTGGTCACGACGCTCTCCGGCGGTAACGGAGCGGGTAAATCCACCACCATGGCGGCCTTTGTCACGGCGCTGATCCCTGACCTGACGCTGCTTCACTTCCGTAACACCACCGAAGCGGGGGCCACAAGCGGTTCCCGTGATAAAGGCCTGCACGGGAAGCTGAAGGCCGGCGTCTGTTATTCGGTTCTGGACGTCATTAACTCCCGTCATCAGCGTGTGGTGGTGGGCGTACGCCTGCAGCAGGTTGCTGGCCGCGACCGTAAAGTGGATATCAAACCGTTTGCGATCCAGGGGCTGCCAACGTCCGTGCAGCCGACGGCGCTGCTGACGGAAACCCTGAACGAACGTCAGGCGCGTGTGCTGACGTTGCAGGAGCTGAAAGATAAGCTCGAAGCGATCGAAGGCGTGCAGTTCAAACAGTTCAACTCGATTACCGACTACCATGCGCTGATGTTTGATCTGGGCGTGGTGGCGCGTCGTCTGCGCTCGGCATCAGACCGTAGCAAATACTATCGCCTGATCGAAGCGTCCCTTTATGGCGGTATCTCCAGCGCCATCACCCGCTCCCTGCGCGACTACCTGCTGCCGGAAAACAGCGGCGTACGTAAGGCCTTCCAGGATATGGAAGCGGCGCTGCGTGAAAACCGCATGACGCTGGAAGCGATTCGCGTTACCCAGTCCGACCGCGACCTGTTTAAACACCTGATCAGCGAAGCCACCAACTATGTGGCGGCGGACTACATGCGTCACGCCAACGAGCGACGCGTGCATCTTGATCAGGCATTAGAATATCGCCGCGAGCTGTTTACCTCGCGTAAACAGCTGGTGGCCGAGCAGTACAAGCACGTCGAAATGGCGCGCGAGCTGGGTGAGCACAACGGTGCAGAAGGCGACCTGGAAGCCGATTACCAGGCCGCCAGCGATCACCTGAATCTGGTGCAAACCGCGCTGCGTCAGCAGGAAAAAATCGAGCGCTATGAAGCGGATCTCGACGAGCTGCAAATTCGTCTCGAAGAGCAAAATGAAGTGGTGGCCGAAGCCGCCGACATGCAGGAAGAGAACGAAGCCCGCGCCGAAGCGGCCGAGCTGGAAGTGGATGAGCTGAAAAGCCAGCTTGCCGATTACCAGCAGGCACTTGACGTGCAGCAGACGCGAGCGATTCAGTACACCCAGGCATTGCAGGCATTACAGCGTGCGAAAGAGCTGTGCCATCTGCCTGACCTGACGCCGGATAGCGCCGACGAGTGGCTGGATACCTTCCAGGCCAAAGAACAGGAAGCCACCGAGAAGCTGCTGTCCCTCGAACAGAAAATGAGCGTCGCGCAAACGGCGCACAGCCAGTTTGAGCAGGCTTATCAGCTGGTCGTCGCGATTAACGGCCCGCTGGCGCGTAACGAAGCCTGGGACGTTGCCCGTGAACTGCTGCGCGACGGTGTGAACCAGCGCCATCTGGCCGAACAGGTTCAGCCGCTGCGCATGCGTCTGAACGAGCTGGAACAGCGCCTGCGAGAGCAGCAGGAGGCCGAGCGTCTTCTGGCGGAGTTCTGCAAGCGTCAGGGGAAAAATTACGATTTCGACGAGCTTGAGGCCCTGCATCAGGAGCTGGAAGCGCGTATCGCGGCCCTGTCCGATACGGTATCAAACGCCAGCGAACAGCGTATGACGCTGCGTCAGGAGCTGGAGCAGATTCAGTCCCGTTCGAAGACGCTCTTGCAACGAGCGCCGGTCTGGCTGGCGGCTCAAAGCAGCCTGAATCAGCTCAGCGAACAGTGCGGCGAGCAGTTCGAATCCAGCCAGGAAGTGACCGAATACCTGCAGCAGCTGCTGGAGCGCGAGCGCGAAGCCATTGTTGAGCGTGACGAAGTCGGCACGCGCAAGCGTGAAGTCGACGAAGAAATTGAACGCTTAAGCCAGCCGGGCGGTGCGGAAGACCCGCGCCTCAATGCCCTGGCGGAGCGTTTTGGCGGCGTGCTGCTGTCCGAGATTTATGACGACGTTGGCCTTGACGATGCCCCGTACTTCTCCGCGCTGTACGGTCCATCCCGTAACGCGATTGTGGTCCCGGATCTGTCGCTGATTTCTGAGCAGCTTGCCGGCCTGGAAGATTGCCCGGAAGACCTCTATCTGATCGAAGGGGATCCGCAGTCGTTCGATGACAGCGTCTTCAGCGTCGATGAGCTGGAAAAAGCGGTGGTGGTGAAAATCGCCGATCGCCAGTGGCGTTATTCCCGCTTCCCTGAGCTGCCGCTGTTTGGCCGCGCCGCGCGCGAAAGCCGCATCGAAAGCCTGCACGCCGAGCGTGAAACGCTGTCTGAACGTTTTGCGACGCTGTCGTTTGACGTGCAGAAAACCCAGCGTCTGCATCAGGCGTTCAGCCGCTTTATCGGCAGCCATCTGGCCGTGGCCTTTGAAGCTGACCCGGAAGCGGAAATTCGCAAGCTCAATACCCGCCGTGGCGAGCTGGAACGTGCCATTGCCAGTCATGAAAGCGACAACCAGCAGAGCCGCGTCCAGTTCGAGCAGGCGAAAGAGGGCGTCGCGGCCCTTAACCGCATTCTGCCGCGCCTGAATCTGCTGGCGGATGACACGCTGGCCGATCGCGTGGACGAGATCCAGGAGCGTCTGGATGAAGCGCAGGAAGCCGCGCGTTTCGTTCAGCAGCACGGCAATCAGCTGGCGAAGCTGGAGCCCGTCGTATCTGTACTGCAGAGCGACCCGGAACAGTTCGAGCAGTTAAAAGAAGATTATGCCTGGTCACAGCAGGTGCAGCGCGAGGCGCGTCAGCAGGCGTTTGCCCTGACGGAGGTGGTGCAGCGTCGCGCCCACTTCGGCTACTCCGATTCGGCTGAAATGCTGAGCGGTAACAGCGACCTGAACGAAAAACTGCGTCAGCGCCTTGAGCAGGCGGAAGCTGAACGTACTCGCGCCCGTGAAGCAATGCGCAGCCACTCCGCTCAACTGAACCAGTACAACCAGGTGCTGGCCTCGCTGAAAAGCTCCTTCGACACCAAGAAAGAGCTGTTAAACGATCTGCAGAAAGAGCTTCAGGACATCGGCGTGCGTGCCGACAGCGGGGCAGAAGAGCGCGCGCGTATTCGTCGTGACGAGCTGCATGCACAGCTCAGCAATAACCGTGCGCGTCGTAATCAGCTGGAAAAAGCGCTGACCTTCTGCGAAGCGGAAATGGATAACCTGACCCGTCGCCTGCGCAAGCTGGAGCGCGACTACTTTGAGATGCGTGAGCAGGTTGTGACCGCGAAGGCGGGCTGGTGCGCGGTGATGCGCATGGTGAAAGACAATAACGTTGAGCGTCGTCTGCACCGCCGTGAACTGGCATATCTCTCAGCCGACGAACTGCGTTCCATGTCGGATAAGGCGTTGGGTGCGCTGCGTCTGGCGGTGGCGGATAACGAACACCTGCGCGACGTGCTGCGTATGTCGGAGGATCCAAAACGTCCGGAACGTAAAATCCAGTTCTTCGTGGCGGTTTACCAGCACCTGCGCGAACGTATTCGTCAGGACATCATCCGTACCGACGATCCGGTTGAAGCCATCGAACAGATGGAAATCGAGCTGGGTCGCCTGACGGAGGAGCTGACCTCCCGCGAGCAGAAGCTGGCGATCAGCTCCCGCAGCGTAGCGAATATTATTCGTAAAACCATTCAGCGTGAACAGAACCGTATCCGCCAGTTGAACCAGGGCCTGCAGAGCGTGTCGTTTGGCCAGGTGAACAGCGTGCGCCTCAACGTCAACGTGCGTGAAGCCCACGCGACGCTGCTGGAAGTGCTGTCTGAGCAGCACGAGCAGCATCAGGATCTGTTCAACAGCAACCGTCTGACCTTCTCCGAAGCGCTGGCGAAGCTGTATCAGCGCCTGAACCCGCAGATTGATATGGGCCAGCGTACGCCGCAAACCATCGGTGAAGAGCTGCTGGATTACCGTAACTACCTGGAAATGGAGGTTGAGGTAAACCGTGGCTCAGACGGCTGGCTGCGTGCGGAATCCGGGGCGCTCTCAACCGGTGAAGCGATCGGTACCGGGATGTCAATTCTGGTGATGGTTGTCCAGAGCTGGGAAGATGAAGCGCGCCGTCTGCGCGGCAAAGACATCTCGCCATGCCGACTGCTGTTCCTGGATGAGGCCGCGCGTCTTGATGCCCGCTCCATTGCCACGCTGTTCGAACTTTGCGAACGTCTCGATATGCAGCTCATTATTGCGGCGCCGGAGAACATCAGCCCCGAGAAAGGCACTACCTACAAGCTGGTGCGTAAAGTGTTCCAGAACAGCGAACACGTTCACGTTGTGGGGCTGCGTGGCTTTGCGCCGCAGCCGCCAGAGTCATTGCCGGAAACCACAGCCGACGCTTCCTGAAGTATCTTCTGACCCAAAGCGGCGCCCTGGCGCCGCTTTTTTTTTAAACTTAACTTGTGCTTAGGGCTGCGTTATCTTTAAACTTCTTTACATAAGGTAAGGCAACAGCTTAGCCGTCTACCTATAATGAAAGAAAGCCCCAACGTGATGGGCATGTCGTGAAAACAGGGGGCAAGGGATGTTGCTTAAGAAAGAATGTGGTCGTCAGCTGTCTGCGCTGAGTTTGTGCCTGGCAGTGATGTTTGCTCCGCTGTTAACCGCCCAGGCCGACGAGCCTGAAATTGTGCCGACTGACAGCTCGGCAACGACAGGCGCGCAGCCAACGTCGTTGTCCCAGCCGCTGGACCAGTCTCCTGCGACGGCTGTCATGGCCGGTATTAAACCGCTGCCGGAAGGCATCGACGCCGAATCGCTCAGTCAGCAGCTGCAGTTGGGGCTACCGTCAGGCTACACGCCTGTCTATATCAATCAGCTCACGCTCCTCTATGCTGCCCGCGATATGAAACCGATGTGGGAAAACCGCGATGCCGTGCGCGCCTTCCAGCAACAGCTGGCGGAGGTCGCGATTGCAGGGTTTCAGCCGCAGTTTACAAAATGGGTTGAGCTGTTAACCGATCCTGCTGTCACCGGGCAGGCGCGGGACGTGGTGCTTTCCGATGCCATGATGGGCTACCTGCAGTTCGTGGCGGGTATTCCTGTCAATGGCAACCGCTGGCTGTACAGCGATAAACCTTACAAACTGGCGACGCCAGCGCTGTCGGTGATTAATCAATGGCAGCTAGCTCTGGATAATGGCGAACTGCCGCGCTTTATCGCCAGCCTGGCACCGACGCACCCACAATATGCCACTCTGCACCAGTCGCTCCTCGCGCTGGTGGGTGACACGCGTCCGTGGCCGCAAATGCGCGGTACCGCGACGCTGCGTCCGGGGCAGTGGAGCAGCGATGTGCCCGCCCTGCGCGAGATCCTGGTGCGTTCCGGTATTCTGGAAGGCGGGCCAAAGATTGCTCTCCCGGGTGATGATCCACAAAACGTCGCCGTCAGCCCGTCAGCTCCCGTGAAAGAGAAGAAAGCCGTTGTCCTGAGCGACAAACCCGCGGCTTACGATCGCGAGCTGGTTGCGGCCGTTAAGCAATTCCAGGCCGCTCAGGGGCTGGGGGCCGATGGCGTCATTGGCCAGACGACGCGTGACTGGCTGAACGTATCGCCTGCGCAGCGGGCAGGGGTACTGGCGCTCAATATCCAGCGTTTGCGCTTGCTGCCGGGAACGCTCTCTACCGGGATTATGGTTAACATCCCGGCGTATTCCCTGGTCTATTACCAGGACGGTAGCGAAAAACTGGCGTCGCGCGTGATTGTCGGGCGTCCGGATCGCAAAACACCGATGATGAGCAGCGCGCTGAATAACGTGGTGGTAAACCCGCCGTGGAACGTACCGCCGACTCTGGCGCGAAAAGACATTCTGCCGAAGGTGTGGAACGACCCGGGTTATCTGGAACGTCATGGCTATACGGTGATGCGTGGATGGAACAGTAAAGAGGCCATCGATCCTTATATGGTCGACTGGTCGACGATCACAGCGTCAAATCTGCCGTTCCGTTTCCAGCAGGCTCCCGGGGCGCATAACTCTTTAGGGCGCTACAAATTCAATATGCCGAGTTCAGAAGCTATCTATCTGCACGATACGCCGAACCACAACCTGTTCCAGAAAGATACCCGCGCGCTGAGTTCTGGCTGCGTGCGCGTGAACAAAGCCTCGGAGCTGGCCAATATGCTGCTTCAGGATGCGGGCTGGAACGATACGCGTATTTCGGATGCCCTGAAGCAGGGGGATACGCGTTACGTTAATATTCGCCACAATATTCCGGTCAATCTTTACTATCTGACGGCGTTTGTGGGCGAGGACGGGCGTACCCAGTATCGTACAGATATTTACAATTATGATCTCACCGCGCGATCCGGCGCACAAATTTTGCCAAAAGCGGAACAATTAATCAGGTAAATGAAGCAGTTCGGGAAAAATGATTGTCGTAAGTTATGGTGAATAAGGGGCTATATCGCTGCAAGCCGCGTATTCACTGGGGTTGGGCGCCTTGACGTACCTGGTTTTGCCAGTTATGGTGCCCTTCGTGCGCTAAGCATATTACGATTTCTTTTACCTGTAGACCTGATTATCATGGACAAATTTGACGCTAATCGCCGCAAACTGCTGGCGTTAGGTGGCGTTGCGCTCGGCGCAGCGGCCATCCTGCCGACGCCAGCATTTGCCACCCTCTCGACACCTCGTCCGCGAGTTTTAACGCTCAACAATCTTCATACCGGTGAGTCGCTAAAAGCGGAGTTTTTCGATGGCAGAGGCTATATTCAGGATGAATTAGCAAGACTTAACCATTTTTTCCGTGATTTCCGCGCGAATAAAATAAAAGCCATCGATCCTGGACTGTTTGATCAGATTTTCCGCCTTCAGGGCCTGCTGGGCACCAGCAAGCCGGTGCAGCTCATTTCTGGCTATCGCTCGATTGATACCAACAATGAACTGCGCGCCCACAGTCGCGGGGTAGCGAAAAAAAGCTATCACACGAAGGGCCAGGCAATGGATTTCCATATTGAGGGCATTTCGTTAGCCAATATTCGCAAAGCTGCGTTATCTATGCGCGCAGGTGGTGTAGGATATTACCCCAGCAGCAACTTTGTGCATATTGATACCGGTCCGGTTCGGCACTGGTAATAACGAAACACAGGAGCAGTATGAACTATCGTATTATTCCGGTTACCGCGTTCTCCCAGAATTGTTCACTCATCTGGTGCGAACAGACTAAACTGGCCGCGCTTGTCGATCCCGGCGGTGACGCTGAGAAGATCAAGCAGGAAGTCGCCGACAGCGGTGCCACGCTGATGCAAATATTGCTGACGCATGGTCACCTTGACCATGTTGGCGCAGCGGCAGAACTGGCACAACATTATGGTGTGCCGGTGATTGGTCCGGAAAAAGAAGATGAGTTCTGGCTGCAGGGGTTACCCGCCCAAAGCCGCATGTTTGGCCTTGATGAGTGTCAGCCCCTGACGCCCGATCGCTGGCTGAACGAAGGAGAACGCGTTAACGTAGGGAATGTGACTTTACAGGTGTTGCATTGTCCTGGACATACGCCAGGCCATATTGCCTTCTTTGATGACCAGTCTCGTCTGCTGATTTCCGGCGATGTGATTTTCAAAGGCGGCGTAGGACGCAGTGATTTTCCTCGCGGCGATCACGGGCAGCTGATTCAGTCGATTAAACAGAAGCTATTGCCGCTGGGTGATGATGTGACGTTTATTCCTGGACACGGTCCGATGTCGACGCTGGGCTATGAACGGCTCCATAACCCGTTCCTTCAGGATGAAATCCCTGTCTGGTAACCCGAATAAAAAAAAGCCTGCATAACGCAGGCTTTTTTTATGGGCGAAAATTACAGTACGGCGACAATCGCTTCGCACAGTGGCGCCATGTTGTCAGGCGTCATGCCTGCAACGTTCACGCGGCCAGAGGCCACGGCGTACACGCCAAACTCTTCACGCAGACGCAGAACCTGCTCTTTGGTCAGGCCGCTGAACGAGAACATGCCGTTCTGTTTGATGATAAAGCTGAAGTCGCGGTCCGCGCCTTTCTCAGCCAGGGTGTTCACAAACAGCAGGCGCATGCGCTGAATACGCTGACGCATATCGTTCAGCTCTTGTTCCCAGATAGCGCGCAGCGCATCGTTGCTCAGGATAGTGGCAACAACAGACGCACCGTGTGCCGGTGGGTTAGAGTAGTTAGCGCGGATAACCGATTTCATCTGGCTGAACGCACGATCGACGGTCTCTTCGTTAGCAGCAACCAGCGTACAGGCACCCACACGCTCATTGTACAGACCGAAGTTCTTGGAATAGGAGCTAGCGACAATCAGCTCCTGATGCACGGCTGCGAACGCGCGCAGGCCTTCGGCATCTTCTTCCAGACCACGGGCGAAGCCCTGGTAGGCAAAGTCAAACAGCGGCAGCCAGCCGTTTTCTACGGACAGCTTCGCCAGGTGTTGCCACTGCTCAAGCGTCGGATCGATACCGGTTGGGTTATGGCAGCAGCCGTGGAACAGCACCACGTCACCCGCCTGTGCTTCGCTCAGGCTCGCCAGCAGGCCGTCAAAGTCGAGAGAGTGGTTTGCCGCGTCGTAGTAGGCGTATTCACGCACTTCCAGACCCGCAGAGTTAAACACGCTCTTGTGGTTCGGCCAGCTTGGGTTGCTCACCCAGACACGCTTAACAGAGGTGTTTTTCGCCAGGAAATCCGCCGCCACTCGCAGCGCACCGGTACCGCCTGGGGTCTGTGCTGTGCGGGCACGTTTGTCACTCACAATTGCACTGCCTTTACCGAACAGCAGCTCCTGGGTGCAGCGACCAAATTCAGGGATACCATCAATACCGAGGTAGTTTTTGGTGGTTTCGTTTTCCAGCAGATACTGCTCAGCTTTCTTGACGCTGGTCAGTACCGGAGTTTTGCCGGTTTCATCTTTATATACACCAATACCCAGGTTGATTTTGCCAGGGCGGTCGTCGGCACGAAACAGATCGGCCAGGCCCAGAATCGGGTCGGCAGGAGCGGCGGTAATGTTCTCAAACATGACGAAGTTCCATTGTGATTACAGAAGTGAAATCCGCTATCAGGTTAACGGTAGATTTACAAAATGCCAACCGTTTGCGACGAAAAGCGTGCGGCTTTTCAAAAGTCGCCATTATTTTCTATCACACATAAAAAAACAGGGCCGAAGCCCTGTTCATTAAGCATATAACAAAGTGGTGTTCTGATTAGAACTGGTAAACGATACCAACACCAGCCTGGTCGTCGGTAGACAGAGCTGTTGCACGGGTGTAATCATTCTCATCCAGCAAGTTGAACTTGTACGCAGCATAAACGTTCATGTTCTTGTTGAAGTAGTACCAGGTACCCACTTCGATGTATTTAACCAGATCAGCATCGCCACCTGCGAAAGTAGCACCGTTAGCAGTACGGCCTGTCAGGTCTTTACCCTTAGACTGCACATAGCCAATGGATGGACGCAGACCAAAGTCGAACTGGTATTGAACCACAGCTTCGAAGTTCTGCGTTTTGTTCGCGAATTCGTCATCGTTTTCACGAGTCATGTTACGGGATTCACCGTACATAACAGATGCGTATACGCTGTTCGCATCATATTTCAGTGACGTTGCCCAACCTTCAGCACGTTCACCTTTACCATCGGCAGTCTGCTTAGTGGAACGGTCAGAGTTGGTGTATGCCGCGGTTACGTTGAAGCCGTCTGCGAAGTCATAACCCAGAGAGTAGCTGCCGCCATCGCCGTTCTGGCGAGAAGTGGTGTGGCCGTTTTCATTTTTACCCTGGTACTGCAGGCCCAGTGCCAGACCATCAACCAGACCGAAGAAGTTAGAGTTACGGTAGGTAGCTAAACCGGTGCTACGTGAGGTCATGAAGTTATCAGTTGCGGCCAGAGAGTCGCCACCCCAGATAACCAGCATATCGGTTGAAGCCAGCGCATCATAGAACACACCGTAGTTACGGCCGTAATCAAATGAACCGTATTCACCCGCTTTCAGACCCGCGAAAGCCAGACGGGTTTTGGTACCCTGAGCACCTTCCTGAGAGGAAGCGTCCATGTTGTATTCCCACTGGCCGTAACCTACCAGTTGGTCGTTAACCTGGGTTTCACCTTTGAAACCGATACGGGCATAGGTGGTATCGTTGTTATTAGATGCACCGTTAGTAGTCCATTGATGCTCACCTACAGCTTTACCGTAGAAGTCCAGCTTGTTAGCGTTTTTGTTATAGATTTCTGCAGCGTTAGCTGCACCAGCTACCAGCAGAGCAGGGATAACCACTGCCAGAATATTGCGCTTCATCATTATTTATTACCCTCATTGGTTTTTTTATGACACTCGCCACTGCCGTCAATAAATTCTGTCAATAAATATTTCCGGAACTATTGATGAGAGTTTGGTGTCTTTATGTATCTGACAGGCATCTTTCCATTCGGCGAAGCGTTTCGCTAGCCTGAAAGTGCTACAATTCTCAAGATTAAGTAACCGAAAGAAAATATGTGTAACTAAATATTTATTTTTGGGAACTTTGTGAACCACCTCAAACTTCAGAGTGCCCTGGCGAATTAAGCGACAGGACATATCCTATATATATGAATTCCTTATGATTAATTGAGATAACGGCGATTCATATAAACAGAGGCTAAACGACTCAGTTTTTCTTATGACTCCAGAAAGACTTCTGGATGGCTGAAAAAGTGGTTGAAATTTGTGCTATCGCTTGAGGGTGTAATAATCGCAATAAGAATGGGGTTTATTTTTTGTGGCTGGATATTTCGCGGAAACAAAACGTAACAGGTAGTGGTTGTGACGGGGTGAAGGTTTAAAGATGCTGACTTTGCGCTGACGAAAACTGACAATGCAGAATAAAATAATGGCCAGCACAGGCTGGCCATTTTAGTTTTTACCGATTAGAAGCTGGCGTTACGTGGTGTACGTGGGAATGGAATCACGTCGCGAACGTTCTGAACACCGGTAACGTAGGCGATCAGACGCTCGAAGCCGAGACCAAAACCGGCGTGCGGTACGGTACCGTAACGACGCAGATCGCGGTACCAGCTGTAGTCAGCTGGGTTGAGCCCCATCTCTTCCATACGCGCGTCCAGCACGTCAAGACGCTCTTCACGCTGAGAGCCACCGATGATTTCACCGATGCCCGGCGCCAGGACGTCCATCGCTGCCACGGTTTTACCGTCTTCGTTAAGGCGCATATAGAAGGCCTTAATGTCTTTCGGGTAGTTTTTAACGACAACCGGCGCTTTGAAATGTTTCTCGGCCAGATAGCGTTCGTGTTCAGACGCCAGGTCAACGCCCCAGTAAACCGGGTTCTCGAACGTCTCACCGCATTTCTCGAGGATCGCCACCGCGTCGGTATAGTCCACCTGCGCAAAGTCGGCAGACACAAAACGCTCCAGACGCGCCACAGCATCGCTGTCTACGCGTTCTGCGAAGAATTTCATGTCGTCAGGACGCTCTTCCAGCACCGCTTTGAATACATACTTCAGCATCGCTTCCGCCAGACCTGCAACATCGTCCAGGTCGGCGAACGCCACTTCCGGCTCCAGCATCCAGAATTCCGCAAGGTGACGGCTGGTGTTGGAGTTTTCGGCACGGAAGGTTGGGCCAAAGGTGTAGATCTTAGACAGCGCACAGGCGTACGTTTCGCCGTTGAGCTGACCGGATACCGTCAGGAAAGCTTCTTTACCAAAGAAGTCTTTGTCATAGTCCACTTTACCTTCCGGCGTGCGCGGCAGGTTTTCCATGTCCAGCGTCGAGACGCGGAACATCTCACCCGCACCTTCTGTGTCGGACGCGGTGATCAGCGGGGTAGACACCCAGAAGTAACCCTGCTCGTCGAAGAAACGATGCAGCGCCTGCGCCAGCGTATGACGCACGCGCGCCACCGCACCAATCAGGTTGGTACGTGGACGCAGGTGCGCCACTTCACGCAGGTATTCAATGCTGTGACGTTTTGCTGCCATCGGGTAGGTATCCGGATCTTCAACCCAGCCGGTGACTTCAATGGCTGAGGCCTGAATTTCGAAACTCTGACCCTGGCCCGGGGATGCCACAACCACGCCGGTGACAATAACGGAACAGCCCGTCGTCAGGCGCAGAACGTCATCATTGTAATTGGGCAGAGAATTATTAATGACGGCCTGTACAGGATCAAAGCAGGAACCGTCATAGACGGCAAGGAAGGAGATGCCAGCTTTAGAATCTCGGCGGGTACGCACCCATCCGCGCACGGTGACCTGTTGGTCAACGGCGACACGGCCCTGGAGTACGTCGGCTACAGGCACAACGCTCATAATATTCTCTCTGTTAATAGTCGGAAAAAATAAACACTTGTCCACCCTTATGGGGGGATATCTATGTTACCTGCCATCCGCTATCAGACAAGTAAATTTCGCAGTCAAAAGAGAAGAATTAAGAAATAAATAAGAAGAGGGGAGCCATAAAGGCTCCCGTAAGCGCTTAACTGGCTTTTTTGATCTGAGGAAGATCGAAGGCTTTGCGCAACGCGCGAACAAACGCTTTGTCATGGCAGATGGTTTTGCCCGGGCTGTCGGAGAGCTTCGCCACCGGCTTGCCGTTACATTCCACCAGTTTGATGACAATATTCAGAGGTTTTACCTGAGGAATATCGCAGGTCAGACGGGTTCCGATCCCGAAGCTCAGGTTCACCCGGGTGTTGAAATGGCGATAGAGTTCGACCGCTTTCGCCAGGTCGAGATTATCGGAGAAGACCAGCACCTTGCTCATCGGATCAATGCCGAGTTTCTCGTAATGGGCAATGGCCTTCTCGCCCCATTCAACCGGATCCCCGGAGTCGTGGCGTAATCCCTGGTAACGTTCAGCGAACTCGGGACCAAAGTCGCGCAGGAAGGCATCCATCGTAATACAGTCGGTGAGGGCGATCCCGAGTTGATTCGGGTACTCCTCAAGCCATGCGGCCAGTGCCGCGCGCTGGCTGTTAGCCAGATCGGGGCTGATCTGCTGATGCGCCTGGAACCACTCGTGCGCCTGGGTACCCATTGGCGTCAGGCTAAGGCGACGTGCCAGATCGTAGTTACTGGTGCCTACAAACCACGGCTCCTGCTGAAGACGTTTAACGATGGCCTCCTGAACGTCGCGCGAGAAACGACGACGGGTGCCAAAGTCCATCAGGCGGAAGCGGGACATGTCTAACCCTTCGGTCAGCGTGGAGAAGGCAGCTAGTTTATTTTCCAGCGCGGCGACCGCCTGCTCGACGCCCGTTTCCGGCGAACGGTAGCGGTGAGCCAGTTCGCTGATCACCGCCAGAAGCGGCACTTCCCACATGATCACTTCCCGCCATGGACCTTCAAGGCGAATATCCAGCTTGCCGTTATCGTTAAGCACGGTGACCTGCTCCGGCTTATAGCGGAAATCGCGCAGCCAGTTCAGGTAGTCGGCTTTGAAGAAAGGCAGGCCAGAAAGCCACTGATATTCCTCGTCCTGCAGCGTCAGATGCTGCATAGCATTGACCTGTTCACGAATGGCGTCTGCGTAGATACCGAGCAAGTCGTCGCCACGGCAGCGGAATTCCGCCGCGACATGAACGTCATAGTAATGGTGGAAAACGGCTTGCTGCATATGCAGTTTATACGCGTCGGTATCCAGCAACGTATGCAGAACTGGAGAAGCGAATTGAGTCATAGGTGCGCAGTAGCATCCTCTCACAGGAGCGTTTAGTACAATAAACAACTCCGGAGTATACCTTGTTTAGTGATTTATTGAACCCCGATCACAACATAAGCGCGTTTTATGGTCGAGGGCATTTTGTGCCCCGTGTTATACAAATGTAGCAAAAAAAGGTTTTGACCCTGAAAAGATGAACATTCTGCATAGCGCGTTTTGCGCAACAGGAATATATTGAAACGTTACTCGACAAACGATGCATAAGGTTTTCTATGACACAACAGCCACAAGCCAAATACCGCCACGACTACCGTGCGCCGGATTATCTGATTAGCGAAATCGATCTGACTTTTGACCTGGATGCCACTAAAACCGTTGTCACGGCGGTAAGCAAGGTGACGCGCCACAGCGCAACTGCGGTGCCGCTGCGTCTGGATGGTGAAGACCTGACGCTGGTCTCCCTGCATATTAATGATGAAGCCTGGTCAGACTATAAAGAAGAAAACAACCAGCTGGTCATCGACAACCTGCCGGAACAGTTTACGCTGCGCATCGTGAATGAAATCAGCCCGGCTGCCAACACCGCGCTGGAAGGGCTTTATCAGTCAGGCGTGGCGCTGTGTACCCAGTGTGAAGCGGAAGGGTTCCGCCACATTACGTGGTATCTCGACCGCCCGGACGTCCTGGCGCGCTTCACCACCAAAATCATCGCCGATAAAACCCTCTATCCCTTCCTGCTCTCCAACGGTAACCGCGTAGGTGAAGGCGAGCTGGAGAACGGCCGTCACTGGGTACAGTGGCAGGATCCGTTCCCGAAACCGTGCTACCTGTTTGCGCTGGTGGCGGGGGACTTCGACGTGCTGCGCGACACCTTCAAAACGCGCTCAGGCCGTGAGGTGGCGCTGGAGCTGTTTGTTGACCGCGGCAACCTTGACCGCGCGCCGTGGGCGATGACCTCCCTCATCAACTCCATGAAGTGGGACGAGGAGCGCTTCGGCCTCGAATATGATCTCGACATCTATATGATTGTCGCCGTCGATTTCTTCAACATGGGCGCAATGGAGAATAAAGGCCTGAACGTCTTTAACTCCAAATACGTGCTGGCGCGTACCGATACCGCAACGGACAAAGACTACCTCGATATCGAACGCGTCATCGGCCACGAATATTTTCACAACTGGACCGGCAACCGCGTCACCTGCCGCGACTGGTTCCAGCTGAGCCTGAAAGAGGGCCTGACCGTCTTCCGTGACCAGGAGTTCAGCTCCGATCTGGGTTCACGCGCGGTAAACCGCATCAACAACGTGCGTACCATGCGCGGCCTGCAGTTTGCGGAAGATGCCAGCCCAATGGCGCACCCGATCCGTCCGGATAAAGTCATCGAAATGAACAACTTCTACACCCTGACGGTGTACGAGAAGGGCGCCGAAATTATCCGCATGATCCACACCCTGCTGGGGGAAGAGAACTTCCAGAAAGGGATGCAGCTCTACTTCGAGCGTCATGACGGCAGCGCGGCCACCTGCGACGATTTTGTGCAGGCAATGGAAGATGCCTCTAATGTCGATCTCTCTCACTTCCGCCGCTGGTACAGCCAGGCCGGTACGCCGATTGTTACCGTCAAAGACGACTATAATCCGGAAACCGAGCAGTACACGCTGACCATCAGCCAGCGCACGCCGCCGACGGCAGAGCAGGAAGAGAAATACCCGCTGCATATTCCGTTCAGCATTGAGCTGTACGATAACGAAGGCAAAGTCATCCCGCTGCAGAAGGGCGGCCACCCGGTACACAGCGTGCTGAACGTGACCCAGGCCGAGCAGACCTTTATCTTCGATAACGTCTACTTCCAGCCGGTGCCTGCGCTGCTGTGTGAATTCTCCGCGCCGGTGAAGCTGGAGTACAAGTGGAGCGATCAGCAGCTGACGTTCCTGATGCGTCACGCGCGTAACGACTTCTCCCGCTGGGATGCCGCACAAAGCCTGCTGGCGACCTACATCAAGCTCAACGTAAACCGTCATCAGCAGGGCCAGCCGCTGTCGCTGCCTGTCCATGTGGCTGACGCGTTCCGCGCGATCCTGCTGGATGAGAAGATTGACCCTGCATTGGCCGCTGAAATTCTGACTCTGCCGTCAGCGACTGAAATCGCCGAGTTGTTCGAGATTATCGATCCGATCGCGATCGTGGCGGTGCGTGAAGCGCTGACCCGTACGCTGGCTACTGAACTGGCGGACGAGTTCCTCGCCATTTATAACGCCAACAAGCTTGACGCTTATCGCGTTGAGCACGCGGACATTGGTAAACGTTCTCTGCGCAACACCTGCCTGCGCTATCTGGCGTTTGGTGAAACCGAGCTGGCGAACACCCTGGTGAGCAAGCAGTATCACGAGGCGGATAACATGACAGACGCCCTGGCCGCGCTGGGCGCAAGCGTTGCTGCTGAACTGCCTTGCCGCGATGCGCTGATGCAGGAGTACGACGACAAGTGGCATCAGGATGGTCTGGTGATGGACAAGTGGTTCATCCTGCAGGCGACCAGCCCGGCGACCGATGCACTCAGCAACGTACGCAGCCTGCTGAAGCATCGTTCTTTCACCCTGAGCAACCCAAACCGCGTGCGTTCGCTGATTGGCGCGTTTGCCAGCAGCAACCCGGCGGCGTTCCACGCCGAAGACGGCAGCGGTTATCAGTTCATGGTGGAAATGCTGACCGAGCTGAACAGCCGTAACCCGCAGGTGGCGTCGCGCCTGATTGAGCCGCTGATCCGTCTGAAGCGTTACGATGCGAAGCGTCAGGCGAAGATGCGTGCCGCGCTTGAGCAGCTGAAAGGGCTGGAAAATCTGTCTGGTGATTTGTACGAGAAGATTGCTAAAGCGTTAGCGTAATATAAGTTAACCCTCCCTCTCCCTGTGGGAGAGGGCCGGGGTGAGGGCATCAGGCATTAGCCTTAGCTCGCTGTAACTCCGTGCTCCCGCGCTTCATCACTCGATCTAATACCTCAGCTTCGAGCTCCCCCAGTCTTGCCGAGCCCACGCGACGAGGCCGCGGAAGATCCACCGTCAGATCCAGACCGATTTTCCCGTCCTCTATTAACAGCACCCGGTCCGCCATCGCGACGGCTTCGCTCACGTCATGCGTCACCAGCAGTACCGTAAAGCCGTGCGCCTGCCACAGGGATCCAATCAAATCCTGCATTTCGATCCGCGTCAGGGCGTCCAGCGCGCCGAGCGGTTCATCAAGCAGCAGCAGGCCAGGACGGTGAATCAACGCCCGCGCCAGCGCCACGCGCTGCTTCTGCCCACCCGAGAGGGCGGCAGGCCATTCATCGGCTCGATTTTCCAGCCCAACGGCGGCCAGTGCCTGGCGGGCTTCATCCCGCCAGCTGCCCTTAAGACCGAGCCCGACATTGTCGATAACCGTTTTCCACGGCAGCAGCCGCGCGTCCTGAAACATCATGCGGGTATCGTCCTGAATATTCGAAAGCGGCGTTGTTCCTGCCAGAATGTCACCGCCGTTGGGGGCTTCCAGTCCGGCCAGCAGCCTTAGCAGGGTACTCTTGCCGCCGCCGCTGCGCCCGACAACGGCCACAAATTGTCCGGCGGGAATATGCAGATCCAGTCCGTTAAGAATGGTGTTTTCGCCGTAGCGTTTGGTCACGCCGTTCAGCAGTAACGGTGTTCCCTGGTTCAGTCGTGCAGTATTCATGCTTTCGCCTCCTGAAGGGTGTAGGCCGGGTTCCAGCGCAGCCAGCTGCGCTCCAGCCACTGGGCGCTAACGTCGGCGAGTTTGCCGAGCAGGGCATACAGAATGATGGCAACCACCACCACGTCCGTTTGCAGGAATTCGCGGGCGTTCATCGCCAGATAGCCAATACCAGAGTTGGCTGAGATGGTTTCCGCCACAATCAGCGTCAGCCACATCAGGCCGAGCGCAAAACGCACCCCGACCATAATGGAGGGCAGGGCACCCGGCAGGATCACGTGTATAAAGAGAGAAAAACCCGATAAGCCGTAGCTGCGCGCCATCTCCACCAGACCGCGATCGATATTGCGGATCCCGTGCCAGGTGTTGATGTAGATCGGGAACAATGTGCCCAGCGCCACGAGGAAGATCTTGGCGCTCTCATCAATCCCAAACCACAGGATAACCAGCGGGATCAGCGCCAGATGCGGCACGTTGCGCAGCATCTGAATAGAGGTATCCAGCAGCCGCTCGCCCCAGCGGGAAAGGCCACTGATCAGGCCCAGAACCAGACCGATGCCGCCGCCGATGGAAAACCCAATCACGGCGCGCCAGGAGCTGATCGCCAGATGCTGCCACAGCTCACCGCTCACGCTCAGCGACCAGAACGCTTCTACGACGCCCTCCGGGGAGGGCAGAATACGGCTCGACAGCCAGCCGGTGGATGACGCGAGCTGCCAGAGTGCCACAATGCCGACGGGTAAAAACCACGGCGCGGCGCGCAGCAGCCATTTTTGTGAGGTGGCAGACATGGTCACTCCTTAGCTCTGTGCGGCTTTGCGTGGAATAAACTCGTTCGCCACGGCTTCGCCCTGAAGCTGAAGCCGCTGCGGCTGTGGAATTTCCGGAATCGCGACATCCAGATGCGGGAATAACAGCTCGCCCACCTTGTACGCCTCTTCCAGATGCGGATAGCCGGAGAGAATAAAGCTGTCGATGCCCAGCTCGGCGTATTCATTAATTCGCGCGGCCACGGTCGGGCCGTCGCCGACCAGCGCTGTGCCCGCACCGCCACGTACCAGGCCGACGCCCGCCCACAGGTTCGGGCTGATCTCCAGGTTCTCGCGCTTGCCGTTGTGCAGGGACGCCATTCGGTGCTGTCCGACGGAGTCGGTTTTGGCAAATGCGGCCTGGGCTCTGGCGATCGTTTCATCATCCAGATGCGAAATCAGGCGGTCCGCCGCCTGCCAGGCTTCTTCATTGGTTTCGCGAACAATCACATGCAGGCGAATGCCGAAGCGCACCTTGCGGCCATGGGCGGCCGCCTTAGCGCGGACCTGGGCAATTTTTTCTTTCACCAGCGCAGGCGGTTCGCCCCAGGTCAGATAGAGATCGACCTGCTCTGCCGCCAGATCCTGGGCCACATCCGACGATCCGCCAAAATAGAGCGGCGGGCGCGGCTGCTGCACCGGCGGGAAGTAGAGTTTCGCGTCGCGAACGTGGATATGCTTGCCTTCAAAGGTAACGGTTTCACCTTCCAGCAGACGTCGCCAGACGCGGGTGAACTCGGCGGAGGCTTCATAGCGCTCGGTATGGTCGAGAAATACCCCATCGCCCGCCAGCTCCTGCGGATCGCTGCCCGTCACCAGGTTAAACAGGGCGCGGCCGTTGGACAGTCTGTCCAGCGTTGCCGCCTGACGCGCCGCCACGGTGGGGGAGACAACGCTCGGGCGTAACGCAACCAGGAACTTCAGACGCTGGGTGACCGGGATCATCGACGCGGCCACGAGCCAGGCATCTTCACATGAACGTCCGGTCGGGATCAGCACCCCGGTGAAACCGATTCGGTCCGCCGCCTGCGCAATCTGCTGCAGGTAGCCGTGGTCAACCGGGCGCGAACCCTCTTCTGTACCAAGATAGTGTCCGTCACCGTGGGTGGGTAAAAACCAGAAAAGATTCAGACTCATGATTTAGCTCCTTCTTTGCCTGCGGGCTGCCAGATGCGTTCGCGAATAGTGACCTGTTTCGGCACCAGGTGGTTTTGATAGAAAAGGTCAGCCGTTTGTTGCTGAAGCGCGGCGACGTGGGCGTCCACGGGCGTGATGGTGGTCGGTGGACGGTGGTTGAGATAGCTCGCGATCACCGGTTCAGGTAAGCCCATGGTTTTCGCCAGCAGGGTAATGCTCTCCTGGCGCTGGGTCTGGGTCAGCGCATCGGCCTGGGTAAAGGTATCCAGTACGCCCTGAATAAATGCGCCGTTCTTTTCCGCATAAGGACGCGCGGCCAGATAGAACGAACCGGTCTGCTTCAGCGTGGTGCCGTCTTTCAGCACGCGAACGCCGCCCTGCAGCAATGCGGCGGAGTAGTACGGATCCCAGATGGCCCAGGCATCAACGTTCTTCTGCTGGAACGCGGCGCGCGCGTCGGCAGGCGTCAGGTAAACAGGTTGAATGTCAGTGAACTTGAGTCCGGCTTCTTGCAGGGCACGCAGCAGCAGGTTGTGTGAGCTGGAACCCTTCTGGAATGCGACCTTATGCCCTTTAAGATCGGCGACGCTTTTGATATCGCTGTTTTCAGGCACCAGGATCACCTCGGCCTTCGGCTTGGGCGGCTCAACGCCAACATAGACGAGATCCGCTCCCGCCGCCTGGGCGAATATCGGCGGAATATCACCCGTACTGCCGAGATCGATACTGCCGACGTTCAGGGCCTCCAGCATCTGCGGGCCAGCCGGGAACTCCACCCAGGAGAATTTGGTGTCCGGGAAGCGTTTTTCCAGAAGCTGGTGGCTTTTCGCCAGCACCATGCTGACGCTGCCTTTCTGATAGCCAATGCGTAAACTTTCCGGAGCCGTTTCTGCGGCATGGGCCAGCGAGGAAAGCGCCATCAGACCTGCCAGGCCGATACGGGTTAATGTTTTAAACATGTGCGACTCCTTGAGCCTGACCAAACGCCGGCGCCTGGATATCCCTGCGGTGCAGAGCATGCCAGAAGGTTTCCAGGGCAGTATCGAGGCGGGTTTGCAGGTTCGGCGTAAAATGAGGTTTATGTTGATAATCGATAACCTGGGAGTCATCGGCGAAAACGCCGTGGAGGATCTCCTGCGCTTTCAGCGCGTTCAGCACCGGCTTCAGGGCATAATCCACGGCCAGTAGATGGGCAACCGTACCGCCCGTTGCCAGCGGCAGTACGACTTTGCCGTCCAGGGCACGTTCCGGAAGCAGATCGAGCAGGGTTTTCAGCGCCCCGGAAAAAGAGGCTTTATAAATGGGCGTTGCCACAATTAGGCCGTCAGCGCCGTTAAGCTGCTCGATGAGCGTTTTAAGCGCAGGGCTGTCGAAACGGGCATAAAGCAGATCTTCAGGTTCGAAGTTATGCAGGTTCCAGTGGCACACTTCCACATCCAGGGCATTGAGTTTTTCGCGGGCATATTCCAGCAGGGCGCTGGAGCGCGAAGGGAATCGTGGACTTCCGGCCAGGGTAATGACGCGCATACTTCCTCCTTATAACTAATTGTTTGCTTTTATCTAACATTCATAACAATTTTAAGGAGTGTGACACCGCGCGGTTATTCCACTAAATGATTTATCTGCAATTAAAATGCGAAAAAGTGCATAAGAAATAGACAGGGAGGTAAACGATTGCGTTTTACGCTGATTTTTTGCCGCAGGTCAATTCCCTTTCGCGCGTGGATCGCCCATAATCCCCTCCCGGTTTGCACACCGGGAATCCAGGAGAGTTCATGTACTACCCCTTCGTTCGTAAAGCTCTTTTCCAGCTCGACCCTGAGCGCGCTCATGAATTTACAATGCAGCAATTACGTCGTATTACCGGAACGCCGCTGGCCGCTCTTGTGCGTCAGAATGTGCCGGAAAAACCTGTGCAGTGCATGGGTCTGACCTTTAAAAATCCGCTGGGTCTGGCGGCTGGTCTGGACAAAAATGGCGAGTGTATTGATGCCCTGGGCGCGATGGGCTTTGGCTCCATTGAAATCGGGACCGTCACGCCGCGCCCGCAGCCGGGAAATGACAAGCCGCGCCTGTTCCGCCTGGTTGAAGCCGAAGGGCTGATCAACCGCATGGGCTTTAATAACCTTGGCGTTGATCACCTTGTTGAGAACGTTAAAAAAGCCCACTTTGACGGAATTCTGGGCATCAATATCGGCAAAAATAAAGACACGCCGGTCGATCAGGGTAAAGATGACTATCTGATTTGTATGGAAAAAGTCTACGCCTATGCCGGTTATATTGCGGTGAATATTTCTTCACCCAATACTCCGGGGTTGCGCTCCTTACAATATGGCGAAGCGCTGGACGATCTTCTGAGTGCCATTAAAAATAAGCAAAATGAACTCCAGACGATCCACCATAAATATGTTCCGGTCGCGGTTAAGATCGCCCCGGATCTTTCTGTCGAAGAATTGATCCAGGTTGCCGACAGTTTAGTTCGCCATAATATTGATGGTGTGATTGCAACCAATACCACCCTCGATCGCTCCCTCGTGCAGGGAATGAAAAACTGTGACGAAGCGGGTGGGTTAAGCGGACGTCCGGTACAATTAAAAAGCACCGAGATTATTCGCGCCCTGTCTGCGGAATTAAAAGGACGCCTGCCGATTATTGGCGTCGGTGGCATCGACTCCGTGATTGCTGCGCGCGAGAAGATGGCGGCGGGTGCGTCACTGGTGCAAATCTATTCCGGCTTTATTTTTAAAGGACCGCCGCTGATTAAAGAAATCGTTACTCATATCTAATCTTTTCTCTTAATCAGACAACCAGGGCTTTATTTCCAGCCCTGGTTGTTTTATATTCCGTCACTGTTGCTTATTTAGACATTATAGTCTTTTATTAATGGTGTTATAAACGAAGCGGCGATCAGGACATTTTTAGTACAGGACGTTTCGGGGACAGGAGAGAAACATGCGAATTAAACCTGACGATAACTGGCGCTGGTATTTTTGCGACGAGCATGATCGAATGATGCTCGATTTAGCCAATGGCATGTTGTTTCGCTCTCGTTTCGCCCGCCGAATGTTAACCCCGGACGCGTTTTCCCCGTCGGGCTTTTGCGTTGACGATGCGGCGCTTTATTTCTCTTTCGAAGAAAAATGCCGCGATCTGGTGCTTTCTAAAGAGCAGCGTGCCGAGCTGGTATTAAATGCGCTGGTGGCTATCCGCTTCCTGAAACCGCAAATGCCGAAAAGCTGGCATTTCCTGCCGCACGGTATGAACTGGACCCCGGCAACGGCTGATGCGGCCAGCGTCAATCTGAGCGATACCGCAGAAGAGGTGAGCCTGCTGGTGGTGGAGCCCGGCGAAAATGCCGCGCTCTGTTTGCTGGCCCAGCCCGGCGTGACGATTGCCGGGCGGACAATGCAGCTTGGGGATGCCATTAAGGTTATGAACGACAGGCTGAAGCCCCAGCTTCGCGTGGATGCCTTCAGCCTCGAGCAGGCGGTTTAAGCTTCCAGCTGTACGGACGTTTTCGGGACGCAGCTACAGCACAGAATTGTGCCGTCATTTCCAATTGCCGATTTTTTCAACGCACTCACTTCGCCATCCACCAGCCTGATGCGGCAGCATCCGCAAATTCCCGCGCGACAGGAATAGGGGATGCGGATCCCTGCTTGTTCCAGCTGCTCAAGCAATACCTGCTGGTTATTACCCCGGATCACGTTGCCCTGCCAGTGAATCTCTACCGCAGCGGCGACGTTTGTCTCAACGTCGACAAACTCCTCTTCCTGACCCGAGCCGTACACCCTTGCTGGCCCACGGGCGAGCACTTCTACCTCATCACCAACGCGGATCGCGCCGCTGGAGCGCGGGATCAGGTTCTGGCCGAAATCGACATCACCGTTATCCTGCGCGGTGCGGAATGACTGCAGCGTCTTCAACGGTTCGCCGGAAGGGTGCTTCTGGCCTTTCTCCGGGCTGACCGTCGTGAAAATGCAGCGGCTGCACGGCTTCACCACGTCAAAAATGACGCTGCCAATGCGGATCACTTTCCAGGTATCTTCGTCCCAGGCCTCTGCACCCGTCACCACCAGGTTCGGACGGAACTGTTCCATCTGAACGCTGGCTTTGCAGCGGGCTTGTAGATCACGCAGCGAGGCTTCGTTGGTCAGCAGGAACGGGAAGCCATCGGCGAAGGAGAGGGGAACGGCATCGTGGCGCTTCACGCGACGCGTCAGTTCAGGCCCAACCCAGCGCAACTGCACGTCCCGGGAAAAGAAGCCGCTCAGCCAGCGGTTAATCTCATCCGGGGCGATGCGCGCGGTAAAATGGTTACCCCACACTTCCGTTGGCGCATCGACGGGCGCAAAATCAGCAAAGCGAATCACCGCGCTGGAACCGTCCGGCGCGGTAAGGTGCAAACCGTCGTGAAGCGGGGAAGGGGTAAAGCGAACCATCTGAGGGAACTGGCGTGCGGTAATGAACGTACCGTCAGGCTCGGTGACCATAAAAATACGATCGAATGCAAATCCGCTCATGTCGGCCAGCGCGTGAGAGACGCCGATGCCGCGCATGGATTTCACCGGATGAATAAAAAGCCTGGATAACGTCGCCACTGCACACTCCCTCGAATGAAAATAAGCCTTCAACTTTATGACATACACGCCATATTAGCTATAATGCGCGACAATTTTCTAAGAGTAAAAGTGACGATATGAATTCTCTGTTTGCCAGTACGGCCCGTGGGCTGGAAGAGCTGTTAAAAACTGAACTGGAAAGCCTGGGCGCACAAGAGTGCCAGGTGGTTCAGGGTGGTGTCCATTTTGAGGGCGACACGCGGCTTATTTACCAGAGCCTGATGTGGAGCCGTCTGGCGTCGCGCATCATGCTGCCGATGAAGGAGTGCAAGGTTTATAGCGACCTTGACCTCTATACCGGCGTACAGATGATCGACTGGACAGAGATCTTCACCCCGAATGCCACCTTTGCGGTGCATTTTAACGGCGTGAACGACGAGATCCGCAACAGCCAGTACGGTGCCCTGCGCGTAAAAGACGCCATTGTGGACTGCTTCACGCGTAAAAATAAGGAACGTCCGAACGTCGATCGTGAAAACCCCGATCTGCGTATTAACGTCTGGCTGAACGGTGACACGGCGAGCATCTCTCTTGATTTGAGCGGTGCAGGCCTGCATCTGCGCGGCTACCGCGATCGTACCGGTATGGCGCCAATTAAAGAAACGCTGGCGGCTGCCATTGTCATGCGCTCCGGCTGGCAGCCGGGCACGCCGCTGCTCGATCCGATGTGTGGTTCCGGTACGTTGCTGATTGAGGCGGCCATGCTGGCAACCGATCGCGCGCCGGGCCTGCATCGCGGTCACTGGGGCTTTAAAGGCTGGGCACAGCACGATGAAGCGCTCTGGAAAGAGGTCAAAGACGACGCGCAAACCCGCGCACGCAAAGGCCTGGCAGAGTACACCTCCCACTTTTATGGTTCGGACAGCGACCCGCGCGTCATTGAACGCGCGCGCAGCAACGCCCGTCGCGCTGGTATCGGCGAGCTGGTCACCTTCGAAGTGAAAGACGTGGCGAACCTGACCAACCCGTTGCCAAAAGGCCCGTACGGTACCGTGATCAGCAACCCGCCATACGGCGAGCGTCTGGACAGCGAGCCTGCGCTGATTGCCCTGCACAGCCTGCTGGGCCGCAATATGAAGGACCACTTCGGCGGCTGGAACCTGTCTCTGTTTAGCGCCTCGCCGGAGCTGCTGAGCTGCCTCCAGCTGCGCGCCGATCGCCAGTTTAAGGCCAAAAACGGCCCGCTGGACTGCGTGCAGAAGAACTACCATCTGGCGGAGAAGGCGGCCGACAGCAAGCCGTCCGGCGTGGCGGAAGATTACGCCAACCGCCTGCGCAAGAACCTGAAGAAATTTGAGAAGTGGGCGAAGCAGGAGGGCATTGAATGCTATCGCCTGTACGATGCCGACCTGCCGGAATACAACGTGGCGGTTGACCGCTACGCGGACTGGGTGGTGATTCAGGAATATGCGCCACCGAAAACCATTGATGCGCAAAAAGCGCGTCAGCGCATGCTGGACGTTATCGCGGCCACCATCGCCGTGCTCGGCATTGCGCCGAACAAGCTGGTGCTGAAAACCCGCGAGCGTCAGAAAGGGAAAAACCAGTATCAGAAGATGGGCGAGAAGGGCGACTTTATCGAAGTGGGCGAATACAACGCGCGCCTGTGGGTCAACCTGACCGACTATCTGGATACCGGTCTGTTCCTCGACCACCGTATCGCCCGACGCATGCTGGGCCAGATGAGTAAAGGCAAGGACTTCCTGAATCTCTTCTCCTATACCGGCAGCGCCAGCGTACATGCCGGTCTGGGGGGCGCGCGCAGCACCACCACGGTGGATATGTCCCGCACCTATCTGGAATGGGCGGAGCGCAACCTTCGTCTTAACGGCTTAACCGGACGTCAGCATCGCCTGATGCAGGCTGACGTGCTGGGCTGGCTGCGCGACACCGACGAGCAGTTTGACCTGATCTTTATCGATCCGCCGACCTTCTCCAACTCCAAGCGTATGGAAGATAGCTTTGATGTACAACGCGATCACCTGCGCCTGATGACCGACCTGAAGCGCCTGCTGCGCAAAGGCGGCACCATTATGTTCTCGAACAACAAACGCGGCTTCCGTATGGATCATGACGGCTTAGCAGCCCTGGGACTGAAAGCACAAGAAATCAGCCAAAAAACGCTGTCTCAGGACTTTGCCCGTAACCGTCAAATCCATAACTGCTGGTTGATTACCGCGGTCTGAAAGGAAAAATAAATGTCTTTAATTAGTATGCACGGCGCGTGGCTCTCTTTCAGCGACTCACCGCTTCTCGACAATGCAGAACTGCATATCGAAGATAACGAGCGCGTCTGTCTGGTGGGCCGTAACGGCGCGGGTAAATCCACGCTGATGAAAATCCTCAACCGTGAACAGGGTCTGGATGACGGGCGTATTGTTTACGAGCAGGATCTGATTGTCTCCCGCCTGCAGCAGGATCCACCGCGTCACGTGACCGGCAGCGTTTACGATTTCGTGGCGGAAGGGATCTCCGAGCAGGCTGAATACCTGAAGCGCTATCACGAGATTTCGCATCTGGTGATGACCGATCCGAGCGACAAAAACCTCAACGAACTGGCGAAAGTGCAGGAGATGCTCGATCACCACGGTCTGTGGCAGCTTGAAAACCGCATTAATGAAGTACTGGCGCAGCTCGGTCTGGAACCCGATATGGAACTGTCGGCGCTCTCCGGCGGCTGGCTGCGTAAAGCGGCCCTGGGCCGCGCGCTGGTCAGCGGACCGAAGGTGCTGCTGCTGGACGAACCGACCAACCACCTGGATATCGAAGCGATCGACTGGCTGGAAGGTTTCCTGAAAACCTTCAGCGGCACCATCATCTTTATCTCGCACGACCGTTCGTTTATTCGCAATATGGCGACGCGCATTGTTGACCTCGACCGCGGCAAGCTGGTGACCTATCCCGGCGATTACGATACGTATCTGCTGGAGAAAGAAGAAAACCTGCGCGTGGAAGAGCTGCAGAATGCCGAGTTCGACCGCAAGCTGGCGCAGGAAGAGGTCTGGATCCGCCAGGGCATCAAAGCCCGCCGTACCCGTAACGAAGGCCGCGTGCGTGCCCTGAAGGCGATGCGTCGCGAGCGCAGCGAACGCCGTGAAGTGATGGGCAGCGCCAAAATGCAGGTGGAAGAGGCGTCCCGTTCCGGCAAGATTGTCTTCGAAATGGAAAACGTCAACTATCAGGTCGACGGTAAAGTGCTGGTGAACGATTTCTCCGCGCAGGTGCAGCGTGGCGACAAAATTGCGCTCATCGGCCCGAACGGCTGCGGTAAAACCACGCTGCTGAAACTGATGCTGGGCCAGCTGAAGGCCGACAGCGGACGTATTCACTGCGGGACCAAGCTGGAGGTCGCCTACTTCGACCAGCACCGCGCGGAGCTGGATCCGGACCGTACGGTGATGGACAACCTCGCCGAAGGTAAGCAGGAGGTGATGGTAAACGGCAAGCCGCGTCACGTGCTGGGCTACCTGCAGGACTTCCTGTTCCATCCGAAACGCGCCATGACGCCGGTGCGCGCGCTGTCCGGCGGTGAGCGAAATCGTCTGCTGCTGGCTCGCCTGTTCCTTAAGCCAAGCAACCTGCTGATCCTCGATGAACCGACGAACGACCTCGATGTCGAAACGCTGGAATTGCTCGAAGAACTGATTGACGGCTATCAGGGTACCGTGATGCTGGTCAGCCACGATCGCCAGTTCGTGGATAACACCGTGACCGAGTGCTGGATCTTCGAAGGTGAAGGGCGAATTGGGCAATACGTAGGCGGTTATCATGATGCAAAAGGGCAGCAATTGCAGTCTCTGGCGCAGAAACAGTCAAAGTCCAAAATAAGTTCTGAACCTGCTGTAACAAAAGCAGAAACTGTCAAGAAAACCTCGGCTAAACTAAGCTATAACCTGCAGCGCGAACTGGAGGGGCTACCGCAGCGTCTTGAAGAGCTGGAAGCCGCGCTTGAGGATCTGCAAAAACAGGTTGCTGATGCGTCATTCTTTACTCAATCGCATGACTATACTCAGAAAGTACTGTCAGAAATGTCCGCGGCTGAAAAAGCCCTGGAAGAAGCATTTGAGCGCTGGGAGTACCTTGAGTCTCTGAAAAACGGCGCATAAACAGGGATAACATATGTGTGACCAGCACCATGCCGACAGGCATATTTTATGCTCGCAATGCGATATGCTCGTGGCGTTGCCAGAGCTTGGTCACGGACATAAAGCCCTGTGTCCACGTTGCGGTGCGACGTTGACAACCGAGTGGGACGCGCCGCGGCAGCGTCCCACTGCTTACGCTCTGGCAGCATTGTTCATGCTGCTGCTCTCCAATCTCTTCCCCTTCATCTATATGAAGGTGGGGGGGATCACCAGCCAGGTAGATTTGCTTGAAATTCCGGGCGTGATGTTCTCGGAAGATTACGCCAGCCTCGGTACCTTTTTTCTCCTGTTTGTCCAGATAGTCCCGGCTTTTTGCCTGGTCGTTATCCTTTTGCTGGTCAACCGCGTCAGGATGCCGGCACCGCTGAAAATCCGACTGGCGCGTATCCTTTTTCAGCTCAAAAGCTGGGGGATGGCCGAGATCTTTCTGGCGGGGATTCTGGTCAGCTTCGTGAAGCTCATGGCATATGGCGACGTGGGGATTGGCAGCAGCTTTATTCCCTGGTGTCTGTACTGCGTTCTGCAGCTGCGCGCCTTCCAGTGTGTGGACAGGCGCTGGGCGTGGGACGATATCGCGCCAGCGCCGACGCTTGCACAGACGGTGAAGGTCGGGGTGCCCGGTATTCGTCAGGGGCTTCGCTCGTGCCCGTGCTGTACCGCCGTGCTGCCCGCCGATCTCGACGTTTGTCCGCGCTGCGAAACGAAAGGGCACGTACGCCGTAAAAATAGCCTTCAGTGGACGATGGCGCTGCTGGTCACATCCATCATGCTGTATCTGCCAGCCAATATTCTGCCGATCATGATCACCGATTTGCTCGGTGACAAAATGCCCTCGACGATCCTCGCCGGGGTGATACTGCTCTGGGGCGAAGGTTCTTATCCGGTCGCCGGCGTCATCTTTATCGCCAGTATTATGGTGCCCACCTTAAAAATGATTGCCATTGCCTGGCTCTGTTGGGATGCGAAAGGGCATGGAAAACGCGATAGCGAACGCATGCACCTGATTTATGAAGTGGTCGAGTTTGTCGGACGCTGGTCAATGATTGACGTGTTTGTCATCGCCGTTCTCTCTGCACTGGTGCGGATGGGCGGTTTGATGAGTATTTATCCCGCGATGGGGGCTTTAATGTTTGCACTGGTCGTGATTATGACCATGTTTGCGGCCATGACCTTCGACCCTCGTTTATCGTGGGATCGTGAGCCTGAATCAAGCCATGAGGAAGAGTAAGAGCATGGAAAATAAGAGTGGAGAGGCGAAAGTGCAGAAGGTCAAAAACTGGTCGCCGGTGTGGATTTTTCCCATCGTGACTGCGCTGATCGGTGCATGGATCCTGTTTTATCATTACAGCCATCAGGGACCGGAAGTCACGCTGATAACCACCAATGCCGAGGGGATTGAGGGCGGTAAAACGACTATCAAAAGCCGAAGTGTGGATGTGGGCGTGGTGGAAAGTGCAACCCTGACCGACGATTTAACCCATGTGGAGATCAAGGCGCGCCTTAATGCCGGCATGGAAAAACTGCTGCACGGCGATTCCGTTTTCTGGGTCGTTAAGCCGCAGGTGGGGCGTGAGGGAATCAGCGGCTTAGGGACGCTGCTTTCGGGCGCCTACATTGAGCTGCAGCCTGGCGCTAAGGGTAACCAGCCAGCCAAATACCAGCTTCTGGATTCACCGCCGCTTGCACCACCTGATGCCAAGGGTATCCGCGTGATCCTCGACAGTAAAAAAGCAGGTCAGCTTACGGCGGGCGACCCGGTCCTGTTCCGCGGCTACCGCGTGGGATCGGTTGAGAAAAGCACGTTTGATCCGCAGAAACGCGCGATCAGCTATCAGCTCTTTATCAATGCGCCAAACGATCGGCTGGTCACCAGCAATGTCCGTTTCTGGAAAGACAGCGGGATCGCGGTGGATCTGACCTCGGCAGGTATGCGCGTTGAAATGGGGTCGCTGACCACGCTGTTTGGCGGCGGCGTAAGTTTTGACGTGCCGGAAGGCCTGGATTTAGGGCAGCCGGTCGCAGAGAACACCGCTTTCCGTCTCTTTGACGATCAAAAAAGTATTCAGGATGCGCTCTATACCGATCACGTCGACTTCCTGATGTTCTTCAAAGATTCTGTCCGCGGTCTGCAGCCGGGGGCACCTGTTGAGTTCCGCGGTATTCGTCTCGGTACGGTTGGACAAGTTCCGTTCTTCGTCCCGGGCCTGAGCCAGATGCTGGATGATGACTATCGTATTCCGGTGCTGATCCGCATCGAACCGGAGCGTCTGCTAAACCAGATTGGCGAAAATCAGGATATTGCTGCCCATATCTCTCAACTGATGGAACGCGGCCTGCGTGGATCGTTGAAGACGGGTAACCTGGTGACCGGTGCGCTGTATGTGGATATGGACTTCTACCCGAAAGCACCGCCGATTACCGGTATCCGTGAATTCGGTGGATATAAGATCATCCCAACGGTGAGTAGCGGCCTGGCGCAGATCCAGCAGCGTCTGATGGAGACGCTGGATAAGATCAACAATCTGCCACTGAATCCGATGATTGAAGCGGCGACGAACTCTTTGAGCGAAAGCCAGGCAACGATGCGTCGTCTGCAAACCACGCTGGATAACATCAATAAGATTACGGCGAGCCAGAGCATGCAGCAGCTTCCGCAGGACATGCAGAAAACGCTGCGTGAGCTGAACCGCAGTATGCAGGGCTTCCAGCCGGGTTCAGCGGCCTACAACAAGATGGTGGCAGATATGCAGCGTCTTGATCAGGTCTTACGTGAACTGCAGCCGGTGCTGAAAACGCTCAACGAGAAGAGCAATGCGCTGGTGTTCGAAGCGAAAGATAAAAAGGATCCTGAGCCGAAGAGGGCAAAAGAATGAAAAAGTGGCTATTGATGGTTGGTGCTCTGCTGTTAACGGCGTGCAGTTCAGGAGTAGATAATAAAAGCTACTATCAGCTGCCTGTGGCGACCCACAGCGGTGGGCAAAGCACGGCCAGTCAGGGAAACCGTCAGCTGTGGGTTGAGCAGGTTGCGGTGCCGGATTATCTGGCAGGAAACGGCGTGGTCTATCAGACCAGCGACGTTAAATACGTGATTGCGACGAACAACCTGTGGGCCAGCCCGTTGGATCAACAGCTGCGCAACACGCTGGTGGCCAATCTGGGCAGTCAGCTACCGGGTTGGGTTGTCGCGTCGCAGCCGTTGGGTAACGACCAGGATACGCTGAACGTCACCGTAACGGGCTTCCACGGCCGTTATGATGGTGCGGTCGTGATCAGCGGGGAGTGGTTGCTGAATCATCAGGGGCAGCTGATTAAGCGTCCTTTCCATCTGGAGCTCAAGCAGCAGAAAGATGGCTATGACGAAATGGTGAAAGTCCTGGCTCAGGGGTGGGCACAGGAGTCGGCCAGCATCGCGAGGGAAATCTCCCGGCTGCCATAAGTAAAATTCATCATCAAAAACCGCAGTTGGCCTCTCGCTGATTGCGGTTTTTTTTTCGTTTTCACTTCAGTTTGTTACTTGTGCTGCGTCACAATTTTTGTACAAATGAACTTCCAGGTAGCTCACAAATATGACACCCGTATGAATTTTGAACATTGACGATGGGGCTAATTCGGGGTATTCGTTATCTGTGCCTGTACATTGAGTGCAGACACTGTTTTCTTTCCACCAGACAAAAGAATGAGGGAAACGAGGCATGAAGAGACAGAAACGAGATCGCCTGGAACGGGCTCATCAACGTGGTTATCAGGCCGGCATCGCTGGACGTTCTAAAGAAATGTGTCCTTATCAGACGATAAATCAAAGGTCACAATGGCTTGGAGGCTGGCGAGAAGCCATCGGCGACAGGGCACTCATAGCCTGATAACGTCTCTTTCAAAAAAGAAACCTCCGCAATGCGGAGGTTTCGCCTTTCCGGGAGTGCGAAAAGCACAATCAGAACGCAGAAGTATCCTGGAACAGGCCAACTTTCAGGTCGCTTGCGCTATAGATCAGACGGCCGTCTACCAGCACTTCGCCATCTGCCAGGCCCATAATCAGGCGGCGGTTAACGATGCGCTTGAAGTGAATACGATAGGTCACTTTCTTCGCTGTAGGCAGAACCTGGCCAGTGAATTTGACTTCGCCCACGCCCAGTGCGCGGCCTTTACCTTCACCACCCAGCCAGCCCAGATAGAAGCCAACCAGCTGCCACATCGCATCCAGACCCAGACAGCCAGGCATTACCGGATCGCCGATAAAGTGGCAACCGAAGAACCACAGGTCCGGGTTGATATCGAGTTCTGCTTCTACGTAACCCTTATCGAAGTTGCCGCCGGTTTCGGTCATTTTCACGACACGGTCCATCATCAGCATGTTCGGGGCCGGTAACTGTGGGCCTTTCGCGCCAAACAGTTCACCGCGACCAGAGGCAAGAAGATCTTCTTTTGTATAGGATTCGCGTTTATCTACCATGTTCTCAGTAAGCCTTATTTTAGTGAAGGACGCAGGATAGCTAACACGTGTACGCTGAACAAGTCCGATCAGTTCGAACTAAACCAGCCCAGCCAGCGTAACGGCCATGGATAACGATGACGAGCATCCTGCTGTGTCGCCTGAGCAATACGCTCCTGGATAGTCTGCATCAGGGTGGTTTGCCCTTCGCCGTCCCATACCAGGTTTGTCAGTAAGGGTAGTGCATCCTCAATCCCTTCGATGGCCCAGATAGCGAACTGCTCTTGTTCCACCGCATCCAGAATCTCCTGACTGAGGCTTAAATGGCGTGCGTTGGGAGCCGGGATAATCACACCCTGCTTGCCGTTTAAACCGCGCTGCTGACAGATAGAGAAGAAGCCTTCAATTTTCTCGTTGAGGCCTCCCACTGGCTGGGCGCGGCCAAACTGGTCCACCGAACCGGTGATCGCGATGTTCTGATTGATGGGCACTTCCGCCAGGGCGCTGATTAAGGCGCACAGCTCGGCCATAGAGGCGCTGTCGCCATCCACTTCGCTGTAGGACTGCTCAAACGTCAGCGAGGCGGAGAAGGGGATCTGTTGCTCAAGCTGCAGCTCTGACATCAAAAACGCCTGCATGATCATCATGCCTTTGGCGTGTATGTTGCCGCCCAGCTCGGCTTTCCGTTCAATATCGGTAAACTCGCCATCGCCAATGTGCACAACGCAGCTGATACGGGACGGCTCCCCGAATGCGCGCGGATGGCCTGGAAATTCAATCACAGACAGGGCGTTAATCTGCCCGACGCGTTCGCCTTCGGTTTCCACCAGAATTTGTTCGAGCAGAATTTCATCCTGCATACGGTCAGCAAGATAGCCTTCTCGCCACTCACGCTGAGCCAGCATCTGAGTGAGCTGTTCACCGGTGAACGCCCCGTCACCGCTGATCACCCCCACTTCACGCAGCTGTTTGCCGATCCAGAGCGGGCAAAGCGGCAGCGTTTCCTGGTCACCGGTGTAGCGTACCGCTTCGCGGATTAAGCCCGGCCATGCGTCAGCCGCAGGGGTTGGCAGCGCAGAACGCTCAGCAACGGCCATCACCCACTGGCACCACTGCGCCATATCGTCGGCATCAGCAATCTGGATGTTGTCTTCGTATTCGCTATACACGGCCTGCTCAGCCAGTTCCGGCTCCATTTCCTGGAAGTCCGCCAGCGATTCACGGTCGCCCGTCAGCACGACGGTCAGCGACAGCGGCATAGACGGAACAGAGACGGGCAGAGGACGAGACTCATCGTAGCCGACCCAGTCGAAACGCTGCTGGTGCACGATGGTTTTCAGACGCATCCACAGCAGCGGCTGCGAGAGCAGGGTGCGCAGTGAGATGATCAGAACACCGCCATTTGCGCGATGTACCAGCCCAGGCTGCAGCGAAAGCTCGCCGTTAAACTGGCGCAGACAACCAAAGAGTTGTTCAGCCTCGACCCAGTTAGCGGTAATCACCTCACCCTTAGCGGCAAAATGGCCGTCGGCCTGTGCCGCCGGTTCGAAAGTGACATCGTGTCCCGCGATACGATACTGGCCGCCAAAAACGGCGTTCGCTTCCGGCTTTAACTGACGCACGGCATCCCCGAACAACGTCAGGTATTCCGCTTCTTCCGGGGCTTTGAGCAGCATGAAAGGCGCAGTTGCCCATGGGCTTAAGACCTGCTCCAGCGCGTAATGCAAACGGGGCTGCGTATCGCTAAGGATGAATTCGTGTTCTTTTGCGAGTTCGGGCTGTGCAAACAGTTCCTGATAACTTTCGGTATCCGGAACAAGGTCACGCCATGCAAGTTTCGTAATGGTCAAAGTTGATGTTTTTTAGTCAGATGTAAAAGCGTGGAGTATACCGTAAGCGGGGGGCTGTACCCAAGCAGGATCGGGTATTTCGACAGGGCGATTGGCTGCATTCACTCACAGGATATGATTTCTTTTCAGCAGATTGCTAAAAAACTGATATTCTGAACAGAGTTACGTGGTAACACTGAGATCGCAATGAAATATCAACAACTGGAAAATCTCGAAAGCGGCTGGAAATGGAAGTACCTGGTCAAAAAGCACCGTGAAGGGGAGCTGATCACCTGCTACATCGAAGCCAGCGCTGCACAAGAAGCCGTGGATATTTTGCTGACCCTCGAAAATGAACCGGTACAGGTTAACGGCTGGATTGAGAAACACATCAATCCTGCCTTGTTAAACCGGATGAAGCAAACTATCCGTGCGCGACGCAAACGGCATTTTAATGCTGAGCATCAGCACACTCGCAAAAAATCAATCGACCTTGAGTTCGTTGTCTGGCAACGTCTGGCTGGGCTGGCACAACGACGGGGTAAAACGCTTTCGGAAACCATCGTGCAGTTGATTGAGGATGCCGAACATAAAGAGAAGTACGCCAACCAGATGTCGACGCTGAAGAACGACCTTCAGGCGCTGTTGGGTAAAAAGTAGATTTTTTTACTTTTCTTCAGACAATAAAAAACCCCGCATGGCGGGGTTTTTTTATAAGACGATAACTTATGCCGCTGGCTGAGTTACAACGTCTTTGATGCCTTTAACTTCGATCTCTACGCGACGATCTGGAGCCAGGCAGTCGATCAGTGCAGCGCGAGCTTTCACGTTGTCACAGGTGTTGCCAGTAACTGGGTTAGATTCGCCCATACCACGTGGGGAGATCTTGTTAGCTGGGATACCTTTAGAGATCAGGTAATCAACAACAGACTGAGCACGTTTCTCAGACAGTTTCTGGTTGTAAGCGTCAGAACCGATACGGTCGGTGAAGCCCAGAACCACTACAGAACCGTCTTTAGGATCCAGGTTGCTCAGCTGAGAGTACAGCTGATCCAGTGCCTGCTGACCTTCTGGTTTCAGAGTTGCTTTGTTGAAGTTGAACAGAACGTCAGACTTCAGAGTGAAGTGCTTGGTCTGTACTTCTGGAGCTGGAGCCGGCGCTGGAGCAACAACTGGTGCTGCTTCTTCCTGCTGGCCGAAACGGTAGGAAACACCTACGCTCAGCATGCCGTTGTCTGGACGAACACCAACGGTGTTGCCGTCGCCGATGTTGTTAACCCACTGGTATTCCAGACGGGTAGCGATGTCACGGGTCATAGCCCACTCAACGCCACCAGCGAATACTGGGGAAACACCGGTGTCATGGTCGCTACCAACCTGGTTGTTGCTGGAGTCAGCGCGCCATACCATGCCGCCCAGACGGGTGTACACGTCCAGATCGTCAGTTACTGGGTAACCCAGTTTAGCGGTCAGCTGAACGCCCTGTGCTTTGAAAGCGCCGTTTACGGTGTCGCCTTTGTATGGCATACGACCTAACCAGTCGTAACCCATTTCAAAACCAACATACGGGTTAACCTGATAGCCACCGAACGCACCTGCACCAAGCTGGCTCTCGTGAGTCGGGCCATCGTTGTTCAGGTCTTTGTTGTACCAGCCGGTGTCGTGGAACTGAGACCAGCCCAGTTTACCACCTGCATACCAGGTATTATCTTTCGGAGCGGCCTGCGCTACGGTAGCGAAGCCAGCCAGTGCCACTGCAATCGCGATAGCTGTCTTTTTCATTTTTTGCGCCTCGTTATCATCCAAAATTCGCCATGAAAGTCTCAAGAGAGAATCACGGTTAAATCCTTCACCGGGGGGCGTGGTCAAATATAAATCTACCGATATCTTCGGCTTAGGCCGAGCACCCCTGGCGATGTAAAGTCTACAACGTAGCTGAAAACTTACAAGTGTGAAGTCTGTCAGGCATATGAAAAAAAAAGTTCCGTATACCGATTATTTAACATTTTTAGAACGAATTTTGTGCAATAAAATGAAGGAGAACCGCACCAGACAAGCCTTGCCGCAATTTTCAGACCGGGAACTTTAATGCCATCTTGTGGTCGAAAAAAATTCCAGGAAAAATCTTAATTTCACTCAATGATACAAATTTGAGTGAATTTTTAGCCCAGAAAGTTGTCCTCTGCGGTAAGAATCCGATCGAACCGGACGCATAATGAACCCGATCGCACTCCCTTCTTCAGCGGCTTCAGTCAGACGGAAATGTTCCTCTTCCGTCAATTCTTCGGGTAACCATCCAATTACCACGCTGTAATTTCCGGTGCGTAACGCGCGGATCATCGACTCAACGGTATCGCACGGCGAGAGCTGATTAATCTGCATGACCTTGGTCAGCGGAAGGCCAGCGGACTGAACCCACTCACGGCTCAGTTTTTGTTGAGGCGTGAGCCAAAGCTGCCAGCGCGATTGCTGACCAAGCTGTTGTAATAACGGCAACAACAGAAGTTGCGTCAACAGGGGCTGGTCTTCACGATAAACCACTTCACTGATAAGCCCTGTGGAAACACGCTCGACGGAATTCTGCGCGACATTGCCTGCGGCAGAAGAGAGAGAGATTGCGCGATTTGCATAGCCTGAAGTGTGCATATTCATTCCAGCCCTGTAGTTACTGTATGGATATACAGTAACCCCTGTATGCATAAAGATCAACCTCATTTTCGGAAAGCGACTCGCAAAATTCATTCAATCTTGATGCCCCTGGAAAAATCATCTTGCTCAACGGCGATAAGTTGCCTATTTTCCTGCTAACGGATCCGCTAGTAAGAAATTTCGTTGTTACTTTATGATTTTGAAGGGAAATATCATGAAAAAGATATCTTATGAACGGATTTATAAATCCCAGGAATACCTCTCCCCGTTGGGCGAGATTCATCATCGTGCGCTGTTTGGAGGCTACACCCTGGCGGTGGATGATGCGGTTTTTGCCATGGTGTCTGATGGCGAGCTTTATCTTCGGGCTTGTGAGGAGAGTGCGAAATACTGCGTAAAGAATGCCTCCTCATTTTTGACATTGATGAAGCGAGGCCGCCCGGTGCTGCTCAACTATTATCGTGTGGATGACGGATTATGGCAGGACAGGGAGCGGTTGCTTCAGCTCTCTTCGTTTGCACTCAGTGCGGCAAGAAAAGAGCGCTATCAGCGCCATCAACGAAATCGACTCAAGGATCTGCCAAACCTGACCTTTCAGCTTGAAGTCTTGCTCTTTGAAGCCGGAATTACCAATGAAGAAACACTCCGGACGCTGGGCGCCAGAGCCAGCTGGCTGAAGATGCGGGCGAAAAATAAAGCGCTCAGTATTAAAGTCCTCTTCGCGCTCGAAGGGGCTATTGAAGGGCTGCATGAGGCGGCACTCCCGGCAGGCATTCGCCGGGAGCTAACGGAGTGGTTTAATGCGCTGCCTGAGCCACAGGAGAATCACTCCTCCAGGTAGCGATTTGCTGTTGCAGCCGGCAAATTTCAGGCAGCAGAGCGATAAGCAGGCCTATCTGCTGAAGAACCAGCGGCGCTTTGCTGTCGTTTCCCGGGTCAAGATGCGCAATGCGTTGCGCCAGTTCATTCAGCGCCTGTTGTACGCGCGGTTCATCGGCTGGGCGGTGATGAAGCGCGTCATCGACATAACAGACGGCGTCATCGAGCAGGTTGAGAATACCCGGGTTGGTGAGTTTCTCGCGGTGGGCACCCAGCGTCGAAATATAGCTGGTAAACGTATGGTTCAGGCAGAGCAGGCGGAACGCGGTCTCACGAATTTCCGCCGTGGCGCGAGGCTCCGTTGACATGTTAGAGACAACGGAGGCCAGTTCTGCATCACTGTTGTGCGCATCACGACGGGCTATCCGGTAAGCCAGGCGGTTATCGCGCCCCTGGTGATACTGCTCCAGGATAGCGTCAAGGTATCGACAGTTGGCGTTCATCGCCCTGTCGACCACCCGCGGCAAATTGCGGAAACGCCAGTCCGGCCAGATAAAGCTGACCGCGGCCCAGGCAATCGCGCAGCCTATCAGGGTATCGATCACGCGGGGCAGGGCGACTTCAAAGCCTTCACCCAGCAGGTTAAAGCAGAGCAGTACCAGCAGCGTGATGAACATGGTGGCGTGGGCATACTGCACGTTGCGAAACGCGAAGAACAGCACGCCGGTAATGACGATCAGAATCAATTGACCTTCGACGGAAGGCACGAAATAGAGCACCGGAAGGCCGATCGCGACGCCAACCAGCGTACCGATAATACGCAGCGCAAGTCGGTGTCGGGTGGCGTTATAGTTCGGCTGGCAGACGAACAGGCTGGTGAGCAGGATCCAGTAGCCATGGTGCAGTCCGGTTATCTGGATAAAGGCATACCCCACGCACAGCACCAGCGACATTCTCACCGCGTGGCGAAAGAGAGCCGACTCCGGCGTAAAGTTGCGGCTCAGGCGTAGCCACATATCGCTAACGCTGTGCACGCTGTCATCAGCAAGCTGATTGTCCACCTCACTGCCCGGCAGTGCCATCGCCTGTTCGGACTCAATGGTTGCCAGCTGTGCATCAATCGCCCGCAGGTTGTTCAGCAGAAAGCCCAGCGCTTTGATGTGTTCCGGTGACGTTCCGCTGGCCTGAACGCGGTCGAGCGCCGCATCAAGGTGGCTGAATACGCGTTCAAAGCGGGGATCATGCTGATAGGGCGTGCGCAGCAGAATGGAGCGCGAGAGCCGCTGACACGCCTGAGACTGCATGGAGAGCAGGCGCTGGAAGCGGAACATCACGTCGCTGTAGCGGAACCTCTCGCGCAGGGCGGCATACTGAACGTGCGAGGAGCTGGCGCGTTCATGAATATCCTGGGCGGCAAAATAGTAGTGTAAGGTCCTTCGCGTTCCGCGCTGACCGCGATCGCCGCGCAGACGGGTAAGCAGAGAGGCTTTTGTCTGGTTAAGGGTGGCAACCAGCTGGCCGTTTGCCAGCGCCAGATCGTAGAGCGGCGCCTGGCTTTCTTCCTCGATATCCGGGTCGAACAGCCGGGATTTCAGTTCCAGATAGTGGGCTAACTGCTCAAAGCTGCGGGCAAGATTATCCTGCAGAGGGCGAACCGGGAAGATCAGATGACCGGTTAGCGTCAGCAGGTTATACCAGATGGCACCCAGCAACAGCAGAACCGGCTGCTGGTACCACTGGTCGTACAGGGAAACGCCCAGCATAGTGTAGATGGCGATCAGCAATGCACCAAAAGCGATGGTGGCATAGCGCTGCCCAAGGCCACCCAGCAAAATAAACCCGCTGGTTGAGAGGGTAAGACCCAGGGCAAACAGCCAGGGCCAGGGGAAAAGCAGCTCAACGGACGCTGACGCAATAAAAAAGCAGACAAGCGTAATGACCAGATTACGCAAACGCCCGGCCAGACGATCGTCCAGGTCCGCCAGCGCCCCGGCCACCACTCCCAGCGTGAGCGGAATAGTGAGTTTGACATCATTCAGCCACCAGGGCAGAGCAACCGTGCCGCAAAGCGCGATGAATATCCTGACGTTATAAAGCCAGGTGCTGTTCCAGGTATAACGGCGAAGCAGTGGGCTTAGCATAAACGCGGCCAGTCCTTATTTTACTGAAAACGACGACGAGCGTTTGCTTCACGCGCCGCCTGGGCCACTTCTACCGGAACAACCCTGCGACCGACGGGCCAAAGGGCGATAGCGGCGATCTTAAAGTTCGCGATCCCCACCGGAATACCAATAATCGTGATGCACTGTGCAATACCGGCAAAAATATGCATGATGCACAGCCACCAGCCGAAGAAAATGAGCCACAGAATGTTCAGCAGGGTTCCGCCCGTATTCATCAGGGCGTTTTTGTTCTCCGGATTCAGCTCGTCAACGTGGATGGCTTCATTCCCGTAGGGGATTAAGGAGAGTTTCGTGATTTCCCAGCAGGAACGGGTCAGGGGAAGCGTGAAAATCAGGACGATGCTCACCAGCGTGGCAAAAAGCCAGGAAAGGGTGGTGGCAAAACCGCCCAGCACAAAATTCAACACATTCAGAACGGTACGCATAAACCCTCACTTCCTTTCGATAAAATTAACGCCCAATGATTGTAACGTTTTTTTAGGCTGGAGCACCTTAAAACTGGCAGTTAAACTGTCAGGTAAATTATCTCTTCGTGGATTTGGCGGAACATGGAACTGAAAGCAACGTCGTTAGGCAAACGCCTGGCGCAACACCCTTACGACAGGGTTGTTCTCCTTAATGCCGGGGTGAAAGTCTCCGGGGAACGCCACGAATATCTTATTCCGTTTAATCAGCTTCTGGCTATCCACTGCAAACGCGGGCTGGTGTGGGGCGAGCTGGAGTTCGTTCTCCCTGACGATAAAGTCGTGCGTCTTCACGGCACCGAGTGGACGGAAACTCAGCGTTTCCACCATCACCTGAACGCGCTCTGGCAGCAGTGGAGCCAGGATATGAGCGTGATTGCCGCCCAGGTGCTCCAGCAGGTGCTGGACGATATCGCGCAAAGCAACGCGCAACACGCGTGGCTGACCCGTCAGCAGACCGCCGGGCTGCAGCAAAAGATCCGACAGGCACTCGCGGCGCTGCCGCTCTCCGTGACGCGTCTCGACGAGTTTGACAACTGTCGCGACGCCTGGCGCCAGTGTCAGGCCTGGCTGAATGATAAGGATAAAAGCCGTCTCGCCCATAATCAAGCCTGGACGGACGCCATGCTCACCCAATATGCCGACTTTTTCAGTACGGTGGAATCGTCACCGCTCAATCCGGCCCAGGCGCGCGCGGTGGTCAACGGCGAGCAGTCGCTGCTGGTGCTGGCGGGGGCCGGTAGCGGTAAAACGTCGGTGCTGGTGGCGCGTGCCGGCTGGCTGCTGACGACCGGGGAAGCGGTAGCCGATCAAATTCTGCTTCTGGCCTTTGGCCGCAAGGCTGCCCAGGAGATGGACGAACGTATCCAGGAACGCCTGCACACCCGGGATATCACGGCCAGAACTTTCCATGCCCTTGCGCTGCATATTATTCAGCAGGGCAGTAAAAAAGTGCCTTCCATCAGTAAGCTGGAAAACGACGCGCAGGCGCGTCAGGCGCTGTTCATCAAAACGTGGCGCCAGCAGTGCAGTGAGAAAAAGGCGCAGGCAAAAGGGTGGCGTCAGTGGCTGGAGGAGGAGCTCAACTGGGAGGTGCCGGAGGGCAGCTTCTGGCAGGATGATAAGCTGGCGCGTCGGCTGGGTTCGCGACTTGACCGCTGGGTCAGCCTGATGCGAATGCACGGTGGATCGCAGGCAGAGATGATTGAAAGCGCGCCGGAGGCGATCCGCGATCTGTTTTCGAAGCGGGTCAAGCTGATGGCTCCGCTACTGAAAGCCTGGAAAACCGCGCTGAAAGCGGAAAATGCCGTTGATTTCTCCGGCCTGATCCATCAGGCCATCATCATTCTTGAGAAGGGACGTTTTGTCAGCCCGTGGAAGCATATTCTGGTGGATGAGTTCCAGGACATTTCTCCGCAGCGTGCAGCGTTGCTCTCAGCGCTGCGGGCGCAAAATAAACATACCTCGCTGTTTGCGGTGGGGGACGACTGGCAGGCCATCTATCGCTTCAGCGGGGCGCAGCTCTCCCTGACAACCGCATTCCACCACTATTTTGGCGAAGGCGATCGCAGCGATCTGGACACGACCTACCGCTTCAATTCACGGATTGGTGAAATCGCCAACCGCTTTATCCAGCAGAACCCGCATCAGCTGGCAAAACCGCTCAATAGCCTGCGGGCAGGGGATAAAAAAGCCGTGACCCTGCTGGCGGACGATCAGCTGGAACCGCTGCTGGACAAGCTCAGCGGCTATGCAAAGCCCGATGAACGTATTCTGGTGCTGGCGCGCTACCATCACCTTAAACCCGCGGCGCTGGAAAAAGCCGCCACCCGCTGGCCGAAACTGCAGCTTGAATTTATGACCATTCACGCCAGCAAAGGGCAGCAGGCCGATTATGTGATTGTGGTGGGGCTGAAAGAGGGTAGCGACGGTTTCCCGGCCCCGGCCCGCGAGTCGGTAATGGAAGAGGCCTTACTGCCGGTGCCGGAAGACTTCCCGGATGCCGAAGAGCGGCGTTTGCTGTATGTGGCCATCACCCGCGCGCGGCATCGCGTGTGGCTGCTGTTCAATAAAGAGGAGCCATCCGTGTTTGTCGATATCCTGAAGAGTATTGATGTGCCGGTAGCGCGTAAACCATAACGACGTCAGGCAAGGTTTTGTAGGCCGGGTAAGGCGTAGCCGCCACCCGGCAAAAAAGCTACTTCAATCTGTCGGAAAGATAACGCTGATAGTCCGGAATAAGGATATCAACCGGCGAGTTAAACTGTGGCGATTCGATGATGAAATCCGCCGTCGACAGGTTCGTCGCCACCGGAATATTCCACACCGTCGCCAGACGCAGCAGGGCTTTGACATCCGGGTCGTGCGGAACCGCGTTCAGCGGGTCCCAGAAGAAGATCAGCACATCAATCTTCCCTTCGGAGATCTGCGCGCCGACCTGCTGATCGCCGCCCATCGGGCCGCTCAGCATGGCATTCACCTGCAGACCCGTTTCGCGCTGGATCAGGTTACCGGTGGTACCGGTCGCCGACAGAGCGTGCTTTTCCAGCGAAGACTGATGGCGGCGAACCCAGTTAAGCAGCATTTGTTTACAGTGATCGTGCGCCACCAGCGCAATGTGTTTGCGTTCAGGTAGCGTGCGTGTTGTCAGTTCCATAATCATATCCATCAGGTTAACTGCCTACACGATGACGGGAACCGTCTGACGCTGCAAGAGAAAGGCGTAAAAAATGTGGCTTATGATGAAGGTTGTTGTTTTGCCCACTGTAAAAACCGGGCCCGCGTGTCGGGATCGGCCTGCTGGAACCAGAATTTTAGGCGCTGTTCCGTCAGGGTCTGGGACTGGGGAGGAATGACGTCCAGTTCAGAGACGCCGGAAAGCAGCGCACTGTCGTCAGCCATCATGGTAGCAAACTGAGGAAGCGACGCGCGTTTACCCGCTTTGTTATAGGTCTGGGTCGCGGCCTCGTAGTCCGGACCTTTTGGTGAGGTCGTCAGCGCCAGAATATCCAGCTTCACCGGAATCGGCATCGCATCCCCGTCCAGCAGTTCAATGCGGGGAGACGCGTCGAAGGCCGCCGATTCTTTCTCCGTTTCAAGACGAGGCAGGGTAATGTTCACCTGACTGATTTGCCGGGTATTAAAGCTGACGATCAGCGGCGGCGAGATATACATCCTTTGCTCGTGATTCGCCAGACCGATCGATTTTTCCACCCGGAATACCAGCTGATGCGGCCCGTTATCCAGCTCGATGCTGTCCGCACCGCGCAATAACGAACTGGAAACCTTTTTTCCGTCCAGTACCAGGAGATCAATATCGGTAGAGAGCCGGAGCGTGGTAGCAAAAACGCAGACCGGCATCACTAACGCAATCAGAGCAGTGGCAATACCGGTTTTCATAGAAGGCTCCCGTCAGAAATCCTGTCGCCGCATTAATGTATCTAAATTTTTCGAGAATCATGTTTACTAACATATAGACATATTTCGCCGTTTTGCCCTCATGCGTCGGTATGGGATGGATGGTTGAGATGTGCGGTTTGGCGTACACTTTTAAAAAAGCCAGGAGAAAAACCATGAAAGAGAACGATATTGCCGAGATTCTGACATCCACGCGTACCATTGCGCTGGTGGGCGCGAGCGATAAACCCGATCGTCCAAGCTATCGGGTGATGAAATACCTTCTCAATCAGGGCTACCACGTCATCCCGGTCTCGCCAAAAGTGGCGGGGAAAACCTTACTGGGCCAGCAGGGTTATGCCACGCTCGCTGACGTGCCGGAAAAAATTGATATGGTTGATGTCTTCCGAAATTCCGAGGCGGCGTGGGAAGTGGCGCAGGACGCTATCGCCGTCGGGGCGAAAACGCTGTGGATGCAGCTGGGCGTGATTAATGAGCAGGCTGCGGTGCTGGCGCGGGATGCGGGGTTAAACGTCGTCATGGATCGCTGTCCGGCGATCGACATCCCCCGTCTGGGGCTGGCGAAATAATAAAAAAAAGCCCGTTCATCGGGCTTTTTTTACACGCTTAGTTCCGCAGGCGCGGAGCCTGTAACTGTTTGCGGATAGTCTGAGCAAGCTCATCCATTGTGGGTTGCTCCGGATGCTCTTCCTGCAGCTCGCTGCTCAGCTGCGCTTCAGCAAGATAGGTGTGAACGGGTTGTCCATCATCACCTTCCATCACCACATGGTACCAGGGCGCGGCGCGAAGCTCTGCATTCACCGCCAGCTCGTCTGCTGACGGTTCATCAAGGGAATACTCCGGGTCGATATCCACGACCACACCCAAATACCCGAGCAAAGTGTGGCGGACCTGCTGGCCGATACCGAATTTGCTGGCAATCATAGTCACCTCCCGGGAAATACGACTTACACGTTATGTGCGGGCAATATTTCTCTTTTCAAGTTACATGACGCGACAGGCAAACCCTTTCAGATACAGTCCTTCCGGGTAGGTAGCAATCACGGGGTGATCGGCTGCCTGACGGAACTGCTCTATAAATTGTACATCACGGCCAGCATCTATTGCGGCATCGGCGATGATTTTCTGAAATAAATCTGTGGTCATCAGGCCTGAGCAAGAGAAGGTGAGCAGAATCCCGCCCGGGTTCAGCAGCTGGATAGCCAGCATGTTGATATCTTTATACCCACGGCACGCGCCCATCAGCTGGCTTTTGTTTTCCACAAACTTTGGCGGATCCATCACGATGACGTCGAACTTTTCGCCCTGATCGCGATATTTACGCAGCAGCTTGAAGACGTCATCGCGTACAAACTCCGCTTTGCTCAGATCCAGCTTATTCAGCTCGACGTTCTGTTTTGCCACGTCGAGCGCTTCCTGTGAGGTGTCCACGCTGACCACCTGGGCACAGCCGCCCATCAGTGCCGAAACGGCGAAACCACCGGTATAGGAGAAGCAGTTCAGCACGCGTTTGTCGGCAACGTACTGACGCGTAGCCAGACGGCTGTCGCGCTGGTCGAGGTAGTAACCGGTTTTGTGCCCGCCCTGAATATCCACCAGCAGCTTCATGCCGTGCTCTTCAATCGGCAGCAGGGCAGGCGGCAGTTCACCCGTAACCGGACCCTGCGTCAGCTCCATGCCCTCTTTTTTGCGCACCGCCACATCACTGCGGTCGTAAATGGCGCACTGCGGGAACAGCGTTTGCAGCGCGCTAATCAGCGCGGCACGCTGGTATTCCGCTCCGGCGCTCAGGAGCTGCAGCACCAGGAAGTTACCGAAGCGATCGATGGTCACGCCCGGCAGGCCGTCGGACTCACCGGCAATCAGGCGGTAGCTGTCCAGCCCGTCGCGTTTTGCCAGCCAGTCGCGCCACTGCTGCGCCTGCTGCAGACGACGCACAAAGAAGTCGATGTCGATGGTTTCGTCTTTATCGAAGGTCCAGACGCGCGCGCGGATTTGGGACGCTGGCGAGTAAGCGCCTCGCGCTAACCATTTCCCCTGATGGTCAACGATATCAATGGTTTCACCGAGGCTGACTTTGCCTTCCATACGGGCAACCGCGCCGGAAAAGACCCAGGGATGACGGCGCAGTAATGATTTCTCGCGCCCTTTGGCTAACACTAAACGTACACTCATAATTTGCTGTTCTGTCGATTTCAGGGAAATGGCGCGTAGATTACCACATTCAACAAGGCGCAATCATCTGCGGATGCCGTTGAGCGTTTCGGCACAAAATCAAATCGCTTAGGCACATTACGGCATTGCAGCAGGCTTTACAGTAGGGTCTCCAGTTCAGCAGAGGAAGCACCCATGAAAAAGCGCAGTGTAATCGCAATAGCCGCTCTGGCGGCGATAAGTTTTCAGGTTTTCGCGGCAACGCCTTTTGGCATCACCAGCCAGGATATTTCCGGCGAACGCCGGTTGGCGCAGCAGCAGGTATTTGAGGGATTTGGCTGCCACGGTGGGAATACCTCTCCCCAGCTGGCATGGAAAAATCCGCCCGCCGGTACAAAAAGTTTTGCCGTTACGGTCTATGACCCTGATGCGCCCACCGGCAGCGGCTGGTGGCACTGGACCGTAGCCAATATACCGGCGAATACAATGACGCTGCCCGCTGATGCCGGTAACCCGAACGGCGAGAAATTACCTGCCGGCGTGGTGCAGGGGCGCAATGATTTCGGCTATTCTGGATTCGGCGGCGCATGTCCACCCGCCGGGGATAAACCTCACCGCTATCAGGTTACCGTCTGGGCGCTGGACGTAGATACACTGCCCGTCGACAAAAATGCCAGCGGCGCGCTGGTCGGTTTTATGATTAATAGTCACACTCTGGCAAAGGCTCAGTTAACAGCAACCTACAGCAGATAAGGATGACAGGGTGCAGGAGTTCCATTTTCGACATAAACATCTTACTGCGGGTGAAGTGACTGCCAGCAAAATGCATCGCCTGCACCAGGTTAAACTCTTCTTTCCGGCTATTTGTCATATCACTCACGGCAGTAAGGTGATTGTTCAGGACGATAACCGCCTGGAGGCGACACGGGATCAACTCATCATTATCCCTGCCAATACGGTGATGGAGATTATCAATCAGCCCGCGAACGGCATGTTTCGATCGGACTTGCTCATGTTATCTCCGGAGATCGTTGCCGAGTTTAAAGCGGATTACCTGAAATCCTGGCCGCGCACGACGTTGCATTCGCTCTGCGCGCCGCTGAGCGAGGGGCTGGCGTTTATGTGGGATAATCTGCTGCACGCCGTGCGTCAGGATTTACCGGAGGCGCTACAAAAGCATCAGGCTTTCGGTCTGTTGCTGGCCTTGCTGCATGACGGTGTGGCAGGTCCGCTGCTTATTGAGCGACACAGTAACCTGACCGAGCAGGTGCGGCAGTTCATTATGCTGTCGCCCGCCAGAGCCTGGAGCGCGCAGGACGTCGCCAGCCGTCTGGCCTTAAGCGTACCGACGCTGCGCAGGCGGTTACGCGAGGAGTCACAGAGTTTTCGCCAGATTGTGGAGGAGGTGAGGATGGCCGTTGCTTTATCACAGCTACAGTCAACCCGATTACCGATCGGCGAAATCGCATTACAATGTGGGTATCTTTCCAGCTCTCGTTTCACCGCCCGTTTCCGGCAGCACTACGGCTGTTTGCCGAAAACGCTACGTTAAGGAGAAAAAGAATGTCTAAAGTCTGCACCATTGCCTGGGTTCACGGCGTTGTTCAGGGCGTGGGGTTCCGCTACAGCACCCAGCGCGAGGCCGTTCAGCTTGGGCTAACGGGATACGCGCGAAACATGGACGACGGCAGCGTTGAGGTGGTCGCCTGCGGCGAAGCGGAGCAGGTCGACAAGCTGGTGGCGTGGCTGAAAGCGGGTGGGCCGCGTAGCGCACGGGTTGATAAGGTCTTAACAGAACCGCATCAGCCCGGGCGGGAATATATGAACTTCGGTATTCGCTACTAAATGCACTTCACCGGTTTTGGCAGGCCGGCAATTTTGGTGGCCTGTTTTGCCGGGCCTTTCGGGAACAGACGATACAGATAGCGGCTGTTGCCTTTCTCTTCACCGAACTTATTGGCCATCGCCTTGACCAGCATGCGGATGGCCGGAGAGGTGTTGAATTCAAGGTAAAACTCGCGGACAAAACGCACCACCTCCCAGTGTTCGGGGGAGAGGGTAATCCCTTCGTTTTCCGCAATTTTCTCCGCCAGCGGTTCGCTCCAGAGCGTCGTATCTTTCAGATAGCCTTCGCTATCGGTCTCAATTTCCTGGCCTGCAAAAATGAACATAATCTTCTGTCGTAGGTGAAAAATCGGCGACAGTGTAGCAAAAAAGCGGGCTCAGGATAAACCGTGACCTAAAGGAGCAGCTGAAGCAGATTGTTGGCATTGAGCTTCTTCAGCGCGTTGCATTTATGGGTTGAAACCTGTTTCTCCGACATGTGCGTCACGATGGCAATGTGGCGGACCGGCAACCCGGCCAGCATCAGATCGAGTACGTTGAATTCAGGAACGGTCAGGCAACAGTCCAGGCTTCGAACGCGACGCGGCTCTTTTGCCAGCAAATACGCCGCATCGGCAACGGCGATCCTGTCGTCGATGATATAAAGCGTTAGCGTACCGAAACGCTTGCGTAAATGCGTCGCCAGCGCCCACCCCTTTTCGTTGCAGACCAGATAAAGGCTGCCTTTCCAGCGGGCGGCTTCAAGCCTGAGCAAAATGTTGATCAGCGCCTGATGCGTCGCCGCCACGGAAAAACGGCAGCGGACGACCACCACGCGGCGGGTAAGCAGCGTTGGCTGCCATTGTACGGTATCGCTTATGACCTCTGGCTGGACGCCCCGACGCAGCAGCGCATAGCGCAGTCCTTCGGCGTAAAATCGATTATTGTCGAGAATGGCGTAACTCACGGTGACCTCGTTATAACGTGCTGGGCGTATAGATAACGCGCAGCGTGCCGGTATAGTCGCCCGCGTTTTTGCTGCTGGCGGCAAACGCAGGCGTTTTCAGGATAATCGGCGCAGGAATGCACAGTACGCTCTCGCGTCCGCCCGGCAGCACGACCTGACGCAGATGCTGCGGATCGTTTGTGCCTTGCCAGACCAGGGTTTTACCGTTCGCGACCGTTTCGGTTGCGCCTGTGATTGGATTGGTGACGGAGACCCGATAATCGAGACGGTCCCGCGCATCGGTCTGGCTACCGCCGCGCCGCCGGATAGAAAACGCCCCTTCGGCACGCCCATCTGAGGGAAGCCCGTCGTCCTCAAAGCGAAGATAGGCGCGGGTGCTGGTACTGTTTTTGCCGTCGTACAGGCACATATCCAGCGTGTTTTCCCCCTGGATCTCGCTGCCCCCGGGGCGCCCCGGGAAGTTGGTCAGGTTGAGGTTAACGATGGGCGTGGAGTGCGGAAAGGCCGGCAGATAAATCTGCTGGTTTCCCGGGTCGACCACCTCAATGCGAATATTGGCCTGCCATTTGGCGAGGGTGAGATAGCCCGGACAGCCGACATTCACGTCATTGAAGTTCCCGCCGCAGTCGGCGCTTCCCCACTGGCGCAGGTTCTGCTTCAGCGTGGCGGTCCAGATCCCCGGCAGGGCGAGCTTATCCAGTTCGCTTTTTACGATATAGAAATCGAAGTAAGGCTCTCTGTTCCACGCTGGGAGGTCGACAGTTCCTCCAGTCACGAAGCTGGCGAAAGTAAACACTCTGTTGTTGATAAACATATAGTGATCGCCATACACCTTGATATCCACCGTCTTGCTGGTGATGGCATGCGTAAAACGCAAGTTGATGGCATAAGGTGCGGCCGGGTTCGCCGAGAACCAGACCGGGGAGTTCATGCAGGCGCCGTTCGTGGTGTCAGTCCGGGACTCACAGGTCAGGGTATTACGCCCCCACTTTTGCGGATCGGCGGGGTCATAACCGCCCGATTCATGAAACCAGATGTCAAAGCGCGCAGGCGGTGCCATACGATCGAAGCTGATCCCAACGCTGGAGTTACGTCCCGCGGGGGCGCCCGCCAGCGTCTGGCCGGCCCACAGGCTTAACAGCAGTAAAATAAAGAGGCGTTTAATCACATCATTTCCCTTTAGTGAGGCTATCGGTATTCATGGCAGTCGGGCCAGCAGGGACCGACCGTCCGGCCAGCATCAGCTGCGCCTGCTGCTGGACTGCATCCGGCAGGGCGGAGAAGGTTAATTCCTTACAGGGAATCGAACCGACGTAACGCACAACGTCGCGCATGCTCTTCACGTTCAGCGCGCACTGATAAAATTGCTGCTGACGCACCAGGTAGAGGTTATGCAGCAGGGCGTCGCTTTGTGCGCTAAACCCGCCGTTGCCAAGGTCGCTCCAGCCGTTCACGTTCAGCGGCACGCCGCCGATAAACGGCGAATGGCGCTCGTCGGTTAACTGGCCAAGCCAGGTGTAGCTTGCGGTAGTTTGCACGTCCCGGCGCAGCAGTTTGCCTGGCACCATAAACAGCGTTCTGCTGCCTGACCCTTGCGTGATTTCACTGCTGGCTCCCCGGGAGACGTCCAGCGATTCGTTAATCGTCAACGTCGTCTGCTGATAGCCCGGTACCGCGAAGAGGGCGCGGCTATTGCCCGGAATGTCTGCACTGCCGCTATTATCCAGCGACACGGCGACGCGCGGATCCTGAGCATCTTCCGGCGTGGCCACGTTCACCGCGACGGCGGAAGCAGGGCGACCGTCGCTCCAGCGGCCCAGCCACAGGCCAGAACGGGACAGCGCGAGCGTTGAGCTGTAGTTACCGCTGCTGCTCAGCGTATGGCGGCGGTCCTGACGATCCCAGGCGTCGCTGACCGTCAGGCTTCCGTTGCCATATCGTCCGCCCTGGCGCGTATAGGCTGAGGTATTCAGCGAGTCGCTGTTAATGCCCGACGCGCTGAGGCCATACTCATTTTCACCGCGGGCATCGGCATACCAGTTATGCGCCACGCTGTAGCTCAGCTGGTTTTTTTCACGCTGCTGGTGCTGCCATGTCGCGCCCAGAGAGGTGTAGCTTGACGCATCACCCTGACGGTTATGCGCCATGGACAGGCTCACGCTCAGGTAGCCGCCTTTATCCCTGCCGTCGCGGGAGTCATCGTTACGCATAAACAGGTTAATGCTGCTGTTAATGTTAAGCCCATGGGTACTGAAGGCGTTGCTCAGGCCTCCCTGCCAGGCCCGCGTGCGCGTGCGGGTCATATAGACCGATTCCCACGGCAGACCCGCATCGTGGCGATCGTCGCTGTCCGGGAGCTCACGGCGTGAAACGTACCGGCCTTCGTTGCGGTTATCCGAATACCCCAGGCTCGCATACCAGGCGCCGGCCGGGACGGAGAACATCACCGAGAGGGTGCGATAACAGCCGTTCACGGCGTCAAATCCCGCGCTTTGGGTGGTGCAGTTTTCAGCGGACAACGCGTTGCGATAGATGCTCAAAGAAAAACCGTCGTTGTAGCTGATTTGCTGAATATTGCCGCGCTGACCTTCGCTGCCGTAGAGGTAGCTAAACCGGGTACTCAGCACGCCATCGATCGGGCCCGCGTTGAAGCCCCGGCTCCAGTCGATCGCATTTTCCAGGAAACGCTGGTTTTTCTTGAACGTTGCGCCGCTGGTCAGCGCCAGCGTCGGGGTCACGGGCAGACGAACGCCCGCCTGCGCAACCGCGCGGCGTTCTTCGTTTTGATCGCTATTATCGGTTTCGCCCGCCTGCAGGAACCACTCGACGCGGTCGAATGGCGTAATGCCGGTTCGGGTAAACGGCACCTGCTCGGTGCGCGTCAGCCGGTTATTTTCATAGATGGAGAGCGTCACGGTGTAGCTCCCGTCCGGGAACGAACGCGTGTCCAGGGTTTGCGCCCCGGCATTCAGATAAAAGCTCGCCAGCAGCTGATTGCCCCGGCGGGCGTCGATACGCGCGTCATGGGAAAGCAGCACGGTCACTGGGGTTCCCTTCGACTGCTGAACCGGGTTCATCCATGCCCTTGTTGAACCCGTGCGCAGGCCGCGAATTTTGCCCAGCGGCAGCTGGCTGAGGTTGATATTCCCACCGGCGTTGCTGAACAGATCGCGGGTATCCATCTCGCCCAGCTGAACATAGTACTGACGCAGGATATCCTGGCGAAACCAGGCGTTGTTGACGGTGACCTCCTGCAGCTGCTTCTGCCGTGAACGCTGCCCCAGCCAGGTCCAGTCGAGATTCGCATAGCCGTCCTGCGTGAGCGCCAGCGCGCCGTTGCCCTGCACGGTTGCCGACTGATAATCCTTGTCGGCAACGAAGTTAATGTTTTGCTGATGGATCAGCGCATTTTCGGTGCCCTGAGTAGGCTGATACCATTGATTCTCTGCCGTCTGCTTAGGCAGAAATTTCTTATCCAGGAACAGGTTAATGCGGGCGTTATCCTCGTCATAAATAATGGCCGCGCGGTCGGTATCGATGTAATCACAGCCCGTTGCGGAGCCGTTGCTGTTACAGGCCAGGTTGCCGTTACGGGCAAGCGGAACGGCCAGCGCGGCAGACACGGTGGCAACAAGCGATGGGTCGTCATTAAACCGGCGTTTGATGGCCGCTACCACGGTTTCAGGTGCGACAAAGCTGACCGTTTCAAGCGTGATATCCGTTTCAAAAAGGCCAAGCGCCTCGCCATAGAGGTTCACCTCTGTCCACAGGCGCTGCGTCTTCGCCAGATCTTCAAAACCTGGCGGGACGGCCATCCCGGCGCAGGCGAGTTGGATGGAAGCGGGTAACAAAGCAACAAAGAGGAGGGTATTTCTGTGAAACGCCATGAACGAGCCTCGACATCATCCTGACGTCAGAGGGTGAACACCCTCTGACGTTATTCCTTAGGTGCAGTGGTGTTACGCACCGCCTTCCGTGGTCGTCGCCTGCGTCAGCATCAGGCTGACAACGCCGCTGTACTGACCGGTTTTCAGAATGCCTTTGGTGGTCTGGGAAATGGTCAGCGGCAGTACCGCTGAACCGTTTTCAATGCTCCCCGGGAACAGTTCGGCGCCTGTATATTCCACATCTGCGGTAGAGAGGGTTTTATCACCCAGAATCACCGTCATTGGGATGGTCTCAGCACCGTCAGCATTCGCCAGCTTCGCGGCGCTAACCAGACGGACTTTTACGTTGCTGGTCGCGGAGTTAGACCACACCTTGGTATTCAGGCGGTAGCTTTCCAGGCCACGGCCGGGCAGGTACTGCATATCGATGCTTGCCGGCAGCGGCGTGTTATCGGCCTGGGTCATATCCAGCTGTGAATCAACGCTGGCGTTGACGGTAATATCTTTTTGAATCGCCAGCGCGCTAACGGACGTGGTCATCGCGGCAACAATCATCAGAGGTTTAAAATACTTACGCATTGATATCTCCATATTTACAAATGAGCACTCTGGCTCTTTAAACAAACCCTTTGGGTCTTTACGGTAACGTCGTGTTATTGCACGACGGGTAAATCAGCTTCTTCAGCGGTTTTATTCAGCCAGTTGAAGTAGCGGAATTTATATTTCTGGCCTTGTACCTTCGAGAGCGTTTTTAATTTCCGTTCGGTGTCCGGATAAATCGTCGCGTCTTCTTTAATCCATCTGCACGACGAATCCGCATCACAAATACCGATCTCTCTGAGCGGCACGCGCAACGTGCCGCTGTTTTTTAACGTTCCCCTCTGAGGGTCAATTGACAGCGCAACCACGCTTTTTTTCGGTGCGAGATGGATCAGGGCACCCCAGATCACATTGACGCCCAGTCTTGCCGTCGCAGCAGGGCTTTCTGCCTTGCCCGGAATAATGCTGTCAGGCTGCTTGACCCCTTCAAAATAGACGCGCCAGGTCGTCTCTTTTTCCGGGGGCGTAAGCGATACCAGGCGAACCACGCGCATTGCGCCTGCCGCAAGGGCGAATTTTTCCGGCGTGACAACAACGCCACCCTCTTTCCACGACGCCACATCAATTTCTTTTTCCAGGGCCGTGCCGGGATTAAGAATTTTCTTTTGCCTCACCCGAATGAACTGAATATCATCCGTTTTTGACGCCACCTTAATTTGCGCCGCACCGGACTTATCTACGTTAAGTTCCATGGGATACACGCTCATATTGGCCAGTGCCATTTCCGGGAAAAATGGCAGTGACAGCGCGGCGACATAAAGGGCGGTTGTGACGCTTACTCTTTTTTTCTGTTTCACAATCAAGTCTGCCTGCTCTGAGTTTAAAGGCGGCGCGTTAACACCAGGACACCGTCTGCTTTCGTATCGCTTCAGGGCAGGGAAACTTTAACCAGAACAGCGGTTTGTGAAAATTTGTATTAATTAACTCGTTATATACAGTTTTTTATCCTGATTTTCTGGCTTTAAGGTTGTATAGTTAAGCGAAAATACCGCGACCAGGGATGGGGAGAAAATTCCTTCTGATGAGAAAATAAGCAAGTCAGGAGAGGGTTTTCATGTCGATGTACCAGGGATTAAAAAGCATGCGGTAACAGCCGAGAATAAAAGATGTTTTTTATATGCAATAATTCGTTGTTATTTGATCCTGAAGCACATGCAATAAGTCTTGTTGGACAACCGGAATCTGTATTAACGCTTTCGGCACCCGCCGTTCGCCTTTTACAGGAATTTATTAAACACAAAGGGCATGACCTGAGTCGGGAGGAATTGATTACCCGCGTGTGGGAGGAGTTTGGCTTTACGCCATCGGGAAATAATCTCAATAAAGCGGTGAGCGAATTACGTAAAAGCTTCCAGGCACTGGGAGAGGGGTACGAATTTATCGTAACCGTACCTCGTTATGGGTTTCGTTTTGAGGCCGATGTGATTTTTCAGCCCGGAGAGAGTATTCAACCCGCTGAGCCGCAGCCTCCGTCTGCACCGCAAGTGGAAAAGCCCCAGCGCGCTTCCCTGAAAAGGTGGGGGATTCCGGCCATATTGATTATTGCTGCATTGGGGGCGAGCTTCTACTTTAGCCGGCAGCAGGGGATATTCGTCCCGGCGAAACTCATGCCGGTTAAGGAGAAAATCGCGCGTTGTCGTCTCTGGATTATCAACGATCACGGAAGACCGCTGGTGTTATCGAAATTAGCGGCGCAGCTGGCGGCCAATAACGTGGCGTGCGAACGTGAGGAGTACGACATTTATTATTTCAGCGCCCGTTTTTCAATTGCCGCCGCAGATGAGGTGTTCATTGGCGCCTGCCCGGTCAGTAAATCCAGCCTGTGCAAAACCATCCGTTATAAAAGCGGGGCCCAAAAATGAAAATAAAACTTCTCTTTGGTCTGGGTGGTGTGTTGGTCGGCAGTGCCCTGGCGCTGTTTTACTATTCTGGCTGTGTGTTTAAAAAGGATGTGCTGGCCTGTAGCACCGAATTTAACTTTACGCGCAATGAGGGAAAAACCAGCGAAGTGAAGGTCAATACCGTTGCCCAGTTCTATTTTCATCGGGACGGTACCGGAGTGACCACCTATAAAGGCGCGGCAAGGGCTGACGGGCAAAATCTGATCGTTGACAGGGACGTGGACTTTACCTGGCAGCAGCGGGACGATGATAACGTCATTGTATTGAGCTACACCGAAACCTGGCGTCGACACAACGACAATACGCCTGACGCCCAGTGGGGGAGCTTTGCCAGTCCGACTGCACGCTACTACCTCACGATCTCTGAACTCTCGCCTTCCGTGTGGCTGATTCAGGACCGGCGCTATCCGACCTATATTTGCCGGGGTGAGTAGGGCATAAAAAAAGGAGAATGCCGGGGCATTCTCCTTTTTCATATCCGTTGTGCTTAATCCCGACTGGCGAAGCCCAGGATGCTCAACAGGCTGACGAAGATGTTGTACAGCGACACATAGAGGCTCACGGTGGCGCGGATATAGTTCGTCTCACCGCCGCGAATGATGTTGCTGGTTTCAAACAGGATCGCGCCGGAAGAAATCAGAATAAACACGGCGCTGATCGCCAGATGCAGGGCAGGCAGCTGCAGGAAGATGTTTGCCACCATACCCACCAGCACAACTACCACACCCGCCATCAGCATACCGCCGAGGAAGGACATGTCCTTACGCGTGGTCAGCACGTAGGCCGAGCAGCAGAAGAACACCAGCGCGGTACCGCCCAGCGCCATGCCGATAAGATCGCCCATACCGGCAGACAGATATGCGTTCAGCATCGGCCCCAGGATGTAGCCCAGGAAGCCGGTGAAGGCAAACGCGGACAGAATACCGACCGGTTTGTCAGCGGTTTTGTAGGTCAGGAACATCAGACCATACATGCCCACCAGGGTCAGGATCAGCCCCGGAGACGGCAGCATCAGCACGGTGCTGGCGGTGGCGGTGATCGCCGAAAACGCCAGAGTCAGGCTAAGCATGAAATAGGTATTGCGCAGCACCTTGTGGGTACTGAGTAGCGATGTGCGGTCGCGCGAAGAAGTAATTATACGATCCATGAGTCACTCTCTTATGACAGATGTAATTAGCGGAAAGAATAGGAAACGAGGCGCCAGTCTCAAAGTGGTTTTACCCATCTTTACTCAGCACGTTAGCGCTGGAGGTGGTTATTTATTCTGCAGAAGTACGTTTCACCAGTATGAACAGCGGTTTGCGACAATTTACCAGATCAAGCTCTTATAGGTTACTGAAAAATATTGCGTTATTACCATTCGAACGCTAAGAGTTATTTCCGGATCGTCATAAAACAGACAATAAGGCGAAGGAAATGAAACCACAAACACGCACGAACTTTACACTCTCTTTGTTAACCGCAGGGATCCTGTGCGCCAGCACGGCTGCCTGGGCGGCTAACGTGCCGGCAGGAACCCAATTGGCAGAGAAGCAGGAACTGGTCAGGAACAACGGTAATGAGCCGGCCTCGCTCGACCCGCATAAAGTCGAAAGCGACGTCGAATTCAATATTATCAGCGATTTATTCGATGGGCTGGTCAGTGTCTCCCCGACGGGGGACATTCAGCCCCGACTGGCGGAAAAATGGGAGAACAAGGACAACACCGTCTGGACGTTCCATTTGCGCCCGGGCATCACCTGGAGCGACGGCACTGCCATCACCGCGGAAGATGTAGTCTGGAGCTGGCAGCGTCTGGTTGATCCTAAAACCGCTTCTCCGTATGCCAGCTATCCAGGCAACATGCACATTGTGAATGGTGCGGATATTGCGCAGGGGAAAAAAGCCCCCGATACGCTGGGCGTGAAAGCGATAAACGACACCACGCTGGAAGTCACTTTGACGCAGCCTAATGCGGCATTCCTGGCCATGCTGGCGCACCCGTCACTGGTGCCGGTGGACAAAGTGCTGATTGGCCGCTTTGGCGACAAGTGGACCAAGCCTGAACATATCGTCACCAGCGGGGCGTACAAGCTGTCCCAGTGGGTGGTCAACGAACGCATTGTGGCGGAGCGCAACCCGCGCTACTGGGATAATGACCATACCGTGATTAACAAGGTGACGTATCTGCCTATCACCTCCGAGGCCGCAGATGTGAACCGCTATAAAGCGGGCGAAATTGACATTGTCTACACGGTGCCGATTAACCAGTTTGCCCAGCTCAAGAAAACCCTGGGCAGCCAACTTGACGTTTCACCTCAGCTTGCGACCTATTACTACGAATTCAATACCACCCGTCCGCCGTTCAACGACGCGCGCGTGCGCAAGGCGCTGAACATGGCGCTCGATAAAGACATCATTGCCGGAAAAGTATTAGGGCAGGGGCAGCGCCCGGCGTGGCTCATCAGCCAGCCGGATATTGGCGGCGTTAAGCTCCAGAACCCGGATTACGCCAGTTGGCCGCTGGACAAGCGCATCGCGGAGGCGAAAAAGCTTCTCAACGAGGCTGGGTACAACGAAAGCCACCCTCTGAGCTTTAACCTGCTCTATAACACCTCTGAATCGCACCAGCGCATCGCGATTGCGGCCAGTTCCATGTGGAAAAAGAACCTCGGCGTGGAGGCGAAGCTGCAAAATCAGGAGTGGAAAACCATGCTGGATACCATGCACACCCACAACTTTGACGCGGTGCGTTACGCGTGGATTGCCGATTACGACGATGCGGCGACCTTCCTGAACACCTTCCGCACCGGCGACAGCGAAAACACCAGCCAGTACAGCAATCCGGAATATGACCAGGCGCTGGTGAATGCCGCAAAAGCCAAAACAACGGAAGAGCGGGGTAAGTTCTACCAGCAGGCGGAAGATCTGCTGGGACGCGATGTGCCCGCCATTCCGGTTTATCACTACGTCCGAACGCACCTGGTTAAACCGTGGGTCGGTGGATTTACGCCGGATAAGCTGGGGTACTATTACACGAAAGACATGTACATCAAAAAACACTAGGCCTGTGCTGATAAAATCGTCGATGTGTTGTCAGTTCAACCGATTAAACACGTTTTGACTATTTTTACAGCGAACGAGTGCCACCACTCTTTACAGCACGCGGTGAGGTGTTTATAGTTCGCCTCACTTAGGAAGTGTGGCCGAGCGGTTGAAGGCACCGGTCTTGAAAACCGGCGACCCGAAAGGGTTCCAGAGTTCGAATCTCTGCGCTTCCGCCAGATATAAACCCCAGGTTACTCGTTAACCTGGGGTTTTTATTTTTGTCTTAACGCGGATTTGCCCTTCACCAGACTCTGGCCATCCCTTCGCTTGCCGGGCGAACGAGCGTAAAACCAAATTTTGCATAAAGCTCAGGAACATCCGCCATTAAGCAAACGTACGCTCCTTTACAGGCGTGGTTATCCAGCCAGGCAACAAGCGTTTCCATAATGATTCTGCCCAGCCCTTTCCCCTGATGAAGCGGATCAACCGCGACGTCGACAATATCAAAATTCAACGCACCATCCCCCACGATGCGCCCCATACCGACCGGTTTTCCCTGAAACACTATATGCATGCCATAGCAGCTGCCGGGCAGCGCTTTTTGTGCCGCTTCCAGCGGGCGAGGGCTAAGACCCGAGATCTCGCGCAGCCGGCAAAACGCTTCTGCAGTGGGGACGGTTTCAACCACGGTATAGTTATCAGGCATAAGAGGAGCTCCAGTCGGTGTTCAGTAAAGGGTTTCAGTCTGGCAGTAAAATTGACGAAAGACGATTTTACGGACCGATCCCGTTCACACTTTTAACTTCCCGCTATTCCCCTGTAAAAAACAGGCGTTATCATTCACCCCGTAAATACCTTTTTATCTCTTACCGAGGCTTTGATGCTGGAGAATGTTTTCATCAGATAATCAGCTTCCCGCCCTTTTCAGGACGGACTGGTTATCGCTGCGCTTAAACCTTACGCACGCACCTGCGGGTGTGGGCTCGTTTTTACGCATGATGATTACACAGGTTTTCCAGTATGAATTTATCCCGTCAGGAACAACGTACCTTACACGTTCTCGCCAAAGGTGGACGTATTGTGCACGTCCGCGACAGTTCTGGCCGCGTCACGTCCGTTGAGTGCTACACCCGCGAAGGGCTGGTGCTGAGCGACTGTACGCTCAGCGTCTTTAAAAAACTCCGCACCAAAAAGCTGATCCGTTCCGTGAACGGGCAGCCTTACCGAATCAACACCACCGGGCTGAACAACGTTCGCGCCCAGCTGGATAATCGCTAAGCGGAATAAACAACGCCACCCTCGGGTGGCGTTCATGCATTGAACGGGATATCGTGGCGGAATGTAGGCCGGGTAAGCGCAGCGCCACCCGGCAAGAAACGCGGCGTTATGAGCGAATAAAAGCCAGAATGTCCGCGTTGATGGTATCCGCATGAGTGGTATGCATCCCGTGCGGGAAGCCCGGATAAATTTTCAGCACGCTGTTCGCCAGCAGCTTGTCCTGCAGCAGGGCAGCATTTTTATAAGGCACGACCTGATCGTCATCGCCCTGCAACACCAGAACGGGAACCGTGATGGTTTTTAAATCTTCCGTCTGGTCGGTCTCTGAAAACGCCTTAATCCCCTCGTAGTGGGCCTTGGCGCTTCCGATCATCCCCTGACGCCACCAGTTCTGGATCGTGCCCTGTGAAACGTCCGCGCCATCGCGATTAAAGCCGTAGAAAGGACCGCTGGCAACGTCGAGGTAAAACTGGGCGCGGTTAGCCGCCAGCGCTTTGCGGAAGCCGTCGAAAACCTCAATGGGCGTGCCGCCGGGGTTAGTTTCGGTTTTTACCATCAGAGGGGGAACGGCGCTGACGAGCACCGCTTTGGCGACGCGCCCCTGCGGTTGGCCATACCGCGCAACATAGCGGGCGACCTGGCCGCCGCCGGTGGAGTGACCGACGTGCACGGCATTACGCAGATCCAGGCTTTCAACCACGGCTGACGCATCGGCCGCATAATGATCCATATCGTGGCCTTCACTCACCTGGTCCGAACGCCCATGACCACGGCGATCGATAGCGATAACGCGATAGCCTTCTGCAAGGAAGAAGAGCATCTGGTTATCCCAGTCATCGGCACTCAACGGCCAGCCGTGGTGGAAGACAATAGGCTGGGCCTCTTTTGGGCCCCAGTCTTTGTAGTAAATATTGACGCCGTCTTTCGTGGTTACGAATGCCATACCGCAGACTCCTCTGTTAAGAACAACACGCCCCCTAAAGTGTAGGAGAAATCACAAAAGCGGTTGGTTTAATTCCGGTGATGGATATTCATTTTGCGTCTGGGCTCTGGCGCGATGCGCCAGAGCCTTCAGGACAGGATTAACAGCAGGGGCGTTTAACGGTTTTCTTCAATATAGCGGGCCAGGTGCGCCGGGGTTTTCAGCACCGTCGCCACGTCAGTTGGCGGGATCATGCAGCCATAAACGTCCTGCACTTCCAGCACCATATCGACTGCCAGGATGGAGTCGAGAATGTCGGATTCAATCAGTTCATCGTGAAAGCCCACCTTACGGGATAACACTTTTTCGAACAGGGCGAGAATTTCTTGTTCCATAATTTTTCCTGGAGTCATTAATTTGTGCGGGCGTAAGCGTCCAGCAGCTTGCGGTCAATTTTGCCGTTAGGATTCAGCGGCAAAGCGTCTTTTACGATAATTTGTGAAGGCACCATATAGTGGGGAACCACCTTTGACAGCGAGGTTTTGATGGTATCCGGCGCCAACTCCGTCACGCAGAATGCGGCAATGCGCAGCACGCTGCCGCAGGATTTCATCAGCGGCAGAACCACCGCTTCGTTGATGCCGGACATCGCCAGCAGGCGGTTTTCAATCTCATTGATTTCAATACGGTAGCCATTCAGTTTGACCTGGCTATCGTTGCGGCCCTGGCAATAGATAAGCCCCGCTTCATAGCCCAGATCGCCTGTCCGGTAGCCGCGAAATGCTTCATTTTCCCGACGGAGTAATTTTTCTGCATTCTCCTGCGGCAGGCCGAGGTAGCCGCGCATGACGTTTTTACCCCAGATAATCAGCTCGCCCTCAGCGGAAATTTCCATTCTGCTCTCAGGCATCATGACCCCCACCGGCAGCACGGCGCTGTCGCTGTTCAGGATCTCATCCGTGATTTCAACGACAGTTGTTGCGATGGTCGCTTCCGTCGGGCCATAGGAGTTGATGATTTTGGCCTGCGGGAAACGGCGGCGGAGCTGTTTAACCAGCGCCTTATTTAACACTTCACCAATGAAGATAAAGACGTTGAGCGCAGGCAAATACTCGCTGTTGAACTGCGGGGAAAGCAGCTGCTGGTATGCAAAAGAGGGGGTGGAAACCCAGGCGGAGACCGCGTTGCTTTTCAGTCGCTCCAGCCAGTTCTCTTTCTGAATATCGTCTTTGGCGTTCAGCACAATGTGTCCGCCCATCGCCAGATTCGCCAGCAAAGGGATCAGGGAGAGGTCAAAACTGAACACCGCGTGGTTCATCAGCACCGGTTTTTCCGGCAGCGAAAAGTCCTGGCTGACCCATTTCATGAAGTGCCATACGCTTTCACGCCCAATCTGCACCCCTTTAGGCTTGCCGGTGCTGCCTGAGGTAAACATGATATAGGCCAGATCCTTCTCCTCCAGCACCTTGCCCGGTTCACCCGTGGCGATGAACTGCCGGGTCGCAACGTCGTAATAGTAAGGGGCATTGGCCAGATGGCAGATCTCCCGCAGGCGCTCCTGTGGGTAGATGCAGTCCACCGGGATGTACGGAATGTTGTGCAGCAGACAGCTATAAATCGCCACGGCGAACTCGGCCTGCTGGTGTCCGTACAAGACGACCGGCGTACCGGCAACAGGCTGGCAACGCTGATAGCGCTGTGCCCAGTCCGTCACGGCAGCAGAAAGCTGTAACCAGCTTAAGGCTTCGTCGCTGCCGCTGATGGCCAGTTGCTGCGGGGAGGCGGGATCGCATAATGCCGCACGTAAGAAATCCTGCAGTTCCTGAAGATCGGAGTGATTTTTCATAGAGGTGACATTCCACTAAAGATGTAAAGGGATCCCGCGGCGCTTCCCAGCGTCAGAATTCTCCCTAAAAACGCAACGGCCGGATACTGCAAACCGCGGTGCAATGCCGGGCTGCGCTTGGCTGACCACAGCAGCATGTTATGAGTAACGGAAATCGCGCCAAACAGCGCGCCGCTGATGACGTAATGGCGTTCCAGGCCATTCCATGCCCCCATGCAGAACAGGGTGCAAAAAATACCGATATTTTGCGCCAGCGTTTTGTTCTGACGGAAAAAGTTGAACTTCATCAGGTTCATATAGACGGGCATAAAGACCACATCGCGCAGCCATTCAGACAAACTGATGTGGAAGCGGCGCCAGAAGTCCTGCGGGTTCTTTGCCAGAAGGGGCATATTGAAGTTTGCCGGAATGTTCAACCCAAACAGGCGGCCCGCACCGATGGCCATATTGCTGTAGCCCGCAAAATCAAAGTAGAGGTAGGCGCTGTAGGCAATCGACATCACCACGCCCACGGTCAGCGTAAACGGCTTATGGCTCCAGGGCTGCACGACAAGTGAATCAACCAGCATGGCAAACAGGAACTTCTGGATAATGCCGGTAACGATTTGCTCTAACGCGACCAAAAACTGTTCACGGTTAAGGGCAAACACGGGCTTGCTGACGTCACTCATCCATGTCCGCCAGCGGTACATCGGGCCTGCCAGGATGATAAAGGGCATAAACAGATAGCAGAAATAGTGCAGGAAATTCTGGCCTTCTTTTTTACTGCGATAGAGCAGCACGTCCACTGCGCGGAACGTCATAAAAGAGAGGCCGATCATGCCGAGATGATGATTAACGTGTAATTTCACTAAAAATAAAGGAAGCAGCGTTAATACAATAGCTTGCCAGGTTTTTAACCATCCTTTTTCTTTTAACGCTGCGACAAGGTAAAAACTGATAAAAACGACCGCGGGAACACGGTAATCACCCTGAAAAATATAGCCCCAGCCTAATGCAGCCAGGACAGATAAGGCCGATAAATAAGTCAGGCGATGACGTAATACGCGATTGACCAGCGCAAACACCAGAGCGGATGAAAACAAATAGACAAAAAACATTCCTGAGCTATACATCATTCGGCCTCAGAACTTTTGATATTCAAAATGCAGCTGCATACTCATGCTGTCATCGACAGAGGTCCACGCGACGATAGTGATCGCCAGCAGGAGATAAAGGAAAAAAAGACGGATCGCGATTTTCATTATTTAAAGCTCTGTGCAATAAAGCGAATCATAGGAACCCAGGCCAGTTCGGAAGGGTGCAAACGATCCCAGTTCCAGCCATTCTGATAAGGCATGGCGTACATATCTAAATAAGGGATCTGGTTCTTTTCCAGAATGGTTTTAATTTGCTTATCAACCGGGCGGAAGGTATCGGTATTGTAAAGCGCCCAGGGGTTAACCGGGTCGACGATAGCAATTACCTGCACGTGACGTTCCTTCAGCAGCTGGACGGTTTTACTGAACGCGGCGATTTGCGCAGGCACGACCGGCGTGTCATCCCACTGTTGCGGCTTACCGTCCTCTTCGTAAATCGTTTTGTCCATCCACAGCGTGGCTGCGCTCTGCTGGCGTTTTTTATTTAACTCGCGCGCGTTCGCCAGCTCTTTATCCCAGTCAGGGGTAATGTGGGCGGTGGGCTGCTGCGGCCACGGTTGTACCGTCTGGGGCGTGACGTTGAGCAGCGCCAGCCAGTCGTTTTTTATCATTGTGCAGACGTTCGCAAACTGGAAGCTCAGCTCGTCCCACATCAGATCGGGGTGCCAGCCAAAGACGCGCATTTGGCCAAAGGTTAAATGGCTTATCTCTTTACTATTAATATGCTTTAAATAATTAACCAGCAGCGGGCGCGCCTGCGGGTCCTTCATCAGCGGATTAAAAATAGAACCGGGGAAATTATCGGCATAGATAGCCGGTGGCAGCCCTTTTGAGTAAAAGCTGTCAGGTGCCAGAAGTAAAACAACTTTACTGTTTGCGTTAAGGCTATTTTTAAAACGCGAGAACAGTAAAAACTGCGTTTCGTCATCGACAAACGCATCGCCATACGCCACAACGGGTGTGTGCAATTGCTTATTAAAGTAATTATATACAGCGTAATGTTCATCTTCTGAGGTGGCAACCTCAGACGCGCCAATGAAGAAAATCGCATTACCTTGTAAGGCATGGGAAATAGTCGCAATTTTTTCCGCTTGTTCTTTCGGCGTGCCCTCCATTGATTTAATCAGCGGCTGGAAGGTGAGGGGCGGATCGAAGCTCGTCACCAGCGGGTGAACACACAGGAACAAAATGGCCAGGGTCGCCATCAGGATATGTAAGCAAAGCGTATTTTTGATTTTCATCATCAACCAGTAACACTGCATGGCAGTAATTTCTAAAATCTGTCGGTACTCAGATTTATAACAATTACACAACAAATGGCCGTCTATTTTTGTGGCATTCTATACCAGAGCGATTTAAAAGGATGAGCGTTGCTGTGTAACGGTATGTACAAGGGAGCAGAGACCGATGCGCGGTAAGCGCCTGGGTGATTTTTGCGCAGTCAAACGCCGGTGGCTAAAAATAGAAAAATTCCTGCTTTACAAGGCGCTAATAGATGTTTATAGTGCGCCTCACTTTGGAAGCGTGGCCGAGCGGTTGAAGGCACCGGTCTTGAAAACCGGCGACCCGAAAGGGTTCTAGAGTTCGAATCTCTACGCTTCCGCCAAATTCGAAACCCAGATCGTTATGCGATCTGGGTTTTTTGTTTTGAGCCGGTTTCTGCTTGCGTGCTGAAGAGGCGCTGGAACGGTGCTCTGGCATCCGTCACGCGGGTGCGCCGCTGATCAAAAGACGTACACAGAACCCTGTTCTATTTTTAGCACAACGTTTTGTTTTATATTTTTTAACGTCCAGCCCTATGCTATTCCTGTTTTTAATGGCCATATGATTTTTCATATAATAAGACGCTGTCTCCATTACACGAGGCACAAAAGAGAACAGGTTCTTAATAATCTTTCATGTTTCATTTCATTTTCTGCAAGTAGTTTGGCCTGACGCGCAAAACTGATTAAATCATGGTGTGGATCACTGCCGACAGAGCATAACTAAAATATAATGGCGGTATCGTTCTGAAGCAGGGTTTATTCGCTTCAAAAAATTACTGTTACCCACCATGAATGGAAGACATGATGAGAGGAAAAATCCCCAAGAGCGAGCTGCTGGTGACGTTCGAAGTTGTGGCGCGTCACGAAAGCTATACCCGCGCGGCAGAAGAGCTGGCGTTAACGCAGAGTGCAGTGTTCAGACAGGTGACGGCCCTGGAGGAGTTTTTACACACCTCATTATTCAATCATGCCAAAAAGCGGATTTTTCTGAATGCAGCAGGCAAGCATTATTTGAATATCGTCAAAGAGACGCTTAATAAGCTGGAACGCGATACAAATATGATAATGTCCTGGCAGCCTGCCGTTCAGGTTGTGGAGCTGGCGGTAAATCCCACCTTCAGTACGCATTGGCTGATCCCTAATTTATGGGAGTTTAATAAATTAAATCCTGATATTATTGTTAACATTCACTCGCTGGCCAATATCGGCGATTTTTTAAATCGTGAATACGATGCGGCTATTATGCGCGCCGATTTTTGTCCCCCGTGGTCGGAAGTCGATTATTTATTTGAAGAGGAGATCCTGCCGGTATGCAGCCGAAGCTTGCTCCCCAGCGCGGAGCAGAAGCTGGGGGTTGAGGAGCTGCTCAGTGAGTTTCCGCTGTTACACCAAAGCACTCGCATCAATGGCTGGCAGGAGTGGTTTGCGCTGTCCGGTATCACCAGTCCGGACGTGAACCTTGGCCCGCGCTTTGACCTCCTCTCGATGCTGATTGCCGCAGTACGATCGAATCTTGGGGTCGCGCTGCTTCCCCGCTTCGCCATCCAGCATGACCTGGACTGCGGCGAGATGGTGATCCCCTGTGATGTTCCTATCCGCACCGGCAACCGCTTCATCATGACGTGGCGGGAGGAAAAGGCTCAGTCCCTGCCGTTACAAACCTTCCGCGAGTGGCTATTACAAAAATCAGTGGTATCGCCGGCCGCGTAATAACACCGGATGGCGGCAGTGCGGCGCGCCATCCGGTACCGACACGCTTACCAGTCAATGCCCTCCTGCGCCTGAATACCGCTGTCAAATGCGTGTTTTACCGGGCGCATTTCGCTGACCGTGTCGGCAAGCGCCAGTAACTGCGAGTGACAGCCGCGTCCGGTGACGATCACGGTCTGCTGCGCCGGACGGTTCTCAACTGCCGCGATCACCTCCTGAGTATCCAGATAGTGATAAGCCAGCATATAGGTGAGCTCATCGAGAACCACCAGGTCGTAGCTCGGGTCAGCCAGCATGCGCTTGCTCTCCTGCCACACCGCCGCTGCGGCCTGAATATCCGTCTCCCGGTTTTGTGTCTCCCAGGTAAAGCCGGTGCCCATAATGTGGAACTCGACGCCGAGCGGATGCAGGGTGTTGTATTCACCATTATCCCACTGGCCTTTAATAAACTGCGCGACGCCAACGGTTTTACCGTGGCCGACGGCACGCGTCGCCGTACCGAAGGCGGCGGTGGACTTGCCTTTTCCGTTGCCGGTGAAGACGATCAGAATGCCTTTCTTCTCTGTTGCCGCCGCCACGCGGATATCAACCTGCTCTTTGCGCTTTTGCTGTCGTTGGCGGTGTTTTTCTGCGTTAGCTCGCGCTTCCATAGTGGCTCCTTAATGTCCCGCAGGGCAGGATGCACAGCGATGCTGCTGCTCAAACTGGCTGAAGAAATTATTCCCTTTGTCGTCAACCAGCACAAAGGCGGGCAGATTCTCGACCTCCATCATCCATACCGCCTCCATGCCCAGTTCGGGATACTCAAGGCAGCGCAGGCTTTTCACATACTGCTGCGCCAGCAGCGCCGCCGCACCGCCGATGCTGCCGAGGTTGAAGCCGCCGTGCTTATGGCAGGCATCGGTAACCTGCTGGCTGCGGTTGCCCTTGGAAAGCATGATCAGGCTTCCGCCCGCGGCCTGGAAAGCATCGACGTAGCCGTCCATCCGCCCGCCGGTGGTCGGACCGAGGGAGCCGCAGGCCTGATTCTCCGGTGTTTTCGCCGGACCGGCGTAATAGACGATATGGTTTTTCATGTACTCCGGCATCGGCTCGCCGTTATCCAGCCGGGCTTTGATTTTTGCGTGAACAATATCGCGTGCGACCACGATAGGGCCGCTTAACGACAGCCGGGTGCCGATCGGCAGGGCAGACATATCGCGCAGGATCTCGCGCAGCGGGCGGTTCAGGTTGATCTGTACGGTTCGGGCGTCGTGTTCCTCACGGCTGGCGTCGGGGATATATTTCCCTGGGTTATGTTCCAGCTTCTCCAGCCAGATACCGTGCTTGTTGATTTTCGCTTTGATATTTCGGTCGGCGGAGCAGGAGAGCGCCATGGCGACAGGGCAGGAGCCGCCGTGACGCGGCAGGCGGATGACGCGAATATCGTGCGCGAAATACTTGCCGCCAAACTGGGCACCGATGCCGAATTCGCGGCTGGCGTTGAGCAGCGTGGATTCCAGCGCCGTATCGCGGAACGCCTGGCCCAGCTCGTTCCCGCTGGTGGGCAGGTTGTCATAATATTTTGTTGAGGCCAGCTTCGCCACCTTCAGCGCCTGGTCGGCAGAGAGGCCGCCGACCACAAAGGCAATGTGATACGGTGGACAGGCCGCGGTACCGAGCGACTTCATCTTCTCGATCAGGAACGCGGTGAGCTTCTCCGGCTGCAGAATCGATTTCGTTTCCTGGAACAGCGCGGCTTTGTTAGCCGATCCGCCGCCTTTATTGACAAACAGGAAGCGATATTCGCTCCCCGGCGTCGCGCTGATGTCTATCTGCGCCGGCAGGTTGGTTTGGGTATTAACCTCGGTATACATGTCCAGCGGTGCGTTTTGCGAGTAGCGCAGGTTACACTCGCTAAAGGTGGTATAAATCCCTTTGCTCAGCGTTTCGGCATCATCACCGCCGGTCCAGACGTGCTGGCCTTTGCTCGCCACAACGGTGGCCGTGCCGGTATCCTGACAGTTTGGCAGGACGCCTTTTGCCGACACTTCGGCGTTGCGCAGCAGCTGCAGGGCGACATACTTATCGTTACTGCTGGCCTGCGGGTCGTGCAGAATGCTGGCTATCTGCGTTAAATGTCCGGCGCGCAGGAAGAATGAGGCTTCATAAAAGGCCTGCTGGGCCAACAGGGTCAATGCCTCAGGCGCCACCTTAATGACCTCTTCGCCCTCTAACTCCGTCACCGTAACGTGCTGTGTGCTGAGGAGTTCATATTCCGTCGTATCGTTACTCTGAACAAACAGTTCCTGCCAGACAAATGGTTTAGACATAGTACTTCTCACTTTGTGGTTGTTTTTGCCGGGCGCTGGCGCAGCTGCCGCGCCCGGCTGACAAAATCACAGTCAATGGGCTAAAAAGAGGCTGGCCTGCGTCGCCCCGGCAACATACGCAATCGTCTGCTGGGCGCGGACGCTATTCCCGGCGGCATCCAGCGGTGGCGAGTAGACCGCGATGGCGTATTGACCGGGCACGATGGCAACCATGCCGCCGCCGACGCCGCTCTTCGCCGGGATCCCAACGGTGTACAGCCATTTGCCGCTGCCGTCGTACAGCCCGGCAATCGCCATTTCCGCCAGAACCTGCGGCACGTAGCGTTCATTCAGCAGTTGCTTACCGTTGAAAGGCGATTTGCCCTTGTTCGCCAGCACCGCGCCCATTTTGGCGAGCTGCTCAACGGTGATGTCTACGGAACACTGGCGGGTGTAGATTTCGACGGCTTCACGGGTATCGCCATAAAAGCTGTTGTAGGAGGCCATCAGCATCGCCAGCGCCTGGTTATGCTGATTGGTCTCCATTTCCGATTTGAACACCGGCTCGTTGACGGTCAGCGAGGCATCGGCCCACGCGTTCAGGTTATTGAGGATCGTGTTCCAGCGGTCGGTCTTATCTTTCGCCTCAATCAGGCTAACCGTGCTCATCGCCCCCGCATTCACCAGCGGGTTTTCCGGCGCACCTTTCGTCAGCTCAATGGCTAAACCGGAGTTGAAGGGCAGACCGGTCGCACTGGCGCCGAGTTTATCCAGCACCTCCTGCGGACCGCGCTGCTCCATCGCCAACGCCAGGGTGAAAACCTTGCTCAGCGACTCCATTGGAAACGCTTTTTTCACGTCGCCAACCTGGTAAATCTTGCCGTCGACCGTGGCGAGGGTGATGGCGAAATTGTCGGGGCTATAGGTCGCCAGGGCAGGGATGTAGTCGGCGACCTTCCCCTCATGATTACCTTTGAATTTTTGGTGAGCCTGTTCAAGCAGCTGCGTATAGTCCGGCGCGGTTTGCGCCAGCGTGGCAGCGCTAAACATCAGGCTGACGGATAAGAGGCTGACGCCGAAAATGTTTATCTTCATGGGGCTTTCCTGTACATCGGAAGACGAAAGGCCAACCACGGTTGGCCTTTGTAATCAATACATGGCGATTTCAGTTTCTGAAGCAGAGCTTTCTTTGGCCGGAACCTTGCCGCGGCAGCCGGCGCCGAAGTGCTCGCCTTCCCAGCGACCGACGATAGCGGCACCCATTGCGTTACTCATCACGTTGGTGGCGGAACGGCCCATGTCGAGGAACGGATCGACGCCCATCAGCAGAATCAGACCCGCTTCCGGAATGTTGAACTGGTTGAGCGTGGCGGCAATAACCACCATCGATGCGCGCGGCACGCCCGCCATACCTTTAGAGGTCAGCATCAGGATCAGCAGCATGGTGATCTGCTCGCCAATGCTCAGTTCGATGTTGCACGCCTGGGCGATAAACACGGTCGCAAACGAGCAGTAGGCCATTGAGCCGACCAGGTTAAAGGAGTAGCCGATGGGCAGGACAAAGCTGGCAATCCTGGAGGAGACGCCGAATTTTTCCAGTTTGTTCAGCGTGCCCGGGAAAGCCGCTTCTGAACTTGAGGTCGTAAAGGCCAGCAGCGCAGGTTCGAGAATCGCTTTAGTCAGACGACTGATGCACGGACCGACAATCATCGTGGACAGGCCAATCAGAATCGCCCACAGCAGGCCGAGCGTCATGTAGAACTCACCCATGAAAATACCGGCGCTGACCATCACGCCCAGACCGCGTTCGGCAATCAGTCCGGAGATCGCGGCAAATACGGTCAGCGGGGCAAACAGCATGACGTAACCCGTCAGCTTCAGCATCACATGCACCAGAGAGTCGAGCACCTTAATGATGGGGTCGGCTTTCTCACCAATGGCTGCCAGGCTGCAGCCGAGGAAAATCGAGAACACCACGATTTGCAGAATCTCGTTGCGGGCCATCGCATCAACGATGCTGGTCGGTACCGCGTGAGAGATAAACACTTTCAGCGTGAACGGCTCGGACTGAACGGCCGCAACGGCCCCGGCGTCATGGGGAACAAAGTTAATGCCTGCGCCAGGCTGGAAGATGTTGACGATAACCAGCCCCAGGGCGATGGACAGCAGCGAGGCGCAAATAAAGAGGAAAAAGGTTTTGGAGAATATACGGCCAAGCGTTTTAGCATCACCCATTTTGGCTATGCCGACCACCAGGGTGGAAATGACCAGCGGGGCGATAATCATTTTCACCATGCGTAAGAATATGGTAGTGAAAATAGAGATATCCTGTGCGTACGTTTTTGCTGTATCTGCTGATGCCATATTATTAATGACCACCCCGGCAATCATGCCGAGTATCAAACCTAATATGATCATTTTCGTTAAGCTTATTTTTTTCATGTTTACTCCATCGGATAAAGGTTGGTTAATGTGTAGGGTCGCGTGCGCCTGAGCCCTGATGAACCGCTCAGACGCACGTTTGTTGTGACCAACCGCATGAATTATCTGGAATACAGTGATACAGCAAATATCTATATCCCAATGGACGTTGTTGTATTTGTAGTGTTACAGATCAAACTCGATACTTAATAACGGTGCATGCTGCTGGGCACCATAGACATCATTGTCACCGACGTTGCCGGAGATAATATCGCGAGGCATGACGATTTTGACCGCATTGGCCGGATCGAACCAGATAATGCGATGAATAAAGTCAGGCTTAACGTTATATAAACGGGCAATAAGCTGCGGCGTTAATTGCTCCGAGGCTTTTACCCGCTGATAGTCTTCACGCGTTTTAAATAAAATATCCAGAACCAGCTCATACGGTCCGGCGTTTTTAGAACGAATGACCTGCGCCAGTGAGCAAATACCCTGTTTCATAACTGAACTCCTTCTGGCGTGACCTGCTCGAGGTGGAAATCAAAACGCAGCGCGTCGCTCGCTTCGATCAGGTGGTAGATTGAGAACTCATACACCGGGCCGCTCTGAATGTCGGAAGGGGAGAACGGGAACGCGAGGTTGCCCGCTGTTGCGATCCGGTTTTCATAGCCGTAGTGCAGCAGGGTAGAGCGCACCAGCGAACAGACGCTGTTGGCGATATCCTGGGTGGGGGCCACTACGTCCAGCAAAATACCCAGTTCGTGCCCGGCGGACTGCATCGGCTCATGGTTGCCCATCACGCCATTCTTTCCGTACAGGTGGAACGTCATGCGGATGCTGTCGTCATTCAGCGAGAGGTTGCGCTTCACGCTGACCTGCACTTCTTCGAGGATATTATCGATCCCGGCAATCATGATCGGGTCGCGCGTACCGGCAATGGTCAGACAGCGGAAGCCGACCCGGCGGGCGCCTTCCAGCTTCAGCGCGTACGGCGTTTCTTCGTGGCGGGAACCGCTGACGTACACTTCGCCCTCGTTGACCGCTTTGAAGCTGCACCCTTTCAGGTTCAGAACGCCGCCCGGCCCCGGCAGGAAGTACGGATCAGATTTCTCGTACAGGGTGTGCGCCGCCGCCGACGTTTCGGTGAATTTACGCTTCGGATTAAACGTTTTCAGCGTAAAGCCGTTATCGTCAATGATGCCCATCGCGCAGTCGGAGCCGGACCCCGGCGTAGCGGCAATCGCCGCGCACTCGAGGATCTTACCGCAGTGCAGCGCCAGACCTTCATCGAAGCCCTGCATGATGGGCAGCGCGGCAAAGCAGGCCGGATCGTACGCCCGTCCGCCCAGCACCACCTGCGCCCCGGCCGCCAGCGCCCGCTGGAAAGGCTCGATACCCATCTGCGCCACGATATAGGTGCTCTCTTCGATAGCCTCGTGGGTCAGTTCCGGGACGAAATCCAGGGCGGTGATTTTCCCGTCATCCAGCGCCTGATGCACGGTGGCTTTATCGACATCCGACGGGATCAGCGCCATGGAGAATGAGAGTTTCTCTTCCTGAGCAATCTCAAGGATTATCTGGCGGCACCACTCCAGATGAGGCGCGGCACCGGACCCACCGGCGGTACCGATCACCACCGGAATGTTGTGCTTAACGCCAGCCACGATCATATAGCGTAGATCGCGTTTTACCCCCGCCCGGTCGGTGAAAGGCTTACCTGCCCCCAGGTAGTGGGGGCCAGGGTCGGAAGAGCCTGCGTCGACCGCAATAAGATCCGGCGACGCTTCCATGGCCTTCCGAAAGCTCTCTTCCGGGAAGCCATAGCCCAGGATAGCCGTTGGCGATAAGATCTTAAATGTACGTGCCATCTTTTAATCCTTAGTCTGCAACAGTGCGATGGTGCGGTTCATTTCGTTAAACACGATGTTAAGACCTTCATCGAAGCCCATGCCCGGTTTGATCAGCATGCGCATCGGGCGAGCGGCGAGGGCCACGTGCACGCAGGTGCGGGCGCTGATTTCCGTTTCGTTACAGGTACCGCCCTGATAGGCTTCCATGCCGTGCTTGTTGCAATACAGCACCGCATCAACGATGTTGTGAATACCGCCCAGGTCCGGGGTTTTAATCTGCACCATGTGGCAACTGCCCGCATCGGTGAAGTCCACAATGTCCTGATAGGTGTTACACCACTCATCGGCAACGATTTTCACGCCGGAACCCAGACGCATCAGCTCGTGGGTGATGGCGGTCAGCAGGCGGATCTGATCCGGCTTGTTACCCGCATCCACCGGCCCTTCAATGTACAGCGGCAGGCCCTGGGCTTCTTTTTCGAGGCTGGCGATATAGGCGGCGCAACGTACCGGATCCATATCGAAAATCAGACCGATGGTGCCGTACACGTCAATGTGCAGCGTCGGGCGATAGCGCGGGCTGGTGCGCAGGCTCAGGATGCGGTCGGATAACCAGCGCACATACTCCCGCAGTTTTTCCCCTTTCAGGCCCAGCTTCTCTTCCACGTTGTTGATAAGCGCATGTGGCAGTACGTCAACGCCTTTGAGGATCATCTTGTCGACGGCGATATAGCGGTCGTCGCCGCTCTGACCAAATAACGGAATGGCCTCCGGAACGCACGGCAGCTGCCATTCATCACACACGACTTCCGTTTTCAGGCGGCCGGTCGCCAGTGCCGCCGCGTCGAGCAGCGCCTGCGACAGACCATAGCGTACGGCGGTATGCAGCAGATGGCCGTCTATACGCAGTTCGTCAAAGAAACGGGCATTCGTCAGGAACCGGTCAACGTCACGGCCTTCCAGCAGCGGCTTGATGTGATCGTTGAGGAACGGAATGAAGTGTTCAGCCAGGAACAGCGGATCACGACCGCCTGCCCCTGAATATTGCACCGCTGCACAATCGCCCACCGCCACCGCGCCGTTTTCCAGAATCAGCTGTACGGATACGCATTCACCCGCCTGACGAACGGACGTAAATCCAGGCGTTACCGGATTGCCGGTATAGATAAACCCGTCATGACCGGCGCCGTTTTTGATGGCCTGCTGATCGTCGAAATAGAACGAGGAGTAGCCTGCGGTGAAAAGGGCCTGCTTAATTTTCATTATGGTCTTCCTATTAATTTACTGTGGGATACCGCGTTGATGTCATCAACAACCATCTGGAATGAGGGCTTACGGCCTTCAAAACGCGCGCGCTCGGCGACGTAATCGTGATGCAGGGCGAGGATATCTTTCGGCAGCGGAACCGCACCGGCTTCCAGCACGCGAATGGCACCGGCGTTATCACGCACCGGCAGAATTTTGCCTGCGTTGCAGGAGGCAGGGGCGAACGGTACGTCCAGCACGCCCGCTTCAAACGCCAGCACCGTCCCGCGTGCGACATCGCCGTTGCCCAGTTCGAAGACTTTCTTCAGCACGGCGCGGACTTCGCTCTTAATGAGCTCGACTTCCTGCTCGACGGCGGCGCACGGCGGGAATTTCTGATCGCTGACCATGTTGAGCATCTGACGCGAGGCTTTCAGCCCCTGGGCGTTTGCGGCAGCGGTCGGAATACCGAACGCCTCGTGCGGGCTCTTGGTGATCACTTTGGTCGCCCCGGACATACCGGCAACCGCTGCGCCCCAGGAGATAATGGCAAACGCTTTCGACTCATCTTCCGGGAAGCCGCCCATCCACTGGTGGAAGACGGTACTCAGCTCGTAATCGTCAAAGCCGTGGTTATGGAAATATTCGTGGGACAGCTCGCGCAGAGCCTGAATCGCGGCGATATCCTGCGTCAGGCTACCAACCTGGCCGTAGCCGACGGTAATTGACTTCACGCCCTGTTCCAGCGCCAGCAGACCTTCGATAATCGCCACCGAGTGGGATACAAACGGCGGGATCAGGGTGCCGGTCAGCGGGCCAAACGGTTCACGGTTAATGCGAATGCCGTTCTCCTCGTACAGGCCCATCAGGCGGTCGCAGTACTGCCAGTCGCGGATAGATTTTTCCAGAGTGACGCGCTTGGCGTACGGAATGTTGTAGGAGATACCGCCGCCTTCATAGCTGGTAAAGCCGCTGGCCATCGCGATCTCCGCCAGCAGGCGCGCATCCGGCGTGCCGTGACGTACCTGAATCGGTTTCTCCAGCGCTTCAGTCATGCGGCGGCAGGCGGCGACGCCGTGGTTGACGACCGGTAAGCCGTTAAGTTTGGAGGTGCCCGCTTCGATGGATTTTTGGATCCCTACCGCCGCCTCTTCATAGCGATTCAGACGGGTGTAGGCATCGATGGTGCTGGGCAGCAAATCGCAATCTTCCTGCAGCGTTTTGAGCAGGGCGATATGTTCATCCATCAGCGCTACGCCTGCGCGCGGCTGGCTCAGGGTTTTACCTTCCTGGTCCGCCTTCAGTAGGGCGTGAGAAAAGCGTTTTTGCTCAGGAATGGTTTGCTGGTACTTCACGCCATCTTCGAAGTTCTCAACGTCCTTGCCGGTTTGCCAGGTCTGCAAGACCTGTTGCCGCTCAGTCATGAATTCGTCATGGGTTAGCTTTTTATTTCGAAGTTCCATTCGTTGCTGCCTTAGGTTTTATAGGGTTAAACATTGAATACTGGTGCGAGCCGCCGCCTGCGGGTCCAGCCTGGCGACGTTCGCCAGCAGAGGAAGCAGACCTTTTGCATCGCGGTAATAGTCAAACTGCCCGGGTAAAAGAACGCGTCTGCTGCTGTCGTCCAGCTCGCGGTACTTCAGCCAGCGGTGAATATCGAACTGGCTGGCGCGGGAGAGCCATCCCCCGGAACCCACCACTTTGCGCACGGTGGTCAGATCGCGCCCCATCTGTAAATCGACGTTGCCTACGCAGGTACAGACCTGTTTTTTGGTGCCGGCATGGCGCTCGCTGGCGTACCCCACGCACAGCCCGGCCAGCAGCGTGTCGAAATGCTTTTCTTCTTCGGTAGCAGGGAGGTAGTCCGGATGCGCGACCAGATGGCGCAGATAGCCATAGAACGCTTCCCTGCGCTGAGGCTGGTGGGCGAACACCGCGTTCACCAGTTCCTGCGTACTCTCGCCAACCACCACCGCCGAGACGCGCATGCCGAGGTCGCCCTCTACGGTGCGTTTCACAAACGGCTCAGGCACGCCGTGCAGGACGGTATCCGGGGAGAGCATGTTAGCGCTGGCGGAATAGACGTCGGTGGTGGCTCCGCCCATGTCGATCAGCATGAATTCTTTCCACGCGCTGTCGACATCACTGATCGCTTTCACCAGCTCGTAGACGGTCCACGGCGTAGGCATCGGCTCTTCGCCGGTTTCCCCGACGATAACGTCCAGCCCTTTCCCCTTCACGATGCGGGAGAGAAAGACATCGCAGATAGCCTTGCGGGCGGCATACGGATTCGGGTGATCGAGGTCAGGCAAAACGTTGTCGACCACGATCAGATCTTTGTGGCCAAGAATGGCCTGCACGTCGTCCTGAATATCGCGATTTCCGGCGTAAATAATGGCGCAGTCCAGCGTTGACGCTGCCAGCGCGCGGGCATTGGCCAGTCCGTAGCTCTCTTCGCCGCCGTCCGTACCGCCCGTGAACAGCAGAATGTCCGGCGGGGAGTCCTCCAGCGCCTGGATATCGTGACGGTTCAGTTTGTACGAGTAATACTGGGCGATTTTGGCACCCGCTGAATGGGCGGTGACTTTGGCTGATTCCAGTGTTATTGACGGCACCAGACCCATTGCGGCAACGGCGAGCCCGCCTTTTGCCGACGACGAGTATTTCAGCGTAACGTCCCCGCTGTTCAGCAACGGTCGCGCATCGGCAACGTTTAGCACCTGGTTCAGGCTGGTAAAGAAACCCTCCGCCAGATGGTGGGTCGTCGTCGGGGTCAGAACGTGGTTGACCAACGTTAACGCATCACCCTCCGGCGTGAAGAGCGCGGCTTTGGTCCACGTCGAGCCAATGTCGACTGAGACGATTTGCATCAGAAGCCCTCTTCAAGACAGAGCTCTTCAACGCGCTGACGCTGCTGTATATCGTTCGCCATCAGCTGACAGACGTCTTCCAGGTCGTGGCTCGGAGCGAACACGCGGTTGAAACCCATCTCTTTGAATTTGGCTTCGACATCGGCGAAATCGTGCTTACCCACGACCAGGTTACCGCCAACAAAAAGCAGAATGTCGCCGATACCGCGTTCGATGCAGCGCTCGCGCAGCCCCAGGCAGTCGATGTCGCCATGGCCGTAGATGGATGAAACGACAATAGCATCAGCACCCGTTTCGATGGCCGCATCAATATATTCATCCTGGCTCACCATCACACCAAGATTGATGACGTGAAAATCATGGGAAGTAAAAACACGATCCAGAACTTTATTGCCTACCGCATGGCAGTCAGCACCAATGACGCCAATAACAAGTGTTGATTTCTTCATGGGTAATCCTCTGTAGGGCTGATAGTGAAAATAAAATGGGTATTAAAAACGGTTAATGTACATTGGGTCTGTTAATGGTGTTGGAGTGTGTTTTGAAGACGAAAGGGATGCAATTGATCTATTTTCAAAAAATCCTTCCAAAAATGATGATGGTAATGATGTTGCATTGAAAAGTGTTTTGTATCAATTGCTTGTACGTACTTTATTTTAGGGTTGATATTTATCTGTAAACGTCGCTGACAAAACCATCGTAATATTTGTGATCGCGCGCCTGTTTTATTGCTGAAGGCGATTTATATGTTTTTTTAAGCATGATGACCAAAGCAATAATGTCGTAATGGCAGAGGGAAGGCGGTATTCACTGTTTTATTGATATTGGTCATAAACGCCATTCGTAAAATTAAGAAAGAGTGATAAATACATCAAATTTTTGACGTATGGAGGGGATGTATAATTCAGCACTAATTTTAATTACCCGCTTTCTTGCGTCTTTAAATATTTAATCTGAGGATATAACGATGAGTAAAGGGAAGGTTTGGCTTGTAGGGGCAGGGCCTGGCGATGCGTCTTTGATTACGGTAAAAGGTTTGCACTGTATCCGCCATGCGGAGGTGATTGTTCACGATCGCCTGGTAAACCCTGAACTTCTGGCTCAGGCTCCGGCAGGCTGTCTGATTATTGATGTCGGTAAAACCCCAAGCCATCATCCGGTGCCTCAGGAACAAATCAATGCCCTGCTGGTCAAGCATGCCGGGGAAGGGCGCCAGGTGGTGCGCCTGAAAGGCGGGGACCCCTACGTTTTTGGTCGCGGGGGCGAAGAGGCCGAGCAGCTGGCGAAAGACGGCCTGACGTTCGAAATTGTGCCGGGGATCAGTTCCGCGATTGGCGGACTGGCCTATGCCGGGATCCCGGTCACGCACCGTCATTACGCCTCCAGCTTTCATATTGTGACCGGTCATATGTGCCAGGGGAACGACCCGCAAAACTGGCATGCCCTGGCGCAAATCAACGGAACGCTGATCGTTCTGATGGGAATGACGCGGCTGACGGAAATCTGCCAGCAGCTCATCGAGGGAGGCATGTCCGCTGAAACGCCGGTAGCGGTGGTGATGTATGCCAGCCAGTCTCGTCAGCAGATCGCCAAAGGCACGCTGACCGATATTCACCTCGAGGTTGAACGTCAAAAACTGCATGCTCCGGCGCTTATCGTCATCGGTGAGGTGGTCAGCCTGCAGGAGATACTGGCGTTTACCGCATCACATATCGCGCTGAATCAGGTTGTTGTCTGATGTTATCCTGACATTTTCGAAATGGACGAGTGAAACGAATGAGTGAGCATGGTGGTAACGTTCTGGAAACGGGGCTGCAGTTGGGGATCGATCCCGAGCTGCTGGTGGACTTTAGCGCGAACATCAATCCGTTAGGGCTGCCCGATCGCGTCAGGTCGCTCATTGTGTCCCATCTGGATATCATCATGCAGTACCCGGACGTTGAATACCGCCATCTTCATCAGGCGCTGGCCAGCGCCAGCCAGTGTGACTATGACCAGACGATTGCCGGGAATGGCGAAACGGAGCTGATCTATGGCCTGGTGCGAACGCTTGCCCCTCGCCGGGCGATGCTGCTGGTACCGGGCTTCGCCGAATATCGCCGGGCATTACAGCAGCAGGGTTGCGAGATAATTGACTATGCGCTGAGTGAGCAGGACGGGTTCCAGGTGGATGTTTCCATACTGGACGCCGTTCGTGCGCACAGGCCCGATTGCCTGTTCATCGCGACGCCAAACAACCCTACCGGACTCATGCCTGATGCCGGTCTTCTCGACCGGCTGGCCTCGCTGTGCGAATCGCTGCAGATTGCGCTGATTGTGGATGAGGCGTTCATCGATTTTCTGCCGCAGGGCTCCACGCTGGCGCCGCGGCTGGCGGAGTCACGCTATCTTTACCTGCTGCGATCCCTGACCAAGTTTTTTGCTATTCCCGGGCTGCGCCTTGGGTATCTGCTGAGCGGCAATACGCAAACCATTCGCCAGCTGAAACGCACCCGTGAGCCCTGGTCCGTGAATGCCTTCTCGGCGCTTGTGGGGCAACATTTGCTGTCGGATGAGGACTATATTGCTCGCAGCCACGCCTTTATCGCCCGGGAGCGGGATTTCCTGTGGCAGGCGATGGCGCGCTTTTCATCGCTGGCGGTCTGGAATCCGCAGGCCAACTTTATTTTCTTCCGCTGTCTGCGTCCGGGTTTCGACCTGAAGGCGGCGCTGCTCGGCCATCACATCCTTATCCGCCACTGCGAAAACTATCCAGGGCTCGATCGCGACTACTACCGGATTGCCGTGCGTACCGAGGCGGAGAACCGCCGGTTTATTGACGCGCTGACTCACGTTTTACAAGGCTAGGGCGATGGACTATTTCCCGATTTTTTGCAACCTGAAGGGGAAACGCTGCCTGATCGTCGGTGGCGGGCAGGTGGCAACGCATAAGGCGAAGGGGCTGCTGGCGGCCGGGGCTGTGCTGCATCTGGTTGCGCCCACCCTGATGCCGGAACTCGCCAGCCTGAACGCGAGCGGTGACATCGAGTGGTTTCCGGCGACGTTTTCGCCGCAGTATCTGCAATCGTGCTGGCTGGTCATTGCCGCGACCAGCGATCCGCAGGTGAACCGTCAGGTCGCCGCGGCCGCCAGCGCGGAGCGTATCTTTTGCAATGTCGCGGACGACCCTTCGGCTGCCACCTTTATCTCACCGGCCATTATCGACCATTCGCCGGTCATTATTGCGCTGAGCTGCGGGGGCAACGCGCCGGTCTACAGCAAGATCCTCAAAGCGCATGTCGCCGCTCACCTTCCTCCGGGCATGCGGGAAAGCGTGCGGCTGGCGGGGACGCTTCGTGAACGGATTAATCGCGCATGCGGTGACCGGGAGCGCAAGCGTGCATTTTGGGCCGCGTTCTTCCGGCATGCTCCGCTGCAGCAGGCTTTAGCGCAGGAGCACGAGCAAGAGGTCAGGCAGCAGGTCGAGTGGCTCATTCAGCACAGGCTGCTGTCAGAGTAATGTCACGCCGCCTTTTACCATCCGCAGCAGGTGTTGTTCAGGCCAGTGGCGGGTGAGCTGTTTTTTTACCAGCAGCCATTTCACATAATCGACATCATCTTTATTTCTGTCCAGCATCAGACCCACGACGCTGCCGCTGTGTGCCACGTTCACCCCGTAAATACCGCACTCCTCCACCAGTGAGAGCAGTGCGTCAAAATCCGGTTTAGGCAACAGCGTCTGGCTGGCGATGGCGCTGAGGGTGGCCGCTTCGCCCATCCGATAAGGGTTTTGCGTTATGCAGGACTCCTGGACTTTTTCCCACGCGCGTTTCAGCGCTGGCGCACCGGCCAGTAGCCCCGCCTGACGCGGGATGCGGTGGTAATCTGCCGTACGCAGCGTTTGCGGACTTTCCAGAACGAGCAGGTCGAGAGCGGGCTGGGCGTTGCAGGCGATCTGCGTGGAAGCGTCGTTATGGTCGAAAAGGGTCAACTGGCGAAACACGGTGCTGTCGGTGGGTTCGAGCGAAACACAAAGCGTTGCCAGCGTGCTTTCGTCGAGCTGACGCCCCAGATGGTGGGCGGTGGCGACGGCGGTGGCGGCAATATCCGCGGTGCTGCTGGCCATCCCTTTGGCAACCGGGATGGTCGAGTGCACGTCAATGCGGATATCCTGGCTTAGCTGCGCCGGATAGTGCCAGTGCTGCAACAATCGCTCGACCATCGCGCGCGACAGCGGGCGTTCATCCGCCACGGGTGAGCCGTGGCTCACCTCAACGGTGCTGTACCATTCGACAGGGCAGGAGACCAGCTTCTCACTGTCCAAAATCCAGCCCTGGATAAGCTCACCGCACGACGCGGGGCATTGCGCAACAGCCACGTTTCCACCTTACTGGTCAGAAATTTCTGGAGCATAGTGTCATGAGGATATTCCTCTTACCTTGATATACCGCAAATTCCGACCTGGATAGTCTCCATATTATTTTGCGATCCTGCTGAACGCGTAATGCATCAATGAAATCACACTGACTTACGTTGAACAGCAATATTATGTTTTTGCCGGGATTTAATATCCTGATGAATTTTGATCACGATAAAATGAAAAAATATCAAGTAGTGCAATAACTTGTCATAGAACAATAAATATTGAGATTTTAAGCGTGATTATCTTTGCTTTTTATTTTTTGTGATAAAACGTTGAGTAATTGAGAAAGGCGTCAATTATTCTGGCGCCACGTTTTACTCAGCATGGTTTTCATTTGCGGTTAAGTAATTGCCTAAGGTGAATTGAAACGCCGTAAATAGCATTGCTGTTTTGAGAACGAACTCTTTCTCATAATGTAAGCCGACAGGTTTTGCCACATTTGTGGCAGGGAAGGGGGTGACAATCCCCCGCAGCCCCCGCTGCTGTGATGCTGACGACCCCGTAATGACCACTGATCGCGAGATTGGGAAGGACGGGCGAGGAGGACGCTAAGCCAGAAGACCTGCCTGTCGGGAACGTTCAACAACTTCGGTGGGAAGTGGGTTGTACTGATGCATCATACAGTCGAAAGACTGGGACGACGTGTATCTATACCTCCCAACCACCCTGGACAGGATCGGGGTCATGGCGGCAAAGCAGTACGCGTTTGTTCTGGCAGGTACCGGAAGCGGTTGTGGTAAAACCACGGTGACGCTTGGCCTGCTGAGTCTGTTAAAACAGCGTGGATTACGCGTCCAGCCGTATAAAGTGGGCCCTGACTATCTTGATACCGGCTGGCATACCAAAGTCAGCGGCACCTCCTCCCGCAACCTCGACAGCTTCATGCTTCCTGAGCCAATACTCAACGCGCTGTTTTGCGAGCATATGCAGCAGGCGAATATCGCGGTCATTGAAGGCGTGATGGGGCTGTATGACGGCTACGGCACCGATCCGAACTATTGCAGCACCGCCGCGATGGCAAAACAGCTGGGCTGTCCGGTGGTTCTGCTGGTGGACGGCAAGGCGGTATCTACGTCGATTGCCGCGACCGTAATGGGCTTTCAGCGGTTCGATCCTACCCTCAATATTGCCGGGGTGATTGTCAATCGCGTCAACAGCGAATCACATTATCAGCTGCTCAAAACGGCCATTGAGCACTACTGCACGCTACCCGTCCTGGGTTATGTGCCGCACGTTGAGGGCGTCGGTTTGCCCGAGCGCCATCTTGGGTTGGTCACCGCCCGGGAGTCGGCCGCGGACCCGCAGACCTGGCAAAATTTTGCCGCCATTCTCGAACGTACGCTGGATATCGAACAACTTCTCGCGCTCAGCCAGATGGCGTCGCTGCCGCAGGGCGCCTGGCCCGCGCGCCCTGACGGGGACGCCGGGCGCGGGTTAACGCTCGCAATGGCCGATGACGAGGCCTTCAACTTCTATTACCCGGATAACATCACGCTGCTTGAACGTTCCGGGGTCGACATTATCCGCTTTAGCCCGCTGCGCGATAGCCGCTTACCTGACTGCCAGATGGTCTGGCTCGGGGGCGGTTACCCGGAGCTGCATGCGGCACGGCTTGCGGAAAACACCGCGATGCTCGCCAGCCTGCGGGAGGCGCATCGGCGCGGGGTGGCGATCTACGCCGAGTGCGGTGGGCTGATGTACCTCGGCAGCACGCTGGAAGATAGCGAGGGGGTCACCCACCGGATGGCCAATATTATCCCCGGCCACAGCAGGATGGGTAAACGGCTGACCCGTTTTGGCTATTGTGAGGCGCAGGCGCGCCAGCCCACGCTGCTGGCCGATAGCGGGGAGGTGCTGCGTGGGCATGAGTTTCACTATTCCGACTTCTCCCCCCAAACCCCTGCGGTACTGGCGTGCCGCAAAGTGCGTGATGGCGTGACGATGCAGGAATGGGCGGGTGGCTGGCAGGTTGGCAACACGTTCGCAAGCTACCTGCACCTCCACTTTGCCCAACGCCCCACGATGCTCAGCCGCTGGCTGACGGCGGCGAGGGGGGCGCTATGACCCTGATGGCATGGTGCGTCGCGTGGCTGCTCGATGTCATCATCGGCGACCCGCAACGCTGGCCGCATCCGGTGCGCTGGATAGGCAACCTGATCAATGCGGTGCAGCGGGGTGTTCGCCGCTGCTGCCATAGCGACGCGGCGTTACGCATTGGCGGCGGCGTCATGTGGCTGGCCGTCGTGGGGCTGACCTGGGGCATAGCCTGGGGCGTGCTGGCGTTCGGACGGTGGGTGCATCCCTGGCTGGGCTGGGCGATTGAGGTGTGGATGATATTTACCGTGCTGGCCGGGCGCAGTCTGGCAAACGCCGCGCGGGACGTTGAACGCCCGCTGCGGGCAGGCGACCTTGATGAAAGCCGCGAAAAGCTCTCCTGGATAGTGGGGCGCGATACCTCTCAGCTTCAGCCGGAACAGATCAACCGGGCGGTGGTGGAGACCGTCGCGGAGAACACGGTCGACGGCGTTATCGCCCCGCTGTTCTTCCTCCTGCTGGGCGGCGCGCCGCTGGCGATGGCCTATAAGGCGGTGAATACCCTCGATTCAATGGTGGGCTACAAGCATGAAAAATACCGCGCGATCGGCATGGTCAGCGCCCGTATGGATGACGTGGCGAACGCTATCCCCGCGCGCCTGAGCTGGCTCTTGCTGAGCGTTGCGGCGTGGCTATGCCGCGAGGATCCCTCCCGCGCGCTGCGCGTCGGCTGGCGCGACCGCTACAACCACAGCAGCCCCAACTGCGCGTGGGCTGAAGCGACGGTTGCCGGTGCGCTGGGCATCCGGCTTGGCGGACCCAACACCTATTTTGGCCAGCGCGTGGAAAAGCCGTGGATCGGCGACGCGCTGCGCCCGATTGCGGTAGACGACATTTCCCGAACGATTCGACTGATGTGGGTTTCCTCCACCCTGGCGCTGGCGCTGTTTATCGCAGCACGCTGGCTGATGGCTGGCGCGGCCTGAGGACAAAAGACAATGCAATACATCCAGCAACCCCAGGCGATTGAAGCCAAAAGTTTCGACATCATTGGCGAGATCGTTCGCGAAACGCGGCCGGAGTACCGGTTCGCCAGCCCGCTGCATGAGGCGATCGTCAAGCGGGTGATCCATACCACCGCAGATTTCGACTGGCTGGATATTCTCTGGTTTTCAGATGACGCGCTGGAACAGCTTTGCGCGGCGCTCCGTCGCCCGTCCGTTATCTATACCGATACCACGATGGCGCTCTCCGGGATCAACAAAACGCTGCTGGCCACGTTCGGGGGCGAATGTCGCTGCTATATCAGCGACCCGAGGGTGGTGGCGCAGGCAAAGGCCCAGGGAATCACCCGCTCGATGGCGGCCGTGGATATCGCCGTGACGGAAGAGAGCGAGAAGATCTTTGTCTTTGGCAATGCGCCCACGGCGCTGTTTCGCCTGCTTGAGCATGATGTTGCCGTCAGCGGCGTGGTGGGCGTCCCGGTGGGGTTTGTGGGGGCGGCGGAATCGAAAGAGGCGCTGACGCACAGCCATCTGCCCGCGATTGCGGCACTCGGGCGCAAAGGCGGCAGCAATGTGGCGGCGGCGATTGTGAACGCCATGCTCTATTACCTGCAGGGGGCGCGATGAGCGATTCCACCTTCGATGCCCCGGTATGGCATAACGGGAAGGCATTACGTAAAGGCTACACCACCGGCTCCTGCGCGACCGCGGCAGCGAAAGTCGCCGCACTGATGGTGCTGCGCCAGCACCTCATTCATCAGGTCTCCATTGTGACACCCTCCGGCGTCACGCTGTGTCTGAACGTGGAATCGCCGCACATTGAAGGGCAGCAGGCGATTGCGGCCATCCGCAAAGACGGCGGTGATGACGTTGACGCCACCCACGGCATGCTGATTTTCGCCCGTGTGACGCTCAACGACAGCGGCGAGATTACGCTGGCGGGCGGCGAGGGCGTGGGGACCGTGACGCGCAAAGGCATCGGCCTGCCCATCGGCAGCGCGGCGATCAACCGCACGCCGCGTCACACCATTGAGTCCGCCGTGCGCGAGGCGATTGGCCCGACGCGCGGGGCCGACGTGGAAATCTTCGCCCCTGAAGGCGAAGAGCGGGCGCAGAAAACCTACAACTCACGCCTCGGGATCCTGGGCGGTATTTCGATCATCGGCACCACCGGCATTGTCACGCCGATGTCAGAGGAGAGCTGGAAACGCTCGCTTTCTCTGGAGCTGGAGATTAAACGCGCGGCCGGGCTGGAGCGGGTCGTGCTGGTGCCGGGCAATCATGGCGAGCGCTTTGTGCGCGAGCAGATGGGTATCGATAAAGATGTCGTGGTCACCATGAGCAACTTTGTCGGCTACATGATCGAAGAGGCGGTGCGGCTGGGGTTTCGCCAGATAGTGCTGGTCGGCCATCCCGGCAAGCTCATCAAAATTGCCGCCGGGATATTCCACACCCACAGCCATATCGCCGATGCGCGCATGGAAACGCTGGTGGCGCATCTGGCGCTGCTCGGTGCGCCGCTGGAATTACTCACCGTCGTCAGCGAGTGCGATACCACCGAAGCGGCGATGGAACACATCGACACCTGGGGTTTTCAGGCGCTTTACAGCCATCTCGCCGAACGGATCTGCCTGCGCGTAATGCAGATGCTGCGCTTTACCAAAAATCCGCCGACCTGTGACGCCATTCTGTTTTCCTTTGATAACCAGGTGCTGGGCAGCAACCGCCCGGTCGAGGCGATTGCCCGGGCGCTGCAATGTTAACGGTCGTGGGAATGGGGCCTGCGGGATTGCGCCTGATGACGCCCGCCGCGCGTGAAGCTATCGATCGCGCCGATGCGCTGGTCGGCGGAAAACGCCATCTGCTGCAGTTCCCGGCGTTTTGCGGCGAGACGTTTGTCCTGGGGGCCAACATTCCGGCGCTGCTGGCCTGGGTTGAGGCGCGTCAGGAGAAAAAGGTGGTGATTGTGGCCTCCGGCGATCCGCTCTTTTACGGCATCGGATCGCGGATGGTGGCGCATTTCGGTATGGCGCGCGTGCGCATTATTCCCGGTATCAGCGCGGTGCAGTACCTGTGCGCGCAGGCGGGCATTGATATGAATGAGATGTGGCTCACCAGCAGCCATGGCCGCAACGTGAACGTTGACGAGCTGGCACGGCATCGCAAAGTGGCGATGGTCACCGATAGCCAGTGCGGGCCGAAAGAGATTGCCGCGCAGCTGGTGGCGCGCGGGAAGGGCCATCGCTGGATGGTGATTGGTGAAAACCTGGCGATGGAAAATGAACGGATCCACTGGCTGCCCGTCAGTGAGGTCAGTGCCGACTATGAGATGAATGCGGTGGTGATCCTCGATGAAAGATGAACTGTTTCTGCGCGGCGAAACGGTGCCGATGACCAAAGAGGCGGTACGCGCGCTGGCCCTCACGAAGCTCGAGCTGCATCGCGCCAACCACCTGATTGACGTCGGTGCGGGAACCGGGAGCGTGTCGATAGAGGCGGCGCTGCTGTTTCCCTCGCTGCACGTGACGGCCATAGAGCGTAACCCTGCGGCTCTGCAGCTGCTTGCGGAAAATCGCCAGCATTTTGCCTGTCGCAATATCGCGATTTTGCCGGGCGTTGCGCCCTTACCGGTGGCGGATAAGGCCGATGCGGTCTTTATGGGCGGCAGCGGTGGCCATCTGACCTCGCTTATCGACTGGTCCCTGTGCCAGCTACATCCCGGCGGACGTCTGGTGATGACGTTTATCCTGCAGGAAAACCTCACTACTGCGCTGGCCCATCTGCAGCAGATCGGCGTCCAGAACATTGATTGCCTGCAAATGCAGGTCTCCGCGCTGACCCCGCTCGGCAGCGGTCACTTTTTCAAACCGAATAATCCCGTTTTTGTTATCGCCTGTCAGAAGGAAGAACACCATGTCTGAGACGTTTGATTCCCGTTGCGTGTGGTTTGTCGGTGCCGGTCCTGGTGACCGTGAGCTCATCACGCTCAAGGGCTACCGGCTGCTGCAGCAGGCGCAGGTGGTTATCTATGCCGGTTCGCTGATCAATACCGAGCTGCTGGCGTATTGCCCGCAGGGAGCCGAATGCCACGACAGCGCGGAACTCCATTTAGAACAGATAATCGACCTGATGGCGGCGGGCGTGAAGGCCGGAAAAACGGTGGTACGTTTACAGACCGGCGATGTCTCGCTCTACGGCTCCGTTCGCGAGCAGGGCGAAGAGCTGACCAAACGCGGCATTGCCTGGCAGGTGGTGCCCGGCGTTAGTGCTTTCCTCGGCGCTGCGGCGGAGCTTGGGGTGGAATACACCGTGCCTGAAGTCTCGCAGAGCCTGATTATTACCCGCCTCGAAGGGCGTACACCGGTGCCGGCGCGTGAACAGCTGGAGTCATTTGCCAGCCATCAGACCTCCATGGCGATTTATCTTTCGGTCCAGCGTATTCACCGGGTGGCGGAACGCCTGATTGAAGGCGGTTATCCGGCCACCACGCCCGTTGCCGTCATTTATAAAGCGACCTGGCCGGAAAGCCACACCGTCCGCGGCACGCTGGCGGATATCGCCGACAAAGTACGCGAGGCGGGGATCCGCAAAACGGCGCTCATTCTGGTTGGGAAGTTCCTGGGCGAGGAGTATCACTACTCAAAACTCTATGCCGCGGATTTTAGCCATGAATACCGTAAAGCCTGAGCACGTCGCGCTGTTTTGCCTGACGCCGGGCGGCGTGCGGCTGGCGAAGCGTCTGGCGGCAATGCTGCCGGTCACCTGCTTTACCAGCGAGGGCCTGCGGGAAGAGGGCTTTATCTCCTTCGACGGCGGCTTTGCCCCGGCGGTGCGCGAGGCGTTCACGCGCTATCCGGCGCTGATTTTTATCGGCGCCACCGGCATTGCGGTGCGCGTTTTGGCACCCCTCATCCACGACAAACTGAGCGACCCGGCGGTGGTGGTGATCGACGAGCGTGGGCAGCACGTGATTAGCCTGCTTTCCGGCCATGCTGGCGGGGCGAATGCGCTGACCCGCTATCTGGCGGAAATGCTGGGGGCGGACCCGGTGATTACCACCGCCACGGACGTCAACGAGATGGCCGCGCTGGATACCCTTGCCTTCCAGCTGAATGCCCGAATGCGCGATTTCCGAACGACGGTGAAAATCGTCAACCAGATGCTGGTGAGCCATCAGCGGGTAGGGCTGTGGTGGGATGCGGAACTCGACGACGACGTCAGTCAGTGCGATCGGCGAGGGTTTATCACCGTGAGCGACCTGCAGCACCTCCCGGAACTGGATGCGCTGGTGTGTATTACGCTGCGCAACACGCTGCCGGAACTGCCGTTACCGCACTGGACGCTGGTTCCCCAGCGGGTCGTGGCGGGCATCGGCTGTCGACGCGACACGCCGTATCCGCTGCTGGCGACCCTGTTGATGCGCCAGCTTGCGGCGCAGCAGTTCGACCCGCTGGCGCTGAAAGCGATTGGCAGCGTCTCCCTTAAAAAAGACGAAGCGGGCCTGCTTCAGCTTGCCGCCTGCTGGGGTGTGCCGTTTGAAACCTTTACCGCTGACGCGCTGCGTGAGCACGAACACCGCTTTCCGGCTTCACCGTTTGTACGCCAGACGGTTGGGGTGGGGAGCGTCTCGGGACCGGCAGCGTGGCTGCTGAGCCATGGGCAACTACGAGGAGAAACCCTGCGCGAACAGGGCGTCACTATCACTTTGGGAGTTTCACACTGATGTTAACCGTAATTGGAATCGGCCCGGGCTCGCAGGCCATGATGACCATGGAAGCCGTAGACGCGCTGCAGGCGGCAGAAATCATCGTTGGCTACAAAACCTATACCCATCTGGTGAAGGCCTTCACCGGCGACAAACAGGTGATCAAAACCGGGATGTGCAAAGAGATTGAACGCTGTCAGGCGGCGATCGAGCTGGCGCAGGCCGGGCATAACGTCGCGCTTATCAGCAGCGGCGACGCCGGTATTTATGGCATGGCGGGGCTGGTGCTGGAACTGGTCAGCAAACAGAAGCTGGACGTTGAGGTTCGCCTGATCCCCGGGATGACGGCCAGTATCGCCGCCGCGTCTCTGCTTGGCGCGCCGCTGATGCACGATTTTTGCCACATCAGCTTAAGCGATCTGCTGACGCCGTGGCCGGTCATTGAAAAACGCATTGTTGCTGCGGGAGAAGCGGACTTCGTCATCTGTTTCTATAACCCGCGCAGCCGGGGGCGCGAGGGCCATCTGGCACGGGCGTTTGAGCTGCTGTCCGCCAGCAAAAGCCCGCAAACGCCGGTAGGGGTAGTGAAGTCTGCCGGGCGCAAAAAGCAGGAGAAGTGGCTGACCACGCTGGGCGACATGGACTTTGAGCCGGTCGATATGACAAGCCTGGTGATCGTCGGAAATAAGGCCACTTACGTTCAGGAGGGGCTGATGATCACACCCCGGGGCTATGTGCTGTGAACTATGGCGACGTGCTGGTCATGGGCGGCACCAGCGATGCCCGCGCGATCTGCCAGCAGCTGGATGCGGCCGGCGTGGCCTACACCCTGTCGGTGGCGACGGCCACCGGGCAGCGGCTGGCGGGCGACATTAATGGCCGGGTGCGCTGTGGCCGCCTGGAGCCGCAGCAGATGGTTGACTGGCTTGCGCAAAACAGGACCCGCTGGGTGATTGACGCATCGCATCCCTACGCTGAGGTGGTCAGCCGCAACATCCTGGCGGCCTGTGAAACGGTGGGCGTGTTGCTTAGCCGCTATCAGCGCCCCGAACAGCTCAGCGAGCTGACGCATCCGCTGCTCTACAGCGTGCCGGGCATAGAAGAGGCCTGCGACATCGCGCGGCGGCTGGGCGAACGCGTGCTGTTGACCACCGGCAGTAAAGATCTGGCGCGCTGGCGCGCCGGGCTGCCGGAGAAAACGCTGCTGGCCCGGGTGCTGCCGGTGCCCGAGGTCCTTGAGCAATGCGCCGGGCTTGGCTTTGGCGTTACCGAGATCTTCGCGATGTGCGGGCCATTCAGCGCTGAGTTTAACGCGGCGTTTTATCGCCAGTGCCGGGCTGACGTGATGATAACCAAAGCGTCCGGTGCGGAAGGCGGCTATCGGGAAAAGGTTCAACCCTGTCTGGATGCGGGCATCCCCTGCATCGTGATTACACGCCCGGCGCCGCTGGTGACGGGAGAAGAGTTACTGGAAAGTCAGGCCGCATTCGCCGGGCGCTTAGCCCGCTGGCTGGCCGCTGCTTAAGGAGTTAGAGATGAAAAAGGCGCTTCTGGTGGTCAGCTTTGGTACCAGCTACCACGATACCTGCGAGAAAAACATTGTGGCCTGCGAGCGTGCGCTGGCGGAAAGCTGCCCTGACCGCGAGCTGTTTCGGGCATTCACCTCCGGGATGATCATTCGCAAGCTCAAACAGCGTGACGGCATTGAGATCGATACGCCGCTGCAGGCGCTGAAAAAGCTTGCGGCTCAGGGATATCAGGACGTGGCGATCCAGTCCCTGCACATCATCAACGGCGATGAGTACGAGAAAATCGTCCGTGAAGTGCAGAGCCTGCGCCCGCTCTTTACCCGCCTGACGCTGGGGGTACCGCTGTTGAGCAGCCACGACGATTACGCGCAGCTAATGTGCGCCTTACAACAGCAGATGCCGACGCTTGGGGCCACGGAAAAAGTGGTATTTATGGGCCACGGCGCCAGCCATCACGCCTTTGCGGCCTATGCCTGTCTCGACCACATGATGATGGCCCAGGGCTTCCCGGCCCGCGTCGGCGCGGTGGAGAGCTATCCGGAAGTCGACATCCTGATTGAGAGCCTCTGTAAACAAGGGGTCACCGCCGTGCATCTGATGCCGCTGATGCTGGTGGCGGGCGATCACGCCATTAACGATATGGCCTCTGATGACGAGGACTCCTGGAAGACGCTGTTTAACGCTGCCGGGATCCCGGCAACGCCGTGGCTAAGCGGGCTGGGCGAAAACCCGGCGGTGCGCGCGATGTTCGTCGCCCATTTACAGCAGGCGCTGAGCGTGGCGATGGAGGAGGCAGCATGAGCGGCAAACTGTACGCCCTCAGTACCGGGCCGGGCGCGTCGGACCTTATCACCGTGCGCGCCTCACGGATCCTCGGTTCGCTGGATATTCTCTACGCCCCGGCGGGACGAAAAGGGGGCGACAGTCTGGCGCTTTCTATCGTTCGTGAATATGTCGGTGAGCAGACTGAAATCCGCTGCTGCCACTTTCCCATGAGCGCCGACAGCGCTGAAAAGGAGGCGGTGTGGGATGCGGTGGCCGACGCGTTAGTAACGGAGGTGAACGACGGAAAACAGGTTGGCTTTATCACCCTGGGCGACGCCATGCTGTTCAGTACCTGGGTGTTCTTACTTCAGCGCATCGGCAGCCCGGACTGGCTGGAAATTGTGCCCGGCGTGACGTCGTTTGCCGCGATTGCCGCGCGGTCCAAAACGCCGCTGGCGATGGAACAGCAGTCGCTGGCGGTGATCGCATGCACCGCGCCGGAAGCGGAGATTGCGCAGGCGCTGCAGCAGCACGACAGCCTGGTGCTGATGAAGGTCTATGGCCGGTTTGCACGCATCAAAGCGCTGCTGACGCAGGCCGGGCTGCTGAACTGCGCGCTGATGATGTCAGAGGCCACGCTCCCCGGCGAGCAGTGCTGGCGGCATCTGGATGAGGTTGCTGACGACCAGCCGTTACCCTATTTCTCGACCATTCTGGTCAACAAACAGTGGGAGTATGCGCAATGAAACTCGAACAACAGCTTAAACAGCTGTCATTAAGTGGCCTGGCGGCGGCGCTATTGCTGATGGTGGTGCCGGAGCAGGCGTTCGCGATGCACATCATGGAAGGCTTTTTACCGCCCATGTGGGCGCTGGCGTGGTGGCTGATCTTCTTACCGTGTCTGTGGTATGGACTGGTGCGCCTGCGCCGTATCGTGCAGGAGGATAGCCACCAGAAAGTCCTGCTGGCGCTGTGCGGGGCGTTTATTTTCGTGCTGTCGGCGCTGAAGATCCCCTCGGTGACCGGCAGTTGCTCGCATCCGACCGGCGTGGGGCTCGCCGTGATTCTGTTCGGGCCGGGCGTCGTCGCCATTCTCGGCGCCATCGTGCTGCTGTTTCAGGCGCTGCTGCTGGCGCACGGCGGGTTAACCACGCTTGGCGCGAACGGCATGTCGATGGCGGTGATTGGGCCGGTTGTCGGGTACATGGTGTGGAAAATGGCCTGCCGTGCCGGGCTCCGTCGTGATGTCGGGGTATTTTTGTGCGCGATGCTGGCGGATCTGGTGACCTATTTTGTCACCTCAGTCCAGCTTGGCGCGGCGTTCCCGGACCCGGCGACAGGTGCAACGGGGTCGATTGTGAAATTCATGGGCATTTTCTGCCTGACGCAGATCCCCATCGCCATCGCGGAGGGACTGTTAACCGTCATGATTTATGACCAGTTGACCAAACGTCAGCTGATTACCGCACAAGGACACTGAGATGAAAAAGACGCTGATGCTGTTGGCGATGGTGGTTGCTCTGATCGTACTACCATTTTTTATCGATCACGGGGGGGAGTTTGGCGGCTCGGATGGTGAAGCCGAAAATCAAATTCAGGTTGTGGCGCCGCATTACACGCCGTGGTTCACGCCGCTCTATGAACCCGCCAGCGGCGAAATTGAAAGCCTGCTGTTTACGCTCCAGGGCTCCATTGGCGCAGCGGTGATTTTCTATATTTTGGGCTACACCAAAGGCAGACAGCGCCGTGATGACCGGGCTTGACAGGCTAAGCTATCAGAGCCGCTGGGCTCACGTGGCGCCGGAACGCAAGTTTCTGCTCTGGCTGGCACTGATGACGCTGGCGTTTGCGCTGCCGCCGCTGGGGCAGGGGATCGTCCTGGCGTTGACGGCGGGACTGACCTGCTGGCTGCTGCGGATGACCTTCTGGCGCTGGTGCCGCTGGATGGCGCTGCCGTTTGGCTTTCTGCTGGTCGGCGTGCTGACGATCCTCTTTAGCGTCACCCGTGACCCGAACACGCTGGCGGCAGGCGTCCCGGTGGGGCACTACTGGCTGGGGATAACCGCGTCCGGGCTGACTGCCGCCAATGAAACCTTCTGGCGCAGCCTTGCCGCGCTGGCGGCGACCTTCTGGCTGGTGCTGAACCTGCCGTTTCCGCAGCTGATTGTGCTGCTTAAGCGGGCGCGCGTGCCGCGCCTGCTTACCGAGCAGATCCTGCTGACCTGGCGCTTTATTTTTATTCTGTTAGACGAAGCGCTGGCAATTCACCGCGCGCAGACGCTGCGTTTTGGCTATCGTAGCCTGCCAAAAGGCTATCGCTCGCTGGCGATGCTGGTTGGTTTGCTGTTTACCCGGGTGCTGATTCGCTATCAGCAGATGGCGACCACGCTGGATATTAAACTCTACCAGGGTGATTTTCCCCTGTAAGGAATCGCACCATGCTTACAACCGCCGATCTCTGGTTTCGCTATCAGGAGGCGCAGGTGCTCAAAGGGCTGACGCTGGATTTTTCGACCCATCCCGTCACCGGGCTGGTCGGAGCTAACGGCTGCGGAAAGTCGACGTTATTTATGAATCTGAGCGGCCTGCTGAAGCCGCAGCAGGGTGCGGTGCTGTGGCAGGGGAAACCGCTGGACTACAGCAAGCGCGGCCTGCTGGCGCTCCGTCAGCAGGTGGCAACGGTGTTTCAGGATCCCGATCAGCAGATCTTTTATACCGATATTGATAGCGACATCGCCTTCAGCCTGCGCAATCTGGGCGTGGCGGAACCGGAGATTGCACGGCGCGTCGACGATGCGCTGACGCTGGTTGACGCGCAGCGTTTTCGCCAGCAGCCGATCCAGTGCCTGAGCCACGGGCAAAAGAAGCGCGTCGCCATTGCCGGGGCGCTGGTGCTGGGCGCCCGCTATCTTCTGCTGGACGAGCCCACGGCCGGGCTTGATCCTTCAGGACGCACGCAGATGATCGAGATTATCAGGCGCATTGTGGCGCAGGGGAACCACGTGGTGATCTCCAGTCATGATATTGACCTGATTTACGAAGTGAGCGATGCCGTTTACGTGCTGCGTCAGGGAGAAGTGCTGGCGCACGGCGCGCCGGGTGAGGTCTTTGCCCGCGGCGAACTGATTGAACGGGCCGGATTAACGCAGCCCTGGCTCGTCAAGCTGCATGCGCAGCTTGGCCTGCCGTTATGTAAAACCGAAGATGAATTTTTCAGCCGTATGCGACAAAAAAACGTAATGAAGGAGGCCTCATGACGCAGGCAATTATGTTGCAGGGCACCGCTTCTGACGTGGGTAAAAGCGTCCTGGTGGCGGGGCTGTGCCGGATTTTTTATCAGGATGGCCTGCGTACCGCACCGTTTAAGTCGCAGAATATGGCGCTCAACTCTGGTATTACGCCGGAGGGAAAAGAGATGGGCCGCGCGCAGATATTTCAGGCTCAGGCGGCGGGGATAACGCCGGACGTACGGATGAATCCGGTGCTGTTAAAGCCGACCAGCGATCGTAAAGCGCAGGTGGTGCTGATGGGGCAGGTGGCAACCGATATGGACGCGGTCAGCTACCACGAGTACAAACCGCGCCTGCGGGAGCAGATCCGCGACGTCTATAACAGCCTGGCCGGAGAGTATGACGTGGTGGTGCTGGAAGGCGCGGGCAGCCCGGCGGAGATTAACCTGCGCGATCGCGATATCGTCAACATGGGGATGGCCGAAATGGCGCAGTGCCCGGTGATCCTCGTGGCGGACATTGACAGAGGCGGCGTGTTTGCCGCCATCTACGGCACGCTGGCGCTTTTGCACGATCGCGAGCGGGCGCGGGTGAAAGGGGTCATCATCAATAAATTTCGTGGCGATGTTGCGCTGCTTTACTCGGGTATTGAGCAGATAGAAAACCTGACCGGCGTGCCGGTGCTGGGCGTGATGCCATGGCTGGATGTGGATCTGGAAGATGAAGACGGCGTGGCGCTGCAAAAGGGAAAATACCTGCGAACCGCCCAGCGCGATATCGACATTGCCGTGGTGCAGGTGCCGCATATCTCCAACTTCACCGATTTTAACGCCCTGGCGGCGCAGCCCGATGTTCGCGTGCGCTATGTCCGTTATCCCCAGGAGCTGGCGGGGGCCGATCTCGTGATTCTCCCCGGCAGTAAAAATACGCTGGGCGATCTGACCTGGCTGCGGGAAAGCGGCATGGCGCACGCGGTGCTCCAGTCCCACCAGCAGAACGTGCCCGTCATGGGCATTTGCGGCGGCTACCAGATGCTTGGCGACACCATCATTGATGAGGTGGAGTCGGGGCTGGGAACCCAGCCGGGGCTGGGTCTGCTCCATACCGTGACCCGCTTCGCGCAGCGAAAAACCACGACGCAGGTCTCGGCGCAGATGGCGTCGGCGCTCCCGGCGTGGCTTAAGTCGGCAGCGGGCATTAAGGTGCAGGGCTACGAGATCCATATGGGAGAGACCCAACTGACATCCGACGGTAGCCCGGCGCTGTTTCTGGAAAAAGAGGGCGAGCGCATCGCGGACGGTGCCATCAGCGCTGACGGGCAGGTGATAGGGACCTATCTCCACGGGCTATTCGATAATGATGCCTTCACGCGCGCGATGGTGGACGGCTTGCGCCAGCGCAAAGGACTGGCGCCCTTAGACGTTGCGGTAGATTACGCCGCCTGGAAAGCGCAACAGTTTGATATCCTGGCGAGCGCGATGAGAGAACATATTGATATTAAAAAGATCTATCAAATAATGCGGGAGCATCAGGAGGAAGGCGCATGATTTTGGTCACCGGAGGCGCGCGCAGCGGGAAAAGTGCGCACGTCGAACAGCTGGCGGCGCAGCAGTGCGAGCGCGTGCTGTATATCGCGACGTCGGTGATTACCGATGAAGAGATGGCGCTGCGCGTTGACAAGCACCGCGCCCAGCGTCCTGCGCACTGGCGAACCTGGGAAGGGTATCGCGATCTGGGCGACGTGATTCGCCACCAGGTGCAGCCTGGCGAAGGTGTGGTTCTGGAATGCGTCACCACCCTGCTGTCAAACCTGCTCTATGACGCCAGCGGCGGCGCGTCGCCGGAGACCCTCGATTTTTCCGCGCTTGAGGCGGCGCTGCAACAGCAGGTGGACGACCTGATTGCGGCCTGCCAGCAGTCGGCGGCGCCGGTTTATATTGTGACCAATGAGCTGGGGATGAGCATCACGCCAGAGAATCGGCTGGCGCGTCATTTTGTTGATATTGCCGGGCGCGCGAACCAAAGGCTGGCGCAGGCGGCGCAGGAAGTGTGGCTGGTTGTCTCGGGAATTGGAGTAAAGATTAAATGCCGTTAAAAATGTTGTGGGCGACGCTGGGATTCATTACCCGCATTCCGGTGCCGCAAAAGTGGAGCGACGGCGTTGAATTTTCGCAGTATGGCCGTGGCGTCCCCTGGTTCCCGGTAGTGGGTCTGATCGTTGGCGTGCTGGCTGCCCTGGGCTATCTGGCGGTGAGCCAGACCGGCGGGGGGATCTATATCGGCGCGGTCGCCTGGGTTCTGGCGCTGGTGCTGCTGACCGGCGGGTTTCATCTGGACGGTCTGGCGGACACCTGCGATGGCGTCTTTTCTGCCCGCACCCGCGAACGGATGCTGGAGATTATGCGCGATAGCCGGTTGGGGACCTACGGCGGTCTGGCCATCGTATTCTGCATCCTTATCAAAGTCGCTGCGGTAATTTCCCTGGCCCACCTTCCGGTTAATACCCTGTTTGCGCTGCTGGTCTGCGCGCCGATCGTCGGGCGAACGGCAATGGTGTTGGCCATGTACCGGCAGCGCTATGCGCGAGAAGGGGCTGGAATGGCAAACGCCTATCTCGGCCATATCAGCGGCAAAGAGACGGTCATCACCCTCTGCATCGGCGTGGCGCTCGTGGGGCTATTGGCCGGGGCGCACGGGCTTATCGCCAGCGTCATCACCTGGATTGTCGTCAACGCGGTAAAGACCTTTTTAAGCCGCCGACTGAACGGGCTGACGGGGGATACCCTGGGCGCGATGGAGGAGATCGGTGAAATGGTCTTCCTGCTGTCGCTACTGTGGGTCTGATGTATGCGTCTTTTTCTGGTTCGTCACGGTCAAACAGCCGCTAACATCAGCGGCGTATTTTACGGGAGTACCGATCTGGCGCTCTCGCCGCAGGGCATTGCCCAAAGCCAGCGTGTTGCCGGGTACCTGTCCGGGGTCGCGTTCGGGCACGTGCGCGTCAGCGCGCTGCAGCGTTCGCAGCAAACGGCGCGGCTTATCGTGCCGACAGCCCATGATGTCCACGTCGATGCGCGGCTTAACGAGCTGGATTTTGGCGAATGGGAAATGCGTCACTTCAGCGACATCGAAAAAGAAAGTCCCGCGTCGTGGCAGCGCTGGATGGATGACTGGCAAAACGCAACGCCAGACGGCGGCGAAGCCTTCCCGCATTTCGCCGCGCGCGTCAGGGCGGCGGCGGATGAGATGAGTCAGCTGCAGCAGCGCGAAGACATGCTCATTGTGGCGCATCAGGGCGTGTTGAGCCTGCTGCTGGCAACCTGGTTAGGGATGCCCGTGGCGGCGATGTGGCATTTCCCGTTCAGTCACGATGCCTACACGGTCGTTGAAAATCGGGGCGGGCATTGGGTGTTACGGGTATTTAATGGCGGAAGCGTTTGGCAAACAGAAGAGTGAGGGTGATGAGGATGGGGACAGTGAAGGCGCTGGCGGCGGCCATCAGACCGCTTGATAAACAGAAGATTCAGGCGGCCTCAAGGCATGTTGATGGCTTAATAAAGCCGACAAACAGCCTGGGTCGGCTGGAAAGTCTGGCAATACAGCTTTCGGGAATGTGGGGCATCGACAGGCTCGATAATCTGCAAAAAGAGATTATCGTCATGTGCGCCGACCATGGCGTGTTTGATGAAGGCGTGGCCGTGACGCCGAAAGTGGTGACCTGGCTTCAGGCCGTCAATATGCAAAAGGGGTTGACCGGAGTGTGCGTGCTGGCCCGCAATAGCCAGACGTCGGTACTGCCCGTTGACATCGGTATTGACGGCGAGCCTATCGACAATATGCTCAGCCTTAAACTCTCGCGCGGCTGCGGGAATATCGCTCAGGGACCGGCGATGAGCCGTCAGGATGCCGAGCACCTGCTGCTGGCGAGTGCCAGCCTCGTTAAAAAACGCGCGCAGGAGGGGATCTCCGTCTTTGGCGTAGGCGAGCTGGGTATTGCCAATACGACGCCGGCCTCGGCAATCATCAGCGTGCTGACCGACAGCGATCCGCATGATGTGGTGGGGATTGGGGCCAATTTGCCGCAGGACCGGGTGCAGCATAAGGAAACCATAGTCCGGCAGGCGATACGCATAAACCAGCCGGATGCGCGCGATGCGGTTGATGTGCTGGCCAAAGTCGGCGGCTATGACCTGGTGGGCATGACCGGGGTGATATTGGGCGCTGGCGCATGCGGACTGCCCGTGGTGTTAGACGGTTTTCTCTCGTATGCCGCCGCCATTGCCGCCTGTCAGATTGCGCCAGAAGTGAAGAACTACTGTATTCCCTCTCATTTTTCCGCCGAAAAGGGGGCCAGGCGCGCGCTGGAGCACCTTGGGCTGGCGCCGTTTATCCATCTTGACATGCGTCTTGGCGAAGGGAGCGGTGCCGCGCTGGCAATGTCTATCGTCAGCGCGGCCTGCGCAATGTACTGCGAGATGGGGCAACTGGCGCAAAGCGGCATTGAGTTGCCCGTTCCGGCATGACGGAAAGGCAAAAACCCCAGCCAGGCTGGACGCCGGAAAGCGTCCAGCTTTGGGCCAGCGGTCAATCCCCCCTTAACAGGGCATTCTGGTGCAGCGGATACTGCGCCGATACTGCAGCGGCGTCTGACGCATCATCTTTTTAAAGCAGGTAATGAAATAGGTCACCTCGCTAAACCCGACTGCCAGCGCAATAGCGTCAATTGGCTCATCGCTGTACCGCAACAGCTCGCAACTGCTTTTTATCCGCCGGGTCAGCAAATATTCGTGGATGGTACCGCCGGTCTGCTGGCGGAAAATGCGTGAGGTATAGCTGCGCGAAAGCCCCAGGTCGTGGGCTAGCTGGTCGAGCGAAAACTTGCTGGCATAGTGGGCTTCGACCCAGCTCATAATCCGCGAGGCGACGGTCTGCTGGCGCGGCGGGTAGGGCTGCGGCTGCTCGGGCAGAAACGTCATGAGCTGCATCATCAGAAAGGCCACCTCGCAGGCCTCGGTCTGCTCGCTGCCCTCCAGGCGCTGAAACTGTTCAAGGATCCTTTCGATAAACGCCGCATGCTGGCTGAGATCGTAGATTTGCGCTGGCAGATTGCTGGCGGCCAGCGCGGCGAACCGGGCCTGATGGCGCGGGAAGGCGCCGAGCGCACTTTCGACCACCGATTGCTCAATGTGCATGGTGGTGCGGTGATAGGGATTCTTATCGCTATGATCGACCTGCACTTTGTGCAAACGGAAGGGCGGGAAGATAAATAATCGCCCCGGACGGGCGGTGTAGTGCTGATTATCCACCACCACGATGCCGTAGCCGCTGGATATATAGAGCAATTCAACGCATTGATGCCAGTGGTAGTAAATCGCGCTGGTGGTGGACATGCGGTTAAAAGAAATGGCCTGCCGATCGAGCGTAATCCGTTCCAGCAGCTGCGTTTCACCCATATTACCTCCAGGACAACAGATTTAAATTTTTAGGCCATCATTTGTAATTTATCCCCCTCGCGTTCGACAAAATCCAGAAAAAATGAAATGGCGGTTTAATTTTGTGAGTCTGCTCACTCAGCGCCGGGAATAAAAGCAGTTACTCTTCATTCAGACGTCGCACTCGTGGCTTTAAAAAGCCTAATAACAATAACTTATCTCTACCCTCGTGTAATGCGGGAGGACCCTGTGCAACCTGAAAATATTCATCTGGATAATCCACTGACAAGCCGGGAAGAGGTGTTACGGCTGGTTAACGACATGCTGAACGCGGTGTCGCCCTGGTTTAAAAAAGACGCCAGCCGCATTGATTTAGCGAACTTTACCGCTCACTACGGCCAGCAGGTGGCGAGCATGGAAACGTTTTCCCGCCTGCTGTGGGGCGTGACGCCGCTGTTAGCTGGCGGCAGCGAGCCGCAGCACTACTCATTCTATTTACAGGCGATAAAAAACGGCACCGATCCGCAGCATGCCGATTACTGGGGCGACGTCGGGCCTTACGATCAGCGAATCGTCGAGATGGCGGCCTACGGGCTGCTGCTGGCGCTGGCGGGTGAAACCGTACTGGCACACTTCACTGAGACGGAGAAAGAGAATTTATGGCGCTGGCTAAAGCAGTGCGAGACCCAGGAAATCCCCGATAACAACTGGCACTTCTTCCCGATTCTGGTGCAGGTCGGTTTCCATTATTGCGGCATGCCGACCAACCCGCAGGCGCTGGAAGATCATTTTGCTGCCATGGAGCACTACTACCTCGGCGATGGCTGGTACGCCGATGGTCCGGGACGGCCGCGCGACTATTACATCTCGATGGGCTTCCACTTCTATGGCCTGATTTACGCGAAGCTCATGGCTGGGGTCGATCCACAGCGTTGCGCTACGCTGCGTCAGCGGGCCGCACGTTTCTCCTCTGACTTCATCCATTTCTTTGCCGAAGACGGCGCGGCGATCCCGTTTGGCCGTAGCCTGACCTACCGCTTTGCCGAGGCGGCGTTCTGGAGTGCGGCGGCCTTCGCCGGGCTGGAGGTCTTTTCGCCCGGCGTGATGAAGGGCATCGTTCTGCGTCATCTGCGCTGGTGGCTAAAGCAGCCGATATTCGACCGCGACGGCGTGCTGAGCGTCGGTTACAGCTACCCGAATCTGGCGATGGCGGAAGACTACAACGCGCCGGGGTCGCCGTACTGGGGCCTGAAGACCCTGCTGGTGCTGGCATTAGATGAGGGCGATGCTTTCTGGCAGGCGGCCGAGCTGCCGCTGCCGCCGTTGCCCGTGCAGCACACGATAGCCCACGCGGATCAGGTGGTGGTGCATCAGGCCGATCACCTGTGGATGCTGACGTCCGGCCAGCTGGAGCTGAACAACTTCGTGAATACCGAAGCGAAATACTGCAAATTTGCCTATTCCACCCGCTTTGGCTTCACCATCGAACGCGGGCGCTACGGACTGAACCATGCCTCGCCCGATTCGATGCTGCTGCTGGCCGAAAAGGATAACTACTGGCGTGGCCGCCGCGAATGCCAGCACGTGGTCACCGCTGACGGCACCATTTACAGCCGCTGGCTGCCGTGGCGCGACGTGGAGATTGAGAGCTGGCTGCTGGCACTGGGCGACTGGCAGCTACGCGTCCATCGTATCGATACCCGGCGCGCGCTGGACTGCGCGGAGGGGGGCTTTAGCCTGGCGAACCGCCCGCAGCCGCAGGTACACGAGAGTGACGGTGCCTGCTGGTTACGCAGTGCCCGGGATGTCTCAGCCATTTTCTGTCTACACCCGCACGCCCGCCGCGGCGAGGCGGTGGTGACGCCGCCAAACAGTAATCTGCTGTTCGCCGAGCGCGCGGCGGTGCCGGTGCTGCGCGGCGAGCTCGACCCCGGTAAGCATGTGTTAATCAGCGCGGTGTGGGCAGGAAATGCCGCCGACTTCGATCCGCAACGCTGCCCGCAGGCCTTCATTAGCGATGACGCGGTACGCTTCGTGACGGCACGACAAGAAACGACGCTCGTTCTGGCTCCGGAGGCATTGCTATGAGCACATCATCGTCCGTACGCGCCGCACAGTACAAAATGAGTACCTTTATTTTTCTTTACTTCTTCACCTGGTCATCCAGCTTTGGCCTGTACGCCCTATGGCTGAGCCAGAAAGTGGGCCTCGATAGCGTCACCATCGGCAGCGTGTTCGCCATCAACGGTGTCTTCGCGGTGGTTCTGAAACCAGTGTACGGCTACATCATGGACAAAATAGGTATGAGCAAATGGCTGCTCTATTTTGTCTGCGCCATTTCCGCGCTGATGGCGCCATTCTTCGCGCTGGTGTACCAGCCGCTGCTGCAAAGCCATGCGATGGCGGGGATTATCATCGGCGCGCTGTATCTGAGCCTGGGCTGGTACGCCGGCGTGGCGGCGTCTGAATCTTACGCCGACCGCTTTAGCCGCCTGTACGGGCTGGAGTTTGGCCGCATCAGAATGTGGGGTTCACTGGGCTGGGCGATGGCGGCGTCGGTCTCCGGGCTGTTGTTTAACGTCACCCCGCTGGCCAACTTTCTGCTTAGCAGCGGGACCTCGGTACTGATGCTGCTGGTGCTGATTAGCCTCAAAATCGGCGACGAGCAGCTGCGCAATAACAGCGTTATTTCCGCAAATAAGATCGTCTTCGCCGACGTGCTGATGCTCCTGAAAAACCGCAAATTCTGGATGTTCAGCCTCTACGTCGCCGGGGTGGCGTGGATGATGTTTATCGCCGAACAGCAGTTCCCGCGCTACTTCGTGTCGTTCTTCGCCACCAAAGAGCAGGGGAATGCCTGGTACGGCTACCTGAGTACCGTCCAGTCGGGGATGGAATTCGTGATGATGATGTTTATCCCGTGGCTGGTGAATCACTACGGCGCCAAGCGCGGCCTGCTGTTCTGCGGCTGTGTGGTCGGAGCGCGGCTGATCGCCTCCGGGCTGACCAGCGACCCGATTGTTATCTCCATCATCAAACCGTTTTATGGCGTCGAGATCGCGCTGCTGCTCATCTCGGTCTTCAAATACATCGCGGAGCATTTCCATCGTCGGGTTAACGCCACGATGTACCTGCTGGGCTACCAGGCGATGATTTACGTGGGTTCGATTGTGGTCGCCCCACCTGCCGGCTATCTGTACGACAGGATTGGCTTTGAGCATACCTATCTGCTGATGGGCTGCTGCGCCCTGGTATTTACGCTGATTTCCGCCTTTACGCTGTCGCGCTGCCAGTCGACGCGCGATGACTCACGATCCTTTGCTCCGGCTTTAGATACCGCCCCGGTTGAACCGGCCAAACATTAATTCAGGAGTTGTTATGACCAAATCTGTTATCACCGAAGCGCTGCGGCCAATCGAACTGCATCAGGTCGATCGCCTGGCACTGAGCCAGAAGCTGGAGGCGGCGTTAGCCCGCGTCACGCGCAAGCTCGACAAAAATATTGTCGCCTTCGGCGATAAGTTCCCCGGTGAGGCCTGTGAGAAGGGGGTCTGGCCGCGCACCGATAACGTGGAATGGACCACCAGCTTTTGGCCTGGCCAGCTGTGGCTGGCGTGGGAGATGACCGGCAAAGCGCATTATCGCGAAGCCGCAGAGCGCTATTTACCGTCGTTCGCCCGGCGTATTGAGCAGCGCATCGACACCGCAACGCACGATCTCGGGTTCCTCTATTCGCTCTCCTGCATCAGCGCCTGGCGCCTCACCGGCAACGAAGCCGCTCGTCAGTCGGCGCTGCTGGCTGCCGATCGCCTGATGGAGCGCTTTAATCCGACGGCCAACATTATTCAGGCGTGGGGTGATTTAAACGACCCGGAGCAGCAGGGAAGAATGATCATCGACTGCAATATGAACCTGCCGCTGCTGTACTGGGCCAGCGAACAGACTGGGGATCCGCGCTATGCGCAGGCGGCGACGGCGCACGCAGGACAGGCCGCGGCCTATATCGTGCGTGAAGATGCCTCGACGTATCACACCTACTATATGGATGTGCAGACGGGCGAGCCGCGCTTTGGCAACACCCATCAGGGCTACAGCGATACCTCGTGCTGGTCGCGCGGCCAGGCATGGGGCATTTACGGTTTTCTGCTCAGCTATCAGCACACCGGCGATAAGCAGATGGTTGAGCTGTCGCGCAGCCTGGCGCATTACTTCCTCAACCGTCTGCCGGAAGATGATGTTTGCCACTGGGATCTGGCGCTGCTCGGTACCGACGCCGTGCGCGACAGTTCAGCGGCGGCGATTGCCGCCTGTGGCCTGCTGGAGCTGGTTAAGGCGCTGCCGACGCTCGACGCAAACCGTGCATATTATGAAGAGATGGCGCTGCGTATCGCGCTGTCGCTGACCGATAACTACCTTGCTCATGACGACGATCCGACTGAAGGGCTACTGCAGCACTCGGTTTATCATATGGGCAGCGGTAAGGGGGTCGATCAGTGCTGTAGCTGGGGGGACTATTTCTATCTTGAGCTGCTGGCGCGGCTGCGACAGATTTGGCACCCGTACTGGTAATCCTTAAGCGCTTGTGCGTTTCGCCCGGCGGCGCTACGCTTGCACGGGCCTACAATGAATAGTGCAATATATTGATATTGTTACGGATTGTAGGCCGGGTAAGCGCAGCGCCACCCGGCAAGAAAGCGTGTGCAGACGGTTTACAGCCCAATCACCAGCTCCCCGGAATGGCTCCGCGAACAGCACAGCGCCACCTGCTGGTCCGTTGCGCTTTTTTCCGCCTCCGACTGCACGCTATCCCGGTGATCCACTACGCCGTCAATCACCGGCGTCAGGCAGGCGCCGCAGATCCCCATTTCGCAGGAAAGCGGGACCGCCACGCCATTTTCCTGCAGCACCTGGGCGATGGTTTTGTCCGCAGGCACCGGCCAGCGCTCCCCGGTGGAGGCCAGCTTGACCGTAAAGATCTCGCCCGCGACGTCGCCTGTGGCAGGGGACGCGGGCTGAAACGCCTCGCTGTGAAGATGGGCGTCATCCCATCCCTTCGCCGTGGCGACCTCACGCACTTTTTCCATGAACCCCGCAGGTCCGCAGACCCAGGCTCGCAAACCCGCTTCAGGCATGGGGAGATGCTCTGCCAGCGCTGTGCGCGGGCTGATAGTATGAATGATGCACTCACCGCACTGCGAAAGTTCGCGCGCAAACGCCGCGCTTTCGCGCTTCCTGACGTAATAGTGCAGCGAAAACGACGTGCCGGCGGCCTTCAGCTGCAGGGCCATCGCATACAGCGGCGTAATGCCAATCCCCGCCGCCAGCAATAAAACCCGTTCTGCCTGAACCAGCGGAAACAGATTGCGTGGGGCTGAAATTAGCAGCTTCTGCCCCGGACGCAGCGTCTCGTGAACGTAGCGCGATCCGCCGCGCGAGGCGGTTTCCCGCCCCACGCAGATCAGATAGCCCTCTTCCTCACAGGCCCCGGTCAGGGAATACTGGCGCACCACGCCGCAGGGCAGGTGGACATCAATGTGCGCGCCGGGCTGCCACGGCGGCAGCGCTTCGCCGTCTTCAGCCACCAGCCTGACGGCGAGGCTTTTGTCGCCCTCACGCCACAGCCCGTCAACAATTACGCTCAGCATAGCGGCCTCCGTCATACCAGGAAAAACTCGCCAAAGCCCATCTTCTTCAGTCCCCGACGGTAGGCAATCGAGCTTTTATCTGCGGGGATATGCGCTTCCAGGGTCAGGTCCAGCGGCAGGCTTTCCGGGCGCTGGGTTTCCACCATCAGACGGTCCTCTTCAAAAATCCGCAGATTGAAGGCATGCACGTCCTCCACCGGAATATGCAGGTCAAAATTGCGGGCGATAGGGGCGAACATGCGGGTCACGCGCGACGACACGGGCGACGCGGCGTTCATAATGACCAGTCTCGATTCACCCGGAAAATGAATCGTCAGGGTGGCGGTGAACGGCAGGTGCATCTCAAAATGGCGCAACCACTGGAACCCTTCCGGAGCCTGCACGGGGGAACTGGCGGGATAGTTGCTCACGGAGCTCCAGTAATCCGCCACGAAGCCAAACGGCGTCTCCTGCGGCTGATAGTGGGGCACCAGCGGGTTATTGGGGTCCGCAAAGGTATCGGTGTGGATCCAGGCAAAGTGCGCCACGTCCAGAAACCCCTCTACCTGACGTCCGGCAAAGCCGTTGACCTCAAACGCCGGGCAGTTAATCTGCTGAAATCCGGCGTCATCCCAGTGCGGCATGGCGGGCAGCGGCGCAGGGTTATCCGGATCAAAGGCCAGGCAGGTCCAGATCAGGCCGAAGCGCTCCTCCACGGCGTAGTTAATCAGGTTCAGCTTTGCCGGAACGGGCTGGTCGGGGCTGGAGGGAATACGGTTGCAGCGCCCGTCCTCTCCAAAGCGTAAGCCGTGATAGGGGCAGATAATCCCGTGCTCGTCGTGAAAGCCGAGCGTCAGCGGCACGCCGCGGTGCGGACAGACGTCACGGGCGACCACGACCTGGTCGTTAATCCGGTAAATCACCAGCTGTTCATCCAGTAGCGTCGCTTTGACCGGCGCCGGGCCGACGTCGCAGGCGCGCGCGACCGGATGCCAGCATTTCGCCAGACGCAGCCAGTCCTCTGGCTCAAACGTGCAGTGGGCGGGTGGAGTCGGTTCTCTTTTCATCATTATCCCTCTTACGTTCAGCCTAACGGGCCGCCCTGAATGGTCTCGCACAGACCGTTGATGATGCGCTCTCCGGTCTCCTCTCGAAGCTCCTGATACCAGGCCTGCGTCAACGCCATGTCTTTGCCGTGGGTGACGTCGCAGCGCTTACGCGCCTTCAGCACCAGGTCGCGCACCCGGTCGCAGCGCAGCGCCTCGTACTGCCGCAGCGCCAGCGTGATGCTGTGGTTTTCACGCAGGCATTCCCCCAGCACTACCGCATCTTCCATGGCCGCACAGCCGCCCTGGCCGATATCCGGCGTGGTGCTGTGAGCGGCATCGCCGAGCAGCGCGACGTTGCCGCGCACCAGGCTGTCGAACGGCTCAATGTCGTGGATCTCAATGCGATTGGTGGTGTCAGGATCCAGCGCCGCGATAAGCGTCTGCACAGGCGGCGCCCAGCCGCGGAAGTAGCCCGTGAGATCGGCGCGCAGGGTGGTGCGATCCTCCGCCAGGCCCGCAGGGAGCGGCACGTCAAAAAAGAAGTAGAAGCGTCCGCCGGAGACGGGCATCAGCGACACGCGCTTGCCTTCGCCAACGAAGGTGGTCCACTGGTGCGCCGGGGCGATCTCCTCGTCAATCTTCACCAGCCCGTTCCAGTTCACGTAGCCGGCGTAGCGGCGCTCCGGGGTGTATCCCAGCACATACGGGCGAACCGCCGAGTGGCTGCCGTCGGCGGCAATCAGGAAATCGCCGGATGCCGTGGTGCCGTCGGTGAAGGTCACGCTCACGCCCGAATCGTCTTCATTTACGCGTTCGACGCGCTTGCCGAACTGCACTTTGTCGCGCCCCCAGAAGTCCAGCATTTCGCGCTGAAGCTCAGCGCGCGAGACGGGGCAGGGACGCCCGCCGGTACGCTCAACCAGCGGAGTAAGGCTAAAGCGGGTCAGGGTATCGCCGCGCCGGTAATCCTTATAGGCCATAAAACGCATCGGCCCGCCCCAGGTCTCGATGATGTCGCCCATGCCGAGGTGCTGCATGCATTTCACGCCGTTAGGCCAGATGGAGATGGCCGCCCCGACGGGCCTGATCTCCTTTACGGCTTCAAATACGGTACAGTCGATGCCCGCTTTTTTCAGCGCGACGGCGGCGCTCAGGCCGCCAATACCCGCGCCAATAACGATTGCTCTCATGCTTCTCTCCTTTTGCAGGGTGTAAAGACGTTCAGCAATTTGCGTACCAGGCTGCAGAGTGGCGAAAACGGCGTTGTGAGTGAGAGGTTTGCACTGCTAAGGTGCGCAAACGCGGTGAGCGTGCCTTTTTTTGAATCAAAAATTTCCTGGTCAGCCATCCGGAATCGACTGTTTCACATCTGCCTCAAGAGTGGCGTGGTTTGTGCAATAACCTAAAGGAGGATAATCAAGGAGAACCTATGATCGCACTGCACGACTTCAATCAGCTTCCTGAGAAAGACGCTCTTACGCTGCTTCAGCCCTGCGTGGCGATACCCGGCTGGGCCGACGCGTTGGTTGACGGGCGGCCTTATTCGAGCCGGGAAGCCTTGTTCATTGCGGCGCAGGCCCTGGCGCAACGCTGGGACGAAGCGGCATTAACGCAAGCATTGAGCGCCCATCCGCGCATCGGGGAAAAGCCCGCGGGCGCGCAGGCGGAGGCGGCGCTGTCGCGCCAGGAACAGGGCGCGGTGAACGATCGCGATGCCGCCCTTGCGCAGGCGCTGCGTGAAGGCAATGCCCGCTACGAGGCCCGCTTTGGGCGCGTCTTTCTGATCCGCGCGAAGGGCCGCAGCGGCGAGGAGATATTACAGGCCCTGCACGCGCGGCTGGAGAACAGCGACGCGCAGGAAATCCGTGCCGCGCTGGAACAGCTGCGGGAAATTACGCTGCTACGGCTGGAAGGAGTCATTAGCGAATGAGCACACTCAGCACCCATATTCTTGATATTTCGGCGGGCAAACCCGCAGAGGGCGTAACGGTTCATCTGCAACAGGGCGGGAAGACGCTGGCCACGGGGGTGACCAACGCCCAGGGGCGCATCGCCGCGTTCGTTCCCTCTCTGCCCGCGGGCCGCTATCGGCTGGTGGCGGAGATCGGCGCGTGGTTTCGCGAAACCGGTCGCGACACGCTCTACCCCTGTGCGCAAATTGATTTTGTGACGGGAGAAACGGCAGACGAGCATTTCCATCTGCCGTTTGTGATTGCGCCCGGCGGGTGGTCAACCTACCGGGGCAGTTGACCACACCCGCTCGCCGTTGACCCAGGTCTCACTGATGTTGCGCTCGTCGCCCAGGGTCATCAGCACAAAGAGCTGCTCGTAGATATCCTGGCAGCGGCGATTGCGCAGGCGCTGCAGCGGCGTTACGTCGGGGTCGATAACCACGAAATCCGCCTCTTTGCCGGGCGCGAAGTTGCCAATCTTATCGTCCAGCCGGAGGGCGTGCGCGCCGCCCAGCGTGGCGTGATAAAACGCCTCGCTGGCGCGCAGGCGGTAGCTCTGAAGCTGGCCCACCTTGTAGGCTTCCCCCAGCGTGCGCAGCATGCTGAAGGTCGTGCCCGCCCCGACGTCGGTGCCGATGCCCATCCGCACCCTGTGCTGCCAGCAGGCGGGCAGGCGAAACAGCCCGCTGCCGAGAAACAGGTTCGAGGTGGGGCAAAACGCCACCGCCGAGCCGGTGTCATGCAGACACTGCCACTCGCTGTGGTGCAGATGGATCGCGTGGGCAAACACGCTGCGCTCGCCGGTCAGGCCGTAGTGGTGATACACGTCCAGATAGCGTTCATGCTCCGGCCAGAGATCGCTCACCCAGGCCACTTCGTTGGGGTTCTCGCTCAGGTGGGTCTGCAGCCAGGTGTCCGGGAATTCCTCTCTGAGCAGGCTGACCGCCGCAAGCAGCTCGGGTGATGACGTCGGCGCAAAGCGCGGCGTAATCGCATAGCCCAGCCGTCCACGGTGATGCCAGCGCTGGATCAGCGCCCGGGTCTGCCGGTAGCTCTGCTTCGCGTCTTCGCTCAGGTAGTCCGGCGCGTGCCTGTCCATCATCACCTTTCCGGCGATAAGGCGCATGTTCAGGCGCAGGGCCTCCGTAAACAGTGCCTCGACCGATTCCGGATGCAGCGTGCAAAACACCAGCGCGGTGGTGGTGCCGTTGCTCACCAACTGGTTTATGAAAAATTCGGCGATCTCTTTCGCGTAGGCCTCATCGGCGAACTGACTCTCCACCGGGAAGGTGTAGGTGGTCAGCCACTCCAGCAGCTGTTCGCCAAAGGCGCCAATCATCTCCGTTTGCGGATAATGGACATGGGTGTCGACAAAACCGGGTAGCAGCAGCTTGCCGCGCAGGTCGGTATAGCCTTTGTGCGGGTCAAGATACTGCTCGCCCTCCTGCCACGGCATCTGTGCCAGAATTTTTCCGTGCTGGATAAACAGCAGGCCGTCCTCAAGGTAGCGCGCGTGCTGGGCAATGGCGTCTGCGCTGTCGCAGACCCGGGCAATATCAAAAAATGCACCGCGTATCGCAGTCTGGTATTCCATCATGGTTCCTGCCTTCGTGTGTGCGTAGCGGGGGTGAGTAGGCTCAGCAAGAACGGTGCCAGAATGAACGGGCCGCAGATATGCTGCGGCCGAAGGGAAAGGTTACTCTTTTTGCGTCGCCACGCGGGAGCCAAACGACGTCGCGCCTGCCGTCTCGCGCTCTTCCCGCGCCAGCCAGCGGTAGGTCACGCCGCCGAGGAAGACGCCAATAAACCAGCTGAAGTTTGCCACCTCATGCAGGGCCGGGATAAAGCTAATGACCAGGCCCACGGCAACGGACGGGATCAGCGCCCCAATGGCTTTCGGGTTAAAGCCGTTGCGGTACCAGTATTTGCCCTTTGGCGTGTCGTCGAACAGATCGTCAACCGACACCTTGCCGCGTTTAATCAGGTAGAAATCGGCGATCAGGATGCCGAACAGCGGGCCGATAAACGCCCCGAGCACGTCCAGGGTGTAGTGGATAAGCTCCGGCGAGTTGAACAGGTTCCACGGGGTGAGCAGGATCGAGCCGACGGCGGCAATCATGCCTCCGGTGCGGAAGCTGATTTTCTGCGGCGAGCAGTTAGAGAAATCAAACGCCGGTGAGACGAAGTTCGCCACGATGTTGATCCCGATGGTGGCGGTGATCATCGTCAACAGGCCAATCGCCACGGCCAGATCGTTGCCCACGCGGCTGACGGTCTCAATCGGGTCGGTGATCATGCGGCCAAACAGCGACTGGGTGCCGGAGACAATCACCACGGTGACGATGGAGAACAGCAGGAAGTTAAACGGCAGCCCCCAGCGGTTGCCGCGTCGGATCTCGCCCATGCTTTTGCCGTAGCGGGAGAAATCGCCAAAGTTGAGCAGCGGGCCGGAGAAGTAGGAGACCACCAGCGCCGTGGCGGTGATCATCTGCCAGGTCTGCTCGCCCGCGCTCAGGGATTTGCTGGCGAGGGTGAAGGAGATCCCGTCAAAGCCGGTCTTGTATACAATCCAGCCGGCGAGGGCCAGCATCACCACATAGACCGCCGGACCGGCGATATCAATAAAGCGCTTGATGGCGCTCATGCCGTGCCAGAATACCATCGCCTGCAGGACCCACATAATGGCAAAGCAGATCCAGCCCAGATGCGACAGGCCCAGGAACGCGCCGGTGGTGAGCGAAGAGAGCGACGGCCAGAACTTCAGCGCCACCAGCATCAGCGCGTTGGCGGCGAGATAGGTCTGAATGCCGTACCACGCAAAGGCGATAAGCCCGCGGATCACCGCTGGAATATTGGCCCCGAAGACGCCAAACGCCTGACGGCTGATCACCGCGTAGGGCACGCCCGCCATCTGGCTCGGTTTGGCCACCAGGTTGGCGCACAGCTGCACGATGCAAATCCCCACCAGCAGGCAGAGCAGCACCTGCCAGCTTGCCAGCCCGAGCGTAAAGAAGCTCGCGGCGACAACATAACCCCCCATGCTGTGAACGTCCGACATCCAGAACGAAAAGATGTTGTACCAGCTCCAGTTCTGGTCACGCGTCGGTGCCAGATCCTCATTGCAAAGACGTGGGCTGTAAACCGCACCGGAATCAGCGGCCGTACCCTGCTGCGCGTTTTGACTGTTTGGCATGAAACCTGCTCCTGTGAATGAAAACCCGTTGAGTGGGAGTGCAGTCGGTGTTGCAGGATCCAGGCCAAAATAATAAATCTTGTATGCAATATTTTATTTTTATGTATACGATTCGATAACGGAAAGTAAAATTCGGAGTGGTAGATGAACAACATAAACGCCCTGCAGACCGCGCCAGACCTGCATGACAAAGACGAATCGATCTTTCAGGCGCTGATGACCGCAATTGTCGAACACCAGCTGCTGCCGGGGAGCAAACTGCCGGAAGAGGCGCTGGCCGAGGTCTTTGGCGTGAGCCGCACGGGCATCCGCAAGGTGCTTCAACGACTCGCCGCTGTGCAAATGGTCACCCTGACGCCCAAGCGTGGTGCACACGTTGCCAGCCCGACGGTGGAAGAGGCGAGGCACATCTTCCGCACCCGCGCCCTGCTGGAGGTCGCCAACCTGCCGGACGTGCTGGCGCACTGCCAGCCGCCGCATCTTGTCGCGCTGGAGGCCATTATTCGCCAGGAGCAGCAGGCGCACGAGGCCTATGACGGCCCGGCGGCGATTCGCCACTCCGCCAATTTCCACATTCAGCTGCAGGCCATCTCCGGCAACCAGGTGCTCACTGAGATGGTTACCGGCCTGAGCCAGCGCTCGTCGCTGGTGATTGCCACCTGGGGAGCGCCGTGGCGTCAGGGCTGCCGCTGCAACGATCACGAGCAGCTGGTGGATCTGCTGCGCCAGAAAGCGCTTGAGCCATTAAGCGATGCCCTAATGCACCATTTTGAACATATTGTCGCCAGCCTCTGCTTCGAGCGGGCGGGCGAGTGCCTGCCTGATTTTGCCCGGCTGTTTGCCGGCCACAAGGAGTCGTAATGTCTGTCTGTATACAAGTGATCAACCCCAACACCAGCCTCGCGATGACGGAAACCATCGGCGCGGCGGCCCGCGCGGTGGCGGCACCCGGGACGGAGATCCTCGCGGTCTGCCCGAGCGCGGGCGTGCCGTCCATAGAAGGCCACTTTGATGAGGCCATCGCCGCCGTCGGTGTCCTGGAGCAGATCAAAAAAGGCAGGGAGCAGGGCGTGGACGGTCACGTAATCGCCTGCTTTGGCGATCCGGGCCTGCTGGCGGCGCGCGAGCTGGCGCAGGGGCCGGTAATCGGCATCGCCGAAGCCGCCATGCATATGGCGACGCTGGTCGCGACGCGCTTTTCGGTGGTCACCACGCTGCCGCGCACGCTGATTATTGCCCGTCATCTGTTGCACCAGTATGGCTTTCAGGACCATTGCGCGGCGCTGCACGCCATCGACCTTCCGGTACTGGCGCTGGAAGACGGCAGTGGTCTGGCGCAGGAAAAAGTGCGCGCGCGCTGTATACAGGCGCTGAAAGAGGACGGCTGCGGCGCCATCGTGCTGGGCTGCGGCGGCATGGCGACGCTGGCGCAGGAGCTGACCCGCGAGCTGCGCGTGCCGGTAATCGACGGCGTCAGCGCGGCGGTGAAGATGGTGGAATCGCTGGTGGCGCTGGGGTTGTCGACCAGCAAGCATGGGGATCTGGCGTTCCCGGAGAACAAAGCGTTAAGCGGGCATTTTCAGGCACTGAATCCATTTTAATTTTTGGGGGTGGCAATGGGGCTTTTCGAACAGGATTATCCGCGGGATCTGCGCGGCTACGCGGGCAACCCGCCGCACGCGCGGTGGCCGAATCAGGCGCGCATCGCCGTGCAGTTTGTGCTCAATTACGAAGAAGGGGCGGAAAACCACGTTCTGCACGGCGATGCCGGTTCCGAGCAGTTCCTGTCGGACATCATCGGCGCGGCCAGCTACCCGGACAGACACATGTCGATGGACTCCCTCTACGAATACGGCAGCCGCGCCGGGTTCTGGCGGATGCACAATGAATTTCAGAAACGCGGCCTGCCGCTGACGGTCTTCGGCGTGGCGATGGCGCTGGCGCGTCACCCGGAGATCGTCGAGGCAATCAAGGCGGCGGATTACGACGTGGTCAGCCACGGCTGGCGCTGGATCCACTATCAGCACATGGATATCCAACAGGAGCGCGAACACCTGCACAAAGCGGTACAGGTGCTGACCGACCTGTTCGGCAAGCCGCCGACAGGCTGGTACACCGGGCGCGACAGTCCCAACACCCGCCAGCTGGTGGTGGAGCACGGCGGCTTCGACTACGACAGCGACTACTACGGCGACGATTTGCCCTTCTGGACGGAGGTGGCCTGCAGCGATGGCTCCCGTAAACCGCACCTGATTGTGCCCTATACGCTGGATGCGAACGACATGCGCTTCGCCACCGCGCAGGGGTTTAACACCGCCGAGCAGTTTTATACGTATCTGAGGGACAGTTTTGACGTGCTGTACGAAGAGGGGGAAAGCGCGCCGAAGATGATGTCCATCGGCATGCACTGCCGCCTGCTGGGGCGACCGGGGCGTTTTCGTGCGCTGCAACGGTTCCTCGATTATGTGCAGCAGCACGAGCGGGTGTGGGTCTGTACCCGCCAGCAGATTGCCGACCACTGGCGGGAGGTACATCCGTTTCAGAAGTAAGTGTGCGATGTTTTGCCGGGTGGCGGCTGCGCCTTACCCGGCCTACGACATCAAACTCACCTGCGCCGCCACGATCCGCCATCCGTAGGCAAACCGCACCCACGTCTGCTGCTGGCGGCCAATGCGTTCTGTGCTCTCCCGGGTAAACTCGGTGCTGCACACGGCATAATCCTCCCCGAAGGTAGTGATGACGGTGTGGCGCAGCGTCCGCTGCAGCCCGGCGGACGGGCGCGCCGCGCGAAAGGCGCGAATTTCATCAATCCCGTACAGGTTTTCACCCGCCCCCAGCCGCACCGTGTTTTTGTCGTGCCAGAACAGCTCGTCCAGCACCGCAACGTTGTTGCTCACCAGCGCGTCCTCATAGCGGTAAAACGCGGCCGTCACCTCGGCAACCACCCACGGGAGGTTAATGTCATCGTGATTCATCATGCTGCTATCTCCGCCGGACGGGCATCGGTGATGCCGCTCTCCTCCAGAACCCGCGCGACGCGCAGGCAGGCCTGCTCGTTAAACGGCGCGGCAATCAGCTGCAGGCCGATAGGCGCACCCTGCGCGGTACGCAGCGGAACGGTGGTCACGGGCAGGCCCAAAAACGAAATTGGCTGAGTCAGCATCCCCATGCTGGCGCGAATGGGCAGCAGCTGACCGTTAATTTCCATGGTCTGCTCGCCCGCCAGCGTGGCGCTGCGCGGGGTGGCCGGGGCGATCAGCACGTCGGCCTGCGCAAATAAGGTTTTAAACGCCTGCCGGGCGTGAGCGCGAAACCGCTGGGCCTGAATGTACCAGGCGGAGGGTATCATCGCCCCGGCCAGCAGCCGTTCGCGGGAGTGCGGCTCAAAACGCTCGGGCTCGCGGCGAAGCGCGGGCAGGTACTGGTTTCCCCCTTCGGCGGCGCTGATGATAAACGCCGCAGAGCGCGCCAGTTCGGCGTCCGGGAACTGCAGCTCATCCTGCACGTCGAGCGCCTTCGCCACCCGCGCCACGGCGTCTCTGGCGTCCGTGTCGCACCAGGTGGTGAAGTAGCCGCCGAGCACCGCGCAGCGCAGGCCGTCAAGCCCGCGGTCAAGCAAGGGGCGCGTCTGTTCCCGGGAGCTTTCGGCCTGAAAACCGTCGCTGGTGTCGCGGCCCTGCAGCGCGTCATACACGGACGCCAGGTCGCACACGCGGCGGGCAAAGGGGCCGATATGATCCAGGCTTGCGACAAACGGATGGCTGCCGGATCGCGACAGGCGGCCAAAGGTGGGCTTCAGGCCGTAGATGCCGCACAGGGAGGCCGGAACGCGAATCGACCCGTTGGTGTCGGTGCCGAGTGAAAAGTGCACCAGCCCGGCGGCCACCGCGGCCGCTGAACCGCCGGACGACCCGCCCGCAATGCGCGCCAGGTCGTGCGGGTTACGCGTCGTGCCGTAGTGGCTGTTCTCGGTGGTAAAACCGTAGGCGTAGGCGTCCATATTCACCATCCCGGTCAGCAGCCCGCCCGCGCTGCGCAGCTGGCGCACCGCGAAACTGTCAGCGGCGGCGGCAGGGCGCTGGCTGAACAGATCGGCCCCGGCGAGGGTGGTATGGCCGGCAACGTCGAACAGGTTTTTCACCGCATAAGGCACGCCCGCCAGCGGCGGCAGGGGACGCTTTTCCCGTCGCAGGGTATCAATATTATCGGCTTCGGCGAGCATGCGTTCTTCGGTCACGGCGGTCCAGGCATTGATCTGTGGGTTCACGCGCGCAATCGCCTCCAGCGTCTGGCGGGCAATCTCACGAGCGCTCAGCTCTCCCGCGTTCAGCGCATGCTGGATCGCGCCGATACTCATCTCGAGTAGCCTCATGCTTTATACACTCCTGCAATCTCCAGGCGGTCGTCGAGCGACAGCGCCATCAGCGGGGCGGCCATGCTGGCAATGCGGCTGAACTGCAGCTGCAGCTCGGCGCGGCGGGCGTCATCCAGCGTCACGCCGAGGATGGTTTCCATCTGCGCCAGGTACGCCTGCCAGTCGGGTTGGTGTGTCGTCATTGTTTTCTCCTCAGAATCCGGCGGTCGCGCCGTTGCTGCGCGGGTCAAATGCCCCTTCGAACAGCCCGTTGGGGTGGTGGACAATGGCGCCCGCGTGGCCCATGGCTTCACTAAAGTCAGGGAAAAGCTCCACCTCGTGACCGAGGGCCTGCAGGCGCGCGACCGTCTCGGGTGAAAAACGCCCTTCAAGCTTTAAGGTGTCCGAGGTTTGTCCCCAGGTACGTCCCAGCAGCCAGCGCGGGCGGGTGATGCTCTCCTGCAGGGGGACGCCCTGAACAACGTAGCGGGTAAAGAGCGCGGCCTGGGTTTGCGGCTGCCCGTCGCCGCCCATCGATCCGTAGACCATCACGCGACCGTCCTTCAGACGCGCCGCCGCCGGGTTCAGGGTGTGGAACGGCTGTTTGCCCGGCGCGAGGACCAGAAGATGGGCGGGATCGAGGCTGAACGATGCGCCCCGGTTCTGCCAGACGATGCCGGTATCGGGCAGCACCACGCCGCTGCCGAACTCGTGATAGATACTCTGGATAAACGACACGGCGAGCCCGCTTTTATCCATTACCCCCATCCACACCGTATCGCCGGGGCCTTTGCCGGCTCCCCACGGCGCGGCGCGGCCGTCGTCAACCCTGTCGGCAAGCGCCTGCAGAGCGGCGGGATCCAGCAGACCCTGAATATCGGTTTTCAGCGCGCGCGGGTCGGTGATGTGGGCATCCCGCAGGCCAAAGGCCAGCTTGGTGGCTTCAACAATGCGGTGAAGGGTTTCGGCGTCGTCGGCTTCCGCCATGTTCAGGCGGTCGGTAATGCCGAGTATCGCCAGCGAGACCAGCCCCTGCGTCGGCGGGGCGTGGTTAAAGATCTCCCCCTGCTGATGCTGCAGCTTCAGCGGCGCGGTGCGTCGGGCGGCGTGAGCGTTGAGATCGGCCAGCGTCACGGGGAGATCCAGCGTCTCCATGCCGCGCGCCAGGACTTCCGCCAGCGGGCCGCGATAAAAGCTGTCCAGGCCGTCCTCCACCAGGCGCGTGAGGGTCGTGGCCATGGCGGGCTGATAAAAACGGCTCCCGACCTGCGGCGGCTTGCCGTCCACCAGCCAGGTTTCCGCGAAGCCGGGAACGTCCTTCAGCTCGTCGAATTTACTGGCCGTGGCGTGGGCCTGAGAGGCCGTGACCGGCGTGCCGTTCTGCGCATAGTCAATGGCGTCGGCCAGCAGGCGAGCCAGCGGCAGCGCCCTGTCGGTCATCTCGCGCGAGACCTTCAGCGCCTCGTCCCAGCCGCTCACCGTGCCAGCGACGGTTAGCGCCGCACGGGGGCCGCGATGGGGGATCTGCGTGAGCCCGTCGTAGGCGGTCAGCGTCGCGCGCGATCCCGCCGCGCCGCTGGCATCAATGGCGACAGGTTCGCCTTCCGGCGGCACGATAAGCCAGAAGCCATCGCCGCCCAGCCCGTTCATATGTGGGTAAACCACGGCGATGGTGGCCGCCGCCGCGACCATCGCCTCTATCGCGCTGCCGCCTTCGCGCAGCACGGCCAGCGCGCTCTGGCTGGCAAGGTGGTGGGGCGCAACCGCCATACCGTGTGTGGAGACATTACTTTGCATGAGGAGTCCTCGTAACCCTGAAGGTCACAAGGTGCTGCAAAAGCTGTTCCAGTTCTGAAAGAAAAGTTTCAGTAAACTGGCACGTATAATGAAAGGTAGAATGAAAGGCAAAATGTGATGAAACAAAAGTTACAGAGGCGCTATGGAACAACTGGATGAACGTCTGAAAGCACAGTACCCGTCGCTGTCGCCGCAGGAGCAGCGGGTGGCGGACTTTATTTTCGACCATTTTGACGATCTCATTAGCTACAACAGCGCCGAGCTGGCGCAGCTGAGCGGGGTGTCGAAAGCCACGGTGAGCCGTCTGTTTAAGCGTCTGGGCTATGAGAAATATAAGGATATGCGCGACGAGCTGCGCACCCTGCGCCAGAGCGGGATGCCGCTCACCGATAACCGCGATGCGGTGCAGGGCAATACGCTGCTGGCGCGTCACTATAAGCAGGAGATGGCGAACCTGACCCAGTGGGTCAATGCCCTCGACGCGCAGCAGTTTGCCGACGCCATGGCCTGCATGGTTAAGGCGCGGCGCATCGTCATTATCGGCATGCGTAACGCCTATCCGGCGGCGCTGCACCTGCGCCAGCAGCTGCTGCAGGCGCGCGGTCAGGTGCTGGTCCTGCCGCAGCCGGGGCAGAGCCTGGGCGAGGAGCTGGTGGATTTAACGCCGGACGATCTGGTGGTGATGATGGCCTTCCGCCGCCGCCCGCGCATTATCCGCCCGCTGATGCAGCAGCTTCAGAGTAGCGGTATTCCGGTGCTGCTGATGTGCGAGCCGCAGGCGCACAGCCTGTTCCCGCTGGCGAGCTGGCAGCTCTGCGCCCCGCTGGACAGCGTCTCGGCCTATGACAGCTATTCCTCGGTCAACAGTCTGATCAACCTGCTGGCGAACGCCTTCCTGCATGAAATTCTCGATAAAGGCCGTCCGCGCATTCACGAAATTGCCTCCCTCTACCAGCAGCTGGACGAACTCGAACAGCGATAATGGGGCATCAGGCTGGTGCTTTGCATTGAAATGGTGCAGGCGACGGGGCGAAGAAACGCACGTTTTTTCGACCCGCCCGCGTTTTATCAGGCTTCTCAACAATATTCCCCGCTTCGCCTTATCTGGCACATTAGTTGCAAAATCACATTCAAAGAATCTTTTGTTTCATGTTAACGTTACGGGGAAGCACCATGAAAAAATTGTTGATTGCACTGGCCGGGGCCGCATGCCTCTTCACACAGCTGCCGGCAAAGGCTGACCAGCTTCAGGATATCGAGAAGCGCGGCACCATTCGCATTGCCGTGCCGCAGGACTTCCCGCCGTTTGGCTCGGTGGGGACCGATCTGCAGCCGCAGGGCTATGACATCGACATGGCGCGCTATCTGGCCAGCCAGATGAAGCTCAAGCTGCAGCTGGTGCCGGTGACCAGCGCCAACCGCGTGCCGTACCTGCAAACCGACAAGGTGGACCTGGTCATTTCCAGCCTCGGTAAAAACCCGGAGCGCGAGAAGGTAATCGACTTCAGCCGCGCCTACGCGCCGTTCTTCCTCGGCGTGTTTGGCCCGAAAGGGGCCGAGCTGAAGGACGCCGCCGCGCTGAGCGGAAAAACCATCGGCGTGACGCGCGGGGCGGTGGAGGACATGGTGCTGACCGGCCTGGCGCCGAAAGACGCGGAGGTGAAGCGCTACGAAGACAACAACACTACGCTGTCGGCATATCTGTCCGGCCAGGTGCAGTACGTGGCAACCGGCAACCTCGTGGTGGCGGCCATTTCGCGCCAGAACGCGGCGAAAGCCCCGGTGCCGAGCTTTATGCTGAAAGATTCGCCGTGCTTTATTGGCCTGAAGAAGAACGAACCGGCCCTGAAGGCAAAAGTGGATGCGCTGATCGAGCAGGGCATCAAGGACGGCACGCTGAACGGCCTGTCTGAGCAATGGCTGAAGGCTCCGCTGCCGGCAAACCTTGGCGCCTGAGCCGATGACTGAGCAACTTGATTTTTCAGCCCTCTGGCCGCACTGGCCGGAACTGCTGGCGGGGCTGTGGGTCACCGTTCAGCTGACGGTGATGGCCACCGTCGGCGGGCTGGCGACGGGGATTGTCGGGGCGGCAATCCGCAGCGGACGCACCACCTGGTTCAGCCGCATCTGGGGCGCGTACGTGGAAATCATCCGCAACACGCCGTTTGTGGTGCAGCTGTTTTTCATCGTCTTCGGCCTGCCGAATCTGGGGCTGAAGATGACGGCGGGGGAAGCGGCGCTGCTGGCCATGGTGGTGAACCTGGGCGCCTACAGCACCGAGATTATCCGCGCGGGCATTCAGGTCACGCCGAAAGGGCAATGGGAGGCCGGTCGCGTGCTGGGGCTGACCCGCCTGCAGACCTTTATTCGCGTGGTGCTGCCGCCCGCGCTGCAGCGCATTTACCCGGCGCTGGTGAGCCAGTGCATCATCGTGATGCTCGGCTCGTCGGTGGTATCGCAGGTCTCCTGTGAAGAGCTGACCTTCGCCGCCAACCTGATCCAGTCCAGAACGTTTTTAAGCTTTGAGGTTTATCTGGTGACCACCGGGATTTACTTAGCGCTGTCGATTACCCTGCGCCAGCTGATGATGGCGGCGGGACGGAAATGGCTGGGGGTGCAGGCATGATGACCACCTTTACCGACTGGGACATTATTCGCAATCTGCTGCTGGCCGGGCGCTGGACGGTACTGCTGTCGCTGGTGGCCTTCGTCGGCGGGGCGGCGGTGACGCTGCCGCTCCTGCTGCTGCGCCTGACGGGCGGGCGCACGGTGAAGCGCATCATCCGCGGCTATATCGAGCTGTTTCAGGGCACGCCGCTGCTGATGCAGCTGTTCCTGGCCTTCTTTGGCGTGGCGCTGTTCGGCATCGACGTCTCGCCGTGGACCGCCGCCTCGCTGGCGCTGACGTTCTACACCAGCGCGTTTCTGCTCGATATCTGGAACGGCAGCATTCGCGCCCTGCCGAAAGGGCAGTGGGAAGCCTCGCGCTGTCTGGGGCTGACCTTCGGCCAGACCCTGTTTCGCGTGGTCGCCCCGCAGGCGCTGCGCATCGGCATTGCGCCGACGGTCGGCTTTGCCGTGCAGGTGATCAAGGGCACCGCGCTGGCGTCGATTATCGGCTTTATCGAGCTGACCAAGGCCGGGACCATGCTCACCAACGTGACCTATCAGCCATTTAAGGTCTTTGCGCTGGTGGCGCTCGGCTACTTTATTCTGTGTTATCCGCTGTCGCGCTACAGCCGCTATCTGGAGACGAAATTCAATGCCTCTCATCACCATTAATCAGGTGCAGAAGTACTACGGCGATAACCACGTGCTCAAGGGCGTCGATCTGGATATCGACATGGGCCAGGTGATCTCCATTATCGGGCGCAGCGGATCGGGTAAAAGCACGCTGCTGCGCTGCATCAACGGGCTGGAAGGGTATCAGGACGGCAGCATCAAGCTGGGCGGCATGACCATTACCGACCGGGATTCCCAGGCGCGTGAAATCAGCCGCTCGGTCGGGATGGTGTTCCAGAGCTTCAACCTGTTCCCGCACATGACGGCGCTGGAGAACGTGATGCTCGCCCCGCGTCGGGTGCTGAAAAAAAGCGCCGCCGAATGCCGGGCGCTGGCGCAGCAGATGCTGGAGAAGGTTGGCCTTGGCGATCGTCTGGATTACTACCCGTCGAGCCTCTCCGGCGGCCAGCAGCAGCGCGTGGCGATAGCCCGCGCGCTGGCGATGTCGCCGAAAGTATTACTCTGCGACGAGATCACCTCCGCGCTGGATCCGGAGCTGGTGGGCGAAGTGCTCAAAGTGCTGGAGCAACTGGCGGCCGAGGGGATGACGCTCATACTGGTTACCCATGAAATGAATTTTGCCCGCGAAGTGGGCGACCGCGTGGTGTTTATGCACCAGGGGAAAGTCTGGGAGCAGGGCGACAGCAAAACGCTGTTCGCCAACCCGCAGACCACGGAACTGAAGCAGTTCATCTCCTCCGTGCGCGGCCTCAACTGATAAGGACTGAACAATGGATATCGCACGCTTTCCGCAAATCAACCCGCCGCAGCGCCTGCTGATGGGCCCGGGCCCGATCAACGCCGACCCGCGCGTGCTGCGCGCCATGTCGAGCCAGCTGATCGGCCAGTACGATCCGGCCATGACCCACTACATGAACGAGGTGATGGCGCTCTATCGCGGCGTATTCCGCACCGAAAACCGCTGGACGATGCTGGTGGACGGCACCTCCCGCGCGGGAATTGAAGCCATTCTGGTTTCCGCCATTCGACCGGGAGATAAGGTGCTGGTGCCGGTCTTTGGCCGCTTTGGCCACCTGCTGTGCGAAATTGCCCGCCGCTGCCGCGCGGAGGTGCATACCATCGAGGTGCCGTGGGGCGAGGTGTTTACCCCGGACCAGGTCGAGGATGCGATAAAACATATTCGTCCGCGCCTGCTGCTGACCGTGCAGGGCGACACCTCCACCACCATGCTGCAGCCGCTCGCGGAGCTGGGCGCGATCTGCCGCCGCTACGACGTGCTGTTTTACACCGACGCCACCGCGTCGCTCGGCGGTAACGCGCTGGAGACCGACGCCTGGGGGCTGGACGCCGTCTCGGCCGGGATGCAGAAATGCCTCGGCGGCCCGTCGGGCACGTCGCCGATCACCCTGAGCGCGCGGATGGAAGAGGCGATCCGCCACCGCAAGTGCGTGGAGGAGGGCATTCGCACCGACGCCCACCGCGACGGCGACGAGGAGATGATCTACTCCAACTACTTCGATCTCGGCATGGTGATGGACTACTGGGGGCCGGAGCGGCTGAACCACCACACCGAAGCAACTACCGCGCTGTTTGGCGCCCGCGAATGCGCGCGGCTGATCCTGCAGGAAGGACTGGATAACGGCATCGCGCGTCATAAGCTGCACGGCGATGCGCTGCTGAAGGGGATTCAGGCGATGGGGCTGGAGACCTTCGGCGACCTGACGCACAAGATGAACAACGTGCTGGGCGTGGTGATACCGCAGGGCGTCAACGGCGACCAGGTGCGTAAGCTGATGCTGGAGGATTTCGGGATTGAAATCGGCACCTCGTTTGGCCCGCTGCACGGCAAAGTGTGGCGCATTGGCACCATGGGTTATAACGCGCGCAAGGACTGCGTGATGACCACCCTGAGCGCGCTGGAGTCGGTGCTGAACTACCTCAAATTTACCACCACGCAGGGGGCCGCCATGCAGGCCGCGTGGGACCACTATCGCCGCGAGACGCCGCAATGAGCCCGGCGGCAGAACGGGTGATGGCGCGCGCCGACGCGCTGGCCGCCATCAGCGAAACCCCGGATGCGCTGACACGGGTGTATCTCTCCACGCAGCATCTGCAGGCCAACCAGCTGGTCGGGGAGTGGATGCGCCAGGCGGGCATGACCGTCTGGCAGGACAGCGTGGGCAATATCTGTGGACGCTACGAAGGCGCGCAGGAGGGGGCCCAGGCGGTACTGCTTGGCTCGCATCTGGACACCGTACGCAACGCCGGGCGCTACGACGGCATGCTCGGGGTGCTCACCGCCATCGAAGTGGTGGATAGCCTGCACCAGCAGGGTGTGCATCTGGCACAGGCCATAGAGATTGTCGGCTTTGGTGACGAAGAGGGAACCCGTTTTGGGATCACTCTGCTAGGCAGCCGGGGGCTGACGGGCACCTGGCCGCAGGGCTGGCTGGAGACGTGCGATGCTCAGGGCATCAGCGTGGCGCAGGCGATGGTGCAGGCGGGGCTCGATCCTGCCCGCGTGGCGCTCGCGGCACGTCATCAGGCCGATTTCAGCGCCTGTCTGGAACTGCACATCGAACAGGGGCCGTGTCTGGAGCAGGAAGGGCTGGCGCTGGGCGTGGTGGAAGCCATTAACGGCGCGCGCCGCCTCAGCTGCCGCTTCACCGGCGAGGCCGGACACGCGGGTACCGTGCCGATGAGTCACCGTAAGGATGCCCTGGCCGCCGCCGCCGAATGGATGGTGCTGATCGAAAACATCACCCGACAGCAGGGCGGCAACCGGGTGGCGACGGTCGGTGAGCTGCGCTGCCTGCCCGGCGCGGTCAACGTGATCCCGGGCGAGGTTGCGCTCTCGCTGGATATTCGCGGCCCGCAGGATGCCCCGCTTGACGCGCTGCTCGCTGAACTGCTGGCGCAGGCGCAGGCGATTGCCGCGCGTCGCGGGTTGAGCTTCAGCGCCGAGGAGTTTTACCGTATCGCCGCCACGCCGTGCGATGCGCGTTTGCAGGATCTGCTGGGGCAGGCCGTTGAAACGGTGCAGGGGCGCTCGTTATCCCTGCCCAGCGGCGCCGGCCATGACACCATCGCCCTGGCGGAACGCTGGCCGGTGGGGATGCTGTTTGTGCGCTGCAGGGGCGGGGTCAGCCACCATCCGGCCGAATCGGTGATGGCTGAGGATGTCGCCCTGGCGATTGAGGCATTTGGGCGGGCGGTGAGAACGCTGGCTGACGGCGGTGCGCGTTAATTTGTAGGCCGGGTAAGCGGTAGCGCCACCCGGCAAAGTCCGCGTTACTCCAGCCCCAGCGTATATTGCGCGATCTTAAAGTAGATAATCAGCCCGGTACCGTCGATCAGCGTCGCGATAAACGGCGCGGAGACGACCGCCGGGTCAATGCCGCAGCGCTTAAGCACCATCGGAATGACGGACGACACAATCGCACTCCACAGCGTAATGCACACCAGCGTCAGGCTGACGATAAGCGTGATTTCCAGCCCAATCCCCATCATCCAGGCGCGAATGCACCCGGCAATACCGAGCGTGGCGGCAATCATCAGCGAGGTGGTCATCTCTTTACGCAGCACGCGGCCAACGTCGCGCAGACGGACTTCCCCCAGCGCCATGGCGCGCACCAGGGTGGAGGTGATCTGCGTCCCGCTGTTGCCGCCCGTGCCGATCAGCAGCGGAATAAAAAACGCCAGCGCGATGGCGGACTCCAGCGCCTCTTCAAAATGCTGGATCACCGAGCTGGTGTAGGCCTCCGCGACAAACAGCAGCAGCAGCCAGACGGAGCGTTTTTTCCACAGGCTATACGGGCTGGTGTCCAGATAGGGCTTCTCCAGCGGCAGCGTCGCCCCCTGAAGCTGAGCATCCTCGGTGACGTCATCTTCCAGCAGATGGGCGATTTCGCGCTCGGTCAGACAGCCGACGAGCTTGCCGTGGGTGACCACGGGCACCACGTCCGCGCCGCCGTGCGCCAGCAGTCCGGCTACGTCGGCACGTTCATCCTCCGGTTTGACCTGCAAAAACTGCGAAATCATCAGCGATTTCACCGGCTGTACCGTGTCGGCGGTCTGCAGCAATTTACGCACGGCAATCATGCCCGCCAGGCGGCCATTGTCTTCAATAAAAATATGAGACGGAATATCGTCGTCTTTTAATTTTTCGAAGAATTGCTCGCGCGCCAGCGCCACGCATAATGCAATATCGAGGACAATAAAATCGGTATTCATATATTGCGCGATCGCGCTGTCATTGAATGCCAGGTTTTGGTTGTGAATAGCGTAAGACATAGTGAATTCCCTTTGAATAATAAAATCTCTCAGGGGCGAGCAAGACAGGGCATGTCGAAGAGGAGATCCCCACGTCCTGGGTTCAGCACTGTACACCGTATCCCGTGAGGGAAGTTATACTGACAAAGCCTTGATTCGACAGTGCCTGTTTTACCCTGTGTCGATTCTCTCGAACCTACCAGAGCGATAACGTGTATTTGTACAGGAGCCTCGCCATAACGAGATCGTTGAAAAACGAGGGAAATAATACGCTTATTTGATATTGCCGCTCGGGAAATTAAATAATGTTTAAGAACGGTTTAGGAGAATCTTATTTAATAAAGCGTTGATGGTTTATTTAAGGTCATTCATTTCTAATGGAGGATTATATAATCAACGGAGGAGAAGCAAATGGCGTGGTTTGATAATCTGCTGAATCATTTTGCGCTGTATCCGGCACATCTGTTCGCGCTGTTATTTATGATGGCGCTGAGCAAGTCGACGGTGCTGATCTCCTCCGTGCTGCCGCCCGCCTCGGTGATGCTGCTGGCGGGCATGACCGTCAGCCAGGCGAGCATGCATCCTGCGCTGGCGTGGCTGGCCGTGGTGATGGGGGCAACGGCGGGTTCGGTGCTGAACTACCATATCGGCCAGATGATGGGGCACACCCGGCTGGTCACGCGTTTTACCTCAAAGCATGCCGACAAGTTCTTGCGGGTACAGCATCAGCTGCAAAAGAACGGTGTCATCGTGCTCTTTACGTCGCGATTTCTGGCGGTGTTGCGTTACATCGTCCCGCTGGCGGCGGGGATGCTCAGGCTGAATGCAGCAAAGGTCTACGCCGTCAGCCTGCTTTCCGCCTGCGTATGGGCGGCGCTGTATGTCGGCATCGTCACCGGCATCAGCGCCTTTTGAGTTACAAACTCCCCATGCCGCCGTCCACCAGCAGCTCCGTTCCTACCGTGTAGCTCGACTCGTCGGAGGCCAGATAGAGCGCGGCTTTTGCCAGCTCCGTCGTTGAGCCCATTCTGCCGAGCGGCACCAGCTTGATGATCTCCGCCATCATCGCGTTAAGCGCTTCTTCGCTTAAGCCCGTTTTGGTAAAGGCCGGGGTTTCCACCGGACCTGGGCTCAGACCGTTAACGCGGATCCCGCGCGGCAGCAGCTCCGCCGACAGCGTGCGCGCCAGCGACAGCAGGGCGGCCTTGCTCGCGGCATACACGCTGCTGGTGGGCAGGCCGATGCGCGCGCTCACGGAGCCGCAGAGGATCACCGACGACGGGTTATTCAGCAGCGGCAGCAGCGCCTGAATTAAAAAGAACGGTCCCTTCAGGTTGATGTTCATCAGGCGATCCCACGCATCCTCCTGCCAGGCTTCCAGCGGCGCGTGCGTTACGTCGCCGGCGTTGAGAAACACCGCGTCGAGGCGCGGCCAGCGGGCGGCGAGGGTTTCCGCCAGCGCTTTCTGCGACGCGATATCGCCCGCATCGGTTGGGATCACCCAGGCCTTATCGCCCAGAATGCGCTCTGCTTCGGCGAGGGGGTCCGGGTTGCGTCCGGTCACGGCGACGCGCGCCCCTTCGGCGATAAACGCCTGCGCGGTGGCAAGACCGATGCCGCTGGTGCCGCCGGTAATCAACGTATACTTATCGGTTAAACGACCCATGTTCTTCTCCTGAAATGTCTCTGGAGAAAGCACTATAGAAACGTTAGTATCGAAAGGAAACCAGGTACCAAATGGATACTAAAGAGGCAAGAGGTGTGCTATGGCAGAAATGCTGGAGGAGTGCTGTGAAAAAAAATCTGAGGCGTATACCTGCCCGATGACGCAGTTTGTGAACCTGATTTCCGGTAAATGGGCGATCCCCATTCTCTATCGCCTGATTGTCTTTAATACGCCCGTACGCTTTGGCGACCTGCTGCGGGCGGCTGCACCCATCACCCAGAAAGAGCTGACGAAGCAGCTGCGCCTGTTTGAACAGCGCGGGCTGGTGACGCGGACGGTCTACCCGGAGATCCCGCCGCGCGTGGAGTATCAGATCACCGGGCTGGGGTTAACCTTGCAGGACGCACTCTCGCCGCTGGCCGCCTGGATGAGCGAGTACGGCGACCAGCTTCAGCGTTAGGCTACTGTTTTACGTAGCGCGGTGCCGGAATGCCGGTGCGTGCGCTGCTAAACAGCTCAAGGCGCGCCGCTTCGTAGCGCTCCCACAGGCCTGCATCATGCATCGGCGGGATGGTGATCGGTTCACCCTGATCCAGACCCGCCAGCGACGCATCCACCATATCGTCGGTGGTCATTACCGAACCTTCCGGCAGATCGTCCACCGTGACGCCTGAATGGCTCCAGATTTCCGTCGCCGTGGCGGCGGGCAGCACGGCCTGAATGCGCACGCTGCTGTCGGCAAATTCTTCCTGTAACCCACGGGTAAAGCTCAGTACCCACGCCTTGGTGGCGCTGTAGAGGGCGCTGCCCGCCCGGACGTGCAGGGCCAGCACGGAGGCGATATTGATCAGCGTGCCGCGATTGTTCTGCGCCAGACGGGGCAGGATGGCGTAGGTCAGACGCATCAGCGCCGTGGTGTTCAGGGTGTTAATGGCCTGATGCTGCGCTATCTCGCCCGCGAGGAACGGTGCCATTTGCGCGGTGCCCGCGTTGTTGATGAGCGTATCAATGGCGGCATTGCTGCGCAGTTCTTCTTCCACGGCGCGGATCCCGGCTTCATCGGTAAGATCGGCCACCAGAATATCGACGGCCACGCCATAGCGTGCGCGCAGGTCGGCGGCGAGGGTTTTCAGGCGATCTTCGCGGCGAGCGACCAGCACCAGGTTGGCACCGCGCGCGGCAAGACGATCGGCATAAACGGCGCCAATCCCGGAGGAGGCACCCGTGATCAGGGCGGTGGTGATTTGCGTAGTCATCGTGTGTTACCTCAAAGCAAAGTGGGTTATTTGGTTTCAAGATGAAACTGAATTAACTCTCTGCTATTTGGTTTTATAATGCAACCATATTGGCGATCATTTTGTGCTTTTGCCGTCGGGAACGGTCAGGAGGGGAGTTTAGCCACGATCTCTTCAGGCGTCAGTTCGCGCCCATCGTCGGCGATAAGCGCCAGTTTGCGCAGGGGTTTGCGCTGTTCGGCATCGACCAGCACGGTGCCGCATTCGTTTTCCGCGAACAAAAATTCATTCCCCCACTGGGACAGGGCAACCAGCACGGTTTGCAGGGCACGCCCCTTTTCGGTCAGGACGTATTCCTGCCAGGCGCTGCCGTCGGATGCGGGTTGAAGCCGGAGGATGCCTTCATCAACCAGCAGCTTCAGCCGCGTGGTCAGCATGTTTTTCGCGATACCGAGGCTTTTCTGGAACTCGCCGAAGCGTTTAATCCCGCGCAGCGCGTCGCGAACAATCAGCAGCGACCACCAGTCGCCGATGATATCCAGCGAACGGGCGACGGGGCAGGTGCTCTCTTCAAGGCGGGTACGTTTCACAGCGAATTCTCCAGTGGGGTATGGTTTTATTATAAAACTAATCCGTACACACCGTAAGCACGTTAATCATCAGTTTGAGAAATGCTTCCCGGAAAATTGTGACGAATCTGTCACACTGAGCGCGATATTTTAAAACGAGTGAGGAATTAGGGATGAGAAAAGCACTACTCGCGCTGGCAGTCGCCGGTTCCATTTCAGCAACGTTTGGCGTGCAGGCGCAAGAGACGCCGGAAGGGTATCAGCTGGAGCAAGTTTTAATCATGAGCCGCCATAACCTGCGCGCGCCGCTCGCCAACAACGGCAGCGTGCTGGAGCAGTCCACGCCGAAGCAGTGGCCGGAGTGGGAGGTCCCGGGCGGTCAGCTCACCACCAAAGGGGGCGTGCTGGAAGTGTATATGGGCCATTACATGCGCGAGTGGCTGGCGCAGCAGGGGATGGTGAAGACGGGAGAATGTCCAGCGGCGGATAGCGTTTACGCTTATGCCAACAGCCTGCAGCGTACCGTCGCCACAGCGCAGTTCTTTATCACCGGCGCGTTCCCGGGCTGCGACGTTCCTGTGCACCATCAGGAAAAAATGGGCACCATGGATCCGACCTTCAATCCGGTGATTACCGATAACTCACCTGAATTCCGCGAAAAAGCGCTGGAGGCGATGGAGGCCGAGCGGCAGAAAATGCAGCTCGCAGACAGCTACAAGCTGCTGGAGCAGATGACGAACTACGCCGACTCGCCGTCGTGCAAAGAGAAAAAAGTCTGCTCGCTGGCGGATGCGAAAGATACCTTCAGCGCCGACTATGAAAAAGAGCCTGGCGTATCCGGGCCGCTGAAGGTGGGTAACTCGCTGGTGGATGCGTTCACGCTGCAGTATTACGAAGGCTTCCCGGCCGACCAGGTCGCCTGGGGTGAAATCAAAACCGACCAGCAGTGGCGCGTGCTGTCGAAGCTGAAGAACGGCTATCAGGATTCGCTGTTTACCTCCACCGAGGTGGCGCAAAACGTGGCGAAGCCGCTGGTGAAATATATCGATAAAACCCTGGTCACCGACCAGGCGAAAGCGCCGAAAATCACCCTGCTGGTGGGGCATGACTCGAACATTGCTTCCCTGCTCACCGCCCTGGATTTCAAACCGTATCAGCTGCACGACCAGCAGGAGCGCACCCCGATTGGCGGCAAAATTGTCTTCCAGCGCTGGCACGACAAAAATGCCAACCAGGAGCTGATGAAAATTGAGTATGTCTACCAGAGCTCAGAGCAGCTGCGTAACGCCAGCGTGCTGTCGCTGCAGTCTCCGGCACAGCGCGTGACGCTGGAGCTGAAGGGCTGCCCGGTAGATGCGAACGGCTTCTGTCCTGTCGACAAATTCAATGCGGTGATGAATAACGCGGCGAAATAAAAGAGAACCCCCCGCGTGATGGCGGGGGGAAACGCTTAGACGTTTTTACGTTCGATGGTTTGCTCGCCCCAGAAGAGCGAGTCTTTGTCCGTTTTTTCGAAGGCGCGCACCAGCACCTCATCGTTACCTTCCTCCCAAATTTGCTCGGCCAGCTTTTCATCGTACTTCGCGACTTCAAAGATAGCTTCGGCAATCTCCGGAGAGGTGTTGCGTAAACTTGCCCATTCGCCCACGTGGTGAGCTTTGGATTCTTGAGTTGGCATGCTTGTCCTCCTGTTGGGTGTTAGCCGTTCAGTTTTTTGGCCAGACCCGCGACATATTCACCCTGATAGCGGGCAATAGACAGTTCTTCATTGCTTGGCTGACGTGAGCCATCCCCACCGGCAATGGTGGTTGCGCCGTACGGCGTACCGCCGCGCACCTGGGAAACGTCAAACAGCTCCTGTGCGCCGTAGCCAATCGGCACAATCACCATCCCGTGATGAGCAAGGGTAGTCCAGGTTGAGGTAATCGTCTGCTCCTGGCCGCCGCCGGTCCCGGTAGAGCTGAATACGCTCGCGAGTTTGCCGTAAAGCGCCCCGGATGCCCAAAGTCCGCCGGTTTGATCGAGGAAGGTGCGCATCTGGCCCGACATATTGCCGAAGCGGGTCGGGGTGCCGAAGATAATGGCATCATAATCCGCCAGCTCCTGCGGGGTGGCGACCGGGGCGTTTTGTGTTTTACCCCCGGCTTTCAGGAAGGCTTCCGCCTGCATGGTTTCCGGTACGCGTTTGACCACAACCTCAACGCCATCAACCCTGTTTGCACCTTCTGCTACCGCGTGAGCCATGGTTTCAATGTGTCCATACATGGAATAATAGAGCACCAGAACTTTTGCCATTTTGCATCACTCCTCGTTGGTTTTTCTGACAGCGGATCGCTGCGTTCTTTTAAAGATATGTCATCACAGCCAGACTGCAAAAATGAACGCCATTTATTTGATTTATAACAACATGCGTAGAAAAATGACTTTGTAGCAAAATGATACAACTTTCCCGGTGCGGATTTTTAAAATGATAAGAAAGGTTTATGCATCCCCGTCGCGTCATCTCACCTGAAAGGCTGAGTTCATGTTGCAGAATATTACCTGCGGCTTGCCGGATAGCGGCATTCCACTAAGCTTAGTTTCACGCGGCACAGATAAAGGCACTGTCCTTGTGTTGCGAGGTGAAAGAATCCTCTTTTACTGAATGCAATATGATGTCTAATGTTTCACATTCTGGAGGTTAGAGATGGCAAACCATCGTGGTGGTTCAGGTAATTTCGCAGAAGACCGTGAAAGAGCATCAGAAGCAGGCCGTAAAGGTGGCCAGCATAGCGGGGGCAACTTCAAGAATGACCCGCAACGCGCATCTGAAGCTGGCAAGAAAGGGGGTAAAAACAGCCACGGCAGCAGCAGTAAGTAACACGCCGGGTTGAACCCCTGCCGCCGGGATCTCCCGGCGGTTTTTTTATTTCTGCAACATTGAACTGTAACCAAAGGCAACGCACACTACAGAATTGTTCTCACTTGCTGGTGCCGCATGTCTGTCTCACGCTTTAAATTCTCCGTAAAACCGCAGGAAGCCATCCTCATTCTCATCACCATGTTCTGGGGCGGGACGTTTCTGGCCGTTCAGTACGCGGTGACCCTCAGCGATCCGTTCTTCTTCGTTGGCCTGCGCTTTGCGACGGCGGCGCTTGCCGTAGGGCTGATTTCGCTTAACACGCTGCGGGGTCTGACGCTCAAAGAGCTGAAGGCCGGCGTGGCCATTGGTGTCGCGATAGCGATGGGCTACAGCCTGCAGACGTGGGGATTGCAGACCATCTCCAGCAGCAAATCCGCGTTTATCACCGCGATGTACGTGCCGCTGGTGCCGCTACTGCAGTGGCTGTGCCTGGGGCGGCTGCCCGGTCTGATGTCGTGTATTGGGATCGTGCTGGCGTTTATCGGTCTGATTTTGCTGGCCGGGCCGGAAAACAACCTCCTGGCGCTGGGGCCGGGCGAGATCATCACCCTCGTCGGGGCGGTTGCGATTGCGGCGGAAATTATTCTGATTAGCGCCTGGGCGGGCAAGGTGGACGTCAAGCGGGTGACGGTAGTGCAGCTCGCCACCGCGTCGCTGGTGGCGTTTGCGACGATGGTTCCGGCTGGCGAGTCCATACCGCCGATGTCCACCGGTCTGGTGGTGGTCGCACTGGGGCTGGGTATCTTCAGCGCCATTATCCAGGTCACCATGAACTGGGCGCAGCGCAGCGTATCGCCAACCCGCGCGACGGTGATTTATACCGGTGAACCGGTCTGGGCGGGCATTTTCGGGCGACTGGCCGGGGAACGTCTGCCGCTGCTGGCCCTGGTGGGGGCGGCATTTATTGTCGCCGGGGTGCTGGTGAGCGAGTTGAAGCTCAAACGGAAGAAAAACGCGCTGCCAGAAAATGACAGCGCGACGTTAAATCAGGAATCCTGATGCACGACGGCGCCCTGCGGCGCATCAGCCATCCGGCGGCTCAGCAGGGCGTTAAGCAGGATCGCGCCGAAGGTCGCCGTGCCAATCCCGCCGATCGTAAAGCCGCCCAGCGTCAGGGCAAAATCGCCCGCGCCCAGCACCAGCGTGACCGCCACCATAATCAGGTTGCCGTTCTGGCTGAGATCGACCCGGTGCTGCACCCAGATGCGCGCGCCGGCCACGGCGATCAGCCCAAACACCACGATTGAGGCCCCGCCGATCACTGGTGACGGAATGGTGTGGATCAGCGCGCCGAATTTCGGCGAGAAGCCGAGCAGCATCGCCATTACCGCCGCCGCCACGAAGACCAGCGTCGAGTAAACTTTGGTCACCGCCATCACGCCGATATTCTCGGCATAGGTGGTGACGCCGCTGCCGCCCACGGAACCAGAGAGCATGGTTGCCAGCCCGTCGCCGACGAACGCGCGGCCCATGTATGGATCCATGCTGCGCCCGGTCATTCCCGCGACCGCCTTCAGGTGACCTAAGTTCTCTGCCACCAGGATCACCGCCACCGGTGCGATAAGCATCATCGCTTGGGTGTTAAAGGTGGGCGAGGTCACTTTCGGCAGGCCGAACCAGGCGGCCTGATGCAGCAGGGTAAAATCCACCGGCTTGCCGAGACCAAAAACGTTCGCCAGCAGGGCATACACCAGACAGGCAACAATCAGCCCGACCAGAATCAGCAGCCGCTGGATCATGCCTCGCGTGAACACCGCCACCAGGCCGATACACAGCACGGTGATCACCGCCATCCAGCTTTCAAACGGCGAGACGGAGACGCTCCTGACCGCAATAGGGGCGAGGTTCAGGCCAATCGCCATCACCACGGCGCCCGTTACGACCGGGGGCATCATGCGCTCGATCCAGCGCGTGCCGATCTTCATCACCACCAGACCAATCAGGGTATACACCAGACCGCAGGCGATGATGCCGCCGAGGGCCACGCTCAGGTTGGGGTTGATCCCCTGGCCGTTAAACCCGGTGGTGGCGATAACCACGCCGACAAAGGCGGCGCTGGATCCCAGATAGCTGGGCACGCGCCCGCCGGTGACAAAAAAGAACAGCAGGGTGCCGATACCCGACATCAGAATAGAGAGGTTGGGATCGAGCCCCATCAGCATCGGCATCAGCACCGTGGCGCCAAACATCGCAACCGCGTGCTGGACGCCCATCACCATCGTCTGCCCGAGCGGGAGGCGTTCATCCGGCGCGACCACGCCTGCTTCTGTGGAGGTCGATTTCAACTGCCAGTGGGGAAATCCGAACATGGTCTGTCTCCTTAGAGCGGGTTAACAGGCGGGGCGCATAAGCGCGTGGTAGCCGCGGTCAAACCACACCAGCCCTTGCGGCGCGGGGTGGCGAATAATCGAAACAATGTCGCAAAACAGAATGTCATGGGTACCGACGCTCACCACCTGGCTGATGCGGCAGTCAAACGAGGCCAGCGCATCCTCCAGACGCGGGCAGCCGGTGTCGCCCGTCTGCCAGCGGGCGGCGGCGAAGCGTTCTTCCATCGGCGTTTTGCCGCCAAACAGGTTTGAGAGCGGCTCCTGCCCGGCGCTCAGGGTATTCACGCACAGCGTGCGGTTTTCGCTGAACGTCGGCCAGACGGACGCGCCGCGGTTCAGGCACACCAGCAGGGTGGGCGGGGAATCCGTGACGCTGCACACCGCGCTGGCGGTGAAGCCTGCCATCCCCGCGGGACCGTCGGTGGTGATGATATTCACCGCCGCGCCGACGCAGGCCATGGCGTCGCGAAAGGTTTGTTTATCCGGTGTCGTCATCATCGCTCCTTACGCCAGCCCGCAGGCATCGTCGAAGGTCAGGCGCGGCAGGCGGCCGTAAAGTTTGCCCGGGTCGCCGTAGCCAATGTTGATCAGCAGATTGCTTTTAAGCGTCGTGCCGGTGAAAAAGGCCTCGTCGACCTTTTGTCGGTCAAAGCCCGACATCGGGCCGGTGTCCAGCCCCAGCGCGCGACAGGCGAAAATCAGGTAGCCGGCCTGCAGCGAGCTGTTGCGAAAAGCCGTCTCTTCCGCCAGCGCGGGGCTTGCGGTAAACCAGCTTCTGGCATCGCCGTGCGGGAACAGTTCAGGCAGGCGCTCGTAGAATTCACTGTCCCAGGCCACAATCGCCGTGACCGGGGCGGTGAGCGTTTTCTCCAGGTTGCCGCTGGAGAGCGCCGGGCGCAGCTTCTCTTTTCCCTCCGCGCTTCGCACAAACACAATGCGCGCCGGGGAGCAGTTGGCGGAGGTTGGACCCCATTTCATCAGGTCGTAGATTTCGCGCAGCGTCTCGTCGCTGACGGCAATATCCTGCCAGCCGTTATGGGTGCGGGCGCCGGTGAACAGCGTTTCCAGCGCGGTGGGATTAATGGCTTCGCTCATTACAGCTCCTTATAAAGCGTGTTCATGACTGTGCAGCAGGCTGGCCAGCCCGTTCAGCAGCAGGGTGTTAAAGGTGTCCGGCTCGGTGACGTTGCAGGCATGTCCGCCCTGGCGCATCACCGCGCTGTGGCTGTGCGGGATCGCTGCCTGCAGCTCAGACGAGCAGACAGAGGGCACCAGCATGTCGTCGGCGGAACAGATGATCTGGACCGGGCAGCGGATGCGTGCGGCGTGGCGGCTGAAGTCGGCCTTTTTCAGGGCGCTGAGCCGGTGCAGCAGGTTGGCTTTGCCCTGGAAATGTGCCAGCGCCAGGGCCTCTTCGGCCTCCAGGCGGGGGGCGCGGGCGGCCATCCAGTCTGCCGGGTAGAGAAACAGCGGCTGCGCCTCAACCCACGCCTGCGGGCCACCGTAATGCAGCAGGCGCTCGCGGACCTGAAAGCAGCGACGGGTGTGGGCGTTGAGGGTCAGCCAGCCGTTGACGCACACCAGCGCGGTGAGGGCGTCGGGCCTGTCGAGGGCCTGCTGCAGGCCGACCAGCGCCCCCAGCGCGTGGCCGACGATGCTGTAGCGCGCGATCCCGGCCTCAGCCAGCGCCTGGGCCAGTTCGTCCGCCATTTGTGCCAGGCTGTAGCCTTCCGGCAGGGCGTCGGGGTTATTGCCCGTTCCGCGCTGGTCATAGCACACCACCTGATACTCCGGTTCCAGCGCGGCCAACTGGGGCAGCCAGTAGCTGCCGCTGCCGCCGAGACCGGCTATAAGGACCACCACGGGCGCCCCCTCATACGGGGGCGGTGAGACGGAGAGTTTCATGGCTGCCTCACTTCGCGATGTGCGCAACGGTGGCGATCTCAACCAGCGCCTCCGGCTTTACCAGCCCGCACTGAATGCAGAACCGGGCCGGCTTATCGCCGGGGAAGAACTCCGCGTAGATTTCGTTAATCGCGGCGTAGTTTTTCCAGTCGGTGATAAAGATGCTGTTGAAGGTCACATCCTCCATGGTGCCACCCGCCGTTTCGATCACGGTTTTGATCGCCTCCAGCACGTGGCGGGTTTGCGCCTTTGGGTCGTTGATAAACACCACGTTGTTGTCTTTATCAAACGGCAGCGTGCCGGAGACATACACCACGCCGTCGGCAAGGGTGCCGGGGACAAACGGGGCGATGGGCGTGCTGGTGCCCGGCGGGATAATTACGGATTTCGGCATCGTGTGTCTCCTCAGGCGATACGGGCGAGCGGAGGATTCAGGGCATCGCAAAACTCGGCGACGCTGCTGACCCAGCCAAAAAAGGTTTCGATATTGAACAGGGCCGCCTTCTGGGCAAATTCCGGCCCGGCCTGATGGGTCGCGTCTTCCAGCACCACGCCGAAATACTCGAGGAAAAAGCCGTCGCGCAGGGTCGACTCCACGCAGACGTTGGTGGCAATGCCGGTGAAGACCAGGTGGCGAATGCCCCGGCTGCGCAGCAGGCTGTCGAGCGGCGTGTTGAAAAAGCCGCTGTAGCGCGGTTTGGGCAGGACGATATCACCCGCCTGCGGGACCAGCTCATCCACCAGCTGATAATCCCAGCCGCCCTTCGCCAGCAGTTTGCCCTGCAGCTCGGGCCGTTTACGCATGGTTTTCAGGGCGTTCGACTTGTGGAAGTTGGGCGAGCCGGGGCCGCCTGCCTCAACGTACTGGTCGTCCCAGCCGTTCTGGAACCAGATAATGAGCATCCCCGCGGCGCGCGCGGCGGCGACGGCGGTTTTAATGTTCTCAATCACCGGTCGGGTGGCGGAGACGTCGAACCCCGCCAGATCCAGATAGCCGCCCTGGCTGGCGTAGGCGTTTTGCATGTCCACCACGATCAGCGCGCTCTGCTGCGGCGCAAAGGTGATGGCTTCCGGACGTGCGTTAAGGGTTGTCATTACGCTACCTCCTTCGTGACGGCAGGGATGTGGGCGCGGCACTGCATCAGCGGCTGGATGCGCTCGCCGAAGGTCTCCACGCCGGTGAGGAAGTCATCGAAGGTCAGCAGGACGCCTTCCGCCCCGGGAACGGCCGCCACTTCATCGAGCATTCTGGCAACGCTGGCGTACGAGCCGACCAGGGTGCCCATGTTGATATTGACGGCGGAGGTCGGGTCGGCCATCTGACGAACGTTGGTATCCGCCCCGGAGCGGGTATCCTTCTGGCTCTGCTCGGTGAGCCAGCTCAGGGCTTCCTCGTCGGCGCCGTCCTTATAGCGCTCCCATTTCGCGCGCGCCGCGTCGTCGGTTTCGTCGGCAATCACCATAAACAGCACGTAGGAGCCCACGTCGCGCCCGGTTTTGTCGGCGGCTTCTTTCATGCGCGCGGCGGTCGGGGCGAAGGCGGCAGGCGTGTTCACACCTTTACCGAAGCAGAAGTTAAAGTCGGCGTATTTCGCCGAGAATTCCATTCCCGCGTCGCTCTGCCCGGCGCAAATCACCTTCATCGGCACCGACGGCTGCGGGCTGACGCGGCAGTCGTTCATGGTGAAGAAGTCACCCTTGAAATCGCTTTTGCCGGTACCCCACAGATCGCGCAGCACCTGCACGTACTCGGTCAGGTAGTCGTAGCGACGCGAGAAGTAATCGTCCCCCGGCCAGAGCCCCATCTGCTCGTACTCCGGTTTTTGCCAGCCGGTGACCAGGTTGACGCCAAAGCGCCCGCCGGAGATGGAGTCGATGGTGGAGGCCATGCGCGCCACGATCGCCGGGGGCAGGGTGAGCGTGGCGGCGGTGGCGTAGATTTGGATCCGCGAGGTGACTGCGGCCAGCCCGGCCATCAGGGTGAAGGACTCCAGGTTGTGGTCCCAGAATTCGGTTTTGCCGCCAAAGCCGCGCAGCTTGATCATCGAAAGCGCAAAGTCGAAATGGTAGTGCTCCGCTTTCTGCACGATGGCTTTATTTAGCTCAAAGGTCGGCATGTATTGCGGTGCAGTGGTCGAGATAAGCCAGCCGTTGTTGCCGATGGGTACAAATACGCCAATTTTCATCACGAACCTCTCTTCATTACGTCGCAGGTGTAACGGTGTTTTTGCAAAGGCAGTGCCAGTTTTAAAAATGGCTGTGTTATTAATGTGTTAATCAGAAGTTGGTGGTTTGATTAGATTAAATGTGGACTAACTGGTCAAAAACATTGCACAGAAAACAGGCATTCATGCGCGATCGGAGTGCAGGATGTCGTGACGAGACGGGGGTTTTGCTATGCTGAGGGCAACGCAGAATAAGGAGAGCGGGAATGGCACAAGGCGCAGTGAAAACACCAGGTAAACGTTCGCAGGCGGTGAGCGCTAAGAAACAGGCGATCCTCAGCGCGGCGCTGGAGACCTTTTCGCAGTTTGGTATTCACGGCACGCGCCTGGAGCAGGTGGCGGAGCAGTCCGGGGTATCCAAAACCAATCTGCTCTACTACTACCCGTCGAAAGAGGCGCTGTATGTCGCGGTGATGCAGCAGATCCTCGATATCTGGCTGGCGCCGCTGAAAGCGTTCCGCGAAGAGCTGGCCCCGCTGGTGGCGATCAAAGAGTACATTCGCCTGAAGCTGGAGGTGTCGCGCGATTACCCGCAGGCTTCACGACTGTTTTGTCTTGAGATGCTGCAGGGGGCGCCGCTGTTGCAGGCGGAATTAACCGGAGATTTAAAACAGCTGGTGGACGATAAGTCGGCCATTATCGCCGGATGGGTGGCCAGCGGAAAACTGGCTCCGGTCGATCCGCATCATCTGATCTTTATGATTTGGGCCTCCACCCAGCATTACGCTGACTTTGCGGCCCAGGTCGAGGCGGTGACTGGTAAAACGCTCCAGGACGAAGCGTTTTTCCACAGCACCCTGGAAAACGTGCAGCGGATGATTATTGAAGGGATCCGCCTGCGTTAGTTCCCCGGTGGGAGAGGGCAGCTTAAGTCGCCCTCTTCACACTGCATCAGCGAGGCCAGAAACGCTTCGCGCTCCACGGTTTTTTCCGCCAGGCACTGATTCACGATCATCGGCTGAACGCTTCCCCCTTCCGTCCCCGAACCGATAAACGCGCAGTCCGCGTCGCGCAGGGCAATCCACGCCTGCTGCGCCTTTTTCAGCAGCTCGCGCTGGGGGGCAGCCGCACGCTTGATGGCGGCCTGATAGGTCTGGTTGAGCTTTTTATCGGCAGCCTGGTACTGCTGCGCGCTACAGGTATTCAGCTCAAGCTGGGTGGTCGCTTTGTCGCACTCGTCGGCCAGCGCGCTGGCGCTTAGCAGCAGTGCTGCGCCTGCGATAAGAAATCGTTTCATACACTCCCCAATAAAATAAGGCTCCGTCTCCGGAGCCTTATTAGCACAGCGTTAGCCGATTGTCATCAGGCTGGCGTTACCGCCTGCCGCCGCGGTATTGACGCTGAGCGAGCGCTCTACATACAGGCGTTCCAGCAGCAGGTTGGTTTCCCCACGGGCGAAGCCCTGTACCGAAACAATCGGCCCGCTGCGGGCCGCAACCTGCTCGCAGAGTTCGCGCAGCTGGTCGGAATCACCGTGATAAATCACCGCATCAAACGGCTGCGTCAGCAGCGCATCGGCTTTCGCGAAGTGAATGCGGGCCGAGACCGCTTTCGGCAGCTGTTTGGCGAGATCGCGATGCAGCGCATCGTCCGGCCACAGCACTTCACACCCGGTTGCCATCGCGGCAGCCAGCTGCACCAGCGCGTCCTGCTCGTTATCGGCCACGCACAGTACGCGTTCGCGCGGCATCAGCGTCCAGGTGTTGCGCTCGCCGGTCGGCCCCGGCAGCAGACGCTGGGTGCCGGCCTGTGCCAGCTCGCCGTACTGCTGCGCAACGGCACGCAGCTCAGGACGTTTCTCCGCCCAGGCGATCAGGGCCTCCAGCGGCTGCGTCAGTACGGTTTTCAGCTGTGCATCCACCGGATACTCCGCATCCTGACGTGCCAGGGTGACGCCCAGCGCGTTCTCCGGACGGTTCGCCAGCAGACGGTACAGGTAGAGCGGACCACCCGCTTTCGGGCCGGTGCCGGAGAGGCCTTCACCGCCGAACGGCTGCACGCCCACGACCGCGCCAACCATGTTGCGGTTAACGTACAGGTTGCCCACTTTGGCGCTGCCGGTTACCTGCGCGATGGTCTCGTCGATACGGGTATGTACGCCAAGCGTCAGGCCATAGCCGGAGGCGTTGATCTGCTCAACCAGCTCGTTGAGGTTGTTACGGTTGTAGCGCACCACGTGCAGCACCGGACCGAAGACCTCTTTTTTCAGCTCGTCGAAGCTTGCCAGCTCGATAAGCGTAGGCGGCACAAAGGTGCCGGAACGCCACTCGCGGGCATCTTCGCTGTTGTCTCGCACCGCCTGGAACACCGGACGGCCTTTCGCGCGCATGGCCTGAATGTGGTTTTCAATATTGGCTTTGGCTTCCGCGTCGATCACCGGCCCGATGTCGGTGGTGAGACGGCCCGGGTTGCCCATGCGACATTCGGCCATCGCGCCGCGCAGCATCTTCAGCGTGTGGTCCGCCACGTCATCCTGCAGGCACAGCACGCGCAGGGCGGAGCAGCGCTGACCGGCGCTGTCGAAGGCGGAGGCCAGTACGTCAACCACCACCTGCTCGGTGAGGGCGGAGGAGTCAACGATCATGGCGTTCATGCCGCCGGTTTCCGCGATAAGCGGAGTAGGACGACCCTGCGCATCCAGACGGGTGGCAATATTGCGCTGCAGCAGCGAGGCCACTTCGGTCGAACCGGTAAACATCACGCCGCGCACGCGGTTATCGGAGGTCAGTTTGGCGCCCACGGTTTCACCGCGGCCCGGCAGCAGCTGGACCACGCCCGCCGGTACGCCTGCTTCCAGAAGAATGTTGATGCCCTGCGCGGCAATCAGCGGAGTCTGCTCTGCCGGTTTTGCCAGCACGCTGTTGCCAGCGGCCAGGGCGGCGGCAATCTGGCCGGTGAAGATCGCCAGCGGGAAGTTCCACGGGCTGATACAGACGACCGGGCCGAGCGGACGGTGGGTTTCGTTGTCGAAATCATCGCGCACCTGACCGGCGTAGTAGTGCAGGAAGTCGACCGCCTCGCGCACTTCGGCGATAGCGTTGCTGAAGGTTTTACCCGCTTCGCGCACCAGAATACCGATGAGCGACTGCATCTGATCTTCCATCAGCACCGCCGCGCGCTCCAGAATGGCGGCACGCTCCTGTGGCGGCGTGGCGAACCAGATAGGGGCGTTATTCACCGCGCTGTCCAGCGCCTGATCCACTTCCGCATCGGTGGCTTCACGCACGTAGCCGACGATATCTTTTGGCTCTGCCGGGTTGATAACAGGCTGCATGTCGCCGTCAGCAGCGGGCTGCTCCAGCATCGGTTTGGCCTGCCACTTCTGCAATGCACTGTTGAGCAGGGCAGAGGAGAGGGATGCCAGACGGTGTTCGTTGGCGAGATCCAGGCCCGCCGAGTTAACGCGACCTTTGCCGTACAGCTCGCGCGGCAGGGCAATCTTCGGATGCGGCAGGCCAATCTGGCCTTCCTGGGCCGCCATCTTCTCTACGGCCTGCACCGGGTCGGCCACCAGCTCGTCCAGCGGCAGGGTGGTGTCAGCGATGCGGTTAACGAAGGAGGTGTTCGCGCCGTTTTCCAGCAGGCGACGCACCAGGTACGCCAGCAGGGTTTCGTGGGTACCTACCGGGGCGTAAATACGGCACGGGCGGTTCAACTTGCCGTCCGCCACTTTACCGGTCACCTGCTCGTACAGCGGTTCACCCATGCCGTGCAGGCACTGGAATTCGTACTGGCCCGGGTAGTAGTTCTGCCCTGCCAGGCTGTAGATTGCCGCCAGGGTGTGGGCGTTGTGGGTGGCGAACTGCGGATAGATCAGGTTCGGCACGCCGAGCAGCTTTTTCGCGCAGGCGAGGTAAGAGACGTCGGTATAGACCTTGCGGGTATAGACCGGATAGCCTTCCAGCCCTTCCATCTGGGCGCGTTTGATTTCGCTGTCCCAGTAGGCCCCTTTCACCAGACGGATCATCAGGCGACGGCGGCTGCGGCTGGCCAGGTCAATCAGGTAATCAATGACGAACGGGCAGCGCTTCTGGTAGGCCTGGATAACGAAACCAATCCCGTTCCAGCCCGCCAGCTCCGGCTCGAAGCACAGTTTTTCCAGCAGGTCGAGGGAGATCTCCAGACGGTCGGCCTCTTCGGCGTCGATGTTGATGCCGATGTCATACTGGCGCGCCAGCAGGGTCAGGGACTTCAGGCGCGGGTAGAGCTCTTCCATCACCCGGTCGTACTGCGCGCGGCTGTAGCGCGGGTGGAGGGCGGAAAGCTTAATCGAGATGCCCGGGCCTTCATAAATACCGCGACCGTTGGACGCTTTACCGATGGCGTGGATCGCCTGCTGGTAAGAGACCATATAGGCCTGCGCGTCGGCGGCGGTCAGGGCCGCTTCGCCGAGCATGTCGTACGAGTAGCGGAAACCTTTATCTTCCAGCTTGCGGGCGTTCGCCAGCGCTTCGGCAATGGTTTCGCCGGTGACGAACTGCTCGCCCATCAGGCGCATCGCCATGTCCACGCCTTTGCGGATCAGCGGCTCGCCGCTCTTGCCGATGATGCGGTTCAGGGAGCGGGACAGGTTGGCTTCGTTATGGGTAGAGACCAGCTTGCCGGTAAACAGCAGGCCCCAGGTCGCCGCGTTAACGAACAGCGACGGGCTGCGGCCAATGTGGGAATGCCAGTTACCGTTGCTGATCTTGTCGCGGATCAGCGCGTCGCGGGTGGCTTTATCCGGAATACGCAGCAGCGCTTCCGCCAGGCACATCAGCGCCACGCCTTCCTGTGAGGAGAGGGAAAATTCCTGCAGCAGACCCTGAACCATCCCGGCGCGGCCGGTGGCGGTCTTCTGGTTACGCAGTTTGTCAGCCAGCTGGTACGCCAGGCTGTGCGCCTGGGCGGCAACGGCTTCCGGCAGGCGAGCCTGCTCCAGCAGCATCGGTACGGCGTCGGTTTCGGCGCGACGGTACGCGCCGGTGATGGCGGCACGGCTGACGGACTGCGGCAGGATCTGCTCGGCAAATTCAAGGAACGGCTGATGGCTCTCGTCGCCAGCGGCTGGTGCTTCCTCGCTTTCGTTCGCTGCACCGGCCAGCAGGGCAGGCAGCTCCGGCAGCCCCTCGTCGCTCTCGAGTCTTTCGAGATAGTTAAAAATCGCCTGCTTAATTAACCAGTGCGGCGTGCGGTCAATGCGGGTTGCTGCGGTCTTAATCCGTTCGCGGGTTGCGTCATCCAGCTTAACCCCCATGGTGGTCATACCCATGCCAAAGCTCCTGTTGTGCTTTCATCGTGTTTGGTCGTTAGCGTGAAATATCCACCATGTTGCAACTTTGTGCAACCGTGTTAAATGTGACCTGGTTTGCAACCCGGGAAATGAATGAATTGTTAACGGATGGTTAGCTGGAAAAACGTGCTGCCTTTGTCCCGGGAAGCCTGTTTTTATGCGGGAGTTAACACTTTTAAAAGGTGCAACCCGTAAAAGCGTGAGCGAGTGCAACCTATAGGAAACTCGTATCAAGCCGGGGATGAAATTGATGTAAATGCAGTGTTAAATCGTTTGTCAGCGGAGGGCGCATACGGCAGGATAGCGCGCCTCACCGAAACACAAGATACCGTCACCACGTTCCGGTGATCATATAACAAGGCAACCCGGACGGTTGTCGCTCGACACTTTTGGAGAATTTGAATGGCTATTAGCACACCGATGCTGGTGACATTTCTCGTTTATATATTTGGCATGATCCTGATAGGGTTTTTGGCATGGCGTTCAACAAAGAACTTTGACGACTACATTCTGGGCGGACGCAGTCTAGGCCCAATGGTGACCGCACTCTCTGCGGGCGCTTCCGACATGAGCGGCTGGCTGCTGATGGGGCTTCCGGGCGCGATTTTCATTTCCGGTATCTCGGAAAGCTGGATTGCCATCGGTCTGACCGTCGGTGCATGGATCAACTGGAAGCTGGTGGCAGGCCGTCTGCGCGTGCACACCGAGGCCAACAATAACGCCCTGACGCTGCCGGACTACTTCACCGGACGCTTTGAAGATAACAGCCGCGTGCTGCGTATTATCTCGGCGGTGGTGATCCTGGTGTTCTTCACCATCTACTGTGCCTCCGGCATCGTGGCCGGTGCGCGCCTGTTCGAAAGCACCTTCGGCATGAGCTACGAAACCGCCCTGTGGGCCGGTGCTGCGGCGACCATCCTCTATACCTTCGTGGGCGGCTTCCTGGCCGTCAGCTGGACCGACACCGTGCAGGCGAGCCTGATGATCTTCGCGCTGATCCTGACCCCGGTGATTGTGATTTTCACCGTTGGCGGCTTTGGCGATTCGCTGGAAGTGATCAAGCAGAAGAGCATCGAAAACGTCGACATGCTGAAAGGGCTGAACTTCGTCGCTATCGTCTCCCTGATGGGCTGGGGTCTGGGCTACTTCGGTCAGCCGCACATTCTGGCGCGCTTTATGGCGGCGGATTCTCACCACACCATCGTTCATGCGCGCCGCATCAGTATGACGTGGATGATTCTGTGTCTGGCGGGCGCGTGTGCGGTCGGCTTCTTCGGTATTGCCTACTTCAGCAATAACCCGGCGCAGGCGGGCGCGGTAAACCAGAACGCCGAGCGCGTGTTTATCGAGCTGGCGCAGATTCTGTTTAACCCGTGGATTGCCGGTATTCTGCTCTCCGCGATCCTGGCGGCGGTGATGTCCACCCTGAGCTGCCAGCTGCTGGTCTGCTCCAGTGCGATCACCGAAGACCTCTACAAAGCCTTCCTGCGTAAAAACGCGAGCCAGAAAGAGCTGGTGTGGGTAGGACGCTTTATGGTGCTGGTGGTGGCGCTGATTGCCATCGCGCTGGCGGCCAACCCGGAAAACCGCGTGCTGGGTCTCGTGAGCTACGCGTGGGCGGGCTTTGGTGCGGCGTTTGGTCCGGTCGTGCTGTTCTCCGTTATGTGGTCACGTATGACCCGTAACGGCGCGCTGGCGGGAATGATTATCGGTGCGCTGACCGTTATCGTCTGGAAACAGTTCGCGTGGCTGGGCCTGTACGAAATCATCCCTGGCTTCATCTTCGGCAGCATCGGTATCGTGGTCTTCAGCCTGCTGGGTAAAGCACCGTCTGCCTCCATGCAGAAACGCTTTGCGGAAGCCGACGCGCACTACCACTCCGCACCGCCGTCTAAGCTGCAGCCGGAATAATTTTCTAACGCAGTACCGTAGGCCGGGTAAGCGCAAGCGCACCCGGCTTTTTTCTTGCCAAAATCCGTCTTTTCCTGTGATATCCATGTGCTTATAACAATGAGGATAGCGAAGCATGACAATCAAAACAGGGTTAATGGCGGCGGCATTATTGATGCTGGCGGGCTGCAACGCGCCATCGCAACATGCGGCGGTAGAAACCTGCAAAGCGGATAACCAGATGCAGCAAACCACGCTCTATTTCGGCTTAAACCGTCCTGCCGGGGCGCAGATCACCAGCAACGAATGGCAGCAGTTTGTTGACCAGGACGTGACGCCGCGTTTCCGCGATGGCTTAACGGTATTTGATGCCCGCGGACAGTGGCTGGGGAACGACGGAAAAGTGGCGCGTGAACCGAGCAAGGCGCTGATGCTGATCCACGGTAAAGATGCGCAGAGCGAGAAGAATATCGAAGCGTTGCGCGGGATTTATAAGTCACGCTTCGCGCAGGAGTCGGTGATGCGTGTCGATCAGCCGGTGTGCGTGCAGTTTTAATGAAAACGGCGGGATAACCCGCCGTTGTTGTATCGTAGGCCCGCGCAAGCGAAGCGCCACCCGGCACAAAACTTACAGCACCAACCCCGCAAAGCTCGCCGACAGCAGGCTCACCAGGGTCGCACCGTACACCAGACGCAGACCAAACCGCGATACCACGTTACCCTGCTGCTCGTTCAGGCCCTTAATCGCCCCGGCCACGATGCCGATGGAGGCGAAGTTCGCGAACGACACCAGGAAGACGGATAAAATGCCCAGCCCGCGCGGGGACATCTGGTGCGCTATTTTTTGCAGCTCAATCATCGCCACAAATTCATTCGCCACCAGCTTGGTTGCCATAATGCTGCCCGCGTTTAAGGCATCGCTCAGCGGAATCCCCACTAGCCATGCCAGGGGATAAAATACATAACCGAGGATCTGCTGGAAGCTCATGCCAAATACGCTGGAGAAGAGGGCGTTAACGGCACTAATAAGCGCGATAAAACCAATCAGCATCGCCAGAATAATCATCGCCACCTTAAAACCGGCCAGAATATACTCGCCAAGCATCTCGAAGAAGCTCTGCGATTCATGCAGTTTTTCCAGTTTGATATCCGGCTCCGCTTCCGGGCGCGTCGGGTTGATGACCGTGAGAATAATAAAGGTGCTGAACATGTTCAGAATCAGCGCTGCGACGACAAATTTAGCGTCGAGCATGGTCATATACGCCCCGACAATCGACAGGGAGACCGTCGACATCGCCGTGGCTGCCATGGTGAAGAGACGACGAGAGGAGAGATCGCCCAGAACGCCTTTGTAGGCAATGAAGTTTTCCGACTGGCCGAGGATCAGCGAACTCACCGCGTTAAAGGATTCCAGCTTGCCCATACCGTTCAGTTTTGACAGCAGCGTACCGATTACCCGAATAAAAATCGGCAGGATCCGCCAGTGCTGAAGAATACCAATCAGCGCGGAAATAAAAATAATCGGGCAAAGTACGCCGAGGAAAATGAACGCCAGACCTTTTTCTCCCATGCCGCCAAAGACGAAATTGGTGCCTTCACCGGCAAATTTGAGCAGCGACTCAAAAAATCCTGAGACGTATTTAATCAGGAATAACCCGCTTTCGGCGTGCAGGAAAAAGAACGCCAGGGCAATTTCTATGACAATCAGCTGTAAAACAAAACGAATGCGAATTTTTCGGCGGTCGAAACTCACCAGCCAGGCAAGCGCGAGAATAATGACCAGCGCCAGCAGGAAATGGACAATTTTAAACATAATTTAATTTCACCAGGTGTTTGAGGCGGTTATTTAGCCACAGCCCTGAATCAGCGTAAATGGGCATTTTCGTTATAACTTATAAACTTAACGATAACGCCTGAAACTATTATCAGGCTGGGCGTTTACAACTCGTTATCAAAACACCGCACATTTCGCTTGTGTTTCTTTCTGCCGTAATGATAATCACTATCACAAGAATTTACCTTTCTTTGCATCAGTTGACCGCGATAAACATTTAAGGTGTCGGCATGTTTGTTCCATTTCTCATTATGTTACGTGAAGGGCTCGAAGCCGCCCTTATCGTGAGCCTCATCGCCAGTTATCTGAAGCGAACCCAGCGCGGGCGCTGGATTGGCGTCATGTGGGTCGGGGTATTCCTTGCCGCGGCGCTCTGTCTGGGCCTCGGTATTCTCATCAACGAAACCACCGGCGAGTTTCCGCAGAAAGAGCAGGAGCTGTTTGAGGGTATCGTCGCCGTGATTGCGGTGGTGATCCTCACCTGGATGGTGTTCTGGATGCGTAAGGTCTCCCGTAACGTGAAGGTGCAGCTGGAGCAGGCGGTGGATAACGCGCTGCAAAAGGGCAATAACCACGGCTGGGCGCTCATTATGATGGTCTTTTTCGCCGTCGCGCGCGAAGGGCTGGAGTCTGTTTTCTTCCTGCTGGCGGCGTTTCAGCAGGATGTGGGGATCTGGCCGCCGCTGGGGGCCATGCTGGGTCTCGCCACGGCCGTGGTGCTCGGTTTCCTGCTGTACTGGGGCGGTATCCGCCTGAACCTGGGCGCCTTCTTCAAGTGGACCAGCCTGTTTATTCTGCTGGTGGCCGCGGGTCTGGCGGCAGGGGCGATTCGCGCCTTCCATGAAGCGGGCCTGTGGAACCACTTCCAGGACGTGGCGTTCGACCTCAGCAACGTCCTCTCCACGCACTCTCTGACCGGCACCCTGCTCGAAGGTATCTTCGGCTATCAGGAAACGCCGAGCGTCAGCGAAGTGGCGATGTACTTTATTTATCTGGTTCCGGCGCTGGTGCTGTTCGCTATGCCGCCGCGTACCGGCACGCAGGCGTCGCGCGTTGCGCCGTAATCTTAGATTTAGTTACAACATACTTTTAAAGGGAAGAGTCATGGCAATTCAGTTCCGTCGTAGTGCGTTATGCGCAGGCATTGCCGCGCTGTTCGCTTCTGCATTCTCCGCCTGGGGCGCGGATGTTCCACAGGTAAAGGTCACCGTCAACGATAAGCAGTGCGAGCCGATGACCCTCACGGTGAACAGCGGCAAAACCCAGTTCATTATTCAGAACCACAGCCAGAAGGCGCTGGAGTGGGAGATCCTGAAAGGGGTTCTGGTGGTGGAGGAGCGTGAAAATATCGCCCCTGGCTTCAGCCAGAAGATGACCGCCAACCTGCAGCCGGGCGAGTATGAGATGACCTGCGGTCTGCTGACCAACCCTAAAGGGAAGCTGATCGTCAAAGGTGAAGCGACGGCCGATGCGGCGAAAGGCGCTGCGGTGCTGAGCCTGGGCGATGCGATTACCGCGTATAAAGCCTACGTCACCAAAGAGACGGCGGAGCTGGCGACGGCAACCAAAGCCTTTACCGATGCGGTGAAGGCCGGGGATATCGAAAAAGCGAAATCCCTCTATGCGCCAACCCGTCAGCACTACGAGCGCATTGAGCCGATCGCCGAGCTGTTCTCTGACCTTGATGGCAGCATTGACGCTCGTGAAGATGATTTCGAGCAGAAAGCGGCCGATCCGAAATTCACCGGTTTCCACCGTCTGGAGAAAGCCCTGTTTGGCGATAATTCTGCCAAAGGGATGGAGAAGTATGCCGACCAGCTGAATAGCGACGTGCTGGAGCTGCAAAAGCGCATCAGCGAGCTGGCCTTCCCGCCGTCAAAAGTGGTGGGCGGCGCGGCCGGGCTGATTGAAGAGGTGGCCGCCAGCAAAATCAGCGGCGAAGAAGATCGCTACAGCCATACCGATCTGTGGGACTTCCAGGCCAACGTCGACGGCGCGCAGAAAATTGTTAACCTGCTGCGTCCTCAGCTGCAGAAAGAGAACGGCGAGCTGCTGGCCAAAGTGGATGCCAACTTCAAAAAGGTCGACACCATTCTGGCGAAGTACCGCACCAAAGACGGGTTTGAGACCTACGACAAGCTGACCGATGCCGACCGCAACGCGCTGAAAGGTCCAATCACCGCCCTGGCGGAAGATCTCTCTCTGCTGCGTGGCGTACTGGGTCTGGACTAAGCACGATGAATAAGCATAGCGAGAACGACGTGGTTGAGCCTTCACGTCGTCGATTGTTAAAAGGAGTAGGGGCGCTGGGGGGCGCGCTTGCTCTGGCCGGTGGCTGTCCGGTGGCGCATGCGGCGAAACCGCAAAGCGCGCCCGGCACGCTGTCACCCAATGCCCGCATGGAGACGCAGCCGTTTTATGGCGAGCATCAGTCGGGTATCCTGACGCCGCAGCAGGCGTCTATGATGCTGGTGGCCTTTGATTCGCTGGCCAGCGATAAAGCCGATCTGGAACGCCTGTTCCGCCTGCTGACGACGCGCATCGCGTTTCTCACCGCGGGCGGACCGGCGCCCGATACGCCGAACCCGCGTCTGCCGCCAATGGACTCCGGCATTCTGGGGCCGTTTATCGCCCCGGATAACCTGACCATTACCGTTTCGCTGGGAGAATCGCTGTTTGACGCGCGCTATGGGCTGGCAAAACAGAAGCCGAAGGCGCTGCAAAAAATGACGCGCTTCCCGAATGACTCCCTGGATGCGGCGCTGTGTCACGGCGACCTGCTCCTGCAGATCTGCGCCAATACCCAGGACACGGTGATCCACGCCCTGCGCGACATCATTAAGCACACGCCGGATCTGCTGAGCGTGCGCTGGAAGCGGGAAGGGTTTATCTCGGACCACGCCGCCCGCAGCAAAGGAAAAGAGACCCCGGTGAACCTGCTGGGCTTTAAGGACGGTACGGCCAACCCGGACAGCCACGATGGCGCGCTCATGAAGGAGGTGGTGTGGGTCACTGCCGATCAGGGCGAACCGGCATGGGCGGTGGGCGGCAGCTATCAGGCGGTGCGGATTATTCAGTTCCACGTGGAGTTCTGGGACCGCACGCCGCTCAAAGAGCAGCAGACGATCTTTGGTCGGGATAAGCAAAGCGGGGCACCGCTCGGCATGAAGAACGAGCATGATGTGCCTGACTACGCCCGCGATCCCAATGGCGATATAATTGCGCTGGACAGCCATATTCGTCTGGCCAATCCGCGCACCAAAGAGACGCAGTCGAGCCTGATGATGCGTCGGGGCTACAGCTACTCGCTCGGCGTGACCAACTCCGGCCAGCTTGATATGGGGCTACTGTTCGTCTGTTATCAGCACGATCTGGAAAAGGGCTTTCTCACCGTGCAGAAGCGGCTCAACGGTGAAGCGCTGGAAGAGTACATTAAACCTATCGGCGGCGGCTATTTCTTTGCCCTGCCAGGGGCGCGCGACAGTAACGCGTACCTCGCTCAAGGGCTGATCGAAGCCTGATAATCGTCCCTGCGATAGTTCGCGGGGACATTATTTTTTCATATGACTATCTTGTTGTTATATTTCTGTAATATTTCTATATAAGACTGAATCCACTGCAGGTGCAGTCTTAAAAGTTGCATTCAGGTAAAATAAATGTTGCATTTGTGATAACTCCTGATGTACTTAAGATAAGACAGCGGTAGTTCCCGGCAGTGATGCTGAATCACTATGGAGATCGCGAATGGTTGCGTCCTGTACTGGACAAGGTAAACATAACAACCGCAGCACCCGGCGCGGAGGCTCAGACTCCGGCAGCGATTTCCTCACCACTAAATTCTCCCCCCTTCCTCAAGAATCTGATTCGACCGACGTGCAGAACGGTGCGCGTAGCTGTTCCGTATCGTCATCCGATAAAGCAAGCAATGGCTTACAAGGAAGCCAACCCTCTGATGTTCGTGCGCATAATCGTGCCGAAGCTGGCGCGTGTGATGAATACCAACAACTCAAGGTGCTATCCATGGGAAGACAAAAAGCAGTGATCAAAGCTCGTCGCGAAGCAAAACGTGTGCTGAGACGGGATTCACGTAGCCATAAACAGCGTGAAGAAGAATCGGTCACCTCGCTTGTGCAGATGAGTGGCGTAGAAGCAATTGGCATGGCCCGAGACAGCCGTGATAATTCTCCAATTGTGGCGCGCAATGAGGCTCAGGCGCACTACCTGAATGCTATCGAGAGTAAACAGCTCATCTTTGCAACCGGTGAAGCCGGATGCGGGAAAACCTGGATTAGTGCAGCCAAAGCGGCGGAAGCGCTGATCCATAAGGACGTGGAAAGAATCATTGTTACCCGTCCGGTACTGCAGGCTGATGAAGATCTCGGCTTCTTGCCCGGAGATATTTCGGAGAAGTTTGCCCCGTACTTCAGGCCCGTCTATGACGTGCTGGTGAAGCGGCTGGGTGCATCCTTCATGCAGTACTGCCTGCGACCAGAGATTGGCAAGGTGGAAATCGCGCCGTTCGCCTATATGCGCGGACGTACATTTGAAAATGCGGTCGTCATTCTTGACGAGGCTCAGAACGTGACCGCTGCGCAAATGAAGATGTTCTTAACGCGCCTCGGGGAGAACGTGACGGTTATCGTTAACGGCGATATTACCCAGTGTGACCTGCCATCCGGCGTGAAATCCGGGCTGAGCGACGCCATGTCACGTTTTGAGGAAGATGAGATGATTGGGGTGGTACGCTTCACCAAAGAGGACTGCGTGCGTTCGGCGCTCTGCCAGCGCACGCTGCAAGCGTATTATTGAGTTTGCTGTTGTGTTCAAGGCCCGGGAAACCGGGCTTTGTTTTTTGTGCATTTTATCCCCTCTCCCTTGGGGAGAGGGCTAGGGTGAGGGGCTCAGGCCGCATCGAGCTGCATATAGCACCGGGGGGATTCTCATCCCCCCGCAGGCATGCAATATGCGAAAAAAAAGCCCGCATTTTCATGCGAGCTCTTCTTCAAATATGGCGGTGAGGGGGGATTGACTCGCTTCGCTCGCCCTGCGGGCAGACTGTTCGCTACGCTCTCAGTCTGTCCAACTGGCTGTCGCCAGTTGTCGAACCCCGGTCGGGGATTCTCATCCCCCCGCAGGCGTGCAACATGCGAAAAAAAAGCCCGCATTTTCATGCGAGCTCTTCTTCAAATATGGCGGTGAGGGGGGGATTCGAACCCCCGATACGTTGCCGTATACACACTTTCCAGGCGTGCTCCTTCAGCCACTCGGACACCTCACCATATTGTTTTGCTGCCTGACCGCTTGGGGGGCAACGGGGCGCTACTATAGGGAGTTGCGCTAAAACGGTCAAGCAGATTTTCTGTATTAGTGTGCGTTCGGTTAAGCCTTAATCAGCTCTTGTCGCAGCACGGGTTATTAACGCTGAGAATCGAGCACTTCGCTGTTTTTAACCACTTCCTGTGCTTTGCCGTAGCTTTCGATCAGCAGCTGGTAAGCCGGGAAGATGTGGGTGTACACCTCAGCCCACTCCGCCGCGTCCTCACGGTTCCAGGTTCGCTGGATCTCTGAGGCCACCGCCGCCGTATCCATCGGAACCACACCGGCCTGCACCACGCGCGCCAGGGTGATCTCCTGCGCCATCTTGCTGTAGGTGCCGGAGGCATCAATCACCGCAAATACTTTGTACCCGTCCGCCACCGCGCTAATTGACGGGAAGGCCATACAGACGCTGGTGATAGTGCCCGCGATAATCAACGTTTTGCGCCCGGTGGCTTTTACCGCGGCCACGAACTCCGGGTTATCCCAGGCGTTGATTTCACCTTTACGGGCAACATATTGCGCATGCGGTGCGTTGGCGTGGATCTCCGGGATAAGCGGTCCGTTCGGTCCCTGTGGAACTGACGCGGTGGTGATCACCGGGATCTTCGCCAGGGTCGCGATCTTCGCTAACGCTGCCGCACGAGCGCGCAACTCTGGCATTGGCATATCTCCGACGGTCTGGAACAGACCGCTCTGGTGATCGATAAGCAACATCACCGCATCGTTCACATCAATAACCGGACGGGAGCCATTAAAATTAGCAGGTGTAGACATCTTCTTCTCCTTTATTACGTTCAGATCTGGCCGAAGCGGCCGGAGTTGAAATCACGAATGGCTTCGTTGATTTCGCTTTTACTGTTCATCACAAACGGGCCATAGCCCACGATGGGTTCATTCAGCGGCTCGCCGGCCATCAGCAGCACTTTTGCATCGCTGCTTGCCTCAAGGTGCAGTTTGTCGCCTTCCTGACTCAGTACGACCAGCTGGGCTTCACCTGCCTGAGTGGTACCGTTCACCGTGATGTTGCCCTCAAGCACCACCAGCGCGGTGCTCCAGCCTTCGGGCTGATTGAGCGCCAGATGACTTCCCTGGTTCAGCGCGATGTCCCAGACGTTGAGCGGTGAGAAGGTGTGCGCCGGGCCGGTAACCGTGTCGTAGCGACCGGCAATGACCCGCAGCGTTCCACCGTTGTCAGGCAGCGTCACCACCGGGATGTCGGCTTTCGTGATGCTCTGGTAGCCCGGTGCGGCCATCTTGTCTTTCGCAGGGAGGTTGACCCAAAGCTGCATCATTTTCAGTTCGCCGCCTTTCTGCGAGAACGCGCTTGAGTGGAACTCCTCGTGCAAAATACCTGCGCCTGCGGTCATCCACTGCACGTCGCCGGGGCCAATCACACCGCCTTTACCCGTGGAGTCGCGATGCTCCACTTCACCTGAATAAACGATGGTGACCGTTTCAAAACCCCGGTGAGGATGCTGGCCTACGCCGCGTTTCGCACCATCTGCCGGAAAGGTGTACGGGCCTGCGTAGTCCAGCAGCAGGAACGGACTCAGCGGCTCGCCGTGGGTTTGATAAGAGAACATTGAACGGACCGGGAAACCATCGCCAACCCAGTGCTGACGAGGAGCGGTATAAACGCCTGTTACGTTTTTCATGATTAACTCCTGATGTTCTGTTGATGTAATTAGCTTATATTCAGGGTTAATATCCCGGTAGATAGTGAAAATGGCATTCACTGTTCCGAAAATAGAACAATGAGGACTTATGCAGGATCTCAATGACTTCGTCTGGTTTGTGAAGGTGGTGGACTACGGGGGGTTTGCGGCGGCGGGAAGGGCGCTTGACCAACCCAAGTCCAAACTGAGCCGTAGGATCGCGCAGCTGGAGGAGCGGCTTGGCGTACGGTTGATACAGCGCACGACGCGGCAGTTTACGGTGACGGAAGTGGGGCACACTTTCTATCAGCACTGTAAGGCAATGCTGATAGAAGCAGAAGCGGCAGAGGAGGCCGTTGCTGCGCTGCAGGCTGAGCCGCGCGGCGTCGTCAGGATCACCTGTCCCGTCACGTTACTGCACGTCCACGTGGGACCGATGCTGGCGCGGTTTATGGCGCGCTACCCCGGGATTAATCTCCAGCTTGAGGCCACCAATCGTCGGGTCGATCTTGTTGGCGAAGGTATTGATGTCGCTATCCGCGTGCGTCCGCGTCCGTTTGATGATAGCGATCTGGTCTTAAGGGTGCTGGCTGACAGGGGGCACTGCCTGGTGGCAAGTCCGCAGTTGATTGAACGTATGGGTAAACCGCGAATGCCTTCCGAGCTCAGTGAATGGCCTGGATTAAGTATGGGGGCCGGTAAACAGGTGCATAAATGGGAGCTCAGTGGTCCAGAGGGGGCGAAAGCGGAGATCCACTACGCACCGCGCTTTATTACCACCGACATGCTGGCACTGCGGGAAGCGGCGATGGCGGGCGTGGGCGTTGTACAGTTGCCGATATTGATGGTGAAGGATCAGCTTGCGTCAGGGGAACTGGTACGGGTGCTGGACGCGTGGGAACCCCGACGGGAAGTGATTCACGCGGTTTATCCTTCGCGGCGCGGCATGCTGCCGTCGGTCAGGACGCTGGTGGATTTTCTGACTGAAGAGTATGCGAAGATGGTGGAAGAGTAGCTTTTCGTAGGTCGGGTAAGCGCAGCGCCACCCGACATAAAGAGCGCAGGGAGTTTCAAGGTTCGAATCCCCCCTTTCGGAGAATATAAAAGAAAAAAGCCCGTACTTTCGTACGAGCTCTCATCTCGAATATGGCGGTGAGGGGGGGATTCGAACCCCCGATACGTTGCCGTATACACACTTTCCAGGCGTGCTCCTTCAGCCACTCGGACACCTCACCATATTGTCATCCCGTTGCTGCCGGGACGGGCGCTAATGTAAGGAAAAGCCGAACTGCCGTCAACTCACTTTTTCAGTAATTTAGCGCGTTTAGACAAACTTCAGGCAACATGATTCTTAAATGTGCTGAAAGCGTCTTTTTTATCAGCAACACAGTTACGCAATAAATTTGTTATGCTGGCAATCCATTTGAAAATGAAAACAAAACAGCGCAATAAAAGGCAGGAATAACTATGGATATACTCTTCTATCACCCCACGTTTGATACGGCATACTGGATCAAGGCGCTTACGGCGGCGTTACCCGGCGCACGCGTACGTGAGTGGAAGCGTGGCGATAATGAACATGCCGACTATGCGCTGGTCTGGCACCCGCCGGTTGAGATGCTGCAGGGCCGCAAGCTGAAGGCCGTTTTTGCCCTGGGAGCTGGGGTGGATTCCATTCTGAGCAAACTGAAGGCACACCCTGAAATGCTGCCGGAAGAGATCCCGCTGTTCCGTCTCGAAGATACCGGAATGGGCCAGCAAATGCAGGAATATGCCGTCAGCCAGGTGCTGCACTGGTTCCGCCGCTTTGATGACTATCAGGCCTTTAAACAGCAGGCCCACTGGGAGCCGCTGCCTGAGTACCGTCGCGAAGACTTTACGATCGGCATCCTCGGTGCGGGCGTGCTGGGCTCAAAAGTGGCTGAAGCTCTCGCTCCGTGGGGCTTCCCGCTGCGCTGCTGGAGCCGCAGCCGTAAGGACTATCCGGGCGTAGAGAGCTTTGCCGGAACGGATGAGCTTCCGGCCTTTCTGAACGGCACGCGCGTGCTGATCAACCTGCTGCCAAACACGGCGGAAACGGTAGGGATCATCAATGAAACCTTGCTCAATCAGCTCGTCGATCAGAGCTACCTGATGAACCTGGCGCGCGGAGTTCATGTTGTGGAAGGCGATCTGCTGAAGGCTCTGGACAACGGAAAGCTAAAAGGTGCCATGCTGGACGTCTATAGCCGTGAACCGCTGCCCGCTGAAAGCCCGCTGTGGAAGCACCCGCGCGTCGCGATGACGCCACATGTGGCTGCCGTGACGCGTCCGGCAGAAGCGGTGGCCTATATATCCCATACCATCAGCGAAATGGAAAAGGGTCATGCGGTCACCGGGCAGGTCGTTAGGCAGCGCGGCTACTGAGAGAAACCCGGCGTTCGCCGGGTTTTTGCTAATATTCGCCGCTGATAACTGCTATCCTTTGGAAAAACCGCAGAGGAGAAAGAGATGTATCCCGTTGACCTGCATATGCACACCGTCGCCAGTACCCACGCGTATAGCAACCTCCATGATTATATCGCTCAGGCGAAGCTTAAAGGTATTAAGCTGTTCGCGATCACCGATCATGGCCCGGACATGGCGGATGCGCCGCACTACTGGCACTTTGTGAATATGCGGATCTGGCCACGTCTGGTGGACGGCATTGGGATACTGCGCGGCATTGAGGCGAACATCAAAAATATCGACGGTGAGATCGACTGCACCGGCCCGATGCTGACGTCTCTGGACCTTATCCTCGCCGGTTTTCATGAGCCGGTTTTCCCGCCTCAGGATAAAGAGACCAACACCGCGGCGATGATTGCCACTATCGCCAGCGGCAATGTGCACATTATCAGCCACCCCGGTAACCCGAAGTACCCGATTGATATTCAGGCTGTCGCGCAGGCGGCAGCAAAACACCGCGTGGCGCTGGAGATTAATAACTCCTCCTTTGTTCACTCGCGTAAGGGCAGCGAAGACAACTGTCGCGCCGTGGCGGCCGCCGTGCGTGAAGCGGGTGGCATGGTGGCGTTGGGCTCAGACTCTCATACCGCGTTTACGCTGGGTGATTTCAGCGAGTGCCTGAAAGTGCTGAATGATGTTAACTTCCCGGAAGCGCAAATCCTGAACGTGACCCCACGCCGCATGCTCGATTTCCTCGAGTCGCGCGGAATGGAACCGATTGCCGAATTTGCCGATCTTTAATTGTGTAATGGAATAAAAAAAATGAACGAGTTTTCCATCCTCTGCCGCGTGCTGGGTACGCTCTATTATCGCCAGCCGCAAGACCCGCTGCTGGTGCCACTTTTTACGTTAATTCGTGAAGGTAAACTGGCGCAGAACTGGCCGCTGGAACAGGATGATTTACTGGAACGTCTGCAAAAAAGCTGCGACATGCAGCAGATTGCGACCGACTACAATGCGCTGTTTGTCGGCGATGAGTGCCGCGTTTCGCCATACCGTTCTGCCTGGCAGGAAGGGGCGACGGAAGCGGAAGTCCGTGCTTTCCTCTCCACTCGCGGTATGCCGCTGAGCGATACGCCAGCCGATCATATCGGTACGCTGCTGCTGGCAGCGTCCTGGATTGAAGATAACGCCGGTGATGATGAGAACGAAGCCATTGAAACCTTGTTCGAAACGTACCTGCTGCCGTGGGTCGGGACGTTCCTGGGTAAAGTTGAAGCGCATGCCACCTCGCCATTCTGGAGAACGCTGGCGCCGCTGACCCGCGACGCTATCGCGGCAATGTGGGATGAGCTGGAAGAAGAGAACGAAGAGTGATGTAAGTCACATAAATTCTGCAACTCATCAGTTCATTTTGCATGTAATGTGCTGATGATCGCATTTCTATGGTGCGCTTCTGCTAAGATGCGCGCCATGAACATATTACTTTGTATCGCAATAACGACAGGTATTCTCTCCGGGCTCTGGGGATGGGTAGCCGTGTCTCTCGGATTGCTCAGCTGGGCCGGATTCCTCGGCTGTACCGCCTATTTCGCCTGTCCGCAGGGGGGAGTCAAAGGGTTCTTTATCTCAGGCTGCACGCTGATGAGCGGCGTTATCTGGGCGCTGGTGATCATGAAAGGCAGCGCGCTGGCGCCGCATCTGGAAATTCTGGGATACGTCATGACGGGTGTCGTCGCCTTTTTAATGTGCATCCAGGCTAAGCATCTGCTGCTTTCATTTGTGCCGGGAACCTTTATGGGGGCGTGCGCGACCTTTGCAGGACAGGGTGACTGGAAGCTGGTGGTCCCCTCACTGGCGCTGGGGCTGCTGTTTGGCTATGCCATGAAAAACAGCGGTCTGTGGCTGGCATCGCGGCGGGAAAAAGCGCAAAACATCACGGCAGTGAGCGAATAAAAAAAGGCGAGATGATCATCTCGCCTTTTTTATGCGCTTCCTGTCAGGATTCCGGAGGGACTGACATATCGCGGTATTTCACCAGTATCGGGTTCTGCACGTCTGCTTTGTTTTGCAGATCCCACAGCCCGCGGTCGATACCGTCGTTAATTAAGTAGATCACGCCGGTTTCAATGGCCGACATCAGACACATCATGACCGGCTCGTTAGAGGTGTAGCCAATTTCACCTTCCAGCAAACGCTGGTAATCGATGAAGCGGAATACACCTGCCTGAACTTCATAAGACAGAATGGTTTTGCTGGTGTTCACCGAAGAGAGCACTTCGCCTGTACTGACGTTAACCACACGCAGGTTAACGGCGATCTGGTCAAGCTGGTACTGGGTATCCGCACCGATACCAAAGTACCGCGCGCCCGCACCACCCGATTTAACGTTACTTTCGTAACCAATAATCGATCCTTCAATCATTACGTTCGCTGCCGCCAGAGATTCCAGAGGCGTGCGGTTATTGGCCGCGACGGTACCATTTTCCTGTGCGGCACGAATGATTTTTCGTTCATTCAACAGGTTCTGAAGACCCTGACGTTCCAGCGGAATAAACCAGTGCGAATCCTTGAGCGCGGTAACCAGCATCGCGGTGGCGCTCTGCGGCACTGCCGTGGAGAAGTTACTTGCCGGGTAAGGTTTGAATTGCCCGGTTTCATCCTGAATATTGTATACGGAGACAAATATTTTCCCCGTTGGAGCAGGTAAATGCGTTAAATCACGATAACTCTGGGCCCGAGGCATTAATGTTGGTTTTGCAGCTTCTTTAGGTGGAGCAGTTAAACAACCGCTCAATAAGCACACTGCAACAAATATCAGGAAGCGCTGCATGATCGTTGTCCTTATTTAGCTATTGTTTAAAAGTCAGTTGAATTACTTTGAAGACCGGAAACCTGAATGGTGGAGATCCTTCCGGTTTTACGATCGGTCACGTTCAGCTGAAGCTGTCCGTCCGTGTTGGCGATATCAACGATAAAATCGTTGGTCACCATTCGGCCGGGTTTACCGGTATTAATGTTGGTCAATAACCCGCCTAAAATCTGCGACTGGATAGCCTGCGTGAAGTTGTCCAGGGCGGATGGGGTATCAATGCTAAAATCCTTTAAGCTTGGGTCCTTATAGGAGTTTTGCGCCTGAGCTTCATTCAGCAGGAACGCACCGTTGTTAGGGTTACCGCCAAAGTTAGGGTTACGGAACTGAAACGTCATGTTTCCGGCCCAGCTGATGGGTGTGATCAGCATTATCGAAACAACTGCATATGCAATACGCATGACAGCCTCCGCATATCGGTTCGCTAGAACTCGTCTTTTGCTAAATCGCTGGTGCTTAATAGGGCTTTATCTATTTGCAGGCGATTAATAGCGTCTTCTGATTGTGCCAGTGCTAAGACTACGTTTTTATCGAAGTCTATTTTGGTCGGGAATAAAAACGTTTGATAAATAACGTACTGATTAGCCGTTATTGTTATCCAACTTCCCCATCGTGCACTGGGCCGCTCGTTGATTGTTATATTACCCGTGTAGGTACTGTCCCATTTGTCGCTGAAGGCACGGTAAAAACTGTGCCCGACCGATGAGACAGTGTGGTCTGTTAACAATCCGGGAACTTCGACCTCGACGGCCTTCAGATTCCCAGCAGCGAGCAGGAAACTCGCTGCGGCGATCCAACTCAACGTGCGCTTCATGTGATTAACGCCTGAGGTTATCGTTTGCCCACGAAACCGCCTGAGTTCGGTTTTTCACAGCTATCTTCTTGAAAAGATTATAAAGGTGCGTCTTTACCGTATTTTCGCTGATAAATAACGAACGGGCGATTTCAATATTTGAAGCACCAATGCGTAACTTATTCAGGATCTCTTTCTCACGGTGCGTGAGCAGTGCTGACTCTGTGCTGTTATAGCGATAATTTCCGGAGTGCGTGATGAGATAGCTGGCAAGCTTTTGCGAAAAATAACACTCTCCGCGCAATATACCTTGCAGCCCTTCTACCACCCGGTCTTCTTCTTCCGTGACGTAGAACACGCCATTGATATGCGGCCAGCTTTCAATATCTCTGAAAGGATATTCATCAGGCGTATTCAACAATAGCACGCGGATATTATTGTTTTTCCTGCTTAAAATATCCTGCCAGTAATGGATAAGCTTTTTATCAGCTTCCATCATATCGAAAAGAATGATGCTGCCAGGTGCAATATCATCAAAAGAACGTTGAATATTATGCAATTTCCCGTTCAGTGATAAAGATTGCTTTAAATGTTGTAATAATGCTGTCGCTTGCAAAGAAGGTTTTGTGATCAACAGTAATGTATGACCATGTAAACTATGGACTTCATTATACATGATGAAACCCCACTTTATTTTGGCACCTGACAGCTGTCCTCCTGTTTAAAAGAGGACACCAGAAGTACTGACAGATGTTGCACTGCTGTGTGTAGAATCAGACCATAACCTCCACAGGGAGGTAAATATAAAACCAATTTCGTACATCTAATTTCAATCTAGCTTTTACGAAGTTTAAAGCAAGTGTTAAACATGTAACAGGATGTAAAAATCAATATTAATTTGTGAAATTAGGATGTTTGGAATGGCAATAATTGATGAGAAAGTTGTACACAGAAATAGATGTGCACAGATTTTAAAAATCATACAAATATTTTTAATTATTTGATTTTTAATGTTATTTGCTATTTTTATAAAGCATTAATTAAGTATGAGTTTCAGATTATTTCTAAGCCCGCGAATGAGTGACTGTCTGGCTTAAGAAAAGAAGCTACGTGTCACGCGATGAGAAAAATGTTCTCCTGCCGTTACGTTTAAACAACCCGGGAGGAAGCGTGGACAGCCTTCGTCTCGTTGTACACCCTTTCGCAACACACCTTTAATAAAAAATATAAGCTGGCCTGATTAAAGTGATTTTTGATGTAAATTACGACTTTGTGGTGACCCGATAAATAAAAATAAGCCACGCGGGTGAGATATTTAAAATGTTTCAGCGGACATACTCTTCACCGTAACGACGCGTTAACACAATACGAGTCGTTTAAACATGGAGTGATTAAATAGCCAGGTCCAGGGTGACAACATGAAAAACACATCGTTAATTATGATGTTTACATTACTGGGTGCGCCTGGATTTGTAACCGCAGCGAATTCAGATTTGGCAAATTCTGAATATAATTTTGCGGTTAACGAATTAAGTCTTTCATCACTAAATCAGGCAGCCATTATTGGTCAACGGGGCGTTTTCAATAACGCTGAGGTTCGCCAGGACGGTTCAAGACTCTTATCCATTGTTTCCCAGGATGGGGCAGGCAACAGAGCGAGGGTTGATCAATCAGGGAGTTACAATTTAGCCTGGATCGATCAGAGCGGTAACGCGAATGATGCAGGTATTACGCAAGATGGATACGGTAATAGCGCGAAAATTATCCAGAAAGGGTCGGGTAATAGAGCAAATATTACGCAGTACGGTACGCAGAAAACCGCAGTTGTAGTGCAGAAACAGTCGCAAATGGCTATTAACGTTATTCAACATTAGCGCTTTCGCGACGACTTTAATCAATCCGATGGGGGTTTACCATGAAATTTATCAAAGTGGCAGCACTTGCAGCAATCGTAGTTTCTGGTAGTGCTATGGCGGGTTCTATTAATCAGGGCGGTTGGGGTCATGGACATGGTCACGGTGGATACAGTGGCCCTAATTCAACCCTGAATATTTATCAGGACGGTGGCGGTAACTCCGCGGTTGCTCTGCAGACAGACGCCAGAAATTCCGTGCTGAATATTACCCAGAAAGGTGGCGGTAACGGTGCTGACGTTGGTCAGGGTTCTGATGACAGTAAAATCAACCTGACCCAGAAAGGATTTGGCAACAGTGCGACACTTGATCAGTGGAACAGTAAAAAATCCGTCATGAATGTTAGCCAGACCGGCGGCTTTAACGGTGCACTCGTAGACCAGACTGCGTCCAACTCAACTGTTAACGTTACCCAGATCGGTTTTGGTAACCACGCGACAGCTCATCAGTACTGATACTGAAATCTGTGCTACAAAAAAACAGGGCATCAGCCCTGTTTTTTTTCGGGAGTTCATCATGAATACCTTAATTCTACTCGCCGCGCTTTCCAGCCAGATAACCTTCAAAACGTCGCAGCAGGAAAACATGACCACCATTATTCCGCAGGTCACTCTGGCGCAATCGTGTGATTGTCAGGTTCAAATTGTTTCTGTTCGGGAAGGGCAGGGGGGACAAAGTTCGTCCCGACAGCAAAATACCCTTTTTATACCCGCTAATCAGACGATTGATTTAATGCGCCTGAGTTTAAATATTAACGCAGGAGACACGGTAAAAATCGTGGTCACCGTTTCAGATGGAAAATCGCTTCATTTATCACAACAGTGGTCACCGGCGGGAAGTCCGATCTAAATATTCATGAAATCAATGTGTTGCGAATGTGGCGGGTCTGCGCCGTTGAGCTATGCTGATATCAGGGACCTGGTCGTCATGTTCCTTAACGTGAGACTTCGTTTGCCGTAATAAATGAAGCGCGTTTACCCCTCATGGACGATTTTCATTGAGGAGTACCTATAATGAACAACTATTTTGCTCGACTCGCGGCAGGTCTGGGTCTGGTCGTTTCTGCTTTGAGTATCCCGGCTTATTCGGCCACAGTTGTTGACGGTGGTGTCATTCATTTTCGCGGTGCCATTGTTGCAGACCCCTGTGAAGTCACTCCCCAGAAGCAACAGTTTGCAATGTCATGTCCAGATAATAACCGTATGCAAACGCGTATGGTGAGCTATGAAGAGGCGCTTAACGGGAAAGTGAGCGACTCAAACCTGGCGACGCTCAATATGAAATACCTAAATCCTGAAAAAACGCTCGCGGTTGTCGAAATCCAGTATCGCTAATGCGCACTCTTCCGCCCAGCGGTGGAAGAGGATTTTATCTGATAGTTTTTTCTCCCGGTCTCCTCTGCGATACACTTAAGAAAAAGGCGGGTTGCAGAGGGGCTTTATGAAACCGCAAATTGACATTATTCATGGCGATATTACGACCATGCACGTCGACGTTATCGTCAATGCGGCCAATCCCTCCCTGATGGGGGGAGGCGGCGTGGACGGGGCTATCCACCGGGCTGCCGGACCGCAGCTGCTGGAAGCCTGTAAAACCGTGCGGCAACAGCAGGGCGAATGTCCTCCCGGTCACGCGGTGATTACGCTTGCGGGCAATCTGCCTGCCAGAGCGGTTATTCATGCCGTAGGGCCCGTCTGGCATGGCGGGGACCAGCACGAAGCGAGTATTCTGGAAGAGGCTTACCGGAACTGTCTGCGGCTGGCCGCCGACAACGGCTATAAAACGATGGCGTTCCCGGCCATCAGCACCGGCGTGTATGGTTACCCTAAGGCCGCCGCCGCAACGATCGCCGTAGAAACCGTTTACCGCTACCTGTCGTTAAAACCGCTGCCGGAGAAGGTGATTTTTGTCTGTTTCGACGACGATACCACGCATCTTTATCAGCGGCTGCTAACTCAGCGCAGACAAGAGCTGGAAAGCTGAAGCAAACGCGGCGCATCCGGTGCGCCGCGTGTTCTAAGAGGCTTTCGCCTGCGGTTTTCCTGAAAAGAGGAAACGCAGCAGCGGGATCCGCAGATGGATTTCGTAGAGTACGATCGCCACCCCCACAACGAACACCAGCCCGGTAAAGAAGCCCAGCGTGTTGGAGGCGATGTGCGGTGTGATGTAAGCCCCGAAGAAAAGCGTCAACGGGTGATGCACCAGATAGATAAACAGCGAAGCATTAACGAAGTAGGTCACGCGGTGAGACTTAAAGTTCAGCAAACGGTGGCCCAGCGCGAATACTACGTTCACCATCCACAGGCCCAACAGCATCGTGATCACGCTTTCCGTTTCATACATCCAGGCGTCGCCGCTCCCGTAGCGCTGATTCAGCAGATAGGCCGCGAACGCGAGAGTGGCTCCCAGTGCGCACCACGGTGACGGGGTGACAAACAGCGATTTAAGCTTCGGATGAATAAACGCCAGCGCGCCGATTAAAAAGAACGGAATGTAGAACAGCGACTGCATCACCACAAAATTAAATAACCCGTCGCTCAAAATCGGCGGGTAGACGATAAGCAGGGTCCGTCGCACGGCGGCATAGGCAATCCCCAACAGCAAGAAGAGCACTGACAGTTTGCCCATCGTAACGTTGGCGAAAAAGACGTCGGCTTTCGTACTTAGATGGTGGCGCAGGCGGCTGAAAATCAACAGACTCACCGTGGTGAGCACCACCAGGACCAGCAGGAACCACAGGTGAGATACCAGCTCCCAGACCAGCGTATTGTACTTTTCATACAGCGTCAGATTCGGCCAGTTCTCCGCTTTACCCTTCACGTACTGCAACATAATGAACTGGGGCAGCGTCAGCAGCGGAATGGCGGTCAGCATGGGGATCCCCACGCGCTCTACGCGCACTTTCCACCAGCGCTTGAGCGGGTATCGCAGAAACAGCATGTAAGAGAAATAGCCGGATATGACGAAAAACACCTGCATACGGAAGGCGTGAATAAAGTCATTAAACAGCGTCAGCCACCAGGAGGGCATCTGGCTATTCACGTGCCAGGTGTGGCTGGAGTAAATCAGTGAAATGTGAAAGGGGATCCCCAATAGCATCAGCCATGCCCGGATCGAGTCGAGGAAATATTCACGTTCTGTTGGTGTTGTGCTCATATAACGTTGTGCATTCTCAGACTTTTCGTCTTATCCCTAAGACTCATAATGGTTACATTCGAAGGCAACCCTACACCAAGACCGACACCCTGTCTCCAGGATAAGCACGCAAAGTGAATAGCGGGTTCTTTCATTTGCTTAATCCCTGAGCCAGCAGCTGAACAAAGCAGTGATAATGTTGTCGGATTGCCTGAGTTTCCATTAAAATGGATCGGATCGATATAAGCACACAAAGGGGGAAGTGCTTACTTATTATGAAACATAAACCACAGATGATGAAAATGCGTTGGTTGGGTGCTGCAGTGGTGTTGTCACTGTATACCTCATCGGCACTGGCCTTTAACATCGACGATGTCGCAAAACAGGCAAAATCGATGGCAGGCAAGAGCTACGAAGCGCCGAAAAGTAACTTGCCCTCCGTTTTCCGCGACATGAAGTATGCGGACTATCAGCAGATCCAGTTCAATCACGATAAAGCGTACTGGAGCAATATCAAAACCCCGTTCAAGCTTGAATTTTATCATCAGGGTATGTACTTCGACACGCCTGTTGCCATCAATGAAGTGACGGCGACAGCGGTTCGTAAGATTAAGTACAGCCCGGATTATTTCAATTTTGGCAATGTGCAACACGATAAAGATACGGTGAAAGACCTGGGCTTCGCAGGCTTCAAGGTGCTTTACCCGATCAACAGCAAAGATAAAAACGACGAAATCGTCAGCATGCTGGGTGCCAGCTATTTCCGCGTCATTGGCGCGGGGCAGGTATACGGGCTTTCTGCGCGTGGTCTGGCTATTGATACCGCGCTGCCATCAGGTGAAGAGTTCCCACGTTTCCGTGAGTTCTGGATTGAGCGTCCAAAACCAACTGACAAACGTCTGACCATTTATGCGCTGCTGGATTCCCCGCGTGCAACCGGCGCCTATCGCTTTGTGATTATGCCGGGTCGTGACACGGTGGTTGACGTACAGTCCAAGGTTTACCTGCGTGACAAAGTAGGCAAACTGGGCGTTGCGCCACTGACCAGCATGTTCCTGTTTGGGCCGAACCAGCCGTCTCCGGCAACCAACTTCCGCCCGGAACTGCATGACTCCAACGGTCTGTCTATTCATGCCGGTAACGGTGAGTGGATCTGGCGTCCGCTGAATAACCCGAAACATCTGGCGGTGAGCAGCTTCGCAATGGAAAACCCGCAAGGTTTCGGCCTGCTACAGCGTGGTCGTCAGTTCTCCCGCTTTGAAGATTTGGACGATCGTTATGACCAGCGTCCAAGCGCCTGGGTCACGCCAAACGGTGACTGGGGTAAAGGTAAAGTCGAGCTGGTAGAAATTCCAACCAACGATGAAACCAACGATAACATCGTCGCTTACTGGACACCGGATCAGCTGCCGGAAGCCGGTAAAGAGATGAACTTCAAGTACACCATTACCTTCAGCCGCGACGAAGATAAGCTGCATGCGCCGGATAACGCGTATGTGATGCAGACTCGCCGCTCAACGGGTGATGTGAAGCAGTCTAATCTTATCCGTCAGCCTGACGGGACCGTGGCGTTTGTCGTGGACTTCACCGGCCAGGATATGAAGAAACTGTCGCCGGACACCGCCGTTGCCGCTCAGGCCAGCATCGGTGATAACGGTGAAATCGTTGAGAATACCGTGCGTTACAACCCGGTAACCAAAGGCTGGCGTCTGACCCTGCGCGTGAAAGTGAAAGATCCGAAACAGACCACTGAAATGCGTGCTGCGCTGGTCAGTAACGATCAGCCGCTGAGTGAAACCTGGAGCTATCAGCTACCTGCCAATGAATAATACATCTGAATATATTGATGCCATGCCGCTGACGGATATCGAAAAAGCGGCACTGCCTAAGAGCGACATCCGCGCGGTTCACACCGCGCTGGATGGTGAACATCGTCAGTTTTCCCGTGATGATGATACGCCGCTCGGGTCAGTCAAGGCGCGTCTGGAGCAGGCCTGGCCGGACTCGCTGGCGGAAGGGCAGTTGATTAAAGACGATGAAGGACGCGATCAGCTTCAGGCGATGCCGAAGGCCACGCGTTCCTCAATGTTCCCCGATCCATGGCGCACCAACCCGGTGGGCCGCTTCTGGGATCGCCTGCGCGGGCGTGATGTGACGCCGCGCTATCTGTCGCGCCTGACAAAAGAAGAGCAGGCGTCCGAACAGAAATGGCGTACCGTGGGGACCATCCGTCGCTATATCCTGCTGCTTCTTACGCTGGCGCAGACGGTCGTCGCGACCTGGTACATGAAAACCATCCTGCCTTATCAGGGCTGGGCGTTCATCAACCCGACGGACATGATGGGCCAGGATCTCTGGGTCTCCTTCATGCAGCTGCTGCCGTATATTCTGCAGAGCGGCATCCTTCTGCTGTTCGCGGTTCTCTTCTGCTGGGTCTCGGCCGGTTTCTGGACCGCGCTGATGGGCTTCCTGCAGCTGCTGATGGGGCGTGACAAATACAGCATTTCGGCGTCAACGGTCGGGGATGAACCCCTCAATCCCGAGCACCGTACCGCGCTGATTATGCCTATCTGTAACGAAGACGTTGACCGCGTATTTGCGGGCCTGCGTGCGACCTGGGAGTCCGTAAAGGCGACCGGTAACGCGGAGCATTTTGACGTTTACATCCTGAGCGACAGCTACAACCCGGATATCTGCGTTGCAGAACAAAAAGCGTGGATGGAGCTGATTGCAGAAGTGCAGGGCGAAGGGCAGATCTTCTACCGCCGTCGCCGCCGTCGTGTGAAGCGTAAAAGCGGTAACATCGATGACTTCTGCCGTCGCTGGGGTAATCAGTACAGCTATATGGTCGTGCTGGATGCGGACTCCGTCATGAGCGGTGACTGCCTGAGCGGTCTGGTGCGTCTGATGGAAGCCAACCCTAACGCGGGTATCATTCAGTCCTCGCCAAAAGCGTCCGGCATGGACACCCTTTATGCGCGCTGCCAGCAGTTCGCCACCCGTGTCTACGGGCCGCTGTTCACCGCGGGTCTGCACTTCTGGCAACTGGGTGAGTCGCACTACTGGGGTCACAACGCCATCATCCGCGTGAAGCCGTTCATTGAGCACTGTGCGCTGGCGCCGTTGCCGGGTGAGGGGTCATTTGCAGGCTCTATTCTGTCGCATGACTTCGTGGAAGCAGCGCTAATGCGTCGTGCTGGCTGGGGCGTCTGGATTGCCTACGACCTGCCGGGATCGTACGAAGAGCTGCCGCCGAACCTGCTGGACGAGCTCAAGCGTGACCGCCGCTGGTGTCACGGTAACCTGATGAACTTCCGTCTGTTCCTTGTTAAAGGGATGCACCCGGTTCACCGTGCGGTGTTCCTGACGGGCGTGATGTCTTATCTCTCCGCACCGCTGTGGTTTATGTTCCTTGCGCTCTCCACTGCGCTGCAGGTGGTCCATGCCTTGACGGAGCCGCAATACTTCCTGCAACCGCGGCAGCTGTTCCCGGTGTGGCCGCAGTGGCGTCCGGAGCTGGCGATTGCGCTGTTTGCCTCCACCATGGTGCTACTGTTCCTGCCTAAGCTGCTCAGTATCATCCTGATCTGGTGCAAAGGCTCGAAAGAGTACGGCGGTTTCTTCCGCGTGACCCTTTCACTGCTGCTGGAAGTGCTGTTCTCCGTGCTGCTGGCACCGGTGCGTATGCTGTTCCACACCGTATTTGTGGTCAGTGCGTTCCTGGGCTGGGAAGTGGTCTGGAACTCACCGCAGCGTGATGACGACTCCACGCCGTGGAGCGAAGCCTTTATGCGCCACGGTTCTCAGCTGCTGCTGGGTCTGGTGTGGGCGGCCGGAATGGCCTGGCTGGATCTGCGCTTTCTGTTCTGGCTGGCGCCGATTGTCTTCTCGCTGATCCTGTCGCCGTTTGTCTCCGTGATCTCCAGCCGTTCAACGGTGGGGCTGCGGACCAAACGCTGGAAACTGTTCCTGATCCCGGAAGAGTATTCCCCGCCGCAGGTGCTGGTGGATACCGATCGTTATCTCGAGCAGAACCGCAATCGCACGCTGGATGACGGCTTTATGCACGCCGTGTTTAACCCGTCATTCAACGCCCTGGCAACGGCGATGGCCACTGCGCGTCACCGTGCCAGCCAGGTGCTGGAGATTGCCCGCGATCGTCACGTTGAGCAGGCGCTTAACGAGACCCCGGAAAAACTCAACCGCGACCGTCGACTGGTGCTGTTGAGCGACCCGGTGACCATGGCGCGTCTTCACTACCGCGTGTGGTCCGCTCCGGAGAAATACTCTTCGTGGGTGAACTACTATAAGGGCGTGAAGCTGAATCCGCTTGCACTGAAGGCGAAGTAAGTCGTTAAGCAGGGCGGGTAGCGAAGCGCTACCCGCCAGATAAAATACCGGCTGCGAGGCCGGTATTTTTTTAGAGGTTAGAGATGAGAATAACCATCGTCGTCATGATGGCATGCCTGCTCAGCGGCTGCGGCAGTATCATCAGTCGCACCATTCCAGGGCAAGGCCACGGTAATCAGTATTACCCGGGGGTAAAATGGGATCTCCGTGATTCCGCATGGCGTTACCTGACCATGCTCGATCTGCCGTTTTCGCTGATTTTCGACACGCTGTTGCTGCCGATTGATGCCAGCCATGGCCCTTACGAATAGCGTAAATTAACGCTCGTCCCACTCATCGGCTGCGGTTTGACCTTCTTCCGTATCCAGCGGTGGCTCGAGCTGAAACTCGCCCTCATCCCACTCGTGTAGCGTGTTCTCTTCCAGCCATTCCTGCCGAAGTTCGATTTCGTCATAGTCGCCATCGAAGACGGCCTGCGCACCTTCACCGCTCAATATCGGCAAACATTCCCCTTCTTCACCTTCATCGGCAAAGAATTCGGCCTGCCACATAATATCCCCATCCTGCAGAACGTATTTTTGGATATTAAGCTGTTGCACGTCAGCATCTTCTTCATCAACGCCGGGGTTGTCGGCGAGGAACTCTTCACGAGCGGCATCAATAGCTTCTTCCAGCGTGGCGTACATGGTCATTGGTGTCTCCCTGTTTTCCAGAAGGTTTCAGGGAAAGAATAGCTGAATATAAGATTCTGCAAGTATGAATGTGAAAATAAGACGTCACACATTCAATGCCGCCCACTTAAGCGGTGCGGCACGAGAGTTCACCGCGTAACGGATTTTTGACATCTTAACTGCCCTCGGCCTTAATGGCTGGAGGCGTTTTGTTATGAACACCGCTTCCAGATCTCCACACATGTGCTCTAATTGTTTTTGGATTGACGGTATTCACCAGTACTGACATCTCCGATGGCGGCAGACGACGACATGGGCGAACCGTCGCTGAAAACGAGCAGGTCGTTGAGAAATGGCATAAGAAAACGGCTCCCTGTAGTGGAAGCCGTTATAGTGCCGCGGTAAAGAATCGGTCAACCGCTCCTTAACTGAACGGCATTGCCCATTAAGCGGGGCTTTTTCTTGATTCCATATCAACGCTTCTTTTTTGGTTTGAATAAACGATCGCTGACAATAAATGCAACTATCAGGAATATAACAGTAGATATTAATGCATAATCTTCCCAAAAGGTGACGGCGAGCATACCGAAAATAATAGTTAAACCAATAGGTATATAAACTTGCATAACAAGCCTAACTAATTCCTGCCACCACACGCTAAACATTTTTTTCATCGTACTATCCTAAGAATATCAGAAACAATATCGTTATCGCTTTTTTGGTATTGGTTGTGTACGTCAACACGATCAATTATTGGTTCAACCAGGAAGTATAACATTTCCAGATCACGATTATAGAGATCTCTATAGTACCGACTATGTTTATATAAAAGACGTTCCGCAGCCTGTGAAGCTACCTGTGCGTACCCATATATTCCCGCCGCAGCTACACCACGCGTTGACCATTTGGTGAGTGCCGAGGAGATCGATACTTGCATTGAAAGACTTGAAGCCGCTAACGTAGCGATAGTGTACGCAATGGTAAACTTGGTAAGGGTGGCAGTTGTAAACCCAGCTCCTGCTTTAGACAAGATTAACGTAATGTTCCTGATGCGCTGGTCTGAGAGATTTTCAAACATATAGTTGATATAGATTTCAAGCATCTCTCTTATAGTGTCATGATGTTTTACGAGTACTACAAGAGCCTTCAAGAACCTCTTATCTTCTTGCTTCAAACGTGTACATACGTCCTGGTAGTTGTCGAGGAAGCACGAGCTATACCACGAAAGCCTTTCCACCCCAGAGTATATTAAATGAGCCTGTTGTACGGCTTGCTGTTGAACACCAGCAAGGCTTTATCCAGCAGGTTAGCCATGTAGCGATCAGCATCAAGTTTGTTCAGTATAAGCGAGTTGTAGCTCATGAATCCTTCCCATGTTTCTCCCTATCCATATTCCACATAACAGTAATAAACCTCCGAATAATAAACAAGATGTATCTACCGATGGAGGCAGGTCACGCCAGTACTCGAAAACCCGCAAGGCGTTATTACTCACTTTGCTCGACAGATGATAGTACTGAATCAAAGTGATTGGGGTCGGTACTACGTACCTAAAGTCTTTGCGAGTAATTACGCGTCGCCTTGCTCCTTGTCAGGGTTGCGGGCTGTTGAATCCCTTCGCGTACTTACCTACCTTATAGTGGTGATGTTCGATTACTCGACACATGATAGAATCGCCCTATGCAAACAGCAGGGAAAACAAAATGCAAATAATGAGGATGACATACGACGACATTGATAAAAATGGCTATGCCAAATTACACGTCTATGGAATAGGAACTTTCTCTGCATTCAGTGGGCAAAACCCATATACCAATGATCCCAACTGTGCGTACTTACCAAACAGTGCAATACCTACTGGACGGTACTGGATAGTTGATAGGCCAACTGGCTCTACATTGAATAAGATCCGGGCATGGGGCGTTGATACAATCACAGGTAATGACCACTCCGAATGGTTTGCACTCTTCAGTGCTCAAACCATGACAGATAGCATAATGATTAACGGTGTATCGCGTGGTAGTTTCCGGTTACATCCACTCAGGCCGGATGGTTCTGGTTTCTCTGAGGGGTGTATTACTTTCGTCAATCGACCCGATTTCTATACTGTACGTAGTCAGTTGCTCCGTACTAAAAAGGTTAAAGTACCAGGATCAAGGACTGGATTGATGGCATATGGTTATGTTGATGTGCAAGGGGGGAGCGACTATGCGAAGTGCAGGATTCGTTAAGAATGCGGCCATATACAGTATCTGTATTGTCTTTGCATGGTGGCTATCAAGTTTCGGTAAGCCTCTCAATGGACTAACGCAATGGGTCATGGATACCGCCTATAGTACTTTCGGTTCCGGCCTGAGTGGTTCATATGAAGCTGATGCAGATCCGGTAAGGTTCATCGCCTTAATCCTGATGGTACTTATCTACGCTACCATACTGTTCTTGCTCACACGTTTGGTACTAAGAAAGTTTCAGGCCAATCGCTAATACCTCATTTTATTAAGTACCCTCACTGTATATGGTGAGGGTGTTTTTTGGTACTTAATTACTGACTATAACAATAAATACATCAACAATAGATGAGGTGAGTTTATGGAAAAATATATTATTAACGATTTTGTTTATGAAGTTATTGGCAATGTGATAACCGTCCTGACCTGCCCCCCGTATTAGATACAACCATCAGTTAGTAATGTCGGTTTGTTTACTTTCACATTTTCCATTCCGCCACCGTGCTGCAAACTCTGATGGCGTCTGATAATTCAGTGCTGAATGTGGACGACATCGTTATAATCCTGCCGCCAGTCATTAATGACTTTCCTTGCGTGAACGATATCACTGAACCTGTGCTCATTCAGACATTCATCGCGAAATCGCCCGTTAAAGCTCTCAATAAATCCGTTCTGCGTTGGCTTGCCCGGCTGGATTAAGCGCAGTTCAATACCATGCTCAAAAGCCCATTGATCCATTGCACGGCAGGTGAACTCCGGCCCCTGGTCAGTTCTTATCGTCGCCGGATAGCCTCGAAACAGTGCAATGCTGTCCAGAATACGCGTGACCTGAACGCCTGAAATCCCGAATGCGATGGTAATGTCAGGCACTCCTTCGTGAAGTCGTCCACACAGGTCAGGCACTTGATCCTGCGACCGGTCGCATCACACATCAATACCACGGCTTCCCGCTTCTGGTCTGTCGTCAGTACTTTCGCCCCAGGGCCACTGAAGAGCCTCCTTATCCAGCATGGCTTCGGCAAGCAGCTTCTTACGCCAGGTATAATAGGTGGCGTTGGAAATGGCGTACTTGCGGCAGAGCTCACGGGCAGAAACCCCTGCTTCAGCTTCGCGGAGGATACTGATGATCTGTTCGTCGGAAAAACGCTTCTTCATGGGGATGTCCTCATGTGGCTTATGAAGACATTACTTACATCGCGGTGTCTTAATCAACGAGGAGCAGGTCAGCGTACATGGTCATTAGTGTCTCCCTGTTTTCCAGAAGGTTTCAGGGAAAGAATAGCTGAATATAAGATTCTGCAAGTATGAATGCGAAAATAAGCTTCAGGCGTTCGTCTTATTCCGTCACGGGCCGTAACGCGCGGGATAAACTGAACCACGAATAAATGGCATTGAACAACACGACGCCCGCCGTCACGATAAAGACGGCGCGAAAGCCGAAGCTGGCAGAGATCCCGGCCCCGAGCAGCGGTCCGGTGACGTTACCAATATCCCGGAATGACTGGTTATAGCTGAAAATACGCCCGGCAATCTGGTTCGTGGAGTTGTAGACCAGCAGGGTCTGTACGGCGGGCAGCAACGCGCCGTCGGCGGCACCCAGCAAAAAGCGCAGGACGCCCAGCTGCCATGGCGTTTGCACCATCGACATCGGGATAAGCAGCAGGACGGAAATCACCAGCGCGCAGATCAGGATTTTTTCCGGACCCACCCGGTCCCCCAGTTTTCCCAGCCTCGGGGCGCTCAGTAGCGCCGCCACGCCGGGTACGGAGGCAATCAGCCCGCTGATGAACGCAATATTGCTGACGTTACCCGCCAGGTCGCGAACGTACAGCGTCAGAATAGGGGCAATCGACCCGGTAGCCACCTGGATAATCATTGTCGTCACGAACAGGCTCAGCACCAGTCTGGGATTTCTAAGCGAGGTCAGCACCTCCCTGGCGTGGAGCATCTCTTTTTTGGCGACAGGCGTGAAGTTTTCCCGAATACAGAGCAGGGTGACGATAAAGCACAGGAACAGCACGCTGGCGGTGATAAAGAAAACCGGCCGCAGGCCATAGCTATCGGCCAGGAGTCCACCGGCCAGTGGCCCCAGCAGGGCGCCGCTCACGCCGCCGGTTGAAAGCGTGCCCAGCGCCCAGCCGCTCTTATGGCGGGGAATTTGTGTGGCAATCAGGGCATTGGCATTGGGAATAAAGCCCCCCAGCAGGCCCAGCAGCGCGCGGAGGATCAGGAACTGCCAGACGTTTTGCGCCACGCCCATCAGCGCCATGATAATGGCCATCCCCAGCGCCGAGCGCAGCAGCATGATTTTACGTCCCTTGCGATCGGCAAGGCCGCCCCAGAAGGGCGAGGCTATCGCAGAAAACAGGAACGTGATGCTGAATACCAGGCCGGACCACATATTGAGCGCGCTGTGACCCGTCACGCCCAGCTGTTCGACGTAGAGCGGCAGGAAGGGCATGACCAGGCTAAACGCCGCGCCGGTAAGAAAACAGCCAAGCCAAGCAACCGTGAGGTTACGCTTCCAGTTTATGGGGGCATCTGAGGGTGACATAACAATCCGCATAATGAGGTGCTGAGCACCTGAAGCATGAAGTAATAAGCATGCTAATTATGCGCCTGGGTTATGATTGCCGCAATGAGGGGGAGCTTTTAAAGCTAAAACAGCATGCGGCCCTGAGGGCCGCACGTTGAAAATCAATAGCGGGACGGCGTGCCTTTTGGCCGCGTTTTAAAGCGACGGTGCAGCCACATATACTGCTCCGGGGCGAGCATGATGCACTTCTCCACAACGCTGTTCATCCAGCGCGCGGTGGTTTCTGCATCGTCAAGCGGCGGCGCGAGTTCCGGCTCCAGCATCATCAGCTCGTAGCCTGAACCATCCGGTTTACGGCGAGGAACAAAAGGCACGATGGCAGCTTTGGACATCCGCGCCAGCATCCAGGTGCCGGTGGTTGTGGCGGCCTCGTCAACGGCGAAGAAGGGGACAAATACGCTGGCCTGCGGACCATAGTCGTGGTCGGGGGCATACCAGACCACTTCACCGGATTTCAGCGCGCGGATCATGCCCTTCAGATCCTTACGGTCGATCATGCTTTTGTTGGAGCGCATGCGGCCGTTGGTCTGGATTAAATCGATGACCGGGTTATCGTTAGGACGATAAACGCCAATGCCGGGTGCCTGCATGCCGAACATGCGTGCCCCGATTTCCAGCGTCAGAAAATGGACGCCGATCAGCAGAACGCCCGTCTGGTTGGCCTGAAGCGTATGCACCGGATCCATGCCGGTTCCCGTCACCTCGCTCCAGCGGGCCATGCGTTTGTCTGGCCAGAACCACGCCATACCGGTTTCCATGAGCCCCATCCCGACGGATTCGAAATTCTTCGAGACCATATCGTGACGATCTGTCTCGCTCATCTGCGGAAAACAGAGCTCAAGATTGCGGTACGCGATTTTGGCGCGACGCTTCATAAACAGCTGCGCGAAACGGCCCAGAAATTTACCCAACCGAAAAATTACAGGGTAGGGAAGCTGTACCAGGAGCCATAAAAAGCCAATGCCAAGCCAGGTCAACCAATAGCGGGGATGCAAAAGGGCGGCAGTAAATTTTGGTAACTGGGTCATGTCTTTCCTGTGTTCAAACGTCCTGTTTTGCTAGTGTCTCATTTTTTTAGACGTAGCCAAAATATCTGCTTTCGAAGCGTGCACGAATACAGCAATTGTTAAGCCTGATTAATCAGGGTGTGTGAAATGTAGCGTAAATTGTGTGGATGTAAATTAGTTTTATTTGCTATATGATGCCGACCGATTTTTCATTCTCTCTAACGATTCCAGGACTGTACACCATGCCAGTGTTACACAACCGCGTGTCGAATGAGATGTTAAAAGCGCGTATGTTGGCTGAAACCGAACCGCGCACCACCATCTCTTTCTACAAATACTTCACGATCAACGATCCGCAGGCAACCCGCGATGCGCTTTATCAGGCGTTCACGGCCCTGAACGTCTTCGGACGCGTCTACCTTGCCCGTGAAGGCATCAACGCGCAGATTAGCGTACCGGAAAGCAAAGTCAGCGCTTTCCGCGACGTTCTTTATCACTTCGATCCGGCCCTCGACGGCTTACGCCTGAACATTGCCCTGGATGATGACGGGAAATCCTTCTGGGTGCTGCGCATGAAGGTGCGTGAACGCATCGTGGCGGACGGTATCGACGATCCTGAGTTTAACCCGGCGGATGTCGGCGAATATCTGAAGGCTGCAGAAGTGAATGCGATGCTGGACGATCCGGATGCCGTGTTCATTGATATGCGTAACCACTATGAGTACGAAGTGGGGCATTTCGAGAACGCGATGGAAATCCCGGCCGACACTTTCCGCGAGCAGCTGCCCAAAGCGGTTGAGATGATGCAGGAACATAAAGATAAAAAGATCGTTATGTACTGCACCGGCGGTATCCGCTGTGAGAAAGCCAGCGCGTGGATGAAGCACAACGGTTTTAATAAGGTCTGGCATATTGAAGGCGGCATTATCGAGTATGCCCGCCGCGCCCGTGAACAGGGTTTACCGGTACGCTTTATCGGGAAAAACTTTGTCTTTGACGAGCGTATGGGGGAGCGTATCTCGGAAGACGTTATTGCCCAGTGCCACCAGTGCGGCGCGCCGTGCGATACCCATACCAACTGCAAAAACGACGGGTGTCATCTGCTGTTTATTCAGTGCCCGGCCTGTGCCGAGAAGTTTAACGGCTGCTGTAGCGAGCTGTGCAGCGAAGAGAGCATCCTGCCGGAAGAAGAGCAGCGTCGTCGTCGTGCAGGACGTGAAAACGGCAACAAGATTTTCAATAAATCCCGCGGCCGTCTGAATACCAAACTGGGTATCCCTGACCCGGAATGATAATAACGCCCGGCACGGCAAAAGCCTGCCGGGCGAATCTATTATGATTTCTGCTGTACACCTTCAACGGAAATAATCAGCTCCACGTCCTGAGACGCCGGGCCTAAATCGGTTGTGATATTAAAATCTTTCAGGTGAATTTTACCCGCTGCTTCAAAACCTGCGCGTTTACCGCCCCACGGGTCGTCACCCTGACCCAATAATTTAGCCTCCAGCGTGACCGGTTTTGTTACGCCGTTAAGCGTCAGGTTGCCGGTAATATTCAGCTTATCACCGTCTTTTTTCACTTCCGTGGAGGTGAAAGTAGCCTGTGGGTATTTCCCGACATTGAGGAATTCCCCACTGCGCAGATGTTTATCACGTTCAGCATGATTGGTATCAACGCTGTTAGTATTAATGGTCACGTTGACCTTGTCGGCGGCAGGATTTTTCTCGTCAAAGGTGAATGTGCCGTCAAAATCCTTAAAGGTACCGTACAGCCAGCTGTAACCCAGGTGCTGAATACGGAAATTGACGAAAGCGTGCTGGCCCTCTTTATCAATTTTATAATCAGCCGCCACGGCGGAACCGGCGGTGAATAACAGAGAACCCAGGGCGATACCCAGCAGGTGTTTTTTCATTTTATGCTCCAGAGTCAACTGACGAGCGGCCAAGCATGCGCTTTAGCGTATCGTCTTTATCAATAAAATGGTGTTTGAGGGCGGCGAGCCCGTGCAGTACGGACAGGATCACGACGCTCCACGCAAGCCAGAGGTGTACGACCCCTGCGGTGTCTGCCTGAGCGCCCGCATCGCTGAGCGTTGCCGGGACGTCAAAAAGGCCAAAGACGCTAATCGGCTTACCGTCCGCCGTCGAGATAAGGTATCCGCTAATCAGAATGGCGAAGAGCAGCGCATAGAGCGCAATATGCGCGGCGACTGCACTGACGCGGGTAAATTTACTGTGGGTCTTCGGCGCGGCAGGCGGTGGGGAAATATGTCGCCAGATCACGCGGAAAACCAGGCCCAGCATCAGCAGGACACCAATGCTTTTATGTAACTCCGGTGCCTGGTGATACCAGCCATCGTAATAGCTGAGCGTGACCATCCAGAGCCCAAGTCCAAACATACCGTAGACGGCAAGAGCAAATATCCAGTGCAAACCTATGGATATTATTCCGTAGCGCCGGGAGGAGTTACGCAATTGCATCAGAATGTCCATTTTCAAATTAACCGGAAAGTAAAAATGAACGGGAAGGCGGGATATTGCAACTGAAATAATTGTCTATTGATTTTTATTTTATTTATTTCAGCAATTTTGAAAAGGATCGCTAACGCTAATTCAATCTCTTCGTGCAAGCGAAATGATGAGTTTCAATAAAGATAAATTAACGTCAATTATTGTCAGTAAGGCTTTTCAGTAAAATACAATGTAAACAAAATCAATAATGGCCAACAGCGCCCACAATAAGAGATAGAGCATAAAATGCTCGCGAATATTATTCATCAGAAAGCTAACGATCCTGCGCATAACGCCTCGTAATGCAGTGTGAGTGAAACGGGCCCCGGGACGTCCGGAGCCCGTGTGGATTATCCGTTAAAACGCGAGAGTGAGAAGGGCGTCAGATCAAACTGCGGCGTGATACCCTGAGCAAACTGCGCGGCGATTTCACCCAGCACGGAAGCGAATTTAAAGCCGTGGCCGCTCAGCCCGGTGATTAGCAGGGTGTTGTCATGCCCGGGCAGCGTATCAATGATGAAGTCTTCATCCGGTGTGTTGTCGTAGGTACAGGCCGCGCCATACAGCAAGCCACCGACGCCCGGAAGAATATTCCGCAGGAATGAGAAGGCTTCCGAACCATCCTGAGGAAAGGCGCCAAAAGGCTTACGCTCTTCAGGGGAGGTGATCGCCTGGCCCCCGTTGTGTTTACCAATTTTCAGCGCGTCTTTCTCGGAAGGGAAACCGTAGAACTGATCGCCATTCGGCAATTCGCCGGTGAAGGCCGGGAATTTATTCTGCGCGCTGTAGCGTCCATCTGACTGGAACCAGGAGAAGACTTTGCGCACCGGCTGGATTGGCAGCTCCGGCAGCAGGTGAGTGACCCATGTTCCTGCGCTGACGAGCAGGCGAGAGGCTGAGTAGTCGCCGTCAATGGTCGTTACCGTGACGCCATTCTCGTCATGGGTGATGGCCTCCACCGGACAGTTAAACAGCTGTGCACAGCCAGCTTTCGCGGCAAGGTCGACCCAGGTTTTGATCGCTGTTTCACAATGCAGTACGCCGGAGTGGGCTTCAAAGAGGCCAATATAATCGTCCGGGACGCTAATTTCAGGCCAGCGCGCGGTTATGCCCGTTGCGTCCAGCTTCTCAACGTCCAGATTAAAGGCTTTTGCGCTGCGCTCGACGCCGGCAAGAAATTCCGAATGAGCCGGGCCAAGATTGATAACCCCGGTACGCTCGAAAATACGCTCTTCGGTCTGTTTCGCCAGTTCATCCCACAGCGTCTGGGCGCGAAGCACCAGCGGGACATAGCGCTCGCCTTCTCCATACGCATGGCGCATGAGGCGGGTATCGCCATGATGGCTGCCTTCCGCATGGGGAGGGCGGTGGGCATCGATCATCAGGACCTTCAGACCTGCCTGTGTTGCGTAATAACCGGCAGCGGAACCCACGGAGCCGCTACCAATAATGATTAAGTCGTATCTCATATGCATCTCATAAACTGACGTTTTGTTAGCAGAGTAATTAACAACGCGGAGTTAGACAAGGGAGAAATAAATAAGGCACCGCGAGGGTGCCTGTAGAGAGAAAAGTGGGCATAAGCTTAGTGCCGTTTATACTCATTTTCCTGATAGTCGCCAGATTCTATTTTTGCAATACCTGCCTCTAAAATAGAAATAAACTGACGGGCGACGTCTGTTGTTAGCCACAGCGTCTGTCCAACTTCCGCTTCTTCACGGTTGAGTTGATTCGGGGTCTGGTAGTGCAAACGCAGCATCAGCGCATCGTAGCTATCTACGGTACTGATATCCCAGCCAACAAGTGGATGGGTCTGGATCACTTCACTATTCTTTTCCATTATAACCCCCTTAATGCGTGTTAGAAGACAACGGCTTTGAGGTTCAATGCATGTTTTTCTGAAAGCATCTTCAGTATACCAAGTAATAAGGGTTCCGAAGGGAAAAATAAACAGGTGGCAACACATTTTTCTGCTTTTTAGGATTGTTCGAACAATAAAACACCATCTTGTTCACGATTCTTAAAGAAGATGCCGAATTAATTTGAACTTACCGTATTTTTAGACAAAAAAAAGCCGGGGCGACCCGGCAAAAAAACACAATGAGGGAGCAGTATTAATCTGTGATAAACCAGTCGTCTGCGCTTTCCCACGTTTCCTGCAGGATTTCGCTGATGCGATCTTTATCTTCTTTCGCCGCACCAATGACGGAGAGGTTGTTCGCCGCGGCGTAACGCACCGTTACGGCACCCGCGTTGTCGGGAAAGGTGTTGTTAATACGGCGGGATAATTCGCCTGCCAGTGCATCAAGTGCGCCGGCAGGCAGAACAGTTGTTTTGGCTATGGTGACTTCAATACGCATAAATGCCCCCTGTGTAATATACTGTTTATTTATACAGGCATATTATCGGTTTGACAACAAGGGGCATTGATTTTTTAACGTTTTACCGTCCAGTTAACGGTTTCGCCCGCCAGGAAGGGGATCAGGGTGTCATCCGTCAGCGCAATGGACTCCTCAACGTGGCTCGCTTTACGCTCCAGTTCGATGAAGCTGTCGTTGACCGGCAGGCCGTAGAAGCGCGGGCCGTTAAGGGAGCAGAACGCTTCGAAATGTTCCAGCGCATTCATCTCTTCAAATACGGTCGCGTAGCTGGCAAGCGCCGTTGGGGCGTTGAAGCAGCCTGCGCAGCCGCAGCTTGCCTCTTTACGGTGGCGGGCGTGAGGCGCGGAATCGGTGCCGAGGAACGCGCGGGAGAACCCGCTGGCAACCAGCTCGCGCAGCGCCTGCTGGTGGATGTTGCGCTTGAGAATCGGCAGGCAGTACAGGTGAGGGCGCACCCCGCCCACCAGCATGTGGTTACGGTTAAACATCAGGTGCTGCGGCGTAATGGTGGCGGCGATAAGATCGTTGCCGTCGCGCACGTACTCTGCCGCGTCTTTGGTGGTGATATGCTCAAAGACCACTTTAAGCGCGGGCAGGCGCTGGCGCAGAGGCTCCATCACGGTCTCGATAAACCGGGCTTCACGGTCGAAGATGTCAATCTCGGCATGCGTGACTTCACCATGGACCAGCAGCGGCATGCCCAGTTTCTGCATGCGCTCCAGAACCGGCATGATGGCATCAATGCTGGTGACGCCGTGGCTGGAGTTGGTGGTGGCATTCGCCGGGTAGAGTTTCGCCGCCGTAAATACGCCTTCGTTAAACCCACGCTCCACTTCGTTCGGGTCCAGCGAGTCGGTCAGATAGCAGGTCATCAACGGGGTAAAATCGTGTCCCGCAGGCACGGCATCCAGGATGCGCTGGCGATAGGCTATCGCGGCATCGACGGTGGTGACTGGTGGAACCAGGTTAGGCATGACAATCGCGCGGCCATAAATTTCGCTGGTATAAGGCACGACGGTTTTCAGCATATCGCCATCACGCAGATGGATATGCCAGTCGTCAGGGCGGCGGATTTTAAGAACCTGGGGTTGTGCAGTCATGGAAGCTCCGGCTTGTCAGGAATCAGTCATAAGGATGGCTGTTTTTGCCGGACACAAATCATAAGCGGAAACGTTTTCGTTTGCACACTTTTCCGTAAAAAAAAGGGCGCCGCAGCGCCCTTCAGGTTAATCGGTGAAAGGAATGATGATTTCACCCGGCTTAACCTCTATTCCTTTTGCGTATTTTTTCGCCAGGGCTTCGCCCTTGCTTTTATCTTCGCTTAAGACGTACGCGGGCTGCTGGTTGAAATAATTACGCAGCGACTGGTTGAGATAGGGCATCAGGGTTTGCAGAACCGGCGCCATCTTGTCCGGCGACACCTGCGCATCGACGACTTCCATCTCCTGGAGGAAAATCGCCCCTTTCTCTTTGTTAAAAACGGGGAGTGCCTTCAGCTTGAGCTTGATGTTGGCTTTCTGATTGCCAAAGAGGGAGGACATATCAAGATCCGCGTCACCGGCCAGGGTGACTTTGTTTGGCTCTTCACGTCCGATCTGGCTGGTCAGATTCGTGAGCACGATATGCGCGTCCGCCAGCCCCGGCACGCCAATGTCTTTAGAAAAATTGTTATGTTTTTCCAGCGCCTGATTAATTTCCTGTTCACTGACGGTATATTGCGTGAGCTGGTTACAGCCAACCAGCAGACCGCTGACAACTAATGCAGCGGCAAAGACAATTTTCTTCATAGTGTTCCTCAACGAAAAATCGGCGCTTCTGTCCTGTTACGCCAGTATGTCAGCGTGAATGGGCAGAAACCAGCAGAAAAAACTGAGAAGTGGGGCGGGAGGGACTCCCGCCCGAGGGAAAGGCTACGCGCCAGGCTCGAGCATGCCGCTCGCGCTGCGTTTCTGGCTGAACTGCCACCACAGGGCAAGGAGCGTCATAAAGCCCACCACGCCGAGCATCATCCACGGGAGTTCGGGCTGGTTTAACGCTTTGCCGGCATCAAACAACCAGCCGCCCCCGGCGTAACCTAAGGCGCCGCCAAGCGCCAGCCCCAGCCGGCTGAAACCCATATAGCTGCCGCGCGCACGCGCATCCGCAAGGGAGGCGCTCAGCGTTTCACGCGCAGGCTCGGCGATGATCGACCCTATATAGAAGGTGCAAATCAGGGTAAACAGCTGCTGGAGAGAGTTCACCAGGCCGATCGGCATCATGCTCAGCGTCATCAGGAACAGCCCGGCCATCAGGCGATGCTCCAGACGAAAACGTCGTTCGCTCCAGCGGGCAATCGGATAAAGCAGCGTTAACGACAGGCAGGCTTCGATGGCGTACATCCATTTAACGGCAGCAGGCGTACCAGCAATGTCGTTAACCATGATCGGCAGCATCAGCATGACCTGCACAGCCAGCATGTAGTAGCCCGTCAGGGTCAGCACATAGGTGACAAAACGTTTGTCGCGCATGACGCGGCCAAGCCCTTCCCGGACAGGTGCTTTGACCGTCGACAGTTTCCAGGCGGGCAGGAACAGGCCATTAAACAGCGCGCACAGAATAAAGAGCACCGCCCCAGCCGCGCAGACCAGACGGAAGTCATACTGCAGCAGCCAGCTTCCCAGCAGGGCGCCGACAACCGCCCCGGCGCTGTCCTGCATCATCAGAATCGAGAAGAAACGGCCGCGGTGCTGCGGGCGAATAAGCTTCACCACCAGCGCGGTGCGTGGCGGATCGAACAGCGTGCCCCCGATACCGGAGAGGAAACAGGAGAACCAGAGCAGCCACGGCTCCTGAGCGACCGCCATCGTGGCAAAGCCTGCCGCGCGCAGCAGCATACCGGTCACGATCATCGGTTTAGCGCCAAAGCGGTCGGCAATGGCCCCACCAAAGACGCCCAGACCCTGCTGGACAAACTGGCGTAACCCCAGAGCAATGCCGACCATTAATGCCGCCCAGCCCATTTGATCGACAAAGCGAATCGATATCAGCGGGAAAACGACAAAAAAGCCGAGCACGACCAGCATGTTATCGACGAGCAGGAAGTATTTACCCAGGCTCCTGGCCTGTGAGACGCGGGACATTTTCCCTCCAGGGAAAATAAGATGGTGAGCACGCTAACATTCTGCGGTGTCGCCGCGTTTTTTCCCACCCCTGAACGCGACAATATTTTTTTATCAAAAGGGTGCTTTGATAGAGAGTTCTCATCGAAAAGTGTGAAAAGAGGGCAAAATGGTATGTCACTGTTTTCACAGACGGCGCAGGCGCAGGTATAGTAAAGCTAATGGGTAAGCAGAAGTGACGGGAAGGAGTGGTAACGATGTTTGGCTATCGCAGTAATGTGCCAAAAGTGCGTCTGACAACGGACAGGCTGGTCGTTCGTCTGGTGCATGAGCGTGATGCCTGGCGTCTGGCGGATTATTACGCCGAGAATCGCCAGTTTTTAAAACCCTGGGAACCCGTTCGGGATGAGAGCCATTGTTACCCTTCCGGCTGGCAGGCGCGCCTCAGCATGATTACGGAATTTCACAAGCAGGGCAGCGCGTTTTATTTCGCGCTGCTGGATCCTGAAGAGAAAGAGATTATCGGGATCGCCAATTTTTCAAACGTGGTGCGGGGATCGTTTCACGCCTGCTACCTTGGCTACTCCATCGGCCAGAAATGGCAGGGGCAGGGGCTGATGTACGAGGCGTTAACGGTGGCGATCCGCTATATGCAACGCACGCAGCATATCCATCGCATCATGGCGAACTATATGCCGCATAATCAGCGCAGCGGCAATTTGCTGGCGCGTTTAGGGTTCGAGAAAGAGGGTTACGCCAAAGACTATCTGTTGATAGACGGAGAGTGGCGCGACCACGTTCTGACGGCGTTAACCACCCGGGACTGGACCGCAGGTCGTTAAGGAGAAAAGATGAAGTATCAGCTAAACGGTACAGAAGCGCGCGTGATTGGGTGCTTACTCGAAAAACAGGTCACCACGCCGGAGCAGTATCCGCTCTCTGTCAACGCCGTGACCATGGCCTGCAACCAGAAGACCAACCGCGAGCCGGTGATGAACCTCAGCGAGCATGAGGTTCAGGACGTGCTCGATGCATTGGTAAAACGCCACTATCTGCGCACCGTCAGCGGCTTCGGCAACCGCGTGACCAAATACGAACAGCGCTTTTGTAACTCCGAATTTGGGGACCTGAAGCTGAGCAGTGCGGAAGTGGCGGTCATCACCACGCTGTTGCTGCGCGGGGCGCAGACACCGGGGGAACTGCGCACGCGCGCTTCCCGTATGCATGAGTTCAGCGATATGCAGGAGGTCGAGCAGACCCTGGAAGGGCTGGCTTCTCGCGAAGACGGTCCATACGTGGTGCGTCTGGCGCGCGAGCCGGGCAAACGCGAAAGCCGCTATATGCATCTGTTCAGCGGTGACGTCGATGTCGCTACCATGGAGAGCGACGCGGGAGCCTCAGCAAGCAATGACAGCCTTGCCGCGCGCGTAGAGGCGCTGGAAGACGAGGTCGCCGGGCTGAAACAGCGTCTGGATGCGTTGCTGGCACATTTAGGAGACTGACGGTGAAAAAATTACGCGTAGGCGTGGTGGGGCTGGGCGGCATCGCGCAAAAAGCCTGGCTGCATGTTTTAGGTGCGGCGACGGACTGGACCCTGCAAGGGGCATGGTCACCCACCCGAGAAAAGGCAGAACGTATCTGCGAAACCTGGCGCATGCCGTATGCTGCCTCCCTGCAGGATCTGGCCCGCGAGTGTGATGCGGTTTTTGTTCATACCTCAACGGCAACCCACTATCAGGTGGTGAGCGAGCTGCTCAATTTGGGGGTTCACGTCTGCGTGGATAAACCGCTGGCTGAAAATGTTCAGGATGCCGAACGGCTGATTGAGCTGGCCGCGCGCAAAAAACTGACGCTGATGGTGGGCTTCAACCGCCGCTTTGCGCCGCTTTATCAACAGCTGAAGGCGCAGTCGGGCACGCTCGCCTCGCTGCGGATGGATAAGCACCGTACCGACAGCATTGGGCCAAACGATTTGCGCTTCACGCTGCTGGATGATTATCTGCACGTTGTGGATACGGCGCTGTGGCTCGCCAGCGGCAATGCACAGCTGCAAAGTGGCACGCTACTTACGAACGAGCAGGGTGAAATGGTCTACGCCGAACATCATTTCGCGATTGACCATCTACAGATCACGACCAGCATGCATCGTCGTGCGGGGAGTCAGCGTGAATCCGTCCAGGCCGTCACAGACGGCGCGTTGTACGACATAACCGACATGCGTGAATGGTGGGAAGAGAAGGGCAGCGGCGTGGTGACGCTACCTGCCCCTGGCTGGCAGAGCACGCTTGAACAGCGCGGTTTTGCCGGTTGTGTCCGTCACTTTATCACCTGCGTGCAAAATCAGACGGTTCCTGAAACGTCCGGCGAGCAGGCCATTATGGCGCAGCGCATTGTGGAAAGGCTCTGGCGCGAGGCCATGAGCGAATAACTCGCTGTAACATCTGCGGATAGTAATTCGTTGAAATCCGGTTAGACTAAGCGCCGCTTGTTGGCTTTGCCGGGTGGCGCTTAGGCTCACCTGGCCTACAAATCCGTATGGTTCTGGAAATTCACGTTAATGAACTTATTAAAATCGCTGGCGGCCGTCAGCTCGATGACCATGTTTTCCCGCGTGCTGGGTTTTGCGCGCGACGCCATTGTGGCAAGGGTATTTGGTGCAGGGATGGCCACGGACGCCTTTTTCGTCGCGTTCAAGTTGCCGAACCTGCTGCGTCGTATTTTTGCTGAAGGGGCGTTTTCCCAGGCATTCGTGCCTATCCTGGCGGAATATAAAAGCAAGCAGGGTGAAGACGCGACGCGCGTCTTTGTTTCTTATGTCTCCGGGCTGCTGACGCTGGCTTTGGCGGTGGTGACGGTACTCGGGATGCTGGCCGCGCCGTGGGTGATTATGGTAACCGCGCCAGGTTTTGCCGATACGGCCGACAAGTTTGCGCTCACCTCGCAGCTGCTGCGCATTACTTTCCCCTATATTCTGCTGATCTCGCTGGCCTCGCTGGTGGGGGCGATCCTGAATACCTGGAACCGCTTCTCTGTTCCGGCGTTTGCGCCAACGTTTCTCAACGTCAGCATGATCGGCTTTGCCCTGTTCGCTGCGCCGCACTTCAACCCGCCGGTGCTGGCGCTGGCCTGGGCGGTCACCGTGGGCGGCGTGCTGCAGCTGGCGTATCAGCTGCCGCATCTGAAAAAAATCGGCATGCTGGTGCTGCCGCGCATCAATCTCAAAGATGCCGGGGCGATGCGCGTCATCAAGCAGATGGGGCCCGCTATTCTCGGCGTCTCCGTCAGCCAGATCTCGCTGATTATCAACACCATCTTTGCCTCGTTCCTCGTTTCCGGCTCGGTTTCCTGGATGTACTACGCCGACCGTCTGATGGAGTTCCCGTCCGGAGTGCTGGGCGTGGCGCTGGGGACCATCCTGCTGCCGTCGCTGTCGAAAAGTTTTGCCAGCGGTAATCATGATGAGTATTGCCGCCTGATGGACTGGGGGTTACGTCTCTGCTTCCTGCTGGCCCTGCCAAGCGCGGTGGCGCTGGGTATTCTGGCCAAACCGCTGACGGTGTCGCTCTTCCAGTACGGGAAATTCACCGCCTTTGATGCCGCCATGACCCAGCGCGCGCTGATTGCCTACTCGGTCGGATTGATGGGGCTGATCGTCGTCAAGGTGCTGGCGCCCGGGTTCTACTCGCGTCAGGACATCAAAACGCCGGTGAAAATTGCCATTGTGACGCTGATTATGACGCAGCTGATGAACCTGGCGTTTATTGGTCCGCTGAAGCATGCGGGCCTGTCATTATCGATTGGTCTGGCGGCCTGTCTGAATGCCGGACTGCTGTACTGGCAGCTGCGCAAGCAGGATATCTTTACGCCGCAGCCGGGCTGGGGAAGTTTCCTGGTGCGTCTGATCGTGGCGGTACTGGTGATGTCTGCCGCGCTGCTCGGCATGATGTACGTGATGCCGGAGTGGTCTCAGGGCACCATGCCCTACCGTCTGATGCGGCTGATGGCCGTGGTGGGCGTCGGGGTGGTGGCGTACTTTGCCACGCTCGCGGTGCTGGGCTTCAAAGTGAAAGAGTTTGCCCGTCGGACGGCATAAACGCCAAAAGGGGAGTTCACCTTATGGTGCTCCCCACTGCATGATTTGTCGCTGATGCGTCAAATCGAAATCTTTTTCACACCCGCAATACGCGCAGTCGCTGTCTGACCATCCGCACCGTACAGTCCGGTTTCTTTATGCGGTTTCAACACCTCAAGTGCCTGCTGATTACGCTCAATCTGACCTTCCAGTAGCCAGCCGTTATGCTGGTTAAGATCGCGCAGGTGCTGGGTTTTTTCGGTAATGGTCTGCCAGCGCTCAATAATATCGTCATTGGCGCTGCGCTTCGGATCCTGCTCAGCGCGGCGTTGTTGCTCCAGATAATCCAGCGTCGCCAGAAGCGAACTCTTATCTTCAGTAATACGCTGCAGCGCGCTGCCGTTGATGTGACCGGAAGAGAGATGCTGTTGTTCAGCGTCCATTACCGTTTTCAGGTCGTTCAGGACAACCGTCATTTGATCCAGTATTTCTGACAGTCGACTCATACGGTTAGTTACTCTGTAAGAAACTCTGTGCTTCCTGAATCAGGGCATCAGCGATCTTGCTGGTATCCATTTTCAGTTCACCGTTACGAATAGCCGTTTTCAGCGCTTCAACACGTTCCATATTGATATCGTTGGTGCCTGGCTGCATCAGTTTCGCCTGCGCATCGCTCAGGGTCACGCTGGTGCTGTTGGACGTTGACGGTTTTTCCAGACGCGTTTTTTGCGCAGGAGTGTCATTCGTTTCGCGAGGTTGTACAGCGCTTACCGGCTTCAGGGCTGATGTACGATCAATGCTCATAGTGTTGTCCTCATCGAGGGTTCGCGGCGTTTGCGCCTGACATCATCATTAGTGGAATATTTATCGGCACGCGCCGCGAAATCTTTAAAAAGATTATAGGTTAATCAGAATATTCCCATCAGAATCGACGGTTCCGCTCACCACCTGGCCTGAGGACATTCTGACGCGGATGTTTTGCGCCACCGCGGCATTATTTAACGCTTTCCCTTCACTGTTGATACTAAAGCCCTCTCCGTTGGCCACCACCATCACCTGTTGGCCCGCTTTTATCCGCCATGCCTGGCGCAGCATTGAGAGCTGTATCGGCTGGCCTGGTGCAACATCACGCAGGCTGACGGCGTCCTGTGCCTGGTTTATTTCCAGCATGGTGCGTGGAGGCAGCTGATCCAGACGACCGCGTTTTAACGTCACGCTGTTCGTCTGCAGCACGCTGCCGCGCGCAATGGGCACGGCGGCGACAACATAATTGCCCGTCGCCTGAACTGCAACCTGTAAATAGCGTTTTTCGTTGGCGCAGCGTGCCAGCACGTTCACATTCCCCCAAAGCTTTGTGAACCCCACCACGCTGAACGAAGGCTGGTCACACGTCGGGTACAGATTCGGTGGCGTGCGCACGGTAACGGTAACGTCATCGCTAAAGCCTGCCAGCTTCTCAGCAAAGAAAGCCGTCAACTGATCCTGTAAGCCTTCAGCCTGCACCAGCGGGCTAAACAGCCAGAAAATTGCCATCAGGCCACGTTTTAACGTTTGCATCGCAAGTTCCACCGTTTCCAGAGTTGAATGAATTCTACCTGCAGTGGTTTTGCATCAACGCAATAAATAGCGACGCATTTTGCGCTTATTCCGTCGATAGGGGAGACCGGGTGAGATTTAAGCTGTGAACTGAAATTTTGCCATCAGCGGAGGAGACATGCTCGATAAACTCGACGCCGCGTTACGTTTTCAGCAGGAAGCGCTCAATTTACGCGCCCAGCGGCAGGAGATTTTAGCCGCCAACATCGCTAACGCCGATACCCCGGGGTTTCAGGCGCGCGATATTGATTTTTCCAGTGAACTCAAAAAGGTGATGGAGCGTGGACGTGCCGAAGGAACGGGTGTTGCACTTGCCATGACATCCTCTCGCCATATTCCTGCTCAGGCGATGACCGCGCCAGCGACCGATTTACTTTACCGCATTCCCGATCAGCCCTCACTCGACGGTAACACCGTGGATATGGACCGGGAGCGTACGCAGTTTGCCGATAACAGCCTGAAATACCAGACGGGCCTGACCGTACTCGGCGGACAAATCAAAGGCATGATGAACGTCCTGCAGGGGGGGAACTGATAGATGGCCTTGTTGAATATTTTTGATATCGCCGGTTCGGCGTTAACCGCGCAGTCCAAACGCCTGAACGTGGCTGCCAGTAACCTGGCAAACGCCGACAGCGTCACCGGACCCGACGGCCAGCCTTATCGTGCCAAACAGGTTGTCTTTCAGGTCGATGCTGCGCCGGGCGCGGCGACGGGCGGCGTGAAGGTGTCTGATGTGGTAGAGAGCCAGGCGCCTGACAGGCTGGTGTATGAGCCGGGTAACCCGCTCGCGGATGCCAGCGGATACGTGAAGATGCCAAACGTGGATGTGGTGGGTGAGATGGTGAACTCCATGTCGGCTTCCCGTAGCTACCAGGCCAACGTCGAAGTGCTTAATACCGTGAAGAGCATGATGCTCAAAACACTCACTCTCGGCCAGTAAAGGAGACATGCATGTCCATCGCCGTAAATGTGAATGATCCTACGAACTCGGGTGTTAACAACACCAAGAGTACGACGGGTTCTAACTCCCTGACGGGGAGTAACGCCGCCGATCTTCAGGGCAGCTTTCTGACGCTGCTGGTGGCGCAGCTTAAGAACCAGGATCCCACCAACCCAATGCAGAACAACGAACTGACCACGCAGCTTGCGCAGATCAGTACCGTGAGCGGCATTGAGAAACTGAACACCACCCTCGGTTCCGTCTCTGGGCAGATTAACAGCGCCCAGTCTCTGCAGGCGGCAAGCCTGATTGGCCACGGGGTGATGATCCCGGGAACCACGATTCTGGCAGGCACCAGCACCACCGACGGCAATACCACCACGACGACCACGCCGTTTGGCGTTGAGCTCCAGCAGCCGGCTGAGAAGGTGACTGCAACGATCATGGATGCCAATAACGTGGTGGTTCGCACCATTGATATCGGTGAGCTGAAGGCGGGCGTTCACACCTTTACGTGGGATGGCAGCCTGACCGACGGCACGAAAGCACCAAACGGTTCCTACAAAGTAGCGATCAGCGCCAGCAACGGGACAACCCAGCTGGTAGCGCAGCCGCTGCAGTTCGCGCTGGTCCAGGGCGTGATTAAAGGAAGCGACGGCAACAAACTGGATTTGGGAACCTCGGGTTCCACCACACTCGACGAAGTTCGGCAGATTATCTAAGCCTTATCACTTATCAGGAGTAAGTCATGGCCTTTTCTCAAGCGGTCAGCGGCCTGAATGCTGCGGCCACCAACCTGGACGTCATTGGCAACAACATCGCCAACTCCGCGACCTATGGTTTTAAATCCGGTTCTGCATCATTTGCAGACATGTTTGCCGGTTCCAAAGTGGGTCTGGGCGTGAAAGTTGCGGGCATCACTCAGGACTTTAGCGACGGCACCACCACCAACACCGGTCGTGGTCTGGACGTTGCCATCAGCCAGAACGGTTTCTTCCGTATGGTCGATTCCAACGGTTCCGTGTTCTACAGCCGTAACGGCCAGTTCAAGCTGGACGAAAACCGTACGCTGGTGAACATGCAGGGCATGCAGCTGACGGGCTACCCGGTAGCGGGTACGCCGCCTACCGTTCAGACCGGTGCGAACCCTCAGGCGATTACTATCCCGAATACCCTGATGGCGGCAAAATCGACCACCACCGCGACGCAGCAGATCAACCTGAACTCAACCGACCCTGTTCAAACTGCCCCTTTCGATGCGACCAACCCGGACACCTATAACAAAAAAGGGACCGTGACCGTATTCGACAGCCAGGGTAACGCCCATAACATGTACGTCTACTACGTGAAGACGGCCAACAATAAATGGGATCTTTACACTCAGGACGGCAGCGTTGCAGGTTCTACAGCAGCGAAAGCGGCGCAGATGAACTTTGATGCGAACGGCAACCTGGCGGGTGTCTATAACTACGACGCTGCGGGTGTACTGAGCGCAACGCCAAACGCCACGCCGGCCATTAACATCACCACGGGTTCTGTCAGCGGTGCGACGGCGGCGACCTTCTCCCTGAGCTTCCTGAACTCCATGCAGCAGAACACCGGTGCGAACAGCGTTGTGGCAACCAATCAGAACGGCTACAAGCCAGGCGATCTGGTGAGCTACCAGATCAACGACGATGGCACCGTGGTGGGAAGCTACTCTAACGAACAGTCTCAGGTTCTGGGTCAGATCGTGCTGGCAAACTTCGCCAACAACGAAGGTCTGAAATCAGAAGGCGACAACGTCTGGTCTGCCTCTCAGTCCTCCGGCGTGGCGCTGCTGGGTACCGCGGGCACCGGTAACTTCGGCAAGCTGACCAACGGCGCGCTGGAAGCCTCCAACGTGGATATGAGTAAAGAACTGGTGAACATGATCGTCGCGCAGCGTAACTATCAGTCGAACGCGCAGACCATCAAAACCCAGGATCAGATCCTCAACACGCTGGTTAACCTGCGTTAAGCGGCTAACAGGAAAGCGCAATGGATCACGCAATATATACCGCGATGGGCGCGGCAAGCCAGACGCTCAATCAGCAGGCCGTTACCGCCAGCAACCTGGCAAACGCCTCAACGCCGGGCTTTCGCGCGCAGCTTAATGCGCTGCGCGCGGTGCCGGTAGAAGGGCTTTCTCTGCCAACCCGTACGCTGGTGACGGCATCGACCCCTGGCGCAGATATGACGCCAGGCCAGATGGACTATACCTCACGCCCGCTGGATGTTGCCCTGCAGCAGGACGGCTGGCTGGCGGTGCAAACGGCCGACGGCAGCGAAGGCTATACCCGTAACGGGAACATCCAGGTGAGCGCGACGGGCCAGCTGACGATTCAGGGGCATCCGGTGATGGGGGAAGCGGGTCCGCTGACCGTGCCGGAAGGCTCTGAGCTGACTATCGCCGCGGACGGCACCATTTCGGCGCTGAACACGGGCGACCCGGCCAACACCGTTGCGCCCGTCGGACGTCTGAAGCTGGTTAAGGCGGAAGGCAAAGAGGTGCAGCGTGGCGATGACGGCATGTTCCGTCTGACCCAGGCGGCGCAGGCGACGCGGGGTGCCACGTTACAGGCCGATCCGAGCATCCGCGTGATGTCCGGCGTTCTGGAAGGCAGTAACGTCAAGCCGGTTGAAGCCATGACCGACATGATCGCCAGCGCCCGCCGCTTTGAAATGCAGATGAAGATCATCAGCAGCGTGGATGAAAACGCGGGCAAGGCTAACCAACTTCTGGCTATGAGTTAACAGGACTCCTTATGATCAGTTCTTTATGGATCGCGAAAACAGGCCTGGACGCCCAGCAAACCAATATGGACGTGATTGCCAACAACCTGGCAAACGTGAGCACCAATGGTTTCAAGCGTCAGCGCGCCGTTTTCGAAGATTTGCTTTATCAAACCATCCGCCAGCCGGGGGCGCAGTCTTCTGAACAGACGACTCTGCCTTCGGGCCTGCAGATCGGTACCGGTGTTCGCCCGGTGGCCACCGAGCGTCTGCACAGTCAGGGCAACCTGTCTCAGACCAACAACAGTAAAGACGTGGCAATCAAAGGGCAGGGCTTCTTCCAGGTGCAGCTGCCTGACGGCACCTCTGCTTATACCCGCGACGGTTCGTTCCAGGTCGATCAGAACGGCCAGCTGGTGACGGCGGGCGGTTTCCAGGTCCAGCCTGCGATCACCATCCCGGCCAACGCCCTGAGCATCACCATCGGACGTGACGGTGTGGTCAGCGTGACCCAGCAGGGACAGGCCGCGCCGGTTCAGGTTGGGCAGCTCAACCTGACCACCTTCATGAACGATACCGGTCTGGAAAGCATTGGTGAGAACCTCTACACCGAAACGCAATCCTCCGGTACGCCAAATGAGAGCACCCCGGGCCTGAACGGTGCGGGCCTGCTGTACCAGGGCTATGTTGAAACCTCCAACGTGAACGTGGCGGAAGAGCTGGTGAATATGATCCAGGTTCAGCGCGCGTATGAAATTAACAGTAAAGCAGTGTCGACGACCGACCAGATGCTGCAGAAACTGACGCAACTCTAAGGTGTAGCCCGGTGCGGTAAACGCCGCGCCGGCTCCCTGTTTTCGAAGATGAAGGCAATGCAAAAAAACGCGGCGTTTCGTTATCCGATACTGACTGTTCTGGCTGTCACCCTCAGCGGGTGTGCTTTGATCCCGTCCAAACCATTGGTCCAGGGTGCGACGACTGCCCAGCCCGTTCCTGGCCCTGCGCCAGTGGTAAACGGCTCCATTTTCCAGACCGCGCAGCCGATTAATTACGGCTATCAACCGCTGTTTGAAGATCGCCGCCCGCGTAACGTCGGCGATACATTGACCATTGTGCTGCAGGAAAACGTCAGCGCGAGCAAGAGCTCGTCGGCGAATGCCAGCCGCGATGGCAAAACCAATTTTGGCTTCGATACCGTGCCACGCTATCTCGAAGGGCTGTTCGGCAACGCGCGTGCTGATGTGAACGCGTCCGGCGGCAACACCTTTAACGGCAAAGGCGGCGCGAACGCCAGCAACACCTTCAGCGGTACGCTGACGGTCACGGTTGACCAGGTTCTGGTTAACGGCAACTTACACGTTGTGGGTGAAAAACAGATCGCCATCAACCAGGGCACTGAATTCATTCGCTTCTCGGGCGTGGTTAACCCTCGCACCATCAGCGGCACCAACACCGTTCCGTCCACCCAGGTGGCGGATGCGCGCATTGAGTACGTCGGTAACGGCTATATCAATGAAGCGCAAAATATGGGTTGGCTGCAGCGCTTCTTCCTTAATTTATCGCCGATGTAAGCGAGGTGACCCATGTTTAAATCGATCTTCGCCGTGGCGCTTGCGCTGGTGGCAACGTTTGCCCAGGCTGACCGTATTCGCGACCTCACCAGCGTTCAGGGCGTACGTGAAAACTCCCTGATTGGCTACGGTCTGGTGGTGGGTCTGGATGGTACCGGTGACCAGACGACCCAGACGCCGTTCACCACCCAAAGCCTGAACAACATGCTTTCCCAGCTCGGCATTACCGTGCCGGCGGGAACCAACATGCAGCTGAAAAACGTGGCGGCAGTAATGGTCACCGCGTCCTACCCGGCGTTTGCGCGCCAGGGACAAACCATTGACGTGGTGGTCTCCTCAATGGGTAACGCCAAAAGCCTGCGCGGCGGTACGCTGCTGATGACCCCGCTGAAAGGCGTCGACAGCCAGGTCTATGCGCTGGCGCAGGGGAACATTCTGGTCGGCGGTGCGGGAGCATCCGCAGGCGGAAGCAGCGTGCAGGTGAACCAGCTCAACGGCGGACGGATTACCAACGGGGCGATCATTGAGCGTGAACTGCCGACCCAGTTTGGCGCGGGCAATACCATTAACCTGCAGCTCAATAATGAAGACTTCACGATGGCGCAGCAGATTGCCGATACCATCAACCGCAGCCGCGGCTACGGTAATGCAACGGCACTCGATGCGCGCACTGTACAGATCCGTACCTCTACCGGCAGCAGCAACCAGGTGCGCATGCTGGCAGATATCCAGAATATGGAAGTGAATGTTCCGGTCCAGGATGCGAAGGTGATCATCAACTCCCGTACCGGCTCGGTGGTCATGAACCGGGAAGTGTCGCTCGACAGCTGCGCCGTGGCGCAGGGTAACCTCTCCGTGACGGTAAACCGCTCCGCGAACGTGAGCCAGCCGAATACGCCATTTGGTGGCGGTCAGACGGTGGTGACGCCGCAAACGCAAATTGATATGCGTCAGAGCGGCGGGTCACTGCAAAGCGTGCGCTCCAGCGCCAACCTGAACAGCGTGGTGCGTGCCCTGAATGCCCTGGGGGCAACGCCGATGGATCTGATGTCCATCCTGCAATCGATGCAAAGCGCGGGCTGCCTGCGCGCCAAACTGGAAATCATCTAATGCTGACCGATAGCAAACTGTTGACCAGTGCAGCCTGGGACGCCCAGTCGCTCAACGAGCTGAAAACCAAAGCAGGTAAAGACCCGGCGGCGAATATCCGCCCGGTCGCCCGCCAGGTGGAAGGGATGTTTGTACAGATGATGCTGAAAAGCATGCGCGAAACCCTGCCGAAAGACGGGATGTTCAGCAGTGATTCAACGCGTCTCTACACCAGCATGTATGACCAGCAGATTGCGCAGCAGATGACTGCGGGTAAAGGCCTCGGTCTGGCTGACATGATTGTGAAACAGACCGAAGCCGCGCAGGGCATTCAGCCTCAGGAGCAGCCGCAGCAGGTGCCGATGAAGTTCGACCTGGAAACGGTGACCAGCTATCAGAACCAGGCCCTGACGCAGCTGGTGCGTAAAGCGATGCCAAAAGCCACGGGCAGCGGCGATGAGCCGCTCTCCGGTGACAGCAAAGACTTCCTGGCGCAGCTTTCTCTGCCTGCGCGCCTTGCCAGCGAACAGAGCGGCGTGCCGCATCACCTGATTCTGGCGCAGGCCGCGCTGGAGTCGGGCTGGGGTCAGCGTCAGATCCGCAAGGAAAACGGCGAGCCGAGCTTCAACATTTTCGGCGTGAAGGCCACCTCCAGCTGGAAGGGGCCGACAACGGAGATCACGACCACCGAATACGAGAACGGTGCGGCGGTGAAGGTCAAAGCCAAATTCCGCGTCTACAGCTCTTATCTGGAAGCCTTGTCCGATTATGTCGGCCTGCTGAGCCGAAATCCGCGTTATACCGCCGTTACGCAGGCGGCGACGGCGGAGCAGGGGGCTCAGGCGCTGCAAAACGCGGGCTACGCGACCGACCCGAACTATGCACGCAAGCTCACCAGCATGATCCAGCAGCTGAAATCCATGGGCGAGAAGGTCAGCAAAGCCTATAGCACAGATATCGAAAATCTGTTCTGAAAGTTCTCAAGTCCCGGTGGAGGTTGCCGATAACCTTCATCAGGACTCGTGTCTGAACGTATAAAAGGAACCCCCATGTCCAGTTTGATTAACAGTGCCATGAGTGGCCTCAGTGCTGCTCAGTCGGCACTCAATACCGTCAGTAATAATATTTCAAGCTATAACGTGGCAGGTTACACCCGCCAGACCACGGTGCTGGGCGCATCTAACAGCACGCTGACCGGCGGTGGCTGGGTGGGTAACGGGGTCTATGTCTCCGGTGTCCAGCGTGAGTATGACGCCTTCATCACCAACCAGCTGCGCGCCGCGCAGACGCAGAGTAGCGGTCTGACGACGCGCTATCAGCAGATGTCAAAAATTGACGATGTGCTCTCCGATACCACCAACTCGCTCTCCACCACGCTGCAGGATTTCTTCAAGAGTCTGCAAACGCTGGTGAGCAATGCGGAAGATCCGGCTGCACGTCAGACGGTGCTGGGGAAAGCGGGCGGTCTGGTCAATCAGTTTAAAACCAACGATCAGTATCTTCGTGACCAGGATACGCAGGTGAATACCGCCATCTCAAGCAGCGTATCTCAGATCAACAACTACGCGACGCAGATTGCGAACCTGAACGATCAGATTTCTCGTTTGACTGGCGTCGGTGCGGGCGCATCGCCTAACGACCTGCTCGACCAGCGCGATCAGCTCGTGACTGAACTGAACAAAATCGTGGGCGTGGAAGTCTCCGTACAGGATAGCGGCACGTTTAATATCTCTCTCGGCAATGGTTACAGCCTGGTGCAGGGCAGCAAAGCCAGCCAGCTGGCTGCCGTGAAGTCCAGCGCCGATCCGGCGCGTACGACCATTGCCTACGTCGATGACGTGGCGGGTAATATTGAGATCCCCGAGAAATTTATCACCACCGGTTCTTTAGGCGGTTTACTGACCTTCCGTAATGAAGATCTGGATAAAGCGCGTAACACTCTGAACCAGATGGCGCTGGCCTTTGCCGATGCGATGAACACGCAGCATGAAGCCGGTTTTGATGCAAACGGTGATGCGGGCGGTAAGCTGTTCAACTTTGGTTCGCCTGCGGTGCTGTCCAACAGCAAGAACGGCGGATCGGCGGTTGTTACGGCCTCTGTGGCGGACAGCAAACAGGTCCAGGCGACTGACTATAAGCTGCAGTTTAACGGCACTGACTGGACGGTCACCCGCACATCAGACAAAACCAGCTTTACGATGAGCCCGGATGCCAGCGGTAATCTGTCGTTTGATGGCCTTAACGTCAACGTGAGCGGTACGGCAAATACCAAAGACAGTTTCACCGTGAAGCCGGTTTCCAACGTCATCATGAACATGGATCTGGCGATCAGCGACGAGTCCAAACTGGCGATGGCGTCGGTACAGAACGGCGGCGAAAGTGACAACCGTAACGGTCAGAAACTGCTCGATCTGCAAAACGGCAAAGTGGTGGGTGGAAATAAAACCTTCAACGATGCGTATGCCTCTCTCGTCAGTACCGTCGGTAGCACCACGGCGTCACTGAAGGTGAGCAGCCAGACGAAAGCCAATGTGGAAACGCAGTTAATCAAGCAGCAGCAGACCATCTCTGGGGTAAACCTCGACGAAGAGTATGGCAATTTGCAGCGTTATCAGCAGTATTACCTGGCGAACGCCCAGGTTCTCCAGACTGCCAGTACGCTCTTCGATGCAATTATCAACATTCGTTAAGGTTGAGGTGAATAATGCGTATTAGCACCCAGATGATGTATGAGCAGAACATGCGCGGGATCACTGATTCCCAGAGCAGATGGCTGAGCTACGGTGAGCAAATGTCCACCGGTAAGCGCGTTAACCGTCCTTCGGACGATCCTATCGCCGCGTCGCAGGCCATCGTTCTGTCGCAATCTCAGTCGCAAAACAGCCAGTTCGCGCTTGCGCGTACCTTTGCAACGCAGAAGGTCTCGCTGGAAGATAACGTGTTAACCCAGGTGAACACCGCAATCTCAAGCGTGCGCGAGAAGTTAGTTTACGCGTCGAACGGCACATTAAGCGATGACGACCGTCTTTCTCTGGCGACCGATATCCAGGGGATCCGCGATCAGCTGATGAACCTGGCCAACACGACGGATGGCAATGGTCGCTTTATCTTCGCGGGATACAAAACCGAGAGCGCACCGTTTGATGCCGTGACCGGGGATTATAACGGCGGCGCAGAGGCCATCTCGCAGCAGGTTGATACGGCGCGAAATATGACCATTAGCCATACCGGACAGCAAATTTTCGAAAGCATTACCAGTAATGCGGAACAGCTGCCGGGCGGTGGATATGGCCAGACCAACATGTTCAAAATCCTGGATTCTGCCATTGCGTCCCTGAAGACACCGATTGAGAACGATCCGGCTGCCGCAACGGCGCAAAACCAGGTGATTGCCAATGCGCAGATCGGCATCAAAAACGCCCAGAACAACGTCCTGACGGTCGTTGCGGATGTGGGAACCAAGATGAACGAACTGGAAAAACTCGATACGCTGGGAGATGACCGTGCCCTGGGTCAGACTAAGCAGATGAGTGATCTGGTAGATGTCGACTGGAACGAAGCGATTTCCTCTTACACCATGCAGCAGGCGGCCTTGCAGGCGTCTTATAAAGCGTTTAGCGATATGCAGGGCATGTCTCTGTTCCAGCTGAACAAATAACATCTTGACCTCTTGGAACATGTCTTGAAACTGGGCATGTTTTACTGCCCAATCCGTCTGGATTGGGCATTTTTTTTATGCGGCTTCTGCCGGTACGGAGGCTACACGCGCGCTTTCTATCAGACGGATGGCCAGCGCAATGGCGCCACTGACTGTCGCCAGCGCGACCACACCCGTCCAGCCAGCCAGCGAGTAGATATTGCTGCCTAACGCGGAGCCCAGCGCCATCCCGATAAAGACCACCGTAAAGAGCAGGGCATTGAGACGACCGCGCGCCTGCGGTTCAAGGCTGTAGACCAGGTTCTGGTGAGCGACCAGGCTGGACTGCAGGCCCAGGTCGAACCCGACGGCAGAGACGGCGATCAGCATCAGCTGTCCATGAACGCTCAGCGCGGGCATCAGGAACATCAGGGCGAATGAAACGGTCACTAGGACGGCACCAAGCTGCGTAACTTTTCCTGCGCCCAGTTTGTCCGCCAGACCCCCCGCCAGCGGGGCGGCTAATGCACCGGCGGCACCCGCAATACCAAACCCACCCGCTACGGCACTGCCAAGGTGATAGCGTTCCAGCAGCATGACCGCGAGCGTTGACCAGAAGGCGCTGAAGGCAATCGACAGAAAACCCTGAGCCAGCGCCGCGCGGCGCAGCGCCGGATAACGACGCCACAGATGTTCCATTGAACGCATCAGCGCGGGATAGCTCAGCGTGGAGTGAATGGCAAAACGGGGAAGCACAAACCACATCATCACCCCGATGAACGCAATGCTCGCCGCCGCCAGCTGGTACATGACGCGCCAGCCAAACGCTTCGCCCACTACGCCGCTCACGGTTCTTGATAATAAGATACCCATCAGCAGCCCGGTCATTACCGTGCCCACGGTTTTCCCCTGTTTACCTTCTGGTGCAAGAATCGCCGCAGCAGGGACGATATCCTGTGCCATGGTGGCGGCCATGCCGATGAGCAGGCTTGCCAGCAGCAGAGAATGGATCTGCCCGGTCAGGCTACAGCCGAGAAGAAACAGCGCCAGCGCTGCGCTTTTAATCAGAATTAACGTCCTGCGGTCGTGGCGATCGCCCAGGGGAAGCAGGAACAGGATACCGAGCGCATAGCCTGCCTGAGTTAACGTTGGGACCAGACCCATACCTTCAATGCTCAGATGCAGATCGGCACCCATTAGCGGCAGCAGGGGCTGCGCGTAATAGATTGATGCCACGCTGAAACCGGCCCCCAGAGCCAGCATAAAAATCACCCAGCGGCTTACAGCATGGGGAGTCGTTGTTGTGTTCATAAGTTGTTCCTCATTCGTCGTGTGCGGCTATTTTTTATCAGTACGCCTTGCGACGGTAGCGGGCCCGGTGGTAAAACGCTTATACGTTTAACGTATAAGTGAAAATGCAATGAAAAGAGCTGAGCGTATAGACAGGGTGGAGCTAATGCGGACGTTTGTCCGGATAGTGGAGGCGGGTTCCCTCTCTGCGGCGGCACGGCAGCTGGCCACCACCCAGGCCACGGTGAGCAGACGGCTACAGTCGCTGGAGACCATGCTGGGCGTGCGCCTGATACTGCGCACTACCCACACGACGCGGCTGACGGATGATGGCGAACGCTGCTACCAGCACGCTCGTCGGGTGATTGACAGCTGGCTGGCGCTGGAAGATGAGGTGGGGCAGACGGAAGATGAGCCCGTAGGCGTGCTGCGGGTGCGGGCACCCCACGCGTTTGGTCAGGATCAGCTTCTGAAACCCGTAACCGAATTTTTGCAACGCTATCCGCAGCTTTCGATTGAGTGGATGCTCAACGATCGGTCGGCGGACTTCCTCGGCGACAACCTTGACTGCGCTATTCGGGTGGGCGTGGAGGTCGATCCGGCGACCGTATCCGTGCTGCTGGCGGAAGTGCCGCGCTCGGTAGTCGCCTCTCCGGCACTACTGGCCCGCTTCCCGGCGGTGAATACGCCAGAAGATTTGCAGCAGTTTCCCTGGATAGCGATCAGCTCTTTTTACCAGCGCCACGTGGAGCTTTTTCACGATGCCTCGCCCGCCACCGCGCGGATTGCTATTACGCCACGCCTCAGCACCGACAGCCTGTATGTCGCACGCAATACGGTGCTCACCGGTCTCGGTGTGGCGGTGCTATCCAGCTGGACGGTACAGGATGATATTCGGGAAGGGCGGCTGGTGCATTTGCTGCCGGAGTGGCAGCCAGCGGCGCTGCCGGTGCATCTGGTTTACCCCTGGTCCCGTTATTATCCGGCACGCTTGCGGCGTTTTCTGGAGCTGATGCGGCAGGTCATGCCGGAGGTCTCCGGGATGAGAAGGCCCGTGCAGCAGCCATAAAAAAAGCCGACCCTAAGGTCGGCTTTTTACTTTCAGCGTCGTTATTCGACAGACTGCGGGCGCGTTGCCGGTGCAGTCGCCTGATGCGTTGCACTGTGGCCGCCAGCAGCGCCTTTACCATCAAAGCTGAATGCCGGGCGTACCCAGTCACTGTGACGCGGAGCTTCTGGCACGTAATCCGGCGCCGGAGCGCGGGTCATCGGTGCTGTCGCCACGTGGGCAGCGGCTGGCGCAGAGACAACCGGTTCAGGTTTCACTTCAGGCGCTTTCGGTTCTTCAACAACCGGTTCAACCTCAATCTCAACGTCCTGAACGACTTCTTCAGTGGTGGTTTCAACGATAGCTTCAGCGGTGTCTTCCACTGCGGCTACAGGTTCAGCTTCTTCAGCAACTTCCTCAGCCACCACGACATCTTCTTCAGCAATAAGCTGCGGTGCGGCATCAACCGGCGCGGCAATTACTTCCGGATGAGTGGTTTCGACTTCAACTGCCTGAGGTGCTTCCGTTTCAACAACCTGAGGTTCAACCACGGTTGCCGCTTCAGTCACAACGTCTTCTACCGCTGCCGCAGGTGCAATCACCTCTTCGGTTACAGGCTGCTCTTCAACAACCTGCTCCGGGCGAGCAACCGGGTAGCGGATCCAGACTTTGCCGGAAGCCATTTCTGGCGAAGCACAGGCAATGGTCAGCGGCATTGGCGACTGAGTTGGGTAACGCTCGTCACGATAGCGACGACGGCGCTGGCCGCTGACGCGCAGATGACGTGGGGAACGGCGTGAACGGCGCGGCATACCGGCGTTATCACGGTTTTCACCGTTTTCATCCTGCTCAACGTTGTTTTCAACGACCGCAGGCAGATCAACTTTCGCCAGCTGAGTGCCGGTTGCGTTCTCGCGGGTTTCAACTGCGACAACGGCTGACTCTTCGGTTGCTTCGGAGGCGAAGCGGACTTTCTGAGCAAGCTGGCGCTGCTTACGGCGCGGCATAACCTGAGTACGTTCTTCCTGCTCGCCGTCCTGCTGTTCAACAGGCTCTTCGCGGTTCAGGTTTTTGACTTCCTGCTGTGCCTGACGCTTCTCGTCGTTACGACGACGGTTGCGTTCACGGCGCGGCTGCTGGTCGTCACGCTGTTTGCTCTTCTCAGACTCATCGCCCGCCTGCTGGCGAATTTCACGATCTTCAACATTCTGCTGCTGTTTCTCGCGACGGTTGCGACGGTTGTCTTCGCGTTGCTCACGACCTTCGTTATTTTCAGAACGGTTGTCGCGGTTGTCACGACGCTCGCTGCGGTCATTACGATCGCTACGGTCGTTACGATCGCGGCGGTTGTTCTGACGCTTACGGCGGTCCTGCTGGCGTTCAGGCTTGGCCGCTTTTGGCTCTTCCTTCGGCTGTTCTGGCTGAGCTTCTTCTTCAGCGAACATCTTCTTCAGCGCGCCAAAGAAGCGGCTCAGCAGACCCGGCTGCGCCGGCTGGGCTTTCGCTGCTGCTGGTTTCTGCGCTTCAGGTTTAGCCGCAGGTTTTTCCAGTGCCGCTTCCGGTGGGGCTTCTGGCATGATAAAGGTCGCTAACGCAGGCTGCTCAGGCAGTTTGCGCTCGGCTGGCTCTTCATCGGAAGGCAGGGCCATCTCTTCTTCGTGCAGCTTCGGCAGCAGGTAGCTGAGCGTGGACGTCTCTTCACCTTTACGGACACGCAGCACGTGATAGTGCGGAGTTTCCATCTGGTCGTTTGGCACGATGATGCAGCGAACGCCGCCCTGACGCGCTTCAATAGCACTTACCGCAGCACGTTTTTCGTTCAGCAGGTAGGAGGCGATTGGCACAGGAACAATCGCGTGCACCTCTTTGGTATTCTCTTTCAGCGCTTCTTCTTCAATCAGACGCAGAATAGAGAGGGACAGCGATTCGTTATCACGCACGGTACCGGTGCCGGAGCAGCGAGGGCAAACGTGATGGCTGGACTCACCCAGCGACGGGCTCAGGCGCTGACGGGACATCTCCAGCAGGCCAAAGCGTGAGATATGGCTAATCTGGATACGCGCCCTGTCCTGACGCACCGCTTCACGCAGACGGTTTTCTACCGCACGCTGGTGGCGAACAGGGGTCATGTCGATGAAGTCGATAACAATCAGACCACCCAGGTCGCGCAGGCGGAGCTGGCGGGCGATTTCATCAGCGGCTTCAAGGTTGGTGTTGAAGGCGGTCTCTTCGATATCGCCGCCGCGAGTTGCACGCGCGGAGTTGATGTCGATAGCGGTCAGCGCTTCAGTGGTATCGATAACGATAGAACCGCCGGACGGCAGGCGCACTTCACGCTGGAAGGCGGATTCAATCTGGGATTCGATCTGATAGTGGCTGAACAGCGGGATTTCGCCGGTGTACATTTTAATTTTACTGGTGAAATCCGGACGACCCAGCGCGGCGATGTGCTGGCGCGCCAGCTCAAGCACTTTCGGGTTATCGATCAGAATCTCACCGATGTCCTGACGCAGATAGTCACGGAAGGCACGCACGATCACGTTGCTTTCCTGGTGGATCAGGAACGGAGCAGGGCGGCTTTCCGCTGCTTTCTGGATGGCTTCCCAGTGCTTCAGACGGAAGCTCAGGTCCCACTGCAGCGCTTCGGCTGATTTGCCCACGCCCGCGGTACGCACGATAAGCCCCATACCATCAGGCAGTTCAAGGCTTGCCAGCGCTTCTTTCAGCTCGGTACGGTCATCACCTTCGATACGGCGAGAGATGCCACCCGCACGCGGGTTGTTAGGCATCAACACCAGATAGCTCCCTGCCAGGCTGATAAAGGTGGTCAGTGCGGCACCTTTGTTGCCACGCTCTTCTTTATCAATCTGAACGATAACTTCCTGACCTTCACGCAGAACATCTTTGATGTTTGGTCGGCCATGGGCGTTGTAGTTTGCAGGGAAATATTCGCGGGCGATTTCTTTCAGAGGGAGGAAACCATGACGCTCAGCACCGTAATCGACAAATGCAGCTTCAAGGCTTGGTTCAATGCGGGTGATTTTACCTTTGTAAATGTTCGCTTTTTTCTGTTCGTGTCCAGGACTTTCGATATCCAGATCGTACAGGCGCTGCCCATCCACAAGGGCGACACGCAACTCTTCTTGCTGAGTTGCGTTGATTAACATTCTTTTCATCGTAACTTACTCGTTATTCTTACATTGACGACAAAGCTGCGGGCAAGGTGACGCTTTCCGGGGTATGAACCGATGGCCTCGTGTCTGTTCACGTCGCCAACCTCACGGTTGTCGCTCGCTTAAGAGGCGCAGAGTGTCGGTTGCCTGTATTTCATACGGAAACACAGCGCAATTATCAGGGGAATTGCCTGGGTAGAACTCTCCAGAGAACAATCCTTATACCGGGAAGTACTGCAACCCGCAGCCCGCTAACTGCCTGAAAGATCAATACGTCTTACGCCATTGCTGCGTGGATGATCGGTCAGACAAAATTGGTCATTCCGTCAACATCCTTACTTAACCAGGATTTAACACGGAAAACAGCCTCATTATTCCACTGCTCGCCGGGTTATAGCAAGATGACTTTTACCAATTATCACCCGGTTACTCACAGTTTCTTCACTTCAGAATGGCGATTGGTTTAATAACCACCAAATCGGTTGCGCGAAACGGGGGACAGGCCGGATAAAAGTAAATATAAGCATAGAAAAATGAGTGGCGCTAATGGCTGTCGATATTTAGAATCGCCAACCATGAAAACAGAGACTCCAGCCGTAAAAATGGTTGCCATCGCCGAAGATGACGCGGGGCAACGTATCGATAACTTTTTGCGCACCCAGCTGAAAGGTGTGCCAAAGAGTATGATTTATCGCATCCTGCGTAAGGGCGAGGTGCGGGTTAACAAAAAACGCGTGAAGCCCGAGTACAAACTCGAAGCCGGTGACGAAGTGCGTATTCCGCCGGTGCGCGTGGCTGAGCGCGAAGAAGAGACCGTTTCACCAAAGCTGCAGAAAGTGGCGGCCCTGAGCGATGTCATCCTTTACGAAGATGACCACATTCTGGTGCTCAATAAACCGTCAGGAACGGCAGTCCATGGCGGTAGCGGTCTGAGCTTCGGCGTGATTGAAGGGCTGCGTGCCCTGCGCCCGGAAGCGCGCTTCCTTGAGCTGGTGCACCGTCTTGACCGTGACACTTCAGGCGTACTGCTGGTGGCGAAAAAGCGTTCCGCGCTGCGTTCGCTGCATGAACAGCTGCGTGAAAAAGGGATGCAGAAAGACTACCTGGCGCTGGTTCGCGGCCAGTGGCAGTCCCATGTAAAAGTGGTGCAGGCGCCGCTGCTGAAGAACATTCTGCAAAGCGGTGAACGTATTGTCCGCGTGAGCCAGGAAGGGAAACCGTCTGAGACGCGCTTTAAGGTTGAAGAGCGCTATGAGTTTGCCACGCTGGTGCGCTGCAGTCCGGTGACCGGTCGTACCCACCAGATCCGCGTGCATACGCAGTTTGCAGGGCACCCCATCGCCTTTGATGACCGCTATGGCGACCGCGAGTTTGATAAGCAGCTGGCGGGGACGGGACTGTCGCGTCTGTTCCTGCATGCGGCAGCGCTGAAGTTTACCCATCCGAATACCGGTGAAGTCATCCGTATTGAAGCGCCGCTGGATGAGCAGTTGAAACGCTGTCTTAAGGTTCTGCGCGGCTAAGGTAAACGTAAAACGGCAACGAATGTTGCCGTTTTTAATGTTTGCGCCCTCTTCCTGTGGGAGAGGGCCGGGGTGAGGGCAGCAGGCCGCAGTGTAGTAGGCCCATGCAAGCGCAGCGCCACCCGGCGAAGGTCACACCGTCAACGGATTACACTCTTCTCGTCTTAACATCTGACACAAGGCAATCAGCGGTAACCCCACCAGCGTGTTGGGATCGCGACCGTCCAGCTTGTCGAACAGCGCAATCCCCAATCCTTCACTTTTAAAGCTCCCCGCACAGTTCAGCGGACGTTCCCGACGCACATAATCCACAATCTCTTGCTCGCTGAGATGGCGGAAGTGTACGTCGAACGGTTCACACTCCGTTTGCAGATGACCGGTGGCGGAGTTATAGAGCGCCAGGCCCGTGTAAAAGGTCACGATAGTGCCTCGCGCGCGCAGAAGCTGCTGGCAGGCGTTCTCCTCCGTATGGGGCTTGCCGGTGATTTCGCCGTCCAGCACGCAAACCTGATCGGAGCCTATAATCAAATGCGAAGGATAGCGTGCGGCCAGCGACTGCGCTTTCTCTTTAGCAAGACGCGTTACCAGATGGCGCGGTGACTCGCCCGGCTGTGGCGTCTCATCAACCTCTGGCGCGGCGCATTCAAACGGGATCCCGAGCTTTTCCAGCAGCATTCGGCGGTAGGGAGACGTGGAAGCAAGGACGAGATTTGGCATATTTTTATCACCAGATATAGCGTATCGATGCCAGCCATTTTAAACTACAGGCCGCAATGTGTGCGAATAATTGGCAAAAGGCAGCTCTGGTTGCCTTTTTCTTTGACTCTATGACGTTACAAAGTTAATATGCGCGCCCTATGCAAAAGGTAAAATTACCCCTGACTCTTGATCCGGTTCGTACGGCTCAAAAACGCCTCGATTACGAAGGTATCTATACTTCCGATCAGGCTGAGCGTATTGCCGAATCCGTAGTCAGTGTGGACAGTGATGTAGAATGCTCCATGTCGTTCGCTATCGACAACCAGCGTCTCGCCGTTTTAACCGGTGATGCAAAGGTGACGGTAACGCTCGAGTGTCAGCGTTGCGGGAAACCGTTTGTACAGCATGTTCACACAACGTATTGTTTCAGTCCGGTTCGTTCTGACGAACAGGCTGAAGCACTCCCGGAAGCGTATGAGCCGATTGAGGTTAACGAATTCGGTGAAATCGATCTTCTGGCTCTGGTTGAAGATGAAATCATCCTCACCTTGCCAGTGGTTCCGGTGCATGATTCTGAACACTGTGAAGTGTCCGAGGCGGACATGGTCTTTGGGGAACTGCCTGATGAAGCGCAAAAACCAAACCCATTTGCCGTATTAGCCAGCTTAAAGCGTAAGTAATTGAGGAGTAAGGTCCATGGCCGTACAACAGAATAAACCAACCCGTTCCAAACGTGGCATGCGTCGTTCCCATGACGCGCTGACTGCAGTTACCAGCCTGTCTGTAGACAAGACTTCTGGTGAGAAACACCTGCGTCACCACATCACCGCTGACGGTTTCTACCGCGGCCGCAAGGTTATCACTAAGTAATCACGCGCAAGCGTGATTAGGCTTAGTGAGGATTTCCCCGTGCAAACGGGGAATTTACCGAACCAGGCTGCGACGATACCTTGACACGTCTAACCCTGGCGTTAGATGTCATGGGGGGAGATTTTGGCCCTTCCGTGACAGTGCCTGCAGCATTGCAGGCACTGAATTCTAATTCGCAACTCACACTTCTTTTAGTCGGCAATCCCGACGCAATCACGCCATTACTCGCAAAAGCTGACTTTGAACAACGTTCGCGTCTGCAGATTATTCCTGCGCAGTCAGTTATTGCCAGTGATGCCCGACCTTCGCAGGCTATTCGCAATAGTCGTGGCAGCTCTATGCGGGTAGCGCTGGAGCTGGTGAAAGAAGGGCGAGCTCAGGCTTGCGTCAGCGCGGGGAATACCGGCGCGCTGATGGGGCTGTCGAAATTACTGCTCAAACCTATAGAAGGTATTGAGCGTCCGGCGCTGGTGACGGTGTTACCGCATCAGCAGAAGGGCAAAACGGTAGTGCTCGATTTGGGCGCTAACGTCGATTGTGATAGTACTATGCTGGCTCAGTTTGCCGTGATGGGATCGGTGCTGGCAGAAGAAGTCGTCGGGATCAACACTCCCCGTGTTGCGTTACTGAACATTGGTGAAGAAGAGACCAAAGGCCTGGACAGCATTCGCGAAGCGGCTGAATTGCTCAAACAGGTTCCCTCCATCAACTATATTGGTTATCTCGAAGCCAATGAGTTGTTGACGGGGAAAACGGATGTTCTGGTGTGCGATGGCTTCACCGGAAACGTAACGTTGAAGACCATGGAAGGGGTCGTGCGCATGTTTCTTTCTCTGCTGAAATCTCAGGGAGAAGGCAAAAAAAGCGCCTGGTGGCTGATTTTATTGAAGCGTTGGTTACAAAAGAGCCTGACGCGGCGATTCAGTCACCTCAACCCCGACCAGTATAATGGCGCCTGTCTGTTAGGATTGCGCGGCATCGTGATTAAGAGTCATGGCGCCGCCAATCAGCGAGCATTTGCTGTCGCGATTGAACAGGCAGTGCAGGCGGTGCAGCGACAAGTCCCTCAGCGGATTGCCGCTCGCCTGGAATCTGTATTAGCTAAAAGTGACTGAGCGTACATGTATACGAAGATTTTAGGTACCGGCAGCTACCTGCCAAAACAGGTGCGTACCAACGCCGATCTGGAAAAAATGGTAGATACGTCTGACGAGTGGATTGTCACGCGCACAGGTATCCGTGAGCGTCGTATTGCCGCGCCAGACGAAACCGTGTCGACCATGGGTTACGAAGCCGCACAGCGTGCTATCGAAATGGCGGGCATTGATAAAGAACAGATTGGTTTGATCGTGGTCGCCACGACGTCTGCTACGCATGCTTTCCCAAGCGCGGCGTGCCAGGTGCAAAACATGCTCGGCATTAAAGGCTGTCCGGCGTTTGACGTCGCTGCCGCGTGCGCAGGTTTCACCTATGCGCTGAGCGTTGCCGATCAGTACGTGAAGTCCGGTGCTGTTAAATATGCGCTGGTGATCGGTGCTGACGTGCTGGCGCGCACCTGCGATCCAACCGATCGTGGAACGATCATTATTTTTGGTGATGGTGCGGGCGCGGTGCTGCTGGGGCAGTCCGAAGAGCCGGGTATCATCTCGACGCATCTGCATGCTGATGGCAGCTACGGCGAACTGTTGACCCTGCCTAACGCCGATCGCGTTAATCCGGACAACTCGATTTACCTGACGATGGCAGGGAACGAGGTGTTCAAGGTGGCGGTGACTGAGCTTGCGCACATCGTTGATGAAACGCTGGAAGCGAATAACCTTGAACGCTCCGCGCTCGACTGGCTGGTGCCGCATCAGGCGAACCTGCGTATCATCAGCGCGACCGCGAAAAAGCTGGGCATGTCGATGGATAACGTTGTGGTGACGCTGGATCGTCACGGCAACACCTCTGCGGCGTCGGTACCGTGCGCATTTGATGAAGCGGTACGCGATGGACGAATCAAACGGGGCCAGCTGGTCTTGCTTGAAGCCTTCGGTGGCGGGTTCACCTGGGGTTCCGCGCTGGTTCGTTTCTAGGATAAGGAATAAAAAATGACGCAATTTGCTTTTGTGTTCCCGGGCCAGGGCTCTCAAACCGTTGGGATGTTGTCTGAAATGGCAGCAACCTATCCGGTCATTGAAGAGACTTTCCGTGAAGCTTCTGATGCACTGGGTTATGATTTATGGGCGCTGACCCAGCAGGGGCCGGCCGAAGAGCTGAACAAAACCTGGCAGACCCAGCCCGCGCTGCTGACCGCGTCCGTTGCGCTGTGGCGTGTCTGGCAGCAGCAGGGCGGTAAAGCACCCGCGCTGCTCGCGGGTCACAGCCTGGGCGAATACTCTGCGCTGGTGTGTGCCGGTGTGATCGCGTTTGCTGACGCGGTACGTCTGGTGGAACTGCGCGGCAAATTCATGCAGGAAGCTGTGCCGGAAGGCACGGGCGGTATGTCTGCCATCATCGGTCTGGATGACGCTGCAATTGCAAAAGCATGTGAAGAATCTGCAGAAGGCCAGGTGGTCTCTCCGGTTAACTTCAACTCGCCGGGCCAGGTGGTTATTGCCGGCCATAAAGAAGCGGTTGAACGTGCAGGTGCGGCCTGTAAAGCGGCGGGTGCTAAACGTGCGCTGCCGCTGCCGGTCAGCGTGCCGTCTCACTGTGCGTTGATGAAGCCTGCCGCCGAGAAACTGGCGGTTGAGCTGGAAAAAATTACGTTTAACGCACCGACGATTTCCGTTGTGAACAACGTCGATGTGAAATGCGAAACCACGCCGGAAGCTATCCGCGACGCGCTGGTTCGCCAGCTCTACAGCCCGGTACAGTGGACCAAAACCGTTGAGTTTATGGCCTCTCAGGGCGTTGAGCATCTGTATGAAGTCGGCCCAGGTAAGGTCCTCACCGGTCTGACAAAACGTATTGTTGACACCCTGACAGCCTCGGCGATTAACGAGCCGGAAGCGATGTCAGCGGCACTCTCGCAATAAAAGAGGAATACCATGAGTTTTGAAGGAAAAATCGCCCTGGTCACTGGCGCAAGCCGCGGTATCGGGCGTGCAATTGCTGAAACACTGGTTGCGCGCGGCGCGAAGGTGATTGGAACAGCAACCAGCGAGAATGGCGCTCAGGCCATCAGCGAGTATCTGGGTGCAAACGGTAAAGGTCTGGTACTGAATGTGACTGAACCTGCATCTATCGAATCTGTTCTGGAAAATATTCGCGCAGAGTTTGGCGAAGTGGATATTCTGGTAAACAATGCCGGGATCACTCGCGATAACCTGTTAATGCGAATGAAAGACGACGAGTGGAACGATATCATCGAAACCAACCTGTCATCTGTATTCCGTCTGTCAAAAGCGGTAATGCGCGCTATGATGAAAAAGCGTCATGGTCGTATTATCACTGTCGGTTCTGTGGTTGGTACCATGGGAAATGCTGGTCAGGCTAACTACGCTGCGGCGAAAGCAGGTCTGATTGGTTTCAGTAAGTCGCTGGCACGTGAAGTTGCGTCCCGCGGTATTACGGTAAACGTTGTTGCTCCGGGCTTTATTGAAACGGACATGACGCGTGCGCTGACTGATGAGCAGCGTGCGGGTACGCTGGCGGCAGTTCCGGCGGGTCGTCTTGGCGACCCTAAAGAAATCGCCAGTGCGGTTGCATTTTTAGCCTCTGACGAAGCGGGTTACATCACTGGTGAGACCCTCCACGTCAACGGCGGGATGTATATGGTTTAACCACGATGAAAAATATTTGCGTTATTAGGGCGAATGGCCTCAAAATAACGTAAAATCGTGGTACGAACTGCCGGGATTTAGTTGCAAATTTTTCAACATTTTATACACTACGAAAACCATCGCGAAAGCGAGTTTTGATAGGAAATTTAAGAGTATGAGCACTATCGAAGAACGCGTTAAGAAAATTATCGGCGAACAGCTGGGCGTTAAGCAGGAAGAAGTTGTGAACTCCGCTTCCTTCGTTGAAGACCTGGGCGCAGATTCTCTTGACACCGTTGAGCTGGTAATGGCTCTGGAAGAAGAGTTTGATACTGAGATTCCGGACGAAGAAGCTGAGAAGATCACCACCGTTCAGGCTGCCATTGATTACATCAACGGTCACCAGGCGTAAGTGAACATCTCCAGGCGGTCATTCGACCGCCTGAGTTTTATCTTTTTTAGTCCCACGAATCTCTTTTTTTATCCCTCCCTGGAGGACAAACGTGTCTAAGCGTCGTGTAGTTGTGACCGGACTTGGCATGTTGTCTCCTGTCGGCAATACCGTAGAGTCCACCTGGAAAGCTCTCCTTGCCGGTCAGAGCGGCATCAGCCTAATCGACCATTTCGATACTAGCGCCTATGCAACGAAATTTGCTGGCTTAGTAAAGGATTTTAACTGTGAAGAGATCATCTCGCGCAAAGAACAGCGCAAGATGGATGCCTTCATTCAATATGGAATTGTCGCTGGCGTTCAGGCCATGCAGGATTCTGGCCTTGTGATTACGGAAGAGAACGCAACCCGTATCGGCGCCGCTATCGGCTCCGGGATTGGCGGTCTTGGCCTGATCGAGGAAAACCATACATCTCTGATGAATGGCGGCCCGCGTAAGATCAGCCCGTTCTTCGTTCCGTCCACGATTGTTAACATGGTGGCAGGTCACCTGACCATCATGTTTGGCCTGCGTGGGCCAAGCATTTCTATCGCCACCGCCTGTACGTCTGGCGTACATAACATCGGCCAGGCCGCGCGCATTATTGCGTACGGCGATGCAGATGCTATGGTTGCGGGCGGTGCTGAAAAAGCCAGTACCCCACTGGGTGTCGGCGGTTTTGGTGCGGCGCGTGCGCTGTCTACCCGTAATGATAACCCGCAGGCGGCGAGCCGTCCGTGGGATAAAGACCGTGACGGCTTCGTGCTGGGCGACGGGGCGGGCATGATCGTACTGGAAGAGTACGAACACGCGAAAAAACGCGGTGCGAAAATTTATGCTGAAATCGTTGGTTTCGGCATGAGCAGCGATGCTTACCACATGACGTCTCCTCCTGAGAACGGCGCGGGTGCTGCGCTGGCGATGGAAAACGCGATCCGTGATGCGGGTATTACCCCAGCACAAATTGGCTATGTGAACGCGCACGGCACCTCTACGCCAGCAGGCGATAAAGCTGAAGCTCAGGCGGTTAAGTCTATCTTCGGCGAATCTGCCAGCCGCGTAATGGTGAGCTCCACGAAATCCATGACCGGTCACCTGCTGGGTGCGGCGGGTGCAGTAGAGTCAATCTACTCCATCCTTGCGCTGCGCGATCAGGCTGTTCCACCAACCATCAACCTGGATAACCCGGATGAAGGTTGCGATCTGGACTTCGTTCCTCACGAAGCGCGTCAGGTTAGCGGTATGGAGTACACCCTGTGTAACTCTTTCGGCTTCGGCGGCACCAACGGTTCTCTGATCTTCAAAAAGATCTGATCCTGACGTCCCGATAGCTTTTAAAAAGGTCCGCTTGCCGGGCCTTTTTTATTAAGCCTAATCTTCTTGTCGGCTGCATGACATCCTGCCAGACTAAATGCCCACGCATAAGGAGCCACCATGTTTTTAATCAATGGCCTTGAGCAGGACACGCTGCCTGCCAGCGACAGGGCGATACAGTTCGGTGATGGTTGCTTTACGACGGCGCGCATTCTGGATGGCGATGTCTGCCTTCTGGAGGCGCACATTCGACGTCTGCAGTATGGCTGTGAAAAGTTAATGATCCCCTTTACGCACTGGGACACATTGCGCCAGGAAATGTGCCAGCTGGCAACCGGGAAGGACAACGGCGTGCTCAAGGTCATCATCAGCCGCGGCAGTGGTGGCCGGGGTTACAGCGCCGCATCGTGTATCAACCCAACGCGTATTCTCTCCGTTTCTGCTTATCCTGCGCATTATTCTCGCTGGCGAGAGGACGGCGTCACGCTGACGCTGAGCCCGGTTCGACTGGGACGGAACCCGATGCTGGCCGGGATTAAGCATCTCAATCGCCTCGAGCAGGTGCTCATTCGTACTCATCTTGAACAGACGGACGCCGATGAGGCGCTGGTTCTTGACAGCGAAGGGTTCATTACGGAATGCTGTGCGGCTAATTTACTCTGGCGGCAGGGGGGAGAGGTGTTCACTCCGTCGCTGGAACACGCTGGCGTAAATGGGTTAATGCGTCAGTTTTGTCTGCAACAGCTGGCACGCTCTGGCTATCGCGTTGTCGAAGTTAGCGCAGGAGAAGCCGCGCTACAGACTGCCGATGAAGTCATCATCTGCAATGCGCTGATGCCTGTTGTACCCGTCCGTGCGTATGGCCAACAACGCTGGTCTTCGCGCGAGCTGTTTCAGTTTTTAGCCCCGATATGTGAGCAAACCAGATAGTCATGAAAAAAATGTTGCGCTTTGTCCTTATCCTCATCGTTGCGCTGGGCGTCGCTGGCGGAGCTGGCGTATGGAAAGTTCGCCAGCTGGCTGACAGCAAGATCCTGGTTAAAGACGAAACGATCTTTACCCTGAAAGCGGGAACCGGCCGCCAGGCGCTTGGGGAACAGCTCTATGGCGACAAGATTATCAATCGTCCACGGGTATTCCAGTGGTTATTGCGCGTGGAGCCTGAGCTGTCACATTTCAAAGCCGGTACCTATCGCTTTACGCCGGGAATGACCGTCAGAGAGATGCTGCAGCTGCTGGAAAGCGGCAAGGAAGCCCAGTTCCCCCTGCGATTTGTGGAAGGGATGCGCCTGAGCGATTACCTCAAACAGCTGCGCGATGCGCCGTATATTAAGCATACCCTGAAGGATGACAGCTATCAGACGGTGGCCGACGTGCTCAAGTTTGAGCATCCTGAGTGGGTGGAAGGCTGGTTCTGGCCGGATACCTGGATGTATACCGCAGGCACGACTGATGTGGCGATTCTTAAGCGGGCGCACAAAAAAATGGTCGCCGCCGTGGATGCCGCCTGGGAAGGGCGAATGGACGGGCTGCCGTATAAAGATCAAAACCAGTTTGTCACCATGGCCTCAATTATCGAGAAAGAGACCGCCGTTGCCGCCGAGCGCGATCGAGTGGCGTCAGTATTTATCAACCGTCTGCGCATCGGCATGCGTCTGCAAACCGACCCTACCGTTATCTACGGCATGGGCGAGAGCTATGCCGGCAAGATCTCAAGAAAAGATCTGGAGACGCCAACGGCGTATAATACCTACGTGATTAGCGGATTACCGCCAGGTCCGATTGCCACGCCGAGCGAAGCGTCGCTTAAAGCCGCTGCGCATCCGGCAAAAACACCGTATCTCTATTTTGTGGCTGATGGAAAAGGGGGACACACCTTTAACACCAACCTTGCCAGCCACAATCGCTCTGTTCAGGACTATCTGAAGGCACTTAAGGAAAAAAATGCGCAGTAAATACATTGTCATTGAGGGACTCGAAGGAGCGGGTAAAACTACCGCCCGCAACGTGGTGGTGGATACGCTAAAAGCGCTTGGCGTGGCGGACATGGTATTTACCCGCGAGCCGGGCGGCACGCAGCTGGCTGAAAAGCTGCGCAGCCTGGTGCTGGATATTAAATCCGTCGGCGACGAAGTTATCACTGACAAAGCCGAAGTGCTGATGTTCTACGCGGCGCGCGTTCAGCTGGTTGAGACGGTTATCAAACCTGCCCTGGCCGGCGGCAAGTGGGTGATTGGTGACCGTCACGATCTGTCGACTCAGGCATATCAGGGCGGAGGACGCGGTATCGACCAGACCATGCTGGCCACGCTGCGTAATGCCGTACTGGGGGATTTTCGCCCCGACCTGACGCTCTATCTGGATGTGACTCCGGAAGTGGGCCTCAAGCGTGCCCGCGCGCGCGGTGAGCTGGACCGCATTGAACAAGAGTCGTTTGATTTCTTTAACCGCACCCGTGCGCGCTATCTTGAACTTGCCGCACAGGACAGCTCAATTTGTACCATCGATGCGACGCAGTCCCTGGACGACGTCACGCGTGACATTCAGCATACCATTACGCAGTGGGTGCAGGAGCAGCAGGCATGAAATGGTATCCATGGTTGCGCCCACACTTTGAACAGCTGATCGGCAGCTATCAGGCGGGTCGGGGGCATCATGCGTTACTGATTCAGGCATTGCCAGGGATGGGTGATGATGCGTTGATTTATGCCATCACCCGTTTTCTGATGTGTCAGCAGCCGGAAGGGCACAAGAGCTGTGGTAAATGCCGTGGCTGTCAGCTGATGCAGGCGGGCACGCATCCTGACTACTACACCCTCGAGCCTGAGAAGGGCAAAAGCGCGCTCGGTATTGATGCCGTGCGGGAAGTCAGTGAAAAATTGTACGAGCACGCGCGACTGGGCGGCGCTAAAGTGGTCTGGCTCAAAGACGCCACACAGCTTACCGAGGCGGCGGCTAACGCCCTGCTGAAAACCCTGGAAGAGCCGCCGGTTAAAACGTGGTTTTTCCTCTCGTGTCGTGACCCGGGACGATTACTGGCGACGCTGCGCAGCCGCTGTCGTCTTCATCACCTGGCGGTGCCCCAGGAATCGTGGGCGCTGAGCTGGCTTGAGCGCGAGGTGACAACGTCACCTGAGAGTGCGCTGACCGCCTTGCGCCTGAGCAGCGGCGCGCCCGCGGCGGCGCTGGCATTACTGCAGCCTGACGTATGGTCAGAGCGAGAAACGCTCTGCCGGGCTGTTGAAACGGCACTGAATAACCACGACTGGCTAAGCGTATTGCCTGCGCTTAACAGCGATCGGGCCGTTGAGCGTCTGCACTGGCTGGCCTCGTTGCTGCTGGATGCACTCAAAACTCAGCAAGGGGCAACGCTGCTGACCAACCCGGATGCGTGGTCGCTGGTGAATACGCTGGCGAACCGCCTCTCAGGGACGATTCTTCATGCGATGCTTCATGAAATTTGCCAGAGCCGAGAACAGCTTTTAACCGTGACGGGCCTTAATCGCGAGCTTTTACTGACCGACCAGTTACTGCGTATCGAACATTACCTGCAACCCGGCGTCACACCGCCGGTTTCCCATCTCTGAGAGAGACATTATGTTTTTAGTCGACTCACACTGCCATCTTGATGGCCTGGATTATCAATCCCTGCATAAAAACGTGGATGACGTGCTGGCAAAAGCCGCTGCCCGCGATGTGAAATTCTGTCTTGCGGTGGCAACCACGCTGCCGGGCTACCGCTCCATGCGTGAGCTGGTGGGCGTTCGCGATAACGTGGTGTTCTCCTGCGGCGTGCATCCGCTGAATCAGGACGAGGCGTACGACGTTGAGGATCTGCGCCAACTGGCAGCAGAAGAGGGCGTGGTGGCGATGGGGGAAACCGGGCTGGACTATTTTTACACGCCGGAAACCAAACCGCGTCAGCAGGAGTCCTTCCGCAACCATATTCGCATTGGCCGGGAGCTGAACAAGCCGGTTATCGTCCACACCCGCGACGCGCGTGCGGATACCCTGGCGATCCTCCGGGAAGAAAACGTGACGGATTGCGGTGGCGTACTACACTGTTTCACAGAAGACAGAGAAACGGCGGGTAAGCTGCTTGATTTGGGGTTTTATATCTCGTTTTCGGGGATCGTGACGTTCCGTAACGCTGAGCAGCTGCGTGATGCTGCACGTTATGTTCCGCTCGATCGTATTCTGGTGGAGACCGATTCTCCGTATCTCGCACCGGTACCGCATCGCGGTAAAGAGAACCAGCCCGCTATGACGAGAGATGTGGCTGAGTACATGGCCGTACTGAAGGGCGTCAGCATTGATGAGCTGGCCCGCGTGACGACGGAAAACTTCTCCACGCTGTTCCATATCGACCCCGCCCGCCTGCAATCTGTCTGATACACCTGTTTTTTTTAGGCTCGTAATTAATAAGTAAAGCGAGTAAAGTTCACCGCCTCATTTGGGGCGGTGAGGGTGTTTTTAGACACATCCGGACATGCTTTTTGTAAATAACTGAAAGTTTTTCGACCGCCTTAAGCTGAAACGTGATAGCCGTCAAACAAACTCAGAGGGAATTATTTTACTCTGTGTAATAAATAAAGGGCGCTTAGATGTCCTGTCCACGGCACGGTACTCCCCCCGGGCCAATGCGTGAAAGCGTAAAAAAGCACAAATACTCAGGAGCACTCTCAATTATGTTTAAGAATGCATTTGCTAACCTGCAAAAGGTCGGTAAATCGCTGATGCTGCCAGTATCCGTACTGCCTATTGCAGGTATCCTGCTGGGTGTCGGTTCTGCTAACTTCAGCTGGCTGCCAGCCGTAGTCTCCCACGTGATGGCCGAAGCAGGCGGTTCTGTCTTTGCTAACATGCCGCTGATCTTCGCGATCGGTGTGGCTCTGGGCTTCACCAATAACGACGGCGTTTCTGCGCTGGCTGCAGTGGTTGCCTACGGCATCATGGTGAAAACCATGGCTGTGGTTGCGCCGCTGGTTCTGCATTTACCGGCAGAAGAGATTGCCGCGAAACACCTGGCGGACACCGGTGTTCTGGGCGGTATCATCTCCGGTGCGATTGCAGCGTATATGTTCAACCGCTTCTATCGCATCAAGCTGCCTGAGTATCTGGGCTTCTTCGCGGGCAAGCGTTTCGTTCCGATCATCTCTGGTCTGGCAGCGATTTTCACTGGCGTGATCCTGTCCTTCATCTGGCCACCAATCGGCTCCGCTATCCAGACCTTCTCTCAGTGGGCTGCTTACCAGAACCCGGTTGTGGCGTTTGGTATCTACGGCTTCATCGAGCGTTGCCTGGTGCCATTCGGTCTGCACCACATCTGGAACGTTCCATTCCAGATGCAGATTGGTGAATTCACCAACGCAGCAGGCCAGGTATTCCACGGCGATATCCCACGTTACATGGCGGGTGACCCAACTGCAGGTAAACTGTCTGGTGGCTTCCTGTTCAAAATGTACGGTCTGCCTGCAGCGGCGATTGCTATCTGGCACTCTGCGAAGCCAGAGAACCGTGCAAAAGTGGGCGGTATCATGATCTCCGCAGCGCTGACCTCGTTCCTGACCGGTATCACCGAGCCGATCGAGTTCTCCTTCATGTTCGTTGCGCCGATCCTGTACGTTATCCACGCAATTCTGGCGGGCCTGGCGTTCCCAATCTGTATTCTGCTGGGTATGCGTGACGGTACGTCCTTCTCTCACGGCCTGATCGACTTCATCGTTCTGTCCGGTAACAGCAGCAAGCTGTGGCTGTTCCCAATTGTCGGTGCGTGCTACGCAGTTGTGTACTACACCATCTTCCGCGTGCTGATTAAAGCACTGGACCTGAAAACCCCAGGCCGTGAAGATGCGACAGAAGACAGCAAAGCTGGCGCGACCAGCGAAATGGCTCCTGCACTGGTTGCTGCGTTCGGTGGTAAAGAGAACATCACTAACCTGGACGCGTGCATCACTCGTCTGCGTGTGAGCGTTGCCGACGTCGCGAAAGTAGACCAGCCGGGTCTGAAAAAACTGGGCGCAGCGGGCGTAGTTGTTGCAGGTTCTGGTGTACAGGCAATCTTCGGTACCAAATCCGATAACCTGAAAACCGAAATGGATGAGTACATCCGCAGCAACTAAGTTGTGACCTGGGGAGACTAAGGCAGCCGAATGGCTGCCTTTTTTATTTGTGTCGTAAAAAACGCCACTGAGACGCGCAAGCGGTCACTCTTCACTCAGCTGATGAACATTCAGGAAAGAAATCGAGGGAGGAGGTTGAAAGGACAGGAGAAACTCGCTCATACTCTTGAATTGTGTCACACACCGATCCCGGGAGTGTGTTTACAGCGGACGCATTGCGCCAGATTAAACAAAAAAGGAAAAGGTCATGGCTGAAGAAACGATTTTCAGTAAAATTATCCGCCGCGAAATTCCGTCGGATATCGTCTATCAGGATGAACTGGTGACGGCTTTCCGGGACATTTCCCCTCAGGCCCCGACGCACATCCTTATCATTCCCAATATTCTGATTCCGACTGTAAACGACGTAAAAACCGAGCATGAAGTGGCGTTAGGTCGTATGCTGACGGTGGCCGCGAAAATCGCTGAACAGGAAGGGATTGCAGAAGACGGTTACCGTCTGATCATGAACTGCAATCGTCATGGTGGCCAGGAAGTGTATCATATTCACATGCATCTGCTGGGTGGACGTCCTCTGGGGCCGATGCTGGCACATAAAGGTCTTTGACATGCGTAAAGGGCGTATTGCAGCGCTGGTAGTGACGATGATGATTGTGGGGTGCAGCACGCGCCCGGCGATCCCCGTGAACGATGAACAGACGCTGGTCATGGAATCCTCCGTGCTTGCCGCGGGCATCACGGCGCAACAGCCCGCGCTGACCATCAGTGAAATCAACTCATCTGCCTCCTCTACGCTCTTTAATGAAAGACACGAACCCGTGACGGTCCACTACCGTTTTTTCTGGTATGACGTAAGAGGTCTCGAAATGCATCCGCTGGAGGCGCCGCGCAGCGTCACCATTCCGGCCAGGTCGTCGGTAACGCTCTATGGCAGCGCCAACTATCTGGGTGCGCATAAGGTGAGACTTTATCTTTATCTCTGAGGGGTGAACCTTGATTAAAAACTTGAGCCGCTATGCGCTCGTGACAGCTTTCGCGCTGTTCCTGGCAGGGTGTGTGACCCGAACTGAACAGCCTGCGCCTGTGGAAGAGGCGAAACCGGGCACAGAACAGCCAACGCAGCCAACGCAGCCGCAGCCAACCGTGCCGTCCGTACCGTCTATACCGGCGCAGCCAGGCCCGATTGAGCATCCGGACCAGACGTCGCAGCCTGCACCGCGCGTGCGCCACTACGACTGGAATGGGGCAATGCAGCCGATGGTCGGTAAAATGCTGCAGGCGCAGGGCGTGACGGCGGGCAGCGTATTGCTGGTCGACAGCGTCAACAACCGTACCAACGGTTCACTGAACGCGGGCGAAGCGACAGAAACCCTGCGCAATGCTCTGGCTAACAACGGCAAGTTTACGCTGGTCTCGGCTCAGCAGCTCGCGGTAGCCAAACAGCAGCTGGGCCTGTCGCCGCAGGATAGTCTCGGCACACGCAGCAAGGCGATCGGCATTGCCCGTAACGTTGGCGCACAGTATGTGCTTTACTCTAACGCCACCGGTAACGTGAATACCCCAGCCCTGCAGATGCAGCTGATGCTGGTTCAGACAGGCGAAATTATCTGGTCAGGTAAAGGTGCGGTTACGCAACAATGACAGCACGCGTGAAGAGATTCTGACGCGCTATTTTCCTCAGTACCGCCTTATCGCGCCGCAGGCCCACTCCGGGCTTGGCGGCGCGAGTTGCATTATAGCGCAGGGCGAACACCGTCTGGTCTTGCGGCAGAATCACGAGCCCTACGCGCCTGCCTCCCATTTTCGTCGTCAGTTTCATGCCCTGAGACGTCTTCCGTCAGATCTCGTGCCAGCCCCCCGTTTTTTCAGACAGGGCTGGATGGCCGTCGACTATCTGGACGGTGACGTTAAAAGCGAGCTGCCGGACACGCCGGCGCTCGCGGCGATGCTGTATCATCTGCACCGGCAGCCACGTCTGGGATGGCGAATCACGTTATACCCGCTGCTTGAACGCTACTGGCAGCAGGCCGAGCCTGACAGACGCACCCCAATGTGGCTGGCACATCTCAAGCGGCTGCGTAAAACGGGCGAGCCGCAGCCGATTCGGCTCGCGCCGCTGCACATGGATGTTCATGCCGGGAATATTGTTCATACGCCAGCGGGCATCAGGCTTATCGACTGGGAGTATGCCGGAGATGGCGATGTGGCGCTGGAGCTGGCGGCAGTCTGGACGGAGAGTGACGCCGCGCGGCAAATACTCATCAGGGACTACGCCCAGGTGGCACATATTGACCCCGAGGCGCTGAGGCGTCAGGTCAGATGCTGGCGACCCTGGGTCGTCATGTTAATGGCTGGCTGGTTTGAAATGCGCTATCGGCAGTCAAGAGACAAACACTTTATTGCGCTGGCAGACGATGCCTGGCGTCAGTTACAAACGAAAGGATAAGAGAGGTGGATGTGGGTCCAGTCATGTTGGATGTAGAAGGGTTTGAGCTGGATGCGGAGGAGCGTGAAATTCTGGCGCATCCGCTGGTGGGTGGCCTGATCCTGTTTACCCGCAACTATCACGATCCGGCGCAGCTGCGTGAGCTGGTGCGTCAGATCCGCGCCGCGTCGCGCAATCATCTGGTGGTCGCCGTCGATCAGGAAGGCGGCCGCGTGCAGCGTTTTCGCGAAGGGTTTACCCGCCTGCCGGCTGCCCAGTCTTTTGCCGCGCTGTTAGGCACGGAAGAGGGGGGGAAACTGGCGCAGGAGGCCGGCTGGCTGATGGCCAGCGAAATGATCGCCATGGATATCGACATCAGTTTTGCCCCGGTTCTGGACGTGGGGCATATCAGCGCCGCCATTGGCGAGCGTTCATACCATGAAGATCCGCGTATTGCGCTGGCCATGGCGACCCGGTTTATCGACGGTATGCGCGATGCCGGAATGAAAACCACCGGGAAACACTTCCCGGGTCACGGCGCGGTGACGGCGGACTCACACAAAGAGACCCCGCGCGATCCGCGCCCGGAAGCGGAAATTCGCGCCAAAGATATGTCGGTGTTCAGGTCGCTGATCACCGACAACAAGCTGGATGCCATTATGCCTGCGCACGTGATTTACAGCGACGTTGACCCGCGCCCTGCCAGCGGCTCTCCGCACTGGCTGAAAACCGTTCTGCGTCAGGAGCTGGGCTTCAATGGCGTGATCTTCTCTGACGACTTATCGATGGAAGGGGCGGCGATTATGGGCAGCTACGCTGAACGCGGTCAGGCGTCGCTGGATGCAGGTTGCGATATGATCCTGGTCTGCAATAATCGTAAAGGTGCCGTTAGCGTGCTGGATAACCTGTCGCCGATCAATGCAGAGCGTGTTACACAATTGTATCATAAAGGTTCATTTAGCCGTCAGGAGCTGATGGATTCGGCGCGCTGGAAGACGGTCAACGCCCGGCTTGAAGACCTGAATGAGCGCTGGCAGGCACATAAAGCCAGCCTGTAAACCCTCCCGGAAGGCGTAGCGTGGTGAGAAGACGATGATCATCTATTTACACGGTTTTGACTCAAACAGTCCTGGTAATCATGAGAAGGTGCTGCAGCTGCAGTTTATCGATCCGGATGTACGGTTGATCAGCTACAGCACGCGCCATCCGAAGCATGATATGCAGCATCTGCTCAAAGAGGTGGACAAGATGTTGCAGCTCAACGTCGACGATCGCCCTCTGATTTGCGGCGTGGGGCTGGGCGGCTACTGGGCGGAGCGGATTGGCTTCCTGTGCGACATTCGCCAGGTGGTGTTCAATCCTAACCTGTTCCCGAACGAGAACATGGAAGGCAAAATCGACCGCCCGGAAGAGTATGTCGATATTGCGACCAAGTGCGTCAGCAATTTTCGTGAGAAAAACCGCGACCGCTGCCTGGTGATCCTTTCACGTAATGATGAAGCGCTCAACAGCCATCGGGCAGCAGAACTGCTGCATCATTACTATGAGATCGTCTGGGACGAAGAACAGACCCACAAGTTCAAGAACATCTCCCCGCATCTGCAGCGTATCAAAGCGTTTAAAACGCTGGGTTAATCCCTTATCCGCAGGCATCAAAGCCCGGCCGCGAAAGCGTACCGGGCTTTCTTTTTGACCAGAATTGTCTACTTTTAAGCCATCAAAACTTGATGCATATCAATTTTGGTATGACCAATGCGCCTGACGTGGTATTCTCAATGCACCTGAATGGTTTCAGTGCTGTAACCTGTTGTTAATTAAGGGTTATTTTTATAACTTTTAATTAACAATTGGTTAATAATTTGAGGGGGTCACGTTGACTACGCCATTGAAAAAGATAGTTATTGTAGGCGGTGGTGCTGGCGGGCTGGAGCTGGCTACACAGCTGGGCAAGAAGCTGGGTCGCGGTAAAAAAGCCAAAATTACGCTGGTGGATCGTAACCACAGCCACCTGTGGAAACCGCTGCTGCACGAAGTGGCGACCGGTTCTCTGGACGAGGGCGTGGACGCGCTCAGCTACCTGGCGCACGCGCGCAACCACCATTTCCAGTTCCAGCTGGGCTCGGTGGTGGACATCAACCGTGAAAGCAAAACCATCACCCTGGCAGAACTGCGTGATGAAAAAGGGGAGCTGCTCGTTCCTGAGCGCAAGCTGCCGTACGACACGCTGGTCATGGCGCTGGGCAGTACCTCCAACGACTTCAACACGCCGGGCGTGAAAGAGCACTGTATCTTCCTCGATAACCCGCACCAGGCGCGTCGTTTCCATCAGGAAATGCTGAACCTGTTCCTGAAGTACACCAGCAATATGGGTGCGAACGGTAAGGTAAATATCGCCATTGTCGGCGGTGGTGCGACGGGCGTTGAGCTGTCTGCGGAGCTGCACAATGCAGTGAAACAGCTGCACAGCTACGGTTACAAAGGGTTAACTAACGAAGCGCTGAACGTCACACTGGTCGAAGCCGGTGAACGCATCCTGCCTGCGCTGCCTCCGCGTATTTCCGGTGCGGCGCACAATGAGCTCACCAAGCTGGGCGTGCGGGTGTTGACGCAGACCATGGTGACCAGCGCCGACGAAGGCGGCCTGCACACCAAAGACGGCGAGTATATCAAAGCGGATCTGATGGTCTGGGCGGCAGGTATCAAAGCGCCTGACTTTATGAAAGAGATCGGCGGTCTGGAAACGAACCGCATTAACCAGCTGGTCACCGAGCCAACGCTGCAAACCACGCGCGACCCTGACATCTTTGCTATCGGTGACTGTGCCTCCTGCGCGCGTCCTGAAGGTGGATTCGTGCCGCCGCGCGCGCAGGCCGCTCACCAGATGGCAAGCCTGGTGCTGCACAACATTCTGGCGCAGTACAAAGGCAAGCCAATGAAAGCCTATGTCTATAAAGACCATGGTTCACTGGTGTCGCTGTCAAACTTCTCTACCGTCGGCAGCCTGATGGGCAACCTGATGCGCGGCTCAATGATGGTAGAAGGGCGCATTGCCCGCTTCGTGTATATCTCCCTGTACCGCATGCACCAGATTGCGCTGCACGGCTACTTCAAAACCGGGCTGATGATGCTGGTGGGCAGAATCAACCGCGTGATCCGTCCGCGTCTGAAGCTGCACTAATCTTTCACTCCCTCCGGGTCCTCCGGAGGGAGTTTTTAGCATTTCATGCTGTAGATCACAGTTTGAGTGCTTAAGAGTTCTCCTAAATACAATATATCTCCTCTCAACGCCCCTTTTTTGATCCTTTATCTTATTGGCGAAGCGATGCCTCCATTGCAAAATTGTTACCAATAGCAACAAAGGAGGAAGTCCCGTGAATAAATCAATGTTGGCGGGTATAGGGATTGGCGTCGCGGCTGCGTTAGGTGTGGCTGCCGTTGCCAGTCTCAACGTATTAGATCGCGGCCCGCAGTATGCGCAGGTGGTTTCTGCTACACCGATTAAAGAAACGGTAAAAACGCCTCGTCAGGAGTGCCGTAACGTCTCCGTGACGCACCGTCGTCCGGTGCAGGATGAAAACCGTATTGCCGGTTCTGTTCTGGGCGCGGTAGCGGGGGGCGTGATTGGTCACCAGTTCGGCGGCGGCCGGGGTAAAGATGTGGCGACCGTGGTCGGCGCGCTGGGTGGCGGCTATGCCGGTAACCAGGTACAGGGCGCGATGCAGGATAATGATACCTACACCACGACTCAGCAACGCTGCAAAACCGTCTATGACAAGTCGGAAAAAATGCTGGGCTATGACGTGACGTACAAAATTGGCGATCAGCAGGGCAAAATCCGCATGGATAAAGACCCGGGCACGCAAATTCCACTGGATGGAAATGGCCAGCTGGTTCTGAATAACAAAGTGTAAAAAAGATGTTCTCTGAATTTAGCTCCTCATGCGCTCAGGCTGAGGAGCTTTTTTTTGCTTCAGATTTTCAGTAGCTCAGGCCACAGTCGCAGCGTGGTTTCGCTAATATTCTGCAGTTTTTCCAGCGTAGCCCCTTCACGGGCGCTGATCGACATCCCCTGCAAAATACAGCTCAGGTATTGCGCCAGCAGCTGAGGGTTGCATTGCGCAGGGATTTCACCGCGCTGCTGGCGCTGAGCCAGAAATGCGCTGAGCGTCTCTTCCTGCATGGCATGCCGCGATTTCACCGTATTGGCAATCTCTTTCGAGGACGCCGCCAGGGTGGCAGAGGTGTTAATCATAAAGCAGCCCGCAGGCGTCTCTTTACTGGTGAAGCAGGTCGCGACGGCGGTGAAATAGTCGCGAAGCGCCTGTTCGACGCTTTTCTCTTCACAGAACAGCTGGGCTTCGTGTTTCGCCGCAAAGCGCGAAATGTATCTGTCCAGCACCGCCCTGAACAGCCCCTCTTTATTGGTAAATTCGGCATACAGCGTCGGCGCTTTGGCTCCGGTGGCTTCTACCAGATCGGAAAGCGAGGTTGCTTCATACCCATGTTGCCAGAAGAGAGTCATGGCCTTATCAAGCGCTGCATCCCTGTCAAACACTTTTGGTCGGCCACGGCTTTTCTTCGCACAACTCGTGACGTCGGTTGTCATGTGCCGTTGGTCCTCTGTTGGTTTGGTGAATAACCATTATAAAAATAAACGCAACCCACCACCAGTGCTGAATGCTTAAAAATATATTAATCATATCTATATGAAAAATAACGACTTTAAAATTAAGTTAATGGTCGTTATAAAATTATGTTGACGCGTGACCTGGATCACATTTATGATTTACCTATCGATCGTTAACTAAATAGATAACGACCTCCAAATTCATCTGCTAAAGGTAAACATCATGAAAAACGTAAAAACCCTCATCGCTGCTGCTGTCCTGAGTTCACTCTCTTTCGCAAGCTTTGCTGCTGTACAGGTACAGTCCACTCCGGTCGATCAGCATAAAGTCGGGACGATCTCTGCGTCTGCCGGGACTAACCTGGGTTCACTGGAAGATCAGCTGGCGCAAAAAGCGCAAGAGATGGGTGCAAAATCTTACCGCATCACCTCTGTGACCGGTCCTAACACCCTGCACGGCACGGCTGTCATCTACAAATAAGCCGGGCATAAACCCTCATTTATGCCACTGCAATAAAAAACGCCCTGCACATGTGCAGTAATGCCGATCGTTTAAGAACACTTGAACGATCCTGCCAGTAAGGGACAATCCGGGTTCAGCCCCTCTGAGCCCGGATTTTTTTTCGTCTGAACACGATATGGACTTCGTTATGGATGCTTACCCGTCCGTGGATACCTTTTCCCGCTCTTTGTATGCGTCCAGCGAGAGTCGTCTGGCCATAATCTGATGCAACCAACAAAGTGGTGTCTACCAAATAGGTGGTGGGTATCAAAGTGTCAGATATGCGGAAAAAAGTGACTCGCGGCAGGCGAAAAAGTTGCCCTGATTATTCTCTTGAATTTAAGCAGCGGCTCTTTGCCTCCTCCTGCGAACCCTGGATACCGGGACGGATTTTATCCTCATATACTGGTGGCAGATAAAATTCCGCTTACGGAAACTACCGTATATTCTTATCAGGCGGCGAACCGGTTTAATATTTATTGCTGTTCGCCAGGGAAGAGCGATTTATAGCAGGAAAAAAGGGCCAAATAACCCTTCAACGGCGGTTCTTGAATATCTGATGATGCGTTCACAGGAAAAGCGCGTTGTCCATATTGTTGTTACCGACTGAATTGTTATATACGGGTCGGGTATTATTCCGGGTCATATTTATTTATGGTGTGAATATTGTTGTTTTATTTATTTTTAAACTGAATGATATGTATTTTGTAACATTCTGTGATGTGTTACGGAATGACATTTTATTCAATGGTCTGTGAGAGTATTGTTTTTTAATAAACAGTCATTCTTTATTATGGATATTTTGCGATGAAAGGACCGTCAGGCATTGTTCAGCAACAGGATACGTTAAACCGTTATTTACTGTATATTCCACGAGGCAAATCTGTTTTACCGGATGTTCACTCTTTTACCGGGGAAGAAGAACTCAGTAAGCCCTATCGCTACACCATCCGTTTTACCAGCCCGGCATCAAACATTGCCGTCAACGATGTCCTCAATCAGAGGGCGGAATTTATTCTGCGTGCCCCGAATCCGAAATCTGACTGGCACAATCAGGAGCCCTGGCTGCCGGTGCGCCAGATTAACGGAGTGATCACGTCGTTTGCCCGTCTGAAGTCATCTGCCGATGAAGCCCTTTACGAGTGTGTGCTGGAGCATGATCTGGCGCTGCTGGACCGGAATTACCGTTCGGCCGTATACATGAATGTGACAGTGCCAGAGCTCGTCACGAAGCTGATGAAGGAGAGCGGGCGTTTTCAGGGTTACAACATCGATTTTGATCAGTTGAGCCACAGCTACCCCAGCCGCGAAATGATTATTCAGTGGAAAGAAACCGATCTCCAGTTTATCCGCCGTCTGCTGGCCGAGGTGGGGATCTGGTTCCGCTTTGAAAACCATGACAAGGTACAGGGCGAAACGGTGGTTGTCTTTGGTGACGGTGGCTGCCGCTATATCTTCAACGATAAGAAGCTGCCGTACGTTCGCCATTCCGGCATGACCAGCCATGAAGAATACATTACCGAGCTTGAAGAACAATACGAACTCATTCCCGAAAGCGTGCTGGTGCGTACGTATAACTACCGCAATCCATTTTCGCCACAGGCGGATAAAACCATTTTCGATAATGATATTCCCGACGGGATAACCAGCGGAAAACAGTATCACTATGCCGATCATTATCTGGAGGACGGCGATTTTTACGGTGAAGAGGCGGAAACAGCCACGTTCTGCGCACGCCTGCGCTATGAGCGCCTGCTGAACAAACAGAGTGTGCTGGGAGGGACAACCAGTGACCCGGCACTGCTGCCGGGTGTGATGTTCCACCCGACAGGGGATATTCCTGACGGGTTTAAACACGGTTTTCTTGTCACCACAATGACGCTTTCCGGCAGTCGTGCACAGCACTACCGTGCCATCCTGAAGGGGATCCCTTATCTGAACGGCTACAGCTATCGTCCGGAATATCTGTCGCGACCGGTGATTGCCGGTACGGTACCCGGTCGCGTGGCGGCCATCAATCGGGATCACACGTACGCCGGAGTCGATGCTCAGGGCCGATACCGCGTGAAGTTTGATTTTGACCTCGACGAGAAACGTGACGGATTTGAAAGTGCGCTGATGCGTCTGGGCAGACCGTACGGCGGGGATGTGTTTGGTTTTCATTTCCCGCTGCTGGACGGCACAGAGGTGGCTGTAGCCTTTGAAGGCGGCGATCCGGACCGGCCCTTTATTGCGCATGTCATGCATGACGGTAAACACCCTGATCTGGTTACAAACCGCAACGACACCCGCAACGTGATCCGCACTGCTGCTTCGAACAAAATCCGCCTGGAGGACCGCCGCGGTCAGGAACACATCAAGATTTCCACGGAGTACGGCAAGAGTCAGGTCAGCGCTGGCCACCTCGTTGACGCGGAGGGAAAGCAGCGCGGTGAAGGTGTGGAAGCGCGCACTGACAATCACATGGCGCTCCGTGCCGCAAAAGGGGTGATGATCACCACGGAGGCGCAACCGCGTGCTGCGGGTAAGCAACTGGATATGACGGCCGCCATTGAGCAGCTGGAGAAAGCGTTGTCGCTGGCAATGACGCTGCAACAAAGCGCACTGACAGCCGGGGCCAGTAATGTGGAAACCGATCAGCAAAGTCAACTGCGCCAGACGCTGACTAACCTTACCGGCGCGGGCCTGCTGACCTATGCCGACAAAGGTCAGGCGCACGTCACGCCGGACAGTTTGCAGCTGTCTGCCGGGAAAGATGTGATTGTGACGGCGGGCCAGGATACCAGCGTAAACGTGGTGAAAAAGTTCTCGCTGGCCGTGGGGGAAAAACTCTCGCTGTTTGCCCGCAAGCTCGGCATTCAGATGATTGCCGGTGCCGGGGATATCACGACGCAGGCCCAGCGCGGGGAAATGCATATGCTTTCGCTGAAGGATTTCACGATGGCGAGTACCGACGGACAGCTGAACGGCAGCGCCAAGCAGGGCATACAGCTGGTCTGTGGCGGTGGCGGAATACGCGTCAGTCCGAACGGACTGGTCACCATCTTCTCGCCAACGGGAATCGAACTGAAAGGGCCAAATCTGAAGTATGACGGCCCGGAAAGCGCACAGGTCACGGTCCCGCCGTTCAATCAGGGCGCGTTTAAACTCCGCTACCAGCTGCACGCCGGAGACGACCCGGAGCAGATTCTCGCAAACAAAAAATTCAGGCTGACCAGTACTGCCGGGAAAGTGGTGGAAGGCATAACTGACAGCAACGGCCATTCATCGCTGCTCGATGCCGACGACCTGGATACCTACAAAATGGAGTTAATGGAATGACGGAAGCCAAACAAAGCCCGTATGCCCCACGGGTGATATCTGAAGGTGATATTCCTGTTCACAAAAGTCTGGGGGAGGTGGCCCAGACCCGCCGTGTGGGCGTCCCGCGTCCGATGCCGGGGATTGTGATCCTCGTTCACGGGGTAAACGACGTCGGGGAGGCCTACCAGAACCAGGAAAAAGGCATTCTTGTGGGACTGAGTAAGCGTCTTAATCGTCAGGATTTTTACGTGCATGAATGGGGTGATTACAGAATTACCCATCCTGGCCGTTCGCCTGTTATCCCGTTCTACTGGGGGTATAAGCCTGTTACGCATGAAGACTACCAGGCAGACCAGAAGCGATACCGGGATGAAGTGGCGAAGTTGGGTAGCCAGGCGAATATACCGTTTGATGCTTATCAGGAGAATGACGAGAAGAAAAAAGCGGAGCTGGGTAACGACGGCAAAGGTGCGTTTAAGTACCAGAACGATAATTTCAAAAACGCCCTCGATACGAATTTTGCCAAAGGTGGAGGGACGTTTGCCAATGCGACAACCAACATTCCCGATATGCTGGGTCCGGGGGCTGGTGGCGCTGCGCTGGCCGCCGCTGGTTTTGCCTCGCTGCACATGAACGGTGGCGATTACACGCACCCGATATTCCAGAATCCGCACCGCATCTATCAGTTTTTTGCCGCCCAGCGGCTGGCGGATTTGATCCTTCAGATACGTGAACCGCTGGTGACGCGAAATGATGTGATTAACGTGGTGGCACATAGCCAGGGAACCATCATCACCATGCTGGCAAATATGCTGGTTAAACAGGCAGGATATGAGCCGGTTAACTGCGTCATTCTGAATCACTCACCCTATTCTCTGGAAGGACGTCTTAGTGAAGACGCACAGCCCGGTCATCACCAGACGGCGTTTGCCCGACAGGAGACGTTTAAGCATTTTTGCGCACTGATGGCAACCCAGTTCAAAGGCGGAGAGCTGTCAGAGGCAGATATGCTGGCGATGGAAGCCAGCTGCGCATCACGCAAGTCTTCTGATAACCCGTTACGCGAGGACGCCAGATATCGTCGTGATAATAACGGCAAGGTTTATAACTACTGGTGTCCGCAGGATGGCACTGTGTCTTTGCAAAACATCCAGGGATTCGGCTGGCGGGGGATTCCTGATAAGTTGGCTGCCGGCATTCCTAACCTGCGTCAGCGTGTATTCTGCCAGCACCGCTGGGTAGGGCGACTGGAGACGGAACCGTTTAAGATGGCACCGGAGCGGAAAGGCGATTTCAGTACTACGCCAGTGATGAATGCGGGTTACTCGTACAGCGATGTGGTGATAAACGGCGAAGAGCTGCCGGAGCCGTTTATGTTCAAGCTCATGGGGCAGGATAACCATCCGGATAATGATCCGAAGACCAGTGATAAACCGTACACGGCTTACATCGATCCGGACAGCCCGGATGCTTACATTTCCTATTCGGCTAAAGCCAGTGCCATTTCGCGCACGGCATCGGCTACCTATGCACTTAGTAGCTATCAGCGTATCAGCTGGCAACCAGGCCATGTATTAACACCTAACGAGCTGCAGGTGGAAAGTTTTGATCGGGGGCATGAAGTTATTCGCGGTGAAGTGACGGGAACGAGGGATTTTTCTCAGTTGAAGCTGACCTGGCTTAAATCCCGTGATGAACTTGAAAAGGAGTGGCAGAAAACCGATCCGGTAGGCTACAGCCAGCACTCTTCTATCGTTGCGAGTGAATTTGCACCGTCGCACGCGATGGCGTTCGACTTGGCAATTGGTCAGTGTAAGTCCTTTGACTATCAGGCGGGTAAATTCTGGGAAGGCCTGTTGCACCGTGCTGACTGGCGTGATCCTTTGAATAAAAACCAGCAAGCAGCAGAGTATTATCGTTCAGGTAATTTACCAGATGCGACGACTAAATGGTTTATGAACAAGCCAGAGGGTGCGTTACCTACAGGCGATTTTGGCGTGGTCAACCAGTTTAACAATGCCACAAAAGTGATCCCGTCCCGTGATTTAGCCGTGGGCAATCAGGAAGTCGCAAATCTGCAATGGGACATGCCGAAGGCAAAATCTAACCGGGAGCTGGGGATTGCGGGTGCTAAAGAGTGGTGGGAATCGTGACAGGGAGACAAGCATGAAGATAAAACGTACAGCAGGTATTGCCCTGATGTCAGTGCTGGTAGTCGCAGGTTGCAAGGCTTCAGAGCCGCCGACGCAGGTGGTGTACCGCTTTGATGACCATCGTTATCTGGAATTGAAAGGCTGGAATTGCGAAGGGGAGCTCTGGTACACAGACACTCAGCGGGGTATTCATACCGAATCTGTTAGCCAGTTTTACCGGATTTTTACCAAAAGATATGTTCATCCTTCAGAGCGTTACATTGCGCTTCCGACCTGGGATGTAAGTGGTTTTCGGATTTCAAAAGATTACGGACAAACCTGGCAGGTTGCGCAGTATTCTCCTGGTGAAAATGATCTTAATGGAATGAATGCCCCACAGCAGGAAGATGTTCTTTCCTTCACAGTGGTCAACGACCAGGGTTTTTTGCAGACCAAACACCGGCTGTATATGTCGTCCAAGCCATTTGACGACCCGCGCCTTGCCGCTGGTGGTCCTGGGATTGAATATACCGTTGACGACGGAACTGGGCAAAAGGTAAGCGGGAAAGTGGAACCTCGTTCACCTGGCTGGCCTTGGGGAATGGTGTATATGACCAAACAAGGTTTAGAAGGCTCTACTGAGCAACTTAAAACCAATTGGCAGAATCAACCCGATAAGGTTCCGGAAGTGAAGGGCTATACGGGCTGGGATCACATGCGCTGCGATATGGATGCAGGAAGGAAAGGATACTGATGAACGGCGTAATTCGACTGAATGACCCGCTGGTGAGCGGTGGGAAGGTAATTAAGGCGTCAGGCGCGCAGTTTATGGGCCTTCCTGTCGCGCTGAAAGGGGATGAGGTGACGTGTCCCGAACATAAGGGGACGTTCCCCATTAACGAGTGCCATCCGACCTGGACGATGAACGGCCGCGGTGTGGTCGTGGATGGTTGTAAAGCGGCGTGCGGCTGTGCCATTCGCACCACGCTTCCCACTGCGGGGGTTGTTTAATGAACTGGTGGTTATTCTCCAAACAGGATGAATTTGAAGAGCGTTTCCCCTATCTGTGGATATGTCTCTTATATGTGGTCGTCGTGGTTATCTGCCTGGGCGTCCGGGCTGTCACATGGCCGGGTAATAAGCATGTCGATCTCGATTTTCTTGCCCAGTCTGTGGTTATTCCGGTTGTTTTTCTGACGGGGTTCGTACAAGTGTTCTCTACCGTGTATCACGGGCTCAGGCACTACATGGAAACGCGATTGCTGATTGCGGCCCAGCAGGAATACAAGGTTGTCAGCTACGCCAGGGGAAATATTACCCTTGCTGGCTGGTCTGTACTGACGCCTCCAAAGGCAACGAAGGAACTGGCGCTGAGTATGCTGAAACTTGAGGGGGAGTTTCCGCTGGCCGCTAAAATACCGTTGAAAATCGAACTGGAAGAATCCTTCGATTTCACGAGAGCCGGGCAGGCTATTATCCGCGTCCTGGAGCCGATGGTCGGAAAACTTTCTCAGTACCGGCAGATTGAAGCGCTGGTGTGGGTACGAGACGGGGACGAATCCTGTAGCGATGAGCTCAGGCGCGTGCTTGAACGTTTAGCGATCGCTACCAAGAAAATAACATTTCTGCCTGAATGCCCGGACTATACGAAAATCACGGAGTGGATAAAGCAGACGAACGGATACGTCGTTGAACGCCTGCTTATCTGTGTCGATCTGCATTCTGACGAAGAAGAGTCGAAGCAGATGGAAAATGTCACCGCGCTTTTCCTCACGAATTACTACGTTAAAACGGAAGGAGAAAAACCGGTTTACCTTTATCAGCCGATGACGGGTGTCACGGACGTTGAAAAAACAGTACCTGTTTATCTGCGTGCGGAAGCGGTCAGTAAACCCAAACAGATCTGGTATACCGGGCTTTCACGTACAGAAAAGTACCCGCTGCTGGAAGTGCTGGATGAGAAAAAAGCTGTGCCGGACCGGCTGGAGCTTGAAATGTCGCTCGGTGAGCATTCTGCCGGGTATCCTTGGCTGATGCTGGCTCTGGCGGCCGATGCGGTAACGTATGCGCAGGGCGATCAGCTGGTGGCTGCTTCCGAAAAGAACAGGTTTTCAATGACGGCTCTGTCGTCCCGGTTAACTCGCCAACCTGATTATCCCCAGGAGAAAAGATACACGACACCGTGGGAAGTTTGTGGGATCGCCGGGTTGATGTTCTTTTTTGGAATTATGATAACCATTGGCAGTTTTGGTGATGGCGGTAAATCTATATCCGGCTGGTTTTTAATTATAATGGCTGTTCTATGTATAGTTATGTTTTTGGTGGTGGGGGCATTTTTTACCTGGTTTTATGGTGATAAAGCTCGTGAGCATATGGGAATGTAATGATGAATGAACTAATTGCTCTGATTTTACCTCACAAAGCTGTATTTTATTATGATGGCTTGGCTTTAGGTGTGATGCTTGCGTTAATGGCAGTGTATATTGATTTGTCTTTTGATTACAGAAACAAAAAGCACTGGTGTACGCACAATAAATTACAGTCATTGAAAGATTCTCCGGAAATCTACCAGTTATATATGTCGATACGTAACCCTTCTCGACGGAATTACTTTGTTAGTGTGCCGCTGAAATTTTTTACAGACTTTAAGACATTTTTAATGATATTGGCTATGTATTTGGGGAGTACAGTCTTAACCATGTCTTATGTTATATATCATTGATAGATGTAGCGGGCTTTGTGCCCGTTGTCATTACATGTCTGAAATAGTAGAGTGAATAACTTTCAGTTCTTTGATATTTTTTGAATGAGCGTTAGTGCGGCTTCTGCCTGTTTGGGATCTCGCTTCTGGTCATAATCTGATGCATCCGACAACGTGGTGTACACCAAATAAGTGGTGGGAATCAAAATGTCAGATATGCAGAAAAATGTGATTCCCGGCAGGCGTAAAGGCTGCCCTGATTATTCTCTTGAGTTTAAGCAGCAGCTCGTTGCCACCTACTGTGAACCCGGGATATCCTGGTGTCCCAGGTACGGGGCTGTGGAAAAGGTGCGACGCGAAACATCCCTAATCATTTGAAAGGAATGAGGCAAAATGTTAAAGCCTTTATCCGGCCAGAAAAAAAAGCACCGACGATACGATCGTTCAGTGCTTAATGTATCGCCTAAATAACCGTTCAGCTTTAAGTCACGCGAGCCTTAAGTGAACGGCATTACTGCGCATGTGCAGGGCGTTTTTCTTTCTGAATTACATCGATTGCTGGATTTCATCGTGATACCGGGTGACATCGGTCGGCATGCCTGAGCGGGCCTCCATCGCGCGCTCCATCACCACGCTGTTGGTATTCGCATTCGTTTTGAAGCTTACCATCGCGGCATTCAGGTTAATGGGTAGCGTCTGTGGATCATCGCCAATGTTTTTCGATAGCGGCTGGTGAATTTCGACCAGCCGCACGCCGCCCGGCTCCTCAGAAACCTTAATCGGCGTATTGATAATATTCACTTTGGTTCCCGGTGTAACGACGTTAAACAGCGTTTTGATATCGTCATCGCGCAGACGAATACATCCGGAACTGACGCGCATGCCGATGCCAAAGTCCGCATTCGTGCCGTGCAGCAGGTAAACACCACCGTAGGCTGCCAGGCGGATCGCGTGGTGTCCCATTGGGTTATCCGGGCCTGCCGGCACCACGGCTGGAAGATCGATGCCCTGAGCTTTATAACGGGCTCGAATATTGGCCGTCGGGGTCCAGGTTGGATTCGCGCGTTTATCCGAGACGGTGGTGACCATCGTCGGCGTCAGGGTGTCGCCGCCCAGCTGACCAATACCAATCGGGTAGACGGTCACCTCATTTTTACCCGGCGGGTAATAGTACAGACGCAGCTCGGCCAGGTTTATCACCATCCCCTCGCGCGGGGCGTCCGGCAGAATCGTCTGTAACGGGATAGTCAACACGCTGCCCGCTCGCGGAACGTACGGGTCGACGCCGGGGTTCGCCTGCAGCAGAGCCAGTAAACCGACGTTATATTTTTTGGCAATGGCTTCCAGCGAACCGCCATTATTTTCAACCACATGAAAGCGGTTTTCACCCACCACCTTGCTGCCGGGCGGAGGAAGGGGCCAGGTATTTGCGCGAGCGGGAAGCGCCACCGCAACGGTGGCTGCCAGCGCAAACAGGGTTAACCAGCGAGTAAAACGCGAAAAGGTCATCATCACCATAATCCATGCAAATGATAAGGTTATTGTTTTATAAGGCGTTAATGATAATTATGACGAATGGGTGTGTCGGGAAGATCGGGTGAAATGCAAAGAGTTTGTAAATTGTCCCCCCGTAGCGCTGGGCTAACAGGGGGAAGGGAGGTTATGCGATCGCGTTCTCTTCCAGCTGACGCATAAAGTTACGCACCCAGTCCATACGGGTTTTGCGCTCCGTCAGCTCTTGGGTAAATTTCAGACGGGTTGGGCCATCCAGACGGAAATGCTGCGGCTGTTTTTGCAGCAGACCGATGAGCCACATCGGGTTGACGTGGTTCTTCTCGGCGAATTCAATCACGCCGCCTTTTTCATTGCCTTCGAGCTTGCGAATCCCCAGCTTCTGCGCCTGCTGGCGCAGTCTCGCGATATCCAGCAAATTTCTCGCCGCATCGGGCAGCAGACCAAAGCGGTCGATCAGCTCAACCTTGATCTCTTCCAGCTCGTTCTCCTTCTTCGCGCTGGCGATGCGTTTGTAGAATGAGAGTCGAGTATTCACGTCCGGAATGAAATCATCCGGCAGCAGGGAAGGCATACGCAGCTCGACCTCGGTCTGCTGGCTGGTGAGGTCTTCCAGCGACGGCTCGCGTCCGGCCTTCAGGGCATCAACCGCGTTCTCCAGCAGCTCCATATAGAGCGAGAAGCCGATGGTTTCCATCGAGCCGCTCTGGTCTTCACCCAGCAGTTCGCCGGCACCGCGGATCTCGAGATCGTGCGTGGCCAGCGCAAAGCCTGCGCCGAGGTCTTCCAGCGAGGCGATGGCTTCCAGACGCTTTTGCGCGTCGGTGGTCATCGCTTTCGGATGCGGCGTCAGCAGCCAGGCGTAGGCCTGATGGTGCGAACGTCCGACGCGACCGCGCAGCTGGTGAAGCTGCGCCAGGCCAAAGTGATCCGCACGTTCAATGATGATGGTGTTCGCGGTCGGAATGTCGATCCCGGTTTCGATGATGGTGGTGCACACCAGCACGTTAAAGCGCTGGTGGTGGAAGTCGTTCATCACCCGTTCCAGCTCGCGCTCGCGCATCTGCCCGTGACCGATAGCGATGCGCGCCTCCGGCACCAGCTCCGCTAGCCTGTCGGCCGCTTTCTGGATATTTTCCACGTCGTTGTACAGGTAATAGACCTGACCCCCGCGCAGCACTTCACGCAGAATGGCCTCACGCACCACCAGATTATCGTACTCGCGGACGAAGGTTTTCACCGCCAGACGGCGCGCAGGCGGCGTGGCAATAATCGACAGATCGCGCATGCCGCTCATCGCCATGTTCAGGGTGCGCGGGATCGGCGTTGCGGTCAGGGTCAGGATATCGACGTCGGCGCGCATCGCTTTGATGCGCTCTTTATGACGCACCCCGAAGCGGTGCTCTTCATCGACGATCAGCAGCCCCAAATCTTTCCACTTCACGTCGCTTTGCAGCAGCTTATGGGTGCCGATCAGAATATCGATCTTGCCTTCGCTTGCCTGCTCCAGGATCTGCGTCTGCTCTTTGGTGCTGCGAAAACGCGACAGCATCTCGATGCGAACCGGCCAGTTGGCGAAGCGGTCGCGGAAGTTGTCGAAGTGCTGCTGAGCGAGCAGGGTGGTCGGCACCAGCACCGCCACCTGCTTGTTGTTTTCCACCGCAAGGAAAGCGGCGCGCATCGCCACTTCGGTTTTGCCGAAGCCAACGTCGCCGCAGACTAAGCGGTCCATTGCCAGCGGCTGGCACATGTCGCTCAGCACGGCGTTAATAGCCTGAGCCTGATCCGGCGTGGTTTCAAACGGGAAGCTGTCACAGAACAGCTGGTACTGTTCCTTATCATGCTTAAACGCGAAGCCCTCTTTGGCCGCGCGCTGGGCGTAAATATCCAGCAGTTCGGCGGCCACGTCGCGCACTTTTTCCGCGGCCTTCTGGCGCGCGCGCGCCCAGGCATCGCCGCCCAGCTTGTGCAGCGGCGCGTTCTCTTCGGCACCGCCGGCGTAGCGGCTGATCAGATGCAGGGACGACACCGGAACATACAGTTTGGCGTCGTTGGCGTAGGTGAGCATCAGGTATTCACCTTTAATGCCGCCCGCTTCCAGCGTGGTCATCCCCTGATAGCGTCCAACGCCATGCTCCAGGTGAACAATCGGCTGGCCCGGGTGCAGCTCGGCCAGGTTACGGATCAGCGTGTCTGGGTTGATGGTCCGACGGCTGTCCTGACGGCGGCGTGCGACGCGCTCGCCGAGCAGGTCGCTTTCGCAAATCAGCGCCAGGTTGTTGAGCGTGTCGATAAAACCGTGCTCGGCGGCGCCAATCATCAGGTAACGACCGTTTCCGGTCGCTTCGCTCAGGCGCAGGATGCGCTTCGGCGCCACCTTAATGCGTCCCAGCAGCTCACCTAACGCTTCGCGGCGGCCTTCACTCTCAACGGAGAACACCACCGGGCCGGTAAAGGACTCCAGAAACTTGCGCAGACTATCCAGCGGGGATTTCTGCTGCGCCTGAACGGCCAGGTCCGGCAGCGTTCGGAAGGCGAGGTTGGTGTTGGCGGCCTTGTCGGCAAGCGAATCGGTTTTCAGCTGCATGCGCGGCCAGCGCTTCAGCTCGGCGTTGAGCTCGTCGGTGCGCAGCCACAGCGCTTCCGGCGGCAGCAGCGGGCGCATCGGGTCAACGCCCCGGTTTTCGAAGCGCGCGCGGGTTTCACTTTCAAAGCGGCTGGCGCTGGCGTCGATATCGCCGGTATTAACAATCAGCGTATTCGCCGGGAAGTAGCTGAACAGGGCAGGGAGCGGCTCGCTGAAGAACAGCGGCTGCCAGTATTCGATCCCGGCAGGCAGCGTGCCTTTGCTGACCTGCTGATAAATATGTTCCGCGTCGCGCTTCACCTCGAACTTATCGCGCCACTGGCTGCGAAACAGTTCGATAGCGGTTTTGTCCGTGGGGAACTCATGCGCGGGCAGTAAATTGATGGACTCCACTTCTTCCAGCGTGCGCTGCGTGTCGGCGTCGAAGACGCGCAGGCTGTCGATTTCATCATCGAAAAAGTCCAGACGATACGGCTGGTCGCTGCCCATCGGGTAAAGGTCGAGCAGCGCGCCGCGGGTCGCGTATTCCCCGTGCTCCATCACCTGGTCGACGTGGCGATAGCCGGCCCCGTCAAGCTGCGCGCGCAGGGCATCACGGGACAGTCGCTGGCCTTTTTTCATCACCAGCGCGTGACCGTGAAGATAGCTGTGCGGACAGACGCGCTGCATCAGGGTGTTCACCGGCACAATCAGCACGCCGCGCTGCATGGTCGGGAGTTGATAGAGCGTCGACAGGCGCGAGGAGATAATCTCCTGATGCGGAGAGAAGCTGTCATACGGCAGCGTTTCCCAGTCGGCCAGGCTGAACACCAGATTATCGGTGAACTGGCGAATTTCGTCGTGCAGGCGCAGGGCGTTTTGCATATCCGGGGCAACGAGAATCACCGGGCCTGGATGACGCTCGGCGATTTCCGCCACCAGCGTGGCGCACGCCGCGCCCGTGAGTTCACCCAGCTGGCGCTGGTCGCCCGCTTTGACAGGTAAGGAATAACGATAGTGTTCAGGCATGGCTATGTCAGAGTCTCTTATGGATATACCAACAGTATTGGGGCATATCACTGATACGCAATGTCTTTATTATCCTCGATCGTTTTACATAAGCAAATCGTAACCGCACGGCAGGGCTAAACGCCCCCGAAACGGGGGCGGAGAGGGCATTAACGCGTTGAAGGTGACAGGGTCAGCGTAGCGGGAGGAGAGAAGAAAACATCGCCAAACAGCGCGGTGGAGATCTTACGCACCCCGAGTCCGGCCAGGGTACAGATCAGCAGGCTGGCAAACGGATAGACAAGAATTAGGGATAGCTCGGCCCAGACCGGCCAGTAAGCGGCATTCATCTCGCCGATCAGGAACAGGCTAAAGGTCTCAATCAGGATGCGGTGGGTGGTATAAATCGCAATGGTGTTTGAGCCAATCACGTTCAGCAGATTGTTCGGGTGAACGGCATAGCGCTGCTCAAGGCTATAGAACAGCTTCATGATCAACACAATCGACAGCAATGAGAGCAGCAGCGGAACGTTAGCAAACCACAGCACCACGGAGACGGCGGCGAAAGCGCCGGTTGCCAGCCAGATGCGGCGCAGGTTGACGCTTTTCATCCACGCCATCAGCGCTGCGCCATACCACGCCCCGAGGCTGTAGTAGATCATGTTGCGTACCACGCTGTTCATTCCCCACCACGGCAGCGGCAGGAAGTTGATCGCGATGCTTGCCAGCGCCAGCAGCCCCAGTACCGGCAGCTTCCAGCGGCTCAGCAGTTTACACAGCGTGAAGTAGACTACCAGAGCATACAGATACCACAGGCTGGTGCTGGCGGTGAGCATGCCTTGCACAAATCCTGAGAGCGAGTCGGCGTAGGCCGCGTTCGACGAGGTGGCAAGCTCACGCTCGGGCGCCAGCCAGGCGTTCAGGTGGGTCAACGCCTGCCATTGCAGGACGCCCCACAGCGCCAGCACCCAGACAATGCTCCAGATCCGCTTGTCGAGACTGGTTCGCCAGTCCACCTCGTCAATATAACGACGGATCAGGTAGCCGGAGATAAAGAAGAAGACCGGCATACGAAACGGTGCGAGATAAAGGTTAAAATAGACCCAGCATTTGGCGAGAAGGCCGGAGAGCGGGTGTTGCAGCCCGATCAGATGCGGATAAAACGTGATAACCGAATGATAGATAACCACCAGGCAGATACACAGCCCTTTTATCTGGTTAATCCATAATGCTTTTTGCTTCATTGTTCGCCACTACCTTATTGCCATAAACGAACGAGCAATTGTTGTAAAACGACACCAGGATGTAATGGGTAACAGTCTGTATCAGGAGGTTTTTCGGAAAAGGTGGAGGTCGCGAGGTGAGTATTCAGACAATAGCACCCTGATTTATCTGAATTTTTCGGAAAAATGATTACCAAAGCTTACTGTTTCAGTCATTTACGCTTAACGGATTCGCTTATATACTCGTGGGTCTGCTATCAGCAAACAGACGGATTTCATGTATCAACCTGTCGCACTCTTCATAGGCTTACGCTACATGCGTGGGCGCGCCGCGGACCGCTTCGGTCGCTTTGTCTCCTGGCTTTCGACTATTGGCATTACGCTTGGCGTGATGGCACTGGTGACGGTGCTTTCCGTCATGAATGGCTTTGAGCGCGAGCTGCAAAACAACATCCTGGGGCTGATGCCGCAGGCCGTTCTCTCATCGACTAACGGTTCGGTTAACCCACAGCAACTGCCGGAAAGCGCGGCGAAGTTACAGGGCGTCACGCGCGTTGCGCCGTTGACCACCGGTGACGTGGTGCTGCAAAGCGCCCGCAGCGTGGCGGTCGGCGTGATGCTGGGTATCGACCCGGCGCAAAACGATCCGCTGACGCCGTATCTGGTTAACGTGAAGCAGACCGATCTGGAAGCCGGAAAATACAACGTGATTCTGGGTGAACAGCTTGCCGGCCAGCTTGGCGTCAACCGTGGTGACCAGCTGCGGGTGATGGTACCTTCTGCCAGCCAGTTTACGCCGATGGGGCGCCTGCCAAGCCAGCGCCTGTTCAACGTGATTGGTACCTTTGCCGCCAACAGCGAAGTCGATGGCTACCAGATGCTGGTGAACATTCAGGATGCTTCACGCCTGATGCGCTACCCGGCGGGGAATATCACCGGCTGGCGCCTGTGGCTCGACGCACCGCTGAAGGTCGATACCCTCAGCCAGCAAAAACTGCCGGACGGCACTAAATGGCAGGACTGGCGCGAGCGCAAAGGCGAATTGTTCCAGGCCGTGCGGATGGAAAAAAACATGATGGGGCTGCTGCTGAGCCTGATCGTGGCCGTGGCCGCATTTAACATCATTACCTCGCTGGGTCTGATGGTGATGGAGAAGCAGGGCGAAGTCGCCATCCTCCAAACCCAGGGGCTCACGCCGCGCCAGATCATGGCGGTGTTTATGGTGCAGGGGGCCAGCGCCGGTATCATCGGCGCGCTGCTCGGCGCCGTGCTGGGGGCACTGCTTGCCAGCCAGCTCAATAACTTAATGCCGATCATCGGCGCGCTGCTTGACGGCGCGGCGTTGCCGGTGGCTATCGAGCCGCTGCAGGTGGTCGGTATTGCGCTGGCCGCGATGGCCATTGCGCTGCTTTCTACGCTTTATCCTTCCTGGCGCGCCGCCGCCACTCAACCCGCTGAGGCTTTACGTTATGAATAAGATCCTGTTGCAATGCGACAACCTGTCCAAACGCTATCAGGAAGGCACTGTGCAAACCGACGTGCTGCACAATGTGAGCTTTAGCGTGGGTGAAGGCGAGATGATGGCGATTGTCGGCAGTTCCGGCTCGGGCAAAAGTACGCTGCTGCATCTGCTGGGCGGGCTGGATACCCCAACCGAAGGCGACGTGATTTTCTCCGGCCAGCCGATGAGCAAAATGTCCTCCGCGGCGAAGGCCGAGCTGCGCAACCGCGAGCTGGGCTTTATCTACCAGTTTCACCACCTGCTGCCGGATTTCACGGCGCTGGAAAACGTGGCGATGCCGCTGCTGATTGGCAAAAAGAAACCGGCAGAAATTAACGCTCGCGCCAGCGACATGCTGAAAGCGGTAGGGCTGGGTCATCGCGGCAACCATCGTCCCTCTGAGCTTTCCGGCGGCGAGCGTCAGCGCGTGGCGATTGCCCGTGCGCTGGTCAACAACCCGCGTCTGGTGCTGGCGGATGAGCCTACCGGTAACCTGGACGCCCGCAATGCTGACAGTATTTTCCAGCTTCTGGGCGAGCTAAACGCTTCACAGGGTACCGCGTTTCTGGTGGTGACCCACGATCTGCAGCTGGCAAAACGCATGGGGCGCCAGCTTGAGATGCGCGACGGTCATCTGAACGCGGAACTGACCCTGATGGGAGCAGAGTAATGGCGTCACCGTTATCGTTACTCATCGGTTTACGTTTTAGCCGCGGCCGCCGTCGCGGCGGCATGGTGTCGCTGATCTCCGTCATCTCGACCATCGGTATTGCGCTGGGCGTGGCGGTGCTGATTGTCGGCTTAAGCGCGATGAACGGTTTCGAGCGCGAGCTGAATAACCGCATTCTGGCGGTGGTGCCGCACGGGGAGATCGAACCGGTTAACCAGCCATGGACGAACTGGAGCGATGCGCTCGCCAAAGTTGAAAAAGTGCCGGGCATCGCCGCGGCCGCGCCCTATATTAACTTTACCGGGCTGGTGGAGAGCGGGGTAAACCTGCGCGCCATTCAGGTGAAAGGAGTCAACCCCGTCCAGGAAGGGCGTCTCAGCGCGCTGCCGAACTATGTGCAGAACGGCGCGTGGGCCAACTTCAGGGCGGGCGAGCAGCAGATCATCATGGGTAAAGGCGTGGCCGATGCCCTGAAGGTGAAGCAGGGCGACTGGGTGTCAATCATGATCCCCAACGCCAGCGCCGACCACAAACTGCAGCAGCCTAAGCGCGTGCGCCTGCACGTTACCGGTATTCTTCAGCTGAGCGGCCAGCTTGACCACAGCTTTGCGATGGTGCCGATGGAAGATGCGCGCCAGTATCTCGACATGGGCGACAGCGTGACGGGCATTGCCATTAAGGTGAACGACGTCTTTAACGCCAACAAGCTGGTACGCGACGCGGGCAGCGTGACCAATAACTATGTCTACATCAAAAGCTGGATCGGCACTTACGGGTATATGTACCGTGATATCCAGATGATCCGCGCCATTATGTATCTGGCGATGGTGCTGGTGATTGGTGTGGCGTGCTTTAATATCGTCTCGACGCTGGTGATGGCGGTCAAGGACAAGAGCGGCGACATCGCCGTGTTGCGTACGCTGGGGGCGAAAGACGGTCTTATTCGCGCCATCTTCGTCTGGTACGGTTTGCTGGCGGGGCTGTTTGGCAGCCTGTGCGGCGTGGTGATTGGCGTGGTGGTTTCCCTGCAGCTGACGCCGATTATCAACGGGATTGAAAAACTTATTGGTCACCAGTTCCTGTCGGGTGATATCTATTTTATTGACTTCCTGCCGTCTGAACTGCACTGGCTGGACGTTTTTTATGTGCTGCTTACAGCACTTTTACTGAGTCTGCTGGCAAGCTGGTATCCGGCGCGTCGCGCAAGCCGAATTGATCCGGCGAGGGTATTAAGTGGCCAGTAATTACGTCATGATCTAGCGGCTTTCGGGTCGCCAGATCGAAAGAGGAATGCGTTATGTATTATGGATTTGATATTGGCGGCACCAAGATTGCGCTCGGCGCGTTTGATAAAGACCTCAAGCTGCAGTGGGAAACCCGCGTTCCCACGCCGCGCGAAAGCTACGACGATTTTTTAACCGCCATTGCCTCGCTGGTGGCGCAGGCGGATGAACGTTTCGGCGTGAAAGGCAGCGTCGGCATCGGTATTCCGGGCATGCCCGAAACCGACGACGGTACGCTTTACGCGGCCAACGTGCCTGCCGCCAGCGGTAAACCGCTGCGCGCCGATCTCTCTGCTCTCCTTGAACGCGACGTGCGTTTAGACAATGATGCCAACTGCTTTGCGCTCTCTGAAGCCTGGGATGATGAATTCCGTCGCTATCCGCTGGTGATGGGACTGATCCTCGGTACCGGCGTCGGCGGAGGAATCGTCGTCAACGGTAAGCCCATCACCGGCCGCAGCTACATCACCGGTGAGTTTGGCCATATCCGCCTGCCGGTGGATGCTCTCGAGGTGGTGGGGCGTGATTTCCCGCTGACCCGCTGCGGCTGTGGCCAGCACGGCTGTATTGAGAACTACCTTTCCGGCCGCGGGTTTGCATGGCTTTACGAACACTTCTATCATCAGAAACTTGAGGCCCCTCAAATCATTACCCTGTGGGAGCAAGGGGATGCGCAGGCGCGTGAGCACGTCGAGCGCTATCTGGATCTGCTGGCGGTGTGTCTGGGAAATATTCTCACCATCGTCGACCCGGATCTGCTGGTGATCGGGGGAGGGCTCTCAAACTTTACCGCGATTACGGAACGGTTGTCCGGGCGTTTGCCCCGACACTTATTGCCGGTTGCCCGCGTGCCGCGTATTGAACGCGCGCGACACGGGGACGCAGGAGGGATGCGCGGAGCCGCATTCCTTCATCTCACCGATTAGTTTACGAGGTTTCTATGCTGTCGCGTCGCCAGGGTCGACTCAGCCGTTTTCGCAAAAACAAACGCCGCTTGCGTGAGCGCTTGCGCCAGCGGATCTTTTTCAGAGACAGAATAATGCCAGAAGCGATGGATAAACCCAGAGTGGTGGTGCTGACCGGGGCGGGGATCTCCGCCGAGTCAGGAATTCGAACCTTCCGCGCGGCGGACGGGCTGTGGGAAGAGCACCGCGTGGAGGATGTCGCCACGCCGGAAGGTTTTGCCCGCGACCCGGATCTCGTGCAGGCGTTTTACAACGCCCGCCGTCGTCAGCTTCAGCAGCCTGACGTTGCGCCTAATGCGGCGCATCTGGCGCTGGCGAAGCTGGAAGAGGCGCTGGGCGATCGTTTTCTGCTGGTAACGCAGAATATCGACAACCTGCACGAGCGGGCCGGCAACAAGAACATCATCCATATGCACGGTGAGCTGCTCAAGGTTCGCTGCGCCTGGAGCGGTCAGGTGCTTGACTGGAAAGAAGACGTGCTGCCGGAGGATAAGTGCCACTGCTGCCAGTTCCCGTCGCGCCTGCGACCGCACGTGGTCTGGTTCGGCGAAATGCCGCTGGGAATGGATGAGATCTACAGCGCGCTGGCGATGGCCGACGTGTTTATCGCCATCGGCACATCCGGCCACGTTTATCCGGCGGCGGGGTTTGTCCACGAAGCGCGACTGCACGGTGCGCATACGGTTGAACTCAACCTTGAGCCAAGCCAGGTGGGCAGCGAGTTTGAAGAGAAACACTACGGTCTGGCCAGCACGGTTGTTCCGGAATTTGTCGACAAGCTGCTGAAAGGTCTGTAACGCGAATCGCGTGAAAAGGCACCCGCTGGACGGGTGCCTTTTTATTTAAGAATGAAAGAACGCCAGCGTCTTCTCCAGCGATTTAGCCTGCTCGTCCAGCGAGAGCGCCGCCGCTGAGATCTGCTGAACCAGAGAGGCGTTCTGCTGGGTGGTGCTGTCCATCTGGTTAACGGCAGTGCTGACCTGGCTAATCCCGCGGTTCTGCTCGTCCAGCGCCTGAACAATGTCGTTGATGACCAGATGCACGTGCGACACCGCCTCAATCACCTGTTTCATCATTACGCCGGTCTCATTGACCAGCTCAACGCCTTTGCTGACGCGGCCTGAGGACTCGGCAATCAGCTGGGAAATTTCTTTGGCCGCGTTAGCGCTTCGCTGGGCAAGATTGCGCACTTCACCTGCGACTACCGCGAAACCGCGCCCCTGTTCGCCGGCACGCGCCGCTTCAACGGCCGCATTTAGCGCCAGGATATTGGTCTGGAAGGCGATGCCATCGACGATGCTGTTAATCTCACCGATCTTACGCGCGCTCTCGTCAATCTCCCCAATCACCACGACTACGTCGTTCACCAGCGTTTCGCCATGCCCGGCGAGGCTCGCGGCGCGATCGGTCAGCGTCGTCGCCTTGTGGGCGTTGTCGGCGTTATTCTTCACCGTGACCGAAATCTCTTCCATGCTGGCTGCCGTTTCAACAATCGCCGCCGCCTGTTCTTCGGTTCGCGAGGCGAGATCAAGGTTGCCCGCCGAAATTTCGCTGGTCCCGCCGTGCACGGAATGGCTGGCTTCGCTGATATTATCGACGATGCGCTTGAGCTGCATCTGCATGGTGTGCAGGGCATAAAAAATGCTGTGGGTATCTCCGGAGCGCACCGGAATGGTGTTGTTCAACTCCCCCCGGGCGACGGCCAGGGCGATCCCGGCGGCTTCCGAAGGTTCTCCCCCCACCGGACGGTCAACTTTGCGGGTAAAGACCTGCGCCATCACCAGGCTAACCGCCATGATGCTTAACACCATCAGGATGATGGCTTTCAGCAAAAATGCGCGCGCTTCGGCCATCACTTCGCTGACCGGGGTGATAATGGCGAGCTTCCACGGCGTCTGGCTGTTGCCGACGGCGATGTCCTGCCAGGTGATAAACACATCTTCCTTCAGCAGCGGATCGTTTATCCGGGTGACGTCATGACCGGCAATCTGACCGGCGTAAGGCTTGCCTGCCGCGCGCTTGTCCGGGCTGGACACCACGTTATTACCCGCGGAGAGGAGCAGGGCGTAGCCTGTGCCGTTCCACGGTTTAATCGCGCCGATCGTCGATTGCAGCGTGGCGAGTGAGAAGTCAGAGGTGACCGAGCCCAGAAACTGACCGTCACGCATGATGGGGGCGGCAATCGAGGTGAGCATCACGTCCACGCCGTTGTAGGGGTAAATATAGGGTTCGATGATCACATCTTTATGCCGCTGTTTCGGCAGCAGATAATAATCACCGCTGCCGGGCGTTTCGATGTCCGTCAGCAGGTGTAAGGCCGGTTTGCCGGTAGCGTCGCGGTCGACGTAGCGGGCGTAGCGTCCGGCAGGATCTTCACCGCTCTGACCGGCAAAGGCGGCATCTTTATCGTCAAACGCGTTGGGCTCAAAGGCCATCGACATAGAGAGAAACTGGGGATGAGCCGACAGATAGTGGATGAGCAGCTGGTTCAGGCTCTGGCGATCGAATACCCCCGCCTCGCGCAGCGCCAGCGCGCTGTTGCCCATGTCCCGGGCGGCAGTCAGGGCAGAATCCAGCTGTTTGCTGACCTGTAAAGCTTGCACCTCGGCAATCTGGCGGATATGTTTTTTGGCCAGCACCTCCTGCTGCGCCATCCACTGCCACATCATAAACCCGATCGTTGCCGTAAAGCCCACCGTCACGGTGAGGAAAATGGACAATAGCATCAACGTCTTGACTCTTATTTTAGATCTTCGGACCATGGCGTCTTTCATTCTCATCTCCCGTAATGTTGTGCGTGTCGGGCAGGCACATATTCCTTATCGGATATATTTCCTTCTTTCTGTAGAGGGCCGGGTATATTTAATTTAAATTCCAGAATAGTAAATCCCGTTAATTAGTGTGGATGCTTTTATTTTGTGCATTCAATCAAAATAGTGCTCGATAATGCTCGTTATCGTCGTGTAGAAAGAGGATGCTAATAAATATAAAGTGGTAGAGGAGGATGGGATATGTACGGATTTATTGCGCGACAACCCATTTTTAACCCTGAAATGAATACGGTGGCCTATGAGCTGCTCTTCAGAGACGGGATGACAAATCGTTTTCCGGATGTGTCGGCGGAATATGCCACGTCCAGAATGATATCCGATCAGTTTTTATGCGTGCCGTCCCAGCGCATCGCCGGGGCGCATACGTCGTTTATTAATTTCCCGTCGCGAATGGTCATTGACCGCAGTGGTGAAGCGCTGGATAAAGAGAGCGTGGTCATTGAGATCCTTGAAGATGCTGTGCCAGGGGCCGAGCTGCTGCAGGCCGTCAGGGAGATGAATGCGCATGGCTATCAGTTTGCGCTTGATGATTTTACCCTTGCACCAGAATGGGATGCATTTTTACCCTATATTTCAATCCTGAAATTCGACGTCAGAAATTACACCTTAGCGCAAATTAAAGCGTATCTGAAAGCGCGTAAACACCTGACCGGACATATTAAATATCTTGCTGAAAAAATTGAGACTAAAGAGGAATTCAACCAATACAAGGAGGAGGGATTCTCGCTGTTTCAGGGCTATTTTTTCTGCCGTCCGGAGGTCATCAAATATAAACGGCTGTCGCAAAATCAGCTGGCGATTTTTAGGCTGCAAATGGAGGTCGGACGCAATAAGCCTGATTTTCGGATCGTCGAGTCGTTGATAAAAACCGATCTCACGCTCTCTTATAAAATCATGCGCTACATGAAGCATACGGCGTTTAAGCATGTGGGCGCCTGTAATTTCAGCAAGTTAACCCTGAGTGAGGTGCTCAGATACCTCGGGGAAAACCAGTTGAGGCGGTTTGTTGCCGTCGTGGTCCTCGCCAGTGCCGGCAATGATACCGTCAGCGAGCTTTACCCGTTGAGTATGATGCGCGGTAAGTTCTGTGAACTGATAGCTGAGACGATGAAAGAACCGGCGCTGGCTGAAAATGCGTTCATGTGCGGCCTGTTTTCTCTGCTCGATACCCTCCTTGAGCTGCCGATGGCGGAGTTAATGAAGCAAATTGCGGTGCCGCAGAGCGTGAGCAACGCGCTGTGCGACCAGGAGGGACGGCTAGCCGATATGGTGAGCCTTTGCCGTTACTATGAACAGCAGCAGTGGGACGAGGCGGCCCGGGTTCGTCAGGCGCTGGGTCTGTCGGATGAGGAGGTGGTGGAGGCGATGAGAAAGGCGACGATCTGGGCAGGAGAGAATGCGGTCAGTTAATTCCTCCTCACGCCGTACATGCGGCGTGAGGAGGGGCGCGATACCGGTTAGCGGCCCGCTTTTAACTTCTGGTAATACTCTTCGTAGAGGCGGCTGGCGTCGCCGACATCGTTCTGCCATTCACCTTTGCTGATGGTTTCGGCATCCGGGTAGAGCGATTTATCGTTAGCCACTTCAGGCTTCAGCAGCTTGCGTGCCGCGAGGTTTGGTGTCGGGTAGCCAATTGTCTCGGCAACCTGTTTCGCTACGTCCGGGCGCAGCAGGAAGTTAATCAGCTTCAGCGCCCCTTCAACGTTTTTCGCGTTGGCCGGAATCGACAGACTATCCATCCAGAAGATCCCGCCTTCTTTCGGCCAGACCACCTCAAGCGGCGTACCGGCCTGGCGGGCCACATACGCGGAGCCGTTCCACACCATCCCCAGATTCACTTCGCCTTCCATATACGGGTTAGCCGGGTTATCAGAGTTGAACGCCGCCACATTAGGCATCAGCTTTTTCAGCTCGGTATACGCCGCTTCAATCTCTTTTGGATCCGTCGTGTTGCCCGAGTAGCCCAGCTTGCGCAGCGCCACCTGGAACACTTCACGCGCGTCGTCGGTTAACAACAGGCTGCCTTTGTACTCCGGTTTCCACAGGTCGGCCCAGCTCGTCACCGTTTTCGGATCGACGGCCTCGCTGTTAACGCCAATCGCGGTTGCCCCCCAGATATACGGAATGGAGTAGTCGTTATTCGGGTCGAACGGCTTGTTGAGCATCTCCGGATCGAGGTTTGAAAAATGAGTTAGCTTTGTTTTATCGATCTTCTGGATCATGCCCTCTTTGCGCATTTTGTCGACAAAGTAGGTGGAAGGAACCACCAGATCGTACGCGCCGTCTTTGTAGGTTTTGAGCTTGGCGTACATGGTTTCATTCGACTCGTAGGTCGAGTAGATCACCTTGATGCCCGTCTCTTTGGTGAACTGTTCCAGCAGGCCCGGCGGCACATACTCGGTCCAGTTGTAGAAGTAGAGCGTTTTGCTGTCATCAGCGTGCGCGGCACCCATGCCAAGCACCAGCGCCGCAGCGGCGAGCATTTTTTTCATTTCATTGTCCCCTGAGATTTTGTTTTATCACGAGCAATAACCTGGCTGGCGATCACCAGAACCAGCGAAAACACCAGCAGAATGGTCGCCAGCGCGTTCACCTCAGGTGAAACGCCGACTTTCACCATCGAATAGATTTTCAACGGCAGAATTTCATAGCTCGGCCCGGTCACGAAGGAGGAGACGACCACGTCATCCATCGACAGGGTAAAGCTCAGCAGCCATCCGGCCGCCACGGCGGGCATCGCCAGCGGCAGGATGATTTTGCGCAGGATGGTCATCTCGCTGGCGCCCAGATCTTTCGCCGCCTCCAGCATGCGCACGTCGAACCCTTTCAGGCGCGCAAAGACGGTCACCACCACAAACGGCAGGCAGAAGGTGATATGGGAAAACAGCAGCGACCAGAAGCCAAGCTGTACGCCCAGCAGCATAAACAGCACCAGCAGCGAAATCGCCATCACGATGTCCGGCGACATCATCACCACAAACAGCATGCCGCTGACGAACGGCTTACCGCGAAAGCGATAGCGGTAGAGCGCCACGGCGGTCAGGGAGCCAATCAGCGTGGCGAAGGTGGCGGAGAAGATCGCCATCGTCAGCGAGTGCTGAGCGGCCTGCAGCAGGCTGTCATTGTTCATCAGCAGGCTGTACCAGTCGGTGGTAAAGCCCTGCCAGTTAATCCCAAAGCGCGAGCTGTTAAACGAGTTCACGATCAAAATAACGATCGGGATATACAGGTAAGCGTAAATGGCGGTCATAAAACCGCCGCGAAGCAGTCGACCGATCATTCGAGTTCCACCTTCTTGTTCAGCAGCCGTGAGGCGCGCCAGTAGACCAGCAGCATCAGACCCATCACCACCGTCAGCGTGATGCTGGTGGCGGACCCGAACGGCCAGTCGCGAATGTTCAGGAACTGGCTCTTGATCACGTTACCGATCAGCAGATTTTTCGCCCCACCCATCAGATCAGAAACGTAGAACAAGCCCATCGCCGGGAGCATCACCAGCAGACAGCCCGCAATAATACCGGGCATCGTCAGCGGAACAATGATACGGATAAAGGTCTGCAGCTTACTGGCGCCCAGATCTTTTGCCGCTTCCAGCAGCGGTTTATCCAGCTTCTCAATGCTGGAGTAGAGCGGCATCACCATAAACGGCAGCAGGATATAGACCAGGCCGACAATCACCGCGCTCGGGGTAAACATGATGCGTATCGGCGTATCAATCACCCCCAGCCACAGCAGAAACTCATTCAGGTAACCCTTTGTGCTGAGGAAAATCTTCAGACCATAAATACGGATGAGCGAGTTCGTCCAGAAGGGAACAATCAGTAAAAACAGCAGCAGGGGGCGCACCTTTTGCGGCAGGCCCGCGAGGAACCACGCGAAGGGGTATCCCAGTACCAGGCAGGCAATCGTGGCAACCAGCGCCATATTGAGCGAGTGCAGCAGCACGTCAAAATAGAGCGGATCGAGCAGGCGCGCGTAGTTGTCCAGCGTAAAGACCAGCGAAACGAAGCTAGCGTCGTCGCGGGTCAGGAAGCTGGTGGCAATGATCATCAGGTTGGGGAGAAAGACAAACAACACAAGCCAACCGACGATCGTGGCAATCACCACATTCTGGAACTTACTTGTGTTCTTCATCAGCCAGTACAACCTCCCAGCTTTCTACCCAGTTGATAACCATTTTCTGGTCGAGAGAGTGGTCGAAGTCAGGGTCGTCTTCGTTAAAGAATTCGCTGACCATCACCATTTTGCCGTTCTCCAGCTCGACGACAGACTCCAGCGTCATCCCTTTGTAGTTGCGCTCGCGGATATAGCCGATTAACCCTTCGGCCTCGGTATTGCCGTGAATTTCATCGACGCGCAGATCTTCCGGGCGCAGCAGAACGTTGAGCTTTTGTCCCTTTTCGACGGGGAAATTCACCGTGATATTGCACTCGCGTCCTTCGACGCTGGCGCGCACGCGCTGGTCGTCCAAACGCTCAATCACCGTGGCGTCAAAGATATTGATCTCGCCAATGAAGCTGGCGACAAACAGATTCTTCGGCTCTTCGTAGATTTCTCGCGGCGTGCCGTCCTGCTCGATTTTGCCGTCACGCATCACCACGATGCGGTCGGACATGGTCAGGGCCTCTTCCTGATCGTGGGTGACGAAGACAAAGGTAATGCCGAGCTTGCGCTGCAGGGCTTTGAGCTCGTTCTGCATCTGCTTGCGCAGCTTGTAATCCAGCGCCGAGAGGGATTCATCCAGCAGGAGCAGACGCGGCTTGTTGACCACGGCGCGGGCGATGGCCACGCGCTGCTGCTGGCCGCCGGAAAGCTGATGCGGTTTTCGCTGGGCAAACGTCTCAAGCTGCACCATGCGCAGGGCTTCGGTAACGCGCGGTTCGATTTCATTCGCCGGGGTTTTTTGCATCCGCAGGCCAAACGCCACGTTTTCAAACACGGTCATGTGCGGGAAGAGGGCATAGCTCTGAAAGACAGTATTGACGTGGCGATCTTCGGCGGGAACCCGGGTGATGTCCTGGTTCTCAAGATGGATATGGCCGTTATCGACGCTTTCCAGCCCGGCGATAAGGCGCAGTACGGTTGTTTTGCCGCAGCCGGAGGGGCCAAGCAGCGTCAGAAACTCACCGTCATTGATGGTGAGAGTGAGGTCGGAAATGACGTCTTTGCCATCAAAACTTTTACGAATTCGTTCCAGTTTCACCAGCGGTGAACGGGTTTGTGTATTCAATTTTTGCGCTGTCCCATATAGACGCCTCAGGCAGCAGACTGAAGCGGGGTTTGTGTGTAACCACCTTGGTGACTCGTAATGAGGGCGGACATTCTACGGCAATCCCCTGCAATCGCCAATCCTTGTCACTGATTCATAAGCTACATTTACTAACGCATAACGATATAAACGGAAAATATTCTCGTTTGCGGGATAAAAGTGACCTGACGCAATATTTGCGTTTTGATGCTTATTGATAATGTTGTCACAAAAAGTGAGGGTGACTGCATGGATAAATTACTTGAGCGTTTTTTACAGTACGTTTCGCTGGATACCCAATCTAAGCCGGGTGTTCGCCAGGTGCCGAGCACCGAAGGCCAGTGGAAGTTATTAAACCTGCTCAAAGAGCAGCTTGACGCCATGGGGCTGGTCAACGTCACGTTAAGCGAGAAAGGCACTGTGATGGGAACGCTGCCGGCGAATGTCCAGGGTGACATTCCGGCGATTGGCTTTATCTCCCATGTCGACACCTCTCCGGATTTTAGCGGTAAACATGTGAACCCGCAGATTGTGGAAAACTACCGCGGCGGCGACATTGCGCTGGGCATTGGCGACGAAGTGCTCTCGCCAGTCATGTTCCCGGTGCTGCACCAGCTGCTGGGCCAGACGCTGATCACCACCGACGGCAAAACGCTGCTGGGGGCGGATGACAAAGCGGGTATTGCGGAGATCATGACCGCGCTGGCGGTACTGAAGGATAAAAACATCCCACACGGGGATATCCGCGTGGCCTTTACGCCGGACGAAGAGGTCGGCAAGGGGGCGAAGCACTTCGACGTGGAGGCCTTTAACGCGCAGTGGGCCTATACCGTTGACGGCGGCGGCGTCGGTGAGCTGGAGTATGAAAACTTCAACGCTGCCTCAGTGACGATCAAAATTGTTGGCAACAACGTTCACCCCGGTTCGGCGAAAGGTGTCATGGTGAACGCGCTGTCGCTGGCATCGCGAATTCATGCGGAAGTCCCGGTGGAAGAGAGCCCCGAACAGACCGAGGGGTATGAAGGTTTCTATCACCTGACCAGCATCAAAGGCACCGTGGACAGCGCGCAGATGCACTACATCATCCGCGATTTCGACCGCAAAGCCTTTGAGGCGCGCAAGCGTAAGATGATGGAGATCGCCAAGAAGGTGGGTAAAGGATTACACCCTGATTGCTACATTGAACTCATCATCGAAGACAGCTATTACAACATGCGCGAGAAGGTGATGGCGCATCCGCATATTCTCGATATCGCCCAGCAGGCGATGCGCGACTGCGATATTGAACCGCAGCTGAAGCCGATTCGCGGCGGCACCGACGGTTCTCAGCTGTCGTTTATGGGGCTGCCGTGCCCGAACCTGTTTACCGGTGGCTATAACTACCATGGGAAGCATGAGTTTGTGACGCTGGAAGGAATGGAAAAAGCGGTGAAGGTGATAGTGCGGATAGCGGAGTTGACCGCGAAGCGGTAAGAAAAAGCCCGGTGGCGAAGCGCCACCGGGCATTACAGCGACTCAGTCCTCAAAGAACCAGTACCCGCTGTTGACCAGCGCGGCAAGCATCGCGAGGAAGGATGGGTCTTCCAGCGCATCACCAAAGGTGTCGGCAGTCAGCACCAGATGGCTGGCAATGGCTTCCAGCGCCGGACGGTGCGGTGAATCCAGCTTCTCGCCGTTGACGAACACGTCCTCACCAATGCGCAGCACGCGTAATCCGCCCAGACGTACCAGCTTATCGCCCTGCTGGAGCGCATCATAAATCTCGTCAGCCTGATACGGCGGCTCCGGCGGCGCAACGTCCAGCTCGTGACGAGACTGGCTGATAAACTCGCCAAACCACTGTTTGAAGTGCTCCGGCTCGTTAATCAGATCCAGCATCATGCCGCGCAGCTTATCCAGCTCTGCGGGCAGGATATCGGCCGGATGCTCGCGCGCAGGCACATCAGGGTCGCTGTAACGATAGCTGCCCAGCTCGCGTTGCAGAACGTAGTCGGCAAATCCGCTGATCATCTCGCGGCCGCTTGGCGCGCGGAATCCTACGGAGTAGTTGAGTGAGTTTTCCAGCGAGTAGCCCTCGTGAGGGAATCCCGGCGGAATGTAGAGAATGTCACCCGGCTCCAGCTCTTCGTCGATAATCCCTTCAAACGGGTCAACCTGAAGCAGGTCCGGATGCGGGCAGTGCTGCTTCATTGGCACTTTTTCGCCCACGCGCCAGCGGCGGCGGCCCGTACCCTGAATAATAAACACGTCGTACTGGTCCAGATGCGGACCGACGCCACCGCCAGGAACGGAGAAGGAGATCATCAGATCGTCCATGCGCCAGTCGGGCAGGGCGCGGAACGGACGCATTAAGGCGGCCGTTGGCTCGTGCCAGTGGTTGACCGCCTGCACCAGCAGAGACCAGTTGTTTTCACCGAGGTGATCGTAGCTTTCGAAAGGACCGTGGCTAACCTGCCATTTCCCGTCCTGGTGGCTGACCAGACGGCTGTCGACTTCGTTTTCCATGGCCAGGCCGGCCAGTTCGTCAGGCGAGATGGGGTCGACAAAGTTGCTGAACCCGCGCTTCAGAACCACCGGGCGTTTCTGCCAGTAACGTTCAATAAACTCGGGCCAGTTAAGTGTTAAGTGATAATCCATAATTTTTTTATTCCGCAGGCTCTTACTGACTCGGATTATAACGGAAGCTCAGTCCCCCGGCTGCGAGATCCTCGCATTTTTCACATAACGGGTTAACTATCGTTCGATGTGGGCTGCTGGCGGCCAAAAATGACCTCCATTCTGGCGCCGCCCAGCAGGCTTTCGCTGGTTTCGATTTTTCCGTCGTACTGATCGACAATCTCGCGCGCGACGGCTAATCCTACGCCCTGGCCTGGACGTAGCGTATCGGCGCGCTGACCGCGATCGAACACCACGTCACGTTTATTGCGCGGGATCCCCGGGCCATCATCCTCAACGATGATATGCAGCTCGGTTTCCGTCTGACGTGCAGACACTTCCACGAACTCCAGACAGTATTTGCAGGCGTTATCCAGCAGGTTACCCATGACTTCCATGAAGTCATTTTTTTCACCCACAAAGCTTATCTCTGGCGAGATATCGAGGCTGATGTTCACCCCTTTACGCTGATACACCTTGTTGAGGGCGGACGTGAGGTTATCCAGAAGCGGCGCTACCGGATGCAGCTCGCGGCTCAGAAGTGCGCTTCCTGAACGCATGCTGGCGCGATGCAGGTAATAGCCAATTTGCTGTGAAATACGGCTGATCTGTTCCAGCATCACCGGCTCGGCATCGTCAACGCTCAGCTTCGAACTGCGCATTGAACGCAGGGTACTTTGCATCACGGCCAGCGGGGTTTTCAGGCTGTGGGTCAGGTCGGTAAGGGTGGTACGGTATTTATCGTAGCGTTCGCGTTCACTTTTCAGCAGGCGGTTGAGGTTACGCACCAGGCTGGTGAGCTCGCGGGTGGTTTCCGGGTTAAGCTTTTCGCGATGATGTTCTTCCAGTTCCCGAACCTCTTTCGCCAGTGATTCGATGGGGCGCAAGCTCCACCACGCCGCCACCCACAGCAGCGGGATCACCAGCAGCAGATTTGCCGCCAGAACGTAGATGAACCAGCTCCAGACCATATAAGAACGCTTCAGCTCGACCGGAATGGTGTCGATCACCACGATGGTCAGCTGCGGCATGTTCAGCGTCGCCGGGTAGAGGTTAATCGCGACGGAGTGCGTCATCTCCGTTTCGGCGTTGTCGGCGCGGATCTCGTTCAGCTTTTGCTGCAGGGAGCGATCTTCACGGATCAGCGAGCTGGTGGTGTTGAGATCGGCTTCAATTTCATGAAAACCGTTGGTTTTGAGCCAGTCCGGACGAATACTTTTGACCAGCCACGGGATGTCCCGCTGCGCCCACAGTAGCTTCCCCTTTTCGTTATAAATCAGGGCCAGCGTGGGACTCTGCTGATTGAGGTTTTCCGGCATTTCGACGGTGATTTTATTGTTTTCCCACTTCGCCAGGGTATAAAACAGGTTGCTTTCGCCACGCAACAGGCGAAAGGTGGTTTTATCAAAGCTGACGCTGTAGCCCACCAGGGCGACCATGCCGTAGGAGAGCGACAGCACCAGCACGACGGCTGCCGTTGCCAGTAAAAAGCGCACCCGCAGCGAGAGGGGCAAAATATGGCGCAAGATCCGTCTCATTTAGCGTAATTCGAACAGGTAGCCCTGGCCACGGACGGTAGTAATCACATCCTGTGGATACTGCGCCTGAATTTTCTTACGTAAACGTCCCATCAACACGTCAATAGTATGGCTCTCGCGCAGCTCAGCATCAGGATAGAGCTGGAGCATCAAGGAGTCTTTGCTCACTACCTTGCCGTTGTTACGGATCAGCGTCTCCATGATGGTGTATTCGAAGGCGGTGAGCTTGATCACTTCATCATTGATGGATAATTCCCGGCGGGAGAGGTCGACCTGGAAAGGCGGGATGGAGATAACCTGAGACGCCAGCCCGCTGTTGCGACGAAGCAGCGCCTGCATGCGCGCCGCCACCTCTTCAATATGGAACGGCTTGGTGACGTAGTCATCCGCACCCGCGCTGAGCACTTCGACCTTATCCTGCCAGCCTTCACGGGCGGTCAGCACCAGGACCGGCAAAGAAACATCATGGCTGCGCCAGCGGCGAATTAACGACAGACCGTCTTCGTCAGGCAACCCTAAATCGACAATGGCGATATCCGGCAGGTGTTCATTGAGATAATAATCGGCTTCTTTTGCATCTTCAGCATCGTCCACCTGATGTCCCATCTCCTGAAGCTGAACCTTCAGGTGATGACGTAGCAATGCGTTATCCTCAACAACCAGTACGCGCATCATCTCTTCTCCCTAAATAATTGGTATGAATAGTTTAACGCTGATTATGTTGTTGTGGGGATAAACATTGAGTAAACCGGGGAAAAGCATCCCCCTTTTCGGGCGAAAAGGGGGAGAGGGGCGTTACTTCAGCTCGTCGACCATGGTGATGGCGCGGCCAATGTAGTTCGCCGGGGTCATCGCCTTCAGGCGCGTTTTCTCTTCTTCCGGCAGCGCCAGACCGTCGATAAACTGCTTCATGCCTTCGGCGTCAACGCGTTTGCCGCGGGTCAGCTCTTTCAGCTTCTCGTACGGTTTTTCGATACCGTAACGGCGCATCACGGTCTGGATTGGCTCCGCCAGCACTTCCCAGTTGTGATCCAGCTCGTCCAGCAGACGGTCACGGTTTACTTCCAGTTTGCTTACGCCTTTCAGGGTGGACTGATACGCGATCAGCGCGTAGCCAATGCCCACGCCCAGGTTACGCAGTACGGTGGAGTCGGTCAGGTCGCGCTGCCAGCGGGATACCGGCAGTTTGCTCGCCATATGCTGCAGCACGGCGTTCGCCAGACCCAGGTTGCCTTCGGAGTTTTCGAAGTCGATTGGGTTTACTTTGTGCGGCATGGTGGAAGAGCCGATTTCACCGGCGATGGTTTTCTGCTTGAAGTGGTTCAGGGCGATATAGCCCCACACGTCACGATCGAAGTCGATCAGGATGGTGTTGAAGCGCGCGATGCAGTCAAACAGCTCGGCGATATAGTCGTGCGGCTCAATCTGGGTGGTGTACGGGTTCCACTGAATGCCCAGAGAGGTCACGAACTCTTCGCTGAACTGATGCCAGTCCACTTCCGGGTAAGCGGCGATGTGGGCGTTATAGTTACCGACCGCGCCGTTGATTTTGCCGAGGATCTCAACCTGCTCCAGCTGACGGTACTGGCGCTCCATACGGTACGCGACGTTCGCCATCTCTTTACCCATCGTGGATGGCGTGGCTGGCTGGCCGTGGGTACGCGATAGCAGCGGAATGTCGCGGTATTCCACGGACAGCGCTTTTACCGCGTCGATGATTTTACGCCAGTAAGGCAGCACCACCTCTTTGCGCGCGGTGGAGAGCATCAGCGCATGAGACAGGTTGTTGATGTCTTCAGAGGTACAGGCGAAGTGAATGAACTCAGACACGGCATGCAGCGCAGGGACGCTTTCCACTTTTTCTTTCAGGAAGTACTCAACCGCTTTCACGTCGTGGTTGGTGGTGCGTTCAATGGTTTTAATGCGCGCGGCGTCTTGTTCGCTAAACTCAGCAACGATTTTATCAAGGTAATCGTTTGCCTTTTCGTCAAAAGCAGGAACTTCCTTGATTGCTGCCTGGGCGGCCAGCTTTTGCAGCCAGCGTACTTCAACCTGAACACGGAACTTCAGCAAACCATATTCGCTGAAGATCCCGCGCAGCGCGCTGACTTTATCGCCGTAGCGTCCATCGACAGGGGATACGGCGGTCAGTGAGGATAATTCCATAATTCGCAACTCCGGGAGGTTAACAATGAGCAAGAATTTGTTTTGCCTGAGTGGTCAGGCGATTACGAGAAAACATTAACTGCAGGCGGCCACCGCCAACCTGGTGCCACAGCACAGCGGCGCGGATCCCAGCCAGCAGGGACGCACGCACTTTTGCCTGTACCTGCGGACTTTGCAGCACGGCAGGGGATCCGGTGACCTGAATACGCGGGCCCAGCGGGCTGATGACGTCAACATAAATGCCGGCCATGGCGCTGAGCAGCGTGTCGGACTGCAGATCAAAATGGTCGAGCTGACGCTGTAACCCGGCAATACGATCGCCCAGGGTATTGAGCGCGCCTTTTGCTGCGCTCAGCTTACGCTCCAGCACCATCAGACTCAACGTGTAGCGGGTCAGCTCCGCGTTTAATCCCTGACGGCTGCTGGCGTTAAGCACGCCAAGCAGGGTTTCAAGACCGAGACGAAGATTGGTTTCACTGCCGCCGAACACACCCAGGGTCGAGCCGGGGTTGAGATCGATAACGCTGTTGAGTGAAACGTGCAGGGCGTCAGCATCGCAATGACCCTGATGCGCCAGCTGTTGCACCAGACGGGCTGACTGGCAAATTCCCGCCAGTGCCAGGGTGATGTCATAGTAGTTCTTCGCCACACGGTCTCCTTTATGTGTGCAATCGTATTAAACAGCAGGCAGCGGCAGGCGCTGTTCAATGATCCCGCCGCCCAGGCAGATCTCACCGCTGTAGAAGACAGCAGACTGACCCGGGGTGACGGCGGCGACCGGCTCGTCAAAGCGCACGTCAATGCGATCGTCATTAAGCGCGGTAATGGTGCAAGGAATATCGGTCTGACGGTAGCGGGTTTTCACCGTGCAGCGCAGCGTGCCTTTCAACGGCTCACGATCGACCCAGTGCAGCTGCTGGGCGATAAGGCCAACGGACATCAGACGCGGATGATCGTGACCCTGGGCAACAACCAGAATATTGTTTTCGACGTCTTTGTCGACAACATACCACGGATCTTCGCTACCTTCTTTGGTTCCGCCGATACCCAGGCCTTTACGCTGGCCGAGCGTGTGGTACATCAGCCCCTGATGCTGGCCAATCTCTTCACCGTCGACGGTGACAATTTTACCCGGCTGTGCGGGCAGGTAACGTCCCAGGAAATCGCGGAATTTGCGCTCGCCAATGAAGCAGATGCCGGTAGAGTCTTTTTTCTTCGCGGTGATGAGGTCCAGTTCTTCGGCGATTTTACGCACCTGCGGCTTTTCCAGCTCGCCGACCGGGAACAGGCTCTGGGCGATTTGCTCGTGGCTCAGCGTATAGAGGAAATAGCTTTGATCTTTATTGCCGTCCAGACCGCGCAGCAGCTGGCTTTTGCCATTCACGTCTGCACGACGCACGTAGTGACCGGTCGCGATGTAGTCTGCGCCCAGATCTTCCGCGGCGAATTCCAGGAAGGCCTTAAATTTGATCTCTTTGTTGCACAGAATATCCGGGTTCGGCGTGCGGCCCGCTTTGTACTCTTCCAGGAACAGTTCAAAAACGTTGTCCCAGTATTCTGCGGCAAAGTTAACGGTGTGCAGTTCAATCCCGAGCTTATCGCATACGGCCTGCGCGTCGGCGAGATCCGCAGCGGCAGTGCAATATTCCTCGCCATCATCTTCCTCCCAGTTCTTCATGAACAGGCCCTCCACCTTATAGCCCTGTTGCTGTAACAGGTAGGCGGAAACGGAGGAATCGACACCGCCGGACATGCCGACGATCACTTTTTTCTGGCTATTATCTGACATGGAATACTCACGACATTGAACTTCAAGGCGGCGTATTCTATCACGCCCCCCCACCATTGGCACCCTCTGTAAACGGCCAGTTAAATGCGCCGATGACATCCAGCGGTAAGCGGCCAGCAGACTGCCAGCAGCGAATGCTTTCCGCAACCAGCGGCGAGCGCAGGTTTGGCGCGTTCAGGATCTCGTTGGCAGTGACCCACAGACAGCGGTCGATATCGTCATCCTGCGGCTCTGTGGCGCACGTTTCGCTAAGCTCAACGGCAAATAAAAAGCGCAGGAACGGAGTGTGATCGGGCGCGATCCACTGGTGCATACGGATGAAGTGCTGGGGTTCAGCGTGAATGCCGGTCTCTTCCCACAGCTCGCGTTTCGCGGCCTGCAGCAGGGTTTCATTGGCTTCAAGATGCCCGGCAGGCTGGTTCCACAGCGCTTTGCCGTTAATGCTCTCTTCGACAACAAGGAATTTACCCTTAGCGTGGACCACGCAGGCAACCGTGACATGAGGTTTAAACATAGTGACTCCTTAAGGGGTGACGTCGCGCCATTCGCCGTTTGCCAGCGTTTCCAGGGTGTAGCTGCCCATGGCGTAGCGAATCAGACGCAGGGTAGGGAAGCCGACGTGCGCGGTCATGCGGCGAACCTGGCGGTTGCGGCCTTCATAAAGGGTAATTTTGAGCCAGCTTGTCGGAATGGATTTGCGTTCGCGAATCGGCGGGTTGCGCGGCCACAGCCACTCCGGTTCATTCACGCGTTCAATACCTGCGGGCAGGGTGGGGCCGTCGTTCAGCGTCACGCCGCTGCGTAATTTTTCCAGCGTTTCTTCGTCCGGCTCGCCTTCGACCTGTACGAAGTAAATTTTACCGGTGCGTTTCCCGGGCTGCGTGAGCTTCGCCTGCAAGGCGCCGTCGTTGGTTAAGACCAGAAGGCCTTCGCTGTCGCGGTCCAGACGGCCCGCGGCGTAGACGCCCTGAACAGGTATATAGTCCTTCAGCGTGCTGCGCCCGGCTTCATCGGTAAACTGCGGCAAAACATCGTAGGGTTTATTGAACAAAATAACCCGCTTCGGCTGGGTTTCCTGCGGTCTTCTGGCGGCTTGTCGCGAGCTGAATCGCTCAACCCGGTGTTTTGTAAAAGAAGTTTTCTTCATGGTATTTTCAGGCGTTATCAATTGCCGCATTATAGCCTAATAACGAAGACCTTTCATGGCGCAGGACAATCAGGTACTATCGAAGGGCTCATTACAATTTATTAACATAAGATCAGTAACAACCAGAAGCGCTCGAAGGAGAGGTTAATGGAAAGCAAAGTAGTTGTTCCGGCGGAAGGTAAAAAGATCACCCTGCAAAACGGCAAGATTAACGTTCCTCACAATCCGATTATCCCGTTCATCGAAGGTGACGGTATCGGTGTAGACGTTACCCCGGCAATGCTGAAAGTGGTTGATGCCGCTGTTGAGAAAGCCTACAAAGGCGAGCGTAAAATTTCCTGGATGGAAATTTACACCGGTGAGAAATCTACTCAAGTTTATGGCCAGGACGTCTGGCTGCCAGCAGAAACGCTGGACCTGATCCGCGACTACCGCGTTGCTATTAAAGGCCCACTGACGACGCCAGTTGGCGGCGGTATCCGTTCCCTGAACGTGGCACTGCGTCAGGAGCTGGACCTGTACGTATGTCTGCGTCCGGTTCGTTACTATCAGGGCACCCCTAGCCCGGTTAAGCACCCTGAACTGACCGATATGGTTATCTTCCGCGAAAACTCAGAAGACATCTACGCGGGTATCGAATGGAAAGCGGACTCTGCTGACGCAGAAAAAGTGATTAAATTCCTGCGCGAAGAGATGGGCGTGAAGAAAATTCGCTTCCCTGAGCATTGCGGTATCGGCATTAAGCCGTGCTCCGAAGAAGGGACCAAGCGTCTGGTGCGTGCAGCTATCGAATATGCAATCACCAACGACCGTGACTCTGTGACCCTGGTTCACAAAGGCAACATCATGAAGTTCACCGAAGGCGCGTTCAAAGACTGGGGTTACCAGTTGGCGAAAGAAGAGTTCGGCGGTGAGCTGATCGACGGCGGCCCATGGCAGAAGATCAAGAACCCGAACACCGGCAAAGAGATCATCATTAAAGATGTGATCGCCGATGCGTTCCTGCAGCAGATCCTGCTGCGTCCTGCAGAATACGACGTGATTGCCTGTATGAACCTGAACGGTGACTACATCTCTGACGCCCTGGCAGCACAGGTTGGCGGTATCGGTATCGCCCCAGGCGCGAACATCGGTGACGAGTGCGCCCTGTTCGAAGCGACCCACGGTACTGCACCAAAATACGCAGGTCAGGACAAAGTGAACCCAGGCTCAATCATCCTGTCCGCAGAGATGATGCTGCGTCATATGGAATGGTTCGAAGCCGCAGACCTGATCGTTAAAGGTATGGAAGGCGCGATCAACGCGAAAACCGTAACTTACGATTTCGAACGTCTGATGGAAGGCGCTAAGCTGCTGAAATGTTCAGAGTTTGGCGACGCGATTATCGCGAACATGTAATCCAGATTCTGGGTTAAACAAGAGCGGGGGCCTGAGGGTTCCCGTTTTTTTTGCCTCTGCCTGCGGGAGACAACACGATGCTAGCTACCGTCCTTATCGCTGTCGTTGCACTCATCCATCTCTACATTCTTGTGCTGGAAATGTTCCTGTGGAATACCAAAACAGGGCACAAGGCCTTTAATCTGCGTCCCGACTTTGCGCGCGACACCCGCGTGCTGGCTGCAAATCAGGGGCTGTATAACGGTTTTCTGGCGGCCGGCCTGCTCTGGAGCCTCTGGCTCGGCGAAAAGGGGATTCAGGTGGCTATCTTCTTCCTGGCCTGCGTGTTGATTGCCGGACTTTTTGGCGCGGCTACCGCCAGCCGAAAAATTTTGTATGTACAGGCCGTGCCCGCACTCGCTGCGCTGCTTGCGTTACTTATCTGAAGCAATGCTATGGTTGAGATAATGCGTCCGATATAATCTTGACGTTACCCTTAAAGGCCAGAGACGAGACTGTTATGAATAACGATATCCCACTGAAATATTATGACATTGCTGAGGAGTATGCGACGGAAGCCGCAGAGAAAGTTGCGGAGTCAGAACTCGACGTGCTGGCACATTATTTCCAGCTGCTGCTCACCCGTTTATCGAATAATGAGGAGATCAGCGAGGAGGCTCAGCAGGAGATGGCCGCTGAGGCCGGGATCCGTGCGGGTCGTATTGATGATATTGCAAATTTCCTCAATCAGTGGGGAAATGAATAGTCTGCTTTAAAAACCGTTATGCTGATGCTTTGCGATACAGCTCAGCATCACGCTATCGGACCACATGCATTTTTTCCGCAGAATATGCGAAGCAGGTTTGTCGATAAACAGCACGAAAATCACGGTCAGAAAAAAGAGTACCACTGGAAAAAGTAAGGATAATTTCACGTTTTTAACCAAAATAAGAGTGTGTTTCCGGGGAATCTACCATCTGATTGTGACGACTATATGTTTTTGCGTAAAAAATGGAAACGCCAAATCTAAAAAAGGTCACGGCAGGCTTCTGGTTACGGTGCAACACCGGTGAGTCGTTTCGCCAGCTCGCTCCGGGTGAGTGCTTTTGAAAAATACCATCCCTGAATCAGCGCATCGGGATATCGGCTCGCGATAAAGCGATACTGAACTTCATTTTCCACGCCCTCGAAAACAAGCGTTTTATTCAACTTCGCGAGGGCATCGCTGAAGATAGCAAAGATGTTTTGCTTATAATGTTCGCTGATGCCATCCACCAGTGACTTATCGATTTTAATCTCATCATATTCAAGCAGCGACAGGCGGGCGAGGTTTGAATTTTGCACACCAAAATCATCTATTGATATTTTAACGCCGAGCGACTTGAGCTCCTGACAGAACCCCTCGAGGATATCTGCCGTGGAAACGGCTTTCTCAGAAAGTTCGACCTTCATCAGAGAAAGGGGAAAGTGATTGGCTAAACACGCTCGACGCAAAATGTTAATGAATTGCCCATCTTCAATTTCCTTCCGCCCAACGTTAATGGAGACGATCAGCTGATGTTTAATCGCCAGCGGGGCAATTTCTGAGAGGGATTTTTCGATAATATTATTATAATATTTTTTATACAGACCGATTTTTTTTATTAATGGGATAAACAGCTCCGGAGAGACGTCCCCATGCTTTTGGTCGCGCCATCGCGACAGAACTTCTACACCCACGATTTTTTGATCGTGAATGCGGATAATAGGTTGGTAGTTAACGCTGATGGTATTGGTCAGGACGGTCTTGATCAGCGTACGTTCCAGCGAAAAACGGTCTTCATAGATACGGAAGATAAATAACGTTATCGCGACCCAGATAAAAAAGAGTATGACCGTGAGAAACGAAAAGATAAACAGGGGTAACGAGGCCAGCCCTGCATCGTGATGCTTCACGATGACGCACAGGTCCCAGAAGGCGCTGCACTGCGTCAGGGTCAGGGTAAACAACGACGAATGCAGCCAGCTCTGCTGTGTTAGCTCAGGGGAGGTCGTAAAAAAGGTTCTGCCGAAGTCTTTGGTGGTGGTACTCAGGGAATAGCTTGCCGTAACCGGGGTGAATTTATCGTAAGCATAGCGAGTGGTGAAGATAATAATATTATTATAAATTGCCGCATTGCCCGTGAAAAAATCTTTTCTGGAAAACTGCGCCAGAAGAAAGCCTCTCGGCGTTTTATGCAGTTCCGCAGGAAGCGCTACGGGCGTTGCAAGCTTACCCCAAAAAGCAGTACAGACTATTTTTCCCTTCTCGATAAAGCCAATATCGTCGAAATAATAGTTATTCAGCGTTATTTGTCTGTAACTATCAAGACTGGTTTTATCACATCCCTGCGTAGTAATGCTTTTAAGGGCCAGCGCTATGCTTTGGGACAGGTCTTCCGAATAATGTAATAGGGTAAGGGATATCTCACGCTGTTTGCTCTTTTGCTGCCCCACGATAACAGCATTGACCGCATAAAGAGACAGGATGACCAGGAGCGTTGAAACGATCGCAACGGCAACGAGTTTTTTCATTTTCCAGTTATCCTGTCCGCTCCCTGATTTGACAAATCTTAACACAGCCAGGGCAAGGCACAAGCCTGATAATCACGTCAGGTGATCAAATTCGGGCAGGTGAACTCATACGAAAGTATCAGTTTTTTAAGACAATTCTCAGCTAAGCTATTTTCATTGTTATAAGCAATACCGGGTAAGTACAGGCTCTTCTTCCAGAACATCGATGCTTGTTTTTTCTATTAAGGAAAACATCGTGCGCAACGTGATGATCCCTATTCTGAGTGCCTTGTTTCTTTTTCTGAGCGGCATTCTGATTATTAACTGGCAGCTATGGCAGATGGCGAAGGCTAATAATAGTCATACCGCCATGGCAAGCACCCAGAAAATAGAAAATATCCTGGCGGAAGCCGTCAGTGCGGCCAGCACGGCGAAGCGCGTTGCGGAGCAGGGGTGTACCAGCAGCGGACAGCTGGCGCTGGGGACAGAAGCCGCGCTAAAACCACATCTGCGCGCCATCATGATCCAGCAGCAGGGTAAAATCATCTGTACTTCCCTTCCCGGGAATGGCGTATTGATTGTGCATCCGGAGACGTTACCTGAACATAAATTGATGCTGCTGCCCGGCAATCGACTGGTGAACGGCGTCCCGGTGCTTGTCTCCCAGATGCCCATCGCGGGAGGGCGTGTCATCGTCAGCGTCAGTGATGCACATTTGCAGGACGTCATCGCGAACGCATCAAACGGCGTTGACCTGGGGTTGGTTGTCGGCAATAGCATGCTTGGGCGCAACGGTGATGTGACCGGCTGGAAAGCGGCCTCGTGGACGGGGTCACTTACGGCATCTACACAATTCCCCTTTAGTCTGGCCTGGCAACCGCCTGCCTTTTTTAGCCTGACGCGGCTGCTGCAACAGGGATGGAGCCTGATACTACTGATTCTCGTGCTATCGGTGGCGGTGGGCATTTTGATCCGCCGTTACAAGGGGAAAAGCACCTCATTTGAAGACGACTTACGTAAGGCCATTTTGCAGGGGGAGATCGTGCCGTATTACCAGCCGATCGTGAACGGTGATACCGGCGGGCTGTATGGCGTTGAAGTCCTGGCAAGATGGAAGCATCCAAAGTCAGGCTTTATTCCACCGGATGTCTTTATTCCGATTGCCGAACGTAGCGGTTTGATTATTCCGCTAACCAAAGGGTTGATGGCGAAAGTGGTGATGCAGCTTAAGCCGCTTTTGCCTAAGCTCCCGGACGGGTTTCATATCGGGGTGAACATCAGCGCCAGACACATCAATGCGCCATCCTTCATCGGTGATTGTCGCGTCTTCGGGAAGGGGTTTCAGGGTAAAGAAGTCAAACTGGTTCTCGAGGTGACCGAGCGTGAGCCGCTGATCGATAATCCTCACCTGGTGGAAAACCTTAACATGCTGCATAACGCCGGTTTTGTCATTGCACTGGATGATTTTGGTACCGGCTATTCAGGTCTTTCATGCCTTAATGCGCTTGCCATTGATTATATTAAAATTGATAAAAGCTTTGTGAACCGGGTTTCAGATGAAAAAGACTCAACGATCCTGCTGGACTGCGTCATTGACCTGGCGAAAAAACTCTCATTACGCATTGTGGCTGAAGGCGTAGAAACGAAAGCGCAGCTGGAGTATCTCAACCGTAATGAGATTACGCTGTTGCAGGGTTATTATTTTGGTAAGCCCGTCTCCTATATCGATTTTATTAAAGTCATTTTATCTAAGCCCCGGGAGACGGTAAGTTTGTGAAACGAAATTAAGACGAGCTTCTGTTGCATGCTTAAGTGCAATTCATTTTCCTCTTATCCTGAGCTTTGTTACAGTGACAAGAGTTGTCAGCCAGGGATGTCAGGCGTGATAAGGTGGAAAAGCTCGTGCATGTGAAAAATACTTTTTACACAACAACCATTACCGTCATCATTGTCTCATTGATCATCTCGCTGTCGCTTGCCGTCCAAATTGCCACGTCCAGACAGCAGTCAATCCAGCAAATTAATACCAGCGTCGCTAACCTGAGCCATACCCTTGATGTCTACACCGAGGGGATCATGCGCCAGAGTGAAATGTTAATTACTACCGTTTCCGACATAATCGAAATTTATGGTATGACCCCGCAGCAGGCGAACCATATTCAGCGGATGATAAATAATCAGGATAATCTCCTTACCCAGATTAATAATGTGGTTGTTTACGATGCTCAGGGCGATATCTTTACCGCGTTGCACGAAACTTTTACGGGCCCACGCAAAGGATCGGACAGGTCATTTTTTATCTATCACAAGGAAAATAAAAATCAGCAGATTTTTATTGGCGAGCCCGTAGTCAGCAGAACCAATGGTAAATGGGTTATCACCATTAGTCGGCGCCTTGAAACCCACACCGGGGCATTTAACGGTGTCGTGGTGGTGACCCTGGGTATCGAAAATTTTCTCGCGCTCTACGGGCAGATTAATATTGGTCACGCGGGCGTCATTGGCCTGACAACAGAGTCAGGCGTGCTGCTGGTCCGTTATCCTTTTAAAAATACCTATATTGGCACGATTGTTTCCGATTCACCGCTCTTCAGGAAATACCTCAAGGTACAAAATACCGGGATAGCCAGTTCCATTTCGCGGTTTGATAAAATCGAACGCATTTATGCCTATGAGAAAAACAGACGCTACGGGCTGGTCACCACCGTGGCCGTCAGCATTGATGAGGCCCTTGCGCCCTGGCGCAAGCAGGCGATTCAGCTGGCGGTACTCATTTTCGTGTTCACGGCGATACTCATCGTCGCGTCATACTTCCTGTATTCCGACTTATCCAGAAAAACCAGAGATAACAAGGCGCTGAAGATTATCGCCTCTGAGGATGCGCTGACCGGGCTTTACAACCGTCGCATTTTTGATGAAAAAATCCTCTCGGAAATCGCGCTTTGTGCCGCGCATGATGCACCGATTTCGATACTGATTGTGGACGTGGACTTCTTCAAAAAATACAACGATAACTACGGCCATCCGGAAGGGGACCGCTGTCTTGCGCTGCTGGGAAACAGTCTCAGGGAGAGTCTTACTCGTGGTAATCAGATCGTGGCGCGCTACGGCGGAGAGGAGTTTGCGCTGATATTACCTGATACGGACATCCAGGAAGCGCTTCGTCTGGCCCAGACGATTATTCGCAACGTGTTCTCGCTGCAAATCGCCCATGCCTTTAGCCCCTTCGGGCGGGTAACGGTCAGCGTCGGAATTTCTACCGCACGTGCCGTCGACATCGCGGGCAGCCAGCAGAATATCATTATCGCCGCTGACCAGGCGCTCTATCAGGCAAAACGCGCGGGACGTAACCGATACGCGTTTGTTGGGGTATGACAGGAGAAAAACCACATAGAGTGATGCTTATCACAAATTTCCTTTCTCAGATCCTGTGCTATTCTTTTTTGTGTCGTTGATTTAATGACAAAAACCATACAGAGAGGAAAGTTATGGGAATTTTATCCTGGATTATCTTTGGGCTTATTGCGGGTATTCTGGCGAAGTGGATCATGCCGGGCAAAGATGGCGGTGGGTTTATCGTCACCGTAATACTGGGTATTGTCGGTGCGGTAGTCGGCGGCTGGATCAGTACGCTGTTCGGTTTTGGCAAGGTCGATGGCTTTAACTTCGGCAGTTTCGCCGTCGCGGTGATCGGTGCGCTGGTTGTTCTGTTTATCTACAGAAAGATCAAAAGCTAAGTTCTGAAAGCGATGAAAAAGGCTGCCGGATGGCGGCCTTTTTACGTATCGGGTTTACCACCAGCCAAGCTGCGTGCCGGCAAACGCCGCAATGGCAACGATCAGCATAATGACGGTTGTCTTCCGCATTTATGCCCCCGGAGCCGCGTAGCCGCCGACAAAAAACCACGCTAAAAAAACCACCGCCGTTATAAATATAACGACCGGGAAAAGGATCCCTATTCTCATACCATCACCTGTTTCGGTTTCAATAACGCCGTAGAGTGTACGGGGTTAATCCATAGTGAGAAAGCGTGTTTTGCTTTTTCCTTTCTTATCCTGATACATCGCCACATCCGCGGCGCGTAACGCGCTGTCAGGATCGGTTGCGGCAGGGTCCACTTCGATAACGCCGAAGCTGGCGCCCGGATAAATAATATGAACGCTGCCCAGCCAGTATTCGCCGGCGATGCAGGCGCTGAGGCGCGTTTTGAGCAACGTAAGCTGCGCGTTATCCCCGTCCTGGTGGGGCTGACTCAGCGACGCGACCAGAAATTCATCCCCCCCCAGACGACCGATAATATCGTCCTGCTGTTTCTCTTCGGTCAAACGCTTGCCCACTTCTATCAGGAACTGGTCGCCAGCCTCGTGGCCGTAACGATCGTTAATCAGCTTGAAATCATCCAGATCGATAAATGCGATGATGGCGTTACGCTTCAGGTGCCGGGCCAGAGAAAAGAGGGTGGTCAGATCTTCAAAAATGGCGCGACGGTTGGGTAAACCGGTAAGGGCATCCGTATAGGAGTGCGCGATGAGGGCCGCATTGGCTTCGCGAAGCTGGGTCACCAGCGACTCTTTCTGAATGGACTGGGCAATCAGCCCGGCGAAGAGCTTCAGAACCTGTTCACCGCGCTCGCTCAGCGGCTTTCTGGCCGTGCTGGTGGCACAGAGCGTTCCGTAAAGTGAACCATCCGCAAGATGGACTGGAATACTCATGTAGGTGGTAATGCCAAGCGCTTTTGCAGCTTCACACTCGGGCCAGCGTTCGGGCACGTCATTGCTGAACATCGTGTCACTGTCCAGCGCGCGTTTGCACAGCGTCTCATCCCATGGGACGCTCAGCCCCTCCGGGATCGTCATCTGTTTGCTGTTGCGGGCATAGAGGATGTGCTGCAGCCGCGCCTCGATATCCACCTTCGTCAGGTAGGTCGACTCCATGTCGGTGACAATCTCCAGCATCTCCAGCAGCTGGCGAACGAGGCTTTCAAGGGATTGCTCGGTGGCAAGGGTTTCTGAAACGCGAGCGAGGATAAGATCCGACATGACGTAGAATGACTCCCAGGCAGAAGACGTCTGCATCTGCATGTTATGCTGAGTTTTTAGGCTTCTGGCATAGTAAAACATGAATACAGAAAATTTAATATATTCAGGGAGCGGACAGCAGGATAGAAAAAAAGCCCCGTTGTTGAGACCGGGGCAAAGACATCTTGATTACGGAATGATGTTCTCTGGTCATATCGAGAACATGCCACACTATAGTGCTGAAAAGTGCAGTTAAAATGGAGAAATCATGGAGAACGCGGCGATGACCCGTTACCCTTAGGCTGTCATGATGTCACAAGGATCAATGAGATGAGATTTCTGCTTCTGGCGCTGGCGCTTCCCCTGGCCGCCTGCACCGCAAAAACCACGCCACCCGATGCACCGAAACCGCCGCACGTTATTGGTATGGCGAACCCGGCCTCCGTCTACTGCCTGGAGAAAGGCGGGGAACAGATCCCGGTTCAAAGTCCGCAGGGCGTTCGCACCGAGTGCAAATTACCGGGCGGCGAAGTGATCGATGAATGGACGCTCTATCGCCGCGATCATCCGCAACCCACCAGGTGACAGACGGATACCGCCTGCGATACACTTCTCTTTAGGATTAATCTTAGCCAGTTTCTGGCGTTCGTTTCCGCGAGAGAAGTATGTTTCAGCTAAAACCGGGCAGCATGGCGATGATCGTGGGTGCCCGCACGGCGTCAGGCCGTCGAAATATTGGTAAATCTGTTGAGCTGTTTGGCCTGTGCCAGCCTGGCCTGCGCTTCGTTAACCCGGTCAACGGCGTGATGACGCAATTACCGACCACCGCCGATCGCGCGCTCTGGCTGGTGACGGGGGATGTCTACGCCTTCGATAACCAGCACGGCTTTGCGTTTGTCCGCGCCGAACATCTGATGCCGCTCACCCCCGATGAAGCGCCGCAAATCCTCGATGAGCTGGCGATCGGCTGATCACAGGTGGCGTAGCCAGTCGGCTAAGACCAGGGCGTGATTTTGCTCCGTGTTTTTGGCAGCAAAGAGCAGGGTGACGGTCTGCCTGTGCGCCAGCGTTGCCAGACGCACGCCCTCGTCAGCATGCTGCGCCAGCTCTTCCCGATAGGCCTGACTGAAGGCGGCGAAATCAATGGTTTCGCTATGAAAGGCCTTGCGTAGTTCAGTTGAGGGCGTGAGCGCTTTACACCATTCGTCATACGCGAGGTCCGTTTTCTTAACACCGCGCGGCCACAGCCTGTCCACCAGTACCCGATAGCCATCGTCAGGGCCTGCCTGTTCGTACACGCGTTTGCATTGAATCATGATTCCACCCTCCCAATTTAAGGTATTGTGATAATTGCAAAAGATCGGTAGTCTGAGGTTCCTTATGTTATCTGATAATACTCTGGCATAAGGAACCTTTCATGGAACACTTCCCGGTTAAAACGACGCTGCGCATTGCGCTGGTTGGCGATTACAATCCCAGTGTAATTGCGCATCAGGCGATCCCGCTGGCCATTGACGACGCCGCCGCAGTGCTTGACCTCACCGCCGATTACGACTGGCTTGCCACCACGGAGCTGACAAGCCCTGAAGATCTGGTGGGCTACGATGCCATCTGGCTGGTACCCGCCAGCCCCTATAAAAACACCGAGGCCGCTTTTATCGCCGCGCGCTATGCCCGTGAAAACAGCATCCCGTTCCTGGGCACCTGCGGCGGGTTCCAGCATGCGCTGATTGAGTATGCCCGAAACGTGCTGGGCTGGGCTGATGCGGCACACGCTGAGACGGATACCGAAGGCACCATGGTGATTGCGCCGCTGACCTGCTCGCTGGTGGAAAAAACCGATGCGATTGAACTGCGCAAAAATACGCTGATCGCCAAAGCGTACGGCAAGCCGGAAATTGAAGAGGGGTATCACTGTAACTATGGCGTGTCGCCGGCGTTTGCACAGGCGCTGGAAAGCGGTGATATGCATGTTACGGGCTGGGACGACCAGGGAGAAATTCGCGCCGCGGAGCTGGTCACGCACCCGTTCTTCGTGATCACCTTATTCCAGCATGAGCGTGGTGCGCTGGAAGGACGTCCGGTCGTGCTGGTGCAGGCGATGCTGCGCGCGGCCCGCGGTTAAAAAAGGCAGACCCGAGGGTCTGCCACACTGTTTAACGGGGCGCGATCTCCCGGTCTCGCCCGGCTAAGATGCCGCAGAGGGCCATTATCACCGCGGCCAGGGCGCAGCCCAGAAGCGGGATCCGCCAGTCTCCTGCGCTATCGTGAATTTTCCCCATCAGCGGAGGGCCGCAGGCGGCGAGCAGATAGCCAATCGACTGCGCCATGCCGGACAGCGCCGCAGCCTGGTGCGCGGAGCTGGCGCGCAGACCGATGAACGTCAGGCCGAGGATCATCGTTGCTCCTGTGCCAAAGCCAAACACCAGCGTCCACATCACCGCCATGCCTGGCATAAACCATAATCCCGCCGCGCTTATCGCGCACAGCAGCGCCACTGCGCCTGCAATGGCCCGCTGATCTTTCAGACGGTGGAGGATCAGCGGAACGGCAAGCCCCGGCACGGCCGTGGCCAGCTGCAGCAGACCGTGCACCGAGCCGGCCTGCGCTTCGCTGTAGCCGTGGCTCAGCAGTATCGCCGGCAGCCAGCCGATGATGACGTAGTAAATCAGCGAGTTAATCCCTAAAAAGAGCGTCACCTGCCAGGCGAGCGCCGAGCGCCAGATGGCGCGATTATGCAGCGCGCCAGCGCCCGTTACCGCTGCAACGTGTTTCTGACGCCACTGGGGTAACCAGAGCAGCAGCGCGACCAGCGGAAACGCCATCAGCATCAGCAGTGCACCATGCCAGCCCGCGTTCCCCTGCGCCAGGGGAACAATCATCGCTGATCCAAACGCCGCCGAGACGCCCATCGTCAGGGAATAAGCACCGGTGAGCTTCGCCACCTGGCCCGGAAAGTCACGCTTAATTAATCCGGGTAACAGCACATTTCCGAGCGCAATACCGCAGCCAATGACCGCCGTACCGATAAACAGCAGCGCGGCGGAAGGCAGAGAGCGAACCGCAATCCCGGCGCAAATCAGCAGCAGGGCGATAAACAGGCTGCGCTCCATGCCGATACGTCGGGCAATGCCTGCGGCGAGCGGCGAGACGAGGGCGAAAGCCAGCAGGGGCAGGGTGGTCAGCAGACCGGTTTGCGCCGTGCTTAAGCCATAATCAAGACGAATAGTGTCGAGCAGCGGCGCTGCGCCGGTAAAGGTGACGCGAAGCGTAGTGGCAATCATCAGGATGCCTGCAATTAACAGCGCGCCGTGTTTTCCTGAGGTGCGAATAGCAGTAGTCATTATGTTCTCATACGTTCAAGCGAGGGCACACAATACCGATTTTCTCAGCGGTTGAAATCAGGCTAAAATGACAGTTTATCGCTAATATCGGACAAACTGATGATTGGTCTGGGACTGGAGGGCTATGATCCTGATAGCCAGTACGATGCGGCCGTCGCATTTCGCATTCAGGTGGTGGCGGAGGAACAATATATTCCCCGGCATCATCACCGTAAGGGGCAGCTGATTCTGGCCCTTGGCGGCGCAATCACCTGCGAAGTGGAAAATGCGATGCTGATGGTTCCGCCTCAGTATGCCGTCTGGATCCCCGGCCAGATGCCGCACAGCAACAGGGCCACGCCGGGCGCGCAGCTCTGCTTTTTGTTTATTGAGCCGGGGGCGGCAAGCTTGCCCGAGCGCTGCTGTACCCTGAAAATCTCTCCTCTGGTGCGGGAGCTGATTTTATCCCTGGCGGAAAAATCGCGTGAGCAGCTTCCTCTTGCGACCACGTCGCGCCTGGTGGACGTCCTGTTTGACGAGCTGCCGCTCCAGCGACAGGAGCACCTGCAGCTGCCCGTCTCGCCCCATCCTAAAATTCGACTGATGAGCGAGAAGATGGCGGAAGAGCCCGCCGCCTGGCAGACGCTGGCGCAGTGGGCGAGCCATTTTGCCATGAGCGAACGCAGCCTGGCGCGGCTGGTGGTGAAAGAGACCGGTTTAAGCTTTCGCCGCTGGCGTCACCAGCTGCAGCTGATCGTGGCGTTACAGCATTTGATTAGTGGGAAATCGGTACAGCAGGTGGCCCAGTCACTGGGCTATGACTCGACCACCGCGTTTATCACCATGTTCAGAAAGGGACTGGGCCAGACGCCGGCGCGTTATATGGCCAGCCTGACTACGACTTCCCGATAAACAGCGAGACAAGGCCTGCCGCAATCAGCGGGCCGACCGGCACGCCGCGGAAGAGCGCCACGCCCAGCACGGTGCCCACCAGCAGACCTGCCACCAGCGAGGGCTGGCTGCTCATTAGCGTGACGCCGCGTCCGCCCAGCCACGACACAAAAATCCCCACCGCGATCGCCACCAGCGATTTCCAGTTTACGAACGAGTGCAGCAGGGTTGATGCAGGAAGCGTACCGCTGGCGATGGGCGCCATTACCCCGATGGTTAAAATGATTATCCCGATGGTGAGGCCTTGTTTTTCTATCCACGGGAAAAAGGTATTTAGCGGGGTCACGCGAACAATAATAAGCACCAGAATCGAGATGGCGACCGTGGTGTTATGGCTGACAAAGCCGAGCGCGGCGAGTGCCAGAAGAATGAGCAGAGTAGGGTCAAACATAGGGAATCCTTGCCAGAATAATTAACCTGCTTACTGTACGCGCAAACGCGACGCAGGACAGTTTTAAAAAGATTTTATTGTTGTCATAACCTTGTCATTTACGCGGATTAAAACGGAGGCAGATATCGCAAAAGGGGTCGCCATCATGAACGATCACATGTTTGTGGAAACGCTGATTATCTCCTCATCGTTTTTCGCTATTGCCGTTATTCTCGTTGCCTCCGTGCTGTTTCTGGAACGAAAAGGCTGACAGGGCGTCAGCCATTGTAGTTACGCTTTATGGAAAGTTACCAGCTCAGGACGGGCGATGCGCAGGTAATCCTGGGTATCCATAATCACGGATTTCTCCAGCAGGCCAGCGTTAAACGCGATTTCGTCAAAACGCTCGAACAGCAGCGGGTCGGCAACCAGCGCCAAATCAGGATGGAAGCTAAAGGGCGGGATAGCGCCGAAAACGCAGGCGGTCAGGGTATCGACCTCGGCCGGGCTGGCGAGGGAGGCCTTTAGCCCGCCAAAATGACTGGCAAGCTGGCTCAGGTCAGCCTGCAGATCGGCGGCGAGGATCGCCAGAACGTGTTTTTTTACGCCGTTTCCCTTCACCTTGCAGACCAGGGCTTTGGCGCCTTGCCGCAGATCGGTTCCGCGAATTTCACTTACCGCTTCACATTTCCCGACCGCCTCGTGCTCCATGACGCGAAACCGCGCGCCCTGCTCGGTGAGTAAGGTAATCAGTTGCTGGTGGGTTCCTGCCCCAATAACGTCGTCAGTCATAACGATTTCCCGGTGATAATCCAGTATGCAGCGTTCTACATTAGCACGGGATGAACGGGGTCGAAAGAAAACAGCCAGCGCTTTCGCTGGCTGTTTGATTATGCGTTGCTGGTAGAAGATTGCTTGTGGAACAGCTCCCTGAACACCGGATAAATATCATCCTGGTCACGGATATGCTGCATGGCAAAATTATCAAACATCGATTGCAGATGTTCATACTCCCGCCACAGGGTCTGGTGTGCACGGCGGGTGATTTCGATATAGCTGTAGTAACGCACCACCGGCAGAATTTTCTTCGCCAGGATCTCGTGACACAGCGGTGAGTCGTCGGCCCAGTTATCGCCGTCCGACGCCTGCGCGGCATAAATATTCCACTGCGACGGGTCGTAACGCTCTTTCACCACTTCATCCATCAGCTTCAGGGCGCTTGAGACGATGGTCCCGCCGGTCTCCTGCGAGTAGAAGAACTCATGCTCATCCACCTCTTTCGCCTGAGTGTGGTGGCGGATATAGACCACCTCCACGTTCTTATAGGTTCTGCTCAGGAACAGATAGAGCAGAATATAAAAACGCTTCGCCATATCCTTGGTTGCCTGATCCATCGAGCCGGACACGTCCATCAGACAGAACATCACCGCCTGGCTGGAGGGCTCAGGGCGTTTTTCGTAGTTCTTGTAGCGCAGGTCAAAGGTGTCGATAAACGGTACCCGTTCTATCTTCGCCCTCAGTTCTGCAATCTCTTTACGCAGGCGCTCCTCTTCCAGCAGTTGCGCCGGTTCCGTGTTTTCCACGACCTTCAGGTTGCTCTCGAGCTCGCGCAGTTCGCGACGTTTGCCTGCCGTCATGGCCGTGCGTCGCGCCAGCGAATTCTGCAACGAACGCACAACGCTGATGTTGGCGGGTACGCCGTTGGCGGTATAGCCCGCGCGGTGGGTTTTATATTCATTAAGCTGACGATGCTGATTCTTTTTCAGATTCGGCAGCGCCAGGTCTTCAAACAGCAGGTCGAGATATTCATCTTTCGAAATCTGGAAGACAAATTCGTCCTGGCCTTCACCGTCCTGGCTGGCCTGTCCCTGACCGCTTCCTGAACCACCTCCGCCGCCCTGAGGGCGCTCAATTCTGTCGTTCTGAACGAAGTGGTCATTACCTGGGTGTACGCGATGGCGCAGGCCACCTCGCCCCTGATGAAACATCGGTTCGCTGATGTCATCGGTGGGGATGGAGACAGACTCGCCGCTGTCGACGTCGGTCACCGAGCGTTTGTTGATGGCCTCGGAGATAGACTGTTTAATTTGCGCTTTATAACGACGCAAGAAGCGCTGGCGGTTCACCGTGCTCTTGTTTTTGCCGTTAAGACGCCGGTCAATAAACCAGGTCATATACCCCCCGTACTGCATTTGCCAACTTGCATTTTGTAGGCCCGGCAGGCGCTAAACGCCGCCGGGCACTTGTTTTAAGACGATTTACGCACGCGCAGGTACCATTCGCAGAGCAGGCGGACCTGTTTGCGGGTGTAGCCTTTTTCCATCATACGGTCGACAAAATCGTCGTGTTTTTTCTGTTCATCGGTTGAGGTTTTGGCGTTAAACGAGATCACCGGCAGCAGCTCTTCGGTATTGGAGAACATTTTCTTCTCAATGACCGTGCGCAGTTTCTCGTAGCTGGTCCAGTTCGGATTGCGCCCGTTGTTATGCGCTCTGGCGCGCAGGACGAAGTTCACAATCTCGTTACGGAAGTCTTTCGGGTTGCTGATCCCGGCAGGCTTCTCGATTTTTTCCAGCTCCGCGTTCAGGGATTCACGGTCAAACAGCTGGCCGGTATCCGGGTCGCGGTACTCCTGATCCTGGATCCAGAAGTCAGCGTAGGTGACATAACGGTCGAAAATGTTCTGCCCGTACTCTGAATAGGATTCCAGGTAGGCCGTCTGGATTTCTTTGCCAATGAACTCGGCGTATTTCGGGATCAGGTAACCTTTGAGGAACTCAAGGTAGCGTTCAGCCTGCTCCTGCGGGAACTGCTCGCGCTCGATTTGCTGTTCCAGCACGTAGAACAGATGAACCGGGTTGGCCGCCACTTCCGCATGGTCGAAGTTAAAGACGCGGGAGAGGATCTTAAACGCGAAGCGCGTGGACAGACCGTTCATCCCCTCATCAACCCCGGCATAGTCGCGGTATTCCTGATACGACTTCGCTTTCGGGTCGGTATCTTTCAGGCTCTCACCGTCATAGACGCGCATTTTCGAATAGATGCTGGAGTTTTCCGGCTCTTTCAGACGCGAAAGGATGGAGAAGCGTGACAGCGTTTCCAGCGTGCCGGGCGCGCAGGGGGCATGCACCAGCTCACTGTGGTTAAGCAGTTTCTCGTAAATTTTGATCTCTTCGGAGATCCGCAGGCAATAAGGCACCTTGACGATGTACACGCGGTCAAGGAAGGCCTCATTGTTTTTGTTATTACGGAAGGTCACCCATTCAGATTCGTTCGAGTGGGCGAGAATAATCCCGTTAAACGGCAGGGCGGAGATACCTTCCGTCCCGTTGTAGTTGCCTTCCTGAGTCGCCGTCAGCAGCGGATGCAGCACCTTGATTGGTGCTTTAAACATCTCGACGAACTCCATAATCCCCTGGTTCGCGCGGCACAGCGCGCCCGAGTAACCGTAGGCATCCGGATCGTTTTGCGCGAAGTTTTCCAGCTTGCGGATGTCGACTTTACCCACCAGCGCCGAGATGTCCTGGTTGTTCTCATCGCCAGGTTCCGTTTTGGCGATGGCGATCTGTTCAAGGATAGACGGCCAGACTTTCACCACGCGGAATTTGGTGATATCGCCACCAAACTCGTGCAGGCGTTTTGCCGCCCACGGCGACATGATGGTGCCGAGATAGCGACGCGGGATGCCATACTCTTTGTCCAGAATCTGCGCATCTTCCTGCGGATTGAACAGGCACAGCGGATGGTCGTTCACCGGGCTGCGTTCACCGTTGGCGCTCAGCACATAGATAGGCACGCGCTGCATCAGCGACTTCAGGCGTTCCGCCAGCGAGGATTTACCGCCGCCCACGGGGCCGAGTAAATAGAGGATCTGTTTCTTCTCTTCCAGACCCTGAGCGGCATGCTTCAGATAGGAGACAATCTGTTCGATGGCATCTTCCATACCATAGAACTCTTCAAACGCCGGATATCGGGCGACCACCCGATTCGAAAAGAGACGGGAAAGCCGAGGCTCCAGGGCAGTGTCAACCATGTTTGGCTCACCAATAGCCATCAATAGCCGTTCTGCCGCATTGGCATAGGCACTGCGATCTTGCCGACAGATGGTAAGAAACTCCTGCAGTGTGAACTCTTCGTCCTTGGCAGCTTCATAGCGCTGGCGATAGTGATCGAATATATTCATGGCATGCCGTCCTTTCGTTTTTTAGCACAGGATAAGAGCCGTTCGTATGAGTAGTGGAGGCTCCCGGAAGAGAATCTCTCGCACCTCACTGCCAGAGCAGCAACCTGTGTGCCAGGTCAGACGCTAAGAACCGCAGGTGTTCAGGAAAACTCTTCTTAAATTAAAGCGTAGATGGCATTTGCAAAACTTGCATGCCCAGAAAATCTACTTTCAATGACATATCAATAACTCATCCAAAAATTTCCACTGTCGTTATAAGACAAATGCACGTTTTTCATTCAGCGGTCATATAAATGAAAGCAGGCTGTCATCTGATAAGTTAAAAATAATGGGTTAATCAGGCTGATTAGCAGGCAAAAAATTTTGGGATGTACGGGAATGGCGGTTACACTTCATCCGCTGATTATTTGACTACAGGAAAGAATGGATTGTGACCAAACTCAAACTTCTGGCATTAGGCATCCTTGCCGCGACCACTGTGAACACCGCACAGGCGGAAAGTCAGTGGACGGTTGGCGCGGGTGTTGGCGTCATTAACAGCCCGTACAAACAGTATGACCGTGACGTTTATCCTGTTCCCGTTATCACCTATGAAGGCGATAACGTCTGGTTCCGCGGGCTCGGCGGCGGCTACTATCTCTGGAACGATACGGCCGATAAGCTCTCCATCATGGCCTACTATGATCCGACGCACTTCAAGCCGGGTGACAGCGACAGCCACGCGCTTCGCCAGCTCGACAAGCGCAAAAGCTCGATGATGGCCGGCCTCTCATACGTGCATAACACCCAGTATGGCTTCCTGCGTACGGCCCTGGCAGGCGATACGCTCGATAACAGCAACGGCTTTATCTGGGACCTGGCGTGGCTGTACCGCTATACCAACGGTGGGCTGACCCTGACGCCGGGTATTGGTGTGCAGTACAACAGCGAGAACTACAACGACTACTACTATGGCGTGTCTAAAAACGAGTCCCGCCGCAGTGGTCTGAAGAGCTACAGCGCGGATGACGGCTGGGATCCGTACCTGGAGCTGACCGCGAGCTATAACTTCCTCGGCGACTGGAGCGTGTACGGTACCGGCCGCTATGAGCGTCTGAGCGACGAAGTGAAGGATAGCCCGATGGTCGACAAGTCCTGGGCAGGTATTTTCTCTGTCGGCGTGAGCTACAAGTTCTGATTGCGCACTAATATCGTGCAAGTGATGCATTAAAACGGGGCGCGCGCGCCCCGTTTGCTTTGATGTGGTGCAGTAAGATTATCGCTTAACAATGCGAATCGTCTGCCCTAAACGAGACGGTTTTTCGTCGCTCGCTTTTTGCGGGGTGCTCACGCAGGCGGTTTCCACGCAGACAAACGTTTTATACCCTTCATCCGTCATGTCGGCCATGCTGACGGACAGCGCCGGGCCCGGGTTCCAGCCCACCACGTCGCTGTGATGATGATGGACCACTTCAATTCCGCGGTTCAGCGCGCCGTCGTGGATCACGCTGCACGCTTCCGGGTGCAGGTAGACGCGGTCGGTACGGTCAGGGAATGTCTGTATACCGTCGCTCAGTTTACCTTCTTTGGCGTTATCCACTTTGTCGATAAAGGTATCGCCAAGACCGCTCACCTTCACTGCGCCGATATCACCTACGTTGAAGTAGGTGTGCAGGGCTGCGGTGGTTTCAAACTCACCGTGGGCTTCCAGTTCGATTTCACAGGTTTTACCCAGCTTAAAGCGGGCATACAGGGTGAAATCGTGCGGCCACAGGGCGCGGGTTTCATCATTAGCCTTCAGCTCAAAGGTCAGCACGGCGCCGTTGTCATCTTCGTTGTGCGCTTTCAGGGTCCACTGCTGGTTACGGGCAAAACCGTGAGACGGTAAACCCGGCTGTGCGGACGGGCCGAACCATGGCCAGCAGATCGGCACGCCACCCCGGATCGCTGCCCCTTTTTTGAAGGAGGTCGCATCGCTCAGCCACAAACCTTCGGCTTCACCTTCCGGTTTCCAGGAGAGCAGGTGGGCGCCGTTCAGCGCCACGGAGGCTTTAACGCGCGGATGGTCAACGACGATAACGTCGGCACCGTCAATCTGACGGCGGGAGAGCACAGGGGTAAGCTGTTCGACTACCGGAAGTGCAAAAATTTTATTAATCATTAAGCAATCCTCTGTCTTATAAATAAAAAAAGGCGACCGAAGTCGCCTTTTTGGATCAAGCACTCATCTCAACTTATTTGGAGATGTGAGCGATCAGGTCCAGTACTTTGTTAGAGTAGCCAGTTTCGTTGTCGTACCAGGATACCAGTTTAACGAAGTTGTCGTTCAGTGCGATACCCGCTTTAGCATCGAACACGGAAGTGCACACTTCGCCGTTGAAATCGGTAGATACAACGTCGTCTTCGGTGTAGCCCAGAACGCCTTTCATTGCGCCTTCGGAAGCAGCTTTGATTGCTTTCTTAATTTCTTCATAAGAAGCAGCTTTTTCCAGACGAACGGTCAGGTCAACAACGGATACGTTAGGAGTTGGAACGCGGAACGCCATACCAGTCAGTTTGCCATTCAGTTCTGGCAGTACTTTACCTACAGCTTTAGCAGCACCGGTAGAGGATGGGATGATGTTCTGAGCCGCGCCACGACCGCCGCGCCAGTCTTTGTGAGACGGGCCATCAACGGTTTTCTGAGTAGCGGTGGTTGCGTGAACGGTAGTCATCAGACCTTCGATGATGCCGAAGTTGTCGTTGATAACTTTAGCCAGCGGTGCCAGGCAGTTGGTGGTGCAGGATGCGTTAGACACGATATCCTGGCCAGCGTAAGTTTCGAAGTTTGCACCACGAACGAACATTGGGGTGTTGTCTTTGGAAGGACCAGTCAGAACAACTTTCTTCGCACCCGCAGTGATGTGTTTACGTGCAGTTTCGTCGGTCAGGAAGATACCGGTTGCTTCAGCAACAACGTCAACACCGATTTCGTTCCATTTCAGGTTAGCTGGGTCTTTTTCAGCAGTAACGCGGATGGTTTTGCCATTAACAACCAGGTGGCCGTCTTTCACTTCAACGGTGCCGTCGAAACGACCGTGAGTTGAGTCGTACTTCAGCATGTACGCCATGTATTCAGCGTCCAGGAGATCGTTGATACCAACGATTTCGATGTCAGAACGTTTCTGAGCAGCACGGAAAACAATACGGCCGATACGGCCAAAACCGTTGATACCTACTTTGATAGTCATATATTCCACCAGCTATTTGTTAGTGAATAAAAGGTTGCCTGTAAAATTACAAAAACCTTACGCAGCGTCAAGCGGAATCGTGTCAATCATTGCGACAAATCAATCCTGTGACTAACGTTTGTGCGACTGACTCGCCTCACTTTCCCTTTGAGCTTGCACCCATATGGGGGCTGCGCCGGGATTTTAAAGGCCTCGCAGGATAAAAATGTGAGCATGATCACAATTGCCTGACCGCCTTTTCGCGACACATAAGTTTAGATCAAAAGTGCACGCAAGGGTGTTAATGTTTTGTTAGAATCCGGGTTAAAAGATGTCTGTTTCTACAGCGAGATGTAAGCATATGTCGAACCAACGTAACCCTGAAGATTTGAAAAAAAACCTCACAGAAATGCAGTTTTACGTGACGCAGAACCACGGGACGGAACCGCCGTTCACCGGGCGTTTACTGCACAACAAGCGGGACGGCGTCTACCACTGCCTGGTCTGTGATGCACCGCTGTTTAATTCCCAAACGAAATTTGATTCTGGCTGCGGCTGGCCGAGCTTTTACGAGCCGGTGAGCGATGAGGCCATACGCTACCTGACCGACTCGTCACACGGCATGGTGCGCACGGAAATTCGCTGCGGCAACTGCGATGCGCACCTTGGGCACGTCTTCCCGGATGGCCCTCAGCCCACGGGCGAGCGTTTCTGCGTGAATTCAGCCTCAATGAGCTTCACTGACGACGAAAACGGCGACCAGGTGAAGGGTTGAAAAAACGATTCAGCAAATTATTCCTTTGAAAGGGCGGGATTGTGAATATTGATGACATGATTAGCGGTATGACGCCGGAGATTTATCAGCGTCTGGTGACCGCCGTAGAGCTGGGAAAATGGCCCGATGGCGTCGCGCTGACCCCTGAGCAGAAAGAGAACAGCCTGCAGCTGGTGATGCTGTGGCAGGCGCGCAACAACACCGACGCGCAGCACATGACGATCGACACCCGTGGTCAGATGGTGATGAAGAGCAAGCGTGAGCTGAAAGAGGACTTCGGTATCACGCCGAAGCCGATTGCGACGATGAAAATGCAATAACGGTGCGGGTTGATGCCCTCACCCAATCCTCTCCCACGGGGAGAGGGCTTGATTGTCTTACTACTTATGCGGGATCCCGAGCGACTCCGCCAGCTGTTTCGCTAACTGATTGTTGTCATCAGCCCCGTACTCCCAGAACATCGCCCCGGCGAGACCTTTCTCTTTGATGTAGTCCGCTTTGATCGCAACGGAACGTGGGTTCTCATAGGAAATCGCAAACAGCGCGTTGCCATCGGCACCCTTCACCGAGAGCCATGGCACTTTTGCCTGGTCGTCCCAGTGCTCGGTAAAGCGCTTCTGCGGATCGTTCAACAGCTTTTTCACGATATCGTTGTACTTCACGTAGGTATCTTTGGTCAGGTCATAGCCGAGTGACTTGAACAACCCGATCTCCTGCGGTCCGAAGTAGGGCTGGGTAACCGGATTTTTTTGCGCATCCGGTTTGGTCCAGTCGATCCCCGGCTCTACGGCGCGTTTCGGCACGCGGCCATAGAAACCAATCCCGAGATTCATCTGCTGCGGCTTCAGCCCGTCGGCCAGATAGTTGTTCACCACAAAGTCCACGCTGTATTTGTCCGCGGCGGCCACCGTCGGCCAGGCGCTGGAGTCATACAGGTTGGCGTTAAAATACTGCGTACCGTACGCCATGTCGTAGGTCATCAGGTTGATGTAGTCGAGCAGGGGGGCGATAGCTTTGACATCCACCCAGCTTTTCGGACTTTCCGCATTCGCGCCTACCGCAATGGTGACCAGCTTTTTATGCCCGAACGCGTCGCGCATCTCCTTCAGCAGGGCGGTAAAATTATCCCGGTCGGCGGGCTGGCTTGCCACCAGCCCCCAGGCGCCGTTGACCGGATACTCCCAGTCGAGGTCGATCCCGTCCAGACCATATTTGTCGACAATCTCCTGCGCGGAGCGGATGAACACCGCGCGCGTCTCTTTGGTTGCCGCTGCGCCAGAGAAGCCACGCGCGCCCCAGCCGCCGATGGAGAGCAGGACCTTAAGATTTGGGTTTTGCTTACGCAGAGTGGGGATTAAAGCCAGATCGGACGCCACTTTTGGCGATAGCCAGATCTGATGCAGCTTCGCCGGATCTTTCAGCGCGGCGTTGGTTTCGTCTTTTTCGTCGTTATAAACCAGACCAAACGAGTAGTTCAGATGGGTGATCTGGCGAACGTCCAGTTTATTGATATCGCCACCCGGTCCGGCGGTGACATCGCCACCCCCGTTAAAGTAGCCCACGGACATCATGGAACTGGCGGAGGCAACTGACGCGCAAAGCAAGGGTAATGCTGCCAGCAAGGGCAAACGTTTCATACAAGTTCCTCTTTGACTTAATAATATTAACCACGCCACGGAAAAGGCGTGGCGAAAAAACAACCTACAGAGAATAGCATTGCCGCTTCGCTGAGGATGCGAGGGAGTTCACTTTATGGGGGATCGGAGGGGGAGTTTTGCCGGGTGGCGGCTGCGCCTTACCCGGCCTACGGGGAAAGGTAGGCCGGGTAAGCGTCAGCGCCACCCGGCTTAAAAGGCTTACGCCTGCGTCTCTAGCCAGTCTTCGAGCGTATACAGCGTCGCGCCTTCCGCAGCCATATCCATAAACGCCTGAGCGCTGTCCTGCGGGTGAATGTTCACCCCGCGGCAGCCGTCGGTGATGACGCTGACGGTATAACCTAGCTGGAGCGCATCCAGCACGGTGAACTTCACGCAGTAGTCCGTCGCCAGCCCCAGCACAATCAGCTCCGTGATTTCGTGATGACGTAACCACGCGTCCAGCGCCGTTTTCTGGCGATGCCCGTTATCAAAAAACGCGCTATAGCTGTCGATAGCCGGGTTTTCACCTTTATGGAACACCGCGTCGATGGCTCTCTGATTCAGGAGCGGATGCAGCGCCGCGCCTTCCGTCTGCTGTACGCAGTGATCCGGCCAGAAGGTTTGCGCCAGCCCGTCGAGCTCTCCCTGAGTGAAAGGCTCGACGTTATGCTGGCTGGCAAAGCTGCCGTGGTTCGCCGGGTGCCAGTCCTGGCTTGCGACAACCGCTTCGCCGCGGGCTTTGCACCAGTCTATCAGCGTGTTGGCCACGTCAACGGTGCTGTCACCTTCAGCGACGGCCAGCGCACCGCCCGCGCAGAAATCATTTTGCAAATCGACCAGTAGCAGGGCGCGTTGCTTCATGAGCACTCCTTATTCGTCCGGGGTCAGCTCGCCGCGCAGGTTTTGCATCATCGCGCTGCGAATGGACTGAATGTCCAGATCCTGACTCAGTAAATAGTGAAGTTTAGTCAGCGTTGCCTCAACGGTCATATCGAAGCCGCTGATGACCCCCGCATGCGCCAGCGCGTTGCCGGTGGCATAGCCGCCCATATTCACTTTACCGGACATGCACTGGGTCAGGTTCACCACCACAATTCCGCGCTCGCTGGCTTCCTGAAGCTCTTTCAGGAATTCACCGTTCTGCGGCGCATTGCCCACGCCGTAGGAGCGCAGGATCAGCGCTTTCACCGGCTGGCGCAGGAAGTTACGCACCACGTCCGCAGAGATACCCGGATAGATGGTGACCACGCCAATCGGTTGCGGAGTAATCGGATGCACAATCAGCTCGCCGGCGGTGTTCGGCGCCGGAGGGGTTCCCAGACGACGGATATGAATACCGGCCTCCAGCAGCGGCTGCAGGTTAGGGGAGGCAAAGGCGTCAAAGCCGTCTGCGTGGGCTTTGGTGGTGCGGTTGCCGCGATACAGACGGTTGTTAAAGAACAGCGACACTTCGTTGATCGGGTAATTCGCCGCCACGTACAGGGAGTTCAGCAGGTTGATCTGCCCGTCCGAGCGCAGCTCCGCCAGCGGGATTTGCGACCCGGTGACGATAACCGGCTTGCTCAGGTTCTCCAGCATGAAGGAGAGCGCCGAGGCGGTAAACGCCATGGTGTCGGTACCGTGCAGGATCACGAAGCCGTCGTACTGGTCGTAATGGGCTTTAATGTCATCCGCGATGTGCTGCCAGTCTTCCGGCGTCATGTCGGAGGAGTCCATCAGCGGCTCGTATTCGTGGATAGTAAAGTCAGGCATTTCCGGACGGTGGAATTCAGGCATCAGCGCAAGCTGACGCTGAAGGTGGCCGGAGACGGGGATATAGCCGTTTTCGGAGCGCTGCATACCGATGGTACCGCCAGTGTAGGCTACATAAATCGATTTCTTCTGCATGGTAGTGAGTTCTTGTTCTTCAAAAGAAAAAAATCCCCTCTTCGCGGGAAGAGGGGACGGTTTTTAACGGACGTTAGCGCAGGTCAGGCAAAACGCGTAACGACTCTGTGGATCGTTAAAGGCCGCAAGCTTATCGCTTTCTGCCTTCATCGCTTTTGCCGCCGTGGCGACTGGCGCAGGCAGGTAAGCCTGCAGCGCCTCCGGCAGCATGGCGCGTACCGAGCCGGACATGCTGTCCATGACCATATCGAAGAACGACGGTTCGTCCTGGTAATACTCGATATGCCACTGCTTCAGCTTCGCCAGTTCGGCGGCTTTCTTCACCGCGTCATCGAAGTCACCCAGGCTGTCCACCAGTCCGTTGCTCTTCGCATCCTGACCGGTCCAGACGTGGCCCTGCGCAATCTGGTCGATCTGCTCAGGCGTCTTTTTACGCGAGTCTGCGACCAGGGTGATAAAGCGTTTATAGCCGTTCTCAATGCTGAGCTGCATCATCTCAGAGACTTCCGGCGGCAGAGATTTGGTCACCGACACATCCGCCAGCGGAGAGGTCGCTACGCCATCGGTATGCACGCCCAGGGAATCCAGGCTGTTCTCTACGGTGTTGATCACCCCGAAGATGCCAATCGAACCGGTCAGCGTGCTTGGGTTAGCCACGATGTAGTTGGCTGGCGTGGAGATCCAGTAACCTCCGGAGGCGGCCATTCCGCCCATTGAGACGACGACCGGCTTGCCGGCGGCGCGCGCCGCGGCCAGTTCAGCGCGGATCACCTCGGAGGCGCTGACGCTACCGCCAGGGCTGTTGACCCGCAGGACAATCGCCTTCACTTTTGGATCGAGGCGCGCATCGCGGATTTGTGACGCGGTAGTATCGCCGCCCACGTTCCCCGGGGTCTCCTGACCGTCCATGATCGCACCGTTGGCAAAGACCACCGCGACGCTGTCACCGCTGTCATCCGGCTTTTTCGTCGAGTAATCATACATGCTGATGGCGCTGTAGTTTTTATCCTCTTTGCTCCAGCCAAACTGCTTGCTCAGGGATTTTTCAATCTCGGCGCTGGTGCCCAGGGCATCAACCAGTTTGTTATCCAGCGCATATTTCGCGGTATCACCGTCAACCTTACGCAGGCCTTCCAGCACGCCCTGCGCGCCGGGGAACGCCTGCTCAGGTGTAATCTGACGGTTCGCGGCAACGGTGCCCAGATAGTTCTGCCACAGCTCGCCAATCCAGCGGCTGTCCGCTTCGCGGGCGGCAGGGGACATATCGTCGCGGATAAACGGCTCAACGGCGGATTTATAGGTACCGACGCGGAAGACGTGGGTGGTGACCTTCAGCTTGTCGAGCAGCGATTTGTAGTACAGGCCGTTGGTGGCAAAGCCGTGCAGATCCACCGTACCCTGCGGGGAGAGCCAGATCTTATTGGCGAAGCTCGCCAGATAATATTGCCCCTGGCTGTAGCTGTCGCCCACGGCAATTACCGGCTTGCCGCTGTCGCGGAATTCGCGCAGCGCTTTACCGATGTACTGCATTGAAGGCTGATCGCCTCCGGCAAAATCTTTCAGATCCAGCACGATCCCGGTGATGTTACGGTCGTTTTTGGCCTGGCGGATGGTATCGACGATATCAAACAGGGAGTTTTCCTGCAGACGATCTGAGGTTGCGCCAAACAGCTGGCGACCAATCACGCTCAGGCGACTGCTGGTGGACGGCTTATCAACGATAACGCCGGTGATATCGAGTAATAGCGCGCCGCGCGTTGAATGCTGCGCCTGATTAGCGTTACTGATATGCATCCAGATGCCCGCGCAAACCAGAACCAGGAAGATGAAGAAGATGTTCATCACCAGGTTGCGGACGAAGTTGAGCAGTCTCCACGTCCATTTAAAGAAACCGGCAATGATTCGCCAAAGGGTTCGCATGTATTCTCCCTAACCAGAAAATGACTGTTTCCGTCGCCACTGGACGGTAATGTTGGGTTATCGTAATGACCCAACCGCCACTTGTCAGCAGGAATCGCCTGCCAGGCTGTAACAAAATCTGCCGCCGTGTTAATTTTGTGAGTAAATTTCAAGAAAGGAGTTAACCAATGGACGCACTCGAACTGCTTGTTAACCGCCGTAGCGCTTCCCGTCTGGCCGAACCTGCCCCGGCAGGCGAGCAGCTGGAGAACATTCTGCGTGCCGGCATGCGTGCCCCCGATCATGGCACACTGCAGCCATGGCACTTCTTTGTAATTGAAGGCGAAGGCCGCGATCGTTTCAGTCAACTGCTGGAGCAGGGGGCGGTGGCCGCCGGGCAGGATGAGAAAGGGATCGACAAGGCGCGCAATGCTCCGTTCCGCGCGCCGATGATCGTCACCGTCGTGGCAAAATGCCAGGCCGACCATAAGGTGCCGGTTTGGGAGCAGGAAATGTCCGCAGGCTGTGCGGTGATGGCGATGCAAATGGCCGCTGTCGCACAAGGCTTCAACGGTATCTGGCGCACCGGCCCGCTGACCGAAAGCCCGGCGGTCCGGGACGGTTTTGGCTGCGGTGAGCATGACAAAATTGTCGGCTTCCTCTACCTCGGCACCCCGCAGCTTAAAGCCTCCAGCACCATCAGCGTGCCGGACACCACGCCTTTCGTCAGCCGTTTCTGATAACGCACGCTAAACTGTCTGGATTCTGAGCATCTGCCGCAGAATTCAGACAGTCATACTTACCTCTTTATGGAATGAGCGCTACCATAGCGCGATTGAGATGACAGGAGACGTCCATGAGCGAGCAAACCATTCGTTTAACGCAGTACAGCCACGGAGCCGGTTGCGGTTGTAAAATTTCCCCGAAAGTGCTGGAGACCATCCTGCACAGTGAACAGGCGAAGTTTGTCGACCCGAACCTGCTTGTCGGCAACGAAACGCGTGACGATGCTGCAGTTTATGACTTAGGTAACGGCACCAGTATTATCAGCACCACCGACTTCTTTATGCCGATTGTCGACAACCCGTTCGACTTCGGTCGCATTGCGGCCACCAACGCCATCAGCGATATCTTCGCCATGGGGGGGAAGCCGATCATGGCGATTGCCATTCTGGGCTGGCCGATCAACACCATCCCGCCGGAAGTGGCACGTGAAGTGATTGATGGCGGCCGTTTTGCCTGCCAGCAGGCGGGGATTGCGCTGGCCGGCGGTCACTCTATTGATGCACCTGAACCGATCTTCGGCCTGGCCGTCACCGGCGTGGTGCCGACCGAACGCGTGAAGCGCAACAGCACCGCGCAGGCGGGCTGCAAGCTGTTCCTCACCAAGCCGCTGGGCATTGGCGTGCTGACCACCGCCGAGAAAAAGTCCCTGCTGAAGCCCGAGCACAAAGGTCTGGCAACGGAAGTGATGTGCCAGATGAACCTCGCCGGTGCGGCATTCGCCAATATCGACGGCGTGAAGGCGATGACCGACGTCACCGGTTTTGGTCTGCTGGGACACCTCTCTGAGGTCTGTCAGGGCGCGGGCGTGCAGGCGCAGATCTGGTATCAGGACGTGCCGAAGCTGCCGGGCGTGGAGGAGTATATTGCTCAGGGCGCGGTTCCGGGCGGTACCCAGCGCAACTTCGCCAGCTACGGTCACCTGATGGGCGAAATGCCTGAGGAGTGGCGCAACCTGCTGTGCGATCCGCAAACCTCCGGCGGCCTGCTGCTGGCGGTGACGCCGGAGTCAGAAGCTGACGTTCAGGCGACCGCCGCCGAGTTCGGCATCACCCTGACGGCGATCGGCGAGCTGGTGACCGCGCGCGGTGGCCGACCGATGATTGAGATCCGTTAATTCGATGCGGTTGTTTATTGCCGAAAAGCCGAGCCTGGCCCGTGCCATCGCCGACGTGCTGCCTAAGCCGCATCGCAAAGGCGACGGCTTTATCGAATGCGGTAACGGGCAGGTGGTCACCTGGTGTATCGGTCACCTGCTTGAGCAGGCGCAGCCGGATGTCTATGACAGCCGCTACGCCCGCTGGAATTTAAACGATCTGCCCATCGTGCCGGAAAAATGGCGCCTGCAGCCCCGGCCTTCAGTCACCAAACAGCTCAACGTGATCAAGCGCTTCCTGCATGAAGCCGCTGAAATCGTGCACGCGGGTGACCCGGACAGGGAAGGGCAACTGCTGGTGGATGAGGTGCTGGACTATCTGGAGCTGGCGCCGGAAAAGCGCCAGCAGGTGCAGCGCTGCCTGATCAACGACCTCAACCCGCAGGCGGTGGAGCGAGCCATTTCGCGCCTGCGCGCCAACAGCGAGTTTATTCCGCTGTGCGTCTCGGCTTTAGCCCGCGCCCGTGCCGACTGGCTGTACGGCATCAACATGACCCGCGCCTACACCATCCTCGGGCGCAACGCGGGCTATCAGGGCGTGCTCTCCGTGGGCCGCGTGCAGACGCCGGTGCTGGGGCTGGTCGTGCGTCGTGACGAAGAGATTGAGAACTTCGTCGCTAAAGATTTTTTTGAAGTGAAAGCGCATATCGTCACGCCTAAAGACGAGCGCTTTACCGCCGTCTGGCAGCCAAGCGATGCCTGCGAATCCTATCAGGATGAAGAGGGGCGCCTGCTCCATCGTCCGCTGGCCGATCATGTGGTTAACCGCATTACCGGGCAGCCGGCTATCGTTACCAGCTATAACGATAAACGGGAATCAGAACCCGCACCGCTGCCGTTCTCGCTGTCGGCCCTGCAGATTGAGGCGGCCAAAAAGTTTGGCTTGAGCGCGCAGAACGTGCTGGATATCTGCCAGAAGCTCTACGAAACCCATAAGCTCATCACCTATCCGCGTTCGGACAGCCGCTATCTGCCGGAAGAGCACTTTGCCGGACGTCATTCGGTGATGAACGCCATTAGCGTGCACGCGCCGGATCTGCTGCCGCAGCCGGTGGTGAACCCGGACACCCATAACCGCTGCTGGGACGATAAAAAGGTGGACGCCCACCACGCGATTATCCCGACGGCGCGTGCCAGCAGCGTCAACCTGACCGACAACGAAGCGAAGGTCTATAACCTGATCGCCCGTCAGTACCTGATGCAGTTCTGCCCGGACGCGGTGTTCCGCAAATGCGTAATCGAACTGGAAATCGCGAAAGGGAAATTTATTGCTAAAGCCCGTTTCCTTGCAGAAGCAGGCTGGCGCACGCTGCTGGGGAACAAAGAGCGTGACGAGGAGAACGACGGCACGCCGCTGCCGGTAGTTGCTAAAGATGACGAACTGCTGTGCGAGAAGGGCGAAGTGGTTGAACGTCAGACTCAGCCGCCGCGCCATTTCACCGATGCGACGCTGCTGTCGGCGATGACCGGCATCGCCCGGTTTGTTCAGGATAAAGATCTGAAGAAGATCCTGCGCGCCACCGACGGTCTGGGTACGGAAGCAACCCGCGCGGGGATCATCGAGCTGCTCTTTAAGCGCGGTTTTCTTGAGAAAAAGGGGCGCTATATCCATTCGACCGAGCCGGGACGCGCGCTGATTCATTCCCTGCCGGAGCTGGCCGCCAGGCCGGACATGACCGCGCACTGGGAATCGGTGCTGACGCAGATCAGCGAGAAGCAGTGTCGCTATCAGGACTTTATGCAGCCGCTGGTGGGGACGCTTTACCAGCTGATCGATCAGGCGCGCAGCACGCCGGTGAAGCGCTTCAGAGGGATGGTTGCACCAGGCGCGGGGGCGAAGAAACCGTTTAAAAAGAAGAAGAGCGCGGCCTGATACGCCCGGTTTTCTCCCTCTCCCTGTGGGAGAGGGCTGGGGTGAGGGCACCCGGCCGCACGATATAAACCTTAAATCACACCCTGCCCAATCATGGCATCTGCCACCTTCACGAACCCGGCGATATTCGCCCCGCGCACGTAGTTGGTTTGTGACGCTTCACCGCCGTACTCCACGCAGGCGTGGTGAATATCCAGCATGATATGGTGCAGGCGCGCATCCACTTTTTCTGCCTTCCAGCCGAGACGCGCGGCGTTTTGCGCCATCTCGAGGCCGGAGGTTGCCACGCCACCGGCGTTAGCGGCCTTGCCCGGTGCAAACAGCACGCCCGCGTCCAGGAACAGATTGGTCGCGTCGATGGTGGTCGGCATGTTCGCCCCTTCGGCCACCGCTTTTACGCCGTTGCTAATCAACGTGCGCGCGGCTTCAACGTCCAGCTCGTTCTGCGTGGCGCACGGCAGGGCGATATCCACCGGCACGCCCCACGGCTGTTTTCCTTCCAGGTAGGTCAGGCCAAACTCCCGGGCGTAATCCGCCACGCGTCCATCGCGGCTGGCTTTGATTTCACACAGGCGCGCCAGCTTCTCTGCCGTGAAGCCCGCTTCATCCACCACCGTGCCGCTGGAGTCAGAGGCGGTTACCACGCGAGCGCCAAACTGCATCGCTTTCTCAATCGCGTACTGCGCCACGTTACCGGAGCCGGACACCGCGACGCGCATGCCTTCAAAGCCTAAACCGTGGCGCTTGAGCATGGCCTCGGTGAAGTAAACCAGGCCGTATCCGGTCGCTTCCGGGCGGATCAGGCTCCCGCCAAACGACAGCCCTTTTCCGGTAAAGACGCAGGCGCTGTTGTTGGAGAGCTTTTTCATCATTCCGGCCATAAAGCCCACTTCACGTCCGCCGACGCCGATATCACCGGCAGGGACGTCGGTATCCGGGCCGAGGTGACGGTAGAGCTCGGTCATCAGCGCCTGGCAGAAGCGCATCACTTCGCCTTCGCTTTTGCCTTTCGGATCGAAATCGCTTCCGCCTTTCCCGCCGCCCATCGGCAGCGTGGTGAGGGCGTTTTTAAAGGTCTGCTCGAAGCCGAGGAACTTCAGAATTGACAGGTTTACGGACGGGTGGAAGCGCATGCCACCCTTAAACGGGCCAATGGCCGAGTTAAACTGCACGCGCCACGCGCGGTTAACCTGTACCTGATTGCGATCGTCAACCCACGTCACGCGGAACTGGATCACGCGCTCTGGCTCGACAAGGCGTTCAAGCAGCGACATCTGGCGATAACGCGGGTTTTGTTCAAGGAAGGGCCACAGGGTGGTCATCACTTCTCGTACGGCCTGCGCGAACTCGCTTTGGTGCGGGTCGCGCTGCTGAACATGGGCAAGGAAACTTTCCAGAGAGCGTGTCTGATCCATAGATATAAGAACCTCTTATCGTATTTTATGTGTATTACTTATGCGATTTGTGTTGTTTTTTTGACTATACCACCCGTACCGCTTTGTGAGGCAAGCAGAAATGTAGGGCGAAAGGGAAATTAATGAGAGCGCGGGCGTCATAACCAAAAGCGATGAAGAGATAAATTAAAGGTTCCGCTCTGGTTTACCGTTATAGTCATTATCAAGGAACTACAGGAAGATGTGTCTATGAAACGTTATCTACTCACCGCGTTATGCGCGATCTTTGCCGCAGGCGTGCAGGCCAACCCCATTCTCCCGGACGTGGAGGTGAATGTGCCGCCGGAAGTGTTTAGCTCCAGCGGCCAGAATCAAACGGTGCAGCCCTGCAATCAGTGCTGTATCTATCAGAATCAGAACTACTCGGAAGGGGCCGTTGTGAAAGCGGACGGCATTCTGCTGCAGTGCCAGCGCGACGAGCGCGTTATCGGTACGAACCCGCTGGTCTGGCGTCGCGTAAAACAATAAACGCTTCCAGCAGCGGAATATCCGCGGGGGCTAAGGCGTAGCCAAACGCCTCTTCCGGCGTACACCACGCGAGCGCGCTGTGGTAGTGCGCCGTGAGCTCGCCGCGAAAAGCAGGAACGTGCCAGGCGTGCAGGTTGATTAACCGCTGCGAGACTTCGCGCTGGTGGCTTGCCACATATTGCGCAGGCAGCGCTTCAATACCCAACTCTTCACGCAGCTCGCGGATAAGCGCCTCGGGCTGGGTTTCACCCGCCTCGACTTTGCCGCCTGCAAATTCCCACATGCCCGGCTGGTCGGCGTGGGCAGGGCGCTGTGCCAGTAAAATTTTGTCGTCTTTTTCGATGATGGCGGCAACGACATCGAGTGTTTTCAGCATGGTCGTCAATAATTGATAGCGAAAAAAGACATATTATCGTGCCCTTTCTCAGAGTCCAGCTATCAGGAGAATCAGGTGAAAGAGACTACCACCTGGGTTGCCCCTATCGAATCCCTTCCCGCCAGCCTTAAACCCATTGCCGCCATGCAGAAAAAGCATTTTGGCGCGGTGCTGAATCCCACGCGCTGGTGGGCGCGCATGCCGCGTCTGTTCTGGCTGGTGGCGCTGTTTGTCGGTTTTCTGGAGCGTCGTCGCGCGCGCCTGACGCCCGTGCTTCGTTCGCTGCTCATGACGCGGGTGTCCCAGCTCTGCCACTGCGCTTTCTGTATTGATGCCAACAGCCTGCGGCTGGCCGAGCGCTGCGGCGCGCTGGATAAGGTGCAGGCCGTGAGCGACTGGCAGGGTTCCGCCTTGTTCACCGAGCAGGAGCGCGCGGCGCTGGCCTACGCCGAGGCGGTGACCGCCACGCCGCCCCGGGCGGATGAGGCCATCAGAACGGCGCTGAAGCGCCACTTTACGGATGACGCCATCACCGAGATGACGGCGCTCATTGCCTTTCAGAATCTCTCCGCCCGCTTTAATGCCGCGCTGGATATTCCGGCTCAGGGGCTGTGCGCCACGTTTAATGAGACGCCTCATGCTTGACCGTCACCTGCACCCGCGGGTAAAGCCCGTTCTGAATCGTCTGGTTTCCGTGCTGGACAGGCCGGGCATTACGCCCGACGGATTAACCCTTACCGGGTTTGCGATTGGCGTGCTGGCGCTGCCGTTTCTGGCCCTCGGCTGGTATCCGGCGGCGCTGGTCGTCATCGTGCTGAACCGCCTGCTGGACGGTCTGGACGGGGCGCTGGCGCGCCGCAGAGGGCTGACCGATGCGGGAGGATTTCTCGATATCGAGCTCGACTTTCTGTTCTACGCCCTGGTGCCGTTTGGCTTTGCGCTCGCGGCTCCCGCAGAGAATGCGCTGGCGGCCGCCTGGCTGCTGTTTGCGTTTATTGGTACCGGCAGCAGTTTTCTGGCGTTTGCGGCGCTGGCCGCGAAGCACGACATCGACAACCCCGGCTATGCGCACAAGTCGTTTTATTACATCGGCGGGTTAACGGAAGGGACGGAGACCATCGCGCTGTTTGTGCTGTGCTGCCTTTTCCCGGCGCACTTCACGCTTTTCGCGTGGGTATTTGGCGCGCTGTGCTGGCTGACCACCACAACGCGCGTCTGGAGCGGCTACGTGACGCTGAAGTCACTCAACCCTTAGAGAGCGCTTTCTGGCCCGCGCTCACCGGTTGTCACCGGGTTCTGCGGGTGACTGCTCCATTCGTACCAGCCGCCGTCATAGACGGCGATATTCTTCCAGCCCATCGCCCGGGCGTACATAAAGGTTTCGGACGCCCGCCAGCCGGTGCCGCAGTAAAACGCGACGTGCTGTTCCGGCAGAATATTGCAGCGCTTCCACTGGGCGGCGATGTCGTCCGCACTGCGCATGGTGCCATCCGGGTTATGGAAATCCTCCATGTGGGTAGCATCGCTGCCCGCATGACCCCAGCGGGCACCGGCTATTTCACCTTTTGGCTTGATGTAGCTGTAGCCGCTTGTTTCGCCGATGAACTCCGGCCACGAACGAATGCTGACCAGGGAGGCATCCTGACGGTGCAGCATGCCGCGCGCCTGTTCCATATCCACCATCAGCTGCGGCTGGCCGGGGATTGGCGCGCCAAAATCGGGGGCTGGCATTACTTTACCGGGCGTGCCGCGCTCAACCGGCAGGCCTGCATCTGACCACGCCTTCCAGCCACCGTCGAGAATACGCACATCCTTCACGCCCGCATACAGCATAATCTGCGCCACGCGCGCGGCGGCGTAGACGTCGCGGCCATACAAGATGACAGTGGTGTCGTGACGGATCCCGTGCTTCGCCAGCATCGCTTTCAGCTTGTCGTCGGAGACTTTATTCCACAACGGTTCGCTTTCCACCTCGTTGGTGTCGATATAGCCCGCGCCGGGAATGTGGTTCAGCAGGTAAAACTTCGGCGCGCCCCAGGCGGCTTCGATCACTTTCCAGTCGCCCGCCGGTGCGGCAGTCACGGGTTTACCCTGCTGGAGCCGGTGGATCCACTGCGGGTAAACCAGCTGTTCAAAGTGGGGCAGACGCTGAAGGCGGTCTGGGGTCTGCAGTGCATCGCTGAGCAGCGAAACGTGGCGGTAACCGGCTTTCTCCAGGCGGGCTTTCACCGCCTGGTTATCGTTTTCGTCGCCGTACAGCGCGATGGCCGTCGCAGGGGTAAGCTGATGCTGTTTGGCCCACAGCGCAATCTGCTCGTCGCTCATGGCGCTAAGCCAGGCGGCAGCAAGGTTGAGTGCGGTGGGTTCATGCCCGGAGGGGCCGCTGAGCGTCTGCGGCCAGCCGTTATAGAAGGCGCTGGCGCGTGTGTCGACAGGCGTGCCGTGCTGTGCCTGAAGCTGAGACAGCGTGATGGCGTTGGGCATATCAGCCGCCAGCGAGGAAAAAGAAGCGAGGCCGCAGAGCAGGGCCAGCGCGGTCAGTTGAGAAACACGTTTCATCGTATAACCTGACGTCAGTAAAAGAGGGGGGCATTGTCGTCTCTCCCGAATCGGAAAACATTGCGTTAGCACATTATTGCCAGCGAGAAATCTCAATCAGCTCGCCGCCGGGTGGAATATCGTCCTCATCGTGCGTGACCAGCACCACCGGAATATTGCGCGCGCGGACGGCGTCAAACACCCATGCCCGAAATGAAGCCCGCAACGCTTTATCGAGGCGGCTGAACGGTTCATCCAGCAGCAGCGCCTGCGGCTCCGCGAGCAGGGCCCGCAGCAGGCTGACCCGTGCGCGCTCCCCGCCGGAAAGGGTGGCCGGATCGCTGGCGTAATAACCGCTCAGCCCGGCGGAATCCAGCGCCTGCTCGACCGCTTCCCGACGCGCGCGCCCGGCGATCCGTTCAGGCAGCGCCAGCAGCAAATTTTGCCCGACGCTGAACGGGTCGAACAGCAGCGCGTCCTGAAAGAGAATACCCAGCCCGCGGGACTCCACGGGAAGTCCGTCGCAGCGACGCGCGTCGAGCCACAGTTCGCCCCGTGCCTGGAAATCGTCTGACAGCGCGCCGACCATCCACGCAAATAGGGTCGATTTTCCGCTGCCGGACGGCCCCATCAGGGTGACGATCTCCCCGCGGGGCACGCAAAAACTGACCTCGCGGAAAAGCGGTTCGATGGTGAGATCTTTTACCTTCAGCATTATCGTAATCCTTGACGGTAGCGGCCCGCGAGCCGGGATAACAGGGCGGCAAGACCAAACACCGTGCCCGTGACCAGCAGTAATCCCAGCGCCCGGTTAGCGAGAATCGGGATGCTGCCTCCGCTGCTGAGCGCGACGGTTTCGGTGGTCAGCGTGGCGAAACGCCCCGCGCCCAGCCACAGCGTCGGCATGTATTGTGCCATGCTGACGGAAAAGCCGGTGGCAAAGGCCAGCAGCGCAGGGCGCACCAGCAGGGGGCATTTCAGCAGCAAGAATATTTTTTCCCGTCGCCAGCCGAGCGTTCTGGCGGTAAGAACAAGTCGGGGATCGATCCGCCGCCAGGCGGGTTGCAGCACCAGCAGCGTCCACGGTAATACCCACAGGAGGTGGCTCCAGAGTACGGCGGCGTAGCGCCCGTCGAGTCCCAGATGCAACGCAATCGCATACTGGCCGGTGACGAGCGGGAGGGCCGGAAGGGCGAGCGGTAACCATACCCACAGCGCGCGGCGCTGCGGACCCCATTCCAGCCAGAGTAAGCCGACGACCAGGGCAATCAGGGCTGAAAGCAGACCGAATGACAGGCTGGTCCCCACCGGGCCAACGTCTTCCCGTTGCGCCAGCATCAGCAGCACCGCGGCGCACAGCACGCCGCACGCGGGCAGGAACCCGCTCAGTGCCCGCTCAGGCAGGGCGAGCTGAGACCGGGGACGCGTTCCGGAGAAATCCGCAAACGTGCGAACCCATGCCTTCCAGAGGCCGTATCCCAGGGCGGCAAGCGCGGCCAGCAGCAGAAGGAGAAGCAGGCACAGCAGCGTCCCTTTTGCCTGCTGCTGCGCGTCGCCCTGGCTTAACCACTGCCAGGCCAGCACGGCCAGGGTAGGCGGGTTGCCCGGCCCGAGAACGATCGCCACATCGACGACCGACAGCGACCACGCCAGCACCGCCAGCATCACCGCGCCGAGAACGGGCGCGATAGCCGGCAGGATGAGCCAGCTGAGCGTCTGAAAACGGCCATAGCCGAATGTCTGCAGGACGATTTTCTGCTGCGCGAGCCGTTTTTCCGGCAGCACGGCGTAAATCGCCCACAGGACAAAGGCGCTCTCTTTGACGGCGAGCGTCAGGCCCAGCCCGGCACCGTAGCGGTCAAACGGTGGGGAACAGACGGTGCAGACCTGATAAAACAGACCGCCCTCGGCAAACAGCAGTAGCGCGCCGGTGGCGAACGCCACATGGGGGATCGCCAGCAGCCACGGCAGGCGGGTTGTGAGACGTCGCCAGCGTTTCCCGGGCCAGACAAGGCTGACGAGGAGAAGGGCAATCAGCAACGCCCCCAGCGTGGCGATGAGCGTTGAGACCAGCGTGGCGACGGTCGCCTGAGGTAGCTGCGGATCGTTCAGCAGCCGCTGCCAGTTTGTCACCGAAAACGCCGGGGCAAACAGCATGGCGCTGGCGGGCAGGAGCGGCAGATAAATTACCGCCATCGCCAGCCAGACAAGCCTGCTCAGCGGGTGCCGTAACGACGCAGCCATTCCTGCTCCAGCGCATTCACCCAGGCGGACTGGGGCTCTGCAAGCACCTTCGGCAGCCCCTGCGGCGTGTGGGCCAGCAGCTGTCTGGCTTCACCTTCAGGCAGCGTTTTGGCATCCAGCACGCTCGGATCGCCCCAGATGGCCGGGTCAGCTTTGCGGATCTGCGCCTGCGGTGAAAGCAGAAAATTGGCGACCACTTTCGCCCCTGCGCTGGCGCTGGCATTGGCCGGAATCGCCACAAAATGGACGTTGCCAATCGTTCCACCGTGGAAACCAAAGCTGTAGCTGTCGGCGGGAAGTTCGCCGCTCGCCACTTTTTGCTGCGCATGTGCGGGGTTAAAGGTCAGGGACAGGTTCAGGCTGCCGCTGGCAAGCAGGGCATCCATCCGTGCAGGAGAAGGGGGAAAATCTTTCCCTTCGCGCCACAGCAGCGGGTGGAGTTTGTCCAGATAATCCCAGAGTGGGGCCGTGACCTCGGCAAAGGTGCTATCGGGGGCCTTTTGCAGTGCCTCCGGGTGAGCGGTTAGCGTCAGCAGCAGCTGCTCAAGAAATGCCGTGCCGGTAAAATCGGGCGGGCGAGGATAGCTGATCTTGCCGGGGTGCTGCTGCGCGTAAGCCAGCAGCGCCTGAGGATCCACAGGCGGCGTCGGCATGCTGGCCTTGCGGGCGATAAAGGTCAGCTGCGCGCCGCCCCATGGCGATTCCGCGCCGTCTGTGGGGATAGCAAAATCCTCCGTGACGGGCTTGCGGGTATCAACATAGCGCCAGTTGGGCAACGTCTGCGTCCATCCGGTCTGAAGCAGGTTTGCCTCTTTCAGCGTGCGGAAGTTCTCGCCGTTAACCCACAGCAGGTCGACGGAGCCGTTGGTCTTACGCCCCGCGGCGGCTTCGGTCTGAATACGTTTTACCGCGTCGGCGGCATCCGCCAGCGGGACAATTTTAAGGGTAATGGCATAGTGCGTTTGCATCTCACCGCTGATCCACTCCAGATAGCGGTTGACCGCCGGATCGCCGCCCCAGGCGTTAAACCAGACGGTCTGGCCTTTAGCCTGTTGCTGAATGACCTGCCAGCCGTCGGCGGCAAATAGGGGGGCTGCCAGCAGCAGACCGGTCAGGAACGTGCAAAAACGCACACGGCGCATAATGCCTCACTTTTTAGCAGACGGGAGAAAACGGGAAAACAGCCGGCGGGTGACCAGCGGTAATAACCCCAGTAGTGTAAAGGCGAATACCATGCCCGGCGACAAAATATCGCGCAGCGAGGTCACTTTTCCCAGCTCGCGCCCGGCGTTCAGAAAGATAATCGTGGCGGGCAGCATGGCGACCTGGCTGACCCACCAGTAGCGAAATACCCCAATCCGGGTCAGCCCCATCAGCAAATTCACCAGAAAAAACGGGAACAGCGGCATCAGGCGCAGGGCAAAAAGAAAGTTCGCGCCGTCGCGTGCCATGCCGGTATTCACCGTACTCATCTGCCGGGCAAACCGCCGTTGCACCCAGTCGCGCAAAAAATAGCGGCTGGCGAGCATCGCCAGCGTGGCCCCGAGCGTGGAGGCAAAGGAGACCAGCACGGTGCCTTCCCACAGGCTAAACAATGCCCCGCCCAGCAGGGTTAGGACCGCCGCGCCGGGTATCGACAGGGCGGAGACCGCGACATAGAGCGCAAAAAAGATCAGCGCGCTGCGCAGCGGCGCGTGGTCGACATGGGAAAGTAACGCCTGCTGGTGAGTTTTAATCCCTTCCAGGGAGAGGGTTCCCGGGGGAAGCATGACAAACGTCAGAATAAATGCGCCCAGAAGGGCGCACAGGAAAGCGATTTTTCGAATGTTCACGCGTCATTACAGTTTGAATTTAGCCCACACCGGCGCGTGGTCGGACGGTTTTTCCATGCTGCGGATATCGTAGTCGATCCCGGTTTCGATGCAGCGCTCGGCCAGCGGCGAACTGGCCAGCAGCAGGTCTATACGCAGGCCACGGTTGTCGTCAAAGCCTTTTGAGCGGTAGTCAAACCAGGAGAAGCGATCCTGCGTTTCCGGGTTGGCATTGCGGAAGGTATCCACCAGGCCCCAGCCCAGCAGGCGCTCCATCCACTCACGCTCTTCCGGCAGGAAGGAGCATTTGCCGGTACGCAGCCAGCGTTTGCGGTTCTCTTCGCCAATACCGATATCGAGATCCGTCGGGCTAATGTTCATGTCGCCCATGATCAGCACCGGATTCTCTTTTTTGAGTTCGGTTGTCAGGAAGTCCTGCAGATCCTGATAAAACTTCGCTTTGGCCGGGAATTTGGTTTCATGGTCACGGCTTTCACCCTGCGGGAAATACCCGTTAATGACCGTGATATTCCCGAGCGCAGAAGGCACTTCCGCCATGATGATGCGACGCTGCGCTTCTTCACCGTCGCCAGGGAAGCCGCGACGCACGGAAACCGGCGGCGCTTTGGTGAGCAGCGCGACCCCATAGTGTCCTTTCTGACCGTGATAGAAGACGTTGTAGCCGAGTTTCGCCACCTCTTCGAGGGGGAACATGTCGTCGTGAACCTTTGTCTCCTGCAGGCCGATCACATCTGGCTGATGTTGCTCAACGATAGCTTCAAGCTGATGAGGACGGGCACGCAGGCCGTTGATATTAAAAGAGACAAATTTCATAGTCGCTGCCAGTGCAAGGTGAATAGTGCATGGATGGTAGCAGAATTTGCGTCAACTGTTACCGGGTTCGACCAATAACTGCGACAGATAATGCCGGTGGTGCAATATTTGCACCATTCTGACGCGTCTCGCCCCCAAACAGGGCGTAAATGACCGATAAATTTCGCGAGCGATCACAATTCCAGAATTATATTTGGCCTGTGCATACTCTTTCTGATTTTCATGCGGCAAAGCGCCGCTTGTCGTAAAAATATTCACTTTTTATGCACTAACAGTGAATAACTCCATGTCGTAACTTGTTGATATTCTGTTACCTCAACCCGTTTATGCATTTTTATCGCTGGCTGGCACGAAGGCTGCAATCTACATTCACAGTGCAAACACTCAATTATTTAACATTCAAATAACCTTTTATTTACCGGATGAGGTCGCTATGTCTCTGTCAATTACGCGTGAAAATTTCGATGAATGGATGATGCCGGTTTACGCTCCGGCGGCTTTTATTCCGGTTCGTGGGGAAGGCTCGCGCCTGTGGGATCAGCAGGGTAAAGAGTACATCGACTTTGCAGGTGGGATTGCGGTCAACGCGCTGGGTCATGCGCACCCGGCGCTGCGTCAGGCGCTGAACGACCAGGCGGCGAAGTTCTGGCATACCGGCAACGGCTTTACCAACGAGCCCGCGCTGCGCCTGGCCAAAAAACTGATCGACGCGACGTTTGCGGAGAAGGTCTTTTTCTGTAACTCGGGGGCGGAAGCCAACGAGGCGGCGCTGAAGCTGGCGCGCAAATATGCGCACGATAAATTTGGAACCCACAAGAGCGGCATCGTGGCGTTTAAAAATGCCTTCCACGGACGCACGCTCTTTACCGTCAGCGCGGGCGGTCAGCCTTCCTATTCGCAGGATTTCGCGCCGCTGCCGCCGGATATTCGTCACGGTATTTATAACGATCTGCAGTCCGCCAGCGAGCTGATTAACGACACCACCTGCGCGGTGATCGTCGAGCCGATGCAGGGCGAAGGCGGCGTGCTTCCGGCGCAAAAAGCCTTCCTGCAGGGGCTGCGCGAGCTGTGCGATCGTCACGATGCGGTCCTGATTTTCGACGAAGTGCAGACCGGCGTGGGCCGCACCGGCGAGCTGTATGCCTATATGCACTACGGCGTGACGCCGGACGTGCTTTCGACCGCCAAAGCGCTGGGCGGCGGCTTCCCGATTGGGGCGATGCTGACCACCGATAAATTCGCCAGCGTAATGACCGTGGGCACCCACGGCACCACCTACGGCGGCAACCCGCTGGCTACCGCCGTTGCCGGACAGGTTCTCGATATCATTAACACCCCTGAGGTGCTGAAAGGCGTTAAGCAGCGTCACGACTGGTTTGTCGAGCGTCTGAATGCCATCAACAGCAAAACGGGGCTGTTTAAAGAAATTCGCGGTCTGGGGCTGTTAATCGGCTGCGAGCTCACCGCTGAGTTTGCCGGGAAAGCTAAACTTATTTCACAGGAAGCGGCAAAAGTGGGCGTGATGGTGCTGATTGCCGGTGCCAACGTGGTGCGTTTTGCGCCTGCGCTGATCGTCAGCGAAGAAGAAGTGCAAACCGGTCTGGACCGTTTTGCGCTGGCGTGTGAAAAAGTGAAATCCGGGGTGTCATCATGATGGTCATCCGTCCCGTTGAGCTCGGCGATCTCGCCGGGCTCATGCAGCTTGCCGGTAAGACGGGAGGCGGGCTGACCTCGCTTCCTGCCGATGAAAAAACGCTGTCGGCGCGCATCGAGCGCGCCCTGCAAACCTGGCAGGGGACGTTGCCAAAAAGCGAGCAGGGGTATGTGTTCGTGCTGGAAGACACCGACACGGGAACCGTGGCCGGGATCTGCGCCATTGAAGTGGCCGTCGGGCTTAACGACCCGTGGTACAACTACCGCGTCGGCACCATGGTTCACGCCTCGAAAGAGCTGAACGTTTATAACGCGCTGCCCACGCTGTTTCTCTGCAATGACCACACGGGGGCCAGCGAGCTGTGCACGCTGTTCCTCGATCCGGCGTGGCGCAAAGAGGGTAACGGCTATCTGCTCTCCAAATCGCGCTTTATGTTTATGGCCGCCTTCCGCGATCGCTTTAACGAAAAAGTGGTCGCAGAGATGCGCGGCGTGATCGACGACACCGGCTACTCGCCGTTCTGGGAGAGCCTGGGCGAGCGCTTCTTCTCGATGGAGTTCAGCCGGGCGGACTACCTGTGCGGTACCGGCCAGAAAGCTTTTATTGCCGAGCTGATGCCGAAGCATCCTATCTATACCCATTTCCTCAGCCCGGAAGCGCAGGCGGTGATCGGCGAAGTGCATCCGCAAACCGCCCCCGCCCGCGCGGTGCTGGAGAAAGAAGGCTTCCGCTACCGCAACTATGTCGACATCTTTGACGGCGGGCCTACGCTTGAGTGCGATATCGACCGCGTGCGCGCGATCCGTAAAAGCCGGCTGGTTGAGGTCTCTGAAGGCCAGCCCGCGCCGGGCGACTGGCCCGCATGCCTGGTGGCAAACGAAAATTACGCCAACTTCCGCGCCATGCTGGTGCGAACCAACCCGAAATGTGAACGTCTGGTGCTGACGGCTGCTGAGCTCGATGCCCTGAAATGTAACGCCGGCGATACGGTTCGCCTGGTGCGTCTCTGCCCTGAGGAGAAAACAGCATGACATTATGGATTAACGGTGACTGGGTCACGGGTGAAGGCGAACAGCGCGTAAAGACCAATCCGGTTGGAAAAGAGGTGCTCTGGAAGGGGCATGACGCCAGCGCCGCGCAGGTAGATCAGGCCTGCCATGCCGCTCGCCGCGCGTTTCCGGCGTGGGCAAAACAGCCTTTCGCCGTGCGCCAGGCAATTGTTGAAAAGTTCGCCGGGCTGCTGGAGGCAAACAAGGCTGAACTGACGCGCATCATCGCGTCTGAAACCAGTAAACCGCGCTGGGAAGCGACAACCGAAGTGACGGCGATGATCAATAAAATCGCCATTTCGGTCAAGGCGTACCATACCCGTACCGGCGAACAGCATACCGACATGCCGGACGGCGCGGCCACGCTGCGCCACCGTCCGCACGGCGTGCTGGCGGTGTTTGGTCCGTACAACTTCCCGGGGCATCTGCCGAATGGCCACATTGTGCCCGCGCTGCTGGCGGGCAATACCGTCATTTTCAAACCGAGCGAGCTCACGCCATTAACCGGCGAGGCGGTGGTTAAGCTGTGGGAACAGGCCGGCCTGCCGCCGGGCGTGCTGAACCTGGTGCAGGGCGGACGTGAAACCGGCCAGGCGCTGAGCGCGCTGAGCGATATCGACGGCCTGCTGTTTACCGGCAGCGCCGGGACGGGCTATCAGCTGCACCGCCAGCTGGCGGGGCAGCCGGAGAAAATTCTGGCGCTGGAGATGGGCGGCAACAACCCGCTGATTGTGGAAGATCCTGATGATATCGACGCCGCGGTGCACCTGACGATTCAGTCCGCCTTTATTACCGCCGGACAGCGCTGCACCTGCGCCCGCCGCCTGCTGGTCAAGCGCGGCGCGCAGGGCGATGCCTTCCTCAAACGTCTGGTAGAGGTGAGCGCGCGTCTGGTGCCTGCCGCGTGGGATGCCGACCCGCAGCCGTTTATCGGCGGGCTGATTTCTGAACAGGCCGCGCTGAACGTACTGAAGGCCTGGCAGGACCACGTCGCGCGCGGCGCGAAAACCCTGCTCGAGCCAAAGCAGGTTCAGCCGGGCACCTCGCTGCTGACGCCGGGCATCGTTGAGATGAGCGGCGCGAGCAACGTGCCGGATGAAGAGGTCTTTGGCCCGCTGCTGTGCGTCTGGCGCTACGACGATTTTGATGCGGCCATTGCGATGGCCAATAACACCCGCTACGGCCTGTCGAGCGGGCTGATTTCGCCGCATCGCGAGAAGTTTGAACAACTGCTGCTGGAAGCACGCGCCGGTATTGTGAACTGGAATAAACCGCTGACCGGGGCCGCGAGCACCGCGCCGTTCGGCGGCGTGGGCGCGTCGGGCAACCATCGCGCCAGCGCGTGGTATGCCGCTGATTACTGTGCGTGGCCGATGGCGAGCCTGGAAACCCCGGCGCTGACGCTGCCGGACACGCTGAATCCGGGGCTGGACTTTACCGGAGGGGATCGTCATGAAAGCGCGTGAAGTTAACTTTGACGGGCTGGTGGGGCTGACGCACCACTATGCCGGTCTCTCTTTTGGTAATGAAGCCTCGACGAAGCATCGCTTTCAGGTCTCGAACCCGAAGCTGGCGGCGAAGCAGGGGCTGCTAAAAATGAAGGCGCTGGCGGATACCGGTTTCCCGCAGGCGGTGATCCCGCCGCAGGAGCGTCCGAACGTGGCGGTGCTGCGTCAGCTCGGCTTTAGCGGCACCGATGAGCAGGTGGTTGAAAAAGCGGGTACGCAGACGCCGCACCTGCTCTCGGCGGCAAGTTCGGCCTCCTCGATGTGGGTGGCCAACGCCGCGACCGTCGCGCCGTCATCCGATACGCTGGATGGCAAAGTTCATCTGACGGTGGCGAACCTGAACAATAAATTCCACCGCGCCACCGAAGCGGAAACCACCGAGCGCGTGCTGCGCGCCATTTTCAGCCAGGACGCCCATTTTGAGGTGCATCAGGCTCTGCCGCAGGTGGCGATGTTCGGCGACGAAGGCGCGGCCAACCATAACCGCCTGGGGGGCGATTATGGCGACCCGGGCCTGCAGCTGTTTATCTACGGACGAGAAGAGGGGGGGCACGCTGCGCCAACCCGTTATCCTGCGCGTCAGACGCTGGCGGCCAGCCAGGCGGTTGCCCGCCTGAACAAGGTTAATCCTTCCCAGGTGATTTTTGCCCAGCAAAACCCGCATGTGATCGACCAGGGCGTGTTCCACAACGACGTGATTGCCGTTTCCAACCGCCAGGTGCTGTTCTGCCACGAGCAGGCGTTTGCCCATCAGGAGAAGCTGCTCGCCACGCTGCATGAGCGCGTGCGCGGCTTCACGCCAATTCAGGTGCCAACGGCGGCGGTAAGCGTGCAGGACGCGGTCGAAACGTATCTGTTCAATAGCCAGCTGCTGAGCCGCGATGACGGCAGCATGATGTTGGTCCTGCCGCAGGAGTCCCGGGATCATCAGGGCGTGTGGCGCTACCTGACCGAGCTGGTGAAGGCCGATAACCCGATTGACGAACTGCGCGTGTTTGATCTGCGCGAAAGCATGGCTAACGGCGGTGGCCCAGCCTGTTTACGTCTGCGCGTGGTCTTGACCCAGGACGAAATGCAGGCGGTTAACCCGGCGGTCATGATGAACGATACGCTCTTTACCCGTCTGAATGACTGGGTCGATCGCTACTATCGCGATCGGCTAACGCAGGCGGATCTGGTTGACCCGCAGCTTCTGCGTGAAGGACGCGAGGCGCTGGACGCGTTATCGACAATCCTGCAGCTGGGATCGGTTTACCCGTTCCAGCGCTAAAGGAGTGGATATGGAAAATTTACTGGCGCTGACCCTGGCCGATGAGACGCCGGAACAGAAAGAGGGGGACGGCCCCTCATTTCGCTGGCGGTGGCTGGGGCGCGGGGTGCTTGAGCTGACGCCGACCGCAAAAAGCGATCTCTCGCTGCTGCTTTCAACGGGCATTCACGGGAATGAAACGGCACCCGTTGAGATTGTCGATCTGCTGCTGCGCGCGCTGTATCGCAATGAAATTGCCCTGACGTGCCGCGTGCTGGTGGTGCTGGGCAATCCCCCTGCGCTGGCCCAAAACAAACGGTATCTGGTCAGCGACATTAACCGCATGTTCGGCGGGCGCTGGGCGCAGTTTCCGCAGAGCGATGAAACGGCGCGGGCAGCGTGGCTGGAGAACGTGGTGACCACGTTTTTTGCCGCTGCGGGGCCCGTGCGCTGGCATCTGGATCTGCATACGGCCATCCGCGCGTCTTACCATGTTCGCTTTGGCGTTCTGCCGCAGCGCAATCAGCCGTGGGAGGAAGATTTCCTGAGCTGGCTGGGAGACGCCGGGCTGGAGGCGCTGGTCTTTCACCAGTCGCCGGGCGGAACCTTTACGCACTTCACCTGTGAGAACTTTGGTGCGTTGTCCTGTACGCTGGAACTGGGGAAAGCGCTGCCGTTTGGCCAGAACGATCTCACCCGCTTTGCGCCTACGCATCTCGCCCTTCGGGCGCTGCTGGGAGGAAAGGCTCCCGAGCACGCGCATCAACCCGTTGAGCGGTACCGGGTCGTACAGCAGATCACGCGCCGCAGCGATGCCTTCCTGCTCCACATGGCCGCACATACCCTCAACTTCACGCCGTTCCGCAAAGGGGCGCTGCTGGCCGAGGATGGCGAGGAGCGTTACGAGGTGCAGAAAACCACCGAGTATGTTTTATTCCCTAACCCCACCGTCGCGTTTGGCCTGCGGGCCGGGCTGATGCTGGAAAAAATATCCTGAACCTTTCCCCTCTCATCATTCGGGAGGGGGAAGTAAAAAACTTTTCTTAACGATTAAAGCGCTTGCGCTTGTTTTGCAGAATATTCCTGGTGAATTGCTTTATTATTCACCTTCACTCCGTTATAATTCTGCTAAATCGCTTTAAAATCATCGCATTGAATATTTTTTGTTGCAACTCTCCACGCTTTATCCTTATTTCCTCCACATTTGGCGAAAATTTGTTTTTTACACTTTCATTGTTTTACCGTTGCTCTGACTAATTGACGATAAACCCCGTAAAGTTAATCTCGTCAACACGGCATAGCGCCGAAGAATAACTGAAAGAAAGGAAATAAATTATGCGTAAGTTTACTGCACTGTTTGTTGCTTCTACCCTGGCTCTGGGCGCTACCAGCATGGCGTTCGCCGCAGATACTGCGACCACCACCACTGCCGCGCCTGCTGAAGGCAAAATGATGATGCATCATAAAGGTCCGGGTATGCACAACGAGATGATGATGTTTAAGGATCTCAACCTGACGGATGCGCAGAAGCAGCAGATCCGCGACATCAGAAAAGGTGAACGCGACCAGATGAAACGTCCTCCGCTTGAAGAGCGTCGTGCGATGCATGACATCATCGCCAGCGACAGCTTCGACAAGGCGAAAGCCGAAGCGCAGATTGACAAAATGGCCGCGCAGCACAAAGCCCGCATGCTGGCTCACATGGAAACTCAGAACAAGATCTACAACATTCTGACCCCGGAACAGAAAAAACAATTTAATGCGAATTTTGAGAAGCGTCTGACAGAACGTCCGGCGATGGAAGGTAAAATGCCAGCACCAACCGAATAATCGGTTCACACTCTTAAGACCGCCGGGATCCTGTCCACAAAAGCGCAATCGCTGTGGACAGGACCGGCGGTTTTTCTTTCCTGCCCTCTTGCCTGCCGCCGCCAGCGCGGTATCCTCCTGTAGTCGCTTCAGAGAATGTTCGTAGAGTCATGGCGTTAGCATTTTTATTAACGTTGCGCTAAGGCCTGCCCGCTCTGCTGCCGATACTGTTTCTGTGAATACCCAACGATAACAATCAAGACAGCAACGATAGCGATATCCTTGCCCTGGCACGGGTTGTGCCATTCAGGAGTGGTGATGGAGTTCTTTGATATCCGTAAGATGCCGGTCAGCCTCTGGCGCAATGGTGCTGGCGAAACGCGTGAGATTTGCTGCTTCCCTCCCGCGACGAGGGATTTTCACTGGCGTGCCAGTATCGCGACTATCGCCAGCAACGGCGAATTCTCCTCGTTTCCCGGCGTCGATCGGGTGATTACTTTGCTGGAAGGCGGGGAGGTGACCCTGGATGCCGGTCAGGCGTTCTTCCATACCCTGAAGCACCATCAGCCCTATAGCTTTGCCGGCGACCTGCCGGTGAAAGCGCTGCTGTCCGATGGGCGGATGGCGATGGACTTCAACATCATGACCCGTCGCGACTGCTGCCGGGCGAAGGTGCGCGTGGCTGACCGTACCTTTACCACCTTTGGCACACGCGGGGGCGTGGTGTTTGTGTTAAGCGGGGCGTGGCAGCTGGGTGATAAATTGCTGACGGCCGATCAGGGCGCCAGCTGGGAGGAGGGTACCCATACGCTGCGTCTGCTGGAGGCTCAGGGTACCTTATTGTTCAGCGAAATCACATGGCTGCCAGGCCATTGAGTTCAATGATCTCAAACTTACCGGCCAGGACCGGTTTACAGAGAATTTTGTAGCCATCGTGGTCAAATCCGGCGGGCGTGCGCAGCAGGGTTGCCGCGTCGTTGATGTCGTCGACGGCGCCCAGCCAGAGCCAGTTGTTGACGATGTGATACTGGGTCATTGCCTCGCCCACCTCTTTGAGCGCAACGGCGCTTTCCCAGGGCCAGCAGTTCACGCTGATGGCTGCCAGACCGCTGAGGAGGCGGGCCTGGTGCGCCTCAACGCTTTCTTTCCCGCAGCAGGCACCGGCGCAGCGCTTCAGCGCGGATCGAAAACAGGCGCGTCCGCGGGTGGTTGCCTCCAGACCTAAAAGGCTGTAGCAAAGCTGGAGCTCGTCCGCGAGCGTCTGCAGCGCCTGAAGTGCGGCTCGTTTATTGGCGAACAGCCCGTAGAGATTCGGGGCATGAGAAAAATCAACGTCGCGCGCGTAGACGACCTGCGGCTTGCCCTCGCAGATCTGCAGGGAGCAGAGCTGACGGTTGCGGCGCAGGCGCTTGTTGAACAGCGGTTGTTGTTCTTTTATCAACCGCGCCTCCAGCAACAGCGCGCCCATTTCTCCGGCCGTCTGGAACCAGGTAATGCGTCGCGACTGGCGCAGCATGGCGGCCTCGTCCGGCGTACGCAGATGGGATAACACCCGACTGCGAATGTTAACGCTCTTGCCGATGTAGAGCGGCAGGGTGTCGCTTTCGCCGTGAAAGATGTACACGCCCGGCTGTTTAGGCAATGCTTCAAGCCAGGGGCGAAGGTGCTCGGGATATTCGTAGATAGCCGCCGCTTCAAACTCAAGACGCGGGGCGGATTGACGCCTGCTCACATACTGCTCCATATACTGTTCAGGTATACAGTGTAGCAGGAGTGTGGTGGTTAAAAAAGAGCCGGGTGGCGGCGACGCCTTACCCGGTCATGACGTGCGGCCTGATGCCCTCACCCCAACCCTCTCCCACGGGAGAGGGCGCAAACACTAAAAACGGTAACCTGGGGTTACCGTTTTGCTTTTATTTCTTCCAGAAGTCGTCAAACACCGTAATTGGCGTGTGGCGCTTGTGCTCGGTTTTCAGATACCAGCCTTCGATGATTTTCGCGGTACCTTCATCCAGCTTTTTGCCTTCCAGATAATCATCAATGTTGTCATAGGTGACGCCAAGGGCCGCTTCATCCGGCAGGGAAGGGCGATCGTCTTCAAGGTCCGCTGTCGGCGCTTTCTTATACAGATGCTCAGGACAGCCCAGCGCGGCCAGCAGCTGCTTACCCTGACGCTTGTTCAGACGGAAGATAGGGTTAATGTCGGTGCCGCCGTCGCCGTATTTGGTGAAGAAACCGGTGATCGCTTCTGCCGCATGGTCGGTGCCGACGACGACGCCTTTGGTCATCCCGGCGATGCTGTACTGCGCTTTCATGCGCTCGCGGGCTTTTTCGTTGCCGCGAACAAAATCGCTCAGCTCAATGCCCGCTTCGCGAAGCGCCTGCTCGCTTGCCAGCACCGAGCCCTTAATATTCACAGTGAGCACGCGGTCAGGCTGAATGAAGGTAATGGCATCCTGGCAATCCTGCTCGTCCGCCTGCACGCCATAAGGAAGACGCACCGCGATAAACTGCAGCGTCTCATCGCCCGTCTCTTCGCGAAGCTCTGAAATCGCCATCTGGCAGAGTTTACCGGTCAGGGTAGAGTCCTGGCCGCCACTAATGCCCAGCACCAGGGATTTCAGGAAAGCGTTCTTTTTTAAGTACGATTTTAAAAAATCCACGCTGCGGCGGATCTCTTCATGTGCATCTACCGTGGGCTTCGCGCCCAGTGCCTGAATAATCTCTTGTTGCAGAGCCATCACGCCCTCCATATGCAGTACATAAACAGAATGTGTTAGCTGTTAAAACTAACCCTTTGGGCGAGAAACGACAAGGATCACAGTTTCGAGTGCGCTAATTTGCGCCGATTTAGCAGGTTATCGTTGTTTTATTAGAATTTTCCGAAATTCGTCTGGCGTAACTCACAAAGTTGAACAATAGTACTTTTTATCCCATGCTTATATAACACGCTGATAAACAAGAGGACGGAATATGAACAAGAACGTAGCAGGAATTCTTAGCGCAGCGGCGGTACTGACTATGCTGGCAGGGTGTACGGCTTACGATCGAACCAAGGATCAGTTTACGCAGCCCGTAGTAAAAGACGTTAAAAAAGGGATGACCCGTTCGCAGGTGGCCGCGATTGCCGGTAAACCTTCTTCTGAAGTGACCATGATTCATGCGAAAGGGACCTGCCAGACCTATATCCTGGGTCAACGTGATGGTAAGGCAGAAACCTACTTTGTCGCGCTGGATGATACCGGTCATGTGATCAACTCCGGCTATCAGACCTGTGCTGAATACGACACCGATCCGCAGGCACCTAAGGCGCAGTAACCCTCCTTGCCTGAGGATGTTAACAAACCGGCCCAGGGGCCGGTTTTTTTATGCATACGTAAATCTTATTTCTTTGCGCGAATTATTTGCCCGAAATGTGAAGGGAGTCAACAAGCCAGGTCAATGAGAGACAATTTGAGTCTATCCAGAATTATCCCCTGTCTGTACCATTGCGTATACTCACTCCAACGATAAACAACAGTACGCAAGCTACCTGTCTGCCGGGACAGCGAGTCGAGTGATAGCGCGATGGCAGGTAGTCATAAAAGAGGGAAAACACGATGGAAAAGAAACATATCTACCTGTTCTGCTCAGCGGGCATGTCAACCTCGCTTCTGGTGTCAAAGATGCGTGCGCAGGCTGAAAAGTATGAAGTCCCTGTGGTGATTGAAGCGTTTCCAGAGACGCTGGCGGGCGAAAAAGGCCAGACAGCCGATGTCGTTTTACTGGGGCCGCAAATTGCCTATATGTTGCCCGAAATTCAACGACTGTTACCGAATAAACCGGTCGAAGTGATCGACTCGGGGCTGTACGGCAAGATTGATGGTTTAGGTGTTCTTAAAGCTGCTGTGGCAGCCATTAAAAAAGCTGCTAATTAATTTTTATTTTTCCCGTCAAAGAGTTATTTCACACACAATACGCCGTAACATGCGTTACGGCATTTAAGGGTATTTTCCTATGAGTAAAGTCATCGCTTCACTTGAAAAGGTACTCCTTCCTTTTGCTGTTAAAATAGGAAAGCAGCCTCACGTTAATGCCATCAAAAACGGCTTTATTAAATTAATGCCGCTGACGCTGGCCGGGGCCATGTTCGTTTTAATTAACAACGTTTTTCTGAGCTTTGGTGAAGGTTCCTTCTTTTATTCATTAGGAATTCGGTTAGACGCTTCCACTATTGAAACCCTTAATGGTTTTAAAGCCATCGGCGGCAACGTCTATAACGGTACGTTGGGGATTATGTCGCTGATGGCGCCTTTCTTTATTGGGATGGCACTGGCAGAAGAGCGTAAAGTCGATCCGCTGGCCGCCGGGTTATTATCCGTCGCCGCTTTCATGACCGTGACGCCATACAGCGTGGGTGAAGCCTATGCCGTCGGCGCCAACTGGCTGGGTGGGGCCAACATTATCTCCGGTATTGTTATCGGCCTGGTGGTGGCAGAAATGTTCACCTTTATTATCCGTCGCAACTGGGTTATCCGCCTGCCGGATAGCGTACCGGCTTCCGTTTCCCGTTCATTTTCCGCGTTGATTCCGGGCTTCATTATTCTCTCTATCATGGGGATTATCGCCTGGGCGCTCTCCCACTGGGGCACAAACTTCCACCAGATCATCATGGACTCTATCTCTACGCCGCTGGCGTCGATGGGTGGCGTGGTCGGTTGGGCGTATGTGATTTTCACCTCTCTGCTGTGGTTCTTTGGCGTGCATGGTTCACTGGCACTGGCCGCGCTGGACAGCGGGATTATGACCCCCTGGGCACTGGAAAACGTTGCGCTTTACCAGCAGTACGGCTCCGTTGACGCGGCGCTGGCAGCCGGTAAAACCTTCCATGTGTGGGCGAAGCCGATGCTTGACTCCTATATCTTCCTGGGCGGTACCGGGGCGACCTTGGGTCTGATCATCGCGGTCTTTATTGTCTCTCGTCGTGCTGATTACCGTCAGGTCGCGAAGCTGGCGCTGCCATCAGGCATCTTCCAGATTAACGAACCGATTCTGTTCGGTCTGCCAATCATCATGAACCCGGTAATGTTCATTCCGTTCATCCTGATTCAGCCGCTGCTGGCCGCTATCACTCTGACGGCGTATTACATGGGCATCATTCCACCGATTACCAACATTGCACCGTGGACCATGCCAGCAGGTCTGGGCGCCTTCTTCAACACCAACGGCAGCGTCGCAGCCTTCCTGCTGGCGATATTCAACCTCGGGATTGCCACCCTGCTGTACATGCCATTCGTGGCGATTGCCAACAAAGCCGCCACCATCATTGATGAAGAAGAGAGCGAAGAGGATATTGCCCTCTCACTGAAATTCTAAGATTGACCGGCGCGGGGAAGCCCGCGCCAGCCACAAGGAGCTTAAACATGTTAGATTTGGATAGTATTGTCGCAGACGAAGCCGCCGAGAACGATCTTGAAGAAGTGGTGATGGGGCTTATCATCAACTCCGGACAGGCCCGCAGCCTGGCCTATGCCGCACTGAAGCAGGCCAAGCAGGGGGATTTCGCCGCCGCGAAAACCATGATGGAGCAGTCCCGCACGGCGCTGAATGAAGCGCACCTGGTGCAGACAAAGCTGATTGAAAGCGATCAGGGCGAAGGGAAGATGAAGGTCAGCCTGGTGCTGGTCCACGCGCAGGATCACCTGATGACCTCGATGCTGGCGCGTGAGCTGGTGGCGGAGCTCATTGAGCTTCACGAGAAGATGCAGTAAGTCAGACTGAGCAGCAGGAGGTCAGCACGATGGAAATTAAAACCGCACTTGAACAGCAGCTGTTTAATGGCAAAAATTTTCATGTGGTTATCTACAACAAAACGGAGAGCGCCAGTGGTCTGCACCAGCATGACTACTACGAGTTCACGATTGTTCTGACCGGTCGCTACTACCAGGAGATCAACGGTAAGCGCGTCCTGCTTGAGCGAGGGGATTTTGTCTTCCTGCCGATGGGGTCTTATCACCAGAGCTTTTACGAATTTGGTGCCACCCGCATTCTGAACGTGGGCGTCAGCAGACGTTTCTTCGAGAAGCACTATCTGCCGTTGGTGCCGTTCTGCTTCGTTGCCTCCCAGGTCTATCGGGTCAAAAACGAGTTCATGACCTGGATTGAGACGGTTATCGCTTCGCTTAACTTCCGCGACAATGAATTTGATGAGTTTATTGAAACGGTGACCTTCTACGTGATGAACCGGCTGCGCCACCATCGTGAAGAGCAGCAGGTGACGGATGATATTCCGCAATGGCTGCGTGGCACCGTTGAGCTGATGCACGATAAAGGCCAGTTCAGCGAAAATGCGCTGGAAAATATGGTGTCGCTGTCGGGCAAATCCCAGGAATATCTGACCCGTGCAACGCAGCGCTATTATCGTAAAACGCCCGTGCAAATTATTAATGAAATCCGCATTAACTTTGCCAAAAAACAGCTGGAAATTACCAACTATTCTGTCACCGATATTGCGTACGAGTCAGGATACAGCAGTCCCAGCCTGTTTATTAAGACCTTTAAAAAATTGACGTCATTCACACCGAACAGTTACCGGAAGAATTTAACGGTAATGAATTAACTTTCGGCGGATTATCCGCCACAAATATTGCTTTAATGGCTTGCCCAAATAGCGGGAAGAGTACGCTATACCTTGCAGGCGATTAACCTGATACGCTAAGGGAGATATTATGCAGAAGAAATTAAAAGTCGTAACCATTGGTGGCGGCAGCAGCTATACCCCGGAATTACTTGAAGGTTTCCTGAAACGTTATCATGAATTACCGGTCAGCGAATTATGGCTGGTGGACGTTGAGGAAGGTCAGGAGAAGCTGAATATTATTTTCGACCTGTGCAAGCGCATGGTGGAAAAAGCGGGCGTGCCTTTGACCGTGCATAAAACCCTGGACCGTCGTCTGGCGCTGAAAGATGCGGATTTCGTCACCACCCAACTGCGCGTTGGCCAGCTGAAGGCGCGCGAGCTGGACGAGCGTATTCCGCTGAGCCATGGCTATCTGGGGCAGGAGACCAACGGCGCAGGCGGCCTGTTTAAAGGTCTGCGTACCATCCCGGTCATTTTCGACATCGTCAAAGACGTGCAGGAGATCTGCCCGAACGCGTGGGTGATTAACTTCACCAACCCGGCCGGGATGGTCACTGAAGCGGTCTATCGTCATACCGGCTTCAAACGTTTTATCGGCGTCTGTAACATTCCGATCGGCATGAAGATGTTTATCCGCGACGTGCTGGCGCTGACCGACAGCGACGATCTCTCCATCGATCTGTTCGGCCTGAACCACATGGTGTTTATTAAAGATGTCATCGTGAACGGAAAATCGCGCTTTGCCGAGCTCCTCGACGGCGTGGCTTCCGGTCGCCTGACGGCGGCATCCGTGAAAAACATCTTTGACCTGCCGTTCAGCGAAGGGCTGATCCGCTCGCTGAACCTGCTGCCGTGCTCGTACCTGCTTTACTACTTCAAGCAGAAAGAGATGCTGGCTATCGAAATGGGCGAGTACTATAAGGGCGGCGCGCGCGCGCAGATCGTTCAGAAGGTCGAGAAGCAGCTGTTCGATTTGTATAAAGACCCGAACCTGAACGTCAAACCGAAAGAACTGGAGCAGCGCGGCGGGGCCTACTACTCCGATGCGGCGTGTGAAGTGATCAACGCCATCTATAACGACAAGCAGGCGGAACACTATGTCAACGTGCCGCACCACGGCCATATCGACAATATCCCGGCGGACTGGGCCGTCGAGATGACCTGCATCCTGGGGCGCGAGGGCGCTAAACCGCATCCTCGTATCACCCACTTTGATGACAAGGTCATGGGCCTGATCCACACCATTAAGGGCTTTGAAGTGGCGGCAAGCAACGCGGCGCTGAGCGGTGAGCTCAATGACGTGCTGCTGGCCCTGAACCTCAGCCCGCTGGTGCATTCTGACCGCGACGCGGAGCAGCTGGCCAGCGAGATGATCCTGGCACATGAAAAATGGTTGCCGAATTTTGCCGCCACGATCGAGAAGCTGAAGTTCAAACACCACTAAGAGGACGCACAATGGAAAACCTGCTGATCGTTAATGCTGATGACTTTGGTCTCTCGAAAGGCCAGAACTACGGCATTATTGAAGCCTGTCGCCGGGGGATTGTGACCTCTACCACGGCACTGGTGAATGGTGAGGCGGTTGAACACGCGGCGCAGCTGAGACGCGAGGTGCCGGCGCTGGGCGTCGGCATGCATTTTGTGCTGACGCTCGGGATGCCGCTTTCGCCAATGCCGGGCCTGACGCGCGACGGCCAGCTTGGAAAGTGGATTTGGGAACTGGCGGAGCAGGATGCTCTGCCGCTCGAAGAGATTGCCCGCGAGCTGGACTGTCAGTTCAACCGCTTCGTTGATGTGTTTGGTCAGGCGCCGACGCATATCGACAGCCATCACCACGTGCATATGATCCCGGCGATTTTCCCGATTGTCGCCGGGTTTGCCCAGCGCAAAGGCGTGGCGATGCGCGTGGATAGGGAGGCGCGCGGCGTGCCCGACTGCGACGTGACAACCACTGAGGGGTTCAGCAGCGCATTTTACGGCGACGAGATCGACGACGCGCTGTTCCTGAAGGTGCTGGACGATTCCGCCGCGCGGGGGGAAAAGTCGGTAGAAGTGATGGCGCATCCGGCTTTTGTCGATAACACCGTGCTGAAAAGCGCCTACTGCTGGCCGCGCCTGGCGGAGCTGGACGTGCTGACGTCGGCGTCGCTGAAGTATGCGATTGCCGAGCGCGGGTATCGGTTGGGGACGTTTGGGGATCTTTGAGATAAAGCCCGGTGGCAGCTTCGCCTTACCGGGCCTACAAAACCAATCGAATGTAGGCCGGGTAAGCGCAAGCGCCACCCGGCTTTTTTTACGCCGGGATCTGATCGATCTTGCTGCTGCGCGACCAGACGCGGTGTGCGGCGAGCAAATCAAACAGCTTCGTCATAAAGGCATCGTCAACGTTATCTCCCTCGACAATCCCGTCCTCACCCTGATCGGCCACCTTCAGCTGCGCTTTGAACTGTCGCGCGTCGCCGGACAGCGCGATCGGTTTCAGGTGCTTATAGGCTTCCAGCAGATAATACACGGCGTCCCCGTTGGTCAGCAGGCTGGCAATATCCCCGCACGGTACAATCACCGCATCGACGGTCAGCGATGGCGCCCCGGCAAAGGTCGCCGCGACCGGCAGCACAGAGCCATCGTCAGCCGTCACTTCACCCATGCGGGAATAGAGCAGTTTGGCATGCACGCCCTGAGTCTTCAGCGCCTGCATAATCCCCAGCACGTCGCTGGCGCGTGTTTTGTCATTCAGCAGAATGGCGACCACGCGGCCTTTAATCGAGCCGCCCGGCACGGCATACAGGCTCAGCGACGGATCTTTCTTCACGCCGTTAACCTCTTTCGGCGGAGCAAGGTTGCGCTGCTCGTCGGTCAGCGTAATGCCCAGGTTATCCGCGACGCTCTGGGCAAGCTGAATATCAATATGTGCCAGCTGATCGACCACCCGCTCGCGGATGTAGGTACGCACCACTTTACTCAGCTCAAAGCTGAAGCCACCTATGATGTGCTGTTGCTCAATCGGCGTCTGGCTGTTCCAGAACAGGCGAGGGTGGGCGTAATACTCACCGAACGAGGGGCTGCGCTCGCGAATTTTATTGCCATCGATACGCTCCTGATACGATTCGAATCCACCGCGTTTCGGTCCGGGAGGCGTTTCACGCGGCCAGTTATCGTTGATGGAGTTCGGCTCATAGTTTGCCGGGTTGGTATCAATATCCTGACGGTGCATCCCGTCGCGCTGGAAGTTGTGATACGGGCAGGTTGGGCGGTTAATCGGAATTTCGTGGAAGTTCGGCCCGCCGAGTCGGCTAATCTGCGTATCGGTATAGGAGAACAGGCGTCCCTGCAGGAGCGGATCGTTGGTGAAGTCCAGCCCCGGCACGATATGCCCCGGGTGGAACGCGGCCTGCTCGTTTTCGGCAAAGAAATTATCCGGGTTGCGGTTGAGCACCATTTTACCCACCAGCTGCACCGGCACCAGCTCTTCCGGGATCAGCTTCGTCGGGTCCAGAAGGTCGAAATCGAACTTAAATTCGTCCTCTTCCGGTATGAGCTGCAGGCCCAGTTCGTATTCCGGGAAGTCGCCCGCTTCAATGGATTCCCACAGCTCGCGGCGATGGAAGTCCGGATCGCGCCCGGTCAGCTTCTGCGCCTCGTCCCACACCAGCGAGGCTTTACCCGCGACAGGCTTCCAGTGGAAGCGGACAAACGTGGCTTTCCCCTCGGCGTTGATCAGACGGAAGGTGTGGATGCCAAACCCCTCCATGGTGCGATAGCTGCGCGGAATGCCGCGGTCTGACATCGCCCACATCACGTTGTGTAAGGTTTCAGGCTGCAGGGAAACATAGTCCCAGAAGGTGTCGTGCGCACTTTGTCCCTGCGGTATGGCCCAGTGGGGCTCCGGTTTTACCGCATGGACAAAGTCAGGAAATTTATGCGCGTCCTGAATGAAAAACACCGGGGTGTTATTGCCGACCAGATCGAAAATACCCTCTTCGGTATAAAACTTGGTGGCAAAGCCGCGGATATCCCGGACGGTATCTGCCGACCCCGCGCCGCCCTGCACGGTGGAGAAACGCACAAACACCGGGGTAATTTTATCCGGGTCGGAGAGGAAATCCGCTTTGGTGATCGCTTTCAGGCTCTTGTAGGGCTGAAAGTAGCCGTGCGCAGCGGAACCGCGCGCGTGGACGATGCGTTCTGGTATCCGCTCGTGGTCAAAATGGGTGATTTTTTCCCGCAGGATAAAGTCTTCCAGCAGGGTTGGGCCGCGCACGCCTGCGCGAAGGGAGTTCTGATCGTCAGCAATACGCACGCCCTGATTGGTGGTGAGCGCAAAACCCTCGCCGCCTTTACGGTGTGGCTCAAGAGATTTCAGCTTCTCGTTTCCCGTGTCCGGCGATTTCATGCTTCCCGGTGCGGTAGGCTGTTCGCCCGGTGCTGAGGGGCCAGGGGAGGGGCGGTGAGAGCCGTCTGCAGGGGCGAGAGAGTCCATACCCGGTTGAGATTCTTCAGTGCCATGAATCGGTGATTGATGTGTTTTATCTTTGTTCGACATTGCACGCTTCTCCTTTATCCATTGCTAAAAACCCTATTAAGGATAGAACAATGTCGCGACATGGTTCGCGAACTAAGAGTTTTCACATGCCGTGATTAGCGAAAGGAGCCATCTCACCCACTCGGAGCGCGACGGAAGGCAGCAGGATCGGCTATCATAGAATTTTCCTGCTTCAAGAATTTTGCTTTAGTGAATCCGTCGCTTATGAAACCTCTTCGTCAACAAAACCGCCAGGTTATTAGCTATGTGCCCCGCGTTGAGCCCGCGCCGCCTGACCATGCCCTGAAAGTGGAGGGCTTTCGTGATGTCTGGCTGCTGCGGGGGAAATACGTGGCCTTTGTGCTGATCGGCGAACATTTCCGTCGCTCTCCCACGTTTACGGTGCCGGAGTCCGCACAGCGGTGGGCGATGCAGATCCGCCAGGATGAAGAGGTTGAAGAATAACAGCCATAAAAAAACCGCCTGATGGCGGTTTTTTTATTTCTACCGTGATTAACGGTGCGCCAGCTCGGCGTCGTCTTCACTTTCCAGAATCGCTTTGTCGGTCTGCTTCAGCCACTGGCTGGTCAGCGTACCGGCGGTCATGGAGCCGCTCACGTTCAGCGCGGTACGACCCATGTCGATCAGCGGCTCAACGGAGATCAGCAGGGCGACCAGCGTTACGGGCAGACCCAGCGCAGGCAGCACAATCAGTGCGGCGAAGGTTGCGCCACCGCCAACGCCCGCAACGCCTGCGGAGCTTACGGTAACAATCCCGACCAGCGTGGCGATCCATACCGGATCCAGCGGGTTGATACCCACTGTCGGCGCGACCATTACGGCCAGCATCGCCGGGTACAGACCCGCACAGCCGTTCTGACCAATGGTGGCACCAAAGGAGGCAGAGAAGCTGGCGATGGATTCAGGCACGCCCAGACGACGGGTTTGCGCTTCAACGTTCAGCGGAATAGACGCGGCGCTGGAACGGCTGGTGAAGGCAAAGGTCAGTACCGGCCAGACTTTACGGAAGTATTTCAGCGGGCTGACGCCGTTCACGCCCAGCAGGATGCCGTGCACCACGAACATAATGCCCAGGCCCAGATAAGAGGCGACAACGAAGCTGCCCAGCTTAATGATGTCCTGCAGGTTAGAGCCGGCAACCACTTTGGTCATCAGCGCCAGCACGCCGTAAGGGGTGAGCTGCATAACCAGACGAACCAGCTTCATCACCCAGCTTTGCAGGGTGTCAATCGCGGTCAGCACGCGTTCGCCTTTTGGCGCGTCGTCTTTCAGCAGCTTCAGCGCCGCGACGCCCAGGAACGCGGCGAAAATAACCACGCTGATGATCGAGGTTGGGCTCGCACCGGTCAGGTCAGCAAACGGGTTCTTCGGAATGAAGGAGAGCACCATCTGCGGCACGGTCAGGTCAGCTACTTTACCCACATAGTTGGTCTGAATCGCGGTAAGACGTGCCGTTTCAGCGGTACCCTGAACCAGACCTTCTGCGGTCAGGCCAAACAGGTTGGTGACCAGCACACCCACCAGCGCGGCAATCAGCGTGGTGAACAGCAGCGTACCAATGGTCAGGAAACTGATTTTTCCTAGCTGAGTGGCGTTATGCAGGCGGGCCACGGCGCTCAGAATAGAGGCGAACACCAGCGGCATAACGATCATCTGCAGCAGCTGGACATAGCCGTTACCGACAATGTTGAACCACTGAATGGAATCTTTCAGAACTGGATTATCGGAGCCATAAATTGCCTGTAATGCCAGACCAAATACGACACCCATGGCCAGACCAACCAGCACCTTTTTCGCCAGGCTCCACTGTTTGTGGCGCGCCTGCGCGAGAAGCAATAGCAATATAACGAACACAACGACGTTCGCGATGAGTGGAAAATTCATCCCCGTTCTCCTGATTTATTATTGGGTCGGTTTTTACCGATCCTGTTGGCGGAAGGTTAGCAGAAGTGTGATGTAGCGCTTATATCCAAATGGAATGGGTTATGACAAATGGGATAATTTTGTCGGTTTACTGTTCAATCTGGTGATGAATAAAGCGATTAAACTGAAATTGCAGCGAATTAATCATCTGGGATGACCAGCGAACTGCACTGTTTTCGGGCAAGGTTTGCGGCATCCAGACGGCGTAAGCAAACAGCGCCATGCATAATACCCGCTCAAGCTGGTTACCTTTCTGCGGTGCGAGGATGGGAAAACGGAAACGCCAGCGGCAGGGCCATAGCAGCGGCACGCCCGCAGGCGTCAGCATATCGGCCAGAATATGGCTTAAATAGCCCAGCACCATCCCCTGGATGGCATCGGCGGGGACTATCCAGCTTTCAGGCACTTTTAAATAGAACAGCGTCAGCAGGCCAAACACGGCCAGCAGGCTGTGCGTAAACCCCCGGTGACCAAACGCGCGTGCGATGGGTTTCGACACCCATTTCAGACGCTGTCCGAGGAAGGATTTAGGGTGGTCGATGTCGGGCAGCAGACAGGTCAATACGGCGGAAGGGACAATATGCCACCAGTCCCCCTGTGCCAGCACGGGGGTAAGTTCAGCGTTTTTGGCAAATACTGCGCACGCAATAGAAAAAAGCAGGTGGCCTTCCGCCGTCATGATAAAACCCACGAAACTGTCAATTCATACAGTATAGGGTTTTTATACAGTAGGCGGAAGAGGTGACGGTGTAACTGTTTGTCACAAACCGAAGGAGGGCGTTAACCGCCCTGCAGATGATGCGCCGTCAGTTCTTCCAGTGAATTAAGCTTCACGTCGGCAAGCGCAAACCGGGGGTCGTGACGGCCTTCTTCAGCGGGCACCACAATGGAGCGCATCCGCGCAGCCTTCGACGCCACCATACCGTTAACGGAATCTTCCAGCGCAACGCAGTTGAGGGGATCCAGGCCGAGCTTAGCGGCACAGTCCAGATAGACCTGCGGGTGCGGCTTGCTGTAAGGCAATTTTTCAGCGGACGCCAGCGCGTCAAAACTGTCGCGCAGTTCAAACATCGTGAGCACTTTTTCCAGCATATGCAGCGGTGAAGCGGAAGCCAGGCCAACCTTCAGCCCCTGGGCTTTACACAACGCGACAGCCTCACGTACGCCGGGCAGCAGCGGCCGGCTCTCTTCCACCAGAGAAATGGCGCGGCTGATAATGCGTGCGGTCACCTCATTGCGATCGGGACCCACCCACGGCTGTTGGGCAAACCACAGGTCAACCACCATATCGATGCGCAGGCCCAGCGTATCGGGTAGTTCATTAGGGCGGCTGATATCGACGCCCAGACTGGCCATCACATCCAGTTCGGCGCGATCCCACAGCGGTTCGGAATCGATCAGTAATCCATCCATGTCAAAAATTGCGGCAAGAATTTGGCGCGGTGTCGACATCACAACGTCTCCTTATCCAGGGTGTTCGACAGACGATACGTGCTAAGCACAATCTGCAATTTAGCATATTGCTTTTAAAGAGCGGGCGAAATTGATGACCAGCAGGTAGACTTAGGCACAAATAACGCGTCTTTATGAAGAGGAACTGATGACGTATCAACAAGCTGGACGCATTGCGGTCTTAAAACGTATTGCTGGCTGGGTGATTTTTATTCCTGCCGTCATTTCTACGCTGATTTCTGTACTCAAATTTATGTACGATCACAGCGAAAAACAGCCGGGTATCAATGCGGTAATGCTTGATTTCGCTCATGTCATGATTGAGATGATGCGTTTTAATACGCCATTTTTGAATGTCTTCTGGTTTAACTCACCCACCCCGGATTTTCATCAACAGCTGAATATCGGCTTCTGGGTGATATACGCCCTGATCTTTGTCGCGCTGGCACTGCAGGCCTCTGGCGCGAGAATGAGCCGTCAGACGCGCTTTTTACGCGAAGGCGTTGAGGATCAGTTGATTCTGGAGCAGGCCAAAGGCCCGGAAGGCATGAGTCGGGAGCAGATTGAATCCCGCATTGTTGTGCCGCGTCACACCATTTTCCTGCAAATTTTCCCGCTCTATATCCTTCCCGTAATCATCATTGTGGCGGGATACTTCTTCTTCTCACTGCTCGGTTTTCTGTAAGCGATAAGGGTGGCGGCAAGGCCACCCGTGCGCTTTTCAGGCGGCAAGCATACGCTCGAGTGCCCGCTGGGCGTTAACCAGATGTTCTCCGCCAAAAAGAATGGCGCGGTTCATCAGCGTATAAAGCTGATACACCGGCTGGCGGTCGAGGAAACCGGGCGGCAGGGGGGAAACAGACTGGTATCCGTCGTATATTTGCGGCGGCTGCTCCGGATGAAGCGGCAGCATGGCAAGATCGCACTCTCTGTCACCCCAGTAGCAGGCCGGGTCGAAGATGTAGGGGCCGTTGGGACCCAGCGCGCAGTTATCAGACCACAAATCGCCGTGAAGCAGAGACGCCTGGGGCTGGTGGGAGGCCAGACGCTGTTGAACGTGCTCGACGATGGCATCAATATTGCCAAATTCCAGCCCTTTCTCGGCGGCCAGCTCAAGCTGCCAGCCAATGCGCTGCTCGGCAAAAAATGTCGACCAGCGACGCTGCCAGGCATTGGGCTGTGGCGTGGTAGAGAGATCGTTGTCAAAATCGAGACCAAACTGCGGCTGGTCGCTCCATTGATGCAGGCGCGCTAACTGTTGGCCGAGGATAAACGCATTATGGGCATCCAGCGGTCGGGCGGGGAGATATTCCATGACCAGAAAACTGTAATCGCGGTCGCTACCGACGGCCAGCACCTGTGGGACCGTCACCGTTTTACTGCGCGACAGCAGCTCCAGTTGGTCGGCTTCGGCGGTAAATATCGGAAGCAGTTCTCGCTCATCGCACTTAACGAAAAGATCGCGTCCTGCGTAGCGTAAATGCCACGCGGCGTGGATCTCACCGCCTGGCAGTTCGTTACGCAGTTCAATTTCACCTTCACCCAGCTGCTCACGTAAAAGATGACTGATAGCCTGCCACATGTTGTCTCTCCCATGTTGTCTGCCAGATCATAAAGTTAGCGCATAATTGCGGTAAAAAAATACGAACTAACGCACACCTGAGCGGTTTAAATTCATGCAGCGCACTTATTGTTCTTTTTTCCGCCAGCTTTCCCAGGTATCCACGTCAATTTCGGCAGGCTTGTCGGTCACGCTCTCTACCAGACTGGCGGCCAGCGCATGAACCTCTTCCTGGCTCAGGGCGCCGATGAGACCAAATGCCAGGGTGCCTAAATCATGAATATTGCCCTCGTCATCCGTGAGCGTGAGGAGAAAATTAGCCCGGGTGAAGGCGTTGTTGAGCTCATTCAGCTCGGTCAGCGATGCTTCATGAAGGTTGATGGTCACGACGTAACGTGTGATGTCACCACTGCTCATAATTCACCTCATTGTTATCATGGAAGTTTTCTTAGCATAGTCGATAGTTTGCGTTTGGCGACTCAGAGCGGACATTCCCCTCCGTAAAGACGAAGGGGAAAGGCGTTAATTTCGGGATAGGTAATCGACGATTTTTTGCGTATCGGCAAGTGAGCAGAGACGCGTGCCCTGATTGATAGTTGCGGCGCTACCCGCCGCCACGCCGTAGCGCGTCATTTCCAGCAGAGACGCGCCCTGCGCCAGTTTTAGCGTCATCGCGCCCACCATGCTATCGCCCGCACCAACCGTGCTCTGGCTCTTCATCGGCGGTGGGACAACCTGAAAGGACGACGTTTCATCGACGGCCAGCGCCCCCTGAGGACCAAGGGAAACGACTACGCGTCGCGCTTTGCCGCTGCGTACCAGCTCCTGCGCGGCGGTGCGAACATCATCAGGCTGCGTCAGTTCGCGGTTGACCAGCGCGCTTAACTCTTTCTGGTTGGGTTTGACCAGCTCAAGATTGCCCGGCACCAGGGCCGCCTGCAGGGCCTCGCCGCTGCTGTCGACAATGCAGCGGATGCCGCGTTTCTGTACCGCCTGAATCAGCGCCGTTAATTTTTCCGTGCTGACGCCGGGCGGCAGGCTGCCGCTTACCACCAGCAGCGCGCCGCTTTCTATCGTCAGCACTTTCTCTTCAAGCTGACGAAACTCGTCATCGCTGAGTTTCGCACCCGGCATGACAAAACGGTACTGCTCGCCGCTGGACTCCACGTGGACATGCAGGTTTTGCCGCGTCCAGTCTTTGGCCTCGACGGTCTCTACGGCTACCTGTTCATCTGCCAGCAGAGAGACCAGGTGTTCACCGGTGGCACCGCCTGCGGGGAAAATTGCCGTGGCTTTGCCGCCGAGGTGGGTAATAGCGCGCGCCACGTTGATCCCGCCGCCGCCGGGCTCAAATACCGGGGCGCTACAGCGCAATTTACCTTCCGGGTAAATCTGCGGCGTCAGGGTGGCGGAATCCAGGGAAGGGGAGAGCGTCAGGGTATAGATAGAAACCATCATTACCTCCTTTTAGTATGGGTTCTTATTAGCCTGGCACCATTTGACAGGAAGGCAATGTAAATAACAGTATGATTTTAAATATGAATACTGACAAAAAGTGAGGCGGGGGATATATAAAATAAAACGCTTTTTGAGATCGTTCTTATTCAAAAAATGAAATAAGAAAACATTGCTATGTTATTTGCGGCTTTTTATAATTTGTTACCTTTCTCTGGACGCCTTGTCATTGATCCTCAAGAAAGATTCCGGGACCGTGTGGTCTCTTTTTTTGTTGTACGGACTCCTTAATAAAATGAAGCTTTTAAAGACAGTGCCCGCTGCACTGATGCTGGCGGGTGGCGTGTTTGCGGCTATGAACGCAACCGCTGATGATACCGTTTTTACTGTCATGGACGATCCTTCCACCGCGAAAAAACCGTTTGAAGGTAACCTCAACGCCGGGTACCTGGCACAATCCGGTAACACGAAAAGCTCTTCTCTGACGGCGGACAGTACGCTCACCTGGTACGGCAACACCACCGCCTGGTCTCTGTGGGGTAATGCCAGCAACACTTCCGCTAATGACGAACGTTCTTCCGAGAAATATGCGGTAGGCGGACGTAGCCGTTACAACATGACCGACTATGACTACCTGTTTGGACAGGCAAGCTGGTTAACCGACCGTTACAACGGTTATCGCCAGCGTGATGTGTTCACCGCCGGTTATGGTCGCCAGTTCCTGAACGGTCCGGTACACAGCCTCCGTTTTGAATTCGGTCCGGGTGTGCGTTATGACGAGTACACCAATGGCGATACCAAAACCCAACCGCTCGGTTACGCTTCCGGTACCTATGCCTGGCAGATGACTGACAACACCAAATTTACGCAGGGTGTTTCCGTATTTGGTGCCGACGACACGACGCTGAACTCTGAGACGGCGCTGAACGTGGCTATCAACGAACACTTTGGTCTGAAAGTGGCCTACAACGTGACCTGGAACTCTTCACCACCAGAAACCGCGCCGGATCATACCGACCGCAGAACCACGGTTTCACTGGGTTACAGAATGTAATAAAAGCGGGCCGATGTTGATGTCGGCCCGTTTATTGTCAGTGGCTATTTGACGTCCCTTCTGATGACCTGTCTTCGCACCTAGCCCCAAATCATTGCCGCCCAACGGAGTAGCAGCATTGCGCCGCAGATGGCAATCAGCACCAGCACCATTTTCCAGTGTTTTACGGCAAATCGTTTTGTTGGCATAACCTAATCCTTGTTCGTTGATACCCACAGTCTATCAAACAGGGCCGAAATATGCCCCTTCTCGGGATCGATTGGGTTATGCCAGCATAGGGTTCGGCTCAGAACCAGTGGAATCGTTCGGCGAGAATCAACAATAAACCTGTGGCGGAAAGGACATTCAATATCACAACCGTTCTGCTGGATACGTTCATGGTATGCACCTTTGGGTTTAAGGACCTGTTCAAGAGTAGCTCAGCATCTTCGAAATGCGAGCGCAGGGGAGAAGCAACCCGCAAATTCGTACGAAAGTGCCAGCCCATCAATCTGGCCGCAGAGGGTGCAATCTCCTTTGCGTTAGTGTTAACATTACGTCGCTTGCCGTAAATCCACATTAATCTGAATTCGGCAGGTGAATGATGACGAACCAATTTGACGATTGTTGGTCAGATGGTGTCGTAATCTATTGTCAAATCACGATTATTTTCTTTGTATATGCTCTTATGTGTGGGGCATCACTGCAAATAAGGATATAAAATGCCTGTAATTACTCTTCCTGATGGCAGTCAACGCCATTTCGACCGTGCTGTTAGCCCAATGGATGTTGCCCTGGACATTGGTCCTGGTCTCGCGAAAGCGACTATCGCTGGCCGTGTGAACGGTGAGCTGGTGGATGCCTCCGATCTGATCGAAAACGATGCGACGCTTGCCATCATCACCGCGAAAGACGAAGAAGGTCTGGAGATCATTCGTCACTCCTGCGCGCACCTGTTAGGCCATGCCATCAAACAGCTGTGGCCAAACACCAAAATGGCGATCGGTCCGGTTATCGACAACGGTTTCTACTACGACGTTGACCTCGACCACACCCTGACTCAGGAAGATATCGACGCGCTCGAAAAACGCATGCACGAGCTCGCCGAAACCAACTATGACGTCATCAAGAAGAAAGTCAGCTGGCACGAAGCGCGTGAAACCTTCGTGAAGCGCGGCGAGAGCTACAAGGTCTCTATTCTTGACGAAAACATTTCGCATGATGACAAGCCTGGCTTGTACCATCACGAAGAATACGTCGACATGTGCCGTGGACCGCACGTGCCGAACATGCGCTTCTGTCATCACTTTAAGCTGATGAAGATCGCAGGCGCCTACTGGCGTGGCGACAGCAACAACAAGATGTTGCAGCGTATTTATGGTACCGCGTGGGCCGATAAAAAAGCCCTGAACGCGTACCTGCTTCGTCTGGAAGAGGCGGCGAAGCGTGACCACCGTAAAATCGGCAAGCAGCTTGACCTGTACCACATGCAGGAAGAAGCGCCGGGTATGGTGTTCTGGCATAACGACGGGTGGACTATCTTCCGTGAACTGGAAACTTTCGTACGCTCCAAGCTGAAAGAGTACCAGTATCAGGAAGTGAAAGGCCCGTTCATGATGGACCGTGTGCTGTGGGAAAAAACCGGCCACTGGGACAACTACAAAGATGCGATGTTCACCACCTCGTCTGAGAACCGTGAATACTGCATCAAGCCAATGAACTGCCCGGGCCACGTTCAGATCTTCAACCAGGGTCTGAAATCCTACCGCGACCTGCCGCTGCGTATGGCGGAGTTCGGTAGCTGTCACCGTAACGAGCCATCAGGTGCGCTGCACGGTCTGATGCGTGTTCGTGGCTTTACGCAGGATGATGCGCATATCTTCTGTACTGAAGATCAGGTCCGTGACGAAGTTAACGCCTGTATTCGTATGGTCTACGATATGTACAGCACCTTTGGCTTCGAGAAGATCGTGGTCAAACTCTCAACGCGTCCGGAAAAACGTATCGGTAGCGATGAGACCTGGGATCGCGCAGAAGCGGATCTCGCCGTGGCGCTGGAAGAGAACGGCATTCCGTTCGAATACCAGCTGGGCGAGGGCGCATTCTACGGTCCGAAAATTGAATTTACCCTGTATGACTGCCTCGATCGCGCATGGCAGTGCGGTACTGTACAGCTGGACTTCTCCCTGCCGCAGCGTTTAAGCGCCTCTTATGTTGGCGAAGACAACGAGCGTCAGGTACCGGTAATGATTCACCGCGCAATTCTCGGTTCTCTGGAGCGCTTCATCGGCATCCTGACCGAAGAGTTCGCTGGCTTCTTCCCAACCTGGCTTGCGCCAGTGCAGGTCGTGGTGATGAACATTACCGATTCTCAGGCGGATTACGTTAAAGAATTGACGCAGAAACTACAAAATGCGGGCATTCGCGTAAAAGCAGACTTGAGAAATGAGAAGATTGGCTTTAAAATCCGCGAGCACACTTTACGTCGTGTCCCGTATATGTTGGTCTGTGGTGATAAAGAGGTGGAAGCAGGCAAAGTTGCCGTTCGCACCCGCCGTGGTAAAGACCTGGGCAGCCTGGACGTAAGTGAAGTGATTGAGAAGCTGCAACAAGAGATTCGCAGCCGCAGTCTTCAACAACTGGAGGAATAAGGTATTAAAGGCGGAAAACGAGTTCAAACGGCACGTCCGAATCGTATCAATGGCGAGATTCGCGCCCAGGAAGTTCGCTTAACAGGTCTGGAAGGCGAGCAGCTGGGGATTGTGAGTCTGAGAGAAGCAATCGAAAAGGCTGAAGAAGCTGGAGTAGATTTAGTTGAAATCAGCCCTAACGCCGAACCGCCAGTTTGTCGTATCATGGACTACGGCAAGTTCCTTTATGAAAAGAGTAAGTCTTCTAAGGAACAGAAGAAGAAGCAAAAAGTTATCCAGGTTAAGGAAATCAAATTCCGTCCTGGTACCGACGATGGCGATTATCAGGTAAAACTCCGCAGCCTGATTCGCTTTCTGGAAGATGGCGATAAGGCCAAGATCACACTGCGTTTCCGCGGTCGTGAGATGGCCCACCAACAGATTGGTATGGAAGTGCTTAACCGCGTCCGTGACGATCTGAGTGAACTGGCAGTAGTCGAATCCTTCCCTACGAAGATCGAAGGCCGCCAGATGATCATGGTGCTCGCTCCTAAGAAGAAACAGTAAGGCCTTCAAGCAGCAAAATCTGTGGAGCCTTCGGGTTTCATAGGTTTTGTTCGCCTATGTTTCGTTTATTTAACAATGCGAAGTGGAAGTTATTAAGATGCCAAAAATTAAGACCGTACGCGGTGCTGCTAAGCGCTTCAAAAAAACCGGTGGTGGTGGATTTAAGCGTAAGCACGCAAACCTGCGTCATATTCTGACCAAAAAATCTACTAAGCGTAAACGTCACCTGCGTCCAAAAGGCCTCGTTTCTAAAGGCGATCTGGGTCTGGTTATCGCGTGCCTGCCGTACGCATAAGCCGTTAACGTTTAATTTTTTACTAAGAATATAGATACAGGAGAGCACATATGGCTCGCGTAAAACGTGGTGTAATTGCACGTGCACGTCACAAGAAAATTTTGAAACAAGCTAAAGGCTACTACGGTGCGCGTTCACGCGTATACCGCGTTGCCTTCCAGGCTGTTATCAAAGCAGGTCAGTACGCTTACCGTGACCGTCGTCAGCGTAAGCGTCAGTTCCGTCAACTGTGGATTGCGCGTATCAACGCAGCAGCACGTCAGAACGGTATTTCTTACAGCAAATTCATCAACGGCCTGAAAAAAGCCTCTGTTGAAATCGACCGTAAGATCCTGGCTGACATCGCAGTATTCGACAAAGTAGCGTTCACCGCTCTGGTCGAAAAAGCGAAAGCAGCACTGGCATAAGCCAGTTGAGAGAGGGGGCCTGGCTCCCTCTTTTCATTTAACACCATCAGAAGATTGACATTTATCCGTCCAGGCTTTTCAATAAGGTCTTAACGGTTTTTACCCAACAAGGTAACGCAAGCATGAATGCTGCTATTTTCCGCTTCTTCTTTTACTTTAGCACCTGATTTCAGGAGGCTAGCGCGTGAAAGATGAAACGAAAAACAGCGCCAGATAAGCCTCCCGATGGAGGCTTTTTTTGTGCCTGAATTTGAGAGAATAACTCCACCAAATCGGTGTCTGCACCGACATAATGAGGAAAATCATGTCACATCTCGCAGAGCTGGTTGCCAGTGCAACAGCCGCCATTAATCAGGCCTCAGATGTTGCCGCGTTAGACAATGTCCGCGTCGAATATCTTGGGAAGAAAGGGCATCTGACCCTTCAAATGACAACCCTGCGTGAGCTGCCGCCAGAAGAACGCCCGGCTGCGGGTGCGGTGATTAACGAAGCCAAAGAGCAGGTACAGCAGGCGCTGAACGCGCGCAAAGCCGAGCTGGAAAGCGCGGTGCTGAATGCGCGTCTGGCCGCAGAGACGATTGACGTTTCTCTGCCGGGTCGCCGCATCGAAAACGGCGGTCTGCACCCGGTTACCCGCACCATCGATCGCATTGAAAGTTTCTTCGGTGAGCTCGGCTTTACCGTGGCGACTGGCCCGGAAATCGAAGATGATTACCATAACTTCGACGCCCTGAACATTCCTGGCCATCATCCGGCACGCGCTGACCACGACACTTTCTGGTTCGACGCTACGCGTCTGCTGCGTACCCAGACCTCCGGCGTTCAGATCCGTACCATGAAGGATCAGGAGCCGCCAATCCGCATTATCGCGCCGGGCCGCGTCTATCGTAACGACTACGATCAGACCCACACCCCAATGTTCCACCAGATGGAAGGTCTGATCGTTGATAAAAACATCAGCTTCACCAACCTGAAGGGCACGCTGCACGATTTCCTGAACAACTTCTTTGAGGAAGATCTGCAGGTTCGTTTCCGTCCGTCCTACTTCCCGTTCACCGAACCGTCTGCAGAAGTTGACGTGATGGGTAAAAACGGCAAATGGCTGGAAGTGCTGGGCTGCGGCATGGTGCATCCAAACGTGCTGCGCAACGTGGGTATCGATCCGGAAGTTTACTCCGGCTTTGCCTTCGGCATGGGCATGGAGCGTCTGACTATGCTGCGTTACGGCGTGACCGACTTACGTGCATTCTTCGAAAACGATCTGCGTTTCCTCAAACAGTTTAAATAAGGGCAGGACAGAACAATGAAATTCAGTGAACTGTGGTTACGCGAGTGGGTGAACACCACGCTGGACAGCGAAGCGCTTTCTAACCAGATCACCATGGCGGGTCTGGAAGTGGACGGCGTTGAGCCGGTTTCCGGTGCCTTCAACGGCGTGGTCGTCGGCGAAGTGGTAGAGTGCGGCCAGCACCCTAACGCTGACAAACTGCGCGTAACAAAAGTGAACGTGGGCGGTGACCGTCTGCTGGATATCGTCTGCGGTGCGCCAAACTGCCGTCAGGGCCTGAAGGTGGCGGTGGCGACCGTCGGTGCGGTGCTGCCGGGCGATTTCAAAATTAAAGCGGCTAAGCTGCGCGGCGAGCCGTCTGAAGGCATGCTGTGCTCCTTCTCCGAGCTGGGTATTTCTGACGACCACAACGGCATCATTGAGCTGCCGCTGGATGCGCCAATTGGCACCGATATCCGTGAGTACCTGAAGCTTGATGACAACACCATCGAAATCAGCGTCACGCCAAACCGTGCCGACTGCTTAGGGATCATCGGCGTGGCGCGCGATGTTGCCGTGCTGAACCAGACCGAACTGAACGCGCCAGACATTGTGCCGGTTGAAGCGACCATCAGTGACGTGCTGCCTATTCAGGTTGACGCTGCGGATGCCTGCCCGCGCTACCTCGGTCGCGTGGTGAAAGGCATTAACGTAAAAGCGCCAACCCCGCTGTGGATGAAAGAGAAGCTGCGCCGCTGCGGTATCCGCTCTATCGACGCCGTGGTTGACGTGACTAACTACGTTCTGCTGGAGCTGGGCCAGCCAATGCACGCGTTCGATAAAGATCGTATCGACGGCGGCATCGTTGTGCGCATGGCGAAAGAGGGTGAAACCCTGGTTCTGCTGGACGGCAGCGAAGCGAAACTGAACGCCGACACCCTGGTGATTGCTGACCACAGCAAAGCGCTGGCAATGGGCGGTATCTTCGGGGGCGAGCATTCAGGCGTGAACGACGAGACGCAAAACGTCCTGCTGGAATGCGCGTTCTTCAGCCCGCTCTCCATCACCGGTCGCGCACGCCGTCACGGCCTGCATACCGATGCCTCTCACCGCTACGAGCGTGGCGTTGACCCGGCGCTGCAGTATAAAGCGATGGAACGTGCGACTCGCCTGCTGATCGATATCTGCGGCGGTGAAGCGGGCCCGGTTATCGACGTCACCCACGAAGCGACCCTGCCGAAGCGTGCCACCATTACCCTGCGCCGCAGCAAGCTGGATCGCCTGATTGGTCACCACGTTGCCGATGCGCAGGTGACCGATATCCTGACGCGTCTGGGTTGCGAAGTGACCGAAGGCCAGGACGAGTGGAAAGCCGTTGCGCCATCATGGCGTTTCGACATGGAAATTGAAGAAGATCTGGTGGAAGAAGTGGCCCGCGTTTACGGCTATAACAACATCCCTGATGAGCCTGTCCAGGCAGGTCTGGTGATGGGCACCCACCGTGAAGCCGACCTGTCCCTGAAGCGTGTGAAAACCATGCTGAATGACAAAGGCTACCAGGAAGTGATCACCTACAGCTTTGTGGATCCAAAGCTGCAGCAGCTGATCCACCCGGGCCAGGAGGCGCTGATCCTGCCAAGCCCAATCTCCAGCGAAATGTCCGCGATGCGTCTGTCTCTGTGGACGGGCCTGCTGGGCACTGTCGTTTATAACCAGAATCGTCAGCAAAACCGCGTGCGAATTTTCGAAAGCGGTTTGCGCTTTGTACCGGATAATCAGGCAAATTTAGGCATCCGTCAGGATCTCATGCTGGCTGGCGCCATCAGCGGCAACCGCTATGAAGAGCACTGGGACCTGGCAAAAGGCACGGTTGATTTCTACGATATGAAGGGCGATCTGGAAGCAATTCTGGATCTGACCGGTAAATTATCTGAAATTGAATTCCGCGCAGAAGCCATCCCGGCACTGCATCCGGGCCAGAGCGCAGCTATCTATTTAGACGGCAAACGCGTTGGTTTTATTGGGGTTGTTCACCCTGAGCTGGAGCGCAAGCTGGACCTGAACGGCCGTACCATCGTGTTTGAGCTGGAATGGAACCCGGTGGCTGACCGCGTTATTCCTCAGGCTCAGGACGTCTCCCGCTTCCCGGCAAACCGCCGTGATATCGCGGTTGTGGTCGCGGAAAATGTGCCCGCAGCAGATATTTTGGCCGAATGTAAGAAAGTTGGCGTAAATCAGGTAGTTGGCGTAAACTTATTTGACGTGTACCGCGGCAAGGGCGTAGCAGAAGGTTTCAAGAGCCTCGCTATTAGCCTTATCCTTCAGGATACCAGCCGTACACTCGAAGAAGAGGAGATTGCCGCTACCGTCGCCAAATGTGTAGAGGCATTAAAAGAGCGATTCCAGGCATCATTGAGGGATTGAACCTATGGCGCTTACAAAAGCTGAAATGTCAGAATATCTGTTTGATAAGCTTGGGCTTAGCAAACGGGATGCCAAAGAGCTGGTAGAGCTGTTTTTCGAAGAGATCCGTCGTGCTCTGGAAAATGGTGAGCAGGTAAAACTCTCCGGTTTTGGCAATTTTGATTTGCGAGACAAAAACCAACGTCCGGGCCGCAACCCGAAGACGGGGGAAGATATTCCCATTACAGCCCGCCGCGTGGTGACCTTCAGACCCGGCCAGAAGTTAAAAAGCCGTGTCGAAAACGCAACGCCCAAAGCAGAGTAATATGAACTAACTAAAAAGGCCGCCCACGCGGCCTTTTTTCTTTGCGCTCTCCGGCAAACCCGCCGTAAAATCAATTACATCTCACGCTACTAAAACCGTACACATGCTTGATTATGCCCATCGCCAGCACCGTTCCGATAAGCGTCGCCTGCTTTTGCTGGTGCTATTGCTCATTATCGCCGCGGCCGTGAGCCTCTGTGCCGGAGACCGATGGATAGGGCCTGAAAGCTGGTGGGGGCCGGACGGGCAGCTCTTCGTCTGGCAAATTCGCCTGCCGCGCACCGTCGCGGTGGTTCTGGTGGGTGCCGCGCTGGCGCTGTGCGGCACCATTATGCAGGCGTTGTTTGATAACCCGCTGGCGGAGCCAGGGCTGCTTGGCGTGTCGAACGGGGCAGGCGTGGGGCTGATTGCAGCGGTGATGCTGGGCGGGGGAGAACTCTCCGGATGGAGTATTAGCCTGAGCGCTATTCTCGGCGCATTACTGATCACAGCGATCCTTCTTCGCTTCGCCAGACGGCACTTATCGACCAGCCGTCTGCTGCTTGCCGGCGTGGCGCTGGGGATCATCTGTAGCGCGTTGATGACCTGGGCGGTCTACTTCTCAACATCCTTTGACCTGCGTCAGCTGATGTACTGGATGATGGGTGGCTTTGGGGGCGTTGACTGGCACCAGGGCTGGCTGATGGCGCTGCTGGTACCGGCCATCGTGTGGGCTGCCCTGCAGGCGCAGCCGCTGAATATGCTCGCGCTGGGTGAAACCTCTGCCCGCCAGCTCGGCATGCCGATTGGGTTCTGGCGTAATGTGCTGGTGATCGTCATTGGCTGGCTGGTTGGCGTCAGCGTGGCTCTGGCGGGCGCGATCGGTTTTATCGGGCTGGTTATTCCGCACATGCTGCGTCTGTGGGGCCTCACGGACCATCGGACTCTGCTTCCGGCCTCGGCGGTCGCCGGGGCCGTCACGCTGCTGGTGGCCGATATCATCGCCCGGCTAGCCCTGACGGCCGCAGAGCTGCCGATTGGCGTGGTGACCGCCACGCTGGGCGCGCCGGTCTTTATCTGGCTACTATTAAAAGCTGGACGTTAAATCAACTAGCCGTAAGACAACCTGAGGGAATGCTATGCAGTCAACTATCCTGAATACTGAAGTGACCACCATTGACGGCGAGAAAACTACGCTGGAAGGCTACAAAGGCAACGTGTTGCTTGTCGTCAACGTTGCATCCAAATGTGGCCTGACGCCGCAGTACGAGCAGCTGGAAAACATTCAGAAGGCCTGGGAGAAAGACGGTTTCACCGTGCTGGGCTTCCCGTGCAACCAGTTCCTCGGCCAGGAGCCGGGCAGCGAAGAGGAGATCAAAACCTTCTGCAGCACCACCTATGGCGTGACGTTCCCGATGTTCAGCAAAATCGATGTCAACGGTGAAGACCGCCATCCGCTGTATGCGAAGCTTATTGCTGCCGCACCGAAGGCCGTTGCGCCGGAAGGAAGCGGTTTTTATGAACGCATGGCCAGCAAAGGCCGCGCGCCGCTTTACCCGGACGATATCCTGTGGAATTTTGAAAAATTCCTGATTGGTCGCGACGGCCAGGTGGTTCAGCGCTTTTCGCCGGATATGACCCCTGAGGATCCGATCGTCATGGAATCTATCAAGCTGGCGCTGGCGAAATAATGTCATTGCTGATGCAGCTCACGGACGTTGCCGAGAAGGGGCGTCTGGAGGCGATATCCGGTGCCGTCAATGCGGGAGAAATTCTGCATCTCGTCGGGCCAAACGGTGCGGGGAAGAGCACGCTGCTGGCACGGATGGCAGGCATGACCGACGGAGAAGGGCAGATAACGCTGCTGGAGCATACGCTCGCCGACTGGTCGCCGGTCTCGCTGGCGCATCGGCGCAGTTACCTCGTGCAGCAGCAGATGCCGCCCTTTGCTATGCCGGTCTGGCACTATCTGATGCTGCATTTGCACGACAAACAACAAACGTCACTGCTGACGGACGTGGCCGCGGCTCTGGGGCTGGAAGATAAACTGTCCCGGCACGCCAGCCAGCTTTCCGGCGGAGAGTGGCAGCGGGTTCGCCTGGCGGCTGTCATCCTTCAGATCCACCCGGCCGGCAATCCTCACGGGCGGATGCTGCTTCTCGATGAGCCCATGAGCGGTCTGGACGTGGCGCAGCAGGCGGCACTGGATACGCTGTTAAGCACCCTGAGCCGAAAAGGCATTGCCGTGGTGATGAGCAGCCATGACCTCAACCACACCCTGCGTCATGCCCACCGGGTATGGCTGCTCTCGAAGGGAAAGATGATCGCCAGCGGTGCACGGGATCAGGTTCTTACGCCACCCCATCTTGCCCGCGCATACAACATGTCGTTCCGCAGGCTGGATATAGAAGGACATAAGATGCTGATTTCTACCGGGCAGGCGTAACCGTTTCTTGCCTGTGAGCACAATTGCACGCTAAATTACGAAAAGAACAATAAAAGCAGAGGATTCGTCTGAAAATGCGATTCTGGTTTCTCCTGATGGCCACACTCTTTCTTGCGGGATGCAGTAGCCATCGTGCGCCGCCGCCTAACCCACGGCTTTCAGATTCGATCACCGTTATTGCCAGCCTTAACGATCAGCTGAGCAACTGGCGCGGCACGCCTTATCGTTACGGCGGCATGAGCCGCGGCGGTGTGGATTGCTCCGGCTTCGTTCTGATGACGTTTCGCGATAAGTTTGATTTACAGCTTCCGCGAGAAACGCGCAAGCAGGCAGAAATCGGCACTGAAATTGATAAAGACGATCTTCTCCCCGGAGACCTAGTTTTCTTCAAAACTGGTTCGGGTGAAAGCGGTCTTCACGTGGGCATATATGATACAGACAATCAGTTCATTCACGCCTCGACCAGTCGCGGGGTGATGCGCTCCTCTCTTGATAATGTTTACTGGCGTAAAAATTTCTGGCAGGCACGACGTATATAGTCTTTGTCGGATACTTCTCTTATGACGGCATGATAAGAATAAATCATGCCGTTTTTTCTCAAATAAGATGCTTAAAGTTAAATTTACCTAAAATTAGCGAATCCTGCATGTGTCTGTTTTATCTAAAACTGGCTATTATTCTGCAACCAGGATAAAATTATTTTAGATTCAGGGATAAATCTGAAAATTAATACGGAACTAATGAAATTAATCTTATTAAAATCAAGACAGTGGAATTGTGTCGGCAATTGCTCCAGGATGTCCTCTCTCATCTTTAATGCGGGGCGAGTGCAATGATTATTACGCTAGATAATGCTTACCAGTCTGAACTGCTGCTTCTGCCTGCCCGTAATAGCGCAGGTGAGCTGAAAGGTTTAGAAATTCTGGTTAACTTTACTGGCGTCGGCAGCAATGTGCGGATCCCCACTGAGCTTGTTATCCCTCGGCTTTCAGCGGCTGAAGAGTTAGCGCTGTTTGACGAAAAACTGCAATTGCTTGATACCTGTAAACTGTTTTTTATTCAGCATCAGTTAATTGCATGGATCAATATTACACCTGCAATAGTTGAATTTTTATTAAGTAATGGAAACGCTGTTTCAATCCTTGAGCGTTATCCGTTTCTTGAGTTTACTGTTAATGAGAATTATCCAGGTTTAAATAACGGAAAGGACGACCTGCAGCTGGCGAGAATGGCAATCCATTTCCCGTTGGTCCTGGCAAACTTTGGTGCAGGCGCCGCCTCGCTCAAAGCGGTCTATGATGGATTATTTAAACGGGTCATCCTTGATAAAGGATTCATTCAGCAGCGTGCCCCGGAGCTCTCTTTTGAGCCTTTTATGCGCGCAATCCTCTGGCAAATCACGCCGCACTGCCAGTCAGTGATTGTCTCGGGTATTGACGACCACGGCCTGTTGCAGCGCGTTTTGTCCTTCAATTTTGGTGCAATGCAGGGGGCTCTCTGGCCAGCCGTCTCTGCAGAACACGTCACTACGCTGGTTCAGCAGCGATAACCCTTGCTTTCGCCCGTGTTTAAGTCCGGGTAAACCCTCTACACTAAAAGCAGGAGGACTTATGACCCTGTCTTTTACTGCTCACTGGCATGACGAGTTGCCTGGCTTTTATACCGCACTCAAACCTACACCGTTACACAATTCACGCCTTATCTGGCATAACGATTTGCTGGCTGAAGAACTGGCTATTCCACCTGACCTGTTTCAGCGTTCAGAGGGCGCTGGCGTCTGGGGCGGTGAAACGCTTCTTGCCGGTATGCAGCCTCTGGCTCAGGTCTATAGCGGACATCAGTTTGGCGTCTGGGCGGGACAGCTGGGCGACGGCAGGGGGATCCTGCTCGGCGAACAACAGCTTCCCAACGGGGAGACGGTTGACTGGCACCTGAAAGGCGCGGGCCTGACTCCCTATTCGCGGATGGGCGACGGGCGCGCGGTACTGCGTTCAACGATTCGCGAGTGCCTGGGCTCCGAGGCGATGCATGCCCTGGGTATTCCCACCACCCGCGCGCTGTCGATCGTTACCAGCGATACCCCGGTTGTGCGTGAAACCGTGGAAAAGGGCGCAATGCTAATGCGTATCGCGCAAAGCCATTTGCGCTTCGGTCATTTTGAGCATTTTTACTATCGTCGCGAGCCGGAAAAGGTGCGCCAGCTGGCTGACTTTGCCATTCGTCACCACTGGGCGCATTTGCAGGACGAAGCGGATAAATACGTTCTCTGGTTCCGGGACGTGGTGGCTCGTACCGCAACCCTGATTGCCCGCTGGCAAACGGTAGGCTTTGCCCATGGCGTGATGAATACGGACAACATGTCGCTTCTCGGGTTGACCTTTGACTACGGTCCTTTTGGCTTCCTGGATGATTATCAGCCTGGGTACATCTGCAACCACTCCGACTATCAGGGGCGCTACAGTTTTGACAATCAGCCCGCGGTGGGCCTGTGGAACCTGCAGCGGCTTGCACAAACCCTGTCGCCGTTTATCGACGTTGATGCCCTGAATGATGCCCTCGACAGCTATCAGGAGATCTTACTGCGGGAATATGGCACGCTGATGCGCAACAAGCTGGGGCTGGTGACGCAGGAGAAGGGCGATAACGACATCCTCAATGGCCTGTTTGCCCTGATGGCGCGCGAGGGCAGCGATTACACGCGTACCTTCCGGATGCTGGGGCAGACGGAGCAGTACAGCGCCGCCTCGCCGCTGCGCGATGAGTTTATTGACAGACAGGCGTTTGACGACTGGTTTGCATCCTACCGCACGCGGCTGCAGCAGGAGCAGGTGGATGACGCCGCCCGCCAGACGCAGATGAACGCCACGAACCCCGCGATGGTGTTGCGCAACTGGCTGGCGCAGCGGGCGATTGAGCAGGCAGAGCAGGGCGAGTACGACGAGCTACACCGTTTGCACGTGGCGTTGCGCACGCCGTTTGCCGATCGGGACGACGACTACGTCAGCCGCCCGCCTGACTGGGGCAAGCGGCTGGAGGTCAGCTGCTCAAGCTAGCGATTTTTGCCGGGCGGCGGTGTCGCCTAACCCGGCCTGAACATCACTGCGCGACCCAGCCGCCATCCATATTCCACGCGGCGCCGCGAACGTTCACGGCGCTGTCGCTACACAAAAACAGCGCCAGTTCGCCCAGCTGCTCCGGGGTGACAAACTCGCCCGAAGGCTGTTTTTCTGCAAGGAGCAGATCGCGAGCCTGCTCCGGCGGTACGCCCTCAGCGATACGTTTATCGATCTGCTGCTGCACCAGCGGCGTCAGCACCCAGCCGGGACAGATCGTATTGGCGGTAATGCCGGTGCGCGCGGTTTCCAGCGCCAGCGATTTCGTAAAGCCCACTACGCCATGCTTGGCGGCCACGTAGGCGGACTTCTCTTTTGACGCGACCAGCCCGTGAACGGAGGCGATATTAATGATGCGCCCCCAGTTTTTCTCGCGCATGGCGGGCAGCGCCAGCCGGCTGGTATGAAACACCGAGGAGAGATTAATGGCGATAATGTCGTTCCATTTCTCCACCGGAAACGCGTCAACCGGGGCGACATACTGTATCCCGGCATTGTTGACAAGAATGTCCACGCCGCCAAACTGCGATTCGGCGTAGCGCATCATGGCTTCAATTTGCAACACGTCACGCAGGTCTGCATCGTGATAGCCCGGCTTTTTGCCCAGTTGCGCAATCTCTTCTCGTGCTGATTCGCTGTCGCCGAAACCGTTGAGGATCAGCTGCGCCCCGGCCTTCGCCAGCACGCGGGCGATCCCCAGACCAATGCCGCTGGTCGAGCCGGTCACCAGTGCGGTCTTACCGTTCAGATTCATCTTTCTCTCCTTACACAATGCCGGTCAGATAGAACACGGCAATGACAAAAAGCACTGCCAGACTTTTAATGATGGTGATAGCGAAAATGCCGCCGTAGGCCTGGCGATGGCTCAGGCCGGTAATCGCCAGCAAAGTAATCACCGCGCCGTTATGGGGCAGCGTATCCATACCGCCGCTCGCCATTGAGGCCACGCGGTGCAGCACCTCAAGCGGGATATTGGCGGCGTGGGCGGCGGCGACAAACGAGTCGGCCATGGCGGCGAGGGCAATACTCATCCCGCCGGACGCCGAGCCGGTGATCCCCGCAAGCACCGTCACGCTGATGGCTTCATTCAGCAGCGGATTCGGAATGGCCGCCAGCGCGTGGGATAACACCAGAAAACCGGGCAGGGCGGCGATAACCGCGCCGAAACCGTATTCCGAGGCGGTATTCATCGCCGCCAGAATGGCACCGCTCACCGCGGTCCGGCTGCCTTCAGCCAGACGCCCCCGGATATTGCGAAAGCCAAAAATCAGCACCAGCACGATACCTGAGATCAGTGCCGCTTCCACGGCCCAGATGGCGGTGATCTTGCTCACCTCGGTCACAATCGGTTTCGCCAGACCTGGCAGCGTAAGCTCGTGGGTCGTGCCGTACCAGCCGGGGATCCAGCGGGTAAACAGCAGATTCAGTATGCCCACTACCAGCAGCGGGGAGATAGCAATCAGCGGGTGAGGGAGATTAATGTTGTCCGGCGTCTCCGGTTCATTTTTCAGTTCCGTGCCGTAACCCTCGTTGTTGCTGAGCGCCTTACGACGCTGGCGCTCCAGCCAGAGCAGGCCAAAACAGATAATAAACAGCGAGCCAATCAGCCCCAGCCACGGCGCGGCCCAGGCGTTGGTACCAAAGAAGCTGGTGGGGATAATGTTCTGGATCTGCGGCGTGCCGGGCAGGGCATCCATGGTAAACGAAAATGCCCCCAGCGCCACGGTGGCCGGTATCAGCCGTTTAGGAATGCCGCTCTGGCGGAACAGTTCCGCGGCGAACGGATAAACCGCAAACGCCACCACGAACAGCGACACGCCGCCGTAGGTTAACAGCGCGCACACGAGAACAATTACCGGGATCGCGTGGCGACGGCCGAGGATCTGAATCGCCGCAGCGACGATGGACCGTGAGAAACCGGAAAGCTCAATCAGTTTGCCAAACACCGCTCCCAGCAGGAACACCGGGAAGTAGAGCTTGACGAAGCCGACCATTTTTTCCATAAACAGGCCGGTAAACGTCGGGCCGACGGCGCCCGGGTCGGTCAGCAGCACGGCGCCGAGCGCCGCAATCGGCGCAAACAAAATCACGCTGTATCCGCGATAGGCCGCCAGCATCAGCAGCGCCAGCGCCGCCAGGGCAATTAATACACTCATCACGACTCCTCACTGTCATTATTATTCGGGTACCAACGAGATGTTTAACGCTCAACGGTCAGGGCAATGCCTTGCCCGCCGCCTACGCACAGGGTGACGAGCCCTTTTTTAACGTCACGGCGCTGCATTTCGTGCAGCAGCGTCACGAGGATGCGGCAGCCGGAAGCGCCAATCGGATGACCGAGGGCGATCGCGCCGCCGTTAACGTTCACCCTGCGTTCATCCCAGCCGAGCTGCTGGCCCACCGCCAGCGCCTGGGCGGCAAAGGCTTCATTGGCTTCAATGAGGTCCACGTCATCGAGCGTCCAGCCCGCCCGCGCCAGCGCCGTCTGGCAGGCGCTGACCGGCCCGATGCCCATCACCGACGGGTCAACGCCCGTCACGGCATAGCTCACGATGCGCCCCAGAATCGGCAAACCGCTCTCCCGCGCCTTTTCGCCGCTCATCAGCAGCACCGCCGCGGCGCCGTCGTTGAGCGTAGAGGCATTTCCCGCCGTGACCGTGCCTTGCTCCTGCAAAAAGGCGGGGCGCAGCTGCGCAAGCTGCTCGGCGCTGGTGCCTGGCCGGGGCTGCTCGTCACGGCTGACAATAAGCGGCGGCTTTTTACCCTGCCTCACCGTCACCGGCGCTATCTCGGCATCAAACCGGCCCGCTTCGGCGGCGGAGGCCGCTTTTTGCTGCGACCGGGCGGCAAAGGCGTCCTGCTGCTCGCGGGAAATATCATTCTCACGGGCGACGTTTTCAGCGGTGATCCCCATGTGGTAACCGTTGAACGCGTCCCACAGACCGTCCGTAATCATGCTGTCCTGCAGGCCAGTATGGCCAAAACGCAGCCCTGAACGTGCGCCGTCCAGCAGATAAGGGGCATTGCTCATGCTCTCCTGACCGCCAGCGATAACCACATCCGCGTCGCCGCAGCGGATCGCCTGCGCGGCGAGCTGCACCGCTTTCAAGCCCGCACCGCAGACCAGGTTGACCGTTGTCGCTGGAGTGCAGACGGGCAATCCGGCGTTGATGGCCGTCTGGCGCGCAGGGTTTTGTCCGCATCCCGCCGTCAGCACCTGACCGAAAATCACCTCATCTATCGTCTCAGCTGGAAGACCGCTGTTCTCCAGCAGACGACTCACCGCTATGGCCCCCAGCTCAACCGCTGAAAGGGAAGATAGCGATCCGCGAAAACTGCCAATGGGGGTTCGCGTTGCCCCGACAATCATGACCTCTTTCATCGTGAGTCCTCAGCTGAAGCGCATCTCGCGAACGTCGTCCGCCACAATTAATTTCCCGGCGGTCTTAGCCGCAATGTCGTCGATACTGACGCCGGGGGCGTATTCCCGCAGGATGAACGCGCCGTCCGCGATCTCGAGCAGCGCGAGGTCGGTTAAGACCCGGCGGATGCAGCCCGCGCCCGTGAGCGGCAGCGTGCAGCGCGACAGCAGCTTTGACTCACCGCTTTTTGACGCGTGGGTCATTACCACAATGATGTTCTGCGCCCCGGCGACAAGATCCATCGCGCCGCCCATGCCCTTCACCATCTTTCCGGGGATCATCCACGAGGCGATATTGCCCTCGACGTCCACCTCAAACGCGCCCAGCACGGTCAGGTCAACATGGCCGCCGCGGATCATGGCAAACGACTGGGCCGAGTCGAAAATGGCCGCGCCTGTCCGTGCGGTCACGGTCTGTTTACCGGCGTTGATCATGTCGGCGTCGAGGCTCTGCTCGTCAGGAAAAGCCCCCATCCCCAGCAGTCCGTTTTCCGACTGGAGCATCACATCCATCCCGTCCGGAATGTAATTCGCCACCAGGGTAGGGATACCAATCCCCAGGTTGACGTAATACCCGTCGCGCAGCTCGCGGGCGACGCGCATGGCCATCTGTTCACGGGTTAACATCGTCCCACTCCTTCCGCGCGCAGCGTGCGCTGTTCAATGCGTTTTTCAAACTGGCCGACAATCAGCCTGTCGACGTAAATGCCCGGTGTATGAATGGCCGACGGGGGCAGCTCGCCCGGGGGAACAATCTCTTCCACCTCGACGACCGTTATCCTGCCCGCCGTTGCCATCAGCGGATTAAAGTTTTGCGCGGTATGCCGGTAGACGACGTTGCCGTACCAGTCCGCTTTCCAGCCCTTGATCAGCGCGAAATCACCGGTAATGGCCTCTTCGAGGATGTAGTGCTTACCGGCAAACTGGCGCACGTCTTTGCCAGCAGCCACGGGGGTGCCGTAGCCGGTGGCCGTGTAAAATGCCGGAATACCCGCGCCGCCCGCGCGCACCTTTTCCGCCAGCGTGCCCTGAGGCGTGAGTTCAATCTCCAGTTCACCGCTCAGCACCTGCCGCTCGAACAGCGCGTTCTCGCCGACGTAAGAGGCCACCACTTTGCGAACCTGCCGCGTTTCGAGCAGGAGCCCGAGACCGAAACCGTCCACGCCGCAGTTGTTTGATACCACCGTCAGATCTTTCACCTGACGGCGTTTGACCTCTGCAATCAGGTTCTCCGGAATCCCGCACAGGCCGAAGCCGCCCGCCAGCAAAGTCATCCCGTCCGTCAGCCCATCCAGCGCCTGCGCATAGCTGTCGACGCGCTTATCCAGTCCCGCCATCGTCATTCCTCCTCTTAACCGTGGCGGTATCATTAGGGGCGGCGACTCATTTGTTAATTTTGAATTTGTGACCCACTCATTTGGTTTTTTTATTAATTTCCTGTTAACTAAATTTTTTCAATTAGTTAACAGGATGAAAAATGAGAATGAGTGTCAAACAGTTACGCGCGTTTTTAGCGGTAGCTCACACTCTGAATTTCGCCCACGCCAGCGAACGGCTGAATCTCTCCCAGCCGGCCCTGAGCCTGACGATTAAAGCGCTGGAGGATGCGCTGGGCGGACCGCTGCTGCAGCGGAGCACGCGCAAGGTCGCGCTGACGCAGGAGGGCGAGACGTTTTTGCCGATGGCGCGGCAGCTGCTTGCCGACTGGGATAACGTCGAAGAGGCGATGCACCAGTGCTTTACCCTGCAGCGCGGTAAAATCTCGGTCGCGGCGATGCCGTCGTTTGCCGCGAATGTTCTGCCCGAGGTGCTAAAAGCGTTTCGCGATCGCCATGCCGGGATCAACGTCACCGTGCATGACGTGATTAACGAGCAGGTGATTGAGATGGTGCGGGAAGGGCGGGTCGAGATGGGCATCGCCTTTGAGCCCGCGCCCACGCACAACCTGCTGTTTACCCCGCTGGGCCTCGACCGGTTTGTGGCCATTGTGCCGAAAGATTCCCCGCTGGCGGGCAAAAAACGCCTGACATGGGAAGCGCTGCTGACGCTGGATTTCATCACCCTGCAGCGCCCCTCTGCGGTGCGTCTGATGATGGAAGAGGAGCTGGCGCGAAGCGGCAGAAAGCTGGACGTCGCGCTGGAGAGCCATCAGCTGGTGACGGTCGGGCGGATGGTCGCAAGCGGGCTGGGCGGCAGCGCCGTACCGGCACTATGCAAGACGCAGATGGCGTCGCTGGGCGCGGTCTGTATTCCGCTGGACAGTCCGCCCATTGAAAAGTGTATCGGAGTGATCCATCCCGGGCACACGCAGCTTTCAAAAGCGGCGCATGCCCTGCTGGAAACGCTGAAGGATTTTTACCAGCCCGATTAAGGGGCGAGAAACACCTGCGGCGCGGCGTGAGCCGGATGCCTACCGACGTGAACCTGTGCGCCGTACCAGCGTGCCAGCGTGTCGGCCTGCAAAACGGTTTCCGGTGCTCCCTGGGACACGATTGTGCCGCCATGCAGCAGCAGGATGCGGTCCGCCCACAGCGCCGCCAGGTTGAGGTCGTGCAGCACCGTGCACACGTGCAGATGTCCCCGGCTGGTCAGGGATTTCAGCAGGCGCAGCAGATGCTGCTGGTGATAGAGATCCAGCGCAGAGGTGGGTTCATCAAGGAACAGCCAGCCGCGCGGCGCACCGTCGCACCAGAGCTGAGCCAGCGCGCGGGCGAGCTGAACGCGCTGCTGCTCGCCGCCGGAGAGTGCGGCAAACCGCCTGCCCGCCAGCGGTAAACAGCCTGTGACGGCCATGACCTCCTCAATAACCGACGCTTCAGGCGTGTGGGTCCAGGGCGCTCGCCCCATACCGACGACCGCCTCAACCGGCCAGTCAAATCCGATCTGCGTGTTCTGGCGCATGACCGCCCGGTAGCGGGAGAGCCTGTCCGGCTGCCAGGCCGCAAGCGGTGTGCCCGCCAGGCTGCACCGTCCGCCCGCAGGTTTAAGATAGCCGGTCAGCAGCCGCAACAGCGTTGATTTTCCGGCGCCGTTGGGGCCAATCAGCGCCACCAGCTCGCCCTGAGATAAGGTCAGCGACACGTCGTTAATCAGCGTGCGTTGTCCGGCGCGAAAAACAAGGTTTTCTGCACAGTAGCGCTCAGCCATGCGCACCTCCGCGACGAAAGATAAGCCACAGGAACCACGGCGCGCCGAGAAGGCTGGTCAATAAGCCAACCGGCATTTCCGCCGGGGCGACGAGGCTGCGCGCCAGCGTATCGGCCACCAGCAGGAGTAGCGCACCGGCCAGCACCGAGCCGGGGAGCACGGCCCGATGGTCGGCCCCCAGCCACATGCGCACCAGGTGCGGCACCACCAGGCCGACAAAGCCGATCACGCCGCTGACCGCCACGGCGGCGGCCACCAGCAGGGCGCTGCACAGCAGCAGGATCCGCTGCACGGCGGCAACCTCCACGCCGAGGTAGTGCGCCTCTTCATCGCCCAGCTGCAGCAGGTTGAGGGGCCCTGCCAGACGCCAGATCGCCAGCAGGGTGGGGATCATCAGAGACGCGACGGCCAGCAGCGTCGACCACTGCGCCTGGCCGAGGCTGCCCATTCCCCAGAGGGAAAGCTGGCGAAGCTGGGCATCATTGCTGAGCCATGACAGCACGCCGACGGCCGCGCCGCACAGGGCGTTGATGGCAATGCCTACCAGCAGCAGGCGCGACAGGGAAGCGTCACGCTGCCGGCTGAGCAGGAAAATCACGACGGTGGCGGCCAGCGCGCCGAGAAACGCCGCCAGCATCGGGGCATACAGCATTACCAGGGCAGGCAGCGAGAGCGGAAGCACCACCCATAGCGCAACGGCGAGCGCCGCGCCGCTGCTGATGCCGAGCAGGCCCGGGTCCGCCAGCGGGTTGCGGAACAGCCCTTGCATCACGCAGCCTGCCAGCGCCAGTGAACCGCCGATCGCCAGCGCCAGCAGCACGCGAGGCAGGCGGATCGTCAGCCAGATCTGACGCAGCGCCTCGTCGCTGCCGTCCCACAGCAGGCTGGCCGGCAGGTGTAATGCCCCAACCCCGGTCGCTGCGAGCGTCATGACGGTCAGGATCGCGGTCAGCATCCATAACGATAAGGCTATCCGCCGGGACATCAGGGCAGTTGCTCCGCTTTGGCACGCAGCTGCCGGATGGCTTCCGGCGTTCGCACGCTGAAGCCCAGCAGCGCCATATCGTCAATCGCCAGCACCTGCCTGTTCCGTCCTGCCGGGGTTTGCGCCAGGCCGGGCAGTTTCCACAGATTCGCTTCACCGCCAAGGGCGTTGATCCCGTCCTGCGAAATCACCACAAGGTCAGGCTGGCTGGCGATCGTGCCCTCCTGAGACAGCGGCTGATAGCGGGTGAACCCCTGCATGGCGTTCTGCAGGCCCGCCGCACGAATGGCCGCGTCCGCGCCGGTCTGTTGTCCGGCAGCCATGGCGGTCATCCCGCCGTGGTTAAGAATAAACAGCACCCGCTTATTGAGCGGTGACGCGGGAAGCGCCGACAGCGCCTGGCGCAGCGTGCTGCGCAGGACCTCTCCCTCGGCCTCTCGGTGCGTCGCTTCAGCGACGATCCGCACCTTTTCATCAATGACGTTCAGGTCGTTACCGGCAGGAATAGCGATTACCCGGACGTGGCTTTGCTCAACCTGCTTTAGCGCCAGAGACGGCTGCGCCTGGGCGCTGGCCAGCACCAGCGTGGGGCGCATGGACAAAATCCCCTCCGCATTGAGCTGGCGCAGATAGCCCACGTCAGGCAGGTCGTTCGCCGCCTGCGGCCACTGGCTGGTGCTGTCGCGGGCCACCAGCGAAGACGCCGCGCCGAGGGCGTAGACGATCTCGGTGACGTCGCCGCCGAGGGTAACGATTTTCTCCTGCGGCGCAGCAAACGCCAGCAGGGGCAGGGCGCTGAGCAGGGCAAGCCACCGTTTCATGCCGCCAGCCCTTTCGCCGTTAAGGCGTCAATCTGGCTGCGCCACTGGTTCTGCTCCGGTTCGCCTTCCGTACGCTGGCCGTACAGCTGGGCGATCTGCGTTCCATCGGCGGCAAACAGCTCCAGGCTGGTGACATGCCCGTCAGCCGTCGGCTTGCGCGTGACCCACGTCTCCGCAATGGCGTCTTCCAGCAGGTGCAGGGTAAAGGTTGGGTTAAAGATGTTCAGCCAGCCTTTCATCGGCGTCAGCTTTTCCACCGCGCCGGTGAAAATCTGCACGCAGCCGCGGTTGCCTACGAAGACCATGATTTCGTTACCGTCCCGGCGCGCCGCTTCCAGCAGCTGCGCCAGCGCGGTGTTTTCTACCCGGCAGGCCAGATCGTCACCCACCAGGCGAAACGCCTGCTGGCGGCTGAGATTATGACGTTTGAGCAGGCTGAAGAACTGATGAACGTCGGTCATGGCGCGCCACTCGTTATCCACGAGAGCAGCCTCCGCATTTTCCGCGTGAGCAGGGGCATCGGGGACCTTCAATGCCAGCGGCGGGTTGTCGGCAAAGATAAAGCGGGTCAGCACGTCGCCCCAGGCGGAAACGTCGGTGTTATCCGTGGCGTAGACCTTCAGCAGGGCATCGCCATGGTGATCGAAGAACTGAATGCTCTGCCGCTCGCCGCGGGCGGTGGCTTCACTGATGTGAAACGCGCTCGCCCACTGGTTGAGGAACAGGCGCAGATCCAGCGCGCGCGGGTTCAGCACCAGCCCAGCGTGGCCGTTCAGGTGCTGGTTGGTGAAGTTCCCGACCTGTTCGTGAACGGCGTAGTCGTTGCGGCAGATACATTTGGTTTCGCCCACCGCCTCCAGCGCGCCCAGGATCTCGCGGATGTCACCGCGCAGTCGCCAGGCATCGTGACCCACGCGGGCAAAGGTCAACTCTGCTTCACTGATGTTCATTAACCCCGCGACGTCGCGCGCGTACTTACCCGGATTGGCTTCTTTTAGCTCAAGCCAGCGCGTGTAGTGATTCATTGTCTCTTCCTTCTGAAAAGTTGCCCCGAAGGGAATTACCACTGATAGCTTACGAAAATCTTGCCGTTACGACCGTCCTGTGGAATGCCCTGAGGTGACCAGTACGCTTTGTCGAAGGCGTTGCCGAGTACCAGCGTGGTGGTCACGCCTTTGAGTCGCTCCTGGCCTTTGTAGCTGACATAGAAGTCGTTGACCGCATAGCCCGGCTGCTCGCTGTAGCTGCTGCTGATATGCGTTGAGCGATCGACAAAGGTCCCAATCCAGCCGACGGAGAACCCGCTTTGCGCCACCGGAACGTCCAGCTTGCTGGTGACGGTATCCGGGTTGATGCTGGAGATGTACTCGCCCGTATCGGTGTCTTTCCCGCGCGTGCGGTTATAGGCCAGGTCGAGGCTGAAGAGGTCGGCCGAGTATTTTGCCATCATGTCCCAGCCCCAGATTTTGGCGTTCGGGACGTTATAAGACATGGTGGTTGCCGCCGCGAAATCGACGGTGGTGGAGATATAGTCTTTGGCTTTGGTATCGAAATAGCTGGCTTTAAACTCCAGCGCATCGTTGGCAAGCATCAGATCGTCAAAGCGCAGGCCAAAACCAAACTCCTGCGTTTCGTTGGTTTCCGGGCGCAGGTTCGGGTTCGGCACCCAGTAGTTGGTATAGAAGCGGCCAATGGAGAAGTGTTTGGCGTCGTTATACATCTCGCCCATGGTCGGCGCGCGGAAGGCCTGCGCGTAAGAGCCAAACAGCATCAGCCAGTCGGTTGGGCTGACGGTTAACCCGGCGCGGGAAGACCACTTATCGGCATCCACATCGTTGTAGCCGTCGCTGCTGCCGCGGTAGTTGTCATAGCGCGTGCCGCCCAGCAGGGTAACAGGCAGATCGCGCAGGGTGATCTCATCCTGCAGCCAGCCGGAGCTGAAGTCGATTTTCGCGTCCGGGAAGCCGGTGGTTGCCCCGCCCGGATGCTGCTCCTGACGATAGTATTCTCCGCCGTAGGTCAGAAGGTGTGCTGCAACGGTGTCGCTGAACAGGCGGGTGCGGTTTTCCACCTTACCGCCTTTGGTGGTCTGCTTGCGGAACTCGCCGCTGTTGTCGATATTCTGGGCATTAATGCGCGCTTCGGACCAGTAGACCTTCGCGTCGGCGTTCAGCCAGTCGTTACCTTCCGGGGCGATGCGGTAGCCCACCTGCGCGTCACGCTGAATGGTGGAGCGATCGGTCATCGGGTTGCTGCTGTCCGCCCCGGTGGTTTGCGGGTTTTTCGGCTCCTGAGCGGCGTTATTGTAGTAGCGCAGGGAGCCGCTCAGGGTCTGGGCCGGGTCGAGTTTCCAGCTGCCTTTCGCCAGCATGTTGTTGATGGATTCGTCGTTAGGGGCGGTTGCTCCGTCGCTCTGGCGGATGTCACCGCGATCCCGGCTGGACCAGGCCACCAGACCGTCCAGGGTGTCGGTGCGGCCGTAGGCGCTGGCCCCCATCCCGAGGCTATGATCGCCCGTCGCGCCTGTTCCAAACACGCGGTAGCCGCTGTTATTACCCGGTTCGAGCAGATCGTTGGCGTCGGCGGTGTCATAGGAGATCACGCCGCCCAGCGCGCCGCTGCCGTACAGCAGGGCCGACGGGCCGCGAACCACTTCGATACGTTTAATCAGCGCCGGATCGAGGAAGGTGCTGTTCAGGTGGCCGGTATCGGTCCCCTGGCGCACGCCGTCAACCAGCACCAGCACGCCGCGACGGTCATAGCCGCGCAGGTTGACGTCCTGCCCGTTGGTGCGCCCGGTGCCGTCCAGCGTCAGACCGGGGACGTTACGCAGCAGTTCGGCCGCCGAGCTGGCGGTTTGTTTCTCCGGCGCGCTGGCGTCAATCACGCTCACCATCATAGGGGCTTCAAAGGCGCTGCGGGCGTTGCCCGTGGCGGTGACGGTAATGTCGTCTGCGGCGGCGAACGCGACGCCCGGCAGGGTGCTGACAATCGCCAGCGCCAGAAGTGACGGACGTAAAGATGTGGAAGGTAGGTGTGGCATAGCAACTCTCCATAAGAAGTGAAAAGCGCTGGCTGCCTGGGAGTTACCTGGGTGGCTGGCGAAGTTTTTTGTGTTGTTTATTTTGTGAGGATCAGTTTTCCGGCATGGGTCTGGCGCAGCAGATAGCGCTGGCCGTCATGCTCGATAATGACCCGGCCCTCATCGCCGAGCAGGGTTTTGCTGTCAATCCGACGCTCGGTAGGGGCTGGTGCTGTGTCTGTTTTTGCTGGCGTTGCCGCGCTGTTATCCGTACGTGACATAATGTTTATAAATAACAATCAATGTAACAATGATAATCATTATCAATAAACTGCAAATTCACGGCAAGCATTTTTGTGAAAAAAGGGTGAGGGGATCAAATTTGGGGTGAGATGCGGTCTGATGCCCTCACCCCAACCCTCTCCCACAGGGAGAGGGAGAAGGACTGGATTTTAAAAGCGTGTGTCCACGGCTGCTGCGAGTTTCTCCAGCAGCAGTTCGCTGTCTTCCCAGCTCAGGCACGGGTCGGTGATCGACTGGCCGTACACCATCTGCTGTCCGGCAACGATTTTCTGCGTGCCTTCTTTGATAAAACTCTCGGCCATAATCCCTGCAACGGCGGTTGAACCGCTGCGGATCTGCTGGCAGATCTCGTCGCAGACGTCCAGCTGGCGGCGATGCTGCTTCTGGCAGTTGCCGTGGCTGAAATCCACCACCAGATGTTCCGGCAGGTCGAACTCGGCCAGCGTTTCACAGGCCGCCGCAATATCTTCTGCATGGTAATTGGGTTTCTTCCCGCCGCGCATAATGATGTGCCCGTACGGGTTACCGCTGGTCTGGTAGATGGTCATATGACCGCTTTTGTCCGGCGACAGGAACATGTGGCTGGCACGGGCTGCGCGGATGGCATCAACCGCGATACGGGTGTTGCCATCGGTCCCGTTTTTAAAGCCGACCGGACAGGAGAGGGCGGAGGCCATCTCACGGTGGATCTGGCTTTCGGTGGTGCGTGCGCCAATCGCGCCCCAGCTGATCAGATCGGCGATAAACTGCCCGGTCACCATATCGAGAAACTCGGTCGCCGTCGGCACGCCCAGCTCGTTGACCTGTAAAAGCAGCTTCCGCGCCAGCTCGATACCGTGGTTCACGCGATAGCTGCCGTTGAGGTCAGGATCGGAAATCAGCCCTTTCCAGCCCACCACGGTGCGCGGTTTTTCAAAGTAGGTGCGCATGACGATCTCAAGGCGATGCTGGTACTTATCCCGCAGTCCCTGAAGTCGTTTTGCATAATCCATCGCGGCATCCAGAGCGTGGATGGAGCAAGGCCCAATCACCACCAGAAGACGTTTGTCTTCACCATTCAGGATTTTTTCAATGCGGCGGCGGGAAGCCGTCACGTGTTCCGCGACGGCGGCGGAAACAGGATGCCGCTGGGCCAGTTCAGCCGGCGTGACAAGGCTGTCAATGCGCGCAGTGCGGAGTTCATCGGTTTTATTCATGGAATGTCTCAGAAAATTTTTGCTTCATCGGCAGACTACCGGGAAGTGATGGGCATCACCTTAAACCAATCCCTGCTGATTTCAAGTTCGGGGCGACACCGCCCCGTGGTTGCAGATGATGATACCTGAATCTGAGCTAATGTACTAGCATATTAGTACATGCGGCGATTAAGCCCCATGATGTCGAGAATTTTGGTGGCAATTTCTTCAACCGAATAGTTGGTGCTGTTCAGCCACGGGATCTGGTTTTTGCGGTACAGCGCTTCCACTTCGGAGACCTCCATACGGCACTGGCGCATAGAGGCGTAGCGGCTGTTCTCGCGGCGCTCTTCGCGGATGGCCGCAAGGCGTTCCGGGTTGATCGTCAGGCCGAACAGCTTGTGCTGCAGCGGCTTAAGGGCGGCAGGCAGCACCAGGTTATCCATGTCATCAGCGATAAACGGGTAGTTTGCGGCGCGAATGCCAAACTGCATCGCCAGATAGAGGCTGGTCGGGGTTTTGCCGCAGCGCGACACGCCAAGCAGGATCACCTGCGCCTGGTCGAGATTACGCAGAGAGATACCGTCATCATGTGCAAGGGTGTAGTCAATGGCGGCGATACGCGCGTCGTACTTGGTCAGGTTGCCGGGGTTCAGCCCGTGGGTGCGGTGGGCGATAGGCGTCGGATCGAGCTTAAGTTCGCTTTGCAGCGGAGCCACCAGCGCCTGCACGATATCCTGGCAGAAGCCTTCACTTTGCAGAATGATGGAGCGAATCTCGGGGATCACGATCGAGTAGAACACCAGCGGGCGGACGCCGGTCTGCTGGTAGATGGCGTCAATCTGGTCCTTCACCGCTTTGGCGCGGCTCTCGTTTTCGACAAACGGCAGCGTGATGCTGTTTATCGAAACGGGAAACTGCGACATCACCGCGTGGCCCAGGACCTCGGCGGTGATCGCCGTACCATCAGAAATATAAAAAACGTGGCGATCGACAGCACTATCCATTTTACTCACCCTGAATATCAGACCTAATTGTCTGAAAGCATAAATTAAAAAAGTAAATTACACAGCAAAGAACTTATCTTAATTATAAATGAAACGGCGTTTTTGATTTTCCTGAAAAGTGGATTTCATTTTTCAAATAGCGACTTTATTTTTGGGGTTTCTGGCTGAAAATATAGGAATCATCGGGTTAATGCCTGGTGGGAAAGTATCCGAAAAGTTGAAATTTTAAATTGCTTACACGATTCACCGTTTTTTTAGCGCTAATAAATATGCCAGTATAAATACGTAGTCAGGTGTTACTTACTCCGATCAAATATCACAAAAGGATTGTTTCGATGTCCAACAATGGCTCGTCACCGCTGGTGCTTTGGTATAACCAACTCGGCATGAATGATGTAGACAGAGTTGGGGGCAAAAATGCCTCCCTGGGTGAAATGATTACAAATCTGTCGGGTATGGGTGTCTCCGTACCGAACGGGTTTGCCACCACCGCCGATGCCTTTAACCTGTTTTTAGACCAGAGCGGTGTTAACCAGCGCATTTACGACCTGCTGGATAAAACGGATATTGATGACGTTACCGAGCTTGCCAAGGCCGGGGCGCAGATCCGCCAGTGGATCATCGACACACCTTTCCAGCCGGAACTGGAAAAAGCCATTCACGACGCGTACAACCAGCTCTCTGCTGACGATGCGCAGGCCTCCTTTGCCGTGCGTTCCTCTGCAACCGCAGAAGATATGCCGGACGCCTCGTTTGCCGGGCAGCAGGAAACCTTCCTGAACGTCCAGGGTTACGATGCGGTGCTGGTGGCGGTGAAGCACGTTTTTGCTTCCCTGTTCAACGACCGCGCCATCTCCTATCGCGTGCACCAGGGCTACGACCATCGCGGCGTCGCGCTCTCCGCTGGCGTGCAGCGCATGGTGCGCTCGGACGTGGGCTCATCCGGCGTGATGTTCTCCATTGATACCGAATCCGGCTTCGACCAGGTGGTGTTTATCACCTCCGCGTGGGGTCTGGGTGAGATGGTCGTGCAGGGCGCGGTAAACCCTGACGAATTCTATGTCCACAAGCCTACGCTGGCCGCTGGCCGTCCGTCGGTGGTGCGCCGCACCATGGGCTCGAAAAAAATCCGCATGATCTATGCCCCGACCCAGGAGCATGGCAAGCAGGTTAAAATTGAAGATGTACCGCAGGAACAGCGCGACCGATTCTCCCTGACCGACGCCGAAGTGCAGGAGCTGGCGAAGCAGGCGGTGCAGATTGAAAAACACTACGGCCGTCCGATGGATATCGAATGGGCGAAAGACGGGAACACCGGCAAGCTGTTTATCGTGCAGGCGCGTCCGGAAACCGTCCGCTCACGCGGTCAGGTAATGGAGCGTTATACGCTGCACGCCCAGGGCAAAATCGTGGCGGAAGGCCGTGCCATCGGTCACCGCATCGGTGCCGGTCCGGTCAAAGTGATCCACGACATCAGCGAGATGAACCGTATTGAGCCAGGCGACGTGCTGGTGACCGACATGACCGACCCGGACTGGGAACCGATCATGAAGAAAGCGGCGGCTATCGTCACCAACCGCGGCGGCCGTACCTGTCACGCGGCGATCATTGCCCGCGAGCTGGGTATCCCTGCGGTTGTCGGCTGCGGTGACGCCACCGAGCGCATGAAGGACGGACAGAACGTGACCGTCTCCTGTGCCGAAGGCGATACCGGCTACGTGTACGCCGATATCCTCGACTTCAGCGTGAAGAGCTCAAGCGTAGATACCATGCCGGACCTGCCGCTGAAGATCATGATGAACGTCGGTAACCCGGATCGCGCGTTTGACTTCGCCTGCCTGCCGAACGAAGGCGTAGGCCTGGCGCGTCTGGAATTTATCATCAACCGTATGATCGGCGTTCACCCGCGTGCGCTGCTGGAGTTTGACGCTCAGGATCCGAAGCTGCAGAACGAAATCCGCGAGATGATGAAAGGCTACGACTCGCCGAAAGAGTTCTACGTCGGCCGTCTGACCGAAGGGATCGCGACGCTGGGCGCCGCCTTCTATCCGAAACGCGTGATCGTGCGTCTGTCTGACTTTAAGTCTAACGAATACGCCAACCTGGTCGGCGGCGAGCGCTACGAGCCGGAAGAAGAGAACCCGATGCTGGGCTTCCGCGGGGCCGGACGCTACGTGTCCGACAGCTTCCGCGACTGCTTCGCGCTGGAGTGTGAGGCGGTGAAGCGCGTGCGCAACGACATGGGGCTGACCAACGTGGAGATCATGATCCCGTTCGTACGTACCGTAGATCAGGCGAAAGCGGTTGTGGACGAGCTGGCGCGTCAGGGGCTGAAGCGCGGCGAGAACGGGCTGAAGATCATCATGATGTGTGAAATTCCGTCCAACGCCCTGCTGGCCGAGCAGTTCCTGGAGCACTTCGACGGCTTCTCTATCGGTTCGAACGACATGACGCAGCTGACGCTGGGTCTGGACCGCGATTCCGGCGTGGTCTCCGAGCTGTTCGACGAGCGTAACGAGGCGGTGAAAGCGCTGCTCTCCATGTCCATCCGTGCGGCGAAGAAGCAGGGTAAATACGTTGGGATTTGTGGTCAGGGTCCATCCGACCATGAAGACTTTGCCGCATGGCTGATGGAAGAGGGGATTGATAGCCTGTCCCTGAACCCGGACACCGTGGTGCAAACCTGGCTGAGCCTGGCGGAACTGAACAAGTAACGCCGCGTTGACCCGAAAAGGCGAGGATATTATTCCTCGCCTTTTTTATTTCCCCCTCTTATTTGCTCCCCATCACAAATAAAGTAAAAAACCAAATATCATAATTTGCCTGTCAATTTAGACAATTGTTAGCGCGCAAACCGTTGCTAATACTTGAGCCTTACATGCGCATTTCCCTTCAGATGATGCGCAACTGGTTGAAATACGTTTTAACCTGATAAAAAGGCAAATAACAATGACACTCTCCTCTGTATTGCGTACCAAAGATAAAATAGGTTATGGCTTAGGTGATATGGCCAGCGCGCTGGTCTGGCAAACGGCAACGTTATTTCTCGCCTATTTCTATACGGACGTTTTTGGGCTGCCCGCCGCGATTATGGGCACCATGTTTTTAGTGGTGCGCGTGGTCGATGCGTTTGTCGACCCGTGCATTGGCGCCCTGGTGGATCGCACCCAGACGCGTCACGGTCGTTTCCGTCCCTGGTTGCTGTGGTTCGCCATTCCGTTTGGCGTAAGCTGCCTTATCACTTTCTATGTACCGGACGTGGGACCGACGGCGAAAATCGTTTATGCCTGCCTGACCTACGCGATCTTAAGCCTGATTTATTCCGCCATTAACGTGCCTTACTGCGCCATGCCTGGCGCGCTGACGTTAGACCCGCGCGAGCGTCACTCCCTGCAGTCGTGGCGCTTTGGCCTGTCGTTTATCGGCGGGTTGATTGTGACGGTCATCGCCCTGCCGCTGGTTTCACTGTTAGGCCAGGGCAACGTGCAGAAAGGCTATTTCTATGCCATGAGCCTGATGGGGCTGCTGGGCATTGTGCTCTTTTTCTGCTGTTTCCTGATGACCCGCGAGCGCTATTCGCCGCGCAATGATACCTCCGGCTCCATGCTGACCGATTTAAAACTGCTGGCCGGTAACAGCCAGTGGCGTATTGTGTTCCTGTTTAATATTTTGCTGTTAACGGCGGTGGTGACGCGCGGTTCCGCCACGATGTATTACGTGAACTACGTGCTGTTGCGTCCGGATCTGGTTTTTGCCTTTATTGTTTCCGGAATGGTCGCCTCCTTAAGCGGCGCTTTATTATCTGAACGGCTGCTGGGGAAATTTGATCGCGTACGCGCCTATCAGTGGACCATTATTTCCTTCGTCATTTTCGGCGCGCTGATTTTCTTCCTGCCGCCTTCACAGGTGTGGCTGATTTTTGGCCTCAACATCGTATTTAGCTTTGTGCAAAACCTGACCACGCCGCTGCAGTGGACCATGTTTTCCGATGTGGTCGACTACGAAGAGCACCGCAGCGGTCGTCGCCTGGACGGGCTGGTCTTCTCTACCGCGCTGTTTGCCATCAAATTCGGTCTGGCGCTGGGTGGAGCGGTGGTCGGCTGGGTGCTTGGCATGGTGGATTACGCCCCGGGACAGGCAACTCAGGCACCCCACGTACTCTCTACGATTAACGCGCTGTTCACCCTTATCCCGTGCGCGCTGTTCCTCTGCATGGTCGCGCTGCTTGCCATCTACAAGCTCAACAGCCGGCTGGTGGATTCCATCGCCCGGGAGCTGGCCAGCAAGCGTGAGGTAAGACCCGACGCGGGGCAGCTCAGCCCGGCAACCCCTTCCGCACTACAGGAGTAAAATATGACTTCTATCTATAAGGACGCGGGACGTCCCGTGCACGAGCGCGTCGCCGATTTACTGGCGCGTATGACCCCGGAAGAGAAATTCGCCCAGATGCATGCGTACTGGCTGATTCTCGATGAAAACGGCAACCACCGCGAGCGCAGCGATCTGAGCGATGAATTCGCCGGCGTGAGCGAGCAGGCCGCGCTGAGCGAACGGCTGAAGCTGGGCGTCGGGCAGATCACCCGTCCGCTGGGCACCCACATCGTTGATGCGAAAACCGGCGTGCGCGCCGCGAACCGCCTGCAGCGGATGATGATGGAAGAGACGCGCCTCGGCATCCCGGCGTTGTTTCATGAAGAGTGTCTGGTGGGGCTGCTGTGTAAAGACGCCACCCTGTTCCCGTCGTCGCTGAACTACGGCTCTACCTGGGATCCGGAACTGGTGCAGCGCGCGGCAGAGCAGATCGGTAAAGAGGCACGGTCCGTCGGCTGCCAGCAGGGGCTGGCCCCGGTGCTGGACGTGTCCCGCGACGTGCGCTGGGGGCGGACCGAAGAGACCTTCGGGGAAGATCCCTGGCTGGTGGGGGTGATGGCAACCGCCTACGTGAAAGGGTTGCAGGGCGATAGGCGTGATCTGCTGGCGACGCTCAAGCACTACGTGGGTCACTCGTTCAGCGAAGGGGCGCGCAACCATGCGCCGGTACATCTGGGCTTTAGCGAACTGAACGACACCTTCCTGCTGCCGTTTGAAATGGCGGTGAAGCTGGCCAATGCCGGGTCGGTGATGCCGGCCTACCACGATATCGACAATCAGCCGGGGCACAGCGACAGCTTTCTGCTGACCACCGTCCTGCGCGAACAGTGGGGATTCGACGGGATTATTGTGGCGGACTACGGCGGCGTCAGCCTGCTGCACCAGCATCACGGGATTTCCCACGATGCGGCCGAATCCGCCGCGCTGGCGTTCAACGCCGGGCTGGACGTTGAGCTGCCGAAAGACGACTGCGCGCGACATCTGGCGGACGCCGTTGAGCGCGGGCTAATTTCTATGACCAAAGTGGATGAGATCGTGGCGCGCGTACTGACGGAAAAATTCCGCCTGGGGCTGTTTGAAAAGCCGTACGCGGATGAAAACGGTATCGATCTGCAAAATGATTTGACCCGCCAGGCCGCGCGGGAGGTGGCGACAAAATCGGTCACGCTGCTGGAAAACAACGGCATTTTACCGCTAGGCGGCAAACCCCGCGTGGCGGTAGTGGGGCCGACGGCAGACGATCCGCTGGCGTTACTCAGCGGCTACAGCTTCCCGGTGCATCTGATCATCAGCGATATGGTGGAAGAGACCTTGCAGGTCATGACCCCGCGCGCGGCGCTGGAGCAGTATCTCGGGGAATCGAACGTCCGCTATGCCAAAGGGTGTCACATCATCGAAAAACGGATGGCGGGCGCGCCGGTCTTCCCTGGCGACAGCGGCAGCAAACCGATGCAGCAGTCGCCGGTCTCGCAAAGCACCGCATTGATCCCCGAGGCCGTGAACGCGGCGCAGGAGAGTGATGTGGTGGTCGCCTGCGTGGGCGATCTCGCCGGGCTGTTCCAGAGCGGCACCGTGGGGGAAGGTTCCGACACCGACTCCCTGAATCTGCCGGGCGTGCAGCAACAGCTGCTGGAGGCGCTTGTAGCGACAGGCAAGCCGGTGATTGTCGTGATGACCGGCGGGCGTCCGTACAACCTTCAGGGGCTGGAAGATAAGGTCGCGGCGCTAATAATGGCGTGGGCGCCGGGGCAGGAAGGGGGCTGGGCGATTGCGGACGTGCTGACGGGGCGGGCGGAGCCGCAGGGGCGTCTGGTGGTGAGCGTGCCGAAAAGCGCCGGGGCAATGCCGTATTACTACAATCACAAGCTCAAAAGCGGCGGCACGCCGTTTGCGTTCCACTTCGGTTCGCGTTACCCGTTTGGCTTCGGCCTCGGCTGGACGACGTTTAGCTGGGGGGCTGCCCGCGTAGCGGAAAGCAGCGCGGCGGTCGACGGCGAGGTGACGCTGAGTGTGGATATCACCAATACCGGGGAACGCAGCGGCAGCGAGGTGGTGCAGGTTTACGTCAGGGATAAGGTCGCCACCCAGGTTCGGCCGCTCCAGGAGCTGAAAGCCTTCCAGCGCGTCACGCTCTCGCCGGGCGAAACCGCCACGCTCAGCTTTACGCTACCGGTTGAGATGTTCAACTTTACCCGCCGGGACGGGAAACGCATCGTTGAGCCGGGCGAGTTTGAACTGCAGGTTGGCGCATCGTCGGCGGATATCCGCGAGAGGGTGACGGTCAGGGTAACCGGGGAAACCCGCGTGCTGCCTGCCGAGTGGCGGATGCTCAGTACCTGTAAGGTGACACGCGCGTAGTCAGGATAAAAAAAAGCCCATCGTGGGAGATGGGCAAAGACTACACACAGCAATTCGTTGTTTCACTCAGGGGATTTCCATGCTTATAAATCAAGGTGTTGATTTATAACCGTGAGCTAATAGTAGGCATTGTGATCTTTAGCGTCGATCAGATTCGTCTCAATAGTTAAAGAGGCGTAAAGATTTCTTGAGGTTAATCGCGGGTTTAATGCAGAAACGGCGGGTCTGACCAGTGTGCAACGAATAAATACTTTAGCAGCGTTAAAGTATTGTGAGGGGGAATGTAGGCCGGGTAAGCGTTAGCGCCACCCGGCAAAAAACTTAATGCGTGTTCTTCTCTTCCAGCTCTTCCAGTTCGCTCAGAATCACGTCCGGGTCTGTTCCCGGAGGCGGAATTTCATGCACCCAGGCGGAGAACAGGCGCCAGGTAACGGCGAGCAGAACCGGGCCAATAAACAGGCCAATCATGCCAAAGGCAATCAGACCGCCAATGACCCCGGAGAGGATCAGGATCAGCGGCAGGTCAGCACCCATGCGGATGAGGATCGGACGAATGACGTTATCCATGGTGCCGACCACGCAGCTCCAGACCAGCAGCACCGTTCCCCACGTGGTATCACCCGTCCAGTACAGCCAGATAATGCTAGGGACCAGCACCAGCAGCGGTCCCAGTTGCGCAAGACAGGTCATCAGCATAACAACGGTAAATACGGTGGCGTACGGTACGCCGGAAATCGCCAGACCGATACCGCCCAGCACCGCCTGCACCAGCGCGGTGACCACCACGCCCAGCGCAACCGCGCGCACGGCCTGCGCAGCCAGCAGTACCGCAGCATCACCGCGTTTGCCCGCCAGGCGGGTGGCAAAGTGACGAACGCCTAAAGCGACCTGCTCGCCGCGCCAGTAGAGCAGGGCGCTGAAGAGCAGCATCAGGGTACAGTGCATCATAAACCGGCCGATATGTGCCGCCTGACCAACAAACCAGGTGGTCGTGGTACCAATGTACGGGCGGACTTTTGCCATCAGCGCGCTGCCGCCCATCTCCAGCAGGCTATGCCAGCCGCTGTAGAGCTTGGCGCCCACCACCGGAATGCTGTTCAGCCAGGCCAGATCCGGCAGCGTCACGTCGCCGCTGCTAATGGCGCGAATAACCGGGCCACTGGAATCCACCAGGCTATTCACCAGCAGGGCAATCGGAATAATAAACAGCAGGAACAGCAGGAGCGTCATGACCAGCACGGCTAACCCGCGGCGGCCGAACAGCAGCTTCTGCAAACGCAGCAGCAGAGGCCACGTGGCCACGACCACGGTCGCGGCCCAGGCGAAGCCGAGAATAAAGGGTTGAACAATCCACAGACACGCAATAATCATGAGGGCCAGAAACAGCACCGACAGTAAAATTTGCGCAACATCCCTGGGCTGGCGAAGATTGACCATAAATGAAACTTTCCTTAAAAGAACGCCAGTACGACTGGCGGGAACGGAAAACCGCGTCTCTCTAATCATTGATGATCTCGGCGGTTTTTGACAGGCGGATTTTGCCTGTAATTCAGCAGAGATTATAAGAAAAAAATGTGATAAAACTTTTAAGATACACGCAAACGATTTCATACAACTCTAATTAGGGTCGACAGTCATGATCCCACAGATTTCTCAGGCACCTGGCGTCGTTCAGCTGGTGCTTAATTTTTTGCAAGCACTGGAGCAACAGGGTTTTACAGGTGATACCGCCACGAACTATGCCGACAGGCTGACGATGGCGACCGATAACAGTATTTACCAGCTTCTTCCCGATGCCGTGGTTTTCCCTCGTTCAACGGCCGACGTGGCGCTTATCGCCCGGCTGGCGACGCAGGAGCGCTTTGCTTCACTGGTCTTTACGCCGCGCGGCGGCGGCACCGGGACCAATGGTCAGGCGCTGAATCAGGGCATCATTGTTGATATGTCGCGCTATATGAACCGCATCATTGAGATCAACCCGGAAGAGGGGTGGGTGCGGGTCGAAGCGGGCGTTATCAAAGATCAGCTTAATCAGTATCTCAAGCCTTACGGCTACTTTTTCGCCCCGGAGCTTTCCACCAGTAACCGCGCGACCCTTGGCGGGATGATCAACACGGATGCCTCCGGTCAGGGCTCGCTGGTCTACGGTAAAACCTCCGATCACGTGCTGGGCGTGCGTGCCGTTCTGCTGGGCGGCGATATCCTCGATACCCAGCCGATGCCGGTCGAACTGGCGGAAACGCTGGGTAAAGATAACACCGCCAGCGGACGCATCTATCGTACCGTGCTGGAACGCTGCCGCGACAACCGCCAGCTTATCCTCGATAAGTTCCCCAAACTAAACCGCTTCCTAACCGGGTACGACCTGCGTCACGTCTTTAACGACGACCTGACCCAGTTTGATTTAACCCGCGTGCTGACCGGTTCCGAAGGGACGCTGGCTTTTATCACCGAGGCGCGGCTGGATATCACCCGCTTGCCGAAGGTGCGTCGTCTGGTGAACGTGAAATATGACTCCTTCGACTCTGCGCTGCGCAATGCGCCGTTTATGGTGGAAGCGAAAGCGCTGTCGGTGGAAACGGTCGACTCCAAAGTGCTTAATCTGGCCAGGGAAGACATTGTCTGGCACTCCGTCAGCGAGCTGATTACCGACGTGCCGGATAAAGAGATGCTCGGTCTCAATATCGTGGAGTTTGCCGGCGATGATGCGGAGCTGATTGAGCGCCAGGTCACCACGCTCTGCCAGCGTCTGGACGAGCTGATTGCGCAGGGTCAGGGCGGCGTGATCGGCTGGCAGCTTTGTAACGATCTGGCCGGGATTGAGCGTATCTATGGGATGCGTAAAAAAGCCGTGGGCCTGCTCGGCAATGCGAAAGGGGCGGCGAAGCCGATTCCCTTTGCCGAAGATACCTGCGTGCCGCCTGAACATTTGGCGGATTATATCGTCGAGTTTCGCGCCCTGCTGGACAGCCACGGCCTGAGCTATGGCATGTTCGGCCACGTCGATGCCGGGGTACTGCACGTGCGTCCTGCATTGGATATGTGCGACCCGCAGCAGGAGATCCTGATGAAGCAGATCTCCGACGACGTGGTGGCCTTAACCGCCAAATACGGCGGTCTGCTCTGGGGAGAGCACGGGAAAGGGTTCCGCGCGGAATACAGCCCGGCATTCTTCGGCGAACAGCTCTACGCGGAGCTGCGCAAGGTGAAAGCGGCTTTCGACCCGCATAACCGCCTCAACCCGGGTAAAATCTGCCCGCCTGAAGGCGTGGACGCGCCAATGCTGCAGGTGGATGCCGTCAAGCGCGGCACCTACGACAGGCAGATCCCGATTGCGGTGCGCTCCTCCTGGCGCGGCGCGATGGAGTGCAACGGCAACGGCCTGTGCTTCAACTTTGATGTGAAGAGCCCGATGTGCCCGTCGATGAAAATCACCAGCAACCGTATCCACTCGCCAAAAGGGCGGGCGACGCTGGTGCGCGAGTGGCTGCGTCTGCTGGCCGACCGCGGGGTGGATCCGCTGAGGCTGGAGCAGGAGCTGCCGGAAAAACGGGCTAGCCTGCGTTCGCTGATTGAGCGCACCCGCAACAGCTGGCATGCCAACAAGGGCGAGTATGATTTCTCCCATGAGGTGAAAGAGGCGATGTCCGGCTGTCTGGCCTGTAAAGCCTGCTCCACCCAGTGCCCGATTAAAATCGATGTGCCGGAATTCCGCTCGCGCTTCCTGCAGCTGTATCACACCCGCTACCTCCGCCCGGTGCGCGACCATCTGGTGGCGACGGTGGAAAGCTACGCGCCGCTGATGGCGCGCGCGCCGAAGACCTTCAACTTCTTTATCAACCAGCCGCTGGTGCGCAAGCTCTCAGAAAAACATATCGGCATGGTCGATCTGCCGCTGCTGTCGGTGCCGTCTCTGCAGCGCCAGCTCGTCGGGCATCGCTCGGCGAACATGACCCTGGAGCAACTGGAGGCACTCACGCCTGAGCAAAAAACGAAGGTGGTGCTGGTGGTGCAGGATCCGTTCACCAGCTACTACGATGCGCAGGTTGTGGCCGATTTCGTCCGTCTGGCGGAGAAAGTGGGTTACCAGCCGGTTGTGCTGCCGTTCTCCCCGAATGGCAAGGCGCAGCACATTAAAGGTTTCCTGAATCGCTTTGCGAAGACCGCGCAGAAAACGTCTGACTTCCTGAATCGCGTGGCGCAACTCGGGATACCGATGGTCGGCGTCGATCCGGCGCTGGTGCTGTGCTATCGCGATGAATACAAGCAGACCCTGGGCGATAAGCGCGGCGACTTCAACGTGATGCTGGTGCACGAGTGGCTGCCGATGGCGCTGGAAGATAAGGCTGTTCAGGATGTCAGTGGTGAACCGTGGTATCTGTTCGGTCACTGTACGGAAGTGACCGCGCTGCCGGGTGCCCCCGCGCAGTGGGCGTCTGTCTTTGCCCGCTTCGGTGCGAAGCTGGAGAGCGTCAGCGTCGGCTGCTGCGGGATGGCCGGTACCTACGGACACGAAGTGAAAAACCACGCCAACTCGCTCGGCATCTATGAGCTATCCTGGCATCAGGCGATGCAGCGTTTGCCGCGAAACCGCTGTCTGGCGACGGGTTACTCCTGCCGCAGCCAGGTAAAACGGGTAGAAGGCAACGGTGTACGTCACCCATTGCAGGCTTTACTGGAGATAATTGGATGATCTGGAAACGTGCCGTGACGCTGCAGGCGCTGAACGCCATGGGCGAGGGGAATATGGTGGGGCTGCTGGATATCCAGTTTATCCGCATTGGCGACGATGAGATTGAGGCCACCATGCCCGTCGATAGCCGCACCCACCAGCCGTTTGGTTTATTGCACGGCGGAGCGTCCGTCGTGCTGGCCGAAACGCTGGGCTCGGTGGCGGGGTATCTCTGCACCGAAGGGGAGCAGAAGGTTGTCGGACTTGAGGTGAATGCTAACCACATTCGCTCGGTGCGCAGCGGACGCGTGCGCGGTGTTTGCCGCGCGCTGCACGCCGGAAGCCGCCATCAGGTGTGGCAAATAGATATCCTCGATGAGCAGGATCGCCTGTGCTGCTCGTCGCGGCTGACCACGGCGGTTGTGTAAAGTTTTCAGATGTCTTGCCTTTGGTCAAAAACTAGCCAGTACGTTGTGGTATACTGGTCAGGTTTTGTACATAAGCGAGGACATCATGGATACTGAAATAACCCCAACACAGCTGGCAATTGAATATTTACGTCGCGATAAGAGCAACCTGTCTCCGGCGCAGTACCTGAAAAAGCTGAAACAGCTTGAGCTGGAATTTACAGATTTGCTGGCGCTCTCTTCAAATGAGCTGAAAGAAGAGATCTACTTTGCCTGGCGGTTGGGCGTTCACGTCCATTGAGTACATGAGAATCAAAGGGCCGCGAATGCGGCCTTTTTTGTGTCTGACATTCAGTATCGGGCGGGGAGTTTATTGATTTTGATGAGCCTGCCTTCTTCCATTTCGATGAATCCGCCGGTTTTTAAATCCGCCAGAATGCGCATCACGCCGCTGCGGGAGAGCTGGGTTTTCTCTCTGATATACCTTTCCGCCGTCACGCTGAGCCGATAACTCTCATCTTCCTCCATCAGCTTGACCAGCTGCTGGCGAATCATCTCATACGCCGTCGGCGCGCCCTGCGGCATCACGTTGTTATAAAGACGGCTATACACAAAGATGAGCTGCTTAGAAAGCAGTCCCCATAGCGCCTTCTCTTTGATAATTTCATTCACCCGCTCGGTGGTGAGCGTCCCTATCAGACAAGGGCTGACGGTCTTAATATAATCATTGAAATAGATGTCGGTCAGGTTGGCGAGGCCGAACACGGCCGGACTGCGAGCCGTAGACAGCATCATGTCATCGCTTCTTCTGTAGATGGCGATGGTTCCTTCGAGAATTAAATAGCACATGCCCTGACCGTTAATTTGCAGGTCCAGTCGCTCGCCGCGGGCGCTATGTCGTGTTGTGCAATCAGGCAACAGGTGTGAAATAAGCTCTTGCGCGTAGGGAGAACCCCGTTGAGACTTTTCTGGAAGGGACATGGCAGCCGACAACCTTAAAAATAACCTGGCTAATTATAGCGCTTCTCCCGGGTACAGGCACGCTGGCTATCAATATTTTCGCGGCAGATGATGAATGTCAAGCAGCACCCCACGTTCCATGGTGATGTACTTCCCGGTCCGCAGTTCTGCCAGAATACGCATAATTCCGCTACGTGAAAGATAGGTCCTGCTTTTGATGTACGCGGCGGCCGTCGTATTTTTCCGTATGGCATCGGGCTCCTGCATGAGTTCAACAAGCTGGAAGCGAATGATGTCGTAGGCAGACATTTGCGATATTTGCGCGCAGTGCTCATACACCCGTGAGGCCGTATAAATCAGCAGCTTTGAAAAGTGCTCCCATAAATCCTGCTGCGCAACAATCTGATTAAACGTCTCCAGCGACACGCGGGCGATTTCTGCCGTCTCCAGGGCCCTGACATAGAGATGCTCCGAAGAAAATTGACTGCTGACGCCAAGAATAAAAGGCGCTGATTCAGAGTTTAAAACAATGCCGTCGCCGCGACGATGAAGCGCCACGCTTCCCTGGAGAAGTAAAAAACACTGGCGCACATCATCTTTATAATAATGTACGGTTTCTCCCCGACAGATGACCATTCTGTCCGCAGCAGGTAGCACTGATTTAATCAGGGTATCTATATGGATAAACGGTTTTAAACCCAGAACGGTTGATTCGTGGTTATTCAATGGCGTGGTTAAACGCGTATTCATAAGATACCTCACAGCGACTACGGGTCTGATCGTTTTTTGATCTGCCTGGAGAATTATCTTAAAAATGAAGGAGTCAGGGAATATTTCGGCAAGGTCCAAAAGTAGACCGTTGAGCATCTGATATCTAACCCCTTGAATGAAAACATAAAGACGATCAAGTCTACTAATAGACCAGGAAATAAGACGTAAGCGTATCCTGAAAGAATTGTTGAAATTACGTTAAATCAGAGTCTACAGCTAGATCATCAAAAAGTTGTATTCACCAAAATGATTATATAAATTTTAATCAGCCAGTCAGAAAAACCTTATAGCGTTAATTAAAAAGAAGATGAATCCACTGTGATTTATTTATCAACTTTCTGCTGCGTACGTTTTAATAATAAATAAAGTTATCCCGTAAACAGGAAAATGAAGATTATGAAAAAGAACATTATTTTAGCGATGGTTGCGACAGGTTCTGCCTTGATGATGAGCAATGCACTCGCTGCTGCAGGAACCGTTAATTTTAACGGTAACATCCTGGATTCTGCCTGCGATGTCGCGGTTGCTTCTCAAAATCAGGTGGTGGTATTAGGCGATTACAATAAAACAGAATTTCCAGCAACAGGATCCCGCACTGCGGCAACGAAATTCGATATCGTCCTGAAGAACTGCCCGGTTACGGTCAACAGTGCCAAAGTCCGTTTTGACGGTACGCCCGATCTGACTAACGCCGATCTGCTTGCTATTGATACCTCCGTCGCCGGAGCGGCAACGGGTGTTGCTATTAATTTGATGACCGCTGATAAAGCGGATCTGCCGTTGCACGGCAGTAACAGCTATAGCTATGTGCTAAGCAGCACCGCCGATAATACGCTGAATTTCTACGCGCAGTATATTTCAACGGCTGCATCGGTGACGGCCGGTCCTGCAAACTCCGTGGCAAATTTCTCCGTTGTTTATAACTAGTCATTAAGCAGAACACGAGTTGGTTCCATGACGTTCTGCGTGGGGGCAGTCTCTGCCCCCGTGTTTCAAGAGGTGTAACATGCATTTTATTAGCAAGGCCCTGCTCATATCGGCCGCCCTGACAGCATCGTTTTCGAACGCTTATGCCGGGGTCATTATTGGCGGTACCCGCGTTATTTTTGATGGTGGGAAAAAAGAGGCATCAATCAGTATCAATAATGCTGATAGCGTGCCTTATTTAATCCAGTCCTGGGTTGACATGCCAGAGGGTAATGCTAATAAAGCACCTTTTATTGTAACGCCGCCTTTATATCGACTGGATGGCGGGCAGCAAAACATTGAACGTATTTTACTCTCGGGTTCACTACCCCAGGATAAAGAAAGTCTTTTCTGGCTGAATATTAAAGCCATACCGTCTGCCTCAAAACAGGAAAACTCACTGCAAATTGCTGTCAAAACGCGCATCAAGCTTATTTATCGCCCGTCAGGTCTGAAGGGAACAACGCCGGAAGAACAAGCGAATAAATTAACCTGGTCGCGTAGCGGGAATAAGCTCATGGTCACCAATCCAACGCAATATGTCATCAACTTTAATGAAATAAGCGTCGGTGATAAAAAACTGGATGAGGTCTCCTGGGTGGCACCGGGTGCAACGGCGGTATTTAGCTTACCCGCAGGTGCCAATGGTAACCACATTTCATTCAAAGTCATTAATGATTACGGCAGCCCCGGAAGAATGTATCAGGCCAGCTTTTAATTCATCAAAAGCGGCGATCCTCATAGCAGGTCAGGTTAATGATGATGGCAACGAAAACTAAAAAAATGCAGCCTGCGCGTCTGGCGATCTGTATCGCCTTTGCGCTGGTAAATGCAATGCAGACTGTTTATGCCCGTGATTCGTTCAACGCCGAGTTGGTTGAACTGGACAATCCGGGCACGGGTAAAGCTGATTTATCTGCTTTTGAATCAGGTTCGCAGGCACCAGGGAAATACCACGTTGACATCATCCTTGACGACCAACTCATCGAGACCAGCGATATTGATTTTACCGCAGTAAAAAGTGGGGAAGAGGGCGATAGCCTTAAGCCTTGTCTGAGTATTGAACAGCTCAACAGATGGGGCGTCAAAACCGCGCTTTTTCCCGACTTAGCCAGTAAGGACGCGTCCTGTGTCAACCTTCAGGCTATTCCTCACGCCAGCACGGATTTTCAGTTTGCCGCGCAGCGACTGATCGTCAGCATTCCTCAGGCCGCCATTGATATGCCGGCACGCGGGTATGTCTCGCCAGCGCTATGGGATGAAGGGATCGCCGCCGCCATGTTGAATTACAGCCTGAGCGGCGCAAACAGCCGGGCAAAACAAAACGGCAGTAAAAACAGCAACAGTCAATATGCCAACCTGCGCCCGGGTCTCAACGTTGGACCGTGGCGACTGCGAAATTACACCACCTGGTCGCGGGATGAAACCGGTCAGGACAAATGGGATACCGTCTACACCTATGCGCAGCGGGCCATTATTCCGCTCAAAGCGCAGCTCACCCTGGGGGATAGCTCCGCGCCAGCCGACGTGTTCGACAGTATGCCGTTTCGCGGCGGACAGCTGGCTTCGGATGATGACATGCTCCCGGATTCGCTGAAAGGCTATGCACCCGTGGTGCGGGGGATCGCGCGCACCAATGCCCAGGTGGTGGTGCGGCAGAACGGCTATCAGATTTATCAGACCTACGTGGCGCCAGGCGCTTTTGAGATTACCGATATGTACCCCACGGGCGGCGCAGGGGATCTGGACGTCACCGTTAAAGAGGCTGATGGCAGTGAGCAACATTTCACTCTCCCGTACGCGTCATTACCGGTTTTACAGCGCGAAGGACGGCTCAAGTATTCAGTAACCGGAGGACAATACCGTTCTTATAACGGCAGCGTCGATAAGACACCTTTCGGGCAAATCACCGGGATCTATGGTCTGCCGTATGGGCTAACGCTGTATGGCGGGCTGCAGGAGTCGAGCAAATATCAGTCGATCGCCACCGGGCTTGGAAAAAACATGGGTGATTTCGGCGCGATTTCTGCGGACATGTCCCAGGCCTGGTCCACCCCGCAGGGCGGTGAGAAATCCAATGGCCAGTCCTGGCGTGCACGATACAGCAAAAACATTGTGGGGACCGGAACCCATTTCTCGATTGCGGGTTACCGCTACTCGACCAGTGGTTACTACGGTATGCAGGAGATCCTTGATTCGTACGGTGACAGCTCCGCGCTTCAGGACCGACGCCGAAACCGCGCCGAGCTGACGATGAGCCAGACGCTGGGCGGTAATCTTGGCTCGCTGACGCTGAGCGCGGCCCGTGAAGACTACTGGAATTCGGGTAAAACAATGGCGTCATACAGCCTGGGCTACAACAACTACTGGCACAACATCAGTTACGGACTCACCTGGACCTACAGTAAAAACGGCAGTGCGGGTTCATATGATAACAATAAACGGTACGACAAAGATCAGCTGCTGGCCTTTAACGTCAGTATCCCGCTGGAGACGTTTTTGCCGCAGACCTGGGCTAACTATGGCGTAAGCGCCAGCAAGAATAATGGCACCACCCACAACATCGGCCTGAACGGCGTAGCGCTGGAAAACCACGCCCTGAACTGGAACGTGCAGCAAGGCTTTGGATCGGACGGCGTCGGCTACACGGGCAATCTGAACGGTGATTATAAGGGAACCTACGGCGAAGCGACGGCGGGCTACAGCTACGATAAAAACAGCGAGCGCCTTAATTACGGCCTGCAAGGGGGCATTCTTGCTCACAGAGAGGGGATCACGCTTTCGCAACCCCTGGGCGAGACCAATGTTCTGATTAGCGCGCCGGGCGCACACGGCGTCGATATCCGCAATCAGGCGGGCGTTAAAACGGATTACCGCGGATATACGGTGGTCAGCAATCTCTCCGTATACCGTAAAAATGACATCACCCTTGCCCCGGAAAGTCTGCCGGATGATGTTGAGCTGGATATTAATACCCGGACGGTGACGCCGACGCGTGGAGCGATCGTTTTGGCCGACTATAAGGCGAAGGTGGGGCGGCGGGTGTTATTTAATTTACTGCATAACGGCCAGTTTGTTCCCTTTGGCGCGATGGCAAGCCTTAAGGGCGCCGACGGCAGCAGCGTTATTGTTGGCGATAAAGGCCAGGCTTATCTCACCGGCCTGGATACTCAGGGAACCGTCTTCGTCACGTGGGGAGCGGAAAGCGAACGGCAATGCCGCGCACCTTACGTGCTTTCCCCGCAGCCGTCGGCGGGGGGAATTACCGAAATTAACGTCAATTGTCTTTAGGGTTTTTTAACATGCGCTTAATTAACATCATATTCCTGCTGTGTATCGCAGCAGGCTGGAACAGTGCTCATGCAGGAACCTGCACGACGATTACGCCGCAGGAATCAACTTTGTCCATCGGCACCATTACGGTTCAACGTGACGTGGCAGTTGGAACCGTATTATTTTCGCGAAACGCGACAATAACCGGTTCCTATTTAACGGGGTGTGCCAATCCATTAATGCTGGGTTTTAGCATGCGGTATTTGAATGCGACACCGAGTGCTTACGGTAATCATGTTTATGACACGAATGTAAACGGTATAGGCGTGCGTTTTTCGTCGGGTAATTATTTTGAAAACCCGGCCAATACCTTTTCCTATAATGCGCAGGCAAGTTATGTCGAATGGTGGGGCGGTAAAATAGAACTTATCGTTACCGGACCGGTCTCGTCGGGGTCGCTGACGCCGGGCGTGCTGGGGGTAGTGATGCTGCAGGGCAGTGACGGCGTTTACCGTGATGGCCTGACGACCACCCTGCTGGGCGGAACCATTAATGTACTGGCCTGCAATATTACAACACCGCAACTGACATTTCCGATAGGCGATATTTCTGCCGCGCTTTTTGGCTCAACGATAGGCACCACACCGGCTGGCGCTCAAAATACGCAAAATCTCGGGCTTAACTGCGATGCGGGGGCTAACGTCAACGTATCACTCAGCGGCATTCAGAATCCTGACGTTGCAACACCCAGCGTGCTCGCGCTTACGGGGCAGGGTAATACCGGTACGGCGAAAGGGGTTGGCGTTCAGTTGCTCTATAACGGTACACCGCTCACTCTCAATGCGCGTTTGCCGCTGAAGCTTGCGGCAGGGGGGCAGGAAGCGTTCCCATTAACGGCGCGTTATTACCAGACGCAAACGACGGTAGAACCCGGTACCGCAAATGCGTCAGCAACCTTAAATTTGACCTACCAGTAAAGGGGATGACGATGCATATAATGCGCACGGCAGCGTTCATCGCGGCAGTAATAAGCGGCAATGTTATTGCAGCGGATAGCGTTAACGTCAGCGTCGCTGGCAATATTATTGCCTCTCCCTGCGTATTCAATGGGGGCAATACCAGTCTGGATATTAACCTCGGCAATATTCAGGCATCCAATATGGCCACGCCGGGGTCGACATCCGATCCTGTGTTTTTTAGCCTGCCGTTTACCCAGTGTCCGGCAGGCACGCGCAGCGTTACGGTCTCCTTTACCGGCAACCCCGATCCCGTCTTGGGGGCGAGTTACTACATGAACAGCGGTTCGGCCACGAACGTCGCGATTGCGATGAGCGAGGCCGCAACCGGTGCGTTAAAGGGCACAGGGACAAGCATTACGCAGACTATTGCGTCAGACAGAACCGCGACGATGGTCATGCAGGCATCAGTCAAATCTGTCACCGGCGGTGCGACGCCGGGGAGCATCAGTGCCGTCGTGGTCATGACGATGCAATACAACTGATCGGCACGCGCGTTGGTTGTCCTTATTGATATGCAGATGTTGGTAATTGATATGTTGAATATCCTGATTAAAGAACCGGATTCTTTTTTTAAAAATGGCCTGCAATATTTTCTTGTGGATTTTTTCCTGCATAATTTCAGGCATCACATTCATTTTGACACTGAGCTTACTTATGACAGCGTCAGTGCCGCGGATATTATTATTCTCGCTCTATGCCCCGGGGAAACGCTGACCTGTGTTCCTGAATTGAAAGCGCGAAAAAAAGGGATTGTGATTGGGCTGGTGGACGATGAGCGGCGTTTTTCCGCTTTTACATCCTGTTTTCAGGATATCATTTTTATCTCCCGCCGCGCCCCGCTTGGTCAGGTTAGCGAGATGCTTTTTATTGCATGGTACCGGACGCAACTGCCGGGATATCGCTGGCAGCATAACGGCTGTTTCGAGTGCCAGCATAAAATACTTTCGCCGCAGCAGATCCGCGTCACGGTGAATTTTTACAGAGGATTCTCGGTAGGGCAGATTGCTGATGTACTCAGGACGAGTGATAAAACGATATTTACGCATAAGTATTTGCTGATGCAAAAATTCGATCTGCGCAGTGATTATGAGCTTATGGCGCTCATTCACAGGATGGTCGAAAAAAATGCCTACCCGAACAAATTGCGTGACCATCTGATCGGTTTCGACGGATGAGCGGAAGAGACGGTGGGACTGTAGTCGTTTAGTTGCCGGGTGGCAGTGACGCCACCCGACATTTCTTTAGACATTCACCGCGTTAATCAGCCGCGACTTCATGGACTGATACGCCGACGCGGCATAGTCCTCCGCCCAGCGCTGGTCCTCAATCGCCTCCAGCTGTACCGCGCAGTACTTCGTTTCCGGCGTTTTGGAGATGGGATCGAGATTATCCTGGGTCAGCTCGTTGCAGGCGCCAATCCACCACTGATAGGTCATATAAACCGCGCCCTTGTTGATACGCTCGCTGATGCTGGCGCGGGTAATCACTTTACCGCGACGTGAACGTACCCAGACCAGTTGACCCTCCTTGATGCCCAGTTTTTCCGCATCGGCAGGGTGCATTTGCACCCGGCCCGGCTCGTCGGCCAGACTCTGCAGCGCAGCGCAGTTCCCGGTCATCGAGCGGCAGGAGTAGTGTCCCACCTCGCGTACCGTACACAGCACCAGCGGGAAATCTTCATCCGGGGTTTCCGCCGGCGCGCGCCACGGTGCGGCAAAGAGCTGTCCTTTACCGGTTGGGGTATCGAACTGATTGTCTTTGTACAGGTAAGGCGTGCCCGGATGATCCAGCGTCGGGCACGGCCACTGCACGTGGCCCATCTCGCCCATTTTTTCATACGTCACGCCGAAGAAGAGCGGGCACAGCTCGCGCATCTCATCCCAGATCTGCTGGTCGGAGTCATAATGCATCGGGTAGCCCATCTCGGTGGCGAGCAGGCTGATGATCTCCCAGTCGCGCTTCACGTTGCCGCTGGCTTCGATGGCTTTGCCGAAACGCTGGAACCCGCGATCGGCACAGGTAAAGACGCCACCGTGTTCACCCCAGGAAGTGGCAGGGAGCAGAACGTCCGCCACTTCTGCCGTTTTGGTCATAAAGATGTCCTGAACCACAACAAAGTCGAGCGCCTCAAAACCGCTGCGAACGAGACCGAGATCGGCCTCGGTCTGAAGCGGATCTTCCCCCATGATGTAGTAGGCCTTGACCTTACCTTCCAGCGCCAGATGAGGCACCTCGGTAATGCGCGTCCCGACGCGATCGTCCATTTTATTGACGTCAATCCCCCAGGCGTCGGCGAACTTCTGCCTGACCGCCGGATCGGTCACATCCTGATAGCCGGGGAACATATTCGGCAGCACGCCCATGTCGCAGGCACCCTGGACGTTATTTTGACCGCGTACCGGCCCGACGCCGACGGCAGGGCGACCGAGATTACCGGTCAGCAGCGCCAGGCTGGAAAGCCCTCTGACCACATCCACAGCCTGACCAAACTGGGTCACGCCCATACCCCACATCACGGTGGCGGAAGGGGCCGCCGCGAAGGTGCGCATCGCCTGGCGAACGTCGCGGGCGGGAATGCCGGTAAGATGCTCAACCTTCTCCGGCGCATAGTCTTTCACCGTCTGGCGGTAGGCCTCAAGCCCCTCCGTAAAGCGCGCCACGTAGCTTTTGTCGTATAACTCCTCTTCCAGCAGCACGTAGCCGAAGGCGTTCACCAGCGCCATGTTGCTGCCGTTTTTCAGCTGCAGATGCTGGTCGGCGATGCGTGCCGTTTCGATGCGCCGCGGATCGCAAACGATAATTTTCGCGCCGTTTTCACGCGCTTTCAGCACGCGCCGGGCGACGATAGGGTGGGAGTCCGCGCAGTTATAGCCAAACACCAGCAGACATTTTGAGTTTTCAATATCGTTGATGGAGTTGCTCATGGCGCCGTTGCCGAGCGTTTCCTGTAAACCGGCCACGGAAGGGCCATGACAGACGCGCGCGCAGCAGTCCACGTTGTTGGTGTTCAGCACCGCGCGGGCAAATTTTTGCATCACATAGTTTGTTTCATTGCCGGTTCCGCGGGAGGAGCCGGTGGTCATGATCGACCGGGGCCCGTGCTGCGCTTTAATGCTGGTGAGCCTGTGGGCGGTGTAGCGGATAGCCTCTTCCCAGGTAACGGGGGTGAAAGCCTCGCCTTTGTGGTAGCGGATCATCGGCTGAGTCAGGCGCGGGGTGAGCAGACGGGTATCGTTGAGGAAGTCCCAGCCGTAAAAGCCCTTCAGACACAGGGTGCCCTGGTTTGTGACGCCCTCTGCCGCTTCGGCACGGATAATACGGTTATTTTCAACGACAAGGTTTAATTTACAGCCTGCACCACAGTAGGGGCAGACGCTGGCGATCTTTTTCATCAATAACAGACCTGTTAAGAAATGAAGCAAAGTTGACTGGAAAACCCAGTCCCGTAAACGGTGTTAAGCAGGAACCGTGCCAGGTTGGCTTTGCTGGTTTTACAGGGTGTTAAGCGGGAAAGACGCGTGTCATCGTCAGGCCGATCGTCAGTTTTGACGATGACACGTTAGGGGCGTGGCGAGCAGGAACTTAGAGATCGTCCATCGTGTAACCCACCACGATTTCCAGCGTCTTACGAATCACATCCGCCTGAACCACGTCGTTTGTGGCTTCCAGCGTCTGAATGAGCCAGAGGATGATCGCTTTATTGGACAGATGACCTTCGGAGGCCAGAACACAGCGTACTGCAGTAGAAAAAACAGCGGACTCTTCAGCAAAACGATCGCCTGCGTGACGGAAATATTCCGACAGCGCACTGTCTAAAAAAGCAGAATGGTATTCGGGTTGAAGCTGAATATTTTGTCTCATTTGTTCTCACCGTAGCTGTTAAATTGCAGTCAATGTATTTTTTTGGGGTCGGACGGTTTTCCACTTCCAAATAACGGCACTACATTGTCTCGGTTATCGTTGAGAGGTCCCTCTCTGTTCGTTCGTCCTTGCGCGGTTCTGCGACGTGTAAAGGCGATGCTGTTTGAGCCGATATCGGCAATCACCACCGCAAGTGTCTCCCGCCGCCGGGGATCCTTTTCATGCTCTTTCATTACCCGCAGACGCTGCAGCAATCCTTCGGTTGTCACTGGCCCCCGCTCTTTCAGAAGAGAAAGAACGGCTTCACCGATAAGCGTGTCGATCAGTCGGTCTGCGTCACTGCTATTCATCACGTTACCGTTCGAAGAGCAGACCAAGCAGCATATGGTAATGCTCTTCCTCTTCCGGGCCATCGGCCTTTTCGAGGCGGCTGAGCAGTTTGGTACAGAGCGATTTGCGATTAAGGTTTCGCCCGTCGCTGAGAATTTCTACAACCACCTGGCCCAGCGTCTCCTGCTGGGTAGGGAGCGCGGCTTTTTCGAAGTACTGCGCGATTGCTGCTGCGGAATCTGTGGCGTAACCTTTCTGCTGCATGTTTCGCTCCTGTAAAATTTTGTAATCACTAACGTTACAATTAAGGTATACACAATTCCTAAATCTGTACATATAAAATGTACAGATTTTTAATGTTTTTATGATATATTTTATAAATCACTTTATTTTCATTGTGTTACTGAATTGTCATGAATCGGTAATGTGACAGGATATATTGTACAAAAAGGTCGGGCGCTGGTAAGTTATACAATCGAGAAGAACGGTCCCATCAACTGCCGTAAATGATTGAGATGTAAATTATTTGTCAGGCAATTAATGTGCTATAAGTGAAAATTACCCACGTCTACTGTGGCCAAAACCCTAACCCCAGGAAAAGCATGCTCACAACCATCATTTACCGCAGTCATATCTGCGAGGACGTTCCGGTGAAAGCGCTGGAATCAATGGTCGCTGCTGCAAATCGTAAAAATCGGCAATCCAATGTCACGGGGATCTTGCTGTTTAACGGCACACACTTTTTTCAATTGCTTGAAGGGCCGGTGGAGCAGGTTTCTGCTATCTATGAGCAGATCTGCAACGACCCGCGCCACCATAACGTGGTCGAGTTAATGCGCGATCACGGCCCTGTCCGGCGTTTTGGCAACGTGGGCATGGAGCTTTTTGACTTGCGCCACTTCGACAGGGACGAGGTGCTGCAGCAGGTGCTCAATAAGGGGACGACACGCTACCAGTTGACCTATAACGACCGCCCGCTGCAGTTTTTCCGCACCTTTGTTGAGGCCACGGAAAAAGCGAACTATTTTGAACTGCCGCCTGCGGATTCCTGGGAATTCGTTCGCGAAGAAACGCGCCTGTCCGCGCAGCCTGAGGTGGTTGCGAAAGGGGCGGATTGCAGCTTTGCGTTCCAGCCGATAGTCGATCCGTTTATGCAGCAGGTTGTCTCCTGGGAGGCGCTTCTGCGCACTCCTGACGGTGACTCGCCGGGGGCCTATTTCGCCAGCCGCCCGCGTGACGAAGTGTACACGTCTGATTTGCAAAGCAAGCAGGTGGCACTTTCTATGGCCAGCGCGCTGGGGCTACAGGACCAGACGTTATCCCTGAACCTGCTGCCCATGACGCTGGTAAACATTCCTAACGCCGTGGATTTCCTGCTCACCGCGATTGAAGCTAATGGGTTTGTGCCCGAGCAAATTGTGGTGGAGTTCACCGAGAGCGAAGCTATATCTCGTTTTGATGAATTCACGGATTCGGTCAGGCAGCTAAAAAGTGCGGGTATCAGCGTGACGATCGATCACTTTGGTGCCGGTTTTGCCGGGCTGCAGCTGCTGGCCCAGTTCCAGCCGGACAGAATTAAGATTAATCGCGATTTGGTCGCGAACGTGCATAAAAGTGGCCCTCGTCAGGCCATTATTCAGGCGATTATCAAATGCTGTTCCTCGCTTGAGATCCAGTTCTGCGCGGTGGGCGTAGAGAAGGCGGAAGAGTGGATGTGGCTGGAGTCCGCGGGGATTTCCCAGTTCCAGGGACATCTTTTTGCCAGCCCACGACACGGGGGTATTCCCGCGATTGCGTGGCCGGAGAAAAAGTTCGACTTCGGATAAAGCTGTACACAATCCGGCAGACTTAACTGTACGAACGGCAAATTTTATACAACAATGTATTAACAGGTGGATGGAAAAGAACCCCGTTCGCCCGTTCAAAATGCGGTCTTAGTTATACAAATGATGTGTACAATCTGATAAGGTTGGTGCAGTTAGGTATGGAAGTTCTGAGCGTGAGGGAGTTAATGGCCTATTACAGTATCGGCGAAGTGGCCGAACGATGCGGTATCAACCCCGTTACGCTGCGTGCCTGGCAGCGCCGTTATGGATTATTGAAGCCGCAGCGCAGCGAAGGGGGCCATCGTCAGTTTGACGATGAAGATATCCTGCGCATTGAAGAGATCAAACGCCTGATGAAAAGCGGCGTTTCGGTCGGAAAAGTTAAAGCCTTGCTGGAAAACAAGGAAGTGCTGACGCAGGGCAACTGGGTCTCGTTCCAGGAAGAGATGATGACCGTTCTGCGCTACGCCAGTCCTGCAAAGCTGCGGGCCAAAATAGGTGAATTCCGCCGCGATCACGCGATGGATGCGCTGATTGACAATATTATCTCTCCCGTCCGTCAGCGTATGAACCAGGATCAAAATACCGTGCGTCACATGGCGAGCCTGTTTGACGGCGTACTGATCGAATTTGCGATTGCAAGCCTGGCGGAGTCCCGCAAAAAAGCCGGCAAAGACGCGCTCCTGATTGGCTGGGAATGTGATGACCGCACCCACCTGTGGCTGGAAGCCGCGCGCCTGTCGCAAAAGGGCTGGCACATTGACGTGCTGGCAGAGCCCATTGACTCGCCGCGTCCTGAACTCTTCCCGGGGCAAAAAATCTTTGTCTGGACCGGGAAATCCCCAACGCCTCGCCAGCAGGAACAGCTTGACCACTGGCGTGAGCAGGGGTTTGCTGTCTCATTTCATCACTGAGTGTAAGAGGCCTTAAGGGCCTTTTTTTGTCTTTGTCACTTTCCTTGCAAAAAGCTATCTTAAGAATAGGCATTATTCCTGCGGATGAGATTTACCCGGTTAATTTTAAACGACATCTGCTTTTTTCTGGGGGCTTTGCTGTCGGCAACTTGTTCAATAGGGGACGGTGTCCCCTTATTAATACTCAGCGAGTATGGCGCTCATTCCATGCATCTGAAAATTGAATATTACCGTCAAGAATTCTCCAGGTGATTTTTTCATATTGAATGCTGACACTTTCTATGTGATTCATTTTATCGTTCCCCGCCAGCTTAATATTCGGAACGCTACAGTGGACGCCAGTTAATTTCACATTCTCCATAAGAACGGTGTAGTAGCAAACCTCCTGACCTGCATCATTGATGTGATAAAATCTTATTTCTGCGCTTTTCAACGTCTGCCCAGTTGCTGCAGCCTTGTAAAGATATGGCGTAGAGCTATCAACTTCTTTCTCGATCATCATGGATGAGTGCTGGCGGGTGCCGGTGATTTTGCCGTTTGCGCTGTCAACGGGTAAATTTATACCGTGGCTCAGACCGATAATTTCAATACTACCTTCACGATCTTGTACATCAACAGATCCTTTGATATCTGCACCGCCATCGTCTTTAAGCCACATATAGGGAGGTATAGGCATTTTATTGTCTCCTTAATTTTTGATTAACTTCATTGTTAAAATATAGAGAGGGGTAGCGATAATTAGCATTGTAAGCCAGTCAATAAGTGAATAGGCATCATACATTGATTCTGCATTTTCATTTCCGGCGATAATGATTGCTGTTGTTCTGGCTACATCATAGTTAATATATAACTCTGGGCCTGGTAGCATATGACCAAGAGCGAGTAATAAAATGAGAAAGTAAATAATTTTACTTGCCCTACGAGCAAGGTTTTTTAATGTAGCCACCCGCTACTACCTCCACCCAGCCTCGCGCCATGAGTGACCGCATGCATGGAACCTGAATAAGCGATGTATTCATTAGCGCGTTATGAATCATCATCCCCTGTAACGCCATATGCCACCTTACTTCCTTTGCAAGAGTGTGGTTAATGCTACAGTGATTAATAATGTGTTCCAGAGTGTGCGTATGATTTTCAGAAAAAGACTCGCATCAACAGGTTGTCTACTGCTGAGGAGCGCTTGCTGGCCGGGCACCTGAAGCCCTGGCCTTCTTTTAGTGCGCCAAATCGCATCTGTTAGACTGAGTTCACGACAATCAAAGAGGCTATCTCAAAAATAGGCATTTCCGATGCATATTTTACTTTTCTCCTCTCCGTCAAAAATGACACAACGAAATGCATTATTAATCAATGCATTGAACAATTAAATCCATCCTGCCTGCATCCTGCCACAGGGTCTATGCTTAATAAAAGTAGGCAAAAAGGGCGGTTTAACCGAATGCCCCTGCTGACAGAGGGTTGAAGTGATAATCGTTATCACTAATATGGTGTTATGCCCTGATGGCTTATCAGATGAGGTGGACCTATGGAACTGCATTCAGAAACCTTTAATCCAGCCGATTTTGCCTGGCGCGGGTTAACGCTCACGCCAGCGGCGGCGGCACATATTCACGAGCTGGTGGCGAAAAAGCCCGAGATCCTCGGCGTGCGTTTGGGTGTCAAACAGACCGGCTGCGCGGGTTTTGGCTACGTGCTCGATACCGTCACCGAACCCGAGAAAGATGACCTGGTATTCGAGACCGACGGCGCGAAACTGTACGTCGCGCTGCAGGCCATGCCGTTTATTGACGGCACCGAAGTGGACTACGTCCGCGAAGGCTTAAACCAGTTATTCAAATTTCATAACCCGAAAGCCCAGAACGAATGCGGCTGCGGCGAAAGCTTTGGGGTATAGGCGGAACTATGTCTCGTAATACTGAAGCAACGAGTGAAGTAAATACCTGGAGCGGTGGGCACCTCAACTATAAAGAGGGGTTCTTCACCCAGCTGCAGACCGATGAGCTGGCAAAAGGCATCAATGAAGATGTCGTGCGGGCGATCTCGGCGAAACGTAACGAGCCGGAGTGGATGCTGGAGTTTCGCCTGAGCGCCTTCCGTGCCTGGCTGGAAATGGAAGAACCGCACTGGCTGAAAGCGCATTATGACAAGCTGAACTATCAGGATTACAGCTACTACTCTGCGCCCTCCTGCGGCAGCTGTGACGACACCTGCGCTTCGCAGCCCGGCGCGGTGCAGCAAACCGGCGCGGAGAACAGCTTCCTCAGCAAAGAGGTGGAAGAAGCCTTTAATCAGCTGGGCGTGCCGGTGCGCGAAGGGAAAGAGGTGGCGGTAGACGCCATTTTCGACTCCGTCTCGGTGGCGACCACCTACCGCGAGAAGCTGGCAGAGCAGGGGATCATTTTCTGCTCCTTCGGCGAAGCGATTCACGATCATCCGGAACTGGTGAAAAAGTACATCGGGACCGTGGTGCCCTCTAACGACAACTTCTTTGCGGCGCTCAATGCGGCGGTAGCCTCGGACGGCACCTTTATCTACGTGCCGAAAGGCGTGCGCTGTCCGATGGAGCTTTCCACCTATTTCCGCATCAATGCCGAAAAGACCGGTCAGTTCGAACGCACGATTCTGGTCGCAGATGAAGGCAGCTACGTCAGCTATATAGAAGGGTGTTCCGCCCCGGTTCGCGACAGCTACCAGCTGCACGCGGCGGTGGTGGAGGTCATCATCCACAAAGATGCCGAGGTGAAATACTCCACGGTGCAAAACTGGTTCCCGGGCGACGGCAATACCGGCGGTATCCTGAACTTCGTCACCAAGCGTGCGCTGTGCGAAGGGGAAAATAGCAAGATGTCCTGGACCCAGTCAGAAACCGGCTCGGCCATCACCTGGAAATACCCAAGCTGCATTCTGCGCGGGGATAACTCCATCGGCGAGTTTTACTCGGTGGCGCTCACCAGCGGCCATCAGCAGGCCGATACCGGCACCAAGATGATCCACATTGGTAAAAACACCAAATCGACCATTATCTCGAAAGGCATCTCCGCCGGTCACAGCCAGAACAGCTATCGCGGGCTGGTGAAAATCATGCCGACGGCCACCAATGCGCGAAACTTCACCCAGTGTGACTCGATGCTGATTGGCGCAGATTGCGGGGCGCATACCTTCCCGTACGTCGAATGCCGTAATAACACGGCCCAGCTTGAACACGAGGCGACCACGTCGCGGATAGGAGAAGATCAGCTCTTCTACTGCCTGCAGCGCGGGATCAGCGAAGAAGACGCCATCTCGATGATCGTTAACGGCTTCTGTAAGGATGTGTTCTCTGAACTGCCGCTGGAATTTGCCGTTGAAGCCCAGAAACTCCTCGCCATTAGTCTTGAACACAGCGTCGGTTAAGGAAAGCACATGTTAAGCATTAAAGATTTACAGGTCAGCGTAGAAGACAAAGCCATCCTGCGTGGCCTCAATTTTGACGTCAAGCCGGGGGAAGTCCACGCCATCATGGGGCCGAACGGTTCCGGGAAAAGTACGCTTTCTGCGACGCTGGCGGGGCGCGAAGATTATGAGGTGACCCACGGCTCGGTCGAGTTTAACGGCAAAGATCTGCTGGAGATGTCGCCGGAAGACCGTGCGGGCGAGGGCATCTTTATGGCCTTCCAGTACCCGGTCGAAATTCCGGGCGTCAGCAACCAGTTCTTCCTGCAGACGGCGCTGAATGCGGTGCGTAAGTATCGCGGGCTGGAGGCGCTGGACCGCTTCGACTTCCAGGATCTGATGGAAGAGAAGATTAAGCTGCTGAAAATGCCGGAAGATCTGCTGACCCGCTCGGTGAACGTTGGTTTTTCCGGCGGTGAGAAAAAGCGTAACGATATTCTGCAGATGGCGGTTCTGGAACCCGAGCTGTGCATTCTGGATGAGACCGACTCCGGTCTGGACATCGATGCCCTGAAGATTGTCGCTGACGGAGTGAACTCCCTGCGCGACGGCAAGCGCTCGTTTATTATCGTCACCCACTACCAGCGCATTCTGGACTACATCAAGCCGGATTACGTCCACGTGCTTTACCAGGGACGTATTGTGAAATCCGGTGATTTCACGCTGGTTAAACAACTGGAGGAGCAGGGTTATGGCTGGCTTACCGAACAGCAGTAATGCGCTCCAGCAGTGGCACCGGCTGTTTGAAGCCCAGGGGGGCACGCGCTCCGAGCAGGCGCAGCAGCATCTCCAGCAAATGCTGCGTCTCGGGTTGCCGACGCGTAAGCACGAGAACTGGAAATACACCCCGCTTGAGGGTCTGCTGAACGCCGAGTTTGTGACTCGTCTGGCGGATCTCACCCCAGTACAGCGCGACGCGCTGGCCTTGCGTGTCGATGCCCTGCGCCTGGTGTTCGTCGACGGTCAGTTCCGTCCGGAACTGAGCGACACGGTTCAGGAGAGCGGCTTTGAGATTGAGATAAACGACGATCGCCAGCGCCTGAGCGCCCCGGTTCAGCCTGAGGTCTTCCTGCACCTGACCGAGAGTCTGGCCCGCAGCGTGACGCACATCCGCGTGAAGCGTAACCAGCGTCCGGCAAAACCGCTGCTGCTGATGCACATCACTCAGGGGCTGAACGGCGATGAAATCAATACCGCGCACTATCGCCACCATCTGGAGCTGGCGGAGGGGGCGGAGGCCACGGTCATCGAACATTACGTCAGCCTCAATGAGACGCGTCACTTTACCGGATCGCGTCTGACGATGAATGTTGCCGCGAATGCGCAGCTTCATCATGTCAAGCTGGCGTTTGAGAATGCGCAGAGCCACCACTTTGCCCATAACGACATTGTCCTTGGCCAGGATGCCGCGGCGTACAGCCACAGCTTCCTGCTCGGCGGGGCGGTGCTGCGCCACAACACCAGCACGCAGCTTAACGGTGAAAACACCACGCTGCGCATCAACAGCCTGGCGATGCCGGTTAAATCGGAAGTGTGCGACACGCGCACCTGGCTGGAGCACAACAAAGGCTACTGCAACAGCCGCCAGCTGCACAAAACCATCGTCAGTGATAAAGGCCGCGCGGTGTTTAACGGACTGATTAACGTGGCGCAGCACGCCATTAAAACCGACGGGCAGATGACCAACAATAATCTGCTGTTAGGCCGCCTTGCGGAAGTGGACACTAAACCGCAGCTGGAGATCTACGCCGACGACGTCAAATGCAGCCACGGTGCGACGGTCGGGCGAATCGACGACGAGCAGATGTTCTACCTGCGCTCGCGCGGCATCGACCAGCAGGCGGCGCAGAAAATGATTATCTACGCGTTTGCCGCCGAACTGACGGAAGCGCTGCACGATGGTCAGTTAAAACTGCAGGTGCTGGATCGGATCGGTCAGCGCCTGCCTGGAGGCGAAGCATGAGTTTTCCCGTCGAGAAAGTACGGGCAGATTTCCCGGTTCTGACCCGTGAAGTAAACGGTCTGCCGCTGGCCTATCTGGACAGCGCGGCCAGCGCACAGAAGCCGAATCAGGTGGTGGATGCGGAAGCCGAGTTTTATCGCCACGGCTATGCCGCCGTGCATCGCGGTATTCATACCCTGAGCGCCGAGGCGACCCAGCGAATGGAAAACGTGCGTACGCAGCTGGCCGCCTTCCTTAACGCCCGCTCGCCGGAAGAACTGGTCTTCGTGCGCGGAACCACCGAAGGGATTAACCTTGTCGCTAACAGCTGGGGCAACGCTCAGGTTCACGCGGGGGATAACATCATCATCACCCAGATGGAGCACCACGCCAATATCGTGCCGTGGCAGATGCTCTGCGAGCGCGTGGGTGCGCAACTGCGGGTGATCCCGTTAAATGCCGACGGGACGCTGCAGCTCGAGCAGCTAGACGCATTGCTTGACGATAAAACGCGGCTGGTGGCGGTCACCCAGGTCTCCAACGTGCTGGGGACGGAAAACCCGGTGGCAGATATCGTCGAAAAGGCCCATCAGGCAGGTGCAAAGGTGCTGATTGACGGTGCCCAGGCGGTGATGCATCACGCGATTGACGTCCAGGCGCTGGACTGCGATTTCTACGTCTTTTCAGGCCACAAGCTCTACGGGCCGACCGGGATTGGCGTGCTGTATGTGAAAGAAGAGATCCTGCAGGCGATGCCGCCGTGGGAAGGGGGCGGGTCGATGATCGCCACCGTCAGCCTGACGGAAGGCACCACCTATGCGCGCGCGCCGTGGCGTTTTGAGGCGGGCACGCCCAACACCGGTGGGATTATCGGTTTAGGAGCGGCGATTTCTTATGTCTCCTCAATCGGCCTTGATAGCATTCAGGAGTACGAACAGCTGCTGATGCACTATGCGCTTGAGGAGCTTGCCGGCGTGCCGGATCTGACCCTCTACGGGCCTGCCGACCGGCAAGGGGTGATCGCGTTCAATCTCGGGAAACATCACGCCTATGACGTGGGCAGTTTCCTCGATAACTACGGCGTGGCGGTCCGTACCGGGCACCACTGCGCCATGCCGCTGATGGCGTTTTACCAGGTGCCGGCAATGTGCCGCGCGTCGCTGGTGATGTACAACACAACGGAAGAGGTCGACAGGCTGGTGGCGGGGCTTAAGCGCATTCATCAGCTGCTGGGCTAACGGAGAGGCGAAAGATGGCAGAACTGCCGGACAAAGATAAACTGCTGCGTAACTTCTCGCGTTGCGCAAACTGGGAAGAGAAGTATCTCTATATCATTGAGCTGGGACAGCGCTTGCCGCCGCTCAGCGAAGAGGCGCATACCCCGGAGAACAGTATTCAGGGCTGTCAGAGCCAGGTGTGGATTGTGATGGCGCAGTCGGATGACGGCACTGTCGAACTGCACGGCGACAGCGATGCGGCCATTGTAAAAGGGCTTATTGCGGTCGTCTTTATTCTTTATCACCGGATGTCGGCGCAGGATATTGTCGCGTTTGATGTCCGCCCGTGGTTTGAAAAAATGGCCCTGACCCAACACCTCACCCCGTCTCGTTCCCAGGGACTGGAAGCGATGATTCGCGCCATCCGCGCCAAAGCTGCAATCCTTAGCTAGACTTACAGAACAGCATTCATTCTGTTTCGCGAGGTGGTTCCCGCCTCGCTGGTTTTTCAGCTTTCTGGCGTTCTGTCAGTGAATAAGGAATCTCAGCATGAAGCGCGCGTCTCTAATAACTCTATTACTCCTCAGTTCGCTCGGCGCCCTTAATTCGGCCCGCGCGATGGACTATCCGTTGCCGCCCGCAGGCAGTCGTCTGATTGGGCAAAATCAAACCTACACGATACAGGAAGGGGATAATAAGCTGCAGACCATCGCCCGTCGGTTTAATACGGCGGCACAGGTGATCCTGGAAACGAACAATACCATTGCGCCGGTAAACCCTGCGCCGGGAACCGTGATTACCATCCCGTCGCAGATGCTGCTGCCGGACACGCCGCGCGAGGGCATTGTGGTGAACCTCGCAGAGCTTCGGCTCTACTACTTCCCGCCGGGAGAAAACATCGTTCAGGTCTTCCCGCTCGGCATCGGACAGCTGGGGCTGGAAACGCCGGTCACGACCACGCGCGTGAGCCAGAAAATCCCTAATCCTACCTGGACACCTACGCCGGGCATCAGAGCACGCTCTCTGGAGCAGGGAATTAAATTACCTCCGGTGGTACCTGCCGGGCCCAATAACCCCCTGGGACGCTTCGCACTGCGTTTAGGCGTGGGCAATGGGGAATATCTCATCCACGGCACCAGCGCACCGGACAGCGTCGGCCTGCGGGTCAGCTCCGGCTGTATGCGGATGAATGCCCCGGACATCAAAGCCCTGTTCGAACAGGTGCGGGTGGGCACGCGGGTACAGATTATCAATGAACCCGTTAAGTTCTCTGTGGAGCCGGATGGTAAACGCTATATTGAAGTCCACCGCCCGCTGGCGCAGGCTGAGGGAGAAAACCCGCAGGTCTCGCCCATTACCCATTCCGCAGACTTTGCCACCTTTGTTTCTCAGGCGGGAAGCGACAAGGCGCTGATTGATAAAGCCCTGTCACGCCGTGCCGGGATCCCGGTTATCGTGTCGTCAGGCAGCGGCCCGTCAGCCAGCAATAGCGTGTTGTCGGTGCAGAACAGTCGGATGTCCGCAGCGGTAGCGGAAGATGAAGGGGAGAAGGTGACGCAGTAGTGGTTTGACGCAGGCAAAAAAAATGGCGCACAATGTGCGCCATTTTATTAACAGGTACTATTACTTACGGTATTTAGTAGCCTGGTTGTCCAGACGCTGGTTAGCGCGAGCTGCGTCGTCTTTAGCAGCCTGAACGTCGGAACGCATTGCGTTCACGTCGTTGCTCAGCTGGTCAACTTTAGCGTTCAGAGTCTGAACGTCAGAAGACAGCTGATCGATTTTAGCGTTGCTGGAGCAACCAGCCAGCAGAGTAGAACCCAGGATTACCGCGCCCAGTACCAGTTTAGTACGATTCATTATTAATACCCTCTAGATTGAGTTAATCTCCATGTAGCGTTACAAGTATTACACAAAGTTTTTTGGGTTGAGAATATTTTTTTGATGGGAATACACCTATTTTTGATCGTTCGCTCAAAGAAGCATCGAATCAGCCCTTTTCGGGCAAAAATCTAAGTAAAAAAAGGCATTTATCATCGGATTCATCTTAGATAATTCGCAATTAAATAGAAAAACCCGATTTGCAATTTGAATGACTTTGGCTAATGCGAGGAATAAAAAAAGCGCCCGGCGGGCGCTTTTTATCAAAATTAATTCGTTCGGAAATTATTACAGCACGTGAACAGATGCGGTATTGGTGGTGCCGCTTGGTACCAGCGCACCAGAAACCATGACCACAACGTCACCTTTCTGTGCCAGACCACGATCCACCAGCTCCAGCGCCACTTCTTTACCCAGACGGTAGAAATCATCCGTAGACGCGATCTCTTTCACCAGGTGAGGGATCACGCCTTTGCTCAGCACCAGCTGACGGGCAGTGGTTTCGTTGGTGGTCAGTGCCAGGATAGTCGCATCCGGGAAGTATTTACGCACCGCGCGAGCAGATTTACCGCCCTGGGTGGCAACCACGATCAGTGGTGCTTCCAGTTTCTCAGCCGTCTCTACAGCACCGCGGCATACTGCTTCGGTGATGCGCAGTTTGCGGCTGTCGTTGTTGTAGTCCAGACGGCTTTTCATAACGCGGTCGGTACGTTCGCAGATGGTGGCCATGATGGACACCGCTTCCAGCGGATATTTACCTTTCGCGGATTCGCCGGACAGCATAACGGCATCAGTACCGTCGAGGATGGCGTTTGCCACGTCGCCTGCTTCAGCGCGGGTTGGGCGTGGGTTTTTGATCATGGAGTCCAGCATCTGCGTTGCGGTGATAACCACTTTACGCGCGCGCACGCATTTCTCGATCATCATCTTCTGCGCGAAGATCACTTCTTCGACCGGGATTTCTACGCCCAGGTCGCCACGTGCAACCATGATGCCGTCAGACGCTTCGAGGATTTCGTCGAAGTTGTTCAGGCCTTCCTGGTTTTCAATTTTGGAGATGATCTGGATCTTCTCGCCGCCGTGGGCTTTCAGGTGCTCACGAATTTCAACCACGTCGGAGCGCTTACGGATGAAGGAGGCAGCAACGAAGTCAACGCCTTGCTCGCAACCGAAGATCAGGTCCTGTTTGTCTTTTTCAGCCAGGGCTGGCAGCGCGATGGAAACGCCCGGCAGGTTAACGCCTTTGTTTTCGCCCAGGTCGCCGTTGTTCAGCACTTTACAGATAACCTTGTTACCTTCGATCGCGGTGACTTCCATACCGATCAGACCATCGTCTACCAGCACGGTGTTACCGACGGACAGATCGCTGGTGAAACCTTCGTAGGTCACTGCAACGATTTCGCTGTTGCCGACAACAGTTTTGTCGGTGGTGAAGGTGAAGGTCTGGCCCGCTTTCAGAGAGACGTCGTTACCGCCTTCCAGTTTGATGGTACGGATTTCTGGACCTTTGGTATCCAGCAGGATCGCGGCTTTTTTACCGGTCTTGCTCATTACGTTGCGCAAGTTCTGGATACGCTGACCGTGTTCTGCGTAATCGCCGTGGGAGAAGTTCAGACGCATCACGTTCATGCCGGCGTCCAGCATTTTGGTCAGCATCTCTTCAGATTCGGTTTTCGGGCCGATAGTACAAACAATTTTCGTCTTTTTCATGACAGTCTTAGTCTTTAAGTTGGGAAGGATATGGAAATCTCGCTCCGGGGGCGCACCGCCGCGGAGTCAAACCTGTGTTGCAAAAGAGTATATGACACGCACTAAGGATAGGAGACATCAAATGAGCGTGCAGAAGAAAGTGTGCCTGAGTGACAGCCCAACGAAGGAGTGGAGAAGTTGTACGTTGTTTTTTGTATTCCAAGCGCTGAAACCATTCACCAGGGATTTGGCGCGCATTATACGCTGATTTTAAGATAAAAGGAAAATGGAAACGGTGTTTCAGAAATAATCTGTGCTGTTTCTCATAATATTGTTATCAAGGCGTTAAGCCATGATGACAACTTGTGGCGGCAGGTGATAGACCTGCCGCCATTTGCTTATTTCTGCAGCGCCTGGCTGAGGTCGGCAATCAGGTCTTTGGGATCTTCAATCCCGACTGACAGACGGATCAGCTGCGGCACAATGCCGTTTGCCAGGCGTTGCTCCAGCGGAATCGAGGCGTGCGTCATGCTGTAAGGCTGACTCACCAGACTTTCCACGCCGCCCAGGCTCTCCGCGAGGGTGAACAGCTTCAGGTTGCGTATCACCTCGGTGGCGCGTTGCGCATCGCCTTTGACCACGACAGAAATCATCCCGCCGGGCAGGGCCATCTGCGTACGGGCAAGCTGATATTGCGGATGTGATTCCAGGCCGGGATAGAACACCTTTTCGACCAGAGGATGCTGATCGAGCCATTGCGCAATCGCCAGCGCGTTGGTGCTGTGCTTTTCGACCCTCAACGCAAGCGTGCGAATACCGCGCAGCGTCAGGAAGCTGCTGAACGGATCCAGTACGCCGCCCACCGCGTTTTGCAGATAGCCCAGCTTATCCGCCAGTTCCTTGTTGTCCCCGACAATCGCCAGCCCGGCCACCACGTCAGAATGGCCGTTCAGGTATTTGGTGGCGGAGTGCACCACAATGTCGAAACCCGACTCCAGCGGACGATGGATCACCGGCGACGCGAAGGTGTTATCCGCCACGCTGATGACGTTATGACGACGGGCGATTGCCGCGATGGCCGCCAGATCCGCCAGCTTCAGCAGCGGGTTGGTTGGCGTCTCGACCCACACCATGCGGGTATCCGGGCGAATGGCGGCCTCAAGCCCGGCTAAGTCGTCCGGTTTAACCCAGCTGACCTGCAGGCCGGTGCTGCGCTTGCGCACGTTCTCGATCAGACGGTATGTGCCGCCGTATACATCATCAATAGCGACGATGTGGCTGTCTTTATCCAGCAGTTCGAGCACCGTGGAGATGGCCGCCAGACCGGAGGCAAAGGCGTAGCCGCGCGTGCCGCCTTCCAGTTCGGCAATCGCCGTTTCCAGCGCATGGCGGGTAGGGTTGCCGCTGCGGGAGTACTCATATCCGGTATGCTCCCCGGGCGCGGGTTGCGCAAAAGTCGAGGTGGCGTAAATCGGCGGCATGACGGCGCCGTGCTGGTCGTTAAACTCGCCGCTGTGGACGCTGAGGGTGGCCAGATTTTTCATCATTAATTCCTTTATTGCTGAAGACGGTTGCGCCAGGCGGTCAGAACGTCGCTGCGCGTAATCAGACCGAGAAAACGGTCGTTGTCATTAATCACGGCCACCAGACCGCGGTCGAAGATGGCGTTCAGGGCGCTTTCCGGGGCGTGTTTATCCAGGAACTCCACCTGACGCGTCATGGCTGCCGTCACCGGAAGCGCGAAGCGATCGCCGTCGCCGCCGATGTGCCGCAGGAGATCCCACTCGTCGATAATGCCCACCACCTTGCCGTTCTCCAGCACCGGCAACTGGGAGATGTCATACAGGCGCATCCGTGCCAGGACGGTGGAGAGCGTGTCGTCCGGGGCGGCGGTGACGGTGGCGCCTTCATCGTGGCGCAGGGCAATGTAGTCAGAGAGATCGCCGGCCTGGGGGCGCGTGATGAGTCCCTGCTGTCGCATCCAGTCGTCGTTGAACATCTTCGAGAGATATTTATTGCCGCTGTCACAGGCGAAGGTCACCACGCGCTTCGGCGCGGTCTGCGCCTGGCAATACTTCAGCGCGGCCGCCAGCAGCGTGCCGCTGGAGGAGCCCGCCAGAATGCCTTCCGTTTTCAGCAGCTCGCGCGCGGTGGTAAACGCTTCCCGGTCGGTGATACGCCAGGCGCGATTCACCCCTTCAATGTGGGCCAGCGGCGGAATAAAGTCTTCGCCAATACCCTCAACCAGCCAGGAGCCCGCATCGTGGTAGCGTCCGGTCTCCACCTGGTCGGCCAGAACGGAACCGGCCGGATCAGCCAGGACAAACTCCGTGTGCGGAGAGTGCTCGGCGAACCACGCCTGGAGGCCGCCCAGGGTACCGCCTGAGCCGACGCCCACCACGATGGCGTCGATCCTGCCGTCAAGCTGCTCATACAGTTCCGGCGCCGTGGTGGTGCGGTGCGCCAGCGGGTTGGCTTCGTTATTGAACTGGTCGATGTAAAACGCGCCGGGCAGTTCGTTCGCCAGACGCTGGGCGTAATCCTGGTAATAGGCAGGATGGCCCTTGTTGACGTCGGAGCGGGTCAGCACCACCTGGGCACCCAGCGCTCGCAGGTGGAAAATCTTCTCGCGGCTCATTTTGTCCGGCACCACCAGGATCAGCGAGTAGCCTTTCTGGGCGGCGATCAGGGCCAGACCGAGGCCGGTATTGCCCGCCGTGGCCTCAATAATCGTGCCGCCCGGCTGCAGCTGCCCGGTGCGTTCCGCTTCGTTAATCATCGACAGCGCAACGCGATCCTTAATCGAACCGCCCGGATTCTGGTTCTCCAGCTTCAGGAACAGCGAGCAGGGACCGGTATCAAGCTTATGCAGCTGGATCAGCGGGGTACGACCAATCAGTTCAGTGACGGAGTGATAAATCGTCATGATGTTTTCCTTTCTGGATGTCATGACGGGATGATAGGGCGGTGAAATTTTCTCAATAAAGAACCATTCACTGCTCTTTAGATCAGAAAGGAATATAAATGCCGTTTTTGGAAGTCAGGACAGCAAGACGTAAAGTTGTCTGGATGTGAGGATGGCTATATTGGCATGAAATGCTGAAAAAATGACCGTTTTTCGCAGGCATTCGCCAGCAGATATGCATCCGGCAGATAATCATTGCTGAAATTGGTCTAAATGCATCCCACCCGGTAAATCCGCTGTTTATTTCCGAAAGTTATAACAAATTCTTTTTTGTTCATTTAAAAGCTGATAACGCCTGTTTACTATCGTTTGGACATCCATACTGCTAAACCGCCATGAGCGGCACGGATAACGAATAATAATGATTGTACTGAGCAATATTTCGAAGGTTTTTGACAACGGAAAGGTGGCACTCACAGCCGTTGATAACGTCAATTTGACGATAGCACAGGGACAGATATACGGGATTATCGGTTACAGCGGGGCAGGTAAAAGCACGCTGATTCGTCTGCTCAACGGCCTGGAAAAACCCAGCGCCGGTAGCGTCACCATTAATGGACAGGACATTTCGGCGGCAAAAGGTGAAGCGCTGCGTCAGGCGCGCCTGAAAATCAGCATGGTGTTTCAGCACTTCAACCTGCTGTGGTCGCGCACGGTCAGCGAGAATATTGCGTTCTCGATGCAGATTGCCGGCGTGCCGAAAGCAAAAATCACCGCCCGCGTCGCCGAGCTGGTGGAGCTGGTCGGCCTGAAAGGTCGCGAGCATGCCTACCCGTCTCAGCTCAGTGGCGGCCAGAAACAGCGCGTCGGCATCGCCCGTGCGCTGGCTAACAACCCTGACGTGCTGCTCTGCGATGAAGCCACGTCCGCGCTTGACCCGCAGACCACCGATCAGATCCTCGATCTGCTGCTCGATATTAACCGCCGGTTCAAATTGACCATCGTGCTGATCACGCACGAGATGCATGTGGTGCGCAAAATCTGCGACCGCGTGGCGGTGATGGAGAACGGTAAAGTCGTTGAAGAGGGCGACGTGCTGAGCGTCTTTACCCATCCGCAGCAGCCGATTACGCAGCAGTTTGTCCGTCAGGTGAGCCAGTATGCTGAAGAAGAAACGTTCAATACAGAACTGGCAAACGATCTGGAAGGTACGGTCATCAGACTGACCTTTACCGGGCACAGCACGCATAAGCCGATCGTGGGTGAACTGACCCTGCGCTATGGCCTGCCGTTTAATATCCTGCACGGGAAAATGACGCAAACCGCCCACGGCGTGTTTGGCCAGCTCTGGGTACATGTAGTGGCATCCGATGAACAACTGAACAATATCCTCGCCGACCTGAAGCACAGCGATATTGAAGGCGAGGTGATTAAACATGGCTGAGGATCTCTTTCCGCATCTCAAGTGGGACCAGCTCTGGGCGGCGACGCTGGAGACGCTGTACATGACCGCGCTGTCCGGCGTGGCGACTTTTGTACTGGGTATCGTGCTGGGTCTGGCGCTGTTTTTAACCGCACGCGGCGGGCTGTTCCACAACCGGACGGTCTACAGCGTCATTTCGATTGTGGTGAACGTGTTCCGCTCGATTCCGTTCATCATTCTGATTGTCCTGCTGATCCCGTTCACCAAGACCGTCGTCGGCACCATCCTTGGCGCCAACGCGGCGCTGCCGGCGCTGATTGTGGGTGCCGCACCGTTCTACGCACGCCTGGTGGAGATCGCCCTGCGTGAAGTGGATAAAGGCGTCATAGAAGCAACGCGCTCGATGGGCGCACGACTGAGCACGTTAGTGTTTCGGGTTTTACTGCCGGAATCATCACCTGCACTGGTATCAGGTATTACGGTGACGCTCATTGCGCTGGTGAGCTACAGCGCAATGGCGGGGGTGATTGGCGCCGGTGGTTTGGGAAATCTGGCTTATCTGGAAGGATTCCAGCGCAACCATGGTGACGTCACGCTGGTGGCAACGGTGACCATTTTAATCATCGTTTTCATTATCCAGTTCTGCGGCGATGTCATTACTTCACTGTTAGATAAACGCTAATAAATACACACAGGAACCACATCATGAAAAAGACACTGACACTGATCGCTGCCGCAACCCTGAGCGCCCTGAGCTTCGCTTCCTGGGCTGACACCCTGACCGTGGGCGCATCCAACACGCCGCACGCCGAAATTCTGGAGCAGGCAAAGCCGATTCTGGCGAAGCAGGGGATCGACCTGGAGATTAAACCGTTCCAGGACTATATTCTGCCGAACACCGCGCTGGCGGGTCATGACATCGACGCGAACTATTTCCAGCACATTCCTTACCTGAACAGCGTGCTGAAAGATCATGCGGGCGATAAAGACTACGATTTTGTCAGTGCGGGCGCGATCCACATTGAGCCAATCGGCATCTACTCCAAAAAATACAAGTCGCTGAAAGACCTGCCGGAAGGCGGCAAAATCATCATGCGTGACGCGGTTTCTGAAGAGGGGCGTATTCTCTCTATCTTCGAAAAAGAGGGTGTGATCAAGCTGAAGCCGGGCATCGATAAAGTGACCGCGCGCATCAGCGATATCGTCGAGAACCCGAAAAAGCTGAAGTTCACGCCTAACGTTGAAGCGTCTCTGCTGCCGCAGATGTACAACAACAACGAAGGCGACGCGGTGGTGATTAACGCCAACTATGCGATTGACGCGGGTCTGGATCCGGTTCACGACCCGATTGCGGTTGAGAGCGGTGAAAACAACCCGTATGCCAACATCATCACCGTGCATCGCGGTGACGAGAAGAAGAAAGACATCGTCGCGCTGGTGAACGTGCTGCACTCAAAAGAGATTCAGGACTGGATCCGCACCAAGTACAAAGGCGCGGTCATTCCAGTAAATAACTAATTTACTGATTTTACAGATGAAGCCCGGCGAGTTTCTCGCCGGGCTTCTTTTTTGTATCCGGCTGGAGAATCATTTAAGCTCAACGTTTAACAGGCAATGGAGTGATGACGATGGGTAACGTGACCAAAGATGAAGCGCTGTACCAGGAGATGTGCCGGGTGGTCGGGAAGGTGGTGCTTGAGATGCGTGATTTAGGGCAGGAGCCAAAGCATATTGTCATTGCCGGAGTCCTGCGTACCGCGCTGGCGAACCAGCGCGTGAAACGCAGTGAATTGACAACCGAAGCGATGGAAACGGTGGTTAAAGCGCTGGCCGGGTAAAGCGCCAGCGCTTCGCAAGCTGCTCGAGCGAGCAGCAGAGCAGGTAGTAGACCACGCCCGTAAAGATAAAAATGGCCGCCGGGTAGATTTGCACCCGGTTGTTGACCTGTCCCGCCACCGTGGTCAGTTCCGGGACGTTCACGATAAACGCCAACGACGTATCCTTCAGCAGGCTGATAAAAATCCCCACCAGCGACGGCAGAATGTTCCTCAGCGCCTGTGGCAGCAGCACGCGCCACAGGGTTTGCTGCGTGCTGAATCCCTGTGACAGTGCAGCTTCGTACTGCCCGGACGGTAGCGCATTAAGTCCGGCCAGTACCGAGTGCATTACGGTAGCCGCCGTAAACCAGGCCAGCGCCAGCGTGACGGTCAGCGCCCCCGGCAGATCGCCCCCGGTAATGAGCGGCAGGAGATACCACATCCAGAAAATTACGAAGATGAGCGGGATACCGCGAATCAGCTCTGCCCACAAAAAGAGGGTCTTGCGCACGAGCCCGGTAAAGCGCCAGGCCAGACACGCGAGCACTATCCCACCGGGCAGAGCAATGACGGCGGCCCCAATCGCCATCATCAACGAGAGCAATACGCCCCCCGGTTCACCCGTTGCCGCGCGTCCCCACAGCAGATAATCGAGGTTATCGGTGATGACATTAAGTCCGGCAATCATGTTTTTCACTCCCTGAGGTGGCGACGTTTGGGCGTTTACGTTTCGCTTCAGGTCCAATGCGAACCAGCACCATCCCCATGACCAGGCCGGTCAGCAGATAGAGTGCGGTTCCGAAGGTAAATGCTTCCAGCGCGTGCGCGTTATAGCTCTCAATCTGCCTGACCTGATAGGTCAGCTCGGCGAAGCCAATCCCGCTGGCGAGCGAGGAGAGCTTCATCAGATTAAGGTACTGGCCAACGACCGGCTGCCAGGCGTTGGCCAGCCCCTGCGGCAGCAGGATGTAGCGAAACAGGCGCCACGCGGAGAATCCCTGAGCGAGCGCCGCCTCCCGCTGTCCGGCAGGTACGGAACGTAAGCCCGACTCCACCTCTTCAATTAAAAACGCCGAGGTAAAGACACCCAACCCCCAGGCAGAACATAAAAATTCGGGCGTAAACCACCAGACGTCGCCGGGCAGAATTGACCAGCTGTGATCCGCGTTCACCGCGTCGCGGAACGCCTGCGGTAGACCGTTCCAGGCGGCAAAATACCAGAACAGCAGCTGCACCAGCAGCGGCGTATTGCGAAACAGCGACACCCAGCTGCTAACGACCGCGTTCCCGAGGCGTCCGCCGGAAAGGCGCAGAAGCATAAAGAGCAATGCGAGCAGGCTGGCCAGCATCATCCCGGCAAGCGTTACCCACAGGGTGGTGAGGAATCCGGAGAGTATCCACTGCAGAGGCTGTCCGGTCAGTACCCCCTGCCAGTCGAGCGCGGGCATTACAGATGCTCCTGATGCAGCGGGTTGAGCACCTTTTGCAGGAACCGCTGCGCGCGCGGATGCGAGGGCCGACTGAAAAATTGCGCCGGCGGCGCAATTTCCAGAATTTGCCCCCCGTCGATAAAGACGACTCTGTCGGCAATCTCCCGGGCGAACTGCATCTCATGGGTTACGACAATCATCGTGATCCCGCTGTGGGCGAGGGCTTTCATCACAAACAGCACTTCACCAATCATCTCCGGATCCAGCGCCGAGGTGGGCTCATCGAACAGGATGATTTGTGGTGAAGAGGCCAGGGCACGGGCAATCGCGACGCGCTGCTGCTGCCCGCCGGAAAGCTCTGCCGGGAAATGGTGGGCTTTTTCCAGCATCCCGACCTTCTCCAGCAGGGCCAGCGCGCGCGCCTGGGCAGGCTGTGGATTCCAGCCGTGAACGTGCTCCAGTGCCAGGGTGATGTTCTGGCTGGCGGTGAGATGGGCGTAAAGATTGAATTGCTGGAACACAAACCCCACGCGGCTACGCAGCTGACGCAGCCCGGTACCGGAGAGCTTTCCGGTAGGCTTGTTATCGATCAGAATCTCCCCGCCGCTCAGGGTTTCAAGCTGGTTGATGAGACGAATCAGGGTGGATTTACCGGAACCCGACGGGCCGAGGATGGCGACCACTTCACCGGGGGTGATGGTGAGATTAATGTCGTTTAAAACCTGATGGTCACCGTAGCGTTTGTCCACATGACGAAACTCGACGCTGGCCTGTTCCAGATGTGAAAAATCCGCGGCACCGGCCGCGGAGTGTGAAAATAAACCTGAGAGCATAATTATCTGGCTTCTATTTTAAAGGCGCGAGGCTGCGGGGCAGGCGTGTTTGGGCCAAACCAGACATCGTAGATTTTTGCTGCCTGACCGTTCTTCTCGAGATTAACCAGCTCGTCGTTAACGGCCTTCAGCAGCGCCGTTTCACCTTTCCTCACCCCCACGCCAATCTCTTCTTTACTGAGCAGATCGGGCAGGATTTTGAAGTTCGCTTTATCCGGCGCCTGCGCCAGCAGACCGGCCAGAATGGTGCTGTCCTGGGTAATGGCCTGGACGTTACCATTGCGCAGTGCGGTCAACGCCAGGGGAATGTCGTCATAAGAGAGGACGCGGGACTGCGGGAAACGCTGGTGCAGCGCCTGCTCGCCCGTCGTGCCTTTGACCGCGCCAATGCGCGCCCGGCTATAGTCATCGAGCTTGTCCGGTGATTTCACCGGAACGAGGAACTGCTGGCCGGTGACGAAGTAAGGCGTCGAGAAATCAATCACCTGCGCGCGTTCCGGGGTGATGGTGATATCTGCCACGATCAGGTCTGCTTTCCCGGACTGCAGCAGCGGAATACGGTTGGCCGGATTGGTGGCAACCAGTTCAAGCTTCACGCCGAGCGATTTTGCCAGCGCTTTGGCGAAGTCCACGTCGTAACCCACGATCTCGTGCGTTTTGGCATCAATCGAGCCAAACGGCGGGTTGGCGTCAAACGTGGCCACTTTCACCACCCCTGCGGCCTTAATATCCGCCAGCTGATCGGCCTGTGCCTGCGCTGAAAGCAGGCTCCCCGCCGCCAGTAATCCCAGAACCAGTGTCCGTTTGGTAAACCCTTTCATGTTTGCTGCCATAGTCATACGCCATCCCGTTGTTTTTGTTTTACCCCGCTACGCTCCCATAAGCGAAAGCTATCGCCAAATAAGAAATCGTTCTTTGCTTTGAGCAAAAAAGCATTAGTGAACAAGGTGTTAATGAAGCGTGAAAAGAACGGGAGGCTATTTGCAAATCCTGCACATGGACAGTGGATTTTGGTATTTCACCCGCGCGGCATTTGAGTGCTTAACTGAGGTCAGACACGGCGAGAGAGGGTAAGGCGATGAAAAAGTGGATCAGCACGTTACGGCGGTTTTTTGCGACCCGACCAGTGAATGCGGAGAACAGCGCGCAACGTGTTCTTGAGTCAATACTGCCTGTCGCCAGCCTGTATGGCGTAGACGTTGCCAACATTGACCCGGAGTGGTTCCATGATAAAACGTCACGCTGAACTGCGCCGCACGCGCGAAACGTACTGGAACGAGGTGTGCGTGACGTTTAACGAGTGAAATAAAAAAGCACCGGTTTCCCGGTGCTTTTTTATTAGATCTTGCAGGCGTCGCCGCAGTCGTCGTCGGCGACAATCGCCTGCGCTTTTTTATCCGCGTCGTCCAGACGTTCCGCATTACGCTCTTCTGCTTCATCCAGACCGTTAAAGACTAAATTATCGAGATCAATTTCCATGTTGCACCTGCTCTGTTCAGTTTTCGATACTGGCACAGTATAGGGCAAAAAAAGCCAGCAATGTACCTCGCAGCACATAAGGATAATCCCTGCCATACTCAGTGCTTTATCGCTGAGGAGAGCACATGATTACACTCTGTAAAACCTGCGGAACGGCTTACGATACACGGCCTGAGAAATGCCCGATCTGCGAGGATGAACGCCAGTATGTCCCCAGCACGGGGCAGGCGTGGACCGATCTCGATACCGTCACCGCCACGCATAGCAACAAATGGCAGCAGCTGGAGCCGCGATTGTTTGGGATCAAAACGGTCCCGGCGTTTGCGATCAACCAGCGGGCGCTGCTGCTGCAAACGCCCCACGGCAATATTCTCTGGGACTGTATCGCCAACCTCGACCCCGCAACCAAAACGCTCATTACCGCCCTCGGCGGCATCAGCGCGATTGCGATTTCACATCCGCACTATTACACCACGATGCAGGAGTGGGCTGCGGCGTATGATGCGCCGGTGTACCTGCACGCCAGCGACAGCGAGTGGGTGATGCGCGACAGCCCGGCCATTCATTTCTGGGAGGGGGATGCGCTGGAGATTTTCCCGTCGGTCACCTTGCTGCGTCTGGGGGGGCATTTTGCCGGGGGAACGGTGCTGCACTGGCAGGAGGGGGACGGGGTGCTGCTGGCGGGCGATATTCTGCAGGTCACGCCGGGTAAAGACGCCGTCTCGTTTATGTGGAGCTACCCGAACTATCTTCCACTGCCGGCCCGCACCGTGGCGTCGGTCGTGAATCATCTGGAAGGCAGAACGTTTGAACGTCTGTACGGCGCGTTCGAAGGGCAGAACATCCTCGCTAACGCGGACGAAATTGTGCAGCGCTCGGGCCAGAAATATATTGCTTGTCTGAAGTAAACCCCGATGGGTAAACTTTACGAGTGTGATCTCGATCATACCTAAACTAAAACAGATAAAAGAGACATTGCTATGCAACATATCATTGAAGGTTTTCTCAGCTTTCAAAAAGAGATTTTCCCGCAACGTAAAGAACTCTTCCGCAGTTTAGCGTCCAGCCAGAATCCCAAAGCGCTGTTCATCTCATGCTCCGACAGCCGTCTGGTCCCGGAACTTGTCACCCAGCAAGAGCCAGGACAACTCTTTGTCATTCGTAATGCTGGCAACATCGTGCCGCCGTTCGGACCCGAGCCTGGCGGTGTGTCCGCTACCATCGAATACGCCGTTGTGGCGCTGGGCGTCACGGATATCGTGATTTGTGGTCACTCCAACTGCGGCGCGATGAAGGCGATTGCCGATAACGCGAACCTGGAGCCGATGCCTGCCGTGTCACACTGGCTGCGCTATTCCGACGCGGCGAAAGCCGTGGTGGAGAAAAAAACTTGGGATAAGCCGATCGATAAGGTCAATGCGATGGTGCAGGAGAACGTGTTTGCGCAACTGAGCAACATTAAGACCCATCCTTCCGTCGCGGTGGGCCTGCGTAATAACTCCATCCGACTGCACGGCTGGGTGTACGACATTGAAAGCGGCGAAATCCTCGCCCTGAATAAAGAGACGAAAACCTTCGTTTCGCTGTCGGAAAACCCGGAAGTCTTCTTCGAGTAATCCGCGACAGCAGGGCACGGATGCCCTGTCAGTTTTCAAAATAGGGCAATCTCCGCCGCACCCCCGACGCGGGTTTTTCCGCCGCTTGCGCCATCGCCTCTGCAATCTCTGCACACTCCGCCAGCCCCTGAACGAAGGGACGATCGTGCATCAGCCAAGGTATCGCACCGAAGGTGATGCGCCCGCGAACGGTGTCAGGCGCTTTTAAGGTGTAATCCTCGCCGATATCGGGTATCTCATCGCCGGTCGCTTCCAGCTGTTTTCGCAGCGTCGGGAAGGGCAGATCTTTCGTTTTGAGCGGCCTTTGCCCGCGCGCATCAATAAAAACGTCGAAGCGGTAAACGGTCTCTTGTGTGGTTATCACCGTTCGATCGCTGCCAACGTCGAGCGTGTAGTCGTCACCGAGCGCGGCCACGCTGATGATGCCGGCTTCGCGAAGTGCGAGCAGCCTGCGGATAGACTGCGGAGGGATGGCGGCATAGTTGTCGATAAATACCCGAGCCAGCCCCTGTTTGAAGCGTTCAACGTCTCGATCGCTGAGATGGGGAACGATCTCCTGAACCACTTCATGCAGCCGAAGCACGGTATAGCGCCAGGCCACGGTACGGCGTTCGCGTTTATTTTTCTCAACTTCTTTCAGGTTATCTTCCGCCCAGGTAAAGGGTCCGTGCCGTTTACGATCCTCAAACCAGGCCTCACGAAGGGTGTCCGCATTCAGCGTATGCAGAGACATTTTTTCGCACCACGCCGGATCGGCAAGCTGAAGCTCTTTGACCATCAGGACAAAGATACGATCGAGCAGGCCATCCGGTCCTTTGGCAATCTCGCTTTCTAACACGCGTTCGGTCAATATCGACAGCGGCTCGTAAGGAATAGGGCAGTAAAAATCGGCTTCCGGCAGAATGCCCGTCCGGGACATCAGGACAATCTCCAGCGCCTCGCTGCCTTTATTTAGCACAAATTTATCATCGCGAAACGCACCGTGCTGCATTACGACCGCCATGGCCGCGTCGAGACCGCTTAACGATGTCCCCATAATACCGACGCGACAGGGCGGAATACTGGCGTCCATCAGACCGGACCACGGGCTGGGGAAGAACGTGCGCGTGGCTTCATCCTCCTCTGGCCAGACGTGGCCGGTGGCGATAACCGCAAGGTCGAAGCGTTCAGGAAAGGCGCTGCCGTTGACGGAAAGCGTAACGCCTTCTTTCGAGGGCACGATATCGGTGACCTGGGCGGATTTATGGACATCAACCTGAAATCCCCGTTTTTCCGCCTCTTTTACGATGGACCGAAAGCTGTCGCGGAAATACTCACCCAGCAGGAGCCGGGGCAGGAACTGTCGGTCATGCAGGCGGGCTTTATCAACCTTAAAGCGTGCCAGATGGGCTTCGCTCTGGCCTTTGAGCCAGTCGAGGTAGGTCATAAAAATGGGCGGGATTTCAATACTTGCGATATTTGCCAGCATCAGACGAGAGTTATCGTCGTCGTTATAGGGCATACCCACGCCCGCTTCATCACTTTGTTCAAAGACGGAGACCGAAAGCGGCTGCGGGTTTTTAAGAAGGGCGTAAAAGGTATAAATCCCTGTTGGGCCGGAACCGATAATGGCGATTTTCTTCATCGACGGTTGTCCTCTCTTTTTTCCATGAGAAAAGCGTAGCAGGAGAACAGTAATGAAAATGAAGGATTAGGAAAATTCAGGCTATCAGAGGAGAATTTGCACCATTTCAGGACTGAAATGGTGCGTCCGAGTGGACTCGAACCACCGACCCCCACCATGTCAAGGTGGTGCTCTAACCAACTGAGCTACGGACGCAGAATGGTGCGTTCAATTGGACTCGAACCAACGACCCCCACCATGTCAAGGTGGTGCTCTAACCAACTGAGCTATGAACGCAACGTGTTGTCGGTGACAACGGGGACGAATATTAGCGGCACAGCACCGAGGTGGCAAGAGGGAAAATGCAATTTTCTCTCTGATTTCACGCGATTGCTGTATTACCGCGCAAAGTGAAGAGAAAGTAGCCGCCGGGTGGCGGCTACTGCGTATTTAACGGGCAGCGCGTTGCAAAATGATCGTTGATGGCTGGCGCTGCAGGAAGCGCATGCGCATCATCATCATAATCGCCGCCGACGTCAGGCCGATGATAAAGCCCATCCAGAACCCCGCTGGTCCCATGCGGTCAACCACAAGGTCGGTCAGGGCCAGAATATAACCACACGGCAGACCCAGCACCCAGTAGGCGATGAAAGTGATAAAGAAAATGGAGCGCGTGTCTTTATAACCGCGCAGCACGCCGCTGCCAATCACCTGGATGGAGTCCGAAATCTGGTAAATCGCAGCCAGCAGCATCAGGTGCGATGCCAGCGTAACGACTTCCGGATTGTCGTTATAGAGCAGGGCAATCTGCTCGCGAAGCGCCACGGTGAAAAGCGCTGTGCAAATGGCCATGCAGACGCCGACGCCCAGTCCGGTCCGCGCGGCGGTTTGCGCATCTAGCGTCGAACCTTGTCCCAGGCGGAAGCCCACGCGAATCGTCACTGCCGCGGCCAGCGACATTGGCAGGACGAACATCAGGGAGCTGAAGTTCAGCGCAATCTGGTGCCCGGCCACGTTCACAATGCCCAGCGGGGAGACCAGCAGGGCAACCACGGCAAACAGGGTCACCTCAAAGAACAGCGCAAGGGCAATCGGCAACCCTAACTGCACCAGACGCGTCATGATGCTCCAGTCCGGCGTGCTGAATCTGTTCTCGTTGCGAATGTCGCGCATGGAGCGGGCGTGCTTCACGAAGGTAAGCATCGAGAAGAACATCACCCAGTAAACGGCTGCTGTCGCCACGCCGCAGCCGACGCCGCCCAGTTCCGGCATCCCGAAATGACCGTAGATAAAGATATAGTTAACCGGGATGTTGACCAGCAGCCCGATAAAACCCATCACCATCCCGGGCTTGGTTTTCGCCAGGCCTTCACACTGGTTACGCGCTACCTGGAAAAAGAGGTAGCCGGGCGCACCCCAAAGCAGGGCACGCAGATAGCCCACGGCTTTATCCGCCAGGGCCGGGTCAATGTTATGCATAGCGCGGATGATATGGCCCGCGTTCCAGAGCACGACCATGATCAGCACGGAGACAAACCCTGCCAGCCAGAACCCCTGACGGACCTGATGGGCAATGCGCTCGCGACGACCCGAGCCATTGAGCTGAGCGATAACAGGCGTGAGTGCGAGCAGCAGACCGTGGCCGAACAGGATGGCCGGAAGCCAGATTGACGTACCGATAGCCACGGCCGCCATATCGGTGGCGCTGTAGCCACCTGCCATTACCGTATCCACAAATCCCATTGCGGTCTGGGCCACTTGCGCGATGATCACTGGTATAGCCAGTGCCAATAACTGGCGCGCTTCATTCATGTACTTCTGCACGTGAACACCTTTATTTTGTTGTTATTTGAGAGACTAAAAAAGCCGCCGAAACGGGCAGCGAGAAGAAAATGCAGGGGGGTGCCAGCTATTGTAGCGGGCTTTAGCTATTTATCTAGTGAAAAAATCGCCAGAAAATGCGCTCCGCTGGCAACCTGTTTTTCCAACTGTTATTGTGGTGGGATTAAACGGTGTCACCACCGTCCGGAAAAAACAGGAGTTGTAAGCATGTTTACTGGTATTGTGCAGGGCACCGCCAAAGTGGTGTCCATTGATGAAAAACCTAATTTCCGTACTCATGTTGTTGAGCTGCCGGAATATATGCTTGAGGGCATTGAAACCGGTGCGTCGATTGCGCATAACGGCTGCTGCCTGACCGTGACCGAAATTAACGGCAACCAGATTAGCTTTGATTTAATGAAAGAGACGCTGCGGATCACTAACCTGGGCGAGCTGGTGGTAGGCGATACCGTCAACGTTGAGCGCGCGGCGAAGTTCAGCGATGAGATTGGCGGTCACCTGATGTCCGGGCACATCATGACCACTGCCGAAGTGGCGAAAATCGTGACCTCGGAAAATAACCGTCAAATCTGGTTTAAAATGCAGGACCCGTCATTAATGAAATACATCCTCTATAAAGGATTTATTGGCATTGACGGGATTAGCCTGACGGTGGGAGAAGTGACGCCAACGCGTTTTTGCGTGCATTTAATTCCTGAAACGCTGCAGCGCACCACGCTGGGCACCAAAAAACTGGGGCATCGTGTGAATATCGAAATCGATCCGCAAACCCAGGCGGTGGTGGATACGGTTGAGCGCGTGCTGGCAGCAAAAGAAGCCGCAATAATAAAGACCACTGAAGAAGAATAAAAAATAACCCCGGATATCCGGGGTTATTTTTTAGCGTGCGACACGCAGTCCGTGTTCAATCCCCCGGCTGAATACCACCTGCCAGAGCTGAATATCCCGTGCGCGAAACGCCCCCGCGCAGGCATTCAGATAATAGCTAAACATCCGTTTGAATCGCTCAGAATAGTTGTCCGCAATCTCAGGCCAGGTCTCCTGAAAACGCGCATGCCATGCCATCAACGTGGTGTCGTAATCCGCGCCAAAGTTATGCCAGTCTTCCATCACAAAATGGGATTCGCTGGCGTTGGCAATCTGGCGAACGGACGGTAAACAGCCATTCGGAAAGATGTATTTATTGATCCACGGGTCAACGTTATTGTCGGTCCGCTTAGAGCCGATGGTGTGCAGCAGGAAGATGCCGTCCGGTTTCAGATTACGATCCACCACCTCAAAATAGGTGTCGTAGTTTTTCGGCCCGACGTGCTCGAACATGCCGACGGAAACGACACGGTCAAACTGTTCATTCAGATCACGGTAATCCTGCAGCCGGATATCCACATCGAAACCCTGGCAGCGCTCCCGCGCCATTTTTTGCTGTTCCGCTGAAATCGTGACGCCCACTACGCTGACGCCATAGTGCTTCGCCATAAAATACGCCAGCCCACCCCAGCCGCAGCCGATATCCAGCACGCGCATGCCGGGCTGTAGCTGCAGCTTCTCGCTAATCAGACGCAGCTTTGCCTGCTGCGCTTCTTCAAGCGTCGACGCGTCTTTCCAGTAGGCGCAGGAGTACTGCATGAACGGGTCCAGCATACGGCTGAACAGGTCATTGCCGAGATCGTAATGCTCTTTGCCGACGATCCACGCGCGTTTTTTACTTTGCAGATTGAACAGTCGGGCAGAGGCGACGCGCAGGGTGTCTTTCAGATTGCGCGGGAGTTGGTTTTCCAGACCGGCACGCAGCACGCTGGCAAAAAAGGTATCCAGACGTTCGCACTCCCACCAGCCGTCCATATAACTTTCTCCCAGGCCTAACGATCCCTGCCGCAATACGCGTTTAAAAAAGTCGGGATGTTTAACCTGAGGATCGGATGGCGATGATCCATTGATAGTGATGCCTGCTCGACCTAACAGTTCACTGACGATCCGGGACCAGTTATCGTCCGGAACGCTGACTTCTTCTATACACGATGAACTCATAGCTTCTCCATCACCCTGATGTGATCAGAACCTTCAAACAGCGTAGACGCTTTTTTTGGTTTGTGAGAAATCTCACGGTAAATACCGCGAGGCTAATATCCGACGTAGAACAGAGGAAGGGAGATTACCCTTGCCGAAATGCCTTCCATGGTAAAACGGGAGCGCTCCGGCTCCCGTTAACACTTAATATTTATCGTATTTAATCGAACCAAATTTAGTATAGGCCTCAAAATTTGGTGATTCAATAGAAAATTGTTAGCAACCTAATCACTGAAATGTAACATGATTTCTGGCGCAATCAGGCATGCGAGGTTTCCACCTGAGCGCCGCTATCCTGCTCACGCTGCGCGGAGGCCTGCATGCGATAACCCATCACCGCCAGCGCAACGGTGACCAGCATCACGCTGGTGGTGGTTAACAGTGGCGTCGCAATCAGCGCCGAGACCACCAGACTTGCCAGGAAGCACAGACCCAGCTGCAGGGTATTTTGCAGCGCTGCGGCGCGGCCTGTCGCCTGCGGGAACGGACGTAACGCTTGTGCCACCACGATCGGGTAAATCGCCCCGTTCGCCACGGCCATCACGCAGAAGGGGACCAAAATTTCAGCCAGGCCCGCGCCCGGAATAAACCCGACGGCCCAGGTGCCGATGACGCTCAGCGCATACAGCACCAGCAGCCATGGCAGCATCTGCTGACCTTCCCATTTTTGCAGCGCCGCGCGACAGCCGTATCCGCCCACCAGGAACGCAATAGTCTGCGGAACATAGCTCAGGCCGATGGCCGCCGGGCTGTAGCCCATATCGTGCAGAATAAACGGCGAACCGGTGAGCCACGCGAAGAAGCTGGCCGAGCAGGCGGCATAGATCAGGACATTCCCGCGATACGCCTTGGTGCTCAGCAGGGAGGTGAAGGTAATCGGCTTCGCATCCGCATGCGCCTCTTTTTTATGCGCGGGCTTGAGGGCAAACGCCGGCAGCATCAGCACCAGCGTGATGGCAAACAGCGTGGCAAAAATGGCCTGCCAGTCAAAGTGCGCGAGGATCCAGCTGCCCAGCAGCGGAGCCAGGGCAGGGGAAAGACCCACCAGCGGCATAATGGTGGCGAAAATACGGTTTGTGCGGTTAGCCGGATAGTAGTCGGTCACCAGCGCCTGCCAGGTCACCGCCGCAGCACAGACGCCCACGGCCTGAATAAAGCGCAGCACCAGTAGCCAGGTGGCATCGCGCACCCACAACATCCCCAGGCAGCCCACGGCAAAAATGGCCAGACCCAGCAGCAGTACCGGTTTACGGCCAAAGCGATCCGAGAGCGGTCCCCACAGCAGTTGCGCGAAAGCAAAACCGGCAAGGAACAGGCTCAGGCTGGCGCTGATGGCCGCCGCAGGGGTTTGCAGGTCTTCCTGCATCGCGGCAAACGCGGGCAGGTACATGTCGGTGGCCAAAAAGCCCAGCACGCTTAAGCCGCCGAGCCAGACTAAAAATCCTTTCCTGGGTTGCATTCTCTTATTCTCCTGAGGAGGCAGGTGTACGTTGGCGCAGAGTGTAGGGAGTGCAAAGCGGCTTGTGAAACGCTAATATTTGTCGGGTGCATTCAAATTTTTTGCAGGCAGAAAATGTGGTCAGATTATTCTCTTGAAGTGGTCGATGCTGTTGCACGTAACGGCAGCTTCAGCGGTGCAGCGCAGGAGCTGCACCGCGTCCCTTCGGCCATCAGCTACACGGTGCGTCAGCTGGAGGAGTGGCTGGCGGTTCCGCTGTTTGAGCGACGCCATCGTGATGTGGAATTAACGCCCGCAGGCGCGTGGTTTTTGAAGGAAGGGCGTTCTGTTATCAAAAAAATGCAGATCACCCGCGAACAGTGTCAGCAGATCGCCAACGGCTGGCGGGGACATCTCGCCATCGCGGTGGATAACATCGTGAAGCCGGAACGCACCCGGCAGATGATCGTGGATTTCTATCGTCATTTCTCTGACGTTGAGCTGCGGGTCTCGCAGGAGGTGTTCAACGGGGTGTGGGATGCGCTGGCGGACGGCAGGGCGGAGATGGCGATTGGCGCTACGCAGGCGATCCCGGTTGGGGGACGTTACGCCTTTCGCGACATGGGGATGCTGAGCTGGAAATGCGTGGTGGCACGCGATCATCCCCTGGCGGCGATGGAGGGGCCGCTCAGCGATGATACGCTGCGCAACTGGCCGTCGCTGGTGCTGGAGGATACCTCCCGTTCATTGCCGAAGCGTATCACCTGGCTTCTGGACAACCAGCGGCGGGTGGTGGCCCCTGACTGGGAATCGTCGGCGACGTGCCTCAGCGCCGGACTGTGCGTCGCGATGGTGCCCGTTCATTTCGCGCGTCCGCGCATCGATACCGGAGAGTGGGTTGAGCTGACGCTGGAGAATCCGTTCCCGGATGCGGCCTGCTGCCTGACCTGGCAGCAAAGTGATGTCTCGCCTGCGATGGCCTGGCTGCTGGATTATCTGGGAGACAGCGAAACGCTAAACCGGGAATGGTTACGGGAGCCAGCATAGCTGGCCCCGTAAAGCGATTAACGACGGTAGTCGCGGAACGGACCGTCCGCAACGGAACGGCGTTCGATAAGACGCGGGTGAACTTCAATGGACTGCGACTCTTCACGTTTGTTGACGATCCTGTCCATCAGCATATTGAAGGCCGTTTCGCCCAGCGAATCTTTCGGCTGGTGAATGGTGGTCAACGCTGGCGTGAAGAAACGCGCGTTACGCACGTTGTCATACCCGATCACGGAAATATCCTGCGGTACGCGCAGACCCAGCTCGTCGGCAGCGCAGAGCGCGCCCATAGCCATGATGTCACCCCCGCAGAAAACGGCGGTCGGACGGTGTGGCTGGGAGACGATCTGCTGCATTGCGCGGTAGCCCGACTCCGGCTCAAAGTCGCCCTGCACAATCCAGTTTTCCGGCACGTTGATCAGCGCTTCTTCCATCGCTTTCATAAAACCGGCCAGACGGCCCGCGCCGGTGTTGCGCTCCAGCGGACCGGGGATCACGCCAATCTCGCGGTGACCGCGTTCGATCAGATAACGACCGGCCATATAGCCGCCTTCAAAGGCGTTATCGATAACGGAATCGGTGAAGTCCGCGCGCGCTTCTCCCCAGTCCATCACCACCATCGGAATATGGCGATACTCTTCGAGCATGGACAGCACGGACTCCGGATACTCGGAACACATTACCAGCAGGCCATCAACGCGCTTTTGCGCCATCATCGACAGGTAGGCGCGCTGTTTTTCAATGCTGTTCCACGCGTTGCCCAGAATCAGGGTATAGCCTTTCTGGAAGCAGTTTTTCTCAACCGCTTCAATGATCTCGGCAAAATAGGCCGCTTCACTGCTGGTGGCCAGCAATCCAATGGACTTGGTGTGATTAACCTTGAGGCTGCGCGCAACCGCACTTGGCGAATAGTGCAGCTCTTTGATCGCTGCCCAGACGGCGTTGCGCGTCTCTTCCGCCACAAAGCGGGTTTTGTTAATTACATGTGATACGGTTGTAGTGGAAACGTTTGCGCGTTTTGCTACGTCTTTAATTGTTGCCATTAAATGTCACTCCAGACCATATCCTAAACTCCTGAAAAACTTGAAGGTAAACGTTTGCCTTCTCTCACCCTTATCACGCAATCTTGAATTGCGGCACGCCGGGAAAACGACACGGGACGTCAGGAGGGGGTCAATGGCCGGTACGCTAATAAATTTAGCGTGGAATTTTGTCCTATCTTGATGAAAAGGGGAAGAGGTAAAGTGTTTATCAGCCTAAATCCAGGAAGATTTTTGACGTAAATTATGCAAAAATGAGCAGGCTCACTTTTCGTGGGGGGATTAAAAGGAGAAAAATTGATGAGTTCCGATCTGAAGTTTTCGCTGTTCACCACCGTTATTGTGCTGGCTCTGATTGTCGCGGCCGGTCTGACGGCTGCGCTGCACTGATTTACGCGGAGGGAGAGCCTTCTCCCTCCCGATCGACCCGATTGTTACTTCTCTGGCAAAAATCTTTTGCCATTTTGTTAACTTCTCATTTTTTGTGATTGATGTCATGCTTTCCGCTTCTTTGTTCTGTGTCACCACATGACACGGCATCCGGAGTTGACGCATGAAAATCAATTTTCCCCTGCTGGCCCTGGCGATTGGCGCTTTTGGGATTGGCACCACTGAATTCTCCCCGATGGGGTTACTGCCCGTCATCGCCCGTGGCGTGGACGTCTCGATCCCTGCGGCAGGGATGTTAATCAGCGCCTATGCTATCGGCGTGATGGTGGGGGCGCCGCTGATGACGCTTCTCCTTTCGCACCGCGCGCGCCGCAATGCGCTGATTTTCCTGATGGCGATTTTCACCCTGGGCAACGTGCTTTCGGCCATTGCGCCGGACTACACCACGCTGATGCTGTCACGCATTCTGACCAGCCTTAACCACGGCGCGTTCTTCGGGCTGGGATCGGTCGTGGCTGCCAGCGTGGTGCCAAAACATAAGCAGGCGAGCGCCGTAGCCACCATGTTTATGGGGCTAACGATTGCCAACATTGGCGGGGTGCCTGCGGCAACCTGGTTGGGCGAGGTTATTGGCTGGCGGATGTCATTCCTGGCGACGGCTGGACTGGGCGTGGTCGCAATGGTGGCGCTGTTCTTCTCCCTGCCGAAAGGCAGCGCGGGTGAACGTCCTGACGTGCGCAGAGAGCTGTCGGTGCTGGTGCGCCCGCAGGTGCTCTCCGCGCTGCTCACCACCGTGCTGGGGGCAGGGGCGATGTTTACCCTCTACACCTATATTTCACCGGTATTGCATGACATCACCCACGCAACGCCTCTCTTTGTGACCGCGATGCTGGTGCTGATAGGCGTGGGCTTCTCGATCGGCAACTATCTCGGTGGGAAATTTGCCGACCGTTCCGTAAGCGGCACGCTGAAGGGCTTCTTAACCCTGCTGATTGTCATCATGATTGCCATTCCGTGGCTGGCGCGTAATGAGTTTGGCGCCGCGATCGCGATGGTCGTCTGGGGAGCCGCCACCTTTGCCGTGGTGCCGCCGCTGCAGATGCGCGTGATGCGCGTCGCGCATGAAGCGCCGGGCCTCTCATCGTCGGTCAACATCGGCGCCTTCAACCTGGGCAACGCGCTCGGTGCGGCGGCCGGTGGGGCCGTGATTTCAGGGGGACTGGGGTACAGCTTTGTGCCGGTGATGGGGGCGATTATTGCCGCGCTCGGCCTGCTGCTGGTGATGATGTCGGGTCGTAAACAGCCTGAAGCAGCCTGCGCTGCGGAATAAACCAAAAACGCAGAAGGGCGAACCCTTCTGCGTGTCTCTTACGCGGCGAAGTTCTTCGCCACAAAGTCCCAGTTAACCAGTGCCCAGAAGTGCTCCAGGTAGTTCGGGCGCGCGTTGCGGTAATCAATGTAGTAAGCGTGTTCCCATACGTCCACGGTCATCAGCGGCTTAGCGCTGGTGGTCAGCGGAGTGCCTGCGTTAGAGGTGGACACGATAGCCAGTTTGCCATCCGCCTCTTTAACCAGCCACGTCCAGCCCGAACCGAAGTTCTTGATGGCTGCATCGGTAAATTTCGCTTTGAAATCCGCGAAGCTGCCAAAGGCGGCGTTGATAGCGGTAGCCAGTTCACCGGCAGGTTCGCCACCGGCGTTTGGCGCCAGGCAGTGCCAGTAGAAGGTGTGGTTCCACACCTGAGCCGCGTTGTTGAATACGCCACCCTCTGAACTGCGGACGATCTCTTCCAGCGTTTTGCCTTCAAAATCGGTGCCCTTGATCAGATTGTTCAGGTTAGTGACGTACGTCTGGTGATGCTTGCCGTAATGATATTCCAGGGTTTCCGCAGAAATGTGCGGTGCCAGGGCGTCTTTTGCATACGGTAGTGCAGGTAATTCGAACGACATTGCTTCTCTCCTTATTGTATTTTGCGTTGTCAATAACCACACAGACAACAGGGACAGGATAGCAAATTGAAAGGGTATGCAAAAGAGGAACTTACCCTGCCACGGGTGTGGCAGGGCAGGGGTTAGCGAATGGTTTTCGGCGTCATCACGCGACGTGCGCCGACGTAATGGCGTACCCAGTAGTCTTCACTGAGAGAGGTGATCTGAATATCCTGGCCGCTACGCGGTGACTGGATGAATTTTCCGTTGCCGACATAGACGCCGACGTGGTCAGCCGTGCCGCGACCCTGAGTGCGGAAGAACACCAGATCGCCGTTTTCCAGCTCACCGCGGTCAACCGGTGAGGCATCGCGCAGGTGGTACATCTCATTAGCGGTACGAGGAATGCGGAACTTGACCAGATCTTTATAGGCGTAATAGACGAGGCCGCTGCAGTCAAAACCGGTACGTGGCGAGCTGCCACCCCAGTGATAGGGTTTGCCAATCTGCCCCATCAGTTTGTTCATCGCGGTTTTTTGCGCTTTCTGTACGCGCACTTTATGCACTTCCGCTATTTTCGTGACCTTCGTGCATTTCGCCTTATGGCCTTTACGCGTGATGCATTTTTCAGTAACAAGGTTAGCGGCGGTTTGCGAAGCTTTACTTTTGGCGGAGTGGGCAGTACGGGAAGGTTTGGTTTTCGTCTTGCTGGAAGCGGTCTGTTTCGTCTGAGCCGGTGTTTTTTTCTTGTCGTTCTTAGCGGTGGTTTTTTTCTTACGTTCTGTGGCTTTCACCAGATGGTTTTTTTGTACAGCAGAATGCCGCGCCTGCTGAGAGGCGTTTGCCACTGGCGTGAAAGTGAGTGAAGTAAACAGTAAAGCACAGAGCGTGATCGAGATTTTATTTATCCGCGCCACTGGGCAGTCCCCTGATAAATGCAGGTCATCAATAATACCCGCGTGTGATTTACAAAGCCCGTCGATTCTAATCTATAAAAAGCCAGAAAGTTAATAGCATTTTTCAATCTACAATCGTGTTTCGTAAGCAAGTGCAAAAAAATTCATCGTTCTGTCGCTCATTTGCCCATTCCCTAAGCAAAACCCTGACCGCCGCAGGGGTAAACACCATTTGCAATGCAACTTTTCCTGACTCGGAGTAGAATGTATAAACGTGACAAAAATGTTATTTTCCGATGCCAGTCTGAACCGCTACAATGTCAGACGAATGCCGTAACAGAAGTTAAAGGAAGCAAGACATGAGCACCACTATTGAAAAAATCCAGCGCCAGATCGCTGAAAACCCGATTCTGCTGTATATGAAAGGTTCTCCAAAGCTGCCAAGCTGCGGCTTCTCCGCGCAAGCGGTTCAGGCGCTGTCTGCCTGTGGTGAGCGTTTTGCTTACGTTGATATCCTGCAGAACCCTGACATCCGCGCTGAACTGCCGAAGTACGCGAACTGGCCGACGTTCCCACAGCTGTGGGTTGACGGTGAACTGGTTGGCGGCTGCGATATCCTGATTGAAATGTATCAGCGCGGCGAACTGCAGCAGCTGATCAAAGAGACGGCAGCGAAGTACAAAACGGAAGAGCCGGACGCAGAGTAATTTTCTGCGCAAATAAAAAAGCGACCAGATAAGGTCGCTTTTTTTTTATTCTTCGCTGTCATCCATCGGCAGCGGCCAGCCGCCCAGACGCTTCCAGCGGTTGACGATCTCACAGAACAGCTCTGCGGTACGCTCCGTGTCATACAGCGCGGAGTGCGCCTGCGTGCCGTCGAACGGAATGCCAGCCGTAATACAGGCCTTTGATAACACCGTTTGTCCCAGCGCCAGGCCGCTCAGCGCGGCGGTGTCGAAGGTGACAAAAGGATGGAAGGGGTTGCGTTTAAGCGACGCGCGCTCGGCGGCGGCCATGGTAAAGCTGTGATCGAAGGTGGCGTTATGGGCCACCATAATGGCGCGGCTGCAGTTACTCTCTTTCATGCCTTTACGCACCATTTTAAAAATGGCGTGCAGCGCGTCATATTCACTTACTGCACCACGCAGCGGGTTATGCGGATCGATACCGTTAAACGCCAGCGCTTCCGGCTGTAAGTTTGCCCCTTCGAAAGGTTCAACGTGGAAATGCAGCGTGGTGTCCGGTGTAAGCCAGCCCTGTTCATCCATCTTCAGCGTGATGGCGGCAATTTCGAGCAGCGCATCGGTTTTAGCGTTAAATCCGGCTGTTTCTACATCAATGACAACGGGATAAAAACCACGAAAACGGTCGCACAGACCGCTAAATTGAGCGTTATCGGACATCAGGGTCTCTTACATGGGGAAAAAGCAGAGCGCATTATGGCAAATTTTGCGGGGGGATGCAGTAAAACTACGGGCGCACGTTGCGCCCTGAGGGATCAGTTGCCCAGACCGCGACCGGCGTCTTTGGCTTCAATCAGCTCGATTTTGTAACCGTCGGGATCTTCCACAAATGCAATCACGGTGGTGCCACCTTTTACCGGGCCCGCTTCGCGCGTGACGTTACCGCCGTTGCTGCGAATGCGCTCACACGCTTCGGCCGCGTTGTCCACTTCCAGCGCGATATGGCCGTAGGCCGTGCCCAGCTCATAGCTGTCAACGCCCCAGTTGTAGGTCAGCTCGATCACCGCTTCATCCGTTTCCGGGCCGTAACCCACGAACGCCAGCGAGTATTTGTATTCAGGGTTTTCGCTGGTGCGCAGCAGCTTCATGCCCAGGACGTTAGTGTAGAAATCGATAGAACGTTGCAGGTCGCCAACGCGCAGCATGGTGTGAAGTAGGCGCATAATTTCCTCATTAAACAATGAAATAGACTGTCTTTTTGAACAGAAACGATGTTTTAGTATAGCGGCGAAATATCGCCGCTATCAATGAACAATGGCGAGATTACAGAGAAGGGTAGTCGGTGTAGCCTTCCGCGCCGCCGCCGTAGAAGCTTTCCGGACGCTGCGGGTTGAGCGCTGCTTTTTTCTGCAGACGAGCAACCAGGTCCGGGTTGGCGATGTAGTCGCGGCCAAACGCGACAGCATCAATCAGCCCTTTGCCGATCAGGTCTTCGGCTTTCTCCGGGGTATAGGCGCCTGCACCGATGATCACGCCGTGGAAGCGCTCGCGCACTTTCTGACGGAAAGCATCCGTGTAAGGCTTACCGCCGGCCCAGTCAGGCTCGGACATGTGCAGATAAGCGATGCCACGTTTAGCCAGTTCTTCGATCAGGTACAGAGCATCCGCTTCCTCGTTCGGGCCGTTGTCGACGTTCTGGAAAGACCCGATAGGGGAAACGCGAATGCCGATACGGTCCGGGCTCCACTCCTTGCATACCGCATCCACCACTTCCAGCACCAGACGGGCGCGGTTTTCGACGCTGCCGCCGTACTGGTCGGTGCGATGGTTAGACGACGGTGACAGGAACTGGTGCAGCAGATAGCCATGCGCGGAGTGCAGCTCAATCAGGTCAAAACCGGCTTCACGGGCGTTGGCCACGGCCTGGCGGAAGTCGTTAACAATCCCCGGGATTTCGTCCAGCTCCAGCGCACGCGGCATAGAGGTATCCACGCGGATCGCATTGCCGTTTTCATCGCGCAGGGACGTACGGGTATTGGCGCTCAGGGCCGAAGCGGAGACCGGTGCCTGGCCGCCAGGTTGAATGCTGCTGTGAGAGATACGACCGGTATGCCACAGCTGGACCGCAATGCGACCCTCTTCAGCGTGGACGCCCGCGGTGATTTTCTGCCATGCGGCGATCTGTTCCGGGCTGTGAAGACCCGGCGCACCCGCATAACCCTTCGCCTGAGCAGAAATCTGCGTGGCTTCGGTGATGATCAGGCCAGAGCTTGCGCGCTGACGATAGTATTCACCCATCAGTGGGGTTGGGATGTCACCCGGCTCAATGCTGCGCAGACGGGTCAGCGGAGCCATGAACACGCGGTTTGGCGCCGTGACGGCACCCACTTTCAATGGGGTAAACAGTTTTTCAGCTGACATAAAGACTCCTGAGTAGACCAGTCGACTAGTAATAAGGTAAATAAAAAGCGCCCATTATACGTCAGGCGCAGTAATGCTGTTTTTCACATGTGCCAGCGCGCTTTCCAGCGGCACGGCACTGCGCGAAATTTTTGCCTGCAGGTTGGCCCCTAACCAGAGGGAATAGAGCACCTGAGACTGCATTAAGGGGTCGCCGGTAAAGGCCAGCGTTTTTTCGTCGCGGCCTTTTTCCAGCGCCTGGGCCAGCAGGGCGATCACGCCGCGGGCACCTTTATCCATCGCTGTGCGCATATCTTCAGAAAGATCGCATACTTCTGCAGACAGTTTAACGGTCAGGCAACCGCTGATAATGCCCTGCTGACAGAACTGGTTCAGCGTTTCCTGATAGTAGTTCAGAACACGATCCCGGTAGTTACCTTCACCCGATGCAAAGTGGGTCGCCAGGCGCTGGTGGTAGCCAGCATAATGACGCTCCAGCATCGCTACGCCGAAGGCCTCTTTGGACCGAAAGTAGTGATAAAACGACCCTTTCGGTACCTCAGCGGTTTTTAATAACTCGCTCAACCCCATACCGGTAAACCCGCGATGCATGCAAAGTTGCTCGCCGGTCGCCAGTAGATGTTCGCGGGTATCGTGTTCAGTATTTCTGCTCATGGCTGCACTCTAATAGACCGTTCGGTCTAATGCAAGAGAGTTTACTGACGACATGCGCTCAGTATATCCAGCTGCTGTTGATAAACCGTTGATTTCACGTCCATCATACCCAGCACGGTCGAGAACAAATTGTCCTGAGAAACCGCATTTTTTGCTGCATGGTCACGCAAACACTGTTCGTTGATGCCAAAGTTATTCGCGTAATCCGGTGACAGCCAGAACATAAACGGAATATGCGTTTGCTGCTCCGGCGCCAGCATGTACGGTGTACCGTGCAGATAAATACCGCTTTCACCCAGTGATTCACCGTGATCGGAGAGATAAATCAGCGCGGTGTTCATGCTCGCCTGACGGGCTTTCAGCGCATCAATGGTTTTGCTGACCATGCTGTCGGTGTAGAGAATAGTGTTGTCATAGGTATTCATCAGCGCCTGATGATCGCAATCCTGAATCTCATTGGTGTCGCAGGTTGGGGTGAATTTACGGAAGTTGTCCGGGTAACGGCGATAGTACGCCGGACCATGGCTTCCCATCAGGTGGATAACCAGTACCGTGTCCTGCTTCAGACCATCCAGCACGTTGTCCAGTCGATAGAAATTGACATCGTCAATACAGGATTTGTCTTTGCAGAACTGATCCAGATTCCACTGCGTCATGTCGGTGTGAGGGATGCGATCGCAGGCCCCTTTACAGCCCCCGTCGTTGTCGCGCCACAGCAGGTTGACACCCGCATGCTTGAGCACGTCGAGCAGCCCCTCGCGATGGTGAGCCAGGTCGGCATCGTATTTGCTGCGCGTCATGCCGGAGAACATGCACGGAACGGAAACCGCGGTTTCGGTGCCGCATGAGGAAGCCTGCGGGAAGTTAATCACATCCTGCTTTTTCAGCTCCGGGTTAGTTTCACGATCGTAACCATTAAGGGAGTAGTTCGCCGCGCGAGAGGCTTCCCCAACGACCAGTACCAGAACGGTTTTCTTTTGTTGACCGGTAATCAGTGGCCCTTTGTGGGCATCTTCACCAATACGCACCAGAGTTTGATCGCCAGCAAACCAGCGCATTTTGCTGTACTTCACCACGGCGCTGACATAGTTCGCCGGCGTGACCATTTTGACGATGCTTTTGTTATTGCGGAACAGCGACGCGTAGTCTTTATAAAACAGCGCGGCAATCAGGATAATCACCAGCAGAGCGCCGAGCATCGCGGCAACACGCGTCAGCAGCGCATACCACCATTTTCCGGTACGAATGCGGGTCAACGCCAGCACCACGGAAGGCACGAGGCCAGCGATGACAATCCACAAAATCATCTGCGGGGTCACCAGGGCCGTCGCTTCCTGAGAGTTAGTTTCGAACACGTTCACAATCATGTTCTGATCGATCACCGCGCCGTAGGTGTACATAAAGTAGGTTGCCGCGGCGCAGCCGATCGTCAATACAATCAGCAGCGGCTTGCGGATATAGGGGATATTCAGCAGGCTAAAGACAATCACCCAGCCGCAAAACAGCACCAGCGGTACGGACGCGGCAAAGAGGATGTCGTGCAGGTGCGCAGGGGCAATAATGGCCCAGCTGCGCTGGATAAACAGTCCGTTGATTAGCGTAAAGAAGAGTGCACAGCCCAGAGTAAATTTAATGTCGTTACATTGTAACTTTTTGATTAACCACATCGATCGATGAACCTGTCATTATCATGATGGGCCGAGTATAAAGAGGGAAGATTAGTGAAACCTTAATGCCACAAATCTGTGGTACAGGCCTTGCACGTGGCGCGTTTAGCGTCTTCACTGTAGGTGAGAGTGGTTATCCGGAGGTGAGTGTGGCAGAGCAGCTGGAGTTTTTCCCCATCCAGAGCCCGTGCCGGGGGATTTGTCAGGTGGATGAACGCGGATATTGCCGCGGGTGCATGCGTACCCGCGATGAGCGTTTTAACTGGCAAAACTTTAGCGACACGCAGAAGCAGGAGGTATTACGCCTCTGCCGTCAGCGTCTTCTGCGCAAAATACGCGCAAACAAAGCCGGTGAGACCGAAGAACCCCAGCAACCTTCACTTTTTTAACACGGTAATTGCGTATACTCATGACATCACGTCCTTGAGGAAAATGTTATGGTTCAGCGAATTACCCTTGCCCCCCAGGGGCCAAAATTCTCCCGTTTTGTGATGGGCTACTGGCGCCTGATGGACTGGAATATGTCCCCCCTCCAGCTGGCGAGCTTTATTGAAGAGCATATCGATCTGGGCGTCACCACGGTCGACCATGCGGATATTTACGGCGGTTACCAGTGCGAGGCCGCGTTCGGCGAGGCGCTCAAGCTGGTCCCGGCACTGCGCGATCGCATGGAGATCGTCACGAAGTGTGGAATTGCCACCACGGCAAAACCAGAACACGCCCTCGGTCATTACATCACTGACAGCGCGCATATCATCAAGAGCGCCGAGCAGTCGCTGGTCAATCTGGCGACCGATCGTATCGATCTGCTGTTAATCCACCGTCCGGACCCGCTGATGGATGCCGATGAGGTGGCGGAAGCCTTCCTGAACCTGCACCAGAGTGGGAAAGTGCGTCACTTCGGCGTTTCTAACTTTACCCCGGCACAGTTTGCGCTGCTTCAGTCTCGTCTGCCGTTTACCCTGGCCACTAACCAGGTTGAGATCTCCCCGGTACACCAGCCGCTGCTGCTGGACGGTACCCTCGACCAGCTGCAACAACTGCGTATTCGCCCGATGGCCTGGTCGTGCCTGGGAGGCGGACGCCTGTTTAATGATGATGAATTCCAGCCGCTGCGCAACGAACTGGACACTATCGCCCGCGAGCTGAACGCGGAGAGCATCGAACAGGTGGTTTATGCCTGGATCCTGCGTCTGCCGTCAAAACCGCTGCCCATTATTGGTTCCGGCAAAATAGAACGCGTGCGTTCTGCACTGGCCGCTGAAGAGCTGCAGATGACCCGCCAGCAGTGGTTCCGCATCCGCAAAGCCGCGCTGGGTTACGACGTGCCATAAACCGCCAGAAGGTGACTTTCCGGTGAAATCTTTGCCCCTGGTATACACTTAAGGGGCAAAAAATAACCAGCGGAGGTCATATGAAGCGTTTTGCTCTGGCAATGGTCGCGCTGGTTGTTTGCGCAGGGGCGCAGGCAGCCAGCGACGAAGTGGAAATGAATCTCGTCACCTCTCAGGGTGTGGGTCAGTCCATCGGTACGGTGAAAATCACGGAAACCGACAAAGGGCTGGAGTTCGCTCCCAACCTCAAAGCACTCCCTCCCGGTGAGCATGGTTTCCATGTTCACGCCAAAGGCAGCTGTCAGCCCGCATTAAAAGAGGGCAAAGCGTCAGCAGCAGAAGCGGCAGGGGGTCACCTCGATCCGCAGCATACCGGCAAGCATGAAGGCCCGGATGGAATGGGGCATTTAGGTGATCTGCCCGTGCTGGTGGTCAATAACGACGGTAAAGCCACCGATCCCGTTGTCGCGCCGCGTCTGAAAAAGCTGGATGAAGTCAAAGGCAAAGCGCTGATGATCCATGTCGGCGGCGACAATATGTCCGATCAACCTAAACCGCTTGGCGGCGGCGGGGCACGCTATGCCTGCGGCGTGATCTGATCCCCAATCGTTCCCGGCGGTGGGGCCTGCTCCAGCTGCGACAGCGAGCAGTGCAGCCGCCAGATTATCGAGGCCAAATCACGGGCGGCGGGAAGATGATGTCGTGCAAGCGTATCGCAGATCCGCTGCAGTTCATTCAGCGTGGCTGCCAGCGGCCGCTGCTGAACACCGCGCTCGCTCATTACATCGCGCAGCAGGGAAATACACACATCACGAACCTGCGACAGCGGATCGGAACGCGTTTCCCACGCGCGAAGCTGCCAGACCACGTGCGAGCAGTTCAATAGCACCACGCCCCAGCGCAGCAGCCAGCGTCGGGACAGCGCGTCCTGGCTGTTATTCAGCTGGCTGACGTGGTGATACACCAGCGATTCATACACGTTTTCACCCAGATGCGGTTTACGGCTGAGCTGGTCTACAAACCCCCGGCGTAACTCCCGGATATGCCTGCGGCTCTTGCGGGCATCGGAGCCGGGACGCAACACCGCGAAAGCCAGCCACGCCAGCCCCACGCCAAGGATTTTCGCCAGGTTGTCATTGAGAAAATCGGCGTAATCGTACACCGGCGGATTGGTCACGGAGATAAACGAGCCCATAAAGACAATCAGCTGTCCCCAGAGGCCCGCCTGTTTTGGCATTTGCAGCTTGAGTAGCTGCATGGTGGTCAACAGCGGAAACAGAAACAGCAGGAACTGCCACAGATCGCTTATCTGCACCATCAGGCCAAACTTCACCACAAAACTGAACAATGACAGCAGCACCAGGGTGCGCAGCAGCAGCGTCAGCGAGTTGAACGGCGAGGCCGCGACGGAGTAAAGCACGCAGCTGATGGCGGCAAGCGTCAGGGCCGCCGTACCGGACTCCCACTGCGTGGTGATGCTCCACGCCCCCACCAACATCAGCGCGCAGAAGGTGCGAAAACCGCTCCACAGCGCCTCCAGGTAGTCGGTATGGCGGGCGAGAGCCGGGCTCCCGGGCACGTTGAACTCCGTGACCGGCGTGGCATTCTCAACCGCGTTAATCCAGCGGCTGCTGCGCAGGTACAGTCGGCAAAAGTAATTCAGACGCTGCCAGAAGGCGCGATGGCGATAGTCGTATTCATCAACCGGGGCGAGCGGGGCGATGATCTTCGCAACGGTGTAGATGTCCGCATCCGGGCGCGCAAGGGCCGCGAGCAGTGTTTCGATGACGGCACGGGTGTTTTCCGGCGGCGTCGGCCAGTTGAGCAGCATCCGGCGCAGGCTGGAGATGGCGCTGGTCATACGCAGCTGCTGGTGCAGCAAATAATTTAGCAAGGTGTTCTGACGACGAAAGCGGTAGTGGCTCCAGAACGCCTGAATACGCAACAGATTCATCGTCTGGATCTGTCCGATCACCTTTTCATGCGCGAGGCGGATCTCATCGCTGGTATCCGGTTGCCACAGCAGGCTCGCGTGCTCAAGCAGCCGGGTGTGCATGGTCTTGAGGGCGGTGATAAGCGCGGTGCCGTCGGAGGTGCTGGGGAGGATCATCATCATGAAGCCGCCGCTGAGGATCCCGACAATGACTTCACAGACGCGCGCCTGCGCGATATCCCACAGCTCGGTGGTGTCGAGTACGTTGACGACCGGGAAGGCGATAATGGCGGCGGTATAGCCCGCCAGCTGGAAAGCGTAGGCGACGTTATTGGTAAAATGGGCGCAGGCCCAGGTACAGCACCCCAGCCACGCCGCCATGCTCAGCAGGAACAGCCACGGATCGTTCAGCGTATGGCCGGCGATAATTAACGCCGCGGTGGCGCCGAGCAGGCTGCCTGCGATACGGCCAAGGCTTTTACTGATTACCCCGCCGACCGTAGGAAAACTCACCACCGCGGCAGACGTCATCGCCCAGTAGGGTTCATCCAGGTTCAGGTAGTAGGCGACGGTCAGCGCCAGGCACATGGCAATGCCGTTACGCAGCGCGTAGCGCCACTGGGGACGCGTCGCTTTCATCCACGGGGTGTTGTGCCAGGAGAGTGCCGGCAGCTTCATCACCGGTTTCCGATGGAGACGGTGCAGGTGGTGCCGGAGACCAGGGTAATGTCCTGCGGTAAACGGTCAAATTCTACGCGAACCGGAACGCGCTGGGCCAGGCGCACCCAGGGCACGTTCGGCTTAATGTCCGGCACCAGCCCGGAATCTGTTTCAACGCTTTGATCGTAAATGGCCCGGCCAATGCTGGATACGTGACCCTGTAACTTCTGCGAGCCGCTGTAAAGCGTAATCGCGGCGGGGGATCCCTCGCGGATATGGCGAAGCTTGGTCTCTTCGAAATAGCCCACGACGTAGAAGGAGTGGCTGTCGACGAGGGCAAAAACTGGCTGGCCGGTAGTGGCGTAGTTTCCCACGCGGGCGGAGAGGTTGGTCACCCATCCATCGACCGGTGCCGTAATCACGGTTTGGGTCAGTTGCCACTGCGCCTGCTTCAGCGTCGCCTCCGCCACGTTGACGCTCGCCTGCATGGCCTTAACGTTGATATTCGCGGTGTCTAAATCTTCCGCTGAGATGTAGTTTTGCGACAGGTGACGGCGGCGGTTGGCCTCGTTGTTGGCCTTTGCCAGGTCAGACTGGGCTTTCGCCAGCTGCGCCTCGGCGTTCAGAATCGCAATGTGGTACGGGGTGTCGTCAATTCGGAATAAAACATCTCCCTTTTTGACGAACTGGTTATCCTTAACCAGTAGCGTCGTGATACTTCCCGACACCTGAGGGGTGATGCTGACCTGTTCAGCGCGAACTTTACCGTCACGCGTCCAGGGCGACTGCATATAAAAATTCCACATCCACCAGCCTGCAACCAGCGCGAGGGCAAGGACAAACAGGGTGGAAAAGTACTTCAGCGTTTTCAGAGGCATAGTCACCACACCATCAAGACAGCAAGGCCCAGACATACGGAGAGGGCAAACAGGGAAAGATCCATCAGCATGGGATGCCATATTTCGCCGGAATACATCCAGTCGCGAAGCAGACGATGCGCGATGAGCCAGAGAATAAAGCCCACCAGCACGGCCTTAAACAGGGGGGGAAAGTAGACTGACGCACCGAAGATCAGGTCCTGAAGGGGTAACCCCTCTGAGCGATGAAAAAACGTCACGGGCAGAAATCCTTTGCAGTGAACAGAATGCCGCGTTGGCTTGTCATAGTATGATGAAGCATCACAATTCAGTGTAAGTCATACTTTTAAGTTCGATGAATGCAGTATTGCATTTGTTTTGGCAATACAAATGCTGCACACTATTCTAAAATCAGTATAATAACTTAGCAAGCTAATTATAAGGAGATGAAATTGGAATCGCCATTAGGTTCTGATCTGGCAAGGTTGGTACGCGTCTGGCGTGCTCTGATTGACCATCGCCTGAAACCTCTGGAACTCACACAGACGCATTGGGTCACGCTGCACAACATTCATCAGCTGCCGCCCGATCAGTCGCAAATTCAACTGGCAAAAGCGATAGGCATTGAGCAACCGTCGCTGGTGCGCACGCTTGACCAGCTGGAAGAGAAGGGGTTGATCTCGCGACAAACCTGCGCGAGCGATCGTCGTGCGAAACGGATTAAACTCACCGAAAAAGCGGCGCCTATCATCACGGAAATGGAAGCCGTGATTACCAAGACGCGCGGTGAAATCCTGTCAGGCGTTTCACCGGCGGAGCTGGAAATGCTCATCAGCCTCATTGGGCGTCTTGAGCAAAACATCCATGAGCTGCAGTCGCGAGACTGACAAACAATAAGGCCTTGCAGCAGCAAGGCCTTTTTTTACTTAAAGACGACCACACGGTTACGACCCGTCTCCTTCGCTTCATACATCGCCTTGTCGGCACTTTCCACGCACGTTTCTGCGGTTATCGTTGATGACGTTGCCGTAAACACCCCCATACTGATGGTGATGGGCTCCGGCAACTGACCGCCGCTGCTGGTTTTATCAAAGCTGCTTAGCTTCATGCGTATGCGCTCGGCCACCTGGTACGCGGAGTCTGACGACGTGTTGGCCAGCATCAGCACAAACTCCTCACCGCCGATACGGGCCGCGATGTCCTGCGGGCGCACGGAATCCATTAGCAGGTTGGCGACAAACTGCAGGACTTTATCGCCCTGGAGATGTCCGTAGGTGTCGTTAATACGCTTGAAGCGATCGAGATCGCTGACGATGACGGAAACGGGGCGATTGGGTCTGGCGATATCCAGCGCCTGGTTTAACGATTCATAAAAATAGCTGCGGTTATAAAGGCGCGTGAGCGGGTCGCGGATCGAGTTCTGATACGACTGCTGATATTTTACGTGTGAGTCGCGATACAGTCTGAAGACATCGTAAAGCAGAACAAAAATAATCAGCAGCGTGGCGACAGTTTCAAATAACCGGGCGCGGTACCAGGAGATATCTTCGGCATGTCCACCTGCTAACAGCATTGAAAGCGTGACGATATAGCAAACGCACAGAAAATTTCCGCCTACCCAGAATAAATTGCGCACGCGCGTGACAAACATCAGCGCTACTAATGTTATCACCCAGAAAACAATTAAAGATATATTAATGCAATGGCTCCAGAGGACCATAAACTGCCGGGTTTCATTATCAACCAGGTCAATGGATAACAAGGGTGAGTGGCTGGAATATATCCAGGCCAGTCCCACTGCACAGGCGGTAAAAAGAGACGCCCCGCTCACAATTGAGATATGCGCCAACCGTGAAAGAGGGTAATCGCGCATGGGATAGAGTATTGCTGCCACGATAAACAGCACCGCCATTAAAAAGTGGCGGAACATATAGTAGATCATCGCATCGTTGTAGTTCACGACGTTGAACTGATAGAGATCCAGCCAGGCGGGGAAGCTGGTCAGCGTTCCGACCATCAGCAGTGCGGACCCGGCAAAGGCAAAGGCGATTGCGACCAGATACAACCGTCTTTTGTCACACCAGTATTTCATTGCCATAAAACAGGCAATAAACAGGTGAAACACCAGAAGAAAAATGGTGAGCGTAGGGAATAAAAGTGGTGAAAAGGACGGAACCCATTCAACGAGTTTTAAAAAAAGCGCGTGTAATATCTCGATAACAACAAGGCAACCGAGACAGAACGTAATATAACGGCTCGTTAGAGCGCGACGATTCGCAAGCATAGAATTTTTACAAATTATAATGAATAAAGAGAAGATGGTTGCGAAGAGTCTAATCAATTAGTGCAATAAATACTTTGCGCAGAAACAATATAAGGCGTGATTAATAATGGATGAGGTGAATGTATTTTGTAATTATATTTGTGAGAGTGATATATATTGTAAATGGATGTGGCCCGAGGACCACATCCACTTTTAATTAACGTGGGGAAACGGTCACCTGGCTTCCGTTGCTCGCCAGCACAACGCGCTGGCCTGCAGAGAAGCGGGTGCTGCCTTGTTTCTGAACAACCATGATCGTGCTGCCGTCGTCTTTACGGATTTCCAGCTCTACGCCCTGGGTTTTGTTCATCGCACCCTGAACGCCCTGGCCGGCTACGCCACCCGCAACGGCACCTGCGGCTGTTGCCAGAGAGCGACCCGTGCCGCCGCCGACGGTATTACCCAGGAAACCACCCAGGACGGCACCGCCAATTGCGCCCATCACGTTGTTTTCATCGCCACCCTGAATCTGTACAGGGCGTGCGTTAACAACGGTACCGTAAGTCACGTTCTGAACTTGTTTCGCTTCAGAAGCGCTGTAAACGTCGCCAGAAAGTGAACTGTCATTCACACAGCCAGCCAGAGTTAAACCAATCAGCGAAACGCCCAGTACACGTAAAATCATTTGAATCTCCTGTTCACCAAAAACGCCCGATTGAGGGCATCCGTTATGGCTAAATTATATGGCATAAGGAGCCATAGTTCATATCTTTGCATTAACAATAGGAAAATTGTACTTGAATTTGACTTAACGAGACATAAACAGGTCCGCCTGTGTTACCCGTCTGACATTGTTAAAAAATATTATTGCCGGATGGCAAAGCGGCGCCGTTTATGGTTGAGTGGATATCCTTAGCCCACGCAACGTAAGGAAAGCGCATGAAATCGGGTCGCTACATTGGTGTGATGTCAGGCACCAGTCTGGATGGGGTAGATGTCGTTCTGGCCGCCATTGACGAAAACATGGTGGCACAGCAGGCGAGCCTGACCTGGCCAATCCCCATTTCACTGAAAGAGGATATTCTGAGTATCTGTCAGGGGCAGAAGCTGACCCTCTTCCAGCTTGGACAGCTGGATGTCCGCCTGGGAGCGCTGTTTGCGGATGCGGTGCAGGCTTTGATGCAAAAAGAACGTCTTCGCCCGCAGGATGTGGTGGCCATCGGGTGTCACGGACAAACGGTCTGGCATGAGCCCATCGGAGAGGCCCCGCATACTCTGCAAATCGGCGATAACAACCAGATTGTGGCGAAGACGGGCGTGACGGTAGTAGGCGATTTCCGTCGTCGTGACATCGCCCTTGGCGGACAGGGCGCGCCGCTGGTGCCCGCGTTCCATCAGGCGTTACTGGCGCACCCTTCAGAACGGCGCATGGTGCTTAACATTGGTGGGATCGCCAATCTGTCGATGCTTATTCCTGGACAGCCGGTCCGCGGCTACGATACCGGCCCGGGCAATATGCTAATGGATGCCTGGATCTGGCGTCAGTGCGGCCAAGCGTATGATAAAAACGCGGAGTGGGCGAGCGGAGGGAAAGTGATTCTTCCGCTGCTGCAGTCGATGCTAAGCGATCCTTATTTTGCCCTGCCGGCCCCTAAGAGCACGGGGCGTGAATACTTCAACCTGGGCTGGCTTGAGCGTCAGCTGGCGCCATTCCCGGCGCTCGCGCCGCAGGATGTCCAGGCGACGCTTGCTGAGCTGACGGCCGTGTCGATCTCCGAACAGGTTCTGCTCAGCGGTGGGTGTGAGCGCCTGCTGGTGTGCGGCGGAGGAAGCCGTAACCCGCTAGTGATGGCGCGTCTTGCCGGGCTGCTGCCGGGTACCGAAGTGACCACGACCGATGAGGCCGGCATCAGCGGTGATGATATGGAGGCGCTGGCCTTCGCATGGCTCGCCTGGCGCACCATTGCCGGACTGCCGGGCAACTTGCCGTCGGTAACCGGTGCGCGTGAAGCGAGCGTCCTCGGGGCGATTTTCCCGGCCAATCCTCGTCATAATCAGAGTTAACTGAAATTCAGCGCGGCGCGTCGTCGTTAGAATGGAACGAAACAGGGGGGCAGCCATGCCCTCCAGGACCAGGAAAGTCTTCGGAATACGCCCATGAAAAAACTTCTTCTTATTGCCGCCCCTTTGTTGCTGTCAGGATGCAGCGTCTATAACCAGTTCCTTGAGCGCATGCAGACCGATACGCTGGAGTATCGCTGCGACGAAAAACCGTTGACCGTGAAGCTGAATAATCCACGTCAGGAGGCCAGCTTTGTTTACGACAATAAATTGCTGACGCTGAAGCAGGGTATGTCGGCCTCCGGCGCACGTTACTCCGACGGTATCTACGTCTTCTGGTCGAAAGGCGACAGCGCCACGGTCTACAAGCGCGACCGCATTGTGCTGAACAATTGCCAGCTCGAAAACCCGAAGCGTTGAGATTTTTACAGGGGCGGCGCACAATAGCGCCACCCACTCTCAATGTCAGCTAACGCCATGTCAGATAACGATGAACTGCAGCAAATTGCGCATCTGCGCCGTGAATACACCAAAGGCGGCCTGCGTCGCCAGGATCTTCCCGCTGAACCCCTCGTGCTTTTTGAACGCTGGCTGAAACAGGCCTGCGAAGCGAAACTCGCCGATCCAACGGCCATGGTTGTCGCGACGGTAGATGAAAACGGTCAACCGTATCAGCGCATCGTATTGCTCAAGCATTATGACGAGAAAGGACTGGTGTTCTATACCAACCTTGGCAGTCGCAAAGCGCACCATTTAGAAAATAATCCGCGCATCAGCCTGCTGTTCCCGTGGCATATGCTGGAGCGTCAGGTGATGGTCACCGGCAAAGCGGAACGTCTCTCGACGCTGGAAGTGGTGAAGTATTTCCACAGTCGCCCGCGTGACAGCCAGATTGGCGCCTGGGTATCAAAACAGTCCAGCCGAATTTCCGCCCGCGGCGTGCTGGAAAGTAAATTCCTGGAGCTGAAACAGAAGTTCCAGCAGGGTGAAATTCCCCTGCCAAGTTTCTGGGGCGGTTTCCGTATCCCGATTGAGCAGATGGAGTTCTGGCAGGGGGGCGAACACCGCCTGCACGACCGCTTTTTATACCAGCGCGAGAATGGCGGCTGGAAAATCGACAGACTGGCACCGTAATCCCCGAAATTTGTTGATTTAAGCGCTAGCGCACACCGCGCTTGCGCTTTATTCTATGGTCCTTTCGCATCAGGCGAAAAGTCGTGTACCGGCAAAGGTGCAGTCGTTTATACATGGAGAATTTGATGGCAAGCAGTAACTTGATTAAACAATTGCAAGAGCGGGGCCTCGTGGCCCAGGTGACGGACGAGGAAGCGTTAGCAGAGCGACTGGCGCAAGGCCCGATCGCGCTCTATTGCGGCTTCGATCCCACCGCTGACAGCTTGCATTTGGGGCATCTTGTTCCATTGTTATGCCTGAAACGCTTCCAGATGGCGGGCCATAAGCCTGTTGCCCTGGTGGGTGGCGCGACCGGTCTGATTGGTGACCCAAGCTTTAAAGCCGCTGAGCGTAAACTGAATACCGAAGATACCGTGCAGGAGTGGGTAGATAAGATCCGCAAACAGGTTGCACCGTTCCTCGACTTCAACTGTGGTGATAATGCCGCCATTGCCGCGAACAACTACGACTGGTTTGGCAGCATGAACGTGCTGACCTTCCTGCGTGATATCGGCAAGCACTTCTCTGTTAACCAGATGATTAACAAAGAGGCCGTGAAGCAGCGTCTGAACCGCGACGACCAGGGTATCTCCTTTACCGAGTTCTCCTACAACCTGCTGCAGGGGTATGACTTTGCCTGCCTGAACAAACTGCACGGCGTTTCCCTGCAGATTGGCGGTTCCGATCAGTGGGGTAACATCACCTCCGGTATCGACCTGACCCGTCGCCTGCACCAGAATCAGGTCTTTGGTCTGACCGTTCCGCTGATCACCAAAGCAGACGGCACCAAATTCGGTAAAACCGAAGGCGGCGCGGTGTGGCTCGATCCGAAGAAAACCAGCCCGTACAAGTTCTACCAGTTCTGGATCAACACGGCGGATGCCGATGTTTACCGCTTCCTGAAGTTCTTCACCTTTATGGACATTGAAGAGATCAACGCGCTGGAAGAAGAAGACAAGAACAGCGGTAAAGCACCGCGCGCTCAGTACGTGCTGGCGGACGAAGTGACCAAACTGGTTCACGGTGAAGAAGGTCTGGCCGCGGCAAAACGCATTACCGCAAGCCTGTTCAACGGTACCCTGAGCGATCTGAGCGAAGCGGACTTCGAACAGCTGGCGCAGGACGGTGTGCCGATGGTTGAGATGGAAAAAGGGGCTGACCTGATGCAGGCGCTGGTGGACTCCGAGCTCCAGCCTTCCCGCGGTCAGGCGCGTAAAACCATCGCGTCTAACGCTATCACCATCAACGGTGAGAAGCAGGCCGACCCGGAATACACCTTCGTTGACGGCGATCGTCTGTATGGTCGCTACACGCTGCTGCGTCGCGGCAAGAAGAACTACTGCCTTGTCTGCTGGAAGTAATTAACAGTCTCCAGGGGGCGTGGGAAACCACGCCCCTTTTGTTTTTTCAGGGTTTGGTAAGAAAAAAATGAAGAACATCCTCGCCATTCAGTCCCACGTTGTTTTTGGACACGCTGGCAATAGCGCCGCGGAATTCCCGATGCGTCGCCTCGGCGTCAACGTCTGGCCCCTTAATACCGTGCAGTTCTCTAACCACACGCAATACGGCAAATGGACCGGCTGCGTGATGCCGCCTTCGCACCTCACTGAGGTTGTGCAGGGTATTGCCGATATCGACCAGCTCAAACGCTGTGACGCCGTGCTGAGCGGTTACCTCGGCTCAGCGGAGCAGGGGGAGCATATCCTCGGTATCGTGCGCCAGGTGAAAGCCGCCAACCCGTCGGCAAAATACTTCTGCGACCCCGTCATGGGGCATCCGGAGAAAGGCTGTATCGTGGCGCCGGGTGTTGCAGAGTTTCACGTCCGTCACGCGCTGCCCGCCAGCGATATCATTGCGCCAAACCTGGTCGAACTCGAAATTCTCTGCGAGCGTCCGGTTAACAGCGTAGAAGAGGCCGTAAGCGCGTCCCGCGAGCTTATCGCGCTGGGGCCTGACGTTGTGCTGGTAAAACACCTTGCGCGCGCAGGGCTGAGCCAGGACCGTTTTGAGATGCTGCTGGTAACGAAAGATGACGCCTGGCATATCAGCCGTCCGCTGGTGGATTTTGGCCAGCGCCAGCCGGTTGGGGTCGGAGATGTCACCAGCGGTCTGCTGCTGGTGAAATTACTGCAAGGGGCGACAATGCGCGACGCGCTCGAGCATGTTACTGCGGCGGTGTACGAAATCATGATTGCGACGAAAGAGATGCAGGAATATGAACTGCAGGTGGTCGCGGCACAGGATCGTATCGCGAAGCCGGAGCACTATTTCAGCGCTACCCAGCTTTAAACACCGCCCGGCGGCGCTGCGCTTGCACGGGCCTACGGAATTCGTAGGCCGGGTAAGCGTCAGCGCCACCCGGCAACACAGTCTGCTCGGTTAATTCAACCCTTCCGCTTTCAGCGCCGCAGCCACCGCAGGACGCTCTGCCACGCGTTTCATATACGCTGCAATATGGTCTAACCCTTCCAGGTTAAGCTTAACCGCGCGCGCCCAGCGCAGCACGGTGAACAGGTATGCGTCGGCAATCGTGAAGCGCGAACCTGCAATCCACTGATCGTCTTTCAGCGACGCGTTAACGTACTGCAACTTTTTCTCAAGAAGGGCGCGCAGGGTCGGTTTGAACTCTTCCGGCGTATCCGGGCGGAACAGGGGGGTAAAGCCTTTGTGCAGCTCGGTGGCAATGTAGTTCAGCCATTCCAGCGTCTTATAACGCGAAATGGTACTGACCGGTGCCAGCAGATGGCGATCGGGTACGCTATCGGCCAGGAACTGCATAATCGCCACGCCTTCGGTCAGCAGAGTACCGTCATCCAGCAAGAGCGCCGGAACTTGTCCTTTCGGGTTGATGGCAAGAAAATCATCGCCGTTTTCCAGACGTTTTTTCATCAGGTCAACGCCATCCAGCGTGAAATCTTTGCCGCTCTCGCGCAGGGTGATATGGGAAGCAAGAGAGCACGCACCCGGTTTGTAGAACAGTTTCATCGGTAACTCCTTTTTGCTGAGGTTTCAGCTATGTTAGTGCGCAAACGGATAAAAAAAAAGCCGCTAATGCATTAGCGGCTTCTGGTCAGTCGTTTCTCACGGAAATCACGCGGTAGCGGTGTTTGTCGCTTTAGCGGTCTTGTCGTCGTCCTGAGTCATACGGTTCAGTTTCGGCGCGGTCAGCAGCATCAGAGCGGCAATTACCGCAGTCGCGATACCAATCTGCATGAACACGGTACCGTAGACGTTCAGGGAAAGCAGTGGATCGGTTACATTTTCCGGAACAGCCATCAGGTTAGCAATCTTACCCGCGATGATTGCCGCACCGGCAGTGGTCAGGAACCAGCTACCCATGATGAAGCCCATCAAACGCTGAGGAACCAGCTGCGCAACCATGGCCAGTCCCAGGCCGGAGATCATCAGCTCGCCGATAGACTGCAGCGCGTAGCTCAGGATCAGCCAGTTAACGGAAACGATACCTGCGTCGGACGCAAATTTGGTACCCAGTGGCAGTACCAGGAAGGCACCAGAACACAGCACCATACCCAGCGCAAACTTGTGCGGCATCGGCAGACGGTCACCCATCTTGTTATAGATAGCGGCCAGAATTGGGGAACCAATCATGATCCAGAACGGGTTCAGTGCCTGGAACTGCTCAGGTTCAAACGCGATACCCAGAATGGAGTGCTCTACGTTACGGATGGCGAAGAAGTTCAGTGAAGTTGGCATCTGGCTGTACAGCACGAAGAAGATAATCGCTTCCAGCATCAGAATGAACGCCACAATCATCTTGCGACGGGCCGCACCCTGCATGGCGAATGCTTCTTTTGCAAAGATGACCACGATACCCAGCGCAACCACGCCCAGAACGGCACGTGCGATACCCTGGTTGTGCAGCAGCCAGGTGGCGATGGCCGCGAGGACAACAACGCCCACGATGGTGGCCAGCAGTTTGCCCATATGCACAGGCTCGAAGTCAGGTTTTGAACCGTAGTCTTTAACCCAGCTGCGGCAGAACAGGAAGTTCACCACGGTGATCAACATACCCACGAAGCTCAGTGCAAATGCCACGCTCCAGCCGAATTTCGCCGCTAGCCATGGAGTTGCCAGCATAGAGAAGAACGAACCGATGTTGATGGACATGTAGTACATGGTAAATGCACCGTCCAGGCGCGGATCGTCTTTGTTGTAGCAGGTCGAAAGCAGAGAGGACGGGTTCGCTTTGAACAGACCATTACCGACGGCAATCGTCGCCATACCCATATACACGACAGCGGCATCATGCCCTGACCATGCAACCAGACCATAGCCGATCGCCAGGACAATGGCGCCCAGCATAATGACGCGTTTAGTCCCGAGGACTTTATCGCCCAGCCAGCCGCCAATCGCGACCAGACCGTACACCAGAGCACTGAAGGAAGAGAACAGCGTGATGGAATCGGCTTCGGACATACCCAGCTGTTTTACCAGGTAAACCGCCATGATCCCTTGCAGGCCGTAATAACCAAAACGCTCCCATAACTCGATAGAGAAGATGAGATAGAACGCTTTAGGTTGTTTAAAAGCGTTAAGACTCACGCTTTCATCTGTTGGTTTATTGTTTGCAGTAGACACATATACCTCTTTTTTTACATCCCATATTAATGGGGGTGTTCATAGCGTGATGGCCGTAGTCCATACGCCTTATAGTTATATTGGGAGGAGAAACGGCGGGTAATGTTCACTATCCTGCCCCGTCTGGCAATACGTTTGTAATAATCTGTTACATATATCTGGAGTGGTATAATCGTCGGTTCATGCAAATGTTATTCAGCGTTAAATTTCATACGATGAGTAAAGGTAGTTTTTTCGACTGGTAATGACCCGTCCGGATCGGCTTTTGGCGATATGTTCTGCTATTTGTCGCTTTACGCAGTGATATAGCCCATATTCTGAAAAATAGCTGGTCTTATCTTCGGTGATGGGAGGTGAGTATCTTGTCAGACAAAGGGTTTAGGCCGATTTTGACAACAAAAATTCAACATGAAGTTATCAGGGTGATCGCGATCACAGATGTATAGAAATTTTTGGCCATGAAAAAAGTATTAACCTGTTTGAGCGTTAAACAACCGAACAAGTGACAGGTCAGAGTAAGCGAAAGACGGACAAGTAACGGCCAAAAGAAGAGCATTCGATAGCCCTTCCTTTAATATGGGATTGGGGCGATCAGGGATACACTTTTTCTTTGTATTCGCAGAGATCTTCGATAATGCAGGAGCCGCAGCGAGGCTTGCGGGCAATACAGGTATATCGGCCGTGCAGAATCAGCCAGTGATGGCAATCCACCTTAAATTCTGCCGGAACCACTTTCAGCAGTTTCTCTTCGACCTGCTCGACGTTTTTCCCCGGCGCGAAGTTGGTCCGGTTAGACACGCGAAATATATGCGTATCCACGGCGATAGTGGGCCAGCCAAACGCAGTGTTAAGCACCACGTTTGCGGTCTTACGCCCCACGCCCGGTAAGGCTTCCAGCGCAGCGCGGTCCTCCGGCACTTCGCCTCCGTGCTGTTCCAGCAGGATCCGGCAGGTCTTGATGACGTTCTCGGCTTTGCTGTTAAACAGGCCGATGGTTTTGATATACGACTTCACGCCTTCCACGCCCAGCTCCAGCATGGCTTTCGGCGTATTGGCGACCGGATAGAGCAGGGCAGTGGCTTTATTGACGCTCACATCGGTCGCCTGCGCAGAAAGCAACACTGCGATCAGCAGCTCAAACGGGGAGGTAAAATTCAGCTCCGTCGTCGGGTGCGGGTTCTCGTCCCGCAGACGGGTCAGGATCGCAATGCGCTTTTCTTTATTCATGAAGCCTTCTCGGGTGTCCCTTCCAGAACGCTGCGCTCAGCCGCGCGGCGCTTACGTTTTTCATCAATCAGGTATTTTATCGCCAGCATCATGCCAAGGCCAATAAACGCGCCGGGCGGCAGCATGGCCAGCAGGAATGGCGTATCGGTGTGGAACACTTCAACGCGCAGCGCTTTGGCCCAGCCGCCGAGCAGCGCATCTGCGCCGTCAAACAGCGTACCGTTACCGAGGATCTCGCGCAGCGAGCCCAGCACGAACATGGCGCATGTGGCACCCATGCCAATGGAAAACCCATCCAGCGCCGACATGGCGGGGCTGTTTTTCACCGCGAAGGCTTCCGCGCGCCCGACAACGATACAGTTAGTGACGATAAGGGGAATAAAGATCCCGAGCGACTGGTACAGGCCAAACGCATAGGCGTTAATCAGCATCTGAACGATACTGACCACCGACGCAATGATCATGACGTAAATCGGAATACGAATTTCCGACGGCGTCCAGCGGCGCAGGGCAGAGATGGAGAGGTTGGTCAGGGTCAATACCAGCGTGGTTGCCAGACCCAGACCGAGCGCGTTGGTGGCGGTGGACGTTACCGCCAGCAGTGGGCACATGCCCAGAAGCTGTACCAGCGCGGAGTTGTTCTTCCACAACCCCTGGACAATAACCTCTTTAACCTGGCTCATGATTACTCCTCACAGGCCGGAAGATTGTTGATTTGCGCGGGCAGCGTTTCAGCATACAGCCCGGCTCGTTTGACGGCATTCACCACCGCACGTGGGGTGATGGTCGCCCCGGTGAACTGGTCGAATTCGCCGCCATCTTTCTTCACTGCAAACGCGGTGTCACCTTCGCCATGGATCACTTTACCGGCAAAGTGCAAAATCCAGTCGCTCAGACGGGTTTCAATTTTATCGCCAAGACCCGGCGTTTCATGGTGTTCCGTCACGCGGGTGCCCAGTATGGTGCCGGAGAAATCGCTGCCCACAAGCAGCTGAATGGCGCCGGAATAGCCGTCAGGCGCCGTCGCTTCCATCACTGCGCCGACCGGTTTATCCCCTTTGCGGGCGATAAAGAGGCGGTGTGGGCCTTTCCCAAGCTGCGGCGCGTCTACCACAAAGCAGCTTTTTTGCAGGTCATTATCGTAGAAATCGGACGGGATCACCTGATCGAACAGCGCCTTTTGCTGCTTCGAGGCCTGTTCTTCGATGGTCGTTTTGGTCAGCGCATTAACCAGTGCCGTCAGCCCCGTCAGGACCGCGGCGAAGACAGCCAGCGTGACGCCGTGTTTTTGCATCGTTTTTAACATGGCGAAACCCTTAGCGATGACCGTACACGCGTGGACGCGTGTAATAGTCGATGAGCGGAACGGTTATGTTGGCAAGCAGGACGGCAAAGGCCACGCCGTCCGGGTAGCCGCCAAAGCTGCGGATGAGCCATACCAGCAGGCCCGCCAGCGCGCCGAAGATCAGACGTCCACGGTTAGTCGTGGACGCCGTCACCGGATCCGTCAGGATAAAGAAGGCACCCAGCATGGTCGCACCGGAGAGCAAATGCATCTGCGGGCTGGCCAGTGATTCAGGGGAGAAGACCCAACCCAGCGTGGCGCAAACCGCCAGCGTCACGAGGAAGCTGACCGGAATATGCCAGCGAATGGCTTTCTGCTGCAGCAGGAACAGGCCGCCCAGCAGATACGCCAGGTTGACCCACTGCCAGCCTGCACCCGCCAGCATGCCGCTGTAGATCGCGGACTTCATGATCTGCTCAACGCTGTGCCCGGCATGCAGGGATGTTTTAAAGGTATCGAGCGGCGTCGCCTGGCTGATACCGTCCACGCCCATGCGCAGCGCGTTCATATCCGCACCGAGCGCCGTATGGCCGGTAAAGATCACGTGCAGGGCATCCATAAAGCCCGGAACCGTGGCCGCAATCTCATGCGGAGGCAGCCAGCTGGTCATCTGTACCGGGAAGGAGATCAGCAGCACCACGTAGCCAATCATCGCCGGGTTGAACGGGTTATGGCCGAGCCCGCCGTACAGCTGTTTGGCAATGATCACCGCAAACACGGTACCCAGGACCACCATCCACCATGGGGCGAACGGTGGGATACTGATGGCCAGCAGCAGGCCGGTCAACAGCGCGGAGTTATCGGCAAGAATGCGGGAGACAGCCGCCTTGCGCAGCTTAAGCACAAGCGCTTCCGCCGCTAAGGCGCTGGCACAGCCCAGGATTATCTGGAACAGGGTTCCCCAGCCGAAAAACCAGCACTGAACGGCAATGCCCGGCAGCGCCGCCAGGCAGACCAGCATCATGATGCGCGATGTCTGGCGCTGATTGTGGGTGTAAGGGGAGCTTGCGATTCTGAAAACCATTTAATCCTCGTTAACTGCTTGCTGTGCGGCTTTCTTCGCCTGAACGCGCGCAATGGCGGCGGCGACGGCGGCCTTGCGCGGGTCATCGTTGGCGGCCTGCGGTTGCTCATCCTGCTGCGCCGCTTTACGTGCTTTAGCGCGGGCAATCGCCGCTTCGACGGCGGCTTTACGCGGGTCGACCGGCGCTTCGGGTTCTGCGGTTTGTGTCTGCTGCGCTGCTTTGCGCGCTTTAGCACGGGCAATCGCCGCTTCGACGGCCGCTTTGCGAGGGTCGACGGCTTCCTGCTCGACCACCACATTCTGCTCACCGGCTTTGCGGGCTTTAGCGCGGGCTATTGCCGCTTCAACGGCGGCTTTACGCGGGTCGATCTCCGCCTCTGCCTGGACCGTTTGCGCTTTTTCAGCCTGACGGGCGCGCGCTGCGGCCTTACGTGCTTCACGCGCGGCAATCGCTTCGCTGTTGTCCGGCTTCTCGCCGGCCGGGATCACCACAGGCTGCGCTGCAGTGGCTTTTTTCTCGCGAACGCGCGCCAGTGCGGCGTTAATCGCATCCTGATCTTTCTCGGCAGGCTGAACGGCGGCCTGCTTATGGCGCTCCTGACGGGCGATTTTTTCGCGTTCCAGTCGCGCCTGGCGCGCTTCGAAGCGCGCTTTGGCTTCTGCCGCGCGTTTTTCTTCCATGGAGATGGCATAAATTTCAGCCTTCTCCTGGCGGAAATACTGCACCAGAGGAATATTGCTAGGGCATACCCAGGCGCAGGCACCGCATTCAATGCAGTCGGCCAGGTTATGGGCTTTCGCCTTGTCGTGCAGCTGGCCTTTGCTGTACCAGTAGAGCTGCTGCGGCAGCAGATCCGCCGGGCAGGCGTCGGCACAGGCGCTGCAGCGGATGCAGCCTTTCTCTTCCTGCTCCTCGCCCATTTCGGTCGGCGAAGGCGCGAGCAGGCAGTTGGTGATTTTCACTACCGGAACGTCCAGCCATGGCAGGGTAAAGCCCATCAGCGGGCCGCCCATGATCACCATCTGGTCGCTGCCCGGGCAAAACTCAGCCTGTTCCAGCAGATGACGCACCGGCGTACCCAGACGCGCCCAGACGTTGCCCGGACGAGAAATTGATTCCCCGGTCAGCGTCACCACGCGCTCGGTTAACGGTTCGCCGTCAATCACCGCGCGCTTCACGGCATACGCGGTGCCGACGTTTTGCATCAGCACGCCGATATCCGAAGAGCGTCCGCCATGCGGGACCTGCTTGCCGGTGAGAATTTGCGTCAGCTGTTTTGCGCCGCCGGAAGGGTACTTGGTCGGGATAACGCGCAGGCTAATATCGTGACTGCCCGCCAGCACGGCGCGCAGCATTGAAATAGCCTGCGGTTTATTGTCTTCGATACCGATCAGCACTTCCCGCGGTTGCAGAATGTGCGCGAGGATGCGGATGCCTTCCACCACCTGGGCGGCGCAGTCCTGCATCAGACGATCGTCGGCGGTGATATACGGCTCGCACTCGGCGGCGTTAATAATCAACGTCTGAATGTTATCGCCACCGCCGCGGAGTTTAACACCGGTCGGGAAGCCTGCACCACCCAGACCAGCAACGCCGAACTGATGAATGCGCTCGATAAGCGCTTCGCGGCTGTGGGCGCGGTAATCGCTCCAGCCGTCACGGTCAATCCAGCGGTCTTCGCCGTCGGCTTCAATCATCACGCTCAGCTCTGAGAGCGCGGACGGATGCGCCACCGTATGAGGGGCGATAGCAACCACCTTACCGGAGGTGGGGGCATGCACCGGCAGCATACGTCCGCGACCAAAGGTCAGCGGCTGACCGCGAAGCACCGTATCGCCTTCTTTCACGCACAGCTCACCCTCCGCGCCGATGTGCTGCTTGAGCGGCATAACGAAACGGGTCGCCAGCGGAATTTGACGCAGCGGCGTGCCGTTAGACTGGGTTTTCATTTCCGGTGGATGAATACCGCCGTCAAAGTCCCAAATCTTCTCTTTTCTGAAAGCAGAAAATAACTTAAGCATGTTGTTCCACAGGAATATTGCGAACCGGAATGGCTTGAAGATCCCACTTCCAGCTTTCGGTAGTCGTTTCAACCGGGCGCAGCTCGATACATTGCGTCGGGCAGGGGGCCACGCAGAGGTTACAGCCGGTGCAGAGGTCCGCCACGACGGTGTGCATGGCGCGGGTTGCGCCCACAATGGCGTCAACCGGGCAGGCCTGAATACATTTGGTGCAGCCGATACAGTTGGCTTCGTCGATCACGGCCAGCGCGCGGACCGGCTCCTGTACGTCCGCATCGCCATCAACAGGCTGCGGGTCAACGTTAAGCAGGGCCGCAATTTTCAACATCACCGCTTCGCCACCGGGCGCACAGCGGTTAATTTTTTCACCCTGAACCCCTACCGCTTCGGCATAAGGGCGGCAGCCGGGGTAGCCGCACTGCCCGCACTGGCTTTGTGGCAGAAGCTCATCAATTTTTTCTACAACGGGATCGTCCTCTACCGCGAAACGGCGGGAGGCGTAGCCCAGGATAAGGCCAAACACCAACCCCAGAACGCTGATAGAGGCGATGGCAATCCAGATAGCATTCATTACAACTTCACCAGACCACTAAAGCCCATAAAGGCCAGAGACATTAAACCTGCGGTCACCAGCGCAATCGCGTTACCGCGGAAGGGCGCAGGGATATCCGCTGCTGCCAGGCGCTCGCGAATGGAGGCGAACAGCACCATCACCAGAGAGAAACCGACTGCCGCAGAGAAACCATACAGCGCCGACTGCATAAAGTTATGGCCAAGGTTGATGTTCAGCAGCGCTACGCCGAGAACCGCACAGTTGGTGGTGATCAGCGGCAGGAAGATACCCAGCAGGCGATAAAGCGCCGGGCTGGTTTTGCGCACCACCATTTCGGTAAATTGCACCACCACCGCGATAACCAGAATAAAGGCCAGCGTACGAAGATAGGTTAATCCCAGCGGGATGAGGATCCAGGTATCGATCCACCACGCGCAGATGGACGCCAGCGTCATCACGAAGGTCGTCGCCAGCCCCATACCCATTGCTGTTTCCAGCTTTTTGGAAACGCCCATAAACGGACACAGGCCAAGGAACTTCACCAGAACGAAGTTGTTAACCAGCACGGTGCCGACAAAGAGCAGTAAGTAATCGGTCATTATTTAGCCTGAAATAAAAAAGCCGCCTATTATCGGACAAACCGACGCAGGCGACAACAGGTTATCTGTAGGGTTATTACGGGTTCACGAAGGTGTTTTTCACCCGCGTCGAACGTTTGAAATAGGGCACCAGCAGCGCCGCAGCCAGCAACGGGAATAGCAGCTGACGAACGGCCAGCGCGTCTGATACGGGCGAAAAGGCAAACGCTTTCACCGCCAGCAGGACCGAAATCAGCAGCCAGATAATGTAGTGCTTAGGCACACTCTTGCGGCGCTTAAAGAAGGCGATGGTCAGCCACAGCGTGTAGTACCACATTCCAATTGCGAAAACGAACGACACAAACCACAAAGCAATATTCAGCACGCTTTGCGACATCAGGGTCTGGATGGCGTGAGGGGTAATCAGTGCGGTGGTATACAGCAGCAGCGCAAGCGATGCGCTTAATAAGGCAACCAGCAGCCATGCCAGTGGGGCGATTAACCAGCCTCCAATGCGTTCTCCAGGCGTTGCGGTCATGAACTCTCCCATAATCTGCGCGAAATGTTGTACAGCCAGTTTGCAGGGCGGAGAGTATATAACATTTCGCGCGGATGGCTACTTTCTTATAAAACGTAACGCCATACAGACTTAGGCACTTCACCGACGTTGAACAAACGACCACCGGAAACCAGCTCCGCGCGGCGATGGTCTGCGGCGCGATACATATTAATGATATCCTGATTATCCGACAGGGTGTAGTTCAGATGGTCAAACAGTTTTTCCAGGCTCTCAAGCGAATTGATCTTGCGAAATTTTAATAAATAGTCCTGAACTGTCATATTAATAAGTTTCCATATAAAAGTGAGTAATACCAGTTAAGGTAATTCGGTCGAATAATAAACGGATTAATTAAGACGTAAACAGCCCACTCAGGTAACGCGACGAAATTAGGAGTTTTCTTTGCTGAAATTCAGGCATCAGACGATGCCTGGAAGAGAAGGTTAACCGTGTTCACCAGGGCTGGCAATACGAAACTGACATATTATGTCACTCTTTATTGCAGTAACCGGTTACTTAGGTTGGGCGATGGTGACAGGCTCCGGCGGCTGGTAGTTATCGATATGGCTGGCGACGCCCAGCAAAATGACCGAAACTCCAAGGACAATCCATCCCGCTAATTCAATGATTCGATTAATAATTGACGTCATAATGCGTAATTGTACTTTATCCATAAAGACAGGGCGCAAATGTTACAGTGACGTCTCCCTGACGGCAAGCGCTTTGGGAACGGTTTCCTTAAACAAAATCAGTAGGTTAATACTATGTAACAAAAACAACCCGTACAACCTGCTATTTTAAGTCATAGGGCACATTATTAATCTGTGCTCATGCCAGGTTAGCCGGTGTGAAATAAGAACGTCATAAAAGAGGATGGCACTATGAGTGATAATATCCGCGTCGGGCTTATCGGCTACGGGTACGCGAGCAAAACGTTTCATGCGCCTCTGATAGCCGGGACGCCGGGGATGGTGCTGGCGGCGGTATCCAGCAGCGATGCCGCTAAAGTCCATGTCGACTGGCCTTCCGTGCCGGTTGTCTCTGAACCTAAACACCTTTTCAACGATCCGAATATTGATTTAATCGTCATCCCCACGCCGAACGACACCCACTTTCCGCTGGCAAAGGCCGCGCTGGAAGCCGGTAAGCACGTAGTGGTCGATAAGCCCTTCACCGTGACGCTGTCACAGGCACGCGAGCTGGATGCGCTGGCAAGGAGTCTGGGCAGGCTGCTGTCGGTGTTCCATAACCGCCGCTGGGACAGCGACTTTCTGACGGTAAAAAGGCTTCTCAGTGAAGGCACGCTAGGGGAGATCCTCTTTTTTGAATCGCACTTTGACCGCTTTCGTCCGCAGGTGAGAAACCGCTGGCGCGAACAGGCCGGTCCGGGCAGCGGCATCTGGTACGATTTAGCTCCGCATCTGCTGGATCAGGCCGTCAATCTTTTTGGTCTGCCGGTGAGCATGACGGTCGATCTGGCCCAGCTCAGGCCCGGCGCGCAGACAACCGATTACTTCCACGCGGTGCTCAGTTACCCGCAGCGGCGGATTGTGCTGCACGGCACGATGGTCGCGGCCGCAGAATCGGCCCGCTATATCATTCACGGTACGCGCGGGAGCTACGTGAAGTTTGGTCTCGATCCGCAGGAAGACAGGCTTAAAAACGGTGAACGTCTGCCGCAGGAAGACTGGGGCTATGATATGCGCGACGGCGTGGTAACGCGGGGCGAAGGCGAGGAGCTGGTCGAGGAGACCTTGCTGACGATACCGGGTAACTATCCGGCGTATTATGCCGCTATCCGCGATGCGCTGAACGGCACGGGAGAGAATCCGGTTCCTGCCAGCCAGGCGATTCAGATTATGGAGCTGATTGAGTTGGGCATCGAATCTGCCAAACATCGCGCGACGCTCTGCCTGGCATAGTTTTTTAATATTTTGTAGGCCGGGTAAGCGTCAGCGCCACCCGGCAACGGTGTTAACCGCGAGCCACTTTATCTTTCAGCGCCTGTTTCTCAGCAGGCGTCAGGAAGGCAATTTCCAGCCCGTTAATCTGTGCCTGACGGATCTGCTCGCGGCTCAGACCCGCCTGCGGTGCGGCGATGTTGTACTCGTGGATAATATCCACGCCCTGAACCGCCGGGTCATCAGTGTTCAGCGAGGCCAGCACGCCGTGCTCGAGGAACGTTTTTAGCGGATGATGCGCCAGCGTCGCCACGGTGCTGGTCTGAATGTTAGACGTCAGGCACGACTCAATCCCGATACGCTGCTCCGCCAGGAAATCCATCAGGGCGCGATCTTCTACCGCCTTCACGCCGTGACCGATACGCTCGGCGCCCAGCTCGCGGATGGCCTGCCAGATGCTTTCCGGGCCTGCCGCTTCACCCGCATGCACGGTAATGTGCCAACCGGCATCGCGCGCGCGGTTGAAGTGGGAGAGGAACAGGCTGCCCGGGAAGCCCAGCTCGTCGCCGGCGAGGTCGATGGCGGTGATGGCATCGCGATGGGTCAGCAGCGCTTCCAGCTCCTGCAGGCAGGCGGCTTCACCGAACGTACGGCTCATAATGCCGATCAGGCGGGCCTGAACGTCGAATGTTTTACACCCTTCGCGCACACCTTCAATGACGGCTTCCACCACGCCTGCAACGGGCAGGTTGTGGGTCATCGCCATATAGCCCGGCGAGAAGCGTAGTTCGACGTAGTGCAGGCCGTTGCGGGCTGCATCTTCGATGTTCTCAAACGCCACGCGGCGGCAGGCATCCAGCGACGCCAGCATCTTCACGCCCCAGTCGAGTTTGCTCAGGAAGCTGACCAGGTCCGGTTCATTAGAGGTCACCTGTACGTGAGGGATCAAGGACTCAAGGGTCTGAGCAGGAAGCGTTAAATTGAACTGGCGGCCAAGATCGAGGATGGTTTGGGCACGAATGTTACCGTCAAGGTGACGATGAATATCAGTTAAAGGCAGGCGTGTATCAATCATGGTCGCACTCTTTTCTGGTTAAAGTGCGCCATATTATAAAAACAAAACGGGGTAAAAAGCTATTTGCGCAAGGTAATATTCCGTTGCGCAAATTGATTACAGGAGCGTGTTAATCCCGGCTATGAGGCGTTGCACGCCTTGTTCCAGCTTGCTGCGCGGGCAGCCCGCATTCAGGCGAACAAAGCCATTTCCTTCTTTACCGTAGGTATATCCCGGCATGATGGCGACTTTTTGCTGCTCGATCAGTACTTTTTGCAGCGCCCGATCGTCAATGTTCAGCGGGCGCAGATCGAGCCAGGCCAGATAGGTCGCTTCGGGCGGCTGCCAGTTCAGTTTCGGAAAAGCGCGGTTTACTTCCTGCGCGATATACAACAAATTCTCTTCCAGATAACCCCGTAGGGCATCCAGCCACGGCTCCCCCTGCTGATAGGCGGCGATATGCGCCGTCAGCGCCAGCACGGAAGGGGAAGAGAGTCCGTCCCGGCATTTTAGCGCGCTGAGGTAACCGTTACGGCTCTCTTCATCGCCAATCAGACCGTAAGCGCCCGTCAGCGCCGGAATATTAAAGCTTTTCGAGCCGGAGGTGAGAAGCGCCCATTTGCCGCGCGCCACCGCGTTCCACGGCGTGTGACGACGCTCTCCCCACACCATGTCCATATGGATTTCATCGCTGATAACCGCCACGTCATAGCGTGCGCATAGTTCCGCCATCTGCGTCAGCTCATCCCGCGTCCAGACCTTGCCGGTCGGGTTTTGCGGGCTGCACAGCAGCAAAATTTTGTTTTCAGGTTTCGCGAGGGCCGCTTCCAGCGCAGCCATGTTTCCCTGCCAGCCTGTGGCATGCTTTTCCATCTCTACGGGCACCACATGACGCGCATTGCCTTCAATGGCTTTGTAAAACGCATCGTATGCCGGGGTGTGTACCACCACGCCGTCGCCGGGGTTTGACCAGAGGCGTATCAGTTCAGAAACCATGTAGATGACGGAGGGACCATAAACCACGCTTTCAGTATCAATCCGGCTGTTAAAGCGCTGCTGGAACCAGTGCGCGACGGCGGCGAGAAACTCGTCGTTCTTCCAGCGGCTATAGCCAAACACGCCGTGATGAATGCGCTGTTGCAGCGCGTCGGTTATGCAGGGGGCGGTGGCGAAATCCATATCCGAGATGGTGAAGGGCAGCAGGTCGGCCGCGCCAAAGCGGTCGGCGACGTAGTCCCACTGCGTACACCAGGTGCCGTGTCGATCCACGACGGTAGAGAAATCAAACATGACGTTAATCCTTAAAGTAAAACCCCCTCATGAGAGGGGGCTGAGGCATCAGGCTTCTACTGTTCGCATCAGGGTGGCCAGCTCATCCTTCACCGACTGTACCTGCGGGCCGATAACCACCTGCAAATTGTGCTGATTTAACTGTACCACGCCGATAGCCCGGTTGGCTTTCAGGGCGTTGGTATCCACTTTTGACATATCCGCCACAGACAGACGCAGGCGGGTAATGCAGTTATCCAGCGAGGTGATGTTATCCGCACCGCCCAGCGCCGCCAGAATGGCCGGGGTGTTATAGCCGGATTTGCCCACGGTACCGGCAACCGCCTGTTCCACGCTGGTGGCCGTATCGGTATCGCGGCCTGGCGTTTTCAGGTTAAAGCGGGTGATGGCGAAGCGGAAGATCCCGTAGTACACCACGAACCAGATTGCCGCCACGACCGGGACCAGATACCACTTGGTGGAGAGACCGTGCAGGATCCCGAACACCACGAAGTCGATGACGTTGCCGTCGGTGTTGCCGATAGTGACGCCCAGCACCGCCATCACGGTAAAGCCCAGACCGGTCAGCACAGCGTGAATCAGATACAGCACCGGCGCAACGAACAGAAACAGGAACTCGATTGGCTCGGTGGTACCGCCTACGACGCAGGCGATCACGCCGGAAATCAGCAGGCCTTTAATTTTATGACGGTTTTCCGGACGTGCGCAGTGGTACATCGCCAGTGCGGCACCCGGCAGGCCGCCGAGGAAGGCAGGCATTTTACCCTGAGACAGGAAGCGGGTGGCGCTTTCGGAGAAGCCGTGGGTGGTCGGGCAGCTCAGCTGCGCCTGGAAGATGGTCAGCGCACCGCTCACGTCGTGACCGCACACCTCCATCGTCCCGCCCGCTTCGGTGAAGCGAATCAGGGCCACCAGGATGTGCTGCAGGCCAAACGGCAGGAGCAGACGCTCGCCGGTGCCGAAGATCATCGGACCGAAATCTCCCGCGCCGTTGATGATGCGGCCAATGCCGTTGATGCCCATCGCGAAGACCGGCCAGATCAGCGGAATGATCAGACCAAACAGGCCCATCACCACCAGGGTGATAATCGGCACGAAGCGGGTGCCGCCGAAGAAGGCCAGGGCATCCGGCAGGCGGATATTGTGGAAGCGCTCGTGCAGCATCCAGATAATCACCCCGGCGATCACCGCCCCGAGGATCCCGGTATCAATAGACTGGATACCAATCACGCTCTGAATGTTGTTAGCTTTCAGCACGGCAGCGTCGGTGGTCGGCAGAATGCCTTTCGCGGTCAGCCAGAAGTTAACCGCGAGGTTCATCACCGCGTAACCCACAAAACCGGCAAACGCCGCGACGCCTTTATTTTCGCGCGCCAGGCCCAGCGGGATAGCGATACAGAACATGACGGGCAGGAAGCTAAACGCAAAGGAGCCGACTTTACTCATCCAGATAAAGATGGCCTGCAGCACGGGAGTACCGAGGAACGGGATCAGCGTGATGACGTCTTTACTGCTGAGCGAGCTGCCGATCCCGAGCATGATCCCGCAGAACGAGAGGAGTGCCACGGGCAGCATAAAGGTTTTACCCAGTTGCTGGAAAAATTCCCACAGCGATATTTTTTGTGCTGCTTTCGCCGTCATAAAACGACTCCTTTATTGTTAAAATCAGTTTGTCTGCTTCAATGCTGCGAGAAGATAAAACGTTTTATCAAAGTTTAGTGCGCGCTAAATCACATTCTCAGGCTTTGACTGGTAGTATAAAGATAACGTATTGATAAAACGTTTTACCGATCTCATTTCAGGGAGTCACGCCGACACATGGCTGTAGCGAAAAAAATCACCATCAACGATGTCGCGCTTGCGGCGGGTGTTTCCGTCAGCACCGTTTCTCTGGTGCTAAGTGGGAAGGGGCGCATCTCTCCTGCCACCGGTCAGCGGGTGAACGAGGCGGTTGAACAGCTGGGCTTTGTGCGTAACCGCCAGGCGTCGGCGTTGCGCGGCGGGCAAAGCGGGGTGATTGGCCTGATTGTCCGTGACCTGACGTCGCCTTTCTATGCGGAGCTGACGGCTGGATTAACCGAAGCGCTTGAAGCGCAGGGGCGGATGGTCTTTCTGCTTCACGGCGGTCGCGAGGCCGATCAGCTGCTTTCCCGGCTCGATATGCTGCTGAATCAGGGTGTGGACGGGGTGATCGTCGCCGGGGCATCGGGAGTGGGCAGCGAACTGTGCGAGCGCGCCGCCGAAAAAGGCGTGCCGCTGGTGTTTGCATCGCGCGCCAGCTACCTCGACGAAGCCGATACGCTACGCCCGGATAACATGCAGGCCGCGCAAATGCTGACCGAGCATCTTATTCGTCGCGGGCATCAGCGCATTGCCTGGCTGGGCGGTAAAAGCTCGTCCCTGACCCGCGCCGAGCGGGTAGGCGGCTACTGCGCGACGCTGATTAAATACGGCCTACCGTTCCACAGCGAGTGGGTCGTGGAGTGTGAATCCAGCCAGAAGATGGCGGCGGAAGCGATAGGCGCGCTGCTGCGAAGCAGCCCGACCATCAGCGCCGTGATTTGCTACAACGATGTGATCGCCATGGGCGCCTGGTTTGGCCTGATCCGCGCCGGGCGTCAGAGCGGCGAGGGCGGGGTGGAAACCTTCTTCGGGCACCAGGTGGCGCTGGGGGCGTTCGCCGACGTCGGGGAAAACGCCCTCGATGACCTGCCGATCGTCTGGGCAACCACCCCAGCGCGGGAGATGGGTTACACCCTGGCGGACAGGATCATGCAGCGCATCGACAATGCGGATGTGCAGGCCGGGCACCAGATTGTGGCGGCGCGGCTGGTGACGGTGAAGTAATATCAGGTGTACTGCGTAAGCGGGTTGAGCAACAGTTCGGCCTCAAGTGCTTCCACAAATTTTCGTACTTTTGCCGGGATCAGGCGGGAGGTCGGGTAAACTGCCCACACTGCCAGCGATTCCGGCTGGGCATCCTCCAGGACGACCCGCACGAGTTTACCCTCTCTGAACGCCGGTTCTACGTACCAGCGAGATAAATTGGCGATGCCCATCCCTCCCAGGCAGGCTTCGTAAATTGCCTCAATAGAGTTCGCGGAGAATCGGCCAGACACCTTTTGCTTGTAGCGCTGTTCGCCCTGTTCGAATGACCAGTGGACGGTATCTGACGTGGTCAGACAGCTATGTGCCGCCAGATCGTTAAACGATTTTGGATAGCCTTTTGCGGCAAGATACGTCGCGCTGGCGCAAAGATCGCGAGGGTTGTGACACAGGCGATGAGCAACCAGCCTGTTATCGCGCAGAGGCGCAATGCGTAGCGCTACGTCTATGCCTTTTCCGACAATATCAACCTGTTCGTCGGTGGCGAGTAAATCGACCTGCAGGGAAGGATGTTGCTGCATGAACCGGGTCAGCATGGGAGCAACGATCTTTCGTCCAAACCCCGCTGAGGCGGTAATGCGCAGGCGTCCGGTAAGATGCGTCCCCTCGGGAAACAGATCGGCAAGCGCATTGTTTTTATCTTCCAGCAATGCCTGTGCATGCGGCAAAAAAACGTCCCCATCGCTGGTGGGAGAGAGAGAACGCGTGGTGCGGTGTACCAGCCGAACCCCCAGTTCCGCTTCGAGATGAGTTAGCGCGCGCGATGCTGTCATTGCGCTCATTGAGAGCCGACGCGCGGCACCGGCGAGGCTACCCGCTTTGACGGCTTCGACAAACACTTCAATATCTTCGAGTCTCATTATATCGTTTTTCGTTATGCTGCCTTATCAAATTACATATCTACATTATTTGTCGTTACGCTGCCATAGTCTCTTCACATCCTGATAAACATGAATTTGGAGTGAAGATGAAAAAGTTGAAAACGGTTCTTGCGTTCAGCGGCCTGCTCTTTGCTGGCACATCGTGGGCAGATGCTCCCGCGCAGGTGAAACAGCAGGTCCCGGGCTATTATCGTCTGGCGGTAGGGGAATACGAGGTGACGGCGCTTTTCGACGGCTATAACGATCTTTCACCAACGCTATTGCAAGGGCTTTCACCCGACAAGGTTCGCAACCTGTTGGCGCAACACAAAATCGATGCCGAACGCATGCCGACTTCTTTCAACGCGTTTCTGGTTAATACCGGTAAACACCTGGTCATGATTGACAGCGGGGGTGGCCACTGCATGTCAGAAACGGCCGGTCAGCTAATCGTTAATATGAAAGCATCAGGGTATCGCCCCGAACAGGTCGATACGGTTTTCCTGACCCACCTGCATCTTGATCATGTGTGTGGCCTGAGCGATGCAGACGGTAAGGCGCTGTTCCCGAATGCCACCGTCTACGTACCGCAGGGGGAGGCCGACTACTGGCTTGACCCCGCAAAAGAAGCGAGCGCGCCGGCTAATGCGAAGGCGTATTTCGCTATCGCCAGGAATGCGCTGTCCGCGTATAAAGCCACCGGGCACCTAAAAACCTTCGTCCCGCCAACTTCACCCATCCCGGAGGTCCAGACGACATATGCCATTGGCCATACGCCTGGCAGTACCGTTTATCGCTTCGCGTCTCAGGGTACGGCTATTAACTTCATTGGGGATCTTATCCATGCTCCTGCCGTCCAGTTCCCGCACCCTGAAGTGTCTATTCGCTTTGATGTCGATCCGAAAAAAGCCATCTCATCCCGGGCGCAGGAGTTTAACGCGCTGGCGAAAGACGGAGAGTGGATGGCCGCAGCGCATCTGCCTTTCCCTGGTATTGGGCATATCACCTCCTGGCAGCAGGGCTATAGCTGGAATCCTGTAAATTACGGTCCTTATCAACGTGCGGCCAACGTGCCTCTGCTGAAATAAAGTGCGGTTACGAACATGAGAAGTTACACCGTAACGGCGAACGGTATCCGACAGTTCGTCGTAGAAGAGGGTGAAGGCGCACCGGTTATTCTTCTGCATGGTTTTCCAGAAACAAACTATGCCTGGCGCTACCAGATACCCGTTTTGTCCCGACACTATCGTGTGATTGCGCCAGATTTACGCGGGTATGGGGAAACGGATAAACCGGCCTCCGGTTATGATAAACGAAACATGGCGCGGGACGTCCGGGAACTAATGCGAGTGCTGGGTCTGGAGAAAGTGGCGCTGGTGGGGCACGATCGTGGAGCTCGGGTTGCTACCCGCTTTGCTAAAGATTATCCCGAGTTAATCGATCGTCTGGTGGTGATGGATAACGTACCAACCCGTATTGTGGCGCGCGATCTGAATGCGTCGATTGCGCGTGCATACTGGTTCTTCCTGTTCCATCTTGTACCAGACCTGCCGGAAGCCCTGATTGCAGGTCGAGAAAACGTATGGCTGCACCACTTTTTCTCGGACTGGACCTACGATCCGTCTACCATTAGCGGCGAGGCGTTTGACACCTATGTTCGGGCGTATCAGGCGCCGGGTGCCGTGCGCGGCGCGATGGCTGACTATCGCGCCAACGCAGAGGATGTGGCGCAGGATATGGCAGACGCTGAGGTGAAAATCACCTGCCCGGTAATGTCGCTGTGGGGTAATGATTTTCATGCGGTCGGCAAGCTTTTCGATATGAAAAGCGTCTGGGCCGAAATGGCGGAAAACCTGCGGGCGTATGGTATTGATGAGTGCGGCCATCTGCCGCAGGAGGAGCAGCCAGAGAAAGTGAATGCGCTTCTGCTGGATTTCCTGGCTGGATGGAAAAGTTAGGGGGCAATAAAAAACCCCTCATGCGAGGGGTTTTGACGTTTACTGCTGCGGTGCCGCCGGTTCGGCTGGCGCTGCCGGTTCAGCCGGTTCCGGCATCCCCAGAGCAGGCATACCGAACATGCCAACGAAGTCTTCCAGCGGCATTTTGTCGCCGTTGAGCGTGACCTGGCCGTTGGCATACTGCAGACTGGTGGAAATCGTGTTGTTGTCCACCTTCGTGATGCGGAACATCTGGCCCATGGCCGCCAGACCTTTCACCTGCTGGTTCGCCAGCTTGCCGGCATCTTCATCGCCGTAGCCTTCCAGTTTCGCAATCTGGGTCATAAACTCGGTCGCCATATCCATCGGGATGGTCAGCTTGCTGTCGAGCGACTTCACGCTGCGATCCACTTCCTGCGCCAGCGTCTGCGGTTCACCCGTTGCGGTGGCCGGATCTTTCAGGAACAGCGACAGGTTAAAGCTGGTTTCGCCTTTGCTGTTTTTCCAGCTCAGCGGCGCAACGGTTATTACCGGCTCGCCTTTCAGCAGGATTGGCAGGTTGTTGAACAGCACCGCCATCGCCTGCTGCTGGTACACTTCCGGGTTCTGCTGCAGCGCGGTACCGGTCAGCAGCGCCTGGCTCTCTTTACTGTATTTCTGGCTAAACTCGTGCCACGCCTGGCCGTCGATATTGCCGATCTTCAGCGACAGTTTGCCGGTGCCCAGATCCTGATTCTGTACTTTCAGGCTCTTCAGCGTGTAATCCAGCTGGGTATTGATGCTCTTACCGTCTTTGGAAACGTCGGATTTGCCGTTGACGTCCATGCCTTCCAGCACGGCCATCTCTTTCCCTTCAACCGCAATGGCGACTTTATCGAGAGACAGTTTTTGATCGCCGATACGCTCCTGGAAATCGGTCATTCGGCTGTTGCCGTCGGCTTTCAGATTGCTGAAGGTGAGCTGAACTTTTTGGTTATATTCGTTCATGGCATTGACCAGGCCGCTCTCCGCTTCACCCGTCAGGGAGAACACGTTTCCGTCGCGGTCAGCATCGAGTTTGAAGTGGCCGCCGCTGAAGGCGACTTTTTCATTCTCTTTCTCGTAGTTCAGCGCTTTCAGCGCAATATCGGAACTGGTGTCACCGGCATAGCTAATTCGGGTATTAATGTCGAAAGGCGATTCATTCTTCGCCAGGTCAAACAGCGGTTTGGTGACGTCGTTATTCACCAGCACGGTATGAACGGACGCCATCGACGGGATCAGGTTAAAGGACTTCAGCTGCGCCAGCGGGAATGGACCGTGGCTCACCACTTCGTCCAGCACCACGCTCTGGCCCGGTTTCAGCCAGCCGTTTTCAGCACCGGCAACCGGCTTCACCACCAGCTGCATACGGCTGGTAAACACACCGCGGTGATAGTTCTGGTAGCTCAGTTCCAGACCTGCTTCCGGCGCGCTGCGCTTAATCTCTCCGTTAGCCTGCGCCACCATCTCAGCCAGACGGCCTTCCAGCTGTTTCCCGGTAAACCAGGAGGCACCCGTCCAGACCACGCCTAACGCTACAATCACTCCAACCGCTACGACCGATTTTTTCATTGCGACTATCCCTAAAATGAAACCAGGCGGTAAAAACCGCCTGGAGATATTAAGCCTGCAACTAGCTTAGCAAGAGTTGTTAAAAAATTCAGTAAGTGCTTAAAGCTTATTGAAAACGCGCGCCAGGCGACCGGTGCCGCTCACGCTGACCGGGGACTCATTGGCTGCAACGAATGCTGACTCACCGGGCTTAAGCACCAGACGCTGTTCGCCTTTGCGCAGCGTCGCTTCGCCTTCAACGCAGAACAGAATCGCCGCGCTCTCCTGAGCCACCGACGTTTCGGCGCTGCTCAGGTCGTGCAGGGAGAAGGCAAAATCCTCAACCGGGATCGGGAAGTCCAGCTCTGCGCCGTTTTTCACCGGCTGAGTCAGCAGCTCCGCGGCAGGTTTCGCCACGAACTTCACGTTGGCAACCAGCTCAGGAATGTCGATGTATTTCGGCGTCAGGCCCGCGCGCAGCACGTTATCGGAGTTGGCCATCACCTCCAGCGCCACGCCCTGCAGGTAGGCGTGTGGGGTTTCCGCGAACAGGAACATTGCCTCGCCGGGGTTCAGCTTCACCACGTTCAGCAGCAGAGGGGAGAACAGGCCGCTGTCGTCCGGGTAGAATTCGGAAATCAGGCGGATAGTCTCCCACGGTTCACCTTGCTGGCTGTCCAGGGCGGCTTTCAGCACCGCCAGCGCGTGGGATTTCTCTTCACCCTGCATATTCAGCAGGCTGGCAAACAGCTGGCTCAGCGCGTCGGCGCTCGGGTTTTCGAGGAAGTGGGCGATAGCCTTGTTGGCACCCGCGACCGGTTGCAGCAGAGAAATGATCTCCGAAAACTCGCGGAAGGCGTTCATCGCCAGGAACGGCGTCAGCGCGAACACCAGTTCCGGCTTGTGGTTAGGATCTTTGTAGTTACGCTCGGCGGCGTCTAACGGGATACCCGCCGCGTTCTCTTTCGCAAAGCCGATTTCGGAGGCTTTCTTGTTCGGGTGAACCTGAATGGAGAGCGGCTGGTCGGCGCACAGCACCTTAAACAGGAACGGCAGTTCGCCGAAGCGGCGAGCGACCTTGTCACCCAGCAGCGCGGCTTTATCGGCATCAATCACGTCGCGCAGGCTGCGTACCTGGCCGCTGGCGTCTTCAATTTTTGAGCTGCTCTTCGGGTGCGCGCCCATCCACAGTTCTGCCATCGGCAGGTTGTTCGGGTTCGCGATACCGTAGAGATCCGTTAACGCAGTTTTACTTCCCCAGGCGTAGTTTTGCACTGAGTTAATGAGTTTTTGCATTATCAAGCCCTGATTCAATTGTGGAATTAACTCCGGGTATTAAAGCAATAAACCTCATGGAAGTAACCTGTGGATGTAAAAAGTCGTACTAGTCTCAGTTTTTGTTAAAAAATTGTGTAGGATAAGCTGACTCGCTTTTAAGCCGGGCAGCGGAACATCTGCCCTGAATAAACAGACCGAAGCAGTAAGTGAGAGACCAATGTCGAATAAACCCTTCCATTATCAGGATCCTTTCCCCCTCAGTAAGGATCAGACCGAGTATTACCTGTTAACCCGCGATCATGTCTCCGTTTCTGAGTTTGAAGGACAAGAGATCCTCAAAGTCGATCCGCAGGCGCTGACGCTGCTGGCGCAGCACGCTTTCCACGACGCCTCGTTTATGCTCCGTCCTGCGCACCAGCAGCAGGTGGCCGATATCCTGAGCGACCCGCAGGCCAGCGAAAACGATAAATACGTTGCCCTGCAGTTCCTTCGTAACTCCGATATCGCGGCGAAAGGCATTCTGCCAACCTGTCAGGACACCGGCACGGCGATCATCGTCGGTAAAAAAGGCCAGCGCGTCTGGACCGGCGGCGGTGACGAAGCGGCGCTGGCGCACGGCGTTTATAACACCTACACCGAAGACAACCTGCGCTATTCGCAAAACGCCGCGTTGGACATGTACAAAGAGGTCAACACCGGCACCAACCTGCCAGCACAGATTGACCTCTACAGCGTCGACGGTGATGAGTACAAATTCCTCTGTATCGCCAAAGGCGGCGGTTCAGCCAACAAAACCTATCTCTACCAGGAAACCAAAGCGCTGCTCACCCCGGGCAAGCTGAAGAACTACCTGGTTGAGAAGATGCGCACCCTCGGCACCGCGGCGTGCCCGCCGTACCATATCGCATTTGTGATTGGCGGTACCTCGGCTGAAAGCACGCTGAAAACCGTCAAGCTGGCCTCAACCAAATACTATGACGGCCTGCCTACCGAAGGTAACGAGCACGGCCAGGCGTTCCGCGACGTACAGCTTGAGCAGGAACTGCTGGAAGAGGCGCGTAACCTGGGTCTCGGCGCGCAGTTTGGAGGAAAATACTTTGCCCACGACGTGCGCGTGATCCGTCTGCCGCGTCACGGTGCCTCCTGTCCGGTCGGGATGGGCGTCTCCTGTTCTGCGGATCGCAACATCAAGGCCAAGATCAACCGCGAAGGCGTGTGGATCGAAAAACTGGAAAACAACCCGGGCAAATACATTCCGGAAGAGCTGCGTAAAGCAGGTGAGGGTGAAGCGGTTCGCGTTGACCTGAACCGTCCGATGAAAGAGATTCTGGCGCAGCTTTCGCAGTATCCGGTCTCGACCCGTCTCTCCCTGAACGGCACGATTATCGTGGGGCGCGACATCGCGCACGCGAAGCTGAAAGAGCGTCTGGACAATGGCGAAGGGCTGCCGCAGTACATTAAAGATCACCCAATCTACTACGCTGGCCCGGCGAAAACGCCTGAAGGCTACGCCTCTGGCTCGTTAGGCCCAACCACGGCAGGACGTATGGACTCGTACGTTGACCAGCTGCAGGCCAACGGCGGCAGCATGATCATGCTGGCGAAAGGTAACCGCAGCCAGCAGGTGACGGACGCCTGCCACAAGCACGGCGGCTTCTACCTCGGCAGTATCGGCGGCCCGGCAGCGGTGCTGGCACAGGGCAGCATCAAGAGCCTGGAGTGCGTGGAATACCCGGAACTGGGTATGGAAGCGATCTGGAAAATTGAAGTGGAAGATTTCCCGGCGTTTATCCTCGTGGATGACAAAGGCAACGACTTCTTCAAGCAGATCCAGTCGTCCCAGTGTTCGGCGTGTGTGAAGTAATTCTATAAATTGCCGGGTGGCGCTGACGCTTACCCGGCCTGCATTCTCGTAGGTCGGGTAAGGCGCAGCCGCCACCCGACACCAAAAAGAGCGCACAAAGCGCCATAACGTTTCTCAGAAGTCATCAATACTTATTCCTTAAGCATGTGAGCAATCCCTCTTTTGTTATCAAGGAGAAAGTAATGACCACGGTACGCCATGAGAAAGATTCGATGGGCGCCATCGACGTCCCGGCCGACAAGCTATGGGGCGCGCAAACCCAGCGTTCGCTGGAGCATTTCCGTATCTCGACTGAAAAAATGCCCGTCTCGCTGATTCAGGCGCTGGCGCTCACCAAACGTGCAGCTGCGAAAGTGAACCAGGATTTAGGCCTGCTGACGGCAGACAAAGCGACCGCCATCATCAACGCCGCCGACGAAGTGCTGGCGGGCAAGCATCCCGACGAATTCCCCCTCGCCATCTGGCAGACCGGTTCCGGCACCCAAAGCAACATGAACATGAACGAAGTGCTGGCGAACCGGGCAAGCGAACTGCTGGGCGGCGTGCGCGGCATGGAGCGTAAGGTTCATCCAAACGATGACGTCAACAAAAGCCAGAGTTCCAACGACGTCTTCCCGACGGCGATGCACGTGGCGGCGGTGATTGCTATCCGCGAGCAGCTTATTCCGCAGCTCAACGTTCTGAAATCCACGCTCAATGAGAAAGCGCAGGCCTTCCGCGAGATCGTTAAAATTGGCCGTACGCACCTGCAGGACGCCACGCCGCTGACGCTCGGCCAGGAGATTTCCGGCTGGGTGGCGATGCTGGAACATAACCTGAAGCATATTGAGTACAGCCTGCCGCACCTGGCGGAGCTGGCGCTCGGCGGGACGGCGGTCGGGACCGGGTTAAACACCCATCCAGAATACGCGGTGCGCGTGGCGAAAGAGCTGGCAAACATCACCGGGCAGCCGTTCGTCACGGCGCCCAACAAGTTCGAAGCGCTGGCGACCTGCGACGCGCTGGTCCACACCCACGGCGCGCTGAAAGGGCTGGCGGCATCATTAATGAAAATCGCCAACGACGTGCGCTGGCTGGCCTCGGGGCCGCGCTGCGGCATTGGTGAAATCAGCATTCCGGAAAATGAGCCGGGCAGCTCCATCATGCCGGGTAAAGTCAACCCGACCCAGTGTGAAGCCATGACTATGCTCTGCTGTCAGGTACTGGGCAACGACGTGGCCGTCAACCTGGGCGGCGCGTCCGGCAACTTCGAGCTGAACGTCTATCGCCCGATGGTGATCCACAACGTTCTGCAATCGATTCGTCTGCTGGCGGACGGGATGGAGAGCTTTAACGAGCACTGTGCGGTAGGGATTGAGCCGAATCGCGAGCGTATCAGCCAGTTGCTTAATGAATCCCTGATGCTGGTGACGGCGCTGAATACCCATATCGGCTACGACAAGGCCGCCGAGATCGCTAAAAAAGCGCATAAAGAGGGACTGACGCTGAAAGCCTCCGCCCTGGCGCTGGGCTATCTGACGGAGGCGGAGTTCGACGCCTGGGTTCGCCCGGAAGCGATGGTCGGTAGCCTGAAATAATCAACCCGCCACATACAGGTGCAGCCGCGGAATAATCAGCTGCAGCGGCTGCGCCTGAGGTCTGTAACGGTGCTGGACATTGTCCGCATCGTAATTCAAAAGCTCACCAATATCCGGCACGATGGCCCCCTGGTCGGCATCAAAGAGCGCAATCAGCGGCGTCGGACAGGCATACTGCACCTGTTTTTGCTGACCGGAATACCAGACGCGGGCGATAGGCTGCACCTTCACCGGGCGCTTAATTTTGAGGCGCGTATCCGCCGGTAGCGAGGCGATGCTGTGGTACTCCTGTTCCAGGCGCTCAATCCACTGCTCACGCGACCACGGCGCGACGGTGCGCGGCGTCTTCAGGCTTTTTTCCAGCTGCGCCAGAATTTCATCCCGGGTGAAGTTTTTAATGATGTGCTTATTCGCCCAGCCGAAGCGCAGCGTGGCGGGGTGACGCAGTACCGTCAGCGTGCGATAGGCATTCAGGGTAATTAACCCAGGAAGCTGACGGTGCACCCATTCAAACCGGGCGGCAGTGGCGAGGCCGGACTCTTCGGTAACGATCTTTTCAAATGCCGCTTTCAGGGTGTTGATATGGGTAATCTGGCCTTCCAGCGCGTCGCGCGTTGTCGCATCGGTTTGCAGGCAGATCACGCCGGGCAGACGCACGGCCGCCTTACTGCTGCGGTTTTCAGACTGCTGCTGGATAAACAGGCGACGATAGTGTTTCAGCGCCAGCTCAAGAGCGGCGCTGCCGATGTGCTGTTCAACCTCGATGGTGTCCAGCGGGTCGTGTTCTGCCCCTTTAGCTACCTCGGGCAGGGTAAAGACGCGTGCGGCCAGCAGACGGCAGGTCTGCAAACGTTCGGTCAGGGTCAGTAGCTCGTGTTCTATTTCCCGAAACGTGCTGTTCAGCCGTTCGAGAAGATCGTAAGTCGCCATAAACACTCTCATTAGTTACAACATACTTATCATATAGCACAGCACGCCGGGTCAGGCCAGCGTGCGGTTTAGGTCAGACAGGAACGGGAAGGGCGATGTTATGATATACCGGCCAGCTAAAGCAGAAGCGCGCGCCGCCAAGCTCGCTCTCCTCGCAATGCACCGTGCCGCCCATTGCCTGCGCGATAGAGTAGACAATCGCCAGCCCCAGGCCACATCCGCCAGTGGCGCGATCGCGGCTGGGGTCGAGGCGGACAAACGGTTCAAACACGGTTTCTCGCGCTTCCGGGGCTATCCCCGGCCCGTCATCCTCCACCGTCAGGCTTGCCTGACTGCCCTGCAAATCCAGCCCAATCTGTAGCGTACTTTCGCTGTAGCGCATGGCGTTGTTCATCAGGTTATCCAGCACGCGTTCCATCAGGCGCATATCGAGTGCGCCGTAGTCACCCGGCGTGACGCGCGTCAACAGCGTACGCTGCGGGTTCACGCTTTGGACATCGTCAATATGGGTTTGCAGCCATGCGGGCAGATCCGGCGTACTGAGGTTCAGCTCGTTTTGCGGGCGATCGAGGCGCGCGTAGGTCAGCAGTTCCTCAATCAGCGCCTCAAGCTGGCCAATGTCGCGGTTAAGCGCCTGAGACTCCGCTTCCGTCAGATTTTCGCTCATCTCCAGACGATAGCGCAGGCGCACCAGCGGCGTGCGCAGCTCGTGCGCAATTCCGTCGATCAGCTGCTTCTTACTGGCGATCAGGGCATTGATGTTATCGGCCATCTGGTTAAAGGCCACGCCCAGACGTTCAAAGCTGGAACCGCTGTCGAAGTGAATGCGCTCGGTAAAATGCCCCTCGCCAAAACGCTGCGCAGCGGATTCCAGCTTCAGCATGTCCTGCCAGTGCGGGCGCATCCAGATAAAGACCGGAAACGCGAGCGAGATGGCGATAAAGGCCATCAGCGCCATGTCCAGCAGGCGCATCTGGTGCAGATAATAGAGATAGGGAACCGGGCCGACGGCCAGCACGTAATGGCTGCGCGGGATACGCTGGATAAAGGTGTATTTCTCATCCAGCGCGACGATGTCCCCGTCGCGCAGACGCTGCATGGCGGGTGGGTCCAGCTCAAAATTTTTTAAGGGCTCGATGCGTAAATCGAACGAGAGATTCAGATCCAGCTCTTTCAGGGTTTTCGCCCAGTCGTGCGGCGGGATCTCTCTTAGCTCGCTGCGCATCAGATAGAGCGAGCTTTTCATCAGGTCGTCCAGCGACTGCCTGCCTGCACGTTCGGCGGTGAATTTATAGACCAGCCCGACCAGCATGGTCATGACCAGGAAGCAGACAAACAGCAAAAGATAAAACTGCACAAACAGCTTTTTCATTGGATCTCACCGAAGAAACGCTTTGTGCAGAATATACATGAAACCCGCCGATATTTTCATGTCTGTGAAGCGCATTACATCGCGTGCGCACTTCTTTTTACCTTGGCGATGAGTGTTTCCGTTACGGCCAGGCCTTCCGCAATGTGCGTATCAATCACGACAGTTCCAAATTCATTAATTAAATCCAGAAGTATTTCGTAAAACTGGATGAGTTCAAGGAGATCAAAGAGCGCTTTCCGATCGGCGCGTGAGGGAGAGGCATGGCTAAGCGCTGCCTGATTAACAATCCATTCAAGATTGGTTTTGATGGCTTCAACCTGACTGTAGCTATACATATTTCATGGGCTTAAATCCTCATATCAAGATTTTATGGGAGGGGTTTCGTGAGAGCTTCACGGTGAGAAAGCGTTGTAGCCGGGTCAGTGCCAGCTGAAGAAAGGACAGTAGAAGGTTTAATTATGGGATAGTTCGCGTGCTTAGCAAGTTAATTGTTGCGCAAACGGATAAATAAAGGCGCGATAGAGAGGACATCACTGTGTAATGCCTTCATTTCGCGCATGTTATGCTAACCGGATAACGGAATCAGGTTTCCCAGGCGTGGGGGGCAAACAGGTAACCCTTATTACGCACGGTTTTAATGCGGTAGGGCTCTGTAGCGTTATCCTGCAGCTTTTTGCGCAGACGCGAAATCGCCACGTCAACGCTGCGGTCCATTCCGTCATAGCTCACGCCACGCAGATTTTTCAGCAGCGCGTCGCGGTCCATGATTTGCCCGGCGTGCGTTGCCAGCTCCCACAGCAGGTCAAAATCTGCGGTGGAGAGGGCGATAAGCTCGCCAGAGAGCAGCACCTGGCGGTTAATGGGGTCAATAGACAGCGTACCGAAGCGCATCGCTTTGTGCGGCGTCAGAGACGCCGCGGGCGCTTCGCGTTCGATGCTGGCGTGCTGGCGCAAATGGAGGCGCAGACGTGCAAGCAGGACGGCAGGCGGTGTGGTTTTCAGAATGTAGTCATTGGCACCCATCTCCAGCGACAAGATATGGTTCATATCGCTGTCCAGCGAGGTGAGCAGGACGATAGGGCCCTCCCACCTGGCGCGCAGGTCACGGCAGAGCGTCATGCCGTCTTTGCCTGGCAACATGATATCCAGCAGCACCAGATCGGGGTTTTCACGGACGACCACCTCTTCGGCACGATCGCCGCGAGGTTCAACAATGACGTCCATATCATGTTTACCCAGATAGGCGGCGATCAACTGCCCGACTTCGGGTTCGTCTTCAACATAAACAATCTTATTCATACAGCGTCTGTTTTCGTGAAAAAAGCCAACATACACCGCGGAACCTTAACCTTCCATTAATCTTTCAAAATTAACGCCGGTTCCGTAATTCTGGTTGTTATTCGTTTTCACTAGCGCAGCGGGCGGCCGCCGTCCACGGCAAAGGTTCTGCCGGTGACATAGCAGCTGGTGAGCAGGTAATCCACGAGGTCGATGACCTCTTTCTCGCCAGGAGCGATTTTCATAAGCGACTTATTCAGCGCCTGCTGGCGATACTCCGCATCATCGTTTTCGTTAAACAAAATCATCGCCGGGGCGATGGCGTTCACCTTCACCTCGGGCGCAAGCTTGCGGGCAAACGAGCGCGTCATATTATCCAGCGCGGCTTTGCTGGCCGCGTAGGCGATGTGCTTGTCGCTTCCGCGCTCCACCACATAATCAGTGAAGTGAATGATGTCGCCCGCAGCATGCCCATGGCCGCGCAGCAGATCCTGCAGGGCGTGGTTGAGCAGATAAGGGGTATTAACGTGGATCTGCAACATGGCGGAGAGCGTTTCGCTGAGTGACGTACCGGGTTTTTCGGCACGCCATGCGCTGGCGTTATGGATCACGGCGCGCAGCCCCGTCGTGGTGGACTTCACCTCTTCCGCGAAAGCCAGAATGCCTTCATCGGTTGAAAAATCAGCCTGAATGCAGACCGCTCCGGCTTTGCGTAACCCTTCAATCGACGGGTATTCCGTACGGTAGCTGACAATGACAGGATGGCGAAGGTTGAGAAAGTGATGGGCAAGAGCGAGGCCGATACGGCGGCCTCCACCGGTAATCAGTATTGGGCGAAGCGGTGCATTTCCCATCGTATTCTCCTTTACAGTTCAACAATGGGAAAGGCGATGCTATCCCATTAACATCCAGGTTGCCGGCAGGGCAGCAACCAGTAGCAGTCCAATTAATGCCATCTCACGGCGTTTCAGCGCATGCTCCAGCTGATGCGTGCGGCGGGCGTAGATAAACACCAGCAGACCCGGTGCGTACAGCACTACCGACAGCAGCAGATGCATAGGTCCGGAAGCATACAACAACCACAGGCCGTAAATACAGGCTCCGACACCCACGACATAATGCGCCGGGCGTGTGGCAATTTTTAACAGATACGCACCCACTAAGAAATAGGGTACCAGAATCATCTCCGAGGCGATGGTCAGCAGCGTGTTATAGTCTGAACCTGTGAGCCAGATCAGCACCAGGCAGACCTGAACGCTGATGTTGGTCAGCCAGAGTGACGCCGACGGCGCGCTGTTTTTGTTTTGACGGGCGAACAGGCGTGGAAACGCCTTGTGCGTCGCGGCCAGGAACGGCACTTCAGCCGCCATGATGGTCCAGCTCAGGTAAGCGCCGCAGACGGAGACGATCAGTCCTGCGGCAATCACCACATCGCCCCAGGGACCGAGCATTTTCACCATCAGGCCTGCCATTGACGGGTTACGCATTTCCGCCAGCTCAGGACGCGCCACCACGCCCAGCGACAGCAACGTCACCAGCAGATAGACCCCGAGCGCGGCCAGTACGGCCAGCAGCGTGGCGCGGCCCACATCGCGTTTATTCCGTGCACGGGCAGAAACCACGACCGCACCTTCCACACCGATGAACACCCACAGGGTAATCAGCATCGTGTTTTTCACCTGCTCCCAGACGGGAACGCCCAGCGCAACGCCGCTGAAATCGAGCTTGAATACGTCCATACGGAACGCAATAAAGGCCAGAACAATAAACAGGCCGAGCGGAACCAGTTTCGCCAGCGTCGCCACCAGATTGATGCTGGCGGCCGTTTGTACGCCGCGTAATACCAGCCAGTGGACGAACCACAGCAGCACCGAGGCGCCCACAATAGACTGCCAGGTATTCCCGTCGCCAAAGAGACGCAGCTCTGGCGTATCGGTAAAGAAACTGAGCGCCGAGAAGACGATCACCAGATAGGAGACGTTGGCGATAACGGCACACAGCCAGTATCCCCATGCGGAACAGAAGCCAATCAGCTCGCCGAAACCTTCACGTGCATAGGTGAAAATGCCGCCGTCCAGGTCCGGGCGAATGCGGGTGAGGAGCAGCATGGCGAAGGCCAGCAGCAGTATTCCGACACCGGTAATGCCCCAGCCAATGATGAGCGCGGAAGGGCTCGCGACGGCCGCCATATTTTGCGGCAAACTGAATACGCCTGCACCCAGCATTGAGCTTAAAACGAGTGCAGTCAGAGCACTCAGGCCAAGTTTCTTTTCCATTGGCTTCCTGTTATGAAAGGTCAAAATCCAGAATAATTATTTCGCTCAGGCGCATAAAAATGGTGGATCACACTAAGGCGCGGGATTTTACGGAGTGTAACGAAAGCATGCAATGACGTGTGGCAGAAATTCAAAAAAAGTAACAAAAAAGGCGGCATTGCGCCGCCTTTCTTAAACGATTTTGTTACTTGTACAGATCGGCGCTGATGGTCACGTTATTACCACGTTCCTGCCACTGGCGGGTGATGTGGTAGTACTTCGCCCCTTTCTTAGCCGCACGCTTCGCGACCTGGTAAGAAACTTCCGTCATGTTGCCGTAGTTGCCGGTAAACTTGATGCTGTCGAACGGCACCATCTGCGCTGCAGTGGCGTTGTTCAGCTCTTCAATTTTGGTACCGTCCGGCAGCGTAACGGAATAGCGGCCACCTTTCGTGGACTGCGTTTCGAAGAAACGGCCCACTTCAGCGCTTGGGGCAGCCGTCGTTGCTACGCCTGGAATTTCAACTTTCTTCGCTTCTTCGCCGCCTTTTGCTATTGCCGCGCGACCTGCTTCTGAATTCGCCGGGATGGCATCCGGGCTCTGCAGAACACGTTTTTTCGCATCTTTTTTATAGATGAACGCGGTAATACGCTGGTTGCCACCCTGGTTAGCATCGACCTGACGCACGATGAAGAACGAGTAGGCCCCTTTCTCTTTCGCGGCTTTGGTGATGGCATCGTTCACTTCAGGCTGGCTGCGATAGAAGCCCTGAACGGTGACGGTGTCGTAAGGTTCCAGCTCAATCGCCTGATCTTTCGGCAGTTCAACAACACCGTTGATCACGCGGTTTTTCGGTGCGTCAGCTTTTGGCGCATTGTCTTTGAACAGCGCAATGGTCACGCGCTGGTTACCGCTGTTGCCGTAATCGGACTGGTCAACGACATAAAACGAGGCAGCCCCGTTTTTATCAGCAGCTTTTGATGCCGCGGCGACGGCGTCGCCAATAGAATTATAACGACCCACAATGACCGTATGGTCAAAAGGTTTTAACGCTGCCGCTTGCTCCGGCGTTAACTCTGTTGCAGCATTCGCAGACAGGGCGGTCGCGGAAAGAAGTGCGGACGCCAGGAGTGTGTTCTTAAGCTTCATAAAAATGATCCTTCGCCTTGCGCAAACCATGTACTGGTATTGTTGTTAATTTGAGACGGTCCCGATTATTGCATTTAAAACCCGTCGCTGTCTGCGCCATTTTTCACTGCCCGTGCTTACTGAATCACCTTATTCGATAACATTTAGTGATATGTTGAAAAAACACGCGTTTGACAAGTAAAACTGATAAAGCATATGACTTTTACAAGTTAATTTAATGTTAACAAGTTGTTCTCTTATGGCGCTATATCATGTTTTTACCGCTTCGTTTGCGCGATTTATCGGTTCTGGCGATGAATTTAAGGTAAATATCACTGTCAGTGACGCCGATCGCTTATTTTTCACAGATAAAGTAAGAAATAGTGTTTTCTGGCGGTAGATCACGGGCGCTATTTTCAGTAGGTTATAGACAGTTTGTTACTGTTTTATTTTCCGGGGTTAATCATATCTCATCGCTCGCGCGATGGCGAAAATTGATACAAACCGCGGGCATTTATCGATAAACCATCATCAAAAACCGATGGAAGGGAAAACTATGCGTATTGGGGTACCAAAAGAACGGTTAGCCAATGAAACCCGCGTAGCGGCAACACCGAAAACGGTGGAGCAACTGCTTAAACTGGGTTTTACGGTCGCGGTCGAAAGCGGCGCAGGCAAACTGGCGAGTTTCGATGACGAGGCCTTTATCCAGGCTGGCGCAGAAGTGGTCGACGGTGCTGACGTCTGGCAGTCGCCGGTAATTCTGAAGGTCAACGCACCGGAAGAGAGTGAAATTGCGCTGCTGAATCCGGGGACGACCCTGGTGAGCTTCATCTGGCCTGCGCAAAACCCGGAGCTGATGGAGAAGCTGGCGGCCCGTGGCGTGACCGTGATGGCGATGGACTCCGTGCCGCGCATTTCGCGCGCGCAGTCGCTGGATGCCTTAAGCTCCATGGCAAACATTGCCGGCTACCGCGCCATTGTTGAAGCGGCCCACGAATTTGGTCGCTTCTTTACAGGTCAAATCACCGCCGCGGGTAAAGTCCCTCCGGCGAAAGTGATGGTGATTGGTGCGGGCGTAGCGGGCCTTGCCGCCATCGGTGCGGCAAACAGCCTGGGCGCTATCGTACGCGCCTTTGACACCCGTCCTGAAGTAAAGGAACAGGTTCAGAGTATGGGGGCCGAATTCCTTGAGCTGGACTTTAAGGAAGAGGCAGGCAGCGGCGACGGTTACGCGAAGGTGATGTCCGAAGCCTTTATCAAAGCCGAAATGGAACTCTTCGCTGCCCAGGCGAAAGATGTCGACATTATTGTCACCACCGCGCTTATCCCCGGTAAACCGGCACCGAAGCTGATTACCCGTGAGATGGTTGACTCCATGAAATCGGGCAGCGTGATTGTCGACCTGGCCGCCCAAAACGGCGGTAACTGTGAATATACCGTACCGAATCAGGTGACCACGACCGCGAACGGCGTGAAGGTGATCGGCTATACCGATCTGCCGGGCCGTCTGCCAACGCAGTCTTCTCAGCTGTACGGCACGAACCTCGTCAACCTGCTGAAGCTGCTTTGCAAAGAGAAAGACGGCAACATCACCGTCGATTTTGACGATGTGGTGGTGCGCGGCGTCACCGTGGTCCGTGAAGGTGAAATTACCTGGCCTGCGCCGCCTATTCAGGTTTCTGCTCAGCCTCAGGCGGCAGCGAAAGCGGCGCCCGCGCCTAAAGAGCCCGCCAAACCGGCTTCTCCGTGGCGTAAATACGCGATCATGGCGCTGGTGATTATTCTGTTCGGCTGGCTGGCTGACGTCGCGCCGAAAGAGTTCCTCGGCCACTTTACCGTCTTCGCGCTCTCCTGCGTCGTAGGCTACTACGTGGTGTGGAACGTCTCCCATGCGCTGCACACGCCGCTGATGTCGGTAACCAACGCCATCTCCGGGATCATCGTAGTGGGGGCGTTACTGCAGATTGGTCACGGCGGCTGGATCAGCTTCCTGAGCTTTATCGCGGTGCTGATCGCCAGTATCAATATTTTCGGTGGTTTCACCGTGACTCAGCGCATGCTGAAAATGTTTCGTAAAGGCTAAGGGGTAGCATATGTCTGGAGGATTAGTGACAGCCGCATACATTGTTGCTGCAATCCTGTTTATTTTCAGTCTGGCGGGGCTTTCCAAACACGAAACGTCTCAGCAGGGGAATAACTTTGGTATCGCCGGGATGGCGATTGCGCTGATTGCCACCATCTTCGGGCCGGATACCGGCAACGTGGCGTGGATCCTGGTAGCGATGATCATCGGCGGCGCGATTGGTATTCGCCTCGCGAAACGCGTTGAAATGACCGAGATGCCGGAGCTGGTCGCTATTCTGCACAGCTTCGTGGGTCTGGCGGCGGTGCTGGTGGGCTTCAACAGCTACCTGTATCACGAACCGGGCCTGGAACCGATTCTGGTGAACATCCACCTGACGGAAGTGTTCCTCGGTATCTTCATCGGTGCGGTGACCTTCACCGGTTCTATTGTCGCGTTCGGCAAACTGCGCGGGAAGATCTCCTCTAAACCGCTGATGCTGCCAAACCGTCATAAGCTGAACCTGGCGGCGCTGGTCGTGTCGTTTGTACTGCTGGTGGTCTTCGTGCGTACCGAAAGCGTCGGTCTGCAGGTGCTGGCGTTGCTGGTGATGACCATCATCGCGCTGGCGTTCGGCTGGCACCTGGTGGCGTCCATCGGCGGTGCGGATATGCCGGTGGTTGTCTCGATGCTGAACTCCTACTCCGGTTGGGCGGCAGCGGCGGCAGGCTTTATGCTGAGCAACGACCTGCTGATCGTCACCGGTGCGCTGGTGGGTTCTTCCGGTGCGATCCTGTCTTACATCATGTGTAAGGCGATGAACCGTTCGTTCATCAGCGTTATCGCCGGTGGTTTCGGGACCGATGGGTCTTCTTCCAGTGCGGATGAAGAAGTGGGGGAACACCGTGAAATTTCTGCGGAAGATACTGCAGACATGCTGAAAAACTCGCATTCCGTGATCATCACTCCGGGCTACGGCATGGCGGTGGCGCAGGCGCAGTATCCGGTTGCGGAAATCACCGAGAAGCTGCGCGCGCGGGGTATTAAGGTTCGCTTTGGTATTCACCCGGTGGCAGGGCGTTTGCCTGGCCATATGAACGTGCTGCTGGCGGAAGCGAAAGTGCCTTACGACATCGTGCTGGAAATGGACGAGATCAACGATGATTTCGCCGACACCGACACCGTGCTGGTCATTGGCGCCAACGATACCGTTAACCCTGCTGCACAGGACGATCCTGGTAGCCCAATCGCCGGTATGCCGGTTCTGGAAGTGTGGAAGGCGCAGAACGTGATTGTGTTTAAACGCTCCATGAATACCGGCTATGCCGGGGTTCAGAACCCGCTGTTCTTCAAAGAGAACACCCACATGCTGTTTGGCGATGCCAAAGCCAGCGTGGATGCGATTCTGAAATCACTCTGACAGGGTAAAGCCCGGTGGTGCAAGCTTACCGGGCCTACCAAACCCGTAGGCCGGGTAAGGCGAAGCCGCCACCCGGCAAAAAAAAACCGCCGGTTCCCCGACGGTTTTTTTTCATCTTGCTGGTTAATCGTCTTCCGGATCGTCCAGCTCAACCGGCGTCTGGTACTCATCCGGCTTAATGACCAGCAGGTCGCAGCGCAGATGGTCGATTACCTGTTCGGCGGTATTGCCGAGGAAGGCGGCAGAAATACCGGTCCGGCCAATGGTGCCCAGCACCACAATCCCCGCCTGCAGGTGTTCCGCCAGGTCCGGGATCACCTCTTCAGGCAGTCCTTTTTCCACGTGGGTCATTTTCTCATCAATGCTGAATTTCTGGCGCAGCGCTTTCATGGCCAGCAGGTGCTGACCGCGGATCGCGTCGTTGTACACGCTCGGGTCAAATTCAGGCAGCTCAATGGCAATGTTAATCGGGGTGACCGGATAGGCGCCCACCAGATGCACTTCGGTATGATTCACCTGATCGGCAAGCTGGAGGGTCTCCTTCACCAGCTTCTCGTTCAGCGAATTGTGGTAATCCTCTTCGCTCGCGAGGTTTACCGCCACAACGGCTTTTCCGCCTTCAGGCCACGGCTGGTCTTTCACCATCCAGACCGGGCAAGGGCATTTACGCAGCAAGTGCCAGTCGGTCGGGGTGAAGATCACGGATTCCAGCTTGTCGTGCTGGTGCGCCATCTTCAGCAGCAGGTCGTGCCCACCGGCGACAATCTCCTGGATGATGGCTTCGAAAGGTCGGTTATGCCAGACCACTTTAATATCAATGGGCACACCCGCTTCCAGGTAATACTTCGCCTGTTCACGGATCCACGCGGTACGCTGGCTGATGACGCCCTGACGCATAGCGGTGCGCTCGTCAGGCGACAGAAGGGTGGTCATCTCATACGAGAAGTCATAGATCGGCAAAAACGCTTTGATTTTGCCACCAATCCGTTGATGTAAATACACAGCACGTCGTAATGCCGGCTGATCGTCCTGATTCGGATCGATAGCTACCAGCATGTTTTGATACTTGGCCATACAGGTCTCCTTACTACTGTCACCACAGTCTGTAATTAAAAGAGTAACCTATATATCCTGAATGAAACAGAGGGGAGGTTTTGCCAGATCAATAATTCATGAAAATTTATCAGAGGAAAAGCACTGTGGTCGTCACCGCGATAAACGCAATAAACAGCAGCACCATCACCGCTATCGCAAAGGTCGTGGAGTCCTGAACGTAGGTTTTTTCCTCCCCCTTCATTGGGCCGACAAGCATGATCCAGATGAAGATAAAGGTCACTGAGGCGATCACGACTGAAACGAAAAACAAACTTTCTCTCAATTCATAACCTCAACGAGAACCTTTCGGGCGCTGTGTGGGGACGTACTACGGTGAAAATATCTTGAAACGAAAGTGATTATACCAGACCAATAAATCACAAGAATTTATCAGTCTGGTCATCAACAGGTGGAAAGTTATGCCACGTTGCGGGCGTGCCCGGCAAGAACGGCCAGCGCTTCACCGTTTTCGATAGTGATGTATTTACCTTTAACGGCCAGCATCCCGCTCTTCTGGAAACGACCCAGCAGACGGCTGATGGTTTCCACGGTCAGACCCAGGTAGTTACCGATATCGCCACGCGTCATCGTCAGACGGAATTCACGCGGCGAGAAGCCACGCTCGGCGAAGCGGCGGGAGAGGTTGTAGATAAACGCGGCCAGGCGCTCTTCTGCATTCTTTTTGGAAAGCAGCAGGATCATGTCCTGATCGCCTTTGATCTCACCGCTCATCAGACGCATCATCTGCTGACGCAGGTTAGGCATCTTACCGGAGAGATCGTCCAGGGTTTCAAACGGGATTTCGCAAACCATCGAGGTTTCGAGTGCCTGAGCAAAGCTCGGGTGATGGCCCGTGCCGATGGCATCAAAGCCCACCAGGTCGCCCGCCAGATGGAAGCCGGTGATCTGCTCATCACCCTGCTCGGTGATGGTGTAGCTCTTGATGGTGCCAGAACGGATAGCATAGAGCGATTTCAGTTCGTCTCCCGCTTTAAACAGCGTCTGCCCTTTCTGAATAGGCTTTTTGCGCTCGATGATATTATCAAGCTGATCGAGTTCATGCTCATTCAGGGTAAACGGGATACAGAGCTGGCTGATGCTGCAATCCTGGCAATGGATAGCACAACCGCCAGACTGAATGCGTCGTATAATTCGCTTTTCCGGGATCATAGGTTTGCTCAAGCCTTAATTGATATTGGTCAATTTTAACATCTTTTTGGTAAGTACGTAAGCCTGACAAACCCTCAATAAGGACAAGAGACGACAATGCGTCGCCATCTTCTTGAAATTCCACAGCTTGATTATGGATTTTTAGCCTAACCGGTAGAAAATTAAGCACAAAAAGCCTGGGAACTAGAGCAAAAGATACCCTTCGTGACGCAGTAACCACTCTTTTCGCTGCACGCCACCGGCATAGCCGGTCAGGGTACCGTTGCGGCCAATAACGCGATGGCAGGGCACCACGATGCTGACCGGATTAGAGCCGTTCGCGGCGCCTACTGCGCGTGCGGCCCCTGCGCGGCCTAGCTGCTCCGCAAGCTGGCCGTAATGCATGACCTGCCCGCATGGAATCGAACGTAGCGCCTGCCACACTTCGCGCTGAAAAGGAGTGCCTGCCGTGGCGGTCGGCAGAGTATCGATGATGCTGAGATCGCCTTCGAAGTACGCTGCAAGCTTGTCGCTCAGCCCGCCCGGATTGGTGGCGCGGATACGTTCATATCCCTGTGAGCGGTAGTGAATCGCAAGCAGTTCTTCCATGCGGTCGCTGTGCTCTTCCCATTCGACGGCGCGCAGGCAGAACTGCTCGTCCGCGATCACCCACAGCGGGCCGAGCGGCGTCGCAATCTTGTCTTCGAGTAATCTCAGCATCCTCATTCCTTTAGTTCAGCCTCGGGTAAATCCCCGGTCCAATCGGCAGGCCGACAAGATACCATGCCACCAGCATCACCAGCCATACCCCTAAAAAGATAAGCGGGTAGGGTAAAACCAGCGAATAGTAGGTACCCAGTTTGGCCTCGGGTTTATAGCGCTGCAGGAAGCCTAAAAACAACGGAACAAACGGCGAAACCGGCGCCAGCGGAATAACCGAAGAGTCCGCGATGCGGAACAGGATCTGCGCGAAAGCCGGGTGGAACCCCAGCATCATAAACATCGGTACGAAGATCGGGGCCAGAATCGACCAGATGGCGGAGCCGCTGGCGATAAACATGCACAGCAGGGATGACAGCAGCGCCAGGCCGACAAACGCCGGTACGCCGCTTAATCCGGCAGCCTCCAGCGCGTCGGTCAGGCCCACGGCCATAAACTTGCCCATGTTGCTCCAGTTAAACATCGCCACAAACTGCGCCAGCGGGAACACCATCACGATAAAGCCCGCCATCTCCTTCATCGGCTCGATCATCAGCTGCGGCAAATCGCCCTGACGGCGGATTTTGCCGGTAGCGATACCGTAGGCGAGCGAAACGACAAAGAAGAAGAGGATAATCAGCGGCACAATGCCCTGAATAAACGGTGACGGCAGGACCGTATGTTTAACCGGATCGCGCAATATGCCGTTTTCCGGGACCACCATCAGCGCCACCAGCGCGATAAAGGCCAGCGAGACCACGCCAGCCACGCGCAGGCCGAAGCGCTGCTCTTTGCTCAGGGTCTCCAGCTTTTCATCGCTACGGCCTTCCCATTTGCCCAGGCGCGGCTCGACGATCTTATCGGTAATCAGCCCGCCGACAATCGTCAGGACAATGACCGAGCTTGCCATAAAGTACCAGTTGTCGATCACGCTGACGTGCATAGCCGCATCAATGGTCTTTGCCGCCTCCGTGCTGATGCCCGAGAGCAACACGTCGGTGGTGACGATAAGCAGGTTAGCGGTGAATCCGCAGCCCACCCCCGCAATCGCCGACAGCAGGCCCGCCACGGGATGACGACCGACGGCGAGGAAAATCAGCGCTCCCATCGGCGGCATGATCACCAGCGCGGCGTCGGAGGAGATATGGCTGAAGAAGGCGATAAACAGCACCATGTAGCTCGCGTACCGCGCGCTGACGTGGGAAGCCATCTTCACCATTAATGCGGGCAGCAGGCCAACGCGTTCTGCCAGCCCGGCACCCAGCACAAGCGCCAGAATGGCGCCCAGCGGGGCGAAACCGCTGAAGTTTTTGATGACGTTAGGTAAAAACCAGTGCAGTCCGTCAACGCTGAGCAGGTTTTTCACCGCCACCAGGCTGCCGTCAGCCGGGCTGCGCACGCTCACGTCAAAGGCGGAGAGCACGGCGGTGGCGACCATCAAAATCACGATCAGATAGATAAACAGCAGGAAAGGGTGCGGCACTTTATTGCCGATCCTTTCAACCCAGCCATAGAGCTTACCGGATGGGGAATGCGAAGGTATGGATGACATACTCATGGGCGTTCCTCGGGAGTGTTGTGTTGTTGTGTTTTTTTATTTTAAAGGTGACGGTGTCACGCCCTGTGGGATCGGACACGCGTACGGTTTTTCTTGTAATTGTTGTTCGAACTCTTCACGGCATTTGTTCAGCAGCGCTGCGTCCAGCAGCAGATTGAGCGCGGTCGCACCCATCACTTTTCCGGCCAGCAGCATGCCTTTGTGAGCAATGGAAGTACGCCCCTGGGACACCAGCTGCCAGGTGTGCAGCGGCGTGCCGACGGTAAAGCAGGGGCTGAAGCACTGGGCGACCGGCATTTTCCAGCTGACGTCGCCCACGTCCGTTGAGCCCGCCAGCACGTTGTCGGTAATAGCGTAGGGCGCGACTTCATCCACCAGCAGCGTCGCCTGATGACGACGGGCAAAGGCTTTACCCGCTTCGCCACCCGTGGCGGCAATATTTTTCAGGCTGTTTTGCAGATCGTTCGGCGTCAGCGTGGCGCGGATCTTGCGGGCAAACTCGCGCTCCTCGTCGGTCCACTCCGGCGTGCCGTAGTGCTGCAGGGCGCGATACATCGCCGCCTCAAGCGTGCGGTTCGGCAGATAGCTGGAGCAGGCTTTATCAAAGCGGCATTCGACGGTGGTTTCGGTCATCAGCGCCGCGCCCTGGGCGATTTTCTCGATGCGCTCGTAGATCTGCTGCGCATCCGCCATCTCCGGGGCGCGGATCAGGTATAGCACCTCGGCCTGCGCCTGCACCACGTTGGGCGAAATCCCGCCGGTATCGGTAATGGCGTAATGGACGCGTGCTTTCTCGATAATGTGTTCGTTAAGGAAGTTGGTGCCGGTGGTCATCAGCGTCACGGCGTCCAGCGCGCTGCGTCCCAGATGAGGGGAGTTGGCCGCATGTGCCGCCACGCCGTGAAAACGCCAGGCGGCCTGAATATTCGCCAGCGTGCTGACGTTAAACATCCCGGCAAAGGCTTCCGGGTGCCAGGTGACGGCGGCATCGACGTCATCAAACAGCCCTTCGCGCACCATAAAGGTTTTCCCGGAGCCGCCTTCTTCGCCGGGACAGCCGTAAAAACGCACCGTTCCGCTGCCGCCGTGCTGCTCCAGCCAGCTTTTCACCGCCACTGCGCCCGCAAGCGCCGCGGTGCCTAAGAGGTTATGCCCGCAGCCATGGCCGTTGGCTCCCGGCGTGGCAGTCTGCGCGGTCGCGCAGTGTGCCTGCTGGCTTAACCCGGCCAGCGCGTCGTACTCGCCCAGCAGGGCGATAACCGGTTTCCCGCTGCCGAAGCTGGCGATAAACGCGTTGGGGATGCCGCCTGCCTCGCGGATCAGCGTGAAGCCTTCTGCTTCCAGCTCGCTGGCCAGCCGTTCGGCGGACCAGAACTCTTCAAAGCGGGTCTCGGGACGATCCCAAATCGCGTCGGCAATATCGGTTAACGTCCGACATCGCGTGTCGATCGCATCGGCAATAAAAGCGTAGTTCTCCTGCATTACACACCTCGCGTCCACGGGAAATTGAGCGCAGTTCGCGCCAGCGTTTCGATGGCGACAGGCATGACCTGCTCATCGAAGTCGAATTTTTCGTTGTGATGTCCGGCGCTCAACTCCGTGCCAAACACCATATAGGACGCCATACCGCCGTTCTGCTGCACGCGGGCCATCATCAGCGTGGCGTCTTCGGAGCCTGCTGGCGCCTTCACCTTATTGATGGCGTGAACAACCCCGGAAACCTGACTCGCCTGCTCGCGCAGATAATCCACCCAGGCCGGCGTCGGTGCGCTGGAGGTGGCTGCCCCCATCAGGCGCACCTCGGCGCTCACGCCGTAGAGCGCCGCCGCGCCGGTAATCACCGCCTGCGCGCGTTCAAAGACATACTGATTAATCGCTTCGCTTTCACCGCGGGTTTCAACCTTAATCAGCGCATTCGCGGGCACCACGTTGCGTCCGCTGCCCGCCTGCATCACGCCGACGTTTACCCGGGAGGCACCTTCGCTGTGCGGGGCGATGCTGTGCAGGGCGAGGGCGGCCTGCGCGGCGGCGAGCAGGGCGTTACGACCGTCCTCCGGCTTACCGCCCGCGTGTGCGGCCACGCCGGTGAAGCTCACGTCGAACTTGGTGGTGGCCATAAAGTTATCGCTGCCGCAGATCACCGTTCCGGCAGGCACGCCAGTACCAATATGGATAGCCGTGAAATAGTCCACGTCGTCCAGCGCCCCGGCGGCAACCATGGCGCGCGCGCCGCGCGTACCTTCTTCGGCGGGCTGGAAGATCAGCTTGATGGTGCCGTTCAGCCGGGCTTCATTCTGCTTAAGCACCTGCGCCAGCCCCAGACCAATGGTGGTGTGGCCGTCGTGCGCGCAGGCGTGCATCATTCCCGCGTTGCAGGAGGCAAACCCGTCGCGGAACGGACGATGGCTGTCGTCGAGCGCTTCGCTTAAATCAAGGGCGTCCATGTCGACGCGAAACGCCAGGGTTGGGCCAGGGCGGCCGGTATTGAGGGTCGCCACAATGCCGGTAAAGCCGCCTTCAAACGGCGCCAGCCATTTCTCAGGCGCGCCCTGCGCCCGCGCGCGGGCAAACTCATGCGCCAGGGTAGCGGTATCGGGCAGCCCCATCCGGCTTTCGGCATCGACCACGTCGCGACCCATCGCCAGTTCGTAACCCAGCGAGTCCAGGATTTCCGCGACTTTCGCGGCGGTACGAAACTCTACCCAGCCGGATTCCGCGAAATGGTGAAAATCACGACGCCACGCGCTCAGCTGCGGGGTTAACGTCTGGATGTACTGTGCCAGTGTGTCCATATCTGTTCCTGTCATCATTAAAATATGTGAACTGCTTCACGATGTGATAGTTTTTACTTATCACTAACCGATTTTTCACAGTTTTAACCGTTCAGGAATTACCCTCGCACATCCCTTTCCATTAAAGTAGATGACAGTTTCTTTACTCTGATAAACAACGGTTATCGGTCGGGCTATGACATTCCAGATTAAATTTCATCAAATCCGGGCGTTTGTTGAAGTCGCGCGTCAGGGCAGCATTCGCGGTGCCAGCAGAACGCTGAATCTTTCCCAGCCGGCGCTGACCAAATCCATCAAAGAGCTGGAGGAGGGCATGGCGGCGCAGCTTTTCGTGCGCAGGAGTAAGGGCGTCGCGTTGACCGAATGCGGTGAGGGTTTTTACCAGCGCGCCAGGTTGATCCTGGAAGAGCTGCGCGCGGCGCAGGATGACATTCGTCAGCGGCAGGGGGAGCTGGCCGGGCAGATCAACATCGGGATGGGGGCCAGCGTTTCACGCAGCCTGATGCCCGCCGTCATTACCCGCTTTCACGCGCAGCATCCGCAGGTCAAGGTGCGGATTATGGAAGGGCAGCTGGTATCGATGATCAATGAATTACGCCAGGGCGAACTGGATTTCACCATCAATACCTATTATCAGGGGCCTTACGACCAGGAATTTACGTTTGAAAAACTCTTCGAAAAACCGTTTGCGGTATTTTGTCGGGAAGGGCATCCGGCGACGGGAGCAACGTCGATTAATGAACTTCTGCATTATAACTGGACAATGCCGACGCCGCGGGGAAGCTATTACAAGCAATTAGAAGAGGTATTTAGCGATCGCTCGCAAATACCGCGAATTGGTGTGGTCTGTGAAACCTTTTCCTCCTGTATTAGCCTGGTTGCGCAAAGTGATTTTCTAAGCATATTGCCGCAGGAGCTAGGGTGTGACCCCCTGCTGGCGCACCGCCTGGTCATGCTGCCGGTTGTCGAGTCGCTTCCAAAAGCAGCATATTATTTAATTCAGCGCCGTGATTCACGTCAGACGCCCCTTGCCGAATCATTAATTACACAGTTCAGAAGGGAAGCGAGGAAAATAGTCGTGGCGTGAAAAGCCGACCATAAAAAACAGGGTCTGTCCGACATCTGACAGACCCTCCAGTACACACAGCAGTGCGTCCTTTCGCCAATCCTGAGTATTATATCCATGAAGCAGGTATATTTAGGTATAACACCTTTCCCGCAAAATGAAAGGATATTGAGTGTTTGATTTTACGAAAATTTAACACAAATCACTTATTTCATCTTTGCTGAAATTTTAGTTAAGTCATATTTAAGTTTATTTTATAAATACTATATATATTCATCAGGTTAATATTTGTTGCGCACGACGGCCTGTAACGGTGATTGAGGCCTGTCTCGGGCGCAGGTATAGTACCGTCCTCAGCTGTAGCCGGAGGATATCCATGAACCCTGACGACAAATCCTTTTTTCTTGACGCCATGGAAGATGTCCAGCCGCTGAAGCGTGGCCCGGATATTCACTGGCAGCCCAGCCGCAATACCCGGGTGCGCGAGGAGGTGGATAATGAACAGCTGGATAACTTCCTGACGCTCGATTTTCTTGACCTTCTTCCCCTGGAAGAACCGCTGGCGTTCCAGCGCGAAGGGGTGCAGCAGGGCGTTATCGATAAGCTGCGCTCGGGTAAATATGCCCGCCAGGCCAGCTTAAACCTCCTGCGTCAGCCTGCCGAACGCTGCCGTCAGATGCTGTTTTCTTTTATCTGCCAGGCCAGACGTGACGGGTTACGTAACCTGATTATTATTCACGGGAAAGGGCGGGAGCAGAACTCGCATCCGAATGTGGTGCGCAGCTACCTGGCGCGCTGGTTGACCGAGTTCGAGGAAGTGCAGGCCTTCTGCGTGGCGCTGCCGCATCACGGCGGCAGCGGGGCATGCTATGTCTCGCTGCGAAAATCCGATGAAGCAAAACAGGAAAACTGGGAGCGGCACGCCAAGCGCAGCCGCTAGCGGGCGATATTCTCGCCCGCCTGAGACTCAGAACGTTTCCCAGTTGCTGTCGGTGGAGGGGGTTGTCGTTGCCGGGCGCAGCAGCTGTGGCGTTTTCAGATTGGCCGGGCGTGGAGCGACCGCTTTTTCTTTGCCGTTCAGACGAAACGCCGCTACCGCCTGGCGCAGCTGCTCGGACTGATCTTCCAGTGCCGCAGCCGCCGTGGCGGACTCCTGCACCAGCGCGGCGTTTTGCTGCGTCACGCTGTCCATCTGCGAAACGGCCAGGCTCACCTGCTCAATACCGCGGCTCTGCTCGTCAGAGGCAGAGGAAATCTCACCCATGATATCGGTCACGCGGGTGACGGCAGCGACAATTTCCTTCATGGTGGTGCCCGCCTCGCTCACCTGCTCAGAGCCGGTATTCACGCGGCTGACGGAGTTCTCGATAAGTCCTTTGATCTCTTTCGCTGCCTGCGCGCTGCGGCTCGCCAGCGTACGGACCTCGCCCGCGACAACCGCAAAGCCACGCCCCTGTTCCCCGGCGCGTGCCGCTTCCACCGCAGCGTTAAGCGCCAGAATGTTGGTCTGGAACGCAATGCTGTCAATCACGCTGGTAATATGCGCAATTTGCTGCGAACTGTCGGCGATTTCGTTCATGGTGCGAACCACGTTATCCACGACGTGACCGCCGCGCGCGGCCGTTTCAGAGGCGTTTTTCGCCAGCAGCGTGGCCTGACGGGCGTTATCGGAGTTCTGTTTAACCGTCGCGGTCAGCTCTTCCATGCTGGCGGCGGTCTCTTCGAGCGAGGCGGCCTGCTGCTCGGTGCGGGCGGACAGATCGTTGCTTCCTGCGGCAATTTCGCCTGCGCCGGTGTAGATGGAATCGGTGCTTCCGCGCACGGCGCTGACGGTGGTTACCAGCGACTGCTGCATCTCATGCAGGCCCGCGGCCAGTTGACCCATCTCATTGCGGCCCGAGATAGCGATATCCTGCGTCAGGTCGCCCCCTGCAATGGCGCGAATATGGTTCATAATGGAGTGGAGTGGTTTTAACAGCAGGTGCTGTAAACCCTGCCAGATGACCACCAGTACCGCGATAACGGCCAGCAGAATTGCCGCCAGGGTCCACTGCATCTGCGTGAAGCTGCTCTGGTTCTCTTCGGTTGCGGCCTTCAGCAGGGTGTTGTTTTCGGCGCGCCAGCGGTTATAGACCGCTTCCATGTCGTCCTGCGCCTGCTGCGCGTCCAGATCCCCATAGGCCTGATAGTTGTCGGCACGCAGATACTCAATCGATAAGCGCATCACTTCGTGCATCTGGTTCCAGGATTTCTGCATCTCGTCGGTCAATGCCGCCTCCTGGCCCTTAACCTGCGGCAGTTTCTGCCACTCTTTGTTATAGGCTTCGGCTTTTGCCAGCGAGTCGCCTGCGGTGCCAAGCAGCTTATTGATCGCCGCCAGGGAAGCCGGGTCACGCTGGTTTTTCAGATAGCGGATCGCCACGCGGGTGACGGTGACGCGCGTTTTCACCAGCGTGTTCACGCTGTCGCTCAGGCTTTCCTGCTGGGCATTGAGCACGCCGGAATTCTGGAAGTTATGGCGATCGTTACTGACGGCAGAGTAGAACAACCCTCCCGTGACAACTTGCAGCAGACAGAATATGGTGAGGGCAAAGATAATACCGGTAATCACGTGCAGATTTTTCAGCATAGCGGTCGTCCGTTAGAAAGGATGCAGAGGTACACCAATACTATCGTCGTATAGAATTTAAACTTTAATTTAACTCGCGCTTAACTAAGGGCTCCCTGAGGGAACCTGTTGTAAATCCGGATCATTTTTATGAGGAAGGTCAACATGAGCAGCATTGATAAAAGCGGGACGTACGCGCTCGGGACGCGGACGGTGAAACGGCTGGGCTACGGTGCGATGCAGCTGGCCGGGCCTGGCGTCTTTGGGCCGCCGAAGGATAAGCAGGCCGCGCTGGACGTGCTGCGCGAAGCGGTGGCGGCGGGGGTGAACCACATTGATACCAGTGATTTTTACGGCCCTCATGTCACTAACCAGCTGATCCGCGAGGCGCTTCACCCGTACCGGGACGATCTGACGCTTGTCACCAAGATCGGCGCCCGTCGCGATGACAAAGGCGCCTGGCTGCCGGCCTTTTCCGCGCAGGAACTGACGCAGGCGGTGCATGACAACCTGCGTAATCTGCAGCTGGACGTGCTGGACGTGGTGAATCTGCGGATCATGTTTAGCGCACACGGGCCGGCGGAAGGATCGATTGCTGAACCGCTTTCCACCCTGGCCGAATTACAGCAGCAGGGGCTGGTGCGTCATATTGGCCTGAGCAACGTCACGGCCACCCAGGTCGCGGAAGCCCGGAAGCTGGTGCCGGTGGTGTGCGTGCAGAACATGTACAACATTGTGAACCGGGGTGACGACGCGCTGGTGGATCTGCTGGCGCAGCAGGGGATTGCGTATGTACCGTTCTTCCCGCTGGGCGGCTTTACGCCACTGCAATCTTCCGGGCTGCAGGCTGTCGCCGACTCGCTGGGCGCAACGCCAATGCAGGTTGCGCTGGCATGGCTGCTGCAGCGTTCCCCAAATATCCTGCTGATCCCGGGCACCTCTTCCGTGGCGCATCTGCGGCAAAACCTCGCGGCGGGGGAACTGCAGCTGCCGCCTGACGCACTGGAAACATTGAATACGCTGATGGACTGATCGTCACAGGCGCAAAGCCGGAAGGGCGCTTCCGGGCTTTGCGCGTTTTAAATCTTCTGACACTTCAACGCGTTTGGGTTCGCCTCCGGAAATGACCTTGATCCCTGGCCATAATCCGTAATACTGTATTTATATACAGTACCTGGCGAGAAAGGCATTATGGACACTCTCTTTTCTTATCATCCAAACCAATCTATTGAATTACCGTTGTTTGCAGAGCGTGTAGCCTGTGGCTTCCCCAGTCCGGCGCAGGACTATGTGGAAGATCGTCTCGATCTTAACCGGCTGGCAGTGAGACACCCCAGTGCGACCTATTTTATCAAGGTGAGTGGAGACTCCATGATTGGCGCGGGGATCGGTGACGGCGATCTGCTGGTGGTCGATCGTTCGTTAAATGCCGAACATGGGGACATCGTCGTGGCGTCGGTCGCCGGTGAGTTTACGGTGAAAGAGCTACAGACCCGCCCGGTTCTGAGACTTCTGCCGCATAATGCCCGCTATCAGCCGATTACCTTTCAGTCCGAAGAGGAGCTGCAGATCTTCGGCGTCGTCACCCACACGCTTAAAACGCATAAACATGTTCGCGCTGGTTGATGTGAATAGCTTCTATGCCTCCTGCGAGAAGGTATTTCGCCCCGATCTGCAGGGGAAGCCCATCGTGGTGGTGTCCAATAACGACGGCTGCATTATTTCACTGTCGCCGGAGGCAAAGCAGTTCGGCATAAAAATGGGGGAGCCCTATTTTAAATTCAAAGAGAAGGGCTATCCGTCGCGGGTTTACGTCTTTAGTTCGAACTATGCGTTGTATGCCGATCTCAGCAGTCGGGTGATGCAGACGCTGACGGATCTCGCTCCGGCCATAGAAATTTACTCGATCGACGAGGCGTTCGTGAACGTTTCAGGGATCGGTAACTGCCTTGCACTGGAAGCGTTCGGACACCAGATGCGCACGCAGGTCTATAAAAATACGGGCTTAACCGTTGGCGTCGGTATTGCCCCGACAAAAACGCTGGCGAAGCTGGCCAACTATGCGGCGAAGCGATGGGCTGGCACCGGCGGCGTGGTCGATCTCTCAGGCCGGGAGCGGCAGCGTAAACTGCTGGCAAAGGTGCCGGTAGAGGAGGTGTGGGGGGTAGGGCGGCGCATCACGAAAAAACTGAACGCAATGGGGATTACCACGGCGCTGGAGCTGGCGGAGGCCTCCTCGTGGGTCATTCGCAAACATTTCAACGTGGTACTGGAACGCACTGCGCGCGAGCTTCGCGGCGAGCCCTGCCTTGACCTGGAAGAGTACACCCCCACGAAGCAGCAAATCATCTGTAGCCGTTCGTTTGGACACCGCATTACCCAATACGAAGAGATGCATCAGGCGATTTGCGCCTACGCGGAGCGCGCCGCAGAGAAACTGCGCGGCGAGCATCAATACTGTCGTTTTATCAGCGTGTTTGTGCGCACCAGCCCGCACGCTGACAACGAAATTTATTACGGCAATCAGGCTTCTGTCACCCTGATGACGCCCACCAATGACTCGCGCGATATCATCCGCGCCGCCACGGAGGGGCTGGGGCGGATATGGCTCGACGGGTATCGCTATATGAAGGCCGGGGTCATGCTGGCGGACTTTTTCAGCAGCGGCGTCGCCCAGCTTAATTTGTTTGACGATAATCGTCTGCGCGCCAACAGCGCGGCGCTGATGGAGATGATCGACAGCGTAAATCACTCCGGCAAAGGGAAGATATGGTTCGCCGGGCAGGGGATTGAGAAACCGTGGGCGATGAAGCGTGAGATGTTGTCACCGGCCTATACGACGCGGTACGCCGATTTGCCGGTGGCGAGGTAGAGGATGGTTGCGTTATTTCTTTTGCATCAACCAGGTTGCCGCAGCCGCCAGCACGCCGATCAGCGGCATTTCGCCCGCTCCGGACAGGAAGTTATGGCGATCGATCTCATTATTTTTACGGATATCCGCAAGGCGGGTAAGTGCCTCTTTTTCATCCGCAGCGCCGATCTCCTCAAACTGTTTTTCAAACCCCTGAGCGATGAGCTGAGCGGCCGCATCGGTGTTTGCGCTCTCAATCGCAATGAGGTTCGGGCCTTTTTGGAAAAAACGGTAATCCGGCATACGTGCTCCAGAAAGAGGGAATACGGTAAAAACACTCTATTCTTTGCGATTAAAAAATGCACGTCATTTACGGCGGAAACAATCAGTTTTTCTTTATTATTTCAGGCAGTAAATGCTCAATCACGCTGACGACCTTTCTGACGCGCTGCGGAATAAAGCGGGCGTCAGGATAGACGGCATAGAGGAAGCGATCGGGTAACCGCCAGTCGGTCAGCACCGGTACCAGCGTGCCGGTTTGCAGCGCGCGTGTCACGAGCGGCTGCTGCATGCCGCCGATACCAATGCCGGACTCAAGCGCCTGCAGCAGCGCGTCGCTGGTGTTGGCACGGAAAACAGTATTCACGTTGACCTCGACCGTCTCCTCGTCAGACATCAGGCGCAGGGGAGCACCCAGCGGAATGCCGCTGAACCGCACGTGTGGCAGCGTCGCCAGCTCGCTGACGGCGCGTACCGCCTGAAAGCCGGGGGCGGCAAACAGCCTGGTTTCAATACGCCCCAGCACGCGCGCCGCATGCGCCTGCGGGGGCTCACTGCTCAGCCGTATCGCGACATCCACGCCCTCCGTCACCAGATCGGCAAGGCGGTCATCCAGGGAAAGCATCAGCTGCAGCTCGGGATGCAGACGCTGCAGCGCCAGCAGATGCGGCAAAAAAATCTGCCCCAGGCCGCTCGGTAACTGGACATGGACGCGCCCCTGAACGCTATGATCGACAGGATGTAAACGCCTCTCCGCTTCCCCCATGGCGTCCAGCACAAGCTGCATATCACGCCGGTAACGTTCACCCTGTTCGGTCAGCTTCATCTTACGCGTCGTACGGTGCAGCAGTACCACACCCAGTGATTCCTCAAGCGCCGCGATCTGTTGACTGACGGCGGACTGCTTAATACCGGTCTGACGGGCGGCCGCTGAAAACGAGCCCGCTTCAGCGACGCGCAGAAAGGTAGAAATGGCATTGAGCTTGTTATTCATTTAATGATTCTGCTTATAAGTGCCATCAGTTTCATGGGATATCTCCAGAAAAAATAATATATCACACTGCGTCTGTCACCCTTTCCGGAGAAACATCATGAATAAGATGCAGCAACACAACGTCGCCCTGGTCGCGGGCGCCAGCGGCATTGTCGGCAGACAGCTGGTCAATACGCTCCTGCACCATCAGTGGGAGGTGATCGGCCTTAGCCGCCATGCCGCGTCTCATCCTGACGGCATCCCCGTGGTGAACGTCGATTTACTGGATGCGCAGGACACTGCACGGGCGCTGCACGCCCTGAACGGAGTCACCCACATCTTTTACAGCGCCTGGGCGAACGCGGCGAACTGGGCAGACATGGTTGAGCCGAACGTCACCATGCTGCGTAACCTGGTCAGCACCCTCGAAACAGCGGCACCGCTGCAGACGGTAAGCCTGATGCAGGGCTACAAAGTCTACGGTGCGCATCTGGGGCCGTTTAAAACCCCGGCGCGGGAAAGCGATCCCGGCGTAGCGGGTGCCGAATTTAACGCCGCGCAGCTCACGTGGCTCAGCCAGTTTCAGCGGGGGAAAGGCTGGCACTGGAATGCCATCAGGCCGGGCGTGGTGGGGAGTGCGGTGCCGGGCAATGCCATGAACCTTGCGCTGAGCATCGCTCTGTACGCCTCCCTGTGTAAGGCGCTGGGTTTACCGCTGCGTTTTCCCGGTTCAGAACAGACCTGGCACAGCATTGTTGACCATACCGACGCCGGGCTGCTGGCCGAGACAACGCTGTGGGCCGCCACGTCACCTGCGGCACAGAATCAGGCCTTCAACGTAAACAATGGCGATATCTGGCGCTGGAGCGAGCTGTGGCCGCGCATCGTACGCTGGTTTGAACTGGACTCTGCGCCGCCGGTGAGGTTGTCATTTCATCAGCTGTTTAACGACTATCGCGGCGTATGGCGCGAGCTTGCCGAAGAGCGGCTGGTGGAAGCGGATATTTTGCAGCTAAGCGACGGGCGGTTTGCCGATTTTGTCTTTAGCTGGGATTACGACATGTTCGGTGACGGGAGCAAGCTGCGCAGGGCGGGCTTTACGCAAATGCAGGCGACCGATGAGATGTTTTTCCGCCTGTTTGCGCAGCTGAGAGCCGCGCGGATTATTCCCTGAGAACAGATGGCGTCCTGATAACCGTCAGGACGCCGAGGGCTTACTCAACCGCTAACAGATTGACGATCTCGGCCACGCTTTTCACGCTGCGGATGTTCCCAATCCCCGTGCCGAGCGCGATATAGCCTTCATCGGTGTTATTTTCCAGCATGCCCAGACGCAGGCCCCGTAATCCTCCCATCGCCTTGCCCAGCGCGTCGTTGCTTGCGCCTGCTTTATCCATCGATGCCAGTTTTTCCGCCAGCTTGCCGGGAAGCGCGCGGTAGTAATGGGGCACGGTGCGAAAAAGGAGTAAGTCCAGGCCGTTGGCGGCAACAATTTTCTCTTTGACCCCCTGCGGCACGCGGCTTTCTTCGGTACTGATAAAGACCGATCCGGCAAACACGCCTTCCGCACCTAACGCATGCGCCGCTCTGGCGGTGCGATTATCGGTAATACCGCCCGCGGCCATCACCGGGATGTGCTTCACGGCATCGGCAATCAGCGGCACGATGGAAAAGGTGCCAAGCGCCGTTGCGGGTAACGTTCCGCCTTCATCAAAACCGGTGGCGACGATAATGTCTGCCCCCAGATCTTCTGCGAGACGGGTGTTTTCCGGCGTGGGATTGATGTCGCGGTAGATAATAGCGATCCCTGCCTCTTTTAACTCACTGAACAGCGAGGGAATAATGCTGCCTTCCCCATAGCCTGTATATACCACGGCCCTGACGCCTTCCTCTTTTACCACCTTAAGAATTGGTCCAGTCCAGACGTCATTAACGGCGGTGGGGATCAGGTTCACGCCAAACGGTTTTTCGGTCAGCCGTTTGGTTTTACGAATTTCTTCGCGCATTTTTTCGGCTGTCGCTTCCGGCGTGGAGACCGCGGTGTCGGCGGTTAAGCCTGCATTGGGTCCCAGCACGCCGAGCCCGCCGGCATTGCTGACCGCGGCAACTAAACGGGCATCGGTAAGCCAGGATAACGGCCCCTGAATAACAGGCTTTTCGATACCCAGGATCTGACAGATACGGTTATTTTTCATAGCAGACTCTCCCTTACGTTTGAATGGAGGAGAGTGTAGGGTGCAATATTGTTAGGAAAAATAGCCCAAAAGATTCATCACTGTTATAAAATCAATAACAATATCCCGTTCGCGGTTTGAAATCCTTTATGCAAATAAATCTCTTTGAATCTATTCGAATTTTTATTGAAATTGTCGAGTCAGGTAGTCTTACCCAGGCGGCGGAGAATCTGCAGGTCCATCGCCCTGCAGTCACCAAAGCGTTACAGCTTCTGGAGCAACACAGCGGCACGCGGCTCCTGCAGCGCACAACGCGTCGGATTAGCCTGACGCCGGATGGGGAGGCGTTCTATCGCCAGAGTAAACCCCTGCTGGCGCAGGCGGACGAATTACTGGAGTCGTTTGGTACGGACCGGGCAATACACGGTCAGCTGCGTGTGGATATGCCGGTCTCTTTTGCCACGCTGCGGGTGATACCCAATCTGCCTGATTTTTATCGTCAGCATCCTGAGATCGACATCATTCTGAGCAGCTCTGACCGCCGTCGGGATATGCTGCGGGATGGTCTGGACTGCGTGCTGCGGGTGGGAGAGCTGGACGACGGCGATTATATCGCGCGTAAAATCGGGAACATCAAAATCACGACCTGCGCCAGCCCGGCCTGGCTGGCAAAACACGGTACGCCAGAAACGCCGGATGATTTACGCAAACATCAGGCCATCAACTGGATTAATACCAGCAGCAGACATATTCATCCGTGGACGTTTACCACGCCAGAAGGCGTCGCGGAGATGACTTTACCCGGTAAGCTTGTGGTGGATAACTCCGAGGCCTACATCGCGGCAGGCCTGGCCGGGCTGGGGTTAATGCAGGGGATGAATCTCTTTCTCCAGCCTTACATTGACCGCGGCCTGCTGGTTGAGGTCCTGCCAGCCTATCGCTCGCCGGACCGCAAGCTGTCACTGCTCTACCCACACCGTCACCTCTCCCGCAAAGTGCGGGTATTTACCGAGTGGCTGGAGAGTCTGGTGTGAAAACGGCCAGTTCATGGCATAGGGCCCCAATCTGCCCTACGTCATTGAGCAGGCGGGGCGTCGGTTCGTTTGCGCAGTTTAGCCGCAGAAAGTGCGTGAGTTCTGCGCCAGGAGAAAACAGGGGGCCGGGGCTGACGCCAATACCCAGCGCCAGCGCGCGACGATGCACCTCCAGGGCGTTGATCTGCTGAGGCAGTTCTACCCACAACAAAAAGCCGGCTGCGGGCACGTTTACGCGGGTACCAGGCGGAAAGCTCGCCCCGACCTGCGCCACGACGGCGGCTATTCCCTCTGCGATCCGCCGCTTTAGCCGCCGCAGGTGACGGTCGTAGTCGCCGCTTGCCAGCATCTCGCTCGTCGCGGCTTCCAGCAGCGGTGCACCTGCCCAGTCTCCGGCCATGCGGGCCTGCAAGACCTGCGTGTAATAGCGTCCGGCGGCAATCCAGCCGATTCGCCACCCCGGCGCAAGCGTTTTAGACAGGGAGCTGCAGTAAATCACATTCCCGCTCTGGTCGAACGCCTTGCAGGCCGGAGGACGTTGCCCCTCACCGACCAGATCTCCGTAAACATCGTCCTCAATCAACGGAATTTCTGCCTCTTCAAGCAGGGCAACCAGTTCCTGCTTGCGTGCGACGGGCATGCTGGCACCCAACGGGTTTTGCACGGTGGGTGAGGCCAGGACGGCAGCGGGGCGATGGCAGCGAATGGCGTCAGCCAGCGGTTCCAGCAGCAGGCCTTCCACAGGGTCGGTGGGGATCGCTAAGGCCTTCAGGCCTAAATCCTCCAGCAGCAGGAGCGTGCCAAAGTAGGCGGGCTGCTCAATTGCCACCACATCACCTGGCTGACACACGGCCCGAAGTGCCAGGCGCAGCGCCTGCGTCGCGCCCGAGGTGATAATGAGATCGTCCGCGCTGAACCGGGCTCCCCATTGCGCAGAGCGCGCGGCAATCTTACTTCGTAGGTCTGCTCTTCCCGGGGGCAGGCTGTAGCTCTGTCCATGCGCGTCCAGACGACGGCCCGCGGAGTGCAACGCCCGCTGCAGCGCGTCTCCTGGCAGCCACGCGGGATCGGGCAGGGCGGCGCCCAGCGGGATCAGCCGGGCTTCTGCACTGCTGAACAGCGACCGGGCCACGGCGGATAGGGTGACGGGGACCGGACCGGGTGAGGAGCGCGCGGGCTCCACGCGCGGTGACAGGCTGGTCTGGCGGATGTAGTAACCTGAACGCGGGCGCGCAACGATCAGCCCTTCAGCCTCGAGGCAGCGAAGGGCCTCCAGCGCCGTCGGAAGGCTAACGTGCTCGCGCTCGGCCAGTTTACGCGCGGAGATCATCCTGTCACCGGTGCGCAGCGCGCCAGACGTCAGCGTGAGGCGCAGCATCTCGGCAATTCGGCGATAGTGTGGGGACGACTGGGACGGGGCAGACATGGGTATCTGTTCAGGCTAATTTTCGATAAAACTGACTATACAGCCAATGATGCGCGCCATCTATAGTGTCCGGCATGTTCAGGACAAGGAGGCATTATGCACAGCGATAATTTCGACATTTCCTCGTATTTCAAACGCATAAACTACACCGGACCGGCGGCGGCCGACACGTCCACCCTGCATGCGCTGATGCGTCATCAGCTCTTTTCCGTTCCCTTTGAAAATCTGGACGTGCAGGCGGGTAAAATTGTCTCGCTGGCACCAGACGACATTGCCGATAAGGTGTTAAAGAAAGGGCGCGGCGGCTACTGCTATGAGGTGAACGGGCTTTTCGCCATGGCGCTGGAGGCACTCGGTATTCCTTACCGTTTCGTGGCGGCGCGTCCGATGTTCTACCCCGCGCGGCGGCCGAAAACCCATATGGCGTTGATTGCCGAGGTGGAGAGCCGACAGTGGCTTTGCGACCTCGGGTTCGGCAGCTACGGCATTCGTGCGCCGATGGCGCTGGACACGCTTGATGTGGATATCACGCAGGATTTCGACACGTTTCGGCTAAGCCGCAGTGCGGAGGGCGAATATCTGCTTGAGGCGAAGGTGGAGGGAGAGTGGGCCAGGCAATACGGCTTTGATCTCACGCCTCAGGAATGGATTGATTTCGTCCCGGCCAACTACCTTAACTCCACGCACCCGGATGCGATCTTTGTGCAGAAGCGGGTGGTGGTGCAGCACAGCCCGGAAGGACGTCAGATTTTACTGGGCGATATGCTGAAAACCATCACGGCGAACGGCACTGAAGCGCGGCAGCTGGCGGAGGATGAAATCCGCCATGTCCTGAAAGACCGTTTTGCGTTGACCGCCGCGTAATCAGCCGGGAAACGGTGGAGCCTCAGCGCAGTTCATCTTCTGTGGCTTTGCGCTGAGCGCCCCACTGTAACAGCAGGCTAAACGACGCGGGTAACACGGTCAGCGTCACCAGCGTCGCAACCAGCAGCCCGCCGATGATGGCATAGGCCATTGGACCCCAGAAGACCTGGTGAGAAATGGGGATCATGCCCAGAATGGCGGCACAGGCGGTCAGACAGATGGGTCTGGCCCGGTGTTCCGCAGCCGCCATAATCGCGGCATCGTTTGTCATCCCCTGAGCAAGATTGCTGTCAACCTCGCTAATCAATATCACCGCGTTCCGCACGATCATCCCCGCCAGGGCGATAACGCCCAGCAGCGCGACAAACCCCATCGGCGTTCCGCCGGGCAGCATAGCCAGCACGATCCCCGGTAAACCAAACGGGGCCATCAGGAGGGCCAGCAGCATCCGGGAATATCGCCGCAGCTGAAGCATCAGCAGCAACAGCATGATGACCAGCGTTACCGGAAGAACGGTAAAGACGGAGCTGTTCCCCTTATCCGATTCGGCAACCGCGCCGCCTTCTTCAATGCTGTAACCTGCCGGCAGGTTCGCGCGCAGTTTATCGACCGCCGGACGCAGCGCCGCGGATACCGCTTCAGCCTTCAGCCCCGGGGCAAGATCCGTTTGCACCGTGATAAAGGGCACGCGCTGGCGACGCCAGATAACCGGATCGTCCACGCCCCAGACCGGCGTCGCGACGGCGCTGAGCGGAATTTTTTTACCGTCATTCCCCTGAATCGTGAGTGAGGAGAGGGTGGCGGTGCTCTGGCGCGCGCTGTCCTCGGCCCTGAGCACCACGTCGACAAGGCGGTCATTATCTCTGATGGACGTGACAACGCTGCCGGACCAGACGGTATTCAGCGTGCGGGCGAGATTTTCTGACGATATTCCCGCCGCCCTGGCCGCCGTCTGATTCACCTTAAGGGTGATGACCCTCTCCGGCTCTCCGGCCGTCTGGTTAACGTCGCGTGAGAACGGGGACTGCCCAATCGCGTCCGTGAGACGATTCGCAAACGCCCGGACCTGCAGATAATCAGGCCCGCTCACCCGGTATTTGATAGGCCAGCCGACGGGGGGCCCCAGCTCAAGGGGCGACACGCGCGTGATGATGTCGCTAAATTGTGTCGCCAGGAGCCTGTTCAGCTGCGCATGCAGACGATCCCGCGCCTCAAGGTCTTTAGCCACCACAACCATCTGGGCGATATTCTCATTTTCCAGCAGCACGTCCATCGGCAGGTAAAAACGGATGGCGCCCGACCCGACGTAGGTCGAGTAGCGATCGATGTTGCCGTTGCCGACCAACGCCTTTTCCAGCTTTTCCACCTCTCTTAACGTTTCCGCCTGCGACGCGTTGGCCGGAAGCGTCAGGCTGACCAGCAGCTCAGGCCGGTCCGAGGCGGGGAAAAACTCGCCCTGCATAAACGTCGTGCCGTACGCTGACAACCCCAGCGCGGCAAGCGCAATCAGCACGGTGGAGAGCCGGTGGCGGAGCGCCAGGCGTAAAAGCCGTCCGTACCCGCGCGCGATCCTTCCCGGTCCCGCCGCGTGATGTCTGACTTTTTCCGGCAGCAGCCACGTACCCGTCAACGGCGAAAACAGGATCGCGACAGCCCAGGAACAGAGCAGGGCGATGAGCACCACCGCAAACAGGGAAAAGCAGTATTCACCGGCGCTGGAGGCCGCAAAACCAACGGGAATAAAGCCAGCAATCATCACCAGGGTACCGGTGAGCATCGGGAAGGCCGTCGTTTTGAATGCATGGGTGGCCGCATGCCGACGGGAATCCCCGGCTTCCAGCCGGGAGACCATCGTTTCGACGGCGATCATGGCGTCATCCACCAGCAGGCCCAGGGCAATGATCAGCGCCCCGAGCGAGATACGCTGAAGGCCGATGCCTGCGAGCATCATGCCGGCAAACGTCATGGCGAGCACCAGCGGGATGGCCGTCGCCACCACCAGTCCGGCCCGTAAACCCAGCGAGACAAATGAGACCGCCAGCACGATAACAACGGCTTCGATAAGCACCCGGATAAACCCGCTTACCGCATCACTCACCACCGCTGACTGATCGGCGACTTTCACCATCTCGATACCGTGCGGCAGCCCGGCGCTGAGGGTCGCCATTTTTGCGTTCAGCGCAGCACCGAAACGCAGCATATTGCCCGTTGGCGCCATCGAGACCGCCAGCCCGATAGCCGGTTTGCCGTTCACCCGGTAGGCCGGGGCCGGTGGCTCGGCGATTTCCCGGGTGACGGTGGCAATGTCGGTTAGCGGGATATAGCGATTGTTAACGTGCAGCGTGACGGCGCGTAAACTCTCTTCGGTCGTGAGCGCACCGCTGACCTTTATCGCCATGTTCTCCTGCCCGGTACGCATCGTTCCTGCCGGGACAACGGCGTTTTGCGCCCGGAGGGCGTCGGCGACCGCCTGAATATCCAGCCCCATACCGGCCAGGCGCGCCGGAGAAAAGGCGAGAACCCACTGCTCCTGCTGTTCGCCCAGCAGGGTGGTTTTACCCATATCCGGCAGGGACATCAGCTCGCGCCGTATTGTCTCTGCGCGAACCCGCACCTCCCGCAGGGTGAAACCATCGGGAATAAAGGCGTAAATTGTGCCGAACGTGTCGTCAAACTCGTCATCCACGGCAGGACCCTGCACCCCTTCGGGCAGGGACGGCGCGATGTCCTGCATTTTTTTGCGAACCTGATACCAGATATCGGGCACGCTTTGCGGGGGCGTATCGTCACGGAGGTTGACGTGGATAACGGTGCGTCCGGCCCGGGTTTCACTTTCGAGATAGTCCAGCCAGGGCGTTTCCTGCAGCTTTTTTTCAAGCGTATCGGTCAGCAGTCGGGTGGTATTCGCCACGGATGCTCCCGGCCACTGCGCGGAGACGACGGCCGTTTTAATGGTGAATGCCGGATCTTCGTTACGCGGCAGCTTTTCATAGCAGAACACGCCCATCGCAATCACCAGCAGCATGAAAAAGCTGACCGTCTGCTGGTTCTTCAACGCCCAGGCGGAGAGGTTAAATTTGGTTTCCGATCCTGTGTTCATGGCTGAACCTCTTCGGCAATCACCGGCTCGCCGGATCGTAATGTGCTCACGCCCGCTGTAATCACCCTGTCGCCGGGCTCAAGGCCGGAGGCAATCATGACAGAGGTGGCCGTATAGCTGGCGGGCACCACCACGCGTAGTTGCGCCCGCGACTGCGGGGTAATCACAAAAACCGCCGGTTTGTCGCCGGCTCGGGTCAGCGCGGACGCGGGAAGGGTGTACCCGTGCGGGGCTGACGATGGCAACGTGACGGTAACGCTGGCACCCAGCGCCATGGCCGCCGGCGGGTTTTGCAGGGTGGCCCTGGCGCGCCAGGTGCGGGTCTGAGGATCGGCCTGCGGGGTGATATCCCGCAGTAGGGCAGACGCCTGTACCGACGGTGCGCTGAGCAGGGAAACCTGCAAAACCGCCTTATCCAGAGGCGGGATCGTATCGGGCGCGGCAATATCAAACACCACGTCGCGGACTTCCCCGGTTGCCAGCGTCAGCACGGACTGACCGTCGCTGACAACCTGTCCCGCAGAGGCGTTCACGGCCGTAATGACGCCCGCTTGTGGCGCGTTCAGGCGCGTCCAGCCGAGGCTTTCGCGGGCATTTCGCCACGCGGCCTCGCTGCTTTTTAAGCGCGCGCGGGCGACAAGCCAGTCCGCACGGGCGCTGTCGAGCTGCGTGCGGGCTATCGCACCCGTTGGCATGAGCTTTTGCATGCGACTGACGTTAAGCGCGGCGACCTGCGCTGAGGCTTTGGCGCCTTCATAATCGGCCTCAGCGCCGTCGAGCTGGTTTTGCCCGGTCGTATTGTCAAGCGTGGCCAGCAGCTGTCCGGCGGTGACCCTGTCACCAATATCGACGCTACGCGTCAGCATCCGGCCCCCGGTACGAAAGCTCAGGGTCGTTTCATCGTGGGCATGGATCTCACCGGTTCTTTCCAGCGCGGGAAGGGTTTGAGTGGTGCCAACGACGACGTAGCGTACCGTTCGCACAGGGTTGGGCTTATTTTCGTGTTTATCACCGCAGCCGGTCAGCGGAAAAATCGCCAGCGCAAGCAGGGCCAGGGGAAGAAAATGCAGCCAGGAAAGGGTGCGCGCCACGCCGTACAAATGATGCAGGCAGTGGCGGAGGGAGAGAAAAAATTCGTCTGACATAACGCCGCTCCATAAAGGGAATGGCGTTATTAAATGCGCGCTACGTCGAGAAAGATTCGATGTTCTGTCAAGGCTTTATCAAGAGTGGCGATTTTCATTATCGGAGGGATGCCAGGGCAACAAAATGCGCACCGCGAGGCCGCCGGTTTCCGGTAATGACGCGCTAATCTCACCCCCATGCGCCTGGCAAATCGCCCGGGCAATGGACAAACCAAGGCCGCTGCCGCCGGAATGCCGCGCGCGGGACTGCTCCTCGCGGCTAAAGCGTTTAAACATTTCCGGTAAGAACTGGGGCGACACGCCCGGCCCGTCATCGGTGAATTCGAGGATGTAATGCCCGCTGGCGTAATGCAGTGCCACCTCAAGGTGACCGCCTTCGCGTCCGTAACGTAGCGCATTTTCCATGAGGATGGTAACGACCTGCCCCATACGGAACGCATCGCCCCGGAAGGGGCTGGTGTGCGGGTTACGCAGCGTTATCCTGAAATGATGCGCATCCGCCTGGGGCATGATCCAGGCAGCCCGCTCCTGAATCAGCTCATCCAGACAGAACGGCTGGTCCTCCAGCACAAGGTTACCCGCGTCTGCCAAAGAGAGAAGGTGGAGTTCATCGGTGAGGCGGTTGAGGTGCTGGAGCTGTTTCATCACCATGCCCAGCTGCGCCGGGCTGGCATCAAACACGCCGTCTAACATGCCCTGCAGACGCCCGATGGCGGCCGTCAGGGGCGAGCGCAGCTCATGCGCCATCGCGACGTGCGAGGCGCGGAGCTCTTTCTCATAGCGGGCAAGTTGTCCCGTCATAGAGTTAAAGTCGGTCGCAAAGCTGACCATTTCTGCCGGTGCATCTTTGATCAGCTCTGCCTGACGGCCAAACTGACCTTCGGCGACATCCTTTGCCGCATCGCGAAGTCGGCTGAACTGTAGCGCCAGCGGGCGGGCGTGTTTTAGCCCCATTACCACAATAAACGGGATCATTACCAGCACCAGCAGGGCTACCGTGACCCAGTCGGCTGAGGCGATAGACGGCGTGGAATAGCTCAGGCCCCACCATGTGTCCACAATCGTGTGGAAGCGGGCCGGATTGGCCTGCGGGTTCTGGCTGAGCGTAAGAAACTCCTGCCGGACCGCTGGCGGCATCTTGCCCATGATCCAGTAGTTTTGTACCGCATAGCGCAACCACATGCAGGTGGCAATGACGATCACGCTGCCGATGGCCAGCGCTAAAATGCGTGCGCAAATCCAGCGCCACAGAGAGGCGTGTCGGTTTTTTATCATGGCTGTCTGAACCTGTAACCCACGCCGCGAACGTTGATCAGCACGCCGGAAATACCCGCCGCTTCGAGTTTTTTACGCAGGTTATAAATATGGGTGTCCACCACGCGCTCCAGCGCCTCGCTTTCCGGCAAGCAGTGTTCCAGTAAATACTGGCGGGAGAACGGGTGCGCAGGAGAACGCAGCAGCGTTGCCAGAAGCGAGAATTCCGTTGGCGTAAGATCGAGCATCACGGGGGCGTCGTCGCCGTTATCCACGCTCGCCACAATGGCGGCGACATCCACCTCCAGCGTTTGCCAGCGAAGGATCGCTTCGTCTGTCTCTTTTTTACTGCTGCGCCGCAGCACCGCCTGCACCCGCGCCACCACTTCGCCCGGATGATAAGGCTTCACAACGTAATCATCGGCACCGTAACGCAGGGCGCCAATGCGATCGGGAGTATCCCCCATGGCCGTAACCATAATCACCGGCACATCGCTTTTACGACGCAGGCCCGCCAGCACCTCGGTGCCGTTAAGCCCCGGCAGCATTACGTCCAGCAGAATGAGGTCGGGCTTCCACCGCTGCGCCATATCCAGGCCGGAAAGACCGTCCCCGGTAATGGTCACGTCGTAATTTTCACGCCGTAAATAGGCTTCGAGCACGCCAGCCGCATCGGCGTCATCTTCAATAATCAGCACTCTTCTGGACAACATCCGTTCACCTTGACCATTTCTTAACACTATCCCGACGATTCATTGATTCAGCCAAATCATACTGCGCCAACATTGTGTGGTCGCCCCTGAATCAGGAGACGCCAGCGTCTGTATGGAGAGCAGTATGATAGCGATAAAAAAAGTCCTGTATATGTCCGTCCCGCTTCTGATGGTCGTGACGTCTGGCGTGCAGGCGGATGATGGCACCGCGTCCGATTCCTTAACCGTCGGGCTGGGAGGGCAGTATGCCCCGCGTTACTCAGGCTCAGACAAGCAGGTGTGGCAGGTGGTTCCGGTGCTGCAGGGTCGTAAAGGCGCTTTCTTTATTGATGCGCAAAAAGGGGTGGGATATGACCTGCAAAATGACAGCGGTTGGTATTTCGAACACACGCTGGGCTACGACTTTGGAAGGGCTGAGAAAAATTCTGGCTGGCGTGAGGGGGCAAACAATCTGAAAGGGATGGGGGACATTGATGCCACCCTGAATACCGGCCTTGCCGTAGGCTGGCAGACCGAGCCATGGCTGAGTATGGAAGGCAAAGCGACGCTGCCGTTAACGGACAGCCAGGGGGTAAGCTATCAGGCCTCCGTGACGCTAATCCCTTTACAAAATAACCAGGACACGGTCGCCTTGCAGTCTGCGGCCCTGTTTGGCGACAGCCGTTATCTGAATACGTGGTATGGGGTCAGCGAGCAGCAGAGTCGCCGCACTGGATATCGCCGCTATTCAGCGCCGGGTGGATTTTATGGCGTCGATACCAGCCTGACCTGGAGCCATCAGTTCGATGCTCACTGGGGGACGGTCCTGAGCGCGGACTATACCTGGCTTAGCGATCGTGCGAATAACAGCCCGATCGTGATGCGGCGCAACGAGGGGTCTGCAACCGCCGCTATCACCTGGACATTTTAAATTCGCAGAGCACGATGTGAGCGAGGGGAAGAGGATTACTTCTTCTTATCCATCATCGCTTTTAAATCGGCAAACGGGTTAAACGTGGCGACGCCCACGTCTTTTTGCGCGTCTTCCCCTGCGACCACGGTGGTGCCGTACTGATCCGCTTCGGTGTATTTCGAATGCTCGTGATCGTGGCAAAACAGGCACAACAGCTCCCAGTTGCTGCCATCTTCCGGGTTATTGGTATGGTCGTGATCGATATGGTGAACCGTGAGTTCACGCAGATTGGAATAGACAAACTCGCGCGAGCAGCGTCCACACACCCATGGATAGATTTTTAATGCTTTTTCGCGATAACCGCTTTCCAGCCGCGCGTAGTTTTTAGGGATTAGAGCCATTGCCGGTTTTACCTGCCATGAAAAAAGTGGGGGATATTATATCCCATTATGGCGCGTAATGACGCCCCGCTCAATTCTGTCAATTTATTTGAATCATTCCGTTAAATAAACGGCATTTATTCTTACCGGGTAATGCGTAAAGTGGACAGAACGCAACGCATTATCAGGACACATGGTTATGAAAAAGATCGGGTTTTTATCCTTTGGTCACTGGACGCCTTCACCGCAGTCCGGCACGCGCTCGGCGGCAGACACGCTGCTGCAGTCCATCGATTTAGCCGTGGCGGCTGAAGAGCTGGGGGCAGACGGCGCGTATTTCCGCGTGCACCACTTTGCCCGACAGCTTAGCTCGCCGTTCCCTCTGCTGGCCGCCATTGGCGCAAAAACGAAGACCATCGAAATCGGTACCGGCGTGATCGATATGCGCTATGAAAATCCGATGTACATGGCCGAAGATGCGGGCGCGGCGGATCTGATTTCCGGCGGTCGCCTGCAGCTTGGCATCAGCCGTGGCTCGCCGGAGCAGGTCATCGATGGCTGGCGTCATTTCGGCTATGTCCCGCAGGAAGGGGAAAACGAGTCGGATATGGCGCGTCGTCATACCGAGGTGCTGCTTGAGGTGCTGCGCGGGGAAGGGTTTGCCAAACCGAACCCGCAGCCAATGTTCCCGAATCCGCCGGGGCTGCTGCGCCTGGAGCCGTATTCTGAAGGGCTGCGCGAGCGTATCTGGTGGGGCGCCGGTTCAAATGCGACGGCCGTATGGGCGGCAACGCTGGGAATGAACCTGCAAAGCTCAACCCTGAAGGACGATGAAACCGGTGAGCCGTTCCATATTCAGCAGGCAAAACAGATTCGGGCTTACCGTCAGGCCTGGAAAGAGGCAGGGCATACGCGCGAGCCGCGGGTGTCGGTCAGCCGCAGTATTTTTGCGCTGATGGACGACCGCGACCGGATGTATTTCGGTGCCAGCCGCAACGACAGCGATAGCGTGGGGTATCTTGATGAGAAAACGCGCGCCATCTTCGGGCGCAGCTATGCCGCGGAGCCGGACAAGCTGGTTGAACAGCTGAAAAAGGACGAGGCGATTGCCGAGGCGGACACGCTTTTACTGACCGTACCGAACCAACTGGGTGTGGATTATAATGCGCACGTGATTGAGTCTATTCTCAAACATGTCGCACCGGCAATGGGCTGGCGCGAGTAGTTCCGCTAGCAGCCGTGAGATCGTAATGGAAAACCTGGCCCTCTGGTATCGCCGTTTTGGCGAGCCAGAAACCGTTCTGCAACCTGAAACCGCGCCGCTGGGGGCGCTTACACCGGGTCATCTCCGCGTGCGAATGCTGTTTTCTCCGGTGAACGCGTCCGATCTCATTCCCATTACCGGCGCCTACCGTCACAGAACCCCGTTACCTGCCGTCGCGGGGTATGAAGGTGTCGGCGTTGTCACCGAGGCGCCCGCCTCGTTTAAGCATCTGGTGGGTAAGCGCGTCCTGCCGCTGCGCGGTCAGGGCACCTGGCAGCGCTATGTTGATTGCCCGGCAGAGTATGCGATACCCATTCCGGACGTTGTCGACTCGCACCTGGCCGCGCGGGCCTACATCAACCCGCTGGCGGCGCAGATGATGCTGACCCGCTACCCGCCTCGTGGAAAGCGGGTGCTGCTCACGGCTGCCGGGTCGGATTGCGCCATCCTGCTGGGGCAGTGGGCGCGTCAGGCGGGGGCGGAAGCGGTGTATGGCATTCACCGTTCTGCCGTGCATGCTGAACGGCTGGAGGCGATGGGCATCATTCCCGTCGCGCAGCATGACGCAAACAGAATTGGCACCGTCGCCGCCCGCAGCGATATCGTCTACGATGCCACCGGCGGGCCGCTTGCGGAAGCGATCCTCAGCGTGATGCCCGAGCAGGGCATGTTTGTTTGCTACGGCCTACTCTCCGGGCAAACCTTCAGACAGCAACGGCCCGTGCCGCGCGTGGCGTGGTTCCATATCCGAAACGGTCTGGATGCGCTCAGCGCTGAGGCGTGGCGCGCCGAGTTTGACCGCATCTGGCTTAATTTGCCCAACAGTGGGTACAGCGACGTCACGGTGTATCCACTGGCGGAATGGCAGAGAGCGATCGGTACGTATCGCGAAGGTGGAAGGACCCGCAAGCCCCTCCTGTCGATGGCGGACTGAACGCTACTGATGGCTCATATCGCTCAGCAGCACGGCGATACTTTGCCCGCCCGCCGTCTGTTCCAGGCCAATCTTGACGATGATGGTCAGCGGGACGGAGAGCAGCATCCCAACGGGCCCGAGCAGCCAGCCCCAGAATATCAGGGACAAAAAGACCACCAGCGTGGAAAGTCCCAGCCCTCGCCCCATCATGCGTGGCTCAAGAATATTACCGAACACCAGATTGATGACCAGGTATCCGGCCAGCAGGATCAGCGCGTCATAAAGCCCGCTGAAAACCAGCACCTGAAGGATAGGGGGGATCGCCGCCAGCACGGAGCCGATGTTGGGAATGTAGTTAAGCGCAAATGCCAGCAACCCCCAGACAAACGCAAAGCGAACGTCCAGCGCCAGAAGCATCACCCAGACGACACCGCCCGTGACCAGACTAATGGCGGTTTTCAGCACCAGATAGCGGGAGACGCTGTCCAGCGCGCGTTGAATCGCCCCCATCCCTTCAACCGGACGGACCATCATCTGCTGCAGTTTTGCCGGCAGCTGCGGTACCTCCAGCAGCATGAACACCACCGTTAAAAACAGCAGGAAAATGGATGTCATGGCATTGGAAAGCTGTGCCAGCAGGCTGGTAACGATCGTCATGGCCGCATTGGGGTCGATATATTTCAGGAGTTCCTCAACCGAGACTTCGATACCCGCGCGCTGCAGCCAGGGTTCAAGCTGCAGCAGCGGTATCGCCAGCGAAGAGCGGTATTTTGGCAGCGTTCGCGCCAGTTCGTTTAGCGAGGTCCCCAGATACGCCACCAGCAAGACCATCGCCACAATAATGATGCTGATAAGCAGCGTGATGGCCAGCACGCGCGGAATGCGTAGCCGCGTCATGCGCTGTACCAGTGGATTAAGGATCACTGCAACAAACAGGGACAGAATAAAAGGCACAATAATGTCGGCGGCAAAACGAACGCCTGTCAATATGATCACCAGCATGCCCAGCATGATGACAATTTTTAACCCGTTCAGGGTAATGATGGGTTTAGCCATGGTGACTCCGGAAAAATCTTTTTATTTATAATAAAGGTGAACGGCATTGCAATAAACTAACCAAAATCAAACGGGATGGGTAAAGAATTGCAAAGACTTTGAGTAAAATCCTGGCTTATGGTACAAATTTGGTGTGTTTAACTACCGAGGACAATTTTCATCCGCAAAGACGAGAAGCAACAACGCGGATAATTGTAATTTTATGGACAATATGTTCAGGACGTACTCTTCAAACAATACCGCTGTATACTCCACCTCCTTCTGCCTGCTTTCTGGTGAGCAACACTGGCGCACCGCACTATAGTCATCTCTTCTGCCTGAGCTGGCGCTAAGCGCTTAGCTGTCTGATTTCAATTCGTATTTTTTGGTTTGCTGCACGCAGCGGGCCACGATGGATTATATTCTCAAGCAGGAGAAAAACATGTTTTACTGGATCCTATTAGCGCTGGCAATTATCGCTGAAATTACCGGCACGCTGTCTATGAAGTGGGCAAGCATCAGCGATGGCAACACCGGTTTTATTTTGATGCTGGTGATGATTTCGCTTTCTTATATTTTCCTCTCGTTTGCGGTGAAAAAAATTGCGCTGGGCGTCGCGTATGCACTGTGGGAAGGAATCGGTATTTTGTTGATTACGCTTTTCAGCGTGCTGATATTTGACGAAACATTAACACCAATGAAGGTCGCCGGGTTAACGACGCTGGTCGCGGGTATTGTGCTGATTAAATCCGGTACCCGAAAACCTGGCAAACAGCAGAAGGAGCAGAACCATGCAACAGTTTGAATGGGTTCATGCGGCCTGGCTGGGGCTCGCCATTGTGCTGGAAATCCTGGCGAACGTTCTGCTGAAATTCTCTGATGGTTTTCGCCGTAAACTCTACGGCCTGATGTCGATTGCCGCGGTTCTCGGGGCGTTCAGCGCCCTGTCCCAGGCGGTAAAAGGGATCGATCTTTCGGTGGCCTATGCGCTGTGGGGTGGTTTTGGTATCGCCGCCACGCTGGCCGCAGGCTGGGTGCTCTTCGGCCAGCGTTTAAATAACAAGGGCTGGATGGGGCTCATCTTGCTGCTTGCCGGCATGATCATGATAAAACTCGCCTGACAGACCTCAAACCATGATTTACAGGCAGCGAAATTCGCTGCCTGTATTACGCTTAGAAAAGCAAAACATGAAGAGGATGGCTGATGTATCGCACATTAAGCTGGCGCAATATTCCCAATGCGAGAACGTTGTTTGCCATGGTCTTCATGGCGGGGATCGGCTTAATCATCTCCATCGTCGCACTGCTCTATCTTTCCCTGCATCTTATCAGCACCAAAACCAACGAAATTGATGAACACCGTACGGCGCTTTCCGTGCAGGGGGCTATTCAGACCTCGGTTAATCGCGTCTCCTCGCTGGTGCTGGATAACGCCGTCTGGGACGATGCGGTGCGGGAGGCCTACCGTCCCACGCTCGATACGGACTGGTTGTATAACACCTGGGGTGCTGGCTTTAAAATCAATAACCTCTATGACGGGACCTTCGTGCTGGATGAGCATTTCAATGTCATCTGGGGATCGTTTAAAAGTCAGCCCTTTCAGGAGACGAATCTCGATTTTTTTGGTAAGGGGCTGAAAGCCCTTATTGCTCAGCACGCGCGCGACTTATCAAGCGATAAAAATATCTATGCCGGGATCAGCAAAACACGCAGCGGCGTCGCTTTTGTGGGCATTGGATTGATTCGCCCGATGGTCGGAAGATTACAGGTTACCGACGGAACACGCCGCTATCTGGTGATCACCCGTCATCTGAACGCCAGAATCTTATCCGACCTGGGAGCAACCTTTCAGATCGATAACCTTCACTTTACGCCGGAAAAAATTAACGAGCTGAGTATGCCGCTGCGCAGTTCGGCTGGGGAGCTGCTGGGCTATCTTAACTGGCAGGCGCGGCTTCCGGGGGCGCAGGCCGCCCAGGCGGCATCTTCTGATATCAGGCAGATTGTGGTGCTGGCGTCGGCCCTCATCCTGCTCTTTATTCTGGTGAGCAGCGTGGGGCTGTACAAGCTTGCGCGAGGGGAAAGCCAGGCGCGTCTGGTTGCCAGAACGGACTGGCTAAGCCACTTGCCTAACCGGCGTGCGCTCATCGAGGCGCTGGATCGGGTGCGTTTACGCGGTGATACCGACGTCAAAAGCGTGGTGTTTATCGATCTCGATGGTTTTAAGGATGTGAATGATATCTATGGTCACAGCGTGGGGGACGATCTCATCGTGGCGATTGCGAAAACGCTGAGTGAACGCGTGCCGCCGGGCGGGATGCTGGCGCGGATGGGCGGGGATGAATTTGCCATGACCATCGGCGGTGATGATGCAGAGGTGCAGGCTACCGCCTTTGCCGTTTCGGTGCTGGATTTTCTCACCACCCCGGTTCAACTGGGGGAACGCACCATCCATATCGGGGCCAGTATCGGTATCGCCAGCGGAACCCTGACTGAATGCAACAGCTCAGAACTGTTTCGCCGCGCCGATATTGCCATGTATCACGCCAAAATGAGCGGGAAAGGGCGTATTACCCACTATGATGCGGAGTTGAACAGCGTCCGGGAACGCAAGCTGGCGATTGAAAATCAGATTCGTGACGGTCTGGCACGCGATGAGTTTGAGGTCTGGTATCAGCCGATTATTGACGCCCACAGCCAGACAATGAGCAGCGTCGAGGCGCTGGTCCGCTGGCCGCGTCGTCCGGACGGGCCGCTTGGGCCGGATATTTTTATCACCATCGCGGAGACCAGCGGTCTGATTTACAAGCTGGGCCAGTTTGTGTTGCAGCGGGCCTGCCAGGATCTGCAGCCGCACGGCGACTTAAAGCTCTCCGTAAATATCTCCCCCGCGCAATTTCGCGATCCCGCCTTTGAAGAAAAAGTGGCCAGCGTGCTGGAGACCACCCGTTTCCCGGCCCACCGACTGCAGCTTGAGGTCACGGAGTCCTACGTGCTGGAAAACCCGGAGCGTGCCCGCATGGCGATAGCCAATCTTAAAGCGCTGGGCACCGCGGTGGCGCTGGATGATTTTGGTACCGGCTATTCCAGCATTGGCTATTTGCGGCGTTTTAACTTCGACACCATCAAGATCGATAAATCCCTGGCCGGGCTGGTGGACCACGATGAACAGGCGGCCGCGCTGGTGAGCGGCACGGTGCGGATTGCCAATGCGCTGGGCATGGCGGTGGTGGCAGAAGGGGTGGAAACCGAGAAGCAAATGAAACTGCTGCGGCTGGCTGGCTGCGATCAACTGCAGGGTTTTTGGTTCAGCCAGCCGATGCCGATTGAGTCAATCAGAGCGTTACGTAAGGTCAGACGCTGCTGATTTACTGCTGCGCCAGCGCTTCCAGCTTGTCGCGAAAACCGGTCACGGACAAGGCCCGGTTATCGGCGCGCCAGCGATCTTTCGCCGCCGGGGCAGAGCTCTGCACACCGATCAGCTGCCAGCCGTTATCTGTTTTCAGCATCAGCGGTGAGCCGCTATCGCCCGGTAACGTATCGCACTGATGGGAGAGCACGCTGGTTTGCGCCCAGCCCGTCACAATACAGTCGGTATGCGTATAAAGCGTATCCAGATGATCGACAGGATAGCCCGATTGCGTCACCTTCCGGTCAGTGGCTTTCAGCGCGGCGGTGAGTGCGGCTTTGTCGCCCTCAAATAACGGCAGTGGCGTAATGCCTGAAGGCGGGTAGCGTAAAACGATCAGGCCAAAGTCCCATGAGGCAGCCCCCGGCGGCACGATCCAGCCGTCACCATCCGGTTTCAAGCGTTTGCCAAGAGAGGGATCAACCCGACCTTCAATGCCGTGGATTTCATAGCGCCAGGTCCCTTTTTGCGACACAAACCGCAGGGCAACCGCTTTATCCGGCTTGCCGTTTGGCGGCGTTAACAGACAATGGCCTGCCGTCAGGGCAAGCTGTGGGGTGATCAACGTCGCAGTACATAAGTTACCGCTGGCGGTTTCCAGTTGACCTATAGCATCCCAGGGAGCCTGAGTGGGATCGGCGACGCGCGTGCGATCGTCATGACCGAAAAAAAGCGTCTTTAGCTCTTTCGCGCTAATGGTGTCATCACCGCCATCATCCGCATGTGAAAATCCAGAAAAAAGACCAAACGTTCCCAGTAACAACACAACAGATTTACGCATATCACACTCTGGTGGGGGTAATTATGATTATTAAAAGTGAACCCTATGAAAATACTATAGACGGGACAGCGCTAAAGTGGGAGCAAAATCAGCGTGCTACAATCAGGAAAGATAAAAATGGCTGGCGATGAGCGCGCATAAAATAAGCAGGATCAGAATCAGCTCAAACCGATAGCGTCGCAGCATACGCCCTCCGGATAAAAAAAACGGCGCGGAACCTGTTCCGGTTCGGCGCCGGTTTACCAACGTGCCCCGAAGGGCACGGTTTAGCTTGTACTCTTACGCAGCTGGCTGTGCAGCTGGTTTAGCAGCTTCGTGTTTTACTGCTTTTTTGTGATGCTTTTTAGCAGCCTGAGCTTTCTGCTCTACAGCCGGTTTAGCGGCTTTTTTGTGGTGATGCTTTTTAGCAGCCTGAGCTTTTTGCTCTACAGCCGGTTTAGCGGCTTTTTTGTGGTGGTGCTTTTTGGCAGCCTGAGCTTTCTGCTCGGTTGGTGCTGCGGTTGCAGGTGCAGCGGCTTCTTTTTTCGCTGCAGCTTTGTGATGTTTCTTATGGTGAACCGCTTTTGCTGGGGCAGCGGTGGTGGTTGCAGCAGGTGCGGCAGCCGGTGCAGCAGTTGCGGTAGTGTCAGCAGCAAATGCAGCAGAAGACAGACCCATAGCAGCGGCAACAACCAGAGCTAATACTTTATTCATTCTCATACCCTCGAATTTGGTTTTTCATTTAACCCCACTGCGGGGCCGTTGAAATAACTATATCCCTGTAAATTCGAGGTTTCCGTGAGTGATTGGTATCGGCGTGTAACCATATGTACATTGCCGGTGTTCCCTATAAAATAATGCCTGCACAGACGACCCCCTCTCCCTTGAGGGAGAGGGCTGGGGTGAGGGGGAACATACGGCTCTGGTGGTCATTCCGTTCACTTTATATTCCTTGCTACTCTTTAACGACATGGCCTGTGAACGTGCCAGGGTGGCTCAGTCGCCACCACCCTGGCAACCCTGGCTCCCGGCGGTAAATCGCCGCTTCGCGGTGCCCTCGGCGTATTCCTTCCGGCTTATCGGGGACGGGCGGAGGTAACATCCCTGTAAAGCCCGCCCTCTCGGCGCATCCATGCGCCTCGCCCCGGCCGGAAGGCAAACGCCTCAGCGATTTACAGCCGGACCAGGGCATCGCTGAAAGCCTTTAGTCGTTCTGAAACAAGGTTATCGCTTCTGCTTAAAAAATTTACTGGAGGTCCCTCACCTCCGGCCAAACAGATTACAAATAGCGCGAGGTCAGATGTTCGCGGAAGTAACGGATGTTCAGATCCTCGCCCGTCGCCTGGGTAATTAACTGCGACGTGCTGAAGCGACTGCCGTGCTGCCAGATGTTCTGACGCAGCCACTCAAAGAGTGCAGAAAAATCGCCCTCAGCGATGGAGGCCTGCAGACCCGGAAGCGCCGTTTTCGCGGCATGGAACAGCTGCGCGGCATACATGGCCCCCAGCGTATACGACGGGAAGTAGCCAAAACCGCCGTCAGTCCAGTGAATATCCTGCATACAGCCGTTGCGGTAGTTGTCTTTGGTGGATAACCCGAGCCAGGCCTGCATTTTCTCGTCCCACAGGGCAGGGATATCGTCCACTTCGATCTCGCCGTTGATCAGCGACCGCTCAATCTCATAGCGCAGCACCACGTGCGCCGGGTAGCTCACTTCGTCCGCATCGACGCGGATATAGCCCGGCTTCACGCGCTGGTTCCAGGCGATAAAGTTCTCTTCGCTGAACGCCGCCTGGCTGCCAAAGCGGGCATGCACCGCAGGGAGAAGATGCTTGAGGAAGGCTTCACTGCGTCCCAGCTGCATCTCAAAGAACAGGCTCTGTGATTCATGGATCGCGGTTGAGCGGGCCAGCGCAATCGGCTGTCCTGCCCACGCGCGCGGCAGGTTTTGTTCGTAGCGCGCGTGTCCGGTTTCGTGGATCACGCCAAACAGCGCGCTAAGCAGCTCATCCTCGTCATAGCGCGTGGTGATGCGCACGTCCTCCGGTACGCCGCCGCAGAACGGGTGCGCGCTTACGTCGAGGCGACCGCTGTTAAAATCGAAGCCGAGCATCTTCATGGCTTCCAGGCCCAGTTCACGCTGTGTTGCCGTCGGGAAGGGGCCCTGAGGGGGAACGAACGAGCGCTGAGCCTGTTTTTCCACCACGTTTGCCAGCAGGTCCGGTAGCCAGGACTTCATATCGCCGAACAGAACGTCCAGACGAGCGCTGGTCATGTCGGGTTCAAAAATATCCAGCAGCGCGTCGTAAGGCGTACAGCCTTTGGCTTCCGCCCGCAGGCGAGCCTCTTCGCGGCTGAGTTTGACCACCTCTTTCAGGTTGGCGGAAAAGCCCTGCCAGTCGTTGGCGGGACGCTGGGTACGCCAGGCGTGTTCACATTTATTGCCCGCCAGCGATTTGGCTTCCACCAGCGATTCGGGCAGCAGGGTCGCCTGCTGGTAGTGGCGCGTCATTTCGCGCAGGTTGGCCTGCTCGACGTCATTCAGATCTTCTCCTGCCGCTGCCGCTAACAGGTCACCGACTTTTTTATCGGTCAGGATCTGGTGCTGCAGGACGCTCATCTCCGCCAGCGCCTCGCCGCGCGCGGCGCTGCCGCCTGGCGGCATCATGGTGAACATGTCCCAGCTGGCGATGGAGGAGAGGTGCGAGAAGCGGGAGAGACGCTGGAAGATTTTCACAAGTGACTGATAGGCTGATATTTTTTGCAATTCTTATTTCCTCATGCCAGGGATGTGTTTCAGGGAGCATACAATGAAACGGACCCAATTCCCCAACATTTCCCACACGGAGGAAATCTGTGCCGATTTCCTCCGTTGAAACCGTCGCCGGAATTCCGGGAGACGGTTTTCGGTGGGCACTCAGGCCTTATCGCGCATAATCTGTTGCAGGATCGCCAGTGCCTGGGTGAACTGGGCATCCGGAATGGTCAGCGGATAAAGGAAGCGGATCACGTTGCCGTACTGGCCGCAGATCAACAACAGCAGGCCCTGAGCGAGCGCCTTTTGCTGGATCGCCTGCGCGATGGCGGCTGAAGGTTCACGGCTCTCGGGATCAAAAAACTCCGCCGCGATCATCGATCCTCTTCCCCTTATCGCCACGAGTGCAGGGAAGGTGCCCTGAATCTCCTCCAGCGTGGCTTTCAGCCGATCGCCCAGCTGACGGGCGCGTGCGCACAGCGACTCGTTGTCGATAATCTTCAGCACCGCGTGCGCGGCGGCCACCGCAAGCGGGTTGCCGGCATAGGTTCCCCCCAGGCCGCCGGGCGCCGGCGCGTCCATGATGTCGGCGCGACCCACCACGCCGGACAGCGGCATTCCGCCTGCCAGGCTTTTAGCCATCGTCATCAGGTCGGGTTTGTCCGCGTAGTGTTCCATCGCAAACAGCTTACCCGTACGGGCGAAGCCGCTCTGCACTTCGTCGGCAATCATCACAATCCCGTGCTCATCACAGATGCGGCGGATGGCGGCCACCAGTTCTGGCGGGGCGACGTTGAATCCGCCTTCACCCTGGATGGGTTCAAAAATAATCGCCGCCACCTGTTTCGCCTCAATATCTGCTTTGAACAGGCGTTCTATCGCCGTGATGGCATCCTGCGTCGTGATGCCGTGCAGCTCGGAGGGATACGGCACGTGATAAACCGACCCCGGGAAGGGGCCAAATCCCAGCTTGTAAGGTGCGACCTTGCCGGTTAACGCCATGGTCATATAGGTTCGGCCGTGAAAGCCTCCCCCGAAGGCTATCACACCCGGTCTGCCGGTGTGGGCCCGGGCGATTTTAATGGCATTTTCCACCGCTTCCGCGCCCGTTGTGAAGAACGCCGTTTTGGCCGGGCTCTGCACCGGGGCCAGCTCGTTAAGTTTTTCGGCCAATGAAACGTAGCTTTCATACGGCACAATCTGGTAGGCCGTGTGGGTGAACTGGTGAAGCTGTTTTTCTACGGCAGCCACCAGTTCAGGATGACGATGGCCGGTATTCAGTACCGCGATCCCGGCGGCGAAATCAATATAGTCGTTGCCTTCCACGTCGGTAAGCGTGGCATTCTCCGCCGAGCGGGCAAAGAAATCACACATTACGCCTACGCCGCGCGGGGTGGCAGAAAGTCTGCGCTGATGAAATTCCTGGTTACTCATGTCAGATACCCTTTTGTCGAAACGATCATACGCCAAGACGATCGCGCAGGCTGTAGTACGCCGCGCCCATCGCCGTGAATGGAATCCGCAGGCTGCGGCCGCCCGGGAAGGGGTAGTGCGGAAGGTTGGCAAACGCATCAAAGCGCTCAGCGTCACCGCGCAACAGTTCCGAGATCAGCCGTCCGGCCAGGTGGGTGCAGGTCACGCCGTGGCCGCTGTAGCCCTGCATGTAATAGATGTTTTTATCCAGACGACCAAACTGCGGCATACGCGACAGGGTCAGCAGGAAGTTGCCCGTCCAGCGGTAGTCGATTTTGACGCCTGCCAGCTGAGGGAAGGTCTTGAGCAGCTTTGGCATCACCAGGCGCTCGACATCGTCCGGATCGCGCGCGCCATAGACGACGCCACCACCGTACAGCAGGCGGTTGTCGGCGGTGAGACGGTAGTAATCCAGCAGGTAGTTACAATCTTCCACGCAGTAGTTATTGGGGATCAGCGTGCGGACGACCTCTTCAGGCAGCGGGGCGGTGGTCACCACCTGGGTGCCGCAGGGCATGCTGCGTTTTGCCAGTTCCGGTTCGATCTTATTGCCCAGATAGGCATTCCCGGCGACGATCACGTAGCGGGCCGTCACCTGGCCATGCTGCGTGCTCACCACGGCCGGGCTGGTGTGCTGAATGGCGGTCACCGGGGACTGCTCATACACCCGGCCACCGTTCAGGCGAATGGCGTCCGCTTCGCCGATCGCCAGGTTCAGCGGATGAATATGCCCACCGCTGCGGTCCAGCAGCGCGCCGGTATAGCGTTCGCTGTCGACCTCCCGGCGGATGGCGCTGGCGTCCAGCAGCTCCAGCTGCGTGTTGCCGTAGCGTTCCCAGTTGGCTTTTTGCTCCTCCAGCGTCTCCAGCTGCTTGTGGTTTAGCGCCACAAACAGCCCGCCGGGACGATAGTCGCACTGGATCTGATAGCGCTGGATACGCTCCCGGATGATTTCCCCGCCTTCAAACATCATGCTCCCGAGCATTCTGGCGGCATCGGGCCCGTAGTTTTTCTCGATCACGTCGATATCGCGGCTGTAGGAGTTAACCAGCTGGCCGCCGTTGCGTCCGCTGGCGCCGAAGCCGATGCGCGCCCCTTCAAGGAGCACCACGTCGTAGCCCATCTCGGCGAGGTGCAGCGCGGAGGAGAGGCCGGTATAGCCGCCGCCCACCACGCACACGTCACAGCTGATCGACTCGTTAAGCGTCGGGAAAGGTTCGTAAGCGTTCGCGCTGGCCGCGTAGTAGCTGGTGGTATGTTCGGTCATGATTGAGGCTCCAGGGCAATCCAGATGGTTTTCAGTTCGGTAAATTTTTCCAGCGCGTGCAGGGACTTATCGCGACCGTTGCCGCTCTGCTTATAGCCGCCAAAGGGGACGGTCATATCGCCGTCGTTATAGTTATTGACGAAGACCGAGCCTGCTTTCAGGCGCCGGCTCATGCGGTGCGCGCGGGAGAGATCGCGGGTCCATACCGCCGCGCCAAGCCCGTATTCACTGTCGTTGGCCAGCGTTAAGGCTTCCTCTTCGGTTTTAAATCGGGTAACGACCAGCACCGGCCCGAAAATCTCTTCCCGGCACAGCGGGGAGTCGGGCTCGAGGTCGACAAAAATGGTTGGACCGACTGCGGAAGGCCATGATTGTTCCCGCCCGTCCAGCAGCAGCGAGCCTTTCCGGGTTCCCTCGCGAATAAACGTGTGGACGGTATCGGCGTGTGCAGCGTCGATGAGCATGCCCATCGTGCTGTCGGGGTCGAGCGGATCGCCCGGCTGCCAGTGACGGGCCTGCGCTTTCAGCTCTGCCAGGAACGCATCGGCGATGCTGTCTTCGAGCAGCAGGCGGGTACCGGCGATACAGACTTGTCCCTGGTTATAAAAAATCCCGGCGGCGGTCGCGCTCACGGCCTTGTCCAGGTCCGGACAGTCGGCAAAGATAATGTTGGCGCTCTTGCCGCCTGCCTCCAGCCAGACGCGCTTCATGTTGCTTTCACCCGCGTCCTTCAACAGCTGCTTGCCGGTATGGGTAGAGCCGGTAAACGTCAGCACCTCAACCTCCGGATGCAGCGCCAGCGCCTGGCCCGCTTCATGGCCGTAACCGCTTATCACATTCAGCACGCCGTCCGGCAGGCCCGCCTCTTTCGCCAGCCCGGCCAGCCGCAGGGCGGAGAGCGGCGATTTCTCCGACGGTTTCAGTACCACGCTGTTGCCCACGATCAGCGCCGGGCCCAGCTTCCAGCAGGCCAGCAGCAGCGGGAAGTTCCAGGGGACGATGGCCGCAACAACCCCGATGGGCTCGCGCACGATCATCGCCAGCTCGCCCGGACCCGTAGGCGCCACTTCGCCGTAGACTTTATCCGCCGCTTCGGCGTACCAGCGAATAGCGCGAGCCGCGCCGGGAATATCGTCGCGCAGGCTGTGGCGGATGGGTTTACCGGTGTCCAGCGTTTCCAGTAACGCCAGCTCTTCGCTATGGCGTTCCATCAGATCGGCGAGCCTATTTAGCACGGCCTTGCGCTGCGCCGGAGACGCCTGTGACCAGTCACCGCGCTCAAATACCTCACGCGCGGTCTGAACCGCACGGTCCACGTCCGCCTGCTTGCCCCGGGCCACGTTCGCCAGCGTCTTTTGGGTAGCGGGATTGACGGTTTCAAACGTGGCATTATCGGCGGCGTCACAATAGGCACCGTTAATAAATAACCGGGCCTCAATGGCGCTGTTTTTTGCTTTATCCTGCCAGTAAGTCAGGTGCTTAAAATGCATATTCACTCCTTTCTTTCGCAATCAGATAAATAAAGGCATGGCCGTTTCAGGCAATACGAAGCCGTGAGGCATCCCGGGAATTAACCCGTTGAATGCCGACATCGATCGTTTTTATATTTCCCGGCGTAAGCGCGCTTACGCCGGGACCGAGTGGTAATTAGAACGTGGTGGGGGTGTGGGCACTGATAATGCGGCAGATGCCTGCCGAGGTGTTGCTGAAGCTGTGCGGTATGCCGGTATTGATGGCATAGCTCTGCCCCGCAACCAGGTGATAAGGCTGGCCATTAATAGTCAGCACTATTTCACCTTCCAGTATCGTACCGATCTCCTCACCCTGATGTTTGATCCTCTCTCCGGTCGTGGTTCCAGGCTGGTAAGTTTCAAAAATCATCGCCAGCGTACGGTTCGGATTTCCGTTATGAACCAGCTTCATCGAAACCCCCTGACTGCCTATTTCGATAAGGTCTTCCTGATTAATAACCACCTGCGGTTCATCAGGTTTTTCCGGTTCCGAAAAGAATTCCGAGAGCGACAGCCCATAGACTTTCAGTAACTTTTGCAGCGTACTGATGGCAGGACTGACTTTATCCTGCTCAATGGTGCTGATGGCACTGTGTGTTAACCCAGACAGTTCGGCGGCACGCCGCTGCGAGAGACCCAGCTGCTGGCGGATCTCTGACAGACGTTTCCCTGGCGCCAGTCCGTCATCGCTCATAGTTGCATTTCCTTTACGATAGTGGTCAAAGCCGTTGCTTCTCGGCAACGTGGCTTTGACAGGCGGTGATAAAACCTTCAAACAACATGCGTGACAGGGCGTACTCGCTGCTGTTCCATTCGGGGTGCCATTGCACGCCGAGGGCAAAAGGGTGGTCATGAACGCTAACCGCTTCGACCAGTCCGTCCGTCGAGCGGGCCTCCACGCGGAGCCGTGGTCCTAACGTTCGTGCGCCTTGCCCGTGTAACGAGTTTACCCAAAATTTGTTACAGCCTGGTATTATTTGAGACAGCAGTCCTCCTTCCTGAACCTGAACTTCATGAGAAGGGGCGTATTGTAGCTCAACCGGCAGTTCAGCATCCTCCCGGTGTTCAAGCAGGTCGTTCTGCTCGAACAGGCGGCGATACAGCGTTCCTCCCGTCGCAACAACCAGTTCCTGCAGCCCCCGGCAGATGGCGAAAATGGGGATGCGCCTTTCGAGCGCGGCGGCAATCAGCGCCATACTCAGAAGATCTCGCCCGGGATCGGCGTTAGGCTCATCGCCGTTTTCACCATAAAGGTGCGGCTGCACGTTACTTGGGCTGCCCGGCAGGTAAATCCCGTCCAGGGTTGGCAGCAGAGCGTTCATTAGCTCTGGCTCTGCCAGCGCATGCGGTAAGGCAATAGGTAAGCCCCCTGCGTTAATAACGGCATTCAGGTACTTTTCTTGCAGGGTCTGGGTCTCATGACCCTTAAGCCTGTTTCTGCACATCACCACGCCAATAACTGGCTTGTTCATTATATTTTCCATGATCGCCCTCACAAAGTGGACTAAATTTAGGCCATTCTCACCTCTGAAACGGCCTTTTCGTTCAATATTTTCTCAATCTAGCAACGGGATCTGCCTTTTGCAAACTTAATTTAACATTTGACAAACAATTTGTTTGCATACAGATTCGATAGGGTGGACATTATATTTGACAGTCCTGAGCAGCGAACGCAAAACCCAAAAACGGTGGTAAATCATGGAAACCAATATCGTAGAAGTTGAGAACTTTGTGCAGCACACGGATGAGAGGCGGGGCAGCGCCTTTACGCAGGAAGTGAAGCGCTATTTAGAAAAGTATCCTGACACCCAGTTTATTGACGTCCTCCTGACCGACCTGAACGGCTGTTTTCGCGGCAAACGCATCCCGGTTGCCGGACTGAGCAAACTTGAAAAAGGCTGCTATTTCCCGGCATCGGTTTTCGCCATGGACATTTTGGGTAACGTCGTGGAAGAGGCGGGACTGGGGCAGGAGCTCGGCGAGCCGGACTGCATCTGCGTGCCGGTACCGGGCACCCTGACACCGTCCGCCGCCGACCCGGAATACATTGGTCAGGTGCAGCTCACCATGGTCGATGAAGATGGCGCTCCCTTTGACGTTGAGCCGCGGAACGTACTCAACCGACTCTGGCAGCAGCTGCGCCAGCGCGGTCTGTTCCCCGTGGTAGCGGTAGAGCTGGAGTTCTATTTACTTGACCGTAAACGCGATGCCGACGGCTATCTGCAGCCACCCTGTGCGCCGGGCACCGACGTGCGTAACACGCAGAGTCAGGTCTACTCGGTTGATAACCTGAACCACTTTGCTGACGTGCTGAACGATATTGACGAGCTGGCGCAGCTGCAGCTGATCCCCGCCGACGGGGCAGTGGCCGAGGCCTCCCCGGGCCAGTTTGAGATTAACCTGCACCATACGGAAAACGTGCTCGATGCCTGCGACGATGCGCTGGCGCTAAAACGTCTCGTCAGGCAGATGGCGGAAAAACATAAGATGCACGCCACGTTTATGGCAAAGCCGTATGAAGAGCATGCGGGCAGCGGGATGCATATCCACATCAGCATGCAAAACAACCGAGGCGAAAACGTGCTCGCAGACGCCAGCGGCGAGGATTCCGCGCTGCTGAAACGCGCGCTGGCCGGGATGATCGATCTGATGCCGGCGTCCATGGCGCTGCTGGCACCGAACGTCAACTCCTACCGCCGTTTCCAGCCGGGAATGTACGTGCCGACGCAGGCGTCATGGGGACACAATAATCGCACCGTTGCCCTGCGTATCCCCTGCGGCGATCGCCATAACCATCGGGTTGAGTACCGGGTGGCGGGAGCCGACGCGAATCCGTATCTGGTGATGGCGGCGATTTTTGCCGGCATTCTACATGGGCTGGATAACGATTTACCCCTGCAGGAAGAAGTGGAAGGCAATGGTCTGGAGCAGGACGGACTGCCGTTCCCGATTCGTCAGAGCGATGCGCTGTGGGAATTTATGCAAAACGATAGCCTGCGCGAGCGGCTGGGCGAACGTTTCTGCCACGTCTATCACGCCTGCAAAAACGATGAATTACTGCAGTTTGAACGCCTGATTACCGAAACTGAAATTGAGTGGATGCTGAAAAACGCCTGATAACGTGCCCCGGTAAGGGGCCGCTTTGTTTCATCTCATACGTATCACCAAACGGCCTGCGCGGAGCCTGGCCTAACTGTTTGCTGGCACGCCAGCTATCTCCCGGGAGTCGCGTTATGGAGCGCAGGCGGCACAGGGATTTTCTTAACGACACTGTGTGACGAGGTAGGAAATGATGCAGATGTTCAACTATCCGCAGGGCGAAGGGGGCCAGTCAGGCGCCTGCTGTGAGTGCGAGCCAGAGACGGTGCGCTGGTACGATCGCGTGTGTTCTTTACAACTTCCCCCTTTGCTAAGCAGGTTTGCGTTAAGGACAGCGCGATTGCAAACCACGGTAAGCATGGGGGGGACGGTTTATGGCGACTAACACCTCTCTTGACTCGCCGCGCATGGCCGGAAGAACCCGGCTACGCAGTTCCCTCAAGCTCTGGCAGGTGGTCATGATGGGGCTGGCTTATCTCACCCCCATGACCGTGTTTGATACCTTCGGCATTGTGTCCGGTATCAGCAACGGCCACGTGCCCGCCTCGTATCTCCTGGCGCTGGCTGGCGTCATGTTTACCGCCATCAGCTACGGCAAACTGGTACGGCAGTTCCCGGAAGCGGGCTCTGCGTACACCTACACGCAGAAATCGATCGGCCCCCACTTAGGCTTTATGGTCGGCTGGTCATCGCTGCTGGACTATCTCTTCCTGCCGATGATTAACGTGCTGCTGGCGAAGATCTACCTTTCCGCGTTGTTCCCTGAAGTCCCGCCGTGGGTCTGGGTGGTGGGGTTTGTGACGATCCTGACGCTGGCGAACCTGAAGAGTGTGAATCTGGTCGCCAACTTTAACACCCTGTTTGTGCTGGTGCAGGTCGCCATCATGGTGGTGTTTGTCATTCTCGTGGTGCATGGCCTGCACAAGGGGGAGGGCGTCGGCACCGTCTGGTCGCTCCAGCCGTTTATCAGCGAGAACGCGCACCTGATCCCGATTATTACCGGCGCGACTATCGTCTGCTTCTCTTTCCTCGGCTTTGACGCGGTCACCACGCTGTCGGAAGAGACGCCAAACGCAGCGCGGGTTATTCCCAAAGCCATTTTCCTGACCGCACTGTATGGCGGGCTGATATTCATTGTTGCCTCATTTTTCATGCAGCTCTTTTTCCCGTCGATCGCGCGCTTCAAGAATCCGGACGCCGCGCTGCCGGAAATTGCGCTATACGTTGGCGGCAAGCTCTTCCAGTCGGTGTTTCTGTGTACCACGTTTGTGAATACGCTCGCTTCAGGCCTGGCCTCGCACGCCAGCGTCTCACGCTTACTGTATGTGATGGGGCGTGACAACGTCTTTCCGGAGCGCGTGTTTGGCTACGTGCATCCGAAATGGCGTACGCCGGCTCTGAACGTCATTATGGTTGGGATAGTGGCGCTGTCGGCTCTGTACTTTGATCTCGTGACCGCGACGGCGCTGATCAACTTCGGCGCGCTGGTGGCGTTTACGTTTGTTAATCTCTCGGTGTACAACCATTTCTGGCGGCGTAAGGGGATGAACAAAACGTGGAAAGATCGGTTCCACTATCTCCTGCTGCCGCTCATTGGTGCCGTTACGGTCGGCGTGCTGTGGATAAACCTCGAAGCGACGTCCCTGACGCTTGGCCTCATCTGGGCGGCACTGGGGATCCTTTACCTGACATGGCTAACGCGCCGTTTCCGAAAACCGCCTCCGCAGTTTGAAGCCGGTAAGATAGAGCAGGCCTGGGATTCCTGAACGTGAAACGGCACCAGTACGCTGGTGCCGTTTTTCGGGATCGCTCGTCTTACCGGGCATCAGTCCCCTACTATCTCAGACGTTTATGAAGACTCGCTCCCACCAGCAGCGCCGCGCACAGCATCAGCGCGATAAACCCGCCCACGCCGTTCCAGCCGTAGTTATGCCAGAACACGCCGCCGAGCGTCCCGGCGATGCTGGACCCCAGGTAATAGCTAAACAGATAAAGAGACGATGCCTGACCTTTGGCGCGACGCGCGCGCGGACCAATCCAGCTGCTGGCGACCGAGTGAGCGGCGAAGAACCCCGCGGAGAAGAGCAGCATGCCGGCAAAAATCAGCCACAGGGAGGAGAAGAGCGTCAGCAGCAGGCCGACCAGCATCACCGCAGTGAAGAACAGCATGACCGGGCCGCGGCCATAGCGTGCGGTCATCGCCCCGGCCTTCGGCGAGCTCCAGGTGCCGGTCAGGTACGCCACGGAAAGCAGGCCGACCACCGCCTGGCTCAGGTGCCACGGAGAGAGCATCAGGCGATAGCCAATATAGTTAAACAGCGTAACGAAAGAGCCCATCAGCAGGAAGCCGACCAGAAACAGGCGTGGCAGCCCTTTGTCACGCCAGTGCAGGCGGAAGTTGATAAACAGCGTTTTTGGGCGCAAAGAGGTCGGGCGGAAATGGCGCGATTCCGGCAGAATTTTCCAGAACATCAGGGCTGATGCCAGCGCAAAACACCCGATGACCGCCAGCGCAATACGCCAGCTAAAGAAGTCCGTAAAGACCCCGCTCAGCAGGCGTCCGCTCATTCCGCCAATCGAGTTCCCGCTGATGTAAAGCCCCATAGAGAAGGCAACAAAGCTTGGGTGAATCTCCTCGCTGAGATAGGTCATCCCGACCGCCGCCACGCCGCTGAGCGATAGCCCAATCAGCGCGCGCATCACCAGAATACCGTGCCAGCTGGTCATCATGGTCGAGAGTAACGTGCAGACCGAGGCCAGCATCAGCGCGGTCACCATCACCTGTTTACGGCCAATGGCGTCGGACAGCGGCCCGGTAAAGAGCAGGCCAATCGCCAGCATGCCGGTAGAAATAGAGAGTGAAACGCTGCTGCTGGCAGGCGATACGCCAAATTCATGCGAGAGGACGGGCAGGATCGGCTGAACGCAATAGAGCAGGGCGAAGGTGGCCAGACCGGCAGAAAAGAGCGCCAGCGTGACGCGCATAAATGGGGGGGTACCACGTTTAATGAACTGGACCGGCTGCGATGCTGCAGGTAAATCATTGATATCTCTGGCCGGATCGATATCAATAGTTGTTGTACGACTCACACAGTTTCCTTGCTTAAACATCCCCGTGATTTCTGGTGACGGGTATGACCACCTCTTCAGGGTAGGAAAATGTAAATATTCTGTCTAATATATTAATAATCTCAAATGATACTTTAAAAATATGAATATCGAGCTGCGTCACCTCCGCTACTTTGTCGCCGTCGCCGAAGAGCTGCATTTTGGCCGCGCGGCGGCACGGCTGAATATCTCTCAGCCCCCGTTAAGCCAGCAGATTCAGATCCTGGAGCAGCAGGTTGGGGCGCGCCTTCTGGCCCGTACCAACCGCAGCGTGAGCCTGACGGCGGCGGGCAAGCAGTTCCTGAACGACAGCCGACAAATTCTGAGCATGGTCGAGGACGCCGCCGCCCGGGCAGAACGGCTCTATCTCGGGGAAGCCGGAGAGCTGCGGATCGGGTTTACCTCGTCGGCACCGTTTATCAGCGCCGTCTCGGAAACGCTGTCGTCATTCCGCCGCCATTTCCCGGATGTTCATATTCAGACGCGCGAAATCAACACCCGCGAGCAGATTGCGCCGCTGAATGAAGGTTCCCTGGATCTGGGACTGATGCGTAACACCCAGCTGCCGGATACGCTGGCGTGGGAGGTGATCCTGCGCGAGCCGCTGATGGCAATGATCCCACACGATCACCCGCTGGCGTCGCGTCCGGCGGTTTCGCTGGCAGAGCTGGCAAAAGAGCCGTTTGTCTTTTTTGACCCGCAGGTTGGAACGGGTCTGTATGACGATATCCTGGGGCTGATGCGCCGCTACGATCTGGCCCCGGTCATCACCCAGGAAGTCGGGGAAGCGATGACCATTATCGGTCTGGTCGCCGCCGGGCTGGGCGTGTCTATTCTTCCGGCCTCCTTTAAACGGGTCCAGTTGCGCGAAATGCGCTGGGTGACCATTGCCGAAGAGGATGCCGTTTCCGAAATGTGGCTGGTCTGGTCAAAACACCGCGAGCAGAGCCATGCCGCACAGCGCTTCAAGCAGCAGTTAATAAGCGCCTCTGCCGGGCGGCATTTTCCGGGAAAAGGGGGCAAAAATGTGCGGTAAATCACATGGCTAAGTAAATATTTGACGGCAGCCATGCAAGTGCTTCACCATAGCAAACAGTTTATTTCGAAGCTCGAAAATAAGGGAGTACGAGGTGGTTGCTGATAGTCAGCCAGGGCATATCGATCAGATTAAGCAGACCAACGCTGGCGCGGTGTATCGCCTGATCGATCAGCTTGGTCCGGTTTCGCGTATCGATCTTTCGCGCCTGGCACAACTGGCACCTGCCAGTATCACCAAGATTGTCCGCGAGATGCTGGAAGCGCACCTGGTTCAGGAGACGGAAATTCAGGAGCCGGGCAGCCGTGGCCGTCCGGCAGTCGGGCTGGTGGTTGAGACGGAAGCATGGCACTACCTGTCGCTGCGCATCAGCCGCGGCGAGATCTTCCTTGCGCTGCGCGATCTGAGCAGCAAGCTGGTGGTGGAAGACCGCCTTGAACTGCCGCTCAACGCGGAGGAACCGCTCCTCGACGCGATTGTCTCGCACATCGATCGCTTCTTTATTCGCCATCAGCAGCGGCTTGAACGCTTAACGGCGATTGCCATCACCATGCCGGGCATTATTGATACCGAAAATGGTATTGTTCACCGCATGCCGTTTTACGACGATGTCAAAGAGATGCCGCTGGGCGAGGTGCTGAAAAACCATACCGGCGTGCCGGTCTATATTCAGCATGACATCAGCGCCTGGACGATGGCGGAGGCGCTGTTCGGCGCGTCCCGCGGCGCGCGGGATGTGATTCAGGTGGTCATCGACCATAACGTCGGGGCGGGCGTGATTACCGACGGACGTCTTCTCCACGCCGGAAGCAGCAGCCTGGTGGAAATTGGCCACACCCAGGTCGACCCGTACGGTAAGCGCTGCTACTGCGGCAACCACGGCTGTCTGGAGACCATTGCCAGCGTGGAAAGCGTGCTGGAGCTGGCGCAGGTCAGGCTCAGCCAGTCCATGAGCTCCTCGCTGCACGGACAACCCTTAACGGTGGATTCACTCTGCGCCGCCGCGCGCCAGGGGGATCTGCTGGCGAAGGACATCATTACCGGGGTGGGGAATAACGTTGGCCGCATTCTGGCGATAATGGTGAACCTCTTCAACCCGCAAAAAATCCTCATTGGCTCACCGCTCAGTCAGGCGGCGGAGATCCTCTTCCCGGCGATTACGGCCTGTATTCAGCAGCAGTCGCTTCCTGCCTACAGCCGGAACATTGCGGTAGAAAGCACCCAGTTTTCCAACCAGGGTACGATGGCTGGCGCGGCGCTGGTCAAAGATGCCATGTATAACGGCTCGCTGTTGATCCGCCTGTTACAGGGTTAACTCTTTTCCGCAGATGTAAGAAAAATTGCGCTATCTCAAGCCGGGTAGCGCATGCATCCCGTAGACTTCCTCCACTGAATTATTTACCTGGTTTATATTTTCGAAGCATACCCAAGAGGTGGAGTGAGTCATGCTTAAGCGTTTCTTTGTTACTGGTACAGATACCTCTGTCGGCAAGACCGTCGTATCCCGCGCATTGCTGCAGGCGCTGGCAGCAAGCGGTAAACGCGTGGCAGGGTACAAACCGGTCGCAAAAGGGAGTAAAGAGACGCCAGAGGGATTGCGCAATAAAGACGCCCTGGTGCTGCAAAGCGTCTCGTCACTGGAGTTGCCCTATCACGCGGTCAATCCCATTGCGTTAAGCGAAGAGGAGAGCAGCGTAGCGCACAGCGGCCTGATTAATTATCCCCTGTTGTCCGACGGCCTGGCGAACCTGAGCGAGAAGGTGGATCACGTCGTGGTTGAAGGGACGGGCGGCTGGCGCAGCCTGATGAATGATTTGCGCCCGCTGTCTGAATGGGTTGTGCAGGAGCAGCTTCCGGTGGTGATGGTGGTGGGTATCCAGGAAGGGTGCATCAACCACGCGCTGCTGACGGCGCAGGCGATTGCCAATGACGGCCTGCCGCTGGTTGGCTGGGTAGCAAACCGCATCAACCCGGGCCTGGCGCACTACGCGGAGATCATCGACGTGCTGAGCACCAAACTGCCCGGACCGCTGGTGGGCGAGCTGCCTTATCTGCCACGCGCCGAGCAGCGCGAGCTAGCGCAGTACATCGATCTCTCTGCCCTCGGTGGCGTGTTGACCGTAGACAGAGTCGTGGCGTAACGTCCGCGACAATACGGACGCCAGCACGCAGGCGACCAGCAGGCCGGGCAGTAAAAAATACTGCCCGGTCATTTCACAGACCATCAGCGCCGACATAATGGGCGCATGCGTGGTGGCGGCAAGTAGGGTTGCCATTCCTGCCAGCCCCAGCAGAATCGCCGTTTCAGAACCCGGTAGCCACAGCGCGAACAGCTGCGCGAACAGCATCCCCGTTGCCATACCGACAAACAGCGTGGGCGTAAACACCCCGCCCGGCGCGCCCGATCCGCTGCTCGCCAGTACCGCCAGCAGTTTGCAGATAAACACCCCGGCAATCACCGACAGCAGCGGCGGCGCGAGCAGAAAAGCCTGAACCACGCTGTAGCCATTCCCCCACACCTTCGGCGTCAGAAGAGACAGCAGCCCGACGATCGCACCGCCCAGCGCTAATTGCCACGGTGGCGAAAGCTTGAGGCGCAGGAAAAGACCGTGGCTGAACGCCATCAGCCACATCAGCAGCGGCCCACAGAGACCCGCCACCAGCCCCATCGCGACCAGCAGGGCATAATCGGTAGCGGTGAGGATACCGCTCAGATGGACCGCGTAGAGCGTGCCGGTACCCGGCGCCAGAAGCTGCGTGGTGAGAAGCGCCACCACCGCTGCGATAACCACGGGCCCGAGCGAGGCCAGCATCAGGGTGCCAAACAGAATCTCCGCAATGAACAGGCTTCCGGCTAAGGGAGCATGGTAAGCGCTGGCCATCCCGGCGGCGGCACCGCAGGCTATCCATAATTTCCACTCGGATTTGGGCGTAAAGCGCCGGGCGAAAAGGGAGGCGGCGAGGGCGGCAAGCAGGATCATCGCCCCTTCACGCCCGATGGCGCTTCCGCTGGCAACGACCAGCAGTGAGGCGAGGGATTTAACCAGGCTGGCGCCGTAGTCAAACTGGCCGTCACCGGTCTCCAGCGCTTCCATGTAGTCGGTGGGGGCATGAGGCCGCTGCGCGGTCAGACGCTGCCATCCCCAGAGCAGCAGCCCGGCCGCCAGACCACCCAGCGCTGGCGTCAGCGCGCGCCGCCAGGGGGAGAGCGACGCGGCGGCATTCACCAGGCTGCCGCTGTCGTTGCTGAGAAGCAGCCACTCCAGCAGGTACATGCTGTGGCGGAACACCGCCACGGCCAGCGCGGCCAGCACGCCGGTGACGGTGGCAATCAGCAGTCGGCGAAACATCGCGCGGATGTCGGGGTACGTATGAAGACGTTGCATGGGTCGCGAGTCAACGGGAAAGATACAATATTGTGGCGGCAAATCGCGGGGTTAGCAAAAGGTATGCGTGCGAAAAAGCCGGGCAATGCCCGGCCTGAAAGGTTAACTGTCGCTATGAATATTCAGCGCCCGGCGCGTACGCCCTGAACTCAGGTACTCGGCAATATAGTCCTGAGAAATCTCGCCGTTGTAGCGCCCGTCCTCATCCACGATCGGCATCCAGCTGGTGTTGCTCTCATACAGGCGTGACAGCACCACGCGCAGGTTGTCTTCCGCTTTGCCGGTCATGCGGAACGGATGCAGGATGTCGGCGCAGGTCCCGCTGGCGTTACGTGCTTCGCGACGCTTCACAAAGCCCAGCGGCTTGCCGTGCTCGTCAACTACGGTAATCGCGCGAATATCATTATCATCCATGGTCGCAAAGGCTTCAGGGAGCGGCGTAGAGCCCCGCACCGTAATGGTCGGCTGCTGGTCGGTGACGTCGCCCGCCGAGACCAGCAGCAGGCGCTTCAGGGTGCGGTCCTGACCTACAAACGAGCCGACAAACTCGTTCGCCGGTTTCGCCAGCAGTTCATCCGGACTGGCGCACTGCACGATTTTCCCCTGACGGAATACCGCGATACGGTCGCCGAGCTTCAGGGCTTCGTCGATATCGTGGCTCACCAGCATGACGGTTTTTTTCAGCTTGCGCTGCATCTCCAGGAACTGGTTCTGGATCACCTCGCGGTTGATCGGGTCCACTGCGCCGAAAGGTTCATCCATCAGCAGTACCGGAGGATCGGCCGCCAGGGCGCGGATCACGCCGATGCGCTGCTGCTGGCCGCCGGACATCTCGCGCGGGTAGCGATTCAGGAACTTATGTGGATCCATCGCTACCATATCCATCAGCTCTTCGGCGCGGGTTTTACATCGCGCTTTATCCCAGCCCAGCATGCGCGGCACGACGGTAATGTTCTCTTCGATGGTCATGTTCGGGAACAGGCCAATCTGCTGGATCACGTAGCCAATGTTGCGGCGCAGGGTGACGGTGTCCATCCCACTGGTGTCTTCACCGTTGATCAGGATCGTCCCGCTGCTTGGGGTAATGAGGCGGTTAATCATCTTCAGGGTGGTGGTCTTCCCGCAGCCGGATGGGCCGAGCAGGACGCACATTTCCCCTTCGGGCACGTTGAGGTTGACGTTGTCCACGGCCTTAAAGGTCTGGCCGTGCTTCTGTGAAAATTGTTTGGTGAGGTTTTCCAGTTTTATCATTATCGAATCCCCTTTGGAGTCAGAACCACCTGCAGACGGTGCAGCAGCCAGTCGAGCACAATCGCTAAAAGACAAATCATCAGCGCGCCCGCAATCAACATGCGAATATCGCTTCCGCCGATGCCGTTGAGCAGCAGCAGGCCCAGGCCGCCCGCGCCGATCACCGCGGCAATCGCCATCACGGCGATGTTCATCACCACGGCGGTGCGGATGCCGCCGAAAATCACCGGCAGCGCCATCGGGATTTCGACCCAGCGCAGGCGCTGCCAGAAGGTCATGCCGATGCCGCGCCCGGCTTCACGCAGGCCCGGCGGCAGGCTGTCGAGCGCCGTATGGGTGTTACGCACAATCGGCAGCAGCGAGTAGAGAAACACCGCCGTGATCGCGGGCAGGGCACCAATCCCCTGACCGATCAGCGAAAACAGCGGGATCATCAGGCCAAACAGGGCGATAGACGGAATGGTCAGCACGATGGTGGCTATCCCCAGCACCGGCGTTGCCAGCCACCTGTGGCGGACAATCAGAATGCCCAGCGGTACGCCGATGATGATGGCTAAGCCTACGGCCAGCGCCACCAGCCACAGGTGCTGCAGCGTCAGGGTTAAGAGGTAATCCCAGTTGTCCAGAATGTAGTGAATCGTCTCCATAGCGCCTCCTACAGCAGCTGTTTGCTACGCAGGAAATCGCGGGCGACCTGCTGCGGTGACTGATGGTCGATATCCACCTTTTTGTTCAGCTCGGTGATAACGTCGTTGTTGAGCTGGGCCGAGAGGGTGTTGAGCGCCTCTTCCAGACCGGGGTTAGCCTCCAGCGTGTCCTTACGCACCACCGGGGTGACCGCATAGCTCGGGAAAAAGCCTTTGTCGTCCTCCAGCACCTTGAGGTCGAAGCCCTTCACGCGACCATCGGTGGTATAAATCAGCCCGGCGTCAACGAAGCCGTCGCGCACCGCGTTATAGACCAGGCCGGGGTCCATCTGACGGATCTGCGGGCGGTCCAGCTCCATCTTATAGGCCGCCTGAAGTGGCTTCATGCCGTCGCTGCGCCCGGCAAACTCCAGGTCTAAGCCCAGCAGCCAGTTCTTGTCCGGGTTGGTTTTACGGATCTGCTCAATCTTCGCCACCATCTCCGACATGGTATTGATGTGTTCCGCCTCGGCGCGCTTGCGCTGCATGGCGAAAGCATAGGTGTTGTTCATATCGGCGGGCTTGAGCCAGACCAGACCGTGCTTCGCGTCCAGGCGTTTCACCGTCTCCCAGGACTCCTCTGGCGACATGCGCTTGTTGATGTGGTTAAAGATGATCAGCGACGTGCCGGTGTACTCCCAGGTCATATCAATCTGCTTGTTGATCATCGCGTTACGGGAAATCACCGTGGCGATATTGGTTTGCGGCTGAACCTGGAATCCTTTCTTTTGCAGGTACTGCACGGTCATCGCCGAGAGAATGTGCTGCTCGGTAAAGCTCTTGGTCGCCAGAATCAGCGGGGCCGCCATCGCCTGGCTGGTGAACAGCGCCGCGGCACACAGCGCCGTCAGGCCGGAAAACAGTCTCATAGAAGCTCCTTGTTATTGTTATCGAGCGAGATGTGGACTCATCACGCGACCCAGCACCGCCAGCAGGGTATCGAGGATCAGGGCGAACAGGGCGGTGGCCGCCGCGCCGAGGATCAGGGTCGGGAAATCGTTCAGATAAATGCCGGGGAAAATCAGCTCGCCGTAGCTGCTGGCGCCAATCAGGAACGCCAGCGGCGCGGTACCGACGTTAATAGCGGTGGCGATGCGGATCCCCGAGAGCATGACCGGCCAGGCGGCAGGCAGCTCGACCTGACGCAGACGCTGCCATTTGGTCATCCCGATGCCGTTTGCTGCTTCCAGCAGCGACGGCGGGACCGAGCACAGCCCGGCATAGGTGTTACGCACGATCGGCAGCAGCGAGGCGAGGAACAGGGCGATGATGGCGGGCGTATCGCCAATGCCAATCACCACCATCGCCAGCGCCAGAACGGCCAGCGGCGGCAGCGTGTTGCCGACGTTGAAGAGTTGCATCACATATTCGGCGATACCCCGCGCTGCCGGGCGGCTCAGCAGAATACCGGCTGGAATACCCACCAGCAGGGCAAAAAACATCGACGAGAAAACCAGAATCATATGCTGTTGTCCGAGATAGATCAGGTCAACCTGACGCGCCTTTATCGTCTCCATCCCGATACCCCAGACGAGGAGGGCGAGGACCACAATAATGGCGCCGACAAACAGCAGCGAACGTTTGAGTAATGGGTGCATTGCGGTGTGTCTCCCTGTGCGCATGCGTTATAGCAACCACCGGTTGCCTGTTGTTATGCCATGTTTCGGCAGGGGTATTTCACCTATAGCAAGCGTTTGGGAAGGGTTCCAGCGAAGGGGTAAAATCAGTAACCCTATGAAAACAGTGACAACCTCGGGTTAAGCCTTATGGCGTAAGGGCTGATTGAGGAAGAGGCAGAATAGTCCTAAAGACGAGAAGTGAAAGTGACGTTGTCACGAGTAATGGCCGCACCTCTGTCGGTGCGGCAGTGCATTTACGCTGTTTTGTGCGCTTTTGATCTCCATTCCCGCCAGATGTTTTCAAGACCGTGCCGGTATGAAGTGACGGGAAAGTCGGGAAAATGCCGCTTAAACTTCGTCGAATCAAACAGGTTATCAACGTCGTATCTGGGCAACAGCTCCCGCATTTCGCGCGCGCCCTGCGAAAACAGCGCCGTCGCGGCGAAGGCCAGCTCGCCCAGCACGGCGTAGTCCGCCTTCTGGCCGAAGATATCGCAGGCGAGAGTAACAAGCTGTTGATACGTCAGCCTTTCGTCGCAGCAGGGCAAATGCCACGTTTGCCCGTAGGCCTCAGGCGTATTGCCCAGCAGGGCGAGCGCGCGGCTGGCATCCGGCGTCCAGATGAGGGTGCGAAGCGTATCGTCACGTACCGGAACGCGCGGACGTTTGTGCTGCTTCAGCCTGTCGATAATGAGCGTATTCGTGAAGCTCTGCGTTCTCTCAGGCCCGTAAAACTCCGGGGCCCGACCGATGAGGACGGGAATGTCGCCCCGCTGCATTTCGGCAAGCACCCGGTTGGCCATCAGCGCACGCACGTTGCCTTTCCGTCCCCGGGGCGCAAAGCGCGTCTCTTCAGTTTGTGGCACGTCGCTCTGGGGGTACATGTAAGTATTGTCAAAATAGACGAATCTTGCGCCAGCCTTTCGCGTGGCCTCCAGGGCATTGTCCAGCATGGTTGGGAACTGACGCTCCCACAGCGCGGAATCAGGCGGCAGACCGGCGGTAAAATAGACCGTGTCGCTGCCTTTAACCGCCACTTGCGTCTGCTGCGCATCCAGGAGATCGGCTGCAACCGTGCTATCGCTGGCGTTGACTTTCTGCGGATGGCGGCTGACCAGCCTGATATCGTCGGTATAGGCGCGTTTTAATTCGCGGGTCAGTTCACGGGCGATTTGCCCGCTGGCACCCAGAATAGTTTGCATATGAGCTCCCTGATGAAATGACGATCCGGTTGACCGTATAAAAAGTTTAAGCTTAAAGTTAACTTTAAGGTCAAGGCGTAAGAGCAGATGAAATGAAAATTGGCGAGCTGTCGAAAATGACGGGTATTTCCCCGTCGCGTATTCGGTTTTATGAGGCGGAAGGTTTACTGCCGCGCCCTGTCAGGCAGGGGAACGGCTACCGGTCGTATTCTCAAGAGACGGCAGCGCTGCTGAACATCATCGACAGCGCGCAACGTACCGGGTTCTCACTCGAGCAAATACGCCGCTTTCTGCCGCAGCCGCAACAACGCTGGGATCATGAGGGACTGATCCAGTCCCTGAAGACGCGTATTGCCGAAATAGAAGCGATGCAAAAGCAGCTTGAGGAAAACCGCAGGGAATTGCTGACGCTGGTCGCGAGTATCACCAACCGGCCGGAGGGGATCTCCTGCGACGACAACATGCAGCGCCTGCTGGGGCAGCTGCAACGCTCAGACGGTAGCGCGAACCCGTCTAACCCGCGTCGAGACGGTGATAATTGAAACGATAGCGACTACGGCGAGCATCAGCCCAAGCGCTAGCATGGCGTTAAAGCCAATCCATCGGAAAAGCAGCAGCCCCGCGATACCGCCCGTAATAAACGAAAACAGGGTGGTTAAGTGGGTTTTCAGCTGACTTTTTTGCGCCGCCGTATCTTTGGAGTAATCCCTGCGCATCATCGCCACCAGTACGGAGGCCAGGGATATCCCCGCGTCCGTTAGCGTGCCGGTAATGTGCGTCGATCTCACCCGTCCACCGGAAAGCTGCGTGGAGGTGGAGTTGTGAATGCCCATCAGGCCGCACAGGAAAAGAATAATCTCGCGGTTGCTGGTGAGGGCATGAAAATACATCTCGTAGAAGGAGACGCCGGTCAGCAATATCCCCTCGACAAACAGGATCTGGCAAAAAACCAGCCTGACGTTATGGATAATGCCCCATATTACAATCATGCGGGCAAGAATGGCGCCTGCGACAAAGGAGAGAATAATCGAGCCGAAAAAAATGATATCGCTCAGGTCAGTGGAAGAGACTTCGCTGGATAACTGTGAGGTGTTGCCGGTCATGTGTGAGGGGAAAAAACCGAATGCCCCGAGGGCGATGGCATTCAGCAAACCTGCCGAGGTCGCCAGCCAGAGAGCAAGCCGGCGATCCTCCTTATGCGTTCGTTCTTTCTTGAGTCTAATCAGCAAGAATACCTCCGGGTTGAGCTTTGCCTGAATAGTCAGGCTAGCAAAGCGGTGCAACGGGCTGTCCAGGATATGGCTTAATTATTATTCCCTCTGACGGCTTTCAGGGTTAAGTAATTAAATAAAATATCCTTGCTCAAGCCAGGGGCGTGAAGACTTTACACCATGCCGTTATTGCCGTGACGCAAAAACGCCGGGCGCTGGTTAAGACGCTCGAACCACGCCTCAATGGCGGGCACGTCTGGCTTATCAAACGGCGTCATCTTCCAGCGATTCACCGACAGCCCAAGCACCACGTCCGCGAGGGTAAACGTCTCGCATGCCGCAAAGGCGCCGGTGCGCTGCAGCTGGTTTTCCAGAATGGTGATGCAGTGGTTCCACTCTTTTATTCCCGCCGCAATGCGCTCAGGGTCGTTAAAGTCGGGGTTTTTACGCCCCAGCGCCGGGAAAACATAGCGCCAGGCATTATTGAATTCGGTTGCCTGCCAGTCCATCCAGCGTTCAACGTTGGCGCAGGCCTGCGGTTCTGCGGGCAGCAGGTCGTGACGTCCGGCCTTGCGCGCCAGATAGCGGCAGATGGCGTTGGACTCCCATAGCACGAAATCATCATCGATCAGCACCGGCACCATGGCGTTGGGGTTCAGGGCACGGAAGGCATCCGTTTCCGTTGAGGCAAAACCACTGCCGTAATCTTCCTGTTGATACGCGAGGCCTGCTTCTTCGCAGGTCCAGAGTACTTTACGCACGTTGATGGAGGTGGTTTTGCCGAGGATGGTGATCATTGCGCAGGTGTCCTTTAGAGGAATGAATTGTCTAAAAACAATACACCAGTTGCACGGGGAAGGTTGGGGCAAAATTTGGTGGGGCGTGCTCTGTCTGGCCCCGGTAAACGTTTCTGGAAGGCGCCTCGCAAACCGCAAAGTAACCTTATGAAATTCAGCGTTATGTCTTTTCCTCAACGGGTCGCGGTCGTAAAGTGCCTGCGTTGCGGCACATCCGCAATCGGGCGTAGGAACCCGTCAACCATATAGTGACATTACGTATGTCGCAGCAGTGCCGATCTCGTTACAATAACGGTGGCGCTGGCGGAGCAGCCGTAAGGCTGGCCGTTTTTCTATATGGGCGGTATTCCTACCTCTGTCAGCGCTACCCCCCGAGCGTAGGAACTCACTGGGTGGTTAAATGAATTGCATATAGAAGGATGCCTTGTATGGCTACTATCCCAACCCTGACTTATCTTCCATCTGACGAAAACGTCATTCTGCAACTTATCTCCCGGCCGCTTCCGGCTGATGCCGATCTGTTTGTCGTCGCCGACAACTGCGCCGCGCTGGTGAGCGTGCTGGTCGAAATCGATGATGTCGCGAGCCGCACTGCGCTGTGCGAGCGTCTCCTTCAGACCCTGCGCAAGCTGCGTGAGCTCTGCGATGCCGATCTTCCGCCATACCTGATTGAACAGTTGATCATGGGTGAGAAAATCAACTCCTGTGTGCCGGACTGCTGGCAGGACACCCTGACTCAGGTGGACTACGTTCTGGCGCTGACACAGGCGGTGATGGGGGGAATGCTGCACGCTCACATAGCGAAGGAACTAACAGGCCTGCTGCACGATATGGTGTGGCTGCTGGCTGAGTTTGTGAAGGAGCCGCGCATCACTACACATTAAGGGCGCAGGCGTGGAGGGGCGGCAGCGCCCCTTTGAAAGTGTGATTAACGCGATCGGTTTCCGGTATCCAGAAGCGACGTACGTAAGAGTTGTCGATGGTACAAAGCCAGCGACCGTCGCTTTCCTGTCGAAAAACATAGGTCGCGCGGCGCGACATTTCCGTTATTCCACCCTGGCCATCAGGAAAACGCAGAACGGTTTCCATGATAACGAGGGCATTACCGCCACCTTCGATCACCTGCATCTCCCCTTGTTCGACGATCAGCTGATCCTGAAAATAATCAGAGATGGCAATAAACGCGCTGCGGATGTTCTCTTTGCCTTTAACCGTCATGCCTGGCTTGACCACCAGAGCCGCGTCTTCGGCGTAATACTCCATCAGCGCGTCATAGTTTTTGGTGGTGATGGCATGGTCACAGGATTCAATGATCTGGCGTAGCGGATGTGGGGGCATGCTCGATTCCTCGTTGTAGTGGGTAACGCGTATTAACATAACAGTCTGGTGTGTTTGTATAGCTACCAGGTTTTATGGCGGGGCGTTATGGGAAAGTTGAGGGGGCAGATAACGTTAGGTCTGCTATGAGCGAGGAGCGGAAGTTCGCGATTCTTTAAAAACTTGTTAAAGGCCACTAGCGTAGCCGGGTATGAATCAGTGAGGGGCTGCTAGCGGCGTCACGAATCCCTGGATAATGGGACAACGGCAAAGCTGGTTAAATCCATATCTCCGAGCATCGGAAATGAACCGGATATTGGATGCTGCTATTTGTTCCATTTTTTTTCGAATATTCATCGCATCCAGACCAAGGCGGTTAAATTTGCGCTAGTGGGGAAAAACAAAGGACTGAAAAAAAGAATAGAGGCTATTCCTGTCGATAACCCAGGAATAGCCTGTCTGACCTACAGTAATGACTCCAGTTTTTGTCGTGCCTGGCTTGTTAGCCGCTTAATGCCCAACGATCGGGAGATCTCTGCAATTTGGTTCTCACCTTTAATACTCAACACCAATGCGCGTAACTCTTCAGCAGGGATGGCATCAATCTGGCGAATATCATTTTCTGTCGCAGGCAAACGGAACGTATTCCAGTCTGCCTGCTGAGTTGTTGACTGCCATACAAAATTTTCACCAAAATGATCTGTCGCAACATGATAGTGCTGATCCACCAACTCCATCACTCTTTCCCGAATTAGTCTGCCAGCACGATTGAAACCGTGTACGCGTGCAATGCGCTGTACCAAAGTCGTTTCCAGCAGTGGAGATTCAGCTTTCACCACTGAGTCGATGAGTCCTCTCAGCGTTTCGTCATATCCACCGATGTAGAAGCGTTCGGCATCAACTCTGTTGTTCCATTCTTGCAGGTCATTAACGATGTATTTAGCGCCCTGAGCGAGCAGGGTAATTTCCAGGGTCGATGATGAGGCGTATTTGAGCTCTGGCACAGCGGTCTCTGCGCTATCGTCGTCTTCAGGCTCTTTGCTCGGTTGCTTTATCACTTCTACAGAAGCGGAGATCTCTCCATCGTTGGCACCTTGCATTTTGAAGGTAGTTAAGGGGAGATCATCCGACTCTGCAACCGCAGTTCTTTCAACGTTAATATCAGCAGATTGTTCTGCTTCATCTGCGCGCATTGCATCAGTAGCTCTGGAATCCTCAAGCAGATTGCGAATGGCCGAATCAAGTCGCTCAAGCGCACCTTCTTTATCAATCCACCACTCCGTTGACCATAGGCGTAATAATTTCCATCCCAAGCCTTGCAGAATAGCGCTGCGAACTTTATCACGATCGCGGGCTGTTGCAGCACTATGATAGGTGGCACCGTCACATTCAACGCCGACCAGGTAATCACCCGGTTTATCCGGATGAACGATCCCCAGGTCAATACGGAAACGGGATACGCCTATTTGCGGAACAACATGCCAGCCTTTCCTTCTCAGGCCATTAGCAACAGCTTCTTCAAAAGGTGAGTCATAGCCGCCAACCGATCCACGAACAGCCTGCGCCAATGCTACCGGGCCCCTTTGAGCAAATTCTATGAAATGCTTAAGGTCGGCGACAGCACGTGCGCTGGTTCGATTGAGATCGATCATCGAAGAGTCAAATGAGGTAAATACCATCATCTCCTGGCGCGCACGCGTGACGGCAACATTCAGGCGTCGCCAGCCTCCTTCACGATTGAGTGGACCAAAACTCATAGACATCGTATTGGCACCGGGTTCGGTAGGGCCGAACCCTATACCGAGCATAATTAGATCACGCTCATCGCCCTGAACTGTCTCAAGGTTTTTAACCACCACGGGTTCATCAAGCTCTTGCTGAAAGAAGGGCTCGATTGCTGGATGTTGCTGACGGGCTCTATCCAGCAAGTCATTGATCAGCTTTTGTTGTTCAGTGTTCAAGGTAATAATGCCAATTGACTTACCTGAAGCAACAAATTTTTTATCAGTTAGACGTTTTACGGTCTCTGCGACAATGGCTTCGGCTTCGGCTTGATTGTGACGACCTTTACCTTTCGAATAAACGCCTGCGACCTTGCACCACTGAACAGCACTCTGTCGTGTTTCTGACGCAGGGAAGGTGATCAGGTTGCCATCATAATAACGATGGTTAGAGAAGGTGATCAAACTTTCATGCCGACTACGGTAGTGCCAACTCAGACTATGATTGTATAACCCGGCGGCAAGGCATTCATCCAAAATGCTTTCCATATCCTCTTCCACATCATCGTCGACATCACTTGCCCCTCGATTGAAGAAACTGGTTGGCGGCATCTGACGTGGATCGCCAGCCACGACAACTTGTTTACCACGAGCCATTGCGCCAATGGCGTCCCAAGGGGAAATCTGTGATGCTTCATCAAAGATTACTAGATCAAACAAAGCTTGGCTGGAAGGCAAAAATTGAGCTACGGAAAGAGGGCTCATAAGCATGCAAGGTGCTAGTTTAGACATTGCATCACCCATCTCTGCGGCCATTTGCCGTACAGGCTTATGACGACGAGATTTTTGTAATTCATGTTTCAGTAAGGCAAAACCTCCCTGTTTGGCTATTTCATTTTTTGCGGGGATTACGCCGCACAGACGAGCTCGAATATAACGAACTGTTAGCTTTGCCAGTCGATCGGTATGCTGGCGATAGGCCTCAATATCACTCATATGTTCGGCAGGAACAAAATTATGGAGTAGTGGTTCCGCATCAATGACCCAGGAGGCGAACCAGCGACAGTAGGCTGTTTCGAAAATCTCTAAGGCACTTGTTTCTGAGGTATCAAGGCTAGCAAGCTCATCCAGCATGGGCATCATCCCCTGTGAAATAGCTTCCTCTCGCACGCGACTCCAGTCACTCCATGCTTTCAGTGCGGATGAATTCTGTATTATGTTTTGCGCACAGTTCCGCAATGTGGGGATCGATGGATTTTCTTCTTGCGTTTTTATCAGGCCACAGAAGGTTGTTTTGGCTTCGCTAAACCCGATAAGTGCAGTACGGAGGCTCTGGCAAGAATTCGCAACTATACCGGTCGCCCCCAGCAAATCATTGCCATCAATAACTAGGGTTTTAACGGCATTGCGAATCCGTGCAAGTTGTTGTGGTGAGGACGCTAATGTGCCGAGTTTGTTGCGGATCTCTTCTGCAAGTGTCAGTGTCGTTGCTAAGTTTTCGCAATCTGTTTCCAGACTGTTCCAGCCCGGGAGGGTTGCCGTCTCGCTACTTATCGCAGATAGTCGTTGTGACAACGGCTGTAGCAGATCAATAACAGGTAAATCGGCAGCCAAATCCGGTGCTGAACTGAGAGCATGTTGCTGCATTACTCCCTGTATAACTTTTTTGCGCGCGCTGTTGGCAAAGAACCAGAATTTTTTACCCGCTTGTGTTAGTGCTTGACGGATTTGCGGCACATTGATGTGCTGCCAGCTATCTGCAGGATAGTTAACTGACAACTGTTCTTTGATGTTTGTTATCTCCTGAAGCAGAGCGATTGCAGTATGGCCTGCCTGAATGCGAGTTGCCGCATCGGGAGTGAACATAAAACTGAGATCGATTCCACTGGCTTTGGTCAGGAGTTCACAAAAAGCGAGCAGTTGTGCCAGTTTTGCTGGCTCTTTGCTATCCAATTCAATTCCACTTGTCTCGAGTAGCGTATCAGCCGCATGCTCCAGGTCTTCTATTTTTCCAGGTAGTGCTTTCGCGCTGACAATAAGTGATGACTGCCATCCGTTCGTCCAGTCTGTTTGTGCAATAGCGGCAAAATGTTCACCGTGTTGTTGAAAAGCAGCACGGTTAAGCTCTAGGCGTCTGGCTATCAGCCGGAAATATTCCATTTGTTCTGCTGTATGCAGCGTATCAGCTGGCCATGTAAATCGCGGTGTCGCTGCACTGGCATCTTTTATGACTCGACCCATTGCATAATGTAGCGTTAAACCATTAGACCAACGTTTATGAAGCAAACGAACAACGTCATTAAGTTTGTCACGAAGAGTTTGCAACTTGCTTGCTTCCTCATCCCATTCTTGGGTGGTCAGCACGTCTCTCACATCCCACGCGCGTTCAAGTTGCTTTAGAAAATCCATTTTCGAGGTTTTACTGGAGTGTAACTCTAGGCAAAACTCACCTAATCCTTGTGCCTCCAACCTGCGGTAAACGACATCCAGAGCGGCTTTTTTTTCAGCCACAAACAGCACACGTCTGCCCAGTGCAAGGTTGTGCGCAATCATATTGGCTATAGTTTGCGACTTGCCTGTCCCGGGCGGTCCGTCAAGCACAAAGTCGCGACCTTTTGCGGACGCCACTACTGCTGCAACTTGCGAGGAGTCTGCAGGTAATGGCAAAAAAAGCTCCTGTGTTCCTATTTCGTTATCCAGTTCATCGACATCTATGATTTCACCGCTCTTTTCCAACGTGGCATTTTCCTGCCCACGCTCAACCAGGTATTTAACCAGCGGGCTTTCCATCAGTTGCGGTGTGCGGTCGACGAGATCCTTCCACATTAGATATTTGGCGAATGAAAAGGTACCGATCACGACATCGCGAGTGACCTCAAAGCCTGGAATATCACGGACTGCGCGGCGTATAACATTCCATATACCATCAACATCTATACCGCTTTCATCGGTTGGTAACTCGCCATCTAGCCCGTTGATTGTTAGCGCGAAATCGTTTCGCAGTAGCTCGAGTAGAGTCAGATTGAAGCGAGGTTCTTCTTCCAGCAAACGCATCGTCACGCCAGAGAGCGCACTTTTCCGATCCAACTGAATGGGCAGAAGAATGAGTGGAGCGAAATAACTTTTAGGGTCATCGGCAGCCTTTTTCCATTTAAGGAAACCGACCGCCAGGAACAGTGTATTGGCACCGCCTTCTTCGAGGTCACTTTTGGATTTGCGATAGAGATCAATTAGAGAAGATTCCAGGCGTTCTTTTTCAAGAGAGGAGACAACTTCGCCACGTTCCAGCGCATTTTGTGCATACTCATCACGTAAGTTCTCATGCGTCTGTTGCTGGTATAATTCTGCGTCTCGACCGCCCGTTTCGAGATTTGGCAAAGAAACAATACGCAGACGCTTACCTTCCGCAAGTTTATCTTCAAGCATCCCGGGGTTAGCACATAATAATCGGATGCCTTTAGCGCTTTCCGGCAAATGTAATAGGCGGTTCCGGGTTGTTAAATCTAACAATTTTCGTTGCCATTGGACCAGTCGGCTTGTTACACCTTTTTCATCTGCGATGTCGAGCTCAATATCAAATGAAGGTAGCTGCGGCGCATCTTCAAATCCATGAGAAATAATCTGTTCCGTATCCTCACTCTGACCAGTCGCACCTAATGTTCCCAGTGCTAATGGGCGAATTTTTTGCATTCGTGCGCGGCGTACATCAATGGCGGCGTAGAATTTTTTTTCTGTCAGATGCTGTAAAGCCTCTACGGAAGCTTGAGTAAATGATGCTGGGTGCGCTTGTGTTGCCAGTGTCGTTTCAAATACGACCATCTCTTTTAAATCGATTCGTTTACGTACGGCTGAGACATCTTCGGTAACAAGTTGCGCAAACTCTTGCGGTTGTAACCACAGGCCGACAAAAGCATGACCTTCCGTTAACAAGACCAGTGGGTTTAGGCCGAGTTGTTCTAGAGCGGATGCAAATAGGAGTGTGGTATCCAAACACGTGGCAATCCTTGCTTCAACGATGGTTCCGGGTGTTCGAATCTTCTGGCCGTTGTGTTCGAAGCTGGCAGGGGGAAGCGCATAACTGATATTCATGTTACAAATGGCAGTCCACAGGGCGGAGGCTATCTCCCAGACCCGAGTTCTGGATTTGCTTTCGTAACCATCCAGGGCTTCTCTTTTCCCTGCGCTACGAAGTACATCTGATGTGGCTTTGAGCAGACGATCAATCGCAGGGTCGTTAGGCGTAATGAAAGATGGCAACAATTCAACCATCGCATCGCCGCCCCATTCATTTTTTGCCAGGGCTTCAAGCGGATAATTAACTGTAAAAAGTTCATCCTCTCCCTGACGTAAACACAATGTAATTTCGCACACCACGCTTTCAGTCAACTCAGCCAGCCATTTTGCATCAAGCTTAATATCGCGATCACGGATATCGAGTGTGGAATGAGGAAGCAAGCGATCAATTTTCCACTGTTTTGCTTCCAGCACTGCAGGTGTTGTCTGCAAATGCAATGTTAAGTCCTGGTACATTTGATCAGATTCGTTATGTAGTACCAGTTCGCGTAACAGAGGAACTGCATTTTGATGTGAGGTGAATCCCAGCTTATGGGCGACACTGACAGATATCTTTAGGCTCATAAAATTCCGTCTCCAATGAGAATATAATACTCAGGCTATGTTTATTGATGGAGCAACCCGGTGTAGGACAGATCCTGCTGAATGGGGCTACCAGGCCAACTTTTAGTCGACATGATACATACCCTTAAAAATTGTTTTGATGCTTTATACGATAAAGGATTAAAGACGCCTAAGCCACATGAAACTTAAGATTTATCCGCAGTTCACAAGGATCTGTTAGCGATTTAAGCAATAAGATTGCGGATTGTTCCAGCTTCGATAATCCAGTTATTGGCAGGATAAAGAGGGTAATCATCCCCTCGCGGGATATATTCATTAAAAATGAACGGTTAAATATTACCAGGATATTTTCTCTACGTGATATTTGTCTATGTATGATGACTAAAATACTTACTGTGAGCCGATATTTCTCATTTGTCTGTCATCACATCGGTGGTCATCGCAGAAAACGACTTGGGTACATCGGGTAATTGGAAGCACTATAAAACTACTGATAACGTTAGAGTTAAGAGTACTGAACATTCGTGTCTTCAGAGTGTAATGTGCTTTTAAATAACTGACTAAACCAGGTTTACGTCGCCTCTATTGCACCCAGCCGTTACGTGCGCAGCGACCATTGGCAGACTGCTCTCAGAGGAGTTATGCGACGGTCAGAGCGATGAAATCCCGCAATGCTACCGGCCATCCCGCTTTAGCGTGTTAGAGGGCTGAAACAAGGTTCCTGATCTTTTCAGCCTTTTCAAAATGGTCCAGTTTCATCTCCATAATCCACCAGTGTGCCACTTCCATAAGCAGTTCAGGATCGTCGTTTTTATTAGCAAAAAAAGCATAAAACGAAAGCCCAACATCGCTTCCCTTAGAGGCGATTTTTGAATCACAGATCCTGATGATTTTTTCCTTCATTGCTTGCCGCACGTCATCTCCTTTACGCTTTTCATGTTCTGGCTAAAAAAGCCGCAAGCATATGTCTGCTTACGGCTTCCGGATCGGTGATGATGTTCTGACGATCAGGCCGCTTTCACAGCCCTGATTTTTTTCGTGTCAGCCGCATCGGATTCTGTTTTATCCGCAGCAGTTGGAGCGTTGAGCTCGGGAAGCTTGCTGGTGCGCAGAATATGCTGCACGGTCTCTTTCTGCTCGGCGAGATACAGGCCAAGATTTTCAGCCTGCGTTTCATCCATCTGCATTCCGCTTTGCAACAGCCAGTCGGTGAACGCGTCTGCCATATCGAGCAGCTTGTCGTGAGCGTCAGCCTCTTTCTTACTGGCAAATGTCATTTTCTCTTCACCTTTTCTAACGACAACAAATTTTGTTTCAACAGCCATTATGCGCACCTCATACTGTAATTATATACAGTATAACAGTTCCGGATTAATGTTGCAGCTAAAAATTGCTCACATTTTAGCGGGCAGGGGGCTCATTCGAAAAGCGTGCGCTGATCGCGTCACGTTCATAGCCCTGCGGCTGCGTCAGTATCTGGTATAAATCAGGGCGGCGACCATGGATCCAGCGGCGTCCGGTGCTCATAGCAAGCAGGCTTAAATCCAGCTCAGCGCTCACCATCGCATCTTCAGCCGCCCAGGTCTCATTCACGATCCTGCCATAGGGGTCGAGGATCATCGCATTGCCTGTGCGCACTTCGTCATCATCGGCACCGACACCGTTGCTGAAGAGAAGAAATAACCCGTTGTCATGCGCGCGAGCAGGCAGCCAGCGCATTAGCCATTCCCGACCGCCTGGCCCTTTGAATGCCGCGGTAATTTCTTCCTTGCGCGCTTCCCGCTCTTCCCAAAGCGCCAGCGGAATAGGCTTCATCCCGTGAGGGCTGCGGGAGTCGGTACCGCCAGTTTGATGCGGTGCGAGAAGAATATCGGCACCCAGCAGCGCCGTCGCGCGCACGTTTTCGACAAGATTATTGTCCCAGCAAATCAGGATACCGACCTTCACGCCCCACGGCGTATCAAAGACGGTAAAGCTGTCCCCGCTGCTGATGGCCGGATGTTCAAATGCATGGAGTTTACGATGCGTATGCATTGAGCCATCCGGCATACAGGCAACATACGCATTGTAGAAGCGGCCATCGTCGGCGCGTTCAATAAGCCCGGCGCCAATCAGCATTTGATGTTTTATCGCCAGGGAGCGTATTAGCGTCAGGGAAGGGCTGTCGGCAACCGGCTCTGCCAGCGCAGACACCTCCGCAGCACTGAGCTTAGGGACATGCCAGTAACCGGTGATGCACATTTCAGGGAAAGTGAGAATGTTCACCTGCTCAAGCGCCGCCTGTTCAATAAATTTCTCCATTATCAGGAGATTGTATTTTTTGTTACTGGCCTGATGCTGAAACTGTACGGTTGCCGCCTTTAAGGATGTCAGTTCGTTCATGTTGCGTCTCCGGTTGTCATCGAGACTGAATTACATAACGATTGCCGATAACTGTATAATCAAATCATTTCCTAATTCGATAACCATCTGGAATGTAAAAATGAACACCCGGTTGCTAAAGGCCTTTTTGATACTGGCTGAAAAAGGAAATTATGCCGATGCGGCGCGGGCGCTGTTTATCTCGCAGCCGGCATTGACCAAACAGATTAATCTCCTCGAATCCCTGGTGAAGATGTCGCTTTTTTCACGAGGTCGTCACGGCGCAATACTGACGGCCAGCGGCAGGCGTTTGCTGCCAGAGGCTGAAAAAGTGGTCAGGCAGACCCGGCAATTTATGCAGCATGCTGAGCGGGTATCAAAAGGCGTGGAGGGGCATATCGCCGTCGGGTTCGGACTCTCAAGCTTTTATCTGGCGCCACGCTGTATCGCTGACTTTCGTCGAGACTATCCGGAAGTAGAGATGTCATTGACGGATCTGCCTTCCTTCCAGCAGTATGAGCGATTGCAAAATGATGAGCTACAGGTCGGTTTTGTCAGGGTTCCTCCCCCCGTGGCGCTTGAATACCTGCCGTTATTTACCGATCGGCTGGTTCTGGTTACGCCCGCCGCGTCGCCAGCAATGTCTGCTGCAAAGTGGCTCACGAAACGCCCTCTGTTGCGGCTGTATGATGAGCGAGGGCGGGGTTTAAACGCGCAGATTGACCGCTTCCTGCATGACAACGGTCTTTTCATCTCTTCGACTCAGCTGACTGACGATATCCAAACTATCGTCGCGATGGTGGTTGCGGGTATCGGCGTGGCCATTTTGCCCACCAGCGTGACGCATATCGCGCCGCCGGAGCTGGCGATTATTCCGCTAACGGGGGAGTCAATCAGCTGGGAGGTGGGTATTGCCTGGGACGCAAGCAGGGAGGATGTCATCCGTGACAATTTCATTGCTAGCGTAGCTGCTGCGTTTCCGGGCCACCCATGCTCCGCCGCCATGCCCCAGGCGCCTGACCATACTGACGCTTAAAGCTGCGGTTGAAAGACTGCTGGGAGTCAAAGCCAAGTGCTATCGCCACGTTCAGAATCGGTTCATCGCTGCTGGTTAAGCGCTCAACCGATTTTTGCAGCTTTTGCGCGCGAATATACCCTGCGAGGGGATAGCCCGTATGCTCTTTGAACAGGCGCTGGAGGTGCCATTTTGAGTAGCCGGAACGCTTGGCGACGGACTCAATGTCCAGACGGCTATCCAGGTTGTTGTCGATCCAGTCGAGTAAATCATGCATAAATGCGCCAGTGTTCATCTGGTTACCCCCACGCAGCGGATGAAAAAGTATCTTTGTCTGTTGCATTTAAAGGTGGCGCGTTTTTGCAGTAATTGCAAGTTTTATTGTTGCATTTAAATCCCTGACCGAAACGGGTCTTTTCACATCCACTCAAATAGCACATAAAGTGCAACAATTATTCTTGCACTTAGTTAAGCGCCTTCCTACAATCGCCGCGAATAGTGTATTCGCAACTGTTACAGTTTTGTGGCGATGAACGACACAAATGGCCTTAAGACAGCCCCCGGACAAAGGAAGTGGCGCGGTGCCTCCTGCTGCGTCTTGCCCGGTGGCGACAATTATCGGAATAAAAATAATGAGCCTGCAAAAAACCTGGGGTAATTCTCATCTGAGCGCGCTGGGGGCCATGTTGCTCTCCGTGCTGCTCGTCGGATGCGATAACAGCGTCGCGCAAAATGCCGCGCCACCTGCGCCTGCCGTGAGTGCCGCTGACGTGGTGGTGAAATCGATTAGCCAGTGGGATAGCTTTAACGGCCGGATTGAAGCGGTGGAGAGCGTTCAGCTGCGCCCGCGCGTGTCCGGCTACATTGATAAGGTGAATTACACCGACGGCCAGGAAGTGAAGAAGGGCGAGGTGCTGTTCACCATTGATGACCGTACCTATCGCGCCGCGCTGGAACAGGCGCAGGCGAACCTGGCGAGGGCCAAAACGCAGGCCAGCCTCGCGCAAAGTGAGGCTAACCGTACCGATAAGCTGGTCAATACCAACGTTGTCTCCCGTGAAGAGTGGGAGCAGCGTCGCTCGGCTGCCGTTCAGGCGCAGGCCGACATTCGCGCCGCGCAGGCGGCGGTTGACGCAGCCCAGCTCAACCTGGACTTCACCAAAGTGACCGCGCCTATCGATGGTCGCGCCAGCCGGGCGCTGATCACCAGCGGCAACCTGGTGACTGCGGGCGATACCGCCAGCGTCCTCACCACGCTGGTCTCGCAGAAGACGGTGTACGTCTACTTTGACGTGGACGAGTCAACCTACCTTCACTATCAAAACCTGGCCCGCAGCGGGCAGGGGGCGTCCAGCAATCACACGGCGCTGCCGGTTGAGATTGGCCTGACGGGCGAGGAGGGCTATCCCCATCAGGGCAAAGTGGATTTCCTGGATAACCAGCTCACGCCGAGCACCGGGACCATCCGCATGCGCGCGCTGCTGGATAACTCACAGCGTCAGTTCACGCCGGGACTGTTTGCCCGCGTACGCCTGCCGGGCAGCGCGGAGTTCAAAGCTACGCTTATCGACGACAAGGCGGTGCTGACCGATCAGGATCGTAAATACGTCTATATCGTGGATAAAGAGGGGAAAGCGCAACGTCGCGACATTACGCCGGGTCGTCTGGCAGACGGTTTACGCATCGTGCGGCAGGGGCTGAACCCTGGCGACAAAGTCATCGTCGAGGGTTTACAGAAAGTGTTTATGCCGGGTATGCCGGTAAACGCCAAAACCGTTGCCATGACCGCCAGCGCCGCCCTCAACTGATCCCTTGACCTGAGAATCCAACCCATGGACTTTTCCCGCTTTTTTATCGACAGGCCGATCTTTGCTGCCGTCCTATCGATTCTGATTTTTATCACAGGGTTAATCGCCATCCCGCTGCTGCCGGTGAGCGAATACCCTGACGTCGTGCCGCCAAGCGTGCAGGTGCGCGCCGAGTACCCGGGCGCCAACCCGAAAGTGATTGCCGAGACCGTGGCGACGCCGCTGGAAGAGGCGATCAACGGCGTTGAGAACATGATGTACATGAAATCCGTCGCGGGCTCGGACGGCGTGCTGGTGACCACCGTGACCTTCCGTCCGGGGACTGACCCGGATCAGGCGCAGGTTCAGGTGCAGAACCGCGTCGCGCAGGCCGAAGCGCGTCTGCCGGAGGACGTGCGGCGTCTGGGCATTACCACCCAGAAGCAGTCGCCCACGCTGACGCTGGTGGTGCATCTGTTTTCGCCAAACGGTAAGTACGATTCGCTGTATATGCGCAACTACGCCACGCTGAAGGTGAAGGATGAGCTGGCGCGCCTGCCCGGCGTCGGCCAGATCCAGATTTTCGGCTCCGGTGAGTACGCGATGCGCGTCTGGCTGGACCCTAATAAAGTGGCGGCGCGCGGGCTGACCGCCTCGGACGTGGTCACGGCGATGCAGGAGCAAAACGTACAGGTCTCCGCCGGTCAGCTTGGCGCCGAGCCGCTGCCGAAAGAGAGCGACTTCCTGATCTCCATTAACGCCCAGGGGCGCCTGCATACCGAAGAAGAGTTTGGCAATATTGTCCTGAAAACAACGCAGGATGGTACGGTCGTCCGCCTGCGCGACGTGGCGCGGATTGAAATGGGCTCCGGGAGCTATGCCCTGCGTTCCCAGCTGAACAATAAAGACGCGGTCGGGATTGGTATCTTCCAGTCGCCGGGGGCGAACGCCATCGATCTGTCTAACGCGGTGCGCGCGAAAATGGACGAACTGTCGACGCGCTTCCCGGCGGACATGAAGTGGGCGGCACCTTACGATCCGACGGTCTTCGTGCGTGATTCGATCCGTGCGGTGGTGCAAACGCTGCTGGAAGCCGTGGTGCTGGTCGTGCTGGTGGTGATTCTGTTCCTGCAAACCTGGCGCGCGTCGATCATTCCGCTGATCGCGGTGCCGGTGTCGGTGGTGGGTACTTTCAGCATTCTCTACCTGCTGGGCTTCTCGCTGAATACCCTCAGCCTGTTCGGCTTGGTGCTCGCCATCGGTATCGTGGTGGATGACGCCATCGTGGTGGTGGAAAACGTTGAGCGAAATATCGAAGAGGGGCTTGCGCCGCTTGCGGCCGCGCACCAGGCGATGCGTGAAGTGTCCGGGCCGATTATCGCGATTGCGCTGGTGCTGTGCGCGGTGTTTGTGCCGATGGCGTTTCTGTCGGGCGTTACCGGCCAGTTCTACAAGCAGTTTGCGGTGACGATCGCGATATCGACGGTGATTTCAGCGATTAACTCGCTGACGCTCTCTCCGGCGCTGGCGGCACTGCTGTTAAAGCCCCACGGCGCGCCGAAAGATTTCCCGACCCGGCTTATCGACCGTCTGTTCGGCTGGATTTTCCGTCCGTTTAACCGCTTTTTCCTCCGCAGCTCAAACGGCTATCAGGGGCTGGTGGGCAAAACGCTGGGACGACGCGGCGCGGTATTCGTGGTTTATCTGCTGCTGCTTTGTGCCGCAGGCGTCATGTTTAAAGCGGTACCCGGCGGGTTTATTCCGACGCAGGACAAGCTTTACCTGATCGGCGGCGTGAAAATGCCGGAAGGCTCCTCGCTGGCCCGCACCGATGCGGTGATCCGCAAAATGAGCGAAATCGGGATGAATACCGAAGGCGTGGATTATGCGGTCGCGTTTCCGGGGCTAAATGCGCTGCAGTTCACCAATACGCCGAATACCGGGACGGTCTTCTTCGGCCTGAAGCCGTTCGACCAGCGTAAACATTCCGCGGCGGAAATTAACGCGGAAATTAACGCGAAAATCGCGCAAATCCAGCAGGGCTTTGGCTTCTCTATTCTGCCGCCGCCGATTTTAGGGCTGGGTCAGGGGTCGGGCTATTCCCTGTACATTCAGGATCGCGGTGGTCTGGGCTATGGCGCGCTGCAAAACGCGGTGAACACCATGTCCGGTGCAATCATGCAGACGCCGGGGATGCATTTCCCGATCTCAACCTACCAGGCTAACGTGCCGCAGCTGGACGTCCAGGTTGACCGCGACAAGGCGAAAGCGCAGGGCGTGTCGCTGACCGATCTTTTCGGGACGCTGCAAACCTATCTGGGCTCGTCGTACGTCAATGACTTCAACCAGTTCGGACGAACCTGGCGCGTGATGGCGCAGGCTGACGGGCAGTTCCGCGACAGCGTGGAAGATATTGCGAATCTGCGTACCCGCAACAGCCAGGGCGAAATGGTGCCGATTGGCAGTATGGTGAACATCACGACCACCTACGGGCCCGATCCGGTGATCCGTTACAACGGCTACCCGGCGGCGGACCTGATTGGCGATGCCGACCCGCGCGTGCTCTCATCTGCACAGGCGATGACGCAGCTGGACGCGATGTCTAAGCAGATCCTGCCGAACGGGATGAACATTGAATGGACGGATCTGAGCTTCCAGCAGGCCACCCAGGGCAACACGGCGCTGATCGTCTTCCCGGTCGCGGTGCTGCTGGCGTTCCTTGTCCTGGCGGCGCTGTATGAAAGCTGGACGCTGCCGCTGGCGGTGATCCTCATCGTGCCGATGACGATGCTTTCCGCGCTGTTTGGCGTCTGGCTGACCGGGGGCGATAACAACGTCTTCGTGCAGGTAGGGCTGGTGGTGCTGATGGGGCTGGCCTGTAAAAACGCCATTCTTATCGTGGAATTTGCCCGCGAGCTGGAAATTCAGGGCAAAGGCATCATGGAGGCCGCGCTGGAGGCGTGCCGCCTGCGTTTACGCCCGATTGTGATGACCTCCATCGCCTTTATTGCCGGGACCATTCCGCTGATCCTCGGCCACGGCGCGGGTGCGGAAGTACGCGGCGTCACCGGGATCACGGTATTCTCCGGTATGTTGGGGGTGACGCTGTTTGGTCTGTTCCTGACGCCGGTGTTCTACGTGACGCTGCGTAAGTTCGTCACGCGCGGCAAAAAAGAGGAAAGGGACGTGCTGCCCGCGTAGGGATGTTGCTGATAATAAAAAACCGCCTTCACAGTGAAGGCGGTTTTTTTTCGCATCAGGAAAACGTTATGACGTTTTTTGATACTGGGCAATGAGATCGGGGAGCGGATCCCATCCGCTGCTGTCGGCGTTTTTAACCGCTTCCAGGGCGCTAGCCACGGTATGGCGCTCCAGTACCGCTAACGACGCCTGCTCAGCCTCTTCGGAAATCGATTTAAAGTACCAGCAGGCGTTAGCGCTGACCACGCAGCGGGCCGGTACGTCAGGGCGCGACGCCCACAGTTTTTTATCTTCGATGACCGAAAGGTAGATGTCGCGCAGGGTGATCTCTTCCGGCGGGCGACCAAGATGAATGGAGCCGTTACGGCCAAGCGTTGAGACGATAATGCCGTCTCGCGTCAGCGGAACCATCAATTTGCGGATGAAACTCGGGTTTGCTTCCAGACCGTAGGCCAGAATCGCGCTTGTCGAACGTTCACCCAATTGCTCCGCCATCGCTACGCTGAGAACCATCTGCAAAGCTGTCGGGAAGCGGTAATCTAACATTTCTCTGTCCTGGGTTGCGGTGAATCTTGTTCTTTTTGGCACCGCAGAGGTGAATAAGCAATAAACAACAATATAACAAATACGGTAATTATTTTGAAGCAATCTGCGGCATTTGCGATCAAACCCCCTGTTCTGCTTTAGCTAAACGTGCGGTTCGGGAAGTCAACCGTCACCAGGAGGCCGCCTTCCGAGGACGTACTCAGGTTTACGCTGCTGTTGTGCTGCTGCGCCACCGCTTTGACGATGGCAAGCCCCAGCCCGCTGCCGCTCTGCACCTGATTGGGATCGCGGAAAAAGCGGTCGAACACGCGCTCCTGCAGCTCATCCGGAATACCCGGGCCCGCATCGGAGACGCGCAGCTGAACGACGCGATCGCAGGCGCTCACGTCGACCTGAATCCGCCCGCCCTCGGGGCTGTACTTCACGGCATTCTCAATGAGATTATCAATCAGCGACACCAGGCGTTCCCTGACGCCGTGGATCCAGACGCCATCCTCGGCAAAGAATTCCAGCTCAATTTTGCGCGCAGACGCTAGCGGTTCCAGCTCGGCCATTCGTTCCTGAATAAGCGTTGTCAGCGGCACGGGTTCCATCGCCGTATCAATGCGCGATTCACTGTGCATCATCAGCAGCAGCTGATTGACGAGGCGCGCGGCGCGGCTGTTGCTGCGAATCACGCCCGCAAGCAGCTCCTTCTGGCTCTCGCTGATGACCCAGGACTGCAGCGCCTCCACGTTGATGCGCATCGCCGCGAGGGGGGTACGCAGCTCGTGCGCGGCATCAGCGATGAAAACTCGCTCCCTTTCCGCGCTTTCACGCACCCTGGCAAGGAAGTCGTTGATCGCGTCCACCATCTGTCGAAGCTCCCGGTGCTTCGGTACGGCTCTTAAAGGAGAGAGGTCGTCCGGCGTGCGTAACGTAATTTCATTGACCACCTTATTCCATGGACGCATCGCAATGCGGATTGAGAGCCACGCGGGAAACAGCAGAAAAGGGAAGCAAACCAGCAGCGGCAGGATGTAGTAGCCACGTGAGTTCAGATAGATAAAGAAGTTCCAGCCGCTGGCTGGGGTGAAAAGGGTAACCTCCACATCGGAGTGAGGGGATTTGAGGGTGCGGCTGGTCCAGGTACGATCTCCACTCTGAACGTGCTCCAGTTCGCCGAACCGGGTGTTTGTTATCCCCGCGGGAGCACCGTCTGAGGCAAAAATAACGGTATTATTTTTGCGAACGATGAGGTTAATCGACAGCACGGGATCTTCCCCTCCGCCGTAACCTTCACGCAGGGCCTGGCTGAAGTCTTCCAGCACGGCGGTACGGTCCTGCGGGCGTCCGTCCATACGCTCGGCCAGGGTAAAAACGGTGTCGTACGTTTTACTGCCCGTGAGGATGGGAGGGCTGCGCAGGTCCTCCCACAGAATGAAGGTGACAAAAAGACACCACAGCAGGGTCAGCAGCAGCATCTGGGCGATGATAATTCGACGTACCAGCGTCGGGCGTCTCAGGTGATACCAGACGTTTTGCATCAGCCGGTCACCTTCTGAATGGATACGGTATCAATGACGTACCCGACGCCCCGCACCGTTCGCACATAGCCGTCGCCGATCTTTCGCCGCAAATTCCCCATATGCACGTCGAGCGCATTACTGAGGTTCTCTTTGTTGCCGAATATCCGTTCTTCCAGAAACCGTCGCGTAATCACGCGGTCAGCGCGCAGCATCAGCGTTTCCAGTAGCGCGTATTCACTGGCCGTCAGATCGATATGGCGCGCACTTACCGTCACGCGACGCGTCGGGACATGAAGAGATAAGCCTCGAATTTCTATCGCCTCATTCTCGAAACCGTAGCTGCGCCGCGCCAGGGCTCTGACTCGCGCCAGCAGCTCGGCGAGAATAAAAGGTTTGACGAGATAGTCGTCTGCACCGGCATCTAGCCCGCTCAGCCGATCCTGCAACATGCCTCGCGCCGTCAGGATGATGACCGGGATCCCCTTGAGCTGCTGACGCAAACGCGTCATCAGGCTCATGCCATCGCCGTCAGGCAGTCCCAGGTCGAGCAAAATAAGTTCCGGCACGCAGACGTCCAGCTGATGCAGCGCATCCTCTTTACGGCGTACCCATATGACGTCAAATCCTTGATCTGAGAGGGCGATACGTACGCCATTGCCGAGATCGAGGTCGTCTTCGATTAGTAGAATTTTCACACTGGTAACTGTATCAACCGTGAATGAAGAACATCTTAAGAAAAAAACGGTATCAGGAAATCTGTCCGGGTTACAGCATCTGCTCGCGCTTCAGTGTTTCTTCATTTTCGGCTCATCAGAACCTTAGGGTCAGTATTCAAAATGGGCGTTCTGGCGGTTAACCGCATGCATCGTCATCATTTGAATCCAAAAGGGCTTCTGTAATGAGAAACATCGAACTGCGTCATACGTTCCCCCATTTACTTTCGGGCCGCAGCCTGAAAAACATCGCGCCGGGCGTCGTTCTGGCGTTCCTGGCCACGCCCGTACTGGCGGCAGAACAGAGTCACGAAAACGTCTTAACCCTGGGGGGCGGTGTGGACGTCTCGCCACGCTACTCGGGTTCAGATAAAACTCGCGTCAATGCAGCTCAGGTGGTGGATTACGCCATGGCCAACGGTTTTTTTATCGGTACCACGCGGGGGATCGGTTACGGCAACAACATTGGTAACCTGGATTACAGCGCAGCGCTGAGCTATCGAGTTGGTCGTAAAGATAAAGACGTGAGCAGCGATTCGATCAGCTCCGGCAGCGACGAGCTGCGGGGGATGGGCGAGATAAAAGGCTCGGCTATCGTTGTGCCTGGGCTGGAGTACAAGGTGACCGACTGGCTTCATCTGCAGCTGCAGGCTGAGGTACCGGTTTCTGAAAGGGACAACGGTGAAGCGGTACATTTCGGCATTTCCAGCCCGTTCTACACCTCACCAACAAATGCGGTGACGCTGGCGCTGACCGGCAGTTGGGGATCCGACAAGTATATGCAGACGTATTACGGGGTCAACGCCGCCCAGTCGGCCGCATCGGGATTTGCCCGACATGACGCCGGGGCCGGGATTTATGCCTGGTCGATGAACCTTGACTGGACCCACAAGCTCACCTCGCGCTGGAGCGTGCTTGCCTCTGCGGGCGTTACGCAGCTGACGGGGGATGCGGGCGATAGCCCGATTGTGCATCGTAAAACGTCCCCTACGGGGAGTTTGAAGGTGACGTACAGTTTTTGATGGATGGCTGTGGTGGCTTAACGTTTTGAGCGCGCACTAACAGTGTAGATAAGCCGCTCCGGTTGAGATGGCGGGGCGGTTATCCTTGCTGATAGTTACAGCACTGCACACGTGGTTGTCGGATTTATCTAAAGCTCCATTGTGCTGTAATGACAAACACGGAGGGGATGATAATATCCACATCCATTCCAAAATAAGACATAAATCTATTCTTTATTGAGTACAGTTTTATTTCATCGGCAGAGCAGCCTCCAGGTATAATGTCCGCTCAGATAAACGGCAAAGAGGGTGTGATAAGATGCTGACATATATCACCATAGGTACAAATGACATTCAGCGCTCCGTGGCGTTTTATAACGCTGTTTTTAGAGTGCTTGGCTATTCACGTGTGCCTGCCTGGACAGAAGGTTGGGCAATGTGGGGAGATGAGAATAATCCGGAGGAGGGTTTCAGCTTCTGTATTTGCCCTCCTTTTGACGGGCATCCCGCAACGGCGGGAAACGGGACAATGTTCGCATTCCGTGCCGATAACGCGGACCTTGTCAGACAATTCCATGCGGCAGGCCTCCTTGCGGGCGGGAAGAATCAAGGCGCGCCGGGTACACGAACCGCGTACGGTCCCGATTTTTATGTTGCCTACCTGCGCGATCCTGATGGGAATAAGCTGGCATGTGTTTGTCAGCATTATTCTCCGGAGACAGATGAGTATTCAAAGGAACAATAGTTTCTCCATGGATGAAATTTAGGATGTTTAGCGGTGACTAAATCAGCCGTGTAATAGGGCGTTCCCTACGAGTAATCTCAATTCAGAACACGGCTGGCGCAGTCCGCCTCTGGCTCGATGCGGACGATCTGACTGTGCTTAAGGTCCGCAGTGAGCGGAAAGCGGACCTTAGTGTTGTCCGCCGATTGGCCATGTTTCGGCGAGCCGCGTGGTATTCCGTACCGGAAACGTCGCCAGTACCTCACTGGCGTTGCTGGTAACGACGTTATGGTCAATCACCTGCTTTTAACAAGCCGATTGCATGGTCAAGTTGCTTGTAGAGCTTGTATCTCAAATCATCTAATGCGTCATTTTCTCGAATTAGAGGCATCCCATTTTTATGAAGAACAATATCGTTAAATGATCCCATCCCGCCGTAAAGTTTTTTCAATGAATAAATGGATGATTCAAAATCAATATCGAGCTCGATCGCCAGTTTTTCAAATGTTTTTGCCCATGAATCCTCCTCATTTGAGGATAGTATTTTAATGATCTCGATTACTGTTTTCTTTATTTCATTTTTCATTTCCAACCACCACTTACAGGTATCTTAACGCCATTTTCTTTAAAAATAAGAAAACTGCATATAGCCAATATCCATACAGAAACTGAACCATAAATCATCACCCATCCGAAACCTTGAGATAGCGCTCCCTGGACAGTAGTACTGGAAATGTTCATAACTGGGGTGATCTGTTCCATCATCGTAATATTTCCTGCAGACAGACCCTCAGCCAACTGACGCAATTGCGTGAAATCCGTTGCTCCTGATAATGTGGAACGAAGGTAGTCGGATATCCCTTCGACAAGAATAAACCCCATCAGTGCAATATTGATGGCAAGGCTGATCATTCGTGCGCTGATGTCAATGCCAGAAGCCATTCCAGCGCGCTCATTCGCCACTGAACCTGTTGTGGTATTCGTCACTGGCGTATTGGTAATACCCAGCCCAATACCCGCCAGCAGACATCCCGGCAGCATTGTTAACCAACTTGCAGACTCCAGGCTACTGCCCCATTTCATCAGAAGAAAACCTGCTCCTATAGTAAATAGCCCGGCCGGAATGACAACCTCTGCACGGTATCGTAGGGACAACTTTTCGCCCACTGGTGGAAATACCAATGTTGGCAATGTATAGGCCAATAGTGAGAGTCCTGCAGCGACATTGCTATAACCTAAAACATTCTGAAAATACAGTGGGATATATATCATGAAGGGCCAGAAGCTGAAGTTCATACCAACCGAACCGAGCAATGCTCCAGAGAAGCGACGGATACGAAACACCGAGAAGTCAAACATAGGCGCACTATTACTCCGTTCTGCCATGATAAAGATGACCAAACAGAGTAGCGTTGCACCGAGGAGAGTAATGGCAACAGGACTTATGAAGCCTAATGTGGGTGCCTGAGTGATGTACCAGACAAGTCCAAATACGGACAGTGACAGGAATACGATACCTTTGACATCAAGACTGCGTTCCTGAGGGTCACGAGATTCCTCAACCCCCATAAATACAAGTGCTAACGCGATAATAGCTATCGGAACATGAACGAGAAAGACCCATTCCCAACTTGAAATAGCGACAATTGCGGCGCCGATAATCGGACCAAAACCCAGCCCCAAGCCAAAAACAATGCCCCATGAGCCAAAAGCCTTTCCACGTGCCCCACTTTCAGTAAACTGATTGGACAACACTGCGATCTGGCAAATTAACATGGCTCCTCCCGCCATACCCTGCAAAAAGCGACCGGCAATGAGAACTGACGTATTTGTTGCCAGTCCGCAAACTAACGTCGTCACGCTGAATAACATCAGGCTGACAACAAAAAGGCGTTTGCGCCCGTAACGGTCAGCCAAAGTGCCAATAGCCATCAGTATAGCGGTGCAGGCGAGCGTATAGGCATTCATAATCCACTGCAATTCTTTGAAATCACTAAGCAATACTGTTTCAAGTGTAGGTAGTATCACTGGAATGCTTGATATTTCCAGACCGAACATCAACGAAGCCAGACAGACAGCCGCAAGAGTTAATGCGTTTTTGGCTGAGGGGGAGATGGTCATGGTGGTTCCCTGTAGCTTGAGATAGCTGAACATTAATTCCCGGCTTTAAAACAAGCCGGACATTATTATCATGAGGTGCAATTAATATTTGAGCTCTTATTTTGGCGTCATTGACGCTATGACGGAAATGATATAATTTCGTTTCATTAATTAAATTTCATCATTAATCGTAGATATGGACTTTGACACCAATCTTTTACGGGCTTTTATCGCAGTCAAGGACACTGGGAGTTTCACGAGGGCGGCTCAGCGAATGAACCTTACCCAATCCGCCATCAGTCACCAAATCCGTCGCCTTGAAGAGCAGGCGGGCACGCCTTTGCTGATGCGAACGACACGTAGTCTGACTCTGACAGAAGATGGAGAAGACTTCGTTCGTTACGCCGACCAGGTTTTACGTGCTCAGGATGCTTTGGTCCGCCGTTTCCAGCGTTCCTCAGTCTCCGGCGTGGTGCGGTTTGGTGTGCCCGAAAACTTCATGGGAAATCGGCTTCCGCCTCTGTTGTCAAGATTCGCCCATCTTTTTCCGGATGTTCGACTGGATGTCACTGTGGATACTTACTTGAACTTGCAGTCAGAAGTCGATGCTAACGGGCTGGACCTGGCAGTGGTGATGTCTTTGTCAGGTAAGCACGATGATGGCATGGTGTTACGAAAAACACAGTTTGTCTGGGCAGCAGCGCGATCTTTTGAATATAAGTGTGACACGCCACTACCTCTGGCATTTGCTCCGGAACCTTGTGTTCATCGACAGATTGGAGTTAAAGCCCTGGACGGAGCCGACGTTAAGTGGCGTATGGCCTTTACATCACCAAGCCAGCAGGGATTGCGTGCTGCGGTTCTGGCTGGACTTGCTATTACGGCCATACCACATAGTGACCTGGAGCCGGGGATGACCGTTATTGACAGACAATACGGTTTACCAGAATTGCCGACCGCTTACTTCACTCTCATTTGGAGCAGGAGGGGAAAGACTCCTTCCGCTATTGAGTTTGGAAATCTTCTGTATGAGATGGCTGGTGTCGTTTCCGAATAAAGAGTTGAATTAGCCTGCTCCCCATTGCTCCACACAAACAGTTATTTGTTACGTTCCCTCCTGGCACGAAGCGGACAAGATGGCTAGGCTGAAGGTCTGTTGTGAGCGAAAAGCAGACAGAGGCCGTTGAGTGTTGTATAACGATTTCATTTGAGCTGATAGTGTTATGAGAAAGAGAAAATGGGCACAGAAAATAGAGATAATTTCTCCTCCAAGACTAAAAATTAAAGGACAAATAACATGACACCAGAGTTACTAAATACAATAGGGCTGACTTCTAATATTTTGGGTGTAATTCTAATTTTCTTCTTTGGGCTGCCTCAGCCATCACATGATGAAGGTGTGTCTTTAGGGTTGGGGGACGGTACGCCTTTGGGAGATGGAACAACGGTCGGGGAGAGGAATGTTAAAATCCGTAAGCGAAAAACTCGTTATAAAATTTCCGCCTACGTTGCGCTCAGTTTAATGCTTTTGGGTTTCGTACTTCAATTTTTAGCTTTGCATATTGATCTAATTCAATTTCATTAACCCTCGGGACTCTTAGCAATGTCCGCTTCTGGCACGAAGCGGACTAGGTCACTGAGGTGAAGGTTCGCTATGAGCGAAAAGCGGACATTGTATTTATGAATGACTTTTCATTGCCAAGTAAAATATTGTTTGCCGCTTTTTTCTGGTTAATCACGAACACCATCATAATCATTAACTATTTGCATCAACAGTATTCTTGGTATGTCTTTTGTGGATACTCTGAAACTGGTACTCAGACGCGAGGAAATTATAGCGGAAGTAATTTTATTATGATCGTAGGCGATGGCCATATGCTTTCCTATATTCTGTCGGGTCATTTCCGACAACCTTTTGCCACATTCATCGGAAAAACTAAAGATTAAATTCTCTGCACCTGTCTCATCCTTCTCTACATAATCAATTGACTTTACACATCCAGGGGAAAAAGAAGTCTTCTCATTACCGACCGAAAAAAACAAACTCCCTTTTGCTGCAGTCGATGTCAATGGCACAAGCACTGCGAGTAACAACACCCCAAACTTGATTTGCATCTTCTTCTCCTTTTGTTCGTTGACCTGCTCCCCATAAATTAACTTATATCAACGTTATCAACGTCTGCTTCTGGCGCAAACCTGACATTGGAGAAATAGTAGGTCAGTTTGGATCGAGGAGCGGAAGTATGCAATCGCTCTCATAGTTGATGTCAGAGGCACGCATGTCAGCCCAAGAAATGTTGTCAGTTACTCTATCCAGGGGACAGGTTCACCAATATGTTTACAGACAGGTGCATTATGCTGAAATACAGTCCTACTGAAACTATCAAAAAATCCACTCATGACATAAAGAGTACATGGCCTGAAGCAGCATGGCGGAGTTGAGCAAAGCGCGCCATTCAAAACATAATCATGATGCTAACCGCGCATGTCGAAGCCGGATTTTTGAAAATCTCTATAAACTTCTGGATTGCTGAAGGCCGGGAATTTGGCTTTATGGGCGGCTGATTTTATCGCTTCGCAATAGGCTCTATTGCCGTTACTGGTTGAGATGCTTAAAGGTGTGCCATCCTGAGCAAATTCCATATGCAACCTGCATTTTTTCCCTTTCCAGTTTTGTGGCTCTTCAATTTCGGCGTTTATTGCCGCCCTGATTGCCCGCGCCTGCGCGCCCCATTCATCCCGATCGTCCCAGCGTCCTGAACCGCAATTACCCGTAGCCGTGGTCTTATGGCAACCGGAAGGGTGTAGCGGCACGCATCCCGCGGCCAGGTTCACCAGTATAGCTACCATAGCGATTTTCTTTACTGCTTGAGACATTCCCACTTCTTACCCCGCAATCCATTTAAGCTTCAGTATTGTTTAAATATTCTTCCGTAATTCCTGGCCTCTTTTCAACTACCAATAACGGGTTACAACGTCGGCGACCTGGCTGCCGGTTCCACCTCCGACTAACCGTTCGTTTTTGAACTATGTTTAACACCAGTCAGAATAATAAAATGGTTAAGCATTTACAGGACCTGAGCGGCGGGGCCTCCGTCCGGAGCATTTGAAAGCCAGAACCTCACATAAAAGTGTGCCAACATCTCGTGGGTAATATTAATGTCCGGAGAATAACGTGGTCGGAAAGCTATTGTTGAACTACATGCCAGGGCTACAAAATTTGTTAGCCTACGATAAAAGCTGGCTAAAACATGATGTTAAAGCCGGGTTATCCGTTGCGGCTGTCGCGCTACCCGTTGCTATTGCTTATGCTGAGCTGGCGGGGGTTGGGGCAATAGTAGGGCTGTATTCCTGCATTTTACCGATGATAGCTTATGCACTGTTTGGCTCTTCACGTCAGCTTATTGTTGGCCCTGATGCCACGACCTGCGCGGTGATTGCGGCCGTCGTGTTTCCTCTCTCTGCAGGTAACCCCGAACTGCACTGGCAACTGACGATCATCATGACATTGATGATGGGCGGGTGGTGCCTCCTTGCCAGTAAATTTCGCCTGGGGGCACTTGCCGATCTGCTTTCTCATCCCATTCTTACGGGTTTGCTGAATGGCGTAGCCGTGACGATTATTGTCGGGCAATTAGGCAAGGTTTTTGGGATCAAGCTAGATGAAGCGCAGGTTATTGAGAAAATAATGGCCTTGCCAGGCCGACTTTCGGACAGCCATTTATTAACGATAGGGATATCGCTTATAACGTTAATTATTTTAATGGTTATCAAAACGTACCGCAGCCAGTGGCCAGCACCTTTAATTGCCATTGTGATAACAACGGCACTGGTATGGGGGACATCTGCGCAACAGTATGGTATTGCCACTATCGGTGGGGATGGCTTCCAGTCTGGTTTACCCGTCGTTCACTGGGGGGCGTTCCAGCCCGGTCCGATGCGTGATTTAGTGATCCCGGCGCTGAACCTGGCCCTGGTGAGTTTTGTCAGTCTGATGCTGACCGCCCGCAGTTTCGCCGCAAAAAATGGCTATGAAATTAATGCTGATGCTGAGTTCCGGGCTCTGGGTATTGCGAACATTATGTCTGGGTTATCTCAGGGGTTTGCTATCAGTGGCGCCGATTCCCGGACCGCGGTTAATGATTCGGTTGGTGGGAAAAGTCAGCTGGTTTCCGTGGTCGCAGCCTTACTCATCGGTATCGTCGTGGTATTTTTCACTCAACCATTACAATACATTCCGGTATCTGCGTTAGGTATTGTTCTAATGTATGCATCGTGGTCATTGATTGATTTACGAGGGCTATGGAACCTGAGGCGCAGAAATAAACAGGCATTTCGCCTGGCTTTCTTCACCTTTGGCTGTGTGTTAATTATCGGCGTTATCCAGGGGATCGGCCTTGCGGTGTTGCTTGGGCTGTTACAGTTCCTTCGTACGGTGTTTCGTCCCTCTGAGCACCTGCTGGGCACTGATGAAGATGGAATGATTCACTCGTTAGGGAATACCACCGATATTAAAATGGTTCCGGGCGTACTGATGTATCGATTTAACTCACCGTTGACCTATTTTAATGTGGCTTATTTTAAACGCCGGGTATTGAACCTGGTTGATGGTGCCGCTTTACAGCCTAAATGGGTGGTGATTGATGCCGTTGCCTGCTTCACCTATTCAGACATCAGTGTCCTGGCAACCATTAATGAGTTAAAGCGTGACCTGAAAGGTCGACAGATTAAATTAATCCTCGCGGGCAGGAAAACGGAATTAACACGCTGGTTTAAAGACAGTCGGCCAACGATGAATGACGATGACATGATTCTGGCGCCAGACCTCTACCTGGCACTTCGGTTCATTCAAAGTAAAGAGAGTGCGAGTGAGGGGGAATCAGTCGGTGATACATAACCAAATACTGGTTAAAGGCTTGTAACGCATGCTACTGGCAGGCAGGGAACCCTCACAATTTCTACCACCGAGGCTCAGCTACTGTTGGCCTGGACAGTGAGATGTTCCTTGCCTGTCTTACTTTCTTCTGCCATCTATCTCAGTAAAAACTGAATCAGCTGAACAAAGATATACACTGCCGCCGCCACTCGTATTGCCTGCCAACCCCATCTGAGATAGCGCCATTCATAGCGTTCTCTGGCATTAGCCTCTGCTATAGCGGAGTCATAACGCTTTTTTTTCTTTCTCCTGACTTCGTCTATTACCCACAGGATGAGAATAAAGATAATGATGGTTTTCTGAAATATGGGATTATCCACTAAAAATGAATCCGGCTTGCTCGCTGAAAAAGCAGAATAGATGAACAGTCGTCACGTATCTACCACTAAATGTGGGGGTATGAATGAAATTTACCCTGATTCGATTTTGAGATGACCCTGCCCATAGCCGGTTTCTCCGCTGTGAATGCGCAATCTGTGGTGCGACGTATCAGGCTGACGACTACAAGCAAGGAGCGGACCTTGAGCGCCATTCATATTCACCGGAACAAAAATAGATAGGGTAGTGCCTACAAATAAATAAACTCATAATTCACAATATAACTTCCAATATTATTCACACGAGCCGTTACCCATACCCCAGTCATTCCCTGCTTACGGTGGCTGTGCAAATATTCTTTGTTTGTACAAAGCTGTATCCATCTGTTGGTGTTCTGATCTTTTAACCAGAGACCCGCTTCACAATGGCCATACTTACCTCTCGAAGGCCCCGGAAAGACAACCTCATATTCAGATTCATAGCCAATTGTTTTGTCCGGAAAGAGATAGACATAAATATCATAACAATTTAAGCTCAATACAAAACCAAGGCAAAAGCCGCTAAAAAAAGCATTGGCAATATATTCTAATGTTTTGTTAAAAGTGCGCAGATAAAAAGCGCGCATAACAAAAATTGTTCCAATCAAAACGCCAAGTGAAATATATGTCATCCATTCAGGAACGGATTTTTTTAATATAGTATTATGGGAGATGCCAGATGCCCATGACATATACCAGAGCCATCCACCTAAAACGATGAATATCACGGCTGTAACAAATAATTTCTTGCGTTTATCTTCGAAGGAATAATTTTTAGTCATGGTTTTGTTTTGTATGTATCAAACGAAAGTGTTGACCTTACCAGGAAAAGCTATTTTATATTATTAAATTCAATATGCCTCCTGTTTCGAGTTAAATTTTTTAAGCCTCCTCTTTTGACCGTAGCTTGCCCGCCAACCGCGAGCAAGCCACACCCCTTAGCGATACAGCGTCTTTTCCGCAACCGGAATAAGCAGCCCGGATCGCCAGTCCGCAAGCGTCAGCTGCGCAAGCTTACCCAGCGCGATATAAAACGGATGGTTGGCGTTCTCGACAAACACCGTCAGGAAACGGGTGCTCCACGGCAGCAGGTGCCACGCCAGAAGCTGAGCGCACTCCGCCTCGCGGCCGTTCTCGGCCAGCCATGCCGCCAGCAGCAGTAATGTCCCGAAGTGATCTTCCGGTTCATTCTGCTGCATTTCAAATGCGATATTGTTCTCCCGCATCCACTGGCGCAGCGCGAGGGTCGAGTCGCCAAACAGCACGGATTCGCGGTCCAGCCAGACGGAGCCCCACGGTGGAGCGGGCAGGGCGTAAGGGCCAATAAACAGTCGTTGCCAGGCGTCCGTCAGCGGTTCGTCGGCAGAAGCGGCAAAGGTATCGGCTACGGGTCGCAGCGTTTCCGAAGGCAGGGGCCAGTCCTGAACCCATTCGCCCGCAGTGAGGGCCTGCACCAGCGGCGCGGCCTGCTCGCTGTCTGGTGCGAAATAAAACAGCGCACCCAACACCCGGGCGCTGAACGCGAACGATTCACGATGTGAGACGTCTTTCATTACATCTTCCTTGTTCGCGCGGAGGGTGTCCGCGCGACGGTGTTAAACGATCATACAAACCATAGAATAAACTACGGTCAAGCCATTCACCCGCTACACCTTCTCGATCTGTACCAGATTGGTGTGCTGCGGGTTGCCTTTCGCCAGTGGTGAAGGGCGGTGCGTGGTCAGGGTGTTGATGCATGAGCCGTAGTCGATACGATCGCCACTCATATTGGCGTCGTGCCAGGCGCCCTGGCCCATGGCGCTCACGCCGGGCATGATGCGCGGCGTCACTTTTGCTTCAATTCTCACCTCGCCGCGACGATTAAAGACGCGCACCGTATCGCCGTTCTTGATGCCGCGCTTTTCGGCATCGACGGGATTAAGCCAGACCTCCTGACGGCAGGCCGCTTTCAGCACGTCGACGTTACCGTAGCTCGAGTGGGTACGGGCCTTAAAGTGGAAGCCAAACAGCTGCAGCGGAAACTGCGCACGCTCGGGCGCGTCCCAGCCGTCGAAGGTTGATGCGTAGACGGGCAGCGGGCTGATGGTTTCATCTTTTTCCAGCTCCCAGGTGGCCGCAATCTCCGCCAGCTTACTGGAGTATATTTCAATCTTGCCCGATGGTGTTTTCAGCGGATTGGCTTCCGGGTTCTCGCGGAATTTTTTATAGGCCACGAAGTGTCCGTTTGGATCTTTACGCTTGTAAATACCCATTTTTTTCAGCTCGTCATAGGACGGCAGTTGAGGGTCTTTTTCGAGCATTTTGGCATACAGGTACTGCAGCCACTGTTCCTGTGTGCGTCCTTCGGTAAATTTCTGATGGATATCCGGTCCGAGGCGTTTCGCCACTTCGCTCATGATCCAGTAGATCGGCTTGCGTTCAAACTTCGGCGCGGTCACGGGCTGGAGGAAAATCAGATAGCCCATATTGCCAGCATAATCGTTCGGAATGATGTCTTCCTGCTCGACGGTCATCAGATCCGGCAGCACGATATCGGCGTACTTGGCTGACGAAGTCATGAAGTTATCGATGACCACGATCATCTCGCACTTGCTTTCATCCTGCAGGATTTCGTGGGTTTTATTGATATCGGAGTGCTGGTTGATGATGGTGTTGCCCGCGTAGTTCCAGATGAACTTAATCGGCACGTCCAGCTTATCTTTCCCGCGCACGCCATCGCGCAGGGCGGTCATCTCCGGCCCGCGGGCGATGGCGTCCGTCCAGCTGAAGCAGGAGATTTGCGTTTTGACCGGGTTGTCCGGCAGCGGCATACGTTCAATGGTGATGGTGTAGGTTGACTCACGCGCGCCGCTGTTACCGCCGTTGATCCCCACGTTCCCAGTCAGAATAGGCAGCATGGCGATGGCGCGGGACGTCAGCTCGCCGTTTGCCTGGCGCTGTGGTCCCCAGCCCTGACAGATGTAGGCCGGCTTCGCGGAGCCGATTTCGCGGGCAAGCTTAACGATACGATCCGCCGGAATGCCGGTGATGCGTGAGGCCCACTCTGGCGTTTTCGCCGTGTGGTCATCACCCTGGCCGAGAATATACGCTTTGTAGTGACCGTTAGCGGGCGCGCCTTCCGGCAGCGTTTTTTCATCATAGCCGACGCAGTATTTATCCAGAAACGGCTGGTCGACCAGGTTTTCGTCGATTAACACCCAGGCAATACCCGCCACCAGGGCGGCATCGGTACCCGGACGGATCGGGATCCATTCATCTTCGCGCCCGGCTGCCGTATCGGTATAGCGCGGGTCGATGACGATCATGCGCGCGTTGGAGCGCTCGCGAGCCTGTTCCAGATAGTACGTAATCCCGCCGCCGCTCATGCGCGTTTCCGCCGGGTTATTGCCGAACATGACCACCAGTTTGGTGTTTTCGATGTCGGACGTGCTGTTACCGTCGTTGCTGCCGTAGGTATAGGGCATCGCGCAGGCGATTTGCGCCGTGCTGTAGGTGCCGTAGTGGCTCAGAAAACCGCCGTAGCAGTTCATCAGGCGCGCCACCAGCGAAGCGTAAGGGGAGGAGCGGGTGATATTGCCGCCGACAATGCCGGAGGAATAGTTAATGTACACCGCTTCGTTACCGTATTTGGCCACCACGTCTTTCAGGCTGGCGGTGATGGCGTTCAGTGCCTCATCCCATGTTATGCGCTCGAACTTGCCTTCACCGCGTTTGCCCACGCGCTTCATCGGGTAGTTCAGACGGTCAGGGTGATTGATACGACGGCGAATTGAACGTCCGCGCAGGCAGGCGCGCACCTGATGGTTACCGTAAATATCCTCGCCGGTGTTGTCCGTTTCGACCCAGTACACTTCATTGTCACGCACGTGCAGACGCAGCGCACAGCGACTGCCGCAGTTGACCGAGCAGGCGCCCCACACCACGGTATCTTCAGGCGGCTGGACGGCGTTCTTCACCGCGGCGGCGGCGCTTTTTAAACCAAACGGAAGCGAGATCCCGCCAGCGGCAAGCGCCAGAGAACCTATCGCCGTAGATTTCACGAGAGTTCGACGGCTAATTCCGCCGTGATGTTCAATATCGGACATGGCTCACCCCATCATTATAATTGCGTATTATTTTTCCCGAAATGATATCCGGGCTAATGATGGGGTGAGTGTTACTGATTTGGGGGGACTAAATATTAATCCTCATCAAATCAAAGGGGATTGAGGGTCAATTACTGAGGTTCAGCTGCCGCACCACTGCCTGTGCGGGTGTACAAAATTTTAAAGGTGTCGTTCGCGCAGTGGCCCACCACCTGCGTGCCCGCCTGATCGGCCTGGTCGTTAGGCACAATGCTCAGCGTAAAGCCTGATTCAGGCACGCCGTTATTGATAATTTTCTGCTGAATGTCGCTTTTCACGCGCTCGCAGGAATCCGGTGCCGCCAGCGCGGCCGTTGAGGCACTCATTAACAGCAGGGCGGTAATCCAGGGTAACCGTTTCATCTGTAGCTCCTTTTCTCTGTGTAGAGATTAATTTTAGCAGGCTTCGTGTAAACAACTGTATTTGCTAATATGATTGGGAATAATCTCCCTGTACGGTAATAAATGTGAAGAAATACGCAGCGATAACGCTACTGGCAGCAACACTGGTGGGGTGCGACAACAGCTCCGCGCCGCTGTCGTTTACGCCCGAGATGGCGAGTTTTTCGAACGAATTTGATTTTGATCCGCTGCGCGGCCCGGTCAAAGACTTTACTCAGACGCTGTTCAACGAGAAGGGCGAAGTGTCCAAACGGGTCACCGGCACCGTCTCGACAGAAGGGTGTTTCGATACGCTGGAGCTGCACGACCTGGAGGCCAACACCGGCGTGGCGCTGGTGCTGGATGCCAATTACTATCTTGACGCAGAAACCCAGCAGCGAAAAGTGAAGCTCCAGGGGAAATGCCAACTGGCCGAACTGCCGTCAGCCGGGGTGACGTGGGATACCGACGACAATGGTTTTGTGGTGGCGGCGCACGGCAAAGAGATGGAGGTGAAGTATCGCTACGATGCGGATGGCTATCCGCTGGGCAAAACCACCGTCTCCGGCGATCAGCACCTGTCCGTCCAGTCGACGCCGTCTAAAGATGTTCGCAAAAGAATGGATTACTCGGCGGTGAGCATGTTGAATGACAAGCCGCTGGGTAACGTCAAGCAGAGCTGCGATTACGACCGCCACAATAACCCGGTGAGCTGCGATCTGACGATCACCGACGACAGCGTCAAACCCGCCGTTGAGCGCAAGTACACCATTAAGAACACGATTGATTATTACTGAGAATAAAGCCGCGCAGGTTACTGCGCGGTTGGTTTCAGCAGGCTGGCGCCTGACGGTTTGTGCCCGGCCAGATGCTGATGCTGGAAGATGCACATGCGAATGGTATTGCGGTATTCACCGTTGATAAAGAACTCGTGAATCAGCTCGCCTTCCACCATAAAGCCCAGCTTGCGGTAGATATGGATCGCTTTCTCGTTCTCTTTGTCCACAATCAGGTAAAGCTTGTAGAGATTCAGAACGTTGAATCCGTAATCCATTGCCAGCTTCGCTGCCCGTGAGGCAAGGCCTTTTCCCTGATGCTCAGGGGAGATGATGATCTGGAACTCCGCCCGACGGTGAACGTGGTTGATTTCAACCAGCTCAACAAGACCGGCTTTTTCGCCTTCACACTCCACCACAAACCGACGTTCACTCTGATCGTGAATGTGCTTATCGTAGAGATCGGATAGCTCGACAAACGCCTCGTAAGGCTCTTCGAACCAGTAGCGCATCACGCTGGCATTATTATCGAGCTGGTGGACGAAACGAAGGTCTTCACGCTCCAGCGGACGGAGTTTAACGTCGCAGGATCCAGACATTACGGGGCTACCGTGCGGCCAGTGCGGCGATCCAGGCAGCGCAGAGTGTTAGGCTCCCAGTAGGCATTGACGTTTGCACTTTGCTGACACTTATCGCGCGCGTCAAAAGCGACATCTTCTTTGTCCCACTCTTTTTCAGCACGTTTGTTGACCTTCTGACGAAGGTTACGGGTGTCATTCCATTGTTCTTTGTCCATGGCGGCGTTCTGGCGGCTTTGCGCGCTGTCACCAGACTCAATAACGAGCTTGCTGGTTTCCGCTGTCGCAGAGGCGGCAAAGGCGAACGATGACAGCGCCAGCAGGGCTGTCAGACAAAGGCGTTTGCTTAATGTGGTCATAGCGTTTCCTTTTAAATGGGTGCAGATAATCAAGTTACCCCGTACAGATTCTACACTAAAGCGAAATGACGGCATACCCGCGGAGCAAGTATGGAAAAGTAAAGGGCATCATCAGGTATGATGGTTAAATAAATCCTCACCTGACGTGAAATATGCTTAAAACGACGCTGCTTTTTTTTGCCACCGCGCTATGCGAAATCATCGGTTGCTTCCTGCCCTGGCTCTGGCTGAAGAAGGGAGGAACCGTATTGTTGCTCATCCCGGCAAGCGTCGCGCTGGCCCTGTTTGTCTGGCTGTTAACGCTGCATCCGGCGGCCAGTGGGCGCGTCTACGCCGCTTACGGTGGTGTTTATGTGTGTACTGCGCTGCTGTGGTTACGCGTGGTGGACGGCGTCAAGCTCAGCGCATACGACTGGGCCGGGGCGCTGATTGCCCTGTGCGGTATGCTGATTATTGTGGCGGGATGGGGGCGCGCGTGACCCCCCGGGTTTTGTGATCGTTAGCTGATTTTATGATCATTATACTTGTATGGTAGTAGGGTTGATGGGTAAATTTCCAGCATCACAATGAACGATGTAAGGAAAGGAATTATGAAGATTGTCGCGGCTGACGTGTTTGTTACCTGCCCGGGGCGGAACTTTGTCACCCTTAAAATCACCACCGATGAGGGGATTGTCGGCCTCGGTGACGCTACGCTGAACGGGCGCGAGCTCTCCGTTGCCTCGTACCTGAAGGATCACCTTTGCCCCCAGCTGATTGGCCGCGATGCGCACCGCATCGAAGACATCTGGCAATTTTTCTATAAGGGCGCCTACTGGCGTCGCGGACCGGTCACCATGTCGGCCATCTCCGCCGTGGACATGGCGCTGTGGGACATCAAAGCCAAGGCGGCCAACATGCCGCTCTACCAGCTGCTGGGCGGCGCCTCCCGGGAAGGGGTGATGGTCTACTGCCACACCACCGGGCACACCATTGACGACGTGCTGGAAGACTACGCCCGTCATAAAGAAATGGGCTTTAAGGCGATCCGCGTGCAGTGCGGCGTGCCGGGCATGAAAACCACCTACGGCATGGCCAAAGGGAAGGGGCTGGCCTACGAGCCTGCGACCAAAGGTGACTGGCCGGAAGAGCAGCTGTGGTCCACCGAAAAATACCTCGATTTCACGCCGAAGCTGTTCGACGCGGTGCGCAGTAAATTCGGCTTTAATGAACATCTTCTGCACGACATGCACCACCGCCTGACGCCAATCGAAGCGGCGCGCTTCGGCAAGAGCATCGAAGCATTCCGCATGTTCTGGATGGAAGACCCAACGCCTGCGGAAAACCAGGCCTGCTTCCGCCTGATCCGCCAGCATACCGTTACGCCCATTGCGGTGGGGGAAGTGTTTAACAGCATCTGGGACTGCAAGCAGCTCATCGAAGAGCAGCTTATCGACTATATTCGCACCACCATTACCCACGCGGGCGGCATTACCGGGATGCGTCGCATCGCCGACTTCGCCTCGCTTTATCAGGTGCGCACCGGCTCGCACGGCCCGTCGGATCTCTCGCCCGTTTGCCACGCCGCCGCGCTGCATTTCGACCTGTGGGTGCCAAACTTTGGCGTGCAGGAATATATGGGCTACTCCGAACAGATGCTGGAGGTCTTCCCGCACAGCTGGCGCTTTGATAACGGCTATATGCACCCGGGCGACAAGCCGGGGCTGGGCATCGAGTTTGATGAAAAACTGGCAGCGAAATACCCCTACGATCCGGCCTATCTGCCGGTAGCCCGTCTTGAAGACGGCACGCTGTGGAACTGGTAAACGGGGCGAACGATGAAAAGCGTAGTGATTCAACAGCCGAACGAACTGGTGATTGAAGAGCGGCCACGCCCGGAGCCAGGCGCAGGCGAAGTCCGCGTCAAAATCACGCTGGCGGGGATCTGCGGTTCGGACAGCCACATCTATCGCGGCCATAATCCGTTTGCGAAGTATCCACGCGTCATCGGCCACGAATTTTTTGGCGTGATTGACGCCGTGGGCGAGGGCGTAGACAGTGCCCGCCTGGGCCAGCGCGTCTCGGTTGACCCGGTGATCAGCTGCGGGCATTGCTATCCGTGCTCCGTCGGAAAACCGAACGTCTGCACCTCGCTGGTGGTGCTGGGGGTTCACCGTGACGGCGGCTTCAGCGAATATGCGGCAGTGCCCGCTAAAAATGCCTGGCCTATCCCGGATGACATTCCCGACCGACACGCCGTCATGGTTGAGCCCTTTACCATTGCCGCCAACGTAACGGGGCAGGCGAAACCGACGGAACAGGACGTCGCGCTGATTTACGGCGCTGGCCCTATGGGGCTGGTCACCGTGCAGGCGCTGAAAGGCGTCTATAAGGTCAAGCAGGTTATCGTGGTAGACCGCATAGACGAGCGCCTTGAGATGGCCCGGCGCAGCGGCGCGGATTGGGTGTTGAATAACGGCGAGCAGTCGCTGCAGGACGCGCTGGAGGAAAAAGGCATCAAACCGACGTTAATCATTGATGCCGCCTGCCATCCATCTATTTTGCAGGAAGCGATAACCCTGGCCTCTCCGGCGGCGCGCATCGTGCTGATGGGCTTCTCCAGCGAGCCGAGCCAGATTGTTCAGCAGGGCATTACCGGCAAAGAGCTGGCGATCTTCTCCTCGCGCCTCAATGCCAACAAATTCCCGGTCGTCATCGACTGGCTGAAGAGGGGGCTGATCGACCCGGAAAAACTGATCACCCATACTTTTGACTATCACCACGTAACAGACGCCATCGAACTGTTTGAGAAAGATCAGCGGCAGTGCTGCAAAGTCTTGCTCACGTTCGGCCAATAATCATTTACGCGATTAAGGGCCTGCGCAGACAGGCTCTATGTGGTTCGCATCTTACCTTTCAGAGATAGCCATCATGACACAAGCACAACCGCAACGATCCACTGCCGATCTGGTGAAAGCCGCCGTTTCAGGCTGGCTCGGCACCGCTCTGGAGTTTATGGACTTTCAGCTTTACTCGCTGGGGGCTGCCCTGGTCTTCCATGAGATCTTCTTCCCCGAACAGTCTGCCGCGATGGCGCTGATCCTGGCGATGGGGACCTACGGCGCAGGCTATATTGCGCGCATTGTCGGCGCCTTTATCTTTGGCAGAATGGGCGACAGCATTGGCCGTAAGAAGGTGCTGTTCATCACCATCACCATGATGGGGATCTGCACCACGCTGATTGGCGTCCTGCCGACCTATGCGCAGATCGGGATTTTTGCCCCGGTTCTGCTGGTGACGCTGCGCATTATTCAGGGGCTCGGGGCCGGGGCTGAGATTTCCGGAGCCGGGACCATGCTGGCGGAGTACGCGCCGAAAGGAAAGCGCGGCATCATCTCCTCGCTGGTGGCGATGGGCACTAACTGCGGGACGCTAAGCGCCACGGCGATCTGGGCCATCATGTTCTTTGTCCTTGACCGTGAAGAGCTGCTCGCCTGGGGCTGGCGCGTGCCGTTCCTCGCCAGCGTCGTGGTGATGATCTTTGCCATCTGGCTGCGGATGAACCTCAAGGAGAGCCCGGTCTTTGAGAAAGTGAACGATGCACAAACCGTTCAGCCGGACACATCGCTCGGTTCAATGGTGAAAAGCAAATCCTTCTGGCTGGCGACTGGCCTGCGTTTCAGCCAGGCGGGCAACTCGGGTCTGATCCAGACGTTCCTCGCGGGCTATCTGGTCCAGACGCTGCTGTTCGATAAGGCCATCCCTACCGATGCGCTGATGATCAGCTCCATTCTCGGGTTTATCTCCATCCCGCTGCTGGGCTGGCTTTCCGATAAAGTGGGGCGCCGTCTGCCGTACATTATCCTCAATATCTCCGCCATTCTGCTCGCCTACCCGATGCTGTCGATCATTGTCGATAAGAGCTATGCGCCGGGGACGATCATGCTCTCTATCATCGTTATCCATAACTTCGCCGTTCTGGGTCTGTTCGCGCTGGAAAATATCACCATGGCGGAGATGTTTGGCTCGCGAAATCGCTTTACCCGTATGGCCATCTCGAAAGAGGCGGGCGGTCTGGTAGCTGTGGGCTTTGGTCCGGTACTGGCGGGGATCTTCTGCAATATGACCGGCTCCTGGTGGCCGATTGTTGCCATGCTGGTGGCCTATTCCGTGATTGGGCTGCTCTCGGCGATCCTGATGCCGGAAGTGCGCGACCGTGATTTGAGCGCGGCGCAAGACGCAGCGGAGTCCTCACCAGAAGAGCGTGTGGGTTACGGCGCAATCTCCTCGCGGCGCTGATGGTTTATATCTTGAGTGATTTATCACACAACTTTATGTTTATGTCACACCACATGAGCAAAAGTTAATATAAATCAAAATCTCAAACGTCAGTATCAGTATGGTTGATGGCAGTTATTTTTTACCCCAACTGCCATTCTAGTTGGTGTAGTCAGCATGCGCTGCCGCTTCAGAAGGAGCGGCAGCGATCCACAGCTTTCTAATTAACGAGTCTTAATCATGGAAAATACCTTATTACAGGCCAACGCGACGCTGCCTCAGTACGATCGCGACAGTCTTAAAGCACGCATCGTTCATTTAGGCTTTGGCGCATTTCACCGGGCGCATCAGGCAGTGTATGCCGATATCCTCGCCGCTGAGCACGGCAGCGACTGGGGTTACTGTGAGGTTAACCTGATTGGCGGCGAGCAGCAGATTGCCGATCTGAACGCGCAGGATAATCTCTATACCGTGGCGGAGATGTCTGCCGATGCGTGGACCTCCCGCGTGGTGGGCGTGGTCAAAAAGGCCCTCCATGCGCAGGTAGACGGGCTGGAGACGGTGCTGGCAGCGCTGTGTGAACCGCAGGTGGCGATTGTCTCGCTGACCATCACCGAGAAAGGCTACTGCCACTCACCGGCGACCGGGCAACTGATGCTCGATCATCCGTTTATCGTCGCCGACCTGCAAAACCCACACCAGCCGAAATCTGCGCCGGGTGTAATCGTGGAAGCGCTGGCGCGTCGCAAAGCGGCGGGTCTGCCGGCGTTTAGCGTGATGTCCTGTGACAACATGCCGGAGAACGGTCACGTGATGCGCAATGTCACCTGCGCGTATGCCCGGGCGGTAGACGGTGAGCTGGCGGACTGGATCGAGGCTAACGTCACCTTCCCGTCAACCATGGTGGATCGCATCGTGCCCGCGGTCACCCCCGACACGCTGGATAAAATCGAACGGCTGACCGGCGTGCGCGATCCGGCGGCAGTAGCCTGTGAACCGTTCCGTCAGTGGGTGATCGAAGATAACTTTGTTGCGGGCCGTCCGGAATGGGAAAAAGCTGGTGCCGAGCTGGTGTCGGACGTGATCCCGTTTGAAGAGATGAAGCTGCGCATGCTCAACGGCAGCCACTCGTTCCTGGCGTATCTGGGCTATCTGGCCGGTTACCAGCATATCAACGACTGTATGGAAGATGAGAACTACCGCCTCGCCGCGCACGCGCTGATGCTTGACGAGCAGGCGCCTACGCTGAAGGTCAAAGGCGTTGATTTAGGTCGTTATGCCGATCTCCTGATTGCCCGCTACAGCAACCCGGCTCTGCGCCATCGGACATGGCAAATTGCGATGGACGGCAGCCAGAAGCTCCCGCAGCGTATGCTGGACTCCGTGCGCTGGCATCTTGTGCATCAGAAACCTTTCCCACTTCTGGCGCTGGGCGTGGCAGGGTGGATGCGCTATGTTGGCGGCGTGGACGAGCAGGGTAACGCTATTGACGTGAGCGATCCGCAGCTGGCGGTGATTCAGGCGGCGGTGAAGGGCAGTGCGGAAGGGGAAAGCCGGGTCAAGGCGCTGCTCGGTATCGAGGCCATCTTCGGCAAAGAGTTACCGCGTGAAGCCGTCTTTGTTGATGCGGTGATGAAGGCGTACCAGACGCTGCTGCAAAAGGGTGCGAAAGCGACCGTGGCCCAGTACGTCTCTCAACGGTAATTCAGCACATGCCGCCGTTCGCGGCGGCATGTCTACGCACAGCTTAGTGCATCCCCAGGCGAATCAGCTCAATCGGCTCGAACTTACCTTCGCATCCCTCCACTTCAACCGTTTTGCTGCGGCGCACCTGCGCGGCATCCAGCCCGTCGCTGTGGATCGCTTTAATCACGCCAGTTTTGCCCGTGCCGCTAATCATGACGCGGCTGCCGGTGGTGATTGCATTGCGGTTACGGTCGTATGTCATCATGGTATTTTCTCCTCTCTAACCTGTTCGTTACGGCGCTATTTCAGGGTTGCCGTTCACGGAGCATATAAATACGCCTGTCTGCATCACATGTTTTTGTTTTTGATCAAACTCACACTTTTTTCTTTATTGTGTTGGGTGCTGACGATTCACGACAGCAATTTACAAAGCAGACCGTTATTTTCATTAATTGATAGTTTCGACAGGGAAGCGTTGAGGGTTGGTTTATATTCCCGGTGCCATTCTGGGTACAGGAAATAACCCTTTCATCGGAATAAGGAGTCAGGCTTATGTATAAGAAGATTTTGATGCCTGTTGATGTGTTTGAAATGGATTCGAGCGACAAAGCGGTTCGCCACGCGGCAAACCTTGCAAAGGCAGAGGGCGCCTCGATTACCCTGGTCAATATTCTGCCGGCCAGCAGTCGGTCCCTGCTGCGCGGATTTAACGCCGATATTAAAAAGTTCGAAGAATATATGACTGAAGAATCCGGGAAGAAAATGAACGCGTTAAAAAGACTGTTCGATATCTCGCCGGAGAAAATTGACACCCTCGTTCGCTTTGGCAACGTCCGCGATGAAATTATCAGGCTGAGCAAGGAAGGGGAATATGACGTGATTGTCATCGGGTCGAAAAATCCGGGCATCACTACCCATCTTCTGGGATCAAATGCGGAATCTATCCTGCGCTACGCCACAATTCCGGTATTAGTCGTTCGCTAAACCCATCGCCGCACCCGAAAGGGGCGGCGAATATCACTCTTCGCTAAACCACTCGCTATTTTCCTGACGAATAAGCTGCACGGACTCGCTAATTTCCTGCAGATGCAGCGTCATCGCTTTTTCCACAGCGTCCGCATCGCGTTTTTCCAGCGCGCTGAAAATATCATGATGCTGTCGGAGCAGCATTTCCGGCGGGGAGACGTGATCGAGGCTCATGTAGCGCACGCGGTCGATGGTGGCCTTGATGTTCTCGATGGTGTCCCATGCAAGCTGGCAATCGGCAATCTGCGCCAGTTTCTGGTGGAATTCATCATCAAGCTGGAAGAAGTCATTCAGCTGCTTACGGTCAATCGCAATCCGCTGCTGATGCAGGTTCTGCTCCAGCAGGTAACACTGGTTGTCGTTGATGAGCGTTGCGGCACGCCGCGCCACCGCGCATTCAATGGCCTGGCGAACGAAACAGCCGTTGCGCACCTGAGAGAGGGAGATTTTGTTGACGTAGCTGCCGCGCTGCGGGCGGATCTGAATTAGACCGTTTTCCGCAAGCTTAATAAACGCTTCACGCACCGGCTGCCGGGAAACGTCAAACCGCACGGAGACCTCTTTTTCTGAAAGCGGCGTTCCCGGTGGGATCAGACAATGGACAATATCACGTCGCAAAATGCGATAGATTTGCTGGTTTACGGGCTGGGTGGGATTGAGTTGCGATTCAGCGGCCATGAGTTGTCATTTCTCAGAGAGTTAGCCCGAACATACTACCATTCTTTTATAATCCGAAACAGACCCGGCCCGCAGGCCGGGAAGGGTCGATTTAGCCACGATGGACGCTAAGTCCGGCAAAACTCTGGCTGACTGGCATCATTTCTACGGTATTGATGTTGACGTGTTTTGGCAGCGTCGCCACCCACCAGACCGTTTCGGTGACATCTTCCGGCGTCAGGGCGTTCGCGTTTTCATAGGTTTTGTCCGCTTTCGCGTCATCGCCTTTGAAACGCACGTTGGAAAACTCGGTGCCACCCACCAGGCCCGGCTCGATGTCGGTGACGCGAATGGCGGTGCCGTGCAGATCGGTCCGCAGGTTAAGGCTGAACTGGCGCACAAACGCTTTCGTCGCGCCATAGACGTTGCCGCCCGCGTAAGGCCAGCTCCCGGCGGTGGAACCGATATTGATAATGTGACCGCGGTTGCGCTCGACCATGCCCGGCAGCACCGCGCGGGTCATATAGACCAGCCCTTTGTTGTTGGTGTCGATCATGTTTTCCCAGTCTTCCACGCTGGCTTTGTGGGCAGGCTCCATGCCCAGCGCCAGACCGGCATTGTTGACCAGCACGTCGATGGCGCGCCATTCTGCTGGCAGATTCGCAATCATCTCTTCGATCGCTGCGCGGTTACGCACGTCCAGCTGCGCGGTCAGGATGCTGTCGCCTAGTTCGTCTTTGAGCTCCTGTAAACGCTCCTGACGGCGGCCGGTCGCGATAACCTTGTGCCCGTTGGCGACGAAGCGACGCGTGATGCTTTCACCAAAACCTGCCGTTGCCCCGGTAACTAAAATAATCATCTCACTGTTCCTCAACGCTTTTTGTGTTGTACTAACATAGCACGGCCGCAGAGGGTGCGTTAAGGCAACATTTGTATGACAGCGTTGCAGGGGATGGCGGCCTGGCCTACTCTGGGAGGATACCCGTACTCAGGAGCGAAAGATGACGGCCACGAATCCCTTTTTTAACATCAGTCTGCTGCCTTACCAGGCCCCCCATTTTGATGAGATCAACGACAGCCACTATCGTCCGGCCTTCGATGAAGCCCTTCGCCAGAAGCGGGCGGATATTGACGCGATTGTCGCTCAGGCCGCTGCGCCTGACTTCGCTAACACCGTGCTGGCGCTGGAGAAAAGCGGCGCTTTGCTCGCGCGCGTCAGCAGCGTGTTCTTCGCCATGACTTCCGCGCACACCAATCCGTATTTACAGGAGCTCGAGGAACAGTTCTCCACCGAGCTTGCCGCGCTGGCAAACGATATCTGGCTGAATGACGTGCTGTTCGCCCGCGTGGAGAGCGTCTGGCAGGACCGTGCCGCGCTGGACGCCGAATCCCGTCGTCTGGTCGAAGAGACGTATCAGCGGTTTATTCTGGCCGGCGCGCGTCTGAATGAGACAGAAAAGGCCGAGCTAAAGGCGTTGAATACCGAGGCGGCCTCCCTGACCAGCCAGTTTAACCAGCGTCTGCTGGCTGCCGATAAAACGGGTGGGCTGGTGGTGGACTACGCGCACCAGCTTGACGGGCTCAGCGCCGGTGAGATCGCTGACGCGGCGCAGGCTGCCGCGGAGCGAGGGCTAAACGATCGCTGGCTGATCCCGCTTTTGAACACCACCCAGCAGCCCGCGCTTTCCGCGCTGCGCAATCGTCAGACGCGCGAAAACCTGTTCAACGCAGGCTGGACGCGTACCCAGAAAGGGGATGAAAACGATACTCGCGCGCTGATCCTGCGTCTGACGGCGCTACGTGCGCGACAGGCCCGCCTGCTGGGCTTTGAGGATTACGCCAGCTGGAGCATTGCCGATCAGATGGCGAAAACCCCAGCCGCCGCGCTGGAATTTATGCGCGGCATTGTGCCTGCCGCCCGCGCCCGCGCGGAACGCGAGCAGGCCGATATTCAGAAAGTCATCGACGACGAGCAGGGCGGTTTCACCGTGCAGGCCTGGGACTGGGCCTTTTATGCGGAGCGCGTGCGCCAGGCAAAATATGCCCTCGATGAATCGCAGATCAGGCCCTACTTTGCGCTCAATACCGTGCTGCAGGATGGCGTATTCTGGGCAGCCAGCCAGCTGTTTGGCATTCGCTTCGTCGAACGCTTCGATATCCCGGTGTATCACCCGGACGTCCGCGTATGGGAAATTTTCGACCACACCGGTGAGGGCATGGCGCTGTTTTACGGTGACTTCTTTGCCCGTGATTCCAAGCAGGGCGGGGCATGGATGGGGAATTTCGTCGAGCAATCCTTCGAGTTTGCTGCCCGTCCGGTGATCTACAACGTCTGTAACTACCAAAAACCGGCGAATGGCGGTGTCGCGCTTCTCTCCTGGGATGACGTGATAACCCTGTTCCACGAGTTTGGCCATACGCTGCACGGTCTCTTTGCCAGCCAGCGGTTCGCCACGCTTTCCGGCACCAATACGCCGCGTGATTTTGTTGAGTTCCCGTCGCAAATCAACGAGCACTGGGCCAGCCATCCACAGGTGTTTACCCATTATGCGCGCCATTACGAAACCGGTGAGCCGATGCCGGACGCGCTGCGGGAAAGCATGCTCAACGCGACCCATTTCAACAAGGGTTATGACATGACGGAGCTGCTGAGTGCCGCGCTGCTGGACATGAACTGGCACGGCATCGGCGAGGCCGTTTCGAGCGTAGACGCATTTGAAGCGGCAGCCCTGAAAAAAGAGGGGCTGGATCTGCCCGCCGTACCGCCGCGCTATCGCAGCAGCTATTTTGCCCATATCTTCGGCGGCGGCTACGCGGCGGGATATTACGCCTACCTGTGGACGCAGATGCTCGCTGATGATGGCTATCAGTGGTTTGTTGAACAGGGCGGCCTGACCCGTGAAAACGGGCAAAAATTCCGCGAGGCGATTTTGTCCCGTGGTAACAGCACGGATTTAGCCGAACTGTATCGCAACTGGCGCGGGCACGATCCGAAGATTGAGCCGATGCTGGAGAATCGCGGGCTGAGCGAATAGAGTCAGTCTCATCAGAAAAAAAGAACCGGGCGTTACGCCCGGTTTTTTTATACGTTTCATCGTTCCTGTGACCGCTACAGCAAAAAATAGTCTTAATATCCATTCTGTGTAAATACAACCGCTGAGGTGATAAGTTACTTTGACCGGTATATTTAATTATACCGAATTTAGGCTGCAAAAGAGTTAATGATTAATAATTTGATCTGGGTTGTAAAAACCACATATTCTTTAGCTTCAGATTTTTTGCTATAAAATTTTATTATTTTTTGCCGATAAATGAAGGTGGCATAAATATTGACGTAATAGCAGTTAAGAAGGCGAAAGATGACCCTACCTCTGAACAATCCGGCTTTCACGGATACCGAGCCTTCTAAAGGCCTGATAAATAAAACCTTTACCTATATTGTTACGTTGTTGATAAGTATTTTCATCGCCGCAATAATATCTCTGCTAATAATAAAAGATAATGTTAATGAAATCAGCGACAAGCATGATGAATTTTTGTTAAGGAAAGCGCTGGATACCCGCCAGGAAAGCATGCGAAGTCATTTGAAAGACAATGCAGAGTGGGGAGATGCCTACAAATATCTTCATCTGAACACTGACGTTCACTGGGCATGGGATAAGCAAAACCTGGGTAAGTCCCTCTATGACAACTTTGGCTACGAAGGGGTGTTTGTTCTCTCCCCGGAAGGGAGAACGCGGTACAGCGTGGTTGACGGGAAACTGAAGCTTCAGGATCTGGATCGCTGGTTAGATAAATCCACCAAAGACCGTTTACTCCGTGAGGTGAGCCTAAAAAATGGATTGCCGGTTTCTATGCTAACGCTTATCGATTCCGTTCCGGCCATTGTTTCTGCGGAATGGATAACGACGGGCGATGATACGAGCGTGAAGTCCTTACCGGGGAAAGCTTCGACAATGGTGTTTATAGACAAGCTAACGGCTAAAAAACTCCTCACGATTGGGCAGGATGCCGGCGTCAAAAATGTTCGTACTTCACCTGAACCAGTCACTTCTCAAATAAACAACCAGACTGAATTTACCTTAAGTGCTCAGAATGGTGATGTGCAAATTATCTGGGACAGCGAAAACCCAGGCCAGGCGTTGATTATTTATTTTTTACCCTTACTCATCCTTTCAGTCATTCTGACGGTATCGATGATGGTTATTCTCATGCGTCATATTATGCAGAAGGCGAGAATGCTTGACGAAAATACCTTTCTCCTTGAGCAGGCACGGTTGAATCTCATCACGAGTGAAAAACGATTCCGGGACGTCAGTGAAACAACCAGCGACTGGTTCTGGGAAACAGATTTATCGTTAAAGATAACGTGGCTTTCAGGTCGTTTTTCTACGGTGACGGGATATGAAAATAGCGAATGGATAGGCCGCAGGTTGGATGAACTCTTTCCCTCGACAGCTGGATTATTACATGGCTGTGTCAGCCGCCGCGAGTTAACTGAACGCTTGGAATTTAAGAACTGCCCTTATACTCACGCGCAACAATCCACGTCCTATTGCACGCTTCTGGCAAAGTTTTCTGCTCAGCCTGACGGAACGGTGGTGTTGCGGGGCGCGGCAACCGACGTCTCTCAGGAAGTTGAAGCAACAAAACGTGTGGAGTTCCTGTCACGCCATGATGAATTAACCGGTCTGCCGAACCGGTATCATATTAAGGAGTTTCTTGCAGGCCAGTTCGCTAAAGAAGGCGTCAATCATTATCCCTTTGCCATGATTTGCCTCGATTTAGACAAGTTTAAACCCGTCAATGATATTTTTGGGCATTCCGCGGGCGATGCTCTGCTTGGCGAGGTCGCTTTACGGCTTAAAAACTGCGTTCGTCGAGGTGATTTTGTCGCAAGGCAGGGAGGGGATGAATTTATGCTGCTCCTCGGCAACAGCAGCCAAAAAGAGCACATTGAGGAGGTGTGTCACCGCATCGTGCAAGAACTTAACCGTCCTTTCTCCATTGAGGGCAATGATGTGGCGATAGGCGTAAGCATGGGTATTGCGCTGGCTCCCCAGGATAGCAGCAGCGCAAACGATCTTTTACGCTATGCGGATATTGCGCTTTACCAGGCGAAACAATCCGGCAGAAACAGATGGGTCTATTATCGCCCGGATATGTCGGAAAAATTGACCGAACGGAGAAAACTGGAATTAGAACTGAAGACAGCGATTCGCGAAGAGCAACTCTATCTGGTTTACCAGCCGCGTTATAACCTCCGATACTCGAAAATAGACGCCGTCGAAGCGCTGGTACGTTGGAAGCACCCGCAGAGAGGGACTATGATGCCCGATCAGTTCATCACCCTGGCGGAAGAAACAGGCCTGATTATTAACCTCAGCAACTGGGTCATACGCACAGCGTGTGCGGAAACAAAAGATAAATTGCCGGGGTTATCGGTATCCGTAAATATTTCTGCTATCGAATTTCAGGCAAGCGATCTTGCCGAAAGGATAAAAGAGATACTTCATGAAACAGGGCTTGAGCCTAACCGTCTGGAAATAGAAGTGACTGAAAATGTCACGCTTTCCGATCCAGAAAAAACCTTGCAGACCATGAAGTCTCTCAAAAAAATGGGTGTCCGCATTCTGATCGACGACTTCGGTACCGGCTATGCATCCCTGAGCTATCTCCGGAAGTTTCAGTTTGACGGGCTCAAGCTCGACAAGAGTTTTATTTTTACCCTGGGCGATTCACCGCAGAATCAATCAGTCGTAGAGAAAATTATCGATCTGGGTAAAGCCTATTCGATGGCGGTAACCGCAGAAGGGGTGGAGACTGCCGAACAACTCTCTTTTCTTAAAAAAAATAAATGTGATGAAGTTCAGGGCTACTTGCTTGGAAAACCGGCCGCTATTACGGACTTAAATTTAAACGCAAACAGAGTCAATCTCTAAAGCGTGCTTTCATTCAGGGAAACGTAAATGAAAAACCGGGCATGTCGCCCGGTTTTTTTATCTTACAACCAGCACAGGGCATTTCGCATGCCGCACCACTGCCGCAGCGTTTGAACCCAACAGATAGGTCGATATGTCAGGCTTATGGGAGGCGATGATAATCAGGTCGGCGCCGATCGTGTCAGCGAGCTTAAGGATTTGATCCTTAGGGGATCCCGTCACGGCGTGAGTCTGAATCTTATCTGCAGGGATTTTGAATTGCTTAACAATTTCATCCAGTTTAGCTAAAGCAGCGTGCTGGAACTCTTTCATCTTCGGCATTTCTACGGAGTAGGCCAAACCTAATGATGAGTAATAAGGAAGAGATGGAATAACAGTAAGAAAGTGAACTTTAGCTGTGTTAAGTGCTGTATGTGCCTGAACGAAGGGGATAACCATGTGCGTCAGGCTATCCTCGGAGATATCAATGGGAACCAAAATTGAATTGTACATGTGTTCCTCCTGAGTGTTTTTTGCACAGCTCAGGTTAAACCGTTATTTCCAGCAAAACAGAGAGCAGGCTTTCATAACGGGGACAAATTTCGGTTCTGTGATTTAGGTACAGTTGAACCTGCCTGTCATTCCGTCGTGACAATGAACATTCTTGCTTCCTGGGCGAGCTGGCGTTCAGCCTTAATCGGCGCATATTTTTCCGAATGATAGAAGGCAATGGCCTGATCCAACGTCGGGAATTCAAAAATGCCTGCATAGGGTAACGGCGCTACTTCCCCTTCCAGTACCTGTGCGACAGCTCCAAAATGGACAATTTTTCCGCCTGCTTCCTCTAATGCCGACGTGAAGCGAGGGGCCAGGCTGGCCTGTCTGGCAGGGTCAATGACTCGTAAGTTGATATGAACAAAGGCAGGCATAATGGTTCCTCAAGCAGTATAAATAGTGTATATACAGTATTAACTTTAGCATTGCTTGTCGAGATGAAATGATGAACAACATTGATGTGGCGCTGTTGGAGACCATTCCGGAGGTCTGTCCGGCGTTTCAGGCGCGCGCTACCGCTCGGGCTATTACGCGCTATTACAACGCCTGCTTCAGACCGTTTGATCTGACCGCTGAGCAGTTCAGTCTGATGGTTGGCATCGGGGGTTCTCCTAATGAAACCGTTGCGGAACTCGCCGCCAGAGCAGGGGTGGATGCGACAACACTGAGTCGTAATATCCGTAGTCTGGAATCCCGGGGCATTATTGACTCGGCTGGAGGCCGTGGACGTGCCGGAAAACGACTCACGCTGACAGCTGAAGGCTGGCGTCTGCTTGAAGAGGTCATGCCGGTATGGCAATCCGCTAAGCAGGAGTTGTCCCATCTTATGGGCAGCGAGCAGCTTAGCCTGACGACGGAGATGATGAAACGTCTGGCTAAAATCAGTGCTGCCTTATGAAGCTCTCCGCGTTATTGTCAGAGACTATGCAAAACGGAAAGGTTGTACCGGGCGTAATGCCCGGTAATAGACTTAAATTGCGTGACAGCTGACGGACGCGATAATTTTATTCCCGCCGATATTACCCATAATCAGATCGAGTAATTTCCGGTATTCCTCCCGGGTCATCACCTCGGCCCGAATTTCAGTTTTACCTTCTGATTGCGCCGTTGCGCAATAAATGGATTTCAGGCTTAAGGTCAACTCTTTCGCCATGTTTACCACGCTCTGTCGGACCGCATCTTCATGCTCATCATTGCAGGTGATTTTCAGGACATAGCATTTTTCGCCTTCATGGAGCGCGGGCAGTTGATTAATCCGTTGCGCAGCTTCGCGAAGCAATATGTTGGCACAAAGAATAATCACGCTGGCCATACCGGCATTCCAGAATTGCCCTAAGCCGCACAGCACACCAATTCCGGCCGAACACCATAGCGTTGCGGCGGTATTTAGACCACGAATATTCATTCCTTCACGCATAATGACGCCAGCGCCAAGGAAACCTATTCCGGAGACGATCTGCGCTGCAATGCGTCCCGGGCTATCGGGTGACGTCGAGATGGAACTTAAAATAAACACGGCAGCGCCCGTCGCAACCAGTGCATTGGTACGAAGCCCGGCCATACGCTGGCGCCATTGTCTTTCCGCGCCGATAATTGCGCCCAGCAGCATCGCTGCGAGCAGATGAGAGATATAAGGGAACATCAGCCTGTCGCCTGTTAACATGATTAAACGATAAGCGTCAGTGCTTCACAAAGCACAGAATGACGCCGTTAAAACGCAAAGCATGTCAGCGGGAGGGTGGCGGAAAGAGTGAATGGTTAAACATGAACATCGTGATGCCCCACAAATTTGGTCGTTCTTAATGTATTGGGATGCAATCACGTAAAGAGGATTGCTGCCCACCGTAAAGGTAAGCAGCGAGAAAATCGCGTCAGCTTACCTTCGTATCGACGATAAAATAACTTTCCAACGAAGGACTCCTGTGAAAATTTATTGCCAGTATAGTCAGGGTCGATAATGAGTAAAGTGAAAAAACAACGTCCGTTATGAATTGTTTAAGTTCGGAAGGCATATTTTTTAAGACGTCATCTGATTTTCAAAAATACCCGGTATACTACATTTTCTTTTTTACAGGCGATAACAGACAAAGGCAGGATGTATGTCTCTTCGTTCGCTGCGGGCGTTATGCCTGACAAGTTTTTTCATTGCGGATGTCCGCGATGGCCTGGGGCCTTTTCTCGGTATTTTTCTGACCGAACGCCACTGGACCCCTGATGATATCGGCATCCTGATGACGGCCGGCGGGCTGGCGGGATTACTGGCCACGCTGCCGGCGGGATTCATCACCGACACCTCCCGCAACAAACGCGCTGTGCTCGCGCTGCTGTGCATTCTGATCACGCTAAGCACGCTTCTGCTCTGGTTTAGCCAGCAGAGCGCCGTGGTCGCCGTGTCGCAAATCGTCACCGGTATCTGTGCGGCATTTGTCGGGCCGTTGATCGCCGGGATTACGCTGGGGTTGACCGGGCAGGGTGGCTTCAGCGCGCAGATGGGCAGAAACGAGGCGTTCAATCACGGCGGCAATTTCATGACCGCTCTGATTGCAGGCGGCATTGCCTGGTACTGGGGCGTGGGCGGGATTTTCCTGCTGATGACCTGTACCACGCTGCTAACGCTGTGTGCGCTGCTTGCCATTCGCAACAGCGATATCGATAACGACGCGGCGCGCGGGCTGTCCTCTTCAGCGAGCCTGCCGGTCCCCGGTTTTGCGATGCTGATGAAAAACCGGGCGCTGTTTGTTACCGGGCTGACGCTGCTGCTGTTCCACCTGGCAAACGCCGCGCTATTACCGATGCTGAGCATGAGGGTGGCTGCGGCACCCGCCACGATCAACCCCGGTTTGTACGCGGCGGGTACCGTCATCATCTCGCAGGCCGTGATGATCCCTGTCGCCATCTGGGCTTCGCGCCGGATCGAACATTTTGGCTACTGGCGCTTAATTATGCTGGCGCTGCTGGTCATGCCGGTACGCGCGGCGCTGGCGGCATCCACGGACGCGCCGTTCATGATGATCCCGGTACAAATTCTCGACGGCCTGGCCGCCGGGATCCTCGGTGTCGTCGTACCATCGTTTATTGTGGTGCTGCTGCGCGGAAGCGGGCACGTCAATGCCGGGCAGAGTGTGGTGATGCTGATGCAGGGGGTTGGGGCATCCATGAGCCCGGCGTTAACCGGGACGATCGCCGGTCATTACTCGTTTGCGACGGCATTCATTGTCCTGAGCGCGATTGCGGTGGCCGCCGTTCTGATCTGGTGGCGCGTTGCGCACCGCAGCTGGGAAACAAACGTGCCGGGTGAGGCTTAGCCACAACCCGGCGTAGCACTTAAGCCAGTTCGTTAGGGCACGGCTCACCCTTTTCTAACTGCTGAAGATTGCCCAGCGTGGTTTCCGAAATGCTGATCAGGGCTTCGGCAGTCAGAAACGCCTGATGTCCGGTAAACAGGACGTTATGGCAGGCAGAGAGGCGACGGAACACGTCGTCCTGGATGACATCATTAGACTTATCTTCAAAGAACAGATCGCGTTCGTTCTCATACACGTCCATCCCCAGCGCGCCAATTTTCTGGGTTTTCAGCGCTTCGATTGCGGCCTGAGAGTCAACCAGTCCGCCGCGGCTGGTGTTGATGATCATCACGCCATCTTTCATCTGGTCAAACGCCGCCTGATTGAGCAGGTGGTAGTTTTCCGGCGTCAGCGGACAGTGCAGGGAGATCACGTCGGACTGCGAGAACAGCGTCGGCAGGTCAACGTACTCCACGCCCAGATCCAGCGCTGCGGCGCTTGGGTACGGATCGAATGCCAGCAGACGCATGCCAAAGCCTTTCAGAATGCGCAGGGTAGCCACGCCAATTTTACCGGTACCGATCACGCCAGCGGTTTTGCCGTACATGGTAAAGCCGGTCAGCCCTTCCAGCGAGAAGTTGGCGTCACGGGTGCGCTGATAAGCGCGGTGAATACGACGGTTAAGGGACATCATCATGCCAATCGCATGTTCCGCGACCGCTTCCGGGGAGTACGCCGGAACGCGAACCACCTTCAGACCCAGCTCTTTTGCCGCATCGAGATCCACGTTGTTAAAGCCCGCACAGCGCAGGGCGATGTACTTCACCCCCTGTTTTTTCAACTCTTCCAGCACCGGACGACTGCCGTCATCGTTTACGAAAATGCAGACGCCTTCACAGCCGTGCGCCGTTTTGGCGGTTTTTTCGGACAGCAGAAAGTCGAAAAATTCAAGCTCAAACCCGTAAGCCTCGTTAACATGTTGCAGATACTTTTTGTCGTACTGCTTTGTGCTGTATACCGCGAGTTTCATAAGACTTTCTCCAGTGATTTTGCATTCACGTTAGCATGATTAAAATTATCTTACAATTTCTAAAATATTATTGAATTCAATGAGTTCTATCAATTATTCTAGAGCATATGTGCACCCTAACTCCATGATATTCTTACTACGAGAAATCTTCGGCGCGGATCTGATCGGGACATGTAGCGGAAAATGAAGTGGGTAGAGGATGCGAGAAACGCCTGTCTGAATTACGTTAAAGAATGGCAAGAGGGTGCGAAAACTGCAATCCTTCCTGATGTGATGGGACGATATCAGAAACTGGGTGAGTTTCTGATAAAGAGGGAGAATGATGCATGTCTCAACAATTGGAGTTGTCCTTATCTCCGCCGATGCTGCCTGCTTTGTGCTACTTTATTGTTTCTATTGTGATTTTCTTCTTATTGTACTTCGGGAAAATGAAAGTTAACCGGCTCCGGAAATATCCACTGTTCATTGCTTATACGCTGTTTGTGATAGCCATTGCTGCCATTCAAATTAACGTTTTTGCCAACGGCTATGAGTTTGTTAGCGCATTTTTACTTATTGATTTTGATCCCTGGCGGTACAACTCGGTGTATTGGGGGTCGTTGATATTCGCCATGCTTTACCTTCTGGCGTTGCCTCGGAACAGGCCCTAGTTTCGCAACTTAACGTTACAGCATCTATTCTTAAACCTGGCTTTGACTTCAACTGACCAGCTAAACATGCGACAATGATCGGCACTGCCGGCTTAATTCTTTTGCTAAATCAGGATATTAACTGCCCATGAAGGGTAAATACAAAGCCGCTCTTGCGCTTTTACTGCTGTTCATATTGTTGCCGCTGACGCTGCTGATGACGCTCGCCCAGTGGGTACCGACGCTCGCCGGGATCTGGCTGCCCGTCGGGACGCGCATCGCTTTCGAAGAGAGTCCGAAACTGACTCGCCACGCGCTGGTGATCCCCGATCTTCGCTATCTGGTTGAAGACTGCGAAATTGCCCGCATCGATAACGTGACGCTGTCACATCCCAGCCGCTGGAAGCTGGATATCGGCACGCTCGATTTAAACTCCGTCTGCCTCAGCAAAATTCCCCAGTCCGCGCCGTCAACGGTTGCTCCCAAAACGCTGGCCCAGTGGCAGGCGGTATTGCCCAATACCTGGCTTACGGTTCACCGCCTGACGCTGTCGCCCTGGCAGCAGTGGCAGGGTGAGCTTAATGCGTCGCTGACCCCGTCCAGCCAGGAGATCGCCTATAAAGGCGAGCAGGTCAGCATTAAAGGCACGCTTCGCGGCCAAACGCTCTCGGTCAGCCAGTTTGATGTACAGCTCCCGGACCAGCCGCAGCCGATTAAGCTGGTGGGCGAGTTTACCTTGCCGCTGGTTCCGGACGGCGTGCCGGTGAAAGGCCACGCGGTGGCGACCTTTAACGTGCCACAGTTAACGTCCCTGGTCGACGCCGATCTGGACTGGGAAGAGAATCAGGGACAGCTGGTGGTGATGGCGCGGGACAACCCCGATCCGCTGCTCGACCTGCCGTGGCAGATCACGGCGGAGCAACTGAACATCAGCGACGGGCGCTGGAACTGGGATCTCTCGGGTATGCCGCTGAGCGGGCGGGTGTCCCTTCGTGCAGACAACTGGCAGCAGGGGCTGGAGAAAACCACCCTGACCGGACGACTGAATGTGCTGACGCACGGCGATGCGGGGAAAGGCAACGCGGTACTGAATATTGGGCCCGGCAGGCTCAGTATGGAAAACAGCGACATGCCCCTGCATCTGAGCGGCGAGGCGAAGCAAAACGATCTCATTCTTTACGCCAAATTGCCCGCCACGCTGACCGGCAGCCTGTATGAACCGCAGCTGGCCTTTGAGCCGGGCGCGTTGCTCCGCTCGCGCGGGCGCATCATCAATTCGCTCGATATCGATGAAATCCGCTGGCCGCTGGCGGGCGTGAAGCTGACGCAGAAGGGCGTGGACGGCCGTTTACAGGCGATTCTGCGCGCCCATGAAAACGAGATGGGTGATTTTGAACTCCACCTGGACGGCCAGGCTAATGACTTTTTACCTGATAACGGCCTGTGGCAGTGGCGCTACTGGGGAAAAGGCGGTTTTACGCCGATGCATGCCCGCTGGGATGTCGCCGGGAAAGGCGAGTGGCGCGACAACCTTATTGAGCTGACGGCGCTCTCCACCGGTTTTGACAAGCTCCAGTACGGCACGATGGAGGTCAGCAAGCCGCGTCTGGTGCTGGATCAGCCGGTACGCTGGTTGCGCGATGCCGAAAAACCGGGCTTCAGCGGCGCGCTGTCGCTCAATGCCGGGCAAACCCGGTTCTCCGGCGGCAGCGTGTTGCCGCCCTCGGTCCTGACCTTCAGCGTCGACGGCACCGACCCGACAATTTTTCAGTTTAAGGGCGACCTCCATGCGGACAAAATCGGTCCGGTACAGGTGAACGGTCGTTGGGATGGCGTGCGCCTTCGTGGGCAGGCCTGGTGGCCGAAACAGTCGCTCACCGTATTCCAGCCGTTGATCCCGCCGGACTGGAAAATGACGCTGCGCGACGGGGAGCTTTATGCGCAGGTCGCCTTCTCGGCGGCGGCCGATCAGGGCTTTGAAGCGGGCGGGCACGGCGTGCTGAAATCCGGTAGCGCCTGGATGCCGGATAACCAGATTAACGGCGTCGACTTTGTGCTGCCGTTCCGCTTCAGCGAGGGAACCTGGTCCCTCGGCACGCGCGGTCCGGTCACGCTACGCATCGGCGAAGTGGAAAACCTGGTGACCGCGCGCAACATTACCGCGGATTTACAGGGGGATTATCCCTGGACGGAGGACAATCCGCTGCTGCTCACCAACGTGAAGGTGGAAACCCTCGGCGGGAAGATCACCATGCAGCAGCTGCGGATGCCGCAGCACGATCCGGCCCTGCTGCGGGTGGACAATATCTCTTCGAGCGAGCTGATTAGCGCCGTCAATCCGAAGCAGTTTGCTATGTCAGGGCCGGTGAGCGGGGCGCTGCCGTTCTGGCTGGACAACGAAAAATGGATCATTAAAGATGGCTGGCTGACCAACCCGGGGCCCATGACGCTACGCATCGACAAAGATACGGCCGACGCCATCGTGAAAGATAATATGGTTGCGGGTGCCGCGATTAACTGGCTCCGCTATATGGAAATTTCGCGTTCGTGGACGAGAATCAATTTAGATAACCTGGGTGAATTAACCATGCAGGCGACCATCAAGGGGACCAGCCGGGTCGATGGTAAAAGCAGCTCCGTCAATCTGAACTATACCCACGACGAGAATGTCTTTACCCTCTGGCGCAGCCTGCGTTTTGGGGACAACCTGCAAACCTGGTTTGAGCAACATGCGGCGATACCTGCTCCCCGCAGTTCGACTGGCAAGGAAAGTGAGGAACAACAATGAATAAGATGGCTGGTGCGCTCACCGTTGCCGTTGCCGCGCTACTGACCGGCTGTACGCCGCGAATTGAAGTCGCTGCGCCAAAGGAGCCGATTACCATCAATATGAATGTCAAAATCGAACATGAGATCCACATCAAGGTCGATAAAGACGTTGAAACCCTGCTGAAGTCGCGCAGCGATCTGTTCTGAGGACGCCATGAAACGAGTAGCTCTGATTTTACTGGCGCTGGGGATGAACGTGCAGGCGGCTGCGCTGACCTTAAACGATGCCCGGGCCCAGGGGCGCGTGGGGGAAACACTCAGCGGTTATCTTGCCCCGGTTCAACAGGACGCGGAAACGCTGGCGCTGGTTAATCGCATCAACGCGGCGCGCACGGAAAACTACCAGAAGCTGGCTGACAGCAATAATTTGCCGGTCGATGAAGTGGCCAAAATGGCAGGGCAAAAACTGGTTGCCCGCGCGCAGCCGGGCGAATACGTGAAGGGCATTAACGGAAAATGGCTCAAAAAGTAGCTAGCGGTAGCGCCTGCGGTATTCCCCCGGCGAGACGCCAAAACGCTGCTTAAACGCCGTTGAAAAATGGCTATGGTCGGTGAACCCCCAGCTGTAGCCAATGCCCGCCAGCTTTTCATCATCACCGGCAGCGCGCAGGACCTGCGCACAGAGATCCAGACGACGGTTTTTGATGTACTGCGCCACCACCAGCCCTTTCTCGGCAAACATGCGGTAGAGGCTGCGCACGGACATACCGCTCTCGGCGGCAATCCATTCCGGGCGCAGCGATTCAGACTGAATATGGTCGTCAATCAGCGCCACCACATGCTGGAACTGGCGCTCCTTGCGCGGCTGAATGATTTCACGCTGCTGGAAAGCGGGACGAAGCAGACAGATCATCGCCTCAAGCGCCGCTTCACTTTCGCGGTCACTCAGGTCGGCATTGCTCATGCTCTCCATCAGCAGTCGATGGCTCAGCTGTACCGTGGGCAAGGTGCGGGAAAGGGCGGTCGCGCAGCTTATCTCCTGGAAACGACACTGCTGCTCAATAATCTGACGGGGAACCAGCAGCGAAATCTGGCGGGATTTTTCCCGCCAGTTGATCGAGCAGGGACGCGACGCGTCAATCAGCGTGATATCACCGGTCCTGAGTAGCGCGCGACGGTCATCCTGTTCAATTTCCGCGCTGCCTTCTAGCTGGAACACGGTATAGAACCAGGCATCGTTACTCTGTGTAATTTCCTGACGGGAGCGGAACAGATTAACGCCGCCTGCGGTCACGGTACTGAGCTTCAGGCTGCGCGCATAGCTGGTCTCCAGCTCGCCGTAGAATTTTCCCTCGGTGGGCTGCGCGTTAAAACGCCCGCAAACCTGGTTAATTTGCGCCAGCCACTGCTGATACTGTTCCTGCTCGCTTGCACACGCCATCGTTTCTCTCACTGCACCGTCAACGTTTTCGCATTGTTACATTTGTGTTGCATTTTGTCAGAGCTATGAGGCTGACTATAGGAAAGAACACTCACCGGTAACAGCGATATAAGCGGCAATTATCGCGATTTGCGGAGCCTGTCACAGGTGGCAAAGCGAATGTCACAGAGACAAAAGCGAGAATGCAAAACCCCACTTAGACTGGATGGACACCCTGCGAAGAATAACGAAGGAGTATCCTATGTCTGAATCACAGGTGGCCATTCAGCCTGCCGTACAACAATTTGTAGACCGACAGCATGGCCTGTGGATTGAAGGGCGTCAGGCCGCGTCGGACAGTGAAAAGCGGCTGAACGTCTACAACCCGGCCACGGGCGAAGTCATTGCCTCGACTGCCGATGCCAGCGTCGACGACGTTGACCGTGCCGTCATGTCCGGCTGGCGCGCGTTTGTCGCCCGCAGCTGGGCCGGAAAACTCCCGGCGGAGCGCGAGCGGATCCTGCTACATTTCGCCGATCTGGTGGAACAGCACAGCGAAGAGCTGGCCCAGCTTGAAACGCTGGAGCAGGGGAAATCCATTAACATTTCCCGCATGTTTGAAGTCAGCTGCACCCTGAACTGGATGCGCTATACCGCCGGGCTGACCACCAAAATTACGGGTAAGACCCTCGACCTTTCCATCCCGCTGCCGCAGGGCGCCCGCTATCAGGCGTGGACGCGTAAAGAGCCGGTTGGCGTGGTGGCCGGGATTGTGCCCTGGAACTTCCCGCTGATGATCGGGATGTGGAAAGTGATGCCTGCGCTGGCCGCGGGCTGCTCTATCGTCATCAAGCCGTCAGAAACCACGCCGCTGACCATGCTGCGCGTAGCGGAACTGGCCAGCGAAGCGGGCATCCCGGACGGGGTGTTCAACGTGGTGACCGGGAGCGGCGCGGTGTGTGGCGCAGCGCTGACCTCGCATCCGCATATTGCAAAGGTGAGCTTCACCGGCTCAACGGCGACGGGTAAGCAAATTGCCCGTGCGGCGGCGGACACGCTAACCGGCGTGACCCTGGAGCTGGGCGGGAAAAACCCGGCTATTGTACTGAAAGACGCCGACCCGGCGTGGGTGATCGAAGGCCTGATGACCGGCAGCTTCCTGAACCAGGGGCAGGTGTGCGCGGCGAGCTCGCGCATCTATATTGAAGCGCCGCTGTTTGACACGCTGGTCAGCGGGTTTGAGCAGGCGGTGAAATCCCTGAGCGTCGGGCCGGGCATGTCGCCGGAGGCGTTTATCAACCCGCTGGTGTCGCGCGCCCACTGTGACAAGGTGCAGACCTTCCTTGATGAGGCGAAGTCGCGCAACGCGGAGCTAATCGTCGGTAACCGGGGGCCGGAAGGCAAAGGCTATTACGTTGCGCCTACGCTGGTGGTGAACCCGGATGCCTCGCTGCGCCTGACCCGCGAAGAGGTGTTTGGCCCGGTGGTCAACGTGGTGCGCGTCGCCGACGGTGAAGAGGCGCTTCAGCTGGCAAACGACAGCGACTATGGCCTGACGGCCAGCGTCTGGACGCAAAATATCAGCAAGGCGCTGGAGTATACCGACCGGCTGCAGGCGGGCACCGTCTGGGTAAACAGCCATACGCTGATCGACGCCAACCTGCCGTTCGGCGGCATGAAACAGTCCGGTACCGGGCGTGACTTTGGTCCGGACTGGCTGGACGGCTGGTGTGAAACTAAGTCGGTGTGCGTGCGGTATTAAAAACATTGCCGGGTAACGCTGCGGTTACCCGGCAGGCTTTAACCCGGTGGCTATTTCAATGCTGCGGCAATGACCGATGGAATAGCGTCAAACGCCTGCGCAACGCCTTTAGTCCTGACTTCTTCACTGCGCGTAGCCCCTTCAGCACGGACAAATTCCACTCTGTCGATACCCAGAAAACCAAAGAATCGCTGCAGGTACCTCTCCTGAAAATCCATGTCTTCGATTGGCGTACCGTGATATATCCCGCCGCGGGTTGAAACGACAATAACCCTCTTGCCGGTCGCATGCCCCACCGGGCCCGTCGGGGTATAGCTAAAGGTTTTTCCCGGCTGGGCGAGTCGATCTAACCAGGCTTTAAGCTGAGTTGAGACGGAGAAGTTATACATAGGCGCACCTATCACGATGAGGTCGCTATTGAGAAATTCGTTCACAAGTTCCCCGGACAGCGCGTGTTCGCGGACATCTTCAGCCGTCGCATCGGTGGCTATCCGCAGCGGCCGGAACCCAGCGGCAACGGTGCCGGTGAGATGGGCGATGGGGGTTTTAACGACGTCGCGATAGACCACCTTCTCTGACGCGATCTGGCGAACCACCTCTGCCGTCAGCTGACGTGAAAGTGAGAACTCGCCGTTAATGCTTGAATCTATATGCAGGATATTCATTTCTCTGTTTCCTTTGCGTCGGTTTGGGTTGCTTGTTCGATAAATTGACTCACGGCGTGCGGGTGGGAAATCATCGACATATGGCTGCTCTTAATACGCAGGACGGTGGCGTTCATGGTGCCGGCGAGCTGCTGCTGGATACCGGGAGAAAGGGCGCGATCCTCTTCGGTTATCAGATACCATGAGGGTTTTTCACGCCATGCTGCATGTTCTACCTTCTCGCTGAAGGCGCTTGCCGCGATAGGCTGCTGCGTTGCCGTCAGCAGTTTTACGCGTTTGAGGGGCAGATCGTTGGCCATCGTGCGCTTATAGGCATCGGGATCGTCCAGCCAGATTAACCCTTTTTTATCCGGGCGCATGTCGGCCATAGGGGCGTTGAGGCGGGTAAGAAGAGAGGTAACCGATTCACCGCTGTCGGGGGCAAGGGCGGAGAGAAAAACCAGTTTTTTCACCTTCGGGTTATTGCCTGCCTGAGCGATGACCGCGCCGGCCCAGGAGTGGCCAACAAGCACTACGTCCCCTTGCTGACGGTCGATGACACGCTCTGTGGCGGCGACGTCCTCTTCCAGCGAGGTCAGAGGATTTTGCACTGCCGTGACGTGGTAGCCCCGGGTCTGCAAACGGCCTATCACTTCCTGCCAGACGGAACCATCGGTAAAGGCACCATGCACGAGGATGATGTTATTAATCCGCGCCTGCACAGACTGCGATGCAGCCATGCAAAGCAAAGAAAGAAGAACGGGCAAGCGTGTCGGTTTCATAAGCGTGACGTAATTTCCTGAGAGACGTTGAATCACAGTGTAACGAGAGACGCAAAGAGGCTTGTAGTGTCTGAAATGACTGTTAACATACGAAATCAGACATTTTACTCAGGCCTGAATCATGAGAATTGCCATTTTAGCGTTACCCGGAAGCATGAAATCCGCCGTGGCTGGGCTCTGCGACATGTTCTGGCTGGCTAACGAGGTGATTGCCCAGCAGCCGGACGGCGAGGGCATTTCGCCTTTTGAGGCGGTCATCATCACGGCGGAAGGAAAGCCGGTCCCGGACGCGCAGGGGCGGCCGATCGAGGCCGAAGCGAGCTTTGTTACCGGAGGAACCTTCGATCTCGTGATTGCCTGCGGGATGAAGCTTGACGAGCAGAAATGCCCGGTCTCGCCAGCGGCCGTCCTTGAGGCTGGCGCATGGCTGCGCGGCCAGTATGATAAAGGCGCGATGCTTGCGGGAGCCTGTGCCGGTGGGTTGGTTCTCGCCGAGGCGGGGATCCTCAATGGCCGGGCATGCACGACGACCTGGTGGCTTTACCATACTTTCCGCCAGCGATATCCGCTGAGCAAACCTGTCTGGGGTAAAGCGCTGGTGCAGGATGCACGGGTTATCACATCCGGTGGCCCGCTCTCTTGGGTTGACCTGGCGCTGCATATCATCCGTCTGCACGCGGGGCAGAAGCTGGCGCGTCTGACGGCCGATATGGCCGTGGCTGACAGCCAGCCGTTGTCTCAGCAGGTTTACGCGCCAGCAGGTTTTTTAAATTCAGTCCATCCGATGATAATGAAAGCGGAACATATCGTCCGGTATGAAAATCCGGAGATCACCGTAGAACAGCTTGCCCGGGCGCTGAATATGACCACTCGTACCCTTCACCGAAAAATGGCGGAGGAGATGAATGAAAGCCCTAAAAACTTTTTGACGCGCATGCGCATTGAAAAGGCAATGCGTCTCCTGGAGCAACCGGGGTACGTAATAGCGGAGATTGCCAGCGCTTGCGGTTACGCTGACGACACGGCATTCAGGCGCGCATTCACGGGGGTGACGGGAATGTTGCCCGGTCAATACCGCAAATGGATCGCCGAGCGTCATGCGGAATAGCCGCCGTTCTCACCGGCATACTCTATCCCGCCCGGCCTCCTTCGCCCGATACAGCGCCGCATCGGCGCGGGCGATGATCTCGGTGCCCGCTAACCCTTCCGCCATGCTCGCAATCCCCATGCTCACGGTGACATGGTCGCTAACGGTTGACGCGCTGTGTGGTATGGCTTCCGCGCGCAGGCCGTCCTGAATGCGTAAGGCAACCTTTTCCGCGATGTTTTCCGGGCAATTGAAGAGGATGACCACGAACTCCTCGCCGCCGTAGCGCGACACCACATCGTCAGGTGTGCGCACCGACTGCTTCAGCACCCGCGCCACGCGGGTCAGACAGTCGTCGCCTGCCTGGTGCCCGTACGTGTCGTTGTAGAGCTTGAAATAGTCGATATCCAGCATAATCACCGAGAAGGTTTTCTTCTGCTCAACCGCGTTTTCCAGCACCACCTCCATTTTCCGGCGATTGGCGGTTTTGGTTAACGGATCCTGATGCGCCAGCGCATCCAGTCTGGAGATCAGCAGCTGATTTTGCTGATTACGGCGCCAGGCCTCGTCAAACCAGCTCAACAGAATGAAACGCCCGCAGATCAGGATCAGCGTAAAGACGCTCCAGATGACGACGAAGTGAAGGTTGAGGCCATCGTTCCGTATCCAGCTTGCTATCGGCAGGGTGATCCAGAGCGGGAGCACAAAGGCGAGCAGCCCTTCAGGATAAAAATAGAGCGCCGTTAAGCCGGCGAGTAATAAAATGACGCACAGCGGCCAGACGTGAGGCAGCAGCAGCTGGGTAATAAACCAGAAGCAGGAGACCGACCAGATGGCGCTACAGATAAACAACACCACGCTGATTCCGGCGATTCGCCGCCAGGCCATCAGGATCAGCGCGGCTGAGAGAATAATGATGCCGAGCATGGAGGCATCGACCATTCTCGTCAGCTGCGGCGAGTGGGGATAAAGGGGATCGCTGGCGTTAAGCAGAACGTGTCGCAGCAGGATCATCACCGCGAAGCTGATATTGACGAAGGCCAGCCACGGCAGGTTCATCGCCAGCCCGTGCATGACCATGGCATGGCGCGTCGGCCAGGTTGCCCGTTCAAGTGTCGGTTTTTTTCTTTTTTCCATAAAGCCCTTTCCCGTCCGGGGGATAAATCATGCAGGTGAGATATCAGTAACTATAAGCAAGCCAGGGCGATCCTCAAACGCCAGGGCAAAAAAAACCGGGCATTTGCCCGGCGGATGGTTATTTTTCGTCTTTTTTCTTCCCGAGCGTTGGCGTCTCGTCGAAGAAGTTCCACGGTTTAAGCAGGGTATGCACCCATTCCGTCGGCATGATCGGCCACTCCTCCGCGCGTGCCACGTGGGTGGTGCCGGTGGTCATCCAGACAACATCGTCCTGATCGTTGAGCGACTCGTTATCTTTGCTGTACTGACCCAGGCCGGTGTCGTGCACGGAGCGGTTCGGGAATTTTCCTTCCGGGTAAAGTTCATCCGGGTGGTAACGGGTCACCCACAGCTGTTTGTCCATAAAGCTCAGGCGATGGTAGATCCACTCGTCCGGGGCAAATTTCGCGCCGGTCGCCACCGGGTGCGTACCGCCCGCGTAAGGGATAATCTGGTACGAGACCGGGTTGCCCATGCGGTTCTCTTTACGGGTGTTGCTCAGCAGGCGAATGGTTCCCGGGTCGAACTTCTGCGCCGCCTGCTGCTCGGTATCAATATCGTACTGATTGATCTGCATGGTGCTGGTGCGCGGGCCACCGGCGGTATTCGGCTTCACTTCCGGATCCATGGCCACCAGCTTGTTGTTGATGCCGTCCACGTCCATATCAAGACGGAAGTTGTAGATGTGCTGGTGCGTGGTGCCCACGATGTTATGGTCGATCAGCGTGCCGTATTTTGTATCGTCTTTGGCGGTGGCGTCGTGCATGGTTTTCGCCTGTACGCCTTTCACCGCTTCGATACCCGTCGCGCCGGCGTCAATGCCGATGGTGCCATTTTCATGGAACACCCAGTCGAAGATGTAATCGTAATTGCCCACGGTACTCACCCAGCGCACCACCAGCTCGCGGCGCTCGGTGCTGACGTTAGGCTGGCCCATCTCCTGATGCTTGTATTCCGGCCCCGCGTAGCGTTCGAAAATGGCGATCGCGCGCGGGATCTCCATCGGCGCGCCGGTGTAATCCGGGATGGTTTCATTGAGCATCACCGCGTTGGACGGCACGTCTTTGCCGCGCACCAGCGGCGAGGTCAGGGTGCCCATACCATAGTCGCCGGAGTCGAGATAGGCTTTAAAGTACCAGCCCACGTCCGGATCGCCGTAAGGAACGATCATGCCGCCGAGCGACCCCTGATACATAATCTGGCGTTTTTTGCCGTTGTCGTTATAGGTGACGGTTGAGATCATCGGGCCGACGCGGGAGTCCAGGCTCAGGTGGAAATCCCAGTTCTGCCAGTGCACCATATCGCCGGTGATGGTGTAGTTCTTGCCTTCCGGCTCAATGATGTCGAGCGGTTTTTTCGGCATCTCTATACGGTCGCGGCCATCGTAGGGGCGCGGTGTCATCGGAACCGGAACAACGGCGCCTTCCTCAATCTTCTGGATTTTCTTCTGCTCAAGATCGACCACGGCCACCAGGTTTTCAATCGGGTGCGCCCAGTAGTTGCCGTCGCCAACGTCCAGATAGCTCACTACCTTCAGCAGGCGATCTTCCTGCTTCAGGCCATCTTTACCGTCGAAATAGCCGACGGTCAGCGGCGTGGTAATCACTTTTTTCGGGTCGGTGATGCCGTGTTTTTTAAGCACCTCGGCAAACTCCGTGCTGTCGTTGATGATTTGCTGAACCGCGGTGAAATCATCCAGCAGCACCATGCCGTGCGCGTCTTTCACAGGCTCCCAGCGCAGGATTTTTTTATCCTTCAGATCCACCAGGCTTTCGATAACGTGCTTTCCGTCGAGCATCACGATGTTCGCCTGACGCGGGGCATCCACCGCCGTACCGTTAAGCACAAAGTCCCACACTTTGGCTTTCTCTGGCTCAGCAAGGGCAATCTGGGTAAAGCGGGTATTCGGTTTAAAATCCGCCGAGGCTTTCACAATCTCAACGGCTTGCTTAATTTCGTCCGCCGTCAGCGCGTTTAACGGGTGAGGGCGTTTTTCAACCTGGAAAGTCTGGTCAAGACCGGACTGGAAAACATCGTTGATGAAGCTGTCAGAGATAAAGGCTTTTTTGCCTTTCATCACCACCGGCACCTCGAGCTTGAGGGTTTTCCCGTTGACGATGGCGGTTTTAGCGCCCGGTTTGACCTTCACAAAGGCACCGTCTTTCGCAATGGTGAACATCTGTGCGTAATCATCCCACTGAACGTCGGCGCCAAAGTCCTGCAGCGTTTTGTCCATCGGGACCATATGCGCCTCACTGCCGTGGGCGAAAGCAGGGGATTGCCAGGCGCAACACAGCGCAACGGCCATAGCCAGCGCCGTTCTACGGGCAGAAAAAGAAGAATTGCTTCCCATCGTAGACCTCATCTTGTTGTGTTTATTGTGTTGTGACAGCCTTATCCTGACAGGCGCCTGAGAAAAGCGTTTGCCTGCATCTGCCAGATTATTTGTCAGCCTTGCCAGGTTAAAAAAAGAGCGGGGGTAAATCACATGCCGGGCCATTTCCCCTCCCCATTGAGGCTGAGGGAACCCCACAAATGATGTCAGCACAGACGGCCCCCTCTCCCTTGAGGGAGAGGGCTGGGGTGAGGGGGAACATACGGCACTGGTGGTCATTCCGTTCACTTTATGTTCCTTGCTACTCTGTAACGACATGGCCTGTGAACGTGCCAGGGTGGCTCAGTCGCCACCACCCTGGCGACCCGGGCTCCCGGCGGTAAATCGCCGCTGCGCGGTACCTTCGGCTTATTCCTTCCGGCTTATCGGGTACGGGCGGAGGTAACATCCCTGTAAAGCCCGCCCTCTCGGCGCATCCCTGCGCCTCGCCCCGGCCGGAAGGCAAACGCCTCAGCGATTTACAGCCGGACCAGGGCATCGCTGAAGGCCCTCAGCCATTCTAAAAGCAGCGTTATTGCTTCTGCTTGCACATTACTTGAGAGCGCTCAGCCATTGTGGAGAGGATGAGGAGCAGGGAACTTAGCTGAAATCACCCTGCTGGCGCGCCACCAGCGTCAGAATGGAGTAGAGCGCCACGGCCTGCTGGTGCTGGTTGAAGATCTCAACCGCCCACTCCACCACGCCCGTCGGTTTTTCCTCCGCGGTACGCTGTTTCTTCAGCGTTTTACGTTTGCAGGTCAGACGCACCTGAATGGTATCGCCCGGTTTAACCGGCTCGATAAAGCGCAGGTTTTCCATGCCGTAGTTGGCAATCACCGGCCCGACGCCCGCATCAACGAACAGTCCCGCCGCGGCGGAAATCAGGAAGTAGCCGTGCACCACGCGCTCGCCAAAGATCGACTCTGCCGCGCCGATCTTGTCCATATGGGCGTAGAAGTGGTCGCCGCTCAGGCAGGCAAAGTTCACGATGTCCGCTTCCGTCAGGGTGCGACGCGGCGTCAGCAGGCTGTCGCCCGGCTGTAGCTCCTCAAAGTATTTGCGGAACGGATGCACGCGATCTTCCTGCACCGTTGCGCCACGCACCCACTGTTTGCCGATGGCGGCCAGCATGGTCGGACTGCCCTGAATCGCGGTGCGCTGCAGGTAGTGCTTCACCGCACGCAGGCCGCCCAGCTCTTCGCCACCGCCCGCGCGGCCCGGGCCGCCGTGCACCAGCTGAGGCAGCGGGGAGCCGTGGCCGGTGGACTCTTTCGAGGCTTCCTCGTTGAGGATCTGAATACGCCCGTGGGCGCGCGCCGCGCCGAGAATAAACTGGCGGGCAGTGTCCTGGTCAGCGGTGACCAGCGTGCCCGCCAGGCTGCCGCCGCCCGCGCGGGCAAGCTGCATCGCGTGGCGGGCGTTGCGATACGGCATCAGCGTCGCAACCGGGCCAAAAGCTTCGGTGGAGTGCACTGCCGGAGTTTCATCCGGTTGCGGGCAGAACAGCAGGGTCGGCGGGTAGAACGCGCCCGCGGCCTGCAAATCCGCTTTGCCACCCAGACGGATCTGGCAGCCTGCGGCGATCAGTTGCTCCACTTTCTCCTGCACGTCCGCACGCTGTTCGGCGTTGACCAGTGCGCCCATTTTTACCCCTTCCTGCGCCGGGTCACCTACAACCACCTTTTCCAGCCGGGCAACCAGCGCCTGGCTCACGGCGTCAATCTGGTTTTGCGGGACGATAATGCGGCGAATGGCCGTACATTTCTGCCCGGCTTTGGCGGTCATCTCGCGCACCACTTCCCGAATGAACAGGGCAAATTCCGGCTGCTCCGGCGTGACGTCTTCCCCCAGCACGCAGCAGTTCAGGGAGTCGGCTTCCATGGTGAACGGAATGGAATTCGCCACAATATTCGGGTGCACGCGCAGACTTTGCCCGGTGCTGGCGGAGCCGGTAAAGGTCACCACGTCCTGGCTGTCGAGCTGGTCGAGCAGATCCCCGGCGCCGCCGCAGATCAGGCTGATGGCGCCGTCCGGCACCAGCCCGCTGTCGACGATGGATTTCACCATCGCCTGCGTCACCTGCGCGGTAGCGGTAGCGGGTTTGATGATGGCGGGCATGCCGGCAAGCCAGGTTGGAGCCAGCTTTTCCAGCATCCCCCAGCAGGGGAAGTTAAAGGCATTGATGTGCACCGCCACGCCGGATTTGGAGGTCAGGACGTGGCGCGCCGCAAAGCCGCCTTCTTTTGATAGCGGGATCAGCTCGTCTTCCGGCCACACGGTGTCATCCGGCAGCTCGCGGCTGCCCAGGCTTGCGTAAGTGAAGAGGGTGCCGATCCCGCCTTCGATATCGACCCAGCTGTCCGCCTTCGTCGCTCCGGTCTGGGCGGACAGGGCATAAAACGTCTCTTTCTCGCTAAGCAGGTGCTTTGCCACCGCCTTCAGCATGGCCGCGCGTTCGATAAAGGTCATCGCGTGAAGCGCTTCGCCGCCGCGCTCAATCGCATAGCGACGGGCGGCCGTCATGTCCAGCCCTTCGCTGGTCACGCTCCACAGCGCTTCGCCACTGATGGCGTGATGAATAGTGCGTTCGCGGCCCCGGCCAGACTGCCAGGTACCGGATAAGAAGCTGGCTAACTGCTGCATCGCTTATCTCCAAATGTTACGTAATTTACCCATTAATAGTTTGATCATGAATCATAAAAATCAAGCTGAGTTTTAATGAATTGTTAACATTGTGATCCGCTCTGATGAAACACGGCGTGCGAGGACGCTTTTCAGTACGCCTGCAGTAAAAGCCTTGCGAGCGATATCACAAAACAAGGAAACAATTCTTGGGGTTATATTTAACCTTTGTGTAACTTTTAAAAAACAAAGTGATTCAACATTACGCTTTAATTTGCAAACTAACGAATCATAAAGGTGATGACGTGACGCAAGAACAACGGTTTGAGCAGCGCATAGCGCAGGAGACGGCGATTGAGCCTCAGGACTGGATGCCTGACGCCTACCGTAAGACGTTGATCCGCCAGATTGGTCAGCATGCGCACTCCGAAATTGTCGGCATGCTCCCGGAAGGAAACTGGATCACCCGCGCCCCGACGCTGCGTCGAAAAGCGATCCTGCTGGCGAAGGTGCAGGACGAAGCCGGACACGGGCTCTACCTCTACAGCGCGGCGGAAACGCTGGGCTGCGCGCGGGAAGACATCTACCAGAAGATGCTCGACGGCAAAATGAAGTACTCCTCCATCTTTAACTATCCGACCCTGAGCTGGGCCGATATCGGCGTGATCGGCTGGCTGGTGGACGGCGCGGCCATCGTCAACCAGGTGGCGCTGTGCCGAACCTCCTACGGTCCCTATGCCCGGGCGATGGTGAAAATTTGTAAAGAAGAGAGCTTCCACCAGCGTCAGGGCTTTGAAGCCTGCATGGCGCTGGCGCAGGGGAGCGAGGCCCAGCGCCAGATGCTGCAGGACGCCATCAACCGCTTCTGGTGGCCGGCGCTGATGATGTTCGGGCCGAACGACGACAATTCGCCGAACAGCGCCCGCAGCCTGGCGTGGAAAATCAAACGCTTCGGCAACGACGAGCTGCGCCAGCGCTTTGTCGACAACACGGTGCCGCAGGTGGAGATGCTGGGCATGACGGTGCCCGATCCCGACCTGCGTTTGGATGAAGAGAGCGGTCATTATCGCTTCGGCGAGATCGACTGGCAGGAGTTTGACGAGGTCATTAACGGGCGCGGCATCTGCAACCACGAACGCCTGGCCGCCAAACGCAAAGCCTGGGAAGAGGGGGCGTGGGTGCGGGAAGCCGCACTGGCGCACGCGGAAAAACAACACGCCCGCAAAGTGGCTTAAGAGGAATCACGATGAACAATGTCTACTGGCCGCTGTACGAAGTGTTCGTACGCAGCAAACAAGGGTTATCCCACCGTCACGTGGGCAGTCTGCATGCCGCCGACGATCGCATGGCGCTGGAAAATGCGCGTGATGCCTACACCCGCCGCAGCGAAGGCTGTTCTATCTGGGTGGTTAAGGCGAGCGAGATTGTCGCCTCCCAGCCGGAAGAGCGCGGCGAGTTCTTCGACCCGGCGGAAAGCAAGGTTTACCGCCATCCGACGTTCTACACCATCCCTGACGGCATCGAGCATATGTGAGGCAAAGAATGAATTCAGTGACTGCCTATGCCCTGCGTCTGGGCGACAACGGTCTGGTGCTCTCCCAGCGTCTCGGCGCCTGGTGCGGCCACGCGCCGGAGCTGGAGATCGACCTCGCGCTCGCCAATATCGGTCTCGACCTGCTGGGCCAGGCGCGCAATTTCCTGACCTATGCCGCGGAGCGGGAAGGCCAGGGCGATGAAGACACGCTGGCGTTTGGCCGCGACGAGCGCCAGTTCCGCAATCTCCTGCTGGTGGAGCAGCCGAACGGCAGCTTCGCCGACACGATTGCCCGCCAGTACCTGATGGATGCCTGGAACGTGGCGCTGTACGAACGCCTGACCCAAAGCCGCGACGGCCAGCTTGCCGCCATTGCCGCCAAAGCGATTAAAGAGGCGCGCTACCACCTGCGCTTCAGCCGCGGCTGGCTGGTGCGTCTGGGCGACGGGACCGAAACGTCCGCGCAAAAAATGCAGCAGGCCATCGACAGCCTGTGGCGTTTTACGGCCGAGCTGTTTGAGGCCGATGACGTTGAGCTGGAATTGATTCAGTCCGGCGTGGCGGTTGACCCGCGCCTCCTGCGTCAGCCGTGGGAAAGCGAAGTGTATGCCGGTCTGAATGAAGCCTGCCTGCAGGTGCCCGCAGAGGTGGCGTACCGCACCGGGGGCAAGCAGGGGCTGCATACCGAACATCTGGGCCCGATGCTGGCGGAAATGCAGTATCTCCAGCGCGCGTATCCCGGTCAGCAGTGGTAAAGGAGAACGCTATGCAACGCCTCGTCGACATCGCGCCCGCGCAAATCCCGCAGATCTGGGCGCTGTTAAGCCAGATCCCGGACCCGGAAGTGCCGGTGTTAACCATCACCGATTTAGGCATGGTGCGCAGCGTGAAGGCGCAGGGGGAAGGTTGGGTTATCGGCTTTACGCCGACCTACTCGGGCTGTCCGGCGACGGAACACCTGCTGGGGGCGATCCGCGAGGCGATGACCGAGCACGGCTTTACCCCGGTGCACATTGTGCTCCAGCTTGAACCCGCCTGGACCACCGACTGGATGACCCCCGACGCGCGCGAGCGCCTGCGGGCGTACGGCATCAGTCCACCGGTGGGGCATAGCTGTCACGCGCACGCCCCGGTTGAGGTGAGCTGCCCGCGCTGCGCCAGCACCGACACCTCGCTTATCAGTGAATTTGGCTCAACGGCCTGCAAAGCGCTCTACCGCTGCAATAGCTGCCGTGAGCCCTTCGACTATTTCAAATGTATTTGAGGCTGCCATGACAACGTTTCATTCATTAACAGTGGCAAAAGTGGAACCCGAAACCCGCGACGCGGTGACCATCACGTTCGCGGTGCCGCAGGCGCTGCAGGACGCCTACCGCTTCCGTCCCGGCCAGCACCTGACGTTAAAAACGACGCTTGGCGGGGACGAGCTGCGCCGCTGCTACTCCATCTGCCGGAGTACCGCCCCGGGCGAGATCAGCGTGGCGGTCAAAGCCATCGACGGCGGGCGCTTTTCCCGCTATGCCCGGGATGAGATCAAAGCGGGTATGGCCCTGGAGGTGATGGTTCCTCAGGGGCAGTTTGGCTACCAGCCGCAGGCCGAACGCGAAGGCCACTACCTGGCGATTGCGGCAGGCTCGGGGATCACCCCGATGCTGGCGATTATCTCCGCCACGCTGGCGACCGAGCCCAACAGCCATTTCACCCTTATCTACGGCAACCGCAGCAGCCAGAGCATGATGTTCCGCCAGGCGCTGGCGGACCTGAAGGACAAATACCCGCAGCGGCTGCAGCTGGTCTCCATCTTCAGTCAGGAGCGGCTGGACAGCGATCTGCTCTTTGGCCGCATCGACGGGGAAAAACTGCAGGCGCTGGCGAAAACCCTGATCAACTTCCGCCAGTATGACGAGGCCTTTATCTGCGGTCCGTCGGCGATGATGGACGACGCCGAAGCCACGCTGAAGGCGCTGGGGATGCCGGACAAATCCATTCACCTTGAGCGTTTTAACACCTCCGGAATCACCGTTAAGCGCGCGGTGCATGTACAGGCGGAAGGCCAGAAAGTGACCGTTCGCCAGGACGGGCGCGACCGTGAAATTACCCTGACGGCGGACGATGAAAGCATCCTCGATGCCGCCCTGCGTCAGGGGGCGGATCTGCCGTATGCCTGCAAGGGCGGCGTCTGCGCCACCTGCAAATGCAAAGTGCTGCGTGGGAAGGTGGACATGGCAACCAACTACAGCCTGGAGCCGGACGAGCTGGCCGCCGGGTATGTGCTGAGCTGCCAGTCGCTGCCGTTAACCGCCGACGTGATTGTCGACTTCGACGCGAAGGGGATGGCATGAGCGAACTTATTGCTACCCGTCATGGCCGCGTGCTGCAGCTGACGCTCAACCGTCCGGCGGCGCGCAACGCCCTCAACAACGCGCTGTTAACCCAGCTTGCGGAACAGCTTGAGGCCACCGCCGTGGATGCCGACATTGCCGTCTGCGTGATTTACGGCAGCGAGCGCTGCTTTGCCGCCGGGGCCGATCTCAACGAAATGGCGGAGAAAGACCTGTCTGCCACCCTGAACGATATTCGCCCACAGCTGTGGGCACGCATTAACGCTTTCAGCAAACCGCTGATCGCCGCCGTGAACGGCTTCGCGCTGGGCGCGGGCTGCGAGCTGGCGCTGCTGTGCGACGTGGTGATTGCCGGTGACAACGCCCGTTTCGGCCTGCCGGAAATCACGCTCGGCATTATGCCCGGCGCGGGCGGCACCCAGCGTCTGATTCGCAGCGTCGGGAAATCCCTGGCCAGCAAAATGGTGCTGACGGGCGAGAGCATAACTGCACAACAGGCGCTGAGCGCCGGGCTGGTGAGCGATGTTTTCCCGGCAGCGCTGACGCTGGAGTATGCCCTGAAGCAGGCGGCCCTGATGGCGCGCCACTCGCCGCTGGCGCTGCAGGCGGCGAAACAGGCGCTGCGCCAGTCTCAGGAGGTACCGCTCCAGGCCGGGCTCGCGCAGGAGCGCCAGCTGTTTACGCTGCTTTCCGCCACCGAAGACCGCCGGGAGGGCATCGACGCCTTCTTACAAAAACGCACCCCCGACTTTAAAGGACGCTAATTGTGGAATTTATTCTCAGTCATGTAGAACAGGGCGTGATGACCATTACGCTGAACCGTCCGGAGCGTCTGAACAGCTTCAACGACGTGATGCACCAGCAGCTGGCCGAGTGCCTGAAACAGGCCGAGCGTGATGACACCGTGCGCTGCCTGCTGATCACCGGGGCAGGGCGCGGCTTCTGTGCTGGTCAGGATCTGAACGACCGCAACGTCGACCCCAACGGCCCGGCGCCGGATCTGGGGATGTCCGTTGAAACCTTCTATAACCCGCTGGTTCGCCGCCTGGCAAAGCTGCCGAAACCGGTCATCTGTGCCGTTAACGGCGTGGCGGCAGGTGCGGGGGCCACGCTGGCGCTGGGGTGCGACATGGTGATTGCGGCCCGTTCCGCCAACTTCGTGATGGCCTTCAGCAAGCTCGGCCTGGTGCCGGACTGCGGCGGTACCTGGCTGCTGCCGCGCGTGGCGGGACGCGCCCGCGCCATGGGGCTGGCGCTGCTCGGGGACAAACTCAGCGCCGAACAGGCGCAGGCGTGGGGGATGATCTGGCAGGTGGTGGATGACGAGCAGCTCTCCACCACGGCCCAGCAGATGGCGCTGCATTTTGCGTCGCAGCCGACCTTCGGGCTGGGGCTGATCAAGCAGGCGATCAACGCTGCAGAAACCAACACCCTGGACGACCAGCTCGATCTGGAGCGCGACTATCAGCGCCTGGCCGGGCGCAGCGACGATTACCGCGAGGGCGTCAGCGCCTTCCTGGCGAAGCGCGCGCCGAACTTTACGGGGAAATAAGATGCTCAATATACGGACTGTCGCCGTGATCGGCAGCGGCACGATGGGCGCAGGGATTGCCGAAGTCGCCGCCAGCCACGGTCATCAGGTGCTGATCTACGACATCTCCAGCGATGCGATATCGCGCGCCATCGACGGGATCCGCCAGCGTCTGGCCTCCCGGGTAACGCGCGGAAAACTCTCCGCCGATGCCGGGAGCCAGATCCTGGCCCGGCTGGTTCCCGTTACGGATATCGACGCGCTCTCCGCGGCCGATCTGGTCATAGAAGCGGCCTCAGAGCGTCTGGAGGTGAAAAAGGCGCTGTTTGCTCAACTGGCTGAGATCTGCCCGCCGCAGACGGTGCTGACCAGCAATACCTCTTCCATCTCCGTCACGGCGATTGCGGCGGACGTCCACCACCCGGAGCGGGTCGCAGGGCTGCACTTCTTTAACCCGGCGCCGGTGATGAAGCTGGTGGAGGTGGTCAGCGGGCTGGCGACCTCTGCGGAAGTGGCCGACGCGCTGTGCGAGCTGGCGCTGAACTGGGGCAAACAGCCCGTTCGCTGCCAGTCAACGCCGGGATTCATCGTCAACCGCGTCGCCCGTCCGTTCTATTCCGAAGCCTGGCGCGCGCTGGAAGAGCAGGTTGCCCCGCCGGAGGTGATTGACGCCGCCCTGCGGGAAGGCGGCGGCTTCCCGATGGGGCCGCTGGAGTTGACCGACATGATTGGTCAGGACGTGAACTTTGCGGTGACCTGCTCGGTATTTAACGCCTTCTGGCAGGAGCGTCGTTTTCTGCCTTCGCTGATGCAGCAGGAGCTGGTGCTGGCGGGAAGGCTGGGCAAAAAGAGCGGGAAGGGCGTTTACGACTGGCAGGGTGACAAACCTGACGTGCAGTGGGTTGAGTCGGTGAACGACAGCTATAGCCCGATGCGCGTGGAAAAAAGACGTGACGGTGTCACGGAAATAGATGACGTCTATCTGGTTGAAACGCAGGGAGAGACCGCGCAGGCGCTGGCGCTGCGGCTCAACGGCCCGGTGGTGGTGGTGGACCGCATTGAGCGTGACGTGGCGGTCATTGCCGCCGCGGCCAGCAACCCGCACACCGCGACGCAAAAAGCCATCCGCTACCTGCAACAGCAGGGGCATCGGGTGGTGCAAATTGCCGATTATCCCGGCCTGCTGATCTGGCGGACGCTGGCGATGATTGCCAACGAGGCGCTGGATGCCCTGCAAAAAGGGGTCGCCAGCGAGAAGGACATCGATACCGCTATGCGCCTCGGCGTGAACTACCCGAGCGGGCCGATCGCCTGGGGCGAGCGCCTGGGCTGGCAGCGCCTGCTGACGCTGCTGGAGAACCTGCAGCGTCATTACGGCGAAGAGCGCTATCGCCCCTGTTCACTGCTGCGCCAGCGCGCGCTTCTGGAGAGTAGCTATGAGTCATAACGCCTGGCATAACGCCCGCGCGATGTACGAACGGGACGCCTGCGCGCAGGCGATGGGGATGGACATTGTCGAGATGGACGAGGGCTACGCGGTGGTGACCATGACCATCACCCCGCAGATGCTGAATGGCCATAAAACCTGCCACGGCGGCCAGCTTTTTTCGCTGGCGGACACCGCCTTTGCCTACGCCTGCAACAGCCAGGGGCTGGCGGCGGTAGCCTCCGGCTGCTCGATTGATTTTCTGCGTCCGGGCTTTGCCGGGGACACGCTCACCGCCACCGCGCGGGTGAAGCATCAGGGCAAGCTGACCGGCGTGTACGACATTGAAATCCAGAACCAACAACAGAAAACCGTCGCCCTTTTTCGCGGAAAATCTCACCGCATCGGCGGCAGCGTGACAGGAGAGGCAGATGCGTGACGCATTTATTTGTGATGGCGTTCGAACCCCGGTGGGGCGCTACGGCGGCGCGCTTGCCGCAGTCCGAACCGACGATCTCGGTGCCGTGCCGCTGCGCGCGCTGCTGGCCCGCTACCCGCAGCTCGATCTGGAGCGGATTGACGACGTGATTTTCGGCTGCGCCAACCAGGCGGGGGAAGATAACCGCAACGTGGGGCGCATGTCGTCCCTGCTGGCCGGGCTGCCGCAGATGGTGTCCGGGACCACCCTTAACCGCCTGTGCGGTTCCGGGCTGGACGCGATTGGTTTTGCCGCGCGCACCATTAAGGCGGGCGACGGCGACCTGCTGATCGCGGGCGGCGTGGAGTCGATGTCCCGCGCGCCGTTTGTGATGGGCAAAGCTACCGCCGCGTTTCAGCGTCAGGCGGAGATCTTCGATACCACCATCGGCTGGCGATTTGTGAATCCGCTCATGCATCAGCAATTCGGAACTGACAGTATGCCGGAAACGGCAGAGAATGTAGCTGAATTGTTAAATATCAGCCGTGCCGATCAGGATGCGTTCGCGCTGCGCAGCCAGCAGCGTACCGCGCAGGCGCAGCAGAACGGCATTCTGGCGCAGGAGATTGTGCCGGTGCTGGTGCCGGGCAAAAAAGGGGCAGTCACAGCGTTCAGCGTGGATGAACATCCGCGCGCGGACACCACGCTCGAGCAGCTTGCCGGTCTGAAAACGCCGTTCCGTAAGAACGGAGTGGTTACGGCGGGAAATGCCTCCGGCGTCAACGACGGCGCTGCGGCGCTGATCGTCGCCAGCGAGAAGATGGCGCTGGCACAGGGGTTAGTCCCGCGCACGCGGATCGTGGCGATGGCGACGGCGGGCGTGGAGCCACGTCTGATGGGGCTCGGCCCGGTACCGGCCACTCGCAGGGTGCTGGAGCGCGCCGGACTCAGTATTAACGATATGGACGTGATCGAGCTTAACGAAGCTTTCGCCGCGCAGGCGCTGGGCGTGCTGCGTCAGCTGGGCCTGCCGGATGATGCCGCGCACGTCAACCCGAACGGTGGCGCGATTGCGCTGGGCCACCCGCTGGGCATGAGCGGTGCCAGACTGGCGCTGGCCGCGAGTAACGAACTGCACCGACGCGGCGGGCGCTACGCGCTGTGTACGATGTGCATCGGTGTGGGTCAGGGCATTGCCATGATCCTTGAGCGTGTTTGAGCATAAAACAATGTGAGTACCCTACAATGACAAATACAACAAAGCTTGATCCGATTGAAACGGCCTCCCTTGACGAGTTACAGGCGCTGCAGACCGAACGTCTGAAGTGGACGCTGCATCACGCCTACAGCAACGTGCCGATGTACAAACGCAAGTTTGACGCCGCGGGCGTTCATCCTGACGATTTCAAAGAGCTGGCGGATATCCGTAAGTTCCCGTGCACAACCAAGCAGGACCTGCGGGATAATTATCCGTTCGATACCTTCGCCGTGCCGATGGAGCAGGTGGTGCGTATTCACGCCTCATCCGGCACCACCGGCAAACCGACGGTTGTCGGCTACACCCAGGGTGACATCGACAACTGGGCCAACCTGGTGGCGCGCTCCCTGCGCGCCGCGGGCGGCAGCGCGAAGGACAAAATTCACGTGGCGTATGGCTATGGCCTCTTTACCGGCGGGCTGGGGGCGCACTACGGCGCCGAGCGTTTAGGCGCGACGGTGATCCCGATGTCCGGCGGCCAGACGGAGAAACAGGCGCAGCTGATCCGCGATTTCCAGCCGGACATGATCATGGTGACGCCATCCTACTGCCTCAACCTGATTGAGGAACTGGAGCGTCAGATGGGCGGCGATGCCAGCACCTGTTCCCTGCGCGTGGGCGTCTTCGGCGCCGAGCCGTGGACGCAGGCCATGCGTCGCGAAATTGAAAAACGCTTAGGCATTACCGCCCTGGACATCTATGGCCTCTCCGAAGTGATGGGGCCGGGCGTGGCGATGGAGTGTATCGAAACCGTCGACGGCCCGACCATCTGGGAAGATCATTTTTATCCGGAGATCGTCAACCCGAACGACGGCACGCCGCTGGATGACGGTCAGCAGGGCGAACTGCTGTTCACCACGCTGACCAAAGAGGCGCTGCCGGTGATCCGCTACCGCACCCGCGACCTGACGCGTCTGCTCCCGGCAACCGCGCGCAGCATGCGCCGTATGGACCGCATCAGCGGCCGCAGCGACGATATGCTGATCATTCGCGGCGTCAACGTCTTCCCGTCGCAGCTGGAAGAGGAGATTGTGAAGTTCGAACATCTTTCGCCGCACTACCAGCTGGAGGTGAACCGTCGCGGGCATCTTGATTCACTTTCCGTGAAGGTGGAGCTGAAAGAGAGCAGCCTCACGCTGACGCACGAGCAGCGTTGCCAGGTGTGTCACCAGCTGCGCCACCGCATTAAGTCGATGGTGGGGATTTCCACCGACGTGACGATCGTGAACTGCGGCAGCATTCCGCGCTCGGAGGGGAAAGCCTGCCGGGTGTTTGACCTGCGTAAAGCGGCGGCCAACGGTTAAGTTTTCCCTCACCCCGGCCCTCTCCCTTTGGGAGAGGGTTAGGGTAAGGGTCCTGTGCTATGATTCATCCAGGACAAAAATAACAACAGAATGAATCACATGAATAAACTCGACGCCTTTATCCAGCACGCGGTCAGTTCCGTTCCCGTCAGCGGGACCTCGCTTATCTCCTCGTTATACGGTGACGCGCTGTCCCATCGCGGCGGAGAGATTTGGCTCGGCAGCCTGGCCGCGTTACTGGAAGGGATGGGATTTGGAGAGCGCTTTGTACGCACCGCGCTGTTTCGCCTTAACAAAGAGGGCTGGCTGGATGTTTCCCGCATCGGGCGTCGCAGTTTTTACCGCCTGAGCGATAAGGGGCTGCGCCTGACGCGCCGTGCGGAGAATAAGATCTACCGTGCGGAACTGCCCGCCTGGGACGGAAAATGGCTATTGCTGCTCTCAGAGGGGCTGGACAAAACCACCCTCGCCGACGTCAAAAAACAGCTAATCTGGCAGGGGTTCGGCACGCTGGCACCGAGCCTGATGGCCTCGCCGTCGCAGCATCTGGCGGACGTGCAGTCTCTGCTTCACGATGCCGGGGTGGCGGAAAACGTGATTTTCTTTGAAGCCCACTCGCCGCTGGCGCTCTCCCGCGCCGCGCTGCGTTCACGCGTAGAAGAGTGCTGGCAGTTAACCGAGCAAAACGCGATGTACGAGTCGTTTATCAGCTCGTTCCGGCCGCTGCTGCCGCTGCTGAAAGAGGCCGCGCCGGAGGAGCTGACGCCGGAGCGCTGTTTCCAGATCCAGCTGCTGCTGATTCATTTTTATCGTCGCGTGGTGCTGAAAGACCCGCTGCTGCCGGAAGAGTTGCTGCCCGCGCACTGGGCGGGACAAAGCGCCCGACAGCTCTGCATTAATATCTATCAGCGTGTCGCGCCGGGGGCGCTGGCGTTTGTCAGCGAGAAGGGCGAAACCTCCGTGGGCGAACTGCCCGTGCCCGGCACGCTCTACTATCAACGCTTTGGTGGTCTTACAAGCGTATAAGGAGTGAAGATGCCTGTTTATCAAATTGATGGTCTGACGCCGGTGGTACCTGACGAGAGCTACGTTCACGCAACGGCAGTGCTGATTGGCGACGTGATTCTGGGCAAAGGCGTCTATGTTGGTCCTAACGCCAGCCTGCGCGGTGATTTTGGCCGTATCGTGGTGAAAGACGGTGCAAACATTCAGGATAACTGCGTGATGCACGGCTTCCCGGAGCAGGACACGGTGGTGGAAGAGGATGGGCATATCGGCCACAGCGCCATTCTTCACGGCTGCGTGATCCGCCGCAATGCGCTGGTGGGCATGAACGCGGTGGTGATGGACGGGGCGGTCATCGGCGAAAACAGCATCGTCGGCGCGGCGGCGTTCGTGAAGGCGAAAGCGGAGATGCCCGCCAACCATTTGATTATCGGTAGCCCGGCCAAAGCGATTCGCGCGCTGAGCGAGCAGGAGCTGGCATGGAAGCAGCAGGGGACGCGGGAGTATCAGGTTTTGGTGGAACGCTGCAAGCTCACTATGCACCAGGTGGAGCCGCTGCGCGAGGTTGAGCCTGAACGGAAACGGCTGACCTTTGATGAGAATTTAAGGCCGAAGTCGGCGGTGTAGGGGTAAGACCGTCTTTTTTCGCCATATCCATCAATAGCGCGATGCCAATGTAATTACTCCAGTTAAAGGTATTTTGCAGCACCACCACCGCATTGCCTTTTTCTTTGTCATAGCCGATAAAGCTGGAGTAGCCGCCGATATAGCCGACCTGATAGGTGATTTTTTCCAGACCGATAAAGTCGGTGGTCCAGGCAATACCCTGTACCCCGTCGGGACGTTGAATATCGGTATTTCTCACTTCGGCAAAGACGCTGTCCAGCAGGGGATTGTGGGTTGTTGAGACGTGATAGCGGGCATAGGTCGCCAGATCTTCGGCGTTACTGTATAAGCTCGCTGCCGCCACCATGTTGTTGGAAAAATGCCAGTCCGGGGTGAGCTGCCCGCGCGGGATAAACTTCGGCTGATCGCCCGCGTGGCCAAGCGCCCGCTGTGGATACCCTTTTAGCTGCCGGGGCGTAAAGCTGCTGTTAGCCATTTGCAGCGGATGGAAAATATAGCGCGAGGCTAAACTCTGGATATCTTCGCCGGTTTTGTGTTTCAGGATATAGCCGATCAGGGCGTAGCCGGTATTGGAGTATTGCGGCACTTTATTCTTTGGCGCTCGCCAGTCGGCGAGGTAGCGCAGCACGTTATCGCTATCCAGCTCACCGTAGAAATTATCGCCCGTGCTTAAGTAGCTGATGAATTTACCAAGCATCGGAACATCCATATTCTGACGCGGCAGGCCGGAGGTGTGGGTTACCAGTTCAAGCAGGGTGATTTTTTGTGCATCCGAGCTAAGCGGCGTCCCCGGCGGAAGCAATGTCGCCAGGTTATCGTTCCAGTTCAGTTGCCCTTCATTCACCAGACAAGCCACCACTTCCGCCGTGATCCCTTTGCTGAGCGAGCCAAGCGCAAACAGGGTATCGGGCCTGACCGGATAGCGATTGACCGCATCGGTTACGCCCCAGGTGTAAAACTGCGGTGAGCCGTGATTATGGATCACCGCGACCGTCATCCCGGGAACGGATTTTTGCGCCATGTAGTGACGCACCACGCTGTCAACGTCGCCATCCAGTGAATCATGGGTGAGAAGTTCCTGAGTACCTTCCGGGGAGGACATTTGCGAGAGCGTGCCACAACCGCTGAGGAGTGGGAGAGTAAGCAGAAGCCAGATAATTTTTTTTGTTATGTTCTGCATACCTGGTAGCGAGTGTGGTGGTCATTGGCGCGCCAGGAATGTATCACAAATAGCCTGCGTGAATGTAAACTTTCTACACGGTGGCGGCTCGTTGATGGTTACCGTGACTTTTCGGCCTGCTTTGAGGATTTCAGTATGACTCGCTTTTATCAACTTACCGCCACCCGTATGGATGGGCAGCTTATCTCTATGGCCGACTATGCAGGAAAGGTGGTTTTGGTCGTTAATACCGCCAGCCAGTGCGGCTTCACGCCACAGTACGGTGGCCTTGAAACGCTATACAAGAAATACGCCGATGAAGGATTAGTCGTGCTGGGCTTTCCCTGCAACCAGTTCGGCAAACAGGAACCCGGCGGCGCCGACGAAATCTCGAAAACCTGTTACATCAACTACGGCGTGAGCTTCCCGATGTTTGAGAAAGTCGAGGTTAACGGTAACGCAGCGCATCCGCTGTTTCGTTATCTGAAAAACGAACTGCCCGGCGTGCTGGGCGAGCGGATTAAGTGGAACTTTACTAAGTTTCTAATCGGACGCGACGGTAAACCGCTCAAGCGTTTTGCACCGATGACTACGCCCGAGAAAATGGAGGGGGCAATTGTTGAGGCACTGAGGAGGTGATAGTTTGGTGCCTGGAACTATCTTACCGCGTCATATTACCCTCGTTTTGGCTTCGGGTAAGCAGTCAATTATAAACCAGCCTGGAGAAAGAGATAACAAAGTCTTCTTCAGCCATATTTATTATGATTTTCATATCGTTTTGCATACGCCCTCAAGCCTGTGTATGTCAGGTGACTGACCGTATGACTATTACTGATGTTTGCTTCTCGCTCATCGCAGACCGCTCGGCACTTCAGGCGGTCCGCTACGTGCCATGGGAGAGTAAGCAGAAGCCAGCGCATTCCCGTTCATGATCGTTGCAAAATACCACTGACTCTTTATATATTTTCCCCCTGAACTGACGGTATCTCTGTGCCCGCAGACTCTTTATGTTTGCAAGGGAAAGCATTTTTTATTAAAAGGATAACATATAGTAAATGTATCCCCGCTCTTAGCATTTGAGGTACAAACCAATTGGCATTGATGGTTTTTGATATACTCCATAAAACGAACATAAAGACAACTTTGTAAAATTTTGGTGAGCCATGCTCATCAGGTAACAAAAGTAAATAAATATCATCAAAACCTTTGACTAATGCCTGCACTTCATTGGCAGAAATAACCTCATCAAATTTACTTTGCGAGTAGTAAATGGCTATATCATTTCTAATAATGTTAATTCTTGGGAAGTGCTCGTCCAGGAAGTTATAAAGCGAGTTTTGCGAATATTTTAAGGGGTGTTTTTGGGAAATCAAATATGCAAGTATATCTTTAGTAATTTCCGGTGACCTGTCAAAAGACTGACGGTCGTGGAAAAAATCCACAAGCGGTGTTCCTGTCATAGTTATTGATTTAATTCTTGCGTCAGTGCAGGTATCTTTTAATGCAAAATAACCACTAAAGCTTATTCCTACAACATGGCATATTTCATCATCAGAAAAACCTATCGAATCAATGATGTGCGAGAATAGATTAAGTGATTTATTATCGTAGGCTTCGCGATTTTCACCTACGCCGGGCATTTCATACAGCACTACTGAACACCCCAACTTATTGAAGGTTTTTAATGCCCGAATCCATTGTTCTTTAAGAGAGATTATTCCTCCGCAAATGATAACTGTGACTTTTGACTTTCCCTTTTTGTAATAGAAGCTTGATTTTCCATTATCTGTCTTCTTCGATTCCAGAAAGCCTGTTTCTACGTATTCTTTATGGAATAGTGAAAGATAGCGTTTATATGCTTCTTTTTGGACTGGAGTATCTGCATACGGGAATCGTGCAATATTTAAGTAACCTAAAGCTTTCTCCGTTTGATTTTTCTTTAATTGTTTGTCAGCCTCCTCTGAAAACACTCTTGCCCAACCATGGGGTGAGTCGTCGGATAGCGTAGTGATTAGGGATAATGAATTAGTAAAATCCTTCCCGAGGTTTAATGTCTTAGCATGCAAAGAGACAAATTTCTTACATTCATTCAACGAATACATCTGTTTGCCCTAAATCATTTAAATGTTTAGAATAAAAGGTTTTTATCTTGTCCAGCAGATTTGAAGCTTGAATGCCATCAATAACTCGATGATCGTAGATCATGACAATATTAAACAAGCACTCATCTGCATCTAAAATTTTTGGGGATCCTAATTGAAATGTAAATGTTGAGCCTGATATAGGGATGCATAATTTTAAACTTTTTTTCCCTAAAGAGGTGACAGTAAAGCTCCTGAAAAAATCACGTTGAACGGCAGGACGAAAGTAAAAAATCAACTTCGAAACCCATTTTGCAAAAAAATATGGCAATCTCTGTAACATCCTAATTCGTTTTGAGTCATCAAAACTGCTTATTCCTTTGCTTTTCAAATCAGATATGGCTCTGTATACTTCTAACGTAGACATATTATTTGTGTTGGTGATAACAGAAGAGTAGACTCCAGTCGATAGACCATCGTTTTCGTATGATACGGTCAATCTCGCAGATATATCTTGTAATTCGATCAGTTTATTGTCGCTTCCGTATTTAATCATGCAATTTAGATGTCGTTCCTCATCAAGAGCGTCACTAATCGACTTAATAAGGAGTGATGTGGCATATTTTGTGTATTGTCGATGGGATTTTATTTCATCTATTAATGCAACACCTCTGATGGCTTTAGCCAGTTCCAGGAAAATAAGAGTTTGCTTTCTGTTGCTATCAATTTTTTTGTATTTCATCATTTACAACCTTTAATATCTTACGCAAGGTGTTGCATTTTAATATTTTTTCAACATTTAAGGTGATGCTATTTCTGAATTCCAGTTCCATTATTGTATATACAAAGGTCAATGAATCCCACTCAGCGATTTGAGTCAAATCGGTGTCAACCTGGTCATGCTTCAAATTCATGCCAGTTTTTTGATTAAGAAAATCAATAAATTCATTGGGTTCCATTTTAACTCCTTAGTATAGTGATATTTTTACATTTTTCAGAAACATCAAGATCATCAATGTCTATGCTAAATATATTATTGCTAATTTTTCCAAAGCCACATTCAGTATAAAAATTCTTGAATTTTTTATTTTTAATCGTTTCAATGAAGCTGCCGATTAGTTTAGAACAACCTTCTGCTGAAGCAAAAGAACCTATGGATTTTATGATTGCAAACTCCACCCCTCGTTCAAATGCTCTGCAACTCAAGACAATGTTTTCGATCAAACATGCGTCTGCTTCAATTTTTATAAATGAGGCGCCAATGATCCCATAACTACCAAATCTATCACTGAATCTGAAAAGCAATATTTGTCCTGAATATTCCGACACGTAATTTTGAACATCTGTGGTATCCATTCGCATGGTTGTCAGGTTAAACTGATTGGTACGCATAGTTAGATCGGAAGTTCTGGGGTGATTCTCTGGGGTACAATTACTGACAGATAATTCCATGGATATGTTTTTTAAAAAATCGTCTTTGGAATTATTGCTCTTATAAAACTCATCTCTTTTAATGTTATTGGCAAAGCTTTCATTCCTGAGGCGGTCTTCTAAAGTGATTGAACCTTTAATAAAAAAATCGCTATTAACTAACTTGAATATGTTTTCATCTATATTTTTAGAAAAGTGGAATGTATTAATGTTAGGTATGGCGTTGGTTACTTCCTCTAACTCAAAATCACTATCATCTACAAAAAGAACATGCTCAGGGCTTAAGTTAAGGTTTTTGCATATTTTTAAAATATTATCACTTTTATTATCCCAGTTTATCTCAGGGAACGAAAAGTCCGACCACTGAATTTCCAGCGCGTGTGTCTTTTCTGAGAAAAAGTCTTTTATTACATGAAAATCATTTTTACTGGATATTGAGAGGATAACACCTTGTCTGTGCATGCATTTCAACCACTTTTGGTATTTCCTGTAAGCTCCCTGGTTGTACAAGTCATTATTCTCATACTCTCCCTCAGCAGCTACACCTCCCCAAACAGTGTTATCCAGGTCTGTGATTATGCACTTTAATGATTTACCTTCGCTTAAACGAAGGTAACTTATTGATTTTTCACTAAAGAAATTGAGGTAATCTAAACTGGCTACTGTGTTGTGTTCAGAATATATATTCTCAATGCTTTTACCTCTAAACCCTGCCATGCTTACGAGGTGTATGCTGTGCTTGCTTTCATCCCTCTTTTTAGCAAGAAACATATTGAAGTCAAAAACCAAATCGGACAGTGCGTTCCTTTCATCTAAACTTATATATTCATTTATGCACTCACTGTTTAAATAAAGAGTTGAAATTACAATGTCTATTTTATTGCAAGTCAACTCCTCTAGTATCTTCAGAGAGGCGTTAATTTCATCTTTTAATTTTGAAAGGTTCTGTCTGGCTAATGCAATGTCCTCGCAATGACCAAACTCATCAAGATAGTAGTTTTCATCCAAAAGAATATATATATTCTGAAGGTTGTAACTCTTTAGATCTTCCTTTTTGAAATTTAGAAGGGTAAAGAAATCACTGTATTCAATATCTATAAAATCAAGAAATACACCAAGCGCTGAAGCGCCATGCTTCATGAGAGAAAGCCCAGCTTTGTGACTGAGGTTACATAAGAAAAGACTATTTATTTTTTTCATTCCATTATAGTTTTTTGTTTTCTCTTCTCTTATTTTTTTCAATAAGTCGAGGTTCATTTTAATATTCCTTTTTTAAATATAAACCAGAAGATAACCACCGTGATGATTCGATTGATATGGCAATCCCTTCATCGCCTTCATCTGATAGATCAAAAAACTCTTTCAGTTGAAAATACAAAGCTGCATTTGCGCAATTACCGATCTCATGAACAAGCGAAAGGATTTTACTCTCATGAATGTTCATGCCATTACAAATATTATTAACCATACGTCCGGACAGCTGAGGAGGCATAAACCATCTGATGTCTCGTTTGGATGAGTATTTGTTTTTTAACTCAGTATATGTCTCATTTGTTAATTTAGGGACTAAACATTCAATTAATTTATATTCCTCTTTAAGCATAGGTTGCCCATCATCAAAATCTTTCCTTGAGCCGCTCCAGTTAGCCAGTTGGCCAATTTTTTCCTGCAATCCATTGTATTTGTAATCAATACCCTTCACATAGACAGAACCCGAAGTTCTTTCAGAGCTAACAATACAACCACCAACGCCATCACCAAACAGACAGTAGTTAACCATTTCTTTCGGTTCAACTTTAGTCTTGGTTTCATCAAATAGATTGAGGAACTTGTTTGAACATTCGACGCCAATTACTAACCCTTTATGGTGCAGGCCACTTTTGAGCATATAATCAGCCATCTTTAATGCTTGTACGGCACCAGAGCAACCACCAATGATTTGGTAGGTCTCAATATTTTTGAACCCTATCATGTTACACGCTTCATTGATGCTTGTGGGTAAAAGCAAGTCAGGAGTAGCTGTTGATACCAGAACAAAATCAATGTCCCTCATTCCATTATCATTTAACGAAATAAGCTTTTGCATCATTAAGTGTATTAAATCAGTGCACGATGCTGTGTTCTCTCCCGTTTTTAGATTGGTTGAGAAGTGACGCCCATAGTTCCCAAATAATTTTTCTATTAACTGAGGTTTGAAGTTTAATCTACTCCCAAGCTCTTCATTGTTGATATTACATCCTGGTAAGTACGTATCAATATACGATATATGCATCATCCATTCCTCATCTATATATGGCGTTAAAAAGTAATACTCTTGATTAAAAAAAATGTAAAGCATTAAAAAAATTTATATTTAGCTAACTAAATATTCCATTGTGAAACTTATATAATGAAATGAAAAGGAATTGTTAATTATATGTGGCGACAGATTTCCTGCTCGTGCTCAATTAAGAAAAACTTCCGCTATTAAATAGTTAGTTAGTAATGTAATTCATCACACATCTTACTGTGTTATATTTAGCTTTAACATCTTGTTGAAAGAGGGCAGAAACTTGCCGGTTGAATGAGTTATAAAAACAATTTGTCGGAAATGATTGCAACACCAGATGTTAACTTTTTAACAGGCTTTAGCGATTGCGAGGTGCAAGCTTTTTATAAGCAGAGGGTGAGTTAGCGTTATAACTAACAAATGTAGTTACGATAGATTTAACATCAGCAATACAATATTAAACCCGAACGATCTCCGCGCGGATTGAACAATAAGAGTCAATTCCTAAATTTTTATAGATAATCCGGATGGTTCGAAAACAGGTGAGAGCTTATTTAATATTAAGAAAAAACCGCTATATTTAGCGGTTCATTGCCTGGTCCACGCGCGCTCAAAGCAGACATTGCCCTTATGCAAGTCTGCTTCGCGCTATAAGACATTATCCCCGCAACCACGGCGTAATCGTCAGCCCGGTAAGCAAGCCTTCCGGGCTGAGCAGGCGAGTGACGGTTTGCCCCCACGGTTCCATACGGTTAGCCACCAGTAACCGATAGCCTTTTTCACTCAGAATACGGGTAGCAGAATCGAGATCCTGTACTTCGTATTCAACCCATCCCTGCGGTATCGGGTGCTCTGCAGGCCACTGTTCTTCGCCAAAACATGACATAGCCGCCTGTGCGAGCGGCCAGACGGCAAAATGCTTCACGCCTGCCAGCTGGCCCTCTTCAGTGAGCAGATAATCGGTATTCCCCTCCATCGGCTTCAGCGGAAGGCCGAGTGTCTGGACATAAAACGCGGTGCTGGACTCCGTATCCCGAGAAATTGGCCCGAACCCGGCGACAAACAAGACATCCATTCCCGCTAACGTCTGCGACATATCTACTCCTGCGTGAGGTGAAATTCACCCTGAATTTATATTACGACTGGTTGAAATACGACTCTCAATTCTGGTATCGCATTCATCGTGCCTGCACGCCCACGACGGGTTTAAAATTCAACGCGATGACGATCAGCAGCACGACTCCCGCACTCATGATCAGCCATGCGCTGGTCAGCGAGACCGAACTGTCGCGAACGATCCCCGCAATTAACGGCATAAGCGCGGCGATCATGTATCCACCTCCCTGAACTTTTGACAGTAACTTCCCGGCCTGCGCGGGCGTTCGCGCATGATCGAACGTAACGATGAGCGACAGCGGGAAGAGGGCGCCGATCCCGATGCCAAGCAGTAGCGTGGATAATACCGGCGTTGTACCCGGCGAAAAGACCAGACACAGGAGTCCCGCCAGCAGCAGCAACAATACGGCGATCAGCGGCACGCGACGGTCGGGGAATTTACCGATCAGCGCGGAGACGGCAAACCCTGCGACAACCTCGGTTAACGTCAGCCAGGCCAGCATGTAGCCGCTGCTGCGTGCGGACCATCCCGCCTGAATATAAAGCGGGGGCAGCCAGGCCAATACCAGCGTATAGGCTCCCGTTCCCACGCCGAAAAAGAGCAACAGCAGTGCCGTACGGGAGGAGGAGAGCGTAACGGTTTCGGGTGCTGTTTTTTCCCCCTGAGGATGCTTAACCAGGGTTAACCACAGTATCAGCGCCAGCAGCGCTAACAGCCCGGCCATTGCCAGCGCGGGCTTCAGCGTCAGCCATGAAAACAACGGCTCGGCGCTGGCGGCGGCGACTGCCGCACCGGCCATAATGCCCGTGCTGAATAGCGACATTACCGTGCTGGCCGTTTGCGTATATTCCTTTTTTATCAGGGCAGGCATTAAGGCCTGGATCATGCCGATACTGGCCCCGCCCAGTAACGCGGTGCCCATCAGACTCTCCGGTGAGGCGCTAAAACCGCGTAATAAACAGGCCATAAGCAGGATGAAGAGCCCGAGCATAATTCCCCGTACGGCACCGACTCTGGCTAAAAGCCAGGGGCCACACAGGGCAGCCAGTCCCATCATCGCGACCGGCAGGGTGGTCAGCAGGCTAAATTGCGTAGCCGTTAGCCCCGCTTCGCGCTGCAGCACGGAAAACAACGGTCCGACAGAGGCCAGAATGGGGCGCAGGTTCAGCCCGACGATAAAAGCGATAACGGCGAAGAGTAAAGGCGATGTGCGTTTCAACAGGAGATCCTTTTCGGTTGTGAATGGCCGGGCAAATTGCCACAAGCATTTATCTTAACGTTAAGATAAAATGTGTTTTTGCGTAAGATGTACCGCACAACAGGATAAATACCCACGCCATCAGGGGTGAAAATGAAAGACCATGTAGACTTCGTTGTCGGCCAGTGGAACCGTGCTATGCCGGAACTGGACGCCTCATCGATGAAAATTTTTGGCCGAATGCTCCGGCTGATGAAGCATCTGGGAAAAGAATGGGCGGAGGCGATGGCGCAGTTTGGTTTTCGCGAGGGCGAGTTTGACGTGCTCGCCACGCTGCGCCGCGCCGGTGAACCGTACTGCCTTTCCCCCACACAGCTGTATAAATCGCTGTTGATCACCTCAGGGGCGATGACGAACCGGCTCAGCCATCTCGAAAAGCAAGGGCTTATCAGGCGAATTGCCGATCCGGATGACAAGCGCAGTACCCTCGTAAGCCTGACGGCACACGGGCAGGAGCGTATCGAACAGGCGCTGATCGTGCACACACAGACGCAAAATGCGCTGCTGAGCAACTTGTCTGACGCGCAGCGCGCGCAGCTTGAGTCCCTGCTGAGGGAGCTGCTGCTGACGTTTCCGTCCGAGGACCTGGGCGACAAGTCACCGAGTGCCGATAATACAAAAACTGCATAGTTAAACCTCACAGAAAGGGAATGTATGTCTTTACCGCCACTGTATGCCCTGCGCGCCTTTGAAGTTGCTGCGCGGTTGAACTCCTTCAGCAAAGCCGCTGAAACACTCCATATCACGCCGGGGGCGGTCAGCAGGCATGTCCAGACGCTGGAAATGTGGTTCGACTGCGAGCTGTTTAAACGACAGGGGCCGAGAGTGGAGGTCAGCGATGCCGGACGTATTCTGGCCGGGCAGCTTAGCGAAAGTTTCACGAATATTGAGTGGGCCTGTCGTGCATTCAAAAGTGAAAACCACCTTCTGCGCCTTAAATCGCCCAGCTCGCTGACGATGCGATGGCTTCTGGATGTGCTTAAATCCTTCCGCGAGAACCACGCGAAGCCGAAAATCGAAATTGCCAGCGTCTGGATGGACTTCGACACGGTTGATTTCAGTCGTGAGCCTTACGATTGTGCGATCCTCCTCGGTAACGGCTATTTCGGCGAGTCAACTGAGAGTCGACTGCTCTTCAGCGAATGGCTTATTCCCGTTTGTACTCCGTCTTTGCTGGAGTCTGCCCGGCATACGCTTCCAGATTGCGATCTTATTCATCCGTCACCGGACAGACGGGACTGGAAGCGCTGGCTGAGAAGGACGGGCTTATTCCCCGGCCTCGACATGAGCGGTGGAATCGTGTTCGACACCCTGGAGCAGGGAAGCCTTGCGGCCATGCACGGACACGGCGTGGCGATGGCCGACCTCCGGCTCACGCTCGACGCGCTGAAAAGCGGCCTGCTCGCGCTGCCTTTCAGGGAGGCGATAGCAACAGGGGACGGTTACTACCTTGTCTGGCCCAAAAATTCGCTCAGAGGCCAGAGTATTGAACGGCTGCTGGCGTGGCTTAACCTTAACGCGCCGGTGGTGCCTTCTTTGGATATCGTCTGTCTTGATTACAATGAAAAGCGGGTTTAATAAATAGCGGAATATTTATTATGGGATATTCCTCTTATTGAGCGTATTTATGCGTAGGGAATATTCGCCATCTTTTTATATCTTTCCGGCAGGGCGCTGTTCAGGTTAAGTAATTTATCGAGAATATAAAGCGCAGGCGTCCCTTTTGCACGTTCAGCATCGATCAGCGCAGTGCGTAACAGATTGGCAGCCGAGGTCATGGCACGGAAATACTCCTCGGATTCACGCGTCTGAGCTTCGCCTGACGCGGCGTAATGCACCTTTGGCCACTGCGCAAAGTCAAGCAGCGGAAGGATCCCATCCTCTTTTGGTAAATGCGCTGAGAGCAACTCTTCGGCGTTGCCCGGATTGCTTTGGGCGAAAGAGAGGAGGTGCAGTCGGTGGATGAAAGGTGAAAGCGCTTCTGAGCTTTCTTTTTCTGTTGAAAGTAACGTTATCAACTCATGCACATTTGCTTGGGCGCTAAATTTATGAGGCGAGATAATGTTCATTACATGGAATAAAACATCGAGTGTCATAGGTGCTCCATACAGGCTTGGTATTATTTATTTTTTCTATCCCAGGGATGAATGGATGGTATTTCAGGGGCGTCACTTTTGAAAAACGATAAATAGTGGGAATCAATGTGAGTTTTACTCAACATAGGGTTTAATATCCTATGCGTTTCTTAGAGCCTGATGATTACCTTACAATGAGTGGTAAAACTTCTACGCAGAAAGAGTCTACAAAGCGAGCAAACATGAAATTCGAGAGTGCATCAGTTTTAGAAGAACTCCGGACCAAACTAAGACCCGCATCGGTCGTGCAGGTAGGTGGGTTCCGGCCGTCTGAAGATCCCATGACATCCTGGTTTCTAAAGGGCGTTTCTCTTGCAGATGAAGGATTACCCACCTGGAAGGGCAAGCCGATGTTTCCGCTTCTTCAGATTCGGGTCGACGAGCTTCCTGTTATTCCCGACCAGTTAAAGGGGATAGCCCTTCTGGTGTTATTCCACAATTTGGAACAACATCCCTTTGACGAACCGCACGGTGAAGGATGGTTAATCCGCGAGTATGCCACCCTTGAAGGGCTTCAGTTATTGCCTGAATTGGACACTCCGTATCGCGCGTTTCCTGTTCAATGGCTGAGTGTCATTGACGATGCACCTGGATGGGAAGATGCCTGGGACATTATTGATCTCTCTTGCCTAAATGATGATGAGCAGGCCTGTGATAGTTTTTTTGAGGACTTTAATCGCTACAGGGGAACCAAGGTCGGGGGATTTCCGGCTGAGATACAACACGGTGTGGGAATCGACGATTTTGTTTTTCAGGTTGGGTCGGAAGAAAAAGTAAACTGGATGTGGGCGGATAATGGTATCGGTTACTTTCACCGGTCATCAGAAGGGGAATGGCGATTTTCATGTCAGTTCTACTGATGATCCTCCTGCCGGGAGATATGAAAGCTTATCCATGCAGCGATTTGTTTCACAAATGCCATCGCCCATCAACCGTTCAGGATGGTATAACGTCTTGCGGCAATCGGGTTGCCGTCAGATGACCCCATTCACAAAGGTGTATATGAAACAAATTACTTTCAGTGACCTGCAGCAACAAAGCGAGCAGGCCGCAAATTCTCCTCGCTTACGCGCCCATCGCAATTTACACCCTGAGCTGAGCGACCCGGTGCAGCGCCTGGCCATCGCGATGGAACCCGGTACCTATGTTCGCCCCCATCGCCACCCGCACACGTTTGAACTGCTGACGGCGCTGAGCGGTCGCTTTCTGGTGTTGAATTTTGATGACAGCGGTAACGTGACCCAGCGCGTGGTGTTAGGTGAAGACTGCAAAGTGCTGGAGATGGATGCCGGTACCTGGCATGCCGTGCTGTCGCTGGATAAAGGCGGCGTTATTTTTGAGGTAAAACACGGTGGCTACCAGCCTGTTCCTGAGCACGATACCGCCTCATGGTCACCGGCTGAGAACGCACCCGGTAGCGCGGAGCTGATGAAATGGTACGCTCAGGCGCAGGTGGGTGACGGTGGTTTTTCCCTGTAATTGTGCACTCATGTCCCCGGCGCGCAAAGGCGCACCGGGGAAGAGAGAGACGAACCCGCCAGCTCAACTCGCCCTATTAAAATGCCAGTCGCGGGCAGTCGACAGCGTCACGAACGGACCTGCCAGGGTGCTGTTGTGATGGGCAATAATGTCGCTGGCGGATAAATAGTCATTATCCATTGTGGTATGCGCATCAGAAATCAATACCGTCCTGAAACCCAGCTCCGGTGCGGCCCGACAGGTCGTATCAACGCAAAATTCTGTTTTCATCCCGGCAATAACCAGCTGTTTGACACCTCGCTGATTAAGTTCTCGCAGCAATACCGTATCCCTAAAACAGCTGGGATAGCGCTTGGTGAAAACAACATCCTGCTCCTTCACGCCCAGCTCGGGTATCAGCTGTGTTAACGGGCCCTTCTCTGAGAGCGGGGAGTCGTCTGGTCCAATATGGCGGGCAAAAAAGATGGGCACCTGCGCGCGTCGCGCGTGGGTGATTAACAAACGGATATTTTCCAGAACGGCATCGGCGGAACAGGGGGAAACCGGGCCCCGGAAGAGGCCCTGCTGCATGTCGATAACCAGAAGTGCATTGTCAGACGAAACCATTTTATTTCTCCATTCAGAGGGTGGTGAACGGAGAGATATTTCCCCGTCCAGAGTGGCGGGGATTGAGGTTCTGTTTGTCAGTCGTTTGCTACAGATACACTCACGCCGCCGAAGGTTCCGGTGGTGGTGAGCGTGGTTGTTGGCTGAACTGACTGATACATGCAATGACCTTTGTTTATTTCGCTGTTAGCGTAACTATCGCGTACAGTTATAGCTCTGGTGAGAGATTCTCTTCAATACACCAACATCAGTAGGTGCAACGTTAGCGTTGCGCCGGGATGATATTATTGAATACTGCCGAGCCCTTTCAGGAATTCCTCAACCTGCTCAGGCGTCGCCGTATCTGCCTGGTAAAGGATATCGAGCTTAACGTTCTTCAACCCGCAGAAGCCAAATACGCCTTCGATAATCTGCGTCTGAATCGCCGTCGAATAGCCGTGTTTATCAAATCCGGTGAGATCGCTGCCGCCAGTGGCAATCAGGCGGACGGGAACATCCCGTAAGTTGCCCACAATCCGTCCGTTGTCGGCCACCTTATACGCCCAGTTCAGGGTTAATACGCGATCGAACCAGCCTTTCAACAGCGCGGGGACCGACCACCAGTACACGGGGAAGACAAACACCAGCATATCCGCTCGCTCGACGCGCTGCTGCTCGCGCAGAATATCGTCGGGAAGGGCTTTCGGATCGCCGTGATACAAATCAAGGTCGGCGCGAGACATGGCCGGATTAAACCCTTCAGCATGCAGATCGGCGATTTCAACCTGCGTACCTTGCTCGCGTAATTTTCCGGCAATATGGGTTGCCAGCGAATGGGATAATGAATTGTCGACAGGGTGAGCCGTCACGATCAGTGCGTTATTAATGGCTGGTATAGCAGACATAGCGACCTCAGAATGGGGGAGAAGTGATACCAATATTACTATTGGTAACTTAGGTGTCAATCCGCCCCCGACGATCATTTTGTGCTATTCGCGTAGGTCTCCAGCACGCCGGTCATGGCGCCGCTGAGCATATCTTCCGCAATATTTCGGGCGAGTACGCCGTTGCCCGCCGCGGTGCTGAGCGCGTCCGCCGCGCCAATGATGGCCGTCAGTACCGCTTCCCCCTGAACGCCTTTTAAGACGATAAAAGGGGAAAGCGCGGTACGCAGGCAGTCGGCACATTCGGCCACGCATGCCTCACGAAACGTCTGCAACGCGTGGGAACCGGACAGCGCAGCCGCGATTGGCCCGGTTTCAGGCCCGGCAGTAATGGCGCAGTCGATATAGGCGGCGCTGAAAAAGCGGATCGTCTTTTCCAGCGTTTTGCTGTCGACCGCCAGCGTCTCACGGAATTTCGCCAGCTGCCGATCGCTATAATCCTGGTACAGCGCCATCAGCAACCCTTCACGATCGCCAAAGTGGTCATAGGGGATAGGCTTGGTCACGTTGGCCCGCTCGGCCAGGTAGCCAAGCGTCAAGGCCTCCGTGCCTTGCTGGCGAACGATTCCGCGTGCAACCTCGAGCAGCTGCACGCGGCGGTCCTCTTTTCTTAAGCGCTTAACAACCATACTTTCCTCAAAACTGTTATCTACTCATGGTAGTTTACACGCTTTCTGCGGGGCGCTGCACGCGTTGTTCCACAGGGCGGATCCGGAACCATATCGCATACATCGCGGGCAGGAAGACGAGCGTGATGATCGTCCCGCCCAGCGTTCCGCCGATTAGCGTGTAAGCCAGCGTGCCCCAGAACACCGAATGCGTCAGGGGAATGAACGCCAGCACGGCTGCCATGGCGGTCAGCAGGACCGGGCGGGCGCGCTGGACCGTCGCTTCAACCACCGCATGGAACGGCTCGAGACCGTCCTTCTGGTTATGATCGATTTGACCGATCAGGATCAGCGTATTGCGCATTAGAATGCCGGAAAGAGCGATCAAACCGACCAGCGCGTTGATGCCAAACGGCTGATTGAAAATCAACAGTACAGGCACCACGCCAATCAGCCCCAGCGGAGCGGTTAAGAACACCATCACCATCGCTGAGATTGAGCGCACCTGCAAAATGATGATCAGCAGCGTCAGGGCAATCATGATCGGGAACAGCGGCAACATGGCCTGCGTGGCTTTGCCCGATTCCTCAATCGAACCCGCCATGTCGATACGGTATCCGGCCGGCAGCCCATTAACAATCGGCTGGAGCTGCTTCATGATGGCGACCGACACATCCGGTGGCTGAAGATTGTTAGCGATATCCCCCCGCACGGTTATCGTCGGGGTGCGATCGCGACGACGCAGGATCGGATCTTCCATACCAATCTCAATCTTGCCGATTTGAGACAGCGGAACGCGCTGTCCCGCATTGCCGACAAGGGTAAAGCCCTCGATTTTTGCCGGGTCAAGACGGATATCTCCCGCCGCGCGGCCAATCACCTCTACCGAGCGAATATCTTCCCGCACGGAGGTGACGGGCACACCTGACAGCAGGAACTGAAGCTGCTCGGCAACGGCACTGGAGGTTAAGCCGGTCGCCTGCAGGCGGTTTTGATCGAGGGTGAAATGCAATACGGGAACGCGTGACCCCCAGTCGGTGTTGACGGTTCTCATCATCGGGCTTGCCTGGAGCACGGCTTTCACCTTATCAGCGATGTCATGCACCTGTTCGACATCCGGACCCGTCACGCGCCAGGCAACCGGGAAGGGCGAGTACGGGCCAAACACCAGCTGGGTCACCCGCACGCGCGCTTCAGGCGCAAGGCCGTTGGCGACCGCTTCTCTCAGCCGGAGCTTGAGCGCCTCGCGTGACGTCTCGCTGTCCGTCAGGATCACGATTTTCGCAAAAGACGGATCGGGCAGTTCAGGCGCCATCGCCAGATAAAAGCGGGGCGAACCCTGACCAATATAGGCAGTAACAATTCTGGCTTCAGGCTGCTGGCCCAGCCACGCTTCTATTTTTGCCGTTGCGGCGCTGGTTTGCGCTATCGAGGTGCCGTAGGGCATCTGCACTTCAACCAGCACTTCCGGGCGATCGGAGGTCGGGAAAAATTGTTTTTTTACCAGCCCCATGCCGAGCACGGCCAGGATGAATATGGCGACCACAGCGCCGGCCACCCGCCATTTCCTGGCGATAACGCGGCCAAGCAGCTGGCGAAAACGGTTATAGCGAGGCGTGTTATAGATGGCGGCATGACCGCCTTCTACTTTGGGGATCGCCGGCAGGATCTTCACCCCAAGATAGGGCGTGAACACCACCGCGACAAACCACGATGCAATCAGGGCGAGGCCGACAATCCAGAACATATTGCTGGTGTATTCCCCGGCGGTCGACTGGGCAAAACCATTCGGCATAAAGCCAATGGCCGTCACCAGGGTTCCGGCCAGCATGGGCGCGGCGGTATGGCTCCAGGCGAAGGCCGAGGCTTTGATTCTGTCGTAACCTTCCTCCATTTTTACCACCATCATTTCGATAGCGATAATCGCATCGTCAACCAGCAGGCCGAGGGCGAGGATCAGGGAGCCCAATGTCACGCGGTCAAAGTTTATTCCCGCGGCTTCCATCACCACGAAGACGACCGCCAGCGTCAGCGGGACCGCCGCCGCAACCACCACCCCCACGCGCCAGCCCATGCTGACAAAACACACCACCATGACCACAAGCAGGGCGACGAAGAATTTAATCATGAACTCATCGACCGACGAGCGAATATTCACGGACTGGTCGGTAACTTTGGTCAGGGACATGCCAAGCGGCAGGCTATCATTGATTTTTGCCGTTTCCGCATCCAGCGCTTTACCCAGCGCCAGACCGTTCCAGCCTTCGCGCATCACGATGCCCAGCAGAAGGGCGGGTTCATGCTGATTACGTATCAGCATCGTCGGGGGATCTTCGTAGCCTCGCTCAACCGTTGCCACGTCGGACAGCTTGAGCGTTTTGCCCTGAGCAACAAAAGGCGTATCGCGGATTTTCTGCAGTTCATCGAACGCGCCGTCCAGGCGGATAAAAATTTGCGCGCCACGGGTCTCAATGGAACCCGCCGCGGTTAACGCGTTCTGGCTGTTGAGCGCATTGAAAATATCCTGGGGTGAGAGCCCTATCGTCGCCAGACGGTCATGGGAGAAGGAGATATAAATCCGCTCGGCCTGTTCGCCGATAATGTTCACTTTCTTCACGCCGGGAACGTGCAGAAGCTGCTGGCGCAGGCCTTCGGCATCACGTACCAGCTGTCGCTGCGGTTCGCCTTTCGCTTTCAGGGCAAATAGGGCAAAGGTGACATCCGAGAATTCGTCATTGATCATCGGGCCGATGACGCCCGCCGGAAGACGTTGAGTTTCATCTCCAAGCTTCTTACGCGCCTGATAGAACTCCTCCTGCACTTCGGCAGGCGGGGTCTTGTCCTGCAATGACAACGTGATAAACGCCATGCCGGGACGGGTATAGGTTTCGGTACGGTCATACCATTTGAGCTCCTGCAGGCGCTTTTCCAGCGGTTCGGCGACCTGATCCTGGATCTCCTGCGCGGTGGCGCCAGGCCAGACGGTTATCACCGTCATTTGCTTTACCGTGAAGGGCGGATCTTCCGCGCGTCCGAGCCCAAAGAAGGCGTAAATTCCGGCAATGGTGACCAGAACGATCAGAAACAGCGTGATGGAACGTTCGCGGACGGCCAGCGCTGACAGGTTGAAGCGGCTTCCGCTCATGGCGTGTTCTCCGTCAGGGCGGCATTGCGTTGTTTAGCAAGCCTGACGACCTCACCTTCGTGCAGAAGATGGGCGCCTAACGCAACAATTTTCTCACCGGGCTTCACGCCGCCCGTGACCTGCACCGCATCTTCACCCACGCTCAGTACCTTGACGGGCGTCCATGCGACTTTTGCCGGCTGGGCGGAAATACGCCAGACGCCGGGACCTTTTCCTGCATCATAGAGTGAAGCCAGCGGAACCTGCATGACCTGACCTTCCGCTTTATTGTCCTGAATGTTCAGCGTGACGGTCGCCCCCAGCGGCGCGTTTGCCAGCAGGCCATCCAGCACGTAGCGGGCTTCATACGTGCGGGTCGCGGCATCGGCAGAGTCAGACAGCAGGCGCAGCGTTGCGGTGACCGGGTTTTCTTCTTTTCCATAAAGGGTGGCCTGCGCCTCGCTGCCGACGGCAGGGCGCAGCGTTTCCGGAAGCTGCACGAGCGCTTCGCGTTGTCCCGCTCTGGCGAGCCTGATCACCACCTGTCCGGCACTGACGACCTGACCCGGCTCGGCGAGCGTCTCCATGACCACGCCGTCTGAATCCGCCAGCAGTACGGCATAGCCCGTGGCGTTTTGCGCCACGTTGGCCTGTGCCCGGGCGGCGCTGAGATCGGCCCTGGCCGTATCGGCCGCCGCTTTGATCTGGTCATATTCCGAGGCAGATACGGCGCCGGATGCCACAAGGCCGCGATAGCGCGCTTCATCGCTGGAGGCTTTTCGCGTGCGCGCCTGGGCAGCATCTACCGCGCGCTGCTGCGCCTGAGCCTGTAATTTCAGGTCAACGGGATCCAGGCGCAGTAAGGGCTGGCCCTGTTTGACGGTCTGCCCCGTATCAACCAGTCGCTCAAGGATTTTTCCCTGAACCCTGAAACCCAAATCGCTTTGCGTTCTTGCGACCACAACGCCCGTGAAGGCGCGGGCGGTATTGTTCGCAAGCTCGACGGAAGCGGATCTGACGAGCGGTGGCTTTGTGCGCGGATCGTCACTCGCGGAAATATCGCCGCATGCCACCAGGGCAAACGGCAGGAGACAAACGGCAACGCGGGCTGAAGTGAGCCTGAGCATGGGAAACCTTTTTGACGTAACAGGACGGTATCCGCATTCTCTGACTAGTGACCAGAAATGTCAATGGTCACAATTTAGGGGGCCAGGCTTCTTAAAATCAGTGAAGAGAGAAGCACCGCCGCGGTGGGGGCCATTTCGAGGTTGTACTGTAGCTGGATGGGATTGATAAAAGGACACATCACCATGTGGATAGCCTGTGTGACCTCGTCCAGCGGCGTTTTTCTCTCAAACTCTCCGGCCTGCCTGCCTTCGATAATGATGCTCTCAATTAGCTTCATCAGGCTTTCTGCATACCGTTCTGTCGACGGCCACTGCTCGCGTGCGGCGACGGCGGCAATGTCGTACAGCTTACGGTCGTGGAAAAACAGCTCGCTTCCCGCTTCGGTGAGCGCTTTGAAAAGACGGCGTAATTTTTCGCTTGCTGACGGCGCATCCTTGATGGCGGAAAGCACCGCCGCCATGATCAACTCCAGGCGGTTAGCGCAGATCACCTCGCCGATAGCCTGTTTGGAATCGAAAAACTTATAAATGTAGGACTTAGAAAAACCGATGGATTTAGCCAGCTCGGCGACGGTGGTTTTTTCATAGCCGTAGTGACCGAAGTGCTCAAAAGCGGCTTCGACGATTTGCTCTCTGACAGCGTGGTCAAGTGGACCACGTGCTGATGGGGGGTTCATATTTTTAGTCATTATTTAAGCTTAGCGTGACAGGCTACGATTAACAACGAGTGACCATTTCGTACTTTGGTTACCGTCATTCATCATGCGCCCTTCAGACGGGACGATCAACCAGGTGGGGTAAGTGTATCACTGTTTTTCGCGCACTATGGCATCTATCTGTCTGCGATAAGCGAGGATTTCAGCGCAACTCCCTTGCACTGAACAGAGCCGTTTTTGCTTAAGCCGAGCGTGGACGCAATATTTTTTCAACGATGAGCACCAGACGCTTTCGCGTCACGAACCGGTGTAGCTGCCCCAGAAGCCAGTTACCGCATCCGGTAATCAGGGTGCTACGGTTACTCTCCACGGCCTTTAGCGCCAGGGCGACCACCTTGTCTGCGGGCATTCTTTTACCTACCGAGGCTTCCTCCGCATTCACCACATCAAAAAAGGCCGTATCCGTTGCGCCGGGGCAAAGCGCCAGAACGCGGATGCCCTTTGAGCGATACTCACCCCACAGCGCATTCGAAAACGAGAGCAGGAAGGCTTTAGTTGCGCCATAAATCGCCATATAGGGATCCGGCTGCATCGCGGCCGTTGAGGCCACGTTAATAATCATCCCCGAGCCTTTCTGGAGCATTCCCGGCAGCATGGCGTGCGTCAGCTCCACAGGGGCCAGGCAGTTCACGTTTATCTCATCACGCTGCCTGTCGATAGAGAGCTTTTCGAATGGCCCATAGGTGGCGAACCCGGCGCAATTGATCAGAATGTCGGGGCAACGCCTTAAGGTTTCAAGCCGTTCCACAATGTGGGGAATGGCCTCCGGTTTCACTAAATCCTGCACAATAATCGTGATGGATACGCCATGCTTTCTGACTAACTTTGCGGCAAGCGCCTGCAGCTTTGGTTCGGAGCGGGCGATCAGGATCAAGGCCACGCCGCGGGCCGCGAGCTGCCTGGCAAAATCACGACCTATGCCCGAAGACGCTCCGGTAACCAGCGCTGTTTTTCCTGTATAATCAAAAGAATTCATATTTTTAATCCCGTTTCCCTAATGTATGCCGCACAGGATAAACCGTGCACTTAGGTACACGGTCAAGCGTGATTTTTACAAGGTGAGGGCGGCGCGATGCGAATTGGTGAACTGTGTGCGAAAACGGGATTATCGAAAGAGACGGTGCGTTACTATGAGCGGCAAGGGCTATTAGAGAATATCCCGCAACCTAATCGCAGCAATAACTACAAAGTCTATTCCGCCGTTGATTTACAGCGTTTAAACATGATCAAGCATGCCAAAATGCTGGGTTTTACCTTAGCCGAAATCTCAGAGGTTTTAGCTGTCTGGATTGACGACAAATTTACCGCTGAGCAAAAACAAGCGTCCCTGCGCCGCAAGCTGCAGCAGCTGGAAGAGAAAGAAGCGGCGTTAATTGAACTCAGAGCCAGGATAATCAATGCGATTAATAAGGTTGGTCAACCTTGTATCGACGAGTTTTGAGCGGAGGCCGCAAAACCGATGCGGCCTTATCTATCACGCAGCCAGTTCAGGCATCTGTTCCTTCACGAAATTCAACACCCTCTTCGCGTCCAGGGACGCATAGGGCAGGCTCTCAATAATGGCGATTGAACGCGTATTACCCACCGTCTCTTTTATCTCATCAAGTTTGTACTGAATGTGCGGTGCGACGAGGAAACCATCGAAAGCGGGAGCGACACTGGCGAAGTTATCCAGCCCAACAGCGCTAATCATCAGCGGATAGCCTTCACGTTCTGCCAGAGACTGCATCTTTTTGGCGAGAGAGTTTGCGGTATTACCAAACAAACAACATATCAGAAGCTTTTTCATGTTTTGTACCTCCTGAAAACCGCTCCCAGAGTAGTCCTGAGGTTGTCACCGAAATGCGCGCTATCTCTTATTTTGATGTTTTATTAATATGTCATGGCGGGGTCAGGCCATCTCTTTCCACTGATAAAATTTTTTCGAGGCAAGCGAGAGCATGTCCAAATCTTCCTTCGTATCGCCATAGGCATAGATGACGTTGTAGGAAGATAAATCATAATGATCAATGATCTTCGTTTTTTTTAAGCGGGCGCTGCAATCACCCTTTTTGTATTTTCCGGTTGCTTTTCCACCTGAAAATGCCACTTCACTGCATAAGAGTTCCAGACCATTCTGCTCGCACCACGGCTTAAGGTATAAATCAAGCGAGGCTGAGACCACTACCACCGTATCCCCTTGAGACTTATGCCAGCTGATTTTCTTCATGGCATCCTCCCGCAACAGGGCAGGAATTTCGGTTTTACTGTAGAAAAGCCCGGCCTTTTTTAATTCAGCTTCTGATTTGCCAGCTAACGCTATTCTTACCACTTTTTTTCGTAAAACCGACCCCGACAACGCACCGATTTTATAGGCGAGGATGTAGGGAAGAAGGCGCAGCTTTCCACGCCGTAGCGTTTTTTCATCAACAGAGCGATAAATAAACGGGGTGAAGGTGTCGGAAAACGTTATCGTTCCATCGAAGTCGAAAAAAGCAATATTTGTAGTCATAAGCCGTTAGGACGGGATAATGAGTTATATCGGGCGAGTGTATCACTGTTTATTGCGTTATTGTTTTTTTAGCCAGTCGAGAAAAAACTGGCTAAACGCCGTGACCTGAAGCGGCTGCAGCTTGCGCTGCGGGTAAACAAACTGCAGCCCGACATCTTTGCGATCGTACCGACTAAAACCGGTGAAGCTGTCGGCAAACAGTACCGTGAGTCTGCCTGTATCAACATCGTCTTTTACATCCCACCACGATTTCCCCGCGATGCCAGCCCCGCTGAGCGCCCACTGGCGAAGCAATGCTCCGTCGTCGCACACCATGGCAGGCTCTACGCGTACAATGCTTTCTTCGCCATTGGTTTCAAAGCGCCATTCGTTCATCACCACACCCTGAGACTCAAGTGCCAGGCACCGATGCTGAGCCAAATCTGCAAACGTGGCGGGGATGCCGCGTTCGTTAAGGTACCCCCCGGAGGCGACCAGTACCCGATGGTTCGGGCGGATGTTTCTGACGACAAGGCTGCTGTCCGGCAGGTTGCCGAAACGCACGCTCATATCCAGCCGGTTAGCGACCAGGTCCTCAACGTGTTCTTTTAACGAGATGAAAAATTTAACGTCAGGATGGCGTCGGGAGAATTCCACGACGGCGGGGCTAAGATACTGTCTGCCAAAGTCCGAGGGGGCAGAAAGGCGAATGTTGCCGCTGAGCACGCCTTCTTTTTGCGTCAGTAACGACTCGGCGTGATGCATCTCCTCCAGCACGCGAAGCGCGGCATGGTAAAACTCTTCCCCGGCGCGGGTCAGCGTGATGGACCGCGTTGAGCGGTGAAACAGACGGGTCTGGTAACGCTCCTCAATCGCCTTCAGCCTGGCCGTCATGGTGGCGGGGGAAAGCGACAGGCGTCGTCCTGCGGCAGAAAGACCGCCAGCCTCGGCCACTTCAACCAGTAATGCCATGTCTTCGAGTTTGCCCATTATTCATGTTTTCCGAAAAGTGCATCTGCTTTTAGCGTAATTATCAAAACAAGATGCCGTCTGTAAAGTGATTTCGTCCAAACCATAAGGGATGAAAACATGCAACGTACCTCACTTTTTGAACGCTACAGGCTGGGGCAGCAAGACCTGAAAAACCGTATCGTCATGGCGCCGATGACCCGCGCACGCTCCCTTCAACCGGGCAATATTCCCTCCCCGCTGATGGAAGAGTATTACCGGCAGCGGGCCGGCGCCGGATTAATCATCACGGAAGCCACGCAGATCTCGCCTCAGGGCCAGGGATACTCATGGACACCCGGCATCCATTCGCCGGAGCAGGTTTCAGGATGGCAGCTCACGACGGGTGCCGTGCATCAGGCGGGCGGGGTTATTTTCTCTCAGCTCTGGCACGTGGGGCGAATGTCGCACGCCCGTTTTCATCAGGATGGTCAGCCCGTTGCGCCGTCAGCACTGGCGCCGGACGCGCAGGTGTGGGTGGTGAATGAACAGGGGGAAGGCCAGATGGTTGACTGCCCGCAGCCGAGAACGCTCTCGCGCAAGGAGATTCACAGCATCGTTGCGGACTATCGTCAGGCGGCACTGAATGCCGTCCAGGCCGGGTTTGATGGCGTGGAGATCCACGGCGGAAACGGCTATCTGATCGACCAGTTTCTGCGTCAGACATCCAATAAACGCACGGATGAGTACGGCGGCACGCTGGCGAACCGGATCCGCTTTGCTCAGGAGGTGTTAAGCGCCATTGCTGAGGCCATTGGCCGCGAGCGTACGGGCATTCGCCTTTCCCCGTTTATTACCCAGCGCGGGATGAACGATCCGCAGGTGACGGAAGCCATACTCGCGCTCGCGGCCTGGTGTGAGCAAAAAGGCATTGCTTTCATCCACCTGGCGGAAGCCGATTGGGACGATGCGCCGCAGGTACCTGAACAGTTCCGTCGATCGCTTCGCGAGACGTTTAGCGGAACCCTTATCGTTGCGGGTAACTATGACCTTGAAAAAGCGGAAAAGATCCTTGCTGCCGGCTATGCCGATTTGATTGCCTTCGGACGACCGTTTATTGCCAACCCGGATTTACCGCACCGGCTGGCGCACCAGCTGCCTCTGGCCCAGGTGCGCGACCCCGCCACGCTGTTTGGCGGCACCGCGACGGGCTATACCGATTACCCCATTTACATCCTGCAGGAGGAAACGTTATGACCCGTAAAACCTTAATTATCGGCGGCGCGTCCGGCATCGGTTTCGCCGTGGGCAGCCTGCTTGCCGGGCGAGGCGAGGAAATTATTCTTGCGGGCCGCGACGGCGCGAAGCTGAACGCTGCGCGGCAACGGCTGAGCACCCACGCCGCCTCTGTTCACACCCTCGTGCTGGATATCAGCCGTGAGGCAGAGCTTGTCGCGCTCGGTGAAACGCTGGGTGAGGTCAATAATATCGTCGTTACCGCAGGTTCACAGGCTCCGGGAGGGCTTCTTTCCGGGCTTGATCTCCGCGCTGCAAGGCTGGCCTTTGATACAAAATTCTGGGGAAGCATCAATGTCGCCCGCTATCTCAGCGGGAACATCGCTCCCCGCGGTACGCTGACGTTCACCAGCGGGTTCGTGGCGCGTCGCACCGTGGCGGGCGCCATTGTTAAAACGACGATGAATGCCGCGATTGAGGCCGCGACAAAAGCGCTGGCGAAAGAGCTTTCACCGCTGCGCGTCAACGTCGTGAGTCCGGGGCTGACCGACACGGAAGCGTACGCGGGCATGGACTCCGCCGCGCGGGAAAAAATGCTCGCCGGTGCGGCAGAAACCCTGCCAGCCAAAGCCTGGGGAAGGGCGGAGGACATCGCGCAAGGGTATCTTTTCGCCATTGATAATCCCTTTGTCACGGGGTCGATCATTGATATTGAGGGCGGGGCGTTAATTAACTGACCCTCGCGGATTTGAACCGCAGGAAATCGACTGCGGGTAATGTAATACTCTATTGAGAAATATCATGAAATATACGACGTGTTTTCGTCCAGCTGTGGCGATGCTTATTCTTGCCGGTCTGTCCGGCACCGCATTTTCGGCGCAGCTGGAATGGCTTCCACCGAAACAGCTTATTGTTGATAAGAGCCTGCCCCAGGCGCAATTAAGGGCGAATGAAGCCGTTGCCAGAGAATATGCAACGTTCTGGAATACGGGAGAAGAGTCCCTGGCGCGTGATGCGCTGGCGGTGAATTTCATCGATAAAACGCCTCCGGAAGGTCGTAAGCAAGGTCCCGAAGGCGCTATTTTAGCCTCCCGTGCGTTTCGTACAGCCGTGCCTGATTTACGCTGCGACGTTGAGCAAATGATTATTTCAGGCAATCGCGTGGTCTCGCATTTACATTTTCACGGCACCTTCACCGGGACATTTGGCAAGCTGAAGGGAAAGGGGCAGAAAATAGATTTTATCGCCACGGATATTTATGAGATCGCTGACGGCAAGATTGCGGCTAACTGGCATATTGAGGACAACCTGACGCTGATGAAACAGCTGGGCGCATTGTAAATTCACCACTCCGGGACGGCCCGGAGTGATGCGAAAATCCTATAAGCCAAGATCGCTCAGCGAAGGGTGATCGTCCGGGCGTCTGCCCAGCGGCCAATGGAACAGCCGCTCGGATTCTTTTATCGGCATATCGTTTACGCAGGCAAAGCGTCGCTTCATCAACCCGTCCGGCTCAAACTCCCAGTTTTCATTGCCGTAAGAGCGGAACCAGTTGCCGGAATCATCATGCCATTCATAGGCATAGCGCACCGCGATGCGGTTATCCGTAAATGCCCAGAGCTCTTTAATCAGACGATAGTCCAGCTCTTTTTTCCATTTCCGCTCCAGAAACGCCCGGGCTTCTTCACGGTTAGTGGCGAACTCCGCGCGGTTGCGCCATTGGGTATCCAGCGTATAGGCCAGCGCGACCTTCGCCGGGTCGCGGCTGTTCCAGCCATCTTCTGCCAGTCTGACTTTTTCGATGGCGCTTTCACGCGTGAAGGGCGGTAAAGGAGGACGTGTGTTCATGGCGATTACCTCAGTGTTATATAATGTAGACAGGTCTGTCTACATGCGGTAATCTATGCCTGTAAAATAACGCTGTCAACATCCGTTTTGAGGCTACCCAAAAGTGAAAACAGAATCCGCAGGCAACGATACCAAAATCAGCGTCAGAGATAAGATATTACTTACGGCGCACGATCTGTTTTATTCTACAGGCTTCAGGGCGACGGGCGTGGATACGCTTATTAAAGAGGCTAAAGTGACGAAGGTGACGTTTTATCGCCATTTTCCGAGTAAAAGTTTACTTATTCTCGCCTATTTGCACTATCGGCATGAAATATGGATTGGCTGGTTTGAATCCACGCTGCGTCGACATCTTGATGAAGGTGAAATACCTTCTGATGCGATATCGGCAACGCTTTACGAATGGTTTATTTCGCCTGAGTTCCACGGCTGCGCATTTATTAATGCCAGCGCTGAGGCAAAATCGGAAGATATTGAAAGCGAAATAAAAGAGATATGCCGCGATCATAAAATCGAAACAAAGAATATTATTGCGTCGCTGACGAAGATCGCGGATGAGCGCGTCGTCAATGAAATCATGCTGCTCATTGACGGTGCCATTATTCATGCGCAAATGGGCATGGAGACGGATGATGTCATCACTCCGTTGAAGCGGGCATTAGCCGGGTTAACGGGATTTCCCCTTAACCCTCGTCGCGACGGCTGATAAACGTTTTAAGCATTTCTCCGGCACTAAGAATATGTCGCACGACTTCAGCTCGTGCATTCCCGGCATCCCGTTCCCTGCAGGCTGTAAGGATACCTGCATGGTCATCCTGAAAAACCGGTGTTGCTGAAAGGAGCTTTCGCTGAAGGTATTCATACCGCTCTATCTGATTGCGGGTATCATTAATCAGCCTCAGCAGGCGTTGGTTTTTGCACCCACTGTAGACAAGATCGTGGTACTCCCGGTTAAGTGTGCCCTGCATGTCAAATTCAGTCGTTCTGGCGAGAAGCGTATGCGTCAGTTCGGCCCTCGCCAGCGTATCAGAGCTCAGGTTTTTCACGCTTTGAAAGACGGCTTCCCCTTCCAGTAAGGCACGCAGGGAGTAAATCTCATCCAGATCATCAACAGAAAGCGTTCTGACAACAGCGCCGCGGTTCCTGAAAATTTCCACCAGCCCATCGCGTTCAAGCTGCCTGATTGCTTCTCTCATTGGGATTCGGCTGACAGAAAAATGACTGGCAAGATCCCTTTCAACAAGCCTCTCTCCATCACGCAGACGACCGCTGTTTATCATCTTTCTTAATTCACTGGCGAGCACGTCCGGGGTCGAAAGGGCGTTAAGTTGCATACTGTTTCTCCTGAAAAGATGGAATAATGGTATACCATCTGATAGCTTACGTCGAGACAGGTGATTGCGAACAAACATCGCCAGCAAAATCCATCGGATATCATTATCGGGAGCATCAAGATGAGCCATCGTGAGCATCATTATCAGGTTAAGGTCGAGTGGAAAGGGAACAAAGGTCGGGGGACGGAATCCTATAAAGCCTACGATCGTCTTTATGACATCACGGCGGGTGATAAATCTCCGATTTCAGGTTCATCAGACCCTGCATTTCTGGGGGATGCATCATGCTGGAATCCTGAAGATCTTCTTGTCGCGTCAGCCTCTGCCTGTCACAAATTATGGTATTTGCATCTTTGCGCGGAAGCGGGGATAAGCGTTTATACCTATATTGACCGGGCGGAAGGAACGATGCGCGAAGGAGAAAAGGGGTGTTTCACCTCTATTGTCCTGAAGCCTCAAATCACGCTTCGCCCAGGGGATGATATCGATCGCGCTGTGGCACTTCATCACCGCGCGCATGAGCTCTGCTTTATTGCTAACTCACTGAATTTCCCGGTGACCTGCCAGCCAACCATACTGCATAGCGCCCGTTCATCCGTCGATGAACAATAACGCTAAGCGTTGCATAACCTTCAACCGGGAATGAGTAAATGGCTTCTAACCGTACTTTCGCTCTCGATATAAGCTGGAAAACGCTGCTGAAAGACGCGGGGCTTGAGCCAGAACGCATTCTACGCAGGGCAGGATTACCTGACGATCTCTTTTTGCAAAAAGCGCGCGGACTCGATACGAGTGAATACATTCGCTTCTGGAACGCGCTGGAGGCTGAAACGAACGATCCTGCCTTTCCCGTCCCGCTCATTGAGTTGATCTCTGCGGATGTGTTTGATCCGCCCCTTTTTGCCGCACTGTGTAGCAGCAATATGATGCAGGCTGTCCAGCGTCTGGCCAGATATAAACAGCTTATTGCTCCCATGGTTCTGGAGACAACGGTCGACCAAAACGGCAACCTTACCGTCTCACCGTGTTGGCTTTTTGCGACAACTATTCCGCCGTTTCTCCAGGTGGCAGAGCTGGGCTTCCTGCTCAAGCTTCTGCGTCTGGGAACTCGCGAGCCGGTTAACCCCTTACGGATCTGCGTTTCTGCGCTACCGTCATCGGTTCAGAACAGCCACTTTTCGCGTTTCTTTGGTACTGACGTGCAATACGGAGAACAGCCCGCCATCAGCTTTTCCGCAGCCGATGCGCTTCGACCCTTTTTAACGGTCAATGAGGGGATGTGGCAGGTGTTTGAACCGGAACTGCAGCGTCGTCTCGGTCAGTTAAATGAACGGGCTTCAACCGCCGATCGTGTACGAGCGGTACTCCTGGAGCTTATTCCCGGTAACGAAGCGACTATTGAAAAAGCGGCGGAGCGTCTGGGAATGAGCAAACGCACGCTGCAGCGCAGGCTTGAGCAGGAAGGGGAAAACTTTCGCAACCTTGTCAACGCGTGTCGTGAACACCTGGCCCGCCATTATCTTCGCAATACGCGTCTTTCCGGGTATGAGATCGCGTTTTTGCTGGGTTTCGAAGATCCTAACTCATTCTATCGCGCATTTATGACCTGGACGGGCCAGACTCCTGAAGCGGCCAGGACAGCCATGCGTCTTGAGTAAACACGTGCGTATGTATCGCTCTGATGGCGCAGTTTGCGAGTCACATGGCGCGATACGCTAGTTAACATGAGGTCGAAGGAGAGCAAACTAGCCACAGTCTACTCACCGAGGTATCTATGTTTACTCAGGACAAAAAAACTGCGCTGGTCACCGGTGCATCGTCAGGTATGGGCAAAGCCATCGCCCGTCGTCTCATTCAGGATGGCTATCAGGTTTACGCTGCTGCCCGTAGCGTTGAGAAAATGCACGATCTCGCCCAGCTTGGCGCGTACCCTCTGCGGATGGATATCTCACGTGATGAAGACATTTTGGCTGCAGTGAATACCATCATGTCGCAGACAGGTGGGGTTGACGTACTGGTCAACAACGCGGGTTTTGGGCTCTATGGACCGGTAGAAGAGATCGGTATTGAAGAAGCTCGCTATCAGTTTGAAGTTAACGTGTTTGGTGCGGCCCGCCTTACGCAACTGCTGATCCCGGCCATGCGTGCCAGACGCAGCGGTTACATTATTAATATCACCTCTATGGGGGGTAAGATTTACACCCTTCTGGGAGCCTGGTATCACGCAACGAAACATGCGCTTGAGGGATGGTCTGACTGTCTGCGTCTTGAAGTGGCTGAATTTGGCATTAAGGTTGTGATTGTTGAACCGGGTTTAATCGAGACAGGCTTTGGTGATGTGGTCAGCGGCAATATAGTTAAACGTTGAGCAAATGGCCCTTACGCTCGCCTCGTGGAGAAGGTGGCTAAATCGGTCAAAAATGCATATGGGAATGGCAGAGGCAGCGACCCGAAGGTGATTGCGGACGTGGTTGCCCGCGCCGTTAAAAGCCCTCATCCGCATACACGCTATGCAGCCGGCAAGTATGCAAAGATGCTCATCCGCATGCGTCTCTGGCTGGGAGACCGTCTGTTCGATCGCGTTATTCTTGGCCAGACGCTATGACCCAGGCACCGAGGATGAAAAAATCCTCGGTGTCAGTATGTGCCCTTACGCAAGGCTGTAAACCCCCGCTCCCCAGTAACCGGTACCCGGGGAAGTCTGTTCTTTCCAGCCTGATGCGATCAGTTCCTTCGCAATAAACCGATTGATCATTCCGTGCCCCATGAGCAAGACGGGGCCGTCAGAGTCCTTCGCGACATTCACCAGGATTTCTGCCGCCTTAACGGCACGTTCTTTTGCGACGCTCACGCACTCTGCCTCGCCAGACAGGCCGCAGAGCCAAAGAACGCGAAACAGCGCTGCCCAGTAAAAAGGCGATAGTCGTAACCCTGGAATACGGAACACCGGCAGCTCTGCTTCCCGAAAAACCTCATCAATTAAGCCCGGTTCACACCCCAGCGTTTTCAACGATGAAAGGGCTCGCGGGAGAGGGCTGCTGAGAAACGTGAGCGCGCGGTACGCCTGAATTTGAGCCCTTTCAGGCGGCCTGTCGCTGCCCGTCGAAGAGAGGTTATAGCTGTCGATCCATTCGGTCATTTCCCTGCACGAGACCCTTGGCGCCCCCCTATAATGGGGTTCTCCATGCCGCATCAAAATAATTTCCATACGTTCTAATCGCTAGTCCTAGTCATCCATTCAACACTGGCAGACTAGCGCGATCTGGTGAGGGTTTTCACCCACCCGTTTTGGTGTGTCGGGCGAGATCCATAACACGCGGGCTGTACTTAACGTCGTTCACCGCAATAATATATGCGGCAAGAATGTAACTGTTTTTGTCTTTCTCGTTTCGCACGGCATCACACCTAAAGCGGTTAGTAAGGATACCCTCCATGTCTCTTCGAATTCGACAGGCCACCGGGGCCGATTCAACGCTGTTAAGCGAGCTGGGATATCGCATCTATCCCGCCCATTTTCAGCATCTGTGGGTGTCAGAGGCAGAGATGAAGGATTTTCTGCACGGAGAGTACGCGCGTTCTGTAGTTGAACAGAGCCTGAAAGATAACGCTGTTTCCTGGTATGTTGCAGAGACCGATCGGCCAGTGGGATTCATGAAAGTGACCTGGGAAGCCATTCTTCCAGAAACGGACAAGAAGGGTGTTCTCCTCAATAAGCTCTACCTTGATCCCGCCGCAACCGGCAAGAACTATGGTCAGGTGATGTTCAACAACATCACAGACATGGCCCGGAGCAGGGGGAAAGACTATCTCTGGCTGGAGGTGCTTGAGCAGAACGCGGGAGCGTACCGGTTCTACCAGAAGCAGGGCATGCTCTGCGTTAAGAACGTCCTTTTCGAAACCGCCTCACAGCAGAGCATACTCAGGATTATGGGGATGCCTCTTTAGAAAGCGAGTCATGCTGTGCCAGCGACAGCGCGCTGGCGCTGGCGGGATCGAACAGCGAGATGCTCTCAATTTGATTGAGTAAAATCACTTTGCGGAATGACATGGCGCTGCGGGGTTCCGAGTCGAGCGTAATGTCATGCTCCGCATACCACCGGCTGTAATTATTCTCGATGCGGAAGTTCATCGTCTTCGCGTCTCTGTACCCGCTCAACATTGGGATCAGCACGATGTTGGCCGTTTTTTCATATTCCAGCGTCGCGGTGTGGATCATACCCACGTAAATCCGCCTCGAGCGCAGCGTGACCTGCGCCAGCTCGCCTTGCTCCATACACTGGTACAGCAGCTGTTCGATCCCGCTCGCCTGCGCAAGCCGTTTGTAGAGCTTTTTCCGACTCTCGCCGTCCAGCCTGGCGCTGCCCGCCCAGTTAGAGCGGTAGAGGCAAAACAGGATGGCAAACGCCAGCATTACGATCACCGGCGCCTGAATGCCTAAAAAGCTCCAGTTCATAAAGTCGATTTGCCAGTCGGTGTATTTCGGGGAGGCAAAGTGAAAAGCGTTGTTGGCGGCGGAAAGGGCGAGCAGCAGCAGCCAGAGCAGCCCCGTGGCAATCACGCCCTGCAGAACGAAAATACAGCCGTAAAGCGCAACGAGAAAATAGACATCCCAGCCGAAGGAACGCTTGATTTTAAAGCGGGTCGACAGGTCGCGGCTTGTGTACCAGTACCCGCAGACCATCAGCACCATAAATATCGCCGTTCCCATATCAGGCCCTCTTCAGCGTGTTGACGTGACGCAGAAAATCCTGCCTCACCTCGTTGCTCTTGTAGTTCACCGAGGCGTTCCCGTCCTGGTCGATAATGATGCGATCGCCATCTTCCACGGCTTCAATGATTTCCTGCTGGCTCATCACCTGCAGTAAGGATTCCGGGCTTGAGAAAAGGGAGAGGAAGAAACGTTTCATACGGGCATCCTTTTGAATAAAAAGGATAAGCCTGGAAGAAGACCGACGAATTTGCCTTAAGGATATCCTGAAAGTGAAAGCCGGGTGGCGGCTACGCCTTACCCGGCCTACAAAACCGTCAAACGATTGAGTTATCAAGTTGTTGATATTGATAGGTAATAAAAAATAAATCTGCACAAACTTGGACAAATAACGTTAATTGTGTAAGTTTTAATTATGCGATTACGCCACGTTGTTTACAGCCAGGATGTGACCCATGAGCACTTTGCCCTCTGTCGTGAGTCGGTTTGTCGATTACTACGCCGCACTGGATAGCCAGCCGCCGTCCGCGCTGGCGGGGCTTTATCATTCGAATGCCACGCTTATCGATCCGTTTGGTGAGCACAACGGTATTTTTGCGCTTCAGCGCTATTTCACCCATCTGCTGGCCAACGTCGAGAACTGCCGTTTTTCTATCGATGCGCCGCTGTGCAGCGGGAACCGGTTTGTTGTCACCTGGGTGATGCACTGGTCGCACCCGCGCATTGCCGGAGGCGAACCGCTCGACCTGCCCGGATGTTCAGTGGTGCAGACGGAAAACGATCTCATCACGCACCAGCGCGACTACTACGATGCGGGAGAGATGATCTACGAACATCTTCCTCTGCTTGGCTGGGCGGTTCGCGGCGTGAAGCGGAGGGTCAAATCATGAAGACGGTGCTGATTACCGGCGCAAGCTCGGGGATTGGCGCCGGGCTGGCAAAATCCTTTTCCGCTGACGGCTACCATGTGATTGCCTGCGGGCGAGATCCGGCGCGTCTGGAAGCGCTGCATCAGACCTGTCCTAATCTCACCGTTCGCCTGTTCGATATGACGGACAGGGACGCCTGTCGCCAGGCGCTGACCGGCAGCTACGCCGACCTGATTATTCTCTGCGCCGGTACCTGCGAATACCTCGACGGTGGAGTAGTGGATGCGGCGCTGGTGGAGCGGGTGATGGCAACCAATTTCCTCGGCCCGGTGAACTGCCTTGAAGCGCTCCAGCCGCAGCTGGTGGCAGGTAATCGCGTGGTGCTGGTGAGCTCGATGGCCCACTGGCTGCCTTTCCCACGGGCAGAGGCCTACGGCGCGTCCAAAGCGGCGTTGAGCTGGTTTGCCGAGAGTCTGCGCCTGGACTGGGAGCCAAAAGGGATTGCCGTCACGGTTGTCTCTCCGGGCTTTGTCGATACGCCCCTGACGCAAAAAAACGATTTTGCCATGCCGGGCAGGGTGACCGTCGACGAGGCGGTCAAGGCGATCCGTATCGGACTGGCGGCTGGGAAAATGCATATTGCGTTTCCTGACGGGTTTGGCTTCATTTTGCGGCTGCTCTCCGGGCTGCCTGCGTTTCTTCAGCGCGCGCTGCTGCGCAGGATGGTGCGTTCATGAACATTGCGATTATCGGCAGCGGCATTGCCGGGCTGACCTGCGCCTGGCGGCTGGCCGGGCACCATCAGGTGACCCTGTTTGAAGCAGGCGCCACGCCGGGCGGCCATACCGCAACGGTTGACGTGACAACGCCACAGGGCACATACGCGATCGATACCGGGTTTATCGTCTATAACGATCGCACCTATCCGCGTTTTATGGGTCTGCTCAGCGAGCTGGGCATCAGCGGGCAAAAAACGCAGATGAGCTTTTCGGTGCACAATCCCGCTACGGGGTTTGAGTACAACGGACACACCCTGACATCGCTGTTTGCCCAGCGTCGAAACCTGGTGAATCCGGCATTCTGGCGGCTGCTGGGCGAGATCGTTCGCTTTAATCGCCTGGCGAAAGCGGCGCTGGACGGGGAGGTGGACCCGAACGCCACGCTGCAGACGTTTTTGCAGCAGCACGGCTTCACGCCGTTTTTTGCGCGACACTACATTCTGCCGATGGGGGCCGCCATCTGGTCATCGTCGCTGCAGGAGATGACGCGTTTCCCGCTGCCGCTCTTCCTGCGTTTCTTTCACCACCACGGCCTGCTGGATATCACCCATCGTCCGCAGTGGTACGTAGTGCCGGGCGGCTCGCGGGAGTATATCCGCGCCATGCTGGATAAGCTGGGCGACCGGCTGACGCTGCACCTGAACGCGCCGGTGCAGCGTGTGAAACGCCATGCGGATGGCGTCACCCTCCAGCTCGACGACGCCAGCCATACCTTCGACCAGGTGATCTTTGCCTGCCACTCCGCCAGTGCTCTGGCGATGCTTGATGACCCGACGCCCGCCGAGCGCGAAGTGCTGGGCGATATCGGCTGGCAGCGCAACGAGGTTGTGTTGCACAGCGACCCGCGCTGGCTGCCGGTGCGGCCGCGCGCCTGGGCCAGCTGGAACTACCGCCTGAGCGAGCAGGCGCAGGCCAGCGCCTGCGTCACCTACAACATGAACATCCTGCAGGGGCTGCCTGCGGGCAGCCCGCTGTTCTGCGTCACCCTGAACCCGGACGCACCGGTGGATGAACGCTTCGTTCTGCAACGCTTCGTTTATGAACATCCACTGTTTAACCCGCAAAGCTGGCAGGCGCAGGCGCGGCGCGGCGAGATCAACGGCCACCGGCGGAGCTGGTTCTGCGGAGCCTACTGGTACAACGGTTTTCATGAGGACGGGGTGCGCAGCGCGCTGGACGTGGTCAATGCGATAGCGGCCGGGGAGGGGAACTGAGATGAACAGCTGCCTTTACCACGGCGTATTACGCCACCGCCGCCTGCAGCCGAAAACCCATGAGTTTCGCTACAGCGTGTTTATGGCCTGGCTGGATCTCGATGAACTGCCGCTGCTGACGTCCGTCGGCGTGCGGCGCAATGGCTTTGCTGCCGCCTCATTCCATGACGCGGACTATCCGCTCGGCACGCCGCTTAAAGAGAACGTGCTGAGCAGGCTGGAGAGCCTGACCGGGGAACGTCCGGATGGGCGGGTCATGCTCCTGACGCAGTTGCGCTATTTCGGGTTCCATTTTAATCCGGTCAACTTTTACTACTGCTATGACGGGAAGGGTACCCTGCGCTGGGTGCTGGCGGAGGTCCGCAACACGCCGTGGAACGAGCGTCATTATTACGCGGTCGACGGGCAACATGCCCAGCCCACGGAAAAAGCGTTTCACGTTTCTCCCTTCAACCCGATGGACATGATCTACCACTGGCGCTTCAACGACCCGGATAACACGCTGCATATGCACATTGAAAATCATCAGGAGGCGAAGGTGTTCGACGCCACGCTTGCGCTGCGCCGGGAGCCTCTGACGCGCCCCGCGCTGCGTTCGCTGCTCCTGCGTATCCCGCTTATGACCCTGAAAACCGTTTTCGCCATTTACTGGCAGGCGCTGCGCCTGTGGCTCAAGCGCGTGCCGCTGTATAACCATCCCGTCAGCAGGAGTGAACGCTCATGACCGATCCCGTCTTTGCGTTAGAACCCGATATCCCGCGCAACGTGCGCCTTGCGCGCTGGCTGCTTTTTCGTCTGTTAAGCGGCATTCGCGGCGGCTCGCTCACGCTGCGTGAAGGGGCACAGACCTTTCATTTTGGCGAGACATCCTCCGCGCTGCATGCCGACGTGCAGATCCTTACGCCCGGCGTTTACTGGCGCGTCTTAACGGGCGGGAGCCTTGCCGCGGCAGAAGCCTGGATGGACGGCGAATGGGAAACCGCGCACCTCACGCCACTACTGGAACTTCTGGCGCTCAACGGCGAGGTGCTTGGTCGTCTCGAAAACGGGTTCCGTCTGTTCGGCAGGCCGCTGGAGCGGCTACGCCACTGGACGCGACGAAACTCCCGCGCGCAGGCGCGTGAAAATATTGCCGCCCATTACGATCTGGGTAACACCTTCTATGCCCATTTTCTGGATAAGGAGCTGCTCTATTCCAGCGCGCTGTTTACCGCTGACGAGCAGGATCTCACTGCGGCTCAGCAGGCCAAAATGGCGCGCCTGTGTGAACAGCTGGCGCTAAACCCGGGTGACCATCTGCTGGAAATTGGCACCGGCTGGGGCGCGATGGCGGAATACGCGGCCCGTCATTATGGCTGTCGGGTGACCACCACCACGTTATCGCAGGAGCAATACGTCTGGGCGACCGAGCGGATCGCCCGCGCCGGACTGCAGGATCGGGTCGAGGTGCTGCTCTGCGACTATCGCGACCTCACCGGACAGTACGACAAGCTGGTCTCGATAGAGATGATCGAAGCCGTCGGGCAGCGCTATCTGCCCACGTTCTTCCGTACCTGCCAGGCTCGGCTGCGCCCCGGAGGACGCATGGCAATTCAGGCCATCACTATTCAGGATCAGCGCTATCGCGACTACAGCAAAAGCGTCGATTTTATCCAGCGCTATATTTTCCCCGGCGGCTTCCTGCCGAGCATTACGGCGATGAACGAGTTGATGACGCGCCACACCGATTTCGTGGTGCGCAATCTGTTCGACATGGGTCCCGACTACGCCCGCACGCTGGCCCACTGGCGGCAGCGCTTTGTCCACGCCTGGCAGGAGATTGAAAAGCTCGGCTTTGACGAGCGGTTTCGCCGCATGTGGCTGTACTACTTTGGCTACTGCGAAGCCGGGTTTAACGCCCGCACCATCAGCGTGGTGCAGCTGACCGCCGAGCGAGTATGAAACGATATCTTCAGGTCTTTCTGCTGGCCGTCGCGTTCGATCTTTACTGGGCGCTGGTGGTGCTCTTTCGCGAACAAGGCCTGACTGTCTGGCTCGCGCTGGCGATCCTGGCATGCCTGCTTTTGCCGTCTGTATACCGTTTTTACGCCATTGGGCTGGCCGCGGCGGGCAGTTTGCTGGATACGCTCTGGGCGATGACGGGACTGATAGCCTTCACGGGCGAGTCTCTGATGCCGCTATGGATGGTGGCACTGTGGCTGATGTTTGCCACCGTCTGGACGCAGCTTACGCGCACCACCACGTTGCCCGGCTGGCTGCTGACACTGCTGGCGGCCGTAGGAGGCCCGGTGGCGTACCTGATTGGCGAGCGGCTGGGTGCCATCACATTTCTGGAACCGACCTTTATCGTCGTCAGCTGGATGGCGCCGGGTTGGCTGGTGCTGATGCTGTTTTTCCACCTGCTGATGGGGAGACAAAAATGAGAGCTGCGATTTTGCTGCTTTGGCTCATCGCCATGCCCGCGGCCCAGGCCGCCGACTGGCTGGCGTGGCGTAAGGTGGGCGATGCCACGCTTACCTGGGGGCCGTTCACCGTCTATACCTCCCAGCTGCGCACGCCGGACGGGCGTTACGGTCGGGAGAACCAGGATCAGGCGCTGATAATTACCTATGCGCGCGACATCGATCGCGATGAGCTGGTCGAGGCGACCCGCGACCAGTGGCAGGCGCAGGGGATCCTGGCGCAGGAACCGCAAAGCGAAGCCTGGCTGCGGATGCTCCGGACGCTGTGGCCGGATGTTCGACCGGGCTCACAGCTGGCGTTTGTCCTTGATGACCAGCAGGGGCAGTTCTGGTACCGCGATCCGGCCCTTCAGAAAACCTTTATTCCCCTGGGACCACGCCAGTCAGAAGCGTTCAGTACCCGCTTTCTGGCCATCTGGCTGGCTCCCCGTACGCAATATCCTGAGCTGCGTCAGCAGTTAATCGGAGGCCAAAAATGAAACGTTTTCTGATGATGGTGCTGGCATTAACGATGCTGCTGGCGGGCTGTAGCACAGAGGTGACCGAATACCGCCAGCAGCAGCCGCGGCTTGATATTTTCCATTACTTCCAGGGAAAAACCGAAGCGTGGGGGATGGTGCAGGATCGCAGCGGCAAGCAGATCCGACGTTTTCACGTGGAGATTGCCGGAGACGTTATCGGCGATACGCTGACGCTCAACGAACATTTTGTTTACGACGACGGTGAGAAGCAGCAGCGGGTCTGGCATATCCGGCGCCTGGGGACCGATCGCTATGAGGGCACGGCGGGGGATATCGAAGGGGTAGCGACGGGGCAGGCCGCAGGCAACGCGTTCAACTGGCATTACAGCATGAGCGTGAAGGCCAACGGCAGCACCTGGCTACTGAACTTTGACGACTGGATGTACCTGCAGGATGAGAACCATCTGTTTAATAAAACCGAGATGAAGAAACTGGGCGTCACCGTCGCCACGGTGACGCTGTTTTTCACCAAGGGATAAGGGATCCCCACTCAATTTGTAACCAGAAGCGATTCGGATTTTTTAAATGACATGATTATTTTGCAGCGATGACCTGGTCCGGCTGTAAATCGCTGAGGCGTTTCCTGCAGGCCGGGGCGAGGCGCAGGGATGCGCCGAGAGGGCGGGCTTTACAGGGATGTTACCTCCGCCCGTCCCAGATAAGCCGGAAGGAATAAGCCGAAGGGACCGCGAAGCGGCGATTTACCGCCGGGAGCCCGGGTCGCCAGGGTGGTGGCGATTGAGCCACCCTGGCACGTTCACAGGTCATGTCGTTACAGAGTAGCAAGGAACATAAAGTGAACGGAATGACCACTACAGCCGTATGTTCCCCCTCACCCTAACCCTCTCCCCAAAGGGGCGAGGGAACTGTTTCGTGTCTACGCTGTGTCCGCAAGGTGTGATGTCATGCCCCGGCAGAACGGGTTTTACTACCCGAGTAAATAAAGACAAGCGCAATCCCCAGGCAGACTACCGCCCCCAGACGACTCGTTGAAAAGGAAATGGCGGGATTACCCAGCCAGCCAAAGTGATCAATCAGCATGCTCATGGCGAGCTGGCCAAAGATGACCGCCACCGTGGCGACGGCGGTGCCGATGCGCTGTACGGCGAGTACCATAATCACGATATAGGGCACGCCGAACATTGCCCCGAGAAGCTGCCATTTTGGCACGTCCAGCAGCGTGACTGCCTGCTTCGGTTCAAAGAAGAAAATGAGCAGGGCGGTCACCAGCGCGCCGACGGAAAACGTCAGAAACGCGCTTTTAAAAACGCCCACGCTGCTGCCGAGCTGTCCGTTAATGGCGGCCTGAATGCTCAGCGTCGCGCCGCCGCACACGGCCAGAAGGATCATAATCAGTGTCATACGTTACCCCTGTGCGACCAGAACCAGTGCCGCAATGATGAAAACCAGTGCAATAATGCGCTTCGCGTTTATCTTCCTGTGTGGCGAACCCAGCAGACCATAATGGTCAATGATCAGGCTTTTAAAGACCTGCCCGGCCAGAATGCCAATCATGGTCATGGCGATGCCGATGGTGGGTGTCGCCACGGTCAGGATGACCACGTACACCGGCCCGAGCACGCCGCCGAGCAGCTGCCAGCCGGGCTGTGCGAAAAATGACGGGCTGTTGCGCGGGCTGAAAAACAGCATCAGCAGAAACGTTAGCGCGGCGCCAACGCCAAAAATGCTGAACGTCGCCCACAAATCCCCGACCTTTCCCCCCAGCGGTCCCAGCAGTCCCGCCTCGACGGAGAGGCCCATCCCGCCGGCAATCACCAGTAAAATCAAAACAAACTGCATTCTTCTTCCTCCGTTTTCAGGCGGAGAAGATTACGTGGGTTGTTCAATGAGAAAAATGCCATAATGCTGGAAACACCTTTGCGAGAAATGCATTAATGGTTGACGCCAGCAACATCAACATCCGCGCGCTGCTGATCTTTATCGATGTGTATGAAGCGCAGAACTTCTCCGTCGTGGCGCGGCGGCAGGGGATATCGGCCTCGCAGATATCGCGCGTGATCCACCAGCTTGAGGACGCGCTCGGGCAGCAGCTTTTCTATCGCAATACGCGGGCCGTCATTCCCACGGAAAGCGGTCATCTGTTTGTTCGCTACGCCCGGTCGATGGCGGAAAATCTGGAAGAGGCGCGCCGGGAACTGGACGCGCGTGCGGTGGAACCGTCCGGTGCGATCCGCATTAACGGACCGGTGTTTTTCGGCCAGAAGCACATAGCCCCAGGACTTCCCGGCCTGTCGGAACGCTATCCTCGCCTGAGCGTAGAGCTGACGCTGACCGATGATTTTATCGATCCCCACCGGGATGCGGCAGACCTTATCTTCCGCATTGGTGTACTGACGGACTCCTCGTTTCATGCGCGAGTGTTCGGGCAGCAGGTTTATCATCTGGCCGCGTCGCCGGACTACGTGCGTAAACATGGTGCACCTGAAGGACCGGACGATCTGAACCGTCATCACTGTCTTGTCTATCGCGGATCGTCAGGGCCAAACCGCTGGCTCTTTCGCAGGAAGGGCGAGGCGTGGATACACTATCCCGTGACGCCATTGATGACCTCCAATAATGCGGAGGCGTTACTCGCTGCGGCGCTGGGTGGAATGGGGATCGTGCTGTTCCCGGACTGGCTGGTGAGTGAACAGCTCCAGCGCGGTGAGCTGATTTCGCTCCTGCCCGCGCTGGAGTGTGCCATCAATACGGAACAGCAGGCTATTGCGGCGATCTATCCTGATGCCCGACATCCGCCCCTGAACGTCAGGGCGGTAATTGATTATTACGTCGAGCGCTTTGGTACGCCGCTTTACTGGCAAAGGTAAGGGGATTACGCGCCAAGCTCTTTGCGGATAATCTCTGCGCCAGCGCTAAGTGCTTTCAGCTTGCCGTTAGCGACCTCACGGGAGAGGGGAGCCATACCGCAGTTGGTTGACGGATACAGCTTGTCGGCATCGACAAACTGCAGCGCTTTACGCAGCGTATCGGCCACTTCCTCCGGCGTTTCAACCGTGTTGGTTGCCACGTCAATCGCGCCAACCATCACTTTCTTGCCGCGGATCAGCTCCAGCAGATCCATCGGCACGCGGGAGTTGTGGCACTCCAGAGAGATGATGTCGATGTTAGAGGTCTGCAGCTTAGGGAAGGCCTCTTCGTACTGGCGCCACTCGGATCCGAGCGTCTTTTTCCAGTCGGTATTGGCCTTGATACCGTAGCCGTAGCAGATGTGTACCGCGGTCTCGCACTTCAGCCCTTCAATGGCGCGCTCCAGCGCGGCGATACCCCAGTCGTTGACCTCATCAAAAAAGACGTTAAACGCCGGTTCATCAAACTGGATAATATCCACGCCTGCGGCCTCTAGCTCTCGCGCTTCCTGATTGAGGATTTTGGCGAATTCCCAGGCCAGCTTTTCGCGGCTTTTATAGTGCGCGTCGTAAAGGGTGTCGATCATGGTCATTGGCCCCGGCAGAGCCCATTTGATCGGCTTGTCCGTAAGCTTACGTAGATATTTAGCATCGTCCACGAAGACCGGTTTCTGCCGCGCGACGGCGGAGACCACGGTCGGCACGCTCGCGTCATAGCGGTTACGAATGCGCACCGTCTGGCGGTTCTCAAAATCGACGCCGCTCAGGTGTTCAATAAAGGTAGTGACGAAGTGCTGGCGGGTCTGTTCCCCGTCGCTGACGATATCGATTCCCGCGCGGATCTGCTCATCCAGAGACAGGCGCAGCGCATCCTGCTTGCCCGCCAGCAGTTCCTGATCCTGCAATTTCCAGGGTGACCACAGCGTTTCAGGTTGCGCAAGCCAGGTCGGCTTAGGCAGGCTGCCAGCCGTTGAAGTCGGGAGCAATGTTTTCATAATAAAAGACCTTTTTTGATGTATTAAAGCGTGTAGTTATCAGACCACTGCTCAAGAATGTGTTTGTAAGGCTTAATGAAGTACTCTTCGGTAAATCGACCCTGTTCAATCGCCAGACGGCTTCGCTCTTCCCGGTCATACACAATTTTGGTTAAGGAGTGATCCTGCTGGTTCAGATCCGGTCGGTAGCACAGTCCGGCCGCCGAGTTGGCGTTATAAATTTCCGGGCGATAGATCTTCTGGAACGTCTCCATCGTGCTGATGGTGGCAATCAGTTCCAGATCGGTGTAGTCGCTCAGCAAATCGCCGGTAAAGAAGAACGCGAAAGGCGCCACGCTGTGTTCCGGCATGAAGTAGCGCACGCTCAGGCCCATCTTCGCGAAGTACTGCTCCGTGAGCGATTCGCCATCCGGCTGATACTCAACGCCCAGCACGGGGTGCTGATTACCGGTGCGGCGATAGGTATCTTTGCTGGAGACGCTCAGGCAGATCACCGGTCCCTTTCTAAAGTTCTCTTTGTATTCCGGTGAGTTCACAAAGTGGTGGAAGATATTGCCGTGCAGCTCGCCAAACTTTTCCGGAATGCTGAAGTGCTGCTGGTTCTTGTTATGCTCCAGCAGCAGGACGCTGAAATCATAATCCCGCACGTAAGACGAGAAGTTATTCCCGACGATGCCAGGGAGACGCTGGTTGTTTTTCTTGTCGACAATATACGTTTGCAATATCTCAATGGCCGGGAACGGTTTTTCCGCGCCAATGTTCAAATCGACAGAGATGATTTCAAGCTCTACCGCGTAGCGATCGGCGGTTGGGTTATCCCAGCGCGCTAAGGCGTTGAAGCGGTTGTTGATCATCACCAGCGTATTGCGCAGGTTCTCCTGACGTTTTTCCCCGCGGGCCAGGTTGGCAAAGTTAGTGGTCGTACGCGTATTTTCTGACGGGTTGTAATTCTCATCGAAGCAACTGCGCTTAAGGTTATATGTGAAAGCTTTGCTCATTGTGGTTATGCATCCTAAGTTCATGTTGCTAAGAAGTTACCAATGCATAATTTATGCCTGACCCCGCGGCGCAGGGGAAGTGACTTAATTTCACTGCAACATGAGCGAACTTCATGAAGGGTAGTCCGCGAGGTTTCGCTGCCTTCTTGCCGGGTGGACCCGACCTACGATTCTGCTAATGTCGCACTCTTTCCTCAATTCCCGCTATAATCCCCAAAATTTCCAACCGGTTTAGAAACAATCATGACAAAACTCACCTTACAAGAGCAGATGCTGAAAGCGGGCCTTGTCAGCAGCAAGAAAGCGGCGAAAGTGCAGCGTACGGCAAAGAAATCACGCGTTCAGGCGCGTGAGGCCCGTGAAGCGGTCGAAGAGAACAAGAAGGCGCAGATCGAGCGTGACAAGCTGCTGAGCGAGCAGCAGAAGCAGGCCGTGCTGGCGAAAGAGTTTAAGGCGCAGGTGAAGCAGCTGATTGAGATGAACCGCATCACCGTGGCGAAAGGCAACATCACCTTTAACTTTACCGACGGTACGCTGATTAAAAAGATTGAAGTCGATAAGCAAACGCAGACCCAGCTGATCAACGGCCGTCTGGCGATTGCGCGTCTGGTGCTAAATGCTAACGGTGACTGCGACTACGCGATCATTCCGGCAGTGGTGGCCGATAAAATTGCCCAGCGCGATGCCGACAGCATCGTGTTAAACAGCGCGCTCAGCCAGGAAGAGCAGGACGAAGACGATCCGTACGCGGACTTCAAAATCCCTGACGATTTGATGTGGTAAACCGCATTCAGAACGGGGCGGCGTGACGGGCGTTAACCGGCTCGCCGCTCACGGGATGAATAAAATTCAGCTCGCTGGCATGCAGCATCAGCCGGGGCGTTTCTTCAGCGCCCGGCACGTCAAGACCGCCATACAGATCGCAGCCCAGAATAGGGTGCCCCAACTGCTGGCAGTGAATACGCAGCTGATGGGTTCGCCCGGTCTCCGGGATCAGTTTCACCCGCGTTAACGGCAGCCCCGTCCCCTGATAAAACCGTTCCACAACCCGATAGCGGGAGCGGGCGGGTTTACCGGTGATGGCGCAGATCGACATCAGCGGGAACAGCGCCGGGTCTTTGGCAATCGGCGCATCGATTACACCTTCGTCATTTTCCACATGTCCGCAAAGCAGGGCGCTGTAGGCTTTCTCCACGCTGCGCTGGCTGAACTGCTGGCACAGCGCCGCGTTGATGGCTTTATTGCGCGCAACCACCATCAGCCCGGACGTGCCAAAATCCAGACGGTGCACCAGCGTGCAGCCGGGGAACGTCTGAACCAGACGATAATGGACGGAATCAAGGTTTTGCGGATTTTTGCCCGACAGGCTGAGCAGGCCGGAAGGCTTATCGATCAGCAGCAGATGCTCGTCCTGCCAGAGAATTTCGATCTCATCGAGACAAGGTGGGGCAATAAAGTTATCGACGATTACAGACATCAGGCCGCCCGGCTGGAGAGTGGGAGCGGATGATAACGAAAAGCGGGGAAAAGAAAAACCCTCCCACCGGGCGGTGAGAGGGTGAAGTCTTACGCTGCAACCAGGCTGTCGATGGCGGCTTTCGCGTCGGTTTGCGCTTTGGTCGCCACTTCCGGACCGTAAGCGATACCTTCCGCGAACACGAAGTTCACGTCAGTGATGCCGATGAAGCCCAGGAACAGGCTCAGGTACGGCGCAACCAGGTCGGTTGGGGTGTCTTTATGGATACCGCCACGGCTGGTCAGTACGATCGCACGCTTGCCTTTCACCAGACCTTCCGGGCCGTTCTCGGTGTAACGGAAGGTTACGCCAGCGCGCGCCACCAGGTCGAAGTAGTTCTTCAGCTGGGTTGGGATGTTGAAGTTGTACATTGGGGCGTTGATGACGATAACGTCATGCGCCTGCAGCTCAGCAATCAGCTCGTCGGACAGGGCCAGGGCTTCCTGCTGGCGTGGAGACAGCGGTGCATCGCTTGGGCGCAGCGCGCCAACCAGCTCGCCATCCAGCACAGGAATTGGGTTTGCAGCCAGGTCACGCACGGTGATTTCGTCAGCAGAATGCTGTTCACGCCACTGTTCAACGAAGTAATCAGACAGCTGACCAGACTGAGAGTACCCTGCCAGAATACTGGATTTCAAAACTAATACTTTGCTCATGGGTGATTCCTGTTGTTGCATTTGATTGAAGGGGGTTGCCCCGTTGCTTGTTGACACTCTATTCACAATCCTGCCACAGAGATAGCGCAATATATCGAAGCCTATGTTCGAATTTTTTGAATAAGGCGCCAAAGGCGTCAGTGTGGTACTCTATAGCAATCATGAAAAAGAGAGTTTATCAGGGCGTGTACTGCCCTTTAACGCTATGACAGAACAACAAAAATTCACCTTCCCGATGCTCCTGCAACAGCTCGATTCTCTGACGCTGCGCGACAAACAGCGCTTCGCCCGCCGTCTGCACGGCGTCAAGAAGGTTAAAAATCCTGATGCACAACAGGCCATTTACCAGGAGATGGCGAAAGAGATTGAACAGGCTGCAGGGAAAGTTGTGCTGCGCGAAGCCGCACGTCCGGCGATTACCTACCCGGAAAACCTGCCCGTCAGCCAGAAGAAACAGGACATTCTCGAGGCCGTACGCGACCACCAGGTGGTGATTGTCGCGGGGGAAACCGGTTCGGGGAAAACCACCCAGCTGCCGAAAATCTGTATGGAGCTGGGCCGCGGGATCAAAGGCCTGATTGGCCACACCCAGCCGCGTCGTCTGGCGGCGCGCACCGTTGCCAACCGTATTGCCGAAGAGCTGCAGACGGAGCCGGGCGGCTGCATCGGCTACAAGGTGCGCTTCAGCGACCACGTTAGCGATAACACCATGGTCAAGCTGATGACCGACGGTATTCTGCTGGCGGAAATCCAGCAGGATCGCCTGCTGATGCAGTACGACACCATCATCATTGACGAAGCGCACGAGCGTAGCCTGAACATTGATTTCCTGCTCGGCTACCTGAAAGAGCTGCTGCCGCGTCGCCCGGATCTGAAAGTTATCATCACCTCCGCGACCATCGACCCGGAGCGCTTCTCGAAGCACTTCAACAATGCGCCGATTATCGAAGTCTCTGGTCGTACCTATCCGGTCGAGGTGCGCTATCGCCCGATTGTGGAAGAGGCGGACGATACCGAGCGCGACCAGCTGCAGGCCATCTTCGATGCCGTCGACGAGCTGGGTAACGAAAGCGCGGGCGACATTCTGATCTTCATGAGCGGCGAGCGTGAAATTCGCGATACCGCCGATGCGCTCAGCAAGCGCGACCTGCGCCACACCGAGATCCTGCCGCTGTATGCCCGCCTGTCCAATAGCGAACAGAACCGCGTATTCCAGCCGCACAGCGGACGCCGCATCGTCCTGGCGACCAACGTGGCGGAAACCTCGCTGACCGTACCGGGCATTAAATATGTGATCGATCCGGGTACGGCGCGCATCAGCCGCTACAGCTACCGTACCAAGGTTCAGCGGCTGCCGATTGAGCCCGTTTCGCAGGCGTCTGCTAACCAGCGTAAGGGCCGCTGTGGCCGCGTGTCGGAAGGGATCTGTATTCGTCTCTATTCCGAAGACGATTTCCTGTCGCGTCCGGAATTTACCGACCCGGAAATTCTGCGCACCAACCTGGCGTCCGTTATCCTGCAGATGACCGCCCTGGGGCTGGGCGACATCGCGGCGTTTCCGTTCGTCGAAGCGCCGGATAAACGCAACATCCAGGACGGCGTGCGTCTGCTGGAAGAGCTCGGGGCGATCACCACCGACGAGCAGGCGACGGTCTACAAGCTGACACCGCTGGGCCGCCAGCTCAGCCAGCTGCCGGTCGACCCGCGTCTGGCACGCATGGTGCTGGAAGCGCAAAAGCACGGCTGCGTGCGCGAGGCGATGATCATTACCTCGGCGCTCTCCATTCAGGATCCGCGCGAGCGTCCGATGGACAAACAGCAGGCGTCAGACGAAAAGCACCGCCGCTTCCACGACAAAGAGTCCGATTTCCTCGCCTTTGTGAACCTGTGGAACTACCTCGGCGAGCAGCAGAAGGCGCTCTCCTCGAATCAGTTCCGCCGCCAGTGCCGCGTAGATTTCCTCAACTACCTGCGCGTGCGCGAGTGGCAGGATATCTACACCCAGCTGCGCCAGGTGGTGAAAGAGCTGGGTATTCCGGTCAACAGCGAACCGGCGGAGTACCGCGAAGTTCATATCGCGCTGCTGACCGGCCTGCTGTCCCACATTGGGATGAAGGACGCCGAGAAGCAGGAGTATACCGGCGCGCGTAACGCCCGTTTCTCAATCTTCCCCGGTTCCGGCTTGTTCAGGAAGCCGCCGAAATGGACCATGGTCGCGGAGCTGGTGGAAACCAGCCGCCTGTGGGGACGCATTGCCGCGCGTATCGATCCGGAATGGGTGGAGCCGGTGGCGCAGCATCTGCTGAAGCGCTCGTACAGTGAACCGCACTGGGAGCGCGCGCAGGGCGCGGTGATGGCGACCGAGAAAGTGACCGTTTACGGCCTGCCGGTGGTCGCCGCGCGTAAGGTCAACTACAGCCAGATCGATCCGGCGCTCAGTCGCGAGCTGTTTATCCGCCACGCGCTGGTGGAGGGCGACTGGCAGACGCGCCACGCCTTCTTCCGTGAAAACCTGAAGCTGCGCGCCGAAGTGGAGGAGCTGGAGCACAAGTCCCGCCGCCGTGACATTCTGGTGGACGATGAGGCGCTGTTTGAGTTTTACGACCAGCGCATCAGCCACGATGTGATTTCCGCCCGCCACTTCGACAGCTGGTGGAAGAAGGCCAGCAAAGAGACGCCGGACCTGCTCAACTTTGAAAAGAGCATGCTGATTAAAGAGGGCGCGGAGTCGGTCAGCAAACTCGACTACCCGAACTTCTGGCATCAGGGCAACCTCAAGCTGCGTCTGACCTATCAGTTTGAGCCGGGGGCAGACGCGGACGGCGTGACCGTCCACATTCCGCTGCCGCTGTTAAACCAGGTGGATGAGAGCGGGTTCGAGTGGCAAATCCCCGGCCTGCGCCGCGAGCTGGTGATTGCGCTGATCAAATCCCTGCCGAAACCGGTGCGCCGCAACTTTGTGCCTGCGCCAAACTACGCGGAAGCGTTTTTGGGCCGCGTCACGCCGCTGGAGCTGCCGCTGCTGGACGCGCTGGAGCGTGAGTTCCGCCGTATGACCGGAACGACCATCGACCGCGACGACTGGAACTGGGATCAGGTGCCCGATCACCTGAAAATCAGCTTCCGCGTGGTGGACGATAAAAATAAAAAGCTGCTGGAAGGGCGTTCCCTGAGCGAGCTGAAAGAGGCGCTGAAAGGCAAAGTCCAGGAGACGCTCTCTGCGGTGGCGGACGACGGCATCGAGCAGAGCGGGCTGCACATCTGGAGCTTTGGTCAGCTTCCGGAAAGCTACGAGCAGAAGCGCGGCAACTATAAGGTGAAAGCCTGGCCTGCGCTGGTGGACGAGCGCGACAGCGTGGCGATCAAACTGTTTGATAACCCGCAGGAACAGCAGCAGATGATGTGGCGCGGGCTGCGTCGTCTGCTGCTGCTCAACATCCCGTCGCCGATCAAGTATCTGCACGAGAAGCTGCCGAACAAAGCCAAGCTGGGGCTGTACTTTAACCCGTACGGCAAGGTGCTGGATCTGATTGACGACTGCATCTCCTGCGGCGTGGACAAGCTGATCCATGAGGCGGGCGGCCCGGTCTGGACGGAAGAGGGCTTTGCACAGCTTCATGAAAAGGTGCGCGCGGAGCTGAACGACACCGTGGTGGAGATTGCCAAACAGGTCGAGCAGATCCTCACCGCCGTGTTCAATATCAACAAGCGCCTGAAGGGGCGCGTGGATATGACCATGGCGCTGGGGCTCTCGGACGTGAAGGCGCAGATGGCGGGGCTGGTCTATCGCGGCTTTGTCACCGGCAACGGCTTTAAGCGCCTGGGCGATACGCTGCGCTATCTGCAGGCGATTGAAAAACGTCTGGAAAAAATGGCTATCGACCCGCACCGCGATCGCGCGCAGATGCTGAAAGTGGAAAGCGTGCAGCAGGCGTGGCAGCAGTGGCTCAACAAGCTGCCGCCAGCGCGCCGCGACGATGAAGACGTGCATGCGATCCGCTGGATGATTGAGGAGCTGCGCGTCAGCTTCTTTGCCCAGCAGCTCGGTACGCCGTATCCGATTTCGGACAAGCGTATTCTGCAGGCGATGGAGCAGATTTCCGGTTAAAACCCTTGCCCGGTTTTCGCCCTCTCCCTGTGGGAGAGGGCCGGGATGAGGGCATCAGCCCGCACAATTATCACCCGTTCACCATTGCCAGCGTAAACCCATCCCATCCCTTAACCCCCACCGTTTGCAGCGCGGTGGCGGTTAAGCGCGGGTTATCCCCAATCATCTCGATAAACCGCCGCACGCCCAGCACGCGCGCGTCGTCGCTTTGCCCGTTAATGACCTCGCCGTCGCGCACCACGTTATCGCCAATGATTACCGTGCCGGGACGGGAATAGTGCAGCGCCCACTCCAGATAGCCGGGATTGTTTGGCTTATCGGCATCGATAAAGATCAGGTCGAACGACGGAACCTCACCGAAATTCTCCAGCGAACTCAGGGCCGGGCCTTCAATTAATTCAATACGTTCGTCTAGCCCCGCGAGGTGAATATTCTGGCGGGCAACCCCGGCATGCGTCGGATTGGCCTCAAGCGTAATCAGCTTACCGTCCGGCGGCAGCGCACGCGCCATCCAGATTGAGCTGTAGGCACCCAGCGTCCCAATCTCAAGAATGCGTCTTGCCTGCGTCATGCGCACGAACAGTGCCAGCAGCTGCCCCTGATTGGCGGCGACATCGTGTTCGGGTAGCCCGGCGCGCTTGTTGTTTTCCAGAACCTGGCTCAGTACGTCATCGTCAGGAATAAGCGAAGAAATCATGAAATTATCAACTGCAGACCACTGTTGTTGCATAGATTGTCTCCTGAGGGGGAATCGCCGGGTGGCGGCTGCGCCTTACCCGGCCTACGTGACGAAATCCAGGCCCGTTAAGCGCCTTCAGACATTGACCCAGCCGCCGCCCAGCGCTTTATACAAATCAATCTGCGCCAGCAGCAGGTTATTTTTCACCTGCACCACGCTGGTCTGAACCGAGTACAGCGTGCGCTGCGCGTCCAGCACGTCAAGATAGGAGGAATAACCGTTGCGATAGCGATTCTGCGCAATGCGCAGCGTCTCCTGCGCCACATCCTGCTGGGCAAGCAGCTCCGTCAGCTGTTCCTGATAGCGACTTATCGCATCAAGGCTGTTGTTGACTTCGGCAAACGCGTTACGCACGGTTTTTTCATAGGCGTACAGCGCCTGGTTACGCTGGGACTGCGAAATGTCTACCTGCGCATTCAGCGCCTGGCGGTTCAGCAGCGGGGCGAGAATACTGCCCCCGACGCTCCAGAGCTGAAGCGGGTTGTCCAGCAGGCCGGATAGGGTGCGATCCTGAACCGATCCGCTGGCGGTCAGGTTGATCGACGGCAGCAGGCTGGCGCGCGACGCCGCGAGCGAGGCGTCAGCCGCCACCAGCTGGCGTTCGGCCTGGACGATATCCGGGCGGCGGTTCAGGAGCGCAGAAGGCAGCTGCGACGGCAGCGTCAGCGGCGTCAGTGCCGCGAAGCTTGCGCTGCGCGCCACGTCGCCGGGGTTGCTTCCCAGCAGCAGGCTCAGGGCATTCTCCTGCTGTGCAATCTGGTGCTGCAGCACGGGCACCTGCGCCCGTGTTGAGCGAAGCTCGGAATCCGACTGCATCAGCTCCAGGCGCGAGCTGTAGCCCGTCTCAAACTGACGCTTCGCAAGATTAAACGCCTCTTCGCGCGATTTCAGCGTGGATTCGGTCACGCGCAGCTGTTCGTCAAGCGAGAGCAGGGTGACGTAGCCGGATGCAACGGACGAGGCAACGGTCAAATCCGCGGCCGCGGCGGCGGTTTTTTGCGCTGCCAGCGAGGCTTCGGCAGCGCGAGAGGTGCTGCGGTTGACGCCCCAGATATCCACGTCATAGCTCGCCGTCAGGCTCCCTCTGTACAGCGTGCCGTAAACCGGCAGCCCGGTCGCGGCGGATTGTGAACGGGCGCGCGTCCCGGTTACGCCTGCATCAAGCGAGGGAAACAGGCTACCGTCGGCCGCATAGACCCGCGCCTGATACTCGTTTATCCGTTCGCGGGCGATCAGCACGTCGCTGTTATTCTGCAGCGCCTGGTCCACATAGCGGTTGAGATGGTTGTCATGGAAATTGCGCCACCAGAGCTGCTCCGTCGGGCTGGCAGGGCCGGAGACGGTGCGCCACTGGGTGGGGATGTGCAGCGTCGGCTGCGCCGGCTTGACGTCAACGGACTGGCATCCGGCCAGCATGACCGCCGCCACCAGCACGGCTATCGGGCGAAGGATCATTACTTCGCCTCCCGCGTATCAATGGTCACCTGTACCGACATACCCGGACGCAGTAGCGCGGAATCTTCTGGCTTACCGAGCACCTCAATGCGCACCGGAATACGCTGGGCAATTTTGACAAAGTTGCCGGTGGCGTTGTCCGGCGTGATGGCGCTGAACTCCACGCCGGTTGCCGGAGAGATGCTCTCCACGCGTCCCTGATACGCTTTGTTGTTCAGGGCATCAACGGTGAATTTCACCGGCTGACCGACGCGCAGCTCCGCGAGCTGGGTCTCTTTAATATTGGCAATGACCCAGTGCTGCGGCGGCACCAGGGTGGTGAGGTGCGTCCCGGCGGTCACGTAGGCCCCGAGACGCACGGCGATCTGGCCGAGCTGACCGTCACGCGGTGCCACAATGCGGGTGTTTTGCAGGTCAATCTGTGCCAGCTCCAGAGCGGCTTTGGCGTTTTCAACATCCGCCTCCAGCGCACCGCGATTGACAATCACCGTCTGCAGATCCTGACGCGACATCTCAAGCGCGGCTTTCGCCTGGTCAATGTCGGCACTGCCCTGAGCGGCACTGGCCAGCGCCGCGTCGCGTTCGCGAATGGAAAGCGAGCCGTCAGACGTCAGCTCTTTCACCCGCTTTAAATCCGCCTGGCTTTTCAGGCTCTGCGCGCGGGCATTTTTCAGCGCGGCGTCATTTTTGGCGATCGTTGCTTCGGCGCTTTTACGCTGCTGCAGGTTGTTATTCAGGGCGGCAATTTTCATCGCCAGCTGCGCCTCGGCCTGGTGCACGCGCTGACGGTAGATACGGTCATCAATCTGCAGCAGCAGGTCACCTTTTTTGACCTGCACAAAGTCCTGAACCTTCACCTCGGTGATATAGCCGTTCACCTGCGGGCTGATAAACGTCGTCTGGCCGCGCACGTAGGCGTTATCGGTAAACTGCGCGTGACGGGTGAACGGCGGCAGTTGCCACGCATAAAGGATCACCAGTACGCCGACGATACCGATGGCTGCGGCGGTGAAAACGGAAACAATGCGCACATTTTTGCGGGTGTTGGCCTGCTCTTTGGCGGCATCCTGCTGACTCATAAACTCTCCAGAACTCTTTCAATTATTTGTTGCCGGTGGCGTTCTTCAGCGCCAGACGGGCAGTGATGCGCAGGCGCAGCAAGCGCCATAAAATCCAGACCAGCGTGGCGGCAGCGATGCTCGCCGTCAGCAGATAAGTATCGTTGTAGGCCAGAATATTCGCCTCCAGCGCGGTCACCGTTTGCAGCTGCGTTATCGCCTGGGTGCCCAGCAGCGCGCTGTCGCCAATCAGGCTTTTGTACATTTGGGTATAAAGCTGAATTCGCTCGTTGACCAGCGGGTTGAGCGTGGTGAGCTGGTCCGCCAGCAGGCTGGAGTGGTACTTCTCGCGCCAGGTCTGGAAGGTGCCGAGGATCGCGGAGCCCAGCAGGCCACCGAGGTTCTGGCTCATGCCAAACATCACCGAGAAGCTGACCAGGTTACGCGGGTCGGCGATCACCCCGCCAATGGCGGCCAGCATAGCGGGCGCCAGGAAGAAGGCGCTGCCGAAGCCCAGCAGGAACTGGCTTACCATCAGCTGATCCGGACGGGTCAGGTTGTTGGACTGGCTGTCCAGCAGCGAGGCAACAATCATCAGCGCCAGAGACGTGATGATTGGCCACGCCAGTTTCGTTGGCTTGATGGTGAGACAGCTGGTGACAATCCCGCAGACGATCCCGGCGAAAATAGACCACGCCAGGTGCGTCATCTGCTCGTTCTGTAAGCCCACGTACTGCAGCCAGCCGATGACGCCGGTGTTTTGCTCGGCCAGCACGATACGGATCAGCAGCATAATCAGCCCCAGACGGACGATGCTGCCGCTCGACAGCCAGCGGGTGTTCAGCAGCGGGTTGCTGCGGTTATGTTCAAAGACGATGGCTGCGACAATCAGCACCAGCGATAGGGCCAGCGACCAGCCGATCCAAGGCGCTTCGAACCACCAGTCAAGGCGGCCTAAAGAGAGCACGGCGCAGAGGAGGGCCATCCCGGGGGCCATTAAAAAGAAGGTGATAAAGTCTTTTTTCTCGAAGACCTTGCGCCGGTCGCCCGGCGGCAGTTTTAAGGCGATTACGCAGGCCAGGGAGATTAGCGCCAGCCCCAGTTCGAAGAAATAGAGCCCGCGCCACTCGTCCAGCTGCAGCAGCTCGGTCGAAAACAGGCGGGCCAGCGGGATGGCGAGCGACGATCCGGTGATGCCGATGGTCAGCGCCTTCAGGCGGTGCTTCGCAGGCCAGGCCTGGATTTGATAGTAAATCCCCAGTGAGCTGAGCGCGGCGGCCACCATGCCGTGCGCGGCGCGAACCATCAGCGCCGAGCTGAGATCGTTTACGAAAAGATGGAAGAAGGTGACCAGCACGTACAGCACCAGAAAACCTTCCGTAAAGGCGCGCAAACCGTACTGCTGGCGGAATTTCACCAGCAGCAGGTTGATGGAGATGTTGGTCATCACATAGACCGCGGGCAGCCAGGCGATTTCGGTTGACCAGGCGCCGAAGGTTCCCTGCAAATTTTGCAGGTTGGCGGTCACCACCGCATTCCCCAGCGCCCCCGTCAGGCAGACCAGCAGGCCCACGACGCCGTAGGCAATGCGTTTTGGCGTACTGTGTTCGGGCGTGGAGGGCGAACCCAGCAGGGCGGGTTTCTCATGTGGCTGCCACTCGCGAGGAGCATAAGGGTCGCGTTCGGGCAGGCGCATAACGTCGTTTACCTTAGAAATGATTGAATAATTAGCGGGCTAGCGATTCTACGACTCCCGCAAATGATAATTCAAGTGAATATGATTTACGCATGTTAATCAAATGGTGAAGGGAAATTTAAGGAAAAAGAGCGGCCCGCAGGACGGGCCGGGAAGGGTCAGAGACGTTCGGGCTGCGCCTGGATGAGAGTGGCGCGCTTAACGCGGCTGGCGCAGAAAATCGCGATTAAAGAAATGGTCACCGTGACGGCAAGATACCAGGCCACCGGCACCCAGTCGCCGTCGTATTTTGCCAGCAGTCCGGTCGCAATCAGCGGCGCGGTACCGCCTGCCAGCGCGGCACCCAGCTGATAGCCTAGAGTAATGCCGGTGTAGCGCACGTTTGCACTAAAGATTTCAGAGCACAGCGTGCCCAGTACCGCGGTGACAGGGGCCCACAGCACGCCAAAGGCGATGATCGTCGCGAGCACGATACCCCATGTGGTGCCGGTATTGAGCAGCATAAACCACGGTACGATAAACAGGCCCAGCACGAAGACGCTGATCGCGTACATGCGCTGACGGCCTACCTTATCGGAGAGCAGCCCCATTAGCGGGATCATAATGGTCGCCACCAGCGCACCCAGCGTCACGGCTTCCAGCGCCTGCGATTTCTGATACGTCAGCGTGCTGGTGGCATAGCTCACCACGAAGGTCGAGAAGATGTAGAAGGGGGCGGTTTCAACCACCTTCAGACCGGCGGCAATCAACACTTCACGCCAGTGATGCTTCAGCGTATCGCGCAGCGGGGCCTTAGCCACCTGACCGGACGCTTTGACTCGCTTAAAATCGGGCGTTTCATCAATATCTTTGCGGATCCACAGGCCGAGCAACACCAGAACCGAGCTTAGCAGGAACGGGATGCGCCAGCCCCAGGAGAGGAAATCCGCCTCGCTGAACAGGGTCATCAGCGAAACGATAAAAGTTGCCATCAGCATACCGATGGTGACGCCCGCCTGCGGAATACTGCCGAAGAAGCCTTTACGTTTTTCTGGCGCATATTCATAGGCCAGCAGTAGCGCGCCGCCCCATTCACCGCCAATGCCCATCCCCTGAATGATACGCATCAGGATCAGCAGAGCGGGCGCCCACAGGCCAATCATCTCATACGTGGGCAGCAGGCCAATCATGACGGTTGCACCTCCCATCAAAGAGAGGGTCAACACGAGGGTTTTTTTACGTCCGATGCGGTCGCCAATGTGGGCGAAAAGTACCCCACCAATGGGGCGAATAAAGAAGGTTAAGGAGAAAGAGAGATAAGAGAGAATGAGTCCGATCACCGGATCGACCATCGGGAAAAAGATCTTATTGAAGACCAGCGCGGCCGCCGTACCGTAGAGAAAATAGTCAAACCATTCAATGGCGCTCCCGGTAAGGCTGGCGATTAACACCTTTTTATTTTTTCGTAATACCGTCGTCGTACTTTCATGTTCTGTCATGACCAGAAACCCCGCCACGTTGATGATGAGAGAGGTGTCACCTGGCGCGCTTCAGGTGCAACCTGTGATGATGAAAAAGGTTGTGAAATTGTTAAGCAACTTAGGGTTGGATGTTGCGTTTGGCAAGCGCAGGGGGGATAAAACTGGTCAGATCACGGTGAAATAAGCAGCGCTGGGTGCTTTTTCATGACGCCTGTACAATACAATGTTTTGTAAGGCTGGAAATCAAAAGCATAATAGGCAGGTGCAACCCGATGATTTTTGGATGTTTCTGGTTATTTCAGAAAAATGATAAATTCGGTGCTTCAACAACGTGAGGAGTTCACCATGGTTCAGCCCCATTTTCCCGTTCTGGCGAATGCCACGCTGGCGGCCATCAATACTGTCGGTGAATGGCTGGCGCAGGATGACCTGAGCGCGACGCGTCCGCTCCCGGAAGTCGATGCGGTGATTCTGGCAGGAAACGCGGTGATCCCAACCATTGACGCGGCCTGCCGGATGGCCTCTCAGCAAGACGTGCCGCTTCTGATTAGCGGCGGCATCGGGCATTCGACTAGCTTTTTATATACCGCGATTGGCAATCATCCGTGTTACCACACCGTACCGGTCACCGGGCGGGCTGAAGCGAGCATTCTTGCCGACATTGCGCGGGCGTTCTGGCAGATCCCCGAGGCGCAGCTGTGGGTTGAGGATCGCTCCACCAACTGCGGTGAAAACGCGCGCTTTAGCTGGAACATGCTGAAACAGCATCATCGAACGACCGGGCGGGTGCTGGTGGTGCAGGATCCGACGATGCAGCGCCGCACGATGGCGACATTTGCCCGCGTTTGTCGGGATGAGCCCGTTTCACCGCAGTGGCTCAGCCATCCGGGGTTTACGCCGACACTGCAAAACGGAAACGAGGGCGTGGAATTCAGCGAGGGCAACACCGGCCTGTGGCCCGTTGACCGTTACCTTTCACTGGTTATGGGGGAACTGCCGCGCCTGTATGATAACGCCAACGGCTATGGCCCGGCCGGGCGGGATTATATTGCTCACGTTGAATTCCCCGAGGCCGTCACCGCCGCATGGAAACAGCTGCAGCAGGATCCTGTCCTGAAGGGCGCACGTAAAATAATTTAGGCACGGAACAATCCCCTCGCCCCTTTGGGGAGAGGGTTAGGGTGAGGGGTGGGTGGGAAAAATCACAGCGCCGCAAACTTATCCAGCGTCCGCACCAGCTGCGTCACAAACCCATACTCGTTGTCATACCAGGCAACGGCTTTCACCAGTTGAAGGTCTCCCGCTTCTGACACCTCCGTCTGCGTGGCGTCAAACACTGAACCATAATGTGAACCAATCACATCTGACGACACGATCTCTTCATCGGTATACCCGAACGATTTATTGCCCTGCGTCGCCTTTTTCAGCGCGGCGTTGATCTCCTCAACGGTCACTTTCTTGCCCAGAATGGCCACCAGTTCGGTAACGGAGCCCGTTTTAACCGGCACGCGCTGCGCGTGGCCTTTCAGTTTGCCGCTGAGCGCAGGGATCACCAGACCAATGGCTTTGGCGGCGCCGGTGGTATGCGGAATGATATTCTCTGCCGCCGCCCGCGAGGCGCGAAGATCTTTCCCGCGCGGGCCATCCACCAGCGCCTGCGTGCCGGTATAAGCGTGAATGGTGGTCATGGTGCCCACTTTTATTTCAAACGCATCGTTCAGGGCTTTGGCCAGCGGGGCGAGGCAGTTGGTGGTGCAGGAGGCGACGGAGATGATGGTATCACCGGCGTCAATGGTGTCGTCGTTCACGCTGTAGACGATGGTTTTCATGTCACCCGCAGGGGCAGAGATCAGCACTTTCTTCGCGCCGGCGTCCAGGTGCGCCCGTGATTTCTCTTCAGAGGTATAAAAGCCGGTGCACTCCACGACGATATCCACACCGGCGGATTTCCACGGAATGTGCTTCGCCTCTTTTTCGGCGTACACCGCAATGGTTTTACCGTCAACAATCAGCGCATCCTCGGTGAAATCTACGCTCCACGGGAAGCCACCGTAGTTGGAATCATGCCTGAGCAGGTAGGCCAGTACTTTCGGTGAGGTGAGGTCGTTGATGGCGACGACGGTATTACTGTCCTGGGTTTCAAGAAGGCGACGCAGGACAAGGCGCCCAATGCGTCCAAAGCCGTTAATGCCAATTTTACTCATGGTGTTCTCCTGTAAACGTGTCGATGCGACAGTTTGAACTCATCCAGGCTTAGACCATCACGGGCAGGGCGGCAATTGAAGATGCTTCATGCGGGGGGAAGTATTTGAAAATCCATACAGAAAAGTTAATGAATTTTTAAGGAAAGGGGATTATGTTGGCGCGGTAACTGTTTATAATCGAGAAATCACATGCGCACTAAATATACAAGCCTGCAAATCGGCATCCACTGGCTGGTGTTTCTGTTAATCATCGTCGCCTACTGCGCCATGGAGTTCAAAGGTTTCTTCCCGCGCACCGCGCGTCCGGCGATCAATATGATCCACGTGTCATGCGGGATCGGTATTCTGGTGCTGATGGTGACGCGTCTGCTGGTTCGCCTGAAATTCCGTGCGCCCCCGATTCAGCCGAAGCCAAAAGCGATGGTGACGGGGATGTCTCATCTGGGGCACCTGGTGGTGTATCTGCTGTTTATTGCGCTGCCGCTGATCGGGATTGTGATGATGTACAACCGGGGCAGCGACTGGTTTGCCTTTGGCCTGGCGATGCCGCATGCGGCGGAGTCCAATTTTGATCTGGTGGATACGCTGAAGGCGTGGCACGAGACGCTGGCAAACCTGGGCTATTTTGTGATTGGCCTGCACGCGGCGGCGGCGCTGATGCATCACTATTTCTGGAAAGATAATACTCTTCTGCGCATGATGCCGAAAAAGCGTTCGTAGTCTTCTCGCCCGGCGGCGCTTCGCTTACGCGGGCCTACGCTCTGAATCGTAGGCCGGATAAGCGCAGCGCCACCCGGCTTGTTTTTAACCCAGCAGAGCACGCTCTTCAGCCGTTAACGCCAGCGCCTGCGTTGACCCCGTCTCCGACGACTTCACCGCCGCTTCCAGCACGGCCATGACCGCCAGTGCCTCAACAGGGTGGACAGGGTTGGTGATTTTCCCGCGTAACGCATCACGTACGTTGATGTAATACTGGCGCTGATCGCCTTTCGGGGTAGGGATCGTCTGTGGTGCACCGTCAGCCCCAAAGAACACCATACTGTCGCTGTCTTCGCCCCAGGTTTCACTGCCTGGGATCACCCCTGAGAGCAGCTGCGCTTCCTGCTGATCGATTCTGGCCTTCACCACGCTGCCTTTGTCCCCGTGGGCGGTAAAGCGCGCCGTACCGCCAGCCACCAGCATGCTGGCGTGCAGAATCACCTTATGCTCCGGGTAGTTTAAGACCACGTGCGCCCAGTCGTTAATTTCTGCGCCGTCGCGCAGCGTCGCGATATTCCCCTGAACCGACTGCGGCAGGCCAAAGAGCTGTAGCGTCTGGTCGATAAGATGTGGGCCCAGGTCAAACCACAGGCCGCTCCCGGGGACGTTCTGCTCGCGCCAGCGCACGCGCACTTCCGGGCGGAAGCGGTCAATATGCGACTCCAGGTGTTTAACCTTGCCGAGCGTGCCTTGCTCAATAATCTGCTTAATGCCGAGGAAATCGCTGTCCCAGCGGCGGTTATGGAAGACGGAGAGCAGCAGCTGCTTTTCGTCCGCCAGCGCAATCAGGTCGCGGGCTTCCTGCATGTCGAGGGTGAAAGGCTTATCCACGACCACGTGTTTACCCGAGTTCAGGGCCAGCGTCGCCAGCGGGGCGTGCGTGGCATTTGGGGAGGCAATCACCACCAGATCGATATCAGGATGCTGAATGGCCTCTTCCGGTGTCGCCACCACCTGTACGTCCGGCAGATCGCGTTTAACCTTCTCTTCATCACGAGAAGAGACAACTGCCAGCTTAATCCCGTCCACAGACTGGATCAGCGGGGCATGGAAGGTTTTACCGACAAATCCATACCCGATCAGCGCAATGTTGATTGTTTGAACGTTACTCATGACCTTCTCCACGTTAATTCGCGCACACCGTGACCTGCAGTGCGCTATGGTCCCCAAGCTCAGGCCAGGGACGATCTAAAAAGAGTTGTTGAATGCTGGATAACCCGGATACCAGATACGGCTCGCAGCGGTTAATTTTCAGGTGATCCGCGACAATCCAGTGCGCATGGCTGGCGTCGAGCATCGCGCGTTTCACCTCGGCATCCGCTTCTTTACCGGCGCTCAACCCCAGTTCGGCATGAATGGCGCATGCCCCGAGGATGGCGATATCTGCCCGATAGCGGGACAGTAAAGACAGCGTGGCGCTGCCGGCAAACAGGCGCTGCTTGTGGTCCCATTTTCCACCGAGCAGGATCAGCTCAACGTCTTCCCGGTCGCTAAAGTGCTGGGCGATATCCAGCGATGTGGTAATGACGGTGAGCGGCCCCTGAAGAAAGGTGGCGACGGCCATCACCGTGCTTCCGGCATCCAGAAACAGGGTGGAACCCGGTGGAACCCGCTGTGCGACCTGTTTACCCAGGCGCTGTTTGGTCTCTGGCAGCAGCGTATTGCGGCCCTGACGGTTCATGGCGGAGAGGTTGAGCGCGATGGCTCCGCCGTGGTTTTTCTGCGCAAGGCCCTGGTTTTCCAGGTCGGTCAGATCCCGACGGATAGTATCGGCTGAAACCTGCAGCTTTTCGGCCAGGTCGGTGATGCTGGCCTGGCCATGCTCGCTGAGGATATACAGGACGTAGCGTTGACGAGCGGTTTTGTGCATGTGAGTACATTCCTGCAAAATGTCGCAATAGTTTGCATAATACAGCATTTTGACGCAGAGAGAAGAGGATTGTGGTCATGACGATGTACAGCGGTGTGATGATTCAGATAGGTGATTATTAAAATTTTATTAAGCAGGTATAAGGAAGCCGTTTTGAATGTTAATCACAATGTTATTGTTATGTTTTATTTAACGATTTGGGCTATGTAACCAACGTATTGTCATTGTGTGGTTTTAAATGCTGTTAAATTAAAATAATGCAGTTTTTAATTGCTTTAATTAGTTTTTTAAAAGCTTTTAATTTTAAATATACCCCTTTGGTTACTTAAATTGACATTTCTTTGAAAATCTTTGTGTCTGACCCGCTATGAAATTAACGCAAAAATGTGCACAGAAAGAATTAAGAATTTTCCTTAGATAACAGGAGGTTTATATGTTTCATCTGAAAGGAGACTTTTAGAGTTTTGTCCAGAAACCCCATGTTTTTTCTTACTTGTAACACCACATTAACATTGTGGGTGTAGTGGGCTATACCACATTTTGTTATGCTGCTAACCAGTTTAAGAAATAAGTAAATTCTTAATTGAAATAAGACGCAGGCAGATCTCATCTCCAATGGAAATGGGTATGGGGATTATTACCTAAAATTCAGCATGGTAGCTTAATAAGATATTTGTCTAATTATCTGTACCTCTTTTTGGGTATTTGCTTGAGTATCACTCAGAGTCAGGGAGATAACATGACGATATTACGAAAGCCTATGTTACGCCGATTTACAGCAGCACTGGCATTCATTTCATTAGCCATAAATACGGCGTACGCCAATAGTAGTCAGGTGGGAATTGCCCCGGTGGCAACCACAACCTTAAAAGAAAGTATTCTTTTTGCTATCGATCGCGATCCATCAATTAGTCAGCAGGCCGCGCAATTAGGTATTGGCCAGGCACAAATAGATGAAGCGCGCAGCGGCTGGATGCCACAAATATCGCTGAACGGGAGTACAGGGCACAGCCAGACCACCGATTCCAGCGGGTCGCTGAAGAATTCCGCCGCCTGGGGGCTGAGCCTGACGCAGTTGCTGTACGATTTTGGCAAGACCAACAACAGCATTAGCCAGTCTTCCGCCCAGCGCGATAGCTACCGCTATCAGCTGATGGGAACGCTTTCGGACGTGGCGGAAAAAACGGCGCTGAGCTATGTAGAGGTCAAACGCTATTCCGATCTGCTGCAGGCGGCAAAGGAGAACGTTCTGGCACTCAAAAACGTTGAGCAGTTGGCAAAGCTGCGCGCCGACGCGGGCGTGAGTTCGACCTCCGATGAGCTCCAGACCCGCACGCGTATTGCCGGCATGCAGGCTACGGTCGCGCAGTATCACGCCGCCTTAAACAGCGCCCGGGCAAGGCTTGCGGTATTAACCGGCATGCAGGCAGATAACTTTTCGCCAGTGCCTGCGAACCTCGCGGTTGAGCCAGATTCGCTCAACCGTATTGATTATTCGTTAATACCGGCTGTGATGGCCGCGCAGAACATGGAACGTTCGGCTCAGTATGGCGTGGAAACGGCGAAGTCCCAGCACTGGCCGACGTTAAGCCTGAAAGGGGGGCGCACCCGTTATGAATCGGACAACCGTTCATACTGGGACGACCAGATACAGCTCAATATCGATGCTCCGCTGTATCAGGGGGGCGCGGTTTCCGCTCGCGTTCGGCAGGCGGAAGGCGCACGGGCCATGGCCTCCTCTCAGGTCGATCAGGCACGTTTCGATGTTCTGCAAAAAGCCTCCGTCGCGCAGGCTGACTGGACCGGCGCACGGGGAAGAATGGAGGCCGGAAAGCAACAGCTGGAAAATGCGCTGCGCGCCCGCGATGTTTACAAAAATGAATACACCCTGAGCAAGCGGAGCATTAACGATCTGCTTAGCGTTGAGCAGGATGTCTGGCAGGCCACATCAGCGAAAATAATCGCTGAGTATGATGGCTGGAGTTCGGCAATTAATTATGCTTCCGCGGTTGATAATTTAATGCCGCTTATTGGAATAGAGAAAAACGCTGCCGCAAAATTACCTGACTTGAGTTAAAAAAAGACGCGCAGTGTTGCGCAAAAATAAGTCTGAAAATAATGGGTGTTTTTTCCCAGGGATAGCTACATCCGTCTGGTGGACATATCCACAGGAATCCGCACACCTGCAAGGAGAAGAAATGAGTAACGTAAAAGTTGTTGATGTCATCATTCGCAAAACGGCGGAGAAAACGAAATTAACCGGCGAAGGAAATCTGTCGGTCTCTATTTCATCGCCGAGCGTGATTGAAATCCAGGGTTCTGCTCAGGATGTGGCGCGTTATGTCCGCCAGGGGAAAGACCTCCTCATTTATATGAAAGATGGCAGCGTGATTCGCTGCAATAACTATTTTATTGAAGATCCTGAGACGCATAACCAGTCAGAACTGGTATTCAACGACCGTCAGGAACTGACACATATTTCTTTTGCCGATGCCGGGGAAGCGTCAGGCGTTGCGGTGACCGAGTTAACCGCGCAGGCCACACCGATTAGCAGCATTCAACCTTTCCTCGAGCAGGAAAGTGTTTTAAGCGACGCGCCGTGGGGCTGGATTGCGGGAGCTGCGTTAGGCGGCGGTGCCATCGGGGCACTGCTGGCAAACGGCGGTGACGGCGAGACTAAAACAAAAGTCATTGATAATACCAAAGAAGTTGAAAGCGCCACGCCGACCTTCTTGCTGTCGGATAAAGCGGGTGACAAGCAGGGCGTGCTGAGTGCAAACGAGATCACGGACGACAGCAACCCAACCTTTAGCGGCACCGGTCAGCCAGGCGCGACCATTCAGATCAAAGACAGCAGCGGCAGCACCATTGCCAGCACCATGGTCGGTAAAGACGGCACGTGGACGGTAATATTACCGACCCAGACGGACGGGGAGCACACCTGGTCGGTCGTGCAGATCGACGGCAGTAAAACCACCGATGCGGGCAACATCACCGTAACGGTCTCGACCGCCGAGGCCGCCATTACGCTTGCCACCACGGCGGGCGATAACGTGCTGAACGCCAGCGAGCAATCTGCGGGCTTTACGCTCTCCGGCGCCAGCAAAAATCTGGCGCAGGGTACCGAACTCACCGTGACGCTGAACGGCAAAACCTACGCGGCTGAAGTCGGGGCAGACGGCGCGTGGAGCGTTAACGTACCCGCGGCCGACGCGCAGGCGCTGGGCGATGGCACCTGGACGGTCAACGTCAGCGGCAAAGACGCGGCGGGTAACACCGTCAGCGGAAGCCAGACGATTGGCGTGGATACCACCGCGCCAACCCTCTCTGTCGATACCCTCGCACAGGACAACATCATTAATGCGGCTGAGCATAATCAGCCGCTGACGCTAACCGGTAAAACGAATGCGGAAGCCGGTCAGATCGTCACGGTCACCCTGAACGGTAAAAATTATAACGCCACGGTGGGCAGCGACGGCACCTGGTCCGTCACGCTGGAGGTGGGCGACGTGCAGGCGCTCAGCGAGGGCAATCACACCCTGACGGTGAACGTTAGCGACAAAGCGGGCAACGGCTCGTCCGTGACGGCAGATTTCACGGTGGATACCGTCGCGCCGGTCGTCACCATCCATACCGTGGCGGGCGACGATATTCTCAATATCAGCGAGCAGGGTCAGGCGCACATCATTTCCGGCCAGGCGAGCGGTGCCGCCGCGGGCGATGTGGTCACCGTAACCCTTGGCGGTCAGACCTTCACCGGCGTGGTGCTGGCGGACGGCAGCTGGAGCGTGGGCGTTCCGGCGTCCGTGCTGGGCGCGCTGGGTGAAGGCAACCATACGCTTTCAGTTTCCGTGACCGACGCGGCAGGCAACACCGGCAGCGCCACGCACGGCATTACGCTGAGTGGACATCCGCCAGAATTTACGATTGACGCCATCAGCCAGGATAACGTCCTGAATGCCCAGGAGGCGATGCAGCCGCTGAGCCTGACCGGCACCAGCAACCTGCCGGACGGCACCACCGTCACCGTGACGCTGAACAACGTCAGCTATCAGGCCACCGTCGAAAACGGTATCTGGGCGGTCCAGGTGCCGGTGTCCGACGTCCTGAATCTGGCGAACACGCTTTACACCGTCAGCGTCAGCGGCACCGACAGCGTGGGTAACAGCGGTTCTGCCGAAGCGAATCTGCTGGTGGATACCGTCCTTCCGCAGGTCATCATCAATACGTTTGCGGGCGACAACCTGGTCAATAACGCCGAAGCGGGCGTCGATCAAACCCTCAGCGGTCGCGTTACCGGCGCGGCGGCGGGTGATACCGTCTCCATCACCGCAGGCGGCAAGAGCTACACCGCAACGGTTGGCAGCGATCTGACCTGGAGCGTGAAGATCCCGTCAGCGGATCTTCAGGCGTTCGGCGACGGCGATTTAACCTTCACCGCGTCGGTGACCAACGGGCACGGCAATACCGGCACCGGCGAGCGTGATATCAATATCAACGCGGAGCTGCCGGGTCTGCGCGTGAACACCATTTCCGGCGATGACGTGATCAACGCCATTGAGCAGCAGCAGGATCTGAGCGTCACCGGCTCCAGTACCCATCTGGCCCCGGGCACGCAGATTGTCGTCACCATCAACAACGTTGAGTACGTCACCGCGGTTAACGCCAGCGGCAACTGGCAGATCGGCGTTCCGGCGGCAGACCTGCAGGCCTGGACGGCGGGCGGCATGACGGTGAGCGTCAGCGCGGTAGATGCCTGGGGCAATCCCGTTGCGGCTGAACACCCGATTGAACTCGATCTGAACGCCGTGGCGGTCACCATTGATACCGTCTCCGGCGACGACCTGCTGAATGCGGCAGAAAAAGGCGGTGATTTAACCCTTTCCGGCCAGACGCAGGGCGTGGAAGCGGGGCAGACCGTGGTGGTGAAATTCGCTGACCAGACCTTTACCGCACAGGTGCAGCAGGATGGCTCCTGGAGCCTGACCGTACCCGCCAGCGCCATGGAAACCCTGACCGACGGGCGCGCGCAGGTGAGCGTCAGCGTCACTAACGTCAGCGGCAACAGCGCGGACGCCTCGCGCGTTGTCACGGTGGATACGCAGCCACCGGCGATTACGCTCGATAACCTGACCGCCGACAACATCATTAATGCGGCAGAAGCGCAGCAGGATTTACTGTTAAGCGGCAGCAGCAGTGCGGAACCCGGCCAGACTGTCACCGTGACGCTGAACGGCAAAACGTATCAGACCACGGTCCAGACGGACGGTAGTTGGCAGCTGAGCGTCCCGGCGGCTGACGTCGGCGCCCTGACGGACGGCATCGTTACCGTGACGGCAACCGTGAGCGACGTGGCGGGCAACAGCAGCAGCGCCGATCGCGTGGGTCTGGTGGATGCGACCGTACCGCAGGTGACCATTAATGACTTTGTCACCGACACTAACACCGTTAACCAGCTCGCCCATTCACAGGCGCAGATCCTGAGCGGCTCCGTCACCGGTGCGGCAGCGGGCGACCTTGTGACCATTACCATTAACAGCGTGGATTACACCACCGTGGTGGATGCGGCGGGCAACTGGAGCCTCGGCCTGCCGGCGTCCGTCGTTCAGGGGCTGACGGACGGCACATGGACCATTGACGTCTCCGTGACCGACCGATCCGGCAACACCGGAAGCAGTTCACTGGATGTGGTGGTGAATACCGTGACGCCTGTTATTGGTATCAGCACGCTGGCGGCGGACGACGTAATCAATGCGACCGAGAAGGGCGAAGATCTGCTGCTCTCCGGCACCAGCAACCAGCCGGAAGGCACGCGCGTCACCGTTAACCTGAACGGCATCAACTACACCGCCACCACTGACGCCAGCGGCAACTGGAGCGTGACCGTACCGGCCTCGGCCGTAAGCATCCTGGGAGAAGCTCATTACACCGTGACGGCGAGCGTCACGGATAGCGTAGGCAACAGCGCCTCAACCTCACACGATGTGCTGGTGGACAGCTCGCTGCCGGTGGTGACGATCGGCACGCTGGCGGGCGACAATATCGTTAACGCGGCGGAAGTGGCGGCAGGGCAAACCCTGTCCGGTAAGGTGACGAACGCGGCGGTAGGTGACACTGTCACGATTATCCTCGGCGGTCAGACTTACACGGCTACCGTGCAGGACGATCTCACCTGGAGCCTGCCGTTAAGCGAAAGCCAGTTAACCGCGCTCGGCAATGGCGACCTCACCGTATCCGCCAGCGTGACCAACGCGCACGGTAATACCGGTTCTTCTTCTCTCGACTTCAGCATCGACGCCCAGCTTCCGGGACTGCGTATTGATACGGTCGCAGGTGACGACGTGATTAACGTCATCGAACACGCCCAGAATCTGATTGTCTCCGGCACCAGCACCGATCTGGCGGCGGGCAGCGCCGTCACCGTGACCATTAACGGCAAAGCGTATTCCGCAACGGTGCTGGCCGACGGCACCTGGCAGGCCGCGGTACCGGCGGCGGACGTGTCCCAGTGGGCGGATGGCTCGCTGGATATCAAGGCAAGCGCGCAGGATGCCTCCGGTAACCCGGTGACCATCGGCACCGTCGTGGACGTCGATCTCGCGCCGGTCGCCATCACCATCAGCAGCGTGACCGACGACAACGTGCTCAACGCGGCGGAAAAAGGCCAGGACCTGGTGCTGTCCGGCACCACCGCCAACGTGGAAGCGGGCCAGACCGTCACCATCATCATTGCAGGGAAAACGTACACCACGACGGTGGATGGCAACGGCGACTGGACCTGGACCGTTCCGGCTGCCGATCTGAGTGCCCTGAAGGACGGTGGCGCCAGCGTGCAGGTCAGCGTCACCAACGTGAACGGTAACGCGGCGTCTTCGGTGCAGGCATTCAGCGTCGACACCACCGCGCCGACGGTGACCATCAACACCATCAGCAATGACAATATGCTGAACGCGGCAGAGGCGGCGCAGGATCTGACCCTGAGCGGGACGTCTACTGCCGAAGCGGGCCAGACGGTCACCGTGACCTTCAACGGCAATCAGTACACCGCGCAGGTGCAGGCGGACGGCAGCTGGACGCTCGACGTTCCGGCGGCGGATCTGGCGGGCATCACCGACGGCAGCGCGGCGGTCACGGCGACCGTGTCCGATAAGGCAGGTAACCCGGCCAGCGCAGGTTCCTCGGTGCTGGTCGACACCACCGTGCCGCAGATTTCGTTCAACATCGTTGCGGGCGACGACATCGTGAATATTGCCGAGCACGGCCAGGCGCTGATCGTCTCCGGTAAGGTGACGGGCGCGCAGGCGGGCGACGTGATTACCGTGACCCTGAACGGCAAAGACTACACCGCTATGCTGGACGCGTCCGGCAGCTGGAGCGTGGGCGTTCCTGCGGCGGACGTGGGCGCGCTGGCAAACGGCGAGCAGACGATCTCTGCGACCCTCACCGACAAAGCCGGTAACAGCACCACCGCGACGCACGAGTTTGACGTCTCCCTGACCGCGCCGGTCATTGCCATTAATACCCTGGCGGTTGACGACGTGATCAACGCGACTGAGAAAGGCCAGGATCTGCAGGTGTCCGGCACCAGCAACCAGCCGGACGGAACCACCATTACGGTGACCCTGAACGGCATCAGCTATACGGCCACCGCCGACGCGAGCGGGAACTGGAGCGTGACCGTTCCGGCGGCAAACGTCTCTGCGCTGGGCGAAGCGAGCTACGCCGTGACGGCGAGCGTGACCGACAGCGCGGGGAACAGCGCGAGCACCGGCCACAGCGTGCTGGTCGACAGCGCGCTGCCGCAGGTCACCATCAACCCCGTCGCCACGGACGATGTCATTAACGCGGCGGAAGTGGCTAGCGGGCAGACCCTCAGCGGAAAAGTGAGCGGCGCAGCGAGCGGTGACACTGTCACTGTTTCAGTCGGTGGCAATACCTGGACCGCGACGGTTCAGGACGATCTGAGCTGGTCGGTCAACGTGCCGTCCTCGGTCTTAACCGCCATCGGTAACGGCGATCTGACAGTGTCAGCCAGCGTCACCAACGGCCACGGCAACACCGGCACCGGCGAGCGCGACATCAGCATCGACGCAAACCTGCCGGGCCTGCGCGTCGATACCGTGGCAGGCGATGATGTGATCAATAGCATCGAACACGCTCAGAACCTGATTATCACCGGCTCAAGCGAAGGCCTGGCAGCGGGCGCGGCGCTGACGGTGACCGTCAACGGCAAAACCTACGCGGCAACCGTACTGGTGGACGGCACCTGGACGGCGGCCATTCCGGCGGCAGACGTCAGCGCGCTGAATGCGGGCACGGTTACCGTGACCGTGGAAGGCCAGAGCGCGGCGGGCAACCCGGTTTCCATCAGCCATGACGTGAAGGTCGATCTGGCGGCAGTCGCCATCAGCATTGACCCGATTGCTTCGGACGACGTGATTAACGCGGCGGAGAAAGGCGTGGACCTGGTGCTGTCCGGCTCCACCACCAACGTGGAAGAAAACCAGACCGTTACCATCACCTTCGGCGGCAAGTCGTACACCGCGACGGTGGATGCCAGCGGCAACTGGACGGCGACCGTACCGTCCGCCGATTTGGGCAGCCTGAAGGACGGCGATGCCAGCGTGCAGGTGAGCGTCACCAACGTGAACGGCAACAGCGCGTCGGCAGGCCGCGAGTACAGCGTGGACGCGACCGCGCCGACGGTGTCTATTGAAATTGTCAGCGACAACAACATCATCAATGCGGCCGAAGCGCAGCAGGATCTGGTGATTAACGGCGTGACCAACGCCGAAGCGGGCCAGACCGTCACCGTGACGCTGAACGGCGTGGACTACACCACCACCGTTCAGGCCAACGGCAGCTGGAGCGTGACCGTACCGTCCGCGGATCTGAGCGGTATTACCGACGGGAACTACACCGTCAGCGCCGCCGTATCGGACAAAGCGGGCAACCCGGCCTCCGCGGATCGCGACGTGCTGGTGGATACCACCGTTCCACAGCTGACCATTAACACCGTATCCGACGACGACGTGATCAACAGCGCCGAGCATGCGCAGGCCCTGATTGTCACCGGTTCCGTGACGGGCGCGGCGGCGGGCGACGTGGTCACGGTCACCCTCAACGGCAAATCGTACACCGCCACCCTGGACGCCTCCGGCAACTGGAGCGTGGGCGTGCCTGCGGCGGACGTCACCGCGCTGGCCGCCGGGGATTACACCATTACCGCGGCGCTGACCGATAAAGCGGGCAACAGCAACAGCGCCACGCACGGCGTGGCGGTGAACCTGACCGCGCCGGGGCTGACCATTGACACCGTTTCCGGTGACGATGTGATCAACAACACCGAGAAAACCCAGGATCTGACCCTCTCCGGTACGGCTTCCGGCCTGGCGGCAGGCGCGGTGGTGACCGTGATGCTGAACGGCAAAGCGTACAGCGCGCAGGTGGACGATAACGGAAAATGGACCACCACCGTTCCGGCGAGCGAAGTCGGTCAGTTGGGCGAGGCGCTTTATACCGTCACCGCCTCGGCAACGGACAGCGTCGGCAACAGCACCAGCGCGTCGCACACCGTAAACGTGGAGTCCGTTCTGCCGGGCGTGATCGTCAACACCATTGCGGGCGACGACGTCATTAACGCGGCGGAGCTGGCAGCCGGCCAGACCATCAGCGGTAAGGTGGTGAATGCCGAAGCGGGCAACACCGTGACCGTGACGATTGGCGGCAACAGCTACACCGCAACGGTGCAGAGCGATCTGACCTGGTCCGTTAACGTGCCGTCCGACGTGCTGACCGCGCTGGGCAACGGCGATTTGACCGTGTCAGCCAGCGTGACCAACGGCGTCGGCAACAGCGGATCCGCTGAGCGCGAAATCGTGATAGACGCTAACCTGCCGGGCCTGCGCGTGGATACCGTGGCGGGCGACGACGTGATCAACAGTATCGAACACGGGCAGAACCTGATTATTACCGGCACCAGCGACGGGCTGGCGGCGGGCGCGGCGCTGACCGTGACCGTCAACGGCAAAACCTATCCGGCGAACGTGCTGGCGGACGGCACCTGGCGCGCGGCGATCCCGGCGGCGGACGTCGGCGCACTGAGTGCAGGCACGGTTACCGTGACCGTTGCGGGCCAGAGCAGCGCCGGTAACCCGGTTTCCATCAGCCATGATGTGACGGTGGATCTGGCGACCGTTGCCATCAGCATCGATGCGATTGCTACCGACGACGTGATTAATGCCGCCGAGAAGGGCGCGGATCTGGTGCTCTCCGGGGCGACCTCGAACGTTGAGGAAAACCAGACCGTTACCATCACCTTCGGCGGCAAAAGCTACACCGCGACCGTAGGCGCCGATGGCAAATGGACGGCCACGGTGCCAGCCGCCGACCTGGCGGGTCTGAAAGACGGCGACGCCAGCGTGCAGGTGAGCGTCACCAACGTCAACGGCAACAGCGCCTCGGCAGGCCGCGAGTACAGCGTGGATGCGACCGCACCGTCGGTGACCATCAACACGCTGGCGACGGACGACATTCTGAATGCCACCGAAGCGAAGAGCGATCTGACCGTTTCCGGCACCAGCACCGCCGAAGCGGGCCAGACGGTCACCGTATCGCTGAACGGTAAAGACTACACCACAACCGTCAGCGCAGACGGCAGCTGGACGCTGAACGTTCCAGCGGCGGATCTGGCTGGATTAACCGACGGCAGCGTGACCGTCACCGCATCGGTCAGCGATAAAGCGGGTAACCCGGCGTCCGTGGATCACAACCTGGCGGTAGACATCACCGCGCCTGCGGTGACTATCAATACCGTTGCGGGCGACGACGTCATTAACATTGCAGAACACGGCCAGGCGCAAATCATCAGCGGCACCGCCACTGGCGCAGCAGCGGGCGATAAGGTCACCGTCACCATCGGCGGCCAGACGTACACCACCGTGCTGGACGCGGCGGGCAACTGGAGCGTCGGCGTCCCGGCCAGCGTGATTTCAGGCCTCAGCGACGGCACCGTGACCGTCACGGCGTCGGTCACCGACGCGGCGGGCAACACCGGCACCGGCACGCATAACGTGACCGTCGATACCGGCCTGCCGTCCGTGGCCTTCAACGCCATCAGCGGCGACAACGTGCTGAACGCGGTGGAAAAAGGTCAGGATCTGAGCGTCAGCGGCACCAGCGCCAACCTCGCGGAAGGCACCGTGGTGACCGTGACCCTGAACGGCAAAAACTACACGGCGACGACCGCCGCAGACGGCACCTGGAGCCTGACGGTTCTGGCAGCAGATCTGGCCGGTCTCGGTCAGGCCAACTACACCCTGAACGCAACCGCCACCAACGACGTGGGCAACAGCGTGAGCAACACCGCGAACCTGCTGGTGGACACCGCGCTGCCAACGGTCAACATCAACACCGTGGCGGGCGATAACGTCATTAATGCGGCGGAAGTGGCCGCAGGCCAGACCCTGAGCGGCACCGTGTCGAATGCCGAAGCGGGCAATACCGTGACCGTGACCATTGGTGGCAACAGCTACACCGCAACGGTGCAGAACGACCTGACCTGGTCCGTCAACGTGCCGTCTGACGTGCTGACCGCGCTGGGCAACGGCAGCCTGAGCGTGACGGCGACCGTTACCAACGGCCACGGCAACACCGGCACCGGCGAGCGCGAGATCGCGATCGACGCTAACCTGCCGGGCCTGCGCGTCGATACCGTCGCGGGCGACAACGTGGTCAACAGCATTGAGCATGCGCAGAACCTCATTGTTACCGGCTCCAGCGACGGGCTGGCGCCAGGCACGGCGCTGACCGTCACCATCAACGGCAAAGACTATGCGGCCACGGTGCTGGCGGACGGCAGCTGGAGCGCGGCTGTGCCGTCTACCGACGTGAGCGCGTGGCCGGAAGGCAGCGTCAAAATCAGCGTCACCGGCGACAGCGCTGCGGGCAATCCGATTACCATCAGCCACGATGTGACGGTAGATCTGGCGACCGTTGCCATCAGCATCAACTCCATTGCCATCGACGACGTGATTAACGCGGCGGAGAAGGGCGCGGATCTGGTGCTGTCCGGTGCGACCATCAACGTGGAAGCCGGGCAGACCGTGACCATCAGCCTGAACGGCAAAATATATAGTGCGACAGTGGACGACAGCGGCAACTGGACCTGGACCGTACCGTCTGCGGATCTGGCTGGCCTGAAGGACGGCGACGCCAGCGTGCAGGTGAGCGTCACCAACGTGAACGGCAACAGCGCCTCGGCGGGCCGCGAGTACAGCGTAGATGCGACCGCGCCGAGCGTGACCATCAACACCCTGGCGACGGACGACATTCTCAATGCCGCCGAAGCGAAGAGCGAACTGACCGTGTCCGGCAGCAGCTCTGCCGAAGCGGGCCAGACGGTGACCGTATCGCTGAACGGCAAAGACTACACCACCACCGTCAGCGCGGACGGCAGCTGGACGCTGAACGTCCCGGCGGCCGATGTTGCGGCCCTGACGGACGGCAGTGTGACCGTGACCGCATCGGTAAGCGACAAGGCGGGCAACCCGGCATCGGTTGATCACAACCTGACGGTAGATGCGACCGTTCCTGCGGTGACCATCAATACCGTGGCGGGCGACGATGTCATTAACCTCGCAGAACACAGCCAGGCGCACATCATCAGCGGCACCGCCACCGGCGCAGCCGCGGGTGATAAGGTCACCGTCACCATCGGCGGCCAGTCGTACACCACCGTGCTGGACGCGGCGGGGAACTGGAGCGTGGGCGTCCCGGCGAGCGTGATTTCCGACCTCAGCGACGGCACCGTGACCGTGACTGCGTCCGTCACCGACGCGGCGGGCAACACCGGCACCGGCAGCCATAACGTGACCGTCGATACCGGTCTGCCATCGGTCAACTTCAACGCCATCAGCGACGATAACGTGCTGAACGCGGTGGAAAAAGGTCAGGATCTGAGCGTCAGCGGCACCAGCGCCAACCTGGCGGAAGGCACCGTGGTGACCGTGACCCTGAACGGCAAAAACTACACGGCGACGACCGCGGCAGACGGAAGCTGGAGCCTGACGGTCCCGGGGGCGGATCTGGCGAGCCTGGGCGAAGCCAACTACACCCTGAGCGCGACCGCGACTAACGGCGTGGGCAACAGCGTCAGCAACACCGCGAACCTGCTGGTGGACACCGCGCTGCCGGGCGTCACCATCAACACCGTGGCGGGCGATAACGTCATTAACGCGGCGGAAGTGGCCGCGGGCCAGACCCTCAGCGGCAAGGTAACGAACGCGGAAGCGGGCAATACCGTCACCGTGACCATTGGCGGCAATACCTACACCGCAACGGTACAGAGCGATCTGACCTGGTCCGTGAGCGTGCCGGAGTCTGTCCTGACGGCGCTGGGCAATGGGGATTTGACCGTATCGGCAACCGTCACCAACGGCCACGGCAACACGGGAGCGGGCGAGCGCGAAATCGTTATAGACGCCAGCCTGCCGGGCCTGCGCGTCGATACCGTGGCGGGCGACGATGTGATCAACAGCATCGAACATACTCAAAACCTGATCGTCTCCGGCTCCAGCGACGGGCTGGCGGCAGGTACAACGCTCACCGTGACCGTCAATGGCAAAACCTATGCGGCCTCCGTGCTGGCAGACGGTTCCTGGAGCGCGGCGATCCCGGCGGCAGACGTCGGGGCCTTCGCAGCAGGTACGGTCACCGTCACCGTTGCGGGCCAGAGCGCGGCGGGCAACCCGGTGACCATCAGCCATGACGTAACGGTCGATTTGTCTGTCGTTGCCGTCAGCATCGATGCGATTGCCACCGACGACGTGATTAACACGGCGGAGAAAGGCGCGGATCTGGTGCTCTCCGGCAGCACCTCGAACGTGGAGGAAAACCAGACCGTTACCATTACCTTCGGCGGCAAGACGTATACCGCGAAGGTGGATGCTGACGGTAACTGGACGGCCACCGTGCCGTCCGCGGATCTCGCGGGCCTGAAAGACGGTGACGCCAGCGTGCAAGTGAGCGTCACCAACGCGCACGGCAACAGCGCCTCGGCGGGCCGCGAGTACAGCGTGGACGCGACTGCGCCAACCGTGAGCATTGATACGGTCGCTGGCGATAACGTGATTAACGCCAGCGAAGCGTCTGCGGGCGTGGCCATTTCCGGCACCACCACGGCGGAAGTCGGGCAGACGGTCACCGTGACGCTGGGCGGTAAGAGCTATACCGCCCAGGTGCAGCAGGGCGGCGTCTGGAGCGTGAACGTGCCGGGCACCGACCTGTCCGCACTGGCGGATAACGGCTACACCGTGCAGGTCAGCGTGAGCGACGCGGCGGGTAATCCGGGCAGCGCGGGTAAGACGATTACGCTTGATACCACGCCGCCGACCGTCAGCTTTAACGTGGTGGCGGGCGATGACGTGATTAACAGCGTGGAGCACGGCCAGGCGCAGATCGTCAGCGGGTCGGCAACCGGCGCGAACGTCGGTGATAAAGTGGTTATCACCCTCGGTTCGCACCAGTACACCACCACCGTTGACGCCAGCGGCAACTGGAGCGTGGGCGTTCCGGCCAGCGTGATTTCCGCCCTGACCGACGGCACCGTGACCCTCAGCGCGACCATTACCGACAGCGCGGGTAACAGCAGCACCCAGACCCATGACGTGGTGGTCAACACCGCCTCCGTGGCGCTGACGGTGAACACCGTTAGCGGTGACGACGTCATCAACGCGGCTGAAGCCGGTTCGTCACTGGTGATTAACGGCTCCAGCGCGCAGTTCGCCAGCGGGACCCAGGTCACCGTGACCCTGAACGGCAAGAACTATACCGCCACGATTCAGAACGACGGCACCTGGACGACAACCGTACCGGCCGCCGACGTGGGCGCCCTGGCCGATGGTGCACGCTATCAGGTGTCCGTATCGGCACAGGACAGCGCGGGCAACAGCGCGTCGGCAACGCACGGCATCAGCGTGGATACCACTGCGCCAGTGGTGAGCATTGGGACGCTGTCGGTTGACGACATGCTGAACGCCGCGGAAGCCCAGCTACCGCTGACCGTGCACGGATCTTCCAGCGCGGAGGCGGGTCAGGCCGTTACCGTGACGCTGGGCGGCAAAACCTACACTGCGCTTGTCGGCAGCGACGGCACCTGGACGCTCGACGTGCCGGCAGCCGACCTGGCCGCCCTGAACCAGGGCGCGCTGACGGTCACTGCCTCGGTCAACGATAAAGCGGGTAATAACGGCCAGACCACGCACACCTTAACAGTGGATACCGTTGCGCCAACCGTAACCATCAGCACTGTGGCCGATGACGATATCGTCAACAACGCGGAGCAGCTGGCGGGCCAGACCATCCGCGGCACGACCACGGCGGAACAGGGCCAGACGGTGACCGTCTCCTTCAACGGGCACAGCTATCAGGCGACCGTCGGGGCAGACGGATCGTGGTCGGTCTTCGTGCCGGGCCGTGATTTCCTCGGCCTGAGCGACGGGGAGTACACCATCACCGCTTCGGTAAGCGACAGGGCGGGCAACCCGGGTAGCGCAACGCACGACGTGACGCTGAACGGCGATGTCCCAACCATCACCATTAACACCTTTGCGCAGGACGATATCGTCAACGCCGCCGAGCACGGTACGCCGCTGGTCATCAGCGGCACCACCGACGCGCCTGTAGGCCAGACGGTGACCATCACGCTGAACGGTAAAACCTATACGGCGACCGTGCAGAATGACGGTACCTGGAGCTACACGGTGGGAAGCGCTGACGTGACCGCGCTGGCAGACGGCGGCTCGTACGTGATTAACGCGCAGGTCAGCAATACCATCGGCAACAGCGCCAGCGATAACCATACCGTCACGGTGGATCTCACCGCGCCGTCGATGGGGATCGCTATTGATTCGCTGCAAAACGACACCGGCCTGAGCGCAACGGATTTCATCACCAACGACAGTCAGGTCGTCGTCAACGGCTCGCTGACCGCGCAGCTCGGCAATAACGAGAAGGCGCAGATCAGCCTCGACGGCGGCGTCACCTGGATCGACCTGACCGTGACCGGCACCACCTGGCGCTACGCCGATGGCCGCACCCTGACGGACGGTACGTATCAGTACCAGGTGCGCGTGATCGATAACGCGGGCAACGTGGGGGCCACGGACAGCCAGGACGTGATGATTGACCTGACGAAGCCTGCGGCAACCACCATTACCGTGGATTCCATTACGCAGGATACCGGCCTGTCCGGCAGCGACTTTATCACCAGCGACAACCAGATCAGCCTGAAAGGGACGCTCGGCGCGGCGCTGGGCAGCGGCGACCACGCGCAGATCAGCCTTGACGGGGGCGTCACCTGGACCGACGTCAGCGTCAGCGGCCTGAGCTGGACGTATGTTGATGGCCGCACGCTGGCCGACGGGGATTACAACTACCAGCTGCGCGTGATTGACGACGCGGGCAATATCAGCGCCACCGCCAGCCAGGTGGTGACCATTGATACGGTTGCGCCGGACGCCAGCAAAACCATCGCCATCGACAGCATCAGTGACGATACCGGCCTGAGCAGCAGCGACTTTATCACTCGCGACACGTCCCTGACGTTGCACGGCTCGCTCGGCGCGACGCTGGCCGACGGCGAATACGCCCAGATCAGCATCGACGGCGGCGTCACCTGGCAGAACGTGATCGTCACCGGCAACAGCTGGTACTACGTCGATAGCCGCACGCTGGGTAACCAGACCTATGACTACTACGTCCGCGTGGTGGACGCCGCCGGTAACGTGGGGGCCAGCGCCCATCAGCAGGTGACCGTCGATACGGTCGCCCCGGATGCGGCGATTACGGTGACCGTGGATAACATCACCGTCGATACCGGCTTCGACAATAACGACTTCCTGACCAGTTCGACCTCGTACACGCTGCACGGAACGCTCGGCGCAGAACTCGGCGCGGGTGAATTCGTGCAGGTGAGCATGGACGGCGGCACGACCTGGGTATACGCCACCGTAAGCGGGACGAAGTGGAGCTACAGTGACACGCGTACCCTGACCGACGGCAGCCATAACTACCAGGTGCGGGTCGTTGATCTGGCGGGTAACGTTGGGGCAACCACCTCGCAGGCGGTGACGGTGGATACGCAGGCGCCGCAGTACGGCGTCACCATCGACAGCATCAGCGAAGACACCGGCCAGTCCGGGAGTGATTTCATCACCATGGACACCACGCTGACCATCAACGGTTCGCTGGGCAGCGCGCTGGCAAGCGACGAGCGCGTACAGATAAGCCTGGACGGCGGGAACACCTGGCTCGATACCACGGTCACAAACCAGCGCTGGAGCTACACCGATACCCGCGATCTGCCTGACGGAGACTACACCTACCAGGTGCGGATTATCGACCAGGCGGGCAACGTCGGCTCCACGGCCTCTCAGGTCGTCACGGTAGACACCACGCCGCCGACCACGGTGGGTACGGTCGTGAGCTATACCGACGGTGAAGGCGAGCGTCAGGGCACCTTTGGCAGCGCGGTGGCAACGGACGATAACTCGCCGCTGATCAACGGGACGCTTAACCGCGCTCCGGACGACGGTGAAATTGTACAGCTCTATCGTGACGGGGTCCTGCTCGGCCAGGTGACCATGAACGGCAGCGCAAGCTGGTCCTTCCAGGACAACGGCCTGAGCGACGGCAACCACACCTACATTGTGCGCGTCACCGACAGGGCCGGTAACTACACCGAGTCTGACGGCTTTGTGCTTAACGTTGATACCAGCATCCCGACCACCACGGCGGCGATAACCGCGCAGACCACGTCGGACACCACGCCGATCGTCACCGGCACCGTCTCCGCTGACCTGGTGAACGGTGAATACCTGGTGGTGACGGTGAACGGCAAAACCTACACCTCCCAGACCGGCGGCGCGGTGGTGGTCGATCCGGATCACAACACCTGGTATCTGCAGATCCCGGACGGCGATGCGCTGAGCGTGGCGAGCTACAGCGTGACGGCGCAGGTGAAGAGCAGCGCGGGTAACGGCAATACCACCGGTACGGCAACCGGCAGCCTGGTGATTGACACCACTTCGGTGAATACCGACTGGGCGACCACGGCGGGGAACAGCAACAACTCCACCATGACCCTCGGCATGAACAGCAGCGGTCTGTGGAACATCATTGCTAACGGCCAGTCATACTCCAGCAGCGATAGCTCGACCTACGCCGGGAATACCCTGACCAACACCCGCGGCTATTACGTGGTGAGTCAGACCGCCGCCGACTTTGACCGCAACGGCACGCAGGATATTTTCGCCACGGAGACCACCTACTCAGGATCCACGCAGGTGATGTGGACCTACGATGGCAGCACCTATAACGCCAGCCAGCTGGCGATGGGGACCACCATCTGGTACGGCGGCGTGATTGCGTACGACAAAACCGGGGATGGTTATCTGGATCTGGCGTACGGCGACTCCGGCGCGGACTCCATTACCTATCTGATCAACAACAACGGGGTACTCTCGCCTGACGGCACTTACGGCGGCGCGGGGTTCTGGGGACAGTTCACCACCATGCGTGAAATCTCCGGCGTCGATATTAACAATGACGGCACCGTGGATGTGGTTCAGCACACCAACCGCAGCGGCGCGTACTCGTTAACCGTGATCAACAACAACGGCAACGGCACGCTCTCTATCGGTCAGAACCTGACGAACGTGTTTGTGGCCAACGCCTCGAATACCACCACGGCGGCGTCCATGACGTGGGCGGACTTCAACGGCGATGGCTACATGGATCTGTACCTGGGCAGCAGCTACAACAACAACGGCGGGGTGATCTACTACAACGACGGTACCGGGAAGCTCTCAACTACCAAGAGCGCGGTCGAGGCCTCTAACGCCACGGCGGGGTATTTGTCGGTGGCGGTGGACTGGAACGGTGACGGGCAGATGGACATCGTCAAGCTCAGCAGCTATGGCGGCTCGCAGACGGCGACGCTGTTCACCAACAACGGTTACGGCTCGACCTGGACTGCAAGCCAGCTGGCTTCCGGACTAGCGAACGTCACCGGCGTGGCGGCAGTGGACTACAACTGGGACGGCGCGCAGGATCTGCTGGTCTCTCAGCAGAACGGCAAGGTGGTGCTGGTACAAAACAGCAAAACTATTGCTGACGGCACCGCGATGCACCTGCACATTGTCGACAGCGAGGGCATCAACGCCTACTACGGCAATACGGTCAATCTGTACAACGCCGCGGGCGTACTGGTGGCCTCGCAGATCATCAACGCCCAGTCCGGTATCGGTTCGAACGATACCTCTGCGCTGGTGAGCTTCTACGGGCTGGATCCGAATGAAACCTACTCGGCCGAGATCCTGAAGATCACCAACGGCGTGTCGGATAACGTCACCTGGAGCGGCCTGGAGGCGGGCAACGGCAAAGAGGGCTACGTCCTGACGGCCGAAGCGGCCACCGGCGGCCACAGCGGAACCATTACCGGAACCGGGTATAACGACACCTTTATCGCAGAGGATGGCACCTATACCTACAACGGTTCCGGCGGCTGGACTACCCATTCCGACCATGACACCTGGAGCAACACCGGTGGGATGGACGTGGTGGATTACCGCAATGCGACCTCCGGCGTAACCGTGGATTTGCGCCTCTCTACCGCGCAGAACACCGGATTCGGTACGTCACGACTGCTGAACATTGAGGGGATCAACGGCTCGAACTTCGACGACGTCATTACCGGCAACAGCGGTGATAACCAGTTCGAAGGCCGGGGCGGGAACGACACCTTCAACATCGGCAGCGGCGGTCACGATACGTTGCTCTACAAGCTGATCAACGCCTCGGATGCCACGGGCGGTAACGGTCACGACGTGGTGAACGGCTTTACGGTCGGCACCTGGGAAGGGACCGCGGACACGGATCGTATTGACCTGCGCGATCTGCTCTCCGGCAGCGGCTATACCGGCACGGGTTCGGCGAGCTACGTGAACGGCGTGGCCACGCTGGACAGCAGCGCGGGCAATATCAGCGATTACATCCGCGTGGTGCAGAACGGCAGCAATACCGAGATCCAGGTTGACCTGGACGGTACAGGCGGTCAGTTCTCGCCAACCACTCTGGTGACCCTGAACGGCGTGCAGACGGATCTGGCGACGCTGCTGGCGAACCATCAGCTGTTAATTGCGTAAACCAGCGCCGCGGGGAGCGATCCCCGCGGCCTTTTGGCTTTTCTTTACACGAATTGCGTTAACCCGGAGATTATGAAGACACATCCACAGTACGAACCCTGGCTGCAGGGCATGCTCATCATCGCGAAACACTACCGACTGGATTTCTCAGCGGAGCATGTTCGGGTCACGATTAACCATGAAAGCCAGTCTCCGCGCCAGCTGGTGCTGGAGGAGATGGCGCGCCAGCTTGGGCTGGGGATGCGTATGGTGGTGGCTGAAGCGGTATCCCTCGATCCGTGGCGCCTGCCGCTGCTGGCGGAATTCACCGGCGGACAAATCGCGGTCATTAATCGCATGGACAGCGAAGGCAACGTCAGCCTGCAGTTCAGCGGCGACGCGGGGCTGGAGACGACGCTGACGCGTGACGAGCTCGGGGCGCGGCTAAAGGGGCTGATGGTGTTGCGCCCGCTCGAATCCACGCCGGATGCCCGCGTGGACGACTACATCAAACCGTATGAGAAAAACTGGTTCTGGCAGCTGGCGCTGAAGGACTGGCGACGCTACAGCGACATTATGCTGGTGGCGCTGGTCGCCAACGTGCTGGCGCTTTCCGGCATGGTCTTCTCCATGCAGGTATACGACAGAGTGGTCCCGTCGCAGTCGGAAGCCACGCTGTGGGTGCTGTTTGGCGGCGTGATGATTGCCATCGTGTTCGAATTCATCATGCGCATGCTGCGCGTGCATATTTCTGACGTGGTGGGCAAACGCGCCGATCTGCGTATCTCTGAACGCGTGTTTGCCCACGCGCTGCGGATTAAAAACGGCGCGCGATCAAAATCAACCGGATCGTTTATCGCCCAGATCCGCGAGCTGGAGTCGGTGCGGGAGCTCATCACCTCCACCACGATTGCGGCTATCTCCGATCTGCCGTTCTTCCTGCTGTTCGTCTTTATTCTGTGGATGATTGGCGGCCCGCTGGTGCTGGTGGTTCTGCTCGCGGTTCCGCTGCTGCTTATTCCGGGCCTGCTGGTGCAGCGCCCGCTGGGGAAACTCTCCAGCGAAGGGATGCGTGAATCCGCCATCCGTAACGCCACGCTGGTGGAAGCGGTGCAGGGCATTGAAGACATCAAGCTGATGCGCGCCGAGCAGCGTTTCCAGAACCAGTGGAATAACACCAACGACGTCGCCGCCAGCGTCGGCATGAAGCAGCGCTGGCTGACGGGCCTGCTGCTCACCTGGACCCAGGAGGTGCAGTCTATCGTCTATGCGGTGGTACTGCTGGTGGGCTGTTACCTGGTCATCAGCGGTGACATGACCACCGGTGCGCTGGTGGGTACCTCGATTCTGGCGTCACGGACCATTGCGCCGCTGTCGCAGATCTCAGGCGTGCTCTCGCGCTGGCAGTCGGCAAAAGTGGCCCGCAAGGGGCTGGACGATCTGATGCAGCGGCCGATTGACGATCCGCAGCACGGCAAAAAGGTGCACAAGGCCCACCTGCGCGGCGACTACGCGCTTGAGGACGTCGGGTTTTATTACGACGAGGAAGAGAAACTTACCGTACTTAACATCAGCAAGCTGCAGATCCGCGCCGGAGAGCGCGTGGCGGTGCTCGGACGTAATGGCTCCGGTAAAAGCACGCTGTTACAGCTTCTGGCGGGCATGCAGGAGCCGCAGCAGGGCAGCATTCTGCTGGATGATATTGCCCTCAATCACCTCGACCCGGCCGACGTGCGTCGCGACATGCAGCTGCTGAGCCAGCAGGCCCGTCTGTTCTTTGGCTCCGTGCGGGACAACATCCTGATGGGGAACCCGCTGGCGACCGATGACGAAATTCATCAGGCGCTGGTTAACAGCGGCGCGCTGGAGTTTGTGCGCAAACAGAAAATGGGGCTGAATTATATCATCAACGAGGGCGGGGCTGGCCTCTCCGGCGGACAGCGTCAGGCGCTGCTGCTGGCGCGTGCCCTGATCACCTCGCCGACTATCCTGCTGCTGGACGAGCCAACGGCCTGGCTGGACGAAATGAGCGAGAAGCAGTTTATTCAGCATCTTCACACATGGCTGGGTAAACGCCGGACGCTGGTGGTGGCGACGCATCGCCTGCCGATCCTGGACCTGGTCGACCGCATCATCGTGCTGGAAAACGGCAAGGTGGTGATGGACGGCCCGCGCGACGCCATCCTGCACCAGCACGGAATGGCGCCGCAAAAGACAGCGCAGCGCACCGTGACCATGAAGCCGGCGGCGGTTGCCGAGGAGGGCGCGGCATGAATGATTTCTCCCGTTTCAATAGCCGACTGAAGGAGCCACGCCTGCCGCGCTCTACCCTGGTGGCATGGTCCCTGTTCGCCCTGCTGGCGGCGTTTATCGCCTGGGCGAGCCTGTTCCATCTTGATGAGGTGACGACCGGCAGCGGCAAGGTGATACCGTCTTCGCATGAGCAGGTCATCCAGTCCCTGGAAGGCGGCATTATCCACAGCCTGATGGTGCGCGAAGGCGACATTGTGGAACGCGGCCAGCAGCTTGCGCAGCTAGACCGGACAAAAACCGAGTCGAGCGTGCTGGAGAGTGAGTCGCGTCTTAATGCAGCGCTGGCCACGGCTGCGCGCCTGAAGGCCGAGGTGAACGACACGGAACTGGCGTTTCCGGGTGAGCTGGATGACGACGTTGAACTGGTCAAGCAGGAAACGGCACTCTACCAGTCCCGTCGTGAAAGCCTCGAAAAAGGGCTGGCCGGGTTGCGTCAGGGTGCCGAGCTGGTGCAGCGCGAGCTGTCGTTAACCCGGCCGCTGGTGACCCAGGGGGCGGCCAGCAAGGTTGAGGTGTTGCGTCTTGAGCGTCAAAAGAATGAGCTTGAGAATAAAATCACCGAGATGAAAAACCAGTATTACGTTCGCGCCCGTGAAGAGCTGGCGAAAGCCAACGCGGAGATTGAAGCCCAGCGTTCGGTGATGAAAGGGCGTGAGGACTCCCTGACCCGGCTGACCTTCAATGCGCCGGTTCGTGGGATCGTGAAGGACATTGACGTCACGACCGTGGGAGGCGTTATCCCGCCGAACGGCAAGCTGATGAGCCTGGTCCCGCTTGACGATCAGATGGTGGTCGAAGCGAAAATATCGCCGCGCGATGTGGCGTTTATCCATCCCGGTCAGAAGGCGCTGGTGAAAGTGACGGCCTATGACTACTCCATTTACGGTGGGCTGGAAGGGGAAGTGACCATGATTTCCCCGGACACCCTGCAGGATGAGGTGAAAAGAGATGTCTACTACTATCGCGTCTATATTCGTACCGACAGTAACCATCTGACCAATAAGCAAGGGCAGGAATTTCCGGTCTTTCCGGGCATGATTGCTACCGTTGATATTAAAACCGGCAGCAAAACCATTCTGGATTATCTGTTGAAACCGCTGAACAAGGCAAAAGAGGCGCTGCGGGAACGATAGGTGAAGGGCGTTCGGGAGACCGAACGCCTGGAGAATTATACGGTTGACGTCGCGTTGTTAGCGTGGCGTCGCTCTTTGGGTACTACGTTGATGTAATGCGTAACATAGGCAAAATATAACCCGGCATAATTTTCGACGAGTTCGATAAACGCCGGGTATATCGATAGCCGACCATCACCCCGATCTTTCAGGTAGCCTGCCTCCTGAGCCGATTTGATAATCCGGTTGACGTGGATACGCGAAACGAAAAATTCTTTTGCGAGCGTGCTGGCTGAATAGTCGATGACGGCACCATGGGCAGATTTATTTTTCATAGCCTGCAGGTAAAGATAAAGCATAATCATACGTCCGCCATCTTTATCGATAAATAATCCCACTTCAGGCAACACCTTCCTGAACGTTAATCCCCGAAAAAGATACTCTGCCGCGCGGCGGAAGAAGTTATTTCTCAAAATATCATTGTCCAGCAGGTTCACGTTAATATTGAATGTCGGGTAAAGAATGCTGACGGGCAAAAAAGCGCCGGACATATAACGCTTAAGTTCATTCAGGCCTTTTTCAGTTGGCGCTATTCTCGTTTTGCGTCGGTCTTCCGTGCAGCGCCAGGTCTTGATACGCCCGGTGGTTCTCAGTATCGTAATGATCGCAATAACGCTGTTGGGGCTGGCTATCTTATAGCGAGAACATAAATCTTTAATCTCTGAAACTGACTCCGCCTGATTTCCAAAAATAAAACAACACATAGAGAGGATAATGTTAAATCGTGATTCCTGCAGCATTGTCTTGTAGAAAAGAGGTTGTTTTTTATAGATGGTGTCATTAATTGTGTAGTGCTCTAATATTGCCTCACCGAATCGCGGATTGTTCTTTATAACATCCCTTCGATGTAGCAAGGCCCTGGATGAGATGTGATTATCCATAGCATTTTTCTCGTATTTTAATGAGCCGATAGATGAAGTGTTCAGTCTTCTTTTTCGGAATTCTCATTATACCCTGAGAATGAGATGTTTGCCGTTGTTATTTGCAAAGAAAAGTATATTTGCGAACTGGTGATTAACGCAAAGATGTTCCAGTGAATCAGGCTGATAACTGTATCTTACCCTGAGGCTCCAGGATAAAATTACTGTTCTCAACGTGTGCAATAAATTTAATTTATTCACAAATGGAAACGGCGCTTTTGGTGCCCAGGAGCAGGTTATGATCCACAAAGTTTCTCTCAGAAATGGGGCGTGCGATGAACATAAATTTGTCGTTTCAGCCTGCGCGTTCACATTCCAGGGATATCGCGAGATCCTTAGCAGGTACGGAGTACAGGCCACGCATATTCACTTTGAGGGGGATGAGGTCTCTCAACAGGAACTGCAAAATATCCTTATAAATCAGAATACTCATATTGTAGCTTTTCTCGGCAAAGGTATTGTCGATCTTCTGGAGAGCCTGAAGCGACTGGCATCCGTTCTCAATGCACTCCCCGTTATTCGACGCGTCACCCTGTATGGTGACATACCGGATGGCTGGTTGTATCGCACCCTTAGCAGTCTTTTAAATAACCGCTATCAATTGTCATTAATTCGTATAGCCCATGTTTCAGATGTAATAACCTGTTTTCACACCCACCATAACGGGTTTAAGGACCGCTCACGTTTATTACGCGAACGCAGTACGGATATTTCTCCGCATGAAAATATTAAATGGCTTACAAAAAGAGAGATTGATGTATTGTTAAATTTCTACCGCGGCATGTCCGTAAAAGAAATGTGCGATAGAATGGGGCTCTCTAATAAAACGGTTTACACCCACCGCAAGGAAGGTGTGCTGAAATTAAGGTTAATTAAGCAATGGCTACACGATCCGCACAATTTAAAAGCGGAGGGAAGTATTAAACGGCGAAGTAAAAAAACGGAATTTACGGATAAGGAAGCAGAAATCTTCAATGCGTTGCATAACAAAGAGATATTTCCTGCCTATCAGATCATTACCGATCGTGATAAAAAAGGTGTAGGGTTTGAGATACTCATTCGCTGGAATAAGAATGGTAAGATTGTCAAACCAACCAGTTTTCTTACGGATATTTCCAGTTATGAAATATGGCTAAAAATAACGGCGCTAGTCATCCATGCCGCCGTATCAGGAATTAATAAGTATAACGGGAAATACTATTTTTCAGTGAATATCCCGCCTCGTCTGGCTTCCGGCAATGCCTTGCCAGATATGGCGAGAAAAGCCATCGGCATGCTGCTCAAACCGCAGTGGGCCGAAAAGCTGGTCTTTGAATTTGCAGAAGATATTGACGTGACGAAGGACAAAAGGATCCCTGAAACCATGCGGCATTTACGCAATACGGGGTGTCGATTGTTTCTGGATGACTGTTTCTCTAACCACCAAACCATGTTCCCGGTGCGCCAGGTCCATTTTGACGGACTCAAACTGGATCGGGACATCGTCGAGCATTTTGTGGCAAACGACAATGACTATAACTTGATTAAAGCGATACAGATTTATAGCGACATGACCGGGGCAGACTGCATTGCAGAGGGGGTTGATAGTGAAGAGAAATTCGAAAAATTAGTCGCGCTGGGCGTCAAAAACTTTCAGGGTTATTATTTATCGCGTGCTGTGAAAGAGGAAGAGTTAGACCGCATGGTCAGGTTGTTCAGTTAACAAAAAATAAAGCCCCGAAGGGCCTTTTATTATTTTCGACCCAGCAACAGGCCGAGAACAATACCGACCGCACCCGCTGCGACGAGGCCGGTGAGGGGATTATTTCTGACCGCTTCAGTAACATCGGAAACAGCATCGCTGGCCTGCGCGGCATATTTTTTTGCCGCACCTTTTACCTGATGCTTTGGTGAATCAACGAACTCACCAAACTGCTGCTGGGCCGAACCTGCAAGTTCATCAAGTTTATTTTTTGCTTTGTCTTCAGCAAACTGGGTGTTTTTATCAGTACCGATATCAGACATTTTTGCCTCCTTTTGTTGATAATTAAAGGATAGCCGTTCTTTGCGGATGTGAGAGACGAAAGGTTAATTTCAGCACCCAACAGGGTGGTTTTCGGATATATCTCTGTGCGGGGGACTCCCACAGAGAGTGGGGGTTGGCGCGTCATTCCGGGCTGTCCGGCTCCCAGGAGAGGATATCGCCCGGTTGACACTGCAGTGCCTCGCATATTTTCGCCAGCGTATCAAAACGTATCCCTTTCACCTTGCCGGACTTGAGCAGCGACAGGTTTTGCTCAGTGATCCCCACAAAGGCTGCCAGTGCTCTGGACGTCATTTTCTTCTCTACCAGCATTTTGTCCAGATGAACCACGACAGCCATAATTAGATGAACTCCTTATTTTCTTCTTCCGCTTTGATCCCTTCGACCAGGGAGTGAAAGGTTACCAGCAGCAAACCGCCTGTTAATAGCAGAACAAAATCCCCAAGCAAAAGGGTGACCTGGTAGTAATGTCCCGGCCACGCGATCGTCAGCGGGATCAAAAAGCGACAGACCGGCAGTGCGATCCCAAGGCTTAACATCGCGATGGCAATCTTGCGAACGCTGTTTGCCAGAGCCCGAGAGAGGATCTGTTTTTGACGAACCTGACGCGTGACGCTCATTCCCTGCCAGACAGCAAAGGCAAACAGCCCCGCCGGAAGATAAAGGATCGCCAGCAGGAGTATCTGGCGCAGCGACGAAACCGTTGCAACAGCCAGATCGTCTTTCTGAACCTCGGCGAGCTTTAGCAGAGTGGAAATAAAAAACGACTCGCCGGTGAAATAAATCCACAAAGGGGTGATTAATGCCAGGATGAGAAATAGCGGCAGCACCCCTGCGATGAACACCAGACTGAGTTTACCCCTCGCACCATTCACATCGAACCTTCCTGAGTGTTTCATATTATTTTAAGACCAGCACGCACAAGCATGACATAAGCATTAGCGCGATGGCAATCTTACCGCCGTTCAGCCAGTTAGCGGCGCGTTTCATCCAGGGTTTTGGCCACACATGATAGACGCAAAAGGCGAGATAAGACGCCTGAATCACCCAGGTGAGCATTCTGAACAGGTAGCCTGAACTGCTCAGATGGGTGATGGTCTGCATCATTTCCATGCAATAAAGAATGAGCCCAACGGTCAGCATTGTGTTCATCAGCCGAAGTTTATACTGCGCGGCCCACGTTCCGCACCCAAACAGCAGGGCCGAGACGAAGGTCAGTATCGCCCAGAGAATATCAATCCAGTTCATGATGCGCCTCTGCTGTATGAGATGGCGGGGTTAATAGCAGCCGCATGGCCGGGACAACCACCGGCCACGCGGTGTCGGAGAGGATCACCACGGCGCTTTTACGCTGTCGGTCGAAGGCGATAGCGGAAGCGAACCCCGACGATTCACCATCATGCCAGGTGATATCGCGCCCCTGAATGCGTGTGGTGAACCAGCCATAGCCCACGCGTGAATCGGGATCGTCAGTTGCAAACTGCGGCGTCATTGCGTCGCGCCATGCGAGCGGTCCTGCCAGCAGCGACTGAGCGTAATGGGCCATGTCGACAATGGTTGAACGCACGCCTCCGGCGGGGGTAAATGCATGCATTTTCCACGGCGCTTCGCTCAGGCCGGAAGCGGATCGACCCCGGCTGAACGTGGAAGAGGCGGGCGTTGTATCACTGGCGACGACAGAACCTGTCATGTGCGCCTGAGCGAATACGCGCGTTTGCAGGAGGTCAGCAAAAGATTGATGCGATGCACGCGCCAGCGCCAGTCCCAGCAGCGCATAGCCGGTGTTGGAATAGTCAAATCCGGTCGGGCGTTCGACGCTGGCTTTATTCACCATGTCTATTAATGTCTCCTCATCGAAGTCCCAGAAATTGTCTCGCAGGATGATGGACTTAATAACCTGAACTTTCTCGGGTAACGACGTCGCCAGCGGCGGCAGGCCGGAGCGATGCGAAGCCAGCTGCGCCAGGGTAATATCGCTCGCCGGGCCTGCGATCTCCGGAATAAGTTCACCGACGCGGGTTTGCGGAGTCGCCTCGCCGCGTCGCTGCGCCTCAATCAACAGGCTGCTGGTCATGGTTTTGGTCAGGCTGGCGATTTCATACTGTTTTGTAAAATCGCTGTCCCACAGGGCGTACTGCACGCCTTTTGGCGTGATAAGTGCGACGGCAACGCTGCCACGCGCCCCGCTGAGGAGTGGCGTCAGGAACGAGACGATGGTTGCATCACCCGTCTGGCGCGGGGACGGCGTGCTGACGCCCGGCTGCAGGTAGATGCCTGCGGCAATCAGCGACACAAAAACCACCCCTGCGGCTAACACTCGCCTGCGGCTGTATACATACTGTTTATTCATGGTCTGCGCCTCAGAACTCGTACTGGATCATTGATGACAGGGTGTACTGCATGCGGCTGTTAACCAGCGGGCTTTTACCCGCTTCATCAAGCAGGCAGGCTGCGCGACCGGTCACCCCAGCCGCCAGATTTTCACTGATGTGCCAGACCAGTTCGCTATCGACTCCAGCTTCCTGTAAACCCGAAGATGGGGAATACGCCTCAAACCCGGTGCGCTGAGACTGGTTCGCGGTGACGCCATAATGGCGCTGCTGATAGCCGCTGTTCGCCCAGGTGATGTCACCTGCGACCGAAAATTCGACGTCCTGCCCGCGCCAGAGGGTGGACTTTACGCCGCTGTTCACGGTCCTCGCCAGCTGCTGCGTCTCGCCACCGTACCGGTGTTTTTGCGTTGCACTTAACGCGCGCAGCCATATCATCCAGTCCTCGCGTTGATAACGCATTTCCGTGCCCGCCATCAGCATGTCGGCCATATCACCCATTCCCTGGAGATCACGGTTTTTTCGAGCGGAGAAGGGATAGTTAACCGTCTCTTTTCGCCCCTCATCAGAGGCCAGCAGCAGGCTCACGGCAAACGGGGCGTCGGGGTGATATGTCCATGCCAGCCCCTGCGTTGAGAGATCCCATTGCCCCCAGTCTTTACTCTTCAGACTCAGGCCGCCCTTCAGTAGCGGTCCGGGTGCGTAATGCCGCGATCCCGAATAAACGGGACTGACCGCGACGCCCAGACCCGCGTAACCGGACAGCTCCGCACCGTGTAAGGGGGCGCAAAGCACGATCCCCGCGAGCAAAACGCCATACAGCAGACTTCTTTTCATTCGATGCCTCTCCAGGCAAAAAGTAAGTTGAAGTGCGTGCAGGCTAGCCTGGAGTTTATCGTTTAACAATAAACATTTATTGTTTTACACTAAAATTGGTAGGGCGCTAAAGCTCTCACTACAAAAAGAGATGCGGCCGTGGAGGAAAGTACGATATCGTAACTCTATGATTGAATGAGGAGTTCGCAGGAACGCCGTCGCAACAGGACGATAAATGATTGATGACATCCGTTATCTGATAGTGTTTGCAAAGATTGCTGAAGCTGGATCCATTTCAGGTGGGGCAGAAGCGTTAGGGCTTACAACCGCAACGGCAAGCACGCATTTATCAAAGCTGGAAAAAAATCTTGGCTGCGCGCTGCTCTACAGAAACACCCGCAAACTTTCTCTGACTCACGATGGCGCAAATTTGCTGGAAACAGCTAAATCGATGCTGGCGCTGTATGAGCAGGGGGTCATTGAATTCAAGCAGCGTTCGATATCAACGGCGAATAAGCTTACTGTTTCACTTCCTGCCGTTTTTTTGAAGAGTGCATTTACCCGGCATCTGGCCGATTTTATAAAACGTCATCCGGGCATTTTACTGAATATCTCTTACAGTGATACGCGCAGAGATATTATTGCTGACGGTATTGATGTTGCATTTCGAATCGGCGAACTTCCGGACAGTTCACTGAAAGCACGCCATCTTTTTGTGCTGCCGCGCCAGGTCGTTGCTTCCCGTGATTTGCTCAGCCATTACCCGACGATTACGCATCCTGATGACCTGGCGCAACTGCCATGGATTGGACTCAATATGCGGCAGAATAGCCGGGAATTTCGCCATAAAAATGGGGAAGTGGCGGTCGTAACGTATACGCCTGGCGTGTATGTAGATAATGTCGAAGCCGCTTATGCGCTTGCCAGGCAACAAATTGGTCTCGCAGCACCTCCCCGTTATTTAAGCGAAGAGGACGTTAAGCGTGGAGACATGCAGGAAATACTCCCTGACTGGTCATTAGAACCGCTGAAAGTCTATGCCGTATGGCCTTCTAATATGTCGACCAGCAGTATTGCCTACAAATTGATTAATGATATTTATAACGCGATTGAGTCCCATACGTTATAACGAGTTTAAAATGCTAAAGAGAGCATGTAACACGCCGTAATAAGCAACAGTCCGCCCATCAACACGTTAAACGTACGGATCTGCTGCGTACTCCTGAGCAGCACCGACACTTTTTCTCCCATCATTGCCCAGGCAGAAAGCGACACATAACAGACTAAAAAATAGACCGCTATAAAGATGAATGCTGCCGCAGGGTTTGAGGGTTCGGAAAACATCGCTGCCCCTGAGGCGCACGCGGTCCATGCTTTGGGGTTAATCCATTGCATAACAAAACCCTGAACAAAACCGGGTGCATCCGTTTTTGTTAATGACATATCGGGCCGGGAAGACGCTATCTTATAGCCCAAATACATAATAAATAAAGAGCCGACAATATTAAGATACCGAAAAAACACAGGATATTTTTCGATTGCAGCGTAAAAACCGAAACAAATAAAGATAAGTAATAACGTAAACCCTATCGTTGCACCGGAGACAAATGAGAAGGTCTTTCTAAAACCGTGAGCGGCCCCAGACGATATAATTACCATATTAACGGGGCCAGGAGAAAATGAAAGCGTCAGTGAAAATATAAACATTGTGAAAATGAACAGCATTTTATCTCCGCGTGTTGGCTTATCTGTATTAGAGGTGCTGCGACGATTAAGTCGCGACTTTATTCGTCATGTATTCTGAATACTAGCTGTGAACATACGTCAGAGTAAGTGGCATTTATCTAAAGGTGTGTTTGATTTTTTGCACAGATCGCGCAGCGGCGGGGTAGCGCCTGCCGCAAGCAATCGGCAGGCGCGGGTGGCCCATAAGTAACAGATCCTAATATAATTTATATAATGCGTGCGGTTCCTGTGTCAGGCATATAACAGCGCTTGTGAGAAAACGGAAATAAGGTGGTAAACAAGGGATAGTCAATTTAACGGCAGGTAGATATCCGTTTGCAGCGCATGTTCAGGCATCTCGTGAATAAAGTTGAGGTAGTGGAAAAATACCGGGGCATCGCGCAGCGTTTCGCCGCTGGCCGGCAGCCAGTCGCGAAACATCGCCCACACCGTGGCGGAAATGGTATCCAGAGAACCCGTGTGACGCCCCACGGCGTAACGTCCGCCGTCGATTTCACCATTGGAAACCCCAAATTCATTTTCTGGTATCGCTTCAGCGATACTGCCGCAGATATCGAAGCGAAAGGCGTCTGCTGGCGTGGTTGCCGGGTCATCCCAGGCAATGCCAAACGTGCTGCTTTCGTGCACTGGCGATAAGCCCGTGGTTTTACGCCAGGCGATAAATGTCGCCGCGCTGTCATTAACCCTATCCGGGCTGCCACGGTGCTGCAGCATTGCCACTCGGGTCTGTGGGAAATCGACAATCTTAACTTCCATCGTTTTTTGCTCCTGAAAGGTCATTTTCGGTACGCGCTGGTGCCAGTTCAGCCAGTCCGGCTGTTGCCGAAACTGACGCGGGCTTTTTCCAAACGCATTTCTGAAGGCGCGACTGAACGATTCAGGGCTCTGGAACCCGGCATCGAGCGCAATATCAATCACCTTATCCTGAGGATTAAACGCCAGTCGCCAGGAAGCATGACGCAGGCGTAGCCACTGGATATAGCGATACAGAGGCTGACCGCTAAATGCCAGAAACTGCCGGTGAAAATGATAAGGCGAACAGCAGGCTAACGCGCTGAGCTTCTCCAGCGTGAGCGGTTCATCGAGATGGCGGGCGATATAGTCGCACACCATCGTGAAGCGCTCGCGGTAAGCCGTTTTGATTGCATCGTTCATTGCATCCTCCTGATGACCCACTTTGCCTCACCGAACGGCCAGAATCCTGACCGATCTTGCTAATTATGGAGAAGTTATACTGGCCGCATACCGTTGTGCGGCAGCAATCGCCCTGTCGTCAAAAATATACTGTTCGAAATGATGGCTTGCATCGGTGACGCGATAAATTTTCCATTTACCGTCTTCTATGCGCAGATACACTTTTAGCTGCAGTTTCCGCTCATTACCCACACCCAACTGAACGTTAACAACTTTCCCGGACGCAGAGTTAATCGCATTGCTTACGCTTAGGTCAGGGATCCACTCAGCCGCATAGTCCTGCGTATAGGTAAAATAGTCGGAACCGATAATTTCTTGTTCATAGAGAGAGGAAATTTTCTGCAGTCGGGAGAGTGTGTCTTGCGCAATATAGTCACGCATTTTTGGTGAATCGAGATTATCTTCTTTGCTGTCTGTAACGAAAGCAGTGAGGTAAAACTTGTAAAAGTCATGAGTACGTTTTTCCGGCGCATCCATTTGTGTTGAACATCCTGTCAGTAACAGGCATATCAAGAGAACGTAACGCATCAGCTTTTCCTGTAAATTTTGTAAGCGGGGCGTGCGGAGCGATATCCGGGGCCACCCCACATATCTCTTTGTCTGAAGTCAGAGTACCAGGTAGTGCCGTCATAAATTGCCATGTGACCCGCAGGATTACCGCCATCATAGGGCTGAGTAACTACCACATCGCCTTCCTGTAATGTTTCACCTTGCCCTAAAACTCGAAAACCTGCTCGTTCAAGGTTACTGCCATAGTCCTTTGCGTTAGGTGCATTGCCAATATCCACGCCACCTGCACGTATTGCCTTACGCGTAAATTCTCCACAGCGTCTTTGCGATGAAGTTCCCGCATTCTGGCGTGCGTGCAGGGCTGCTGCGTGTTTGTTCCATGCCATGTGTTAACTCCTGTTGTATATGAAATCGTCACTAAACAACGGAAGCTACAATCCGGTTAGGCAAATAATGTCATTAAAAAATTATATATTTCAGTGTCTTATATCTTTTTGATGTTTCATTTGCCTGGTTGATGATATGCAGTAGATACGCTGCTGTTGCAACGAAAACAGAAGGTTTACATCATCAGGAAAGTTAAATACCATACCCCCCTATAGTATCAGGAGGGCGTATGCCGCATTCACCCGAAGATAAAAAACGTATTCTTACCCGCGTCCGTCGCATTCGGGGCCAGGTTGATGCCCTTGAACGCGCGCTGGAGTCGGGTGACCCCTGTCTGGCCATCCTGCAGCAAATCGCTGCCGTGCGCGGGGCTGCCAATGGCCTGATGGGCGAAATGGTTGAAATTCACCTCAAAGACGAGCTGGTAGCGGGGGAAACCACGCCGGATCAGCGTGCCGTTCGCATGGCGGAAGTCGGCCATTTACTGCGCTCTTATCTAAAATAAATCCACATACCTGACAAGAAGGGAAGACATGATGAAATCTCGCGCTGCAGTTGCATTTGGCCCCGGCCAGCCGCTTAAAATCGTTGAAATTGACGTGGCACCGCCGAAGAAAGGCGAAGTGCTGATCAAAATCACCCATACCGGCGTGTGCCATACCGATGCGTTTACGCTGTCGGGGGACGATCCTGAAGGCGTCTTCCCGGCGGTACTCGGCCATGAAGGCGGCGGGATTGTGGTGGAAGTGGGTGAGGGCGTGACCAGCCTGAAGCCGGGGGACCATGTGATCCCGCTGTACACGGCGGAATGCGGCGAGTGTAAGTTCTGTAAATCCGGTAAAACCAACCTCTGCCAGGCGGTTCGCGCCACCCAGGGGAAAGGGCTGATGCCGGACGGCACTACCCGTTTCTCTTATAACGGCGAGCCTGTTTATCACTACATGGGTACCAGCACCTTCAGCGAATACACCGTTTGCGCGGAGATCTCGCTGGCGAAGGTAAACCCGCAGGCGCCGCTGGATAAAGTCTGCCTGCTGGGCTGCGGCGTGACCACCGGTATTGGCGCGGTGCATAACACGGCAAAGGTCAAAGAGGGCGATACCGTGGCGGTGTTCGGTCTCGGCGGCATTGGTCTGGCGGTGATTCAGGGCGCGGTGCAGGCGAAGGCCGGTCGTATCATCGCGGTCGACACCAACCCGGAGAAATTCAGGCTGGCGGGTGAAATGGGCGCGACCGATTTCGTGAACCCGAAAGATCACGAAAAACCGATTCAGGACGTCATCGTTGAGATGACCGACGGCGGCGTGGACTTCAGCTTCGAGTGTATCGGCAACGTGAACGTGATGCGTTCCGCGCTGGAGTGCTGCCACAAAGGCTGGGGCGAGAGCATCATCATTGGCGTGGCCGGAGCGGGTCAGGAGATTAAAACCCGTCCATTCCAGCTGGTCACCGGGCGCGTATGGCGCGGTTCCGCGTTTGGCGGCGTGAAGGGGCGTACCCAGCTTCCGGGTATGGTTGAAGATGCCATGGTCGGCAAGATTCAGCTCGATCCGTTCATTACCCACCGTTTACCGCTGGAGCAGATCAACGAGGCGTTCGATCTGATGCACGAAGGAAAATCCATCCGTACCGTTATCCATTTTGGCGACAAGTAACTCTTCTGCCAGCGGTTTTTCGCCGCTGGCGTTTCTTTAATAATCTTCTCTAAAGTGTGACCAGTGCGGCGTTTTTAGCCGTAATCTTAATCTGTGCCGTGCCGATGACTATTTAACAGGCGTGTTTTTACGCATCTTACCTACAAGAGAGTCGACGGTCATGGACAACACTACTTCGATGCTGGCGCAGCGCAAGCTGAGCTTCTTGCATCACATCAGGCTGGTTCCGCTGTTTTCCTCCATTCTCGGTGGCATTATTCTTCTGTTTGCCTTGAGCTCGGGTCTGGCGGGTTATTTCCTGCTGCAGGCCGATCGCGATCAGCAGGATGTCACATCCGAAATTCAGGTGCGTATGGGGCTGTCGAACAGCTCAAACCATCTGCGAACCGCGCGTATCAACCTGATCCACGCCGGTGCGGCAAGCCGTATCGCGGAGATGGATGCCATGAAGCAGAACATCAGCGAGGCAGAAACGCGCATTAAGCAGTCCCAGGAGAGCTTTACCGCCTATATGAATCGTGCCGTGCGCACCGCTGAGGGTGAAGCGCTGGAAGCGGATCTCAAGGCGCGGTACGACGCCTATATCGCGGGCATGCAGCCGATGGTGAAATTTGCCAAAAACGGCATGTTTGAAGCGATCATCAACCACGAAAACGAAACGGCGCGCCCGCTGGATGACGCTTACAACGCCGTACTGCTGAAGGCGATTAAGATTCGTACCGACCGTGCCAATGCGCTGACGGCGCAGGCGCACAGCCGCACGCAGCTGGGCCTGATGTTTATGGTAGGCGCGTTTGCGCTGGCGCTGGTGCTGACGGCGATGACCTTTGTCGTGCTGCGCCGCACGGTAATCAATCCACTGCAGCGTGCAGCGAAACGTATCGAGAATATCGCTAAGGGCGACCTGACGATGCCGGACGACGTGGCGGGGCGCAGCGAAATTGGACGCCTGACGCGCGATCTGCAAACCATGCAGCACTCGCTTGAAAACACCGTGGGCACCGTACGTCAGGGGGCGGAGGAGATCTACCGCGGCACCAGCGAGATTTCAGCCGGTAACACCGATCTCTCTTCGCGCACTGAGCAGCAGGCTGCGGCCATTGAGCAGACCGCCGCGAGCATGGAACAGCTGACCGCGACGGTGAAACAGAACGCCGATAACGCCCATCATGCCAGCAAGCTGGCGGAAGATGCCTCCGGTAAAGCCAGCCGCGGTGGCCAGATGGTCTCCGGCGTGGTCAAAACCATGGGCAATATCTCCAGCAGCTCGAAGAAGATCTCTGAGATTACCGCCGTGATTAACAGCATTGCCTTCCAGACCAATATCCTGGCGCTTAACGCGGCGGTAGAAGCGGCACGTGCGGGTGAACAGGGACGCGGATTTGCCGTGGTGGCAAGTGAAGTGCGCACCCTGGCAAGCCGCAGTGCGAACGCCGCAAAAGAGATCGAAAGCCTGATCAACGAATCGGTATCGCTGATCGACCAGGGCTCCGGCGAGGTTGTTGCCGCCGGTAACACCATGAATGAAATCGTCGACGCGGTGAAACGCGTTACCGACATCATGCTGGAGATCGCCGCGGCGTCCGATGAGCAGAGCCGCGGTATCGTCCAGGTGAGCCAGGCGATTTCCGAGATGGATAAAGTGACCCAGCAGAACGCCTCGCTGGTGGAAGAAGCCTCCGCGGCGGCGGCGTCTCTGGAAGAACAGGGCGCGCGTCTGACCGAGGCGGTCGGTGCGTTTAGGTTGAACGGTGCAAAGTCGGGCCGCGCGGTGACGGCTGCACCAGTGGCGAAGAACGCACCGCTGCGCCCGGCGGCGACGGTTTCCGGGGATAACTGGGAGACGTTCTGAGTGGCGTGTTGTGTCGGGTGGCGGCTTCGCCTTACCCGACCTACAAAATCTGACCTACAAAAAAGGGACCTTTCGGTCCCTTTTTCACATCTTATTTCTTATCGGGTAACGCGTACGCGATAACGTAATCACCGCGATCCGGCGACTGGCGGGCGCCACCGGCGTTAATGATGATGTACTGCTTACCGGTTTTCGGCGACACGTAGGTCATCGGGCCGGACTGGCTGCCGACAGGCAGACGGTCTTTCCAGATCTCTTTCCCGGTGGCGGTATCAAACGCGCGCAGGTAGAAATCCTGGGTACCGGCAAAGAACAGCAGACCGGACTGGGTAGAGAGCGACGCGCCCAGGGTCGGCATACCGATTGGGATCGGCATGCGCATGCGAATGCCCAGCGGGCCGGTATCTTCCACCGTGCCGACAGGGACCTGCCACACCAGCTTGCCGGTTTTCAGGTCAACGGCTGACATGGTGCCAAACGGCGGCTTCTGGCAAGGAATGCCCAGCGGTGACAGGAAGCGTTCACGCATCGCGCCGAACGGCGTGCCGTCCATTGGGACAATCCCCATCTCGATGCCGCTGGCGTTTTTCGCCACGTTCGCGCGCGGCACCATATAGTTTGCCAGGCCCAGGCGCATATCGTTGACGAACATCAGGCTGTTGTTCGGGTCAACGGAAACGCTGCCCCAGTTCATCCCGCCGAGTGAGCCAGGGAACTGCAGGGAACGGTCGAGACCCGGAGGGGTGAAGACGCCCTGATGACGCATCTCTTTAAACTGAATGCGGCACAGCAGCAGGTCAACAGGCGTCGCGCCCCACATGTCGGATTCGGTCAGCGTCTGGTTGCCAATCAACGGCATGCCAACGGAATACGGCTGGGTCGGAGAGTAGCGTTCACCCTCAACGTTACCCGCCGGAACGGGGCGTTCCTCTACCTTAGCCACCGGCTTGCCGGTTTCGCGGTTAAGCATGAAGATCATGCCCTGCTTGCTGGTCTGCACCAGCACAGGCGTGGTGCCGCCTTTACCGTCTGGCAGATCGTACAGCAGCGGCTGGGAAGGCAGGTCGAAGTCCCAGAGATCGTGGTGGGTGGTCTGGAAATGCCAGCGGACCTGGCCGGTGGCCGCGTCGACGGCGACGATGGAGGAGCTGTACTTATCGTCCAGCGCGGTACGCTCACCCGCCCAGAAATCCGGGGTGGCGTTGCCGGTTGGCAGGTAGATCAGGTTCAGTTTGGCGTCGTAAGACATCGCAGACCAGACGTTCGGCGTGCCACGGGTGTAGGTCTGGCCTTCCGGCGGCAGGCCGGTCAGGTTCGGATTACCCGGATCCCACGCCCAGGCCAGCTTACCGGTGTGGACGTCGTAGGCGCGCACCACTCCCGGCGGTTCGCCGGTAGAGTAGTTATCCGCGACGCGACCGCCGACCACAACAACGTTCCCGGCAACCAGCGGCGTGGAGGTCTGCTGATAATACCCGGGCTTGATCTCGCCCATGCCGACGCTCAGATCCACGGTGCCATGGTCGCCAAAGTCTTCGCAGACCTTGCCGTTTTCCGCATTGATGGCAATCAGACGGGCATCGGTGGTGGGCAGGAACAGGCGGCGAGGGCATGTCGCTGGTGATGTCCCTGTCTGTGACGCTGTCACGTTTGCATGATCTTCAAAGTAGCCCAGACCGCGGCAGCGCTGCCAGTTCGGTGCGGTGGCTTTGGAATCATAACGCCATTTTTCTTTACCGGAATCCACGTCCAGCGCCAGCACTTTGCTGTATGGGGTACAGACATACAGCGTGTCGCCAATCTGCAGAGGCGTGTTCTGATCCTCCGCGCCCGAGCCGTTGCTCTGCGGAATATCGCCGGTGTGCGCAACCCACGCGACCTTCAGCGAGCTGACGTTTTGCTTGTTAATCTGGTCCAGCGCGGCGAAACGGTCGCCGTGGGTTGTGTTGCCCCAGTGCTCCCAGTTCTTTTGCTGCTCGCCGGGTGCGACGGGTTTCACCGGCACGGGCTCGTTCGCTGCCACGAGGGTTTGCGGCTTAAACATCCAGCCCAGGCTGATCAGCATGGCCAGCGCGAGCACGGCCGCGACGCCAAAAGCGGGCGCCTTGTTCGCGGCGCTGCGGTTCGCAGCACGCAGGAAAGGCCAGACGATGGCGCAGAGGAAGGCCAGAACGGCAAAGGTAAACAGGCGAGAGAACAGCGGCCAGAAATCCCAGCCCGCATCGCTTACCGCCCAGAACAGCGAGGCAATAAATGCGATGCTGTAAAGCACGATCCCGCTGGTGCGGTTGAGGAAAATCAGGATCGCGGCAATCACCATCACCACGCCCATGATCAGGAAGTATCCACTTCCGCCTACGGTGGCGAGCTTTAAGCCCAACCCGCCGACGGCCAGACCGATGAGCATCATCAGTCCGGCAAGAAGCCACTGCAGAATACGAGGTATCCCGCGCGGCGCGCTGCCAAATGCCATGTCTTTCTCCTTTCTATCCCCCGCAGCGTCGGGCATGTACCAGTTGGGTAATAATTGCGGGAGGAATAATGATTAATACGAGTGAATTCGGTTTTATAAAATGATTTGCGAACCATTTGGTGAATTCACCGTTATGATAAAACTGTTAAATTGTTTTACGCAATTGTTAATGAATTATTCCGCATTAATTGATTAACGCACGGGCTAGTCCCCTCTCCCTAAGGGGAGAGGGTTAGGGTGAGGGGTGAAAAAGGTGTTATACCGGCATTGATTTACGGATAGCGCTCAGCAGCGTCTGTGCGCCCGTGGAAAGGGGGGTATCCACCCGGGTCAAAATGCCGATGGGTTCGCCGGCACCTGGGGAGGTAATCGGCAGGGCGATCAGAGTTCCCTGGCGTAAATCATCTTTTACCGCGCCGGAGGGAACGAACCAGACGTAGTCATAATCCAGGGTGAGCTGGCGTGAAAGCGAGGCCGACAGCGTTTCGATACACCCTGAAGGGAGCGTACATCCCTGCATCTGCAGCAAGGATTCGGCGGTCTGGCGGGGGACGGTCCCTTTCGGGCATACCACTACCGGCCACTCCATAACGCGGCTTAGCGTCACCGTGTCCTGCAGCAGGGGATGATTGGGACGAACCACCAGCTTCAGGGACTCCAGGAATAACAGTTCGTAATTGAGACCGCCCATCAGTTCTGGGTCGGACATGCGACCGATACCGATATCCAGCTCGCCCGATTTCAGCCCCGCGAGCAGCATGGTGTTATTCATGGTGGCAACCTGAATTGTGGTATGCCGCTGCTGCTTGTGGAACTGGCCGATAACCGGCGGAAGAATACCCAGCGCTGCGGTAGGCAAGGCGCCCACGCGTACCACCTCACTGGATTGCGCTTCTTTTCGATGCAGGGACTGGCCCGCGGTATTGAGCGCATCCAGCACTTTTACGGCGTGCGTAAGGAACTGTTCGCCCACGATGGTAAGCTGTGCGCCCAGCCGCCCGCGGTCAAAAAGACGGGCACCGGTCAGCTGTTCCAGCTCGTTGAGGGTTTTCGAGAGCGCAGGCTGGCTCAGGTTAAGAGTTTCAGCCGCACGCCCCAGCGTTCCCTGTTGAGCGACGGCTACAAATGTATGCAAATGGCGCAAGCGTATGCGCTGACTGAACAGACCATTTTTTTCCATAGGCGATGTTAAAAACAGAGCGATGCGGGTGACAAGTTAAGTTGTTTAATTTTGATAACCTGATAGCAAAATATTTTTAACATTTGATCTGTTTGAGTTACAACATGTTTTTCGGCAGGGGAATAAGAGTGAACGTCCTTGTTCATTTATTGCTCTTTACTGAGGGGGAAGGGTTAAGCGGTTAGATCACGCCGTCACCGCCGTCAGAACACCACACCTGGCCGGACGTAAATGAACATTCATCCGAGGCCAGCGTGACGTACAGCGGGGCAATCTCGACGGGCTGACCTGGACGCCCCAGCGGTGTATCTCCGCCAAACTCCTTCACTTTTTCCATCGGCTGCCCGCCGCTGGACTGCAGTACCGTCCAGTAAGGCCCAGGGGCAACCGCGTTGACGCGAATGCCTTTTGGACCCAGCTGTTTGGCTAAGGATTTGGTAAATACCGCCAGACAGGCTTTCGTCTGGGCGTAGTCCAGCAAAACGGGGCTGGGCTTCACCGCCTGAACGGAGGAGGTATTAATGATAACGGAGGAGGCTTTCAGGTGGCGCAGGGCCGCTTTGGTGATCCAGAAAGGGGCATAGACGTTGGTTTTAAACGTCGCGTCAAAATCCTCGGTGGTCAGGTCTTCAAGCGATTCACGGAACTGCTGACGCCCCGCGTTATTGACCAGAATGTCCAGCCCGCCCAGTTTCGACACGGCTTCTTCGACCAGATTCTGACAGAAGGTTTCGTCCCGGACATCCCCAGGCAGCGCGACGGCCTTGCGACCTTCCGCTTCGATCAGGTCGATGACCTCAGAGGCATCTTTTTCTTCTTCAGGCAGATAGTTGATGGCAACGTCAGCGCCTTCACGGGCATAGGCGATAGCCACCGCGCGACCAATACCGGAGTCTCCGCCGGTAATCAGCGCTTTTTTGCCGGCAAGGCGGCCATGTCCTTTATAGCTTTTTTCCCCGTGGTCGGGTACAGGCTGCATTTCGGATGCCAGTCCCGGCGGCGTTTGCGGCTGTTCCGGGAACGGGGGCTGCGGGTAAGCGTTCGTACGTTGTTTGGTATCACTCATAGCTGACTCCTTAAGCCAAGGGGTGAGATTTGATGGATAACTGCAGCGTTAACGCTTCGCTGAATTATTTCTGCAAACGATCAACACGGACGACGGCAGGAGATGATTTTTTATCAAGCGAACCGTTGATACTGATCATCTGGTCGGGTTTTACCGTTCTGCCGTCGAAAACTGCCTGGGGAATAATAACGTCGATTTTTCCGGTTTTATCCTGAAATACAAACTTATCGCCGCTACCATCAATAAGATTACCGCGTAATGAAATTGTCGCACCGTCGTGCATTTGTTTTGCCTGATCGATGGTCATAATACGCGCATCGTCGGTTCCGCGATATCCGCTATCAAGCGCGTGCGGTGGCGGCGGGGCTTCACCTTTTTGTAACCCGCCGTTATTATCAGCCCATGCGGTTGGAACCAGAAATATCAATAAAGCGGAAATAAGTGATAATTTCATCCTATATCCTTCATTTTGGGTGTCTTGACTTATTAAGTATTGTTGCTATTCCTTTATGTGGCAAATGTGATAAGTCCTAAAAACATTCGCGTGAAAAATCAAACTTATCGGATAATAAGCGAAACGGTGACGATGACCATGAAGCGTGAAAATGAAAAGTTACCCGGGATAGATGAGCGTTATCGTTTGCTGACGTTTGAATACGCGTTTCGTCAGGTCGGTTTTATTGTTCTGTTGGCTATTATCGTCGCGGCGATTGCCGGTCTGTTTTCCAGCGGAATGGTCAGCGACACGGTCAAAATGAATTCCGCTAAATCACTGACCATAAACTATGAACGCTTTGGACGGCGGGAGACAGAAACGCGAATGGAGCTGGCGTTCCCGGTGCAGACAGAGGGAAAGTATGTCCTCAGCATGACCAGCGAGAGCAGCGAGGTTTACGAGCCTGGCAGCGTCTGGCCGCAGCCTGACAGCATGTTCAGCCGAGGGAAGACCCTCTATTTTGTCTATAACAATCTGAAAAAGTCAGACAGCTTTTCTGTGTTACTCTTCACCACGCCTTCCAGAGCCGGTAAATGGAACACAGTCATCCGCGTCAACAGCGAGCCGGAGATTAACATCTGGCAATTCATTTACCCGTAGGAGGCTGATATGGATATGGTCTTTCGCGCGCTGGCGATTTATCTGTTCCTCATGGTGGTATTTAAAGTGGCCGGACGTCGCGCGCTGTTGCAGATGACCAGCTTTGATCTCATTCTGCTCCTGATAATTAGTGAAGCGACTCAGCAGGCGCTTCTCGGACAAGATTTCTCCGTCACCGGCGCGATGATTACCATTACCACGCTGGTGGTGGTAGATATTATATTCGGACTGATGAAGAAATATTTTTCCCCGGTTGAGAATATTCTGGATGGCACTCCCGTGATTCTGGTTGAGAACGGCGTGCCGTTAGCCGACAAACTGAAAAAAGTGGATGTCTCCTGCGATGATATTCTGGTGTCAGCCCGGCAAAATAATGGCATCACGGAAATAAGCGATATTAAATATGCCATACTTGAACGCAATGGGCATATTTCGATCATTCCTTTCGAGAAATAAGAGGCGGAAAGATGAGCAATCTTTTTCACGACAACAATTATACCGTGGGTGAACTAACAAAAAAGCTGGCAAGCAAATTAACCGATCTCGGACTTCGCTTAACCACTGCGGAATCCTGCACGGGCGGCAAGCTCTCGGTGGCGCTTTGCGCAGAGGAAAACACCGCCGAATTTTATGACGTCGGCCTGGTCGTGTTCAGCGATGAAGCCAAAACGCGGATCCTCGGCGTGCGCCCTGAAACGCTCGCGCGCTATACCGCCGTCAGTGAACAGACGGTGACCGGGATGGCTGCCAGTATTCGCGACATCGCCCAGGCGGATATCAGCATCGCCATCAGCGGCTACGCAGGCCCGGAAGGGGGCGACGACGGCACGGCGGCGGGGACGGTCTGTTTTGCGTGGAACATCCGCGGCGAGACGAAGACTCGCACCGTGCTTTTCTCCGGTGACTGTCAGGACGTGGTGGAAAAAGCGGTGCATTTCTCGCTGGCCGAGCTGCTGGCAGCATTGTCGGACGGGCATAACGGTTGATTTCACGAGGAGGTTCTATGGCGGTCGTAGTGATTACCGGTGGGACGGCGGGCGTGGGAAAAGCCACGGCGCTGCACTTTGCAAAGGCAGGTTACGATGTTGGCCTCATCGCCCGCGATGAGGCAAGCCTGCACTCCACCCAGGAAGAGTTGCGCCGCTTCGGCGTGAATGCGCACGCCGTGCAGGCTGACGTCGCCGACAGTCAGGCGATGGTGGATGCGGCTAACGAAATTGAGTATCGCCTCGGCGCGATTGATGTCTGGGTCAACAATGCCATGGGGGCCGTGCTGGCACCGTTTCGCACCCTTACGCCGGACGAGTTTCGTCGCGTGACTGAGGTGACGTACCTCGGCTACGTGAACGGTACCCGCGCCGCTCTCGAACTGATGGTTCCGCGCGACAGGGGCGTGATTATCCAGGTGGGGTCCGCGCTGGCCTACCGTTCCATTCCATTGCAGTCAGCCTACTGTGGTGCCAAAGCGGCGATCCGCGGGTTTACCGATGCGGTGCGTACGGAACTGATGCATGAGAACAGCCGGGTTCAGCTTTCGATGGTGCAGATGCCGGGGCTCAATACCCCGCAGTTCGAATGGGCGAGGAATAAGTTCGCCTGGGCGATGCGGCCGGTGCCGCCGGTCTTTGAGCCTGAGGTGGCCGCCAGCGCTATCTTCAGGGTAGCGCAAAAACCGGTTCGCGAGCTGTGGGTAGGCAGCAGCACCATCCAGTCGATTGTCGGGCAGTTTCTCTTCCCGGGTTTTCTGGACCGGCTGATGGTCAGGAAAGCCTGGGAAGGCCAGATGACCGACGATCTGAACGCGCCGGATCGCCGGGACTACCTCGACCAGCCGGTTAACGATCTGCATAAAATCCATGGCCGCTTTACTGACGAGGCGAAAACCCGCGCGCCGTCCGTTACCTCCGGCATGCCGGGTAAAGTGGCGCTGGGCGCCCTCGCGGTGGCAGGGATAGTGCTGACGCGTCTGATAACCCGCCGGAAACCGTAATCAGCGCAGCGCGCTACGGTGCGTCCAGAACCAGCGATAGCCGTAGCCGCCAAGGCTGAGCTCAACGGTTTTACCGCAAACCAACGCGTCATCGTAGCGCTTGTCCTCGAGACAGGCGGTCCAGGTGGCGTTGCGGATCCCTTTTGCGGTGAACTGCACCGGCTGGTCGCTAAAGTTGACGAAGGTCAGGATGCTGCGCTCGTCGGTCTCGTAATAGATCCCCAGCACCGCGTCATCATCGATTGTGATAAGTCGAAAAGGCGCAACGGCAATTTCGGGGAACTCCGAGCGGGTATTGGCAATATCGATTATCCGGTGCAGGAGCGAGTTGTGGTGAAGCAGTGAATCGGCGACGTTGACTTTCTGATAGCGGTAAGGGCCATGGTCGATAATCGGGGCGATAAATTTTTCAGGGTCGGCCGCGGAGAAACCGCCCCCTTGTGACCCCGCCCACTGCATCGGGGTGCGAACGGCGTAGCGCTCCTCCAGCTCCAGGTCGTCACCCATACCTATCTCGTCGCCGTAGCGCATCACCGGGACACCCGGCAGGGAAAACAGCACCGCGTGACAGAACGCCAGCCGCTTCCGATCGCCATTAAGCATCGGCGCCAGGCGGCGGCGGATCCCGCGCTGATAGACGTTCATCTCCTCATCAGGGGCGAAGGTATCGAGGACAAACTGTTTGTCTTTCTGGCTGATGCCTTCCAGATCCAGTTCGTCGTGATTGCGCAGCCAGTTGGCAAAACAGCAGGCGTCAGGCGGGACGATCATCTTCTTCACCGCGTTGCGCAGCGGGCGGGCGCTTTTGCGGGCCAGGCTGACGTAGAAATACTTGTTGAGCCAGAAATTCAGCACCAGATTCAGGCGGTCATTATTGCCAAAGTAGTCCTGATAGGCCTCTACCTCGACGTCCACCTCACCCAGCAGGATTGCGTCCGGATTCCGCTGTTCGATAAGACGGCGCATATGCTCGAGGATCCACAGGCCCTTTTTTTCATCACCGTTTCCCGCCTGCGTGGTCAGGTGGGAGGCGGCATCGAGACGAAATCCCGACACGCCCAGCTTGAGCCAGAAGAGGATGATATTCTCAATCTCTTTCAGCACCGCGGGCGAGGTGAGGTTCAGATCCGGCTCGTGGTGATAAAACATGTGCCGGTAATACTGTCCCGCCTCGTCGTCCCAGCTCCAGATGCTCTTCTCCACGCCGGGGAACATGGGGGGCGTATCGTCCTCGTCGTTATCCGACCAGAGGTAATAATCACGATAGGGTGACGCCGGGTTGCGGCGCGCCTGCTGGAACCAGGGATGTGCGTCCGACGTGTGCTGGATCAGCAGCTCGATAATGACCTGCATGCCCAGCTCGCGGGCCTGTTCGATAAAGGCGATGATATCGGCCAGCTTTCCGAAGCGGGGGTCCACCTGAAGATGGTCGCTGACGTCATAGCCTTCATCGAGAAAAGGGGTCAGGTAAAACGGGGTGATCCAGATGACCGTCGCCCCCATCCGGCGAATGTAGCGCAGCTTGGCCGCGATCCCGGCGATGTCCCCGCAGCCATCGCCGTTCAAATCATAAAATAGCGCGGTATCAATCTGATAAATAATGGCTCGTGTATGCCAGTCCGTCATAGCGTTCCTCAGTGATAGCCTTCAGTATCCGAAACTTTTCCCCGAAAGACGTAGTAGCTCCAGGCGGTGTACACCAGGATCACCGGAATAATCAGTAATGTTCCTATCAGCATAAACAGCTGGCTGGCAGGCGGGGCTGCGGCTTCCCACAGGGTGATGCTCGGCGGAATAATGTTCGGCCAGAGGCTGATGCCCAGCCCGCTAAACCCGAGGAAAATAAGCCCCAGCGTCAGCAGGAAAGGGCGAGAGTGGCTGTCCGGATTGCGGGTCAGGCGCCAGATCAGCACGCTGAAAAGCCCGACCAGCAGAGGAACAGGCAGGAACCAGAAGAAGTTGGGCAAGGTAAACCAGCGGTCGGCCACGTACTGCCAGCCGAGCGGCGTCCAGATGCTGACTACCGCGATAATCACCATCAGGGCCAGCAGCACGTGGCGGGTCAGCTCGCGCATGCGGACCTGCAGCGCGCCTTCGCTTTTCATAATGAGCCAGGTGGTGCCCAGCAGCGTGTAGGCGACGACCAGTCCGATGCCGCAGAAGAGGTTGAAGGGGGTGAGCCAGTCCAGCGCAGAGCCGACAAAACGTCGGCCCTCCACGTCAAAGCCGTTGATCACGGCCCCCACCACCACGCCCTGGCTGAAGGTGGCAAGCAGGGAGCCGCCGGCAAAGGAGTAGTCCCAGAATTTGCGGTGCGACGGCGTGGCTTTGAAGCGGAACTCGAAGGCGACGCCGCGAAAGATGAGACCGATCAGCATCGCGGTGAGGGGGATCGTCAGCGCATCAATAATGACCGCATAGGCCAGCGGAAACGCGCCGAACAGCCCCGCGCCGCCGAGTACCAGCCAGGTCTCGTTGCCGTCCCAGACGGGCGCGACGCTGTTGACCATCACATCGCGCTCTTTCGCATCGCCCACAAAGTTAAACAGCAGACCGATGCCCAAATCAAAGCCATCCATGATGATGTACATCAGCGTGGCAAAGACGATGATGGCAAACCAGATAACAGAGATATCGACGCCCATCAGATTCTCTCCTCTTCCGGAACAGACTCAGCGGCAGACAGCGGACGGGCAGGCGTGCCCGAGGTGTTTGAGGTCATCGTATCGACAGGCTGTGGACCTTTCTTAATCAGCCGGATGAGGTAAACATAGCCCACGCCAAACACGGAAGAATAGACAACGAAGAACGCCAGCAGGCTGATGCTCATCTGTAGGGTGCTGTGCAGCGATACCGCGTCGATGGTGCGCAGATAACCATAGACCACCCACGGCTGTCGGCCCACTTCGGTGGTCACCCAGCCGGCGAGCAGCGCCAGCAGCCCGGCAGGCCCCATGCAGAGGGCAAACCAGTGGAACGGGCGCGAATGGTAAAGCCGATGACGATAGCGTAGCCAGACGCTAAACAGGCCGAGAGTTATCATCAGCAGCCCCATTCCGACCATCACGCGGAATGACCAGAAAACGATGGTTGAATTTGGCCGATCCTCTTTTGGAAAGTCTTTCAGCGCGGGGACCTGCTTGTCCAGACTGTGCGTCAGGATAAGGCTGCCGAGCGCGGGGATCTCCAGTCCGTATTTGGTGCGCTCCTCCTCCATATCCGGCAGGCCAAACAGCAGCAGCGGGGTGGCCTCGCCGGGCGGATTTTCCCAGTGGCCCTCAATGGCGGCAATTTTTGCCGGCTGATGCTCAAGCGTGTTCAGGCCGTGCATATCGCCCACCACCGCCTGAATGGGTGCGACCAGTAGCGCCATCCACATCGCCATCGAAAACATGGTGCGGACGGCAGGCGTATCGTTACCGCGCAGCAGATGCCATGCCCCCGATGCCCCGACAAACAGCGCGCTGCTGAGAAACGCGGCGATAGCCTTATGGATAAGGCGGTAAGGGAAGGAGGGGTTAAAGATGATGGCCAGCCAGTCCTGCGGGATAACCTGGCCGTTCTCAATGGTGAAGCCCTGCGGCGTATGCATCCAGCTGTTTGAGGCGAGTATCCAGAAGGTCGACATCAGCGTGCCGAGCGCTACCATGCAGGTTGAAAAGAAGTGCAGGCCGGGACCGACCTTATTCCAGCCGAACATCATGACGCCGAGGAAACCGGCCTCCAGGAAGAAGGCGGTTAAGACCTCATAGGTCAGAAGCGGGCCGGTAATACTGCCCGCGAACTGCGAGAACCCGCTCCAGTTGGTGCCAAACTGGTACGCCATCACCAGCCCGGAAACGACGCCCATGCCGAAGTTAACGGCAAATATCTTAAGCCAGAAATGGTATAGCGAACGCCAGACGTCGTTTTTGGTGCGCAGCCACATGCCCTCCAGCACCACCAGATAGCTGGCGAGACCGATGGTGATCGCGGGAAACAGGATGTGGAACGAGACGGTAAAAGCGAACTGAATTCTGGCCAGATGAAATGCATCGAGTTCGAACATGGTCCGTACCTCTGAAACGATGGGGCACGTGAATTGCCAGGCAGTTTATGGCTGCCCGGCAAAACCGATTACGGTTTAGTCTTACCGGCACCCAGCTCGGCACCGGTCAGCGGGTCGGAATGTGGATCGGATTTCGTGCGGGCAGACATCGCCTTGACCAGGGTTGCCTGCTCGGTTGTGAGCGTGACGCTGGCACTGCCATCGCCGCCATCCACCGCAGGCTGGGGGGACTCAACGTAATCGAAGTGTTTATCGCTGTTCCAGCTTCCGCGAACCTCTCCACCTTCAGACATATTGTAGTACTTGTTGGTGAATTCCTCGATTGGCGGCAGTTTCCCCGGTGGGAAGTTATTACGGATGGACTGAAGCGCCTTCTCAAAGGAGAGCTGATGCGCCGCCTCACGCGTCATCAGAAACGCCAGCGCGTCCTTTACGCCGGGATCGTCGGTCACGTTGATCAGCCGTTCATAGATGATTTTCGCTCTGGCTTCCGCTGCCACGTTTGAGCGCAGGTCCGCCGTAGGCTCCCCGATGGTATCGACGTAGGCCGCGGTCCAGGGTACGCCTGCAGAGTTAGTGAGCGGGGTACCGCCGCCATAGAGCAGGGAGGTGATGTGGCTGTCATTCCCGTTTTCGGTCATGGAGCGATACAGCTCGGCCTCATTTTCCACCCCTTCCGCCAGCGCGCCCTTGGCACCTTTATTCAGCATTCCGACCAGGGTACCGATGATTTCGAGGTGGCTTAACTCCTCGGTGGCGATATCCATCAGCATATCCTTGCGGCCCGGATCGTCATCGCTCAACCCTTGCGTAAAGTAGCGGCAGGCGGCGGCCAGTTCGCCCTGCGGCCCGCCAAACTGTTCCAGTAAAAGGTTGGCAAGGCCGGGGTTGGGTTCGGCGACGCGAACCGTGTATTGCAGCTGTTTGACGTGTCGAAACATAGGCACTCTCCTGTGGATTATTTTTTCGCTTCGACACCCGATGCGTCTGAGCGCAGCAGGAACTGTTCCGTCGTTTGCGGGATATGGCGAATCAGCCAGTCGGCCATTTCGCGCTCTTCTGCGAGGATCGTCTCAATAGCGGGTATCGAAGCGGTGTCCCCGGCTTTTTTGGCCGCTGCCAGCAGGGAGGTATAGCAGGCGATTTCAAACTGTTCGAAAACATATCCGCTGATCGAGCCCTTCACGATTTCGTCTGAAGGGAACATGCCGCCGATAGATTGCCCCAGCGCCGCCATTTTGCTCATCGAGTCTTTTAAGACCGAACGAGAAATATCATTACGGTCGAGGATTTCCTCCAGCAATGTGATTTGCCGTTTTGTCTCATTAATATGCTGTTCAATTCTGGCGCGAACATCAGGATAATTATCGATACGGCTGGCCATGGATTCCAGCATAGATTCGGCTTGCTTTTCCATCGCATGGGCATCGCGTAGCCAGTCATGGTAGTGTTCTACGTGATTCATCATTGTATCCTCATTAGGGTTCGCTTATTTGGTCTCACTTTCAGCAGCCTGATCGGCACGCGCGGCACTGTAGCCAGATAAATGGCCGACAATATTGGCGTAAATACTGATAATAATGACCCACAGCACGCTGTTCTTCCACCATATTACGGAAGGGATGGCGAGAATGAACCATATTATGGCTGCCGTTAAATGGCACCGTTTAATTGTCCTGGGACTGATGCTCATTTTATTTAACCTGTATTATTGCGTCATTTCTGCGCTTTTTGGTTAATATTTCCAACGGCCAGGTCGGTGAGTTTAAGGTCGGTCTCTTTTTCTTCTTCCAGGGTTTCGGCAAGAAGTTTAACGGCTTTTTTATAGCCCAGTTGTTCTGCTAATGTGGCAAGGGTACCGTAGCTGGCTATTTCGTAATGCTCAACTTTTTGTGCCGCGGCAATTAATGCGGCATCACGCACCTCATTTTTTTCCGTGCTCTCGATAACTTCGTTGGCTTCTTCAATTAAGCCTTCCATCGCCACGCACTTCATGCGTTTGATCTTAATACCGTCTTCCTGCTCGACGATCTGGTCAATACGTTCGATCTGGCCCTGCGTCTCTTCCAGGTGTGCGGTAAAGGCGGCGCTCAGCTTCTCGCTGGATGCGGCGCGGGCGAGCTTGCTCAGCGCGCGGGTAAGCTGCTTTTCTGCGCTGTAGGTATCCGACAGAAGATGAATAAATACATCCTCAACACTTTTCATATTCATAATAATTACGCTCCGGTAAAATAAAGAAAGGGTACTGCGAGCTTTTCAGCCCGCAGCATGCTCTCTGGTTTTATTAAAAGAGTACTAAATAAGATCAGGAGTTATCAGACTTACGGCCTCCGCCGTGACTGTTCTGTCCCCCTTTCTTACCCGCTTCAGATGCGCGTTGCGGATCGTTTTTAAAATTACCACCGCTGTGCTGGCCACCTTTACGTCCAGCTTCTGATGCTTTTTCACGGTCTTCAGCGAAATTACCGGAACCACCACGATGCTCTGCCATATTAAACCTCATAGTCATATATTGGTTATGTCAGTACGATACGAAAATATTTCCGTATCACTCGTCGTTCGAGTAATAACTCTAGTCGCTGTGCGTCATCCGTCAAATGCGTTTTGCTATTTGCGGTTGCGTTATTTTTAAGTATTTGTAAATTTGCGCTTCGCTTAAAATGGAAATATGGATAGGCAGGAAGGACTTGTAAACAACCATTCGGATTAATCCTAACTTCGAGCTAAAAATTTGAAAGGTGAGGATAAAAATAATGGCGTGCTCAAATTGATTAATTTGCAGTCAGGAGAAAAAGAAAAAATACTCCTTTATAGCTAGAAAGCGGAACCCTAAATAATTATAAGGAAAATCCTGGATAAAAGCGTTCAGGTCGAAAGGGCGGTTCCGTTCGGGGGCCAGTAGCACACGGTTTGACCACTGTCGTCTTAAGATCACAAATCAGAAATTCTTCCCCCCGGAAGGAACGGGTTTCTCTACACTCCAGGTAATATTCACTGGAGGCATGACATCATGGCGAACACCATCACGGCTGATGACATTCGGGAACACTTTTCGCAGGCTATGTCGGCGATGTACCAGCAGGAAGTTCCGCAGTACGGCACCTTGCTCGAACTGGTTGCGGACGTAAACCTGGCGGTTCTGGAAAATAATCCACTATTACATGAACAACTGGCTAACGCCGATGAGCTTGCGCGCCTGAACGTTGAGCGTCACGGGGCGATCCGCGTCGGCACGGCACAGGAACTTTCAACCCTGCGCCGTATGTTTGCCATTATGGGCATGTACCCGGTCAGCTATTACGATCTCTCTCAGGCGGGGGTACCGGTCCACTCAACGGCGTTTCGCCCGATCGATGATGCGGCGCTGTGTCGAAATCCGTTTCGTATCTTTACCTCGCTGCTGCGCCTTGAGCTGATTGAAAACGTCGCGCTGCGCGAACGTGCCGCAGAGATCCTCTCTCACCGGAACATCTTTACCCCCCGCTGTCTGGAACTGATCGACCTCCACGAGTCGGAAGGGCACTTTACTGACGCACAGGCCCACGAGTTTGTACAGGAAGCGTTGGAAACCTTCCGCTGGCACCGCCATGCGACGGTCGATCAGGAGACCTATCTGGCCCTGAGCAACGAGCATCGGCTGATTGCCGACGTGGTCTGCTTCCCGGGCTGCCATATTAACCACCTCACGCCGCGCACGCTGGATATTGACCGGGTGCAGGAGCTGATGCCGAAGTACGGTATTGAGCCAAAAATACTGATCGAAGGCCCGCCGCGTCGCGAGGTGCCCGTCTTATTGCGTCAAACCAGCTTTAAGGCGCTGGAAGAGCCGGTGCTGTTTGCCGGGGAACATAAGGGTACCCACACCGCGCGCTTCGGTGAGATTGAGCAGCGCGGCGTGGCGCTGACGCCGAAAGGCCGGGAACTGTACGATAGCCTTCTCGCCCAGGCCGGTACCGGTAAAGATAACCTCACGCACCAGCTGCATTTGCGGGAGATCTTTGGCGCTTTCCCGGACAGCGAGCTGTTAATGCGCCGTCAGGAGCTGGCCTATTTCCGCTATCGTCTGACGCCTGCAGGTGAAGCGCATCGCCATGCGTTCCGGCCGGGAGACGATCCGCAGCCGCTGATTGAGCGCGGATGGGTGGTTGCCCAGCCGATCACCTACGAAGATTTCCTCCCGGTCAGCGCTGCGGGGATTTTCCAGTCCAATCTCGGGAACGAAACCCAGGCCCGCAGCCACGGTAACGCCAGCCGCGATGCGTTTGAAGACGCGCTGGGCTGTCCGGTGTATGACGAGTTTGCGCTCTATCAGGAGGCTGAAACCCGCAGCAAACAGCGTTGCGGTTTGCTCTGAAATCGTTACTCTGCTGGGGTGTGATGGAAAAAATAAGGTCGTTATGCAAAATCCTTCCGCCCCTGTGGTTGAAACGCGCCAGGGCGCACTGTCTGGTTTAACCGATGAAAATGTCCACGTCTGGTGCGGTATTCCCTACGCCGCACCGCCCGTGGGGGAGTGGCGCTGGCGCTCACCTCGGCCCCCTGAACGCTGGGATGGCCTGCGCGAGGCTACGGCTATCTCGCCCTCAAGCTGGCAAAGCAGCGAGTATTGTCAGGAGTTAGGCGGGGGCGATCCGGGCCAGTTTTCCGAAGATTGTCTCTACCTTAACGTCTGGTCCCCCAAAGAGCGCACCGGGACGCTTCCGGTTATGGTCTGGCTGCACGGGGGCGGGTTTACGATTGGTGCCGGAGGCCTGCCGCCGTATAACGGCAAAGCGCTGGCCACGCGCGGCGTGGTTGTCGTGACGATCAACTACCGTCTCGGTCATCTCGGCTTTTTCGCCCATCCCGCGCTGGAAGGCGAGGAAGGGCGCGTGGTGCATAATTTTGCCCTGCTGGATCAAATCGCCGCCCTCGAATGGGTGCGGGAGAACATCGCCGGGTTTGGTGGCGATCCAGACAATGTGACCCTGTTTGGTGAATCCGCCGGCGCGCGCAGCGTGCTCTCTCTGCTGGCCTCGCCGCTGGCAGCAGGATTATTCCATAAGGCGATAGTGCAAAGCGGATACACCTTGCCGGACACGCCGCGTGAACAGGCGCTGCAAAAAGGGGAGGCGCTGGCCGCCCATTTTGGCCTGGAGAAGGCGACTGCTGAGCAACTGCGCGCCATTCCGCCGGAGGCGTTCTGGCCGCTCACCGCACCGCTGAACGTCGCCCCGGCACCCATCGTCGGGGATTGCGTTCTGCCCGAAGCCATGCTGGACGTCTTTTTTGCCGCCCGTCAGCATCCCGTGCCGGTGATGATTGGCTCCAACAGCGATGAAGCCAGCGTGATGGCGGTGTTTGGCATCGATCTCGCGGGGCAAATTCAGAAGCTTCGCCGGGAGCGTCGCTTCGGGCTGGGGCTGATTAAGCTGCTCTATCCGGGCGTGAAAGGCGATGAAGAGCTGGGCAGACAGGTGTGCCGCGACATGGCGTTCACCACGATGGGCTATGTGGTGATGCAGGCTCAGCAGCGCGTGGGTGGATTGTGCTGGCGTTACTGGTTTGACTATGTCGCCGAGGCGGAACATGGCACGTATATCAACGGCGCCTGGCACGGCAACGAAGTGCCCTACGTCTTCGATACCCTCGGCCAGGTGGAGCCTTCACGCCAGTATGTCAACGAACGGGATCTGCAGTTTGCAGCCCAGGTGGCGGATTACTGGGTGAGCTTCGCGCGATACGCAGGGCTTCGCGACACCCTGCCCGGGCCGACGCACTGGCCTGCGTGTCGCAAAGGGCGGGACGTTCTGTTACGCATTGGTGTGAATAAACATGCAGCTTTCAGGCTTGAAAACCGCTTTATGCGCGCCCGCATGAGCCTCTTCAAACGGGTGATGAAGCACCACGTCAGCCTCGATTAAGCAAACAGGCGCGAAACGCCGCCAGTCCATTTTCCTCGCCTGGCGTTTCGCGCAGCACCAGCCGGTAGCTTGCGCCGGTTTTTATGCTGGTTCCATAGGGCCGTAGCAGCCTTCCCGCGCGGACATCTTCTTCCACCAGCGTTTCGTCGGCGATGGCAACACCCAGCCCCTGAATGGCGGCCGTAATGGCGAGATCCATCGTGTCGAAGTGTTGATTTTTGTACATGACAAAGCCCGGACCTTCCTGTTTCGTCAGCCACAGCGACCAGTCTGTCTTATCCCTTGTGGGGTGCAGGAACGTCAGCGAGCCCAGCGCTGCTCCTGCCCGCACCGGGCTTATCACCGGGGTGAGCGCCTCCTCGAACAGCAGATCGCCTGCACTCATGTGCGTGCCGAACACGATGGCCGCGTCGTAAGATTCGGTTTTGAAATTGACGTTGTGATCGGTGGTGGTGGTCAGCGCAATTTGCAGATCCGGATGCTCGCGCTCCACCTCCAGCAGGCGCGGCACCAGCCAGCGCATGGCGCAGGTGGGGGCCTTGAGCCGGATCACGGTGTGCTGGCTGCGGGCCTGGTCGGCCACGGACAGCAGCTGCTCGAAAGCGGACTGCAGCTCCGGAAGCAGAGCGCTGCCCTGCGGTGAGAGGCGCAGCCCGCGCGCGTGGCGTTCAAAAAGCGGAAAGCCAAACCACGCCTCAAGGGAGGCAATCTTGCGGCTCACGGCCCCCTGTGTCAGACACAGTTCTGCGGCGGCATGGGTCAGATTCAGGTGACGCGCGGTGACTAAAAATGCGTCGATGGCGTTAAGCGGGAGCGAACGGCGCGACATGGAAAATCCTCAGCTATGCATTTTTCTCATGGCTATTATGACAACAATTCGATTGTCCCGACAGCACAGATGTTGTTTGAATAGTTATGCAATGTCCATGAGAAGGGAAAGAGGATGACTTTACGAACGCCTGTGCAAACGCGCTCCAAACTGCCCGATGTGGGCACCACCATTTTTACCGTTATCGGCCAGCTCTCGGCGCAGCATAACGCGATTAACCTTTCTCAGGGCGCACCGAATTTTTCCTGCGACCCGAAGCTGATTGCGGGCGTCACCCGTGCAATGGAGGCGGGGCACAACCAGTATGCGTCAATGACCGGCCTGCAGCCGCTAAAAGAACGTATTGCCGATAAAATTGCCACGCTCTACGGCACGCGGTATGACCCTGCCAGCGAGGTGCTGGTAACCGCCAGCGCCAGCGAAGGGCTCTATTCGGCAATAAGCGGGCTGGTGCATCCGGGTGATGAGGTGATCTACTTTGAGCCGTCATTTGACAGCTACGCGCCGATTGTCCGTCTGCAGGGGGCAACGCCGATTGCCATCAAGCTCACCGTGCCGGATTTTGCCGTCAACTGGGATGAGGTCCGTGCCGCGATCACCCCGCGCACGCGCATGATTATCATCAATACGCCGCACAACCCGAGCGGTCAGGTCTTCTCCGCCAGTGACCTGCAGCAGCTGGCGGCCCTGACGCGCAATACCGACATCATTATTTTGTCTGACGAAGTGTACGAACACGTCGTTTTTGATGGTGAACCGCACCACGGGATGGCCACGCACCCGCAGCTGGCGGAGCGTAGCGTGATTATTTCCTCTTTCGGAAAAACCTATCACGTCACCGGGTGGCGCGTGGGTTACTGTGTTGCCCCGGCGGTACTGATGGACGAGATTTGTAAAGTCCATCAATTTTTAATGTTTTCTGCCGATACGCCAATGCAGCACGCGTTTGCTGAGCATATGGTCGACCCGCAAACCTGGCTGTCGCTGTCGGCGTTTTACCAGCGCAAGCGCGATCTGCTGCACAGCCTGCTGGCCGATTCGCCGTTTACGCTGCTGCCGAGCGCCGGATCGTTCTTCATGCTGGCGGACTACAGCCAGTTCAGCGACGAGCGCGACAGCGAGCTGGTGAAACGGCTGATCGTCGAGTACGGTGTTGCCACCATTCCGCTGTCGGCGTTTTATGCGGACGGTACGGATAATAAATTGATTCGTCTCTCTTTTGCGAAAGATGAGGCGACGTTACGGGCAGGTGCCCAGGCCCTGTGTCGGGTTAAACCACGCTAAGGAGTTTGAGATGAAATTACGCGCGCTAGTTGTCGGCATGGGATTGCTGTGTACCTTTTCCTCCTTCGCGGCGTCCGAGCTGCGTTACGGTCTGGAAGCAGAGTATCCGCCGTTTGAAAGCCGCAATGCGGCAGGCGAGCTGGAAGGGTTTGACGTTGAGCTGGGGAATGCCATCTGCAAAGCGGCAGCGCTGAAGTGCAGCTGGGTGGAAACCTCATTTGATGCGCTGATCCCGGGGCTGGTGGCGAAGAAATTCGACGCCATCAACTCGGCGATGAACATTACCGAGCAGCGCCGCAAGAGCATTGATTTTACCCAGCCAATCTACCGTATTCCGTCACAGCTGGTTGGCAAGGCCGGTACGGCGGTTGAGGCGACGCCTGAAGGGCTGAAGGGTAAAACCATCGGCGTGCTGCAGGGTTCCATTCAGGAAACCTATGCCAAAGAGCACTGGGAAAAGCAGGGTGTCACCGTGGTGTCTTATAAAGATCAGAATATGGCCTGGGGCGATCTGCTGAATGGCCGTATCGACGCCTCGCTGGTCATGTCCGCGGCCGGGCAGGCAGGTTTCCTCAGCAAGCCGCAGGGGAAAGGGTTTGGCTTCATCGGCAAACCGGTGTCTGACGACACTATCCTCGGCAGTGGGATCGGTTTTGGGTTGCGTAAGGGTGACGAGGCTACCAAAAAGCAGCTTGATGCCGCAATTGATAAGGTACGTGCCGACGGCACTATCGCTAAACTCGCTGATAAGTACTTCCCGGGTATCGATGTCAGCGTAAAATAACCGCCTCATTGGCCCCGGCGAACGATGTCGCGCCGGGGCATTTTTATACACATTTTCCAGGCTTTCTTTACACCACTTTCGGGCCGTTCTGGTCGACAGAAAATATTTCTCACTTTGTTCAGATAATCACCTGCCAACAATTGGATTCTTAACCATTTTTGTTTAGGCTGTGCGTTCTTTCTTGCCGTCATTTCGCCGAGCGCGGAACACATTCACACGACCATAAGGACGTTTTTCCAGGCATGAATCGCAGACGTTTTCTAAAAGGCTCGCTGGCAGTGGCAGCCCTGAGCGGCACATCCGGCCTTGCTTCCCTGTTTTCCAAAGCGGCATACGCTGCCGACTCTGACATTGCTGACGGCCAGAGCCGTCGTTTTGACTTCTCCGTACTGCAATCCATGGCGCATGACCTGGCGAAAACCCCGTGGGGTGGCGCACCGCGTCCGCTGCCGGAGACGCTGGCGACTATGACGCCGCAGGCGTACAATGCCATCCGCTACGATGAAAAACAGTCACTGTGGAACAACATTGAAGGGCGTCAGCTGGACGTGCAGTTCTTCCATATGGGAATGGGGTTCCGCCGTCGCGTGCGGATGTTCTCGCTGGACCAGTCCACCTCTATGGCGCGCGAGATCCACTTCCGTCCGGAGCTGTTCAGCTACGGCGAAACGGGTGTGGATACCAAACAGCTGGAAGGGCAAAGCGATCTCGGCTTTGCGGGCTTCCGCGCGTTTAAGGCGCCGGAGCTGGCGCGTCGCGATATCGTCTCTTTCCTGGGCGCGAGCTATTTCCGCGCAGTGGATGACACTTACCAGTACGGCCTTTCTGCCCGCGGTCTGGCGGTAGACACCTTTACCGACACGCCGGAAGAGTTCCCGGACTTTACCTCCTTCTGGTTTGAAACCGTTAAGCCCGGCGACACGACCTTTACCGTCTATACGCTGCTGGATAGCCCAAGCATCACCGGCGCCTATAAGTTCGTGATCCACTGCGAGAAGAGCCAGGTGATCATGGAGGTGGAAAACCACCTCTACGCGCGGAAGGATATCAAGCAGCTTGGTATCGCACCGATGACCAGCATGTTCAGCTGCGGCAATAACGAACGCCGCATGTGCGACACCATTCATCCGCAAATTCATGACTCCGACCGCCTGGCGATGTGGCGCGGCAACGGGGAGTGGATTTGTCGTCCGCTGAACAACCCGCAGAAGCTGCAGTTCAACGCCTATATGGACAAAAACCCGAAAGGGTTCGGCCTGCTGCAGCTCGATCGCGATTTCTCGCACTATCAGGACGTGATGGGCTGGTATAACAAACGCCCGAGCCTGTGGGTTGAACCGCGTAACGACTGGGGTAAAGGCGCGGTTGGCCTGATGGAGATCCCGACCACCGGTGAAACGCTGGATAACGTGGTCTGCTTCTGGCAGCCGGAAAAAGCTGTCAAAGCGGGCGACGAGCTGGACTTTAAATATCGTCTGTACTGGAGCGCCATGCCGCCGGTGCGTTCTCCGCTGGCCAACGTCTTCGCCACCCGTACCGGTATGGGTGGATTCCCGGAAGGCTGGGCACCGGGCGAAAACTACCCGAAAGTGTGGGCCCGTCGCTTTGCGATTGATTTTGTCGGCGGCGACCTGAAGGCCGCTGCGCCAAAAGGCATCGAGCCGGTGATCACGCTCTCCAGCGGTGAGGCGAAGCAGGTGGAGATCCTCTACGTTGAGCCGTTTGACGGCTATCGCATTCTGTTTGACTGGTACCCAACGTCGGATTCGACGGAGCCGGTGGATATGCGCCTGTTCCTGCGCTGCCAGGGCGACGCCATCAGCGAAACCTGGCTGTACCAGTATTTCCCGCCGGCGCCGGATAAACGTCAGTATGTTGATGACAGGGTAATGCGTTAACCCTTGTGCCGGGTGGCGGCTTCGCCTTACCCGGCCTGTGTTTCGATACTGTAGGCCGGGTAAGCGCTAGCGCCACCCGGCAATTGAGAGGCACCATGTCTTCAGAAATCATTCCCGTTTCACAACACATCGAACTGCGTTCCGTCGAAGAACATTACGCCACCGACCTGCACAATCTCGTCGTCAAAAACAAAACCTTTCTGCAAACCGCCTTTGACTGGGCGCAGCACGTGGGCAGCGAAGAGGATACCCGCCGTAACGTGCAGAGTAATGAGATGCTGCACCAGCGCGGCTACGCCAAAATGTTTATGATCTTCAAGGATGGCGCGCTGGTTGGCGTGCTGTCGTTTAACACGATTGAACCGACCAACAAAACTGGCTACATCGGCTACTGGCTGGATGAAGCCCACCAGGGGCAGGGCATTCTCTCCCGGTCTTTGCAGGCGTTTATGCGCTACTACGTCGAACGCGGTGAGATCCGCCGTTTTGTGATCAAGTGTCGGGTGGCGAATCAGCACAGCAACAGCGTTGCCGTGCGCAACGGTTTTACGCTGGAAGGGTGCCTGCGGGAAGCGGAATACCTGAACGGTCGCTTTGACGATGTGAATATCTACGGCAGGATCTGTACCCTATAACGCCCCCAGCAGCGGCGTGCGGGTGATGCGCTGGTCGCCGTTAATTACCTTTTCGCCGCGCAGGTGAATGCTCTCGCCGGCAAAGGCTTCAATGACCGCGTTATCGGTGATTTCGACCCGATGCTCGATAAGCACATCACCGCTGATGCGCGCGCGTCCCTGGATCACCACTTTGTCATCCAGCATGATCGGCCCGCCGCGCAGCCAGGCCTGACCGCCAATCAGGACGTGGTGCTTGATGATGCAGTTTCCTTCCACCACGGCATTCTCCGCAATCTGCGAGCTGTAGCGCACCGTAGGAATGGCATCGTCGTCAAAGCCGGCAATCACGCGGGCGTTACCATAGACCTTTGCGCAGTCGCACACCCAGACGTTATTCAGGTCGTTACCCTCGAGGATCGCGTTGTCGAAGACTTCGGCCCGGTGCTCAACAAAGGCAAAATTAACCATTGCCTCACCGTAGATTTGCGCCTGGTGCACAATGCGCGACTGGCTGACCGTCGCCTTATCGTAGATTTGTAGGATCTGTTCATGGTCCGGCGTTAACCCTTTGGCAGCAATCACCACGCTGTGATGCAGCACGCGCGCTTCGCCGTAGATATGACACTCGCCCCGTACGCAGGAATGCTGAATGGTGACGCTGTCACTTATACGCGCCCCGTGGCTGACCTCCGCGCCGTCCAGCCAGCAGCTGTCGCCGATATGCGCGTCATGGCTGATGATGCATGGAAGGGTAAGGCGCGCGTTGCCGGACACGGTTGCACCCGCGAACACTACGCTGTTTTCGTCGTAGATCCAGCAGTCGCCGTCCTGCGCGAGGGCGCGCTCATCGTCAATCCAGCCGCCTTTCGTGCCGGCCGTCACGTCGTTAAAGTCCGCCGTCGCGACGATCTGCCGCAACGTCGCAGAGTGGGTGGTTTCGCCGTTTTTCCATTGCCAGAGGCGGGTTTCATCGCTGAGCCGGTATTTTTTCATCGTTTGATCTCTGGTATGCGTCTTCACTAAACGTAGCAAAGTTTTCGCTTTTAGAGCGGTTGGCAACCAGACGGTAAACGCCTTAAAATGGCATGTAAAATGCAATTTCACTTTATGCGAACGCAGGAAAAACAATGACCGTCGATGAGAATTACTTCACAGAGAAATATGGCTTAACCCGTACCCATTCAGAGGTGCTGTACAGCGCGGAGATTGTGAAGCCCGGTAAAACGCTCGATCTGGGCTGCGGCAACGGCCGTAACAGCCTGTACCTCGCGGCCAACGGGTACGACGTGACCGCATGGGACAAGAACCCGATGAGCATCGACAATATCGAGCGCATCAAAGCGGAAGAAGGGATCGCTAATCTGCATACCGCGATTAATGATTTGAACAGCCTGAGCTTTGACGGCGAGTACGATTTTATTCTCTCCACCGTGGTGCTGATGTTCCTTGAGTCAAAAACCATCCCGGGCCTTATTGCCAACATGCAGCGCTGCACGACGCCGGGTGGTTACAACCTGATCGTTGCCGCCATGGATACGGCGGATTACCCGTGCACCGTCGGCTTCCCGTTTGCGTTTAAAAGCGGTGAGCTGAGCAACTACTACGAAGGCTGGGAGTTGCTCAAATACAACGAAGACGTTGGCGAACTGCACCGTACCGATGAAAACGGCAACCGCATCAAGCTGCGCTTTGCCACAATGCTGGCGCGCAAGCCCGCTTAACGGGCGGCCAGCAGGCAGATCTGCAGCGCAGTCTTGTAAGACGCCTCGAACGACGACAGCGGCAGGAATTCAAACTTCGAGTGGAAGTTATGCGCGCCGGTGAAGAAGTTCGGGGTGAGCAGACCTTTTGCCGAGAGCGCCGCGCCGTCGGTGCCGCCGCGCATCGGCGTTGGTTTCGGCGTAATGCCGAGCGATTCCATCGCCTCGAACATCAGATCGATAGCGCGCCGGTCTTCGCCAATCGCATTGCTGATATTGCTGTAGGTATCTTCAATGCGATAGTCCACCCTGGCCGTTGGATGTTGGGCGGCAATCAGCGCGGCAACGTCGGCAATCTGCTGCTTGCGGACGGCAAAGCTGTCCTTGTCAAAGTCGCGGATATTGGCCTTAAGCACGGCCTCGTTCTGACCGGCCTGAATACCGTTAAACCAGATATAGCCTTCACGCCCCTCGGTGCACTCCGGCGTTTGCTGGCGGTCAAAATGGTTAATGTAGTCAGTCGCCATCAGCAGGGGATTCACCAGTACGCCTTTGGCGGACATCGGGTGCGCCGTCACGCCGGTAAAACGGATCTCCGCGGCCGCCGCATTAAAATTCTCGTAGACAATTTCCCCCAGCTCGCAGCAGTCGATGGTCCAGGCAAAGTCGACGTCAAAGCGCGTAAGATCCAGCGCCTTGGCACCGTTCAGGCCGATCTCTTCGTCAGGCACAAACGCCACGACGATATCCCCATGCCGATGCTCCGCCGTCAGGTTTTCCAGCACCGTCATGACCACCGTGACCGCCGATTTATTATCCGCGCCCAATACGCTGGTTCCGTCGCTGAAAATAATCTCCTCATTCGGATAAGCCAGAATTTCCGGATGCTCCTCTACCCGTAGCCAGATGTCTTTCTCTTTATTCAGACAGAGATCTTCACCGGTAAAGGTTAATATTTGTGGATGAATATCCGGTGAAAGTCCCACGTCGACGGTATCAATATGGGTAATAAAGCCGATGCGCGGCGCACCGGGCACGTTGCCTTTTTTAACCGCCGTCACCGTGGCGAATTCATCAATCACAATATCGTCTAACCCCAGCTGTGCCAGCTCCTGCGCCAGCTCCCGCGCCATGTCGTGCTGGCCCGGCGTTGAGGGCAGGGTTTTGACTTTAGGGTCGCTCTGGCTGGTGATAGCGAGATAGCGGAAAAAACGGTGCGTTAATTGTCTGGAAAGCGGCGAGCCCATAGTGATTTATTCCTTATTTATTTTTCAGGTGTTTGCCACATCACTTTAATGTTATTTATGAAATGGCAAAAGAATTAATTAGCCGTCGAATTAAAAAGACAGGAATAAATGATGAAAAGCAAACTCACAACTATAGCGCTGGCACTCGCTGCACTCACGGTCAGTTCCGCCGTTGCCGCGAAAACGCTGGTGTATTGCTCCGAAGGATCGCCGGAAAACTTTAATCCTCAATTATACACCTCGGGAACCAGCGTGGACGCCAGCGCCGTGCCGGTCTATAACCGGCTGGTCGATTTCAAACCCGGTACCACGGAGCTGGTGCCGAGCCTGGCGGAGCGCTGGGAGGTGAGCGACGACGGCAAGGTTTATACCTTCCATCTGCGTAAAGGCGTGAAGTTCCAGAGCAATAAATCCTTTACGCCGACCCGCGACTTTAACGCCGACGACGTGATTTTCTCGTTTATGCGGCAGAAAGACGTGAACCATCCCTACCACAACGTCTCTAACGGCAGCTACTCCAACTTCGAAAGCCTGGAGTTTGGCAGCCTGATAACCAGCATTGATAAAGTCGATGACCATACCGTGCGTTTTACCCTGGCGCACCCGGAAGCGCCGTTTGTCGCCGATCTGGCCTGGTATTTTGCCTCAATCCTTTCAGCGGAGTATGCCGACGCGATGCTGAAAGCGGGCACGCCGGAGAAGGTGGATATGGAGCCCATCGGCACCGGGCCGTTTAAGCTGGCGCAGTATCAGAAGGATTCCCGGATCCTGTACACGGCGTTTGCCGACTATTGGCAGGGGAAATCGAAGCTGGACAGGCTGGTGTTCAGCATCACCCCGGATGCCTCTGTGCGTTTTGCCAAAATTGAGAAGAACGAATGTCAGGTGATGCCGTTCCCGAATCCGGCCGATCTGCCGCGCATGAAGGCCAACAAAGACATCAATCTGATGAGTAAGGCGGGGCTAAATACCGGCTTCCTGGCGTTCAACACGCAGAAGCCGCCGCTGGATAACGTGAAGGTCCGTCAGGCGCTGGCGATGGCCATCAACAAAACGGCGATTATTGATGCGGTGTTCCACGGTACCGGCACCGTGGCGAAGAATCTGCTGCCGCCGGGCGTCTGGAGCGCCGACAGCGAGCTTAAGGATTATGATTACGATCCCGAAAAGGCGAAAGCGCTGCTGAAAGAGGCCGGTTTTGCCAGTGGTGTGAGCGTCGACCTGTGGGCGATGCCGGTACAGCGTCCTTACAATCCGAATGCGAAACGCATGGCGGAGATGATTCAGGCCGACTGGGCGAAAATCGGCGTACAGACCAAAATCGTCACCTACGAATGGGGTGAATACCTTAAGCGCGTGAAGGGCGGCGAACATCAGGCCGCGCTGATGGGCTGGACGACCGCAACGGGCGATCCCGATAACTTCTTTGGTCCGCTGTTTACCTGTACCTCGGCAAACGGCGGCTCAAATTCGGCGAAATGGTGCTATAAGCCCTTTGATAAAATTATTGCGGAAGCAAAATCAACGACCGATCGCGATAAACGCGTGGCGCTGTATAAAGAGGCTCAGCAGATTATGCATGACCAGATGCCCGCGGTGATGATTGCGCATTCAACCATTTTCGAACCGGTGCGCAAGGAGGTGACGGGCTATGAAATCGACCCGTTTGGCAAACATCTGTTCTGGCAACTGGATATAAATCAGTAATTTTTCACTGCCCGGTGCGCCTCCGGGCAGTCTTTTTGCAATTTGTGCTCACCGCATCATTTTTTGTCACAACAAACCCGCCAGTCTTTTGCTATAACTTCAAATGCATACTTGCAGATAACATGGAAAACTATCATGCGTACTCAAACTTTTTTTAAAGTTGCAGTGCTTACTGGTCTGTTGGCGTTAGCGGGCTGTTCTTCAAAAGTCGCCGCCCCGGAACAATACTCAGGCTATTTAAAAAACTATTCTGGCTTGAAGGAAACCACGTCAGCAACGGGCAAACCAACATTGCGTTGGGTTGACCCGTCATATAACGAAGCCAATTATGACAGTATCGTCTGGAATCCGATTACGTATTATCCCGTTCCAAAACCAACTACGCAGATTGGTCAAAAAACGCTGGATGAGTTGCTGAGTTATACCAATAACAAAATGAAAACCGCGGTTGGCCAGCGTAAACCTATCGTCACTACGCCAGGGCCGCGCAGCCTGATCTTCCGCGGTGCGATTACCGGGGTAAGCTCGAAGAAAGAAGGTCTGCAATTCTATGAAGTGGTGCCTGTTGCGCTGGTTGTAGCGGGTACGCAAATGGCGACGGGTCACCGTACAATGGATACCCACCTGTACTTTGAAGGTGAGTTAATTGATGCGAAAACCGGCAAGCCGGTCATTAAAGTGGTTCGTAAAGGCGAAGGTAAAGAGCTGAATAACGAAAGCACACCAATGACCTTTGCAACGCTGAAGCAGGTTGTTGATGACATGGCGACGGATGCCACCATGTTTGATGTGAAAAAGACTGCAAAATAAAATAAAACGGCCTGCGTAATGCAGGCCTTTTTATTTATGCCATCCGTAAGCGCCTGAACCAGGTTTCCGGTTTGGTAAACATCACCATATTACCTCCCAGAATCAGCACTAACCCCACGATACCGTTGATATGCCAGACGTACCCTTCATACACCGTGGAGATGGAGAGCGCCACCAGCGGGAAGAGCAGCGTGCTATAGGCCGCTTTGCCTGGACCAATGCGTCCCACCAGCGTGAAGTAGGCACCAAAAGCAATCACCGAGCCAAACAGAGCCAGATACACCAGCGCACCGAGATAGCTCACCGTCCATTCCGGCACAAAGCTATCGCCTCTGAACAGGGCAATGCAGCCCATCACCAGCGTGCCATAGAGCATCGCCCAGGCGTTGGTGGTCATGGTTTCCAGTCCTCTGCGCTGATGGCGCATGCTGATCATATTGCCCAGCGAGAAGCCGTAGGTACCGAGTGCGGAAAGCCCAATCCCGGTCAGGAGTGACGCGCTCCAGCCGCTGGCCAGCAGATCGTCCCAGAAGAGGGTGATGATCCCAACCAGCCCCAGTGCCGCCGCCGTCCAGAAACGCGCGGGCGGGCGCTGCCCGAAGAAAATAAAACTGTTAATGGCGTTATAGAGTACCGCCATGGAGAAGATCACCGACTCCAGCCCGGTGTTAATGTGCGAGGCTGCGGTGTAAAAACACCAGAAGTTAAAGCAGAAAACGCAGCATCCCTGGAGTATGCAATATAGGTGATCCCGCAGCGCCAGCGTGCGCAGGCGTCGCAGGGCGATTAACACCATCATCATCGTGAGGCTGGCGACGGCGAAACGCCAGAAAATAGAGACGGGCGCCGCCACGGGACCCTGCTGCAGAAAAATGGCAATCCAGGTGGTTCCCCAGATGATCACCACCAGTCCATAGAGTAATGCGTTCATATTTTTCTCTTCTCAAACCCCGAAAGCACGCAGTATGGCGCTGAGATGCGTAACGGGCTTTCACCGGCTTGCGGGTGACTTGCAAAATCTTGCGCTTTTTCTTCCGCGGGGGCTGGCAACGGGAGACAACTCTTCTTAGACTGAGATTCCGGTCAATCACGCGCTAACGGTTATGTCTCACGCTTACGATACCTTTGAAACGCTTTGCCAACAGAATGCGGTCCTGCGGGAAACCGTCTCGCTGAATTCGGGTATTCAGCTGGCAGCGTGGTACAACAAGCACGATACGATAACGGTAAAAAGCAACCATCATACCCTCAGCCTGTACGTGGCTGACGGCTACGAAAGCTATCAAAAAACGCCGGGCGGCTGGAAGAACGGCGGGGGTCCGGACCGTTTCTGTTTGATGCCCAAAGAGAGCGAATCGACGTGGGATATCCGTGATGACCTGTCGTTTGTGCATCTCTACTGCACCGATGAACACCTGCGCGACGTAGGGGAAAAAATCTGGGACAAGCGCCCGCTATCGCTGACCCTGGACGAGCGCATTTTTGGTAGCGACCCGAAGATTACCACGCTGTATCGCCAGTTTTTACTGGGCTGCGACTGGCAGCAGCACGCCAACCAGCTCACTCTGAGCACGGCCTCCACGCTGCTGCTGACCCATCTGCTGCAAAACTACTCAAACGTGCAGTGGAAGCTGCCGGTTGTCACGGGAGGGTTGTCGCCGTTTGTGCTGCGCAACGTCCTTGCCTTTATCGAAGAGAATCTCGGGCAGCCCCTGACGCTGGCCGAACTGGCGGCGCAGGCTGCCCTCAGCGAATACCATTTTGCACGCATGTTCCGCCAGTCGACGGGGCTGGCGCCGCATCAGTACGTGATGCAGAGGCGAATGGACAAAGCGAAATCCCTCGTCCAGCACACGGCGACGCCGCTGACGGAGATCGCACTTGCCTGCGGGTTTAACTCCGCCAGCCACTTCAGCAACCGCTTTCGCAGCGCAACGGGCATGACGCCTTCGCAGCTACGCGCGGCGAGCGCGTGAAAACAGGGCGTAGCACACCCCGCCCAAGACCAGCCCCCAGAATGCCGAACCGATGCCCAGGATCGTAACGCCGCTCGCGGTCATCAGGAATGTAACGATGGCCGCATCGCGCTCCGCTTCGTGACTTAATGCCTGATATAAACTCCCGCTGATGGTGCCCAGCAGCGCCAGACCGGCGAGCGTCTGGATCCAGCTAAGCGGCAGCGCGGCCATCAGCCCGGTAATGGAGCCGCCGAAAATCCCCGCCAGCAGATAAAACCCTCCGGCTGCGATGGCCGCCAGCCAGCGTTTATCGGCATCCGGGTGCGCATCCGGGCTTTGACAAATAGCGGCAGTAATGGCCGCAATGCAGATAGAAAAGACGCCAAACGGAGAAAACAGCAGCGCCAGTCCACCCGTGACGATGATGAGCGGTGAGACCGCCAGCGGGTAACCGGAGGCCTTCATCGTGGCGAACCCCGGCGTGTTTTGCGAGGCCATGGTCACCAGGAAGAAGGGCACGCCAATACTCACCAGGCTGGTGAAGGTGAAGGCGGGCGCAATAAACTCAGGCATCACCAGAGAAAGCGTGAGCCTATCGGTGACAACGTCACCTCCCGCCCAGGCCACAATACCGCCGACCAGCAGCGTAACGACGATGGCATAGCGCGGAGCCAGCGCTTTTGCGATCAGCCACGCCGCAATCATGCTGCCGCACAGCAGAAAGTGCCCTTCGAGATGCGCAAACGCGTGCAGGCCAAACTGCAGCAATACCCCCGCCAGCATGGCGGCAGCAAGCGAATGGGGGATCAGCTTCATCAGACGGGCGAAGAGCCCGGTAATGCCGCAGAGCAAAATAAGCGCGTTCGCAAAGATGAACACGCCGATGGTTTCCGCCAGCGTGACGCCGTGCAGGCTGGTGGCGAGCAGCGCCGCGCCGGGCGTCGACCAGGCGGTCAGGACCGGCGCCTTGTACCACCAGGAAAGCGCCAGCGTGCTGACGCCCATCCCAATTCCCAGCGCGGTCATCCAGCCCGCAATCTGCTGTGCGCTGGCGCCTGCCGCAGCGGCAGCCTGCCAGATGATGGCGGCCGAGCTGGCGTAACCGACCAGCACGGCGACAAATCCAGCTAGTGCGACTGGAACAAGGTGAGAGGAAGGGCGCATGAAAACTCCGTTGTGCGTTATAGCGTCCGGGATAAGGTAGCACTGTGCGCTATAGCGTACAAGTGGTATGCTGGTCGTCACCAGGAGGGAACATGGACATCACACGACATCTTGCAACCACATTGAAAACGCTGCGCCAGGCGCGCGGCTGGAGTTTGTCGAAGCTCGCAGACGAGACCGGCGTGTCAAAGGCCATGCTCGGGCAAATCGAGCGCAATGAATCCAGCCCGACGGTGTCGACGCTGTGGAAAATTGCCACGGGACTGAACGTTCCGTTTTCCGCCTTCATCACGCCGGAGGCGGACCAGCAGGCGGTATTTGACCCCCAGCAGCAGGCGATGGTCGTCAAGCCGCTATTTCCGTGGGACGAGACGCTCAGATTTGATTATTTCTCCATTACCCTGGCACCCGGTGCGCTGAGTGAATCCACGCCGCATGAGGCCGGAGTGATTGAACATGTGGTGGTGGTCAGCGGCGAGCTGGAGATGAAGCTTGACGGCAAGTGGCAGACGATTTCTGCCGATTCGGGCGTCCGTTTTGCCGGCGATAAACCGCACGCCTACCGCAACAGCAGCGACCGGACGGTGCATTTTCACTCCCTGATTCATTATCCCCGCTGAGGCTACGCAAAACTGTTTCGCTGACGCATACTTCTGACTACAATAGCCGCCATTTTGACCATAACGGATAACGACGAAGTATGCGCCTGCAATCCCATCATCTTGAACTTTTAAGCCCGGCCCGCGACGCCGCCATAGCCCGTGAAGCGATCCTTCATGGCGCTGACGCCGTCTACATTGGCGGCCCTGGCTTCGGTGCCCGCCATAACGCCAGCAACAGCCTGAGCGATATTGCTGAACTGGTGCCGTTCGCCCACCGTTTCGGGGCGAAAGTGTTCGTGACCCTGAACACCATTCTTCATGATGATGAGCTGGAGCCTGCGCAACGTCTGATTACCGATCTCTACCAGTCCGGGGTGGACGCCCTGATTGTTCAGGATATGGGCGTGCTTGAGTTGGATATTCCGCCCATTGAACTGCATGCCAGTACCCAGTGTGATATCCGTACGGTCGAGAAGGCGAAATTTCTCTCCGACGTCGGCTTTTCACAGATCGTCCTCGCGCGCGAGCTGAATCTGAATCAGATCCGCGATATTCATCAGGCGACAGACGCGACGATCGAGTTCTTTATCCACGGCGCGCTGTGCGTGGCCTATTCCGGTCAGTGCAATATTTCCCACGCCCAGACGGGCCGCAGCGCCAACCGCGGCGACTGCTCTCAGGCCTGCCGTCTGCCGTATACCCTGAAAGACGATCAGGGCCGCGTCGTGGCGTTCGAAAAACACCTGCTCTCTATGAAGGATAACGATCAGACTGCCAACCTGGGCGCGCTGATCGACGCGGGCGTGCGTTCCTTCAAGATTGAAGGGCGCTATAAAGATATGAGCTACGTGAAGAACATCACCGCGCACTATCGCCAGATGCTGGACGCCATTATTGAGGATCGCGGTGACCTGGCGCGCGCGTCGGCCGGCCGCACCGAGCATTTCTTTATTCCGTCGACGGACAAAACGTTCCACCGCGGCAGCACGGACTATTTCGTGAATGCCCGTAAAGGGGATATCGGCGCGTTTGACTCACCGAAGTTTATCGGGTTACCGGTCGGCGAAGTGCTGAAAGTGGCGAAAGATCACCTTGATGTTGCAGTGACGGAGCCGCTGGCGAACGGCGATGGCCTTAACGTGATGATTAAGCGCGAAGTCGTGGGCTTCCGTGCGAATACGGTCGAGAAAACCGGCGAGAACCGCTACCGCGTATGGCCGAATGAAATGCCGGCCGATCTCTACAAGGCGCGACCGAACGCGGCGCTTAACCGTAACCTCGATCATAACTGGCAGCAGGCGCTGCTGAAAACCTCCAGCGAACGCCGTATCGCCGTGGATATTGAGCTGGGCGGCTGGGAAGAGCAGCTGATTCTGACCATGACCTGTGAAGACGGTATCAGCGTGACGCATACGCTCGATGGTCTTTTCGAGGTGGCAAACAACGCGGAAAAAGCGCTTAACAGCCTGAAGGATGGCGTGGCGAAGCTGGGCCAGACGATTTACTACGCCCGAGCTATCGACGTGAATCTGCCGGACGCGCTGTTCGTGCCGAACAGCCTGCTGAACCAGTTCCGCCGCGAAACGGCAGAGATGCTGGATGCCGCGCGCCTGGCACAATATCCGCGCGGTAGCCGTAAAGCCGAAGCCGTCCCTGCGCCAGTATACCCGGACACCCATTTGTCCTTCCTCGCCAACGTTTACAACCATAAAGCACGTGAATTCTATCATCGCCACGGCGTGCAGCTGATCGACGCGGCCTATGAAGCGCATGAAGAGAAGGGCGATGTGCCGGTGATGATCACCAAGCACTGCCTCCGCTTTGCGTTTAACCTGTGTCCTAAGCAGGCGAAAGGGAACATTAAGAGCTGGAAGGCCACCCCAATGCAGCTGGTAAACGGTGACGAAGTTCTGACCCTTAAGTTCGACTGCCGTCCTTGCGAAATGCATGTGATTGGCAAGATGAAAAACCACATCTTCAAAATGCCGCAGCCCGGCAGTATCGTGGCGTCCGTCAGTCCGGACGACCTGATGAAAACCCTGCCAAAACGCAAGGGCAGTTAATTACCTGACGTGCGTGTCCGGTTTGCGCGACTTCTGCCACAGGTGGTGTTCGCGCAAACCCTCCGCCGACTCTTCCGCAGCGCTTCGCAACTCATCGCTGTCGGCTTCATGACGAAGCTGATGCGCCACGTTCTTTACCCATAAATATTCATGTCCTTTGTGCCCGGCCATAAGCTGGCCTGAAAACAGCGCACAAATAAGCATTATGAAAGATAACCCTTTTTTAATCATGGATTCCTCGCTGCAAAACAATGCCGGATAATCATGTCGATTATTTCCTGGTGTTATTATTTAAAAATTAAAATTAGCGAAAAGAAAATGTCAAATAATGTGGGTTCGGAATGGCGATTAGGATGTTTCCTAAAATTCATCCTAATCTTTGTAAAGCTCCATTTCTGGACCACAATTGGATGTTTGCATTAAGGATTAATCTTATATAATAGTTATCTTGGGCTAAGGAACAGGTCATTTATAAATGAAAAAAATAGTAGCGCTTGCGCTTCTGGCGGCGGCTGTTGTAGCCGTTGCAGGGGTTCGTTATGCAGGTAATGACGAACCAGAATATATTCAATCTGCAGAAATTCGCGTGGGTTCCTATTTAACCAGCGACTATGGTGGCGTTGCCTGCACCAGCAAAAAAGTGAACGATCAGCGTTGGGAATTAGATTGCACTCATCAGGCAAGAGGAAAAACATTCCAGTTCGCGGTGTATCCCTCTGAAAAAGCACCTTATGGTGTCGCACGCTCCTTTTATCTTGAAGCCATTAACGATGACGCAAAACAGAGCGCTGAACAGGGGCTTATGCGTTATTTGCAGATCAATACCCATGCAGGTTAATAAGACTGTTTAACCTTCGTTAAGACAACGGGTGTTAGGTTGTATGGGATCCGCAGCCCGGCCATGGAGTGTCGGGACGTAGAGACCAAAATACAAATCTATCCATGCAAGCATTTACCGCCATTTTTGGCGGTTTTTTTTGCTCAGTGTTTACCCTGGTTTTATGGCTTCAGTCGATAGTGTGACTGCACCAGGCCAGAAGGGAAGCTGCGGCTTGATACCAGCGTCAAATCGATATCTCCGGACAGGGCGCCGAACAGCGACTTTCCCGATCCGAGCAGAACAGGAACGGTCGTGATCACCATATCCGCTACCAGTCCTTCGCGCAGGAACGACTGGATCACCTGTCCACCATCGAGATAGACGCGATGGACGTTCTGCATCGCCAGATCGTCGAGCACCTCCTTTGGCGTGCGGCCGGAAAACTGTACTTTACCCCTCAATGCGTCGGGCACGGGCGTATCGGCCAGCTGTCGGGAAAGCACCAGCACGGGCCGATCATACGGCCATGTGTCAAAAGTCAGCACCTTCTCATAGCTCCCCCGGCCCATCACGATCCACTCTTTGTCCGCGATGAACGCCGCATAGCCATGATCCTCAGTCGGGTCATCGCGCTGCAGCAGCCACTCGATATCGTCATTCTGTCGGGCGATGTAGCCATCAAGACTGACCGCGATGAAAACGTGTGTGGTGACCATCAGGTGCTCCGTATTAACCATAAAACTAACGCCTCAGCGGGCGGTACCAGTACGTGAAAATTGTTTGCGATACTGAGCCGGGGAGAGCGCGAACTGCTGGCGAAAATGATGACGTAATGTCGACGCCTGACCAAATCCGGTCTGTTCCGCGATGCTGTCGATGCTTAACCGGCTGCTTTCCAGATAATCTTTCGCTCGCAGCAGGCGCTCATTGATCAACCAGCGTGCGGGCGTCATTCCCGTTGCCGCCTCGAAGCGGCGAAGAAAGGTGCGCTGGCTCATTCCGACCCGACGCGCCAGCGAGTCGACGCTATGCGCGTCGATAAGATGCGTGTGCAGAAAATCAAACAGCTGGCCGAGACGTTGACTCTCCCGCAGCTGCGCCACCGGGCGGCTCAGCTGCTGCGGCTGAGATCCATCCCTGTGAGGGGGAATGACCAGCCGACGCGCCACGCTGTTGGCGGTTTCCATGCCATAATCCCGACGCACAACGTGCAGGCAGAGATCGATCCCCGCCGCGCTGCCCGCGGAGGTCAGTATATCGCCCTCATCCTGGTAGAGCACATCCTCAACCACGTCGATGTCAGGGTAACGGGCTTTTAGCGTATCAATGTAGCGCCAGTGCGTCGTGGCTTTACGTCCATTCAACAGCCCCGTAGCGGCCAGGACAAACACACCCGAGCAGATGGAGAGTAGCTGACACCCGCGCGCACTGGCCTGACGCAATGCGCCGCAGAGCGCATCCGGAACCGGTGAGTCCAGCCCCCGCCAGCCCGGAACCACAATCAGATCGGCGGACTCAAGCAGAGAGATATCGCCATCGGTAATGATGCGGATCCCGCCCGTCGCCCGAAGTTCACCGCTGTCCACGCCCGCCACGGCAAAACGATACCATTCGTCGCCCAGCTCGGGGCGAGGCAGGCCGAATATTTCCACCGCCACCCCAAACTCAAAGGTACACAGACCGTCATACGCCAGCACGACCACCTTCGGGCGGGCAAGTTGTCTTAAGTTTGTCATCTTTTTGCTGTTTTCTGGCATAAGCGAGCGCATTCACGGGCTGAATTTGTGGATAGAGTAGTGTTAACACAAACGCCAAAGATGAGGAAGGATCATGAGCTATGTTACTGAATTTCCGGCTGCCGAGCCGCAGGAAGCTGTTACCCATTTTCTGCGTCGCCTGAGCGTCGAAACCGACTGTGCCGATGTGCATCATGCCATCGCCAATAATGAGCAGGACTTTGTTTTGCTGCATGTGGTGGGGAGCCCGGAGCAGTTTGCCCGTCGTCACGTACCTGGCGCATTGCATCTGCCGCGGAGCCAGATTACCGCTGAGCGCATGGCTCAATGGCCTGAAGGCACGCTGTTCGTTGTCTACTGCGCAGGGCCGCACTGTAACGGCGCGGACAGAGCCGCGCTCAAGCTGGCGCGCCTCGGGCTGCCGGTCAAAATCATGCTCGGGGGGATCGCCGGCTGGGAAGATGAAAAGTTCGCCTTTGCCAGCAGCGAAACCGCCGCCGCGCTGTGAAGATGAATTTTTTTCAATGCCCGTGAAATTTTCTCGTTTGCCGACGCCGGTGAGGTATGACATTGTTTTTGGACATTTAGACATCCAGAAGTCTAAAACTTCAAATGATGAATTATCACTGCTGGCAATTACCGTCGGCAGACTGAGGAGATTTCCATGCAACGACACCACGCCCCGTACCGCGCCGATGTAGTCGGCAGTTTTTTACGCCCGGATGCCATCAAACAGGCGCGCCTGAAGTTCGCCAGCGGCGAAATCGATGCCGGACAGCTTCGCGCGGTAGAGGATGAGGCCATTCGCCACGTCGTTGAGCAGCAGTGTGCGTGCGGCCTGCACGTGGTCACCGACGGCGAGTTTCGTCGTGCCTGGTGGCACTTCGACTTCTTCGACGGACTGCAGGGCGTTGAACGTTACGATTCGCAGCAGGGCATCCAGTTTAACGGGGTGCAAACCAAAGCCCACGGCGTGCGCGTCACCGGAAAGCTGGGCTTTGGCGAGCATCCGATGCTGGAAGACTTTCGCTATCTGAAAAGCATCAGTGGGAACGCCCAGCCGAAAATGACCATTCCCAGCCCGAGCGTGCTCCATTTCCGCGGCGGTCGCAAAGACATTGATGCGACCGTCTATCCGGACCTGAACGTCTATTTCGACGATCTGGCCACCACCTGGCGTGATGCCATTCGCGCTTTCTATGACGCGGGCTGCCGTTATCTGCAGCTGGATGACACCGTCTGGGCCTATCTCTGTTCGGACGATCAGCGCCGTCAGATCCGCGAGCGAGGCGATGATGCCGATGAGCTGGCGCGCATCTATGCCCGCGTTCTGAACAAGGCGCTGGAAGGCAAGCCGGACGATCTGACCATCGGGCTGCACGTTTGTCGCGGTAACTTCCGTTCTACCTGGATCTCCGAAGGCGGCTATGAGCCGGTGGCGGAAGTGCTGTTCGGGACGGTCAACGTTGACGCGTTCTTCCTTGAATATGATAACGACCGCAGCGGGGATTTCGCGCCATTGCGCTTTGTTCGACCGGGCAAGCAGCAGGTGGTGCTGGGGCTGATTACCACGAAAAACGGCGAGCTGGAGAACCCGGAAGGAATTAAAGCTCGTCTGGAAGAAGCGGCGAAATACGTGGCGAAAGAGCAGATCTGCCTCAGCCCGCAGTGTGGCTTTGCCTCTACCGAAGAGGGCAACAGCCTGAGTGAAACCCAGCAGTGGGACAAAGTCCGTCTGGTCACGCAGATCGCCAGCGAAGTCTGGTAAAACCTTCCTCCTCAGCGCTGCATTATAAAAGTGCAGCGCTGTGCCATTCTGAGACGTTCTCTTTACATCCGGCGTTCCCCTCCCAGAAATAGCGCTATCTCCATTCTGGCATCCTTTTTGCTCCTGCTTCGCTGACACTTTTATTTCCGCGTCCACGCCGTAACGGACGTTTTCGCACAGCGTTCTTTTTCAGGAGTGAAAATATGCAGCGTCGTACCTTATTAAAAGCCTTTGCGTTATCCGCGTCCGTCGTGGCGATGGGAATGAGTTTTGGCGCGCAGGCGGCCGATACCATCAAAGTGGGGATCATGCATTCTCTTTCCGGCACGATGGCCATCTCCGAGACTCCGCTGAAGGATGTCGCCCTGATGACGATTGATGAAATCAACGCCAAAGGCGGCGTGCTGGGTAAGAAACTGGAGCCGGTGGTGGTGGACCCGGCCTCAAACTGGCCGCTGTTTGCCGAGAAGGCCCGTCAGCTGCTGAGCCAGGATAAAGTGGCGGTGGTATTCGGCTGCTGGACGTCTGTTTCGCGCAAATCCGTTCTGCCGGTCTTTGAGGAGCTGAACGGCCTGCTGTTCTATCCGGTGCAGTATGAAGGCGAAGAGATGTCGCCAAACGTCTTCTATACCGGCGCGGCGCCGAACCAGCAGGCGATCCCGGCGGTGGAATACCTGATGAGCGAAGACGGCGGCGCGGCGAAACGCTTCTTCCTGCTGGGAACCGATTACGTCTATCCGCGCACCACCAACAAGATCCTGCGCGCGTTCCTGCATTCGAAAGGGGTGGAGGATAAGGACATCGAAGAGGTTTACACCCCGTTTGGCCATAGCGACTACCAGACCATCGTCGCCAATATCAAAAAATTCTCAGCGGGCGGCAAAACCGCCGTGGTGTCGACCATCAACGGCGATTCCAACGTGCCATTCTACAAAGAGCTGGCTAACCAGGGACTGAAGGCGACGGACGTGCCGGTGGTGGCGTTCTCCGTGGGTGAAGAAGAGCTGCGCGGGATCGACACCAAACCGCTGGTGGGCAACCTGGCGGCATGGAACTACTTTGAATCCGTGGATAATCCGACAAACGAGGCCTTCGTGGCGGATTACAAAGCCTATGCCAAAGCGCATAAGCTGCCGAACGCCGATACCGTGGTGACCAACGATCCGATGGAAGCGACTTACGTAGGGATTCATATGTGGGCGCAGGCGGTGGAAAAAGCGGGCACTACCGACGTGGATAAAGTGCGTGCGGCGATGGCCGGTCAGTCCTTTAAGGCGCCGTCAGGCTTTACGCTCACCATGGATGCCACCAACCACCATCTGCATAAGCCGGTCATGATCGGTGAAATCGAAGGCAACGGTCAGTTCAACGTGGTGTGGCAAACCGAACAGCCGGTACGCGCCCAGCCGTGGAGCCCGTTCATCGCCGGGAATGACAAAAAGCCCGACCAGCCGATGAAAACCGCCAGCAACTAAGCCATCACTGCAGGGAGAAACGTCATGAACGCCATGCGCCTGTTCATCGCTCTTGTATGGCTTTCCGGACTGCTGCCAGGGATGGCGCAGGCATCGGATGCCGATCGTTTTGTTGCCGCCAGCCGTAGCCAGCAGGCGGATTTGTTGACGCAGTGGGCCGCCGCGCCGGACGCGGTTAGGCTGCCGCTGCTGCAGGCGCTGCAAAAGGAAAATTTGTATACCGACAGCCAAAAGCACGCCTTTGCGCAGCGCAATGGTCAAATGATCTCGCTCGGTGACGCAAAGGCGGCCGAAGGGCCAACCAAAGCCGTTCGTCTGACCAACCGGCTGCGCGTACTGGCCGCCACGGCCATCGCGACGCATCAGCTGGTGAGTGACAGCGTCACCGAAAGGCGATCGGCGGCACGCCAGCTTCAGCGGGATGCCCAGCCCGGGATGCTCGTTTTTCTGGAAAAGCGGGTAAACGAAGAAACGGACGCGGTGGCGCGTCAGGCGCTGCTGCTGGCGGTGGCAAATCTCCAGCTAGCCAGCCCGCTGGCCGAGGTGCGCCGCAAGGCTGTTGAATTATTAGGGCAGTCTGACGATCCGGACGTGGAGTCAAGACTTACCCCGTTTACCCAGGCACAGACAGAGCCGGATACCGGGGTTCGCGCCGCCGCGCAGGAGAGTCTTAGCCAGATCCAGCATCGGCTGATGTGGGGCGATCTGCTGGGCCAGGCGTTTATGGGGCTTTCTCTGGGGTCGGTGCTGCTGCTGGCGGCGCTGGGGCTTGCCATCACCTACGGCCTGCTGGGGGTCATCAATATGGCGCACGGCGAAATGCTGATGCTGGGCGCGTATGCCACGTGGATGGTGCAGCAGGCGATGGCCGGGCTTGCGCCCCAGTGGTTGGCGCTCTATCCCGTTATCGCGCTGCCGGTCGCGTTCTGCCTGACGGCGGGCATCGGGATGGTGCTGGAGCGCACCGTGATTCGCCATTTGTACGGTCGTCCGCTGGAAACGCTGCTGGCGACGTGGGGCATCAGCCTGATGCTTATCCAACTGGTGCGCATGACCTTTGGCGCCCAGAACCTCGAGGTGGCGAACCCGGCATGGCTCTCCGGTGGGGTGCAGGTTTTTGCCAACCTGACGCTGCCGTGGAACCGCATTGTGGTGCTGGGCTTCGTGCTGCTGGTGCTGTTCTTCACCTGGCTCATTCTGAACAAAACCCGTCTGGGGCTCAACGTGCGGGCGGTGACGCAAAACCGCAGCATGGCCGCCTGCTGTGGGGTACCGACAGGGCGCGTCGATATGCTGGCGTTCGGGCTTGGCTCCGGGATTGCGGGGTTAGGCGGCGTGGCGCTATCGCAGCTTGGTAACGTCGGGCCGGAGTTGGGCCAGGGCTATATCATCGACTCCTTCCTTGTGGTGGTGCTGGGAGGCGTAGGCCAGCTGGCAGGCAGCGTGGCCGCGGCGTTTGGTCTGGGGATATTCAATAAAATTCTTGAACCGCAGATGGGTGCGGTGCTGGGCAAGATCGTGATTCTGGTGGCGATCGTGCTGTTTATTCAGAAACGCCCCCAGGGGCTGTTTGCGCTGAAAGGGAGGGTGATTGACTGATGAGCCAGCCGCTGACCTTAATGCTGGCGCGCAAAGCGCCACGCACAACGCAACTTGCAGGCAGCCTGCTGGTGGTGTGTCTGCTGATATTGCCGTTTTTCGCCTTACTGCCTGCGACGCATCCGCTGGCGCTGTCGACCTGGATGCTGACCCTGATTGGCAAGATCCTCTGCTACGCCATCGTTGCGGTAGCGCTGGATCTGGTGTGGGGCTATGCCGGGATGCTGTCGCTTGGGCACGGGATCTTCTTCGCGCTGGGCGGATACGCGATGGGGATGTACCTGATGCGCCAGGCCGCGGGCGACGGTCTGCCCGCGTTTATGTCGTTCCTCTCCTGGAGCGAGCTGCCGTGGTTCTGGTGGGGAACCCAGCATTTTGCCTGGGCGCTGGTGCTGATTGTGATGGTGCCGGGCCTGCTGGCGCTGGTGTTTGGCTGGTTTGCCTTCCGCTCAAAGATCAAAGGGGTCTACTTCTCGATTATGACCCAGGCGCTGACCTATGCCGGGATGCTGCTGTTCTTTCGCAACGAAACCGGTTTTGGCGGCAATAACGGCTTTACCGGCTTCACCACGCTGCTCGGGTTTTCAGTAACGGAAACGACCACCCGTATCGCGCTGTTTCTGGCCACCGTGCTGTTGCTGCTCCTGGCGTTAGGCACCGGATTTGCGCTGGCGAAGAGCAAGTTTGGCCGCATCCTGACCGCTGTTCGCGATGCCGAAAATCGGCTGACGTTTTGCGGCTACGATCCGCGCGGCTTCAAGCTGCTGGTATGGACGCTCTCTGCCGTGCTGTGCGGTCTGGCGGGGGCGCTGTACGTGCCGCAGGTGGGCATTATCAACCCTGGCGAAATGTCGCCGACAAACTCGATAGAAGCGGCCATCTGGGTTGCGCTGGGCGGGCGCGGCACGCTGGTGGGGCCGGTGATTGGCGCGGCGCTGGTGAACGGGGCGAAAAGTTTTTTCACCGTCGCGATGCCGGAATACTGGCAGCTGTTTCTGGGGTTGATTTTTATCGCCGTCACGCTGTTTTTACCGCGCGGCGTCTACGGTCTGTTTCGAAAGGGAGATAAATAATGCAGCCAGCCGAAGGGTTATTTACCCGCCAGTTGCCCGGCGATCGTTACCGCGAGCAGACCGACCCGGTGCTTCAGCTTGAGGCGATTAACGTCAATTTTGATGGCTTTCAGGCCCTGACCGATCTCTCGCTGAATATCGGCGTGGGCGAGCTGCGCTGCGTGATCGGCCCCAACGGAGCCGGTAAAACCACGCTGATGGACGTCATCACCGGCAAAACGCGTCCAGAGAGCGGCAGGGCGATTTACGATCAGTCCATCGATCTGACCGCGCTGGAGCCTGCGGCCATTGCCCGCCAGGGGATCGGGCGTAAATTCCAGAAACCCACCGTTTTTGAAGCGCTGACGGTGTGGGAAAACCTGGAGATCGCCATGAAAACCGATAAGTCCGTCTGGGCGAGCCTGCGGGCAACGCTCAACGGTGAACAGCGCGACCGCATTGATGAGATGCTGGTTTTGCTGCGCCTTAGCAGCGAGCGCGACCGCCGCGCCGGGCTGCTTTCCCACGGGCAAAAGCAGTTTCTGGAGATCGGCATGCTGCTGGTGCAGGACCCGCATCTGCTGCTGCTGGATGAACCCGCCGCCGGGATGACCGACGCAGAGACGGAATACACCGCAGAGCTGTTCAAAACGCTGGCGGGCAAACACTCCCTGATGGTGGTGGAGCACGATATGGGCTTTGTTGAAACCATCGCCGACCACGTGACGGTGCTGCACCAGGGGCGGGTGCTGGCGGAAGGGTCGCTTCGCGAAGTTCAGGCCAACGAGCAGGTGATTGAGGTCTATCTGGGACGTTAAGGAGAGGGAATGTTACAGGTCAACGAACTGAATCAGTATTACGGCGGCAGCCATATCCTGCGCGGCGTGAGCTTTGAGGCCGTCACCGGCGAAGTCACCTGCCTGCTGGGGCGCAACGGCGTCGGGAAAACCACGCTGCTGAAGTGTCTGATGGGGCTGATCCCGGCGAAAACCGGGGAGGTCATCTGGCAGGGTAAAAAGATCACCCACAGCAAGCCGCACCAGCGGGTGCAGTCTGGCGTGGCGTACGTTCCGCAGGGTCGCGAGATTTTCTCGCGCCTGACCGTGGAAGAGAACCTTCTGCTGGGGCTGTCGCGATTTTCCGCCCGCGAGGCGAAGCAGGTGCCGGAAGAGATCTGGCAGCTGTTCCCGGTGCTTAAAGAGATGAAGCATCGTCGCGGGGGCGATCTCTCCGGCGGGCAACAGCAGCAGCTGGCGATTGGGCGCGCGCTGGCGAGCCGTCCGCAGCTGCTGATCCTGGATGAGCCGACCGAAGGCATACAGCCGTCGGTGATTAAAGAGATTGGTCAGGTGATCCGCACCCTGGCTGACCGGGGGGATATGGCGATCCTGCTGGTTGAACAATTTTACGACTTTGCCGCCGAGCTGGCAGACGGCTATCTGCTCATGTCGCGCGGCACCATTATTCAGCGCGGACGGGGTGAGAACATGGAGCAGGAGGGCGTGCGCGGCCTGGTTGCGATCTGAAATGTTATAATATAACATCCTCGTTCTTATCAAACGGAATGAGGGTGTTATGTTGACTGCACATATTGGAAAATTTGCTATGACTCTGGGGGCGCTGCTGGTCAGCGGCCAGCTGTTTGCTCACTCGCACGGCCATCAGATGACTGAAGCGGAACAGAAAGCGGCGAACGGCGTGTTTGAGGATAAAGACGTGAAGGACAGAGCGCTGTCTGACTGGGACGGGACCTGGCAGTCGGTCTATCCGTTCCTGCTTGATGGTTCGCTCGATCCGGTCTTTAAACAGAAAGCGCAGAAAGACAAAAGTAAAACCTTTGACGAGGTGAAAGCCTACTACCGAACGGGTTATGCGACGGACGTGGATGCCATCGGCATCGAAAATAACGTGATGGAGTTCCATCAGGGTAAAGCGGTCAGCCGCTGTCATTATGATTACAGCGGTTACAAAATTCTGACCTACGCGTCAGGTAAGAAAGGCGTTCGCTATCTGTTTGAGTGTAAGGATGCCGCTAGCAAGGCGCCGAAGTTCGTGCAGTTCAGCGACCATACCATCGGACCGAAGGCCTCTTCGCACTTCCATATTTTCATGGGCAATACCTCCCACGAGGTGCTGCTAAAAGAGATGGATAACTGGCCGACCTATTACCCGAACGAGATGTATAAAGAGCAGGTGGTGGAGGAGATGTTGCACCACTGATGCTTTATTGCCGGGTGGCGGCTGCGCCTTACCCGGCCTGCATTTGCTACGCCGCTTTGGGCGACTCGCACCACGCCTTCACGCTCATCCCGCGCAAAATCATCAGCCATGCGACAACAATGGCGACCATCATTATGACAAACAACGACCAGTGCGGCAGGTTGGTCAGGATGATACCGGTGATCATCGGGTTTGCCGCAGCGCCGAGCCAGCCCAGCGCCTGCGCGGAGAAATAGCTCGCCTTCATTCCCGGTGGCGCAATGTTGTCGATCAGCATGTATTCGCCCGGCGCATAGATAATCTCACCCAGGGTAAAGATGGCGGCAGCAATGCCCCAGTAAACCAGGTTCTCTCCGGAGAGCATAAAGCCGCCCAGCCCCACGATAAAAAACAGGGTGGCGAGGGTCATCAGCGGGCGGATATTGCTGGCTGAGATTTTGCGGCCCAGCGCATATTGCAGCGTCACCACCACGGCGGCGTTGACCGGGAGCACCACGGCCACCACCTTTTCGGCGAAATCACTGTCCGCATGCGCGGCCAGAACGTATTGCGAAATACAGCTCGCGAACGACCCGCCCACGTAGGACGCCAGCAGGCCAGAGAGCGTGTACCAGAACAGCGCGCGGTCTTTCAGTAATACCGACGGCTGCCAGGGCGTCTTCTCCTCGGTAGTATCGAGCGCCACGCTTTTTTGCACAAAGAAATGGATAAAGCCCAGCGGCAGCGCGGCGCAGAAGGCCGCCAGCCAGAACGGCAGCTGCAGGCTGTACATCACCAGCAGGGTGCCAATTGGTGGTCCGATCGTCCAGCCAATGTTCAGGAAGCTGTAGTTCAGCGAGAAGACGCGCGCTTTCTGGCTCGCGGTGAGCACGTCGGAGAACCAGGCCTTCAGCACCGTCGAAAAGACGGAATAGGCGCAGTTGATCAGCGCAAAGAACAGCACCACCAGCGTGACGTTATCGACCAGCGGGATCGCGACAAAGCCGGCGATAAAGGCCACGATGGCGATCAGCATGTAGCGTTTTTTATCAAACTTATCGGCAAGAATGCCAAATCCCAGGCTGAACACCACGCCGATAGTCAGCGCAATCGTCAGGGCATAACCAATATTCTCGACGCTCATGCTGTAGACGCGCGTGAGATAGATGGTCATAAACGGCAGCGTTGCCCCTCGACCAATGGTTAACAACAATGACGATGCCAGCAGCGCTGCGGTTGAGCGCCTGAGAGATGGTTTCATATTCCTGCCCGACAGTTGCTTATGCTTTTATTAGATGTGTGTTAACAGGATTACCATGACATAAGGGGCTTGTATAGCACCTGATTTATCCCTAAGTGCTTCAGCTGCCTGCCAGAAATAATGATCTTCTCTCGGCGCACTTTTTTCTGTTACCTTGAAGTGTTAACAAATTATTAATAATTCAGGGGCTGGGTATGACGCGGAAAGACGGGCTGCTGGCGTTGCTGGTGGTCGTAGTATGGGGGCTCAACTTTGTGGTCATTAAGCTGGGGCTGCACAACATGCCGCCGCTGATGCTGGCCGGTTTACGCTTTATGCTGGTCGCTTTTCCGGCCATCTTCTTTGTCGCCCGCCCGAAGATCCCATTGAAACTGCTGCTGGGCTACGGTCTGACCATTAGCTTTGGCCAGTTCGCGTTTCTCTTCTGCGCCATCAAGTTCGGTATGCCGGCGGGTCTTGCCTCGCTGGTGTTACAGGCGCAGGCGTTCTTTACCATTATTCTCGGGGCGTTCGTGTTTGGCGAGCGTCTGCAGGGCAAACAGCTGGCGGGGATCACCCTGGCGGTGTTCGGCGTGCTGGTGCTGATCGAGGCCAGCCTGAATGGTCAGCATGTGGCGCTGCTCGGGTTTGTGTTGACGCTGGCGGCAGGGCTGAGCTGGGCCTGCGGGAATATCTTCAACAAGCTGATTATGCAGCACGAGGCGCGCCCGGCGGTGATGTCGCTGGTGGTGTGGAGCGCACTGATCCCGGTGATCCCGTTTCTGCTGGCGTCGAGTATTCTGGACGGTCCGGCGGTGATGCTGAACAGTCTGGTCGACATCGATATGACCACGATCCTGTCTCTCGTCTATCTGGCCTTTGTCGCCACCATTGTGGGCTACGGGATCTGGGGATCGCTGCTGGGACGGTATGAAACCTGGCGCGTCGCGCCGTTATCCCTTCTGGTACCGGTGGTAGGGCTTGCCAGTGCGGCACTCTTACTGGATGAAACGCTAAGCGCGCTGCAGCTGTTTGGCGCCGTGCTGATCATGGCCGGACTGTACATTAACGTGTTTGGTCTGCGGGTTCGTCGGACGACGCGGGTAAGCGAAAAGGCATAAAAAAAGCCCCGCGTCTGCGGGGCAAAAACGAATCAGAGGCCGTGCTGATTATAATAAGGCACGCCTAATTCGTCGGATTTGTCGCTACCAGCACCCATATGGTTGAAATCATAAGGCGACTGGTCATGTGCTGACGGCAAAATCATCGTATCAGGATTATTTTGCTGCGTTGCACGAGGGGTTTGCTCCGCGAAGGTCTGGCTGGAGAACAGCACCAGCAAGGCGAGGGCGGCGGAGGCGATAACTTTCATGATTTCCTCGGTTACGTCTGTTACAGGCGATGATTAACTACAGTGTTTTAACGGATACAGGTATCGGGATTCGCCCGGCACGCTGGTGATTCGGTACTTATGAGGCGGCACGTCAAAATAGTTCTTGAACGTACGCGTCAGGGTTTGTTGCGATTCAAATCCGTAACGCTCCGCCAGATAAAGGATCGGCTCATTGCTTTCTTTCAGTTTCTGGGCAATTTCCGTCAGCTTGCGGCTGCGAATATATTGACCTAATGAATGACCGGTCTCTTTTTTGAACATCCGTTGCAGGTGCCATTTGGAGTAACCCGAACGCTCTGACACTTTTTCAAGGGAGAGCGGCGATTCCAGGTTATCTTCGATCCAGTCCAAAATGCTATGAATGGTAATAGCGTCAGTATTGCGTCTGGACATCGTCATACCTCTTTTTTCTGTTTACGGCAGGATTTTCTTCAGCAAAAGCTCAAGGGTTGCCACTTCATCTGCCGTTAAGTTTTTTGTTAGTTCCTGATGCAGTGTTTGTCCTACTAATTGATGACATTGCTCGCACATGTCCGCGCCATCGCTGGTTAGCTTTACCAGTACGCCGCGTTTGTCATTCGGGTTAGGGCTTCGTTCTATCCATCCTTTGCAGACGAGACGATCGAGCATGCGGGTTAACGCACCCAGATCGACAGAGAGCACCTTTTTCAGCTCAACCGGCGTGATACACACTTCGCAGCGAATGGAACACAGCACTTTGAACTGTGTTGCGGTGATATCCAGCGGTGACAGGTAGTCATTGAGCAGGCGATCTTTTTTCTGATTGACCATATGAATAAGACGACCCAGCGGAACAACGTCGTTAAAGATATCACTGGTGCTTTTCACAATGGTTGCCCTGGCAAGTAGTTAGTCACGGCAGATATTATTGCTCAGGCAAGTATAAGTCAACTGAATGAATCAGCCGATGCCACGAATTGCTAAAACGTTTCATGAACTTTTTTTGAGGACTTTCAAATCATAGAGATAACTGACAGTTATCTTTTCTGAAGGAAAATAATCGTTACGTTGCCCCCATGGCTGAATGTCACACTTTCCCCCTATAATTGCTGTGTTAAATATGGATAAGGACGACAACGCACTATGTTGGATTTAATTAAAGCAATCAGCCTTGGGCTGGTGGTCTTGCTGCCGTTGGCTAACCCGTTAACGACGGTGGCGCTGTTCCTCGGGCTGGCAGGGAATATGAATAGCGCCGAGCGCAACCATCAGTCGATGATGGCCTCGGTGTATGTGTTTGCCATCATGATGGTGGCTTATTACGCCGGACAGGTGGTGATGAATACCTTCGGGATTTCCATCCCGGGCCTGCGTATTGCCGGGGGGCTGATTGTGGCCTTTATTGGTTTCCGCATGCTGTTTCCGGCGCAAAAAGCGCATGAGTCGCCGGAAGCGGCCAGCAAATCGGAAGAGCTGGAAACCGAACCGAGTGCCAATATCGCCTTTGTGCCGATTGCCATGCCGAGCACGGCGGGGCCGGGTACCATTGCGATGATCATCAGCTCCGCGTCGACGGTGCGTGACAGCGCAACCTTCCCGGACTGGGTGCTGACGGTTGCGCCACCGCTGATTTTTGCGATTATCGGTCTTATCGTGTGGGTGTCGCTGCGCAGCTCTGGCGCCATTATGCGCTGGGTAGGAAAGGGCGGTATCGAGGCGATTTCCCGCCTGATGGGCTTCTTACTGGTCTGTATGGGCGTGCAGTTTATTATTAACGGCGTGCTGGAAATTATTAAGACCTATCATTGATGTCTTGCCCGGCGGCGCTTCGCTTGCACGGGCCTACAGGTTTTGTAGGCCGGGTAAGGCGAAGCCGCCACCCGGCAAGAAGGCTCACCCGTGCTGCCCCTGTTCCTCCAGCGCCACCGGCCATTTACGGAAGATGAGCACCGACCAGACAAGCGCCACCAGGGCCGGAATAGCCCCCAGATAGCCAATCGCCGACATCGACACGTGCAGTATGACCTGATTTCCCACCAGCGCGCCCGCGCCAATCCCCAGATTGAAAATCCCGGAGAATAGCGACATGGCAACGTCAGTTGCATCCGGCGCCAGGGCCAGCACTTTCACCTGCATGCCCAGACCAATAATCATGATCGCCACGCCCCAGAACAGGCTGAGGATCGCCAGATGGCTCTCACTGCCCGCGGCGGGCATCAGCAGCAGCAGGCAGGCCAGCAGCAGGCCGATGGCGCTGCTCACCAGTAAGGAGGCGTGCCGGTTACCCAGCTTGCCAAACAGCACGCTGCCAATAATGCCCGCGCCGCCGAGGATCAACAGTAAGACGGTGGCAAAGTTGGCGCTAAAGCCCGCCACCACCTGCACAAACGGTTCAATGTAGCTATACGCCGTGTAATGGGCCGTCACCACAATGACGGTCAGCAGGTAGATACTCAGCAGCGCCGGGCGACGCATCAGCAGCGGCAGGCTTTTCAGCGAGCCGGAATGTTCGCTCGGCAGCGCGGGCAGCAGTTTAATCAGGCATACCAGCGTAACCAGCGCACCCATACCGATGGCGAAGAAGGTCGTACGCCAGCCGAAGTATTGCCCCACGATGCGGCCAATCGGCAGACCCAGCACCATCGCCAGTGCGGTACCGGTAGCAATCAGGCTCAGCGCCTGCGCGCGTTTCCCAGCCGGCGCCAGGCGAATCGCCAGCGACGCGGTGATCGACCAGAACACCGCATGGGCAAAGGCGATGCCGATGCGGCTCATGACCAGCACCGTAAAATTCCACGCCATAAATGACAGCACGTGGCTCGCAATGAACAAGACAAACAGACCGATCAGCAGCCTGCGCCGCTCCATCTGGCTGGTCAGCAGCATAAACGGCAGGGACATCAGCGCCACTACCCAGGCGTAGATGGTCAACATAATGCCCACCTGAGCCGTTTCCATCTGGAAACTTTCAGCGATGTCAGACAACAGCCCAACCGGAACAAATTCTGTGGTATTAAAAATAAACGCGGCAATGGCCAGCGTGACCACGCGTAGCCACGCAACCCTGCGGGAAACTGTGTTCGTTGTCATAGGGATGTCGGAGATTCGTTGCTGAAAAGAAGAGGAGACGATCTTAAAACGTCAAACGGCGAAAACTCAACCATTATGTGATGCAGATCTCAATATTTACCTTATAAAAGCGGTAGCCGGGAACGCTGTTTTCATCGAATATAAAAGAACAACATAATAAAAACAGGCGGTAAGACAATGCAGGAGATTGATTTTTATCTGGTCGATGCGTTCAGCGATACCTCGTTCGGCGGCAACCCGGCAGCCGTTTGCCCGCTGAAAGCGTGGTTGCCCGATGAGACCTTACTGAAAATGGCGCAGCAGCATAATCAGTCGGAAACGGCTTTTTTCGTCTGCAGTAAAGGGGGCATTGAGCTCCGCTGGTTTACCACGCTCACCGAAGTCAATCTCTGCGGCCACGCTACGCTGGCGGCCGCGCACGTGCTGTTTACCGAGCTGGATTACCCGGATTCGCGGATCCACTTTGAAACCGCCTCTGGCCGCCTGACGGTCAGCCGGGAGGGGGAGTGGATGACGCTGGACTTCCCGGCATGTCCAACCCATGAAGAGACGCCCCCGCCTGAGATGCTTTCGGCGCTGGGTATCAGACGCTACGTTGAAGCCCGTAAAGGACGCGCCTGGCTGATCGTTCTGGATAATCGCCAGCAGGTTGAAGCGCTTGCGCCACGCTTCTCGGCGATGACGCCGGGCGAGCATAAGGTGAGCGTGACGGCGCGCGGTGAGGGGGAATACGATTTTGTCAGCCGCTTTTTCTCCCCCGGCGTTTCCGTCCCAGAGGACCCGGTCACCGGCTCCGCGCACACCATGCTGATCCCGTACTGGAGCGAAAAGATGGGTAAAACGACGATGTTTGCCCGTCAGGTTTCAGCGCGCGGTGGCGATGTGCGCTGTGAGCTCAAAGGCTCGCGGGTGCTGATGAGCGGACAGGCCACACTTTATCTGAAAGGCACAGTTTTTCTGCGCTAAATAGCCATAACAAGAGAGGAAGAGACAATGCAGGAAATTGATTTTTATCTGGTGGATGCCTTCAGCGACAAAACCTTTGGTGGCAACGCCGCAGCGGTATGTCCTCTGGAAGAGTGGCTGCCGGACGAGACGCTGCTCAAAATGGCGCAGCAGCATAACCAGTCTGAGACCGCCTTTTTCGTGCGCACCGACGGTGGGTTTGAGCTGCGCTGGTTTACCACGCTGGATGAAATTAACCTCTGCGGACACGCTACGCTTGCCGCATCGCACGTCATTTTCGAATACCTTGATTACCCGCATACCGAAATCACCTTCACCACCCGCTTCGTGGGCGAGCTGACGGTAAAACGCAGCGGCGACTGGCTGACGCTGAACTTCCCCGCGTGGTCGACGGAGGTTGTGGATAATCCTCCCGAGGTGCTGTTTAGCGCCCTGGGCATCACGGCGGCAAAAGAGGTGCGCGAGGGTCGGGATTACATGGTGGTGCTGGAGAGCCAGCAGCAGGTGGAGGCGTTAACGCCGGATATCGGTGCCATGCTTCCGCTGGATAAGATGGTCTGCGTGACGGCGCCGGGCGAAGAATATGACTTCGTCAGCCGCTTCTTCTGCCCGGGCGAAGGGGTGCCGGAAGATCCGGTTACCGGATCTGCCCACAGCATGCTGATCCCGTACTGGAGTGAAAAGCTGGGCAAAACGTCGCTCAATGCCCGCCAGGTGTCGCACCGTGGCGGGGATCTGCGCTGTGAGCTTAAGGGCGACCGCGTGCTGATCGGCGGTCAGGCCACCCTGTATCTGAAAGGGCGTGTCTTTTTGCGCTAACAGGGCGGAGCGATAAGTTAATACTATGTAGCACCCTGGCAGGCCTGCGCTATGTTGAAATTTAGCCTCATAAAAAAAGCAAGGAGCCTGCCATGTATTCCATTACCTCTGAATCTGCACGTCATCCGGACATTCTCGCTCTGATCGCGGCGCTTGACCGCTATCAGAGCGAACTCTATCCCGCCGAAAGTAATCATCTGCTCGATCTGGCTGCGCTGCCGGAAGCCTCGCTGATCCTGATGATCATTCGCGACCAGCAGCTGCACGCCGTGGGCTGTGGCGCTATCGTGCTCAACGGTGACGGAACGGGGGAGATGAAGCGGGTCTATATTGACCCGGCACATCGCGGGCAGCATCTCGGCGAAACGCTGCTGGCCGCCCTGGAAGATGAGGCTCTGAGCCGTCATTGCCATACGGTACGGCTGGAGACGGGCATCAAGCAGCATGCCGCGGTGCGTCTTTATGAACAGTGCGGATACGATTTGCGCCCGGCGTTTGCCCCGTACGTTGACGACCCGCTCAGCCTGTTTATGGAGAAGGCGCTGGTTGAAGACGTTCGTTTAGCAGCGCTATAAAAGCTTCCAGCTGGCGGGTCATCGCCCCGCGTCGCCACACCAGCCAGGTGGTGAGCCAGCGCCAGTTTTCCGCCAGCGGCCAGGCTTCAACCTGATGATGTCCCGGCATACTCTCCAGCATCGAGCGCGGCATCAGTGCGATGCCCGCGCCCGCAATGACGCAGGCGAGCATGCCGTGATAGGACTCCATCTCATGAATGCGGCCGGGCGTGGCGCGGTCAGCGTGAAACCAGCTCTCCAGGTGTCGGCGATACGAGCAGTTGGCGCGAAAGGCATAGACGTCGCTGCCGCTGACCTGCGAGGCGCGCGTCACCTCCACATGCCCGGCAGGCGTGACCAGCATCATCTCTTCCCGGTAGACCGGCATGCCTTCCAGCTCCGGGTGCGAAAGCGGACCGTCGACGAAGGCGGCGCTTAGGGTTCCCTCCAGTACGCCATCAATCATCGTCCCGGAAGGCCCGGTAGAAAGGGCAAACTGAATACGCGGATAGCGCTGGTTAAACTGCGCCAGCGTTTCAGGAATGCGCACGGCGGCGGTGCTTTCCAGCGCGCCGAGGGCAAATAACCCCTGCGGCTCATCCCCCGCGACAACCATGCGCGCTTCATCCACCAGGGCGAGGATCTGCCTGCTGTAGCGCAGGAAGTTATGGCCAGCCGGGGATAAGCGCAAACGCTGGTTCTCACGAATAAACAGCTCAACGCCCAGATCGGCCTCCAGCTGGCGGATGCGGGTCGTCAGGTTAGACGGCACGCGATGCACCTTCTGCGCCGCCTGGGTGATGCTGCCCGTCAGCGCGACGGCGTTAAACATTTCAAGCTGGGTTAAGTCCATAGCATTCTCGTTTCGTGAATAAGGTGGTTAGTATTATTCATTTTTAAGAAATAGCAGAGTGAGCCACAATCAATCAACCGAAATGCGTGGAGAACATCATGAAATATTCATCTGCTACACATGCCCTCTCTGTTAACCCGGCAACGGGTGAAACCCTCGCTGCGTATCCCTGGGCGACGCCGGAAGAGGTTGAACGCGCGATTTCTCAGTCCGACGCGGGCTATCGCCAGTGGCGACGCGAAAGCGTGTCCCACCGGGCGCAGAAGCTGCGGGATCTCGGCGCCGCGCTGCGAAACCGCGCGGAAGAGATGGCGCAGATTATCTCCCGTGAAATGGGCAAGCCCATCCTGCAGGCGCGAGCGGAAGTGGCAAAGTCCGCCGGTCTATGTGACTGGTATGCCGAGCACGGCCCGGCGATGCTGCGTGCGGAGCCGACGCTGGTGGAAAACCAGAACGCGGTCATTGAATACCGTCCGCTGGGGCCGATTCTCGCGGTGATGCCATGGAACTTCCCGCTCTGGCAGGTGCTGCGCGGCGCGGTGCCGATTCTGCTGGCCGGTAACAGCTATCTGCTCAAACATGCGCCCAACGTGCTCGGCTCTGCGGATCTTATAGGGCAGATCTTTGCGGATGCGGGTTTCCCTGAAGGCGTGTTCGGCTGGGTGAACGCCACCAATGACGGCGTCAGCCAGGCGATTAACGATCGTCGTATTGCGGCGGTGACCGTCACCGGCAGCGTGCGTGCCGGGGCAGCCATTGGGGCTCAGGCAGCAGCCGCGCTGAAAAAATGCGTTCTTGAACTGGGCGGCTCAGACCCGTTCATCGTTCTCAACGATGCCGACCTGGATCTCGCCGTGAAGGCGGCGGTAGCGGGTCGCTACCAGAATACCGGGCAGGTGTGCGCGGCGGCAAAACGCTTCATTGTGGAAGAGGGTATTGCGGATACCTTTACCCAACGCTTTGTCGATGCGGTTGCTGCCCTGAAGCTGGGCGCTCCGGACCAGGAAGAAAACTACCTGGGCCCGATGGCGCGTTTCGATCTGCGCGATGAACTGCATCAGCAGGTGCAGGCGACGCTGGCAGAAGGTGCAACGCTGCTGCTGGGCGGTGAGAAAATCAGCGGCGAGGGGAATTACTATGCGCCAACCGTGCTGGCGAATGTCACCCCGTCGATGACGGCGTTCCGCCAGGAGCTGTTTGGTCCGGTCGCGGCCATTACCGTCGCGAAAGACGCGGAGCATGCCCTGATGCTTGCCAACGACAGCGACTTTGGCCTGTCCGCCACCGTCTTTACCGCTGACGCAGCGCTTGCGGATAAATTCTCCCGCGAGCTGGAGTGCGGCGGCGTGTTTATCAACGGCTTTAGCGCCAGCGATGCGCGCGTGGCTTTTGGTGGCGTGAAGAAAAGCGGTTTCGGCCGCGAGCTTTCCCACTTTGGCTTGCACGAGTTCTGTAACGTGCAGACGGTGTGGAAGGATCGCGTGTAATCCTTAATTTCGGCCCTCGTCGTGAGGGCCGTTGTCATTATTCTGCCATGGTTCTGTCATTTTCATTTCGTAGACTCGCACGCGTCTAACGCCTTGTAAATGAAGCTAATTATGAACCTAACGCAAATTTTTCGCCGTATTGCGCAGCGTCTCACCCCTCGTCACTTTGGCCTGCTGACGGGTATCTTTTGCATTATTGGCCTTTTCTCCGCGCTGCAGCTCTCCTCGTCACTCCTGCTTAACGCCTCCCTGAACAACGCCCAGCGTAACGAGCAGCAAAACCTGCTGGCCTGGCAGCAGCAGAGCAAGCTGGATCTGGCCCGTGTTTCCCTACTGGCGGCAAGCGATCTGCTTAACCGGTCCGGCGTCTGGTTTATGCAGGATAAAGAGACCGGATCCGACGGAAGCTGGCATAGCCTGATGGACGATGCGCAAAAGGCGCTGACGGTTTCTCAGCAGGCGTGGAAGGCCTGGCTGGCGCTGAATCCGCCGAAAGATGACGCGCTGGTGAACAGCTATCAGCTTTTCTACGGCGCGATCAACGAGCAGGCTGAAGGTCTGGTAAAAGACAACACCATCGACGCTTTTTTTGCCGTCCCGGCGCAGGCGTTTCAGACGGATTTTAACGACAACTATGCGCGCTATCAGCAGGCAAGCGAGAAGCAGGCCATGCAGGGGCGTCAGAGCTTAATGGCACAGCTCTCCGGTCTGCAAACGTTATTCCTGTTTGCGCCGGTGCTGTTGCTCGCCATCGCCGCTGTCGTCTGGTTCGGCATGTCCAGATGGGTGATCACGCCGCTGCGTCGGTTGATTGCGCATATCAACCGGCTGGCGGCAGGGGATCTCTCCGGCACGCCGCCGGACGTCATGCGCTTCAACCGGGAGATAGGGCAGCTTAGCGACAGTATTGCTACGATGCAGCACGGTCTGCAGCAGCTGGTCACGCAGGTCAGCCATGCCACGGTGACCATGGTGGAGAACATTGGCTCACTGGCGCAGGGTAACCAGAAGCTGTATCAGCAGTCGGCGCGTCAGGCGAAAGAGCTTGAGGATGTGACGGCGCATATCGCGGCGCTGGAAAACCATGTGGAAGGGAATACCGGCTATGCCAGACTCGCCAGCTCGCGGGCGGATGAAGCGCGTCAGGCCGCCGCGGGGGGAGACCAGATGATGTCGACCGTAAACGCGTCCATGCAGGCGATCGTCGACCGATCGTCCGAGATGCGCGGGATCGTGGCGATGATCGACAGCGTGGCGTTTCAGACCAATATCCTGGCGCTGAATGCGGCCATCGAGGCGGCCCATGCCGGAAACCAGGGGCGCGGCTTTGCCGTCGTCGCCCGGGAGGTTGGATTGCTGGCCAGAAAGAGCAGCCACTCGACGCAGACCATTCAGGAGCTGATCAACCGCTCGGTTCAGGGCATTGAAGACGGTTCCCGTGCCGTCACCCTGATGGAAGAGAATCTGCAGCAGGTCACCGGTCTGGTGGGCAATTTAAGCAGTTTGCTGAATGAGATCTCCACCGCCACCCTCAGCCAGGGAGAGAGTATTCACCAGATGACCCGCCAGCTTCAGGCGCTGAACCAGGTCTCCCGTCAGACGGACCTGCTGGTCTCTGACGCCTCAGATGCTTCTGAACGTCTGCAAAAGCAATCCGATCTTTTATTGCAGGCCGTTTCGCGTTTTCGTCTAAGCGCCTGACGCAATACATAAGCCTCTGTTATACTCGCAGCCCGTTTTAGCCTGAGGGCAAGGAGCAAAGTGTGGCTGCGGTCATCCATAATGAGATGTTGGACGAGATTCTGGCGCAGGTTCGTCCGTTAATTGGAAAGGGGAAGGTTGCCGACTATATTCCGGCCCTTGCCTCGGTCAGCGGGAATAAGCTGGGCATTGCTATCTGTACTATCGACGGACAGCGATACCAGGCAGGGGATGCAACAGAACGTTTTTCCATTCAGTCCATTTCGAAAGTGCTCAGTCTGGTTGCGGCGATGCGCCAGTATGAAGAAGACGAGATCTGGCAGCGGGTGGGCAAAGATCCGTCCGGCCAGCCTTTTAACTCGCTGCTTCAGCTCGAGATAGAACAGGGTAAACCGCGAAATCCCTTTATCAACGCCGGGGCGCTGGTGGTCTGCGATATGCTGCAAAGCCGCCTCAGCGCACCACGTCAGCGAATGCTTGAGATTGTGCGTCAGCTCTCGGGCGTTGATGACATTACCTATGATACGGTTGTGGCACGCTCGGAGTTTGAACACTCTGCCCGTAACGCGGCCATCGCCTGGCTGATGAAATCCTTCGGTAATTTCCACAACGACGTGGCGACCGTCCTGCAAAACTACTTCCATTACTGCGCCCTGAAAATGAGCTGCGTTGAGCTGGCTCAGACGTTCCTGTTCCTTGCGCACCAGGGGCACGCGCCGCATCTCGATCAGGAAGTCGTTTCGCCGCTTCAGGCTCGTCAGGTTAACGCGCTAATGGCCACCAGCGGGATGTATCAAAACGCCGGCGAGTTTGCCTGGCGCGTTGGGCTTCCGGCTAAATCGGGCGTTGGCGGCGGGGTCGTGGCGATTGTGCCGCATGAAATGGCGATAGCCGTCTGGAGCCCGGAGCTGGATGAAACGGGAAATTCGCTTGCCGGCGTGGCGGTTCTGGAGAAACTGACCCAGCGCCTGGGACGTTCAGTATACTGATGCCCGATCTGGATCCTCTCTTTTCCCGTCTGGCGCGATCGACATTTCGCTCGCGCTTTCGTTTAGGCGATAAAGAACGACAGTACTGCTGGGACAAAGGCCCCGAAACCATTGACCAGCATGCCGCGGATTTTGTCGAAAAGCGCCTTGCGCCTGCACAACCCGCAAATGACGGTAAACAGACGCCTATGCGCGGTCACCCGGTGTTTATCGCCCAGCATGCCACCGCCACCTGTTGTCGGGGCTGCCTGGCAAAATGGCATAACATTCCACAGGGTGTAACGCTCACCGCGCCGCAACAAAATTATATCGTCAGCGTTATCCATCACTGGCTGGTGCTGCAGATGAACGCCTAAATTTGACGAGTTATGCTCCAGTGGTATTTGTGTTATAGATGCATCCTAAGTTAGTCCCGATCATGCTGACGACCGCAATAATTGCCATAAGCTTTCATATGGAATGATATTTAATGCGTTCTGCTCTTACCGCTTTCAGGCCGTTCCAGCCTGACACGCCGCTGCGAAATGCATCGACGATCTTCATCCTCACCACCTTGTTCTATTTTGTGGGCGCGGAATTACGGCTCGTTGAGGCCCTGTCGCTGTTCTGGCCGCTGAATGGCGTCATGGCAGGGATCTTCGCCCGCTATGTCTACCTGAATCGCCTGCATTACTATGCGGTATGCTATGTCGCGATGCTGTTGTACGACGCGGTGAAGACCAACTGGGGTATAGCCTCAGCGGTAATCAACCTGTCTAACATGATCTTTATTGTTGTCGTCGCCGTACTGGTTCAGCGCGACAAGCGGCTGATGAAGAAAACCCCCGATCCGCTTAACGCGCTACGCCTGTTTAACTACTGTCTGATTGCCGCGCTGCTTTGTGCCTTGCTCGGCGCGACGGGGTCGGTCGGGATTGACAGTCACACCTTCTGGCCGCTGTTTGCCGACTGGTTTAGCGAGCAGTTCTCAACCGGCGTGCTTGTTGTGCCCTGTATGCTCACGTTACGTATGCCCGGGCGTGATCTCAGGTTACGTCTGGAGCAGCTGCTGCCGGTGATGGCGCTGATCGTCTCGGTGGTCGCGTCGGTGGTGATTGGCGGAGCGGGGAGCCTCTCGTTTCCTCTGCCAGCGCTTATCTGGTGTGCGGTTCGTTACTCATTGCCTGCGACCTGTCTGCTGACGTTTATCACGGGTGCCACTGAAATCATTTTGGTCGCCAACTCGATTATTAATATTGCCGTGGCGACGCCGTTTACGACGCCAATGATGTTTTCAGCCCGGCTGGGTATCGCCACGATGGCGATCTGCCCGGTGATGGTCTCCGTCAGCATGGCGGCGATTAATTCCCTGATCCGCCAGGTTTCACTGAGGGCGGATTATGACTTTTTAACACACGTCTACTCGCGTTCCGGGCTTTATGAGGCGTTAAAGCATGAAGAGACGTACCGGCATACCCGTTTTTTGACCGTCATGCTGCTGGATATTGATTATTTCAAAAGCATTAATGATAACTACGGCCACGAGTGTGGAGATCGCGTGCTGGCGTCGTTTGCCCGACAGGTTCAGCAGGTCGTCGGCGAAGACGGTATGGTGGCGCGCATGGGCGGGGAAGAGTTCGCTGTGGTGGTTCATTCAGGCGACGCGCAGCACGGTTTTGAACTGGCTGAGCGTATCCGTTCCACCGTTGCCAGCCATCCTTTTACATGGCGTCACCAGACGCTCTTTCTGACGGTCAGTATTGGCCTCGGCAGTGGAAAGGCTGAGTCATGGCAGTTGACCGAAGTCTTCAACAAGCTCATGGCCGAAGCGGACGATCATCTCTATCGTTCAAAAAAAGCGGGTCGAAACCGTACCAGCGCCCGGGTGGCGGACGAGCAAATTGCCGCGCCCACCGGGAGTGAAACATAGCTGCGTTAATCGTCATAAGGCATTGACGTGAATAGTAAGCGACTTAACAGGCTGTCAGAACGCTGACAATGCCTCTGTTTAAGCTACGCTTTTAGTAACGCTTTACGTCAGGAGACATTATGAAAGCACCTGCAACCCCTGAAAATGAAACAGACAGACTCAACTCGCTACGAGAATCCGGTCTGCTTGAGATCGACAGTTCCCCGGCGTTTGACCGGTTAACGCGTCTGGCAAAACGCTTCTTCCAGGTGCCGCTGGCGATGGTCAATCTCATTGATGAGCATTCGCTAATCGTTAAGTCCGCTGATGGTCAGGCACCTGGCTCCGTTCCGCGTAACATCTCATTTTGTGGGCATACGATCCTCACCGAAGCGCCGCTGGTGGTAGGGGATATGCTTCAGGACGATCGTTTTGCGGATAACCCGCTGGTGGCCGGTGAACCTCGCGTGCGGTTTTACGCGGGCTTCCCGCTGCGCCTGCGTGACGGCGCAAGCGTTGGCTCGCTGTGCCTGATTGATTACGCTCCCCGGGAGTTTTCTGCCGCCGACCTCGCCGTCCTGGGAGATCTTGGCGCGCTGGCGGAAGATGAATTTGCTGCCATCAGCGCGGCGACCACGGATGAATTAACCGGGCTATTCAACCGTCGGGGTTTTAATCAACTCGTGCGCTTCACGCTTTCCGTTGCCCGGCGCCGGGCAGAGCCGCTGACGCTCGGCTGGCTGGATTTGGATCGCTTTAAGGAAATTAACGATCGCTTCGGGCATGAAGAGGGGGATAAGGCGCTGAATGCCATGGCGCAACTGATGCGTGCCTCTTTCCGCGAAGCGGATCTGCTGGTTCGTTTTGGCGGGGACGAGTTCGCCGTGCTGTTCGCGGATACGGATGAGCAGGGCGCCTGGATTGCCATGCAGTATCTCGTCGAGCAGGTAGAAAACTATAACGCCCGCAGGTTACACCCCTGGTCGCTTCACTTTTCATGGGGGCTAAGTGAATTCGATCATAACGGCAACGACCTGCAGCAGTGGTTAAAAGATGCCGATGAAAAGATGTATGCCATGAAGCAGCAGCGCCAGCGCGCCCGGTGACATAACAAAAGCCTATGTCCGATCCGTTTGCGTTAAGAAGATGTTAAATGCACAGTGAGGGTATTCAACGTAAGGAAAAACAATGAATACCTCACTGCAAATCAAAAACCTCACCCGAGACGAAATTCTCACCCACCTTGATGCGCTGGCCGGGATCCTCGAAAACTGTGTGAACGGCGGGGCATCCGTCAGCTTTATGCTTCCCTTTAGCCTGGAGAAGGCCCGCTCTTTCTGGCGCGGAATTGCTGAAAGCGTAGGGCGCAATGAGCGCCTCGTGCTGGCCTGTGTCGACCCGCAGTACGGCGTCATCGGAACGGTGCAGTTAATCACAGACCAGCCGGAAAACCAGCCGCATCGCGCCGATGTGGCGAAGCTGCTGGTTCACGAGAAAGCGCGCAGGAAAGGTGCCGCGATGGCATTGATGGAAGCGCTTGAAGCTGAGGCTCGGGCCAGGAACATTTCGGTTCTGGTACTTGATACCTCCACCGGCAGCGGCGCCGAGACGTTCTACCAACGCGCCGGATGGCAAAAGGTGGGGGAGATCCCGCGCTATGCCCTTATGCCGGACGGCGCCATGACGGCCACGTCCGTGTTCTATAAGTTCTTATGATTATTTTGTACAACTACGCGACGTATTGATCAAAACAGGGGTCCCGGTCGTTAAGTTTTGATAAGTTATCGTACCAATCTTATCAGGCTGTATGACTAATCATAAAAGGAACCCCCTTGTGAACACGCTCAACCGTCGTGATTTTCCCGGTGCTCAATACCCAGAACGCATCATTCAGTTTGGTGAAGGCAATTTCCTGCGTGCGTTCGTCGACTGGCAAATTGACCTGTTAAATGAACATACCGATCTTAATGCCGGAGTGGTTATCGTCCGTCCTATTCAGAGTGACTTCCCGCCGTCGCTGAGCACTCAGGATGGTTTGTATACCACTATCATTCGCGGCCTGAACGAGCAGGGTGACGCGGTGAGTGAGAGCCGTCTTATCCGCTCGGTTAACCGTGAAATCAGCGTCTACGACGACTATGACGCCTTTCTGAAACTGGCACACAACCCGGATATGCGTTTTGTTTTCTCGAACACCACCGAAGCGGGTATTAGCTACCGCGCGGGTGACCGATTCGACGATGCCCCTGCGGTGAGCTACCCGGCAAAGCTGACGCGCCTGCTGTTTGAGCGCTTTAGCCATTTCAACGGTGCACCGGATAAAGGCTGGATCATCATTCCGTGCGAACTGATTGACTACAACGGTGATGCACTGCGTGAACTCGTCCTGCGCTATGCCCAGGAGTGGTCGCTGCCTGCGGCCTTTATCCGGTGGCTAAACGACGCAAACAGCTTCTGCTCGACGCTGGTTGACCGTATCGTGACCGGTTACCCGCGCGACGAAGCGGCTGTACTTGAAGCTGAGCTGGGTTATCACGATGGGTTTCTTGACACGGCTGAACATTTCTATCTGTTCGTTATCCAGGGGCCGGCATCCCTTGCTCAGGAACTCCGTCTGGATAAGTACCCGTTAAATGTACTGATTGTCGACGACATCAGGCCCTACAAAGAACGCAAGGTTGCCATTCTGAACGGGGCGCATACGGCGCTGGTGCCGGTCGCCTTCCAGGCCGGGCTGGATACGGTGGGCGAGGCGATGAATGATGCGGAGATCTGCGCGTTCGTCGAAAAAGCAATTTATCAGGAGATCGTTCCGGTCCTCGATTTGCCGCGTAACGAGCTGGAATCTTTCGCCAGTGCGGTAACAGGGCGTTTTCGCAATCCCTATATCCGACACCAGTTGCTTTCCATTGCGCTCAACGGCATGACCAAATACCGCACCCGCATCCTGCCACAGCTACTGGCAGGGCAGAAGGCAACAGGGCAATTACCGGCACGTCTGACGTTTGCCTTAGCCGCGTTAATCGCGTTCTACCGCGCAGAGCGTAACGGGGAGAGCTCTCCGGTGCAGGATGATGCATGCTGGCTGGAACGTTATCAGCAGCTCTGGGCGCAGCACCGCGATCGGCAGTTGAGCACCCGTGAGCTGGTGCAGTCGGTGCTCAGCGCACGCGAACACTGGGAACAGGACTTGACGCAGGTAAGCGGTCTTGTCGACCAGGTCACGCTGGACCTTGATGCCATTCTGCTGAAGGGAATGCGCGCTGCGGTTAAACCGCTTTGCTAACGTTCACCCGGCTGCGGCCGGGTTTAAACATACTTCATTTTAGTTACAACATACTATGTACTTTGTTTTTAAAAAACACATGCAGCACTGTGCCGATTTCGCTAATCAGGGGAGAAAATGCAATGTCCAGTTAACAAACTTGCAACGGTGACGGGGATCACGTTTAATAGCCTCGCTCTTTTCTTTCCTGAAACTCACTATGATCGTTCGTCCTAAACAGCACTGGCTACAACTGATTTTTGTCTGGCACGGTTCGGTACTGCCTAAGATCTATACCCGACTGCTGCTCAACTTCCTGCTTTCTATTGCCGTTATCCTGATGCTGCCGTGGTATACCTCACTGGGCATCAAATTTACCGTGGCGCCATTCAGCATTCTCGGCGTGGCGATCGCAATCTTTCTCGGTTTCAGAAACAACGCCTGTTATTCACGCTACGTTGAGGCTCGCCTGCTCTGGGGGCAGTTGATGATAGCGGCGCGCTCGCTGTTTCGCGAGGTAAAAAACACCTTGCCTGACGATAAGCATCTGGGCGAATTTGTCCGTCTGCAGATTGCTTTTGCTAACTGCCTGCGCATGACCCTGCGCCGGGAGCTGAACGCTGAGCAACTCTCTCGCTATCTTGCTCCGGATGATTTACGTCAGGTGATGAAAGCCAACTCACCGGCGAACCGTATTTTACTGATCATGGGGGAGTGGCTGGCCGTGCGGCGGCGTAACGGGCAACTCTCAGACATTCTGTTCCACAGCCTGAACAACCGTCTGAACGATATGTCCATCGTCCTGTCCGGATGTGAACGCATTGCGACCACGCCGGTACCGTTTGCCTATACGCTGATTTTGCACCGCACGGTGTATCTGTTCTGCATCATGCTGCCGTTCGCACTGGTCGTGGACCTGCACTACATGACGCCCTTTGTCTCAGCGCTGATCTCATACACCTTTATCTCGCTGGACACCCTGGCGGAAGAGCTGGAAGACCCGTTCGGCACTGAGAATAACGATCTGCCGCTGGACGCCATCTGCAACATGATGGAACGCGATCTGCTGCAGATGAACGATGAAGAGAAGATTCCGGAAAGGCTGATGCCGGATAAGCACTATCAGCTCACCTGACGGGCGTTCCACTCGTCGCGGGTGATCTCCCACAGCTCGGAGTCCAGCATCCCGCTAACGTAGGCTTTCTTCTCCGTCCTGATAAGCCGCATGCCGCTACTGTCCGAAATACGCCGGGAGCGGCTGTTGGCAGCGGCTTTCGGGGCGCGTAATACAGGTTTGTTTAGCGTATTGAACCAGTAATCCGTCGCGGCAATGCTGGCCTCGCGCATGTATCCCTGGCCCTGAAACTCCGGCGCGAGCCAGAACCCGCGGTTGTTATCCTCGACGTCGTACAGGCAAATAATGCCCATCAATTCATCCGGCACCTCACGTCGCCGGATGCTCCAGAACCAGGCAATCCCTTTCGCCACATCCGGCAGCGCCACGTTATTGACATAGTTTTCCGCGCCGTTATCCGGGTAGGGCCATGGCACGGAAGAGACCATATAGCGGACAATCTCCCAGCGCGGATAAAGCTTTTGTATCTGGGCCGCATCTTCGGCAACCAGCGGTTTTAGCAGTAAGCGTTCTGTCATGAGCGTCGGTATGGTCATCCGCGGATCTCCCTTTTTAGGCGTTATGCTTTTGTTTGCGTTCTGGTATTTTCATCTCTATCACATTTAGTTGAGGCGTGCTGGGTTCATTCCCTACCAGAAATGGGCATCATTTCTTTAATGGCGAAATTTTGATGAGCTTTTTGTCTCTTTTAACCGGACGGGTTTTCCAGGATCTCCTGCAGCATGGCAAAGAGATAGAGGAGGCTATTGCTCATCGTGATATCCGTCTCTTGAATCATTCCACGCCCGAGCTAGAACGGTATTTTTCGCGTCCACTCAGCGAGCTTCCGCGTCAAAATCCTTATCCGGTAGCTATGCTGTTACCTCTGTTTTTAGTGGCGTTTGCGTTAAACCTTCTGCCTTTTCTCAGCACGTTGCAGGGTTTGTCACCTTTGCATCATGCATTGAGCTTTTTCTTACCATCATTGACGATGACAGGCGCGCTCATTGTGACAAGCGTACTCCTGGCACGTGGTAAGACGTCGGGATTGTCGGGCTTTATGGCGTTGTTCATCATCCTGCTGATAACAACCCTCATTCAGGTTTTACATTTCCTGCTTTCGCATGACGGAGGTCTTTGGCCGCTGGTCATCGCATCATTCGCGCTATTACTTTGTCGGGTGGTGATGAACAGCAGCGGCTTTGTGCTGTTTACGCTCTATTGTCGTACTCAGCGTCTTGCCAGGTCGGCACGGGAAATGTGGCTAAAAAGCCGTTAAAGGAGGAGGTTATGACATTACGAAAAGCCAGGCCACAGGAAGCCGAAACGCTCTGGAATATTCGCAATCAGGCGATTCGTCACGGCTGTAAAACCAGTTACGACGCAGAGGTCATTGCGCGCTGGACGCCAGATCTCATGCCCGAACGCTTTCGGAAGATGATCATTGAATACCCTTTTTATGTGGTGGAAGATGAAAAGGGCGATGTTGCGGCAACCGGCTATCTGGATCTTGACACACATTGCCTGGAGGCGATTTTCACCTTGCCTGCAGCCTTCGGTAAAGGCATGGCGACCCGGATTATTGAGGCGCTAAAACAGGAAGCCCGTAGCCGGGGGATAACCCGCCTGACGCTCGATGCGACGCCTAACGCCCAGTCGTTTTATCAGAAGCAGGGGTTTGTTACGCTGAGCGAAAGCTATCATCACTCGCGTATGGCGGGTGTCGATTTACGCTGTTTCGAAATGGCGATCAATTTGTAATGTGAGGAACACATGGCTGTCACGGTAAGACCTCTACGCGCAGACGACTATTCCCAATGGCGACCGCTGTGGGATGGTTACACCCATTTTTATGATTGCTACCTCGAGGAATCCGTCACCGCAGCGACGTGGGAAAGGGCGCTATCAGCGCATTCCCAGATGTTCTGCCGGGTGGTAGAGAAGGACCAAAAGGTCATCGGTTTCGCGATGTGCATTCTGCACGAAGGAACCTGGTCAACGGCCCCCATCTGCTACCTGGAAGATCTGTTTGTTGATGCCGACGAACGCGGAGCGGGTGCAGGTAAGGCGCTTATTGATGCTCTGATTGAGGAAGGCAAGCGCGAAGGGTGGTCGAAACTGTACTGGGTCACCCGGGAGAACAACCCGGCGCGTAAACTCTATGACAAATATGGCGAAGCTGACGATTACGTCCGCTACCGACTCTCCCTTTAAGGCGACAACGCCTGTGTTTGTATCACACTGTATCAGCGTCCCGGATACATACACAGGCTTGCAATAAACCCGCTTTCGCACATATCCGCTATACATTGCAGTGTTGTTATATCCCCGTGAATTGTACTCAACCGGAGATACCAACATGTTCAGCAAACTTGCTTACTCAACCCTCGCACTGACCGTTTCACTTGGCACCGTGATGTCCTGTCAGGCCGAAGTCACCGGCACAAACGTCGCCGCAGCATTTGACCATCCCCAGCAAATCAATGCCGGCGATCTGAATGTCGGCTATGTCGACATTGGTCCGAAAGACGGTCAGCCGGTTATTTTACTGCACGGCTGGCCGTACGATATTCACAGCTATGCCGAGGTTGCACCCGCACTGGCGGCAAAAGGGTACCGGGTCATTGTGCCGTCTCTGCGCGGTTACGGCACCACGCGTTTCCTGTCAGCAAAAACGCTGCGCAACGGCCAGCCTTCGGCGATGGCGAAAGACATCGTCAACCTGATGGATGCCCTGAATATCCGGCAGGCGGTGTTTGCAGGATATGACTGGGGTGCCCGGACGGCGGATATCGTTGCGGCGCTGTGGCCCGAGCGCGTGAAGTCACTCGTTTCAGTGAGCGGGTATCTCATCAGCAGCCAGCAGATTGGCAAACAGCCGCTGCCGCCAAAAGCGGAGCAGCAGTGGTGGTATCAGTTCTATTTCTCTACCGCGCGTGGTGCTGAAGGCTATGCCAAAAATACGCATGACTTCGCCCGTTTAATCTGGTCTCAGGCCTCACCTGACTGGAAATTTAGCGATGCGGTCTTTAACGCCAGCGCCAAATCACTCGATAACCCGGACCACGTCGCGGTGACGCTCAGTAATTATCGCTGGCGTTTAGGGCTGGAAAAAGGCGAGCGCAAATACGACCGCTACGAGCAAAAACTGGCTACGCTGCCGAATATCACCGTACCAACGATCACCATCGAAGGCGGCAACAACGGCGCGCCGCATCCGGCACCGCAGGCCTATGCAGCTAAATTTACCGGCAAATATGAGCACCGCACCTTCGGCTCAACCGTGGGGCACAACCCGCCTCAGGAAGATCCGCAGGATTTCGTCAAGGCGGTTATCGACGCGGATAAGCTGTGAAATGTGCTATTTTCAGTACGTTACCCTTCGGTCTGGAGAGTTCGGTGGAACATATTGACCACATCCTTGTCGTCGATGACGACAGGGATATTCGTGAACTGATTGTCGATTATCTCGGCAAGTCTGGCTATCGCGCGACGGGCGCGGCCAACGGCAAAGAGATGCGTAGCGTACTGGATAAACAGCATATCGACCTGGTGGTGCTGGACGTCATGATGCCCGGCGATGACGGTCTCACGCTATGCCGGCAGCTACGCAGCGGCAAACATAAAGATCTGCCCATCCTGATGCTGACGGCGCGCAATGAGGAGACGGACAGGATTCTGGGTCTGGAGATGGGTGCGGATGACTACGTGGTGAAGCCGTTTGTCGCCCGTGAGCTTCTGGCACGCATTAAGGCGATTTTACGGCGTTTTCGCACGATGCCGCCCAATCTACAGGTGACAGAAGCAGGGCGGCTGGTGATGTTCGGTGAATGGCAGCTCGATACCGTCGCCCGCCACTTAATCGACACGGAAGGGGTGATTGTGGCGCTCAGCGGGGCGGAGTATCGTCTGCTGCGCGTTTTCCTTGACCATCCGCAGCGCGTGCTGACCCGTGACCAATTGCTCAATCTGACGCAGGGGCGTGACGCCGAGCTGTTTGAACGTTCTGTCGACCTGCTGGTTAGCCGGGTTCGCCAGCGCCTCAATGAAGATGCCCGCACGCCCGCCTATATCAAAACTGTGCGCAGCGAAGGCTACGTCTTTACGATGCCGGTGACCATCAAAGAGGTTAACGAATGACGCTCTGGCCACGCTCGCTGCTGGCCCGTTTGCTGATCGTCGTGCTGCCCGGTTTGCTGCTGGCTAACGCCCTGAGCCTGACGCTGGTCATGATTGAACGCATGCACAGCGCCCGCACGGTGATGCTCGGTAATCTGGAAAACGACGTCGCAACCAGCGTCGCCATTTTAGACCGCTTACCGGCCAGCGAACGCGCCGCCTGGCTGCCGCGGCTTGAACGGGGTAACTATCGCTATATTCTGGGCACAGGGGAACCCGGCGCAGCGCCGACGGATAAGCGTTCGCAGGATGCTATCCGAACCTTAAAAGCGACGCTCGCGGCACAATATCCTCTCAGCTTCACCGCCGTTCCCGGCGCCATTTCACATATCCAGGCGCATCTCACGTTACGCGATGGCTCGCCGCTGACCATTGACCTCATCCCGCGCATGCCACCCGTCGCCAGCTGGTTACCCGTTGTGCTCATCCTGCAGCTGCTGCTCCTGGCGGCCTGCTCCTGGATCGCCGTGCGGCAGGTGGTTCGGCCTTTTTCACAATTTACCCGCGCGGTGGATTCACTTGATCCGGCGGCCAGCACGCCAATGACGGAGAAAGGGCCGCTGGAGCTGCAGCGCGCAGCCCATGCCTTCAACGCCATGCAGGCGCGCATTCAGTCTTATCTCAGGGAGCGCGCACAGATCCTGGCCTCTATTTCTCACGATCTCCAGACGCCCATTACCCGCATGAAGCTTCGTGTAGAAATGACGGAGCAGCCTGAACTGCGGGACAAACTCTTAAACGACCTTGATAATATGTCGCGTCTGGTGCGGGAGGGCATTGCGTATGCCCGGTCATCAGAATCACTGGAAGAGACGTCGCTGAAGCTGGAATTGAACGCCTGGGTCAACAGCATCGCCAGCGATTATCAGGACATTGGTAAAAACGTGCAGTTTCAGGCAAACGAAGTCCGTTTGCCGATCGTCACGCGTCCGCAGGCGCTTCGTAGAGTGATGTCTAACCTGCTGGATAATGCCCTGAAGTTCGGCGACTGTGCCGTCATTGCCATTGATGATTCGTCTGCCGAAGAGGTGGTGATTCACATTGTGGACGACGGACCGGGAATACCCGAAGCCGAGCTGGAGGCGGTTCTGCAACCGTTTTATCGTGTTGAAACCTCGCGTAACCGCGATACCGGCGGGACAGGACTCGGCCTGGCGATTGCCGCGCAGCTGACCGCACAGCTGGAAGGAAAGCTCAAACTGGCGAACCGAGCCGGTGGCGGACTGGACGTCTCCATTACGCTACCGCGTCGTTAATTGTACGGCTTTGTATCTCCTGGCCCGGATGATACAGAGCCAGACAAAAACCGCGCGTTTACACATATCCTGAACACATCAGGACGATGAAATAGCCTCACTGCAGTGTCGCAGGACATGTAATGTGAGGTCATTATGTTTCTGGTAATCGCTTTTCTGGGCGGGATGATAAGCCTGCTAAGCCCATGTACGCTCCCGGTTATTCCACTCCTGTTCGCCGGTTTCCAGGGGCAACGACGACATATTCTGGCCCTGCTCGCCGGGATGGTCGTGATGTTCACCCTGGTGGCGATGGTCATCACCGTCGCCAGCGAGTGGATAACAGCGGCAACCATTGTTGGGCGCTGGATCGCGCTCGTCATTCTGGCCATAGCCGCGCTGGCCTTAATTTTTCCGTCTTTCGCCCAGCGTATCGCGGGACCGGCCGTCAGCGCAGGAAATGTTCTCAACACCCGAAGCGGGCAAACGCGCGGAATGGCATCGGCTTTTCTGGCCGGGCTTGCGGTCGGTCTACTCTGGTCTCCCTGCGCGGGCCCCATCCTGGGCGCTATTTTCAGCATTAATATCGCGGGCCACTCGGCCATCGCCACGGGCGCACTGCTCGCTGCCTATGGCAGCGGATGCGCGCTGATGCTGGGCCTGCTCGTTATCGGCAGCCGCTCGCTGATGACACCGTTAAGGGCAAAGTCTGCGCTGATGGCGAAGCTCCGTCAGGGGGCAGGAGTTGCAATGTTAGCGGCAGTCGTCCTGAACGCGACGGGGATGACCTCGCTGCTGAAAGGGGCTAACGGCGTCGCAAACCGTCTTGAGACCGCGCTTTTAAATCTGGCAACCCCCCCAACCGCGCCGGTGAAGCTCCAGCCGGTGGCGATCGCTGAGCCCAGCAGCCAGCTGCCTTCGTTAAGCGGTGGAACAGGGTGGATTAACGGTGACCCTGTCACGTCTGAAGCATTACGAGGGAAGGTTGTTCTGATTGATTTCTGGACGTGGGATTGCGTTAACTGCCAGCACACGCTCCCGCATGTGCGAGACTGGGCCACGAAGTATCAGTCGCAGGGGCTGGTGGTGATTGGGGTTCACACCCCAGAATACCCCTGGGAAAAACCGCTTTCGTCGGTACAAAAGGCGGTAACGAAATGGCAGTTGCCGTATCGGGTTGTGACGGATAACAACTATCAAATCTGGAATGCGTTCGGCAACCAGTACTGGCCAGCGCATTATTACTTTGATGCCAAAGGGCAGCTGCGCTATACCGCCTTTGGCGAGGGTGATTATGCGCAGCAGGAAAAGGTTATCCAGCAGTTGCTCAAAGAAGCCCGCCTATAATCGGATCAGGGCTGGCGTTGAGCCACGATAAACAACCGAGGAAAAGCCAGCAGTATCTGCCCGTTTTCCTGGAGCGGATACTGCTCTTCCAGCAGTTCATGGTAGCGTTTCAGGAAACGTTTCTGCTCGCTCTCGTTCAGTTCCTGGAGCCAGGGGCGCAGGCCGGTGGCGCTTACCCAGTCAATAATGGCCTGATGAGAGCTCATTTTGTGATAATAGGTTGTCCGCCAGATATCCACGTCACAGCCAGCCTCCGACAGAATATCGTAATAAGCATGTATACCCGGCAGAGGTTCGCGGCCACGGTCCGGGTAGTCTTGCTCCAGCGCCACTTCACGCATCGCCACATGGGTGGGTTCCAGCCAGTTATCGGGCATCTGGATCGCCAGCACGCCATTTAACTTAAGCAGGGAGACAAGATGAGGCAGGAGATCGTAATGGTCCGGAACCCATTGCAGCGACGCGTTAGCATAAATCAGGCTCAGCGGCTGGCCAGGCTTGTACTGACGGATATCGGCCTCAACAAAGTGGCAGTCAGGTAAGGCGGCGCGTGCTTCCTCGAGCATGGCAGGGGAGTTATCGACGCCGGTGATGTGCGCAGAAGGCCAGCGATGCTTTAACAGCGCCGTGCTGTTACCTGGCCCACAGCCCAAATCGGCGATAGTAGCGGCTTCATCAAGAGGAATTCTGGCGAGCAACTCGGCTGCTGGACGCGTTCTTTCTGCGCCAAATTGCAGGTAAAGAGAAGGGTTCCAGTCGGCCATCATCAATTCTCCGTTTTGCATGATTCTGCAAGAATAGCACAGGCAGATACCTGCAAAGCGGTACCGGCCAGGGTTTTGGGCGGATGAAGTCAGCAGATTCTGTAAAATGAAGGGGAAGGTGGGAAAAATAAGCAATCGGAAATATTACCCCTTAAAAGATTAAGGGGCAATGTTTTTATTGTAATTACTTTATGATTATTGTTTTTTATTATTTTATCGGCAAAGTGCTTCTTATGCTCTGTACCCGAAACTTTAAATATTAGATAATCATCGATGGGTATATCCCTGGTGTTTCGTAGGTCTTTGACCTCCTGACCGCTTAGTTTTGCGAGAACTTCGTGGTCAGGTACTTTTTAAGTATAGGGAATATGCGGCACAATGAAAGCTGTCCTAAAAGACAGGTGATGATAGTTTCAGGTGTTATTATCAGGAACAAGAGCATGATTTCTGTCATTGAATTTTTTTTACACGACTACGATGATTTACCCCCAGCACTAGCGCACGAACTCTACCGACTCAGAAGAAAAACCTTTCGGGACCGACTCGACTGGAAAGTGGAATGCGTCGAAGGGATGGAAAAGGATCAATTTGATTCCCATAACACGACATACTTACTGGGTATGTATGATGGACAGCTGTTATGCGGCGCGCGATTTATTAACTCAACGCAGCCGACAATGATAAGCGAAATCTTTCACAATTATTTCGATAATCCCATTGTTTTTCCAGCCGATGTTCCCTGCTGTGAAGTGAGTCGTTTATTTTTAGATAAAGAAACACGAGATTCTGCAAGTTTGCAGGGCGTGCCCGCCAGTAAAGCATTGTTTCTTGCAATGAATATTTATTGCATAAAGAATAAATATCACGGAATGTACGCAGTAGCCAGTCGCGGTATGTATGCCATATTTCGGCATGCGAACTGGAAAGTTGAAGTTATTCAGCGCGGTGTTTCTGAAAAAGGGGAGGTTATTTACTATATTTATATGCCTGCCAGCACCCGCGTTATTGAAGATATTATTAGTAAAGACAAATCCAGCCACTGGCTTCGCGAAATGCTCGGGCATTTACGCTATCTATAACCAGTGTCTGAGGGTCAGTCGTCCAGTAACCGGAGTTCTGTTCCAAGCTTTATTGCATGTCTGGCATTATTCACACCGAGTTTTTTCATTATATTGCCCATATGGAATTTAACGGTGCGTTCAGCAATAGATAAAATAACAGAAATTTCTGCATAGGTTTTTCCGGCGCTGACCCATTTGAGGATTTGTCGCTCACGTGGCGACAAGAACACATTCTTTTTCTGCTGATGCTGACTATACAGATTGAGTGTCTTCTGATGTAACTGAACAAGGAAGCGTAGAAATTGCGGCCGATATTTCTCTATGTCAATACCAGAATGCTTAGGACTGATGACGGATAAGACAACAAGATTATTCATATAGTCATGCAGAGGAAAAGTCTGCCCCTGGTATATATCATACTGAACGCTTTCGTCGAAAATGCGTGTCAGGTTATAACCATCCGACAGGACGACATCGCTTTCCCAGAAAAAGTCTTCAACACAGCGCAAAGCCCGAATAATGACAGGGTCAATGAACTGATATTTTCTTTCAATGTAGATATTAAACCACTCAGGACTGTTATTGAGTATCCTCATCTGTGAAGGATCTTTCTTGTTCATAATAGCGTAGGCAAAGACGATCCCTTTGAAGTCCTCAAAAAACGCGTCCAGCTCACTCTGAATTAGCGTATTGATCGTTATGTCGTTGTAATATGTATCCTTCACGTGAGTTGCTGCCTCCTGTTCGAGTGGAGGAGCAAGTATAATATGCTTCGTTATCTGTAGCGAGTCGCATTTTAATCCAGTGAACAGATAAGACAGGCTACCTCTGCAGGCAGCCTCGTGAACGTTTGGCATTTTTGAATGGTAAATGCTGATGACTCAGGGAAATGTTTATGATTTTATCGAATTTCGAAATCGTTCACTAAATATAGTAGGCTGCAAAATTTAGGAGGTTTCCCGCATTCCATCCGCGTATCGGACAAGCGCACCAACTCATGCACCTTCAAATCAGGATTTAAACCAGTAGGTTACAGAATCCCTTTAAGGGCCACATGATAAAGCAGCATGATGGTTTTCCCGTCGACGATTTTACCCGTCTCAATGCCGCGTAATGCCTCTTCAAGCGTCATTTCCAGCACGTCGATATCTTCTCCTTCCGCCTTGATCCCACCGCCAGCGCCGGTTCTGTCTCTCGGCTGGTACTCGGCAAGGTAAAAATAGAGCTTTTCCGTAACGGAGCCCGGGCTCATATAGGCTTCGAAAATTTTCTGCACGCGTGAAACGTGAAATCCGGTCTCTTCTTCCGCTTCTGCTTTGATGCGGCTCTCGGGATCCATGTTGTCCAGCAACCCTGCAGCGGCTTCAATTAGATTGTCCTCATGGCCGTTGATAAAGACGGGGAAGCGGAACTGGCGAGTCAGGATCACCGTCTTTTTATCACGGTTGTAGAGCAAAATCGTCGCGCCGTTGCCACGGTCATAGACTTCCCGCTGCTGCCGCTGCCATTCGCCATCACGTCGCTGCAGGTCGAAGGTGTATTTTTTAAGGACGTACCAGTTATCTGACAGTGTTTCACTGTTAATGATGCGCACATCTGCACGTTTTGATTGCACGTTTGTTCCTCCTTACGTAGAGTAATTATCATAAACAGCATTATCGTGCATTTACAAGATAAAACATGCAACATCAGGAATTCATGATGCTCACCAGTCAACGAAAACAATTGATCCTCGAAAAGCTCGGCGCCGAAGGTCAGGTCCAGTCAAAAGCGCTCAGCATTCTCTTTGACGTCTCTGAAGACACCATCCGGCGCGATCTGCGCGAGCTGGCGGCAGAAGGGCGCTTGCAGCGGGTTCACGGTGGCGCGCTTCCAGCATCTTCCGCGATTGCTCCGTTTGCTGAACGGCAATCCGTGAAAATGGATGCGAAAAAAAGGGTGGCCCGCAAAGGCGCGCAGCTGATTTCATCAGGCCAGGTGGTGATCGTCGATGGTGGTACGACAACGTCGGAGCTGATTACGTTTCTCCCTCCCGAGCTTCGTATCACTGTGGTGACGCACAGCCCGAGCATTGCCCTGGGGCTTGTCGATCATCCGTCCATCGAGGTGATTCTGATCGGCGGTCGCTTGTATAAACACTCTATCGTTGCGGTCGGCGCTGCGGCCATCGAAGGCATCGAAAATATTCATGCAGACCTGTTCTTTATGGGCGTGACCGGGATCCATCCTGAAGCTGGATTAACGACCGGTGATTTCGAAGAGGCGTGCATCAAACGTGCATTTTCCGGCAGAGCCGCGGAGACTGTTGTTCTGGCTTCTCCGGAAAAGATCAACACAGCGTCTTCGTTTGTGATTGGTGATGTGTCATCGGTGAATACCATCGTCGTGGAAGACAATACCGCTAAGGACTGGATCCGCGCAGTATCAGAAAAGGGGGTATCCGTCGTGTTAACCTCAGATCGTGATACTGTCTGACAGCCAGCCTGAGAGCATAGCCTGGCTGTCGGTTTTCCTTAAGCCTCAGGAATGTCCTCAAGCGCGGTATAAACCCTGAGGCCGTATTTTCTGGCGACCTCAATGTCCATATCGGCACCTTTAGATACACCGGCGATACGATAAATTGCATCGCATTTAGCTATGAGCCGGTGAGCAACGGGGTAGAGCATCGCTTCGCTGATTTCATCACCAACGGTTTTCGAGCCCGCGGCCTTTGCCAACGGCAAAGCAAGCCATTCACCTATGATCGGAATGTGACCACGCTGGTAAACGGCTAATGCTGCGCTTTCGAGACGCGCCAGATTCTCATCAATGCGCGCCTGAACGCCGCCGGTTCCGCTGCGGTAGGGGCCGGCAATTAGAATCAACTGTTGTGTCATAAATACCTCTGTCAGTGTTATTGCATGATGTTGCACGTTAACAGGCCATACCTTACGGAATTAATGTGGCTTAATGAAGCACTTTCGTGCATAATCGTGCAAATAGACGCATGACAGATATTTAATGACATCTGACGCTACAGACTCTGCGGCGCATGGCACACCGCCTCGATATTATGACCATCAGGCGAGATGACAAACGCGGCATAGTAATTTTCACCGTATGACCTCAACCCCGGCCCGCCGTTATCACGTCCGCCGGCGCGCAGTGCAGCATGGTAAAAATCATCAACCTGCTGGCGCGTATTGGCCACAAACGCCAGATGCAGAGGCGCGGGTTTGTCATTTGTATGGAAAAGGCAAAGTGAAACATCGCCGGAACTCATTTCTACACCATACTCCGGCGTGCCTTCATCGATGAGTTCTACACCAAGCGGGCGAAGCGCCTCGAGGAAGAAGGTTTTACTTTTTTCATAATCGCTGACGCCGAATTTCACATGATCAAACATTATCGACTCCTGAAAAGAGATAGAGAAATGAAGAGTATAGGAGGTGAGTGGAGTCGAAGATGATCAAAGGCGTGTCAATGTGACTGATATCTCGCTACATAACAGACCGTTTACGTCCAACAAACGTCCAGCGCAGATAGTCGTAAAGCCAGTTAAACAGCATCGTGTATGGCAGGAAAAACAGTACAAGACCAATCTCAACAAAAAATGCCTCAGTCATTGTAAGATTCAGCATAATCATCGCGACAGGCATTAAGGTTATGATGAGTCCCGCTTCAAAACCTACCGCATGGATCGCACGAATGAGAAATGTTCTTTCAAACTGGTATTTTTTCTGCAGGGAATCAAAGAGCTTATTAAAAATAAAATTCCAGACCGTTGCGGTAAGTGCGGATATGACGGACAACGTGCCTGACTGAAGTACAGACACATTCATCAGCCAGGCAAGTGACAGGGCGATAATAACGTTGGCCGTCACCTCAAAAATGACAGCATGGAAGATTCTCTCTTTAACACTTTTATTTAATTCAATTTCCATTTGATTAGGGCTGCGTTTTTCAAAAGCTTAAGTATATCAGACATCTTTCAACTCTTTCTAAACAGCAGGTTATGTTAAATACAGCCCAAACCAACTAATGTGGAATGTACGGCCTCATTAAGAGGGGTCTGCGGTTCGTGACCTAAAAAGGCAATCAGTTTTGAATTATCCATCTCTATTGTCTGCTCCCAAAGATAGCGCATCTCCCGCATTTCATGCAGCGTAGCGTTAAAGGGACTCATCGCAGAGATAAGCCACCAGGGAAACGACTTCACCTTCGCCTTTATACCGGCACGCTCCACGACGAGCTTTATGGCGGCGGTCATCGCTGTCCCATCAGGATCCCAATGCCCGCGCATATGGAAACTGGCAAACGGTTCGAGCTCATCCCGACGCGCCAACAGTGCAGCGAGCGTTTCGGCGACATCCGGCAGATAAGCCCACTGGTGGCCTGCGCCGGTTTTGCCGGGGTTTTTAATGACCCGCGGTGGATGCCCCGGTTTGACCAGTCCCTGTGAAAACCAGTTGTTGCCAGCATGGGGACCAAAAAAGTCTCCAGCCCGCAAAATCAGCACCTTTCCGCCACGCTGTGCATAGGCTGCGAGTTCCTGCTCCATTTGCACGCGTATGGCGCCTTTTCGGGTAACCGGATTCTGAGGGGAATCCTCGCGTAAGAGGGGAAAAGCATCCGGACCGTAGTTATAAATCGTGCCCGGCAGAACGATTAATGCACCGTTTTTCTCCGCTGCGCTGATGGTGTTATGCAGCATGGGCAAAACGAGCTGTTCCCAGTTTCGATAACCCGGCGGGTTAACGGCATGGACAATCACGCTGCATTCTGACGCCGCCGCCTCAACCTGTTCAGCATTCAGCGCATCTCCGCTTATCCACGAAATGCTATTGTTGCGATCGGCATTTTGCGGAGTGCAGCGGCGCAATGCACGCACATCCCATTCGTCCCGGATCAATTTACGGGCTATTTCGCCACCGATCCCACCCGTTGCGCCCAGTATTAGTACCTTATTTGTGCTTTTCATCATCTGACCCTTATTGGATATCTGCTTGACATCTTAATGACCGCACGGGCTAAATGTAATTGCATAATATAAGCCAGCAGGTATGCATTTTTGTATGAAGCTAAATATCCCGTGGGAATGGTATCGCACATTTTTGGCCGTGATGAGGGAAGGGTCTCTGTCAGGGGCCGCACGCAGGCTTGCCATTACCCAGCCAACCGCCGGACGTCATATTGCAGCACTGGAATCGGCCCTCGGCCTTGTTTTATTTACACGTTCACAGACAGGATTGCAGGCTACGGACGCAGCCGTCGAGCTGAAGGGCCATGCGCAAGCGATGGAAAATACGGCCATGATGATTGAGCGGTCAGCTGCCAGTTTCAGCTCCGGCGCAGCCGGATTACGAGGCGTGGTGCGCGTTGCCGCAAGTGAAATCATCGGCACTGAAGTTCTGCCTCCAGTGATTGCACAAATAAAGGAGGCATACCCGCAAATAACCGTTGAACTGGTTCTGTCTAACCGCGTTCAGGATTTACTGAACCGGGAAGCGGATATTGCTGTACGCATGACCACACCGGTGCAGGAGCAACTGATTGCTCGTCGGATGGGCAGGATTGAAATAGGTCTGCATGCCGCGCCAGCCTATGTGTCACGACATGGAGCACCGGAAAGTATTGATGCGTTATTCACCCATACGCTTGTGGGTTTCGATAATATGACGCCCTTTATTTTACAAGCACTTAAACAGTACCCACAGCTAAACCGCGAGCTGTTTACCGTGCGAACCGACAGCGATATTGCACAATTAAACCTCATACGTGCCGGAGCAGGTATCGGTATGTGCCAGGTGCATCTGGCCGATTTTTCTCCGCCGCTACAGAGGATAATGCCTGATTTCTTTGCATTTCATCTCGACACCTGGCTGGTGATGCATGAAGATTTACGCCACAGCCAGGCCTGTAAAACGGTGTTTGATTTTCTTGCAGAGGGTTTACAGGCTTATATCAACAGGGCAAAACGGTAAGTAAACCTGGGAAGAACAGTACCGTTAAGCCGGCATGCGCTGGACGCGCTGTGAGATAGCCGGCGTAGACGCTTTCAGAAGCCAGGCCAACGATGTCCGCAAAACGCCAGATTTTCCCTGATTCCATACAAGTGCGCATAATGTATATTATGTTAAATCATGTTGATTATTAACTTACGCTGTTTTGTACCACCCACCTTCAACCAACGGTGCTGACGCTATACCTGTTCTAAAAAGCTTTTCTGCCCGGCGGTTGTCGGGCAGCTCCTCGCCTGTCATGCACTCGACTTCAGTTCATTTGCGGGAACAGTATTAAAAGGCAGCGGCCCTAACTGCATCACGCTTCCCGCCTGATCGCCTAGCTGTTGCCACTGGCGTTTCATCGCGCTCAGCCTCAGTGCCAGATACCCTTTTGAACTCTGCTGCAGGTCGGCCAGCGTTTGCTGGTAGCTATCAGCAACGGTCTGCCATCCGTTGACCAGCAGCTTAGCGGCATCAATGGCAGACTGAGAAAGCCTTTCACTGGCCGTCAACTGGTTATAAACCGTGTCAAAAACAGCCACTTCCAATTCAAGCCCGACGAGATTGGTCAACGTTGTGCTGTACTCTTTTTGCGCTTTGACGATATCGGCAGAGCTTATGGTCATCGCCAGCGTTCCGCCCGCGACCAGGGTAATACCTGCAGCCAGAAGCGTTTGCGTTGCCCCACCGGTTTCGATAATTGTTGTGGCCGCAATGACAATCATGCCGATCCCTATAATGTCGCTCACCGCTCCCGCCGAAATCTGCACAATATCTGCATCCATCTGTTTATTTAGATCGTTTAGCTTCTGCCGAAGTGCCGATATTTCCCCTTTATCACCGGTAATTTGCGTCTGCACGGTTTCTTTAGCCGCTTTAAATGTGCTCTGACTGCTGTTGATCCCATTCACATAAACCTGGACGTTATCGACAAACACCCCCGTGGAAGTGACGTTTTTCTGAGCAAGAAAAAGCAGCTGCTGGATGCCCTGCTGGATATAAGGAAGCTGGCTTTTATCCCCCATGTCATATTTTTGTGCCGCCGGAAGAAGTGCATCGACATAAGCCCCCACCTGATTCGAAAAATTACGCACATTCACCAGAGAAGAGATGGCCGCCGGATTAATCGAGGACAACCATTCCTGCGCCTGATCGCGCGCAATAGCCTGCTGTGCAGGAAGATCAGGTAAAATATCTAAATGAATGTTGGGTTGACATAATACAGTGCTCGCATAAGTCTGTTGAGCAATCGATGAAGCACCAATGCCCTGAATACCTGTCATTAAGGTATTGGTTGATGATGATTCAGTATCATTTTTCACAGCTGCAATGGCTTGCATGATCATAATGAAAACCTCAAAGTCGTTAATTGGTTTTTGCCTTACTGCAATTGCTCAACGGTGCGCATCACTTCCTGCCAGTTCGCCTGCACGGTATTAACCGAGACGATAAGAAAATCCGCAGTCACCTGTTGTTGGGTGACCTCCGACAGCTCGGCCGTCACGGTTTGCCAACCATATTGAAGAGATTGTGTCAGGCCACACAAAATAGCGGTTCCTTTGGTCAATGCGTTCAGTGCATCACTGGTGGCGCCGAGCTGTCCTATTTCCTGATAAAGCCTCTCCGTTTCCTGTTGCGCCTGACCAATCGCCCGCTCTGTGCTTTGCACATAGCCTGTTAATTCCATAATGGCGGCGCCAATCCCAAGAGTAAAAATGCCGATGATAATTTCCATCCGCTTTTTACTTTCAAGCTCTGCATTCAGCGCATTCAGCTGAGCGTTAAGAGCTTCTAATCTTGCCCGATCGGCAGCTAATAACTGTTGCGCCCTTTGCTGATCGGCTAGCAAGTTCCTTGAGTCCGTCGTAATGTCATTATTAAAGGAAATAACAACCTCATTGAAATTATTCAGAGAGGCGGATAGCGGCGCGCTGTCGGAGAGTAATTGCTTAATCTGTCCCTGAGCTTTTGTGAGATATCCCTGTCCGTCAGGACCATTTAATTCAGAACGGATGTTAGAAACCGTAGAATCCAGCTCGTCTCCAAACCTGATAACCTCGGAATACAACGAATCCATTTCCACCACAATGTCAGACAGATAATAATTCGCATGATTGTGGACGGAGACAATATTTTCATTCAGGTCGGGGATCTGCGGATCGTTAATGGGCGGAAGCTGTTCTAATTGTTGTACGACCAGCTTCATCTGTTGACGCACATTTTGTTGAGCCGTTAATGCCTGAGTAAAGCTGACTTTTAATGCTGGCATACTCTGAACCTTAGACAAGGGTCTTTTATTGGCATCATCGTGAAACGATGCGTCCGGTTTGTCTGTTAAAACAATCAGACCCTCACGGGCCTGATTGATGATTGATGAACGCTATGCAGCAGCCAGCCGTGCAAACGTCGCCGTTGGGTTAGGCAACAGGATCCCACCGCTGGTAACCGATGCGTTGCTGACCGGTAAAGAACCATAATCCAGGAGTTTACGGGCATGATTGCCAACATCATCCCAGTCCGCTTTCGCCGCATTGAGTTGCGCGATCAGGAAATAACCTAAATCGGGGGTCGCGCTGGTCAGCGCCGACTGGAAGACAATAAAGTCCTGTTCAAGCGTCTGCCAACCTGCCAGTAAAGAACCCGCGGCCTGAACCGCAGCGGATGCCTGGCCTGAAAGGTTCTGAACAATCGTATTCACGTTTTTGGTGGCAGAATACTGTTGTTGTAGTTTTGTTCTGGTCGTAATGGCCGTGCTGAGCGCGCTGGTTTGCTTGGCATAGTCAACTCCCCCGGCAATGGCAACACCAGCACCGGCTCCAACGACCACCAATCCACCGACAATCAGTGCGGTACTGACACCTGCGGTCGCAATTTCCGCCAGTGCCCCCACGGCAATCATTAATCCCCCTACTACTGCGGCGGTTGAACCCGCTGCAATCATAGTCAAGTCTTTACTCATGGCGGAATTAATAGCGTCGATTTGTTTCCCCAGTGCGGCAATTTGCCCGTCTTTACCGGCTAATGCCGCCTCTGCCGTCGAAAAATCACTAGCGAAATTGCGGGCATCTTCGGCAAGCGTGGTCTGGAACCCCCCCACTGAATTAACCACGGTATGCGTAGCGGTTTGTTTTTGAGCGACCAACGCCTGAAGTTGCTGAACACCCAGTTTAAAAGTATTAATTGATGCTGTGTCCGAAGGGTTTTGCTGTATTTTTACCGCCAGCTTAACCAAAGGGTCATAATAGGAATCAAAATTGTTAGAGAAGCTCACAATATCCGTATTGGTTGAGATCATTTGCGGCTGTATGACATCGCGCCAGGATGTGGCATGGTCTCTGGCTTTTGCCTGATGTTCCGGTAGATCGGGTAATATATCAGGCAGAGAGAGATCGGCCTGTGTTAAAATGGTGCCGACATAGTTTTGAATAATCACAGCTGCCGTGGTTGAGGCATCAGCACTCGCTTTCATGTTATTACTGTTAATCGACGGATTAGTGCCGGCCTGTAGAATATGATTTAGCATTATTAAATACCTTTTCCGTTACTAAGATCGGAGTGAACTCTTAGAACTCAGTTAAATATAAAACATATTGACCGTGGCTAATCAGGTCATTTCATACCAAGGAAATCGCGTTTTAAGCTCACGACTTCTTTCAATAAGTGGATTAAAGAAAAATCAACTTAATAAAAATCACTTATTTACGAAAAGACCGTCAAAGCCTGGAATATTTTCCTAAATCACGCATTGACACAGTATTGATTGAAAGTTCAGATTCGGGTGATTCCGACAATATGCGGAGCCCCCTGCAAAGGCTGGAAGATTTCAACAATAGACTCCCACACCACTAAAGCAGGCGGAATTGAAGCAAGGCACTTGAAGCGATAATTTGTCCCGGCCACTAACTGCGTTGAGACGGCCTGCGGCTCATACGTTACACCAACAAATCCCGCCATGGCTTCTTTAAATACCTGCCAATCTTTTTCAGTCAACGTATGATAAGCCGTCCAGCCACCAACAATAGTCTCTTGATTCGACATGATATTGCCTCGATATTAGTCATCCTACTCATTTGGCTTTTCGGAGTTCGCCCCATCTATTTTGAAATGGTTTCTGGAATCCATTTATTTCCATACATATTTGTAAAGAAAAAAACCACCAGCTTCAATCTGGCAGAAGCTGCTTGTGATATATTTTATATTTTAGCCAGTGCAATAACTGGCAATCAGAACGTTCTTAAATATTAGTGGTACAATCATTTCCCGCAACTGACTTTAATAATACGGAATTTCATTTTACTGCACCATGGGTTACATGGTGTAATGTGCCACTTTATAACATAAGTAAAGTAGCAATGATGGCTTTTTCATCTTAATCCAGAGTAATGCCTCAAGTGATTAATTATTATCAGAATAAACACCCCCTCCCCCAGAAAAAGGCAAAGAAAAATCGCTTTTGTTTTAAATTAACAATTAAGCAATTGTTAATGGTTAGTTTATTTATTAATCAAAGCTTAATTGTATAAATATTTTAAATTTTGATTTGTAGGCCTTTTTTCGGCTGAAATAAAAAACCCGCAAAGTTACCTGCGGGTTTTCAAATTGCTGTGCCGCCCATTTTCGCGACCACATGCAGACGGTACACTTCAGCAGGATCGATGGAGGGTTTACGGCCTCGAGAGGCTTCGCAGCGGATTAATTCTCTGTCATCTGGCGACGATGTTGTTGCGCCTGCTGCTGATGGCTGACCGAAGACTGGCCGTTATTCGCCGTCTCGTGTGCAATCGCCGCTTTCTCGTGTTCATTCATCGCGGAAAACGACGTCGCTGTTTCGTTAGTACCGCATGGACGGGTTTTGATCATCTCCTTATGCATTTCCGCCATGCTCTGGCTCGAATCCGATGTGTTGCTTTGCATCATGTCATGGGGCAGTGCTGCCTGTTTGTTGCTGTTTGTCTCTGCCGCCCAGCTGGATGCAGAAACCGCCAGGAGGGCAATAACAGATAAAAGGATCTTTTTCATAACGGTATCTCCGAAGTTAAAGCGCCCAACAGTTGGAGGCCTTCTTTATAATGAATTATAAAAACCGGCTACTGTTTATCGCATGACTGGCGAGTGACATTTCTGTCACTCTATGAGCTTATTCCCTACCCTATTCCGGCACTCAAGGAATGAGAGATACAAAACGTTGATTATTCAAATAATTAGAAATTTATCCCGTCGCCTGCAACACTGTAACGAGGCGGCTACCAGCATAAGCAATGCCTCCCCGACACAGCTGCAACAGCTAAAGACTCAGTTGGCTGAAGAAATGGGCAAACCTGTAGGCCTACACACCATGGGGATTCCCGCGGCAATCAGTACCCTCGGGGTGATTGTCAGTTTCGCCATTCCGCAGCTGTGGCTGGGGTATGGCGTACTCGCCGGACTCGACCAGCCAGCGGGACACGTATTCGTCTGGGTTGTCCTGATCGCCCTTCTGTTCGCTGGCCTTAACGGCGTGACAATGTTTATGATTGGCAAAGGCAGCATGCGCGCCGTGCGGTTACACCTTACGCTGGCGGTGATAAGCCTGGTATTAACGGCAGCCTATCTGCTGGTCGCGCTGAGCGGTAGCGCTGCTCCGGGCGTCAGTCTGACCGCGGCGCTAGTGAGTACCGTCATGCTACTGCTTAGCGGCAGCTGTATCCTTTCCACCGCCTTCTATAAGATGCTGCTGTTTACTCTGCATAATCGTACCTGGCGCAAGCTTCTCAGCCAGACGCGTGCTAAAACAGCGCGCTAAGCGTTCATCCCGAAAAAAACCGCCATCGCTGGCGGTTTTTTTATCGCTTTTTATGCCTACGCAACCAAATTAACTTATACGCCGCAGGAATAATAAACAGTGATAGTAGCGGAGCCGTGATCATCCCGCCAATCATGGGCGCCGCTATCCGGCTCATGACTTCTGACCCGGCACCGGTACCCCACAGAATGGGCAGCAGACCGGCAATAATCACCGCGACTGTCATCGCCTTTGGCCGCACGCGCAGCACCGCGCCATGATAAAGAGCGTCATCTAGCCCCTGTTCGGTGAACGTTTCCCGATGGGATAACGCCGGGTGCGCTTCAATGGCATGACGCAAATACATCAGCATGACCACCCCAAATTCTGCCGCTACCCCGGCCAGAGCGATAAAACCGGTGCCGGTTGCCACAGACATATGGAAGCCCTGCCAGTAGAGGAACCATATTCCTCCGACCAGGGCGAACGGCAAGCTCATCAGGATCAGCAACGCTTCATCCACGCGACGGAACGCCAGATACAGCAGAATGAAGATGATCATCACCGTCATCGGCACCATCAGCTTCAGTTTCTTGTTGGCGTGTTCGAGCAGTTCAAACTGTCCGGAGAATGAGACGCTGGTACCCGGTCTCAGCTTTACGTTCTGACTGATAGCCGTTTTAATGTCGTTCACCACCGACACCATATCCCTGCCGCGGGCATCGATATAAATCCAGCTCGCAGGTCGGGCATTCTCCGTTTTTAGCATCGTGGGGCCGGAAACCACGTTGATATCCGCCACATCGCCCAGCGTGATCTGCTGTTTCATCGGCGTGAGGACAGGCATCTGCTTCAACGCGCTCGGGCTGTTCCGGTAGTCCTGAGGATAGCGAATATTAATCGGGTATCGGGCGACGCCTTCCACCGTTTCACCCACCGTCGCCCCGCCGATGGCCGAGGAGACGAACAGCTGCACATCACCCACCGTCATCCCGTAGCGGGAGGCTTTTTCCCGGTTGATATCAACATCGATGTAGCGCCCGCCCTCCAGACGTTCAGCCAGGGCAGACACCACGCCCGGCACCGTTTTGGCTACCGCCTCAATGCTCTGGGCCGTGGCGTCAATATCCGACAGAACGGTACCTGACACTTTGATACCGATGGGGCTTTTGATCCCGGTCGAAAGCATGTCTATCCGGTTACGAATGGGCGGAACCCAGAGGTTCGCCAGGCCAGGCAAACGAACGGTCTTGTCTAGCTCATCAACGATCTTGTCAATGGTCATGCCGGGCCGCCACTGATCCTCAGGCTTGAGCTGAATAGTGGTCTCCACCATTTCGAGCGGCGCGGAATCCGTTGCCGTTTCGGCCTTGCCGGTTTTGCCAAACACCGAGGCCACTTCAGGCACGGTTTTGATGAGCTTGTCCGTTGTCTGTAACAGCGCGGCAGCTTCAGCCGGAGAGACGCCCGGCAATGTTGACGGCATATACAGCAGGTCACCTTCATTTATCTTTGGCAGGAACTCGCCGCCCACCTGGCTCAGGGGCCAGATCACAGTGAAGATGGATAAGACCGCAGCCAACAGGGTTGTTTTAGGCCAGTGGAGCACACGAATCAGTAGCGGATGATAGGCTTTAATCAGTAGCCTGTTCAACGGGTTACTGGTCTCTGCAGGGATTTTACCCCGGATCCAGAATCCCATCAGGATAGGGATAACGATGATCGCCAGCGCGGCCGCGCCCGCCATGGCGTACGTTTTTGTGAAGGCCAGCGGACCAAACAGCCGCCCTTCCTGACCCTCAAGGGTAAAGATAGGAATGAAGGACAAGGTGATGATCAGCAGGCTGATAAACAGCGCGGGGCCAACCTCGACAGAGGCGTTGGTGATCACCTTCCAGCGCGTAGCGTTATCAATCTGCTCTCCCGGATGCTGGTGATCCCACTCTTCCAGCCGTTTGTGCGCGTTTTCAATCATCACGATAGCGGCATCCACCATCGCGCCGACGGCAATGGCAATGCCTCCCAGCGACATGATATTGGCGTTCAGTCCCTGGAAATGCATGACGATAAAGGCAATACACAGGCCAAGCGGCAGAGAGATAATCGCCACCAGCGCCGAGCGAACGTGCCACAGGAACAGGGCGCAGACGATGGCCACCACGATAAACTCTTCGAGCAGCTTGGAACTCAGGTTGTCGATTGCCCGATCGATGAGCTGGCTGCGATCGTAGGTAGTCACAATCTCAACACCTTCCGGCAGGCTGGCCTTCAGCGTCTCCAGCTTATCTTTCACCGCCGTAATGACCTCGCGCGCGTTTTTACCCGAACGCAGGATCACCACGCCGCCCGCCACTTCACCCTGCCCGTTCAGCTCGGCAATACCGCGCCGCATTTCCGGCCCCGTTTGTACGCGGGCAACATCACGAAGGTAAATCGGTACCCCGTTCTCGCCGGTTTTCAGAACGATGTTATTGAAATCGTCCATCGTCTGCAGATAGCCGCTGGCCCGGACCATATACTCCGCTTCCGCCATTTCAACTGACGATCCCCCTGCCTCCTGGTTAGGCGACTCAAGGGCCTGCTTAACCTCCGGCAGACTAATGCCGTACTGAGCCAGTTTTAACGGATTGACCTGGATTTGATACTGCTTCACCACGCCGCCGACGGAGGCCACTTCAGCCACGTTCGGGATCGTTTTCAGTTCAAATTTCAGGAACCAGTCCTGCAACGAGCGTAACTCGGCGAGATCGTGTTTTCCGCTGCGATCCACCAGCGCATACTCAAATATCCAGCCCACGCCCGTGGCATCAGGGCCTATTTCTGAGCTCACACCGGCAGGCAGTTTGCCCTGAACCTGGTTCAGATACTCCAGCACGCGCGAACGGGCCCAGTACAAATCGGTACCGTCTTCAAAAATGACATAGACATACGAATCACCAAACTGCGAAAAGCCGCGCACGGTCTTAGCACCGGGAACCGACAGCATGGTGGTGGTGAGTGGATAGGTGACCTGGTTTTCAACAATCTGCGGAGCCTGGCCGGGATAGCTGGTTTTGATAATCACCTGAACGTCAGACAGATCGGGCAAGGCATCGACCGGGGTGTTGATGATGGTCCATGTTCCCCAGACGCTGAGGAAGAGCGCCCCCATCATGACCAGGAAACGGTTGGCGACTGACCGCCGGATAATCCATTCAATCATCATCGTCTCCTTAATGGCCAGAATGCGCGCCGTCAGCCGTTTCAGCGTGACGCATGCGCTCCAGCGCGCCGGTAATATTGGCCTCCGAGTCAATCAGGAACAGACCGCTGACCACTACCGACTCTCCCTCTTCCAGTCCGCTACCAATGCCGGACTGCTGCTGAGCTTCATGCAGAACGTGGATCCTTTTCGGCACAAAATTCCCGTCCGCATCAACGGTAATAACGCGCTGTTCTTTGCCGGTATCGATTACGGCCTGGGAGGGGATCAACAACATTTCCTGGCTTTGGGTATTTAGCTTCAGGTACGCATTCATGCCCGGTTTCAGCAGTTCATCCTTGTTAGAGACCTGCAGACGCACCTGCAGCGTACGGGTGGTTTGATCCACGCTCGGCAGAAGACTCCACTTTTCAACCGGGAAGGATTTATCCGGATAAGCCGGTATGGAAACAGCAAACTGCGAGGTATCTTTCAGCAGATAAGCGATGGATTCAGGTACTGCCGCGCTGATCCAGACCGGATCCATTCCCTGAATTTGCGCCACCACCTTATCTCTGGAAATATTCATCCCGGTACGCAGGTCAAAGGCCGTGATCACCCCGTCGATAGGCGCCTTGATGGTAAACCGGGTCTGGATCGTTCGAGTCGCACGCATCCTCTGAATATCGTCATCCGGCATTCCGGCCAGGCGAAGACGCTCCAGCACACCTTTTATTTGCGTTGGCGTTCCACCGGTGCCGGATAGCAGCAGAAACTCGCTCTGCGCTTCGACCCAGTCCGGAATGGTAATATCAATCAGCGGCGTGCCTTTCTTCACCTTATCGCCCGTCGTCAGCGGATACACTTTCTCCACGAACCCTTCCGCGCGCGCCTGCACAATGACAAACTGATAGTCGTTATAGCTGACGTTGGCCGGGATCGTCTGGGCATAATTCAGCGTTCCGCGCGTCACCTTTTGCGTTTTTAATCCCAGATTCTGAACCTGTGTCGGGTCGATACGTATTCCCGTGCCGCTTTTATCGTCATTTTCGTCCGCATATTTAGGCACCAGATCCATATCCATAAACGGCGATTTACCGGGCTTATCGAATTTCACGTCAGGCTTCATCGGGTCATACCAGAAAAGCACCTTTCTTTCAGAGACGCTGTTTTCTGTTTTTTCATACGAATGAAAAGCCTGCCATGCCGTTACCGATATCAGCCCTCCCGCAATCAGGCTGCTGACTATCATGGCAGCATATTTTATTTTTAATGAGGCCATGCCGTATCTCGCTATTTAATGCTCTTCAGTAAAGAGATATTGCCCTGCTGAACAAATGAAAAATCAACGTGACTGCCGACCTTTAAGGCGTTGATGCTCTCATCGGCCTGAATAAAGGTGAAACGCATGGTCATCGCGGGCCAGCCAATCGCCGGGATGGCCTCATGAGAAATCGTGACCTTTTTATTTGTGAGATCAATGTCCTTCACGATACCGGTCCCGGTGATGAGCTGCTCTGAGCTCCCTTCGCTGGCAGCACTCATCCCCTCGTGCTGATGAACTTCAGCCTGGAGGCCAGCAGAAAACACAATAGAGATCGCACCGAATACAATAGCCTTAAGTGAATTGCGCATGTTTATTTTCCTGTTTAATTAAATAACGTTATTCGACCCAACCGCCGCCGAGCGCGGTGAAAAGATTAATTTCATTAACCTGCCGGGCATAAATAAGGTCGAGAATATTTTGCTGCGTGGAGAAAAGAGAACGTTCCGCATCAAGCACTTCGATATAGCTGACCGCCCCGCTGGAATATAACCCTCTGGCCCGCTGCAGGGTGATGCGTAGAGAATCAAGATACCGCTGTTGCGCAGCAAGCTGCTGGTTAATGCTGTCCCGCAGCGCGAGCGCGTCGGCAACCTGTTTGAAGGCGGACTGAATTTTTTGTTCGTAATTAACAACCGACTGCTGCTGGCGAATTTCAGCCAGCTTCAGGTTGGCCTTATTCCTGCCCGCATTGAAAATGGGAATTTCGATTTTAGGAATAAAATTCCACATCCCGCTCCCTGACGTGAACAGGCTGGATAATTCCGTACTACCTGTGGAAAGTCCGCTGGTTAGTGATATGGACGGGAAAAAGGTGGCACGCGCCGCGCCGATATTCGCATCGGCCGCTTTAAGCTGGTACTCCGCCTCCATAATATCCGGGCGCTGCAGCAGTATCGCTGAGGAAAGATGGGGAGGCAGTTTTACCGGCGCGACATCGCCGGCATTCATGCCGCTGTCGCCCGGGAGCGCGCGATACGTGCCGAGGACCAGCTGCAGGGCATTATTGGCCTGCGCCAGCTCTCCCTCTCGTTTGGCAATATCTGCCTGCGTGCTTTCGATCTGTCCCCGGGCCTGTTCCAGCGCCAGGACGTTCGTACTGCCCGTCACCAGCTGCTGCTCAACGAACGCATAAGACTGCTGGTAATTTGTCAGCGTTTCCCGCGCAATACGCAGCTGTTTATACGCCAGCTGCTGGTTGAAATAGCTTTGAGAAACGTTAGAGACGAGCAGGATATGCACCGCGCGCCGGGCCTCTTCGCTGGCGAAATAGTTTTGTCGGTCAGCCTCGCTCATGTTCCTCAGCTTGCCGAAGAAGTCGAGTTCATAGCTAAGCGCAAGGCCCGCGTCGTACTGCTGCGTGGTGGGTTTGTCACTTTTAAGCCCGCCGCTGTACGTGATACCCGAAAAGGCATTCAGCTGAGGATAACGGTCTGCTTCCGTCACGTTGAACTGCGCCCGCGCCTCTTCAACCTTCAGGGCGGCCATTTTTACATCGCGATTGTTATTCAGGGCTTCCGTAATCAGCCCCGCTACCTGCGGGTCGGCAAAAAAGGTGCGCCAGCCGGTATCCTGATAACCCGCCACAGCGGGCGTCAGGCCGTTGCGCGAGAGTGAAAATTGCTGAGGTACCGGTGACGCCGGGCGCTGATAGTCGGGGGCCAGCGAGACGCAGCCTGCCAGGATAAATACCGTACTGATGCTTAGTCGTTTTAACAGGAACATAACGGTCCAGATGAAGTCCAGAGTATTTTTAGGGCTACTCTACGGAACACATCCTGTTTGACGGGTGACAGGATAATGACAATGTTGTCATTTTTAACGTAAGTCATTGTGAACGGTCGCGGGCGCCATAGAATGTCATCAGCAGCCATTCTGGGGAGCACGATGAAAATACTGATCGTCGAAGACGAAATGAAAACCGGTGAGTACCTGTGTAAGGGGCTGACTGAAGCGGGGTTTGTCGTAGACCACGCGGATAATGGCCTGAACGGCTACCATCTCGCCATGACCGCTGAATACGGTCTGCTGATTCTGGATATCATGCTGCCCGATGTGAACGGCTGGGACATTGTCCGTATGCTCCGCTCTGCGGGCAAAGGGATGCCCATTCTGTTACTTACGGCTCTCGGTACGATTGAACATCGGGTCAAAGGGCTGGAGCTGGGCGCGGATGATTATCTGATTAAGCCTTTCGCCTTTGCCGAGCTGCTCGCCAGGGTAAGGACGCTGTTAAGACGCGGAAATACGGTGATCGCGGAAAGCCAGCTTCAGGTGGCAGATCTTACGGTTGACCTCGTGTCGAGAAAGGTCAGCCGGGCCGGAAGTCGCATCCTGTTAACCAGCAAAGAGTTCAGCCTGCTGGAGTTTTTCATGCGCCATCAGGGAGAAGTGCTTCCCCGCTCCCTGATTGCCTCCCAGGTGTGGGACATGAATTTTGACAGCGACACAAACGCGATTGACGTGGCGGTAAAGCGGCTGCGCGCGAAAATCGATAACGATTTTGAACCGAAGCTGATCCAGACGGTGCGCGGCGTGGGCTATATGCTGGAGGTGCCGGATGCACGTTAAGTTTCCCCGGCGCCCCTTTTCTCTTGCTCTGCGGCTGACCTTTCTTATCAGTCTCTCCACTATACTGGCCTTTTTCGCCTTTACCTGGTTTATGCTCCATTCCGTTGAAAAGCATTTCGCCGAGCAGGATGTCAGCGATCTGCAGCAAATCAGCACTGCGATGCACCGCATACTGCAATCACCGGCCGATCCCGATCAAAAGAAAATCAGCAAGATTAAAGAGTCGATCGCCAGCTACCGCAACGTGGCCGTCCTGCTTCTGGATCCGCAGGGCAATACCCTGTTCAGCTCGGCGCAAGGGGCGGCTTTGCGCCCGGCAATGAACACGGCGAACTTTAGCGAACACCGTCGCGCACAGGATGTGTTTCTCTGGACGGTAGAAGACCCGGCCAACCCCATGCACGCCGGGTCCGACATGAAAATGGAAACCTACCGGATTATCGCCTCTTCAGGCACGGCGACGCTGCAGGGAAAAACACAGGACTACGTCATGCTGATCGGGCTCTCCATTAATTTTCATCTCCACTATCTTGAGGCGCTGAAAAAGAATCTCCTGGCGATTGCGGCGGTTATCAGCCTGCTGATTATCCTTGTCATTCGCATCGCGGTGCGCCAGGGACATTTGCCTCTGCGTAACGTCAGCAACGCCATAAAAAACATCACCTCTGAAAATCTGGATGCACGACTGGAGCCGTCCCGCGTACCCGTTGAGCTGGAGCAGCTGGTCATCTCCTTCAACCAGATGATCGAAAAGATTGAAGATGTCTTTACCCGTCAGGCTAACTTTTCCGCCGACATCGCGCACGAAATCAGAACCCCCATCACCAACCTGGTGACGCAAACGGAAATCGCGCTGAGTCAGAACCGCACTCCGAAGGAGCTGGAGGATGTGTTGTACTCCAGCCTGGAAGAGTACAACCGGATGACCCGCATGGTCAGCGACATGCTTTTCCTGGCGCAGGCGGATAACAATCAGCTCATCCCTGACCGGGTGATGTTTGATTTAAGCGCCGAGGTCATGAAAGTCTTCGATTTCTTTGAAGCCTGGGCGGAAGAACGCCACATCGCGCTGAAGTTTAACGGGATGCCCTGCCTGATAGAAGGCGATCCGCAGATGTTCAGAAGGGCCATAAATAATCTGTTATCCAACGCCCTGCGCTATACGCCAGCGGGCAAAACGGTGACGGTCACACTGCGAAAACAGGATAACGACGTTGAACTGGTGACAGAAAACCCCGGGCCGCCGATCCCGCCGGCGCATCTGCCGAAGCTGTTTGACCGTTTTTATCGCGTCGATCCGTCCAGGCAGCGTAAAGGCGAAGGCAGCGGAATTGGGCTTGCTATCGTGAAGTCCATTGTCACCGCACATCAGGGAAAAGTCCGCGTGGAATCGGATGCGGTGTCGACGCGCTTCATCCTCACCGTGCCGGGGAAAGTGCTCTGAGCGTCAGCAAACAGCACGGCACACCTCAAGGACCTTTTCCCTGAGCCACCGGTGCGCCGGGTCCCTCTCCATGCGCGGATGCCACATCTGTGAAACCGTTATGGTCCGGGTCTTAAAGGGCAGTTCAAAGACGTGCACGCGCTCGGTCATCGCCTGATTGAGCAGATATAACGCCGGCACCATGGCAATCAGATCGGACGCCAGCGCCACGGATAACGCCGTCGGGAATCCAGGCACCACGCTGGCGACCTTGCGCTTCATCCCGCGCTCCGCCAGCGCCTCATCGACAAACCCGTGCAGCGATCCGTCCGGCGAGGCCACCACATGCCCCCAGGCGACATAGTCACTCAGGCTGACCTCCGGCTGCTCTGACAGCGGATGCCCCTTACGCACCGCGCCAACAAACCGATCCTGAAAGAGCCTTTGCAGCCGTATTTCAGGCCCCATGTTACCCTGCACGCCGATCTCCAGGTCGACCAGCCCCTCACGTAAATAGCGCGACGTTTTTTCCGGTTTCGGTGAGAAACGGATGCACACCCCGGGCGCGACGCTCGCCACCGCAGCAATGAGCAGAGGCCCAAACGCCACCACAAAACCGTCGTTGGCCCGGATGGTGAACAGCCGTTCAAGGCTTTCCACCTTCAGCGTGTCGGTGGAGGGCTGCAGCACCGCCCTCGCCTCGTGCACGGCGCTTCTGGCGCGGTCCCGGGTGGCTTCGGCCCAGGGCGTCAGCACCATATGACGACCGGCCCGTACCAGAATAGGATCGCCGGTCACCTCCCGCAGCCGGCTCAGGGTGCGGCTCATGGCGGAGGTGCTCAGGCTCAAACGTCTCGCCGCGCCCGCCACGCTGGCTTCTGCCAGCAGAACGTCGAGCGCAACCAGAAGGTTAAAGTCAGGATCGGACACGATGCCTCCTCAGATGTGGCGTTACATGCAATGATTAAGTGCAAATGATGCGTCTTCCGCCCTGTATACCGCATGATTATAGTTTCGTCATCACGATTCTTATCCGGAGTAACGACAATGACGCTATTTACCAACCTGCCCGGCGATGAAGGTTTATCCGGGCATGAACGCGCCAGGGTGATGGCCGCCGTTATGACCACCACGCTGATGGGCGTTTTTGACGGTACCATGATCAACATCGCGCTCCCCTCCATGGCAAGAGCGATGCAGGTCCCTGCGAACGTTGCGGTCTGGTTCGCCAACGGTTATCTGCTGTCAGCGGCGATGACGTTGGCCATCTTCGCGGCGCTGGCAGCCCGCGTGGGCTATCGCCCAATCTTTCTGGCCGGGCTTGCCACCTTTACGCTCACCTCGCTCGGCTGCGCGATGGCAACAACGCCGGAAATGTTAACCGGGATGCGAATTCTGCAGGGCATCGGCGGCGCGGCGACCCTGAGTATTGCTCCGGCTATCCTGCGCTCCGTTTTTCCGGGCCGGCTGCTGGGCCGCATTCTGGGGCTGCACGCCCTGCTTATTGCCTCCAGCACGGCGATTGCCCCGGTACTCGGCGGAACAATACTGGACGCCCTGAGCTGGCAATGGCTGTTCGCCATTAATCTTATTCCAGGCAGCATCGCCCTGCTGCTGGCATGGCGGGCCTTGCCGCGGGAATCGGCCGCTGACCGCACTCCCTTTGACGCGCCGGGCGCCGTGCTCTCCGCCGTCCTGTTAGGTTCAGCGATCATGCTGGCCGACAGCCTTCAGCATGTGACGGAGCACATTAACCGGCAGGCCGTCTGCTGGGGCGTTGTCGCGCTGGTCGGCGCCTTCGCCTTTACCTGTCGGATTCGGCGCGCGCAACATCCGTTACTGCCGCCGGTGATGTTCAGAAACGGGCACTTCACCCTCGCCGCGCTGACCTCGCTGGCGTCGTTTGTGAGCCAGGGGATCACGTTTGTCGCGCTGCCGTTCCTGTTTCAGAGCGTGTATGGCTACAGCCCGGTGGTGTCGGCGCTGCTGTTCACCCCGTGGCCGATTGGCATCGTGCTGATCGCGCCGCACGCGGGTCGCTGGGCGGATACGATCTCCGCGCCGCTGATCTCGACCCTAGGGCTGATCGTCTTTGTCGGTGGGTTGGTCCTGCTGGCCACGTTGCCGGAGAATCCTTCCGTATGGAATATCGGCCTGCGCAGTCTGGTATGCGGTATTGGATTTGGCTGCTTCCAGAGCCCCAATAACCGGGAAATGCTCGCTAACGTCGCGCGGGAATATGCCAGCTATGCCTCCGGCGTGTTGTCGATTGTGAGGACATTCGGCCAGTGTCTCGGCGCCGCCGTGGTGGGGGTGCTGCTGGGAGCAGCGGCAGGATGGGACCATCAACATGCTATCCATGTTGCACTGTGGCTAGCCGTCATCGCCTCGACGGGTTCGGTGGTATTTAGCCTGAGCAGGCTGCGCTCTGCTCGGCCTACAGGCAAGCGTTGCACAATGTAGGCCGGGTAAGCGCAGCGCCACCCGGCAAGAAAGACGACTCGTTTGTTTACTCCAGCGCCAGCAGCGCAAAGCTCGCCAGCCAGTGCCCGCCGCTATAGTGGCTGCCGACCACATGCCCGACGCTGGCGGCCAGATGTTTCGTCACCGCCTCGCGCAACGCCGGTTGCGCCGGGTGGCTGGCAGGAAGCGCTTTCGCAATGTGCTTCATACACCACGCGCGGCTGAGGTTTAATCCGTCCAGATGGGCAATTTTCGGGTCGGTACGATCGCTCACTTCCGCCGGGTTCATCAGTGCCGTAACGGCGCTCACCTCCGGCAGAAACGCGTCAAACCAGGCCGGGAAGTCTTCAGACACCTTGCTCATCAGCAGCGCCTCCGTCAGCGCGCCGGAAATATACTCGTCTCCGCCGGGCTCATAATGAGCCGGATAGCGCGTGTCGGCGAGATAAAACCGCTCCGCTTCCGCCAGAATCGCCTGTTCAAGCGCCTTGTCTCCCACTGTGCGACCGTAATCGAGCGCCAGCGCGAGGGCAAACGCGGTGTTGTAGTGCGTCCCGACGCGGATCGGATAGGTGAGCTTACCGAGGTAATCCACCAGCCGGTTGCGAATATCCTGGGTGAGCGGTGCCAGCGTCTGGTACCAGCCCGCGGCCTGCGGCAGCGACGACTGTTTCAGCTCCTGGGCCAGCGCCAGCAGCCAGCCGTAGCCATACGGTCGCTCAAACGAGGCGCGGAACGGCACGGTAAAATAGGCCAGCTCCTTCGCCACGTTCTCTTCGGTCATGTGCTCGTCAAAAAGCGCGACGATCGCGTCCCGAGACGGTAATTCTGGATAGAGCCGCACGCAGCGCAGCAGCAGCCAGTAACCGTGCACCGCCGAATGCCAGTCAAAACAGCCGTAGAAAATCGGGTGCAGTTCGCGCGGCGGCAGAACGTCACCATCATCATTAAGCAGGTGCATGATGTGGTTCGGGTATTCCTGGCGCAAATAGGTCAAAGGCATGCGGGCAAACGCGTCGGCCTGATGTTGCGTTAATTCCATGACAGCTCCTTAGCGAAACACGAGGAAATACATTAAGAACACGTTCACCACCAGCAGGGTTAACGCGGTCGGGATCTGGATCTTGATCACCTGATATTTGTCTTTCAGCTCCAGCAGCGCGGCGGGAACGATATTGAAGTTCGCGGCCATCGGCGTCATCAGCGTGCCGCAGTAGCCTGCATACATGCCAATCGCCAGCAGCGGCGCAGGGTTGCCGTGATGCACGTTGATCAGAAACGGCAAGGCGATACCGGCACTTAACACCGGGAAGGCCGCAAAGGCATTACCCATAATCATGGTAAACAGCGCCATACCCACGCAGTAAATCACCACCAGCATAAAGCGGCTATCCGGGTTCACAAACAGGCTCACCACCTTCTGTACCGAGTCGCCCGTGTTAGCCACCACGAACACGCCGCCGAGCATGGCCAGCATCTGCGGCAGGATCACCGCCCAGCCGATAGTATCGACAAGACGACGAGACTGACGAACGGCATGCAGCGGCGTGCCTTTGGTCAGCCACCAGCCGGTGAGGATCGCCGCGACGCAGGCTACGCAAAGCGCCGCCAGTGTGAGCTGCTTCTGATCGAGCAGAAACACGCCGCCGACCGAAACGCCCTTCAGGAATAACGTGCCCAGCACCGTCACCACCGGGATCATCAGCGCAGGCAGGAACAGCCAGTTTTTGAGCCGGTTCGATGAGGCAACGCGCTCCTCCTCGGTCGACATTTTATAGTGCCCTTTCCCGACCAGACCAAACCCCGCCAGCAGCGCGATGGCGATAACGCCGCCGCCGATAATCCGGTACGCCAGCGATTTGCCGAGTTCCTGAACCATCAGATCGCCAAACAGGAAGATCCCGCCAAACAAGAACCAGAACAGCGCGGTGGTAAAGCGCTTCGGATTGGCGCGATCGCGCAGGGTCATCACAACCAGCAGCATCACGACAAAGCCAATCAGGTAGTACACGCGGTTAATGGTGATAAGCGTCATCATTGCGCGGCCTCCTGCGTACCCTGCTCTGCACGCCAGGCCATCACGTCGCGACGGATACTTGCATCGAGGCGCAGCAGGCGCGTCATATGAATAATCAATGCCGCAATGGCGGTTGGGATAGCCCACAGGCCGATATGCAGCGGTTCAATGCCCTGAATGCCATTCTCTTTCAGAAACGCGTCGATCAGCAGCACCGCCCCGAAGGCAATAAAGATATCTTCCCCAAAGAAGACCGCGATGTTGTCACACGCGGCGGCATGGGCTTTGATTTTGTCGCGAATGTGCTGCGGCAGCTCGCCATATTCGTTCAGCGCCGCTCCTTCGGCCATCGGCGCCAGCAGCGGGCGCACCGTCTGCGCGTGACCGCCCAGCGACATCAGGCCCAGCGCGGCGGTACCTTCACGGGCGACAAAATAGAGCATCAGAATACGCGCTGAGGTGGCGCTGGCGATCTTCGCCACCCAGGCCTGGGCGCGCTCTTTAAGCCCGTAATATTCCAGCAGGCCAATCACCGGCAGGATCAGGATGAAGGTGGCCAGCGATCGGCTATTGACGAACTTCTCGCCGAAGGTCTCCAGCAGCATGCCGAAATCCATACCGACCAGCAGACCCGTCGCCAGCCCCGCCACCACGACCACCAGCAGCGGGTTGAAGCGCAGTGCAAAACCAATAACCACGATCGGTATCCCGATCAGCGGCAGCAGCGTAGTACCGTCCATAACGTTTACCCTATCGAAAGTGAGCGTTGCGCGCCGACGGCTATTTTTTTAATTTGCGGCGAGCGATGTTGTGTTTTGTTGGCAGGCTTCGCAAAACCTGCGCTAAAAAGCTATATCTGAACCTCAAAAACATGTAAACAAATTATCAATAAAATGTTCTTATTTTATCGATGAGTTTACATTTCTGGCTAAGGAACGTTATGACCTCAGAAAAGAGTGCTTCACCCGATCGCGACGATATCAACGAGGGCCGGATCGTCTCTTCCCGCCATCTGGTATCCGAGCGCTGCGCGGAGTTATCAGAGCTGGAATATGCGCTGATCATGACCGGCAACGCCTTTAACAAATGGATGGTGCGCTGCATGACGGCTGCCGGCGAGCCCGATATGGGCGCCTTTGACGTTTCGCTGCTGCATCACGTGAACCACCGCGACCGCAAGAAAAAGCTGGCCGATATCTGCTTCGTCCTCAACGTGGAAGACACCCACGTGGTGACCTATGCGCTGAAAAAGTTGGTCAAAGCAGGCTACGTGACGAGCGAGAAAGCGGGGAAAGAGCTCTTTTTCTCTACAACGGAGGAAGGGAAAGCGCTGTGCATGAAATACCGGGACGTGCGGGAGGCGTGTCTGATTGCGATCCACGCGGAGAGCGGCATTGCCGGGAAGTCGATTGGCGAGACCGCGCAGCTGTTACGCACAATCTCCTCCCTGTATGACACCGCCGCACGGGCGGCGGCGTCACTGTAACTAAGGACGGCGGAACAGCGTAATGCTCCGTCCGGCCAGCGCGTACTCAACGGTTTCGGTGATCGCTGTCCCGGTGGCGGCATCATCCGCCGTAGACAGCTCCAGCACCCATCCCCCTTCGCCAAACTGCGGGATATGGAACGGCACGGTGCCTTCAAACGGATTGAACAGCATCAGCACGTCGTGCCAGATGCCGTCCTCCTGCTGAAGATCCGGCCTGCTGATGGAGACCCCGAGCGTTGAGCCTTCATCCCACTGCTCGGCCTGCTGCGGACCGCCTCCGGCATTGAACCAGCGGATCTCCAGCCCGTCGCGCCAGCTTTCACGGCGCAGCAGCGGCTGTTGCGCGCGAAGGGCAATGAGACGACGGGTAAACTCGCGCAGCGCGGCGTCGTTTTCGGAGAGCCCCTTCCAGTCGATCCACGAGATTTCACTGTCCTGGCAGTAGCCGTTATTGTTCCCCTTCTGCGTGCGGCCAAACTCGTCCCCCGCCAGCAGCATCGGCGTGCCGTGGGAGAACAGCAGCGTGGTGAGGAAATTACGTTTCTGCCGTTCGCGGGTAGCGATAATATCCGGGTTCTCGGTTGGCCCTTCCTCGCCGTAGTTGTACGAGCGGTTATCGTTATGCCCGTCGTTATTATCCTCGCCGTTGTCGGCATTATGCTTCTCGTTGTACGACACCAGGTCATTCAGCGTAAAGCCGTCGTGGGCGGTGATAAAGTTGACGCTGGCCCACGGGCGACGCCCACGCAAATCGTACAGATCGCCGGAGCCAAGAAGCCGCGCGGCAAAGTCCGTGGAGACGTTGTCCCCCTTCCAGTACTCGCGAACGGTGTCGCGGTATTTGTCGTTCCACTCCCCCCAGCCTGGCGGGAATCCGCCCACCTGATAGCCGCCGGGACCGATATCCCAGGGTTCACCAATCAGCTTCAGTCGGGATAAGACCGGATCCTGAGTCATGGCGTCAAAAAAACCGCCGCGCGGGTCAAACCCTTCGGGCTCGCGGCCCAGGATCGTCCCGAGGTCGAAACGAAAACCGTCAATGTGCATCGATTCCGCCCAGTAGCGCAGGGAATCCATCACCATCTGCAGCACGCGCGGATGCGAGGTGTTGACCGTGTTTCCCGTCCCGGTGTCGTTGATGTAGTACCGGTGCTGGTCCGGGAGCGTGCGGTAATAGCTGTAGTTATCAATCCCCTTAAACGAGAGCGTCGGGCCAAGCTCGTTCCCTTCCGCCGTGTGGTTGTACACCACGTCAAGAATGACCTCAATGCCCGCGTCATGATAGGCGCGCACCATGTCGCGAAAACCCTGGATCCCCGCCGGGCCGTAGTAGCGCGACGCCGGAGCAAAAAAGCCCAGCGTGTTATAGCCCCAGAAGTTCTTCAGACCGCGGTCGAGCAGATGCTGGTCGTCCGGGAACCAGTGAACTGGCAGCAGCTCCACCGAGGTAATGCCCAGGCTTTTGATATAGTCGACCGAGGCTTTATGCCCCATGCCTTCAAACGTGCCGCGCAGCTCGGGTGGTATGGCCGGGTTCATCTGGGTAAAGCCTTTCACGTGGCTCTCATAGACAACGGTATGCGGCCAGGGCACGTTCGGCCGGCTGTTGTCCTGCCAGTCAAAGGCGTTCGGGTCGATGACCCTGCCTTTCGGCGTGAACGGCGCGCTGTCCCGCGTGTCAAAGCTCAAATCCAGCTCGTCATGCCCCAGCTCATAGCCGAAATGGGCATCGTTCCAGTCGATGTCACCCACCAGTTCGCGAGCGTAGGGGTCGATAAGCAGCTTATGCGGGTTGAAGCGATGACCGTTTTCCGGGTCGTAGGGGCCGTAGACGCGATAGCCATACAGCGCCCCCGGCTTCAGGTCAGGCACATAGCCGTGCCAGACCTCATGGGTATACTCCGGCAGCTCCAGCCGGGCGATTTCCGTTTTCCCGGACGGGTCAAACAGACAGAGCTCCACCCGTTCAGCGTGAGCGGAGAACAGCGCGAAGTTAACGCCCTTCCCGTCATAATTCGCCCCCAACTGCTGGCCATGACCGGCCCGAATTTCAAACGTTGTATCCTTTGCCATTTTCGTTCTCCACGATTATTCGCAGGTAAGCAGAACCAGTACACATCCCTTTTCTGACGTTAACGCCAGCGTTTCTTGCAGCATGCGGCTTTCGCCGCTGAACAGATCCCGATAGCGCTTCCCGGCCAGTTCGTCGGGTAACGCGACCGTGGTATTGACCCACAGCTGATGATTATCGGTGACGTCAAAAACCAGACGCGGTACGGCGACAATCAGCGCCTCGTCGTCCTTAACGCGCGCATAGACAATCAGGTTCTCCTCGCGCTCGCCGCTGACCTTAAGCGGTAGCCAGTCGCCGTAGCGGAAAAGCGCGTCGTAGTGCGGTCGAAGCCGCAGCAGCGTGGCGGTAACGAACTGTTTTACCCTGCCGTCCAGCCAGCATGCCGGGTTGTCAAACACCCCGGCATCCGCCGCGCTGAGGCTCTGCACAAGGGCCGGAAAGTCCGGCTCGCGTCGGTTATCCGGGTCGACAAGGCTGAAGTTAAGCGCCTCGCTGCCCTGATAGATATCCGGCACGCCGGGGGCCGTCAGCTTGATCACCGTCTGGCTGAGGCTGTTCATCAGCCCGGCGCGGATAAAGGGCTGCATCGCCTCGCTGAAATCGTGCAGGAACAGGCTATTGTCCGGTGAAAGCAGGTGCCGCGCGTAGCTCAACACCACGCTCTCATAGCTCTCGTTACTGTCAATCCAGTCGGTGCGCTGTTTCGCCTCGCGCAACGCTTTTTCGAGGAAGCCGATAAAACGTTCTTCCAGTGATGCCAGCCCGTCAGCGTCGTCCGGTGTCAGCGTGGCGGGCCAGACGCCCGCCAGCGCCTGGTAGATCATCCACGTATCGGCGGCGTTCGGCGCGGTACCGTCATTGAGAAAACGCACCTGGGTCTGGTTCATCTGCCGCCAGCGGGCCAGATTTTCCCCCCAGCGTTCCGGGGCTTCCGTCAGGGTGTAAAGGCGCGCCCGGGCATCTTCCCCGCGCTTGGTATCATGCGTGGAGGTGCCCAGCAGCGCGTCGGGCTGACGTGCCAGACGAATGCGCATTTCCTGGTGGAATCGGGATAATGAAAACGCGCGCGGCGTCGGGTCGGCACCCACTTCATTGAGCGCCAGCTCCAGGTTGTGGCGGAAGAACAGCGTGTCTTCAACGGATTTCGCCATCAGCGGCCCGGTGAGCTGCTGGAAGCGGGTCCTGAACAGTGCGGCGCTCTGGCGGCACCCGTCTGGCAGGTCGCCGGTAAGAATGCGCACAATCAGGCTGAGCGCTGCTTCCGACGTTTCCACGCTGGCAACCACGCGGTTAAGCAGCGCCACGTCCGGCGGGGTTAATCCCTCGCGAGTGCCATAGGTGCGGTAGACCGGAAAGGCAATAAGCAGCTCACGCAGCGCGTGGCGGATTTCCTCGCGCGGCAGCGCAACCTCATTGCGGCGTGCCAGATCCTCAGCAAGGTTCAGCAGCGTGGTGAATTCACCCTCAAAATTACGATCGGCCATCAGGCCTTTGGCATCGCGCAGTTCCGCGTGGCGATCGACCGTGATGCCCAGCGTCTCGTCGTGGATGGTCTCCAGGCGCGACAGACTATCGTCGTCGACCAGCACTTCCGCCAGCGAGGCGATAAACTCGTAGCCGGTGGTACCGGATACCGGCCAGTCAGAGGGGAGCTGTTCCCCTTTGGCGAGAATCTTTTCGACCGTAATGTAGCAGTCGGGCCCGGTGGCCTGCCGCAGGTGCTGCAGATAGCCCAGCGGATCCGCCAGGCCGTCGACATGGTCAATGCGCAGGCCGTCCACCACGCCCGCGTGGACCAGCTCAAGGATCAGCCGGTGCGTGTCGTCGAAGACCGCATCATCTTCAACCCGAACGCCGACCAGCCCGGTGATCTCAAAGAAGCGCCGCCACGAGAGCTGCTTCGGCGCTTCCCGCCAGGACATCAGCCGCCAGCTTTGCGCGTCGTGCAGCTCGGCAATGCTTTTCTCCTCGCTGTACGTGCCGGGGTTGAGCGGATACTCGGCGTCGTAGTAGACCAGTGCGGCCCTTTTCGTGACAGGGTCACGTTTTAGCGTGATAGCTCCCTTCTCCAGCTCCGCCTCAAAGGTGTCGCCGAGGAACGGCAGCGTAAGCGGGCGCGAGCCGTCGATATCGAAATAGCGGAAATAGCGGCTCTGCTGGCCATATTCAATTACGTCGCGCCACCAGAGGTTTTCCAGCGAGGTGGACATATGGTTCGGGACAATGTCCAGAATCAACCCCATGCCGGCCTGCTTAAGCGCGGCGGCCATGCGGTCAAATCCTTCCCGCCCGCCGATGGCGGGGTCGATTTCATTCGGGTTGGTTACGTCATAGCCGTGGGTGGACCCCGTCGTGGCAGTGAACACGGGCGACGCGTAAAGGTGGCTGATGCCGAGGTCCTTCAGATACGGCACCAGCGCCACAACGCGGTCAAACGTCATGCCGTTACGGAACTGAATTCGGTACGTGGCGGAAGGGATCATAACGATGCTTCTCCATCAGCAAAGCGAACGACAATACCGTTCGGGGGTAAAACGTCGGTGACTTCCGACGAGGCAAAACGCGTCTCCCCCGCCAGAGCGGGCAGCGCGGCGGGCTTAATGCCGATATTCAGCGCCAGAGAGAGCGTCCCCGACGGGAAGCGCCAGCTCACCGCCACCATGCCGGGCGCGGTCTTGAGCACATGGCCCTCAACGGCGCCGCCCGAATGCAGAAGCGGAACGATATAGCGATGGCGCAGCGTCAGCAGATGGCGCGTATAGCGCAGCCACGTCTTGCCCTCGTCGGTGGCGACTTTATGCCAGTCGAGCTTTGAGCGGATAAACGTGTTCACGTCGTTCGGGTCCGGGACGGTTTCATCGTGTCCGGCATGACCGGTAAACTCTTTCGCGCGCCCTTCCCGCACCGCCTTTGCCAGTCCGCCGTGAAAGTCGGTGAAGAACAGGAACGGATGCGTTTCCCCAAACTCCTCGCCCATAAACAGCAGCGGGATATGCGGGGAGAGCAGCAGCGCGGCAAGCAGCACCCGCGTCTTGTCGGCGCCCGCGAGGGAGATAAGCCGCTCGCCCTGAGCACGATTGCCGGTCTGATCGTGGTTTTGGATAAAATCGACGAAGAACTGCGGCGGCTGCGTGCGGCACTCCACCCCGCGAGACTCGCCGGTTTGCAGAGATACCTCGCCCTGGTAGACAAAGCCTTCCGCCAGCGCCCGGGCGAACTTTTTCTCCGGCTCAAAGGCAAAGTCCTGGTAGTAGGCGTGCGTCTCACCGGTGGCAAACACGTGGGCGGCGTTGTGGAAGTCATCGTTCCACTCGCCGGTAAACAGCGGCGCGTTGCCCTGTTCATCACGCGGATGCAGGAAAATCACGTTGCGGCTGTCTTCCGTGGTCAGGTGAACGTGACGGTGCGGAATGGCCTCGCGAATTTTTGCGGCAATCTCCTCGAGAATATGCGTGTCCGAGCCGTCTTTAATCTGGTCGATGGCATCAAACCGCAGGCCATCCAGGCGGTATTCCGTCAGCCAGAAGAGCGGCGCGTCGGTCATGTACTGTCTCACCGGCTCGCGCTCGTAGGCGATGCCGTTGCCCCACGGCGTCATCCGCTGTGCATCGAAAAACGCGGGCGACAGCAAAGGCAGATAGTTCCCCTCCGGGCCGAAGTGGTTGAGCACGATATCCAGCACCACTGAAAGCCCCAGCCCGTGCGCGGCGTCGATAAACGCGTGGAAATCCTCCGGCGTACCGTAGGCTGAGTGTGGGGCATACAGCAGCACGCCGTCGTACCCCCAGCCGCGGGAACCGCCAAACTGAGAGACGGGCATCACTTCAAGCTGGGTAATCCCGAGTTCTGCCAGATACGGCAGCTTGTCGATGGCCGCCCGGAAGGAGCCCTCCGGAGTAAAGGTGCCCATGTGCAGTTCGTAAATAACCGTCTCTTCCCACGGACGCCCTGCCCAGTCGCGGTTGACCGGCTGGTAGCGTCGGGGATCGATCACCACCGAGGGGCCGTTAACGTCGCCCTTTTGCGCCCGCGAGGCGGGATCGGGCACCGCCATGCCGTCCTGAAGAACAAACTGATATTCTGCACCGTGCGTGACGCCGGGGACGTCTGCCTGGAACCAGCCGCCGCCTGTTGCCGTCATCGGCACGTCGGCGGTGGCAAGACGTAGCGTAAGTTCTTTCTGTCCTTCTGCCCAGACGCGAAAACGTACAACGTCATCGGAAATAAACTCAGCCCCCCACTGCTTTTGAAATGTCCTGAATTCCATTCATTGTCCTCGAATGACCCACATTTTACGCGGAACGAAGTACAAGCTTAGTTCAGGATTAAAAGTGCGTGAGCTCAGCGGATTTAACCGCTTCGTCTATTCTTTATGAAATAACTCACTATCGGGAATACTATGCAGATTCGAAAAGGATTAAATACGGACCTCGTCCGTCTTGAATGTTGTGACTTTTCTTTCACTATTAGCCACATTGCGCGAGAGCCCTTTATCCATTGTGATTTGCATATTGAAGCCGTCGCCGAGCCGTGGATAAAAACCTACGAACTTGACATTCAAACGCTTGAAAACCACTGCGTTAATCCGGACGCCATATTTCTTGTGGCGGAAACGGATGATGGTGAATTAGCCGGATTTATTACCGCGTCAATCGGCTGGAATAAATTTATCTCAGTGGATTATATCGCCGTTGAGCGTACAAAACGCAGAACCGGCGCCGCACAAAAATTGATGGCCGCCGCCCACGTGTGGGCCCGCAGTGTAAACGCGCCGGGATTACGGCTTGAAACACAAAACGTGAACGTCTCTGCCTGTCTGTTTTACCGTCACTACGGATTTACCCTGGGCGGATACGACCGTTATCTCTACAACGCCTTACCGGAAAAAGACGAGGTCGCCCTATTCTGGTATTACATGCTGGTCTAGCGACGCAGCCTTCATATTTCTGTCATTGAATTTCATTACGCTTTCGGGATTTTAACCAGGGTGTTGAGGAAAAAAGCGTGAATTCAATGGCTAAGGCATTACTGCTGGCATTACCTGTTTTGAGTGCAGCGGCAACCGCGACGGCTGCCGGGCGCGACCTGTGTGAACCAAAAGCGTACGAAATGGCGCTGCGCTATCAGCAGAAATCGGCAGAGATTATGGCCCTTCAGCTGCAAACCTATCGGTTTGCCACCGAGCGTTTCAACGAGAAGTTAAAGGATCTGAAAACCCCCGAAAATTACGCCGTGGTGATGGACCTCGACGAAACGGTGCTGGATAACACCCCTCTGCTGGTGCGCGACGCGGAGCAGTGTCACGACTATACACAATGGGACACCTGGAGCGACTGGGAGAAGCAGGGAAAACCCGGCTTAATCCCGGGGGCGAAAGCGTTTCTTGACCACGTGAATCAGAGCAAGGTCCGGATCTACTACGTTTCGGATCGTATGCAGGAAAATAAAGCCGACACGCTGAAGACGTTAAACGCTCTCGGCCTGCCGCAGGTGTCTGACGAAAGCGTGCTGCTGGATACGGTCAGCAAGGAAGAGCGTCGCCAGAGCATCCTCAAAAAACAGCAGATCGTGATGCTGTTCGGCGACAGCCTGCCGGATTTCGCCGTGCAGTTTAAAAGCAAAAAGCCGAGCGAGCAGCAGCGTGAGCTGGTTGAAGCCAGCGCCGAACACTTCGGCAACGACTGGATTGTGCTGCCTAACGCCGCTTATGGCGCCTGGTCCAAAGCCACGCTGGATAGCTGGAACGCACCGCTGAAAAAATAAGGTCTTACGGGCCGGAAAAGGCATCGCCCGCCTTCCCGGCCCTTCGGTTGACTATCCATCCCGTTTATAGGTCCTATCATTTCTGGGCAGGTTCTTATAATTTTACGAAGAAGTAAGATGAGTGCTTTCAAAGGAGACTCGTATGCTTACCGTGAAAAAACTTGCTCTTTCCACGCTGATTTCCAGTTCACTGCTTTTCTACCCTGCGCTGCAGGCCTCGGCAGAGACGCCCCAGCACGTCGTTAAACAACCGGCGGGCGGGTACAGCATTCAGGTTGGGGACATTCTGGTCACCTCGTTTACCGACGGAACCGTCGCGCAGGATCTGCACAAACTGCTGCGCAGGACAACGCCGCAAAACATTGATGCGCTGCTCGCGAAAAATTTCCAGACCAACCCGCCTGAGGTCTCCATCAACGCGTTCCTGATTGCGATGCCCGGACATAAAATTCTGGTGGATACCGGCTCGGGCCAGCTCTTTGGCCCCGGTAACGGCGGCCGTCTGATTGAGAGCCTCGCCACGCAGGGGATTAAACCCGAGGACATTACTGAAGTCCTGCTGACTCACGCCCACTCCGATCATGCCGGTGGCCTGGTGAAAGATGGCAAGGTGGTGTTCAGCAACGCGCGCGTTTTTGTTGGTAAACCGGATATCGACTTTTTCTTTAACGACGACAATCAGAAGAAAACCGGCTACGGCAAGAACTACTTTGACGTCGCGCAGAAGACCTTAAAGCCCTATCTTGACGCGGGGAAAGTGGTGCCGTTTAGCGGCACATCGGAGATTATCCCGGGGCTGACCGGCACGGTTCATCCCGGACACACGCCGGGCTCAGCCTTCTACACGCTGACAAGCAAAGGCGAGAAGATCACCTTTGTCGGCGACATCATTCACGCCGCGGCGGTCCAGTTCCCGCAGCCTGCGGTGACCATCACCTACGATGAAGATCAGAACAAAGCGGCAAGCGTTCGCGAGCATGCGTTTGCTGACTTTGTGAAAAATAAAGACCTGGTTGCCGCCCCGCACCTGCCTTTCCCGGGCATCGGCTATGTAACGAAAGGCGAGAACGGCGGCTACGCCTGGGTCCCTGTCACCTATACCAACCGGGACGCCAGCGGCGCGAAATAGAGCGATGACGCGGATATCTGACATGGACATAGACCTGCTCCTGACGCTGGACGCCCTGCTTCAGGACAGGAACATCACCCATGCGGCCGCGCGGCTGGGCATCAGCCAGCCCGCGCTGTCTGCCCGTCTCGCGCGTCTGCGCTCGCTGTTTGGCGAACCGCTGTTCATTCCCTCCCCGCATGGACGCGGGGTATTACCCACGCCGCGAGCGGAAGCGCTCAAGCCGCAGGTGGCGAACGTACTGCGCGGCATCAGCGCGATGTTTGCCCCCACGGCATTTGATGCGCAAACCAGCAGCCGGACCTTTGTTATCGCGCTGCATGAGAACCCGGCGCTGATGCTCGGCACCGGGCTGCTTAACCAGGTGGGAACCGATGCCCCCGGCATCCGCCTGCGCTTCGCCCTGCCGGAGATGGCTGACCTGCCGCAGCAGCTGGAAAACGGGGATGTGGACATCTACATCGGTGTGAGCGCGGGCGCTCATGACGGCTGGGTGAGGCGCAAACTCCTCGACGACGCGTTTGCCACCGCCCAGCGTAAAGGCCATCCGCGCGGAACAGGCCCGTTAGATCTGGAAAGCTACTGCGCGCTTTCGCATCTGGTGGTGTCGTCGGCGGGAGATCCCTTTACCGGCTTTATCGACCAAACCCTTGCCGGGCTGGGCTATCAGCGACACGTCGCCATGTCCACCCAGAGCTACGCCATGGCGCCACCGCTTGTTGCCGGTACCGACCTGGTCTGTACCCTGCCGGAACGGATGCTGCGACAGTTCGCCAGCACGCTGGATATTTTCCCACCGCCGCTGCCGCTCCAGCCAATTACCATCAACATGTACTGGCACCCGAAAAACAGCCAGGATCCGGCAAATGTCTGGCTGCGCGAGCAGCTGCTGCGGGCCGCCGGACGTCAGGTGTGATCGAGGGTAACCAGAAACTTTTTAAGCACTTCTGAGCGAATAATCCGGTGGCAAACCAGGGTGAGTTCGCTCTCCCGCAGCCGGTCGAGAATGTCCACGTAAACCACATTCTCGACGCTCACCGCCTTTGCCGACGCGGGCAGCAGCGCCAGCCCAAACCCTGTCGAAACCAGGCTTATCACCGTAGGCACGTCGGTCGCGTTTTGCACTACGTCCGGCTGAAAGCCCGCCCCGCTGCAGGCGTCATAGAAATACTGTTCCAGCCCCATTCCCTCCGGGTCGCGCAGGGAGATCCATTTTTCGTCTTTCACCGACGAAAGCGTCAGTGCGGCGGACCCGGCCAGCGGATGCTGACGATACAGCGCCAGCACCGTTTTCTCCGAGGTGAACGGACGACTTTGCAGATCGTCCGGCAGCGACGGCAGCGGCGCGCGGATGATGGCCACATCGAGCTGATTGCTCTGCACGGCGGCATAGAGCGTCTGCACGTTTCCCGTCATCAGCGACATGGTAATGGCCGGCCAGCGGCTGTGCATCTGGCGAAGCGCGGCGGGCAGCCTGCCGTCGAACATCGCGCTCGACACGCACCCGAGGTTTAACACCCCCTGCTCGCCCCGTGCCGTTTGTCTGGCGTCCAGCACCGCCTGCTCGGTGAGGGAGATGGCGAGCCTGGCTTTTACCAGGAATGCTTCGCCCGCGGGCGTCAGGGTTAAGCGGCGATTCGCACGGCTGAAAAGCGTGACGCCTAAACGCTCTTCCAGGGCCTTTATCTGCTGGCTCAGCGCCGGTTGCGCCATGTTCAGACGCTCGGCGGCCCGGTGCATGTGGAGCTCTTCGGCCACGACGATGAAGTGGCGCATCTGACGAAACTGCACGAGACGCCTCCTTATATTGATATTAATTTACTTATCAATTTAACATTAATGATGCAATTGATGCTATTAGCCATTGCCATAAAAATGGAGGTATTCAACCGAGGGAGGAAAATATGGAAAACAAGATTAACGATCTCCGCAGCGCCATCGCCTTACTGCAGCGCCACGAAGGGCACTATCTTGAAACCGATCGTCCGGTCGATCCCAACGCGGAGCTGGCGGGTGTCTATCGCCATATCGGCGCAGGCGGCACGGTCAAACGCCCAACCCGCACGGGCCCGGCCATGATGTTCAACAGCATTAAGGGCTATCCGCACTCCCGCATTCTGGTGGGCATGCACGCCAGCCGCGAGCGCGCGGCGCTTCTGTTGGGCTGCGAGCCCTCTGAACTGGCAAAACACGTCGGCCAGGCGGTGAAAAAGCCGGTTGCGCCGGTTGTCGTTCCGGCCACACAGGCCCCCTGTCAGGAGCAGGTCTTCTACGCTGACGATCCTGACTTCGATCTGCGCAAGCTGCTTCCGGCTCCGACCAACACGCCGATTGATGCCGGTCCGTTCTTCTGTCTGGGGCTGGTGCTGGCAAGCGATCCGGAAGACAGCTCGCTAACGGATGTCACCATCCACCGCCTCTGCGTGCAGGAGCGCGACGAGCTTTCCATGTTCCTTGCCGCCGGGCGCCACATCGAAGTGTTCCGCAAAAAAGCGGAGGATGCCGGAAAACCGCTGCCGGTGACGATCAACATGGGACTCGATCCCGCCATCTATATCGGCGCGTGCTTTGAGGCCCCCACCACGCCATTTGGTTATAACGAGCTGGGCGTCGCCGGGGCGCTGCGCCAGCAGCCGGTTGAGCTGGTGCAGGGCGTGGCGGTCAAAGAGAAAGCCATCGCGCGGGCGGAGATCATCATCGAAGGCGAACTGCTTCCGGGCGTGCGCGTGAGAGAGGATCAGCACACCAACACCGGCCACGCGATGCCGGAGTTCCCGGGCTACTGCGGCGAGGCGAATCCCTCTCTGCCGATGATCAAAGTGAAAGCCGTGACCATGCGAAACCACGCCATCCTGCAAACGCTGGTGGGGCCGGGGGAAGAACATACCACGCTGGCCGGATTGCCGACCGAGGCCAGCATTCGTAATGCGGTTGAAGAGGCAATTCCCGGATTCCTGCAAAACGTCTATGCCCATACCGCGGGCGGCGGTAAGTTCCTCGGGATACTGCAGGTGAAAAAACGCCAGCCTTCAGACGAAGGACGCCAGGGCCAGGCGGCGCTTATCGCCCTGGCCACTTACTCAGAGCTGAAAAACATTATTCTTGTCGACGAAGACGTGGATATTTTCGACAGCGACGACATCCTGTGGGCGATGACGACGCGCATGCAGGGCGATGTCAGCATCACCAATATTCCGGGGATCCGCGGCCACCAGCTCGATCCATCCCAGTCGCCGGATTACAGCACCTCGATTCGCGGCAACGGCATCTCCTGCAAGACGATCTTCGACTGCACGGTGCCGTGGGCGCTGAAGGACCGCTTCGAGCGCGCGCCGTTTATGGAGGTGGATCCGCGTCCATGGGCGCCGACGCTGTTTGCTGACAACACGAAATAAAATCACGCGCGTATGACCTGCGGGTCATACGCTGATTTTCTTCTCAAGCGTGGCAATATTTTCACCCGCCACGCGTTCCACAGTGAAACGATCGACGCTCAGCAAAATGAGCATCAGCCCCCTACCGCTCTCCAGCAGCGGCGACATTTCGCAGAAGCGGTCTCGCCTGGCGGCCTCAAGCCGCTCCTGCGGGAACGCGTCACCCGCGTCGCTAAAAACAACGCAGACGTCATTGCCGCGGACATCGAACTGGACGCGAAAGACGCGCGAGTTATCCTCGTGAAGCGCGTAGCGGATGATGTTCGTCGCCACTTCACAGGCGGCGAGATCGAAGGCGAAACGCCACTCATCATCGACGGGAAGCGCGCTCAACCTGTCGCCAAGCCAGCCGGACAGCGGCGTCAGGGACGCGATCGCCGCCGGAAATTCAGCCTGTTCCGGCCTCTGCATCTACTGCCCCAGCTGCGCAAGCGCGCTATGTTTATCCGGATAGATGCGGAAGATGCGATCCATTCGGGTCAGGGTGAACATGTTCATGATCCCGGGGTTCAGGGAGCACAGCGCCATTTCGCCTTTTCCATTCATCAGCTTGAACAACGACACCAGCATCCCCAGCCCGCTGCTGTCGATAAAATCCACTTTGCTAAAATCGACAATTAAGGCTTTACGATCGCTGCCAATTTCTTCCGTGACAGAGGCCTTAAACGCCGCGGCAATGGACGCATCCAGCCGCCGAACTGCGGGGGTGAGAATATTGGCATGTGGTAATCGTTCGGTGTTAATAATCATTCTGTTCTCCCTGACGCTCAATCACGAGCAGTGACACGTCATCGGTTAAGGCAATGGATTCATCACGATTTGCATTGCGCCAGCCGGTCAGGTGGTCACCAAACCGCGGCAGGAGCTGGTCAACCGGGAGCCGGGCATGCTCATGAAGCCAGCGTTCGAGACGCTGCGGGCCAAACTGCTCGCCGCTGACGTTTTCACACTCCGTAATACCGTCACTGAATAAGCATAAGCGATCCCCCGGATTGAGGGTAAACGCGACGTCCTCCCAGCTCAGGTCTGGGATCAGCCCGACCGGCGGGCCGCCATCGCCCACGGACGTGACTTCGCTGTCTGCGTTCACAATGACGGGAGTGGGATGCCCGGCCTGACATAGCAACCCCTCACCACTCTCTGGATCGATCACGCCGTAAATGAGCGTGAAATAACTGGTGATGTCGCTCTCTTCACTGCAAAAGCGGCTGTTCAACATCCTGACGACCTCCGCAGGTGACTGAATACCGCCCTCATCGGTAAACAGAAAGCGATCCACCACACGGCCATGTAAAAACTGGCGAGCCACCGCGAGGGACATCATCGCGGCCCCCACGCCGTGACCCGAGACATCAACGCAATAGAATCCCAGATGGGAATCCAGCGGAAAGATATTGAACACATCGCCCGAGACCCAGGCTGACGGCAAGAAAAGCCAGTCGGAGAAGTAGTCGCCGTAGCGTAAGCGGTGTGAAGGCAGCACCGAGTGCTGAACGCGTGCCGCCAGTTCAAGATCTTTTTCAATCTGATGCAAGGCTTCACTCAGGCGCTTGTTGTGCGCCGCGAGGGTCGCTTCCAGCGTCAAAATACGGACCCCGGCGTGAAGCCGCGCCCGGAGTTCAGCCTGTTCAACGGGTTTACTCAAAAAATCATCCGCCCCGGCATCAAAGCCCTGCGTCACGTCCCCGGCATTCTCACGGGCCGTCAACAGGATGATATACACGTAGCGGCCAAACTGACGGTTGCGGATGGTCTGACACAGCGTCAGCCCGTCCATTTCCGGCATTTCCCAGTCGCTTATCACCATGCTAACCGGCTGACTGGACAAGATTTCCAGCGCGGCGACGCCATTTTCCGCCTCGCTCACGAGATACCCCCACTGGGTGAGCATCCGGGAGAGTAGACGACGATAAATCAGCGAATCCTCAACAATTAACACGTGCAGAGCCGACATGTATCCCTCCTATAGCGGTAAGAACCAGATGAGGCTCACGGTCCCTTCCCTGAATTTTGCGTTACCGTTGCCGTGCCCCGGATAGCGCGTCCCCGCATAGTTAGCGTACTGAACAGAGAACGATCCCGGCGTATAGCCCGCGTAGCCAAAGCTGTAGCTGTAATCGCCGTTCCAGGGCTGCTGCTGGCTGCTGTCCGGAAACCAGAATGCCGTCGCACGAACGAAGAAATGTTGTTTGAAGGTGTAGCCGCAGCCGCCCAGCATGACGTTTTTATTTTTGCGGATGTCATCGCTGCTGAGATCGTAGTAGCGCGGGACCCAGCTGTACCCGACCTGGCAAATAATGGAATCCCCTTTGTTTATCAGCAGCGAATTTTCTATCGGTTTGGGCAAGGAAAACTTATAGGCCAGCGTAAATGCACCCTGTTCGAAATAGGTATGTCTCCGGCTACCCGACGTCCAGAAGTGGTTATCGCCGTAGTTTCCGTAAACCAGGCTAAACGTATTTGCATGCCAGTCGTCATAGCCGAAGCTATAGCGAAAGTCCGCGGTGTAGCGGTTGGTATCCCTGACGGGCAACCGGGAGGTAATGTTGGCAAACCAGAAGCTGTACGGGGAATACTGAAGACTCAGATTCAGCGTCTGGTTAATTTTTTTCTCCTGCGCGGCGCTGTCCGAGCTATTGGGCACGCTCACCATCTGCTCTTTCAGCCCTGAACTGAAGCTTAGAGCCCCTGAAAATTTCTTGTCATTTCCCGAGAACAAACGCCCCCACCGGCTGGTAAACACGCCTGCCTGAACGGGTTCACCGTTCTTATCGCGCAGGGTTTCTTTATCACTGCTTTGCGCCGCCTCTGCGGCGGGGATCGCGGCGAGCAGCACGCCCGCCAGAAGCCATTTTTCGCGCATAACCGCCATCCTTAGTTAGGTATCCAGCGTGCGCCGACGTCGTATTTTGCCATCAGCCACAAAATACCCAGTGCCGCCGCATGCACTAACGTGTTCTCTATCCAGGCGTGACGCCATAAGTCGAAGGTGATGAACTGGCTCACCAGCAGCACTACGTACACATGCAAAATAAAGGTATAAAGCGAGTGCTGGCCTAGCGGGATCAGGAACCATCCCAGCAGGCGGTTGAGCGGCGTCCAGCAATACGTCAGCACCAGGTAGACGGTAACCATCAGGGCGATATCGTTTAGCACCCGCACCGGGCCCAGCCCATTCTTCGCCGCCCAGGTGTGATAAAAGGTATTGAAGCTGTCCGGTGGAATCAGGTGCATCAGCAGCGCGGGGGGCATAAACGGGTTGGTATGGTTCTGTGCGACGAACCCCAGAATGAGCGCCACCATCACCAGCGTAACCACCATCACTTTACCTGCTGACGTGCGTGCGAAAGAGATCAGTTCGGCTTTATACCAGCCGCTGACCATGCCCAGAACAAAGATGAACTGCCAGGCCAGCAGCGGAAAGGCAAATTCGAACTCCGACGGGGTCAGCCGAAGCGGCCACCGCTGCCACAGGCCGTACACCAGCAGCGACAGCCCTAACAGCCACCAGACTTTCCCTTTCTGCAACATCCCTAAAAAAAGGGGGCTAAAGAGCAGCAAAAAGATATACAGCCCCAGAATTTGCGTCTGATGGGGGCCGATCTGCAAATAGAGAATAATGTTGAACCAGGTCTCTTTAATCTGCGGCGTAACAGGGTAAAGCGACCAGCTTTGCCCCGAAAAACGGTCGGTAAAATGGGTAACCTCGAAAACATTAATATGTGGGATATAGGCCAGAAGAATAAATGACACTATGACAATGATATTTACGCGATATATTTTCCACGCCCTGAGATAAAGCCCCCAGGAAACCGTGAGTAAAACCACTTTTTGCAGACGCGCGCGATTCAGCATTCCCAGCATAAACCCCGAGAGAATGACAAAGCCTTCTGCACCGGTTGTTAACCCAAAACGCTCCCAGGAGAATATATTAAATACCGACATTACCTCCGTATGCGCCACGACCATCATGACGAGGGCAATACCGCGCATAAAGTCAATTCTCAGATCCCGGGCACCTGCAACGGCATAACGCCATGCTGTTGATTTAGCGTCATCTTCTTGCGCGATGGACGGCGCAACATGGCTCATAGGGTGTCCTTTGCCTGAAAACGAAAATTAAGGTCTAAATAAAGTAGATAGCCTAAAGGAATAGTAACTGCAATTTATCGGCGACAGATGAAACATATTAAGCAGAATTAAAGCTGAATTAACCCCTGCTACATATTAATAAAAACGCGGCTGGACACTTTTATTCGGCGTTCTACACTTATCTTAAATCTTGTTTAATCGCTATTTTCTTTCTCTTTTGGGCAACTGTCTGCGCAGCAGAATGGGTCTGCATTTTCACGGAATCAGGAACGCCGGAACTATGGATTTTTATTTTTCCCGTTTTGAACATCGTCGTCCTCCGGAGCCGTTAACAACACCGCGTTGGGTAATGATGACCTGGCAGGTGTTAGCGGTCGCGGCGCTTATTCTGGGCGCCAATTATATTTACTGGCGCTGGACCTCCTCCCTGAATACGGACGCGTTATGGTACGCCATACCGCTGGTTCTCGCCGAAACGCTGGCGTGGATCGGCACCGTGCTGTTTACCATCAATTTATGGAAAGAACAGGATCCTCCCCAGTGCCCGCCGCCTGGCGAAATTAACGAATGCCTGTCGCCAGAAGAGGCCGTAGAACCTCGTCCTGTAAAAGTGGATCTGTTCATTGCCACCTACTCGGAAGATACCGAACTGGTCAGGCTATCCATTCGCGACGCCCTTAAGATGGCGTACCCGTTCCCGCTTGACTACCGGATCCACGTGCTTGATGACGGCCGTCGCCCGGAGATGAAAGCCGTTTGTGATGAGGAAGGCGTCAATTACATCAGTCGACAGACCAACATCGGTTTTAAGGCCGGTAATCTGCGTAATGGCCTTGAGCAAACTGACGGCGATTTTATTGTCATCTGCGACGCCGACACGCGGGTATTTCCCACCCTGCTCAGCCATACGCTGGGCTATTTCCGCGATCCGGACGTGGCCTGGGTGCAGACGCCGCAGTGGTTCTTCGATCTTCCGGAAGGTGAAAATTTGTCACGCTGGGGCCAGCGGAAAGCGGGAAAAGTGGGCTACGGTCTGGGCTGGCTTATTCAAAAGTGTGTTGGCCCGGTCACGATAGGCCGCGACCCGTTTTTTAACGATCCACGCATGTTCTATGACGTGATCCTGCGGCGGCGAAACTGGGCGAACGCGGCTTTCTGCTGCGGCGCGGCCTCCATCCACCGTCGCGAAGCGGTCATGCAGGCCGCGCTGCGCAGCTATGTCTGGTCCGTCGAAGAGGAGATCCATCGCCATACGCGCGATATTCGCGATGACGAAACGCGGGAAGCGCTGCAGGAGGCAATGCGCCCGCACGTAGCGTTTGACACTGAGCTAACGCCCTACAAATTCCACGTCTCGGAAGATATTTACACCTCGGTGCTGCTGCACGGTGACGCCGCGCGACGCTGGCGCTCGGTTATGCACCCGCGGGTGGAGTCGAAGATGCTCTCTCCGCAGGATATGCTGACCTGGATGATCCAGCGCTTTAAGTACGCCGCCGGCTCGCTGGATATTTTGTTCCATGACAACATCTTCAGCCGTCGCCGCTTCAGGCTTTCCCTACCCCAGACGCTGATGTATGCCACCACCTTCTGGTCGTACATGGCCTGCGTGTGGAACACGGTGTTTTTGATTTCACCCATAATTTATCTGTTCACCGGCATTCCGCCGGTATCCGCCTGGTCGACGCCGTTTTATCTCCACTTTCTCCCGTTTTTTATTTTCTCTGAACTGGCCTTTATGTTCGGAACATGGGGGATTTCGGCCTGGGACGGCAGGGCCTCCTACCTCTCCTTCTTTTCCATGAACCTGCGCGCGCTCAATACGGTGCTGCGGGGCGAGCAGATCAAATTTCACGTTACGCCAAAAGAGCGGCAGACGGGCCGCTTTCTCTACCTGGTGAAGCCGCAGATAGCCATCGTGGTGCTGACCCTGACAGGACTCGTCTGGGGCGGTATCCAGGTGGCGCGTGGACAGGTGGACGACCCCTCCGGCTACGTCATCAATATTTTCTGGGGAGGGGTGAACATCGCCGCCATGCTGCCGCTAATTTTCGCGGCCATGTGGACGCCCGCTGAAGAGGACGAGGTCACCCAATGAGGATACGCGATGCCCTGCTGCCCGCTCGCAGCTACCTCACCATTTTGCTCGGGTTCCTGCTCGGCTTTGCCATTGTGGTCTGGGTGGAGAAACAGATGCCCACGCTTGTGGAAAGCAGCGGCGGCATCGCGCTCAGTAAAGACTTCCCACCGCTGCCTGCGAAACGGGCGCTGACCTATGACGAAGCCATCTGGGCGCGGGTCGCCTGGCAATACTACGTGAATAATACCCAGCCAAACGGCCTGGCGAACGCTAGCGACGGTGAACCGTGGCTGAGCCTATGGAGCGTGGGGAGCTATCTGTTTGCGACTGCCGCCGCACAGCAGCTCAACATCATTTCCACCGATGAGTTTGACGAAAGGGTCAGCACGGCCCTGTTTACGCTGGGGCAGCTGCCGCTCAACGAGCGAGGCCTCCCTGCTGCGTATTACCATGCGGACACACTCAAGATTCTGGGCAAACCTGACGTCTCCGCAATCGGTCTGAGCCGGCTGCTGACGGCATTACAGACCCTGCTGTGGCGCTATCCGCAGCACGCGGCGGCCATCCGCGATTTGTTGAGCGTGTGGCGCACCGCGGCGCTGATTGAAAATAACACCCAAAGCCAGGCTGCGGTGCCGCTCCACCACTGGACGCTGACCGATGACGAACAGCGGGACAGCTTTGGCTATAGGCTCTATGCCAGCCATACGCTGCGCTTAATTGACAGCGCGGCAGGCCTCGCGGTGACCAATCCCCCTGAAGGGCAAAAGATGATCGATCTGGACGGCGTGATGGTGCCGGATGAAGGGCTACGCACGCCCTGGGGCAAGCAAACCTCCCTGATCAGTCTCCCCTATCTTTTAACCGGCCTTGAACTGGGCTTTGACGCGCAGAGCGCTGAAATCGCGTGGCGGATTATGCAGATCCAACAGCGGCGTCATAGCCTGCGCACCCCAAAACCGCCGGTCAGCACGGATTATGCCGAACCGGCGCCGGATTATGTTAACGATCTGCCTAACAGGCAGCCGGTTCAGGCGCGCAACCTGCGCGACGAAGTGCCGGAGAAGGTGGCGATTACCTCCACACGCACCGCGTTTGCCTGGTACGCCCTGTTCCGCAACAGCTGGAGCGAAGCGCTGCGCCAGCAGGTTCTGCCGCTTCAGGTGCCGGGTAAAGGCTGGCAGCGCGGGTTAAATCTCAACAACAGCGTCAATGCCGTCGTAGACGCCGATACCAATGCCATTGTGCTGGAAAGTCTGTCTTACATCGCGCATGGCCAGATGCTCTGTCTGGCCTGCCTCTCCACTTCCCCCTCAGCAGGAGCAACGCCATGAAGCCACGATCCCCGATCCTTTTCCACCTGCTCACGGGAATAACGATCTGCTGGCTGGCCTTATCGACCGTGCGTGCGGACACCGAGCTTCCTGCATCAGGTTACTCCCCGCGTAGCGGCGAGCTGACCGCCCGAGAGATGACCATCGCGAAAAACGCCTGGCAGTATTTCGTCTCCAACTATCAGCCCACGACGGGCCTGGTGAATGCGGTCAACAAATACCCCTCCACCACCATGTGGGACAGCGCCTCCTATCTGGCCGCCCTGACGGCGGCGCGCGAGCTGGGGATCATTGATAAAGCGGAATTTGACCGCCGGATGCTAAAATTCCTCGCCACGTTAAACACCCTGGTACTGTTCCGCAACGAGCTGCCCAACAAGGCATATAACACCATCAGCGGCCAGAAAGTGGACTACACCAACAAGCCCGGTGAAATTGGCTTTTCGGCGCTGGATATCGGGCGAATGCTGGTCTGGCTGAAAATCATCAAAGAGCGTTATCCGGAGTACGGCAACAGCATTGATAACGTGGTGCTCGGCTGGGATTTCAGCCACGCGATCGACCCCTGCGGCACGCTGTACGGCGCCTATCTGGAGAACGGCCAGCCGAAATATGTTCAGGAAGGTCGGCTGGGCTATGAAGAGTACGGCGCGGCCGGTTTCCAGCTGTGGGGGTTTAATACCTGTAAAGCCAGCCGTCCGCAGCCTTACGAGCTTGCCGAAATCTACTGCGTGCTGGTCCCGTACGATACACGCGACCCGCGCAACACGTCGCAGCATAACTACGTGGTGACGGAATCCTACCTGCTCTACGGGCTGGAGTTCGGCTTTGATAAACCGACCGACCGGGATAACGCCCCGCGCGACTACTCCCTGACGTGGATGAAAAACTTTGCTGACCGCGTTTATCAGGCTCAGGAGAACCGCTATACCATTACCGGCGTCCTCACCGCGCGATCTGAGCACCAGCTCGATAAAGCCCCTTACTTCGTCTATGACACCGTCTTCAGCGACGGGTACAACTGGAACACCATTACCGATAAAGGCCAGTTCGTCCCTAACGCTGCCGCGATATCGCTTAAGGCGGCGCTGGGCATGTGGGTGCTGTGGAACTCCCCCTATACCGACCGCCTGCTGAACACCATTGAGAATGCCAACGAAGAGGGAAAAGGCTACTACGAAGGGCTGTATGAAAACGGTGACGGGCCGATCAAGGAGTTCACCGCGAACAATAACGGCATCATGCTGGAGGCACTGCTGTTCAAAAAAGAGGGAAAACTGCTGGCCTTCAACACCGACAACCCGAAGAGCAAGGATTTTGCCCCATCGCTGTGGGATCAAAAGCTGCTCGATCAGTTTGAAGAGAACAACGCGCTGCGCAGTCGCCCGTTCCTGAGCAGCACGCCGGCCGTAAAAAGCTGGTGCGACCGGACCGGCGTCACGCAGCGTACCAAACCCGCCTGTCTGGCCTGTCAGTGCGCGTCATGCAACGTGGACGAGCCCGTTAAACTGCCACCGGTGACTGCGCAATGCTTAAAACCATAGCCAGAGGGCTCGCGGGATTACTCCTCGCAGGCGCGATCATCTTTGCTCTGTTTGGCCATCAGGGAGCAGGCTGGCGCTGGCTCATCAACGGCGGCTGGCACTCCAGCGCGCGTATCTCTGCCCTGACGCCGGAAGAACAGAAATGGGCGGCAACCGCCTGGCGCTATTTCGTCAATAATACCCAGCCGCAAACGGGGCTGGTCAACGGGAGCGACAAACAGCCCCGCGTCACGCTCTGGCAAATGGGCGATACGCTTATCGCCCTGCTGGCGGCAAAAGAGCTGGGGCTAATTGATGACGCCCAGTATGACGCTCGTTTAACCCGTCTAATGGGCACCCTTAACCGCCTGACGCTGACCGAGGTCCGGACGCCGGGCCGGCTCTATTCCAGCCAGACGGCGGCGCCGATCGATTTTAGCGGCAACCCCGTCAAAAATGGCTGGTCCGCGCGCGACATGGCGCGTCTGATGCTCGCCCTGCGCCTCACCGCTGAGCGGGAGCCACAGTACAGTGAATACCTCGATAAAATTATCCTGCGCTGGAATTTCTGCCCGGTCATCGACGGTGAAGGCGAACTGTGGTCATCTTCGCTGCAAAATGGCCAGCCGGTGGTCCGGGAAGAGCTACGTCTGGGCGAGAGCGAATACGCCGCGACGGCGTTTCATCTATGGGGTTTTTCCCCGCATAAAGCGTTTACGCCGCCGATGAACCACGTCATCATCTCTCAACGGCGGCTGGCCGTGGATGCACGGGATCCGCGCACCACGTGGCAGCCCTCCCTGATTACCACCCTTCCCTATATGCTGCCGGGCCTGGAGTTTGGCTGGGAGCCCGAAGGCGTTGCGGCCGATCTGCAAAAACGTCTGCGCAAGCAGGCAGAAAACGTCTGGCTAAGCCAGAAGACCCGTTGGGAGACAGATAAGATCCTGACGGCCAGGGCGGATTTCTCGCTCTCTCAGGCGCCCTGGCATATTCAGGATACCGTCTGGGGAAATGGCTATGCCTGGAACTCTGTCGGCGACGATGGCCGGGACTACACCCGTTTCGCGCAGGTATCGACCAAAGCAGTCTTTACCCTATGGGCCCTGTGGGACACCCCGTACACCGACGTGCTGATGACGGTTACAAAACACCTTAACGATCCGCAGAAAGGCTGGTACGAGGGCCGTCAGGAAGCCACGGGTGATACCAACGCTGCCTTAACCCTCTCAACCAATGCCACGGTTCTGGAAGCCCTTTTCTTTAAACACAACGCCGGGCCGCTGTTTGACGTTCGTCGGTCGAAGAAAGAGAGCTATTTTTCACGCCGTCTGGCAGAGGAATACACGCCTGTCGGCCACTGTCTGCCGGGCGAAAGCACTATAAGGAGGACGCCGTGAAGTTTTATCGCGATCTGTTTGAATCCAGCCTGAACCGCGTCTTTCCGAATAATGAAAAAACCGCGTTTTTTCAGACGTTCTATGACGCCTTCGTCCATATGTCACCCGAAACGGAAGCGCATTTTTCTCGTCTGCCGGATCGGGAGGGTCAGCAGACCCTGTTTAAGAGTTTCTTCGCCATGCTTGCGGTGGACGGCGCATTAATCGTGCCTGATTTTCTCGAGCGCCTGGCGCGGGAGCAAAGCGACGACGGCCTCCACCTCCCACCGCGATTCTTTGCCCTGTGGCGCGAAGCGATGTTGAACGCGGTGAGCGAGCGCGATCCGCAGTGCGACGATGAGATCCTGACGGCCTGGGCCATGGCGATCGCGCCCGGGCTGGAATACCTGCGCCGACAGGCAGAACTGCACTACCGCGCGTAGGGAGGATCACGATGAGTTCGTTCACGTACGATCTTAACGCACTGCCGGCCGCCGTCATGATTTATGACCGCGAGGAACGCCTTCAGGCCTGGAATCACAACGTGGCCCTGTTTTATCCGGTCATAACCCCGTGGCTGAAGGTGGGAACGACACTTGAGGCGCTGGCGGAACGCTTTATCGATGCCGTTTACAACGTCGACCCCGGCCTGCGTCAGACGCTGCGGGAGTCAGTGGTACGCAACTGTCGACAGGATAAACACTGCGAAGTGCGGCAGGCAGGCCAGCGGCGGATCTTCGTTCAGCATCAGCGGCTTTCGGACGGCGGTATTGTCAGCCTGCACAGCGATATTACGGAGCTGGATGAAGCGCAGCGCGCGCGCCACCAGCTGCATGACGACTTTCTGCTGACGGCGGAATCCATTCATATCGGGATCTGGGACTGGCAGGTTTCCGGTGACACGCTCCAGGTGAACGACACCCTGCTTGCCATGCTGGGCCAGTCGCGCACACAGTGGCGATATCCGGTGCGGTTTTTGCTGAATCAGGTCCACGAGAACGATCGCGCAGCTCTGCGCAAGGCGCTGCACGCTTCGAAGCAGGATCACCGTCCGGTCTTTGAATGTGAAATTCGCGTACATCATCCTACCGAAGGACTGCGCTGGATGCTGCTGTCAGGCCAGGTGGTCACGCTCTCCATTGAGGGAAACGCCGAGCGCGTTATTGGCACGCTGCAGGATATTACGCGGCGCAAAGAGGCTGAAATTCAGGCGTTCGCCTCGGCCCTTGAGGCACAAAAAGCCAATGAGGCAAAAAGCGCGTTCCTGGCGAATATGAGCCATGAAATTCGTACCCCGATGAACGGCATTATTGGCATGACCCAGCTGTGCCTGGATACGTCTCTCAGTGCCGATCAGCGCGATTATCTGACCCTGGTGATGAGCTCTGCCCAGTCTCTGCTGCATATCATCAACGACATTCTCGATTTTTCCCGAATTGAAGCCGGCAAAGTGGAGCTGGAGGCGGACCCCGTCCCTGTGCGCACATTTATTCAGTCGCTTATTCGCCCACACATGCCGGGGGCGAGCGAAAAAGGCATTGAGCTGCTGGTTGATATTGCGCCCGGCGTCCCCGACGTGCTGCTGGTCGACGGCGCGCGTCTGCGCCAGATCCTGACCAATCTGCTGGGTAACGCGCTGAAGTTTACCCATCAGGGAGAAGTGATCCTGATTGTTGAGCCCGACGATAGCGCGGACAGATGGCGTTTTCGCGTGCGCGACAGCGGCATTGGCATACCGGCAGATAAGCAGAAGGCTATTTTTGAAGCCTTCAGCCAGGCGGATAACTCAACCACACGCCGTTATGGCGGTACGGGGCTCGGTCTAACCATCTCTGCGCGACTGGTTGCGGCGATGGGGGGCGAATTAACGGTCTCCAGCGAGCCGGGAAAAGGCAGTGAATTTTCGTTCTCCCTGCCGCTGGCGGCACAGACCCTGGCGCCTGGCGAGCGCCCACATAGCCATCGCTTTAACGGTGACCCCGTGCTGGTAGTTGATGATAACGAGACCAACCTGCGGCTGCTGGCAGCAATGCTCAGCCAGATGGGGCTGAAACCCACCTGCGTCAACAACGCCAGCGAGGCCATCACCCGGGTTAAAGCTGGAACAGTATGGCCGCTGATCCTGCTGGACGCACAGATGCCGGATATGGACGGCGTGTCTCTGGCCCTTGAACTTTCAGTTCTGCCGCAGGTTGCTGAGAGCCATATCATCATGCTGAGCTCCATGAGCCGACATTTTGATATCAATATGCTGAAGCGGATCGGGATCAAGAACTATCTGCATAAGCCTATCGCCCAGGATGAATTACATCAGGCGATTGCCGCCGCGTTTGAACGTTCGCCGGCACCCGTGGGTGAAAGCACGCCCGCGCCTGTCGCCTCGCCAGGGGCTACGGGACTGCGGATCCTGCTGGCAGAAGATAATCTGGTTAACCAGAAGGTCGCCGCTCGCCTGCTTGAGCGGCTCGGGCACACCTGTCAGATCGTCGATAATGGCGTCTCGCTGCTGGAACGCTGGCGCGCGGGCGCGTGGGACGTTCTGCTGATCGACCTTCAGATGCCAGAGATGGACGGTGAGACCGCCATTCGCCTGCTGCGTGAAGAAGAACGGTCCCGGCCTGGCCCGGCTCAGCCCACCGTCGCCATGACCGCACACGCCATGCAGGGGGACAAAGAGCGCTGTCTTAACATGGGTTTCGACGGCTACATTGCCAAACCCATCAGCCAGGAGCGTCTCGCTGAAGAGATTGCTCGCGTGCTTCAGCGCCACGAAGATTCCTCCGGTCTTCCGGATGAAGCTCGCCTGCTGAAGCAGTGTGCTGACGACCCTGACCTGGTACAGGAGCTGCTGGCCCTGTTTGGCGAAGGGCTGGAGGAGGCCATGAAGGCCATCACCCGGGCTATCGACAGCGACGACCGCGACGCGCTGCGCCGCGCGGCCCACAAGCTGCGGGGAGAAGCCGTCACCCTGGACTTCAGCACGCTCGCACAGCAGCTACAGGTGCTGGAAAGCGACGCGCATGCGCTGGATGGGCAACAGCTTGCGGCCCTGAATGAAAACCTTCGCCAGGAATCACGGCGCCTGACGGCATGGCTCACCGCGCGCGGGGTAAACGCATGATGACTCGCAACTGCGCGCTGCTTTTTGCCCTGTTGGCCCCCCACACGGTGGCGAACTCTGCGCCGGTCAGCTGGTCTCTGGCTGGAGAATGGCAGGTTCAGGACGCCAATGACAGTGCGCATCCTGCTGCATCAGGCTGGCGCCCGCTTCAGGTTCCTGCCAACTGGTACAGCGCCGGGTACGATCACCAGGGCGCGCTGTGGTACAAGCACGCGTTTTCCCTGCCCGTGCAGCCCCCCGACGTGATGAGTACCCTGGTGTTTGACGGCGTCGATTATCTAGCAGAGGTGACGCTAAACGACCAGCCGCTGGGCAAGCATGAGGGCTATTTTCAGCGCTTTTCGCTGGATGCCCGTTCCGCGTTACAACGTCACAACCAGCTCGTGGTCAGGGTCGACAGCCCTTACGAAGATCCCACTAATGTCTGGCCGCTGCATAAAACGCTCATGAAGGGGATCCTTAACCAGCATGACACGCGTCCCGGTGGGGCCTGGTCGCCGCAAGGACAGGACGCTAACTCAGGCGGCATCTGGGCACCGGTCAGGCTGCATCTTAGCCGGGGCGCTACCCTTGATGAGACCATCCTGCGGCCCGACTGGACGCAGGGGCTGACTCGCCCGGCGCTAAAGGCGGAGATACGCTATCGCGCGCTCGGTCAGGGCCCGGCGACCGTGCGGCTCACCGCCACGCCCGCCAATTTCAGCGGCAAGCGCTATCAGGCTGTCTTTCCGGTTACCCTCGAAAGCGGCGCCCATTCCGTGCAGGTGACGCTACCCATGCCGAAGGCAAAACTGTGGTGGCCGGTCGGTACGGGGAAACCGCACCTGTATACCATTCGCGTGGCATTGCGCGATGAAAACGGCCTGATGGATACTGCGGTGACCCGCACCGGCCTGCGCAAAATCGTTGAGCAGCCCGACAATAAAGGCTGGCTCATTAACGACAGACGCCTTTTTATTAAGGGCAGCAATTACATCGGTTCCCCCTGGCTCAGCACCATGACGCGAGAAAAATACCGTCGCGATCTTCGTCTGGTGGAGACCATGAACGCTAACGCCATACGCGTGCACGGACACGTTGCCGGGCGCGCGCTGTATGACGTTGCCGATGAGATGGGGATGATGATCTGGCAGGACGTCCCGCTGCAGTGGGGCTACGACAGCCGTGACGCCTTTACGAAAAACGCGGTTCGCCAGACGCGGGAGATGATCGAACAGTTTGGCAATTCCCCCGCCATCATCGTCTGGGGCGGGCATAACGAACCGCCCTGGAATTCGCCGTGGATGGAAAAACGCTTCCCGGACTGGAATAAAGATCTGAATCGCGAGCTCACGCAGCGGGTGGCGGACACGCTCGCCGAAGATACTTCCCGCATCGTGCATCGCTTTTCCGCCGTTGAGGAGCATTACTGGGCGGGCTGGTACTTCGGCACCGTGAGCGACCTGCTGACGCCGGCCAAAACGGGGATCATCACCGAGTTTGGCGCGCAGGCGCTTCCCCGCTTATCGACGCTAAAAACCATCATCCCGGCGGCGTCGCTCTGGCCAAAAACGACCGCCGCTGACGATCCCGGCTGGACCGTCTGGAAATACCATAATTTTCAACCCTTCCAGACCTTTAAGTTTGCCGGTATTCCGCGCGGGAAGAATATTCAAGAGATGATCCGCAATACCCAGGCGTATCAGGCGCGGCTGGTGGCCACGGCGGCCGAGAGTTATCGCCGACAGCGCTACCAGCCGGTGACGGCCCTGTTCCACTTCATGTTTGTGGAGACCTGGCCCTCCATCAACTGGGGCGTGGTGGACTACCTGCGTAAACCTAAAGCCGGGTTTTACGCGCTACAACGTGCGTACCAGCCTGTTCTGCCGTCCATTGAACCGGTCACTGCGCAGTGGAAATCCGGCACGGCGGCGACCGTGCGTCTGTGGGCCATCAACGACACCTGGAAACCGTGCCGCGAATGCCGTCTGACCTGGCACATCACCCAGCGCGATAAGATGCTGGCAAAAGGCACGACGACGATGACGATCGCAGCAGACTCGGGAACGATGATTAAAACGCTGACGACCACGCCCGCGGGCCAGGATGACGTGTCGATTCGGTTTACGATAAAAAACAGTGCGGGAAAAATTGTCGGCGAAAATCAGCGCACGGAGTCCGTCATAAAGTGAGCGAGGGGAAAAGGAAAATTGCCGCTTCCCCTGCTTTCTTGTACCCTTTCAGCGTTTACCCCAATCCCCTAAAAATCGAGACATCCGGACGCCTATGACTGCACATATTTCCAAAGATCCTTTGCATGGCGTAACGCTGGAGATGATGATCAACGCTCTGGTGGCGAAATATGGCTGGAGCGAGTTGGGCGACCGCATCAAAATTAACTGTTTCAGAAAAGACCCCAGCGTTAAATCGAGCCTGAAATTTCTGCGCCGCACCCCGTGGGCGCGCGCGGAAGTGGAAGCCCTGTATCTGGACTCTCTCAACGATGAGGGAAATACAGAGCAGGCGGCGCCCGCCTTTAATCCCTGGGCCAACAGTCGGATTATCAAGAGCTAATACGCAAATGACGCGACACGTAAAACGGATCGGTGCGCTGGCTGCCTGCGCGCTTTTACTTGTGAGCTGCTCCTCAAAACCACCGAAATCGCTGGTTACCCCTCTCCCCACCGTCAGCAAACCGACGCCACAGGCAAACGAGCCGATGCGCGGCATCTGGCTGGCGACCGTCTCGCGTCTCGACTGGCCGCCGGTCGCGTCGGTGAATGGCCGCAGCGCGGACCAGCGCATCGCGATGCAAAAGCAGGCGCTGATCGCAAAGCTCGACAACCTTAAGCATCTCGGCATTAACACGGTCTTTTTCCAGGTGAAGCCGGACAGCACGGCTCTCTGGTCATCAAAGATTCTCCCGTGGTCGGATATGCTGACGGGCAACGTCGGCGAATATCCGGGATACGACCCGCTGCAGTTTATGCTCGATGAAGCGCACAAGCGCGGCATGAAGGTCCATGCCTGGTTCAACCCCTATCGCGTGTCGACCAACACGAAGCCGTCCACCATCGCCGCGCTAAACCGGACCGCCTATCAGACCCCGTCCAGCGTCTATGTTCAGCATCCGGAGTGGGTGCGCATCTCAGGCGACCGCTTTGTGCTCGACCCGGGCATTCCCGAGGTGCGGGACTGGATAACCAAAGTGGTGACCGAAGTGGTGGCGAACTACCCCGTAGACGGCGTGCAGTTTGATGATTACTTCTATGCCGAATCGCCGGGCTCCGCGCTGAATGATTCGCAGACCTGGCGGCAGTACGGCCAGGGTTTTGCCTCAAAAGCCGACTGGCGAAGGCACAATACGCAGCAGCTGATCGTCCAGGTCTCCCGCGCAATCAAGCAGACAAAGCCCGACGTTGAGTTTGGCGTCAGCCCGGCGGGGGTATGGCGTAACCGCTCCTTTGACCCGGCAGGCTCCGACACACGGGGCGCCGCGGCCTATGATGAATCCTTCGCCGATACCCGTCAGTGGGTGCAGCAGGGCCTGCTGGACTACATCGCGCCGCAGATTTACTGGCCCTTCTCCCGGGATGCCGCGCGCTACGACGTGCTGACCAGATGGTGGGCCGACGTCGTGAAGCCGACCCACACGCGCCTGTATATCGGCATTGCGTTCTACAAGGTGGGCGAACCGTCGAGAAACGAGCCGGACTGGACGGTTCAGGGCGGCGTGCCGGAGTTGAAAAAGCAGCTCGATCTCAACGATTCGCTGCCCAACGTCAACGGCACCATCCTTTTCCGGGAAGATTACCTGAACCAGCCGCAGACCCAGCAGGCGGTAAACTACCTCCGTGGACGCTGGGGTAGCTAAGTGATTACCAGGCAGAAACGCCCGTTTCTGCCTGTATTTTTTTACGGCTTCGGCCCGAACATCGCCTCGAGCTGCTGCGCATCCGGCATTCCCACCACCTGCTGCAGCTCATTTTCCGCATTCAGATAGTAAATGGCCGGCGTGGCGTTAGCGCCCAGGCTGTCCATCAGCGCCTGATGTTTCTGTAGGATCTCAACCGTTTCGCGGGAAGCCTCGCCTTCAGGCTTGGGCAGTTTTTTGCCGCCGGAGAGCTCATATTCGCGCCAGGCCGCAACCGGATCTTTCGCATTCAGAATCGCCGAGGCGTTACGTCCGCTGTTGGGGTTGAGAAACGCCACCAGCAGCGTGTTGAGCTGTACCTTGCCCGCCTTCACCCACGGCTGTGCTTCGGCCCAGAACTGCTTGCAGTACGGACAGAACGGATCGGCGAAAACAAAGACTTTACGCGGGGCGTTATCCGCCCCTTCCTTCAGGGGATGCGCCGCGTTGAGGTTCTTCCACATCTCGCGGCCCATCGGGGCGTAGATCTCTTTCTGGAAATAGCCTTCGCTGAGGTTCTTCCCTTTGTCATCATAAAGATATCCCGAGATCACGTGCTTGCCGTCCGGCGTAAGAAAAAGCGTCACGCCCATATCCTGATACTGCCCCAGCCATGCCGGTACGCCGCCAGGCGCATCCAGCTTCTTGATGATTTTGATGTTCTGCTGCTCGCTGAAGTGCTTCACCACATCCGGTATGGCTTCAGCCGCCTGTACCAGCCCTGACGCCGCCAGCGCTGAAAGTAACAGTAATTTTTTCATTTCCCTCTCCGGTTTGTCGGGGGCATCACGCCCCCTTCAGGTTAGCGGTTTTTCAGTGCTTCACTGACCATTTCGTCGAACTGTTCGTACGGCACCCAGCCGGGCAGCAGCCCCTCGCCAATAAGCGTGGCGGGCGTGCCCTGGATCCCCATTTTTTCCGCCACAATGAGGCTGCGCCTGATCGTCAGAAAACTCTCCTCGTCCGGCGTCGTCACGCTCACGCCCGCCCGCCTCTGCGCCTCCTGAATGCTGGCGTCATCGTGGTACCCCTTTTTCGCCATCAGAGTGTGGTTCAGCTTCATAAACTGCCCGGGATCTTTTCGCCAGAGCGTTAAGGCGTCTCGCGCGGCGGTCAGCGAACTTTCCGAGCGGAAAGGTAAAAACTTAAAGACCACCGCCACGTCCGGGTGTTTTTCGACAATCTTCTCCAGGTACGGATCGAATTTTTTACAGTACGGGCAGTTGTAGTAGGTAAACACCACCAGGGTGAGCTTTGGGTTTTTCGCGCCGATGCGCGGGGAGTTCGGATCGTTAAACAGGAAGTCAGCGATCATCTTCTGCGCGCGCTGCTCCTGGTCCGGCGTCAGCGGCTGGGCAGCAAACGCCTGAAGCGGGGCAAGCAGGAGCAGAAGCGTAATAAAGAGTTTATTCATCATACCGTTAGCCTTTTGCATTGTTCAGGGTGGTGACCAGGGTGCGCTTGTCCAGCAGCGGCGAGAGGATTTCCCCTTCAGGCAGGCCGGGGCCATACACCGCGTTAAACGGAATGGCGTAACGGTTTCGCTTCACCAGAAAATCCGCGATAAATGCGGACGGCTGGCTCCAGTCTCCGCGCAGGGCCACCACGTCCGGCTGGCGCAGCGCGGCAATAACGTCCGGCTGACCGAGTACGCGGTGCTCGTTCACCTTACACGTCACGCACCAGTCCGCCGAGATATCTACAAACACCCGTTTCCCCTGCGCCAGCGCCTGCTCAATGGCCTCTTCACTGAGCGGCTGCCACGGGATGGTTTGCGCAACGTTTTGTGCCGGTGCGTCAGGCGGCGCGTTAAGTAGACCGCGCAGCTGATACCCGCCGAACGCCGACAGCGCGATGACCACCAGCCAGAACAGCGGCGAAGATTTTTGCCCCTTCAGCGCGAACAGCACCAGCGCAGCGGCAGTCAGCGCCAGCATCACGATCTGGCTGACCGCCTCGCCCAGATGCACGCTCAACAGCGTCGCCAGCCAGAGGCTTGAGACCAGCATCATCATGCCGAGGATGACCTTGAGCGTGTTCATCCAGCGGCCGGGTTTCGGCAGCAGCATGGCCGTTTTCGGTACCAGGGCAACGAACAGCCACGGCAGACTCATGCCCACGCCGAGCATCAGGAAGATCAGCCACAGGGCGTGCAGCGGCGCGCCAAGGGCAAAGGCGACCGCGGTACCGAGGAACGGCGCGGAGCACGGCGTCGCCAGCAGGGTGGCGAACATTCCTTCGCAGAAGCTGCCGCCGATCCCCGATCCCCCTGCCGTCGCCAGCCGTCCTGCGGCAGAAGAAGGGAGAAGCATTTCAAACGTCCCAAACAGGTTCAGCGCAAACAGGAAGGTCACGGCGACCATCAGGCCGATAAACCACGGGTTCTGGAACTGGATGCCCCACCCCAGCGACGCCCCGGCCAGCTTCAGCGCGGTGACCATCCCGGCCAGCAGCATAAAGGAGGTGAGGATCCCGGCGCTGGTGGCCAGAAAGCGCAGCCGGATGGCGCGGCTGTCCGATCCCGCCAGCAGGATGCTGTTAAGCTTCATGCCCATCACCGGCAGCACGCAGGGCATCAGGTTCAGGATCAGCCCGCCCAGCAGCGCAAAGAGCACCATTTTTCCCGTCCCGTCCGGCACGGAGGTCTCTTCGGGCGTTGTCCCAACGGTCATGGTGGTTTGCTGCGCCCGTTCGCCGTTGGTCAGCACAAACGACAGCCTTTTGCCTGCCAGCGAGGCAGGTTTATCGCCCCACTCGTCGGTCACGGGTACCGTCACCCGAAGGGTATTGCCGTCGTGTTTAATGACAGGCTCGCCGGGCAGAATATCGCCCTCCAGCGGGTCAAAATAGATCCCTGGATTGTCCCATTTCCCTTCCGTGGTGCCGGTAATCACCAGCTTGTCGCCGGAGAGCCAGGCGGAAAGATCCGACGACACGCCTGATGAGTCCGGCACGGCGCGCATCGCTTGCTCGAAGGCGCTGTGGAAGCCCTCATCCACCGGCTGGGTAAAATTGAGATGCAGCGGGTAGTCCGTCAGCAGACAGACGTTGCTGCAGGTAGAGAGCGTCAGCGTCCCGTCGAGCGTGTCGCCCTTCGCTCCGTCGAGCGTAATCGGGATCGTCACCTTATCGTGATAGCCCTGCGTGGTCATGCCGGAGATATCGAAGCGCGACGGCACCGGCCAGGACCAGCTGTCCGTTACGCCTTCCGGCCAGCTGATTTTCGGCGCGACGCCGCCCTCGCCCGGCGATCTCCAGTAGGTTTTCCAGCCGGGCTTTAGCTCAACGGTGAGCAGGCCTTTAACATGCGTTTGTTCCCTCTCCGCCTGAAAGCGGATGCGGGCGTGATCGTTTTGGGGGGAAACCAGCCAGCCGGTGTCCGCCGCATGGACAATGCCGATGCAGGACAGCCACAGGAAGACGAATCCCCTGAAGAGGTTAACCATGTTGTACTCCGTGAACAGTGAAAAATTATCGTGTGATGACGATGTTTTTCATTCACGGAAAACGCAGTTTTTAAGGTGTATTCGGGGAGGCGGCGCCTGAACGGGCTGTTCCACGGGAGCCAATGCCCGCCCTTGCGTCAACAGCTGCAGCAGCGCGAAGAAGATAATAATGGCCGGTAATGCACCGTCGAAGAACAGCGGCTGGGCGCAAAGCAGCGAGTGCGCGCCGAGCTGACACGGCGACGGGCCGGGTTGTTCAGTGCTGCTGGTTTGAGCCGGGGCATCTGCACTCAGTGAAATCTGCGGATCCAGTCCCTGTAAAAAATGGTTGAGCATCACCGCACGCTGCACGAGGCAAAGCGCCATCGCGAGACAGGTGATAATCAAAAGCCATTTTCCGAGGAGCTGACGGTTGCGCATAACATTCCAGAGTGACAAGACGCCCCGATCATAAACGATAGTGATGAATCTACAAGTGCCGGAAGTGTAAGGTTTTGTCTGTCGCCGCTATTCGCCCGTCAGCGCGTCATAGACGTCCCGCAGCCGCGTGCGCAGAAACAGCACCGCCTTGTGCTTGCGGGATAACAGCGCCTGTTCGCTGGCGCCGGTCTCCTCTGCCAGCATTTTAATGCTGTAGCCGTGGAGCTCGGTCTTTTCAAACGCCTCCCGCTGCGGCGGAGGAAGTTCAGACAGCGCCTGCCCCAGCTCTTCCCATAGCAGCGTCTTGAGGTACTCCTCCTCCGGCGTGTGCGGTACGCCGAACAGGGTTTCGGCCAGCTCGTCTTCCGGAAAACCGTCGTCATCTTCGCCCGTAAAATAGCCGGAGAGCGACACCTCGCGCTTTTTACGCGCCCGGTCGGTCATCTCGTTACGCGCCGCGCGGAACAGCCAGGCGGCGACGTTTTCGACCGGCTGCTCCACTTTCATCAGCTGATACGTCACTTCCTGCAAAATGTCGTCGGCATCATCGCGGACGGACGTCCGCCCGCGAATGAAGGCTTTCAGCCGGGCGCGACAGGCGTTGAGCGCCGACATCAGCATGGATCCGCCCGCCTCCCCGGCTTTCATCTCGCTCACTCTGCGTCCGGCGCTTTTGGCGTGGCGTCATCGCGTTTTTCGTCACGATGACCATGCCAGCCGCAGTGGCCGCGGCCGTGGCGACCGAACCCTTCGCGGCGCTGCTGAATAAACGCCTCGCGCTGCTCGGGCGTCATGTTCATCCAGCGTTCGTGCATCCGGCGGTGCGCGCCAAACATCCCCGGGCGGAACCCCAGCCCACCGAACAGAATGCGGCTCAGCACCAGAATGCCCAGCGCCTGCCAGAATCCGATGGCCTTAACGCCGAGGATGGCCGGGAGCAAGGCGTTCCACAGGGTCATCACCAGCAGGCCGAGCACGATGAAAATCACCGCGCCGATGACTAACCCCTTGCCCATACGGTGGCGACCAAATCCGCGTCCGTGACCTCTGCCGTGCAGTTCAAAATCTCTCATGGTGTTTACCTCGTTTACAGTAACTGATTATGGCTTGTGATGAGGTAGACGGATGAGGAAGGGAAATATTGCTGGGATGAATATAAATTTTTTTGTGCTGCCGAATTTGCACTCATAGCGGTAACGGCTGGCGGATGCTATGCGTCGCTTGCAGGCAAATCACTGCTTATGAAGAATTCGCTTAACCAATGCGATAGCAATGACGGCCAGTATGATTGAAAACAATGCCAGGAAGATGAGCAAGGATAATAGTGGATTTAACAAGCCACCTAAACTAGTGAAGTCGCTGATACGGCCGAGTTGCTCGGACGTGCATACACGCAGAATGATCTCAGGGATAATAAGCAAAAATATAATTACGGTCAGGACATAAATAAGAGCACTCTTGCGCTTTCCCATTTTCGATGTTGCCCCTCAATTCATGTTGAGAATTAATTCTTCCAATGCGCGGTTCCGATTTCTGATTGCGCTGCGGTTTACGTTGCCGGTAAAAAACGAAGCTTTTTATTTCCTGAAGCCAATTATGCTGAATTCAGGCGAATCCTCAAAGCAGTTAAGCCATTGCAGGCGCTTGTCCATCGTTTAAGACCAGTTAAGCGCAATCTTATGCCTTATTTCCAGGATTTTATCTGCACACTCTGCCGCTGATAAAACGGCTGTGTCCAATATGAGATGTTCTCTCCCCCAGGGTTCGTACTCACGGTTTTTTACCTGTTCCCAGTCAGGAGGCATGAGCCCTGGGATATCAGAGACTCTGTTCTCTACGCGATAACGATGTTCTTTTTCGTCTGAGCAGACAATTTCAACTTCCAGGAAAGGGACATTCAACGACAGAGCAATATTGCGGAAAGCATCTCGCACAAGGTTAATATCATTAACGGAATCGGTCACAACGGTGGAGCCCAGCTTAAGATTCTCACTTGCTAAACCATAGATGGCAAAATATCCCTCCGGTCCAATTTTTTGACCAGGTTCCGAGACCGACCGAATGGCCTGCTCAACGGTATCAACCCGCAGATAAACAGCCCCCAGCCTTTGAGTAACGATTTTTGCAATAGTGCTTTTACCACTGCCGGGTAGCCCACTAAAAATAATTAACATAATTTTCCCTGGCGATAATTACTAGTAGATTCGTGCTGCCTGTAGAGACGTCCTGAATTATACAGAAAGGGTTACACCAGATACAAAAAAGGCTCCCCCAGGAGCCTCCTTCATACCATCAAGCCTGCACCGGCAAACTAAAACTCGAAATACTCCGTGAAAGCTGCTGCGCCTGCTCTTCCAGCGAGGCCGCTGCCGCGGCGGACTGCTGCACCAGCGCGGCGTTCTGCTGCGTCACGCCGTCCATCTCGGTCACCGCCTGCCCAACCTGGCTGATCCCGCGGCTTTGCTCTTCGGAGGCGACGGAGATCTGCTCCATCAGCGTATTCACTTTATTCACCGATGAAATGATCGAGTCAATCACCTCGCCCGAGCGGCTCACCAGCTCCGCACCGTTTTTCACGCTGGAGACCGACTGGGCAATCAGGCTTTCGATGTCCTTGGCCGCCACCGCGCTTTTCTGCGCCAGGGTGCGGACTTCACTGGCCACGACCGCAAAGCCGCGGCCCTGCGTACCGGCGCGCGCCGCTTCAACCGCCGCGTTCAGCGCCAGGATGTTGGTCTGGAAGGCGATGCTGTTAATCACGCTGGTAATGTCTTCAATGCGCTTCGAGTTCGCCGCGATGGTATTCATTGTGTCGATCACTTCACGGGTCACCGCTTCACCGGTGTGGGCATTTTTCACAGCGTCCTGCACCAGCTTACCGGCCTGATACACGTTATCGGTATTGTTCGCCACCGTCGCGCTCAGCTCTTCCATGCTGGCCGCCGTCTGGGTTAACGCCGAAGCCTGCTGCTCGGTGCGTGACGCCAGGTCGATATTACCGGAGGCAATCTCCTGGGCTGCGTGCGTTACGGTATGGCTCGCATCGCGCACCTGGGCGATGGTCGCCAGCAGCGCCTGACGCATCTGCTCCATCGAGCCCATCAGGTGGTCGATTTCGTTGCCTGTACTCCCCTTCACCGGCACCGGAATGTCCAGCTTGCCTGCCGCAATCTGGCTGCAGTGCTCGCGCGCCAGGTTGACCGGCGCAAAGACAAAGCGCTTCATCAGCAGGCTGACGGCGACAATCACCACCACAAACAGGCTGGCGATAGCGGCAATGATCGCCAGGCCAGAGACGAAGTTACTGCTCGCATCTTCGTTCAGGCTTTTGGCGTATTTCTGGTGGACGGAAAGGACCTGGTCGAGAACGATCTCGTACTGGCGGTCGAGGCGGGAGACTTCCGGGATCAGCGCGTTAAATTTGGCGACATCGTGCGCCTCGGCGGCATCGATCAGCGGCGCCAGCCCCTGGTTGCGGTAGTTTTGCCAGGCGTCCTGATAGGCAGTGACCAGCGGCGCTTCATCGCTCAGGCGCGGCGACGCCATAAAGGCCGCAAAGGCGTGGTCCGCTTTGGTCAGCGCCTCTTTCACGGCGGTAAGCTTTGCAGCGCCGTCCGCCGCGTTGCCCGCTTCCACCATCTTCACATACTCCATCACCCGCACGCGCAGCGTACGGCTATGGTTGATCGGGTCAATAATGGACAGCACAACCTGGATCTCTTTGTTGACGTTATCCAGCGAATTATTACTTTTAATGATGAGGCCAACGCTGGTGACGGTGCTGACAACAAAGAAGAAAAGCAGCGAGAACAGGACAATCAGGGACGACTTTTTCAACGACATAAACCAATACCTCAAGGAGAATTATTCCTTATGGTTATCGGCGCTTCCAAAACTTAAATTAATTAAAGTTATTGATGTATCGGTCCGGGCTATATTGCTCACTTATAGCGCCGCTGCAGGGTGGCAGACAGCTTGCGTTGCAACGGTTCCGGGGTCTCCCCCTCGATCAATTTGCTAATCAAATCAAAGCAGTGCCACGCCAGCTGGCGATTATCCTGGCGGATGGTATCCACCGGGATCGTCAGCGAATCGTAGAGATAGTGATCGTCAAAACTGGCTAACCTGATATCGCTCTGCAGCAGGTTATGCTGGCCCATATAGCGCAGCACCCCTTCCAGCAGCCCGCAGGCGGCGGCGAAGAGCGCTTTCGGCGGACGCCCCAGGCGTGCGCAGAGTTCAGCAAACATCTCGTACCCGGAGCTCGGGTGATAGTTGCCGTGAATGATCCACTCGGGGCGCAGTTCCACACCGGCCTCACGCAGCCCTTGCTTAAACCCTTCCAGACGGTCGCGCGTGGGCGACAGGCGGGGCTGGCCGCCGAGAAAGTAGAACTCATCAGGATGCTGGCGCGCAATGTCCGCCACCAGTTCGGTCGTCGGGGTAATCGAATCGGTGATCACCAGCGGCAGCGCGCTGTCGTTGATGTGGCGGTCAAACAGGACAACGGGCAGCTGCTCGCTCAGCTTGTGGTAGTCCGCATCATTAAGCATGCTGGAGGCTACAATCAGCCCGTCCACCTGACGCGCCACCATGTTGTTCACCACCACCGTCTCCTGCCCCGGGTTTTCATCGCTGCAGGAGATCAGCAGCTGAACGCCCGCCTCGCGGCACAGCGTTTCCAGCTCATGAGAAAAAACGGCAAAACCGTAGTTGGTGATCTCCGGGACCACCAGACCAATGGTGTGGCTGCGGTTATCCCGCAGCGACCGGGCGTGAATGCTGGGCTGATAGTGGTGCTCTTTTGCAATCGCCAGCACGCGCTCGCGCGTCTCTTCCGCCACGCGTAGCTCTTTGCTGCGCCCGTTCAGGACCAGGCTGGCGGTGGCTTTTGACACACCCGCCAGCTCCGCGATGTCTTTAATGGTGACGCGTTTTGTTTTTCTCACAACGACTTAGATCCGGCTGCCAAAACCCTCATTCTATCATGCAGGCGCGCAGCGACCAGTAGCGTAATGTGATATCGGACGCACCTTCGAATCGCACCCGGGTCGGATGGTCAGGAAAATAGCGGCTGCTCATCACCCCTTCACCGTGATTGATGAAAATTTCAACGCTGGAACGGTCGCACAGAACGCGCAAATGACGGACGTCGCCCTGCCAGTAGCGGGTCAGCGTTTCACCGGTTTTCAGACTCGCGCGTTCCAGGCGTATACCCTGCTCATCGAGCGTGAGACGCAGCGCACCGCCAAAATCGACATTCACATGCGATGCGCCCAGCTCAAACTCCAGGCGCGTCGCGTCCAGGTCTGGCGCGTCGCTGGCGTGCCCCTGCCAGAGCTGCTCATCTTCACGCAGCGCCGTCAGCTCGCGCGCCGGGGTCTGCCAGAGCCTGCCGTCGCGATAGCGTAATTCGCGCGGGCAGGTCATCTGGTGCATCCAGCCGTGCGCCCGGGTTGGCTGAAGCATCTCTTCCCCGTCCGGTACGCCCATCCAGCCGATCAGAATGCGGCGTCCATCTTCCGCCAGCGTGGTTTGCGGCGCGTAAAACTCAAACCCCGCGTCCAGCTCGTGCAGCTCGCCGTGATCGAATGCGGTGCTGGCATAGTCAAACGCCCCGCTCATCCAGGTGGCCGGATAGGTGTTGAGATAGCGATGCGGCTCGCGCGCCAGCCCCTGTGGGCAGCTGATCAGGACGTGCGTTCCGTCGAGGGCAAACAGGTCCGGACACTCCCACATATACCCCGCGTCCGTCAGGCCGTTAACCCCGTGACCGGCGATCTCCCCGCAGGACGTCCAGCCGTGCAAATCGGCTGATTTAAACAGCAGCACCTTGCCGCGCTTTTGCACATCCTGCGCGCCGAGCACCATGTACCACTCCCCGTCGTGTTGCCACACCTTCGGGTCGCGCACGTGGCCGGTGTAGCCTTCCGGCAGCGCCAACACCGGCCCCAGCTTCGTAAAGGTTCCGTCCGGCTGTTCCACGGCCAGGCACTGCCAGGCCGTGCGGCTGCCGTCATCGAACTTAACGTTTCCGGTGTAGCACAGGGTCAGAACACCCTGGTTATCCACGGCGCTACCGGAGTAGCAGCCGTTGCGGTCATACGCTTCGTCAGGCATCAGCGCCAGCGGCTCATGCCGCCAGTGCACCAGGTCCGCAGAGCTCCAGTGCCCCCAGCATTTAAAGCGATGCTCGCAGTCCAGCGGGTTCCACTGATAGAACAGATGGTAGCGGCCGGCAAACCAGATAAACCCGTTCGGGTCGTTCATCAGCCCCGTCACCGGCGCGGGGTGCCACTGCGGATAGTGGCTATCCGCCAGCGCCCGTGGCTGACCTTTCATAACGGCCTGCAGGATCGCAGGCCAGCGGGAAGGCAACGTCATTATTCAGAGTCCGTTTTATATTTCAGCAGCAGTGAGACGGTAAACGCCACGCCGAAGGCAATCACCATGCCGATAATATAGTTGAGCAGCGAGCTGGCCTGCACGATGGCCATGCCCGGAATGGCGGTCAACCCAACGGCGGTCATGTAGACATGAACCGAGACCACCCAGGCCCCGCCCACCGCGCCGCCAATCAACGCGGCGATAAACGGCTTAACGAAGCGCAGGTTGATACCAAAAATGGCCGCTTCGGTGATGCCCAGCATCGCAGAAAACGCCGACGGTAAGGTAATGGCTTTGATTTTGGCATCTTTGGTTTTGAACCACACAGCCAGACAGGCGCCACCCTGCGCCACGTTCGCCATGGCCCAGATAGGCAGCAGGAAGTTAACGCCAATCGACGGGTTACCCAGCAGCCCGGCTTCAATCGCGTGGAAACTGTGGTGAATACCGGTGATCACAATCACCGAGTAAAGCCCGCCGAACAGCAGCCCGGCCAGCCAGCCCGCGTGGGCGATCAGCGTGCTCAGAACGAAGGAGATGCCATCCCCTAAGGCGCGCCCCGCCGGACCGATAATCAGCAAGGCGATAAATCCGGAGATAACGACGGTGAGGAACGGCGTCAGGATCAGGTCTAACGCATCCGGGATCGCGCGGCGCAGGTTTTTCTCCACGATGCTCATAAACCAGACGGCCAGCAACACCGGGAATACCGTGCCCTGATAGCCAATCATCGCGATCTCAAGGCCGAAGAAGTTCATGGTGTGGAAACCAGAGGCCACGCCCCAGGCGTTGGTCAGCGCCGGGTGGGTCAGAATCCCGCCCAGCGTCGCGCCGAGGTACGGGTTACCCCCAAATTCGCGCGCGGCGGTAAAGCCAATCAGAATAGGCAGAATGATAAACGCCGCCGAGCTGCACATGTCCAGCATGATGTAGATGGCGTTATCCGCATTGACCCAGCCGTAGGTTTTCACCATGCCGAGCAGACCCATCAGCAGACCGGATGCCACAATCGCGGGAATGATCGGCACAAAGATGTTGGAGAGCAGACGGGCAATGCGCTGGAACGGGTTGAGCTTGCGCGCCGCCAGGTCCGCGGCTTCCGATTTGCTGGATTCGCTGATCCCCGCCGCCTGAATAAACGCGGCGTACACCTTGTTAACCACGCCCGTGCCAAAAATCACCTGCATCTGCCCGGCGTTACGGAAGCAGCCTTTCACGCCGTCGACCTTGCCGATAGCCTGCTGATCCGCCAGCGCGTCATCGACCAGCACCAGACGAAGACGCGTTGCGCAGTGCGCCGCGCTGGCGATATTTTCCTTGCCACCGAGCAGTGGAATAAGCTCGCGGGCGATTTGATTAAAATCCATAGATACCTCTGCCTGACTTCTTTTTTATGATGTGCGAAACGCTCCCGCCAGGCGGGAGCGTGATGGGTTAAAACCAGGTTTCCATCTGGACCCCAAAGTTCCATTCCCCGCCGGCGTTGAAGCCGCTGCTGCCAAAGGCATCATCGCTGGCGTAATGATCCAGTTTGCTGCTCCAGTCCATCCAGGTGGCAAACAGGCGCAGCTCCGGACGGCTGAAGAAATCGCCGATTTTGCTCGCTTTTAACGTTGGCGCAAAGGTCAGCTTGTAGAAACTGCCGTTCACGGCGTTGCGGTCCTTATAACCTTCAGGATTTAAATCCATGTACTGATAGCTTCCCTCAAACGCCAGCGCGAAGTTCTGCGTCACCTCTTTAATCAGGCGAGTGTTGAGCGTTACCCACTCATAGCTATCGCCCTTGACGTAGCGATCTTTACTGCTCTGTGCCAGTACGGCTGGCGCAACGCTCCAGCCACCGCCGATCGGCGTGACACCGTAACTTGCGAAGCGCCAGGTATCCGCCTCAGACAGCAGCGCGCCGTCGGAGCCGATGCTTTTCACCTCCGCACCCAGCCCGTGACCATAAAGCAGCGCCGTTTTGACGGTCCCTTCGCGCAGGCCGTAGAAGCTATCATTATGCAAACCCACCAGGGCATGAACGCCGGTATTGGCGGCATCCGTTTTGATGAGATCGCCATTGGTATCTTTACGGTCGTCGTTATCTTTCGCCCGCAGGCCGCTCACCATCAGCTGGAACGGGCCGGCGAAGTGGTTCATGCTGAGGATATAGTTCTGAACGTTGTTGTCGGTCTGCTCCACGCTGCCGAAGTTGCGGCCATAAATCGAGAAGTTGCTGCGCAGCGAATCGTTCCACTTCACGTCATAGACGCCGCCGCCGGTACCGGCGAGGAACACCACGTCGGAATCCAGCCAGTGAATGTCAAAGTTGTCGCGGTCAAAGCGTTTACCCGCCCAGAAGGTGCTGCCCTTCAGCGCGCCGGTAAAATCAGGCAGGTTGCCCAGCTCCGCGAAAGCCTGGCGAATATTGAGATCGCTGGTATCAGCTGACCAGTCGTTATAGGTTCTCTGACCGTCGGCCAGCATCGCTTTAAAGCGTGTGGTCGCCCCGTTGTCCAGGGTTTGCTTGTGCTCCAGATTTAGCTCCACGTAGGTATCGGCTTCGTTACCCAGACGCCCTACCGCACCGCCGGTTTCACCGGCCGGGGTCAGATAAGGACCGCTTTTGCTGCTGGAAGCCGCATCGTTCATCAGGAGGCCAGAACGAGCATAGCCGTGGAACTCAAACCCGCCGGTCTGATCCGCCTTCTTCTCCAGCGCGGTGGTGCGCTGCGCCACCTCCTGGGTCGTCGTTTGCGCCTGCTGCTGGGCTGCAACCAACTGCTGCGTTTTTTGTTCTGCATCGGTGGCGCGCTTCTCAGCCACCTGCGCACGCGTTTCCGCCGCCTGGAGGCGCTGCTCCATTGCGGCAAGACGCGCTTCGATACTTGTCATATCCGTTTGGGCAAAAACAGAGGTACTTCCGGCCAGCATGCCTATCATCACGGCAAGTCTGCGTTTTTTATACATTTTGTCGCATCCCTAAAAGAAGTCATTAAACGTGCTAAATTGCTAAACCGGTTTAGGTTGCTGATACTAAACCTCTGGATTTTGGATCGGCAATCTTTTTTGCTAAACCGATTTAGTAAGTGTGATCGAGGCGACAATTCAGGCCGCCGGATGGCGGCCAGGAGAGGAGAAATTACAGGTCGTGCTGCCAGGGCAACGCGGTCATCGCCCCTTTGGCCGTGGTGGCCAGCGCGCCGCAGCGCTGGGCGAGCTCGATAACCGGAGGCAGTGCCTGACCGTCGGCCAGGCCGTAGAGCAGCCCCGCGACGAAGGCGTCGCCCGCGCCGGTTGTATCGACACACTGAACGGGGGTGGCCGGATAATGTTTCACAGTGCCCTCATGCCAGGCGATCACCCCCTCTTTACCCTGGGTGACCAGCACCAGACGCGCCGGGCAGCGCGCCATCAGCGTGTCCAGACCGACGTTTACCTGCACATCTCCGGTTAAAAACGCCAGCTCTTCGACAGAGAGTTTCACCACGTCTGCACTCTGCAGGGCCTGATCCAGGCAGCGACGCAGTTCGTTCTCATCCTGCCAGAGGTCCGGGCGAATATTGGGGTCGAAACTGACGTAACCGCCCGCCTCCCGGATGGCGGCCATCGCCTGAAAGGTCGCAGAACGGCTCGGCTCGGAGCTTAAGGCGATGGAGCAGACGTGCAGCCACTCCCCGGCGCTGAACGTCGGCAGATCGGCAGATTCCAGAAACAGATCGGCGCTCGGGCGCACCATGAAGGTAAACGATCGCTCGCCGTGGTCGTCCAAATCGACCACCACCGTTGAGGTGCGGTGCGCCGGGTCAAGGCGCATCCACGTCACGTCAACCCGCTCGTCAGCGAGCGTTTTCGCCATAAAGCGCCCGAAAGGATCGTCGCCAACCCTGCCGATAAAGGCGCTCTGGCCGCCCAGCCGGGCAATACCGACCGCGACGTTCGCCGGCGCGCCGCCGGGACACTGCAGTAATCGACCTTCTCCATCGGGCAGCAAATCCACTACCGCATCGCCAAGTACCCAGATTTTCTTCATGTGATCCTCGCAGCTAAACTATGTTAAACCGTTTTAGCTATTTAAGCACAGGCCGGGCTAAGGGGAAATAACGGGAGGGAAATTTGACTTAACGCGCCAGATGCGGCCAGTGGATATCGCCGACGCCATTCAGCTGCGGCCGGGCAAACAGGAATCCCTGAAAGCGGCGGATCCCGGCAGATTCGAGCCAGCACCATTCCTCAATTTTCTCGATACCTTCCGCCACCAGGGTAATTTCAAGATCGGAGCAGCAGCTGATGATGGAGCGCACAATCGCCTGCTTCGGGCCGCTGAGGTGAATGTTGCTGACAATTTCCCGGTCGATTTTAATTTTATCCGGCTGGAACCGGGTCAGCAGCGAAAGTCCGGCATAGCCCGAGCCAAAATCATCGATCGCCAGGCCAATCCCCTCACCGCGAAGCTGCTTGATGGCACTGTTAAACTGGTTGAACCCGGAGATCATCTCGTTTTCAGTGACTTCAATGACCACCTGCTCCGGCTGAAGGCCATGTTTTTTAATCTGATCGACCAGAAATTCCACTGCGCCAGGGACATTCACCAGCGACATGGGCAGCAGGTTTACCGCGATTTTATGGCTGCCAATGCCCAGCTTTTCCGCCAGCGCAAAGGCATAGGCTTTTGTCTGGAGATCGACTTCGTAAATGTTGTCCGGATCGACACTGCTGAAGAAATGCTCCGGGCTGCCGCCGTCGTTGCCGCGGATAAGCGCCTCAAGGGAGCTGATCTTCCCTTCCGAGGGCTCGACAATAGGCTGCAGCGCAAACTGGCAGGCTTGTCCGGTAAACAGGCCCAGATGTTCGCCAAAGGGTAACGCCTCGGGTGAAAGCGTCCATTTTTCAGGGGTGTAGCGCGCGCCCGATGGGGCCGGACGTTTGCCCATGATAAACGTCTGAATAAATTTGAACACCCGATCGTCAGAGGTGAGATAGCTGTCCAGCTTGCTGTAATGCAGGACCGACTGCAGCACCTCTTTCGGCGACTGCGTCTGCAGATCGAACAGCAGCATCCCGACGTTTTCGAATCGTCTGCGCGGGCCATAATCCCGCATCAGTTCAACCACCCCGCTGTGCCGCTTGTCCTCACGGATGGTGTGGAACAGTTTGACCACACTCTCTTCCGACCCTTCGAGGATTTGCAGAACGTCATTCCCTTTTGCCAGGAGGACGCCGGTGATATCCAGTTTTGTGTTGCGGCCCCTGGCGCGATCCACCAGCTCCCGCAGTTCGGTGGACGGGCGGGATAAATTCAACTGGCTTCGGTAGATCAGAGTCGTCAGCACAAAAGTGGGTTCCGATGAGAGAGAGGTGCCTTGAAGCTACTATGTAACATACTTAATCAATGCGACCTAACATATTCACGCTACAGGGGAACGTTACTTTTTCGCGTCCCCGATCCGGCTGTTAATCCTCTCCTGCATGTAGTCGTAAAACGGGTTCGAGGTGACCCGCATCAGCGCCTCTTTTCCAACGCTCAATACGGACGTTTCGCCCCAGAGCGCAATCGTCCCCAGGCTGATGCCATAGCGGTTTTTCACCCCAGGCTCGCGACCATAGAGATCGTCATCCGGCGGGAACGGCACGGCAACGTGCGACAGGGAATAGACATCCTGCGGCCAGGCCTGCGTAAGCGGCACGACCGTCTCGCGGGTGCTGCCTGCCGGAGTTGTTTTCGCTACCGCCGAGAAACTGTGCTCGTCCGCATTGGTGATAACCGTGACACCGTAACGTCTCTGCGCAACCGGCAGCAGCGCCGTGGTGGCCGTCCATGATGACGGTTTAAAGAGCGGACGGAAGCTCGCCGCCTGGTTGATATCGAACATCACCAGCTCGCTGCCGTTTGCCGGAAGCTGGTCAAACAGGCCGCTGACCACCGCGCGAGTGCTGACCGTAGAATCCATCACCGACTGGAACGCCAGAACCGGCGGGAGCTGCGCCAGCCGTTGCTCCCGCGCCGCGCGGCCAATTTGCTCCTGCAGGGCCTTCGTCAGCAGCCACGACTGGCGGGCGGCGTTCACCGGGAAAGAGTTGTATTTATACGGATTATATTCCGGGGAGATATTCAGCCAGGCCGCTTTGGCAAACGGCGGCAGCAGCGCCGGTAGCCCGGCAAAACCGGCGAACCGCGCAAAGGCCGTCACGCCAATCATCGGTGAGAGCAGGATCACCTGCTGCGGTTTACGCAGCGCTGGCGCGTCCAGCGCATCGAGGGCATATTTCATCGCCAGCGCCCCGCCGTTGGAGTAGCCCACCAGATGCAGAGGCACAGCATCACCCGCCAGGCGCGTGGCTTCCCGTACGGCAAGGCGCGTGGCCGCCAGCCACATTTCCCAGTCAACATCCGTCAGCGCGCCGGGCGCGGTGCCGTGTCCGGGAAGACGCGGGACAACGGCCACAAAGCCGTGCTGCTGATAGTTCACGGCAAGGCGCCTGACGCTGTATGGCGAATCCGTCAACCCGTGCAGTAGCACCACCGCGCCGCGGGGCTTGCCGGCTGGCATCAGCACAAAGGAGCGGTTGGCATCGGGGGCAAACTGACCGGGCCACACCAGGCTATGACGGTAATAGCGGTTTAACGGGGTTTGTTCCTCGCCCGCTGTTTTCGCCGTCACCGCGTTATCCAGATCGGTGAAAATCGCCTTTTCCCGCGCGAGGTACCCGGCAAAGTCGGCGTTATCCAGCTCGCGCACGGACATCTCATCGGCCCGCCAGGTATGCCAGAGATGCAGTTCCGGCCCCTGCTGCGAGAGATACACCCGCACCGCCAGCAGAACGACCAGAACGATCCCCACGACCATTCCTGTTTTCTTTGCAAGCGCGATCAGGCGCACGCTGACTCGCCAGGGCAAATTCGCCATGAGGGATCCCTTTTATGTTCTCAGTGCTTCTATCTTATCAAAAATGTGAACAGGCTGACGTATTCACCAAATTCATACCTGTCCGGTCAGCCAGTGCACCAAAAGTGAACTACGCTGCACAAATGTTGATCATTGGTTAACCAAATATTGCATGAAGTTTACTGCGCAGCGGGTTTTCGCCCTCCTGTGAACATGGCACGCGTCATGCATTGTTAACCAGGTAACACAATTTCGGCCATTGACAGCCTGTTAACAGCGAGGCGGTATGACGACGAAACCTGAGATGTTGAGCCGTATCGAAGCGACCTTCAGCCAGCTGACACCCAGCGAAAAGCGGGTCGGGAGCTGGCTGCTGGCGCACGCCGCGCAAATCCCGTTTGAAACGGCGGAGAGCGTCGGGCTGGCAAGCGGGACCAGCGGAATTACCGTCGGACGCTTCCTGCGCAAGCTGGGGTATCGCAACCTGGAGGATGCCAAAAAGAGCCTGCGCGATCCGTACCAGCCCTGGGGCATGAACGAGCGCCTCGACTCCTGGCAGCAGCAGCGCCCCCTGCCCAACCGCCTTCAGCATGCTCTGTCGCTGGAGGTGGATGCCATCACGCAGGTGTACCAGCTGGCACAAACGGATGCCTTTCGTCAGGTGGTGCACAACCTCGCCCACGCGGACGCGGTTTTTGTGCTGGGGATCCAGTCCACGCGCGGGATTGCCAATGCCTTCTTCAGCCACCTTGAGTACCTCCGTCCGCGCGTGAGCTATTCGGAGGGCGCTTCCGGCAGCTGGGTTGAATCGCTGAACTCGGGGTTTTCACACCCTTATGTCGTGCTGACCGACACGCGCACCTACTCCACGATGGCCCGCCAGTACTGCCGTGTCGCGAGCGAGAAAGGCATTCCGCTGGCCTTAATCACCGACATCTGGTGCCCGTGGGCGCGGGATTACCCGATTGATTTACTGCAGGTGAAAACCGATACCGGTCATTTCTGGGATTCACTTGCCCCCGTGAGCTGTCTGTTCAACCTGCTGCTGTCGGGCGTGGTGGAAGCGCTGGGTGAGGCGCTCCCGGCGCGTCTGGCGGTAAACCGACAATTACAACAAGAGTTTGGTCAATTCGAACGCTAAAGGAGCGGAGCTATGCCCGAAGAGAGTGAACTGATTGATGTGGCGAAGACGTTTCCCACGCTGCATATCGATCTGAAGTACGCCACCGCCGACAACATCACCGGCCGCCCGATCTATCAGGAGGCGCTGTGCCTGCTGCATACCGACGCGGCCACCGCCCTGGCAAAAGCCATCAGCATTGCCTCGCTGGCCGGTCTGAAGCTGGTGGTCTACGACGCCTATCGGCCGCAGCAGGCGCAGGCCCAGCTGTGGGATGCCTGTCCGAACCCGGAATACGTGGTCGACGTGGCGATTGGCTCCAATCACAGCCGCGGCACGGCCATCGACGTGACCCTGATGGATGAACATAACGCCGTGCTGGATATGGGGGCCGGTTTTGATGAAATGCATGACCGATCGCATCCGTATCACCCCTCCGTGCCGCCGCACGCCCAGCGCAACCGTCTGCTGTTGAACGCCATCATGTTTGGCGGCGGTTTTGTGGGTATCAGCAGCGAATGGTGGCACTTTGAACTGCCGAATGCCGCCAGCTACCCGCTGCTTGACGACCGTTTTGCCTGTTTTCCACTGACGCACACCCCTCTTTAAACCTGGAGCACTGCCATGAAAACATCGCTTATCTCGACGCTGATCGCCGCCACGCTGGCCCTGAGTGCCCCGCTGGCGCTGGCTGCCGTCCCGAAAGACATGCTGGCGATCGGCAAAGCCGCTGACCCACAAACGCTCGATCCGGCCATCACCATTGATAACAACGACTGGACCGTCACCTATCCGTCCTACCAGCGTCTGGTCAAGTACAAGCCAGGCTCTACCGAGGTGGAAGGCGATCTGTCGACGGGCTGGAAAGCCTCCGACGACCAGAAAGAGTGGACCTTCACCCTGGCGGATAACGCCAAATTCTCCGACGGCACACCGGTCACCGCCGAGGCGGTCAAACTCTCCTTTGAGCGCCTGCTGAAGCTCAGCCAGGGGCCGTCCGAAGCCTTCCCGAAAGATCTGAAAATTGATGCCGTTGATGAGCATACGGTGAAGTTCACCCTCAGCCAGCCGTTCGCGCCTTTCCTCTACACCCTGGCGAACGACGGCGCCTCCATCATTAACCCGACGGTGCTGAAGGCCAATGCCGCGGACGATGCGCGCGGCTATCTGGCGCAAAACACCGCCGGCTCCGGACCGTTTATGCTGAAGAGCTGGCAGAAAGGCCAGCAGCTGGTGCTGGTGCCAAACCCCCACTGGCAGGGTGAGAAGCCACACTTCAAGCGCGTCTCGGTAAAAATTATCGGTGAGAGCGCATCGCGTCGTCTGCAGCTTTCCCGCGGTGACCTGGACATTGCCGACTCACTTCCGGTCGATCAGCTTGCGGCCCTGAAGCAGGAAGGGAAAGTGGCCGTCGCCGAATACCCGTCCCTGCGCGTGACTTACCTCTATCTCAACAACAGCAAAGCGCCGCTCAACCAGGTCGATTTACGCCGCGCGGTCTCCTGGGCGACGGACTATCAGGGGATGGTGAAAGGCATTCTGAGCGGCAACGGCAAGCAGATGCGCGGCCCGATCCCGGAAGGCATGTGGGGCTTTGACGCCACGGCAATGCAGTACAGCTTCGATGAGGCCAAAGCTAAAGCGGCGCTGGAGAAGGTCAAAGATAAGCCCGCCAGCCTGACCTTCCTCTACTCGGACAACGATCCGAACTGGGAGCCTATCGCCCTCTCGACGCAGGCCAGCCTTGGCAAGATCGGCATTAACGTCAAGCTGGAAAAACTGGCCAACGCCACCATGCGCGACCGCGTCGGAAAAGGCGATTACGACATTGCCATCGGCAACTGGAGCCCGGACTTTGCCGACCCGTACATGTTCATGAACTACTGGTTCGAATCGGACAAAAAAGGGCTGCCGGGCAACCGGTCGTTCTATGAGAACAAAGAGGTCGATTCCCTGCTGCAGGCGGCGCTGAAAACCACCGACCAGGCGGAACGCACCAAAGATTACCAGCAGGCGCAAAAGGTGGTCATCGACGAGGCGGCCTACGTTTATCTGTTCCAGAAGAACTACCAGCTGGCGATGAACAAAGAGGTCAAAGGCTTCACCTTTAATCCAATGCTCGAGCAGGTGTTCAACATCGCCACCATGAGTAAATAACGGTTCTCGCCGGGGGAAAGTGTATGACGTTCTGGAGCATCGTGCGCCAGCGCTGCTGGGGGTTACTCCTGGTGGTGGCCGGTGTCTGTATTATCACTTTTATTATTTCACACCTGATCCCCGGCGATCCGGCCCGTCTGCTGGCCGGCGATCGCGCCAGCGACGAAATCGTGCAGAACATCCGCCAGCAGTTAGGGCTGGATCAGCCGCTGTATATACAGTTTGGCCGCTATGTGGACGCTCTGGCCCACGGTGATTTAGGCACCTCCATCCGTACCGGGCGTCCGGTCGCTGAAGACCTGAAGGCCTTTTTCCCCGCCACGCTGGAGCTGGCCTTTTGTTCTCTGGTACTGGCGCTGGTCATCGGCGTGCCGCTGGGGATTTTGTCGGCGGTTTACCGCAACCGCTGGCTGGATCATCTGGTGCGTTTAATGGCGATGACCGGGATCTCCACCCCGGCCTTCTGGCTCGGTCTGGGCGTCATTGTCCTGTTCTACGGGCACCTGCAGATCCTGCCGGGCGGCGGCAGGCTGGACGACTGGCTCGACCCGCCTGCCCATGTCACCGGCTTTTATCTGCTGGACGCACTGCTGGAAGGTAACGGAGAGGTCTTTTTCAATGCGCTGCAGCACCTGATTTTGCCCTCGCTGACGCTGGCGTTTGTTCACCTGGGCATCGTGGCGCGTCAGGTCCGTTCCGCGATGCTGGAGCAGCTTAGCGAGGACTATATCCGCACCGCGCGCGCCAGCGGCCTGCCCGGCTGGTATATCGTCCTGCGCTACGCCCTGCCGAATGCGATGATCCCATCGATTACCGTGCTCGGGCTGGCGCTGGGCGATCTGCTGTACGGCGCCGTGCTGACCGAAACCGTCTTTGCCTGGCCGGGCATGGGCGCCTGGGTGGTGACCTCCATTCAGGCGCTCGATTTCCCTGCCGTGATGGGCTTTGCCGTCGTTGTTTCGCTGGCCTACGTGCTGGTTAATCTGGTGGTCGATCTGCTTTACCTGTGGATTGACCCGCGAATCGGGCGCGGAGGTGCCGAATGATGTTAACGCAGGAAACGCCCGTCCCGGTTAAAACCGCCAGACAACGCATCAACTGGGCAAAGCTGTTCTGGATGCTGCGTCAAAGCCCGCTCACGATCGTTGGCGGCGTCATTATGATGGCGATGCTCTTCCTGATGGTGACCTCACCCTGGATAGTCCCGCATGACCCGAACGCGCTGGATCTGACCGCCCGCCTGCAGGCGCCTTCTGCGCAGCACTGGTTTGGTACCGACGAGGTGGGCCGCGATCTGTTCAGCCGCGTGCTGACGGGCAGCCAGCAGTCGATTACCGCCGGGCTGGCGGTGGTGGTGATTGCGGGCGGCATTGGCTCGCTGCTGGGCTGTCTGTCCGGCGTGCTCGGCGGGCGCGGCGACGCCATCATCATGCGGATGATGGACATTATGCTCTCCATTCCCTCCCTGGTGCTGACCATGGCGCTGGCCGCCGCGCTCGGGCCGAGCCTGTTTAACGCCATGCTGGCGATTGCGATTGTCCGCATTCCGTTTTACGTCCGGCTGGCGCGCGGGCAAACCCTGGTGGTGCGCCAGTTTACCTACGTGCAGGCCGCCCGCACCTTTGGCGCGTCCCGCTGGCATTTGATCCGCTGGCATATCCTGCGCAACGCCCTGCCGCCGCTGATTGTGCAGGCGTCGCTGGACATCGGCAGCGCCATCCTGATGGCCGCCACGCTGGGGTTTATTGGCCTGGGGGCGCAGCAGCCCACCGCCGAATGGGGGGCGATGGTGGCCGTTGGCCGTAACTACGTCCTGGACCAGTGGTGGTACTGCGCGTTTCCCGGTGCGGCGATTTTGATTACCGCCGTGGGCTTTAACCTGTTTGGCGACGGTATCCGCGATCTGCTGGATCCGAAATCGGGAGGGAAACAGTGATGACCGACCCGGTACTCAAGATTGAAGACCTGCACCTGAGCTTCCCGATTTTTCGCGGCGAGGTCCACGCGCTGAACCACGTCTCGCTGGAAATCGGCAGGGGTGAAATTGTCGGCGTGGTGGGCGAATCCGGTTCGGGGAAGTCGGTGACCGCCATGCTCACCATGCGCCTGCTGCCGGAGGGCAGCTACCGCATTCATCATGGTCAGGTGAAGTTACTCGGCGAAAACGTCCTGACGGCGTCCGAGAAGCAGCTTCGCCAGTGGCGCGGCGCAAAGGTCGCGATGATTTTTCAGGAGCCGATGACTGCCCTCAACCCGACGCGGCGAATTGGCAAACAGATGGTGGAGGTGATCCGCCAGCATCAGCCGCTTTCCCGGCATGAGGCACAGCAGAAGGCGATTACCCTGCTGGAAGAGATGCAAATCCCGGACGCGAAACAGGTCATGGCGCGCTATCCGTTTGAACTGTCCGGCGGGATGCGCCAGCGGGTGATGATCGCCCTTGCCTTCTCCTGCGAGCCGGAGCTGATTATCGCCGACGAACCGACCACCGCGCTGGACGTCACCGTCCAGCTGCAGGTGCTGCGCCTGCTGAAGCACAAGGCGCGGGCCAGCGGCACCTCGGTGCTGTTTATCAGCCACGATATGGCCGTGGTGTCCCAGCTCTGCGACAGAGTGTACGTGATGTATGCGGGCAGCGTGATCGAGAGCGGTGCCACGCAAACGCTGATCCATCAGCCTGTTCATCCCTATTCCATCGGCCTGCTGCAGTGCGCGCCGGAAAACGGCCAGCCGCGCGCCCCGCTTCCCGCCATCCCCGGCACGGTCCCCAACCTCAGCCAGCTTCCGCAGGGATGCGCGTTCCGCGAACGCTGCTTTGCCGCCGGGGCGAAATGCAGCGAAACGCCGCGCCTGCAGCCCCATGGCGCAGAAGGCCAACAGGCTGCCTGCTGGTATCCACAACGGGAGAAACACCATGTCTGATGTACTGCTGGAACTGGATAGCGTGCACGTGAACTTTGCGGCGCGCAAAAACTGGCTGGGTCGCGTGACGGAACAGGTCCATGCGCTCAACGGGCTCGACCTTGAAATCCGTCGGGGAGAGACGCTTGGCATTGTCGGGGAGTCCGGCTGCGGGAAAAGCACGCTGGCCCAGCTGCTGATGGGCATGCTTAAGCCCAGCACCGGTGCCTGCCAGCGGACGCACCACGCGGGCGGCATGCAGATGGTGTTTCAGGATCCGCTCTCCTCGCTCGACCCGCGCCTGCCGGTCTGGCGCATCATCACCGAGCCGGTGTGGGTACAAAAGCGCAGCAGCGAGCGCGAGCGCCGTCAGCTGGCTGAAAACCTGGCGCTGCAGGTGGGCATTCGCCCGGAATATCTCGACCGGCTCCCGCACGCCTTCTCCGGCGGGCAGCGCCAGCGCATTGCCATCGCCCGGGCGCTCTCGTCCGATCCGGATATTATCGTGCTCGATGAACCCACCAGCGCGCTGGATATCTCCGTGCAGGCGCAGATCCTCAATCTGCTGGTGACCCTGCAACAGCAGCGTAATCTGACCTACGTGTTGATCTCACATAACGTCTCGGTGGTCAGGCACATGAGCGACCGCGTGGCGGTGATGTACCTTGGGCAGATTGTGGAGCTGGGTAGCGCCGCGCAGGTGCTTGGCGAGCCGCGCCATCCTTACACCCGTCTGCTGCTCGACTCTGTTCCCCGCACCGGTGAACCGCTGGATGAGACGCTGGCCTTACGCAAAACGGAGCTTCCCGGCAATCGCCGCCTGCCCGAAGGCTGTTTCTTCCGCGACCGTTGTCCGATGGCCGCGCAGGGGTGTGAGCGTCCCCAGCCGTTACAACCCTCACGCGAGGGCCGTGACGTCCGCTGCTGGCGCAGTGTGGGTTAAATTTGCGCCATCCCACCGTCCACAAACAGCTCGGTGGCGTTAATAAAGCTGGCCGCGTCGGAGGCCAGAAACGCCACCGCTTTACCCACCTCACCCGGCGCGCCTAAACGGCCGAGCGGCACCTGAGCGGCCAGCGCGTCGTACAGCCCCTGACGATGTTCTTCCGGCACCAGATCGCCGAGACCAGGGGTTTTGATCGGACCCGGGCTCACCACGTTGACGCGGATCCCACGGCCCTGCAAATCCAGCGCCCAGGAGCGGGCAAAATTGCGCACGGCGGCTTTGCTGGCACTGTAGACGCTGAAGTTGGCCGTCCCCTTAATGGACACCGTCGAGCCGGTCAGAATAATCGAGGATCCGGCGGACAGCAGCGGCAGCGCCTTCTGTACCGTAAACAGCACCCCGCGGACGTTGGTGCCGAAAATCCGGTCAAACTGCTCTTCGGTTATCGCGCCCAGCGGCAGCATATCGCCGCCACCCGCATTGGCGAAAAGAATATCGAGGCGGCCTTCTTCTTTGGCTATCCGGGCATAGACCTCGTCCAGGTCCGCCAGTTTTGACACGTCAGCGCGAATGCCCACTGCTGTTGAAGCGATTTCAGCCACCGCCGCGTCCAGCTCGGCCTGACGTCGTCCGGTGATGTACACCTTCGCGCCCTGGGCCGCCAGCTCCTGCGCCGTGGCAAGACCGATGCCGGTGCTGCCGCCGGTGACCAGTGCGATTTTTCCTGAGAGAGTCGTGTTCATGTCATTTACCTTTTGTTGGGTTTGCGTTGGACAAACTTTAGCCCTTGCAGGATTAGTGAAAAACCGGCAAGAATGAAAATGACTATTCACACACAGAAATAATCAGGAGAGCCTAATGGACCAGCTCATGGCGATGCGGGCTTTTACCCGGGTGGTGGAAACCGGCAGCTTTACCCGCGCGGCGGACTCGCTGAACATGCCCATCGCCACCCTGAGCAAGCTGGTGAAATCCCTTGAGGCGCATCTTGAAATACGTCTCCTGCACCGGACGACTCGCCGGGTGGTCGCGACGCCGGAAGGGGCGGATTACTATGAAAAAGCGCTCAGGGTCTTGATAGATATCGAAGATATCGACACCGCGTTTCGCGTTTCCCGCGCGACGCCCAAAGGGCATTTGCGGGTTGACGTGGGCGGCTCCACCGCCCGGGACGTTCTTATCCCTCGGCTTCCGGATTTTATGCAGCGTTATCCGGAAATCCGCATCGATCTTGGGGTAGCCGATCGTCCGGTGGATCTTATCAGCGGTAACGTAGACTGCGTCATCCGCGGCGGCCCGCTGAACGACTCGACCCTCATCGCCCGCCATATTGGCAACGCCGAAATGGTCACCTGCGCGACGCCGGGTTACCTGAAAAACCATGGCGTTCCGGCCTATCCGCAGGAGCTGTGCAACGGCCACAAGCTTATCAGCTACCTTTCGCCCGTCACCGGGCGGGCATTTCCGTTTCGCTTCAGAAAAAACGGCGAGGCGCTGGAAATCAATATTCCGCATTATCTCGGCGTAAACGAAAGTAATGCTCACCTGGCGGCGGCTGCGGCGGGGCTGGGCATTGTGCAGACATTTGAGTATTCGGCAAACGCGTATTTACAGGCGGGTACGCTGACGGCGATCCTGAGCGACTGGCGCCCTGCCGCCTATCCGTTTCATGTGGTTTACCCTCAGAACCGGCATCTGACGCACCGTCTTAAGGTGTTTATTGCGTGGCTGGCGGAGGTGTTTCCCGCCGCGCTGAAGGGTAGCCGGGCGTAAACCCGGCTGTGGCTTAGTTAAGTTTATAGTCCAGCGTAATCTCAGCCTTCAGGAGCTGCGATACCGGACAGCCCGCTTTGGCTTTCTGAATAATACCGTCGAACTGCTGCGGGGCGATGCCGGGAACGGTCACCTTGCTTTTCAGGGCAACCTTCGTAATAGCAAAGCCGCCGTCGGTCTTATCCAGAGAGACGTCCGCAGTGGTATCAATAGAGTCAGCGGTATAACCCGCTTCGCCGAGCATCAGCGACAGCGCCATCGAAAAACAGGCCGCATGTGCCGCGCCGATCAGCTCTTCCGGGTTGGTCCCCTTTTCACCCTCAAAGCGGGTGTTAAAGCCATAAGGCTGCTGATTGAGAACGCCGCTCTCGGTGGAAACCGTTCCTTTTCCGCGCTTAATGTCGCCAGACCAGTGTGCCGAACCGTGCTTATGAATAGTCATTCTTGCTCTCCTTTTGGCTTACAAAGGGTTAAGTATAGAAGGCTGTCCGGATTCTGCGGGCAAGACAGACGAGTCTTAGTCACTGAGTAAATGGTGCGCCAGCGCGTCAAGGAACACCCGCAGCGCGGCAGGCTGGTATTCACGGGACTGATAAATGCCATGGATGGCAAGCGGTTTCGGCTCCAGGGCCGCCAGTACCGGCACCAGTAATCCCTGCTCCAGCGCGGCAGACGCTTCGCGCTCCGGCAGCATGGCGATACCGCAGTGCTTAATCGCCGCGTCCATCAGCAGCGAAGAGATGCTGGCGCTCAGGTTACCGCTGACGGCCACGCTCAGGCTTTCGCCTTCCGGCGTCAGGAAGTGCCAGGACTGCCCGGCGAAAAAGCTGTAGTGCAGGCAGTTGTGCTGCGCTAATTCTTCGGGGCTGACGGGGGTACCGTGCTGCGCCAGATAGTCCGGAGAGGCGCAAAGAACCGAGCGACATTCCCCCAGCCGGCGGGCAATCATGCCGGGTTCAGGGTTATCCGTAATGCGCACGGCGACGTCGATGCGCTCTCCCACCAGGCTGACCGGGTGGTTATTCACGTCCAGCTCAATGCGCAGCTGCGGATAGCGCGAGAGCAGACCGGGCAGCACCGGCGCAATCAGGTGCATGGCGGTAAAGTGCGCGCAGGCCACCCGCAGCGTGCCGGACGGGAGATCTTTCTCCGACTGGCCTTCAATTTCCTGCGAAATCTGCGAGAGCGTCCGCGTTTTTTGCAGCACCTTTTCCCCTGCCGCGGTCAGCGTCAGCTTGCGCGTGGAGCGGTTTACCAGCCGCGTTCCCGCCCACTTTTCCATTTGTTCAAGGTAGCGGCTCACCATCGGTCGGGAAATGCCCAGCGCGCGGGCCGCCGCGCTCAAGCTTCCCAGCTCGCATATCCGGTTGTAGACCTGAGCGGCGATAACGCGATCCATATAAGCTCCATTTGCTCGATTTATGAAACTAAGCATGTCCTGTTTCAGGAATTCTGGCAAATGCGAATATCCGTACAATAGAGACATTCCTGAACAACAGAGACAACAGCATGAAATTCACTCACCTTGCCCTGCTTTCCACGCTTTTCACTCCGGCTGTTTTTGCCGCGCCGTTGAGCATTGATACCTATAACCCGCAGGAGAAAGGCATTTTCGCGGTCTCCTCCACGCTGGTTTCCGGCCCGAAAGAGGCGGTGCTGTTTGACGCGCAGTTCAGCGTGAAGGATGGCGAAGCGCTGGTAGAGAAAATTCGTCAAAGCGGTAAGACCCTGAACAAGATTGTGATCACCTCCGGCGATCCGGATTTCTATTTTGGCCTGCAGCCGCTGGTCAAAGCCTTCCCGAACGCCAAAGTGGTGGCCACGCAACACGTGGTTGACCACATCAAGGCCACCAAAGACGCCAAGCTCGCCTTCTGGGGTCCGCAGATGAAAGACGGCGCGCCAACAGAGCTGGTCGTCCCGCAGGTGCTCGCCTCCACCACGTTTATGGTGGACGGGGAAAAGATCGATATCGAAGAGCCTGACAGCTACGCGGCCTATGTGTGGATCCCGTCAGCGAAAACCATCCTCGGCGGCACCGGGGTAGCCTGGGGAATTCACGTCTGGACGGCAGACACCCAGACAGCGGAAAGCCGTAAGCAGTGGCAGGAAACGCTGGTGAATATGGCGGCGCACAAACCCGAGCGCGTCATCCCGGGTCACTATCTGGGCACCCCGCCAGCCGGGACGGGGGCGATTGATTTTACCCGTGACTATCTCCAGCGCTTTGAAAAGGCCTTATCCGTTCATAAAGATTCTGCAGGCGTCATCAGCACCCTGAAAAAACAGTATCCGAACCTGGCTGAAGAGAGCTCGCTGGAATTAAGCGCCAAGGTGAATACCGGCGAAATGAAGTGGTAATGTAAACTCTGCTCCTGCTATATTTTCGTGATAGCAGGAGCACCGTTATAATATCCTCTCAACGCCACTTCAATTTACCCCCCCTCATTTCAAAAGCACACAAAAGCATACACTTATGTCATTTTTATTTCTAAGATGAATCTGAGCCACAACCGGGAAAATATTTGCCATTCTGTTTATGAATTAAATTTTTTGCGAGCCGTACCATTAAACAGACAACGACACGGAGGCAGCATGTTTACTTATTACCCGGCTAATACCGCAGCAGCACAACCTGAACTCGTTAACGCGATTGCGCAGGGTCTTCACGCCGAGCACGGTGCTGTGACTGAAGATGACATTTTGATGGAACTGACCAGGTGGGTGGAATCCACAGATAATGACATCCTCAGTGACATCTACCAGCAGACCATTAACTACGTAGTCAGCGGGCAAAACGCACCCTTGTAAAAACCTGCTAAGCTGGATCTGCAACCTAAGGGGTTACATTTCGTTTGCGTAAGCAAACTGGTCCTTAAAACTATCAACAGGATTGAGGAGTTAACATGAAATCGAACCGTCAGGCACGCCATATTCTGGGACTGAACTACAAGCTTTCTAATCAGCGTAAAGTGGTGATTGAAGGCGACCATGAAACGCAGGTCACTCACGCCACCGGCAGAAAACGCCACGCGGGCAAGTAAGTTCCAGACTGAGATCCAGAACACCATCGGTAATCCCGATGGTGTTTTTGTTTATGTGTTGCGGTAATTAATATTTAGCTCCTTTATAATACCGCCTGACCGCCTCCCAGCGCACAGGCCAGAAAGATGACAAACAGCAGTGTCAGGGACGGATCTTCATAAAAAGAGTGAGTGACATGGACAACAAACTGAAAAAACATCGTTCCTTATACATCCCATACGCCGGACCGGTTTTACTCGAATTCCCCCTGCTCAACAAAGGCAGCGCCTTCAGCATGGAAGAGCGCAGCAGCTTTAACCTGCTTGGCCTGCTGCCGGAAGTGGTTGAGACCATTGAAGAACAGGCGGAGCGCGCGTGGATCCAGTATCAGGGTTTCAAAACCGAAATCGACAAACACATCTACCTGCGTAACATTCAGGACACCAATGAAACCCTCTTCTATCGCCTGGTGCAGAACCATCTCGAAGAGATGATGCCGGTGATCTACACCCCGACGGTGGGTGCAGCCTGTGAGCGTTTCTCAGAGATCTACCGTCGTTCACGCGGGGTATTCATCTCTTATCAGAACCGTCACAACATGGACGATATTCTGCAGAACGTGCCGAACCACAATATCAAAGTGATTGTGGTGACCGACGGCGAACGTATTCTCGGCCTCGGCGACCAGGGCATTGGCGGGATGGGGATCCCAATCGGTAAGCTCTCTCTCTACACCGCCTGCGGCGGCATCAGCCCGGCGTATACCCTGCCGGTGGTGCTGGACGTTGGCACCAACAACCAGCAGTTGCTCAACGATCCGCTCTATATGGGCTGGCGCCACCCGCGCATTACCGACGATGAGTACTATCAGTTTGTCGACGATTTCATTCAGGCCGTGAAGCACCGCTGGCCGGACGTTCTGCTGCAGTTTGAAGACTTCGCGCAGAAAAACGCGATGCCGCTGCTGAACCGCTATCGCGATGAGATCTGCTCTTTTAACGATGACATCCAGGGCACCGCATCCGTGACCGTGGGTACGCTTATCGCCGCCAGCCGCGCAGCCGGCAGCCAACTGAGCTACCAGAAAATCGTCTTCCTGGGCGCAGGCTCTGCGGGCTGCGGTATTGCCGAGCAGATTATCGCCCAGACGCAGCGCGAAGGGTTAAGCGAAGAGCTGGCCCGCTCCCGCGTCTTTATGGTTGACCGTTTCGGCCTGCTGACCGACGGTATGCCAAACCTGCTGCCGTTCCAGACCAAGCTGGTGCAGAAACGCGAAAACCTGAAAAACTGGGATACCGACAACGAAGTCCTTTCCCTGCTGGACGTAGTGCGCAACGTGAAGCCGGATATTCTGATCGGCGTTTCCGGGCAAACCGGTCTCTTTACCGAAGAGATCATTCGCGAGATGCACAAGCACTGCGAGCGCCCTATCGTGATGCCGCTTTCCAACCCGACCTCCCGCGTGGAAGCGACGCCGCAGGACATCATCGCGTGGACCGAAGGTAACGCGCTGGTCGCGACCGGCAGTCCGTTCGATCCGGTGGTGTGGAAGGATAAAACCTATCCGATTGCCCAGTGCAACAACTCGTACATCTTCCCGGGCATTGGTCTGGGGGTGATCGCCTCCGGCGCGTCTCGCATTACCGACGAAATGCTGATGTCGGCGAGCGAAACCCTTGCGGGTTACTCTCCGCTGGTCAATGACGGAGAAGGGCTGGTGCTGCCGGAACTGAAAGACATTCACAAGGTGTCGCGCGCCATCGCGTTTGCGGTAGGTAAAATGGCGCAGCAGCAGGGCGTGGCGGTGAAAACCTCTGCCGACGCGCTGCAGCAGGCCATCGACGACAACTTCTGGAAGCCTGAATACCGCAGCTATCGCCGTACGTCGATTTAATCCGCTCTGCCCGGTGGCGCTTCGCTTACCGGGCCTACGGGCTGGCTGTTTTCCCTCTCCCTGTGGGAGAGGGTCAGGGTGAGGGCACCAGACCGCACCATCGAATACCCACTAGCCAAACCCCTTTTCCCCCGCTACACTCCCTTTATCCATTAACCCACTGAATATATAAGGAGGCCAATTATGCTGTACTGTGAAATTTTCAATGTTTCACATACATTTGGTGATCGCACCAGCTCAAGCGTTATCGGTATCGTGCTGCGATAACTTCTGCTTGAGCGAAGACACCAACCCCTGAAATCCCTTCTCTCGGGCTTACTGAGTTATCGTCAGCGATGTTTGACGAGGCATAAACATGCCTGTAACTCTTGGGTAAGCAACAATGAGCACTTTACTCACTGCACAATCTTTACGCGTTGATACGGCGTTTGGCACGCTCTTCGACTCACTCTCCTTTACGCTGAAAAAAGGCGACCGCATTGGCCTGCTGGGCGACAACGGCTGCGGCAAAAGTACGCTGCTGAAGGTGCTGGACGGCACGGATTCCCCTGCCGCCGGAACGGTAGCACTGGCCGGGCACTGCCTGATGGCGCGCGTGGAGCAACATCTTCCGGACGCTATTTTTCCGCTGACCATGCTGGATGCCGTACTCGCGCAGCTGCCTTTAGCTGAGCGCGATAGCCTGCGCTGGAAAGCCGAAACGCTGCTGGCGAGCATGGGCTTCACGCCGCAGGATATGATGCTGCAATCCGCCACGCTGAGCGGCGGGCAACACACCCGCCTGCTGCTGGCGCGGGCGCTGATTCACGAGCCGGATCTGCTCCTGCTGGATGAACCCAGCAACCACCTGGACCTCCCGACAATGCTCTGGCTGGAACACTTCCTACAGAACTGGTCGGGCAGCTTTGTGCTGGTCTCGCATGACAGACAGCTGCTGGATGCCGTCACCAACGGCAGCTGGATCCTGCGCGATAAAACGCTGCACTACTTCGCCCTTCCCTGCACGGCCGCCCGCAAGGCGCTTGAAGCAAAGGATGAAAGCGATGCCCAGCGCCACAAGGCCGAGCAAAAGGAGATCGACCGCGTGACCGCCAGCGCGAAGCGGCTGGCGACCTGGGGCAAGGTTTACGACAACGAAGACCTGGCCCGCAAAGCCAAACAGATGGAAAAACAGGTCGAACGGCTGAAGGAGAGCCAGACGGCGCTCACGGCAGGCAGCCCGTGGACGTTAACCCTTCGCGGCGACGCGCTGCGGGCTGACCGTCTGCTGGAGATGGAAAACCTTAGCGTCCCGCCTGCGCCCGGGCTACCGCCGCTGTTTAACATCGATATGGCGCGGCTGAAAAGCGGCGATCGCGTGGCGATTGTCGGTCGTAACGGCTGCGGAAAATCGTCGCTGATGAGGCTTATCTGGCAACAGTTTGCCGATGAGCACGCAGACAGCGGGTTGAAAATCCACCCGCGCGTGTCGCCAGGCTATTACGACCAGACGCTTCATCAGCTGCCGGATGACGCCACGCTGCTCGACGCGCTGGAGCCTTTCGCGCCGGATCCGCAGAACCGCAAAATGGCGCTGATAAGCGCGGGTTTCCCGTGGGCGCGTCACGGGCAAACGGTCAGCACGCTCAGCGGTGGTGAACGTTCGCGCCTGCTGTTCGTTGGCCTGACGCTCGCCCGCTATAGCCTGCTGATGCTGGATGAGCCGACCAACCACCTCGACATGGAAGGCAAAGAGGCGCTGGCGCAAACCCTTCAGCAGTTCGAAGGCGGCGTCCTGCTGGTCAGCCACGATCGTCAGTTAATTAGCCAAAGCTGCAACCGTTTCTGGCTGATTGAAGAGGGAAAGCTGAGCGAGTGGCACGATGCAGAAGCGGTGTTTGAGCGTCTGCGTGAAAGCGCGGGGCTTATGACATCCACTGCGCCCGCTGTCGCCGCGATGATTCAATTCTCGCCGTATGACGATCTGCTGGAGCGGCTGGTCGCGCTGGAAACGCTGCTGGAAGACGATCTGGCGCGTAAGCCGAAGCATCAAAAGCCGCAGCTACAGGCGCAATGGCGTAAAGAGATAGAGGAGATAGAAGCACAGCTGTAAGTCTGCGCCCGGCGAGCATTTCGCCGGGCCAGAATTTTCCCCCTTAATTATTAGAGGAACGCCGTATTCTTAATCTGAAATCGAATCAAATGATGACATTATGTTGCCGCAGCCTTGCATTACCAGGCTAATGTATTAATCCTTAAGAGGTACTACACCTGCTATGCAGATTCTTATCATGAACAAGGAGATACACATGAAGGCTGCTGTTGTCACTCAGGATCACCAGGTCAACGTTACCGAAAAAACCTTACGCCCGCTAAAGCATGGGGAAGCCCTGCTGAAGATGGAGTGCTGTGGCGTATGCCATACCGACCTCCACGTGAAGAACGGTGATTTCGGCGATAAAACCGGGGTTATCCTGGGCCATGAAGGGATTGGTATCGTAAAAGAAGTCGGCCCTGGCGTGAAGTCGCTGAAAGTCGGCGACCGCGCAAGCGTGGCCTGGTTCTTTGAAGGCTGTGGCCACTGCGAATACTGTAATACCGGCAACGAAACCCTGTGCCGTGACGTGAAAAACGCCGGTTACTCCGTTGACGGCGGGATGGCGGAAGAGTGCATCGTCACCGCAGATTACGCGGTAAAAGTGCCGGACGGTCTGGATTCGGCGGCGGCCAGCAGCATCACCTGCGCTGGCGTCACCACCTATAAAGCAGTGAAGGTGTCGGGTATTAAACCGGGCCAGTGGATTGCGATTTACGGTCTGGGCGGGCTGGGCAACCTCGCGCTGCAGTACGCCAAAAACGTCTTTAACGCCAAAGTCATCGCCCTTGACGTTAACGACGAACAGCTGAAGCTGGCGGCCAGCATGGGTGCGGATCTCACCATCAACTCCCGCAGCGAAGATGCCGCTAAAATTGTGCAGGAGAAAACCGGAGGCGCGCATGCCGCAGTCGTCACTGCCGTCGCAAAAGCCGCCTTCAACTCAGCCGTTGATGCCGTGCGTGCCGGTGGCCGCGTGGTCGCCGTTGGTCTGCCGCCGGAAGCCATGAGCCTCGACATTCCGCGCCTGGTGCTGGACGGCATTCAGGTGGTGGGTTCGCTCGTCGGTACCCGTCAGGATCTGCAGGAAGCCTTCCAGTTCGCCGCTGAAGGCAAGGTCGTGCCGAAAGTCACGATGCGCCCGATCGAGGATATCAACGCCATCTTTAAAGAGATGGAACAGGGCCAAATCCGCGGCCGTATGGTGATTGACCTGCGTTCATAATCACCCACCGTTCAATTACCGCTCCTGACAGGGGCGGTTTTTTTATAGCCATTTTCCGGCAATACTTATCTTAATTCCTTTGTTCCCTTGTTTTCCCCCGCGCCCGATGATGAATCCGACGCTAACAAGAAGATAACAAAGGAATTCACCATGCAAACCCCATTTTGTCTGCCGCTGCTGACGGCGCTCATTCTGACGACAACCGCAGCCTGGTCCGCGGATGCGCCCGTCAAAGGCGGCACGCTGATTTATCTGGAGCAACAGGCGCACACCAACCTCTATCCGCCTGCCGGTGGCTTTTACCCGAACGGCGGCATCCTGAACCAAATCACCGACAAACTGACCTGGCAGAACCCAAAGACGCTGCAGGTGGAACCGTGGGTAGCCGAAAGCTGGACCACCAACGCCGATAAAACCGAATACACCTTTAAAATTCGCCCTGGGATCACCTTCTCCGACGGCACGCCGCTGGACGCCAACGCCGTGGCGAAAAACTTTGATACCTACGGCTTAGGTAACAAGGCGCAGCGCCTGCCGGTGTCAGAAGTGATCAATAACTACGATCGCAGCGAAGTAGTCGACCCGCTGACCGTAAAGTTCTACTTCAAAAAACCGTCGCCTGGGTTCCTGCAGGGCACCGCCACAATCGGGTCGGGCCTGGTCTCGCTCAGCACGCTGAAGCGCAACTTTGAAGAGCTGGGTGATGCCCGGCATATTATTGGCTCCGGCCCGTTTGTGGTGAAGGACGAGAAGCTGGGTCGCGAAGTGACGCTGGAAGCGCGTAAGGACTACCAGTGGGGGCCGAAAAACCTGGCGCAGCAGGGGCCAGCCAATCTTGACGGCATCAAGTTTATTGTGACCCAGGAGGACAGCGTGCGCGTCGGCGCCCTGCTGGCCGGTCAGGCGGATTTTATTCGTCAGGTGCAGGCGTATGACGAAAAGCAGGCGACAGACCAGGGCTATAAAATCTACGCCGCCCCGACGCGCGGGGTGAATGACAGCATCAGCTTCCGCCCGGATAACCCGCTGGTCTCTGATATTCGCGTACGCCAGGCGCTGCTGCATGCCACCAATGCAAAACAGGTGGTCGAGACCCTCTTCTCGGCCAACTATCCGCAGGCGAAGTCGGTGATTGCCGATTCCGCCGCAGGCTTTGTCGATTTCAGCGATAAATTGACCTTTGACCCGGCAAAAGCCAACCAGCTGCTGGACGAAGCGGGCTGGAAAGCGGGCGGCGACGGGATCCGCGCCAAAGACGGCCAGCGGCTGGCGCTGACGGTGTATGAATCCCTGCCGCAGCCACAAAATAAAGAGGTGCTGCAGCTGGTTGCCCAGCAGTGGCGACAGGTGGGCGCGGCGCTGAGCGTTAAAGCCGGTGACGCAGGCAGCCGCACGCTGGATAACCTTGATCCGCTGAAAACCCCGTTAACCGTCTCCGAAGTTGGCCGCGCCGATCCGGACGTGGTGAAAAGCATGTTCTACCCCGCTAACCGCGACGCGCTGCTGCAAAAAGGCGGCTCCAGCGACAAGGTCAAAAGCTTCCGTGACGACAAGCTGAATGAACTGCTGGTGAACATTTCTGCTGAAGTCGATCCGAAAAAACGCCTGCAGCTGACCGGCGATGCCCAGCGCTACCTGCTGGATAACGCCTACGTCATTCCAATTTTCGAAGAGCCGCAGGTCTTTGCCGGTGCGCCGTGGCTGAAAGGCGTCAATTTTGAAGCGGTCGGTCGCCCGTCGTTCTACGGCGCGTGGATTGAGAAACACTGAGGAGCTGACGATGCGCCACGCACTTCTTCAACGCTTTGGGCACGGGCTGCTGGTACTGTGGGCCGCCTTTACCCTCTCGTTCGTGTTGCTCCAGGTGCTGCCGGGCGACGCGGTGCTGATTAAATTTCAGAACCCGGACCTGGGCTTGAGCCCGGCGCAAATCGAGGAGATGCGCGTGGCCTATGGCGCGGACAGCCCGCTGTGGCAGCAATACGGCCATACGCTGCTGGCGATGCTGCGCGGGGATTTCGGCTATTCGTTACAGGCAGGGGTGCCGGTCAGCGAGCTGATTGCCAGCAATCTGCCGGAAACCCTGAGCCTCGCCCTGCCCGCGTTTGTACTCGCAGTCCTGCTGGCGTTTGCGCTGGCCTTTGCATCGCGCCTGCCGGGTTTGCGCTGGCTGAGTAATACCCTGCAGTCGCTGCCGGTCCTGTTTATCTCTTTACCGACGTTCTGGCTGGGGATTGCCCTCATCCAGCTCTTTTCTTTCCAGCTGCGGCTAATCCCGGTGATTAACCCGACGCCGCTGCAGGGGCTGATCCTGCCGATTGTGACCGTCGCGATCCCGATTTCCGCCCCGCTGGCGCAAATTCTGATGCGCAGCCTGGACCAGGTGGCGACGCAGCCGTTTGTCGCCGTCGCCCGGGCCAAAGGGCTGAGTGAAACCGCTGTCCTGTGGCGTCACGTTACCGGCAACGCCCTGCTGCCGGTCCTGAATATTGCCGGATTGCTGCTGGGCGAGCTGATTGCCGGGGCGCTGATCACGGAAACCGTTTTTGGCCGCAGCGGGCTCGGGCAGCTGACCCAGCAGGCGGTAAATAACCAGGATATCGCCGTGCTTCAGGCGGTCGTGATGATTTCCGCCCTCGGTTTTGTCCTGATCAATCTGCTGGTGGATCTGCTGATGCCTCTGCTGGATCCCCGCCTGCAAACCGTTACCGGAGGTGCATCATGAGTCTGGTCGATTACGCTGCCGCCGCGCGAAAACGCGTTCCAGCGTGGCAGGGAGTGGAATGGCAGCCCGGACTGTGGCTGGCATGGGCGGTGATTATTATCGCTCTTTTTGCCGCCGTGGCGCCCGGCCTGTTAACCCACTACAGCCCGATTGAGGGCATCGCCGGCGCACAGCGCCTGGCGCCTCAGGCGGGCCACTGGCTCGGCACCGATCAGCTTGGCCGCGATGTTTATACCCGTATTGTCTACGGTGCGTCCCACTCCCTGAGCGCGGCGCTCGCTGCCGTCACGATGGGGCTGGTGGTGGGCACCGGTCTGGGGGTCATCGCCGGGGCGTTCGCCGGACGCGTCGAGTCTTTCCTGATGCGTTTTGTCGACGTGCTATTGTCCATTCCGTCTCTGCTGCTCTCGTTGACGGTCATTATTCTGCTCGGGTTTGGCACCGTTAATGCCGCCATTGCCGTCGGCGTTGCCTCCATTGCCAGCTTCGCCCGCCTCGCGCGCGGTGAAGTGGTGCGCATCCGCCACACGGATTATGTCGAGGCGGCGTTTGGCAGCGGTGGGACGTTCCTGGCGGTGCTGTGGCGACACATCCTGCCCAACGCGTTAACCGCCGTCCTCGCCTTTGCCACGCTGCAGTTTGGTCAGGCCATCCTGGCGCTCTCCACGCTGAGTTTTCTCGGTTACGGCACCCCGCCGCCCGTGCCGGAATGGGGCTTATTGATTGCCGAAGGCCGTAACTATCTCTCTACCGCCTGGTGGTTAACCACCTTCCCCGGCGTCATCGTCATCGCCGTGGTGCTGGCCACCAACCGTATCAGCCAACAGTTCAGCGGAGGTCGCTAATGACCGTTCTCTCAGTGGAAAATTTGACGATCAGCTACCGCACCGCACGCCGGTGGAGAGAGGTGGTGCATAACGTCAGCTTCACGCTCGGGCGAGGGGAAATGCTGGCGTTTGTCGGTGAATCCGGATCCGGTAAGACGACCACGGCACAGGCGATCATTGGTCTGCTGGCCGATAACGCCCGGCATGATGCGGGAAAAATCGTGCTCAACGGCGAGGAGATTAGCCGGTGGGCCGCTAAGCGTCTCGATACCCTTCGCGGGGCGCGAATTAGCCTGGTTCCGCAGGATCCGGGTAATTCACTCAACCCGGTGAAGACCATCGCCGCGCAGGTCGGAGAGATTATTCAGCTACACCAGAAAGTGACCCGCGCCGAGCGCGACGAGCAGGTGCTCACCCTGCTGACAAAGGTCGGCCTGAGCCACCCCGAACAGCGCATGACGCAGTATCCCCATCAGCTCTCCGGCGGGATGAAACAGCGCGTGTTGATTGCCATCGCCATTGCCCTGCGCCCGGACGTGATCGTTGCCGATGAGCCCACCAGCGCACTGGATGTGACGGTGCAAAAACGCATTCTCGATCTGCTGGATATCCTGCGGCGGGAATCGGGCACTGCCGTTCTGTTTGTCACCCACGATCTGGCCCTGGCCGCCCAGCGCGCGGACAGGCTGCTGGTTTTTCGCGATGGCGAAATTCAGGAGCAAGGCAACACCGTCGACATCGTCCGCACGCCGCAGCACGCCTATACCCGTCAGCTGCTGAGCGATCTCCAGGGCCAGCGCCTGACCATTGCCCCGGTATCAGGTCTTCCGCTCGCGTCACCGGCCATTCGCGCCCGCACCATCAGCAAACGATTCTCGTTGGGCAAAGGTCATCAGCTTCAGGCGCTGGATCGGGTGACGTTTGACGTCAGGCGCGGCAGCACGCATGCGTTGGTCGGTGAATCCGGCTCCGGGAAGACCACCCTCGCCCGTATTTTGCTGGGTTTTGAACAGGCCGACAGCGGACAGGTCATTATTGATGATATTGATGCCACCACGCTCAGCCGCGAGGCCCGTCGTCAGCTGCGCCAGAAGATCCAGTTTGTCTACCAGAACCCGTTTGCCTCTCTCGACCCGCGTCAGACGCTGTTTGACATCATCGAAGAGCCCCTGAAGAACTTTTCTCGCCTCGGTAAGGCGGAGCGAAAGGTTCGGGTGGAGACCGTGGCCCAGCGGGTTGCCCTGCCCGTCGAACTCCTGGGCCGCACCGCCCGGGAACTTTCAGGCGGACAGCGTCAGCGCGTGGCCATCGCCCGGGCGCTGATCCTGGAGCCGACCATTCTGGTGCTGGACGAAGCCACCTCGGCGCTGGACGTCACCGTGCAGGCGCAGATTCTGGCTCTGCTTCAGCAGCTGCAGCAGCAGCTGGGATTAACCTACCTGTTCATCACGCACGATCTGTCTACCGTCCGCCGGATCGCCCACAGCGTCACGGTGCTGCGCAGCGGTCAGGTAGTCGAACAGGGCGACGTCGGAACCTTATTTGCATCGCCGCAGAACGATTATACCCGCGAGCTGATTGACGCCATTCCCCATTTTTCACCCGCTACGGAGGAGTTCGCATGACGCGAAAACGCCTGGGATTTTTCACCCGCCTGCTTGACGATGCCACGCCGAAGGAGCGCTATCGTCTGGCAACTGAACAGATCCGCCACGCCGAACGCCACGGTTTTGACAGCGCCTGGATTGCGCAGCACCACTTTCACGAAACTGAAGGCGGACTGCCTTCGCCGCTGCTGTTTCTGGCGCACGTAGCGGCGCATACCGAAACCATTCGGCTGGGTACGGCCATCATTACTCTGCCGATGGAAAACCCGCTGCGCGTGGCGGAAGACGCCGCGGTTCTGGATTTACTCGCCGATGGACGTCTCGAAGTCGGCTTTGGTTCGGGCGGCACGCCGACCTCTTTCCTGCCGTTCGGACTGATGTTTGAACAGCGCGGCGCGGCCTTTGCCGACCATCTGCATGTGATCCAGAGCGCCTGGCGCGGGGATTCGCTCACCCATCCGGATAACCACCTTTACCCGCCTGCGCCACAGCTTGCCGACCGTATCTGGATTGCCACCTTTTCGGTCGACGGTGCCGTTCGCGCCGCGCGGGCCGGACACGGTTTAATGCTCTCCCGCACGCAGCCGCGCCCGGCAGACCAGTTGGATTTAACGCTCGACGCGATCCAGAACCCTATTGTGGATGCCTACCTTGAGGCGCTGCCCGCGGGCATCGCACCGCGCATTCTGGCTTCCCGTACGGCATTCGTCGCCGACAGCGACGACTATGCGCTCAAGGTCGCCACACCGGGTCTGACGAAACAAGCCCAGCAGCATCGAGCCGCCGGGCACGCGGTTAAAGGTGACACCGTCACCGATTTTCGTCACCAGTTCGACGCCCATATCGGTTCGCCCGAGACGGTGCTGCGCTCGCTGCAGGCCGATTCCGTTCTCCGGCGCGCCACGGACATCTCATTCCAGGTCCATTCGGTCGAGCCCACCCATCGCGACACCTTGCGCTCCATCGAACTGATCGCTGAACATATTGCCCCCCATATACGTTGAGGAGATACCTATGTCATTAAGTCACGACATTCTCGCCGAGCTGGCGGAAATTAAACCCGGTTCCCCTCTGGCAGAGGCGCGCGCCACGCGGGACGCCGCCACGCGCCACGCACAGGGCAGCTACGAAATCTTATTTACCCAGCAGGATAGCGATTTTGCGCTGGACGAGCGCTTCGCCGTCGCGGCAAAAGTCGCCAGGTGGCACAACGCGGAGGCGCTGGCCGCGCACTATGCGGGGTTTGGTCTGGCCGACCCCACCTCTGAACGCCTGACCCCGGCGCTCAATTTCGCGCGCCTGCTGACCTTCTCCCCCGTCGAAGCCACGCCGACATCGTTAAGGGCGCTGACCCAGGCGGGATGGAGCAAGGAAGGTATCGTGACCCTGGCGCAGCTTATCGCGTTTGTCAGCTTCCAGAGCCGACTGATTGCCGGGCTGCGGCTGCTGAACGACAAACCCGTCGCCAAAAGCGAAGCGCCGGTGGCGGCAGGCGTCTGGCACACGACCGCAACCACGGCCACCGGGAAGGCGGCTCCCGTCGCGTTTACCCAGCAGGAACTGGGCTGGGAGCCGTGGATCGCCGCCAAACCGCTGGCGGATTTTCGTGATGACGAGGTTGCTATACTGGCGAAGTTTGGCCACACCGATTCCGACTATTTCCGCCTGCTGGGGCGCAACCTGCCGGTGCTTGAACAGCGCACGCTAACGGATAAAGGGATTTTTTATACGCCGGGGGGATTGCCGCGCGCCGAGCGCGAGCTGGCCGCAACGGTCGCCAGTAAAATTAACGGCTGCATCTACTGCGCATCTGTCCATGCGCGGAAAGCCAGCCAGCTGTCAAAGGATGACGCGGCGGTAGAGGCCCTGCTGGCCGTGCGTCCAGGACAACCCCTGAGCGAGGGACAATCTGCGCGCTGGCAGGCGGAGATTAATTTTGCGGCAGCGCTGTCGGTTACCCCGCCTGCGGCCACGCCGCTGCACCTTGCCGCGCTGGAAAAAGAGGGGCTGGACACCTTAGCCCAGCTTGATCTGGTGCAGTCCGCCGCGTTCTTCGCCTGGGCCAACCGCCTGATGCTGACCCTGGGCGAGCCCTGGCTTGCCTGACTTCAATCAGGCTAGCGCGCGAGCGTTAGCCTGAGCCCGTCTGGCCCGCAGGTAACCGTAGATCAACAGCGCGCTCATGGCAGAGAACGAGAGTATCGCCGCAGGCAGCGTGACGTAGCGCCAGCTAAAGCCGAGGGTAATCATCATCCCGCCAAAGTACGCCCCGATCGCGCTGCCGAGATTAAACGCCATCTGCCCCCCGGCCGCCCCCAGCATCTCGCCGCCCTTCGCATTTTGCAGAAGCAGGATCTGCAGCGGCGCAGAGAGCGCGAACAGCCCGGCACAGCAGATAAAGCCCATGATCAGCGAGGCCGTTTTGAGTTCACCACAGGCGAAAAGCAGCAGCAGCGAGGCGACAATCACCATGTCGGTGGTCGCCGCAATGCGCAGCGGGCTAAAACGCCCCGAGAGTTTGCCGCTCAACAGGTTGCCCAGCACCATGCCAAGCCCCATCAGCATCATGATGATCGTCATCAGGCCTTCGGTGAAGCCTGAAACGTTGACCATAAACGGTTTAACGAAGCTGAACCACGCGAACACCCCGGCGTTGCCAAACATGGTGGCGGCAAAAATCAGCCAGGGTTCTGGTTTTTTCAGAAAGTGGAACTGCTCGGTCAATTTGATTTCTGATGTGTCGTGGATGTCCGGCACCCAGAGCAGAACCGAGAGGATCACCAGCGCGTCGAACACCGCAATCAGGAAAAAGGTATAACGCCAGCTGAACTGGTGCCCCAGCCAGGTGCCGAGCGGGACGCCTACCAGGTTGGCCACGGTCATCCCGGCGATCATTCCCGCCACTGCGACCGTCACCTTCCCCGGTGGCGCAATTTTAGAGAGGATAATCGCCCCGACGCCGAAAATCGCGCCGTGCGGAAAACCGGAAATTAAGCGTCCCGTCGCCAGCCAGAAATATGATGACGAAAAGGTAAACAGGGCGTTCCCCACCGCGCACAGGGCAACCAGAAACAGCAGCGTCGTTTTTAACGAGAACTTGCCTGAGAACAGCGCCATAATCGGGGCGCCAATCACCACGCCGAAAGCATAAAACGAGATCATATTCCCGGCGGAGGGAATCGAAATACCGGTGTCATGCGCCAGCTCGGTTAACACGCCCATAATGCCAAACTCGGCCATGCCCAGGCCAAATGTGCCAAGCGCCAACGAAAATATTGTCTTTTTCATACCTCAACCACGGGTTAATCACTCGCAGCGGGCATTATTGAATAATCTTGTATGGTGAGCCAGTTCAAACTGGCAGACTGACACGTTAATCCATTTATACAGCGCAGACTGTGAATATTGTCAGCCGATAATCGCGATGCCAAGGCGTTCCATAATTTGCGACACCTGATAACTGTCCAGCTTAACACCCTGTAGATCAGTGCCACGCACGTCCAGTTCACCCAGTTCCGAATTGGTTAAATCGCAGTGTGTGAAATTTGCTGCACGCCAGTCAAATGAAGAAAACTCGCCGCCTGACATATCCGAACCACTGAAAGTTGCCCCCAGGATCTGCGCGCCGTTCCAGCGGTTTTCCCACAACTCGCATTTTTCCAGAACCACCTTCGAAAAATTGGCATAGCTCAGGTTGCTTTTTGTTATATAAGCACTGCAAAACCAGGTACGCGTGGTGATCATGTTCATAAAACTGGCACCGCGAAAATCAGCCCCTTGCGCCCTGCATTCACGGATTTCGATGCCTAAGGCATTCGCATTTCTGAAATCAGCCATGGATAAATCGCAACTTTTGAAGATCGCGTCCTTAAGTTGCGCCCGGCTAAAATTTCCGCCGATCTGGCGTTCACGATCGTAAAACTGACAACCGATAAATGCTGTGCCGGTCAAATCTGTGCCAGAGAAATCGCAATGACGAAAAACAGCATTTTCAATCTTTTCACCGGTAAAACGGTTACGTCCAATTTTTTCGCCTTCAACAATCAATGTCATAACAATCCTGTTTATTTATACAGTTATTTTTAATCATTTTAACCAGCGATTCGCGAAAGAGAAAGTCTTGACTGCGAAAAAAGTCCGCTGAGATTTCCACTCAGCATTACACTTCAGAGTGTTAGTTCCTTCTAAGCACATCACACGTTCCGGAGATGAGGATTATCATGGGAAACGCAAAACAGAATAAAACCAAAGCAGTGACCGTGACCAAAGCGAGTGTAGATAGCGTGGTTAAACCCGTGCTGAAGACCAAAGAGTACGAAAAAGAACTTCGTCGCCTGCACGTTGAACTGGTTAAGCTCCAGCAGTGGGTCGTCGCCAAAGGACTCAAAGTGTGTATTGTTTTTGAAGGACGCGACGGTGCCGGTAAAGGCGGCACCATCAAAGCGATCACCGAGCGCGTCAGCCCTCGCGTGTTTCGCGTTGTTGCGCTCCCTGCCCCAACTGAAAAAGAAAAAAGCCAGCTCTACTTCCAGCGCTATGTGCCGCACCTGCCTTCAGCAGGCGAGATCGTGATATTCGATCGCAGCTGGTATAACCGCGCGGGTGTTGAACGGGTAATGGGATTCTGCACGGAGGAACAGGTGGAGAAATTTTTGGATGGCGCACCAGTGATGGAAAAAGCGATGGTCGATGCCGGAATTATCCTGCTGAAGTACTGGCTGGAGGTGACGCCTAAAGAGCAGGAGCGTCGCCTGCGCGACCGTATTAACGATGGTCGTAAGATCTGGAAGCTATCGCCGATGGATATTAAATCCTTTAACCTGTGGGACGAGTATACCCTCGCGCGCGACGCCATGTTTGAAGCCACCGATACCGCATGGGCGCCGTGGTTTGTGGCACGTTCAGAAGATAAAAAACGCGTGCGACTGAATATTATTTCGCACCTGCTTTCGCAGATCCCGTATAAAGAAATACACGTCGACAAGGTGGATTTACCGAAACGCAAAATCGGCAAAGTCAAACCCACAAAATACCCGTTCCGGTATGTGGAGGAGCGGTTTTGATTTGAAGAGTAGGCCCGCGCAAGCGCAGCGCCGCCGGGCAGAGCCGACGGCGCAGGGTTTACTTCAATCCTTCCGTACTTTCCTGTTTCGCTTCAAGACGCTCCACATCGCGATACCAGCGCGGGTGGTGTTTCTGCGCCCAGCGGCGGCTCACCTTCCCTTCAATCATCCCTTTAATCGAGCCTTTCACCCAGAACGCCATATACATATGGATCAGGATGGCATGAATCAGGATGATGGCCGACGTGGCGTGGATAAGCAGCGCGTAGCGGATCACCTGAATCGGGAAATAGTGCGCAAAATACGGACGCCAGATAATCACCCCGGTCACCAGCAGCACAAAAATCATGCTCATGATGGTCCAGAACATCATCTTCTGGCCGGCGTTGTATTTCCCCACCTTCGCCACTTTATGCTCGTTACCTTTCAGGACTTCAACAATCCCTTTCACCCACGGGATATCCTGCTTGTCCGGGATGTTGTGATGAACAAAACGCACGAACATAAACATCAGCACCACAAAGATCAGCACGCCGAAGAATGGGTGCAGAATGCGCCCCATTTGCGGCGTACCGAAGGTTTCGGTCAGCCACTGCAGCGTCGGGAAGAAGAACGAAATTCCCGATACCGCCACCAGGAAGAAGCAGATCACCACCGTCCAGTGACAGGCGCGATCGACAAATTTGGTGCGCACTATCATTTTCGACTTACTCATGATGCTCCTCCTCGTCGTCATCCACCTCTTTGTTTGGCCCGATACCAATGTAGTGATAGATCAACCCGGCAAAGGTGGCGATAAAGCCCGCCGCGGAGAGCGGTTTAAGCGCCCCTTTCCACAGGTTGATGGAGGTATCGATCGCCGGATCCTTCGGCAGGTTGTGGTACAGCTCCGGCTGGTCGCTATGGTGCAGCACATACATCACGTGCGTACCGCCCACGCCCTGCGGGTTGTAAATGCCCGCTTTGTTGTAGCCCCGTGCTTTGAGCTTATCGACGCGCTGCTGCGCCACCTCCAGCATCTCTTTTTTGGTGCCGAAGTGGATCGCCCCGGTGGGACATGTCTTCACGCACGCAGGCTCCTGCCCGACGCTGACGCGGTCCACGCACAGGGTGCATTTGTATACCCGGTTATCCTCTTTATTGAGGCGCGGGATATTGAACGGACAGCCCGCGATGCAGTACCCACAGCCGATGCAGTTGTCCTGCTGGAAGTCGACGATCCCGTTGGCGTACTGAATAATCGCGCCCGCTGAAGGGCACGCCTTCAGGCAGCCCGGATCTTCGCAGTGCATGCAGCCGTCTTTGCGGATCAGCCACTCCAGCCTGCCGTTCTGGTCGGTTTCGCTAAAACGCATCACCGTCCAGGATTTGGCGCTCAGATCCGCCGGATTATCGTAAACCCCTACGCAGTGCCCGATCTTGTCGCGGATATCGTTCCACTCTGAGCACGCCACCTGGCAGGCCTTGCAGCCCACGCAGGAGGAGACGTCGATAAGCTTGGCGACTTCTGCCTTGTAGTCCCGCGCGCGAGGCGCGGGCGTTATCGGGTTAGTCGCGGAGCGTTTGATAATGTCTTGTGTTTCCATTGCCATTGAATCGCTCCTTACGCTTTCTCGATGTTGACCAGAAACGCTTTGTATTCCGGCGTTTGCGAGTTGGAATCGCCGACGTTTGGCGTCAGGGTATTGGCGATGTAGCCTTTCTGCGCCACGCCTTCAAAGCCCCAGTGAAGCGGGATACCGACGGTTTCCACCTGCTGACCATGCACGTTCAGACTTTGCAAACGACGGGTCACCACCGCCACCGCGCGAATAAAGCCGCGCTTGCTGCTCACCTTCACGCGGTCGCCGTTGGCAATACCTTTCGCCTTCGCCAGCGTCTCGCTGATCTCCACAAACTGCTCCGGCTGCGCGATGGCGTTCAGCCGCGCGTGCTTGGTCCAGGTGTGGAAATGCTCGGTCAGGCGGTAGGTCGTTCCCACGTACGGGAATTTGTCCTTTTTGCCTAAGCGCAGGACGTCGTCTTCGTAGATACGCACCACCGGGCTGGAGACCACGTTCGGGTGCAGCGGGTTGGTCCCCAGTGGCGTTTCCATCGGCTCGTAATGCTCCGGGAACGGCCCTTCCGCCAGCTTGTCGAGCGCAAACAGGCGCCCCAGCCCTTCCGGCTGCATGATAAACGGCCCGGTGTTACTGCCCGGCGCGGCGGTGTTGTAGTCCGGGATATCGTTCCCCGTCCATTTCGCCCCGTTCCACTGGATCAGCATGCGCTTCGGATCCCACGGCTTGCCGTTTACGTCTGCAGACGCACGGTTGTACAGCACGCGACGGTTCAGCGGCCACGCCCATGCCCAGCCCAGCGTATTGCCCAGCCCGGAAGGGTCAGCGTTTTCACGGTTGGCCATCTGGTTACCCTGCTCCGTCCAGCTGCCGGTGTAGATCCAGCAGGACGACGCCGTCGTGCCGTCGTCGCGCAGCAGCGCGAAGCTGTTCAGCAGCTGACCTTTCTTCGCCACCAGATTGCCGCTCGCGTCATACAGATCCGCCAGCGCCACGCCGTTGTTCTCTTTCGCGACTTCTTCAGACTCGGGACGATCCGGCTGCTTGTAGCGCCAACTCATCTTCAGCAGCGGCTCCGCGCCTTTGCCGCCTTCGGTGCGATACATTTCGCGCAGGCGGTGGTAGATCCCGGCCAGGATCTCGCCGTCGTTGCGCGCTTCACCCGGGGCGTCCTGGCCTTTCCAGTGCCACTGCAGCCAGCGGCCGGAGTTGGCAATGGAGCCATCCTCTTCCGCAAAGCAGGTGGACGGCAGGCGGAACACTTCGGTCTGAATCAAGGCCGGATCGACATCGTTTGATTCCCCATGGTTCTGCCAGAAGGTGGAGGTCTCGGTCACCAGCGGATCGATAACGACCATGTACTTCAGCTTGCTCAGGCTGCGAACGACTTTGTTCTTGTCCGGGAAGGAGGCCACCGGGTTGAAGCCCTGGCAGATATATCCCGTGACGTCGCCCTTATCCATCATGTTGAAATACTTGATGACGTCGTAAGCCTGGTCCCACTTCGGCAGCCACTCAAAGCCCCAGTCGTTTTCTTTCTGCGCCGCGTCGCCGTAGAAGGATTTCATCAGGCTGACGTAGAACTTCGGATAGTTGCTCCAGTAGTTCACCTGGTCCGGCAGCGTCGCTTTTGGCGTATTCGCCGCCAAATAGCTTTGTAGATCGACCTGCTTTTCAGACGGCAGCGTCAGGTAGCCCGGCAGGCTGGTCGACAGCAGGCCGAGGTCGGTGAGCCCCTGAATGTTGGAGTGACCCCGCAGCGCGTTTACGCCGCCCCCCGCCATGCCCATGTTGCCGAGCAGCAGCTGGATCATCGCCATGGTGCGGATGTTCTGCGCGCCAACGGTGTGCTGCGTCCAGCCCAGCGCGTACAGGAACGTGGTGGTTCTGTCGGCGGCGCTGGTGGAGGCCAGCACTTCACACACCTTCAGGAAGTCCGCTTTCGGCGTGCCACAGATGTTTTCCACCACGTCCGGCGTATAGCGGGAAACGTGCTGCTTCAGCAGGTTCCATACGCAGCGCGGATGCGTCAGGGTTTCATCCCGCATCGCATAGCCGTTTTCATCGAACTGATAGTTCCAGGACGCTTTGTCGTACTGGCGTTTTTCGGCGTCATAGCCGCTAAACAGCCCGTCATCGAAGGCAAAGTCATCCCGCACCAGCAGGTTCGCGTTGGTGTAGTGCTTAACGTATTCCGCGTTAATTTTGTTGTTTTCGATCAGGTACAGCAGCACGCCGGACAGGAACGTAATGTCCGTACCGGAGCGGATTGGCGCATAGATATCGGCCACCGATGCCGTGCGCGTAAAGCGCGGATCGACGACGATAAGCGTCGCATCGTTGTTGTTTTTCGCCTCCATCGCCCAGCGGAATCCTACCGGATGGGCTTCTGCGGCGTTACCGCCCATCACCACCACGACGTTCGCGTTTTTGATATCAACCCAGTGGTTGGTCATCGCACCGCGACCAAATGTTGGAGCAAGACTTGCTACCGTTGGTCCGTGTCAGACGCGCGCCTGGTTGTCTACCGCCAGCATGCCGAGAGAGCGCACAAATTTTTGCGTCAGCATGCCGGTTTCATTACTCGCCGCAGACGCGCACAGCATCCCGGTGGAGAGCCAGCGGTTAACCGTTACGCCCTGCGCGTTCTTTTCAATAAAGTTGGCGTCGCGGTCGGCTTTCATTAATTTGGCAATACGGGAGAAGGCCTCATCCCAGGAGATACGCTGCCATTTATCAGAACCCGGCGCGCGGTATTCCGGGTAGCGCAGGCGATTTTCGCTGTGAACATAGTCCAGCAGCCCCGCCCCTTTCGGGCAAAGCGCCCCGCGGCTCACCGGATGATCCGGATCCCCTTCAATATGGTAAATCGCTTCTCTGGCGTTCTTTGCGCCATCGCCCAGGCTATACATCAAAAGCCCACAACCTACGGAGCAGTATGTGCAGGTGTTACGGATCTCTTTCGCGCGCAGCAGCTTATAGTTGCGTGCCTGAGCCAGCGCCATTTTGGGAGCAAATCCCAGCATGGCTGCCGTTGTTCCGGCCATACCGCCCGCGCAGATTTTAAAAAATTGTCTGCGGCTGACGTCCATCGTTGTCCTCGTGTTCGTATAAGACTTCGCGCCGCAAACTAGCAGTAAAGTCCCTGATTTTTTTGCGTCAAATCAAGGTCATCTGTCTTCACCCCCTTAATAGTCACCCCCGGAACATTTCATTACCCCTTTTTGATTAACGGCTTAAGAGAATAATTCACGACAGCGACAGGCGTAATGCGATACATTTTTCCTTTGATTTTTATTGCAATGGCGAAGTAATGGACAGAAAAAAGGCAACGCTTATTGGGCTGGCGGCAATACTGTTATGGAGCACCATGGTCGGCCTAATTCGCAGCGTGAGTGAGGGACTGGGGCCGGTAGGCGGTGCGGCGATGATCTACACCCTCAGCGGATTACTGTGTCTGGTGACGGTAGGATTTCCTGATATCAGACGGTTCTCGCCGCGATATCTTATTGCGGGCAGCGTTTTATTTGTCAGCTACGAAATATGCCTGGCGCTGTCGCTGGGCTATGCCGCAACGCGATCGCAGGCGATTGAAGTCGGTATGGTGAATTACCTTTGGCCAAGCCTGACCATTGTGTTTGCCATTTTGTTCAACGGACAGAAATCCACCCTGTGGGTGATCCCCGGCCTGGTCATATCGCTGCTGGGCGTCTGCTGGGTATTGGGCGGTGAACAGGGTTTACATCTTGATGAAATAACCCGCAATATCGTTTCCAGCCCGCTGAGCTACGCGCTGGCGTTTGCCGGGGCCTTTATCTGGGCCGCCTACTGCACGGTCACCAGCAAATTTGCGAAAGGACAAAACGGCATCACCCTGTTTGTTTTACTGACCGCGCTGAGTCTGTGGGTGAAATATGCCCTGAGCGATCAGCCAGAGATGATGTTCACGCTTCCGGTGGTGGTGAAACTCGTCATGTGCGGCATTGCCCTTGGGTTTGGGTACGCCGCATGGAATATTGGCATCCTGCACGGTAACGTCACGGTTCTGGCTGCCGTATCCTATTTTACCCCGGTCCTTTCAGCCGCGCTTGCCGCCGCAGTGCTGAGTTCCCCCCTCTCATTCTCGTTCTGGCAAGGCGCCCTGATGGTCTGCGCCGGGTCGTTACTCTGCTGGTACGCAACAAGAAAATAATGCTTTCTCGCACGGCCGGGGAAATTTCAACCCGGCAACATAATTAACATAAATTTAAAGTGTGATCGCACCTCAGAATATTTATCCTAATAATAGGATGTCTGTTTAATTTCGGTTTATATTTGGCACCTTCTGTAAACGCTCAACAAGATAATTGACACAAACTGACAACGACATGAAACTAGTCAACCATGAATATTAACACTATGGATAGCATTGAATGTAATAATTCAATTCTGACACATCCATGCAAATATTCGCAATATACGTTTAAACCCTCCCCTAACTCACTGTTATTAAGCCAAAAAACTAATAACACCCCCTCAACACATCGGGAATACCGAAATCTAACTTAATATACTAAAACTCACAGAAATTATAGCGATGGCAATAGTCCCGCAAACAAAATAATTATTAATCGTATAAAATTCGGGCGCTTTGTTTGAATAATCGCCTTTTCACACGATCGAGATCACACTAATTGAAATTATCTCTAATAATTTGAAACTTATTATTGAAATAAGACTACGAGATTTTTAAAAATAGCATGCCATTGACGAGCAGCCTCGTTTAGAAATCGTTCACAGTGGTTCAGGAAATACTGAAAAAAAATTATAAGGAACATTTAAGATGAAACTTAAATTAGTTGCAGTGGCAGTCACTTCCATGCTGGCAGCAGGCGTTGTTAACGCTGCCGAAATTTACAACAAAGACGGTAACAAGCTGGATCTGTACGGCAAAGTAACAGGTCTGCACTATTTCTCTGATGACGCAGGCGCAGATGGCGATAAAACCTACATGCGTATCGGCTTCAAGGGTGAAACCCAGGTTAACGATCAGCTGTCCGGCTACGGCCAGTGGGAATACCAGATTCAGGGCAACCAGGAAGAAGGCGACAACAAGTCCTGGACCCGTGTTGCGTTTGCAGGTCTGAAGTTTGCTGAAGCAGGCTCCTTTGATTACGGTCGTAACTACGGCGTAATCTACGACGTAACTTCCTGGACAGACGTTCTGCCAGAATTTGGCGGCGATACCTACGGCGCTGACAACTTCCTGCAGCAACGTGCTAACGGCGTCGCGACCTACCGTAACCAGGACTTCTTTGGTCTGGTGGACGGCCTGAACTTTGCTCTGCAGTATCAGGGCAAAAACGGCAGCGTAGAGGGTGAAAACACCAGCGGTCGCAGCCTGCTGAACCAGAACGGTGACGGCTATGGCGCATCCCTGACTTACGATCTGGGCGAAGGCTTCAGCGTAGGTGGTGCAATGTCCTCTTCCCGTCGTACCGCTGACCAGAATGCGGCTGGCGTATACGGTGAAGGCGACCGCGCTGAAGTATACAGCGGTGGTGTGAAATACGACGCGAACAACGTTTACCTCGCGGCGCAGTACTCTCAGACCTATAACGCAACCCGCTTCGGTACTTCTAACAACAAGCGTACCGACATCTACGGCTTTGCAAACAAGGCGCAAAACTTCGAAGTTGTGGCTCAGTATCAGTTCGACTTTGGCCTGCGTCCATCCATCGCTTACCTGCAGTCTAAAGGCAAAGACATCGAAAACTTCGGCGACCAGGATCTGGTTAAATACATCGATGTTGGCACGACCTATTATTTTAACAAAAACATGTCTACCTACGTGGATTACAAAATCAATCTGCTCGACGACAACAAGTTCACTCGCCAGGCAGGCATCGGTACAGACAACATCGTGGCGCTGGGTCTGACCTACCAGTTCTAAATGTTGTCAATACAAAAGCCAGCTGAACAAGCTGGCTTTTTTTATCTTCCTATCCGGCTGACGACTCTCCGTTCGCCGCCCAACGAAGCCAGTTTTGCAGCAGCTTGCCGTCCTCGGTCATCTCTGAGTCTGTACGCACGCAGAGGTAATAATCGCGCCCGTCATCAATCGGTAAGTCAAATATCTTCACCAGCTCGCCGCTCTCAAGATACGGCGCAATCAGCGGCTCACGCATTAGCGCACAGCCCAGACCAGCCTGTACGCCCGCCAGCGTCAACAGTCCGTCTTCAAACAGCGGGCCGCTGCGCCGGAGAGGACGTTTTACCCCCTGCAACAAAAACCACTGCGTCCAGCTCGTACGCTCTTCATCATGCAACAGCGGCATTTGCAGCAGCTGTTCAGGCGTGTCGATGTGGCCATGAACGCGCAAAAACGCACGGCTGCACACCGGCACCATCTGACCGGAAATCAGCTTTTCGCTCTGATAGCCCGCCCACTGCCCGTTACCAAAACGAATCGACATATCCGACGCGTCGCTCAGATAGTTACGATGGTTGGCATACACCACGTTGATCTCGGTTTGGGGATTGGCGCGCATGAACGCAGGTAAACGTGGAATGAACCACCCCATGCCAAAAAGCGGGATCAGGCTGATGGTGACCTGACGCGTTTGCGCCTGCTCCGCCAGGTGCTCCGTTGCCTGGCGCAGCACGTTAAACGCCGCGCGAATCGAGCGGTAATATTCACGTCCGTGCTGGCTCAGCACCAGCCTGCGCCCCTGACGCTCCGTGAGCGGAATTTGCAGATACCCTTCAAGCACCTTGAGCTGATGGCTTACCGCCGACGGTGAGATATCCAGCTCCTGCGCGGCCAGCGTGACGCTGCCCAGCCGGGCGATGGCCTCAAAGGCACGGACAGCCCGAAGCGGCGGATCGTTTGCCAGGCGACTGTCTGCATACGCGGACAAATCTGCCGATTGTTCTGTTTTATTCATATGTTGATTTCTTTAGGCTTTTTAGCCGGGAACTCGATTACATTATCTTTATACAAATCATTAAGATAAAGCAATTCCGGTTTATCATAAGAAATAATATATGTGTATTTTACAATTTAATTCAATTATCGGATGGTAGCCGCAGAAACAGCACTTTGCGGGTACAGACGTTGGATACACTCATACAACAACTGATCAACGGTGTGATGCTGGGAAGCATCTACGCGCTGATCGCGCTGGGCTATACCATGGTGTATGGCATCTTGCGCATTATTAACTTTGCTCACGGCGATATTCTGATGGTCGGTGCGCTCACCACGCTTTCCGCCATTAACGCCCTGAATACCACCGTTCCTCACATGCCGCTGCTGCTGCAGCTTGGTGTTGCCCTGGTGATTGCCATGGCCGTTTGCGCCCTGCTGGCAATGGCCGTGGAGCGGTTTGCCTACCGTCGACTGCGTAACGCCCCACGCCTGGCTCCGCTGATCTCGGGTATCGGCGTCTCGGTCCTGCTGCAAACCGTGGCGATGATTATCTGGACGCGCAACCCGCTGATGTTCCCGCAGATCCTGCCCATGGATCCGATCGCCGTGACGGCAGGAAGTGAACTGCATCCCCCTGCGATTGTGACCGTCACCGGCATTGTTACCGTGGCGCTGGCGCTTGCGGTAATGACCGGGCTATGGCTGCTGGTGGAATACACCCGCCTGGGCCGCGGCATGCGTGCCGTGGCGGAAAACCCGCGCGTGGCCACGCTGATGGGGGTTAACCCCAATGCCATTATTACCCTGACGTTCGCCATTGGCGGCGTATTTGCCGCGCTGGCAGGCGTCATGATGGCCAGCAACTACGGCAACGCCAGCTTCTCAATGGGCTTTTTGCCCGGAATCAAAGCCTTTACCGCCGCCGTGCTGGGAGGCATTGGTAACATTCGTGGCGCAATGATTGGCGGGATCCTGCTCGGCATTATCGAAGCGCTGGGCGCAGGTTATCTGGGGGAACTCACCCACGGCGTCTTTGGCAGCAACTATCAGGATGTCTTTGCCTTTATGGTCCTGATTCTGGTGCTGGTCTTCCGTCCGGCAGGCCTGCTGGGCGAGCGCGTGGCGCACAGGGCGTAAGGAATACCATGACAACACTTCAACTTCAGGCCCCGACGACGACGCGCAAATTCTGGTCAGGCATGGTCCTGTTCTGCCTCGCGCTGCTGATTGCTCCCGTAATGGCCACGCAGCTTGGCGGCAACTACTGGGTACGTGTGATCGACTTCGCCCTGCTCTACATCATGCTGGCACTCGGGCTCAATATTGTGGTGGGCTATACCGGCCTGCTGGACATGGGCTTTATCGCCTTTTACGCGGTCGGCGCCTACCTTGCGGCACTAATGGCCTCCCCACACCTTCTGGCGGTATTTCCTGTCCTCAGCGTCTGGTTCCCTGACGGGCTGCACACCTCATATCTGCTGATTATACCGCTGGCGGCGCTCGTCGCGGCGGTCTGCGGCATTTTACTCGGTGCTCCTACGCTGAAGCTGCGCGGGGACTACCTGGCGATAGTAACCCTCGGCTTTGGCGAAATTATCCGCATTCTGATGCGCAACCTCGACCGACCGGTGAACATCACCAACGGTGCGAAGGGTATTACCGGGGTGGATACGCTCAACCTGTTCGGCCTGAAGTTCAGCGGCGTATACCACTGGTTTGGTTTCAAAGTGCCCGCGCTGTGGCTGTGGTACTACCTGCTGATGCTGGTGATTGTGGCGATTATTTTTGTCTGCCTGCGCCTGCAGCATTCCCGTATTGGTCGCGCCTGGCACGCCATCCGTGAAGATGAGGATGTGGCGCGCGCGATGGGCATCAACGTGCGTAACTATAAGCTGCTGGCCTTTGCGATGGGTGCCTCTTTTGGCGGCGTGGCGGGTGCCCTGTTCGGCGCGTTTCAGGGCTTTGTCTCCCCGGAATCCTTCACGTTACAGGAGTCCATTGCCGTGCTGGCGATGGTGGTGCTGGGCGGTATGGGACACATTCCTGGCGTGATCCTCGGCGCGATACTGCTTACCGCCCTGCCGGAACTGCTGCGCAGTCAGGCAGCGCCAGTTCAGCAGGCGCTGTTCGGTACGGTGCTGATTGACCCGGAAGTGCTGCGTCAGCTGTTTTACGGCCTGGCGCTGGTACTGGTCATGCTGGTGCGTCCTTCAGGCATCTGGCCGGTTCGCCACAAGGAGGTGAAAGCATGAGCCTGTTAACCGTACGCAACATGTCAAAACGCTTCGGCGGGCTTACCGCCGTGGATGACGTTTCGATCGCCGTGAACAAGGGTGAGATCTACGGCCTGATTGGTCCCAACGGGGCGGGAAAAACCACCTGTTTTAACCTGATCACCGGGCTTTATCCGGCGGACAGTGGTGAATTTTCGATTGCCGATAAGCCCTATTTCCCAAAGCACATTGAGAAAGTCACCGCCGCCGGGATTGCCCGCACGTTTCAGAACGTGCGCCTCTTTAACGACATGTCGGTGCTGGAAAACGTGATGGTGGGTCGCCACGTGCGCACCCGTAACGGCCTGTGGGCCGCGCTGAGCCGTCACAAACGCGCTCGCGAGGAAGAGAGGCAGACCCGGGAACTGGCCTGGCACTGGCTGGAGTACACCGGCATTGCCAGGTTCGCCCACTACCGCGCCTGCGATCTGGCCTATGGTCATCAACGCCGTCTGGAGATTGCCCGCGCGCTGGCAACGGATCCGCTGCTGCTGGCGCTGGACGAACCCGCCGCCGGGATGAACGCAGCGGAAAAAGTGGCGCTCGGCGAGCTGCTAATCCGCCTGCGCGATGATGGCAAAACCCTGCTGATGATTGAGCATGACGTCAAGCTGGTGATGGGCATCTGCGATCGCCTGACGGTGCTGGATTACGGCAAAACGCTCGCCAGCGGCACGCCGGAGAACGTACGTCGAGACCCGTCAGTGATCGCCGCCTGGCTTGGAGGCAACGCCCATGTCTGAATTACTGAAGGTGGAACGTGTGGACGTGCATTACGGCGGTATTCAGGCCGTCCGGGATGTCTCTTTTACCCTGCACGAGGGTGAACAGGCGACGCTGATCGGCGCTAACGGCGCGGGGAAAAGCTCCACCGTGCGCGCCATTACCGCACTGGAAAGCTTTAGCGGCAGTATTGAATTCCGCGGTAAAGACGTCCGCAGACACAGGCCCGAGGCGCTACTGCGCGACGGGCTGGTGATGGTCCCGGAGGGCCGCGGGATCTTCTCCCGCATGACGGTCCTGGAAAACCTGCAGATGGGCGCCTGGCTCAGGCGTGACACTGTCACCTTTAATCGCGAAATGAACGAGATATTCGAGCGCTTCCCGCGCCTGGGCGAACGCCAGCATCAGCTTGCCGGCCTGCTGTCCGGCGGTGAGCAACAGCTGTTGGCCCTTAACCGCGCCCTGCTCAGCCGCCCGCGCCTGCTGATCCTCGACGAGCCGTCGATGGGCCTCGCGCCGAAGATGGTTGAAAACATTTTTGCCGTCATTGCCGGCCTGCGCGAGCGCGGCGTTGCCCTGCTGCTCATCGAACAAAACGCCCGTCTCGCGCTGGAAGTCACCGACAGCGCGTGGGTGATGGACAGCGGCAGCATTGTTCATCATGGCGAATCGAAAGCGCTGCTCAATGACGACCAGATTGCACAGATTTATTTGGGCGAAATGCCCGTTTAACCACACCAGCCAACATCAGGGAAATACAATGAAAACAGTAAAAATCAGTGCGCTCAGCGCCGCTATCCTCCTCGGCAGCTTTGCCTCGACGGCGACGTGGGCCGCTGACAGTGAAACCGTGATTATCGGTCTCGCGGGCCCGCTCACCGGCCCGTCTGCCCGTATCGGTAAAGATCTGGAGAACGGCGCGCAGCTGGCCATTGACGACATTAACAAGCAGCACCCGACCATCGGCGGCAAAGCGGTGACCTTCAAACTGCAGTCCGAAGACGATCAGTCCGACCCGCGCACCGCCGTGGCCGTCGCGCAGCGTCTGGTGGATAGCGGCGTGGCGGGCGTCGTCGGTCACTGGAACACCGGTACCAGCATTCCTGCCGCACGTGTCTATCACGATGCGGGCATCGCCCAGGTCGCACCGGTCGCGACCGGTCACGCCTATACGCAACAAGGTTTTGATACCAGCTTCCGCGTGATGGGACACGACGATGACGGCGGCCAGCTCGCCGGTCAGTACGCGGTGAATACCCTGAAAGCCAAACGCATTGCGGTGATCGACGACCGTACCGCATTTGGTCAGGGGCTTGCAGACCAATTTATTAAATCGCTTGAAGCCCAGGGCGTGAAAATTGTCGATCGTCAGTACGTGGATGACAAAACGGTGGACTTCAGCGCCGTACTGACCGCCATCCGCAGTAAAAACGCCGATCTGATCTTCTTCGGCGGCGTCGACAGCCAGGCCGCACCGCTGGCGCGTCGCATCAAACAGCTGGGCATGAATGCCACGCTGATGGGCGCAGGCGGATTCGTCAGCCAGACGTTCCTCAAGCTGGCGCAGAAAGAAGGCGAAGGCGTTGTGGCGCTGGAGCCGGGTCTGCCCGTTGACCAGATGCCGGGTGGAAAGGCATTCGAACAGGCGTACCAGTCCCGCTACCACACCCATATCGAACTGCACGCCCCGTTCGCCTATGACGCCACCCGCGTGCTGGTTGCGGCAATGGAAAAAGCAGACTCCGTTGAGCCTTCCGCGTATCTGCCTGCCCTGCGCGCCATCAGCTATTCCGGCGTCACCGGACAGATCGCGTTTGATAAAGAGGGCAACCTGAAATCGCCGTCGTTCACGGTCTACAAGGTGGTCGACGGCAAATGGCAGCCGCAGACCGTGCTGGGCGGCGCAAAAGCGAAGTAACGCAGCGAGGCAATGTGATGAGTGATAATAACGAGCTGGGCATTCTCGCCCGCCGCAAAATTGAAGCAGAAATTATTAAGCCAATTTATGAAATCCTGGTGCGCGAGATAGGGAAAGCCCGCGCCCAGGCGGTGATTGGCGAGGCCATTGAGCAGGCCGCGATTGACGCTGGTAAAGCATTTGCCAGCAAAGAACCCAACGGCGCGAACATCAAGAGCTTTATCGCCCTGCAGTATCTGTGGGAGAAAGATAACGCGCTGGAGGTGAAGGTGATCGACGCCGACGACCAGCAGTACAACTACAACGTGACCCGCTGTCGCTACGCGGAGATGTATCATGAAATGGGGCTGGGCGAGATTGGTCATCTGCTCTCCTGCGCGCGGGATGAAAAATTCATCGTTGGCTATGCGCCGGACGTTGAGCTAACCCGCACCACCACCATTATGCAGGGCGGTGCGTGCTGTGATTTCCGCTACCGCAGCAGCAAGGACAAGACATGATCCGCGTCAACGCCGAACGGCTGTGGTCAACGCTTGAGATGATGGCGCAGATCGGCGGCACGCCCGCCGGTGGCGTGACCCGTCTGGCATTGAGCGAGGAAGATCGTGTTGCGCGTAACCTGCTGCGCGACTGGGCGCTGGACGCCGGTTTTACCTGCGATGTCGACAGCATGGGCAACATGTTTATCCGCCGCGCGGGGAAAAACCCGCAGCTTGCCCCGGTCATGACCGGTTCGCACGTGGATACCCAGCCGCTGGGCGGGAACTACGACGGGGTTTACGGCGTGCTGGCCGGGCTTGAGCTGCTGCGTACCCTCAATGACCATCACGTTGAGACGGAGCGTGACATCGTGCTGGTTAACTGGACCAACGAAGAAGGCGCGCGCTTCGCGCCAGCCATGCTCGCTTCAGGGGTCTGGACGGGGCAGTTTAGCAAAGCGTACGCCCATGCCCGCGCGGATAACGATGGCATCACCGTGGGTGAAGCGCTGGATAACATTGGCTACCGGGGTGAAACCCCTGCCCGCGAGTTTCCTGTTCACGCCTGCTACGAACTGCACATCGAACAGGGCCCGATCCTGGAAGATGAGGCCATCGATATCGGCTCAGTCCGCGCGGCAATGGGCCAGCGCTGGTTTACCCTGGCGCTGGACGGGTTTGCCGCCCATGCCGGCACCACGCCGATGCACAGCCGCCGTGACGCGCTGACCGCCTTCGCTGAGCTTGCATTGAAAGTGGAAGAGATTGGCTATCGGCATGCGCCGGACGGACGCGCGACGATCGGTATGGCGAAGGTTACGCCAAACTCGCGCAACGTCGTGCCGTCTCGTGTGGAATGCAGCGTGGAGTTTCGCCATCCGGCGCAGCAGGCTCTGGAAGCCATGGAAGCGGCGCTGCATAAGGTGGCTGAAAGCCTGAGCCTGCGCGGCGTGTCGGCTCTCGTTGAGCGCATTTTTGACTACGCGCCCATCGCGTTTGATGCCGAATGCCTCGCTCGTACGGAGAAGGCCGTGGCGGAACTGGGCTATTCGTCGAAACCGATGGTCTCCGGTGCGGGACACGACGCCTGCTATGTGAGCAAAATTGCGCCCGCCAGCATGATCTTTATCCCCTGCGTGAAGGGTGTCAGCCATAACGAAGCGGAAAGGATCCTGCCGGAGTGGTCGGAGAAAGGGGCGAACGTGCTGTTGCACAGCGTCCTGTCCGCGGCCCAGGAGAGCTAGAACGGCGCGAAAGCAGCCCCCTGCTTTCGCGCGACGCTAGACGGCAACGCGCCGGCTGATTTCAACCACCCGATCGCTGGGAAGGTGGTAGTGGTTGATGACGTGCGTGCAGTTGCGCTTCATGAAGGCAAAAATGTGCCGTTGCCAGGCCGCCATACCGGCCCCGCCTTCGCCTGCCACAATGGTTTCATGCCCGACATACCAGGTGGCATCATCCGTGGCAAAAAGCGCGTTAATCTCGCTGACCCCCTGCAACAAACGCGGAATGTCCGGGTGTTCCATAAAGCCATATTGCGCCACGCCGTGCCAGTAGCCCGGCGCGCGCTGTTCCACCCTGATACGCTGCTCTTCCCCCACATAGGGCACATTGAGTATATCAATGGTCAGCGACAACACATCCTGCTGTAGCGCCCGGTTTCGCGCGACATGCCAGCGCATGACCGGTGGGATATTGTTCTGTGTACGGGTCAAAAACACGGCAGAGCCTACCACTCTGGGCACCGTCTTTTGCTGAAGCTGGGCAAAGAACGCATCCACGCTGACGCCCTTCTCGCCCACCGATGCGGAGACCGCCTTAACGCCGCGGTGCCAGATTAGCATCACCGTACAAATGGCTGCGGCCATCAGCAGCGGGATATAGCCGCCCTCCAGGACTTTAATTAGATTGGCAAACAAGAAGGTGGCATCAATCACCAGGAAACAGAGGGCAATAAGCGCGCTGCTGACCCGGCTCCAGCACCACACTTCCCGCATCGCCACAAACAACAGCCCCGTGGTCATCAGCATGGTTAACGACACGGCGATGCCGTACGCCGCGGCAAGCTTATCGGAGGATTTAAAGAACACCACCAGCCCGATGGTCACCACCATCAGCAGCCAGTTTATTATCCCGATATAAATCTGACCGTAGCTTTCTGCCGCCGTCTGTTTGATGCGTAACCGGGGTAACCAGCCAAGCTGAATGGCCTGGCGCGTCATGGAAAACGCGCCGGTAATAATCGCCTGACTGGCAATGATCGTCGCCAGCGCGGCAAGTATGATGAGCGGAACCTGGAGAACAGGCGGACAGAGCGTGTAGAAAAGGTTTTGCTTGCTGTCGGCACCGGCCAGAATCAGCGCTGACTGGCCAGCATAGTTGAGCAGCAGCGAAGGAAAGACGATACCGTACCAGGCAAGCCAGATCGGCTTTTTACCAAAATGCCCCATGTCTGCATACAGGGCCTCGGCCCCCGTCACGCAGAGAAAAACGCCCCCCAGGACCAGGAAACTGGTATACCCGTTCGAAAACAAAAACGCGATGCCGTAAGCAGGATTAAGGGCCAACAGTACCGAGGGGTGCTGAACGATCCCCCGCACGCCCAGGGCCGCAATCGCCAGGAACCACAGTGCCATCACCGGGCCAAATATCTTCCCTATGCGGGCGGTACCAAAAGGCTGGATCAGGAAGAGCGCCAGCAACACCGCAACCGTGAGGGGTAAGATGTACGGCTGGGACTCAGGGATCACCATCTCCAGTCCTTCAAGGGCGGAAAGCACGGAGATGGCCGGGGTGATCGCGCCGTCACCGTAAATCAACGCTGCGCCAATCAGGGCGGCAAAAATGACCCAGCGCCCGCCTTTGCCTTTCTCCACCAGAAGCGACATTAATGCCATGATGCCCCCCTCGCCATGATTATCAATTCGCATGGCGAAGGCGGCATATTTTATGGATGTCACCAGGATGAGTGTCCAGGTAATCAGCGAGAGCAGGCCCAGTATGACGCCGGGCGTAGGGTCATGCTCAGAGAGCGAAAGTACCGTCCGAAAGGTATAAAGCGGGCTGGTGCCGATATCACCAAAAACGACGCCCAGCGCCCCCCCTGCAAGCAGGGTTAACCGGGAGAGCGGTTGGGACGGTTCACTGCTGTGGTGAAGGCTCATATTTTCCAGCAAGAGTCAGATAATCCTGTAAAAAACATAGCCCATCTGCCCCGCCCGCGCCAACCGCGCGCCCTGTATTACTTCGCAATTTACTGCGGTTTGACCTTCGCCAGGCTGAACCAGATCCCCACTGCCAACAGCAGCAGCATTCCGCCCGCGCTGCCCAGCGCCACGCTGTGCGAGGTGATAAACGCGCTTTTCGCCGCCTCAATCACCGATTCCGCCAGCGTCGGGGTCAGATCCTGCGCCACCTTCATCGCCTCACCAATGGATGACGAGGCTTTATCGACGAGCGAGGCATTCAGCCCTTGCGGCAGGTCAATCGACGCCGAGAAGCTGCGGGTCAACAGCAGACCAAAAATGGCGATCCCCAGCCCGGCGCCCAGTTCATAGGACATGGTTTCAATTGCTCCCGCGGCGGCGGCTTTCTCCTTCGGCGCGGCCGCCATAATTGCCGAGGTCGAGGCCAGCAGCGCGCTGGCGGCACTGAAGCCGAGCAGCACCATCAGCCCCCACGCCTGCCACTGCTGCGTGCTGAAGTCGAGCATCGACAGCCCGATAAAGCTGACGGCGCTGAGCCCCATTCCGCCGGCCGCGACAATGCGTAGCCCCAAACGCCCGACCAGCACGCCCGCGATCGGCCCGCTGAACCCGCTGGCGACCATCACCGGCAGCATGAACATGCCCGCTTCAAACGGCGTAAAGCCATGAACAAACTGCAGCTCCTGGGCCATCAGCAGCTCAAACCCGACCAGGGCAATCATGGCGGTCATCGCCATCACCACGCCGCTCAAAATGATGCGATGGCAGAACAGACGCATGTCGATCATCGGTACGCGAGCGCGGAGCTGAATACGCACGAAGATAAACAGCAGTACCGAGCCGGTAATCAGCGCGGACGCGACTATCCACGGTGACAGCGCGCCTTTCAGGGCGGTTTTCGCACTGTAGACCAGCAGTAAAATCGCCACAATCAGCATAATTGCATGGCTAATATTCAGCGGCTGCTCCGGGCGGCCGTGCTGAGGAGGCACAAAACGCGCGGCCAGCGAAACCACCACCAGCACAATCGGCACGTTAATTAAAAACACCGATCCCCAGTAAAAATGCTCAAGCAGCATACCGCCAATCAACGGGCCAAACGCCGCCCCACCGGAACCGACCGCCGCCCAGACGCCGAGCGCAATATTACGATCCCGCGCGTCGATAAACAGCGTACGGATCCCAGCCAGCGTAGCCGGAATAATCATCGCCGCACCAATTGCCAGCGAGGCGCGCGCCGCAATCAGCCACCCTGCTGACGGGGCAAACGCTGCCGCCAGCGATGACAGGCCAAACAGCGTACTGCCAATCATCAACAGCCGTTTAAAACCGATACGGTCACCCAGGGCGCCCATAGGCAACACCATACCCGCCATCACCAGCGAGTAAATATCGATGATCCACAGCAATTCATTGCCGCTGGCACCCAGCGTCATGCTCAATGTCGGCGCCGCCACGTGCAGCACCGTCGCGTCGATCGCCACCGGGATATACACCAGCACGATAATCACTAACGCTAACCACTGACGAAACATAAATTTCCTTTTCTTTTAAAACATGGACACATGTCCAGGATGAGATCCTACGTAAAGTTGAACGCATGTCCAGCTTTTTGTTACACTCGTTTCGTTCCCATTGAGAGTGAGTAAACATGCGATATCTGAGCAAGGATGAACGGCGGGAAGCCATCTTACAGGCCGCCATGCGCGTGGCGCTGGCAGAAGGACTGGCGGCAATGACGGTCCGCCGCGTTGCGGCTGAAGCCGGAGTCGCCACCGGACAGGTTCACCATCATTTTACCTCCGGCGGGGAGTTAAAATCGCTGGCCTTCGTACGGTTGATTCGCGAGCTGCTGGATGCGGATGTCGCGGGTAAACAGGCCGGTTGGCGGGAGCAGCTTCATGCCATGCTCGGCAGCGATGACGGGAGGTTTGAGCCCTATATTCGCCTGTGGCGTGAAGCCCAGATCCTTGCCAGCCGTGATGCCGACATCAAGGGCGCCTATGTGATGACCATGGAGATGTGGCATCAGGAAACGGTGGCGCTAATCAAAGCAGGAACGAAGGCCGGGGCATTGCGTCCAGGCGATCGGGCAGAAAATATTGCCTGGCGCTTGATTGGTCTGGTGTGTGGTCTTGACGGGATGTATATCTTAAACATGCCCGAAATGGACGAGGCCGCGTTTAACAGGCATCTCGATACATTAATTACGCTCGAGTTGTTTACTACCCCGTCTGAGCAGTGATGTTGCCGGGTGGCGGCGACGCCTTACCCGGCCTGCGTTTCACCATCTCCTCATCCGTTAAGACTGCAGCATGCCGTGCTGCATCAGGAAGCCCCACCAGGGAATGCCGAGGAACATGTGGATTAAAAACGTGCACAACGCCACGAGCGTGCCGATAGTCCACCATGACCTGATGTCGTTGTACCCCGCGGCGAAGATAATCGGCCCCGCTGCGCCGCCATAATGCGTGATGCAACCCCCATAGGAGTTGGAAAACAGAATGGCGAGAGCAAGCAGAACCGGTGCCGTTCCGGTAACCAGCCCCACGGTGGCAAAGACCGGCACCATCGCCGCGACGTACGCCCCGCCGGAGGCAAAGAAATAGCGAACCAGTACGCTGAGAAACACGATAATAACGATGGTCATATTCCCCGCGCTGAGAAAATCGAGGTGCGCTGAGAGGAAATCAGCCAGCCAGCGGAAAAATCCCTCCTTGCTCAACGTGGCGCTCAGACCGATGATGCCCCCGTACCACATAAGGGTATTCCAGCCACCTTTGTTTTTCTGCACATCGCTCCAGCCGATAATATTAAACAGCAGAGCTGCCCCCATCGCGATAATGGCGACGGCGGATTCATTGAGCCCAAGCTGACGAGAAAAGATCCAGCCCAATAATGCAGCGATAAAAATAACGACCAGGCCCTTCTCTTTGAGGCTCATTGCCCCGAGGCTTTGCAAGCCGCTGGTAGCAATAGCGACATTATCAATTTTTTTAATTTCCGGGGAGGCAACGCGATAGCAAATATAGGGAATGATACACAGCATCAATAACCCCAACGGTGCTCCCGCCAGCATCCAGCCTATCCAGCTAATATGAACATGGAAGATATCAGAAATTAGCTGTAGCGCTAACGCGTTTCCGGCAAAGCCCGTTAAAAACATATAGCTGGTCGTTTTAGTCACCATATAGACATTGACCATTAAATAACGGCCAGCCCTGCACGGCGTCTCTTTTGGCGTTGAGCCTAATACCGTCGCGATACTGTTAATAATAGGGAAAACCACGCCACCTGCCCGCGCGGTATTTGAGGGGGTCGCCGGCGCCAGCACCAAATCCAGCAAGGCGGTCACATACCCCAGCCTCAGCGTCGTGCTGCCAAACTTGAGGATAAACCAGTAGGCAAGGCGTTTCCCCAGACCGGTAGTAACAAACGCCGCGCTAAGCGTAAAGGCGCTAAACACCAGCCAGGTTGTACCTGAGGCGTATCCGCTCAGGACATCCATTGATTTGACAGGAGAATCCGGGAATTTTGTTACGGTAAAACAGGTTAATGCCACCGCGACCAGCATAATGACGGGTTCGGGATACGGTTTAATGACCAGCCCAACGATAGCAGACAGATATATGCCTGCCAGTATCCACGCCTCTTTGGTTAATCCATCAGGCGGAGGAATAAATATTGATAGTAATATTATTACGGCAAGTAAGATTGTTTTTAAAACATTGGATTTAAGCATATCTCACCCATGAGAAAAGGGTCCCTGAATAGCAGAGGCCGCACCAGAAAGAGGCCTCCGCCGATTAAATACATTTGCCAAATGAATAACTAAAAATCACACGCTAACAATATCGATATTATCACTCTCTTTGAATTGATATTCGGTCAGGGTATCAAAACTGAGATAGCGATAGATATTTTCATGCGCATCGTGAAGTTTATCCGTATAGCTAAAATAGTCTTCCACGGTTGGCATTTTACCCAGTATGGCAGCGACGGTGCTTAATTCAGCTGAGGCAAGGAACACTTTCGCATTTGTTCCCAGACGATGCGGGAAATTTCGAGTGGACGTCGATACTACGTTGCTCCCCTCACGCACCCTCGCCTGGTTCCCCATGCACAGGGAACAGCCCGCAGGCTCGATTCTCGCCCCGGATTTAATAAACTGATTAAAATAGCCTTCCCGGGAGAGCTGTTGTGCATCCATTTTTGTCGGCGGTGCGAGCCACAGGCGCGCCTGGTTTTCGCTGGCACCGGCCATGATTTTCCCCGCAGCGCGGAAATGACCGATGTTTGTCATGCAGGAGCCAATGAAGACCTCTTCAATAGGGGTGCCGGCAACCTCCGAAAGTAACCGGGCATCGTCCGGATCGTCCGGGGCACAGACCACCGGCTCGGTGATTTCATTGAGATCGATCTCAATGACTGCCGCATATTCCGCGTCAGGATCGGCGCAGAGCAGTGACGGGTTAGCCAGCCACGCCTCAATTTCAGCAATGCGGCGCTCAAGCGTGGCGGCATTCTCATACCCTTGCTTAACCATCCAGCGCAGCAAGGCCGCACTGGAACGCAGATATTGCGCGACATTCTCTTCCGCCAGGCGCATAACGCACGCGGCAGCGGAGCGTTCGGCGGAGGCGTCAGCCAGTTCAAACGCCTGCTCTGCGCTTAACGTTTCCAGGCCTTCAATTTCAAGGATCCGGCCCGAGAAAACGTTACGCTTATTCTTTTTCTCGACCGTCAACAGCCCCTGCTTTCTGGCGTAGAGCGGAATGGCATGCACCAGGTCGCGCAGGGTGATCCCTTTCTGCATCTCGCCCTTGAAGCGCACCAGCACCGACTCAGGCATATCCAGCGGCATGATGCCGGTTGCCGCGGCGAATGCCACCAGCCCGGAGCCGCCCGGGAAGGAGATCCCCAGCGGGAAGCGGGTATGGGAGTCGGCACCCGTGCCTACCGTATCCGGCAGCAGCATGCGGTTAAGCCACGAGTGGATAATGCCGTCACCCGGCTTGAGCGCCACCCCATTCCGGCGGGTGATAAACTGCGGCAGGGTTTCATGCAGTTGCACATCTACCGGCTTAGGGTAGGCGGAGGTGTGGCAGAAAGACTGCATCACCAGGTCGGCTGAAAACGTGAGGCAGGCCAGGTCGGTCAGCTCGTCGCGCGTCATCCCGCCGGTGGTGTCCTGCGATCCCACGGTCGCGATCTTCGGCTCGCAATACTGCCCGGGGCGGATCCCCGCCACGCCGCAGGCTTTACCCACCATTTTCTGTGCCAGCGTAAAGCCGGTTTCGGATGGCGCAGGCAAAGCGGGCGTGCGGAATACCGCGGAAGGCCCAAGCTTCAGCGATTCCCGCGCTTTCGCGGTCAGGCTGCGTCCGATAATCAACGGGATCCGCCCGCCGGCGCGTACTTCGTCCAGCAGCACTTCGGTTTTAAGGGTAAAGGTCATCACCAGCCGCTGGCTTTCTGTCTCACGAATTTCGCCCTTGTACGGGTAAAGATCGATCAGCATCCCGGTCGTCAGCGCGGAGACATCCATCTCTATTGGCAGCGCACCGGAATCTTCCAGCGTGTTGAAGAAAATGGGCGCGATTTTGCCGCCAAACACAAACCCACCGTTACGTTTATTCGGCACGTACGGAATATCGTTGCCGATGTGCCACAGGATGGAGTTGGTGGCGGATTTACGCGAGGATCCGGTCCCCACGACGTCACCGACGTACACCAGCGGCCAGCCCGACGCTTTGAGTTCTGCCAGCTGGTGCAAAGGGCCACGTACGCCGGGTTCATCAGGTGCTACCCCTTCCCTGACGTTACTGAGCATGGAGAGCGCGTGCAGCGGAATATCAGGACGTGACCACGCCTCCGGTGCCGGAGACAAATCGTCGGTATTGGTCTCACCGGGAACCTTAAACACCTTCAGGGTAATTTTTCCAGGTATGGCCGGGCGGCGCGTGAACCACTCGGCATTTGCCCAGGAGTGAAGCACCTCTTTTGCCCGGACGTTGCCGCTCTGCGCTTTGGCTTCCACCTGGCTGAATTTTTCAAAGATCAGGATGGTAGAAGAGAGCTGCTCAGCGGCCAGCGGTGCCAGGTTCGGATGGTCAAGGAGCTCAATCAGCGGCTGGACGTTATAGCCCCCCTGCATGGACCCCAGCAGCGTCGTAGCCGCTTCAGGAGAAAGCCCGTTAACACGGTATTCCTGCAATGCCACCTTGAATAAAAAATCGGCTTTGAGCTTTGCCGCAGGATCGACGCCCGGCGGGACGCTGTGGGTTAATAAATCGATTAATAGCGAATGATGCGCGGGCGCATCATTTATTAAACGATAAATAAGTGCATCGGTTTGTTCCGCTGTTAACGGTTTCGCCGGAATACCCGATTCAGCGCGCGCTTTCTGGTGCTGATGATAATCATCTAACATAGGTTCTCCTGTTAAAGCTAAAGTTGTTCACAAAATTCGGTTAATCGTTCGAGTCCGTAAGGCCATTCGCCAAAACCGGACTCAGAATTAATATGTCCGGCCTCACCGATATCGATGAGATGGCCGCGCCAGCACGTTGACCAGTAGTGAGCGCGTGCAAAAGGCATCAGAGGATCGTCTCGGCTGGCAAATATCATGCAGGGGACGGGTAATGGCGTTGGCTGAATGACCTCTTCGAGGCCGAAAAAAGCGGGTTCAGCCGGTGCGACCATCACCACCCCGGCGACGTTTACCCGCCGCGTTTGCAGCAGCCGACATGACGCCAGCGCGCCAAAGCTGTGGCCGACGAGGATGGCGGGCAGCGGGCACATTGCCAGCTCGCGGGTAATGGCGGAGACCCAGTTTTCGATATCGGGCTCAAACCAGTTTTTCTGCTGGATCCGTTTCCAGAAGGAAAAACGCCGCCCCCAGCAGCTTTGCCAGTGATGTTCATCGCTGTCTCTGAGACCCGGGACCAGAACAAGGGTATAACCCTTACTGAGCTGCTGCAGGCGTTGTTCAATCATGACGTTTTCCTGTTACGCTATTCGCGATTACTCGGGTGGAAATTGCGACAATAACCAGCCAACGGAAATAAGATCGGCGCTACCGCCGGGGCTTAAATTGCGTTTGATAAATTCCGCGTCCATTCTGAGCAGCGCGATAACTAATTTATCCGCCGTGAGACGTTTTATTTTTAATAATCGCCTTGAATAACGTCTGGCATAATTCAGCCCTTCAATTCCGCCTCGGGAAACCAGATTGGTATCCGGATTCGCCGCCATCAAACCCAGCAGCATTCTCAAGAGCGCCACGTCTTCGGATTCGCCCTGACCTGACGCGGTGCGCAGGTGCGGGAGACCCGCCTGGCGAACGGTGATAAAACCGCTGGCCGCTTCCCCTCTCGCCCCGGTAAACCCGTATGTCTGGAACTGCTGCTCGCCCTTCGTTCTGGCGATACCGGTCGTTTTCAGCTCCTGTTCAACGATGCCGGTACAGATAATGCGGGTCTCGCGGCATAAGCTGCGCTGCGTAAGCATTTCATCCCTTTGCGTCAGACGTCCCGCCGCGGCACACAGCAGCCCCAGAGAGAAGATCCCACCTTTATGGGTATTCACCCCGCCGGTGGCGTCAAACATCGCCTGCTCGCAGGCCAGACCGGTCGGTCTTATGGCCCGCATCGTTTGCGGGCCAGTCAGATGAGCCGTCTCTCTGCCAACGTTAAAGAACGTCGAGAACCAGGGCGCAATCGCCGCGATACTCGTTATGAAAAGCGCAAAATCCATGTCGCGATGCGCCCCGCTGTTTACGCGATCCACCAGACCCGGCTTCGGGGTTAAGCGAATTTCCCGATACATGGCCTCGGTAGCCAGCTCAGCGAAGGTGCGCTGAACCTCTGGCGCATTACATCTGGCAAGCGAAGTAGTCATCGGTTAACGCCTCGATTACGCGCGTGAGTTCGGCCTGCGAATGACGGCGGGCACGAGAGCAGACATGAGCGGGTTCATGACAGATAAAGCATCGGCGCATCGGCTGCTGGATGGCGTTTCTTTTCAACAGTCCCGTCTTCGGACAAAACACGTCGATATCCCACAGGCGTCCCAGAGGATGGTTATCTTCCAGATGCGCCGTGACGTGTTTTATCATCCACGCGGGTGCCGACACCGACCAGAGCGCTTCTGGCCCCGTGACCGGCTGCAGGATCTGATGCCGACAGACCGTCCACTGATGCGTACGGAATACCTCGCCGAGCGCCTGATTCGCGACGGCCATCACCCGTCTGGCCAGGTCGGTATCCTTCACCTCCCCCGGCCAGACCAGCGTGACGGATATAACCGTATGTTCTGACTGAAACAGCCACGCCTGCTGGCGACGGGCTCGCTGTTCTCTCGCGCTCAACACCTGTTCCACAGTGACTTTCACGTTCGAGGCTTTATCCGTCATGACGATTACTCCTTCACCTGACGAACCACGTCAATCACGCTGCCGTCGCGGTAGCGCACCACGCCGACGATCCGGTCAGTGAACTCAACAGGCTTGGGTTCACCCGAGATGAGCAGCGCCTTTTGATACAGGGCGTCGATGTCTACGACGGTCAGCCCGGCGTTAATCAGGCGTTCGCGAATTTCCGGGCGCGCCGGATTCACGGCAATACCGTGATCGGTAACCAAAACGTCAATACTTTCGCCCGGCGTCACCAGAGTCGTGACCTGCCTGACGACGGTAGGAATGCGGCTGCGGATCAGCGGGGCAACCACAATGGTGAGATTGGCCGCCGCGGCGACGTCGCAGTGTCCGCCCGACGCACCGCGCATCACGCCGTCGGAGCCGGTCAGGACATTGACGTTGAACTGAGTGTCCACCTCCAGCGCGCTGAGGATGACCACGTCCACCCTGTCGCAGCAGGCAGCTTTTGCAGCTGGGTTCGCATAGACGTTGGTGGAAATTTCCACGTGTTCGGGATTGACCGCCATAGAGGCTGCCGCCGCGCCGTCAAAGCTTTGCGTATCGAGGATCTTCTCGATTAACCCTTTCTGATGCAGATCGACAATGCTGCCGGTGATCCCGCCGAGCGCGAAGCGGGCAACGATATTGTGTTTGCGCATCCGGGTTTCCATAAACCGTGTACAGGCGGTTGACGCCGCCCCTGAACCGGTCTGAATCGAAAAGCCGTTGCGGAAATAGCCGGAGTGTTCGATAACGTCGGCAGCAGAGCGGGCAATCATCAGCTCGCGCGGATTACTGGTGACCCTGGCGGCACCTACGCTGATTTTTGCCGGGTCACCGACGCTCTCAATCTGCACCACATAGTCAACCTGATCCTGAATAATACTGGCGGGCAGGTTGGGGAACGGCTTCAGGGTTTCGGTAAGCAAAACCACCTTTCTGGCATATTTTGCGTCGACCATCGCATAGCCGAGAGAGCCGCACTGCGATGTGCCGCCGTTGCCGCTGGCATTGCCATATTCGTCGCTGCACGAGACCGCCAGAAACGCGACATCAATGGCAATTTCGCCCTTCTGAATCAAATTTACCCGCCCGCCGTGGGAGTGGATTTGTACCGGCTCGTCCATCAGCCCGTGCGAAATCGCATCCGCCAGTTCGCCGCGCATTCCGGAGGTGTAGATTTTGCCGATCACGCCATTACGTATGTGATCTATAAGCGGCGTATTGCAGGACATTAATGAGCTGGACGCGAGCGTGATGCCTTTCAGGCCGCGCTGAGCCAGTTTGTCCATCACGTAATTGATAACCTTATCCCCTTCGCGGAAGGCGTGATGGAAAGACACGGTCATGCCGTCATGCAGATCGCAGCGGGCCAGCACCTCGTCCACGCTGGCAAACAGTTTGCGCTGTGACTTTTGCTGGCTGTCAGCAAGATAAGGCGTCGTCGCGTTAGCGCCGCTGAAGGCGACGTATTCACGGCGAGAGCCAGGAATGTGATGCAGGGTTTCAGTTAGGTTTTTCATTGTTCATCCTGTCGCTTGCAATAGGGGATTACTGACGAATGCCGGAGGCATTTTTGCGTTCGATCACCACGCGGGCATGGTTGATGATTGGCGCATCGATCATTTTGCCGTTCAGCGAAATCACCCCCAGTCCGTTGCGTTCCCCCTCCTCTGCGGAGGCAATCACGCGCTCGGCGTAGTCCACTTCTTCCTGCGTTGGCGCGTAGGCGTTATGAAGAATTTCAATTTGGCGCGGATTAATCAGTGATTTTCCGTTGAAGCCCATCCGGCGGATGAGATCCACTTCTTTCAGGAAACCGGCCTCATCATTCACATCGGCGTATACCACGTCGAAGGCGTCAATACCGGCCCCGCGCGCGGCATGTAATACGGCGCACCGGGCATAGAAGAGCTCTGTCCCGTCGCCCCGCTCGGTTTGCATATCCATCACGTAGTCAAAGGCGGCCAGCGCAATACCCATTAACCGGTCGGAGGACTTCGCAATGGCGACAGCGTTAATCACGCCCACGGCAGATTCTATCGCCGCCATTAATTTGGTTGAGCCAACGGGACGTCCACAGGTTTCTTCGATGCGGACGATTTCACGTTCGAGCTGATGAATATCTTCCGGGGAGTCGGTTTTGGGTAAACGAATGACATCGACACCCGCCCTGACGGCGGCTTCGAGATCTTTTAATCCAAAAGGCGTATTCAAAGGATTAATTCTGACAACGGTTTCAATATCGTTGTACATAGGATGTTGCAGGGCATGAAATACCAGAAGACGGGCGCTGTCTTTTTCTTTTAACGCGACGGCATCTTCCAGATCAAACATAATGGAGTCAGGTTTATAGATAAATGCCGTCGAAAGCATGGCGGCACTTGAACCGGGAATAAATAACATACTGCGGCGTAACTTTTTCATTATAACGTTTCCCATGTAATGTCTTCCCGGGCCATTCCTCTGAGCAGAGCTGCCTGCACGCGGGCGCGGATCACGCAATCCAGCGCGCCTTTATCATCAACGACGATCAGCCCCTGCTCGATGTTGAACGAAGCCAGGGTTTCATTGACAACCTCTGTAATACGTTCGCCAAATTGCTTATACACTTCGCTCTGGATGACCACATCCAGCCCGCTCTCGACGGGACTCACCTTCACCATCAGGTCGCTGGACTCCAGCGTCCCCGCCATTGCGGCTTGCACAATTTTCATATCAATTTTCCTGTGATCATGCGGTTAAACCGCTGCCGACATCGGTTCGGATAAACAAGACTGATGCTGTACCTCTTTATTCAGAAACGCGCGCGTGGTGGCCGGCACCATACGGCTGGCGGCAGAGATTTTGTTTTCATTCAATAAACGACGAACGGCTGAAGCCGACACCGGAACATTATTGCCATCCGTTTTTCTTTCTATTTCGTGCACACTAATACGGGCCGCCGTACTCGTTTCATCTTCCAGCCAGCGATGCATCGCCCGGTTATACTCCGCGGTTAACGGGCAAAACGGTTCGGTACCGACAAAACGATGGTTAATATTCAGCGCGGGGGCGATGTAATTTCTGAAAAGCATGAGATCAATGGCAGCGTAGGCTTTATCAATAACCTGCTTATCCTTCAGGAAATAGCCCGGGAATGTGCCGCGGGAAATAATATACGCAGACCCCGGATGAACCGTGACATTAGGGAGATGCTGCGTTCCGTTCCTGACCATCGCAAACCGTTCTTTAAACGAAAAAGTGGAGACATCTTCCTGAACAACGAAAACATGCAGCCAGTCGCACTGGCGTGCCGCATGCTCGATCAGATATTGATGGCCCAGGGTGAATGGATTGGCGTTCATCACGATCGCGCCAATTTTTTTCCCCGGCACGAAATGATGGCGACGCAGCTGGCTGCAGTAACGATGAATACCGACCGGCGTATTCTCCATTAATGCCGCACAATTCTCGACTGTCACCAGCGGGTAAAACCCGCATCCGCGAAACGACTTTACGTTATCCGGGCAGGTAAAAAGAAAGAGCTGATGTTCGCCGTTTTGTGCCGCCAGAAGCTCGGCCTCATGAATTAACGTCAGGCTTAACGACGTGCCCCGCCACACGGCATCCACGGCAATGCACTTTAGCGTGTTACCCGCAATACCGGTGCAGGCAACAAGCTGACGCCGATCGCGCGCAACGATAAATTGCTCGATATCGTTATCAATGCCTAAACCGTTGCGGGCCAGAAAACAGGCAACCTCCTCTCTGGCCTTCGCGTTACCGGCGTTAATCACCTCAAATTCTGGCGCTGTGGCGGTGTACATCGTCTCTCTCCTGAGCGTTTAGACGGTCAATTCTTGCTGCTGGGGTTGCGCTTCCACGATGGTGTTCATCAGGCGGCCAATGTTTTCGATTTCGACTTCGACACGATCGCCATCGCGCATAAACAGAGGCGGATTACGTTTTTTCCCGACGCCACCGGGCGAGCCGGTGATAATGACGTCCCCGGCGCTGAGGGAGGTGAACGTACTGATATAGGCGATGAGATCCGCGACTTTGTGGATCATGCTGCCGGTGGAATCATTCTGAACCAGCATGCCGTTCAGCCAGGTGTGGATGGTCAACGCGTGAGGATCGGGGATCTCATCCGCCGTGGTCATATAGGGGCCGAAGGCGCCGGTCTGCTTCCAGTTTTTACCGGCGGTGAACCAGGCGTGCTGCCAGTCGCGGACGGAGCCGTCCATATAGCAGCTGTAGCCCGCGACATGGCTGAGCGCTTCTTTAGCGTCAATGCCGCTGCCAGACTTGCCGATGATGACAGCCAGCTCACCTTCATAATCAAATTCACTTGAGAGAACTGGTTTCATGACTGGCCGCGCGTGGCCCGTTTGCGAGTCTGGAAAACGAATAAAGAGCGTCGGCGCATTATTCGTCTCAGCAAACTCTTTTCGTTTTTCAGCGTAATTCATTCCCACGCAGAAAATTTTTCCAGGCTCTTCTATAACGGGCAGGAAGGTAATGTCTTCAGGCATAATATCCACAGGGTAATCGTGATATTGTCTGGCAACCTCGACCGCATCCCATTGAAGGAGATCTTTCAATGTCGCATATTGATGGCCGATTTTATTACCCAAATCGATAATGCCGTGTTGCGTATAAATCCCGTAGCTTTTGCGGCCCTGATGAATATAACTTGCTAATTTCATAATGATACCTGATTGATATTCGTACTCATTCTGTGTTCACACCCAGGGCGTGAACACATTGTCATGCTATTTATTCTGCTGACTGCGCTGGAACCAGTACCTGCTTATTACCGGATGCCAGATACGTAGCCACGACTACGCCAACGCCAAGTAATGCCAGAATAAATCCGGTCATTCCCTGCCAGCCCATTGAATGGAAGACAAAACCGTTGATAAAACCAATCACCGAACCGCCCATGTAGTAGAAGAATAAATAGAGCGCGACGGCCTGGCCTCTTGCGTGCGTGGCATTTTTACTGACCCAGCTTAAACCGATAGAATGGCAGCCGAAGAAACAGCCGGTAAAAATCACAGCGCCAACAATAAAGGTGACGACATTCGACGTCAGCGTCAGCAGCATCCCTAAGGCCATCACCAGGAACAGCACGCGCAAGACTTTCATTGCGCCATATTTTGCCGATAAACGACCAGCCTGTGGCGCCGTAAAGAAACTCAGGGCGAAGCTAAAGGAGAGCAGACCCGCGTTTGCCGGTGAAATATGGAACGGCTCGCCTTTCAGGAAGAAGGCCAGATAGTTATACAGTGAGGTAAATGCGCCGAAAATAATGAAGCTGATGACAAACGCCAGCGCCAGATTTTTGTTTTTGAAATGCGATGCCGCCCCTTTCACCATACGCATAACGTTAAGGTTCTGCGTAGGCGTAAAGTTTTTCGATTCCGGCAGCAGGAACTTCACCAGAATGGCAACTGCAATCAGACTGACCGCAAACCCGTAGAAGATCACATTGATTGAAACATGGTCGATCAGCTGGCTAGCCACAATACGCCCGGACATGCCGCCCATTGAGTTACCGAAAACAAAGTATCCCGTCACGATGCCTGCCGCCACCGGTGCGACCTCTTCGCTGATATAGGCCGTTGCTGCCGCTGCGATGCCGCTCAGTGCCAGACCAATCACCGCACGCAGCGCCACCAGCATTGCCCAGGATTGAACCAGCGGGCAGAGCAGCGTCAGAATGCCGCCCAACAGAAGAGAGACAATAATTAACCGCTTCCTGCCATAGTGATCGGATAATGTTCCGGTAAACAGCAGTCCAATTGCCAGCAATGCCGTTTCTGCGGATAAGATAATACTCACCTGGCTGACCGGGACATTATATTCCACAGCAAGCATCGGGAGCAGTGGTTGGATAAAAAACAACGAAGCCAGTTCCGCAAGCCCGGATAAAGCCAGGGCCAGAATCACGCGAATATTTGCGCTTGCTTTTGCCGGATCGGGTGCTTTCAGGGTATTGTTAGCATGCGTTAACGCCATAATAACCTCAGTATTATAGTTAAGGTACAGAATGTATTATTTAAGATGGTTAGTTTTTTATTTGAGACTTTATTCAATCAACTTCAGAGAGCATTTTTTCAGGTACGCAAACAACACCTTCAAATAACTTTCGTGAAGTTCGAATAACCGCTGCACGGGTATTTTCGATATTGTCATCCTCTCTTAGCAATGACACCGATATTTTTCCACTTGGGTGTTCAATATCGATAATGTTGGTAAAACATTCCTTTGGACGATCGGCAACAATTTTCGCGGCGACGGAGCCTTCAATAAGCGTCGCGGTCGAAATACCAATCGAGCCGGTAATCGCCAGTGATTTATGGCAGGTATGCGGCATGAAATAACGCACCTGAAGCGTTCCGCCGTTACGCGCCCGGCTAAGAAGAACCGGTTTAGGGATCACTTTGTTGGATACATCCCCTAAGCCCATCGCCGCGCCAGCCTGACGGCGCAGGTTCTCCAGCCTTTCCTTAAACCCCCTATCGCCATCTAATTCTGCAGGTGACTCCCCACCTGTTTTGCCCAGCGCCGACGCGTCAATCAAAACCATCGGCATCGCCATATCAATGCAGGTGGCTTCAATACCGTCGAACACGTTTGTCACGCTACCGGTCGGCAGCAGTTTTCCCGTTTTGGAACCCGCAGAATTCAGGAAGGTTAAGCCTATCGGTGCCGCAGTACCCGGGACACCGTCGATTTGAGTTTCGCCTTCATAAACGACGCGATACTCAGGCGTTTGTACTTCGGCATCGACCAGCGTTCCGGTGTTCAGATTGCGGATACGCACCGTCGTCACCGGGCTTTGCGCCTTTACCAGTCCCTTTTCAATGGCAAAGGGGCCCACGGCACAGAGCATATTGCCGCAGTTCGGCGTGGTATCAACGCGACGTTCGTTCACCATCACTTGTGCGAACAGATAATCCACATCCGCGTCCGGACTGTCGGACGGACTGACGATCGCCACCTTACTGGTTTGCGGACTTCCCCCGCCAATACCGTCAATTTCGAGTTCATGCCCAGCGCCCATCAGGCTGAGTAAAACTGCATCACGCGCTTCGGTTTCCGCTGGCAGGTCGCTGGCCAGAATGAGCGGGCCTTTTGAGGTACCGCCACGCATTAATACGCAAGGGATCTTTAACATGTCTTTTTCTCATTTCGCGTTTATCAGGAACGCAATTAGGTTTTCACACTCCTGTTGATAACTCTAATGTCGAAAAAAGCAGGATTAATACGCTTTGCGTATTAATAGCCCTTACGTTATCGTGGATTTAGGAAAACAATAATCAGGTGTGGATATGCAGCATGAATTACAGGGAATACAAGCGTTTGTAAAAATTGCAGAAATCGGATGTTTTACAAAGGCGTCTCAATTTCTTCACATTTCACAACCTGCTTTAACACGCAGAATTCAGAAGCTGGAAGAGAGCCTAGGGACAACACTGTTTGAACGTTCCACGCGCAGCGTTAAGCTCACAACTGTGGGACGGGAATTTTTACCTAAGGCAAAGAATTTAATCGATTTTTATGAAAGCTCGATCCTGAGTATTAAAGAGATGGCGACGCATCAGGCAGGGGTTATTACCGTTTCCTGTATTCCGACTGCCGCGTTCTATTTTCTGCCTTCCGTGATACGAGATTATAACAATGACTACCCAAACATCCGTATTCGCATACTTGAGCACAGCGCCAGCGATTGTCTCGAAGCGGTGTTAAATGGCGACGCAGATTTCGGCATAAATATGATAAACATCACACATCCTAATATCGATTTTGCGCCGCTGGTGAACGAACCCTTTGTCCTGGCATGCCGACGGGATAATCCGCTGGCAAAAAAACCGCTGGTCACCTGGGACGATCTTGCTGGCATGAAGCTAATTGGCGTCAGGCGCTCCAGCGGAAACCGTTCGCTTATCGATCAGGCTTTCGAAAAGATGGACTGGAAACCGAACTGGTTTTACGAGGTGCGTCATCTGTCAACGTCACTGGGAATGGTAGAGGCGGGTCTCGGGGTGTCTGTTGTGCCGAGTCTGGCGATGCCAACCGATGAACATCATGTCCTTGTCAGCCGCCCGCTGATAGAACCGGTTATCCGACGAACGCTGGGGCTGGTACAGCGCCGGGAAACCCCTCTCAGCCCGGCGGCGGAAAAATTCAGAGAGCTGCTTGTTCAACTTTGGTCAGCGGAAAACAACAGCCCGTGGATCGGCAAGTTTACTCAACTGTAAGCCATGATACGACAAAGGGGCTGAGGCCCCTTTCCGCATTATTTTCCCGCCTGAGGATGTGTATCGAAACCGGCCATCACCGCAGTCAACTCTGCAAGTGAAAAACCGTGCTTAGGATCGTCAACGCCCAGCCCAAAGCGTTCCCGCATCAACTGGTAAAGCGCCTCAGCATCCGGCAAGTGGATCTGCTCCTTCACATGGCCATTCTGCCAGTGGGTAAAGTTGAAGTTAGTTAACGTCAGCTTGCCGCCGTCAGGCAGATGGCGGCACATCAACAGATGATGACGGAAGTGCGACTGCGGCCAGTGCGCTGACCAGAAATTCCCCATCACGTAATCACTGAAATACTGTGTCGTCAAATCAAACTGGTACATCGACTGCCAGTGCTCGTGGTGACGGAACTGCAGCACCCAGTCGTTACCCTCGCTCAGCAGACGATACAGCCCGTGCGGCGTCTCTTGTTCTTCACTGGCGAGCAGACGAATCGGCGCCGTCAGCGTCTGGCCGCCAAACCCCACGTCCGCAATCCAGCGCTCGCCGTTAAGCTCAACCAGCAGCAGGCGATGCGTGCGCGGCGGCATTTGCGGTGGATTCGCTAATATCACGCGTCCCAGTACGCTACGCACGGTAAACCCGACCTCACGCAATACGCGTTCGAACAGACCGTTTTGCTCAAAGCAGTACCCTCCGCGGCGCGCGGAGACCAGCTTGTCGACCAGGCACCGATCGTCAAGCTGGATTTCGCGTGGCAGAACGACATCCATATTCTCAAAAGGGATCGCACAGTTGTGATGTAAATGCAGCGCGCGCAGGGTATCAATATCAACAGCGGTCGGTTGCGTCCAGCCGATGCGGGCGAAATAGGCGGTCAGGAATGGGGACATTAATCAGTTTCCTTTGATTGTGATGTTCTGTTTATAAACTAATTTTACGCACTCACTTTGATTTACGTGCTTTTTCGTCATACTCATCGATGTAGATGAGGAGATCCTATGAGCCACTTTCGCCCTGTTGAATTACGTCATGCCAGCCGTCTGCTGAACCACGGCCCTACTGTGCTTATCACCAGTCGGGATGAAAGCCTCGACAGACGCAACGTGATGGCCGCCGCATGGTCAATGCCCGTTGAGTTTGAGCCGCCGCGCATCGCAATCGTGGTGGACAAAAGTACCTGGTCGCGCGAGCTGATTGAACGCAGTGGGAAATTTGGCATCGTCATCCCCGGCGTGGCGGCGGCCAACTGGACTTACGCGGTCGGCAGCGTCAGCGGGCGCGATGAGGACAAATTCAACTGCTATGGGATCCCGGTGGTGAATGGCCCGGAGCTCGGCCTGCCGGTCATTGAAGAGAAATGCCTGGCGTGGATGGAATGCCGGTTATTACCCGTGACCTCCGCGGCAGAGAAATACGACACCCTGTTTGGCGAAGTAGTTTCAGCGGCAGCGGATGAACGGGCGTTTATCGCCGGACGCTGGCAGTTTGATGGGGATAAGCTCAATACCCTGCATCATCTTGGGGCCGGGACGTTTGTGGCGAGCGGGAAGATGGTGAAGGCGCTGGATTGATTGTTTAAATCATATATGGCTGAATTATATTAAATTTCTATGGCATTTTATGTTTACTCTTGCGTTGTAAAACGGAGGATATTTCCGGAGTTGCTGCATTAGCACTCTCCCGTTAAGGAAATATCAATGTCATGGAATAAAGATGGCGCAATCTCCTATGCCAAATCACACGCCCAACCGAAGAGCACCGGTTATTGTGCTCGCTACGTCACCGAAGCGATCAGAACGGGGGGAAAATTAAAAATTCCCAATACGCGTCTGGCAAAAGATATGGGGCGTACATTGGTCAACGCTGGATTCCGCCTGGTATACGATCAACCTCATGCCGGAGACGTAGCCGTTATCCAAAATATAGTGGGTCACGATAGCGGGCACGTTTGCATTTATGATGGCCAGCAGTGGATAAGCGATTTTGTACAACGCACCCTGTATCCGGGACAGGCTTACCGAAACATACAGCCTCATTACGAATTGTTCAGGCACGACTAATGAAAATACTCTGCTTTTTTCTTTTTGCCCTCTCTCCGTTCGCAGTCGCCCAAACTGACTATGCCCCAGGCCAGGCTGCGCTTAAATTCAATCAATGGTATATCGCTCAGCTGAATCAGGACAAACCACCAGTGCTGAATCCAGACATTATGAATGAATACGTTGCCTCTGGGACAATTGATGCAATTAAGGAGATGTACTCAGGAGACAGTAACGAAAAAGACATGCCCGATGCTGATATGTTCATCAAAACGCAGGACTGGGATGAAGACTGGAATCAGATAACCGTCTTACACTCTGATTTTGATGCCGTTTGCACAAACGTCTATCTCGCATTTGGTAAGAAACAAAATCACGTTGTAGCAGATTGTCTCGTTCAGGAAGAAGGGAAATGGAAAGTTCGATCGGCCACGCTGATCAAGTAATAATCGGATATGAAAGCCCTCTGCTACAGCGGCAAAAGCACACGGTAACCCAGCGGCTACCGTGTGCAATTCATTAACTACTTCGCACGCCGTGAAATAATCTCATCCGCAACATTCCGCGGGGCTTCCGCAAAATGATGGAACTCCATCGTATACGTCGCGCGTCCCTGGGACATCGAGCGCAATGTCGTGGCATAGCCAAACATCTCTGCCAGCGGCACGTCAGCACGAATAATCTGGCTGCCGTACTGCTCCGCCATCCCCTGCACCATGCCGCGTCGTGAAGAGAGATCGCCCATAATGTTACCGGCGTACTCTTCCGGTGTTTCCACCTCCACGTGCATGATCGGCTCAAGGATCACCGGATCTGCCCTGCGGGCGCCCTCTTTGAAACCGAGGATCGCCGCCATGCGGAAGGCCATCTCCGAGGAGTCGACATCGTGATACGAGCCAAACGTCAGCGTCGCTTTGACATCGACGACCGGATAGCCCGCCAGTACCCCGCTGTTCATTGCTTCCCGCAGTCCTTTCTCAACGGACGGGATATACTCGCGCGGCACCACGCCGCCCTTAGTGGCATCTTCAAATTTAAAACCACTTCCGGGCTCCAGCGGCTCCAGGCTCAGCACCACATGACCGTACTGGCCTTTACCGCCGGACTGACGGACAAATTTGCCTTCGATATCCTTCACCGTTTTACGCAGGGTTTCACGATAGGTCACCTGCGGACGACCAATATTTGCCTCGACGCCAAACTCACGTTTCATGCGGTCGACGATAATCTCGAGGTGTAGCTCACCCATCCCGGAGATAATGGTCTGGCCGGACTCTTCGTCAGTATGCAGGCGGAAAGACGGGTCTTCCGCTGCCAGACGCTGCAGCGCAATCCCCATTTTCTCCTGATCGCCTTTGGTTTTCGGCTCAATCGCCAGCGAGATCACCGGATCCGGGAACTCCATACGCTCAAGCGTAATGACGGCGTTCGGATCGGTGAGCGTGTCGCCGGTGGTCACGTCTTTCAGCCCGACACAGGCCGCGATATCCCCGGCACGCAGTTCGTCCACCTCGTGGCGATCGTTGGCATGCATCAGCACAATACGTCCGATACGCTCTTTCTTCCCTTTCACCGGGTTGTACACCGCGTCGCCTTTGCGCAGCACGCCAGAGTACACGCGGATAAAGGTCAGCTGCCCGACATACGGGTCGCTCATCAGCTTGAACGCCAGGGCCGAGAACGGCTCATCATCGCTCGGATGACGCTCGGCGTGCTGCCCTTTTTCATCCACGCCATCAATGGCCGGCACGTCCAGCGGCGACGGCATGAGCTCAATAACCGCATCGAGCATGCGCTGTACGCCTTTATTCTTGAACGCGCTGCCGCACAGCATCGGCTGGATTTCGCCCGAGATGGTGCGAATACGCAACCCTTTGATGATTTCCGCTTCCGTCAGGTCGCCCGTCTCCAGGTACTTATCCATCAGTTCATCGCTGGCTTCCGCCGCCGCAGAGACCATTTTTTCCCGCCATTCCCGGGCGGTGCTGACTAAATCATCCGGCACGGGCGCATAGGTAAACACCATGCCCTGCGTCGCATCGTCCCACAGAATGGTGCGCATCTTGATGAGATCCACCACGCCGGTGAAGTGATCTTCAGCACCCACCGGGATGACAATCGGCACCGGATTGGCCTTCAGGCGTTCCTGCATCATCCGCACGACGCGGAAGAAATCGGCACCCGGACGGTCCATTTTGTTGACGAAGGCCAGTCGCGGAACGTGATATTTATTGGCCTGACGCCAGACGGTTTCTGACTGCGGCTGCACGCCGCCCACGGAGTCATACACCATCACGGCACCGTCGAGTACGCGCATGGAACGTTCCACTTCAATGGTGAAATCCACGTGCCCCGGGGTGTCGATGATGTTAATCCGGTGCGGCTCATATCCTCTGTCCATACCCGGCCAGAAGCAGCTGACCGCCGCGGAGGTAATCGTGATCCCGCGTTCTTGCTCCTGCGCCATCCAGTCAGTGGTTGCCGCGCCATCGTGTACTTCACCCAGCTTGTGGCTCATCCCGGTATAAAACAGGATGCGCTCAGTGGTGGTGGTTTTACCGGCATCGATATGCGCGGAGATACCGATGTTGCGATAACGTTCGAGAGGGATGGGTCGGGGCATGATATTTCCTTAAGTCTTATGACTTGTCTGTGACGACCAGGATGGTCGTGCATTCGTTCGTTTGCTATAATAGTCCTATTGTACGAGTATTATCGAACTATTTTTTAACGATTGACCTATTGTTGATATAGCTCAATCTGACGCCATACGCAGGAAAACGATGATCCCAAACCACCCTGAAACTGAACAAATACTGCTGGAAAATGTGCTGTTTGCCCTCGGCAACCCGCTCCGGCTGTCGATAATTCGCCGGCTGGCCGATGGCAGCGAACTCAGCTGTAACGCGCTGCGCCCGGAAGATGTGGTGAAGTCTACGATGACCCATCACTGGCGCGTATTGCGCGACAGCGGCGTGATCTGGCAGCGTCCGCAGGGACGAGAAAACATGATTTCATTGCGCAGAGAGGATCTGGATGCCCGCTTTCCGGGGCTGATGGCGATACTTTTACAGGCTAAATCATAAGAGCATATCGGGTTAAAGCCCCTTAATGATGTAAGGGGCATATCGTCAGCAAAGGGATTTACCTTACCTGCATACGATATTCAATCATTCCACTTTTTTTCGCAATCCAGTCGTACAATCGTTGCCCGCGATAGTTGGCTTCATGCGTGTGCCAGTAAAGATGACTGGCATGATGTTTTCTGGCTTCTCTCTGAACATATTCTATTAACTGTTTGCCAATGTGTTTGCCCCTGACAGCTTCGCAGACATATAAATCTTCGAGGTAGCAGTAATCGCTCTCAGCCCAGGTCGAACGGTGAAAGAGATAATGCGCAAAACCCACTATTTCTCCATTACATCGTGCCACCACGCAGAATAGCGGCTCAACGGGGCTGAAAAATCGTTGCCAGGTTCGTTCTGTAATCGCCCCGGACAGATCGACGTTGTAAAACGCCTGATATTTTCCCCATAGTGGCATCCAGCTTTCAAAATCACGTTCTTTAACTGCCTCAATTGTCACGATCGTATTGTTCATATTGCCTCTTCTCTCACCCGTTTATTCGTTTCAGGAAGAGTGTATTCGCTGAATGGCACGTTTTGCCCCGCCAATTCTCGCCATCAAAGCAGACCAATTTTTCATCCTGCTGCATGCAGTATTGCTTTAGAATCAAGAGACACAGAGGAAAAGTGGACAACGTAATGTTTAAGCACGCGCAGCTTGAAACGGTTAAGGCATGGATTATCGACCCCGCTAACGGATCGCTACCGCTTCATGAAAGGATCCAGAGAGCAATACGGACGCTGATACTGGAAGGGGTATTATCTCACGGTAAGGCCCTTCCTGCTTCACGCGCGCTGGCGGCTTCTCTCAGCGTTTCCCGGGATACCATAGAAGTGGCCTACTCCAGCCTGCATGCCGAAGGTTTTATTGAGAGACAAACAGGCAGAGGGAGCTTCGTCTCTTCCAGCGCGCGCTTTTTAAAACCCCGTCCTCGACAGCATCAGCCAACCGCTGAGATACGAAAAGCAAAACTCAGCGTCCGAGGTAAGATCGTTTATGAAAGCGGCGGGATCCGCGAATTTTCCTCCCCTCGTCCCCTTGCGCCCGGCATTCCTGAAACCCGCATGTTTCCCATTTCAACCTGGGAGCGTCTTCAGCGACAGGTCCTGAAGGAGTTTCAGCATCAGGCATTAGAGCAAAGTCCACCACAGGGTATAGAGCACCTGCGACGGGCCATTGCGGAATATGTCAACCTGGAGCGCGGAACGCGTGCGAGGGCAGAACAGATCATCGTTCTGACAAGTTCTCAACAGGCGCTTGCGCTCTGTTCCCACGTGCTGATGGATGCCGGAGACGGGATTGTCATTGAAGATCCCTCCTATCAAGGGGCACATAAAGCGTTCAACGCTGCAGGACTTCGCTGCATTCCGGTTCCTCTTGATGAAAAAGGCATCTCGGTTGACGGTCTTAATTCTCTGACCGAGCCAGCCAGGGCGATCTACCTTACGCCTTCTCATCAGTACCCTACCGGGGTGACGCTCTCTCTTGACCGACGACTGGCAGTTGTCAAATGGGCAAACCGTTACGGAGCCTGGATCATTGAGGATGACTATGACAGTGAGTTTCACTACGAAGGTAAGCCTATGGCCAGTCTTCAGGGGCTTGATACGTACAACCGGACAATTTATATCGGCACGTTCACCAAGTCTCTTTTTCCCGGGCTACGTATTGCCTACATGATCGTTCCCTCAGAATTGACAGAGCCCTTTACCATGGCGAGGACATTGATGGATGGTCACACCGCCTCAATAACCCAGCTGACGCTGGCTAAATTTCTGGAGGGAGGCCATTTTGGTGCCTATGTTCGTAAGATGAGGAGTATTTACGTTGCTCGTCGCGACACGCTGGCAAGCCTGATGGATGCGTATCTTTCTGAGTATGTTGCCTGTGAAACACCAGCGGGGGGAATGCAAATGCCTTGTCATCTGAAACACGGAATATCCGAGAAAGAGATAGCAACCGCCGCTCGCCGTGCGGGTGTTGATATACTTGGGCTCACCGATTTATATGCAGGTCCCCCCGCGTCCACCGGTTTTTTGATGGGATTTGCTGCTTACACGGAAAGGGAAATAGAAGACGCTGTAAAAAAACTGGCCGCCATTTTCCGTCATGTTTGATGCGTCGACTGCTCAGCGGCGAATACTCATTCCGGGCGAGCAAGGCTATATACGGGGATCCGTCGGCTGGTCTTTGTCAGCGTATCAAAGACTTCGGTCTCCGACGTCACAATTCTCACGCCCATTTTCCTTAACCTCTGTACATCCGCCGCGATGCGCTGAATGCCAAACCAGAAAAGCCCGTCGAGTGCCGTCACAGACAGGCCGTTTTCCAGCGCCAGCTTGAGACGTTCCTTTGGGGCTTTGACCTGCTGGGCAATTTGCCTGTAAGGCACTTCATTACATCCTGTCGCGTCACTGCGCTGGATCCGCGTTTTCAGCTGATAGGTAAACTCGTCAGGTATTCCATCGAGATCCCTTTTCAGGCTATAGACGCAGCCAAAGCGCTTGCCGTTAAACAGAACATTTTTCTGACTGAGCTGAAGCTCTTTTCTGACAACGTCTATTAACTGGGGCGCACGGGTGAGAAGTAGCCTGAAGGGCAGCTCGAAGCTTGTGACGTAATCCACATTAAGCAACGCGAGACGCAACCGCTCCTCTGCCCCGGACTTTTGCTCACGACACTCTTCCATCACCTCCGCCCACTGGCGCGTCAGGCGCTCCGGCTCGGCGGCTTCGGTAAGGAGATATTTTTCAATCTGATAATCAACTCTTCCGGTCATCGTGTGGTATCCCGTCGCTGTGGATGCGGTAATTCTATACAGTACGGTGATATTTATAAAGGACTGAACCGCAGCGACATCCTGAAAATGTCGTTGCGATTCAGTATCCTGACGTTTCGAATCAGTGCGCCATAATCCAGCCCATCAGCAGCGTGGCGAAAATCACCGTCGACGCGCCGCCGATGCGGGTGGCGATCTGCGCGAACGGCATGAGCGACATCCGGTTAGACGCGGACAAAATGGCCACGTCCCCCGTTCCGCCCAGCCCGCTGTGGCAGCAGGTTACAATGGCCGCTTCCACAGGATACATATTCAGACGCGACGCGATAAAGTAGCCGCTCAGCGCCATCGCAATCACAACCGAACCGCATACCACCACGTATCCTACCGAGAACACCGACACCACGCTCTCAAGCGGCACGTATAACATCCCAAGGCCGATCATCAGCGGCCAGACCAGCGCAGCCGAGACGAATTTATAGCAACTGTGCGCGCCCTGCTCCATTGAGGCCGGGATCACCCTGAAGTATTTACACAGAACAGCAATCAGGATCATCAGCACCGGGCCGGGAATGTGGACCAGTTTTTCAAACAATCCGCCGACGATGAAAAACGCGCACACCATCAGTAACCCGCCGCCCATCAGATGAAAATCCGTCTGCTGCGTGCTTTGCGCTCCGGCAAACAGGCTGGCGTCGTCTTTACTCCGCGTGAGCATGCCATTTCCCGAAAGCGCAGGACGTTTCGCGCCGAGACGCGCCAGCGAGCCCGCACAAATAATGGCGAAGATATTCCCGACGACCGCAGCGGGTGCCAGCTGTGCAACGTAGACGTCCGGCGTCTGCCCCAGTATTGCCGAATAGGCCAGGGACAGCGGCAAAATGCCCTCGCCAATTCCGCCGCCAATGATGGGCACAATGATGAAGAAGAAGGTGTGGTAAGGCGTATAACCAAACAGTGAGCCCACAATGAGGCCGCTCAGCACGGCCATGCATGTTCCCGCCACCAGCGGAACAAACATGCGCATCATCCCCTGGATCAGCAGCACCCGGTTCATCCCCAGAATGCTGCCGACCACCAGGCAGGCAATCACGAAATAGAGCAGGTTCGCCTCTTTCATCAGCAGATGCACGGTATCAAGGGTATGTTTCCCGAATACGCCAAAATAGACCAGCACGGAGGGCACCATCAGGCACAGGATCGCCGGGCCGCCGATATCTTTCAGCACCGGGATTTGACGCCCTACTTTCGCAAACGCGAAACCGAGGGTCATGATCACCGCGAGGCCACCTATCATATTTTTTGGCAGCAGCCCTGCCCAGGCGGATGTCGCCACAATCGCGGCAATCCCGACGAACAGCATCAGCGGGACCGTGCCCACCTCGGTATTGTTGAGCCCAAAGGCAAAACGCGAGGTAGACAGCTCAGAAGTCGGTACAGGATTATCTTTCATATAATCACCTGAAAATTGTGTTCGGATATACAGAGAAAGGAATAACTGAAACTATTCCTGATACGAAAAAATGTTCTTAAATATAAATAATGATTTAGATGGCCTTTTCTAAAAACAGGCTCAGGGTGAAATTATCACGGACCTGCAGGGAGAAATGTGAACAATTCGGCTCTTTGCCTTTAAATAACTTAATTCAGCATTAAGTAACTAAAGTTATTTATGGCAACTCATGTCGCATTCTTGCGTCTTATCAATTTTTAACGAAAGTATTACTTATCCAACTAATGCAATCTTTTTGAAATTAATAAAACCAGAGAGAGTGTGACACTTGTCACTCCTGCCCTGCTATCTAAGCGCTAGATTAGCGCTGCAATAAAACACATAAAATACCCTACAGGAAATACTATGCCTTCATTACTATTACAGTCACTGTTTCCGCTCGTCTTTATTATGTTACTTGGATGGCTAAGTGGAAAGCTGGGATATTCCCGGCGAGAAGATGCAAACGTCATGGCAACCGTGGTGATTCGTTTCGCCCTTCCTTTTCATCTTTTCATTGGTGCATTGCATACCGATCCCAATAAAATTAAAAACCTGACCTTTATGGCCGTCCTGGTTGTCGGTTTAATGGGGTCGTATTTACTGACGCTGTTTATTTCACGCTATGTTTTTCGCCACGATATCAAAACCAGCGCCATTCAGTCTCTGGTTTGCGCCTTTCCTGATATGGCCTACTTTGGCGCGCCGGTCCTGGCGGTATTGATTGGGCCGGAAGGATTTATCGGTGTGCTGATAGGTAACATTATCACCAGCGTTATCATGATCCCTCTGACCATCGTCCTGATTCGTATGGGTGATAAAAATGGTCATGATGGCCTGGAGGCGCTGCACCCGGGGGCGATGATCGTGCAAAACCTCATCAAAGCGGCTCGCAACCCTATCGTCTGGATCCCGGTCTCCGGCGTCTTGCTCAGTCTCGCCGGTGTGCAAATCCCTTCCATTCTCAGCATGCCTATTGAGATGGTTGGCAAGGTTTCCGGCGGACTGTCCCTGTTTGCCCTCGGCCTGCTGTTTTACGGTGAACGTCCAAAACTGAACGTGCAGACATTTACCAATATCAGTATTAAAAACCTGATTCAGCCGGCAATGATGGCCGCCGCAGGGATCGCCTTTGGCCTGAGTCATACCTTACTGCAGCAGGTCGTAATTATTGGCGCAACGCCTTCCGCTATTGCCGCGGGGATGTTTGCTTTACGCAGCGACACCTATATTGATACCGCATCCTCTTCCATATTAATTGGTACTGCCGTCGGGGTCGTGACCGAAGGCATTATGATCTATTTCATCTCTTAATCTGTTTTATATAAAAAATTCAGGAGTTAACCATGTCCCGGAAAGAAGTTCTGTACACCCCTTACAATGGGGCCGTATTGCTGGAGAATCCGCTATTAAATAAAGGACTCGCTTTTATTAAAGAAGAGCGTGATAATTTTAATCTGCATGGTTTATTGCCGCACAACGTTGAAACCATTGAAGAACAAACCGAGCGCGCCTGGGTACAGTTCTGTCATTTTAAAAGCGATATCTCGCGTCATGTTTATCTGCGAAATATTCAGGACACCAATGAAACTCTCTTTTACAATCTCTTGCGTTCGCATCTGAAAGAGACGTTACCGATTATCTATACCCCGACGGTCGGTGAAGCCTGCGAGCATTTCTCTACGATTTATCGCCGCGCGCGCGGCTTGTTTATTTCATGGCCTAACCGTCATCGTATTGATGAGATGCTGCAAAGTTTTTCACGCAACGACGTTCGCGTGATTGTGGTGACGGACGGGGAACGTATTTTAGGGCTTGGCGATCAGGGTATCGGCGGTATGGGCATCCCGATTGGTAAGCTGTCGCTGTATACCGCCTGCGGGGGGATCCATCCGGCCTCTACCCTCCCGATTATGCTGGATGTCGGCACCAATAATCAGCAACACCTCGACGACCCGATGTACATGGGCTGGCGTCATCCGCGCATCAGCGACGACCAATACGCTGAGTTTATGGATATGTTTGTCAGCACCGTGAAAGCACGCTGGCCCAATGTTCTCCTGCAGTTTGAAGACTTTGCGCAGAAAAACGCAACTCGCCTGCTCCAGCGCTACCGCGACCAGCTGTGCTGCTTCAATGATGATATCCAGGGCACGGCAGCGGTCACCGCAGGTACGCTGATCGCAGCGGCCCACGCGGCGGGCACGCGCATTCGCGATCAGCGCGTGGTCTTCCTCGGCAGCGGCTCTGCGGGATGCGGGATCGCTGAAAAAATTGTGGCGCTGATGGTCGATGACGGCCTGACCGAGTCCGAAGCCCGCAGCAGGATCTTCATGGTCGATCGCTTCGGCCTGCTGACCGACGACATGACCAACCTGCTCGATTTCCAGAAAAACCTGCTTACCGCGCGCGACGCCGTAAGCCGCTGGCAGGTAGACGCGAAGAATATTTCCCTGCTGGACGTGGTGAAGAACGCGCATCCTACGGTGATGATCGGCGTTTCAGGCCAGCCCGGGCTGTTCAGTGAAGAGATTGTCAAAGAGATGCATCGCCACTGCCCGCGTCCGATTATCATGCCGCTCTCAAACCCGACGTCGCGGGCGGAGGCCCAGCCTCAGGATCTTATCGCCTGGACCCAGGGAGCCGCGCTGGTGGCCACCGGCAGCCCGTTCGCGCCGGTATTCTGGGAGAATGCACACTACGAGATTGCCCAGTGTAACAACGCCTATATCTTCCCTGGTCTGGGGCTGGGCGTTCTGGCCTGTAACGCGCGCCGGGTCACGGAAGAGATGCTGATGGCAGCTAGCCGCAGCCTGGCCGCGCAGTCTCCTCTGGTCACCACGGAAAAAGGTGGATTGCTGCCGCCGGTAGATCAGATTGAAACGGTCTCACGCCAGATTGCCGTCGCCGTCGCCCGGGCTGCGATTGAACAGGGCGTGGCACCGGCGATAGATGATGAGACGTTGATGGCGCGTATCGAGAAGACGTGGTGGCAGGCGGACTATGCGCCGTACCGCCGATCCGCGCTGTAGCGACGGTCATGCCCTCACCGCAGGGTGAGGGCATCGCTGAGGCTTTAGTGCTGTATGCCTGATCGGTCAGAAAAATCGCTGGCGGAGAGAATATCACCCCGTGGGGCCACGCTCTTGCGGCGGTCATACCGGTCAGGTACACCTTCGGGACGCGTTTTGAAGCGCCGGTGCAGCCACATATACTGTTCTGGCGCCATCCGTACAGCGTGTTCAATCGCCCTGTTCATCTGCGTCGCCACGGCTTCTTTATCGCCGCCCTGCAACGCCTCGCTGATATCTTCCAGAATGATCAGCTCGTAACCGGTGCCATCCGCCTTACGGCGCGGCACAAAGGGAATGACGGCAGGCTTAGCGCTTTTGACCAGCATATAGCTTCCAGCGGTCGTCGCGGCATCCGGCACCGCAAAGAACGGCACAAATACGCTATTGGTTTTGCCATAGTCATGGTCCGGGGCGTACCACAAAATTTCATTTTGCTTCAGCGAGCGGATCATGCCCTTTAAATCATGACGATCGAGCATGGTTTTATTGGAACGCAGGCGCCCGCGCGTCTGAAGCCAGTCCAGCAGGGCATTATTATTAGGACGATACACCCCGATACCGGGGTTAAGCATGCCAAATATCCGCGCGCCTAGCTCAAGCGTCAGAAAATGCATCCCCACCAGCACCACGCCCTTTCCCTGCGCCCTGGCCTTTTCCATGTGCTCATAACCCCGCACGGTAAAGTATTTCTTCACCCGCCACTCGGGCCAGAACCATGCCATCCCGGTCTCGATCACCCCCATTCCTACCGATTCAAAATTACGCTGCAGCAATGACTCTCGCTCCGCCTTTTTCATCTCCGGGAAACAAAGCTCCAGGTTGCGGCGGGCAATTTCGACGCGGCGGGGAAGCAAGCGCATCGCCAGTCGACCAAGGCCATGACCGATTCTGAACAGAAGCGGATAAGGGAGCAGCATGATGAGCCACAGCGCGGCAATGCCGGCCCAGCTTAGCCAGTAACGGGGATGAAGAAAGGCGAATGAAAAACGGGGTAATTTTGTCATCAGAAAATTATCCTTTAACGTGTCTGTCCTTAATTGATTCTGTTGAAGATCTTTCCTAAGGATTAATAATATGTCAGCCAGAAACGTTAAGTGTAGCGGATAAGACAAAACGCATTTTTATCGATTTTTGCGAAAACGGGAAAACAAGCCGGGAAGGACTTATTCGCTCCCCGGCAAAGATCCTACATCGAATACCCGGGCTTCTTAATAAGCTCCTCCAGCTTCGGTCCAATTTCGGTATCCCAGACCTGCGCCTTCCAGTCTTCAGGCGCGATCTGGTTCAACGCCACCGACACGGAACTGTCTTTGCTGTTGAAATGGCGAATAATCACGTCGGCAATATCCGCCGCCAGGGCCGTTTTTTGTTCGTCGTTCAAATCACGGGGAAAACATTTGATATCTACGTGTGGCATGTGCAGGCTTCCGGTTGTGAATGAGGATTACACGTTATCAGATAATATTGTTTGCCTTTAACACCTTGTGCAGTTCCGGTAGCTGACATACGGTGTCCGCAATTGCCGTGAATTTAGGGGTGTTTTCGGCAAACCAGGCATGACGAGGCCCCCAGGTGCGCGCCACCGCAATATACACATCCAGCAGCGTCAGCCGTTCCCCCAGCGCAAACGGGGCGGCCATAAGCTGGCTTTCGAACCACAAATAGAGGGATTTCCGGTATGCGATGCAGTTTTTTTGCAGCTGTTCCGGCGCATCCGGCACCCAGCGTTCCGGATAGTCTGCATACGTAAATGTGGGATAGACGTTGGCCACAAACCAGATCAGCAGACGCTGAAACTGCTGGCGTTCGGCCTGCCCCACGGGCGGAGCAAGGTCGGGACATCTGTCGAGCACCATCAGGGCAATCGCCGCCGTTTCGGTCATGATGGCACCATTTTCCAGCGCCAGCGTCGGCACCTGACACAGCGGGTTGAGCTTTTGCAGCAGCTCACGCTGCTGGCCGGGCTGGTCAAACCCGTCCACGTTGATAAATTGATAAGGGATATCAGCCAGGGTTAGCATCACTTCACCGATCGCCGAGCCCCAGCCGGGTACGCCATAGAGTTTAATCATGTTGCCCCCTCAGGAGTGAAAATCCTAAGTGTAGAGCACCATTAGTAGGTTATCCCAGGCGGGTTGACCTCCGACTGTGCCACCGCTTCGCCCTGTTCGCCCCAGCGCGCCAGCACCTTCTGGTAATCTCCCCGCTTGATCGCGCCGTCCAGCGCCGCCTGTAACGCGTACACCAGCTCATTGCCTTTTTTGGTCGTGGTCGCGACATAGGCTTTTTTCGGCCCTAAACCGACCACGCGGGTTTTACCTGTGAGCGCCGCTTTATAGGCTGAAACCGACTGCGGCCCGAAGAACACATCCGCCCTTCCGGACTGGATATAGAGATTGCCCGAGGCATCATCGTGGAGATAAACCGGCAGCGCAGGCTCGCGCCCCGCCTTTTTGTTCTCTTCGTTCCAGCCCAGCAGAATGCGTTCCTGATTCGTACCGGAGCCGACAATCACCCTTTTCCCGGCCAGATCTTCCGCGCTTTTGATTGACTGGATCTCGCTCGTGGATTTCACCGAAAACGCCAGCGAGTCGACGCGGTAGGTCGCAAAATCAAACTTCTCTTTACGCTGTTCGGTCACCGCAATGTTCACCAGCGCCACGTCGTAGCGCCCTGAGGCGATCCCCAGCGGCCAGTCTTCCCACGCCGTCGGCACCAGCTTCAGCTTCAGCCCCAGGCTGCCCGCCAGCAGGCGGGCGATATCCGGGTCGCTGCCAATGCGCGTACGGTTATCGCTGGCCAGCAGCGCCAGCGGCGGGGAGTTCAGCATTGAGACGGCGACCGTCAGCGTACCCGGCTCCACGAATTTGTAACTGGCGGGGATCTTTGCCACGGCCTGACGATCCACCGTCACCGGCAGCGGCTGCTCGTTGGCTTTCAGATCGATGCTGGCGTGGCTCGCCGTCGTGAAGACCAGCCCCGCCAGAAGTCCGTATTTCATTGGCACTCCTTATAAGACTTTGGAGAGAAACTGGCGCGTTCGCGCATGTGACGGACGGTTTAATACCTCGTCACTGCTTCCCTGCTCGACAATTTTTCCGTCGACCATAAATACCACCTGATCCGCCACTTCCCGGGCAAAGCCGATCTCGTGAGTGACCACCACCAGCGTAGTCCCGGACCGGGCCAGTTTTTTGATTACGTCCAGCACTTCCCCTACCAGCTCCGGATCCAGCGCCGAGGTGGGTTCATCAAACAGCATCACGCGAGGACGTAACGCCAGCGCACGGGCAATGGCAATACGCTGCTGTTGCCCGCCGGAGAGATGCCGCGACCAGGCATCGGCTTTATCCCGCAGCCCGATCACGTCCAGCAGGCTGTACGCCCTTTCTACCGCCTCTTTTTTGCTGAGCTTTTTATGCGCGATGGGCGCCTCAATCAGGTTTTCCAGCACCGTGAGATGCGGAAAGAGATTGAAGTTCTGGAACACATAGCCCACGTTGACGCGCTGTTTGAGGATCTCCTTCTCCTTCAGCTCGTAGAGCCTGTCTCCCTGACGACGGTAGCCAATGTAATCCCCGTCGATCTGAATAAAGCCTTCATCGACGCGCTCCAGGTGATTAATGGTGCGCAGCAAGGTTGATTTGCCTGACCCGGACGGCCCGAGAATGACCGTCACGGACCCGGGCGGGATCTCAAGCGAAACGTTGTCGAGCGCCTTATGGCGGCCAAAAAATTTGCTGACGCCGGTAATCGAAATATGTCCTTCAGGAGAGGCTTGCATGGATAGGCTCCTGTGCTGGCGTGGTGGTGACAGAACGGGTACGACGAGCGGCACGGTTCTGATTAACGGCAGAGCGGCGTTCGCTGCGGGCAAGTGCGCGTTCAACACCGTACTGGATAGCGGACAGGACGGTGGTGATCGCCAGGTACCAGGCGGCACCGACCATCAGCAGCGGGATCACCTCCTGCGTGCGGTTGTAGATCATCTGGATGGTATAAAACAGCTCCGGCATCGCCAGGACGTACACCATCGCCGTGCCCTTGGCGAGGCTGATGATTTCATTGAACCCCGACGGCAGAATGGTGCGCAGCGCCTGAGGCAAAATGATGCGCACCGTGCGGCGCCAGGCCGGCAGGCCGAGCGCGGCGGCGGCCTCATACTGGCCGTGATCGACCCCGAGGAAGCCCCCGCGAATGATCTCGGCGGTATAGGCGCTCTGCACCAGGGTTAGCCCCACCACGGCGGTAGAAAATTGCCCCAGCACGTTGATGGTTTCAAAGCTGCCCCAGGTGATGCCGGTGAAAGGCACGCCGAGCGAGAGCGTGTCGTAGAGATATGAAAAGTTGTACAGAATGATCAGCACCACAATCAGCGGCAGCGACCGAAACAGCCAGATGTACGCCCACGCCAGGCTGCTGAGCAGCCAGGATGAAGAGAGTCTCGCCAGGGCCAGCATGCCGCCAAACACCACGCTCAGCGCGGTGCCGATCAGCGTCAGTAGCAGGGTCTGTCCGACACCTTCGAGGATCACCGGGTCGAAGAACCAGCGGGCGAACACCGCCCACTCCCAGCGCGGGTTAAAGGCCACGGACTGAATCACGACCGCCAGGACAAACAGCGCCACCGCGGCGCCGACGGCCCGCAGCGGATAACGCGCCGGGACCACCTTAATGGTTTCAACGTTGCTCATCGTCGTTCCTCATGCGGTTTTACTGAACGCTTCACGTACCAGCGTTTTGGTGAAACGCAGCCGACCGTCAAACGGCGGCTGGCTGTACTCTTCCGGATCGCGGTTCAGATCGAACTGCGGCTGATAGCCCTGGCTAAGATAGAGCCTGACCGCCTCCGGCTGACGAAAGCCGGTTGTCAGGTAGATCTGACTGTACCCTGCCAGCACCGCCCTGCGCTCCAGCTCCTGCACCACGCGCCCGGCAAGCCCCTGCTGACGCAGGGTTTTGTCCGTCCAGATGCGTTTGATTTCCGCGGTGCGTTCGTCGAACGGTTTGTACGCGCCGGTGGCGATAATCTTCCCGTCGCGCTCCAGGACGATAAACAACCCCTGCGGCGCTAAATACCACTCGGTGAGCTCCACTTCCGCGTCTTTAGAGAAGTAGTCCCCGTAGCGGGCGGCATATTCACCGAACAGCCCCTCGATAATGGGCTGAAGTTCGGCATCTTCCGGTGATACATCACGAAATCGTTCGCTCATCACGCCTCCTTAATCGCCCAGGCCAGCCGGGTTCACTTCGGACTGAGGAATGCGCTCAACCCCTTCCCCCCAGCGGTTGAGCACTTTGTCGTAATCGCCGTTTTTGATGACGCCGTTCAGCGCGGTTTGCACCGGCTCAACCAGTCCGCTGCCTTTTTTCAGCGTCACCGCGATGTGTGCCGCCTTCGGCCAGCCGCCGTCGACGCTGCCCACCAGTTTGGTTTTCCCGTTCAGCGCCGCTTTCCAGGCGCCAATCACGTTCGGACCGAAGTAGGCATCCGCGCGCCCGGACTGCAGCGCCAGGGTTTGGGCCGCATCGTCTTTGGTGTAGATCGGGGTAAAGGGCTTCAGCCCCTTCTTCAGGTTTTCGGCATTCCATGCGAGCAGAATGGCCTCCTGGTTGGTGCCGGAGCCGACGATAATCCTCAGCCCGGCGATGTCCTCAGCCTTCTCAAGCGACTTGATCGGGCTGGTTGATTTCACGTAGAACCCGAGGGAATCTTTTCGGTAGGTGGCAAAATCAAACTTCTGTTTGCGCTCTTTAGTGACGGTGATGTTGCTGATGGCGGCATCGTATTTCCCGGAGGCCACGCCCAGCGGCCAGTCTTCCCAGGAGGTGGGCACCACGTTCAGCTCCAGCCCGAGGCTGTCGGCGACCAGACGGGCGACGTCAACCTCGCTCCCCAGCAGCGTTTTGTTGTCGTCGGAGAAGACCGTCAGCGGCGGTTGATTGAGCCCCGCAACCGCCACGGTAAATTTCCCCGGCACGGCAAAGCGATAGTCTTTCGGCAGCTGTGCCACCGCATCATTGTTTTTGGCAGTGTTAACCGGCGTTTTATTGGCCTCGATGCTCACGCCGGTGCCGTTAATATTCACATTCTCTGCCCAGACGGCAGGGGTAAAGGCCAGCGCGAGCGCCAGAATAAGCGATGATTTCTGCATAGCGGGGTTCTCTTTTATTGTTGTGTGAACTGGTTTTTCGGTTGGTCTAAACCCAGGCTTTCGCGCAGCGTGGTGCCCGGATAGTCGGTACGGAACAGGCCGCGGGCCTGAAGAATGGGCACCACCTGGTCAACAAAGCGCGGGAAGGTATCCGGCGTACCGCCCTGAATGATGAAGCCGTCAGCGGCATAGCCTTCAAACCAGGCCTGCAGACCGTCAGCCACCTCTTCCGGCGTACCGGAAAAGCGCGGGCGCGGTGATGCAGCTTCAAGGGCTACCTGACGCAGGGTTAAGCTGCGCTCGCGGGCGTTACGCTTAATTTCATCGGTGGTACTGCGGAAGCTGTTTTTGCCTAAATCGCCGATATCCGGGAACGGCTCGTCGAGCGGATACTGGCTGAAATCATGATGTTCGAAATAGCGCCCCAGGTAATTGAGGGCATCGTTAATCGACACCAGCGCCGCCGTGGTCTGGTACTGGTTTTCCACGTCTTCGGCGTCTTTTCCCACAATCACGCTGACGCCCTGGAATATATGCAAGTCAGACGCGCGGCGACCGTTTGTTTCCAGCTGCTGCTTCACGTCGCGGTAAAAGGCTTTTGCCTCGTCGAGCGTCTCGTGATGGGTAAAAATGGCGTCGGCATGTTTCGCCGCCAGCTTTTTCCCGTCGTCCGACGCCCCGGCCTGAAAGACAATCGGACGCCCCTGCGGGGTGCGGCCAATATTCAGCGGCCCGGCGACCTGGAAGAAATCACCGTGATGATCCAGGGTGTGAAGCTTTGACGCGTCAAAGAATTGTCCGCTCTCTTTATTACGTACGAACGCATCACCTTCCCAGGAATCCCACAGCCCTTTCACCACGTCGAGATACTCATCGGCGATCCGGTAGCGCAGCGCATGCTCGGGGTGTTTTTCGCGGGAAAAGTTCTTCGCCGACCCTTCCAGCGGCGAGGTCACCACGTTCCAGCCCGCGCGTCCGTTGCTCAGATGGTCGAGGCTGGCGAACTGGCGCGCCGTGGTGAAGGGCTCGCTGTAGGAGGTGGATAAGGTTCCCACCAGCCCCAGGCGCGAGGTGATGCTGGCGAGAGCGGATAACACCGTCAGCGGTTCAAAGCGGTTTAAAAAATGCGGGATCGATTTCTCGTTTATATAGAGACCGTCGGCAACGAATAAAAAATCGAGTTTGCCCTCCTCCGCCTTTAACGCCGTCGCTTTGACGAAATCAAAATTGATACTGGCATCGGCGACGGCCTCAGGGTGACGCCAGGCGGACATATTTCCGGATGCACCATGCAAAATGGTCCCCAGCCGCAGTTGACGATGTGCAGACATATTCACCTCTTAAGAATTAAACGTGTTGCAGGGCTTTTTCCGCAAGCTGTGCAAAATAGCGGGCAGCGGGCTCAATTAAGGCTTCATCCGGATTAAATGCCGGATGATGTAAACCATACGGGCTGTTGCTGCCGATGCTGACAAACGCCCCCGGGATCTGCTGCAGATAGACCGCAAAATCTTCCCCGCCCATATGCAGCTCGGCGTGCCGGGTTTCGTATCCGGCGTCCCGGGCGACCGAGGTGGCGAAATCGGCCCAGCGTTCGTCATTCACCAGCGCGGTGGGCCCGGCATACCAGGTGATATCAATCTGCGCGCTAAAGGCGCTGGCAAACCCGGCAGCGATTTCGCCCACGCGGGCTTTCACATTCTGCTGCACTTCCGTGCGATGGGTACGCAGCGTGCCTTCCAGCTCGACGCTTTCCGGCAGCACGTTCCAGGTGTTACCGCCCGCAATGCGCGTCACGCTCAGCACCACGGAATCCAGCGTGTTGACGTTGCGGCTGGCGACGCTTTGCAGCGCCGTTACCAGCTGACTCGCCAGCACAATCGCGTCGTTGCCTTCATGAGGACGTGCGGCGTGCGCGCCTTTGCCGGTAATGCGGATCACGAAGCGGTCAACGTTGGCGTAGAACGGCCCGCCGCGGGTGGCGAACTCACCGACCGGCAGGCCGGGCTCGTTGTGCATACCGAAAATCGCGCTGACATCGCGCAGGGCACCGGCGCGCACCATGCTCTTCGCACCGCCAAAGTTCTCTTCGGCAGGCTGAAACAGGATCCGCACCCGGCCGTTAAGCGAGGCCTCTCGCTCTTTCAGCTTTAACGCGGCACCGAGGATGACGCTGGTGTGGATATCGTGTCCGCAGGCATGCATTACGCCTGCATGCTGCGAGCTAAACGGCACGCCGCTGCGCTCTTCAATCGGCAGGGCATCAATATCCGCCCGCAGCGCAATCAGTTTGCTGCCCGAGCCGATTTCCGCCACCAGCCCGGTAGACAGGTCGTAAGGCTGCGGGGTAATCCCGGCATTCGTCAGCCACTGGCGCAGGCGCGTCGTGGTCTCCACTTCCTGGCCGGAGAGCTCCGGGTTCTGGTGCAGTTCGCGACGCCAGGCAATCAGCTGTTCGCCAAAGCTCATACGGTGACCTCCTTGTTAAGACGCGCCTCGGCAAGCAGACGCAGCGACGCGACGCGCGTTGCTCCCTCTGCTACCGGCGTGTCGATGATAAATTCGTCAATGCCCCACTGCTGATGCAGCGCGTTGAGCTGTTCCACTACCGACTCCGCGGTGCCCGCCAGCAGCGACTGCGCCCGGCGTGCAATGCGCACCGGCTCACTGCCCGCCTGACGCGCAAAAGCGTAGGCCTGCTCTTCGCTGGCCACGGTGACGCGCTGCCCGTTTGCCAGCTCAACGCCCCACACTTCGACCTTCTGCGCCAGCGCGTCTGCCTCGGTCTGCGTCGGCGCGACAATCGCCTGTACTGCCACTATCACGTCCCGCGCGCTGTTCTCACGCCAGGTCGATACCACCTCGCGCAGCAGATCCGGGTCACCGTTCAGGTGTGCGGCAAACACAAAGTGCCAGTCGAGCCTGGCGGCCAGCAGCGCGCTTTCGGTACTCGCGCCCAGCAGGAAACCTTCAGCAGGCAGCGGCGGCAGCGGCGTGGCGCGGACGGCTTCTTCAGTAGCGTGATGCTCAGGACGGATCCAGCGGTCGAGCTGGGCCAGCTGTTCGGCAAAGCTGCCCTTTTCCTGTTGATTCAGGCCCTGCTGCAGCGCGCGGGTTGAGAGCGGTAATCCGCCGGGGGCTTTCCCGACGCCGAGATCCACGCGGCCAGGCGCCAGCGCGGTCAGGACGTTGAAGTTCTCGGCGACTTTATAGGGGCTGTAGTGCTGAAGCATTACGCCGCCGGACCCGACGCGAATGCGCGTGGTTTGCCCGAGGATCCAGGCAATCAGCAGCTCCGGGGAAGGGCTGGCAAGCTGTGGGGTGTTGTGGTGTTCGGCAATCCAGAAGCGGTGATACCCCAGATTTTCTGCCTGCTGCGCCAGCGCCAGGGTACGCGCCAGTGCATCGGCAGCCGTTTCGTTTTCAGCGATGGGGCTTTTATCCAGAATGCTGATTCGCCATGACATGTTGCGTTCTCGTTTGACTTAACATGTCGTCATTATTAAAGGCGCATTTCACCACTGAGAAACAATTAATTTACATTTAGTTTGCCGGAAAACAGATATATAAAACCCCGCTAAGAATAAGACTTTAAGGAGGCAATCAGCGTTTCCACCTGCTCCCGACGGGTAATGCGGACGAAGCGAATATGGCTATATTGCGGGTTTTGCAGATCGGCTTCATAGCGCTTGCGGTTGTTACGCCAGGTTTTAATCGTCCAGATGATAATCGATTCTCTGCTGAAGAACGCGCGCCGGAAACTCTCTTTATTCCCCGTTCCCGGCCAGAGCTCGTGCTTATGCCAGGCCCGCTTTATTGCTCGGGTGACGGCCTGCCAGAGGGTGCGGATAAACCCATAATCCACCCACACCACCACATCTACATCGCGCCATTTCACAGGCCGCGTGCGGTTGTAGTTACCGTCCAGCACCCAGTCTGGCGACGCCTGTAGCGCCTGCTCCAGCTTTGCCTGAAACTCGTCGTCCGGCGTGCCCTGCCAGTCAGCCTGCCAGTAGAGTCTGTCCATCTCGATACAGGGAATAGCCAGTTCGGTCGCAATCTGCTTCGCCAGCGTGCTTTTTCCACTTCCGCTGGTTCCTATGACGTTAATTTTCACCTCAGCCTCCCTGTATTTACGAAAATGAGACCAAATCATAGCGTTTTCATCCTGTTAACGAAACGCTATTTCAGCATGACAATTTTTCCCGGGAAGCGATCTCCCTCTTACAGTTTGGCTTATGTCATTTATTTACAGCGCCTCCCAAAAACGCCCCTGAAAATGTTTTCATTTTTATTACATTCGATAGCGTTAACCGTTTAAAAATAATATGTAGCGAGTATTTCAGACAGCCAAAATTTCAGAGAGAATAAGCAGCAGACAGTTATAAAAATAATCTCATTAATCTTGCCGGAGTGCTTTCCGGACGTTTTTTTATTCTTGCACAACATCATGGAGTTACTCATGAGGCGTAACACTCCCGTTACACAAAACGAGTATTTGCTTAACGATGGTTCGACGTTAATGTCGACCACCGATACAAAAAGTCATATTACCTATGCTAATTCCGCTTTTATTGAAGCCAGCGGATATAAAGAAGAACATCTTCTTGGTGAGCCGCATAACCTCATCCGCCATCCCGACATGCCTGCCGAAGCGTTTGGCGACATGTGGTTTACCCTGCAGCAGGGCGAGACCTGGACAGGGCTGGTGAAGAACCGTCGTCATAATGGCGATCACTACTGGGTGCGGGCCAACGTGACGCCGGTCTGGCAGGGTGGATCCCTGACGGGCTATATTTCGGTGCGAAATATCCCCGCACGGGAAGAGATCGCAGCCAGTGAAAGACTGTATGCAAAAGTGCGTAATAACGAATTAAAACATTATCGTTTTTATAAAGGACTGTTGGTTCGACGCGGTTTATTTTCCTTTATGTCGCTTTTTAAATGTCTCAGCACCTGTAAACGAATCCATCTTGGTATTGCGACAACAGCGTTACTCTCCTGCCTGGCGGTGTATTTCTTCCCTGATAAACTTGTGCAGTCGGGGAGTCTGGCGCTGCTCTTTTCTGCCCTTGCCTGTTATCTTCACGCGCAGATCGCACGGCCGGTAAAATCTATTGTTCAACAGATGCAGCGCGTGGTTTCAGGACGTAAAACGGACTATTACCATTTTGACAGGATCGATGACATCGGGCTGATGATGCGCCTGGTGAATCAATCAGGTTTGAACCTGAATTCGCTGGTTGACGATGTCGGGGCGCAAATCAGCGGGATTGGCACCATCAGCCAGCAGGTCGCGAAAGAAGGTGCGGCGCTGCAAACGCGCTCTGAAGAAACCGCAGACTTTCTGCAGCAAACCGCATCTGCGGTGGAAGAGATCGCCAGCGCGGTGAAGCAGACGGCAGAAACCGCGAATGAAGCGATCCAGATGGCGGATCGCACCAGCGACAGCGCCCACTGCGGTGAAGCGATGATGAAAGAGACCATCGGTATGATGCAGTCCGTGTCGCAGGATAACGGCCAGATCGTCGATATTATCAGCGTTATCGATCGCATTGCCTTCCAGACCAATATTCTTGCGCTGAATGCCGCCGTGGAAGCGGCTCGCGCGGGTGAAGCCGGCCGCGGCTTTGCCGTGGTGGCGGCGGAGGTGCGCAATCTTGCGCAACACTCCGCGACGGCGGCGAAAGAGATAAAAGCGCTGATCGAGAAAAACGTTGCCAGCGTCAACGCTGGCGTGGAGAAGGTGGTACAAACCGAATCACAGCTGACGGTCATGATCGACCATGTTCTGCAGGTTTCCACCTTGATTAAGGAGATCGGCCACGCCACGCAGGAACAAACCCAGGCGCTGACGCTGATCAACGCCTCCCTCTCCCGTATCGGCGCAATGACCCAGAGCAATACGGGGATGGTGGATAACGTCACTCACGCTGCGAATCACCTGACGCAGCGGACGACGCGCCTGCAGCAGGCAATTTCCGTTTTTGGCGGTTAGCCGTTCGGGTACTGCTCGTCAGTCACTTTTTCCAGCCATGTTACCGGGCTGCCGTTTACCGCTTCGGCGATGGCAAGATGCGTCATCGCCGTTTGCGCATTTGCGCCGTGCCAGTGCTTCACGCCGGGTGGGATCCAGGCGATATCGCCCTGATTCAGGATTTCCGCCTCTTTGCCCCACTCCTGTAACCAGCCACGACCCTGCGTCACAATCAGCGTTTGTCCCAGGGGATGCGTATGCCAGGCCGTGCGCGCGCCCGGCTCAAAGGTTACGGTTGCCCCGCCGACGCTGGCAGGTTCGGTCGCCTGAAAGGGTGCGTCAATCCGAACAGTCCCGGTAAACCAGGCTTCCGGTCCTCGTACTGAAGGTATTGAACCGCTGCGGATAATTTTCATCTTTTGCTCCTCGTTGACTGTTGCGTTAACAGTAGCGCAAAGCACTCGGGAGCATTAGGGTGCATAATCAGATAGGACACATGACTGAAACTCATAAATAGAACCACGATGCTAAAAGATAATTTCAACGATCTGCTCTCCTTTATGGTGGTGGCCCGCGAGCGTAGCTTTACGCGCGCAGCGGCGCAGCTGGGCGTCTCGCAATCGGCACTGAGCCATGCGATGCGCAAGCTTGAGGCGCGATTAGACGTTCGCCTGTTAACCCGCACAACCCGCAGCGTGGTTCCGACACCCGCGGGTGAGCAGCTTTTTTCGCGCCTCAGCCCGCATCTGCTGGAGATCGAACAGGAACTCACGGCACTTCGCAGCACCCGCGACAAACCCGCAGGCGCTATCCGCATCGTCGCCGGCGAGCACGCGATGGACGCCGTGCTCTGGCCGGTACTGAAGCCTTTTATGCTGCAGTATCCTGACATTAACGTTGAAGTGACGATCGACAATGGCCTGACAGATATCGTAGATGGCCGCTTCGACGCGGGGGTTCGCCTGGGTGAACAGGTGGCAAAAGATATGATTGCGGTGCGGATTGCGCCGGACATGCGCATGGCGGTCGTCGGCTCCCCGGATTACCTGGCTCGTTTTGGCGTGCCGCTCGTGCCGGAGCAGCTGGGTGAACACCGCTGTATCAATCTCCGCCTGCCCACCCGAGGGGGATTATATGACTGGGAATTTGAGCGCGACGGGCGCGAGCTTCGCGTGCGGGTTGACGGACAGCTTACGCTGAATAACCTGTCGCAGCGTATCGACGCCGCGGAAAATGGCCTCGGATTAGCCTACGTGCCCGAGTCCTCGGTTCTGGACGCTCTGAATCAGGGACGGCTGGTCAGGGTCCTTGAATCGTGGTGCCCCACGTTTGAAGGATATCACCTCTATTATCCGAGCCGTCGGCAGCACACAACCGCGTTCAGGTTACTTCTCGATGCCCTGCAGCAGCAAAAATTTATACCATCTGGTAATAATTAAGAGAATCTGATGATTAAATAATCAACCTCGCCATTGTTTTGACTAAAAACTCATCACGATTCAGCGTGTTGTGATCCCCGTCTGCTCTGACCACACGATTTCCTTCGACGTGCATCACTTTCGGCACGGTTATATTTTGCGTCGCTTATGAATTGCAGGTAGGATGCCTCGCCATGTTTCGCCTTATCCATACGCAGAATGACTGGGAAGGCGACATGTGTTTGCGCAGAAGCAATCGTTTGTATTGCTTTCTGCCAGGCAGGACTATCACGATAATGGTTCAGACAGGCAAACAGGTAACTCAATGAAAACAAGCAATAAAAGCGCAGCCGATCATCATGCTGCTAAACGTCGCTGGTTGAACTCTCACGAAGAGGGCTACCACAAAGCGATGGGCAACCGTCAGGTTCAAATGATCGCCATCGGCGGCGCTATCGGAACGGGTCTGTTTTTAGGTGCTGGTGCACGCCTGCAGATGGCTGGCCCGGCTCTCGCCCTGGTCTATCTGGTGTGCGGGATCTTCTCTTTCTTCATTCTCCGCGCGCTGGGCGAACTGGTACTGCATCGCCCTTCCAGCGGAAGCTTCGTCTCTTACGCCCGTGAATTCCTCGGTGAAAAAGCGGCTTACGTTGCGGGCTGGATGTACTTCGTCAACTGGGCGATGACGGGTATTGTCGATATCACCGCCGTTGCGCTGTATATGCACTACTGGGGCGCGTTTGGTGATGTGCCTCAGTGGGTGTTTGCGCTTGGTGCGCTGGCGATTGTCGGCACCATGAACATGATCGGCGTGAAGTGGTTCGCGGAGATGGAGTTCTGGTTTGCGCTGGTAAAAGTGCTGGCCATCGTGGTGTTCCTGGTCGTGGGTACCGTCTTCCTCGGCAGCGGTAAGCCGCTGGATGGCAATGCCACCGGCTTCCACCTGATAACCGATAACGGCGGATTCTTCCCGCACGGTCTGCTGCCTGCGCTGGTACTGGTTCAGGGCGTCGTGTTCGCCTTCGCCTCTATCGAACTGGTGGGCACCGCGGCAGGTGAATGTAAAGATCCGCAGACGATGGTGCCAAAAGCCATCAACAGCGTGATCTGGCGTATCGGTCTGTTCTACGTCGGTTCCGTGGTGCTGCTGGTTCTGCTGCTGCCATGGACTGCCTATCAGGCGGGCCAGAGTCCGTTCGTGACCTTCTTCTCTAAGCTGGGCGTGCCTTACGTGGGCAGCATCATGAACATCGTGGTCCTGACGGCGGCGCTCTCCAGCCTGAACTCCGGCCTTTACTCTACCGGTCGTATCCTGCGCTCCATGTCGATGGGCGGTTCCGCGCCGAAGTTCATGTCGAAGATGAGCAAGCAGCAGGTTCCCTATGCAGGGATTCTGGCCACGCTGGTGGTTTACGTCTTTGGCGTGTTCCTGAACTATCTGGTGCCGTCCCGCGTATTTGAGATCGTTCTGAACGTGGCTGCACTGGGGATTATCGCTTCCTGGGGCTTTATCGTGGTCTGCCAGATGCGTCTGCGCAAGGCGATTAAAGAAGGCAAAGCGGCTGATGTGAGCTTCAAGATGCCGGGCGCACCGGTGACCTCCTGGCTCACCCTGCTCTTCCTGTTCAGCGTGCTGGTGCTGATGGCGTTCGACTATCCGAACGGTACCTACACCATCGCGACGATTCCGCTGCTGGCGGTACTGCTGATTGCCGGCTGGTTCGGCGTGCGTAAGCGCGTTCACGAGATCCACAGCACCGCGCCGGTTCATCACGACGATGAAAAACACGACGCACCGCTGGTGGAAGAAACCTCGCGTTAAGCATCCAGAAAGCATTAAAAAGGGAAGGCAAATGCCTTCCCTTTTTTTATCTTACAGCGCGATACTAATGACATCGTCAGGCTGGGTGGCTTCCTGCTGGCGGGTGGATTTTTGTTTCACCGTCACATACAGCGTTTTACCATCGGCAGAAAGCGCCAGGCTGTTCGGGTAGACCGGCGTGTCGAACGTTTTAGTCACCTTATACGTTTTCGCATCAATCACGCTCACCTTGCCGGCTTCACGGTGGGTCACGTAGGCTTCGTTGCGGGCCGGGTTAAACAGGACCGCCAGGGATTCCGGCGCGGCGATTTTCTCGATCACGCTGCCGTCTTTCAGGCTCACTACCAGCACTTCCGGCTGTTTTGAATCAGTCAGGAACGCACGCTGACCGGCAGCGTCGAGGCTCAGGTTCAGATAGAAGTGCTCTTTCCCGTCGTCCTGCACTTTTTTACGGCTGATAATCTTGTTGCTGGCCGTATCAATCGTCACCAGTTCACCGTCCGCATTCGTGGTATAGAGACGTTTCGCCTGCGCATCCAGCGCCAGACCGGTGCTGTAGGTGCCAGTATTGGCAATGGTCTCTTTCAGCTTCAGCGTTGCGCCATCCACGACCCAAATCACGCTCTCTTTGCCGACACCAGTGATGTAAATCGTGTTGCTCGCGTCATCCGCCACCAGCTGGCGCGGCTGCAGCGGTTTGACGGTTTCGCTGCGTTGACGCCCGTCCAGCACCAGACGTCCTTTTACGTCGCCCGTTTTTGCATCAATCGCGGTTACCGCGCCGTTGATGGTGTTGCCAAACCACAAGGTTTGCGTCGCGCTGTCGAGAGTGGCACCAAAGGGTTTCAGATCGCTGTGAATCGCCTGCGTCACGTCCAGCGTGACCGGATCAAGACGGTAAACAACCCCGCCCTTATCGGTTTTGCGGCTTTGCGAGGTCGCCACCCACAGCGCATTCTCCTGCTGGCTCACGGCCATTTCATACGCCCCTTTGCCCACCGCTTTACGCAGCATCTCTTCGGCGGCATGCGCCTGGAACGTCCCGGCGAGCAGTAAAGTGGCAGACAGCAGTGACAGGCTCAGACGCGGCGAGCACAGATGACGTAAAGACATAACAATTCCTTTTCTGAAAAGAGGGGTTTGGGCTGACATCACTTCCGGCAGGCAACGTCATGGCATCGCCTTTTGATAATGAGAATAGTAATCATTAATCAACTGAATGTGGAGTTTTTCTTTCCCACACCACCTTTCATTAACGCAATGTGCGGTTATAGTTTTCAAAACATTTACAAAACCTTTAACATGTATGGACATGTTCCATTTGGTTCGTTTATACACCACAACCGGTTTTATTCATGAAAATCATTTCTGCCCGTAAGGCCTCTCTCCCGCTGCTGCTGGTTCCCGTTACTTTCGCGCCGCTCACCGCTATGAGCGCGGAGGAACAGACCATGATCGTCAGCGCCACGCCGCAAACCGTATCGGAGCTGGATACCCCGGCCGCGGTCAGCGTCGTCAATGGCGATGACATGCGCCACGCCGCGCCTCGCATCAACCTGTCTGAATCCCTCGGCAGCGTCCCGGGACTGCAAATTCAGAACCGCCAGAACTATGCTCAGGATCTCCAGCTTTCGATGCGTGGGTTTGGCGCCCGCTCAACGTTTGGCGTGCGCGGTATCCGTATGTACGTCGACGGTATCCCTGCCACCATGCCGGACGGACAGGGCCAGACCTCCAACATCGATCTCTCCAGCGTGGAGAGCGTTGAAGTGCTGCGCGGCCCCTTCTCTGCCCTGTATGGCAACGCCTCTGGCGGCGTGATTAACATCAACACCCAGACCGGGCAGCAGCCGCCAACCATTGAAGCCAGCAGCTATTACGGCAGTTACGGTACCTGGCGCTACGGCATGAAGGCCACCGGCGCGATGGGCGACGGCACCCACGCAGGCGATGTGGACTACACCGTTTCCACCACCCGTTTCACCACCCAGGGCTATCGCGACCACAGCGGCGCGCGGAAGAATCTGGCCAACGCCAAGCTGGGCGTGCGTATTGATGACGTCAGCAAGCTGACGCTAATCTTCAACAGCGTAGACATGAAGGCCAACGATCCGGGCGGTCTGAGCTATCAGGAGTGGCAGAATAATCCGCGTCAGTCTCCGCGTGGCGATCAGTACAACACCCGTAAGACCATCAAACAGACCCAGGCCGGCCTGCGCTACGATCGCCAGCTCAGCGCTCAGGACGACCTCAGCGTAATGATGTACGCCGGCGAGCGTGAAATGACGCAGTACCAGTCGATTCCGTATCAGCCGCAGCTAAAAGCCACTCACTCCGGCGGGGTGATTGATATGCAGCGCCACTATCAGGGCGTGGATACCCGCTGGACGCACCGCGGCGAGCTGCTGGTTCCGGTGACCTTTACCACCGGTCTGAACTACGAAAACCTGAGTGAAGATCGTCGCGGCTACGAGAACTTTGTGATGAGCAACGGCGTGCCGGACTACGGCGTCAAAGGCGATAAACGTCGTGACGAACGTAACCTGATGTGGAACGTCGATCCTTATTTGCAGAGCAGCTGGCAGCTGACGCAGAAACTCTCTGTCGATGCGGGTGTCCGCTACAGTTCGGTCTGGTTTGATTCCAACGACCATTACGTTACGCCGGGCAACGGCGACGACAGCGGTGACGCGAGCTATCACAAGTGGCTCCCGGCGGGCGCCGTTAAGTATGCGGTGACTGACGGGTGGAACCTCTACGCTGCCGCAGGGCGTGGATTTGAAACGCCAACCATCAACGAACTCTCCTACCGTGCCGATAATCAGGGCGGTCTGAATATTGGCCTGAAGCCATCCACGAACAACACCTATGAAGTGGGCAGCAAAACCCGCATCGGCAACGGCCTGCTGACGGCGGCGTTGTTCCGCACCGATACGGATGATGAGATCGTGGTGGACTCCAGTTCCGGCGGCCGCACAACCTATAAAAATGCCGGGAAAACACGCCGTCAGGGTGTTGAAGTTTCTCTGGATCAGCAGTTCGCTGAGAACTGGAAGCTGAAGATGGCGTGGACGTACCTGGATGCCACCTACCGGACTAACGTCTGCAGTGACGCAGACTGTAACGGTAACCGCATGCCGGGGATTGCGCGCAACATGGGCTTTGCCTCGTTTGGCTGGCAGCCGGAGGAAGGCTGGTACGCGGGCACGGACGTGCGTTACATGAGCGACATCATGGCCGACGACGAAAACACCGCGAAAGCGCCGTCGTACACGGTAGTCGGGTTGAATACCGGGTATAAGTTTAACTACGGCAACTGGGGAATGGATGTCTTTGGCCGCGTCGATAACCTGTTCGATAAAGAGTACGCGGGCTCGGTTATTGTCAACGAGTCCAACGGCCGTTATTACGAACCTGCACCAGGCCGTAACTATGGCGTCGGGCTGTCGGTCTCTTATCGCTTCGAGTAAGAAAAAGAAAAGTTTATTTTATTAATGAAATAACCCTCCTGATGGCAATAAGCCATCAGGAGTTATTCACCAAATAAATAATTAGGCGCAGTATATAGTCGCTCTGTTAAATAATCTCTCAGTTAAAATATTGTCGCTGTAAAAGAAAATCCGCTTCATCAATCAACTTATCAATTGCCTTCTGGCTGGCATCCACATCTCTCCGCTCAAGGGCTGAAAGAAGCTCATCATAGTGATACGTTGACGTTTTGATGTCGTTAAGTTCCTGATGCAGGTAGTTCATACAGGGTCCGATGCGCACCCATAACTGTTCAATTAAGGCATTAAGCGTAGGCATTTCCGCATATTGATAAAGCGTAAACCGGAAGATGCGATTTGCATGCAATGCCTGCTGAACGTTTCCATTGCGCATAGCCTCATGGAAGGCCTCTGACATTTTGCGCAACGCCTCCAGCTTGCCGTCTGACATATTCTGGCATGCAGCAGCAACCGCCATCGGCTCAAGCTGTTTTCTGATGGCGTTAATCTCGTTATAACGCTCCAGCGTCACCTCAGGGACCAGAAATGCCTGCGCTGGCGTGGCGTGAAGCGCGCCTGAGGAGACCAGACGTAGCAGCGCTTCGCGGACCGGCGTAATACTGGTGCCTAATTTATCAGCAATCTCTTTCGTAATCAGTCGTGCTCCTGGTTTGAGGGAGCCTGTAATTAACGCCCCTTTCAAACTGTGTTCAACCTGCATGGTAAGGCTAACCCTTTGGGCTTTTTCTAAGTGATCCAAATCAAGCATGTGGAATTCCTGTAGCTAAAACTTAATGCTATTTTTAAACGCCAGTTTTAATAAAACGGCGCCGGTACGATATATCCTGTATCGTCATGCCTGGTGGTGGGAAGTACGTAAAACAGCCAAAAAAAGCAAACATCATTTTTTTATCGTTTTCGGCCTCATCCGGGATGATGGCGCGAAAAACCCTGTCCAGTAATTAAAGACAATATATCGTATCTTCACAAATAAATATGGCGGGAAACCCCGCCATTGTGCGCTTTATTTATTGTCACTCGCGACGCGAATCACGACTTTGCCGAAGTTTCGTCCTTCCAGCAGGCCAATCAGCGCCTCGGGGGCGTTTTCCAGCCCGTCCGTCACCTGTTCGCGATAGTGGATTTTCCCCTCTTGCACCCAGCGCCCCATCTCTTCCTGGAACTCATGAATGCGGTGTCCATAATCCTGGCCGATAATAAAGCCCTGCATACGAATGCGTTTCTTGAGAAGGGTCGCCATCAGGAGCGGCAGGCGGTCCGGCCCGTCAGGCAGGCCCGTCGCGTTATAGCCGCTCACCAGGCCACACACCGGCACGCGCGCGGAGGTGTTCAGCAGGGGCAGCACGGCATCAAACACTTTCCCGCCGACGTTTTCATAATAGACATCAATACCGTTCGGACAGGCGTGTTTCAGCTGGTCGGCAAAATCCGCCGCATGGTGATCCAGACACAGGTCAAAGCCGAGAACCTCAACGGCATGGCGGCATTTCTCTGGGCCACCAGCCACGCCGACCACCCGGCAACCTTTGATTTTGCCGATCTGCCCTACTGTCGCGCCAACCGGGCCGGTCGCCGCAGCCACCACCAGCGTTTCACCCGCTTTCGGTTGCCCGATATCCAGCAGCCCCATATAGGCGGTAAAGCCCGGCATGCCCAGTACGCCCAGCGACCAGGAAGGATGAGACGGATTTTCGCCCAGCTTCACCAGGCCACTGCCGTCCGAAAGTTCATACTCCTGCCAGCCGCTGTAGCCCAGCACCCATTCACCGGCTTTGAATTCTGGATGGTTTGACTGTTCAACGCGGCTGACCGTTCCCCCCACCATCACCGCACCGAGCTCAACCGGCGGTGAATAGGATGGCGCGTCGCTCATGCGACCCCGCATATAAGGATCCAGCGACAGCCAGACGGTACGAAGCAGAAGCTGCCCCGCACCCGGTTCCGGAACAGGCTGCGTTTCCAGACGAAAATTTTCCGCGACCGGTGCGCCCTGTGGACGAGAGGCCAGCACCCAGCGGCGGTTATGCGAAACAGAGTGATTCATCAGGATCTCCTTCTGGTACAAATGTCATTACAGCCTGGCTCACGTTCAGCGTTATCGCATTAGCATTACGAGCCAGACTGGTTGAGGCGTACAACCAGATAGATGCAGGTTTCATTCGTCTCGTTGATGAACCGGCAGTCATTCGGCGGCCCCAGCTCGAGACAGTCTCCGGCGTGCATCTCGTGGCGCGTATCGCCCTCCTGGAACACCAGCTCACCGGACTGCAGCCAGATAAGCTGACGTGCCAGCGCGTAAGAAGAGGCAGGCATAGGAACATCGCTGCCCGCAGGCAGTTCCACCTGAACCAGGTCGATGGGCAGATCGGTACGGGGAGAAACATGGCGGCGGAGGTAGTGCGTCTGCGGATCGCGCCAGACGGGCTGGTTTGCCAGGCGCAGCAGCTTGCCCTCCTGCATTTCGGCCCGGGCAATCAGCGTTGACATGCTGATGCCAAACGCGCCAGACAGGCGGGCAAGCAAGGTGGCCGTCGGGCTACTGTCTCCGCGCTCTATCTTGTGGATCATCGCGCGTGAGACCCCTGCCCGGTCCGCCAGCTCGCTGAGGGACCACCCGCGAGACTCGCGTTCAAGGCGAATTCTTGCGCTAATCCGTTGATTCATCGTGTCTGTTATGGTGTTCATGACGTCATACTATAGTGTATGAACGGCATTTCAATGGGCTTTTGATAACAAAAAAATATGGCTTATGCCGTAGCGATCGGGGGATACAGTTGTGTAATATCGTAGCGATAACGTAATACTATAGTGAACAACACACAGAGGCTTCATCATGATCGTTCGTCATGCCTGCAAAGAAGACTGCGCTGCGATAGGCGAGATTTACAACCACGCGGTGCTGCATACTGCCGCGATCTGGAACGATAAAACCGTCGATACCGATAACCGAATCGCGTGGTTTGAGGCGCGCACGTTGGCGGGTTATCCGGTTCTGGTGAGCGAAGAAGACGGTGTCATCACCGGTTACGCCTCTTTCGGCGACTGGCGCGCCTTCGACGGTTTCCGTCATACGGTTGAGCATTCGGTCTACGTCCACCCGGCCCATCAGGGTAAAGGGATTGGCCGCACGCTAATGAAGGCGCTGATTAACGAGGCCCGCGCTATCGGTAAACACGTGATGGTGGCCGGCATTGAAGCGCAAAACCATGCCTCGATTCATCTCCATGAGACGCTCGGCTTTGTGACGACCGGACAAATGCCGCAGGTGGGAACCAAGTTTGGCCGCTGGCTGGACTTAACCTTTATGCAGCTGCAGCTGGACGAGCGCAGCGATCCGGACGCTATCCCATGAATCAGTCACTGACGCTGGCGTTTCTGGTGGCGGCGGGCATCGGTCTGGTGGTGCAAAACACCCTGATGGTGCGTATCACCCAGTCCTCCTCCACCATTCTCATCGCGATGCTGCTGAATTCGCTGGTCGGCATTGTGCTGTTTGTCAGTATTCTGCTGCTGAAACAGGGCGTGGCCGGATTCAGCGAGCTGGCCGCAACGGTGCGCTGGTGGACGCTTATCCCGGGGCTGCTGGGGTCGTTTTTCGTGTTTGCCAGCATCAGCGGCTATCAGAATGTTGGCGCGGCGACGACCATCGCCGTGCTGGTCGCAAGCCAGCTGATTGGCGGGTTGGTGCTGGACGTGCTGAGGAGCCATGGTATTCCGCTTCGCGCCCTGATTGGCCCGGTGTGCGGCGCGGTGATGCTGGTCGTGGGGGCCTGGCTGGTGGCGCGACGCCAGTTTTGATCGTTACAGTATGGTACCGCCTTTCGTCAGCTGTTCCTCACGCGCGTCCATCTCTTCTTTATGCTGCTTACCGTGATGCGAAATCGCGGTGCGCAGACGCTGCTGCTGAGTGTAGCGATCTTCACGGCTTAGCTCTGCATCATCGCTTAATTCAATCAGCAGTTCGTTCATGTGGGTGATGACGCTCTCTTCGATGGCGGCATCGACGCGGGCAGTAACTTCGTTTAAATGTGACATTGTCACTCCTTGTGAATTGCCGGGTGGCGTCTACGCCTTACCCGGCCTACAGGGGGAACCGTAGGCCCGGTAAGCGCAGCGCCACCGGGCACACGATCAGTTCAGCTTCGCTTTCGAGAAATCGCTGCCCATCAGGCTTACGCTGTACCCGGTCACGTTGCTGCGGGTCGCGTAGAACGTTTTCCCGTTGGCCAGCGCGATCCACGGCGCCTGCTGGTAGAAAATCTCCTGCGCCTGGCTATAGAGCTTCGCGCGCTCGGCCGGGCTGCTGGTCAGCTTCGCTTTTTGTACCAGGGAATCATACCCCTTATCGCACCAGCGCGCGGCGTTTGAGCCGGTTTTAATGCTGTTGCAGCCGAGCAGCACGTCGGCAAAGTTGTCCGGGTCGCCGTTGTCGGACATCCAGCCAAACAGCGCGGAGTCATGTTCACCTTTACGCATTCCGGAGAGATATTCGCCCCACTCGTAGGAGACAATTTTGGCCTTCACGCCAACTTTGGCCCAGTCGCTCTGGATCATCTCCGCAATACGACGCGAGTTCGGGTTATACGGACGCTGAACCGGCATTGACCACAGCGTGACTTCCGCGCCCTTCTCCAGGCCCGCCTGCTTCAGCAGGGCTTTCGCTTTTTCAGGATCGTAGCTGTAGTCCTTCAGGTCTTTATTGAAGCCCAGCATATTTGGCGGGATCGGCGATTTTGCCACCGCGCCCGATCCCATAAAGACCGCATTAACGATGGCCTTCTTGTCGGTCGCATAGTTAAGCGCCTGACGCACCAGCACGTTATCAAACGGCTTTTTCTCGGTGTTAAACGCCAGATAACCGACGTTAAGCGCATCGACCGAGTGCAGCGTCAGGTCTTTGTTGTTCTTGATGGCGTCAAACTGAACCGGGGACGGCGCAGGAATAATCTGGCACTCGTTGGTCTGCAGCTTCGCCAGACGGGTTTCCACGTTTGGCGTAATGGAGAAGATGAGATGCTTCGTCGGCACTTCACCTTCCCAGTAGTTCGGGTTCGCAACGTAGCGGATCAGCGAATCCACTTTGTACTGCTGCAGCACGTAAGGCCCGGTACCAATCGGCCAGGTGTCTACGTTTTCAGGCGTGCCTTTTTTCAGCATCGCGTCGGCGTATTCAGCGGAGAGAATCGAGGCGAAATCCATCCCCCAGTCGGCCAGGAACGCGGCGTTGGGCTCGCTCAGGGTGAACTGAACGTGGTAATCATCGACCTTTTTAACGTCCTGGATCAGCTTATCGAGACCCACATCGTTAAAGTATTCGTAGTTGCCCTGCGACACGTTGTGGTACGGGTGTTTAGGGTCTTTCTGACGCATGACCGAGAAAATAACGTCATCGGCATTAAAGTCGCGCGTCGGTTTGAAGTATTTGTTGCTGTTGAACTTCACCCCTTTACGCAGGGTAAAGGTATAGGTCTTGCCGTCCGGTGAAATCGTCCAGGACTCCGCCAGCGACGGCACCGGAGTGTTTTTCACCGGGTCGAAATTGATCAGGCGGTTGTACAGTACCTGAGAGCTGGCCACAAAAGATGGGCCAGAGCTGGCGATTTGCGGGTTGAAGGACTCGGGGGACGCTTCAGAACAGTAAATAAGCGTGTCGTTGTTTGCCGCCCATGCGGCACCGGCTGGTAACAGCGCGCTCAGCGCAAGGGCGAGCAGTGTTTTCCCTGTAGACATGGTTATAACCCTGACAGTTTTATTATATAGGACAGTAATAACAGCACAGGCGTTTTGACCTGGCAAATAACGAAACACTATCAGGTTATTCTAAAGCCGCGTTTTTTGCTGTTTTAACCGCCAGCGTCCAAAAAGGTGATTTGCCTTAAGGGCCATTATTCGTCAAGCACAACCGTCACTTTCTATGCCGCAAGAAATCGGCGCTTTTAGCGTCTCTTCCTCCGTTTGTTTGCTTCCTCGTTTCGTTAAAGTAACGGTGTGAAGAAGTATATGGGATCAAATCGTGGCAAAAACTCTTTTACGCAGCGGTAATCTGGATGACTTTCAGGCCGTTGGCGGCGGCGGACAAGCCGTTTTCGAATCAGCGTTACAAATCCGGGAAGCGCTCCGGTTGCGCAAACAACAGGCCATCGTCGACTGTCTGGCAATTCCTCAGGTCAACGACAGCGGTGACCGCGTGGACTGGTATTCCCCTGTCGAAGGGAGCGTAACCAGCTGGAAAGCGGCCGATGAAGATGACCGTTATCGCGCCCTGCGCTATCTGGAAAACACGCTCGCCAGCGTCGAGTCGTTGAGCAAGAAATGCCTGCAGTCGCCCAAAACCGCGCAGCAGCTTTTTGGTTCTCTGCTGTCGAAGGCGTTTCAGTTCCCGGGTGAAAACTTCCTCTTCCTGGTAGACGGAAAGCCGGTCATCAGCTTCTGGGGGTTTGTAAACCTGAACGAGAGTGCGCGTGACGATGTCCTCGACTGCCTGCGTGAATCGCTGGTCCCTGAGCCTGCTCCCGTTGTCATTGAAGATCCTGAACCGGAACCTGAGCCAGAACCGCTGGTGACCTTTGAACAGGCTGACGAGCCGCTGATCGCCCCTTCCACGGTGGTGCGCATTACGCCGGAAGATCTGTATGAGCCTGAACCGGCCCCGGTCGTGGCGCAAGTCGTTCAGGAAACGCCCCCGGCGATTGTCGCGAAAAAGCGCCGCGTCCCCCTGTGGACGCTGCCGGTTGCCGCCGTGATCGTCGCCGCCATTGCCGCTCCACTGCTGTGGCCAAAACAGTCGCCTTCCGCTGAGCCCGCTCCAGCGCCTGCACCAGAGCCCGTCGAGATTGCGCCAAAACCGATCAAAGCGGTTGAGCCACTGGCGATGAAATTACCGCTGCATCAGGCGGAGGTCGTGGCCAGCAAAGAAAAAGAAGTAGTTCCGGCGCCTGCACAAACAGCCGCTCCGGTGGTGATTGTCGCCATCCCGAAAGACGCCATGGTGATGGAAGCGAATCAGGTAAAAGCGGGATCGACGCGTTTCCTGAATGGCACCTGGCGTGCGGTTCTCGACGTGAAAGATCCGGTTACCGGCAAGCCGCCATCAATGCGCTATCAGATCCAGAACAACAAAGGTTTCGCCCGGGTTGTCCATGGCGATAACGTGGTCTGCCGTGCGGAGGTCTTCTCCGGGCTGCACAGCAATGGCGAGCTGATGATTAAAAGTCGCGGAACCGCCCGCTGCACCGACGGTTCCCGCTACCCGATGCCGGAGGTTGCCTGTAAAGCCGGCACCAGCGATATCGCGGAATGTCGCGCCCGTTATGATGCCAACACCGTCGTCCCACTGACGTTCAAGAAAGCAGGTGCCTGATCCTATGCTGGTTAATCTTTGCGACTATAAACAAAGCGTCACGCTTATTGCCAACAGCGGCGTGCAGTTCCTTGATTTCGGTCTGACACCGCAGGACACCGCCAGCAACGGGCGCTTCGTACGTAAAACCGCGAACGGCCCGCTGTTGCGCCTCGATTTCGACCTGGTCAACGGTCGCTATACCCTGCCGGGAACGAACGGCGGGCAGCCTGAAGTGGTCAAACCGGAAACCACCATCCCGCTGCATCAGTCTCTGACGGTGCTGGACGGCGTCTGGCTTCCGGTTCCGTTCCTGCGCTTTAACCCACCGCGAACCTTTGTTGAGGGGCCGGATAACTGGGCACGCGTTCAGGTGCGCAGGCTTGATACGCCCGATACGGCAGGCAATACGCACCGCGTCACGCTCGCCCTTGACAGCCAGATTGCTGAACACGCCACGTCCGCCCTGTCCCCGGTTGAAAACGATATTCTCAACGGGACCCGTTTCGCGCTGGCCTGGCGCGATAACGAGGTAGAAAGTTTCCTCGATCAGACCTGGATTGACGGCTGGCTGCGCGAGGCCTTTACCCAGTATGCCGACGGCGTTGAAAACCGCTCAGAACGCGATCTCCAGCAGGCGATGCGCGGATTTGAGTATCAGGCCCACTGGCTCAACGTGCTGACCATGCTCGGTGAACAGCTCACCGTGCCGGAAGTGAAATTTGTTACCCATACGCTCAGCACGCCAGCCATTCCGGTTGACCTGATCCTCGACGTGGGTAATACCCACACCTGCGGCGTCATTATTGAAGACCACGGCGATGCGAACGATGGGCTGCGCCAGACCGCCGAGCTGCAGGTTCGCTCGCTCAGCGAGCCGCAATTCCTGAACGAGCCGCTGTTCACCAGCCGTCTCGAGTTTTCGGAAGCGCGTTTTGGCAAGCAGCACTTCTCGGTTGAAAGCGGTCGCGAAGATGCCTTTGTCTGGCCGTCGATTGTGCGGGTCGGTGATGAAGCCCGCAAACTGGCGATGCAGCGTCTGGGAACCGAAGGCAACAGCGGTATCTCCAGCCCGCGTCGCTACCTGTGGGATGAAACCCCGGTCGTGCAGGACTGGCGCTTTAGCCAGATGAACAGCAAAACCCAGCGTGAACCGCTTGCCACCGCATTCCCGCTGATGAACCTGATGAACGATGACGGCGAGCCGCTCTTCACGCTGCCGCAGGACGAGCGCCTGCCGGTCTTCTCGCCGCAGTACAGCCGCAGCACCCTGATGACGCACATGCTGTGCGAGCTGCTGGCGCAGGCGCTGGGACAGATCAATAGCGTCGCCACACGCTTGCGTCTGGGCTTCCCGGCGTCGCCGCGCCAGCTGCGCACCCTGATCCTGACTCTGCCCTCGGCCATGCCAAAGCAGGAGCGCGAGATTTTCCGTCGCCGCATGTTTGAAGCCATCGCCATCGTCTGGAAAGCGATGGGCTGGCACCCGCAGGATGAGGATTTTGTCACCCGCAAACAGCAGGAAAAAAGCGTGGTGCCGGTACCTGAAATCCAGATGGAGTGGGATGAAGCCAGCTGCGGTCAGCTGGTCTGGCTGTATAACGAAGCCATCTCCCGCTTTGGCGGTCAGACCGAAGCCTTCTTCGCCTCCCTGGCCCGCCCGGACCGTGAGCCTGAGCCGGGTAGCCAGCCGGGACGCGCGCTGCGCGTCGCGTCCATCGACATTGGCGGCGGGACAACGGATATGGCGATCACCCATTACCAACTGGACGACGGTTCCGGCAATAACGTCAAAATCACCCCGCAGCTGCTGTTCCGTGAAGGCTTTAAGGTCGCGGGTGACGATACGCTTCTGGACGTGATTCAGCGCTACGTATTGCCCGCTCTGCAAACGCAGCTGCAGAAATCCGGTATCGCGGATGCCTCGCTGCTGATGGCCTCGCTGTTCGGTGACTCCGGGCGCATTGATACCCAGGCCGTGCTGCGTCAGCAAACGGCGCTGCAGCTCTTTATGCCAATTGGCCATGCCATTCTTGCCGGATGGGAATCCAGCGACGTTGACGATCCGCTGGCCGGTCTGCATGCCACCTTTGGCGATCTGCTGCCTCAGAAGCCGACCCGCAACGTGATGAATTACCTGCAGCAGGCGATCGATCATGCCCTGCCTGCGGGTTCAGACGCTTTCGATCTGTTCGCGGTGCCGCTGCATGTGAACTTCCGCGAAATGCAGGATGCGATGCTGGCTGGGCAGTTTACGCTGGCCTCCCCGCTCCACGCGGTGTGTGAGGCGATTTCCCATTACAGCTGCGATATTCTGCTGATCACCGGACGCCCCGGCTGCCTGCCTGGGGTTCAGGCGCTCATTCGCCACCTGCAGCCGGTGCCGGTCAATCGCATCGTCTGGCTGGATAAATACCAGGTGCACGAGTGGTATCCGTTCAGCCAGCAGGGGCGCATTGGCAACCCTAAATCGACAGCCGCGGTGGGCGCCATGCTCTGCAGCCTGGCGCTCGATCTGCGTCTGCCGCGCTTCAACTTTAAAGCCGCGGACATTGGCGCGTATTCCACCGTGCGCTATCTCGGCGTGCTGGATAACACCGTCAATACCCTGCGCGAGGAAAACGTCTGGTATCAGGATATCGATCTCGATAAGCCCGGCGCTAAGCTTGACGCGCGTCTGCACTTCCCGCTGCGCGGTAACGTCACCCTCGGCTTCCGCCAACTGGCGAACGCGCGCTGGCCTGCCACGCCGCTCTACACGCTCAGCATTAACTCGGCTGAACTGGCCAAAGCCATTGCCGGTGACGGCGTGCTGAACGTGCGGCTGAAACTCTGCGGCGGCAGCAAGCAGGAAGGCCCGGAGGCCTTCGAGCTGAGCGATGCCTGGCTGCAGGACGGCACGCCGGTTGCGCCTGACGCACTAACCTTCAAACTGAATACTTTGGCCGACCGCCGACACAGCGGCAGCCACTACTGGATCGACAGCGGGAGCGTATACCTGAAATGACAGCGACCACGACCACCACTCAGGCCTTAATCGGGTGGATTAATGAGACGCGCCTGAACGCCCCAGTGCTGGATAACGATGCTGACGCCCTGCTTGCTCGCATCAACGCGGTGCAGGCGCGGGAGCAGGCCATTGAACGCGCCATGACTCGCCAGAGCAGCATTGGGCTTTACGGTCATTCGCAGAGCGCGAAAGCGCACCTGCTGCTGTCTCTGTGCGGCAGCGGCAATGGACGCCTTAACGTAACGCCAGGCCAGCGCACCTTTGACTATTTTTCGCATATCAATCCGGGACATGCCCTGACCAACATGGCCGTCCGCTTCACCCGGGAAACCCCGGAGGTGGCTGATGAGGCGTTCCCGCTGCGTCTGCGTCTGGTCACCGAGGCCGAGCTGGTACAGCTGTTTATTGCCCGCACGACCCTGCACCCGCAGATGCGCGCAGTGGATAAGGCGGTCATTGAGACACGTCTGGAGAAATGGCGCGGGCTGCGCCAGCCGCAGGGCGTGCCCGGTATCACTGCTCAGGAGGTGGGAGCGATTGCCCGCTTCTGGCAAAGCACCGTACCCGCAGCGAAACAGCAAATTGATGATGCCCTCTGGTATGAGTTTGCCCAGCTGGTGCCATCGCTCGATCTCAGCACGCGGGCCAGCGTCTGGTCCCTGCTGTGGGGCGAGCAGCAGGAGTTGACCCAGCAGTGGTTAAAACTGGCCCACGTGCTGCACCAGACCAGCCATGTCAGCGATCTTGCTGCCCCGCTTAGCCTGCTGGTGGACAGCTTTGGGCTGCCGGGTGAAGGATTCCTGACGCACGACGGCACGTTAGACCTTCAGGACGCGCAGGAGACGCTGCTTCATCCGCTGAATAGCGGTGAAATGCTTAACGCCATCAGTACCCCCGTCGATGTGCTGGCCTTCCTGACCCGCGAGCTGGTGTTGCCGGTTGAGAACGGCGCGCTGGATAACGTCGATATTATTGATATTCCGGTTTTTGAAGATAACCGTGCCGACCCGCTACGCCAGGCGAAATCCCAGTGGCTGCTCGAGCATTACCGTCAACAGCTTCAGCCTGATGTGCTGGTGATTTGTAACGCGACGGCGCAGCACGAACAGACGGCTAAAAAAGCAAAAGTGTTAATGAACTGGGTGAAGGAGACGCAGCCTGCTGAAGAGTCTGCCCTTCCAGGTCTGGTGTGGGCGATCACCCCGCATGACGCCCGCTTTACTACCCGGCAGAACCTCGACGAAGCCGTACAGCATCTGCTCGGTAAGCCGGGCTTACGCTGGGGCACGCTGCAGGCCCTGGACAGCCACAGCATGCAGCGCGTCATCGAGTGGCTGTCTCAGGCCACGCTGCCCGCGCAGCGACAGAAGCGCCTCAGCACGCTGAAAGGCCTGCTGCGACAGGAGCTCTCATCGCTGATGCAAAGCTATCTGACGCCGCTGGTTGAGGAGCCGGGGACAAGACGTGCTCAGGCTGAAAACATGGTGCGCACGCTGCAAAGCAGCGCCGCCCGCCACGGCGAACTGCTTGAAGGCCTGCTGCCGCCGCTGAAGGCCTTTGAAACGCTGCTCGCCGTTCAGCAGCCTCGCGAGGAGCAGGTGAACGGGTTGTTTACGGACACCATTGACCTGTTTGCCGAGAATGCACAGGAAAGCAACGGCCTGTTCCAGACAAAAGACAAAGCGCGACTGGCGCACAGAGTCTGGATAAATCATCTGCGCCAGTGGAGCCGCAATGAGGCCGCGGCCGCCCGTCTGGGGCTGGAACCTGCGGTGTTACAGCAAATCGCGGATGTGCTGGTGACCACCAGCTACCGGCTTGATCTGCCTCAACAGCTTCAGCGTATCGTCGAAGCGGATAAAAGTAGCGCTGCGCAACTGCATGCCGTGATGGGCAATTTCATTGGCTGGCTGGGTTACGACCAGACGCCCGTGGCGACGCGTCCGGCAAGCCGCATCCGCAAGGGCCAGGCCATCTTCGTCACGCCAGTGGTCAGTAGCGCCGAGCCTCGTCTGACGCGCCTGGGAGAACAGCCTGTGCATGCGGCCACCGCGTACGTTTACGACTGGCTGGTCGCCCTCTATAGCCGCGCGATAGAGAACATTGATTACCAGCATCCGCATGATGTTCAGCCTGACGCACGTCAGGCACTACAGGCTTTAATAAAGTAGCCGCCCTTCATGCCGGGTGGCGCTGCGCTTACCCGGCCTACATTTTGCAACGATAATAAATTGCACAACGATCACACCGTCATACACTCAGCTAACGTCTGTGCCAGCGCAGACGGGTTTTCCCACGACATTGAATGCCCCGCCGCAGGGATAATTTTTACCTCAACACCCTTCTGCTCTAGATTTTCCACATCGTCATCCGGCAGAGATAGCTCACCGAAAATCAGCGTCACCGGGCAAGGAAGTGACAGAAACTGCGCTTCCCATTCCGGTTCAACGCCCGCCACCAGGCTGGATGCACCGCGCCAGACGGCATAAGCGGCATTGCTCTGCAGGCACCCTGCCCACGCTGTTTTTTCTGCGCTGAGCATGGCGTCATAACCTTGCTCCAGAAACTGTTGCTCGGTTTGCGCTGCTATAGACCGGCTGAACATGCCCCCACCCGCGTGAAAATTGGGCTCTGACACCATCAGTCCCTTCACGCGCGTTGCCAGCAGCCCCGCCGTTTCGATAGCAATACTGCCGCCCATGCTGTGGCCGTATAACCAGAAGGAATCCAGTTCAAGATGGTCAATCAGTTCCGCGACGACGTGGGCCTGGTCAGTGGTTTTATAGCTGTAGTGCAGAGGCTTATCGCTGTAGCCGCTGCCTGGCAAGTCGATGAGAATCGCTCTGCGTTCGCCAAACAGCGGGTCACGAACGACGCGGGGATATTCATAGGAAGAGGCGCAGCCCAGCCCGTGAATGAACACCACGGGATCGCCGGTACCGGGCAAGTCGTGCCAGCGTACGGTGCAACCAGCCTGCTGCGAGTAAAAACTGTTCATAAGCACTCCCTTTATGATGCACTGTGTATTTATACAGTTATCACATCAGAAATGCTATGTTCATCTTTTAAAACTGGAAGCGTGCTTTAGAAAAGCGAGACCAGCAGCGCAACGGGAAAGCTCATTGGCCAGGTTGACCCCACCAGAAAAGCGCTGAGCAGGCGGATACGTTTGCGGTCTTTGGAGAGGAACCAGGTAATTAATGCACAGATGGAAGCCATGATTGCGTAAAAAACCAACATCTTTTGATACAACGTCATTCTGTATACCAGAGCCGAAAAAATAACCGCACGCAATATGCGTCATATGTTGACACAGATCAAGTTTTTTCGTTACAGAATAACCACTTAAAAATTATGGCTAATAACAATTGAGTATCTTACGTAACACATGTGGCGGGCAAGGAGAGCGCCTGGCCGCAAATGCGACCAGGCTGAGCGGATTAGTGTTTGATCATCACATGCCGCACGACCGTATAATCCTCAAGCCCGTAGACCGACATATCTTTGCCGTAGCCGGATAATTTCATGCCGCCGTGCGGCATTTCGCTCACCAGCATAAAATGGGTATTCACCCAGGTGCAGCCGTACTGCAGGCGCGCGCTCAGGCGATGAGCGCGGCCCACGTCTTTGGTCCAGACCGATGACGCCAGTCCATACTGCGAATCGTTCGCCCAGGCCAGCACCTGCGCCTCATCGTCAAACTCGGTGACGCTCACCACCGGGCCAAACACCTCGCGCTGAACGATGGCATCGTCCTGTTTTGCCCCCGCCAGCAGGGTTGGCTGGAAGTAGTAGCCTGCCCCCTCTTTTTTGCTCCCGCCAGTTACAACGCGGATATGGCCGAGCGCTTTCGCGTCATCGACGGCCTGACAGACGCGAGAAAGATGGGCGGCCGAGCTGAGAGGTCCTAGTTCGGTAGAGGCATCCTCCGGTGCACCCATTTTAAGGCTGGCGACCGCTGCGCCCAGCTTTTCCACCAGCGCGGCATAAATGCCTTTCTGGGCATAAATACGACAGGCCGCCGTACAGTCCTGTCCGGCATTGTAGAAACCAAACGTCCGCACCCCTTCGACAACCGCATCCAGGTCGGCATCATCAAAGACAATAACCGGCGCTTTACCGCCCAGCTCCATGTGGGTGCGTTTAATGGAGGACGCCGTATGGCCGATGATATGTTCCCCGGTCGCAATCGAACCGGTCAGCGAAACCATGCGGACTTTTTCATGCCCGGTCAGCGGATCGCCGACCGTTTTCCCCCGCCCAAACAGCACGTTCAGAACGCCTGCGGGGAAGATATCTTTTGCCAGTTCTCCCAGCTTCAGCGCGGTCAGCGGGGTGATCTCTGAGGGCTTAATCACCACGCAGTTTCCTGCCGCCAGCGCGGGCGCGAGCTTCCACGCCGCCATCATCAGCGGATAGTTCCATGGTGCAATAGAGGCGACCACGCCCACCGGGTCACGGCGAATCATCGAGGTGTGTCCTTCAAGGTATTCCCCCGCTGCCAGGCCGTTCAGGCAGCGGGCCGCCCCGGCAAAGAAGCGGAAAACGTCCACCACCGCCGGAATTTCATCACCCAGAGCGCAGTGCAGCGGCTTGCCGCAGTTGAGGGATTCCAGCTTCGCGAAAGTGTCGGCATGTTCTTCGATGGCGTCAGCCAGTTTCAGTAAGCACTCTGCACGGGCTTTCGGGGTGGTTTGCCCCCACTCGATAAAGGCACGATCGGCAGCCCGAACGGCAGCATCGACCTGCGCGGCAGAGGCTTCAGCGATGTCCAGCAGCACTTCTCCGGTGGCGGGATTGTAAACCGGCTGCTTTTCCCCTTCGCCAGTAATCAGTTGACCATTAATCAGCAGTTGGTTTTGCATAGCGTTGTCCTGTTTAAATCGAAGTTATTTCCCGCCACCAGCGATGTTCTCGCCGTCGCGGGTGAGCCACCAGGCTCCCAGAATGGGGAGAGTTGTCACCAGCATCACCAGCAGAGCAACGACGTTGGTGACCGGCACGTCGCGTGGACGCCCGAGCTGATTGAGCAACCACAGCGGTAACGTGCGCTCGTGTCCCGCGGTAAACGTCGTGACGATGATCTCGTCAAACGACAGGGCAAACGCCAGCATTCCCCCGGCCAGCAGCGCGGAACCCAGATTGGGCAGCACCACATAGCGGAAGGTTTGCCATCCGTCGGCCCCGAGATCCATCGACGCTTCCACCAGGCTCCAGGAGGTGCGTCTGAATCGGGCAATCACGTTGTTAAACACCACTACCACGCAAAAGGTGGCGTGTCCGACCACGATGGTGAAAAACCCCGGTTCAAGGTTGATCGTTTTGAAGGCCGTCAGCAGCGCCAGGCCGGTGATGATCCCCGGTAATGCAATCGGCAACAGCAGCAACAGCGAAATCGCATTCTTGCCAAAAAACTCGCTTCGCCACAGCGCCGCTGCAGCAAGCGTGCCAAGCACAAGGGCAATTGCGGTAGATAGCGCCGCAATTTGAAGTGACAACGTCACGGATTCAATAATATCGCCGCGCCCCGCCGCCACGCTAAACCACTTCAGCGTCAGCCCCTGCGGCGGAAAGCTGAAGGCAGCGTCTTCGGTGTTGAAGGCGTAGGTCGCGATAATCAGCAGCGGGAAGTGCAGGAAGATGACGCCTCCCCACGCTGCCACTTTCAGGAACAGCGGTGCGCGTTCAGAGTGCATCGAATGCTCCCAGACGTTTCACGAACGCCAGATAAAGAGAAATCAGCACGATGGGCACCAGCGTGAACGCGGCGGCCATGGGCATGTTGCCAATGGCACCCTGCTGCGAGTAGACCATGTTACCGATGAAGTAGCCCGGCGGCCCCACCAGCTGCGGAACGATGAAATCTCCCAGCGTCAGAGAAAAGGTGAAGATTGAGCCCGCCGCAATGCCCGGAATGGCCAGCGGCAGAACGACATAGCGAAAAGTCTGGCGAGGACGCGCGCCAAGGTCGGCTGAGGCCTGCAGCAGCGAGGCCGGCAGGCGTTCCAGCGCCGCCTGAACCGGCAGGATCATAAACGGCAGCCAGATATAGACGAAGACCAGAAACCGTCCCAGCCCGGAGGTGGACAAGGTGTTGCCGCCAATTGACGGGAGCGTAAGGAGTGAGGTCAGGATCGGCTCCAGCCCCATATGACTAAGAAACCACTGCGCTACCCCGTCCTTCGCCAGCAGCAGCGTCCAGGCATAGGCTTTGACGATGTAGCTCGCCCACATTGGCAGCATCACGGCGATATAGAAAAACGCTTTCCACTTGCCGCGGGTGTATCGTGCCATGTACCACGCCATCGGGAATGCCAGGATAGCGCTGGCAATGGTCACCGCAATCGCCATCGTTAACGTGCGCAGGATGATGTCGTAGTTTGCCGGGTTGAAGAGCGCCAGAATGTTCGCCAGGGTCAGGTCCGGCGTGACGGCCATGGTGAAATCGTCAAAGGTGTAAAACCCCTGCCACAGCAGCGTCAGCAGCGATCCTAAATAGACGATGCCAAACCACATCAGCGGCGCGAGCAGAAGCAGGAACAGGCCGAGCGACGGCTTGCGCCAGAACAGTGCGGTCATGCGGCTTAAGCGGCCGCGCGAGGCGGGAGGATGCGCGACACTCATATCCATTTCACCTCTCCTCGTGCAGGCGAATCATCGCCTCGCGTGACCATGACGCCATGACCGCCTGCCCCGGCGCAATGCCGCTCAGCGACGAGGTTTCACTGAGATTAGCCTGGCTCACCAGCAGTTTGGCACCATCGGCGAGCTTTAGCTCCAGACGCGTGGCCGCCCCCTGATACTGAACGGCCTGCACGACGCCCTGAACCTGAACGTCTCCGCCCTCATTAAGGCGAATATGTTCCGGGCGCAGGGAATAGCTGCCTTCCATGCCGCATATTTTCTGCGCAAGGCCCGCATCGAAGACGTTAGAGGTGCCGACAAAACCGGCAACAAACGGCGTGCGCGGACGCATGTAGAGATCGCGCGGGGTATCTACCTGCTCGATGCGCCCGTTATTGAACACCGCCACCCGATCTGACATGGAAAGGGCCTCGCCCTGATCGTGGGTGACAAAAATAAAGGTGATACCGAGTTCCTGCTGAAGCTTCTTCAGCTCGAACTGCATCTGTTCCCGCAGCTTGAGATCGAGCGCCCCTAAAGGCTCGTCCAGCAGCAGGACGCGCGGTTCATTCACCAGCGCGCGGGCAATGGCGACACGCTGACGCTGGCCACCGGAAAGTTGCGATGGTTTGCGGGCAACGGCAAAGCTGAGGCCCACTTTTTCCAGGGCATCACGGGCCTGGGCATGGCGTTTTTTCTTGTCGACGCCTTTGACCATCAGCCCGTAGGCAACATTGTCGAGGATCGACATATGCGGGAACAGCGCATAGTCCTGAAACACGGTGTTTACATCCCGCTCCCAGGGAGGCAGCTCGCTCGCCTCTTTGCCGAAGATAGAGATCGTCCCGCCTGACAGCTGTTCAAAACCGGCTATCAGGCGCAGGCAGGTGGTTTTGCCGGAGCCCGAAGGCCCCAGCATGGAGAAAAACTCTCCGTCACGAATCGCAATGGTGACCCCATCCACCGCCCGTACGTCGCCGTACAGGCGGGAAACATTATTAAACTCGACCGCGTACGTCATGTTCTGCTCCCGGGCAATTAACGACCGCCCATGATGGCGATGTAATCCTGCGTCCAGCGGCTGTAAGGGACAAATTTGCCGCCTTCTGCGATGGGGGTTTTCCAGAACATGATTTTGTCGAACTCATTATAACCGTTTGTTTCGCAGCCTTTATCGCCCAGCAGCGTGCTGGCTTTACACCCTTCCGGAACCACAGGCAAGGAACCAAACCATGCAGCCAGATCGCCCTGCACTTTCGGCGTCAGCGACCAGTTCATCCATTTGTAGGCGCACATCGGGTGTTTAGCCTGCGCGTGGAGCATGGTGGTGTCCGCCCAGCCTGTCACCCCCTCTTTCGGGAAGACGGTGGCAATGGGCTGGTTCTCGGCCTTCAGAGCATTCGCCTGATACGGCCAGGCGCTGGAGGCCACGACGCCTTCATTTTTGAAGTCGCTCATCTGGACGGTGGTGTCGTGCCAGTAGCGGTGGATCAGGGCATGCTGGTCGCGAAGCACCTTAAGCACGGCGGCATACTGTGCTTCGGTGAGCTGGTACGGGTCTTTGATACCCAGCTGCGGCTGCGTGGCTTTGACGAACAGCGCCGCATCGGCGATATAAATCGGGCCGTCATACGCCTGTACGCGTCCCTGATTGGTTTTACCGTCAGGCAGATCCTGTTTAGTAAAGACCACGCTCCAGCTGTCCGGCGGCGTCGGGAAGGTTTTGGTGTTGTACATCAACAGGTTTGGCCCCCACTGGTACGGCGTGCCGTAGACCTTGCCCCCGACGTTAAACCATTCTCCTTTCACAATCCGTTCGTCGAGGGTTTTCCAGTTGGGAATAAGATCCGGGTTAATCGGCTGGACGCGTTTGCCCATGATCAGCCGCAGGGAGGCGTCACCCGAGGCGGTGACCAGATCGTATCCCCCCTTCGCCATCAGGCTGACCATTTCATCCGACGTGGCCGCCGTTTTGACGTTGACCGCACACCCGGTCTCTTTTTCAAACTGGGTGACCCAGTCGTAGTTTTTATCCGTCTGTCCCCGCTCGATGTATCCCGGCCAGGCGATAATATCCAGTCGACCTTCCCCATCGCCAATGGCCTTGGGGGGTTCTGCGGCTTGCGCTGTCATGATAGTCATGCCGAGCGCACACAGGCTGCTGCGGGCAAAATTTTTGCTCATAAGAGTTACTCCTGTCGCAATGAAATTTAGCGGCAGCCGTGCCGTAAAAATATCTCCCTTATTAAACGTAGACCGCGCAAATGCGCCGCACCGTACGGCTTCAGGAAATTTCATCAAGGTGTGACCGAGGGCGCATTCCCCGTTAACTGTATTATAGACAAGGAGTTAGGCGCGAGAGACGGTATGCAGATTTCCTATGACAGGTCACCGCGAAATATTCGCAGTGCCGTCATCAGGATAAGAATTGATTATTTAAATAACGGAGAAAGCATTATTCCAGCATCGTGCTAATTAATTTTCCTAACTGAATGACCGCCTGCTCTTCCCGCTCTCCCCAGGCCCAGGAGGTATTAAAACGAAAGAATGGCGTCCACGCGTCAGAGGTGGAAAACATCTTTCCGGGAGCAATGCTGATGTGGTGCGTTAAGGCCTTTTCGCTCAGCAGCCCCGCATCCAACTGTGCCGGAAGCTCCAGCCACAAAAAATAGCCGCTGTCGTTATGGTGAATTTTGACGCCGGCAGGCATATGGCGCAGAAGTGACTGCCAGGCCTGCTGCTTTCGCTCGGCCAGCGTACGCCGCAGGCGGCGCAGGTGAGCGTCGTAGCGTTTGGTCGCCAGGTAATCCACCAGCGCCAGCTGCATGGGAGAACTGGTTGAGAGCGTGCTCATCAGCTGTAGCTGCTGAATGCGCCGCGCGTGTTTTCCTGCTGCCACCCAGCCGATGCGAAAACCGGCCACCAGACATTTTGAAAAGGACGAGCAGTGAAGCGTCATGTCCTGACGATCCCACGCTTTCGCCGGGAGCGGCTTGTCGCGGCCAAAATAGAGTTCGCTGTAGACGTCATCTTCAATCAGCGGGACGTTGTGCTGTGTTAACAGCGCGACAAGCTGCGCTTTTTTCTCCGCGCTCAGCGTGAAGCCGAGCGGGTTTTGGCTGTTGGTCATGATCCAGCAGGCTTTAACCGGGTACTCATTCAGCGCCTGTTCAAGGGCGTTGAGATCGATCCCCTCGCGGACGTCTGTCGCAATCGACAACGCTTTAAGCTTCAGGCGTTCCAGCGCCTGCAGCGCGCCGTAGAAACAGGGGTTTTCGACAATCACCCAGTCACCCGGCTCGGTCACCGCCTGCAGGCTAAGATTCAGCGCCTCGAGCGCGCCTGCGGTGATCACGATCTCTTCCGGGGAGATGTTCATCCCCTGCTGCGCGTAGCGACGGGCAATGGCGTGGCGAAGATCGACGTTACCCGGCGGCAGGTTCTCAATCACACTCATCGCCGTCGCGGTTTTACTGACGTTCGCCAGCGAGCGGTTGAGCTGCTGAAGCGGGAAAAGACGGGGATCGGGAAACGCGGAGGCAAAAGGAACAACGGACGGGTCGCGGCTGGCCTGTAAGACGTCGAAGATGTAGGTATTGATATCCACCGCTTCGTCACGCATCACCTGAGCGGGTGGCGCAGGCTGGTGTGCGGTCGGGCGCGAGGCAACGTAATAGCCCGACTGCGGTCTGGCGACAATGCGCCCCTGACTTTCCAGCATCTGATACGCGTGGCCAACGGTCATAAAACTCATGCCGCTGCTTGCCACCTGCTCTCGCAGGGAAGGCAGCTTATCGCCCGGCAGCCATACGCCAAGCTCAATCTGCGAGATAATTTGTTGCGCCAGACGCTGGTATTTTTTCATCAGATTCTCCTTATGACCGACAGTGTATATCAGCAGGAGAAAAAGAGAAGATTTAGCTAACTGTTATAGTCTGGAAGATGAATTACTTACGGTATTCGGTCACGTGGCTCTGAGCGGAATGCGCGGCGGCCAGGTGGTCGAGCGTGATCATCGGCGATTTGCAAAAAATGCATTTCGCGCCAAACGGGTTTTTCTCAGAAACATCAAAGGCTGAGGTACGGTACTGCGAACCATGGCAGCATGGGCAGCGAAAATGGATATAAGAAGTCATAGGATTCTCCTGAAACGTTAAAACGTAAATTACTAATGGGCCGATTGGGCATAATGGTTTTAAACAAAACGAATCGGAATGTAGATAAAGACCCAAGAGAGGCTGCGGAGAGGCACAACGTGATGAGAACTGCTTTATAAAACTACGTCAGATATTTATTTGGACTCAAAACCAGAAGACCATTAACGCACGGCGCTGACGACAAAGCAAGCGGTTTAATGCGGAAAATTCATAAAAAGAATGTTTTTATTCCCTGATGCTCGTCCAGCTTTTTAAATATTGATCTTTACAATCCTCGACCATACATACATAACCACATGAAATATAAACATAATATATAACATTTTTTGCCTACTCATCTCACCAACCACAGAGTATTAACAACAGGCTAATGAACACTCTGATACTTGTCTTGCTCAAGCAGGAATTGCGCCCTTACCTTACAGAAAGGAATTATCAATGAGTTGGAATAAAAACGCGGCTGTTTCTTACCTCCGCTCGCATGCGCTTGGACACTCTCATAACGAATGCGCGAAGTTTACACGTCGTGCCATAATCGCTGGCGGCATTACGCTTGAACGCACACATGATGCGAAGGATTATGGACCAAAACTTTTGCGTGCAGGTTTTAGGGAGGTTCCTCCCGGTTCGACGTTGCTTAGCGGAGATGTCGCTGTAATACAGCCCTATCCTGGGGGAAATTCAAGCGGCCATATGACAATGTTCGACGGCACCCGGTGGATCTCAGATTTTACCCAGCTCAGTATGTACCCCGGGCCGGGTTACCGCCGCGCACAACCAACCTATAAGATTTACAGGATGAGTAGATGATGAGGGGGATTATAATTACTTTGCCGTTATTATTATCAGCTTGTACGTGCGTACCTCAGCAGAATGCTGCCGAACGAGCGGAAGAATTTTATTCCACATATCTGACGTTTTTTGCGGAAAGTGATAGTGAATACCCTCAGCTTAGAGAGTACGTTGCGGCAGATACACTATCCCGACTTAACGAGATAGAGTCGATTCCTGAACAGGAAATCCTGGGGTCAGATTATTTCGCTTATATTCAGGATTATGATCCCTCCTGGGTGAAGCGGCTTGAGGTTGGTGTGGCGCATCAGTTCATCAATGGCGAAGTTCTTCCTGTCAGGATTGGTATTGAGAACGGCGGGTTTCTTAATCTTGAAGTCTATATGCGTCGTGAAGACGGAAAGTGGAAAATTTACCGCGTGAGTGACGTAACCGATCGCTACGAGCACCCCATATTTAATGCTGGAGCAATTACTCGAGCAAAGTCATTAACGGAAAGCGGACTTTAAGCACATCTATAAATAATACACTGGCAAACTGTTATAGGTAAATATGCCGGGTCTGTTTCTGCAACCCAGAGCTGGCGCGGCTTAGAATGGCATCGACATAATTACATCGCGGAGTTTTGCATGTTTGGTTTAGATGCTTTTCACCTTGCACGGATACAGTTTGCCTTTACCGTATCCTTTCACATTATTTTCCCGGCCATCACCATTGGTCTCGCAAGCTACCTTGCCGTACTCGAAGGGCTGTGGTTGAAAACTAAAAATCCGGTCTGGCGCTCCCTGTACCATTTCTGGTCGAAGATTTTTGCCGTCAACTTTGGCATGGGCGTGGTCTCCGGGCTGGTGATGGCCTACCAGTTTGGCACCAACTGGAGCGGCTTTTCGCAGTTTGCGGGCAGTATTACCGGCCCGCTGCTGACTTATGAAGTGCTTACCGCCTTCTTCCTCGAAGCCGGATTCCTCGGCGTAATGCTGTTCGGCTGGAACAAAGTCGGGCCGGGACTGCACTTCTTCGCTACCTGCATGGTAGCGCTGGGGACCATCATCTCCACCTTCTGGATCCTCTCCTCGAACAGCTGGATGCAGACCCCGCAGGGCTATGAGATCGTCAACGGTCAGGTGGTACCGGTAGACTGGTTCGCGGTGGTGTTTAACCCCTCCTTCCCTTACCGCCTGCTGCACATGTCGATAGCCGCGTTCCTGAGCAGCGCCCTGTTTGTGGGCGCATCGGCGGCATGGCATCTGCTGCGCGGCAATAATACCCCTGCCATCCGCGCGATGTTTTCGATGGCTCTGTGGATGACGCTGATTGTCGCCCCCATCCAGGCCATGGTTGGCGATATGCACGGGTTGAACACCTTAAAGCACCAGCCCGCCAAGATTGCCGCCATTGAAGGCCACTGGGAAAACCCGCCGGGTGAGCCAACCCCGCTGCTGCTGTTTGGCTGGCCGGATATGGAGCAGGAGCGCACCCGCTTTGGGCTGGAGATCCCCGCGCTCGGCAGCCTTATTCTGACGCACAGTCTGGATAAACAGGTACCGGCGCTCAAAGAGTTTCCAAAGGAAGACCGCCCGAACTCCACCATCGTCTTCTGGTCGTTCCGCATTATGGCGGGTCTGGGCATGCTGATGCTGCTGCTTGGGGTGACGGCTCTCTGGCTGCGCTATAAAAAGCGCGTTTATTCTTCCCGACCTTTCCTGTGGTTTGCGCTGTTGATGGGACCATCCGGACTGATTGCCATCCTGGCCGGGTGGATCACCACCGAAGTGGGCCGCCAGCCGTGGGTGGTCTACGGACTCCAGCGAACGAAGGATGCGGTGTCTGCCCATGGCGATCTGCACATGAGCGTGAGCCTGCTGGCCTTCTTCGTCGTCTATACCTCGGTATTCGGCGTGGGTTACAGCTATATGGTGCGCCTCATCCGAAAAGGCCCGGAGCCGCATGAATCTTTCGCCACCGAGTCCGACGGACGTCCGGCGCGCCCGCTTTCTGCCGTCACAACTGAACACAAGGAGCAGCCATAATGGGTATCGATCTTTCCATTATCTGGTTTGTCATCATCGTCTTTGCCACGCTGATGTATATCGTCATGGACGGTTTTGATCTGGGGATCGGCATTCTGTTCCCGGCAACGCAAAACGCCGACGATCGCGACGTGATGGTCAACAGCGTCGCGCCGGTCTGGGACGGAAATGAGACCTGGCTGGTGCTCGGCGGAGCCGCCCTGTTCGGCGCGTTTCCGCTGGCCTATGCGGTCATCGTTGATGCCCTGACCATTCCGCTGACGTTAATGCTGATCGGACTTATTTTCCGCGGGGTGGCATTTGAGTTTCGCTTTAAAGCCACCCCGGCTCACCGTCCCTTCTGGGATAAGGCGTTTATAGGCGGTTCAATTCTGGCGACGTTTACCCAGGGCGTGACGGTAGGCGCCGTCATTAACGGCTTTGCCGTCACCGGTCGGGCCTATACCGGCGGCCCCTTTGACTGGTTTACCGCGTTTAACCTGTTTTGCGGCGCGGGGCTGGTGGTGGCTTATGCGCTGTTAGGCTCGACCTGGCTGGTGATGAAAAGCGAAAACGCATTGCAGCAGCGGATGCGTGAGGTGTCAAAAACGCTGTTAATCGTGCTGCTGGCGTTTATTGCGGCGATCAGCCTCTGGACACCGCTGGCACAACCGGCCATCGCTGCGCGCTGGTTTACGCTGCCGAATCTGTTTTATCTGCTGCCCGTCCCGGCGCTGGTGGTGATGTTTAGTCTGTACCAGTGGCGCTGCCTGAATAATCCCGACAGCCATAGCCGTCCGTTTATTCTGACGCTGGGGCTGATCTTCCTCGGCTTTAGCGGGCTGGGGATCAGCATCTGGCCGCATATCATTCCACCGTCGATCACCCTGTGGCAGGCGGCCGCACCGACGCAAAGCCAGGGCTTTATGCTGGTCGGCGCGCTGTTGATCATTCCCGTTATTCTGGTCTACACCTTCTGGAGCTACTACGTGTTTCGCGGCAAAGTTCAGCATGGGGAGGGTTATCACTGATGCAACAACCGGTCTGGAAAAGATTGCTGTGGCTGGTCATTATCTGGGGCGGCAGCGTACTGGCGCTGGCTGCGGTCAGTATGCTCTTCCGTATGCTGATGACGGCGGCAGGGTTTAAATCGCATTAACGTCATCCCGGGCAACCGCTGCGTTGCCCGGTACCTCCCCCCGCACTTTCAGATAAACCCCATTAACGCACGGCAGAGTATCGTTACACTGGAAAAAGATTCACAGTGTTAATAGTTTGAGAAGAAAAATGAAAAAGCTCATTGCGTTAAGCGTTATTAGTCTTGTCCTTACCGGCTGCGTTAATCCGGGTAAAGCCTCCGTTCAGCCGGAGCAACTTCAGAACCACCGCTTTGTGCTGGAAAATGTAAACGGTAAGGCAGTGAAGAGTGCGACAACGCAACCTGAGATCGGTTTTAGCGCGCTGCCAGATATCAGCCTGGTTAATAACATCAGCGTTTCTGGCCAGATGTGTAACCGCTTCAACGGACAGGGGAAATTGTCCGAAGGCGAGCTTAAGGTTAAAACGCTGGCCATGACGCGCAAGCTTTGTACTGAACCGCAGCTGAATGAGCTGGATCAGGCCATCGGCGACATGCTGCGCAAAGGGGCGCAGGTCGACCTGACTGAAGACCAGTTAACGCTGGCCACGGCCGATAAAACGCTGATGTTTAAGCGTGCAGAATAATCAGTAGTTACCGCAGCTTCCAACGGCAAGCGACTGTTCGCTACAGCGTTTGCCATTTGGTAAGGCGCACATCCCAATAGCAGAACCATCCAGCTGACGGGCGACGGACAGCGAACCGCCAATCATTGCGCAGTTAGCCTGACCCGAGCTGGACATCGCCGCCTTCATTCCCGGCGCCACGTGGGCTGCCGTTGCCTGCTGAACGGGTTCACTGCTACATGCCGACAACAATAATGCGGCACACCCTAACCAAAATGCTGAGCGCATGCTCTCTCCCCCATGAATAAAGCGAAACCTATGCATAATAGGCATCACATCCCGTGTCGTCGAGAGCGAAAGTGCGTATTTATGCGCTTCAGAAACAATTTCTCGCAATTTTTTCGCCAAAAGTTTGATCTACTCATTGATGGCGAGAATACCGAGGACACAAAAGCGAAAATCGTAAAATCACCCATTTGCTAGAATACACAGATAATATTCAGGGTTTGTTGCCGTAATACAGACCCCTATTTTTTGCGCAATGTAAGGGTGTTGTCCTATGCAAACTATTGACGGTAATGGTGCAGTTGCCTCAGTCGCGTTTCGCACCAGTGAAGTTATCGCCATCTACCCAATTACGCCAAGTTCTACCATGGCTGAGCAGGCGGATGCCTGGGCGGGTAACGGGTTAAAAAACGTCTGGGGCGATGTCCCGCGAGTGGTTGAAATGCAGTCGGAAGCCGGTGCGATTGCCACGGTGCACGGCGCGCTTCAGACCGGCGCGCTTTCCACGTCGTTTACCTCTTCTCAGGGATTGTTGTTAATGATCCCGACGCTGTACAAACTCGCCGGGCAACTGACCCCCTTCGTTCTGCACGTCGCGGCGCGTACCGTTGCCACCCACGCGCTCTCTATCTTTGGCGATCACTCTGACGTGATGGCCGTACGCCAGACCGGCTGCGCGATGCTGTGCGCCAGCAGCGTTCAGGAAGCTCAGGACTTTGCCTTAATTTCGCATATTGCCACGCTCAAAAGCCGCGTGCCGTTTATTCACTTCTTTGATGGTTTCCGCACCTCTCACGAAATCAACAAAATCGTCCCGCTGGCTGACGATACTATCCTGAATCTGCTTCCGCAGACGGACATCGACGCGCATCGCGCCCGGGCCCTTAACCCTGAACACCCGGTTATTCGCGGCACATCGGCGAACCCCGATACCTATTTCCAGTCCCGCGAGGCCACGAACCCGTGGTACAACGCGGTTTACGACCATGTTGAACAGGCGATGAATGACTTTGCCGCCGCGACCGGCCGGGAATACAAACCCTTTGAGTACTACGGCCATCCACAGGCGGAACGGGTCATTGTGTTGATGGGCTCGGCCATCGGCACCTGCGAGGAAGTTGTTGATGAGCTGCTGACGCGCGGCGAAAAAGTTGGCGTGCTTAAAGTACGTCTCTATCGTCCGTTCTCGGCGAAACATCTGCTCTCTGCGCTGCCGGGGACCGCGCGTACCGTTGCGGTGCTCGATCGCACCAAGGAGCCGGGCGCCCAGGCGGAACCGCTGTATCTGGATGTGATGACTGCTCTGGCCGAGGCCTTTAATCACGGCGAACGTGAAACACTGCCGCGCGTGATCGGGGGTCGCTATGGGTTATCGTCCAAGGAGTTTGGTCCGGACTGCGTGCTGGCGGTATTCAACGAGCTCAGCGAAGCGAAGCCCAAGCCGCGCTTTACCGTCGGCATTTATGATGATGTGACGAATCTGTCCCTGTCGCTGCCGGAAAACACCCTGCCCTCAACCGCCAAACTTGAGGCGCTGTTCTATGGTCTGGGCAGTGACGGCAGCGTCTCTGCGACCAAAAACAACATTAAAATCATCGGTAACTCCACGCCGTGGTACGCCCAGGGGTATTTTGTCTATGACTCCAAGAAAGCCGGCGGTCTGACTGTTTCCCATCTGCGGGTGAGCGAACAGCCCATCCGCTCTGCGTATCTTATTTCTCAGGCTGATTTTGTTGGCTGTCACCAGCTGCAGTTTATCGATAAATACCAGATGGCCGAGCGCCTGAAGCCCGGCGGTATTTTCCTCCTGAATACGCCATACAGCGCGGACGAAGTCTGGGCGCGCCTGCCGCAGGAAGTGCAGGCGGTGCTAAACCAGAAAAAAGCCCGTTTCTATGTGGTTAACGCCGCAAAAATTGCCCGCGAATGTGGCCTTGCTGCACGTATTAATACCGTAATGCAGATGGCCTTCTTCCATCTGACCAATATCCTCCCGGGCGACAGCGCGCTGGTAGAACTGCAGGGTGCGATTGCTAAAAGCTATAGTAGCAAGGGCCAGGAGCTGGTCGAACGTAACTGGCAGGCGCTGGCGCTGGCACGCGAGTCGCTGTTCGAAGTCCCGCTGCAGCCGGTCAATGCCGCAAGTCCGAACCGCCCTCCGGTCGTGTCCGATGCGGCGCCTGATTTCGTGAAGACCGTGACGGCGGCGATGCTGGCCGGGCTGGGTGATGCCCTGCCCGTCTCTGCGCTGCCGCCAGATGGCACCTGGCCGATGGGCACCACCCGCTGGGAAAAACGAAACATCGCCGAAGCGATCCCCATCTGGAAGGAAGAGCTGTGTACCCAGTGCAACCACTGCGTGGCAGCCTGCCCGCACTCTGCCATACGTGCCAAGGTGGTTGCACCGGAAGAGATGGAAACTGCACCAGCCAGCCTGCATTCGCTGGATGTGAAATCCCGCGATATGCGCGGACAGAAATACGTTCTGCAGGTCGCGCCGGAAGACTGCACCGGCTGTAACCTCTGCGTCGAGGTCTGTCCGGCGAAAGACAGGCAGGATCCGGAGATTAAAGCCATCAATATGATGTCGCGTCTGGAGCACGTTGAAGAGGAGAAGGTCAATTATGACTTCTTCCTGAATCTGCCGGAAATCGATCGTAGCAAACTGGAACGCATTGATATTCGTACGTCACAGCTGATTACGCCGCTGTTTGAGTATTCCGGAGCCTGTTCCGGCTGTGGTGAGACGCCGTATATCAAGCTGCTTACCCAGCTGTACGGTGACCGCATGCTGATTGCCAACGCTACTGGCTGTTCGTCTATCTATGGCGGTAACCTGCCCTCCACACCGTACACTACTGACGCCAACGGTCGCGGTCCCGCGTGGGCAAACTCGCTGTTCGAGGATAACGCCGAATTCGGCCTGGGCTTCCGCCTGACCGTTGACCAGCACCGCGCACGCGTGATGCGCCTGCTGGAACAGTTTGCCGGGCAGCTCCCTGCTGAGCTTAATGACGCGCTTCACGCGGACGCGACGCCTGAAGAACGGCGTGAGCAGGTTGCTGAGCTGCGTCGCGCGCTTCAGGGCGTGGCGGGCGCTGAACAGCTGCTGACCGACGCTGACGCCCTGGTCGAAAAATCGATCTGGCTGATTGGTGGTGACGGCTGGGCTTACGATATCGGCTTTGGCGGACTGGATCACGTGTTGAGCCTGACTGAAAACGTCAATATCCTGGTTCTGGATACACAGTGTTATTCCAATACCGGTGGCCAGGCGTCGAAAGCCACACCGTTAGGCGCTGTGACGAAATTCGGTGAACACGGTAAACGCAAGGCGCGCAAAGATCTCGGTGTGAGCATGATGATGTACGGTCACGTTTACGTCGCGCAAATCTCGCTGGGTGCCCAGCTTAACCAGACGGTAAAAGCCATCCAGGAAGCGGAAGCGTATCCAGGCCCGTCGCTGATCATTGCCTACAGCCCTTGTGAAGAGCACGGCTACGACCTGGCACTCAGCCACGACCAGATGCGTCAGCTGACCGCGACCGGCTTCTGGCCGCTGTACCGGTTCGACCCGCGCCGTGCGGACGAGGGTAAGTTACCGCTGGCGCTGGATTCACGTCCGCCGTCAGATGCCCTGGCCGAGACGTTGATGCAGGAACAACGCTTCCGTCGCCTTAACGCGCAGCAGCCGGAAGTGGCCGAACAGCTCTGGAAAGACGCCGCGGCCGATCTGCAAAAACGTTATGATTTCCTGGCGCAGCTGGCGGGTAAAGCCGAAAAATCGACCAGCGACTAGTTTCTCAGCCCGGCGTGTCCGGGCTTTTTTTTGCCATAAAAAAACCCGGTGTATTCACACCGGGCGAATCCAGATAATCAATAAATATCTATTTAGTTTCCTAAATATTATTCACGCGAATTATGGATAAATAATCTTAAAGGCATATAACGCCGCCAAGAATAGCTTAACTAATGCCTGATTAATAATTTTAATTTATTATGTTTTGCATTAATACATTCATCAAACAGATGACCATTACCATTGATTTATTCGGTTTAGATTTTACTTAGTTCGTAACAATTATAATTTATTACTCTTACACAGGAGTGATTTAGCATGAGACAACTTTCTCATTCAGGAAGTTCAACAGGTAATTAAATAAAAACAACTGCAAAGGAATATCACAATGCAAAGAAAAGTACTGGCCCTGATGATTCCGGCTCTGTTAATGGCTGGCGCAACTCATGCAGCAGAGATTTATAATAAAGACGGCAACAAATTAGATCTGTACGGAAAAGTAGATGGTCTGCACTATTTCTCCGATGATAAAGGCGCTGACGGGGATCAAACCTATATGCGTCTGGGCTTCAAAGGCGAAACCCAGATCAACGACATGATGACCGGCTACGCACAGTGGGAATACAACATTCAGGCCAATAACACCGAAGGGTCTGATAACCAGTCCTGGACGCGTCTGGCCTTCGCTGGTGTGAAGGTGGGCGACTACGGTTCCTTTGATTACGGTCGTAACTATGGCGTGCTGTACGACGTGGAAGGCTGGACCGATATGCTGCCTGAGTTCGGCGGTGACTCCTACACTAAAGCCGACAACTTCATGACCGGCCGTGCCAACGGCGTGGCCACCTACCGTAACACCGACTTCTATGGTCTGGTGCAGGGTCTGAACTTTGCGCTGCAGTATCAGGGCAAAAATGAAGACGCCAGCAACAACCAGGAAGGCACCAACAACGGTCGCGACACGCGTCACGAGAACGGCGACGGCTTCGGTATCTCTACTACCTATGACTTCGGCATGGGCATTACCGCAGGTGCAGCCTACACCTCTTCTGACCGTACCAACGAGCAGGTGATGCATACCACAGCGGGCGGCGACAAAGCGGATGCATGGACTGCGGGCCTGAAATATGACGCCAATAACATCTACCTGGCGGCAATGTATTCTGAAACCCGCAATATGACGCCGTACGGTGATAACACCGACGCCGTGGCGAACAAAACCCAGAACTTCGAAGTGACCGCGCAGTACCAGTTCGACTTCGGCCTGCGTCCGACCCTTTCATACCTCCAGTCTAAAGGTAAGGATCTGGGCAACGGTCAGGGCGATCAGGATCTGGTTAAATACGCTGACGTAGGCGCGACCTACTACTTCAATAAAAACATGTCCACCTACGTTGATTACAAAATTAACCTGCTGGATGAAGATGACAGCTTCTACAAAAACAACGGCATCGGCACGGATGATGTCGTCGCGTTAGGTCTGGTTTACCAGTTCTGATTGCCAGAGCCCGCATTATGATGCGGGCTCAATTTTTTTTGAAGTACGTCACAAAAGACAGTTTCAGAAAAGGGTTGGTTGAAGGTAAGTTGAAAGAAAACGGGTTAAACTCAGGTGATAGCCCTTTCGTCACTAAGGATAACAGCGTTGTTTGGTCGTGTATCCCTTGCCGTACTTGCCCTTTTAGCCTTGCTGTGGATGGCGTTAATTTTTGATTTTGCTGATGTTGTCGGGCATCTCGGCGCGCTGTTAAACCATCTGGATGGTGGTTAACTGTGTTCCGGAAACAAAAAGCCACCAGCAGTGCCGGTGGCGGATAAACGCACAGGTCGCGTTATTTTTTCACCGGTTGAGGCTTTTTATCACCTGATTCAGGCGCCTCTCGCGGATCGTCTTTTTCAACACAGAGCATAGTCTCTCCTGTTTCAGATAACCACCCTCCACTATAGCCAGGCTGATTAAAGAATGGCCAGGCGGCAATTACGCCTCAACTGTCCCTTTCTTGCGAAAAGAGAGATAGCCAAACACCCCGCTGTCTCCATCCGAGGGATGGTTTACCCCGTCCATTACCTTCACCTCAGAGAAATCGAACGGTGAGACGTTTTCAAAGCAGGCAACATTCACGCCGTATTCGTTTGGATTGGAACGCCGCTGATGGAACGTGTAGATCCCGCACACCGAGCAGAAGAAGTGCCGTGCCGTTCCCGTGTTAAAACGGTACTCCGTGAGCTTATCCTCACCTTTTGTCACGGTAATCCCTGACAGCGGCGCAGAGACGACGACCGCACCCCGCATGCGACAAAAAGAACAGCTGCAGCGCCGCGCGGTATTCAGGCCATCCGTGAGCGCAACGGTAAAGGCCACCGCACCGCAATGGCACTGCGCATTACGACATTCAGCCATAGGCTATACCCCTTTTCTCACCAACTCGGCGGCTTTCACGAAAACCTCGTCTTCTACACCATCGCCTTTTTGCCTGCCCAGCCTGACCAGCTCATCGACAATACTGTTGCGATGGATCGGTTTCTGCGCTGAAACCAGCCCAATGACGGCGGCCCCAATCGCCAGCCCCACTAATCCGGTTTGTTCATCTTTGTTTTTCATATTCATGCTCCTGGTACAAGAGACAAGCGTAGCAGGAATACGGTAAAACGGAATGCCGGGCACATGCTCTGTGAATATTATTTAAACAGTTCAGGCAGGTATGACTTCTAAAATCGACAAATACGAACGGGTGTCTATTATTTTGTTCAATTTCAGATTGCTCTGTTCAAACAAGGCCTGATACTCAGACTCTGTTCGTGCCCGCCCTCCATCAAAACTTGTTAACAGAAGAAGGTCAATTTCAAATCGTCCCTGTTCATTATTTTCTTTTTTAATAAGCGGCTCAAAAATTAATAGCCGGGAGTTTTCTTTCATAGCCTTTCTGCAGCATTGAAGGATCTGAATGGCCTTCTCATCAGGCCAGTCCATCAAAATATATTTAAGCAGGTAAATGTCCGCTACAGGACAGGATTCAAAAAAGCTGCCCTCAACGGTCTTCCATCGACGATTATCCTTTAACAGGTGCAGTCGATTCCGCTCAAGCACGTCTTTTTGATCGAAGAGGATCCCCGTTAAGGTCGGATTTCGACGTAAAACGGCCAACAATAAGTTACCCAGCCCACCGGCGATATCGGCAACGACAGCGTTTTGAGGGAACGAATAGCTATCTGCGATGACTTCATTCTCTACGGATGACATAGAGGCCATACCCGCATGAAAAATGTTGCTGTCAGTCATCGTGTCATCATGCTGCCAGTAGTCGTAAAAAGGCTTGCCAAACAAATCATTAAAAACAGGTTTGCCTTGCAATATTTCATCCATTTTAGCCGCTGGCTGCCAGAATGTTGGGTCTGTCAGCATGAGCACCGCCGCACGCAAGGAAAATTCATGCTCAGAACAGAGGAATTGTGCTGAATGGCTAAGACTGTATTCAGCTTCAGATAATTCGTTGAACACCCCGCGAGAGGACAATAAGCGCATGATCCGATGAAGATAGTCGCCATCGACACTAAGCTCCTCCGCCAGTTGCGTAACGGATTTTTTTCCTTCAACCAGACGATCTGCGACCCCTAATACCGCGACCGCCCGAAGTGCTGCCTGCCAGACAAAACCCATGCTTTGCTCTAACAGACACATTCCCTCTTTACGGCTTAGTAAATCCAGACTATTACGTTGCGACATATTCTGCTCCTTACCAGTAAAGATGTGCTGAACAACTAAAACGCCGCTAGCAAGCGTAAGTCTGGTAGTGAGCTTTATCCATAATATCAGAAAGGATTATTTGTGCGGTTTCGTACCGTTTAGCATACAGTCCATTTCAATACGTAAAAAAACAGGGCCACTTACCCCTTATTTTGATTAATAACACCACGACACTATTATTTCATAAATGATTACCATGATAGAAATAATACCTGTCGCGAGACAGACATTTCATCGTTAGAATCTCGGTGCCAGCCCGTATTTTGGCGTTTTTATATTTGCCGCCCAAATTTTGATATCGTTTTGCAGGAGAATAGTGAAATCAGATTTCAAATGCGTCACCATGCCATTGACGCTGTCCGCATCCACCACTGAAAAATGTTCAATTCTGTTCTGCCCTATCTGAACACAATCATATTTAGCGGGCAGGACTTTACCATTCACATTTAGCGGAAGGTTATTATCACCACAACGGCCTTCAGTAATATATGACACCAGCAAGTTAGCGGATTTTCGCCCTGGCTGAGAAACACTCACCATGACGGGAAAGCCTTCCGAGGTTTGTGTCATATCATAAAGGACCGCATTTTTGATATACCAGGTATTATATTCCCGTTCCTGAAAAGCAGACCAGGAAGGCGCAGAAAAGACAGACAGCACTGCCAGTATAATAGAATTTATTTTCATGGGATGTTGTCTTCCTTGTTGTTGCACGTATTATTCAGATTGTGCAAAAAACAGCAACCACTTAAGAATAGTCCTACTACTATTGGCAGTGATGGAGGATTAATTAACGACGTGCGATGCGCCCCATTTCTTCGTTCCGGACGTTTACCCGCGTTATTTATCCCGATTCATCGTTCGAATCGCTTCCAGACCGACACGCTGTCCAAATGACAGTTCTAACGTATTTCCATCGGGATCGGCAAAAAAGACATAGTAGCCGACGGGATCGCCTACGTTCTCAGGCGCTTTCCTTAGCACGCCTTCAGCGGTGGCCATCGCGGTTTTTCTGTCAATTTCTTCGCGGGTCGCGCAGGCAATACCCAGATGCCCGAAGCTACCCAGCGGCGTATCGGTCACGGTATCGGCCTGTACAAGAACAAGTGCAAAAGGACGAGTATGGTCGCTAAGCCATGCCACTTTTCTTGCATCAGGCATATCGGGTTCACGCAAATGAATGACCTCCATACCGGCATAGCGACGATAGAAGGCAATACTCTTTTCCAGGTCTCTGACCATAAACGCGACATGAGTGAAACCTACATCAATCTCTTTCATTTTAAGATGTTACTCCCTTATCAACGTAGTGCTGGCATCTTAAAAGCTCAAGTTAACTTGATGTCAATACGTTCATAAAGAAGAAACAGGAGAGAAATGGTAAAGCACCGCCATCATGCCGATGCTGACCACGACGCTTAAGAAAAAGTAGGTTTTGAAGGGCTGCTTTTGGGTTTTATGGCGAAAAAGCTGCTGGCCCACAATGGCGCCAGGCCAACCTCCTGTCACGCCAAATACCAGCAACGTAGCTTCCGGTACCCTGCGCATCCCTTTACGCGCCGCCATTTTATCAGCGCCATACAGAGCCAACGTCAGCACATTGATCAGCAGAAACCACATCACCACAGGATTCGAGGCCAGAAAGCTACCGATTGCAGCAAAGATCAGGAGTAAGTAACAAAAGCGATTGAGGGTCATAGCACAAGCCACCGGGTTGTTGAGCGGTTTTGGAAGAGGGAGTATACGCTATCTTAGAAATGTTTCAGGCTGAAACGCTGATTGCGGGTTAAACCTCATTCCACCCTCACTTTAACTTTTGGCTTCGACAAGAGAACTTTGAGCAGCTCCTTGAAAGGAAGAGGTTTATAGAAGAAAAAACCCTGTAAAAAACGGATATGATTGCGCGTGAGGTAATCAAGCTGCTCTTCTGTTTCAACACCTTCCGCCACGATACTAATTGAAAGTTTTTTTGCCAACTCCAGCACCGAATCCAGGATCAACGTTGAATCCTCATTCGCGTTAACCCTGGCAACAAAGCTTTGGTCGATTTTAATGTAATCAATATGCAGCGCTTGCAGATAGGATAGACCTGAGTATCCCGTACCAAAGTCATCCAGGGCAATAGCAAATCCGTTGTTATGCAGCTCATTCAGCGTCTTAACGAGATGTTCATCGATGTGGAGCGGTTCGCGCTCGGTCACCTCAACGACAAGATTAAGATCCTGTTGAATAAAACTGTGTTTGTAGTGGAGGCACTCTTCAACAAAGGTGGACGCAACGATATGAGAAGCGCTGAAGTTCATTCCTACGTGAAACCCTTCTGGCAGCAACGTTGAAATAGAATTCATCTGCTTTGCAACCTGTCTCATTAAACTTTGAGTTAACGGAATAATTAACCCTGATTTTTCAGCGAGAGGAATAAAGGACGCGGGAGAAATAAACCCCGATTGCGGATGCTTCCATCTGGCCAGCACTTCTACGCCACGCAAGGTGCCCTCTTTTCCGCTCACGACGGGTTGGTAATAGGGAATAATTTCATTTCTGTAGATGGCAGTACGCAGAGATTCCTCAGGCGAAATATCCTTAGAGAGATAACGCTGCAAAAGATAAGCAGGAAGAGAGGAAATGAGCAACAGAAATAACAACACCCCACCGGCCTGGTCGAATAATCTCGTCAGGCTAAACAGAGGCGGAGCGTTAAATTGAATCGCGAAAGGAAAATCAGCATCTTTTACCGTCAGTACATCTTTGTTCGAATGGGCTGCCGTCAACACATCGCCTGATTGGCCTAAGATACGATCGCCGACGTTCAGTGAATATCCCACGCCACGTAATGGCATATTCAGCGCATCCCGGATATGGCTGTCACTGATGCTCACCATGATTCGGCTTCCGGCATGATTTGTCTGGTATAAGAGAACCGGCAGGCCGTTGACCGTACTTTTCGCTGGAACGAGTAGCAATGATGCCTGAGGCAGCGCTGAGCCGTTAACCAACAACACGCGATTTCCCGGTAAAGAGGAGCACCATACCGCATCTTGTTTCAGAATAACGATCGTTCTCAGATGCGGTTGTAATGCCGCTTCAGTGCCGAGCCGATACTGTCCTTCAGCATCACACTCATTCTCAGCAAGCTGCATTGCTATCTGGGTCGCATGACGGGCTTCTTTAAGAATGACGTTCATGTTCCGCACAACATAGTGCGCCCCTGCAAGGCTGTCAGCCCGTGCAGAATACCAAACCTGTAAATTGATGATAAAAACGCCCAGCAAAAATATTGCCGTGGCTGCAGCTACGGGGATAGATGCATGGCGCATTTAGGGTTCTCGATTAGAGTGAGGTAACCGCTTCAGCGATGCTGAAGCGATTGAATTGTCATCGTCTTAATCATGGTAGATAACATAATAATTACCATGTCAGGCGTCGAAAATTTTCATTCTGACCCGAATATTTGGTCTGCTCCCATGGCGCAATAAACGACATCATCGAGGGGAAAGATATAAGGCCACCGAATGGCAGCCCTGCTGATACGTTTTCATTAATTTCAGGTAGACTGAGAGCCAGATCAAAACGACACCCTGACACTTCATCGCAAGCTGCTTAAAGCGAGGCCACTTCCGTTTCTGGTAAATCAATGATAACCAGTGTGCCAAAACTGCCTGTTTCGACAGTATGGGGAGTGCCAGCTTTGGCTACATAAAGTTGTCCAGACGTCACAGAGATTTTTTTACCCTTCACGCTCAGCTCCAGACGCCCATCAATGACCAGTAACCCCTCGTCATACTCATGAACCTCTTCAATCACTGAGTGTTCATCCATGCGTAAAACTTTGAGATTCGCAGTTCCAATACGGCCTAATATATGAGAGTGCCAAGTCTCCGGTAATGCAAGTGCTTCGGTTTTGAGGTCATATAGCGACATAACGTCATTCCTTTTGATGTTCGTTTAACGCTCTTATGCCATACAAGTTTCCTCCCGTCTTAGAACAAATATGGAAAACCAGGACGAGTAAGATGCTATAGGAGGTCTTGAAACCACAGCGCACGCTGACAGTGTTGCAACGCCAGATATAACCTCGCTGCAAAACGTGCTGGCATTCGCCGCCGGAATCCGTACCATACGCGGCATACAATTTTTGCCCCGCTGGCTCCGAAGGTAGTACTCAATGCAAGAGAATCAAGAGATTAACAAAAAAGAACAATACAACCTGAATAAGCTACGCTGATTTTCCCAACTCATTGATATCATTTATTTTCTCCGCTTATTCAATTAGTTATAGCATAATAACTTCTCCCTAAAGCTACCCAGATCTACATTTTCAGTGCCCTTTTTTTGCCTCTATTCCGCATTTTTGCCCCTAAATTTGCCCCTAAATTTGCCCCTAACTTTACTCAGTACGTACCTCTTTTTCTCCCTGCCCTATACTTTCAGTCTGACTGACTGGAGGTTTCTATGTGTGGACGTTTTGCACAAGCACAAACCCGTGAAGAATATCTGGCTTACCTGGCCGACGAAGCCGATCGTGACATTGCCTATGACCCGGAACCTATTGGCCGGTACAACGTTGCGCCAGGAACCAAAGTCCTGCTGCTGAGCGAACGAGACGAGCAACTGCATCTCGATCCGGTGTTCTGGGGCTACGCGCCCGGGTGGTGGGATAAGCAGCCACTGATTAACGCGCGCGTAGAGACGGCGGCCACAAGCAGAATGTTTAAACCGCTATGGCAGCATGGCCGGGCGATCTGCTTTGCAGATGGCTGGTTTGAATGGAAGAATGAAGGCGACAAGAAACAGCCCTACTTCATTCACCGGGTAGACGGCCAGCCCATATTCATGGCGGCGATCGGAAGCACGCCGTTCGAGCGAGGCGATGAGGCAGAAGGTTTTCTGATAGTAACGTCTGCCGCTGACAAAGGCTTAGTGGATATTCACGACCGCCGGCCCCTGGTCCTATCGCCTGAAGCGGCCCGGGAATGGATGCGCCAGGACGTTGGAGGGAAAGAAGCGGAAGAGATTGTATCTGACGGCTCTGTACCAGCTGAGATGTTTATCTGGCATGCTGTGACCCGTGAAGTAGGAAATGTAAAAAATCAGGGGAGAAAATTGATAGAACAAATAGATATATAATCTGATGTACTTTTGATGTGTACTTTATATTTGGTTCAATTTTATCTCACTTTAAGAAAGAAATATATTTGCAGCCATCGGACCACTAAGCCCATTTATACGATAAAATTCAACACGAACGCCAGGTTTTAACGTTTGGCTTTCATTATTACTTAATGCAGAAATATGTAAAAAAACATCTTTTCTGCCATCTGATGGGATAACCAATCCCTTTCCGCTCTTGAAGTCAAAACTTTTGACAATTCCTGTCATTTTACGAGACAAATATTTTCCTAATGGCAATCCAGATTTGACTATACAGGATTGGTTAATAATAGCTAATCCTATTTTATTGGCCTTCCGGAAGGCTAAAATAAAATTTGCTTAATCATTCAGCACGTGCCTTAATGGTTTGACTGATTCGTTGCGATGATGAATCTAACTTTTCCAAAAGCCGTTCTCATAACCAGGTGTTATCTCTGATACCTCCTCCTCTTGAGTCCAAACATATACCAGCATACGTTTCTTATCATGAGCTTGCTTGTCAGTTTGAAATGTTCAAACGGAGTTTGTATGTCATCTAAAATCATAGGCCTTGTTAAGTGGTTTAACGAAGATAAGGGGTTTGGCTTTATCTCCCCACTCGATGGAAGTAAAGATGTTCTTGTTCACACTTCTTCCCTGCTGGGAGAAAAATTTAATACTCTATTTGAAGGACAAAAAGTCAAATTCGCTATCATAGCTGGAACTAAAGGTCCAATCGCTGCCAAGGTAACACTTTGCGATAGATAATTTTTAGATGGTTTACTTAAGCCAGCATGACTTTATCAGTGGAAGGTGATTGTTCGGTTACGCACATCATTACAACAGGCCAGCATATTTACTTACCATCAAGTTTGCTGACCGATGTGATGAAATGCAGGACTGCTGCATGAACAGTCTCAAAGCAGAAGCTAACTGCTTATAAAATATTAAAGTGCGTAAGAGGTTAGGCAGCCTCTAAAAGCATCACTTCTTATTTTTTTTAATTTTTTAGAAGCGCTGGGGAGATTTGAATAAAGCACAGCAGTATGGGCACACCAATTGAGCCCCCTTTTGTACACGATTGTAACTATGTTCGGAATCTTTTGAGCAGTTTGGACAAGGACATTTTACTAAATAATTTCGGCGGAATTGAGTGTTTTTACGTGCTGACATAGACTTCTCCAGTTCAAATGGACCGTTACAGTACACGTTAAGTCAGTATAATGCTTGTTTTAATTTCGATAGAGGCAAAAAAAATGAACAAACAGCCCCCTTTCGAACACCTGCAGGGGCTAAAAGCCCTCAAAATACATGGTGATATATGAAAAAAGTAATCATTTTTTTTAATGGTAAGCCAAGTAAAGTTATCACTGTGCTTAAAGGTGTGACATCAATACGCGAAGAATATCCTAATGGAGAAGTGATAAACCTTCAGATAATGTCAGCAGGTTTTCCCTCTTTAACAGGTGACCATGAAGTGGTCTATGTGGCATCAGATCGAGAGCTTACCTCTCAGGAAATATTAGATGCGGCGCAGAAGTATCTTTGACGCAAGGGATTCAACGCCAACGTTCATGAAATCATTATTATAACTACGTTTAATTATTATAGCCTGCTTAACGCAGGCTTTTTTTTACCCCCACACAAACATTTATAATTAAGACATGTACATCCAACACCATGGCAATATGACTTTATTGCTGAAGAAACCATAAGGCTTCCATGAAAATTCTATATTACACAGTATTAATAGTTATTGAAGCCCCATTCTCAGATAATAATATTAACCCTCTTATCTTAGGTCTCTTGCATGACCGAAACTATTCAAGTAAGTCAAACCGAGGCGTTAAACTTCCATCCCATGCATTCATTGGTTCAGAGGGTCAGGCAGTTTTAGAGTGGGAGTCTGAAAAAGATGGAGCAGAAAAACTAAAAAAAAGACTCTACCAGATGCTGCATGGAATTACACGTTTAGAAGAGTCTCCCACAGCAATTTTTCTAATGATTTGCCCAGAAGATAAAACCTTAACCTTTGTTTCAAGACTTAAAGTAAAAAAATGAACATCGATATTTTAACCTTCACCATCTGAAAATACCGTGACCGTGAAAACTGCGAAAGAAAATCATGAGGCACATCAGTAAATTTTGTATCATTTGCTAAGCATTGCTGTTACATTCGGTTTTATGATGAATCCTCCTCAGCGGCAGGGCTAACTAACCTGATGATTTGTATATCAAGCGGCTCATCGTGAATTTCTGAAGCAGCGAGTCACGAGTGGTTAGCTCAATGACTCACCGGGAGGCACCCGGCATCATATCCATAAGCCCCTGTATAATTGCAGGGGCTTATTTACATTACAAAAGCATAGTAGTAGACATATTACTCTTAATACTCATAGCCGATAATTAGGTTCGAATGAATATACCGTTTAAAGAATCATCTAACTTTTATTAGGTCTGAATACCTCGTAGTATATCGTGGAGATAACATATCCCGTTTCATCTGCCATTGCTGCTGTATGCCCTGCCCGGCAAAATAAAGCGTTCCCTTTCCATCTTTCGCGTTCAGATAATCCAGAACTTCCATCAACCTATCGCTACCAGCGCGCGGCGCGTTCTCGTCGAACAAGTTGAGCTGGGCCACACCATGGCTAAAGAAGTCACCCAGCATAATGCCGGCTTTCTGGTAACGGTGTCCGTCTTTCCAGATTTTGTCCAGGCACTTTACCGCGGCGTTAATGATGTCGCGTGAATCCTGAGTGGGGGTAAGAAGCTTCATGGACGCACTGTTACCGTAATACGGCTCGTTAAGCGCAAAGGGAGAGGTTTTCACGAACGCAGAGATAAACCGGCAATACTGGTGCTCACCACGAAGCTTTTCAGCACCACGGGCCGCATAGCTGCAGATGGCCTGACGCATCTGCTCATATTCTGTGACGCGTTCACCAAAAGACCGGCTGCAGACGATTTCCTGCTTAGCTGGTGCAAACTCCTCCAGCTCGAGGCATGGCTCGCCGCGCAGCTCCCTGACCGTTCGCTCGAGTACCACGTTAAAGTGTTTGCGGATAATCCAGGTGCTTTGTTCTGAGAGGTCCAAAGCCGTTTTGATGCCCATGGCGTTAAGCTTCTTACTTATACGCCTGCCGACGCCCCACACGTCCTCTACAGGCACAATAGCCAACAACCGACGCTGCCGGTCGATATTGGACAAATCAACCACCCCACCAGTCTGGCGCTGCCATTTCTTGGCGGCGTGGTTTGCCAGTTTAGCGAGTGTTTTTGTCTGAGCAATGCCAACCCCGACAGTCAGGTGTGTACGCTTCAGAACCTTAGAGCGGATTTCTTTCCCGAAGTCAGTCAGGTCCCGGCAGTTGCGAACGCCAGTCAGGTCGCAAAAAGCTTCGTCGATGCTGTAAATTTCGACGCGGGGGCTCATTTCCTCAAGCGTCGTCATTACCCGGTTCGACATATCTGCGTACAACTCGTAATTACTGCTGAAGCAAACCACACCAGCGCGCCGGAATAGATCCTTTTGCTTAAAGAATGGCTCTCCCATAGTAATTCCAGCGGCTTTGGCCTCGGCGCTGCGTGCTATTACACAGCCGTCATTATTCGAAAGAACAACCACTGGGCACCCTTTTAAGTCGGGCCGAAACACCGTCTCGCATGATGCATAGAACGAATTCACATCACAGAGCGCAAACATGTTCAGCTCGCCGATTTCACGATGAAAGTCACGACACCGAACACATCAAGCGTGTCCTCGCTGCCGACAATTATCGGCGAGTAAGCGCTGTTCATAGGATTGAGTTGCACGGTCGGGCGCAGCTGCAGACGCTTAACAGTGAATTCCCCTTCCACCGCGGCAATGACAATGTCACCGTGCTCAGCTGTGCGCGAGCTGTCCACCACCAGCAGATCACCATCGCTGATCCCGGCTTCGAGCATTGAATCACCCGCGGCTTTGACGAAGTATGTTGAGCTCGGGTGGGAAACCAGTAACTCATTGAGATCGATACGCTGTTCAACGTAATCAGCAGCAGGGCTTGGAAAACCACACTGTACTAAGTCACTGAAAAGCGGGAGAGCGATAATTTCTCGCAGTTCTGTTGGCCTGATGAATTCCATTGCACACACCTCAAATACTGCTTTTATATACAGTAGTTTTATTTGTAAATGTCCGCAAGATGGAGACACTACCATCTCTGCTTAAAGCTTCGCCGTTTCGTTTCTAAGTTTCTATCCAACTTCGAATTATGAGTTTTGTAAATTTTATGGCCGCAACTCAGTGTGAACAGATTTAAGCCGATTTTGAAACTGGGAATTTTTTATACAACGTGCAGACGGCAACGTCATAAATTATCGCTACCTGCTTCCTGTCCACACCGTTCGCTATCAACCGCCCGGCCTGCGCCCATTGGTCCTGGGTAAGCTTCGGACGCCTGCCGCCGATTCGCCCTTTCTCACGAGCTGCAGCAAGACCTGCCCGGGTGCGTTCCACAATCAACTCCCTCTCCATTTCCGCCAGGGCTGACATGATATGAAAGATGAAGCGACCCATCGGGCTTGATGTATCGATACTGTCTGTGAGGCTCTTAAAGTGGATACCGCGCTGCCGGAGTTCGTCCACCAGCAGCACCAGATTACGCATGCTGCGCCCAAGGCGGTCCAGCTTCCAAACCACCAGCGTATCCCCCTCATTCAATGCCTTTAGAAGCTTTTTGAGTGCTGGCCGGTTTGCCACAGTTCCGCTCATTTTTTCTTCGAAAATCTGTTCACATCCTGCGCGTTCTAGCGCTTGCCGCTGAAGATCCGTATTTTGGTCATTTGTTGACACCCTTACATAGCCAATTTGCATATTTTTCACCCAGTTATTTCTGCAAAAAAATCAGGTGAAGTTATCGGCTAGGCCGCTCAGGAGCAATCTATAAAACGTCGGTTTAGGAAGTGCAGCTCTGAAAAATGTTGGTTTAAATCCTGGAGACATTGCAACCGTCCATTCCGGGCGAGGATCATCAGCAAACCCAGTTCAAAAAATCTGGGATGGGATATATGAGCCGGGAGTAGCTGGGGCATTGTTTCCTGAAAGTTGTGTAATTCAGGTATTGCCGGGTCCGACATCATCTGAGTGGGGAGAATTGGGTATAGGGTATGGGCAGTCAAACAGGGCGTTCATTGCAAAGGCATCTTACAGTTCCACAATACCTACTGGAAATATTACGGTGATGGAGCTGTGGCACTCACATAATACAACGGTCGATGCGAACGGTTTTCTTAAGCGAGCTTCTCCAGTAGTGAAGATCTTTAAAGATGGTGATTATGAAACTAACGACGAATCAGCAGGGGTTACTGTCTCTCGTCTGGATGTCGGCCAATATCTGATTGAAGGTTGTGAAGCACTCAATTCAGACGCTGCCTGGGGGGGGATCGACGGAGGGTTTGAGATTCCCACAGACCGGAATAAACAACCGCTGATTTGGCTGGATTATGAGGTTAATGCCGATGGTTCTGTGTTGGTCAAAACCTATCATCGTACACACTCTGATGCACCAGCATTCGCCAGGAACGAACAGGACGGTATAAACGATGGAGATCCTGTCGATATCCCTGCTGACCAGTTCGTCTGCGTGCGGGTGGAAATGCCCGCTGATTGTTTATTCAACCAAAAAAAGTAAGTTGCTGAGACGACTACCTCCCAGCAGTCAGCTCGCTCATCATCCTTTTGATCCCGCTAACTTCATCCATTAAAGCAAGGATAGCCTCATGGTGAAGTGCTGCTGATGCACCAGGCACATCTACCGATAAGGTTTTCTCAACTACCGTACCGTCTTTAAGTTCGGTACGTCCTCCCTCAAAAACTGCCGTCGGCATGACTTTCATAAGCTCCTGTGCAATAAAACCCTGCCCAGGAGGTGCATCATCCAGACGCTCCCAGGTATATCCATGCATCATTCGCATTTTATCAAGCGGGTTTTCTATAACCTTTATGTTGGTTTTGATCTCTTTATCGGAATTGCTCAGCCATGAGCCGGCATTCGCAACAGCGTTTCCTGACAACTGGAAATCCCAAGAAACGTTACGTGACGCAGTATCGATTCCCATGATTACGTTACTGACCTCATAATCTCCTGAGGTGTTGTACTGCATGATGACATAACCATCAGATGCAGGACGTTTGAAAACTAATCCCGAACCATTTTTCACACCGGCACCGGGAATAAAAACATTAAGTTCAACCGTGCTTCCTAGTTGTGGGTCAACTTTTAGAAGTTGCTTTCTGATACCACTACTGTTTTCAGTTGCCAGATCTCCCAAACCGAGGTTTTTGCGAGCGCCTGATTCGGTTGTCGAACCGGTACCGCCCTGGTTAACAGGTACGGCCCCACCGCTCTTGGTTGCCATATTGTCAGACAGATATTTCCATGATGGGCCGGTGAAGGTAGTGCCGTCTGGCAGTTTCACTGTGATGTTTCCGGCTGCGCTGTAAACCTGCTGCCAGTTCTGTTTGTCGTAATTTAGTCCACGCAGCGCTTCAGCACTTTGCGCCACCAGCGCAGCAGTGACCATGTTCAGCGCCACACGGGGAACCGCTGACCAGGCCGCACCGGATCGAGTAGGCCCGGTATAGTTGCTGACCAGCGTCAGCTGGGTATTACTGTCGACCGTTTTCACCGGCAGCGTGTACGGCACACCGCCCACAGTCGAAACAATGAAATCACCTGCGGCGAGTTCGGTTGCGAATGAGGTTCCGGAACCGCCAACAATAGCGGACCCGTTTGTCAGGGTAATGGTTCCTGCCGACATAATGGACTCCTGAATTCAGATAATAAAAAACCCGCCAGAGCGGGTTGTCAGTAAATTGCATCAATAACGGGGATGGATAGACTTGTCAGCCTTCGTCCTACGACGCTGTATTTCGATGTCCACGAAGCAGCATTTCTTCCCCTCCCGGCGCGCACCAGATTGCCGCTGCGGATCAGGCCCGCCCATTTCAAATAGTCCCAGCCGGTGTAAACCTCGCTGTTATAGCCATAGCGGCCAAGCAAAATCATGCCCTCGCCAATATTGGTATTTGACCATGATGGTGTATAGGTCTGGTTCCGGTACACAAATGGCCTGCGCGTGGTGGAGAACACACAGACACCTCCCTTAATGATATTTAGCCCCCTCCCAGGCGTCGGGCTTACGCCACTGGCAAAAATAGCGATCTGCATGGTAACGGTCGCATCCTGATCGAGACCAGCATGGTCTATTGTCGCAATAATATTCGAGCCGTCGAATTCAATGGTGACGTTATCAGCACTCCACTTTGCGAACACCATATAGCGGTCGCGTGAGATATTTGTCGTCGGTGTAGCCCAGCTCCCGGTGAAAGTGACAGTGCCGCGCCAGACGCAGTAGCCAGACATCGTGGCATCAGTGATTGAGAGGAAATCCGTGCTGTCCTTAATCAGCAATCCCCTACCTGAAGAGGTCGGTAGAATTTGCCAGATTGATGAGGCAAAAGTACGAGAGCTCCCAAGGCCATCACTCCGCCAGTTGTTCATGGTCATGGTATTGCCGTTTACGGTAAAACCATCCAGCATGACAATGGTTGGAATCAGATTGGTGCCCACCCAAAATCTGTCGACAGTATTGCGCGGAATAAGGACGATCTGACTTCCATCAACTCGCTGGTTAATTGTGAACTGGTTCCCCGAACCGGCATCGCTAACATTCTGGCAAAACGAAGGGCAGCGGAGCCCGGCTGTTATTTCCATTGCCGGTCCTCCGTCGTTATAAGGTATTCGTAATCCTCTTGGCATTATGGCCACTCCCCAAGAATCATCAGATCACCACCGCCGAGGTCGACTTTTACTCCCTTCCCGTCAATGGTGACGCCGTTACCGTTACCGGTGAACGCGAAGTTGCCGCTGGTAGCGTAAAGCGCCCCATGAAGCTCACAATTCCCGCCCTTATCAATATTCCACCCGGCACCACCAGGACCAGCCACATAGTTTGATGAGCGTATGTAATTACCTATCTTCGCGTTAGTAATGCTGCCATCCTGAATAAACGCTGAGCTGATAAATACCTGGCCATTAACCACAGCGAACGGCGAATACTGGGTATCACCACTGCCACTCATCAGCACGAACTGGTTAGCGTTAAATCCAACCCTGGTTACTACCGGTTTTCCTGCCTCCGCCAGGACGGCAATCGACATCCCGGCGTTGTACATCACGCCATTAATCCTGACACCCGTTTTCAGCGTATAAATGGCTGATGCGCCGGTGGCGTCCACGACTGCAGTCAGCTTATCTTCAAGAGCTGCCGTCACATCGTTAAACTGCGCCTGCACCTGAGTGGACATCTCCGCCATTGCTTGGCTCACGTCAGCAATGGTCGTTTTGACAACCAGGATATCGGCACGCACTTCCCCGTATTGTGCCCACTGGTGCTCGACTGTTCCGTGGTTCGCCAGGGCGTTCTGAAGAATTCCCTCAATGTTGGTATCAATGTCACCAGTGAGGCGCTCCCCATCAGCAGATGTAAGAAAATCGTCTGCGATATCACCCAGATAATCATCGGCGTTATCGTTAGACATCCCCCTGATCCATTCTGTATACCCGGACTCGTTACCCGTTCTGTCAACCAGCTGCGCGCGGTACCAGAATTCCTGCCCAGCTTTAAGGCCGAGCTGAGTGTATTCCGCAGATGGATAAGGCACGTCTGTGAGCAGGAGAGGATCCGAAAAGTCACTGTTGGCTGTGTACTGAATTTCAGTTTTTAGCGTATCGCCGGTATTTGCAGGGAAGCCCCAGTTAAGACGAATGCCCCAGTTAATGCCCGTGGCCGTGAATCCTACTGGCTTAGGTGGATTTCCTACTTTGCCGGTCAGCTCCTTCTCCTCCGAATATCCCCAACCTGAGGAAATTTCAGCGGCATTGATTGCGCGCACGCGCACCAGGTAGCGCCCGGCATAAATCCCAGGGACGTCGAATGACGTAGTGGAGCTGCGCGGCATGTTCACCCAGTTTCCGTCGTTGCGGCGCCATTGCGCTTCATAGGCGATAGCGTTCTGCGCCTGATTCCAGCTCACGCGCATGGTCTCAACGCTAATGTTCTGCTGAACCACAGAAAACGAGCTGATCACGATGTTCGCAGGCGGCGACTGATTACTAGGAGGAATGACACTCACCGGCCGCTGATCTATAACGGCACCTGTATCGATACGGGCATATTTATCCGGATCGTGATTTGCCCCCGTGATGGTATATGTCCCGTCATTGTTATCGGTGACACTAATTACCCTGTACAGCTGCGCATAAAGTTCATCAGATTCAATAACCCATACAGCCTCAGCCTGCGGAAGTTCACTAAAAGCGGTGGTCACGGTGACCATTTCACCTGACAGGGACTGAATCGTTCGGGATTGGGTGATACCCGACGGCAGGTTTACCATTATCCTGTCACCGGCCTTAGCACTTGGTACCCGGTCAAGTTTGAGTACACGACCATTAACCGCGGATAATCGACCGCCTAAATCTCTCCCTGAAAGATTTCGATCAGAAACAGCAATTATGTAGCCCGGCTGAGGAATATTACCGTCCAGACCAACGTCAAACGTTACAATCCTATCTTTATTGTTGGTCAGGATCCCCCAGCGCCCTTTCCTGTTAGCCTCAGACTGCCGGGTGCAACCGATGGCGGTGATCTCGAGCTGGTTGAAACCATAGCGCGCCACCAGCTCCTGTTCGAAGACTGGCTCCATTGCATCAGCATAGCCATTTGCCGGATCAGACCAGGATACAAGAGCGTTTGTATAGCGACTTTTGGTTGTGCTGCTGGAATATACGAATTTGCCGTCGACAACGTTAGCATGCGTGTAGGTAAAATCGACATCTCTGGGCATGTCTGCAAGGGCAACAATCTGGTCGTCTCCCCAGTAGGTCATGCCTCGAAAAATGGCGGCGAAGTCACGCAGGACGGTGTAAGCGTCATTCCGATCCTGAATGTATACGTTGCAGGTGTAACGAGGTTCAGTTCCGCTACCTCCCTTACCATCCGGTACCGGTTGATCACAATATTGAGCGACCTGATAAAGCGTCCATTTGTCGATATTGGCTGCCGTTAGCCGATTACCAAGGCCGAAGCGGTCAGTGACCACCAGATCGTAAAATATCCACGCAGGGTTATCCGTCCATGCCCACTTAAATGCGCCCGTCCAGGTGCCGCTGTACGTTCGTGTTTCGGGGTCATAGTTATCGGGCACACGAATAACTCGCCCGCGAGGCTCGCAGGAAATTTGCGGTATTGAGCCATTGAACTGGCTCGAATCAAATTCGATGTACAGTAGCGCGGTGTTCGGATAGCGCAGTTTGGCGTCGATTACTTCTGTGAAGCTTTGCAGCGTCATCGTGTCGCCAATCTTCGCGCTATTGGCATCGGCTGTAATCTTGCGCAGCCTGATGGTCCAGGTGCTGCCAGCCTGAGGTAAATCAATACGGTGGCTGCGCTCATAACCTGACGTCGTTTTCCCGGTCACGCTGGTATTCAGCACTGTCTGCCAGGTGCCGCCATCTGTCTGCAGGTCAATTGCGTAGTTGACCGAATAGCCAACCAGATCGCCATCGTCCTCCTGTTTGAAGAGAGAAGGCCATTTTAGACGCAGGCGAACAGCTGAAAGCTGCGTATTGGTGAACGTGCGCATCCATGCAGTGGTGCTGGAAATTTCGGTACCCACGTTAATTTCGTTTTCAGTACCCGGGATCCCTTGAATGTAGTTTTGCGCCTGAGTTCCAGAACGAAACTCCCACGCCACACCGCTGAAGTTCTGCGAACCATCTGCGTTTTCAAGTGCAGTGCCATCGAGATAAATATCGCGCGCAGTAAGGCCACCAGCAAGTTCCCCCTCTCCCAGCGCGAGAAGGATTTTTGCCTTGGCTACTGACTGCAGATCGTCTGGCTGTTCTGTAGGAGTTCTTGAGCTTGAACTGCCGCCCTTGCGGCCTTTAATAGCGGTTGCTATAGCCATATTGCGCCCATAAAAAAAGCCACCCAGAGGTGGCCTGAAAGAAGGTATTTATTGCTGATCTTCGACATAAATCCCGGCAGAAATAATCGCGCCGCCGATTCGCCGGCGGCCATAAAGAAGTGGTACTGGATTCCCTTGGGCTGTCGTGTTTGTTACTCCACCAAAGGCGTAGCTGGCTTGGTTATCCGCAGATTGCTTACTGGCGAGCCCGGTTGTCTGTGGAGAAAGCATTTGTACGACACCGCCAAGGGCCATCGCAGCGCCAAATTGCATTAGAGGAACGCCAACAGCACCACCGCCAAAGTATGACGCCACAGCACCTACTGCGACCAAAGCCACGCCTAAGATGGTCTGGAATATTCCACCACGTTTACTCCCGAGGATAACAGGCGCAATACGGATATCAGCACTACTTTGATCCATAGAGAGTTCATCATCGTTCAGGTTACGCTTTCCACTGAATACAGCGTAAGTAAGCCCGCGCTGCTTACTGGTATTTAAAAAACGCTCGAAACCTGGCACGATAACGCACAATGCGCGGATGGCTTCTTTTGGTGAGGCTACCGAAAGTTGGAATTCGCGGCCAAACGTAGTCCCCAAAACACCATATAGGCGAATAGTACGGACGGATTCGCACATTATCCCTCCTGCATGATTATGCTTTTATGCCTGACAATTTTCATGGTTCTCTCCATCCAGTAACCTCCATATGGCACACGTTGACTGAGGTGACCATAAAGATGATGCAGTAGCATGTTGCCTTCCAGCAGAATCCCCGCGTGATTCCACTTATCAGCCTGAACCTGCATGATCACCATATCGCCAGGTTTTGGCGGCCCGTCGAATTCACGGAATCCGCACTCATACCAGCAATCCTGATAGAAGTTGTCCGGATAGTCGTTTTCCCACCAGGGATAATCAACACGGTAATCCTGAAGTTCGACATCATGCTCCTGCCGGAAATAGCTCATCACCAGCCCCCAACAGTCGTAGTGTCCGAGCACAAACGGGCGCCCGAGCAGCGGCAATTCTCCGCGGGGAGAAATGGTACGAAAGTCTCCTTCCGGCCAACTGACAATATGCCAGGGCAGCAACGTTGCATCGCATTGAGCCTTGTCCAGTTCGCTTGGTTGGGTCGTCGCGTCAGGGTGGCTATGTACGATTCCCGTTATCGTCCCCCAGTCTTCAGCAGCGGCGTAATCCACTGGTGAAAGGTGAAACTGTTCCGTTGGTTCAGCAGACAGATTACGGCATGGGAAATAGCGTTCAACCCGGCTTTTCTGCGCTATCACGCCACAGCATTCGCGGGGATATTCTTTCGCTGCATGCGCCAGGATGTCCTGAATTGTTTTCTGACGCATATTAGCTCCTGATCAAAGATGTTCCCGGAAAACCACCGAAAGGAAGTTCATTGTGTTCACCAAACCGAAGCTTGCATGCGGTGAGCGTGCCGTTGCATTCATCCAATGAGGGATCGCTTACCGGATTGTTGTTTCTGTCGAAGTAAAGCATGCCGGTATAATCGCATCCATCACCGATGCGGTACTTATTCCGGATGCACCAAGTACACAGGGAATGAAGCTGGCGCGTCGGGATCATCAATCCCTGCAGGTCCATCGGGCTGGTAAGAACAAACTCAATACTCTCGCCGGGCAACTCACTATTTTTACCGTCAATGTAGAAAACCCGTTTCCTCACCTGAAGGGGATCTGCAGTGGGATTTCCATCCGGAAAATTACGTGCATCCAGGTAATGCGCAAAAGTGTCATGAATCGTTACTTTGGCCTGCAGCATATCGTCATAGGCCAGACAGAGCGCAGTGATAGAGCTGTCAATGTTGGCAACGGTTAGCGTCGGCTGGGCGCTATTGCCATCGGTTGAAGTTTCCAGTCCCTCAAGCTTATATGGCCAGGCACTATACTCTTCGCCTTGCCACCAGATACTCTTCGCCTTTAACTTTGATTCGTCGCCACCAGCAGCCGCAATCTCTTCTTCAGTATGCGGGAGGTTATAAGCGTGAAAGCGCAGAACGTCGTCCAGACCAAACGCAGAACCGTCTACCTCAAGAAGACGTATTTTTTCACCCGGTTCGAGGCGTTGATAATCTTCAGTAATCATGGTGCATATGCCTGTTTGAAGGTTGCTTTTATGGTCATCACTTTGCTGGAGAGCGGCTGGGCTTTAATAGAATCAGCTTCAATCCGGTATAAACCGGTTTCGCCAACAGGAGACGTCCAGATAAAGGATTTTGTGATGTGCTTGCGGCAAAACCTCAGCGCATCGAGCATCTCAGCTTTTTTCCCCGTTAAGGTCATCGGCCATGACTGTTTTTCAGGGTTGATGCCTTCACCGGCGATCTGTTCAAAGCCGTCTCCGAAGGATGCAGAGCGTGTTGCGTAAGTGAACTCCCCTTCCATTCCCGCTTGAATCTGGGTTCGCCAGGTAAATGTTTCGATCGTCACTTTTCCTCCGGGCATAAAAAAACCCGCGGAAGCGGGTTGAATTCGAATAGTGCCAGAAAGAATTTTTTCTCCTACTGCCTATTCATTACGTATATTTGAATGGCTTTTACACTACTTCACTACACAGCGAGTTCTTATGAAAACACTACTAGTTGCCGTTCTTTCTTTAATGCTTGTGGCGCCCTCGATCACTTATGCAAAAGGTTCTCGTGGTCATTATACAAACGGGAAAGGCTCCTCACACAAGGGTGGGACATATACAACCCATAAGTATCTGCCACGTAAATAATTAATCCTGTGATAGCAGGCTCAAACTAGGGACTGCTATCAATTTTTCAACGGCTTTTCATAGCGTTCCAAATCAACCTTCCGGGTTGCAACTCCTTAGCAATTCCAGCACGAACAGATTGATCGATGGTCTGTTTGTAAGCCCGAGAAATAGCATCGTTATTGCCGGAAGTCTGCTGGTGTGTGTTCTGATTTTGAACGACCACGGAAGTTTGAACGGTTACGCCACCAGCTGCATTCGATTGCAGCCCATACATCGGGGCGCGCCCAACATAACCGCCGTTTGCATACCCCTGAGCTCCACGCATAAGCGCATACAGATTGCCGACACCCAGCGCATTGGTCGCTTCCTTCGTAAAGACAAACTCACCGCCGTGTACAACGCCTTTCGGTTGGTATTTACCGCCATCTCCCGTGTAGCCGCCTCCATCAAAACCGGGGACCAAACCACCACCTGAGAAACCAAAGAACGCGCCGATACCGGTTCCACCAAACGCTGACTTCATTCCATTAACCAGAGCCAGTTGGGTCAGCATCTGGGCGATGCCCTTGAGGAAAGTGGAAAGGAAATCTGAGAAGTTAGATTTACCTGTTGTGAAGAAATCAGTCAGGGTGCTGGCCATCCCGGTGAACGCGTTACTAGTAACCGTCTGCACCTGGGAGTACACATTGGTCGCGCTCTCTTCGAAATCAGCCCATCCCTTTTTCGCGCCTGTCAGCCAGTCACCGCGTAGCTGATCCTCAGCATCATAGTAATCGTTAGCTGCCTTAAGCTGTTTCTGATAGCCCTCGTCGTCAAGCGTGCCGCCGGAGTTGATCCAGCCAGAGGAAACCTGGCTCTTTGCCAGCTCACGTTGTGCCTGACGGTCACTCATCCCGGCACCGTTCACTAATGCAGCCTGTTTCTCTGCCATCTGAGTGCCGTATTTCTGCGAGGTATCCATTCGCTTGTTCAGCTGTTCCTGTGCGGTAATCTGATCACCTAACAGGGCTTTCTGCCGTGCCAACTGAAGCACCTGGTCTTTACTCGCCAGCAGGGATTTTTCCTGCTTTGTCAGTGAACGTGAGCGCGAGGCCTCCTCCAGCACCTGAAATTTCGCTTCAGTCGTCCACAGATCTTTGCGCTGCTGGCTGATAGTGTCGTTCAGCCCTTTATGCTGCTGCAGCGCGCGTAACTGTGCCTGAAGCGCCAGTAATTCGGCCTGGGCAGCATCCGTGCTGCGATCGCCAGCCGATAAAGGGCCCTGCTTTCCGGTTTTGGTCTTTTTGCCAAAAGAAGCGACTCCTTCCCGATCCTTCTGGGTGGTTGCGGTACTTATCTTTCTGGACGTATCGAGGTATTTACCTGCACTAAAATCAGCCGCATCCCATTCTTTTTTCAGCTGAGAAACGCTGTCGCCATAAGCGCCGGCCATTTGTTTGTTGTAGTCCTGCCATCCCTGCAAAGTATCTGTTTTCGCCCAGTCGGGAACGAGGTTAATCGCGGCAGCGATAGAGGAAGAAATGATCTGGTTCAGCTTCTGGAAAACGATCGCAACGCTGTAATAAATTGCGTTGAATTCCTTCAGAGTGTTTGATGCCAGCTCAGCTACCCACTGACCGATACTCTGCATGGCCTCAGACGCCCAGCCCTTTATATCCAGCCACAGGCGACCAAACGGTGTCAGCGAGTCGTAAGCCTGCTCTCCGCGTTTTGCCATCGTATCGCCAAACAGGTCCATAGCCTGCGTAACGGCCGCGGTCTGGTCCTTTTGCTTTATCAGATCGTCAACATGCTTAAGTTGTGAAACGGTCAGGAAATTATATTGTTCGTTGAGACTCTGCAGCGCTTTAACAGGGTCTTTTTCGATGTCCTTATAGGCTTTGGTGATGTCCTGCGCCGAGACTATACCGGTCTGAACCGCCAGCGCCGTGGAGCCCGCTGCTTTTTCAAGTTGCTGCTGTGTCAGCGATCCCATGCCAACCAGCTCAGTCATCAAACTCTGAACGGTTCCTACAGTCGCGCCAGTAGAGGCAGCAATAGACTGGGAGGAAGCCATAATCTGGAGCGCTGACGTGCCGGCAATGTTGCCAGTCCTGATAATGGCCTTGTTGATTTCGTCGTAGGCGGTAAAGTAGTCCGACCCCGCTTTTGCCGCAATCAGAACGGCACCAGCCAGGCCACCAATGGCCACTCGGGCAGGAGTCACCATCGACAACATCGCTTTCAGAGCATTGCCTACACCGCCAAACGAGTCACGGAGCTGACCGCCCTGCTGAATAGCAACCATATAAACCGGCATACCGGAAGCCAGTGAAGTCACAATGTCGGTCATTTGCATCGGGAGATAACGCATAGCATTGCGATATTGGCCCGCGCTGATAGCCCCAGACTTCCATGCTTCTTCCTGCTCTTTCAGCTTTGCGATCATTGGTGCAGCACGATCGGATACGCCGAGTTGGGCAGCTTTTAGCTCTAACAGTTCTGCGCGCGTTTTTCCGATTGCTGTGACCTGCTCTTCCAGCGAATCGATAAAGGTTTTGCCCGCCGCAACTGCACGCTGCGCTGCCTGTGCCTGTTCAATGCGAGCCCGCCCCTCTGCGGTCTCAGACTCCATAACCTGCGCCAGTTTAGCTCGGGTCGTCTCAAGCACGCTGTTGTAGCGAGTAAAGTCTTCATCCCCTACCAGCCCTTTACCACGAAACTTCGCCAGGCTCTCCTGGATCGTGTCCAGTTCATCCAGCGCCTTGTTCACCGGGCTAATTTTATTCAGCAGGTTCTGCAGCTCCTGGCGCTGTTGCTTCAGGCTTTCACTGTTTTTCTTTTGGTTATCGATACCGGTACGGAACGTACTGTTCAGGTCATCCGCTTTACCTGCCGCGGCGGACGCGGTCTCCTGAAAGCGATCCAGTGCCTGGTTACCACGCTCCAGCTCACTGGTATTTACACGCAGGGAAATCGTGGCGATATCGTTACTCATTCCGCCCTCTCTTTATGCATAACTTTTAGTGCGGCGCTCTCCATGATTCGGATGTCCGAAAGCGCGGTTGCCTCGTCGTCGACGTGGTGCAGGCGCATTACCCAGGGCAAAACGTTATAGTCGAGCCCGGACGCGCCGCCCATTCCCGTTCGCCATTGCGTGCTGACAGCCTGAAACACCAGGAATGAAGGCCAGATATCGGGCCAGACATCGACGAAATTATCGTCATAGTCATCCGGCGTAAGCCCGTAAGGCGCCAGGTCTGCCGCTGTGGGTTCAGGCGTATAGAACGCAGAGGCAACCGCTATCAGTTTTTTTCACGCTGCCCCATCAGCTCGCGGTAGTAGATTTCCGGGATGGCCTTCATCGCCGCCGGATAGTTTTCCAGCAGCACCGACAGGTTTTCCGCGTTGAATGCATCGGGAAGTGCCCAGCCAGCAATGATTTCCATCAGAAAATCTGTGGCGGTTTTACCTTCGAGTTTTTCGAGGTCAGCCAGTTCTTTAAGTGGCTTGTGGTTGAAAGTGAACGTCAGCACGCCATCCTCATCGCCAGCGCGGGGGATCGAGACATTGGCTTTAAATGTTGGTTTGGGCTGAAGAGTGAATTTGGTCGCCATCGATACCTCTTAACGGAAAAAAGCCTCCACAATGGGAGGCATAGAATATTGAAAGCTCTGACGGGTTAGGCGGCAGCGTCAGTCACCTTGTAGAACGTCATCGCCGGTGACTGCAGGTTTAGCACCACACTCACTGTCTCTACCTCGTTAACCGCAGTAGTCGGCGTGTCATCAAAGGATACCGTGGCCGCCCAATACCGGTTCTCCTTCGCCTTCGGCACGTACATGTAAGCCGCAACAGTCTCTTCGTCTTCGTCCAGTTGGCGCAGCAACGGATATACCGGGAGCGTGGAGTCGTGAGCGATCGAGTAAGTCTGAGAGACAGCGGATTTATAGGTATTCAGGTTGCGCTGGCGATCATCGCTGAGGAACTGAATCTGTGTGGTGTTCTGATCGCCACCAGATTTCGACACCTCAGTAATTTGTGGCAGCTCGGTCCATTCAAGCACCTTGCGGATCGAACCGGTACCGCCACCAGCGGCATATTTGTTTTTGTTGGTGGTATTGATGTTGCGAAGAGTTACGGCGCTTTCTGCAATCGCATCAATTTTTGCAATGACGTTATCAACACCGGACCAGTTGCAGTTCACATGAACAATATCACCCACCTTCAGTGCATCCGCTTCACTCACGGTGATCACCATATTTTCGGCGTTAGTCGCCCCGGTGAAAGTAATGGCTGGGCCATAACCCGATGCCAGATAGACGTGAGCGCCGTTAGGCAATGCAAAGCCCATATTGGTTACTCCTTTAGAAACGGGAAAGTCGGCTCAAGGCCGGTCAGTTGTGGAACATCAGAGAGGGAATCAGCTGGTAATGTCTGCCCGATAATTCAGGCTGACAGGGACGGTGTAGGACACTGGTGTAGGGATCCCGCGGAATATACCAGGCTCGCTGCTAATCCAGCACGTAAAGCCCCTGCCTTCAATCTCCTGCCCCTCGGGGAACAATTCAGCCACACGGTCTGCCAGGGCCACAACATCGTTACGGCCTGTGCCAGCTGGGGCCACAACGTTAATCTGGTATACACCTGAATAAATGCGGCAGCGCAATCCAAGGTCCAGCGTACGCGGCGTGGCGGGCATGTCATGGACTGCAAGATAGAGCCCATTAGACGGCGGTGTAAAAGGCACGTTTTCCCAGGCAACCGGGATACCTTCAGTATCAGCCCACTCGCCGAGCCTTGCGGCCAGCGCCGCCGCGATATCGGGAATCATTTAGTCACCTCCCTTACTGCTTCCTCAAAAAATCGCTGAAACTCAGCAGCAGTAATGCGTACCATCCCTTCCGGAGCCTGGGAAGAGTGCCCCATCTCCAGTCGATACGCGTAAGGGACGTTGTTGCAGAAATAAATAGCCTTCATCCCGACTTTGAACAGCGACAGCGTGTAATTGCCGGCGGCTTTTGTCAGATTTCCGGTTTTATCGACACGGCCTGTTTCATCTGTGGTCGGTGCATCAAAAGACACCTGCCAGTTGCCCCGAAACCGTCCACCGGTATACCCGGGCGGCGCTTTGATATCCATCCCATCCACCAGTCGAGCCTTCTTCTTAAGTCGTCCGGTTTTAGTCAGGTTTGCAGGGTCCGATTTTTGCGCTTCGTTATGGTCGTATACCGCCTGATTGTAAGAAGCTGCCGTCTGGTTGATGTCCCAGAGTTCGGGGTTGCCGACAGGTGACATCATCACCAGTTGATGAAGGATCCGAATGCCGACAGCACGTACGACCGCTTCCTGATTCGCTTTGGCTTTGTCCACAAACGCGGTGATGGCAGCCGTGAACGCCTTGTTATCGCTCATGCTATGCCCTCAACTGAGATTTGTAGCAGAGCACCACACCGCCCGGTTTCACCGGATTAGGCTTAACCACGCGATGCCTTACGCCGTCCACGTCGATAAGATCGCCGGTTTTAATTTCCTTCTCAGCGGTGAAGACAATCCGAACATCGCCGTTTTCAATGACGGTTCCATCAATTTCGCCTGGCGCGTAATCCGTCTTCACTCCTGTGGCGGTGAACTGGGTATCCTCGGAACGATGCTCCACACCACCGATGACGATTAACGTGCCCTTACGCGTGACGTCGTATGCAATGCCGTTCTGCTTGAGCATACGAGTCGTTGTCGCCTGCATTCGCTGATAGTTGATGGCCATTACGCGCGCTCCGCTAAAGTATTGATTGCATATCCACGCCCACCAGCCAGGTCGCCGAGAATAGCCATTACCGCCGGGTAAGTTGGCGTAAACACCTCACCGTCGGCAACCGCATAAGTCATGGTTACGGCGCCTTCGACACGTTCGGTTTTCACAGCGGCTTCGCGCACGCTGGAGAGTAAATCGCCGTCGATTGACTCTACCGCGAGCATGCACTGCGCGGTTATAACCTGCCGTGGTACTTCATCCGGCGGGAAATCATGTTCATCCAGAACGACATTCACGCGTGGCCATGCCAGCGGCTGTCGAGGGTCTGCTTTGGAACCTACCCAATCAAGCCCTTCCAGATAGTCCATCGCCTTAATCAGTAACGGCGCGAGCTTTTCAGGCAGCTCAACTCCTCTCAGCGTGGCAAATGACGCCAGTTCATCTTCGCTGGCGTAACTGTTAACGTCAGCGGCGGTGATATCAGTAATAATCATCTAAGCATCCGTTGAATGGGGCTTACGCCCCATCGGTTAGCCAGCGGCAGGCGGGGTAAAGGTGATCTCCTCACCGGATTTAGCAATACCATCAACAGTACCAGTGACTGTGAAAGTACCTGCCGTATCAGAGGTGAGCTTGACCGTCGCCCCACCAGCAGAACCAGTTTGAGAACTGGCCGTGCTAAGCGTGCCGCCTGTAGACGTCCACGCGACGGTTTTGCCGGATACACCGGAGCCATTCAGCGTGTACTTGAGGGAAATGGTGACCGCATCGGTGCTGTCAGCGGTTGCGGAGGTTTTATCCGCTGACAGCGTTACTCCCCCACTGCGGATTCCAGTTTGATCAGCACGCCTGCCGTTGATTTGTTGCTGGTGAAATGCTTCTTCCAGTTGCCTGCGGTGCCGATTTTAGTCAGGTCCGGGTTGTCACCTTTCGAGGTGTCCCAGCTGTAGCCCAGCAAGTCAACATTCACAACGCCTTCAGCACGGTATCCGATGGCCAGGTTTTCCTGATCGTTGATGTCGTAGGAACGGAACCCCGGCGCCTGAGACTCGGTGACGGTAACCGCTCCGGCTACCAGCCCAAGGATCGCATCAGCGTCCATGGTGTCGGTCACCAGAACAGGTTTACCCAACGTGCCCGGCTGCCCGCCGTAAACCACCACGCCCGCTTCTTCGTAGATTTTGTTGGCGATCGCCTCATCCACGATGTCGAAGTAAGTGGCGGAGTGCATAACGAAGAGCACAACACGGTTGAACTTGTCGCCATACTTACGCAGGCCGCGCGTCAGGGTCTTCTTGCCGTCTGTTTCGATATCGGCGGTGACCACCATATCCGCGTTGGCGCCAATAGCAGCCGTCAACGCCTTCAGGCCGTATTTCACGTAGCCTTCCAGCGTCGCGTCAGCCACATCAGTGCCGATCACTTCGGAGAACTCGTCAACCGAGCGGCCGCGGCGTTTGAACGCTTCTTCAGTAGTTTCGTATGGACCGTATTTCCACGGCGCTTTAACGGAGACGGCTTCACCAGCGCCAATCTTCTTACCAGTTACTTTTTCGGTGGAGTTAACATCACGCGATTCGATAGAGCCGCCCACCTTGTAGAACGCACGCTTGCGGAAATCGCCTTCAATCAGTTCGTTATCCAGCAGGATCGCTCCGTTGGAAGAGGCGTTGAAGATTGCGAGGTTATCCTGTCGTCGCTCAAGGAAAGCGGTTTGCGCCAGGTCGTCATAAATGATCAGGTCACTATTAACAGTGGTAGACATGGGTTAATCCCTTATTTTGGAAGTTTGAGGAAGGCCTGTTGGCCATGCTTGCGGATGTAGTCCGCCTTGTCGCTGGCGCTCATTTCGGAACGTTTCAGGCTGCCACCGCCGTTTGGTTTGTGTCCGCCCGCGCCGGTGCCTTCTGCGCGTGGGAAAAGATGCGGAGCCGTCTCCTTAAGAGACTCCGCCCACTCAAGCGGGCTTAGTGGAGTTTTGCCGTCTTTACCGAACAGAACGTCGCCATTTGCATCAACTGCTACGGCCTCGCCTTCGTCGTTGAGCTGGAATGTGCCTTTGGCACGCAGAATCAGATCGTCAGATGCTTCCGGCAGCGCGCCAGCTTTGGACGCTGCTGCACGGATTGCATCCCCCAGAACTCGATCCCGGAATTTGTTGGAGAACGCTTCGGCTTTGTCCGCGCGTTCATTTGCGGCTTTGATTTGCTTATCGACGTCAGCACGCAGACGCTCGGTGCGCTTATCGAGCACCTCATCGATTTTTCCGGCGGCAATCAGCTTTGCCTCTTCGTCGTCGGAAAAACGCTGGAGGATCCCGCGCACTGCATCAGGATCGATACCATCGAAGCGTGACAGGGTTTCTTTCTGCTGCTTAATGGTTCCCAGCAGCTCAGAGTTTTTCGATTTCAGGCCCGTGACTTCGCTGGTCACACGCTCATCAATCAGCTTCTGGATTTCAGGAGTGATTTCGATACCGCCGCCACCGCCGCCCTCACCGCCGCTTTCAGGTGCGTAATATTTCAGAAGCATGTTTCGAATTAACATAATTTCCCCTAGGGATTTTGCCGGGCCTCGCCCATAAAAAAGCCCCGGCGGATACCAGGGCGTGAAGTAAGATGTGGTTGTTAGTTGTCTGTGCCTGAGAGCTGCTTAAGACGTTCCAGGGATATCCATTCGCCTTTGTCAGTAAACATATCAGCCAGGTTGATTTCACCCGCGCGGAACAAACGGCCACGCTCGGCACCCAGAACCTGATCCTGGCGTTGTGCTGGCTGGCGCGCGAGCCATTCCAGATACGAATTTTCCCCCGGTACCTGTCCATCCATGCTAGCTCGAGTCCCCTCGTCCATCTCGCCGATATCGATGCCAAGTTCGCGCCACGACTTGAGGATCAGGGTTTCAGTAGAACGACAGCAAAAATGAATTTTCCCGGGTCCCTGTAGGTAAGGCACCTTATGCCCGACCGGTTTGTTATCCAGGGTATAGCGCAGCAGGTCACGAATAATGCAATCGTGGCTGGTTTTATTGTCCAGCGTAGACAGCCACTGTTTGCCTTTCACGATATCGCTGTTGGCACTGGTGAAGCTGTTGCGTGCTGAGGCAGCCAGATGATTTACGGCTGTTTTAGCGATGCTGGCGGCATTTGCCCTGCTCATCTGCAGCGCGCCGTCGCGATAGTCTTTGTTGGCGTGGCCACGAACATTGCGGGCTATAGTTTCTACCGTGTCGCCGGCAAGATAACCCCTGCGGACAGCGTTCACGATACGCGCCAGCCTGTCCGATTCCAGATTAACCGCCCACTCACTCAGCAGCCGCCCCTGAAAGGGCTGCGCCATCGCCGCGGCATACACCATATCGGCGGTGATGCCCTGCAGCGGATAGTGAGACAAGACCTGTGATGGCAGAAGGGAATCGAACAGGCTCAGCTGATAACTGGCTTCGTTCTTTGCCAGTGCCACCAGCTCATTTTCGAGCCCTGCCTGCATGGACGCTACGGCTTGATGGTTAAGTTCGCGCACGCTGCCCAGTAAACTCTCCAGACGGTTAACGGTGAAGCTCTCAGGAGGCAATTTGTCCAGCGCATCGAGCAGGCGGGCTGACAGATCTGCGTCCGTCTCGTTAAGCAACTTCACCATCCGATTTGCCACACCAGTGGCGTAACGACTTAACCAGACGGAATGTGCAATCGACTCATCGCGAAGGCTTTCGTTAATGGTGGCCATATCAGCCTCCGGTCAACGTGGGTGCCTGATTGCGAAGCGCATCAATAACCTCGTCCGGGCTGTCTGCCGGGTCAATGAGATCGAGCTTCTGCAGCGCGCGAATCATATCGCTATCGCGCAGCGCACCGGACTGCCAGGCGTTGACGATTGCCGTTACCATGCCAGACTCCGCGACCTTCGCTATGAACTCCTGGTTGATGGTGTAACTCGTCGATTCTCCCTTAATGCCTAGGTATTTCGCACACCAGCCAAGCGCCAGCGTATAGGCTTCAGAAACGTTTGAAACGCAGATACCGAGCACCGATGTTGAGGATGTTTGCTCACCGCTCGCTTGGGTTGCCGTCTTTGCCGTGGCGTTCTGCTCAATCAGCCGGGCGCCAAGCTGCACCATGTAATCGCGCTTGCTATCCATGGCCTCTTTAGCCAGCATGTTCGGCTGCGCCTGGGCATAACCAAACGAACCCTCCTTGGGAAGCAAAAGAGGTGATCGGGAACCAATTTTCACGCCCTTCTTCTCGAGGTGATCGCGCCAGTTGGTATCAAGCCCGGTCATATACGGCTGTACCTGGCCACAGAACCATACGCTGTCTTCATAGTCAGCACTGTTGCGGTAATGTCCGTGGTTTATTTCCACCAGCGCGGCCAGCGGCGAATCATCGATAGTAGGATCATTGTTTTGGGCACCGACAAAGGTGAACGGAATTTCGTCCCAGTAGTCCTTTCCTTTAGGCTTCGGATGATATTCGCTGTCGACGGTGTAGGTTCCGCTTGCGGTGCCACCAGCCCGGCGCCATACGCGGCATATGAACCTCCCTTCTTCCAGCGCGAGCTCGCGGTACTGGATTTCATCCTTGTAAGCGTAACCATCCGGCTCTTCTACGCATTCGCGCAGGACCACCAGCACCAGTTGATCGCGCCCGTTGATACGCTTTGTTCGCCAGTTGATGATGTTCTCTGCCGGGTAGCGGAGGATGATTGCTTCGTCGGATTCTTCAGCGTAATCGACATAAATGCCCTCTCGCGCAACCTCCAGCACGTTCTCCGCCACCAGCTGTGACTGCTGATAGATGCTGGTACCGGCCCCGTCAGCATTGTCCAACAGGTATTTCATCTTCTCCGGGCCGTTGAAAGTGGGATCCTTTCTATACGCCATCCCCAGCATGCCGATCTTCGTATTACCGGCAATCGCATAGAACACCGCGCGGCTCAGATAGTCCTCATTGCGCTTGCGATTGCGTGTGGATTTATCGGTTGGGTCGAGATACGGCAGATATTTATTACCCGCCGCTTTTACTGCCTCAGCCCCTTTGCAAAAGTCCCTGTATTTCCGCCAGGCAGCAGAAGCCGCCCGGTGTTCTGGTCGAACCCAGGTGATGTCGTCGTTTGCCATATCAGAAAGTGGTGTCCATGGTGATTGAGTATGCCGGCTTCACGATCGGATAATCCTTCACGATGAAGTACCCACCAGCATCATTGGGGTGATCGTTATCTGCTGATTTATCCGGTTCTCCATTGGCCGCCCAGATTTGCTGTTCGAGGCTTTCGGTATAAACCGGGCAGTTCTGGACGTTCACCAGATAGCGGCGTTCGCCGTTGGCGTTACAGAACATGGCGTTCATCGAGTTGATACGGTCCTTAACCGGCGGGTTGGCATCATCAACAATGACGCTGAATCCGGCATCGTTGAGCTGAGCAATATCGGTCTTGCTGGCGTTCTGCGATTTGCGTGAGTCACCAGAGGCATCCGGATAGATGTAAATCTCCCGGCTTTTAACGTATCGGCCATCCTCGTAGCGCCAGAACTCTTCCTGGATACGCTTAATCATCGCTGGCGTATCGTAGACCTTCACCAGCTCACGGACCGCACGCGGCAGACCATTACGCTTAACGTGAACAATCGCGGCCATTTTTCCCACGTTGAAGTCCATACCAATGAACAGCGGATCCCCGTCCCGAATCTCGTCAGAACAGTTATTCAGCTTACGGTTGAACGTGTGGTAAATGGTCCCGCTGTTGAGGTTGGTGAACTTCCCGCGCAGGTATGCCTGAATCAGTTCGTCAGGGTAAGAACTCAGCAGCGACGGGATGTAATCAGGCGGTAGATTCTTCGCATTGTCGAACGTGCTGGCCTGAATCAGGCCATACAATGCGGCAAGCTCTGGCTTTTCACGTACCGCCTTCACGAACTGCTGGTAGACGAACTTGAACCCTTCTGGCGTCGTCGTTACATCGATGCCATTACGTAGCCCATCAACCTTGTAACGCATACGAGCGATGATTTTTCGCCAGGCCTGTTGCGCTTTGGCTGCGGCCATTACATCCAGCTCATCCACCATTGCGTTGCCGATTTTGAAGCCGACTATTGAGCCGGGTTTCTCCATCGAACGGCAGATTGTTGTCCCGCGGTATCGTCGTCCCTCATAGAAGTGAACCTCTTTGTTCCCCTCATTGATTTTGACGCTCAAGCCCCAGTCAAAAGCCACCTCTTCAATCGTCGGGTAGAAGATGTCACGGATCTGCGGGTACGTCGGCGCGAAATAACCCTGGTTGATTTTAGGGTGCTCCCACATCCCCTTACAGATGCCGCCACAACCCACCCACGTCTTACCCGAACCGAACCCGGCAACGTAGGCTTTGAATTTGTGCTGCATCGCGAGGAAGCGCGCCTGAGGAATGTTAAGTGTCGGGCTGATCCCCATCGTCTGCCCTCGCATCCACTACGTTGATATTGATCTGCACTGGAGTTGGTTCATCGTCCTCACCATCACCTGCCAGCTCTTTACGGAGTTTCTCGACCTCAAGCTGCCGGCGTTCGATTTCAATCTGCTGCAGACGTTGTGCGAACTCGCTGTCAGCCAGGCCAAGGCGCTTCATTACTGCTTCAAACATTCTTTCCCGACTGATGGCTGTGATTTCGACGCCGTTTTTGCCGACCTTCACACCTGAATAGGCGAGCCTGGAAGCTGCCGGGAGTTTGCGTGTATCAGGGAAGTAAGGCTGGCCAATGCCGTCACCATTGCAGCGTGGACATTCTGGATTGGCCTCTCGGGTGTGGTCGTAACCGTAACCGCCGGAATCTTCGGGTTCACGTCTGTCACGCTCAACAGCCTCGAGTCTTTTCTCTTCGAACTCAACTGCATCACGCCACTGGTAATGATGACCGAAGCCCCAGCAGTAACGACACGCTCCGCGGCGATACTGCGAAAGCTGGTTTGCATCGAAGGTGGCGAGCTGCCACATCTGCGCCAGAACCTCATCAGCACTGCCAAGCGTGCGCGCAATGGAGGCTTTTTGCTGCTGCGCAATAGCCTGCGCAACGTTAGGATTCGCTATTAGCTGACGCCCGTAGTTTGGGTCACTATAACCAGCACGCGCAGCGGCGGCCGTGGCGTTATTGTCCTTCAGATATTCAGCAATAAAGCGCTTTACCTTCGCGCTTAGCTTTATGTCCACCAGCTCATCTGCGCTTTTATCTTTCTGCGCAGTGCGCACTATCTTTCGCGGGTAAATTTTTGTATTTTGCGCAGCAGTTTTCTTGATATAGCGGCGAGCAGTTACATAATTAAGATTATGCGCCTCGCACCATTCCTTAGGGGATATGCCAGTAGCAGCGTGATCAGACAGGAACCGCTTCTGCAGCTCGCCCCAGTCCGGCTTAGCCATTGTTACCTCTAAACTGAATGAACTTTAGACGTCACTCACAGCTTCAGTATTTGAAGCAATGAAGTATTTTTCTCAAAGAAATCTTGAAATGAGGATTTAAGCTTATGAAATATGTATAACTACGATGACGTACAGAAAATCAAGGCCAATCTCGAGTGGATAGTGCATCAAACCTCCGCCCAGTCTCATTTTCGCACTGAGCATGACCAATTAGTGATTTCCGATCTAATGGAACTAATCCAGACATATGAAACTCTTCTGGACCTTGTAAGCAAATTTGGTGCTTCTGTCTTAAACTCGGAAATCATAGCGGGACTATCAATAACAGAGGAGTTCATTGCTAAAGTTAAGCGAAATGAGGGTGCGATGTGAGCGACCAACACACTGAGTGGCGATTGATTTGTGTTTTGAAGCTTCAAACTGGTGGATTACAGTTTGAAGCTTGGGTTATTTAATTGCCGTACAGTCGATTTAAAAGCGCATTTTTCATCGCATTAGAATCAATCGGATCCACGTTTAACCAGGTCAATGTCTCACGATTCTTTTCTGCATTGAAATCAGAAAACACACCATGAATATCACCGCTATCAGGTGAGTAGAGAACAGCAATATTCTGTTCTGGACAACTGTGTGGTTTACACCCTGACAGTGCAATATACTTTTTGCCCGCAACTGTTACTTCGGTTGATGGCGTGCTCGTGCCACCACTTTTTACCCATGCAGGTAGTTTGTTTTTACTAATCAGCTGGGAGTAGCTTTTAGACGTGCTTTTTGCACTGGCGAAATCAGAAAGATACTGCCCCTCGTCGGCAAGAGCACTGAAAGATACAAAAGCCATAGCAGCGATAAACACTTTACCTTTCATATTAATCCTCATTCCATAAAGACATCTCAACACTATACCTTATCGGCTACTATGTCAGCCCTACAGTTAGCTAGAGGATTCCATATTACTGCCTATCCCAAGTGATTAACTCAGAATCATCCTAATAGCTACCGCTTATGCTTGTTGATTACGGACTGCTTGCCAGACTATTCAAGACTCTGATGAGGAGTTTGCCAACTCCAGGGAAACATCCATAAAAAGAGCAAGTGAAACTGAGACTCTGGTAGCCCTCCTTGTGAGGGCATTTTTTTACAATGCTGCGCTTCGCTTGTTAAATATTGAGTCTTTTCTACAATTTAATAGTGCTTTGCTATGTCAGGTAAAGCCGTCGTTCAGGAATACCCGTGTGCTCAAGGACGAGCCATCCCTAATTCTTTCTTTCCAACTCGATCTGCCTTATGCCAGCGAAATTATTGTTGCCCTTTTCAATTACAGCCAGTAGCGGCTTAATCCACAATACTACCTGGCAGTACGTCATGGAGTTGGTGGCAACGGCACGATCATCGGCTGTGTAAGGTCCATTGGAATCGGTGTGCATGGCGCTGGCACGTAAACGGTGCGCGTATTTGAGCAGCCCACCAGCAATGTCAGCAGGAACAGGCAGATCACAGGTTTTTTCACGGCGGAGAATCTCCCGATATTCGATTACGGTTTCTTCGGTGCTGGTGTCAATCAGGGAGTTGAGCCTATTGGCATGTTCTGCAACCTGATTGAATCGATTGAAGTTGAATGCCTGGGTAGCGATAACCTGCCCTTGCAGAGAATTGTCACTTCGCAGAACGTCGTTTTCACTTTGAAGATTACTGGCCTCCAAACAGCTCTTAACGAGGGCGACCGAAAGGCCAGCAATAATGACAACGCCGATAATACCCGGATTAATTTTCACTGGTCTATCCCCCAGCACGCCAGCGCACTTTCCTGGTCTCGCCGTTCTACCTGACCGTAGCAGCCGTTCTTCTGACCTTTAGTCATGCTGCAATCGCGACCACCGTCTTTAATCCACCAGCGGATTGCCTCGCATGCCCCGCGGCGGTCACCGGCATTAATGCGCTTATAGAACGTGGACGGGAAGCACTTACCTGGCCCGATGTTGTACGGGCAGAAAGAAGCTATCCCAGCTTTCTGAGGTTCGGTAAGCGGTACCGTAATATTGCGATCAACCCACGCCAGAGCCTTATTGCGTTCGATGGCGTTCACCTGATTGCATTTGGCCTGAGTCAATTTCATGCCCTGCACAACCGGTTTACCATCAACCATCGTTGCGCCGCGGCAAATAGTCCAGATACCGCCGCCATCTTTGTAGGCCGTGAGGCTGTTACCCTCTTTCTCATTCAGAAACTGATCGAGAATGACGGATGCAGGAGCACCAGCCAGTACCAGCCCCAGAACTGCAGTACTCAACTTTGCTCTGGATCCCATCACTCACCTTCCTTTTGTAATGCCTCAACGACCACGCTTGCAGCAGCGGGACGCTCGTGAAGGGGTTTATCACCAACGCCTTTCAGGTAGTCATTGACCATTTTTGTTCGCTTCTCATCCTCTCTACGCCTGCGGTTTGCATCTACCCGCCCGTTAATGTACGAGGCTAGCGAGATAAGCAGACCAGCAGCGCCAAAGAACATGAACACCAGATCCTGAGTGGTAAATCCAATGGCTGACGCCAGAGCTGCTACCCACGCGAAGAACTGCGTGAAGATGTTCCCTGAATCATTCATTTTCATGGTCTCTCACCTCGCTAAGTGCGGGTGCTGTTGATAAAAATAAAAAAAGCTGCCATACGGCAGCCTGATGATGATTGATACTCTTCGGCGCTTCTTTCTCCCTTAGGAAAGCAATAGATTAAACAATCCTTAAGGAGAGTCATTTAAACAAAAAAATAATTAACTGCTCACATAGTTTAAAGCTGTTATTATTTACATTAAGTCATGACTTTAGCTTTTGTGGATAAAAGAAAGACAATCGGGCAGAAGATGGAATTATTATTGCGGAGAGGAGTGATGTCGTTCTCCGCGCTTTTTTGTCTCAGACGAGCTTGTAATGTTTCGAGGATCGTTTTGCTAAAACACGTACTGAGGTTTAGCACCCTTTCTTAGCTCTGAGGTCTCTTACAAAACACAAGGGAGAAATAAAAAAAAACCTGCTCGGACAAGCAGGCATAAATAGCTAAGTTGGCAATAACTGAGGGAGTGGTGCCGGGTGCCTCCCGGTGGAAATGATCACAGCATTCATTTCCGCGCGCTGGTTGGACACTTTGGAGAAATGTCCTGCTGAACCGCCCCTCCGCTTAGGGGGATCCACCACAAAAACGCTTTCAGAAACATCCATTCCGCAGGATGCTTAAGAAGCATATGTGCAGTATGAAGAATCTGCCACATAATCAGATGAATATATTCATCTAAATGGTAGAGGGAGAGGGCCTTCAATCACCTCAGCTTCTCCGTTGTCGCAGATGTCGTCACCCTGTGTCAGATGCCAAATACCATTAAAAGTAAGTCCCGTCTCAAGGTCTTCAGTAACGCCATTGCTGAAGTAAGCAACCTGAATCCTACCGTTGTGCTGAATCCAGTAAAAACCTTCTTCCATATTCCCTCCTGCGTTGTTGGGGAAATTATAAGTCACCGCAGGGTTGAATGGTTTTAGATATTCTTAAGTCGCTATTAAGCAAAAAGCCCCACGGAGTTAACCGGAGGGCTTTAAACGAAGGCAATAACCCATCGTTAGAGCAAAATTACCACAGATTCGGGAAAAGTAAATAGCTCACGATAAATTCACGCCCTATTTTGTTATCTGCTTCAGCTGCGCATCAGCCCAGGCCTCTTCGATGTCAAACCTAGTGATGAGCTGATCGTAGAATGGCTTAACAGATTTCTTCCATATATCGAGGCTGATTGCATCCGTTATCTCCCTTAAAGCTGCGTAAGCCTCAGTTGATGGAATTCGCTCAAACCCCCGCCCACTGCAGCGCTTGCAATCAGCCAGTACCGGAACGCCCTGCTGCTCTGTAAGAGCCTGATTAACAGCTTTCCCGCGGCCATGACAATCTCTACAGGCACAACTAACAACCTTCTTCCCCTTACACTGAGGGCAGAGAACGCGTGCTACCTCCCTGACCTGCCTCCGTACCTCATACTCAGAAGGTCGAATATTTTCGACACCCATACTCAGCGACATCTTCACGAATTTCTTCTCTTTTGCCGGAGTGTGGGACTTCATGCTGAAAACCTCAGCGTCAATAAACCCTTCCCCATTGCAGCCATCGCACTGCTTCACACTGGCGGCGCTGCGGGAATAGTCCTCGAACGCGAAGGTGGCCAGTTGGTGCATTACCAGTGGTTTAACCACTGCATCAAGCTTTCGTAATGCCGCAACCCGATCGCACTTAGTCAACGCGTACTGGGCCAGCAGTTCGATCGCCCTCTCCCGGTCATTATTGCTGATACCCATCTTCCCGAGAAAGGCGCTGTAACCCAAGGCTGCCCGCTCCTGCGTCATGCCCATAGCAGCCATGATATCAGTTCCGGTTAATGAGTCTGACGCCGTAGCGCGCGGAGAGTCGCTAATCATTGTCGATTTGGCGAAGTGATATTTGAGGGTGTTTTCAAGATTCATGCGGTCTCCAGCTCGGTAATGGTGAGTACTAATTTCCCGCCCTTAACGACAGGCATTTTCACAACGCGATAGTCGACTACCTGGCAGTCATCCAGCCAGAATTCCGCCTTGGTTAAAGCGTCAAAAGCTGCCTTCTGCAGGTTATCCAGATCACGGCGCCGGCAGTCGGGCATGTGACATTCAATTCGGATTTTTAGTGGTGCGGCCGTGCGGATATTAAGCCGGGCGCTTCGAATGACACTGGCGACCGCATAGCGATACGCTACGCCATCAGCGCTAATGTGAGTGCGCCCGCGGTTGTGCCGGTAATACCGGTTGTTGCTCGGCGGCCAGGGCAAAGTGATTTGATATGTCTTCACGCTCACCCCCACATCCGGTTTCGCCAGCGACTGTCCGGGCGCGCTGGTGTATTTGAGGTCGGCAGGAATGCACTGACAGTCCAGGTCACGTAATCTGGGTTAAGGCTACGCTCAACGCGCACGCCGCGCGCTTTGTAACGCTTAACCAGCTCGTCGGCCTGTTCGGTGCTGCAATCGGTGTGGTGGAACCAGCTTTTCTTCATTCCATCACCCCGCAAAACCAAGCAGCTGAGCGGCGACATTTTCGGCCTCATCACGACTGCGGAATGAACGGGACAGGACCCAGCACCAGAGTACATCGAGCGCTGCTTTATAGAGCTGCTGGAATTCGAGCTCGTCCATGTTGGCAAACGAGATGCTTCGAGGATGTTTTTTGAGTGTGCCGTCTGGCAGCTGAATGGCATCAAAGTGCCCTGCCTCGATGATCACCCATGAGCGATAAGCATCGAAGGATTTGCACAGGCTAATGCCATTCGTTACGCGCCGGTATGCAACCTGCTCAAGATACTGCTCAGCAGCATCAATAAGTGCGCCCTCGTTCCCGCCATAAGAAGCCAGGAACTTGGCGTAGCCGGTAATCAGCTTCCGCTCGTTGCTAGAGATAGCCCCGCCGGTTGGTTCCCAGTATTCAAAACCGAGATTGAGAAGCGCGAAAAAGCGCCGATGGAATGCCGGGTTACGTACCCGCCTGAACTCGGCAACAAGAACATCGCCGAGTCGGGTTTTGGATTGCAGGAGTTCGCTGGTCTCGGGCGTAGCCGGGATCAGTATTCCTGAGTGGTGTTTGATAAGTTGTAATTCTAGCGCCATGGTTATCTCCGTGGCGCATCAGGTATAGGTTGTTCAGGCCTATGAAAGAATAATATCAGACGGGGGTGTAATTCGGTACCCAACCCGTTTTGCAAATTGCATGAACCCGTTGAGAGTGAAGATTTCTTCCTCTTCGAGTAACGGTCTTAATGAAACTATTCCATTTACTCGATAAACCAGATATCTCCCTTCCGCCGGGAAGCTATAGATAACTGCTTTATCGGCCCTTCTGACCACGTCGTACCATTGGTCATCTGCATTAAAGGCATCTGCACTACACACTATTTCCCCCAGAGCGACTTATTGACGCGGTAAACAGTAATCGGGAACAGCCAGGGGAACGCAAACAGCGATACTCTTTGAAGCTGCTCCAGTGAAATTCACGCGATTAATAAAACCACTCGTCAGCGCTTTCCCACGCCTCCTGCAGGATATGTTCGACCTCTTTCTTGTCGCCCCCGAAAACAGTCAGCCCATCATTGCTGGCACGCCTGATCGTTAGCTGACAATCATCAAACTGCTTACTGAGTCTTTTGAGCAGTTCTGACTCGAGCGCAGGTATAGCTCCATCAGGAAGTTTCTTCATGCGATCAATGGTTAACTCAATTTTCATTTTTCCCTCCGCAATGAATTACTGTATGCATATACAGTATATTTATAAACGTATCTCTCGGTTTTTGCAACGCTTTAACAGCTCACTAATCACAAGGATGATGAAACAGCCAGGCAAACTACTGGCGGCTTCTTAACGCGGAGATAATGGAAGCCTAAAGTTCTTCTGGATGGAAGTTCGGGGAGAAAATCAGGTTGATTTATGGCTCTTCTGCGGTTCGGGGTATTCGTACGCAGCAGGAAGAGCCGTTTGAGTCTCATCTGTTTACGCAAAGCGCAAACGGCGACTGCAGGTTTCCTATCAGCCAGCCATTACTTGTAGGCTCTATCTTAAGTTGGCGAACGGTACCTTCAGGAACGTAAAAGAAGCTGCTTTTGAAACTTTCATCATCAGCAGTATCGCGTGGATTTTTAACGTAGCGTGTATCGGTCAGTGAAATCTCACCCGGCCTGTTCATCTCATAGCTAAAGAGAATTGTACGTGAGATTACATTAACACCTTTGTCTGACTGGATATTACCCGACAGGACAGCCTGGCCATCGTGGTTTTTATCCAAACGGAAAACAAACTCCAGCGTAGCGATGAAATCAGGTTCATGGTGGTTATAACGTACTATTGTGGAACAGTTTACATTTAACGCACTCTGTTTTTGATGCATGTGAACAAAGAACCACACCGATAACGCGAGGATGACGATTAAAATTACGGCCAGCACCCCTGTTTTTTTATTAATTGCGTTCATAACCACTCCAGTAGTTATTGAGGCAGGAAATGTATTTATCATTTCTGGCTGTACATCGACTAATAAAAGCTCGTCCCTTGTTGCCGTAAAGATATGACTCAGAAACCTGATACAAAAATGAGGTTCCGTCCAGACAGTCAATTCCATTGGCCTTTGCCAACTCGATGAACAAGTCTTTTTTTTGTTCAGAAAGTGATGCGGAGTTTCTTTGTACAGTGTATACAGGGCACGAACCATAGTTAAAGAGAAAATAAGTCTTCAAATCCCTTACCTGAGCCAAGTCTTTTGATGGAACTCTAAGCCCTAATGTAATTAAGGTTGCGCTAACTAAAACGACTACCAATGCCAATGCGAGAGGTAATTTTCTATATTTAACTCGCATCAAAGAGCGTTGTTTTAATATTTGAGCGTCATTGTTTTCATCTTGCAATCGAGACTCATCCTCAGAAGTGGGTTGAGTCAAAACCCTTACCTCGATATCACTATTAAACATAAAACCAACGCGAGGCACCGTAGTAATACACTCCTCGACAATCCCAAATTGTACGAAGTGCTTTCTAAGTTCGGAGATGTATTTGTTTAGCGTGTGACTAGAAGAACGAAGACCATGAGCATCCCAGACGCTATCCAGAAGTTCATTTCGCGTCAGAACCTGACCATGCTTTTCCAGAAGACATGCAAGAAGTCTGTTCATTGTCAGGGTCAGAATGACAGTAGAGCCCTCGTCTCCGGATGGCCATATAGCACCATCTTCCGATCGATAGAAAACCCTATTATCAATCACGAAAACCATCTCTGACTCCTTATCCATGATGGTAATTGAATGGTTTCTCTCGTTTCTCCAACTAACGGAAACCCATCAGTTTCTTTCTTTCATCCTAGCACAGCCAGGCGCAGCAGCAGTTTTTGCAGTCACATAGCTTGTAAATGGATACATTATTAGAACATTGATTTGTAATTTAACAAACCCACGATACATATACCTACACTGCGTTTTTGGTTGATAGGATTATTCGCAGAAGTGAATGAGCAGGTTCTTATTCTTCAGGAAGAGTCTACCGACCTACCGCCATTCACAGTCCCGGGAACGAAGAGACACCTCGGGTAGCGAATCCAGTAGATAAGGAGCGACATTATGATAAGCACCAAAATGCTCATGAAGGCAGAACGTTTCTTCATCAAAGCTCGTACATTGATTAGAGAAACAATCTTATCAGCGGAACTGACCAATGCTGAATTTGTACCGTTTATCCAGCCTGTATGTAAGGGAGATAAGATCGTAGGCGGAGAGGTATTACTCAGAGTTCTCAAAGATGGGATTTACCAATCTCCCGAAAAATACCTTTCGGCAATGGAATCATGTGAGGTGATTAATGATGTCACTTGCAGTCTGATGTCTGATGTTAAAACATTTTTCGAAGGCTATGAAGGTACTCTACCTGATGACTTTTATCTCTCCTTCAATATCTGTGCGAGACAGTTGAACTCTTCAAGAGTTATTGAAGCAGTGACGGACTTTAAGAAAACATTCGACGGACGCATTGCCGTCACACTGGAAATTGTCGAACGAGGAACAATGAACCTGGACGACTTTGCACTCGATGCAATGCAGCAACTTACTGAATCAGGTGTGAGATTTGCGATTGATGATTTCGGCAGCGGAAGTTCATGTCTCAAATACATTGAGCATGCAGGTTTCTCAACAATCAAGATTGATAAATGCCTCACAATTGCGAGCAATGGATCATTAATCTATTCCGCGGTGATTGAGTCTATTATCACTCTCGCAGAACGATTGCAAATTCATGTCATTGCAGAAGGTATAGAAGATAAAGAACAACTATCGCTTTTGAAAGATAAAGGAGTGGATATTTTTCAGGGTTATCTATTTTCAAAGCCTGTAAGCATGCACGAGTTTTGCACGCACATATAACATTTTTCAAAAACATAAACACAGCAATTCGCAACCTATCATGGAACAGCATTACTTAAATAACAGTAGTGCACTCGACCTATTTGTTACAAATTTTAAATCACCACCGAGGACAAATTATATATGTCAGCTAACTTCCCAAACCCTCCAGAGCTTCCGTCATGCTCAGGGCCAGAAGGAATTCTTTATGACTTTAATTATGGCGCACGCGTTTTGCTTCCGGAAGGAAAATGGCACGTCATCTTAATGGATGACGACAGCGGTAATATTCTTTTCAGCTGTGATTCAGAAGGCGGGTGGGTCACCAGTAATAAAAAATATTACGTCCGCTTCCGCATTCAGGTATTCCACCAGGGAGAAGCGAGTCCGATCCTGGATGAAACGTTAGATATGAAGGACAAGCCCGTCGTCATCTTTTTCCCTACGGGTACGCTGGGCGACATGCTTGGCTGGTTCCATTACGCCGAGCGTTTTCGTCAGCTGCACCGCTGTCAGCTTGAATGTGTGATGGGGCAGGAAATCATCGAGTTGCTCAGCGCGCAGTATCCCGAGATCACGTTCTCCACAAAGGACAATCTGCAGACGCTCAATCCCTACGCGTCCTGGTATGTCGGCCTTTTCTTTAAGGGCGACACCACTCATCAGCCCATCGATTTCAGGAAGGTCGGCTTCCACCGTAATGCCGGCTACATCCTGGGGGTAGATCCGCGGGAGTGTCCGCCACGCCTGAAGCTTGATGCGGAGCGAAAAATTGCGGAACCGTACGTCTGCATCGCCGCGCAGTCCACCAACCAGGCCAAGTACTGGAATAACGGCCATGGCTGGGCAGAGGTCGTTGCTCACCTTAAGTCTCTGGGATACCGGGTGCTGTGTATCGACCGCCATGCGCATTACGGCCAGGGCTTCGTCTGGAACCATATACCCCTGGGTGCCGAAGACTTCACGGGGAATATTCCGCTTCAGGAGCGGGTGGACCTGTTAAAGCATGCGAGCTTCTTTATCGGGCTGGGCAGCGGGCTGTCATGGCTTGCCTGGGCATCGGGTATCCCTGTGGTGCTAATCAGCGGATTCAGTCTCCCCAATAGCGAATTTTACACCCCCTGGCGGGTGTTCAGCAGCCATGGCTGTAACGGCTGCTGGGATGACACGTCCGTTGATTTTGACCACGTGGATTATTTGTGGTGTCCGCATCACAAACACACCCCCCGACAGTACGAGTGCACGAGCCTGATAACCGGTCGGCAGGTTATCGGCATGGTGGACCGTCTGCATTCAGGATTAGTTGATAAGTAAAGGACGTAAATATGAACAAGATATATACCACAGTCTGGTGCGAGTCGCGCCAGCAGTGGATAGTTACCTCTGAACTGGCAATCGGCTCCGGTCGCCCAAAGCTGACGCCTAAAAAGAGCGCGCTGGCACTGCTGCTGGGTGCAATGCTACTGCCTTCAGGTCCGGTTATGGCTGCGGATTATAAGGGTACTATCGTCACAGGTATACAGGTTATTAACTCAGGAGATACAGCCACCTCCACCACCATTAATAGCGGTGGTACCCTGTTAATCAATACCGGAGGTTATGCCTCTATCACCACGATCAATAGTGGTGGTGCTCACGTCATTTCCAGTGGTGGCTCGGCCACTTCCACTACGATTAGCGGTGGAGGACAACTCGTCTCCGGAGGCACCGCCTTCAGAACCACCATTGGCAATAGTGATTATAATGTTGGTGGCTATCAGAACATATTTAATGGTGGTTCAGCCACCTCCACCACCATCCACTTTTCTGGTACTCAGCGCGTTTACAGTGGTGGTCTAGCCACCTCCTCCATCATCAACAATATAGGTGCCCAGCACGTCTTTAATGGCGGTTTGGCCGCCTCTACGACTATCAACCAGGGCAGGCAGCACATCTCCAGTGGTGGCTCGGCCAACATGACGACAATCGGCGGCTTCTTAGGCACTCAATACGTATCAAGTGGAGGCACAGCGACTTCCACTACCATCAACAGCGGTGGTTATCAGCGCATTGAGGGCGGCGGCTCAGCCACCTTCATTACCATTAACAGCGATGGTTATCAACTCATCTCCAGTGGCGGCTCAGCCACCTCCACGACCATTAAAAGCGGTGGTACTCAGCGCATTCTGGGCGGCTCAGCCATCTCCACGACCATTAACGGCGGTGGTACTCAGCGCATTGAGGGCGGCTCAGCCACTTCCACGACCATTAACAGCGGTGGTATTCAAAACATCTCATTGGGCGGTCGGGCAACCTCTACTGACATCACATTCGGTGGAAAACAACAAGTTTTCAATGGCGGTGTAGCTGTTAATACCACTATTGTAGGAATTAGTGGAGAACAGCACGTGCTCAAGGGCGGCACTGCCACTGATACAATTATCAAAGCCCTGGGAGAACAGCACGTGTCCAGTGGCGGCACTGCCCGTGGCACCTTTATCAATAACATGGCACATCAACGTGTCTTCACTGGTGGCTCGGCCACCTCTACTACCATCGATGGTGGTTATCAGCACGTCTCCAGTGGCGGCATGGCAACCACTACAACCATCAACAGTGCCGGAACACAGCGTGTCTATACTGGCGGCACGGCCACCACTACGACCATCAATAACGATGGCAGTCAGCACGTCTCCAGTGGCGGCTCGGCCACTGATACCACAATAAGCAGTGGCGGCAGTCAGCACGTCTCCAGTGGCGGCTCGGCCACTGATACCACAATAAGCAGTGGCGGCAGGCAGTACGTCTCCAGCGGCGGCTCGGCCACATCTACCACTATCAATGGTGGTGCCTGGCAGCACGTCTACAGTGGCGGCTCGGCCACCTCTACCACAATCAATGGTGGTACTCAGAACATCTCCAGTGGAGGTTCGGCCACCTCTACCACCATTAACAGCAATGGCTGGCAGATCGTCTCCAGTGGCGGTTCGGCCACTGATACCACTATCAACAGTGGGGGGAGTCAGCGCGTCTCCAGTGGAGGTTCGGCCACTGATACCACAGTAAGCAGTGGCGGCAGGCAGTTCGTCTCCAGCGGCGGCTCGGCCACATCTACCACTATCAACGACGGAGGTAGTCAGTACGTCTACAGCGGCGGCTCGGCCACCTCTACCACTATCAACGACGGAGGTAATCAGAACATCTCCAGTGGCGGTTCGGCCACCTCTACCACCATTAACAGTGATGGCTGGCAGAACGTCTCCAGTGGCGGTTCGGCCACCTCTACCACCATCAATGGTGGTTATCAGGATATATTAAGTGGAGGCTCGGCCACTGACACAACCATCAGTGATGGCAGACAGCGCGTCCTCAGTGGTGGCTCGGCCACCTTTATCACAATCAATGGTGGTGGTCAGTACGTCTCCGGTGGCTCGGTCACTTCTACCACAATCAACAACGGTGGTGCTCAGTACGTCAACAATGGCGGCGTTGCCTCGATTACAACCATCAGCAGCGGTGGTGCTCAGGAGGTATTAAGTGGTGGTTTAGCCACTTCCACCATCATCAAAACCGAAGGTATCCAGCACGTCTTTAATGGCGGCTTGGCCACCGATACGACCATCAACATCTTCGGTACCCAGTACGTCTCCAGTGGCGGCTCGGCCACTGATACCACAATCAATGGTGGTTATCAGCACGTCTCCAGTGGCGGCTCGGTCACTAATACCACCATCCATAGTAGTGGTGGTGGTCAGCTCGTTTCCAGTGGCGGTTCGGCTACCTCTACCACCATTAACAGCGACGGCAGGCAGTACGTCGCCAATGGCGGCTCGGCCACTGTCACAACCATCAGTGGTGGTACTCAGATCGTTTATGGCTCGGCCACCTCAACCACAATCAATGGTGGCGTTCAGAACGTCTATGGCGCGGCCACCTCTACCACAATCAATGATGGTGTTCAGGTCGTCTACAACGACGGCTCGGTCACCTCCACCACAATCAATAGTGGTTATCAGGACGTCTATGGCGCTGCCACCTCTACCACAATCAACAGTAGTGGTTATCAGTTCGTCTACAGTGGCGGCTCTGCCACTGATACCACAATCAGTAGTGGTGGTTATCAGTACGTCTCCAGTGGTGGCTCGGCCACTGACACAACCATCAGTGGTGGTGGTTATCAGAATGTCTACGCTGGCGGCTCGACCACTTCTACCAAAATCAATGGTGGTACTCAGAACATCTTCAGTGGAGGTTCGACCACCTTTACCACCATTAACCACAATGGCTGGCAGAACGTCTCTGGCGGCAAGGCTACCACTACTACCATCAATAGTGGCGGTGCTCAGTTCGTCTACAATGGTGGCTCGGTCACTTCTACCACAATCAATGGTGGTAATCAGGTCGTCTCAGGGGGCTCGGTCACTTCTACCACAATCAATAGTGGTGGTCAGTACGTCTCAGGGGCCTCGGTCACCTCTACCACAATCAATGGTGGTAATCAGTACGTCCTGAGTGGCGGTAAAACCACAGACACCACCATCAACGGCGGGCAGTCCTGGTTGAAAAACGGTGCAGTGGCCAATGGCGAAACCAAAGTGGGCTCCGGTGGTGAAGTGCGGATGGACGCCGGCGCTCTCGCAACGGACGTCAACATCTCCGGGGGCACCCTCTCAGTCAGCGACCTTACAGATGCCACAGCCAGCCTGACTCCGGCTCAGGTTGATAAGCTCACCATGGATGGTGGCAACGTCAACTTCCTGCGCAACAGCGACGGCAAATTTGCAAAGCTGACGATTACGGAGCTGAACGGCACCGGGAACTTCCTCCTGAACACCTCCCTCGCAGACCGTAAAGGCAATTTCGTCACTATCGAGGAGGGCACAGGCCAGTTTGGTATTGCCGTGGCTGACTCCGGTAAGGAGATATCAGACCACACTGACCTGACGCTGAACCTGATTCATGAGAAGGGCGGTGACATTGACTTTGAAATGGTCACGGCATCCGGCCGAAGTACCCGATTCGTGGACGGCGGCACGTACATGTACACCCTGTACAGCCAGCAGGATAAGGACGGCCTCACCGGCGGTAACGTCTGGTATCTCGGTGCCATGGATGACGGCGGCGAGAACCCGGGTGGTGAGAATCCGGGCGGTGAAAACCCGGGTGGCGAAAACCCTGGCGGTGAGAATCCGGGCGGTGAAAACCCTGGTGGCGAAAACCCGGGTGGTGAAAACCCTGGAGGCGAGAATCCTGGCGGAGAGACCCCTGGCGGCGAGAACCCAGGCGGTGAGAACCCGGCTTTTCGCCACCAGGGTTTTCACCCCCCGGATTCTCCCCGCCAGGCTT